>NZ_CP027295.1 GCF_005490785.1 Brachybacterium sp. SGAir0954 | reverse complement strand
GGATCGATCGTACGGGCGCAGCCGTGCCCGCCCCTGGACCAGCGGTGACGACGCCGAGGAGGAGTGGGGGAGATCCCGGGACCGGACGACGCCCGCCGGCCGCGACCGGCCTGCGGTCGGGCACCGGCCCGGCCGCGGCGGACCGATACGCTCCAGGTCATGCGCTACGGATTCCTGGGCCCCGAGACCACCTTCACCCACCAGGCGCTGCTGCAGGCCTTCGAGGGCCCCACCCCGGTCGCTGACCCGGCCGAGGTGACGATGGTGCCCTTCTCCTCCGTCGCGACGGCGACCACCGACCTGCTCGCCGGGGACATCGACGCGCTCATGGCCCCCATCGAGAACTCCGTCGAGGGCGGGGTCTCCGGCACCCTCGACGTGCTCGCCGCGACGGACTCGATCACGATCGTCGCCGAGCAGGTGGTGCTCATCAGCTTCGTCCTCGCCGCGCGGGAGCCGATCGCGCTGGAGGAGCTCACGACGATCTCCTCCCATCCCCATGCGCAGGCGCAGGTGCAGGGCTGGCTGCGCACGCACGTCCCCGCCGCGCGCGTCGCGACCTCCTCCTCGACGGCCGCCGCCGCGCGCGACCTCGCCGAGGCGGCCCCGGAGCAGGCCCGCGGCCGCGCGGCCGTCTGCTCGCGCCTCGCGGCGGAGCACTTCGGCCTCGAGATCCTCGCCGACGGCATCGAGGACACCGCCGGCGCGCAGACCCGCTTCGTGCTCGTCACCCGTGAGGGCCGGATCCCCGCCCGCACCGGCGCGGACAAGACCACGATCGTCGTCCAGCTGCCCCACAACCGCTCCGGCGCGCTGCTCGAGGCGCTCGAGATGCTCAGCGCGAACGGCGTGAACATGTCCCGCATCGAGTCGCGGCCGATCGGCGACTTCCTGGGCCGGTACTCCTTCTCGATCGACCTCGAGGGCCACCTCGAGGACCGCCGGGTCGCGGCCGCGCTGCGCTCCCTGCACCGCATGTGCCCCGTCGTCCACTACCTCGGCTCCTACCCGCGGGTGGACGGGGAGCGCACGGAGGTGCGGGAGGACTTCGCCGACGAGACCTACGACGAGGCCCACGAGTGGCTGGAGCGGCTCAGCGGGATGATCGCGGCGCCGCGCGGCTGAGGCGGGTGCGCCGACGGGCCCCCGCGAGCCTCCGGCCCCGGGGTGACCGGGATCAGCGGCCGCGGGAGCGCGAGCTGACCGGCACCCGCAGGCGCAGCACCCCGGGATCCACGCGCGCGATGAAGTGCGTGGCCTCGTCGTCCGTGTCCCCGTCGAGCTGCACCGGCTGCGGCGCCGCCGTGACGACCTGCACCGCGGGGGAGTGGTAGCGCTCCATCGTGGAGAGCCGGTTCGCGATGCGCGTGCGGCGGCTGGGCACGAGGCGCGGGTTCACGACCTCGGTGACGACCTGGCTGAAGCCGGCCGCGCCGCGCCAGCCGGCGACGACGATCTCGAGCCGGCCGTTGTCCACGGTCGCGCCGGGCATGAGCACGAAGCCGCCGGGGAGGCGGCCGACGTTGCCGAGGAGCACGGTGCGGGCGCGGTGCGTGTGGCGGGTGCCGTCGGGCAGGTCGAGGACGACGTCGACGCTGCGGCCCATCACGGTGCGCACCCCTCCGAGCACGTAGGCGATCCAGCCGATCCGCTTCTTCATGCCGTCATCGGTGTGGCCGATCATCTCGGCGTCCGCCCCGAAGCCGGCGATGACGAGGAAGATCTGCGGGGAGGCGGCGGAGGCCTCGGCGATCGAGCCGCCCGTCTGCAGCCAGCCGACGTCGACGTGGCGGTCCTGGCCGGTGAGCGCGGCGGTCATCGCGGCGGCCGGGTCCTCGAGCGGGACGTCGACGTTGCGGGCGAGCAGGTTGCCGGTGCCCGAGGGGATGATGCCCATGCGCACATCCGTGCCGGCGAGCACGGAGGCGACCATGCGGACGGTCCCGTCCCCGCCCGCGGCCATGACGAGGTCCGCCCCCTCGGAGATCGCCTCGCGCGCCTGCCCCTGTCCCGGGTCCTCGACGGTCGTCTCGTAGAAGGCGATCTCCGCCTCCTCGACGCGCTCGACGACCTCGCGCAGGCGCGCGCGGAAGGCGTCGGCGTCCGCGAACTTCGAGGGGTTCAGGACGACGGCGACCTTCTTCAGCCGCGCGGGCGGGTCCTCCTGCGCCGTCGGCTCACCGCCGGCTCCCGCCTCGCCGCCGTCGACGACGGGGATCGCCCCGGTGGTCGCGGCGCGCAGCTCGGCGAGCTCGCGGCGGTGCCGGCCCAGGGAGCGCAGCACCAGGGCGAGCAGGACGATCGCGACGACCCCCACGACGAGGCCGATGATCGAGAGCACTGCACCGAGATCCATGGGCACAGCGTACGGTCCGCGAGGGCCCGCGGTCCGACCGCGCGGACGTCCGGGATCGGATCCCGATGGAGGGCTTGACACCGTGGTGCCGGACCGCGACCCTATGTGCCAATAGGGTGATACAAGATGCGGCCGATCGGTCGCCGGCCCCTGACGAAAGGTGTCGACATGTCCCTCGCCGGTCCCCTCCTGATCATTCTGCTCGGAGTGCTCGCCCTCGCGGGTGTCGTCCTCCTCGTCCTCCTGCTCGTGCGCCCGGAGACGACCGGCCTGGACCGTGCCCAGCTGCGCGCCCGCCGCGTGGGCGGGATCGCCGGCGTCCTGATCGCCGCGGCGCTCCTCGCGGCCGTGCCGCTCCCCGGCAGGCTCGGCCACGGCGCGCTCGCCGGCACCGCCCCGCTGCTCGGCACCGCCGCGCTCGTCCTCGCGGTGCTGATCGGGGAGGGGCGGCTCGCCGCCCCGATCGTCGGGGCGAGCCGCAGCGCCGACCTCGAGCCCCACGGCCTGCGGGAGGTGCTGCCCTGCGCGGCCTCGCTCGCCGCGGCCGCCGCCGTGCTCGGGCTCGGCGCGCTCATGGTGATGACGACGGTGCTGGCCTCCCCGGACGACGTCCTCCGACCCGGCCGGGTCCTCACCGGGAGCGGGACCGACGCGAGCGGGGTGACGATCGAGATCGGGATCGCGCCCTACCCCGGCTCCTGGTACACGATCCCCGCTGCGATCGCCCTGGTCCTGCTGGTCCTCCTCGCCGCCCTCGCCCTGCGCGCGGTCACCGCGCGCCGCCCCGGCGGCGTCGGAGGGGACCTGCTCGCCCGCCGCCGCTCCGCGGCCACCGTGATCGGAGCCGTCATGATCGGCACCGGTCTCCTCGGCGTCGTCCTCGGCGGCCTCGCCGCGACCCGCGCCCTGGGCGTCGCCGGCGGCCTCGGCGACATGGGGGCCGACGTCCCCACCGCCGTCGTCGTGAGCGGGGTGCTCGCCCTCCTCGCCGCGATCGGCGGGGTCGCCGTGACAGGATGGGGCGCCGTGCTCGTCCTCGCCCCCGCCCTCGCCGCCCGTCGCGACACCTCCCGACGCGCGCTGCGCCTGCGCGCCGCGCCGATGACCGGGACCGCCGGATGACCGACGACGCCCTCGTCGTGGACATCGAGCACCCGCTGCCGCCCTTCGAGCAGATCCGCCGCGGCATCCTCGCCCAGCTCGCCACCGGCATCCTCCGCCCCGGGGACCGGCTCCCCGCGATCCGTGCGCTCGCCACGGACCTCGGTCTCGCCCCCGGCACCGTCGCCCGCGCCTACAAGGAGCTCGAGGTGGCGGAGGTGCTGCACACCGCCCGCGGCGCCGGCACCCGCATCGCGGACCCGCTGCCCGCCGGCGTCGCCGTCGCCCCCGCGGGGGACCTCGACCCCGGGCTCGCCCGGCTCCTCGCCGCCCCGATCGCGGAGGCCCGCGCCGCCGGGCACGGCCCCGAGGCCGTGCTCACCGCCGTGCGGACCCTGCTCACCTCCGCGGGCGGGGGACCCGCCGCCGCGGGTACCCTGGACGAATGATCGATCTGCGGCAGCTGCGCGAGAACCCCGACCTGGTCCGAGACGCACAGAGGGCGCGCCGGCGCGATGCCGGCGTCGTCGACTCCGTGCTCGCCGCGGACTCCTCCTGGCGCGAGGCCACCGCCGCCTTCGAATCCGCCCGCGCGGAGCAGAAGAGCTTCGGCAAGAAGGTCGCCCAGGCGAAGGGTGAGGAGAAGCAGGAGCTGCTCGCCCAGGTCAAGGGTCTCGCCGCGGACGTCAAGCGGCTCGAGGCCGAGGCCGGCGACGCGCTCGCTGAGCGCGACCGCCTGCTGCGCACGATCCCGAACCTTGCCGAGGGTGCCCCCGAGGGCCTCGAGGCGGACTTCGTGCTCCGCGAGACCGTCGGCGAGATCCCCGCGTTCGAGGCGCCCGTCAAGGACCACCTCGAGATCGCCGAAGGGCTGAAGGCGATCGACATGGCGCGCGGCGCGAAGGTCTCCGGTGCCCGCTTCTACTTCCTCACCGGCGTCGGCGCGCAGCTCGAGCTCGCGATCCTCAACGCCGCGATAGACCAGGCCACGCGCGCCGGCTTCACGCCGATGATCACGCCCACCCTGGTGCTGCCCGAGTCGATGGAGGGCACCGGCTTCCTCGGCGAGCACGCCGACGAGGTCTACCACCTCGACAAGGACGACGACCTCTACCTCGTGGGCACGAGCGAGGTGGCCCTCGCGAGCTACCACCGCGACGAGGTCCTCGACCTCTCCGACGGCCCGATCCGCTACGCCGGTTGGAGCGCCTGCTACCGCCGCGAGGCCGGCAGCTACGGCAAGGACACCCGCGGCATCATCCGCGTGCACCAGTTCCACAAGGTCGAGATGTTCTCCTACTGCCGCATCGAGGACTCCTACGCGGAGCACGAGCGGCTCCTGGACTGGGAGCGGGAGATGATGGCGAGGATCGACGTGCCCTATCGCATCATCGATACCGCCGCCGGCGACCTCGGCACCTCCGCCGCCCGCAAGTTCGACTGCGAGGCGTGGATGCCCTCGCAGGAGACCTACCGCGAGCTCACCTCCACCTCGAACACCACCCAGTTCCAGGCGCGGCGGCTGAACATCCGCGAGCGCACCGAGGACGGCCTGCGCCCCGTCGCGACCCTCAACGGCACCCTCGGCACCACCCGCTTCATCGCGGCGATCCTCGAGAACCACCAGCAGCCCGACGGCTCCGTGGTGGTCCCCGAGGGCCTGCGCCCGTTCCTCGGCGGCCGTGAGGTCTTCGAGGTCGTCGCCTGAGATGACGGGAGCGGAGCGGAAGGGCCTCGGCCGGCGGATCCTGGCGGCGCTGCGTCATCGCCGGTTCACCCGTTCGTCAGCCGGGGCTGGGACACTGGACGGCATGAACCCCGCGCCCGCGACGACCGACGTCGAGGCCACCCGCGCCCGCCTCGCCGATCACCTCGACCAGCTCGCCGGGGAGCACCTGCTCATCGGGCTCGACGTCGACGGCACCCTCGTGGACCACGACGGCGCGATGAGCGCCCCCATGCGCGAGGCGCTCCAGCGCGCCGCCCGCGGGTCCACCGTCGTCATCGCGACCGGCCGCTCCCTCGGGGCGACCGTGCCGATCGTCCGCGCCGCCGGCATCGAGCACGGCTACGCCGTCTGCTCCAACGGCGCCGTCACCCTCGAGATGGACCCGTCGGCCCCCGAGGGCTACCGCGTGATCGACACCCGCACCTTCCAGCCCGGTCAGGCCCTCGCCACGCTGCGCAAGGTCGCGCCGGACGCCCACTACGCCGTCGAGATGGCCAGCGGCGCCTTCCGCGCCACCCCCGGCTTCCAGGACGCGAGCTTCGGCGTCGAGGCGATCGAGAGCGACCTCGACCAGCTCATGGAGCTCGAGGCCGTGCGCGTCGTCGTCCACGTCCCCGACCTCTCCCCGCAGGAGTTCAGCCGCGTGATCGCGGAGTCCGGCGTGCACGGCGTCGAGTACGCGATCGGCTGGACCGCCTGGCTCGACATGGCCGCCCCCGGCGTCTCCAAGGCGAGCGCCCTCGAGGTGGTGCGCGAGCGGCTCGACATCCCCCGCGAGCGCACCCTCACGGTGGGAGACGGCTTCAACGACGTCGAGATGCTCGACTGGGCGCAGGTGGGCGTCGCCATGGGACAGGCGCCGCAGGGCGTGAAGGACGTGGCGGACACCGTCACCCTCTCCGTCTACGAGGACGGCACCGTGCTGGTGCTGGAGGCCGTCGCCGGCTGAGCGCCGTCCCCGCGCCCCTCACCGGGACAGGATGAACGCCAGCAGGTAGCTGCGGGTGTCGCCGTCGTCGAGGTGCTCGTCCGCCAGCTCACGCGCCGCCTCGAGCGCCGCCGCCCGGTCGTCCTCGCCGCCGAGCGCCGCGTACATCAGCAGCCAGTCCCCGTACTGCTGCGCGAATCCGCCGGAGGCCGTGGCCTCGGCGATGTTGCGCCGCACCCGCTCGGGATCGTCGGCCAGGTGGTCGGAGCTCGGGGACATGGGCAGCGCGAGGATCGCGAGCGCCGCCGCGGGCTCGGGGGAGAACCAGGTGGCGTAGTCCCGCTTGCCGCCGAACTGCAGGGGCAGCACCGAGTGCTCGAAGCACTCGTACACCGGGTCCGCGAGGTCGAAGTCCGTCCAGTAGGCGCGGGCGGCGGCGGCCTCGTGCGCGAGCAGCCAGGCGGCGCCCGCGGCGAGCTCCTCGTCCCCGCGCGCCCGGGCCCACAGCTCCAGCCCCGCCCACGCGGTCGTCGCCTCGGAGCTGGACTCCTGGTTGTTGCCGTCGGCGAAGGGGGAGGTGCCCGAGGCCCAGGAGTGCGAGGCGTAGGCGTCGAACACGCGCCGCACCGGCACCGCGTCGGTGGCCGCGTCGCAGGCGATGTCCGCGGCGAGGGCGTCCATCACCGGGGCGAGCTCCGCGGCGAGGTCCTCGTCGTCCGCGGCGAGCGTGCCGGCGGCGTGGAGGAAGTAGCCGTAGTGGAAGTGGTGGTCGTTGAACTGCTCGGACCCGAAGGACGGCGTGAGGCCGACGACCCCCCGGTTGGTCGCGTCGTAGGTGAAGCAGAAGGCGTCCCGCTCCTCCGCCCCGGCGACCTCCGTCCAGCGGCGGATCTGGGTGAGCACCCGCTCCTCGAGCCCGGCCGCGGCCTCGTCGGCCCCGACCTGCCGGGCGATCGCGAGCAGCTGCGCGTCCCGGTGCAGGGCCTTCCCGCCGAAGTACGTGTCCGCGGGATAGTCGGGGAGGCCGGCGACGTCGGCCACCACCTGAGCGGCGAGCTCCTCCCGCGCGTCGTCGTCGAGGCCCGAGAGGTCGAGCGCCGCGCGGACAGTGCGCCGCGGGGCGCTCCAGGTCAGGTCCGGGCCGGGCCGCAGCACGAGGGTGCCGTAGACGCTCGGATAGGTGCCGAGCGCCTCCGCGGCCCCCGCGTCCGCCCCGTGGTGGGGCATGGCGGCGACGACCGTGGGGGAGGAGTCCGCGGTCTCGTAGGTGAGGGTCGCGCGGGCGGCGTCGTCGGACACGGAGCGGGTCAGGCTGGTCCCGCGCAGCGGCACGGCGGCGGGCGCGACGTCCGCGGCGGTGCCGCCGACGGGGACCGCGAAGAGCGTCACCCAGCCGTCGGCCTCCAGGGAGCAGCGGGCGCCGTCGAGGTCCCCGCCCTCCAGGCGCAGCCCGTACTCGTGCTCGCCCACCGTGAGCGTCGCCGGCTCCGCAGCGGTCGCTGCGCCGTTGAAGGCGGTGGAGAGGGTGAGGTCGAGGGCGGCGCGGGCCTGCAGGGCGACGCACGGCCAGCCCTCGGCGATCGTCACGGTGGCCAGCGCGGTCCCGTCTCCGCCGAGGAGGTCGAGCCGCACGGACGCCTCGTCGTAGGCGGAGACGATCCCGCTCCCCGCCCCCGCGACGGCGACCTCGACCTCGGGGACGTGAGCACCCATGATCGTGCGCGCCGAGGTGGTGACCGTCGGCAGACCGAGCGCGAACCCGCCGTCGACGAGGGCGAAGGACAGCGGCAGCGGGTGGACCGTCTGCGGCTCGTCGCCGAAGACGAGCCCGGAGAACCAGCGATTCGTCGGCGGTACCAGGCCGTCGGCGAGCCGCACGGTCCTCAGGTCCGCGGGGGCGGGGAGCTCGGGCAGCGCGGACATCGACCCGCGGACCTCCTCGTCGGTGAACGCGGCCGCGGTGGGGAGGGCCGCGCTCGGCCCGGTGCCGCCGCCCGAGGAGCGGTCGCCCGTGCAGGCCGATGCTCCCAGGGCGATCACGCCCAGCGGCGCGCCGGCGAGGAGGGCGCGGCGCGGGGGCCTCATCGCAGACCCACCGAGCGCAGGGCGTCCATCAGGGCGTCCGTGGGGCCGGCGAGGACGCCGCTGTCGGTCAGCTCGACCGTCACCGACACCGGGGCGCCGTCGGTCGCGATGAGGTCGAGGTCCTGCGCCTCGAGATCAGGGCTCGTGATGAGCGCCCGGGTGATCGCCTGCCCGTTCTCGGTCACCACCGACGCGGAGCCGACGGTGCCCTCGATCGTGCGGTCGTCGGGCAGCAGGATCTGCGCACGGGCACCCTCCTCGAGACGGCCGTAGTCGCGGGGCGTGAGACGGAACTGCGCCTGCACGGTGCGCGGGGTGGACCGCACGATCGTCGCGACGGGCGCGCCGGCCCCGAGGTAGTTGCCGGACGTCGCGCTCAGCGCGGCGACGCGGCCGTCCGCGGTGGCGCGGTAGACGATCGTGCCCTGCTCGGGGTCGATCTCCATGGCGTCGTTGGAGCTGGCCTTGAGGCCGTGGACGGCGTCCTGCTGCAGCTCGACGCTGGTCATCGTGAACAGCACGTCCCCGGCGCGGACCTCGTCGCCGAGGGCCACCCCGATGTCGGTGACGACGCCGGGGGCGACGGCGGCGATCGCGTAGCGGGGCTGCTCGATCGCCGCGCTCACCGAGAGGCTCTGGCGCTGACGCTGGTTGAACACCAGGCACAGGGCCGCGGCGAGGGCGAGGACGAGGAGGAGGGAGAGGAGGAGACGGAGACGGCCGATCCAGGTCATGACGGGATCCTCTGGTCGTGGGGGCGGGGGTCAGGAGAGGGCGCGGACGCGGGAGACGCGCCGGCGACCAGGGGCGAGGCGGGCCGCGACCGTGTCCGCCGGGGTCGAGACGGGGACGGGCGCGGCGAGCGCCGCCGTGGTCGCCGCCGCCTTGGCGTGGTCGCCGCGGGCCTCGAGGGCGCCGGAGCGGCCGGCGCGGATCTCGCCGAGCGCGACGAGGACGAGCACGATCAGCACGGCGGAGTTCACGCCGCACCACACCGTCGCGATCGAGGGGCGCCCGAGCATGAGGTCGCGCCAGACGCCCACCGCGGTGGTGCACAGCAGGAAGGCGAGCACGCACAGCTGCGGCCCCATGACGGTGAAGGGGGAGACCTTCCCGGTCGCGCCCGTCACCGACCACGCCTGGTCACGGCCCATGACCACGTTGGCCAGGGCCTTCGCGTAGATCGGGAACGAGCAGGCGGCCAGGATCAGCACCTCCCAGCGGAAGGAGCCGAGCGTGAAGAAGGCCAGCACGATCTGCAGCAGGTAGAAGCCCGCGTAGAACAGCATCCACGTCGCCCAGCCCACGTCCATCGACACCGGGCGCAGGTCCAGGAACACCTCGAGCGCCGGCACCAGCAGGAGCAGGCCCGGGACGATCCCGGTGAGGTAGTGGGTGGCGGTGATGAAGTACATGAGGCGCTGGTCCAGGCTCAGCCGCCGCGCCGGGTGCAGCGGGTTGGCCTGCAGGAGGATCTCGAAGCCGCCGGTCGCCCAGCGCAGCTGCTGCTTCGAGTAGGCGACGATCGTGTCCGGGGCGTCGCCGATCGCGAGGGTCGTGGGCAGGAAGACCGACCGCCAGCCGCGCTCGTGGAGCTTCAGCGAGGTCCACACGTCCTCGGACTTCGAGTCGGTGACCATGCCGCCCACGTCGTCGATCGCACGCCGCCGGAACACGACGTTCGTGCCCACGCAGAACGCGGCGTTGAACTGGTTCCGGCCCGGCTGCACGAAGCGGTAGAACATCGCCTGCATGTAGCCGGCGCCGCGCGAGATGACGTTGTGGAGGTTGCCGTAGGTCTGCGGGGTCTGCACGAAGGCGACGGTGTCGTTGGTGAAGAACGGCAGGGTCTCCTCGAGCAGGCCCGGCAGCGGCACGAAGTCCGCGTCCAGGATCACGAAGAACTCGGCCTTGGCCAGTGTGAGCGCGTAGTTCACGTTGCCGGCCTTGGCACCGTTGCCGGTGCGGCGGCGCACGTAGCGGCAGCCGATCCCCGCGGCGAGGTCGCGGACCTCGTCGCTGCGGCCGTCGTCGAGGATCCACACCACGTGGCGGCCGCGGATCGCGAGCGCCGCCTCGGCGGTCCGTCGGATCACCTCGATCGGCTCGCCGTACACCGTGATCAGCACGTCCACGTCGACCACGCGGCCGTCGAGCTGCACGGGCCAGAGCGTGGGGTCGTCGCGGCGGCGGAGCGCGGAGATCCGCGAGAGCGAGTACAGCTCGTCGCGCGCTCGCCAGTAGTCGTGGTCGCGCACGTCCCTCGTCCCGGCGAGCACGGTCCACATGGCGAAGAGCGCGTGGAACACGAGGATCGACTCGGACGTGATGACCAGGAGCCAGGGCAGCAGGTCGCCCCGGTGGGAGGGCTGGAGGAGGAAGACCCCGTAGGCCAGGCAGCCGGCCGTGGCGAGGATCGTCAGCGCGATCATCACGGGGGAGAACGGGGAGCTGGCCGCGGCACGACGGCTCACCGGGGTGAAGTGGTCGACCGATGCGAGGTCGTGGGGTTCTCGGGACATGAGGAGCTCCCTGGGCCGGCGGGCGATCGGGCCACGTGCCGTCGTGCGGTGCACGACGTCGAGGCCACGATGCCCGATCCGGACCGAGGTCCGTCCCGCGAGATGGATGGGTACGGCCATCCTGGACGAAGCGGACGAATCCGAGAAGTCCGTTTCGCACTGTTCACCCGTTTGTTACACGGGGTGGTCAGGGGTTGATCAGCGCCGGGCTCAGTCGGCCGCCACCTCGAGGACGACCTTGCCCAGGTGGCCGCCCTCGCGGAGCACGGCCTGCGCCTCCGCCGCGCGCTCGAGCGGGAAGCGGGCGTGCACGGGCACGCTCAGGGACCCGTCCTCGAGCAGCGGCCACACGAGGTCGCGGGTCGCACGGAGGATCTCCTGCTTGCCCGCGGTGCTGCGCGAGCGCAGCGTGGTGCCGATGACGCGGGCGCGCTTGCTCATGAGCAGGCCGATGGGCAGCTCCCCGCTCGCCCCGCCCAGGGTGCCGATGATGACCAGGCGCCCGTGCTCGCGGAGCATGCCCACGTGGTCCGCGAGGGTGCTGCCCCCGCCGCCCACCACGTCGAGGACCACGTCCGCCCCGCCGGCCTCCCGTACCGCCGCGGGCACGTCGGCGGTGCGACGGTTCCAGGCCGCGTCGGCCCCGAGCTCCCGTGCGTGGGCGGCGGACTCGTCGGAGCCGACGGTCGTGAGCACCCTGGCGCCGAGGCGCCGGGCGAGCTGGATCGCGACGGTCCCGATGCCGCCCGTGCCGCCCTCGATCAGCACCGTCTCACCCGCGACCAGGCGCCCCTCGATGACGAGGTTCGAGACCACGGTCGCCGTCACCTCGACGACGCCGGCGGCCTCCACCGGGTCGAGGCCCGCCGGGACCGGCAGCAGCTGCCCCTCGGGTACGGCGACGACCTCGGCGTAGCCGCCGCCCGCGAGCAGCGCCACGACCGCCTCCCCGGTGTCCCGGCGCCGGCCGGAGACCTCGAGCCCGGGCAGCTCCGAGGCGCCGGGCGGCGGCGGGTAGTGCCCGGCCACCTGGGCGAGGTCGGCCCGGTTCACGCCCGCGGCGACGACGTCCACGAGCACCTCCCCGGGGCCGGGCGCGGGTTCGGGCAGCTCCGCGAGCTCGAGCTGGTTCTCCGCGGTGATCGTCATGGCGCGCATGGCACCACCGTATGCCCGGACCCGGCCCGGCTCGCGGGAGTCGGTCAGCGGGAGACGACCACGATCGTCTTCAGCGAGCTCTCGCCCGGCACCTGTGTGAGGGCGGCCTCCGCCTCCTCGAGCGGGAACTCGGCGGTGACCAGCGCGTCGAGGTCCACACCCGGGGCCTGCGCGGCGGCGATGACCTTGGGCCAGGTGTCGACGTAGCGGAAGATCCCCGTCAGCACGATCTCCTTGTTCATGACCTCCTGCACCGGGATCGGCATGGTCTCCGCGCCGAGCCCGACCATCACCGCGGTGCCGCCCGGGCGCAGGGCCTTCAGCCCCGCGAGCAGCGCCGGGGTCGCGCCGGAGCACTCGATGAAGGCGTCCACGCCGAGCGCCGCCGGGTCGAAGCCCGGGTCCAGGGGATCCACCGCGGAGGTCGCGCCGAAGCCGAGGATCTGCTCGCGGCGCGAGGCGACCGGGTCCGAGACGATGATCTCGGTGGCGCCGTAGGAGCGGGCGGCGATCGCGGTGAGCGCCCCGATCGGCCCGGCGCCCGCGATGAGCACGCGGCTGCCCGGGGCGAGACCGGCCTTGCCCACGGCCCACATGCCCACGCTGAACGGCTCGAGCAGCGCGCCGGCGTGGTCGCTGATCGCGTCGGGGATCGGGAAGGCGAACTCTGCGGGCGCGGTGACGTAGTCGCAGAAGGTGCCGTCGATCGGCGGGGTCGCGTAGAACTTCATGTCCGGGCAGAGGTTCAGGTGGCCCGTGGTGCACTGGCGGCAGGTGCGGCAGGGCCGCTGCGGCTCGACGGCGACGCGCTCGCCGATGCGGGAGGGGTCCACGCCCTCGCCCACGCCCGCGATCACGCCGGAGACCTCATGGCCCAGGATCAGCGGCTGCTCGACGACGAAGTCCCCGATCCGTCCCTCCTTGTAGTAGTGGACGTCGGATCCGCAGACGCCCACCGAGCGCACGCGCACGAGCACCTCGCCCGGCGGAGGGGTGGGCACGGGTCGCTCCTGCATCTCGACCTCGCCCTGGCGCAGCAGCACCGAGGCGCGCATGGTCGCGGGGACGTCGTCGGCCAGCACGGGACCGGTGGTGGCGGGGGCGGTGGCGGACATGGATGCTCCTTCGGATCGCGGGTCGTGACCATTGTGCGGGACAGCGTGTTCCCGCGTCCCGGCGGGCCGATGGCCGGTCGCCCCGCCGGATCAGGCGCCCGGCTCCTCCGGGGTGATCTCGCGGACCACGCGGGCGGGGGAGCCCATGGCCAGGGTGCGCGGCGGCACGTCCCGGGTGACGACGGAGGCCGCCGCGACCACGGCTCCGTCGCCGATGCTCACGCCCGGCAGGATCGTGACGTTCGCGCCGATCCAGGCGTCCGCGCCGATCCGCACCGGGGCCGGGTCCAGGTCCGCGCGGTGCGCCGGATCCATCGCGTGGTTCAGCGTCGCGATCACGACGTTGTGCCCGAGCAGCGCGCCGTCCCCGATGCTCACCCCGCCCTGGTCCTGGACGGCGCAGCCCGAGTTGATGAAGACCCGCTCGCCGATGCGCAGGTTCCGACCGAAGTCGCTGCGCAGCGGCGGGAACACGGTCGTGCTCTCCGGGACCGGGCGCCCCGTGAGCTCGCCGAGCAGGGCGCGGACCCGCCCCGGGGAGTGGTAGCTGCCGTTGAGCTCCGCGGTGATCCGCAGGGCCTGCTGCGAGGTCTCGAGCATGACCTCGTGCAGCGGGGAGCCGCCCGGGATCGTGCGGCCGGCGTCGAGCTCGGCGAGGAGGGTGGTGAGGTCGGCGGTGGTCATCGGAATCCTCCGGGGTGTGCTGGGCGGCGGTCACGGCTCGGGCCAGCAGACCATCCCCGCGCCGGAGGAGGGAGAGCCTGCTGGAGCACCCCGGCGTCGGCCACCACGGCGCGGGCGCCGCGCCGGTATGATCTCCGGGTGCCTCCGGGCACCGGGAGGGATGACAGAGCGGCCGAATGTGGTGGTCTTGAAAACCACTGTGCAGTGACCCTGTACCGCGGGTTCGAATCCCGCTCCCTCCGCCCTGCGGCCGGCCCGTCGGGGGCGTTCAGCCCTCGGCGCGCAGCCCCCGCAGGACGGGCCGCCTCCCCGGCCCTGTGGGCGGGACGAACGACGCCATCGCGGCCGGTCGCGCCGCGTAGCATGAGACCTGCTCGCGGACCCGGCGACCGGCCGGTCTCCTCCGCGATGCCCGCAACGGTAGAGGGAGAGAACGAGCCATGGCCCAGTACACAGGCGTCCCCGTCAGCCCCGGCCGCGTGGTCGGCACCATCCGCACCATGGCCCCGCCGGTCGCCGAGCCCTCGGCCTCCGAGAAGGTCCCCGCCGGCACCTCGCCCGAGGCTGAGGCCGAGCGCATCCCCGCCGCCGCCGCGGCCGTGCAGAAGGCGCTCACCCGCCTCGCCGAGCGCGCGAGCGGCGACGGCAAGGCGATCCTCGAGGCGACCGCGCAGATGGCCGCCGACCCGTCCCTCGCCACCACCGCCAAGGGCCTCGTCATCACCGCCGGCAAGAGCGCCGAGCGGGCCGTCTGGGAGGCGGGCGACCAGGTCGCCGGCATGCTCGAGAACATCGGCGGCTACATGGCCGAGCGCGCCACCGACGTGCGCGACGTCCGCGCCCGCATCGTCGCCGAGCTGCGTGGCGAGCAGGCCCCGGGCATCCCCGACGTCGAGGAGCCCTTCGTGCTCACCGCGATCGACCTCGCCCCCGCGGACACCGCGACCCTCGACCCCTCGCGCGTGCTCGCCCTCGTCACCTCCGACGGCGGCCCCCAGTCGCACACCGCGATCCTCGCCCGCCAGCTGGGCCTGCCCGCGATCGTCGCCGCCCGCGACATCCACGAGTTCTCCGACGGCACCGAGGTCTTCGTCGACGCCGGCTTCGGCACCGTGACCGACGAGGTCACCGAGGAGCACCACCGCTTCGCCGAGGCCTGGGCCGAGCTGCAGAAGAACCCGCTGACCTACGAGGGCGGCGGCGGGGTGCTCGCCGACGGCACCCGCGTGCAGCTGCTCGCCAACATCGGCGGTGCGAAGGATGCCGAGAAGGCCGTCGCCGCGAACGCCGACGGTGTGGGCCTGTTCCGCACCGAGTTCCTGTTCCTGGACCGCGAGGACGAGCCGACGATCGAGGAGCAGACCGCCGCCTACCGCGAGGTCTTCGCGCACTTCCCCGGCCAGAAGGTCGTGGTGCGCACGATCGACGCGGGCGCCGACAAGCCGCTGCCGTTCCTCACCGACGCCGACGAGCCGAACCCGGCCCTCGGCGTGCGCGCCTACCGCACCTCGTGGGAGAAGCGCTCGGTGCTCACCAACCAGCTCGACGCGATCGCCGCCGCGACGAAGGGGACCGAGGCGACCCCGTGGGTCATGGCGCCGATGATCTCCACCCTCGAGGACACCGAGGACTTCGCGGCCTTGTGCGCCGAGCGCGGTCTCTGCCCCGCCGGGATCATGGTCGAGACGCCCTCCGCCGCGATCACCGCGGATCGCCAGCTCACGGCCTGCGACTTCGCCTCGATCGGCACGAACGACCTCACCCAGTACACGATGGCGGCGGACCGCATGCTCGGCACCCTCGCCCACCTGAACAACCCGTGGCAGCCCGCCGTGCTCGCCCTCGTGAAGGCCACCTGCGACGGCGCCCGCACCGCCGGTGGCGACGCCGGCGCCTACGGCGAGAAGGCCGTGAAGCCCGTGGGCGTGTGCGGTGAGGCCGCGGGTGACCCGGGCCTCGCGGTGGTGCTCGTGGGCCTCGGCGTGAACTCCCTGTCGATGACGCCCCGCTCCCTGCCCGCCGTCGCGAAGGTGCTCTCCACGGTCTCCCTGGACCAGGCGAAGCAGCTCGCGGCCGCGGCCGTCTCGGCGCCCACGGCCGACAAGGCCCGCGACGCGGTGCGCGCCGGCCTCCCGATCCTCGGCGAGATCGGGCTCTGAGCCGGCCCACCCGATCATCAGTGCGCGGGCCCCGGCGCTCACGATCATCGTGAGCGCCGGGGCCCGATGCGTTCCCGCGCGAGGAGCGCGGCTCAGCCCGCGCGACCCTGGAGCCCGGCCTCGGCCTCCGGGGTCGATCCCGGCACCTTCATCTCGAAGGTCTCGTTGACCACGGCGTAGTCGAAGTAGCCCATCCGGGCGATGGGCTGGATGCGGGGGATGTCCAGGCGCCCGTCGGGGGTGATCACCTCGTCGGCGACATGGATCTTCTCCACCTGGGCGTAGACGATGTCGATCGTGCCCACCGTGCTCGCGCCGGGCAGACGGTGCGTGCTCAGGTAGCGGCACTCGAAGTGCACCGGGCTCTCGGCGACCATCGGCACCGTCGGCGCGAGGTCGGCATAGCTCCTGTTCACTCCGGCGCGGTCGAACTCGCTCTCCTCGGGAGGGAGCACCATCGCGCTGATGTTCACGGCCTCGCGCAGCGCGTAGGTCGCCATGTTCCAGACGAACCAGCCGGTCTTCTCGGCGTTGATCACCGTGTCCTTGCGGCGCCCGTCGGGGTACTGGTTCGCCGAGAACATCACCATCGGCGGGTCGAAGGTGAGGTTCTGCCACTGGCTGTAGGGGGCGAGGTTCTCGACGCCGTCCTCGCTGACGCTCGAGAGCCAGCCGATCGGCCGCGGCACCGTGCAGCTCTTGAACGGGGAGTACGGCAGGGGGTTCGCCTCGGTCGTGGGGGAGTACTTCATGAGGTGTCCTCTCGGTGGGGGTCGATCGGCCGGTTCTCGGCCGATGGGTGGTCTCGCGCCGACTCCGCTCAGGCGTCGGCCGGGGTCGGTGCCGCGGATGTGCGGGCCTCGGCACGGATCTCCTCGCCCACGGTGAGGCGGATGCGGCGGGTGAGCACGAAGTACAGCCCGCCGGAGATGATGATGCCGAGCAGCCAGGCGACCTCGGCGCCGCCCATGGCCTTCGCGATGGGCCCGGTGTACAGGTCGCTGCTGATGAAGGGGATCTGGCACAGCACGCCGAGCCCGTAGGCGAGGAAGGCGGGACCCGAGAACCGTCCGTAGGTCCCGGTCGGCGTGAAGAGGGAGTCGATGTCGTAGCGCTCCCGGCGCACCAGGTAGTAGTCGACCAGGTTGATCGCCGACCAGGGCGTCATGAAGTAGAGCAGGAACAGCAGGAAGTTCGTGAAGTTGGCGACGAAGTCCGCGCTGGCCGGCAGGGCGATCGCGAGGGCGGCGAGCGAGATGCAGCAGATCAGCAGGGCTCGCGCTCGAGGGGAGACGCGGTCGCGGCCGGTGAAGCTGGTCAGGATCGTCGCGACCGACATGTAGCCGCCATAGGAGCTGAGGGTGTTGCCCGTCAGCTTCCCGGCGAGAACGGCGATCAGCACGACGGTGGCGAAGGGGCCGCCCAGACCGGCGAGGTAGGCGACCTGGTGCTCGGAGAACGCGGTGCCGCCCATCTCCGCCACCAGGGCTCCCAGCACCATCGCGAGGCTGCCGCCGATGACGCTGCCCAGGAAGGTCCAGCCGAAGGTCCGCAGCTGCGGCGTGGTGGAGGGGAGGTAGCGCGAGTAGTCGGCGATGTAAGGGCCGAAGGTGAGCTGCCAGGACGCGGCGAGCGAGATCCCCAGGATGAAGGCCGGCAGGTCGAAGGAGGAGTCGGAGAACAGGGGACCGCCGACGGGGCTGATGAGCACCCGCAGCAGCAGGCCGAGGATGGCGACGGCGCTGAGCACGGTCGCCAGGTGCGAGAAGCGGTGGATGTAGCGGTACCCGAAGACCGCCAGCACGGTGGAGAACACCGCGAAGATCACCGCGCCGGCCCCGTCCGACACGTGCAGCAGCGATCCCATCGCCTGGCCGCCCAGCACCAGGCCGGTGGCGTAGAAGCCGAGATAGATCAGGAGCGCCAGGAAGAGCGGCAGGGTCGCCCCGTGGAAGCCGAACTGGGCGCGGCTCTGGATCATCTGCGGGACGCCCAGTCGGGGGCCCTGGACCGAGTGCAGCGAGGTGACGAAGGCTCCCGCGATGTTCCCGAGGATCGCCGCGGGGATCGCCCACATCGCCGTGTTGCCCAGCAGGACGAACAGGGCGCCGGTGACGACTGCGGTGATCGAGGTGTTCGCGGCGAACCAGAGGAAGAACAGACTGCGGGCGGTTCCGTGACGCTCGGACTCGGGGATCCGATCGATGGAGCGTTGCTCCACGACGGGCGTGCGTGCCATGAGGGGGTCCTCCTTCGGAGAGCCGGGGGACGACCGTGCCCCGGGATCCCCATATACAACCAATATATTGGTGGGAGCACTAGAGGGGACCGGGATTTCCTCGCGCGCCGACGGTGGCATCCGTTGTCTGCTCTACTGGGCATCGGACCGCAGAGCGATCACGAGGCGAGGACGAGATGACAGCCAGAAGCATCGAGGGTGAGCCGACGGCACGCACCAAGGCCGAGCAGGCCTACCTGCAGATAGAGGCCATGATCGTCGGCGAGCAGCTCCCGCCCTCTTCGATCATCTCGGAGTCACGGCTGATGGAGCTCACGGGTTTCGGTCGAACACCGGTGCGCGAGGCACTCCAGCGGCTCGCCCGGGCACGGATGGTGGAGGTGCTGCCCCATCGCGGCGTGCTCATCCCCGCCATCTCGGTCGAGGAGCAGCTGCGGATGCTCGAGCTGCGTCGTGTGCTCGAGCCGCTGGCCGCGAGTCTGGCGGCCAGGCGGGCCGATGCGAGCGACCGGGCGCGACTGTCGGCGCTGCTCGAGGAGCTGCGGGGCGACCTCCAGGACGCGACGGCCTATGCGGAGACCCTGCGGCAGGTCCATGAGACGGTCGGGCGTGCGGCCCACAACGCCTATCTGGTCGACGCGATCACGGCCGTACAGGGCCTCTCGCGCCGGTTCTGGTTCGCCCATCTGCGCGATGCGTCGTCGGAGATCGCGCGGGGCTCGGCCCTCTACGGGCAGGGGATCGCCGCCGTCCTCGACGGCGACAGGGAGGGCGCCGAGCGCGCCCTGCTCGCCCTGAACGACTATCTGGTCGAGTTCACGAGAGCGACGTTGGACGAGCAGGGATCTGGGCTCGGCTGAGAGCGAGGATCAGGCGTCGGCGTCGAGGTCCTTCTCGAGCAGCGCGGCGAGGGCTGCGACGGACTCGTCGGCCCCCTCGCCCTCGGCGCGCAGGGTGACCTCGTCGCCGTTGCCGGCGCCGAGGGTCATGAGCATGAGCATGCTCGAGGCCTGGACGGGGCTGCCGCCGACCTTCTCGATGGTGACCTCGGCGGGCTGCTCCGCGGCAGCCTTGGAGAAGATGGTCGCCGGGCGGGCGTGGAGCCCGGAGGCGCTGGCGATCTTGACGGTGCGCTCTGCCATGGGAGTGCCTTTCGTTGGGGGCCGCGGCGCGGCCGGTCGCGGACGGGCCGCGGTGGTGGTGTACGGACAGGGACGATATCGGACGGGCCGGGGTGACGCCGGGGAACGCTCGCTCCCCGGCGCCGCCCCGAGGTCAGAGCTGCGCCTGGCGGGCCGCGACGCGGTCGCGGAGCGCAGGGGTCAGCGGATGCTCGGGGGCGAGCCCCGTGATCTCCGCGGTCGCGGCGTCGGCGTCCTTCGACGCGAGCAGCTCCTGGAGACGCGTGACCTCCTCGTCACCCTCGGGGGTGAAGGCGAGCGCGGCGGCGAAGGCGTCCTGCAGGGCGGAGGAGCCGAGCTCCCGCTCCGCGAGCTCCGCGGCCGGGCCGATGATGCGGTCCTCCCGGGAGAGCTTGCGCAGCGGGGAGCGGCCCACGCGCTCCACAGGATCGGGCAGGGACCGGTTCGCGAAGCGGCCCTGCACCTTGGTGCGGTAGGCCTCCATCTCCTCGGGTGCGAAGCCGTGCTTGGCGACCAGCAGCGCGGAGGTCTCCTCGAGCACGGCGGCGACCTGCGCGGCGACGGCGGGATCCGCGACGGACTCCGCGATCGTCTCGTGGCCGGCCGTGAAGCCGTGCCAGGCGGCCGTCGCGTGGCCCGTGTTGACGGTGAAGAGCTTCCGCTCGATGTACGGGCCGAGCTCCTCCACCCAGGTGATGCCGGGGACGTCGGGGACCGCGCCGCCGAAGGGGCCGCGCTCGACCGCCCACTCGTGGAAGTCCTCCACGGTGACGTCGAGGCCGGCGTCCGCGTCCTGCACGGGGACGATGCGGTCCACGGCGGTGTTCGCGAAGAACGCCTTCTCGTCGAGATCGTCGCCCTCGTAGGCCGCGCGGACCTCCTGCTCGAGGATGTCCGTCGCGTTGATCGCGTTCTCGCAGGCCATGACCGCGACGCGCGGCGCGCCCGCGGGCCTGGCCGCGATGCCGGCGGCGATGTTCGGCGCGACGAAGCGCAGGATGCGCGCGCCCACCGCGGTGGTGACCACGTCCGCGTCGGCGAGCTCCTCGGTGAGGACCTCGGGCTGCTGCTTCGAGTTGACGGCACGGAAGCCGGTCACGACCGTCTCGGTCGGGTGCTGGCCGACGGTCGCGACGGTGTAGCTGTCCGCCTGCTGCAGCTGGGCGATGAGGGCGTCGGCGACGTCGGCGAAGACGAGCTCGTAGCCGGCCTCGTGCAGGAGCAGGCCGACGAAGCCGCGGCCGATGTTGCCTGCACCGAAATGGACTGCCTTCATGGGTGGATCACTCCTTGTCGGAACCGAAGATGTCGAGGATCTCGTCCGGGCTGGTCGCCTTCTCGAGGCGCTCCACCTGGGCGGGATCGGAGAAGGTCATGGCGACCTTCTGGAGCAGCTCGAGATGCTCGTTGCCCTGGCCGGCGATGCCGACGACGAAGGTCACCGGGCTGCCGTTCCAGTCGATGCCGCCCGGGTAGCGGGTGAAGGTCATCGCCGAGCGGCGGATCGAGGACTTCGCCTCGTTCGTGCCGTGGGGGATGGCCAGGCCGTTGCCCATGAACGTCGAGACGGAGGCCTCGCGGTCGTGCATCGCGGAGACGTAGTCCTCGCCCACGGCGCCTGCGGCGACGAGCAGGGAGCCCGCCTCGTCGATCGCGGAGTCGGAGCCGGTCGCGGAGCCCTGCAGGACGATCGAGTCCCGGGAGAGGATCTGCGGCGCGGCGTCGGTGTCGGCGGCTGCGGTCTCCCCGGTTGCGGGGACCTCCGCCGCGTGACGACCCCGGGGCGAGGGCGCGGTCCCGGTCGCGGTGGCGCCCGCGCCGGCGGCCGCCGCGCCCGCACCGGCAGCGGC
The DNA here is from genome assembly GCF_005490785.1 of Brachybacterium sp. SGAir0954. GTDB lineage: Bacteria > Actinomycetota > Actinomycetes > Actinomycetales > Dermabacteraceae > Brachybacterium > Brachybacterium rhamnosum. The sequence continues at coordinate 3,389,043 of NZ_CP027295.1, read as the reverse complement.
GGTGCCGGAGGCGTTCCCGCCGTCGGCCGTCGCGGCGGTGTCGGCTGCGTCGGCGTCGTCGGAGGCGTCCTCCCCGTTGTTGCGGCGGCGGACGAGGTCGACGACCTCGTCGTAGCGCGGGGAGTTCATGAACTGGTCCACGCTCACGTGGATCGCGGAGCCCGTGCGCTGGCGGGCGCGGTCGGTGAGCTCCTTCTGGGTCACCACCACGTCCCACTCGTCGTTCAGCGAGGAGATCGCCTTGTTGGTGACCTCGACGTCGTCGAAACCGGCGCCGCGCACCTTCTTGCGCAGCACGGTCGCGCCCATGGCGGAGGAGCCCATGCCGGCGTCGCAGGCGAAGACGATCCGCTGGATCGGGCCGGTGTGACCGGAGTCGTCGGCCGCGGAGGCGGCGCCCGCGCCCGCCCCGCCGGCGCCGGTGAGGGCGCCCGCCACGGAGGACTTCTTGCCCTTCATCTGCTCCATCTTCGCGGTCGCGGAGACGATGTCGCCGTCGTCCTGCTTGCCGACCTTCAGGAGGAGCATGGCCAGCACGAAGCTGACTGCGGTCGCTCCGAGGACGGCGATGATGATGCCGAGGTACGAGTCGGGCGTTGCGGCGCCCAGGATCGCGATGATCGACCCCGGAGCGGCAGGGGAGCGCAGGCCCGTGTGGAACAGGACGTTGAGGAACACGCCGGTCATGCCGCCGCCGATCGCGGCGAGGATGAGGATCGGCTTCATGAGCACGTACGGGAAGTAGATCTCATGGATGCCGCCGACGAACTGGATGAGGGCGGCACCGGGCGCGGAGGCGCGTGCGGCGCCGCGCCCGAAGATCGAGTAGGCGAGCAGGATGCCGAGGCCCGGGCCAGGGTTGGCCTCGAGCAGGAAGAGGATCGACTTGCCGTCCTGGGAGGCCTGCGCCAGGCCCAGGGGCGTGAGCACCCCGTGGTTGATGGCGTTGTTGAGGAAGAAGACCTTCGCCGGCTCGATGAGGATCGAGACGAGCGGCAGCAGGCCCAGGCCGATCAGGCCCTCGACGCCGGCGCTCAGCAGGCTCATGAACCCGTTGACGACCGGGGCGAGGCCGAAGAAGCCGACGACCGCCATGAGGAAGGCGAAGATGCCGGCGGAGAACATGTTCACGAGCATCTCGAAGCCCGCCGGGATGTGGTCCTGCCACAGGCGGTCGAGCTTCTTCATGAGCCAGGCGGCGAGCGGCGCCATGATCATCGCGCCGATGAACATGTGCACCTGGCCGATCTGCTCGTTCGCCGGCTGGGTGAGGTTCAGCTGCGCGATGAGCTCGTCGGAGCCGGCGATGACGCCCATCGTCGCGACGACGCCGACGACCGCGCCGCGCGCCTCGTAGACCATCCGGCCGCCCGTGTTCGCGATGAGCAGCGGGAGCAGGTAGTGGATCATCGGGCCGACGATCCCCGTATGCGGGGTGCCCGCGGAGTCCGCGAACCCGCCCAGCGCCGGGACCGGCGTGAAGCCCTTCTCGATGAAGAAGGCGGTGAAGATGCCCCACGCGATGAGCGCGGGGATGTTCGGCATCACCATGTTCGACAGCGAGGTGCCGACCTTCTGGAGCGCCACCCGCGGGCTGAACCCGCGCGGCGCCTCGGTTGCTGTGGTCATCACGTGTCCTCGGGGACGGCCGGGGGACCGACGGCGGTGCCCCGGGGGACGGGCCTGGCGCGGCGGGTGCCGTGCTCCGGTCGCCGGGTGCCCTCGGAGGGACAGAGGAAGATCCCGGCGGCTGGACGCAGTCTAGTTCTCCGCGGAGTCGCCGGTCAGGCCTTGCCGACCGCGATACCCGGGTCCTGTGACGCGTCGCCCTCCGCGGGTGCCTGGGCACGCGTGCCGCGCCAGCTCCGGAAGGCGAGGACGGTGAGGACGATCACGAGCGCCCAGGAGCAGCCGAGCACGACGCCGTGCGGCACGTCCGGCGATCCCATGAAGGCGCCGACCGCGACGAGCGAGAGCTGGCCCGGCAGCGAGGCGAGGACCGTCGCGACGAGGAAGTCACGGGCCGTCACGCCGAGGGCGCCGCTGCCGTAGTTCACGGGCCAGTAGGGGATGCCCGGCATGAGGCGCAGTGTGCAGACCGCGTAGAAACCGCCGCCGGCCAGCCGGTCCTCGACCATCGCGGCGTGGGAGCCGAGCAGGCGCATCACGGTCCGCTCGCCGAGCAGGCGGGCGATCCCGTAGCCGCCCAGGCAGCCGGTCACGACGCCGATCAGCGACAGCAGGGTCCCGAGCGGGACCCCGAAGATCATCCCGCCGGCCACGGCCATGATCGTCACCGGGATGGGGGTCGTCGCGACCGCCGCGTAGAGCAGCACGAAGACGATCGGGCCCCAGGCGCCGGCGGCGTCGACGTCGGCCCGGATCCCCGCGATCGAGGGCAGGCGGACGTTGAACGCGAGCCAGATCATGACCAGGACGACCGCGACGAGGGCGACGTTGCGCAGCACGGTGCCCCACGGCACGTGGCCGTGCGCGGGGGACGCGGCGTGCGTCTCCTCCGGGTCCTCCGTCGTGGTCACCGGGCCGTCAGCGCTCCGTCGGCTCGACGCGGCGCTCGCCGGCGCGCACCGGGATCGGCAGGTGGTTGCCCTCCGGGGGCTTCGGGCAGGTGCCGAAGGCGCTGAAGGCGGAGGGGAAGTTCAGGGCACGGTTGAGGTCCACGCGGGCACGCTCGCCGTCGATCTCGACGGGGACCTGGCGCCAGTCCGACGTCTCCGTCCCGGAGGTCTCGTCGGTGAGGATCAGCGTGCCCTCACCCGTGACCCGCAGCTCGACCTGCTCGCCGTCGACGTCGAGGGCGACGACGCCGGGGGAGGGCAGCTGCTGGGTGAGCCACGGCAGCGCGGAGCCGACGGTCACCGTCGTCGGGTCCGCGCGGAAGCTCCCCTCGAGCACGGCCGACGGGTCGTGGGGGAAGACGGGGACGCCGGTGAAGCCGGCGCGGCGCGGGGTCGCCGGGTCCAGGGGGCGCAGCCCCGTGCGGTCGCCGCGGCGGATGACGTCGATCCGCACTCCCGCGTCGGTCACGCCGAGCTGCACGTCGCCCGGATCCAGCAGGGTGAGGGTGCGCTCGCCGCCCACCTCGATGACCTGCGCCTGCGCGGGCTCGGCGAGGACGGTGTAATCCGAGGGTGCGCTGCGGGAGACGAGCCGGCCGCCCTCGAGCGCCCAGGTGCCCGGCACGCCGGGGAAGCTCAGCTCCCCGGCGCCCTCCTCCACCCAGTGCAGGCCCACCTGGGCGAGCACGGAGTGCGGGGCGGCGAGGCCCGCGTCGCGACGTCGGCGGAACTCCTCCCAGTCCTGGGTGTCGGAGGCGGTCACAGCAGGCCCTGCTCCGGGGTGCCGGCGGCGATCGGGGTCATGCGGGTGACGACCGCGGGCTTCGCGACGAGATCCGCGACGTCGCCGCGGAGGATCTCGACGACGCTGCCGGCGCCGTGCGCGTCGAGGTCCTCGGCGCTCGTCCACTTCTCGATCATCGTGACGGTGCCGTCCTCGGCGGCGTGGATCGCGTACTTCTCGCAGCCCGCCTCCTCGTGCACGGCGGCGATGCCGCGCTGCATGGCCTGGGCGAGCTCCTGCTGCTTCCCCTCGGCGGGGAAGAACACGGCGGTGACGACGACGGTCATCGGGACTCCTTCGGGTCGGTGCCGCGACGGTATCAACGCGCCGTCACCAGGGGCGAGGGCGTTCCAGCGGCCGACCCCGGGCCGGCCCGGACCGCGGCCGGGGAGCGTGAGGGGACTACAGTGCCTGTGCCCGTGCCGCGCAGAGGAGGTCAGGTGGCCCGCACGAACCCCGCACCCCGGCCGGCCCGGCCATGAGCGCCGACGATGCCCTGCACGAGGGGCAGCACTCGCTGACCCGCGCCGTCGCCGAGCGGCTGCTGCGCGAGCAGGCGCCCGCGCACGTCGAGCTGCCCGCCGACGCCGAGATCCACCTGCTCACCGGAGCCGGCACCACGAGCCATGTGGTGCGGGTGGGGGAGGAGCTCGTCGCGCGATTCCCGCTCATCGGGGAGGACCCGCGCGCGGTGCGGGCGGCGCTCGGGCGGGAGCACGCCGCGATGGCCGAGCTCGCCGGAGCGATCCCCGTGCCCGCGCCGCGGCCGCTCATGATCGGCCGCGGCGGCCACGGCTACCCGCTCCCGTGGTCCCTGCAGACCTGGGTCCCCGGCGAGATCGCGACGCCCACCGGCGCGGCGGGATCCGTGCCCCTCGCCCTCGACCTCGCCCAGCTGCTGAAGGCGCTGCGGGCCGTGCCCACCCGCGGGCGGACCTTCTCCGGCACGGGTCGCGGCGGGGACCTGCGCGCGCACGACGCCTGGATCGCCGAGTGCCTCGCCCGCAGCGAGCACCTGCTGCCCGTCCCAGAGCTCAGCCGAGCCTGGGAGCGGTGGCGGGAGCTGCCGCGGGAGGACGTGGACGTCATGAGCCACCAGGACCTCATCCCCGCGAACCTGCTCCTGGACGGCGGGGCCGCGCCCCGGCTCGCAGGAGTGCTGGACAGCGGCGGCTTCGGCCCCGCGGATCCCGCCCTGGACCTCGTCGTCGCCTGGCACCTGCTGGACGCCGGCCCCCGTGCCCTGCTGCGCGAGCACCTCCGCGTGCCCGAGCTGACCTGGCGGCGCGGGGAGGCCTGGGCCTTCGCGCAGGCGATCGGGCTGGTCTGGTACTACGAGAGGACGTCGCCCGCGATGGCGGAGCTGGGACGCAGCACGCTCGTGCGGCTGCTGGCCGACGCGGGGAGCTGAGCGGCGGCGGGGGCCCGTCGGCCTGCTGCGACCAGGAGCGGTGCTCAGCCCTCCCCGGCGAGATGCGCCCTCAGGTGCCGGCCGGTCACGCTCGCCGGATCCGCGGCGACCTCCTCGGGGGTGCCGAGGGCGACCACGCGGCCACCGGCCTCGCCGCCGCCCGGGCCCATGTCGAGGACGTGGTCCGCATTGGCGATCATGTCGAGGTCGTGCTCGATGACGACCACGCTCGCGCCGTGCTCCACGAGCCGGTCGAGCACGGCGAGCAGGGTGCGGACGTCCTCGGGATGCAGGCCTACGCTCGGCTCGTCGAAGACGAACAGGGCGTCGTCCTGGCGGCGGTCGATCTGCCCGGCGAGCTTGAGCCGCTGCGCCTCCCCGCCGGAGAGCGCCGGGGTGTCCTCGCCGAGGGTCAGGTAGCCCAGGCCCAGGTCGATGAGGGCCTGCAGCCGGCGGCGCACGGAGGGGAGGTCGTCGACGAGACCGATCGCCTCCCGCACGGAGAGGGACAGCAGGTGGGGCAGGGAGACGTCGCCGGGGTCGTCGGCCCGCGGGCGGAGGATCGCGTCGGCCTGCGGCCCGTAGCGGTGGCCGCCGCACTCGGGGCAGTCGATGTCGACGTCCGGCAGGAACTGCACGTCGAGGGAGACCTGCCCGGTGCCCTCGCAGCGCGGGCAGCGCAGGGAGCCGGTGTTGTAGGAGAAGTCGCTGAGCGTGAGCCCGCGCTCACGGGCGCCCTCGGTGCGGGCGAAGGCGCGTCGCAGCTCGTCCATGACGCCGGAGTAGGTCGCGACGGTCGAGCGGACGTTCACGCCGATCGGGCTCGCGTCGATCCGGTGCACGCGCCGGATGCCGGGCGCCTCGAGGGAGCGCACGTGGCCGGGCAGGGGGCGGTCGTCGATGAGGGCCTGCGCCGCGGGGACGAGGGAGTCGAGCACGAGCGTCGTCTTCCCGGAGCCGGAGACCCCGGTGACGGCGGTGAGGCGGCCGCGGGGCAGCTCGACCTCGAGCGGGTGGACGGTGTGGATCGCGTCGGTGACCAGGCGCAGCGACTCCCCGTCGCCCGCGGCGCGCTCCCGCACGATCACCTCCTCGCGGCCGTCGAGGAAGCCGCCGAGGCGGGAGGCGGGCGCCGCGGCGATCTGCTCGACGGTGCCCTGCGCGATGACGGTGCCGCCCTCCGCGCCGGAGCCCGGACCGATCTCGACGAGGTGGTCCACGGCGCGCAGCACCTGCACGTCGTGGTCGACGAGGACCACGGAGTTGCCGTCGGCGAGGAGGTCCTCGACGAGCCCCAGCAGGCCCTCGATGTTCGAGGGGTGCAGGCCGATGCTCGGCTCGTCGAGCACGTAGAGCACCCCGGTGGTGCGGTTGCGGACGGCCCGCGCGAGCTGCACGCGCTGCAGCTCTCCCGTGGACAGGCTCGAGCCGGCCCGGTCCAGGGCGAGGTAGCCGAGGCCCAGCTCGGTGAGCCGCCCCGCCATCGACACGAGCTGCTCGACGAGCACCCGCGCCATGGGGTGCATGCTCTCCGGCAGCGGGTCGATGATCGTGGGCGCCCAGGCCAGGAGCGCATCGAGGGTGAGGGCGGTGGCGTCGGCGAGGCCCAGGTCGCCGATCCGCGGCCCGCGGGCGCGCGGGGACAGCCGGGTGCCCTCGCAGTCCGGGCAGACGCTCTCGGTGAGGAAGCGGTCCACGCGGGCGAGCCGCTTCTCGGTATCCGCGCGGCGCAGCTCCTCGGTGACGGTGAGGCGCGCGTTGCGGAAGGTGAAGTCCAGCTCGTGCAGCCCCTTCTTCGAGGTGACGGTGATGTGCTTCTTCTCCTCGGGGCCGTCGAGGACGATCTGCCGCTCCCACTCCTCGAGGTCCTGCCAGGGCACGTCGATGCGCACGCCGAACTCGCGGGCGATGGCGGGCTGCACGTTGAAGCCGAACATCTGCCAGGGGACGACGGCGCCGTCCTCGAGGGTCCGCGTGGGATCGGGGACGAGGGACGCGTCGTCGACGGAGCGGATCGTGCCGACCCCGTCGCAGCGCGGGCAGGCGCCCTCGGCGTTGAAGGCGAGCTCCTCAGCGCCCGGGGCGATCACCTGCTCCCCGCACTCGGGGCAGGAGAAGGGGACCTCCGCGGCGACGTCGAGGGTGGGCGGGACCCGGTGGCCGTTCGGGCACAGGTGCGCGGCGAGCCGGGAGAAGATCAGCCGCAGCACGTTCAGCAGCTCGGTGGAGGTGCCGAAGGTGGAACGCACGCCGGGCACGGAGGGCCGCTGGCGCAGGGCGAGCGCGGCGGGCACGTGGGCGACCTCGTCGACGTCCGCCCGCGGCGCCTGCGAGAGCCGGCGGCGCGTGTAGGTGGACAGCGCCTCGATGTAGCGCCGTGAGCCCTCCGCGTAGAGCACGCCCATCGCGAGGGAGGACTTGCCGGAGCCGGAGACGCCGGCGATGCCGACGAGGGACTGCAGCGGGATGTCCACGTCGATCCCGCGCAGGTTGTGCACGCGCGCACCGCGCACGGCGATCGACGTGGGGATCGGCGGGGGAGTGCTGCGGCGATCGGTCACGAGGCCGAGGCTACCCGCGGGGCCCGACGGACGGGACGGCGACGGGCGCTCAGGCGCCGAGCCGCCCGGAGAGCCGCTCCATGCGCCGTGCGCTCGCCCCGTCGAGACCCACGATCCGTGCCCGCTTGCCGCGCTCGGCGTACTTGGTGACCACCGCGTCCAGCGCGGCGACGGTCGAGGCGTCCCAGACCTCCGCCGCGGAGAGGTCCACGACGACCTCCTCCGGGTCGCCCGCGTAGTCGAACTGGTGGACGAGGTCGTTGCTCGAGGCGAAGAACAGCTGGCCGCGCACCCGGTAGCGGCGCACGGTGAGCGTGCCCCCGTCGGCCCCGTCGGCCCCGTCGGCCCCGTCGGCCGTGTCAACCATGGTCGGCCCCTCCGGCTCCACGCGCACGAGGTGCGCGACCCGCCTCGCGAACAGCACGATCGCCGTGAGCACGCCGAGCACCACGCCGATCGCGAGGTTGTGCGTCCACACCGTCGCGACGACGGTCACCGCCATCACGACCGTCTCCGAGAGCGGCATGGCGCGCAGGGTCGAGGGGCGCAGGCTGTGCCAGTCCACGGTCGAGGCGCACACGGCGAGCATGACCCCGGCGAGGGCGACCATCGGCACCCGCCCCACGGCCTCGCTCAGCAGCAGCACGAGGATCAGCAGGAACACGCCCGCGCTGAAGGTCGACAGTCGCGTGCGGCCCCCGCCCTGCTTCACGTTGACCATCGTCTGGCCGATCATCGCGCAGCCGCCCATGCCGCCGAACGCGCCGGCCATGAGGTTCGCGACGCCCTGGCCCCAGGACTCGCGGGTCTTGTCGCTGCGGGTGTCCGTGATGTCGTCGACGAGCTTCGCGGTGAGCAGCGACTCCATGAGCCCCACGAGCGCCATAGCGAGCGCGTAGGGGGCGATGATCCGCAGCGTCCCGAGCGTGAGCGGCACGTGCGGCAGGCCCGGGACCGGCAGCGAGGAGGGCAGCTCGCCCTGGTCCGCGACGTCCGGCACCTGCCAGCCGGTGACGGCCACGAGCACCGTCACGACGACGATCGCGACGAGCGGGGCGGGGACGGCCGACGTCAGCCGCGGCACCACCACGAGCAGCACGAGGCAGAGGGCGAGCAGCGGGTACACGAGCCATGGCAGGTCCCGCCCCACGAGGTGCGGCAGCTGGGCGAGCAGGATCAGCACCGCGAGGGCGTTGACGAAGCCCGTCATGACCGAGCGCGGGATGAAGCGCATGAGCCGCGCGACGCCGAGCAGCGCGAGCAGGATCTGCATCAGCCCCGCGAGCAGCACCGCCGCGACGAGATAGTCGGTGCCGTGCGAGGCGACGAGCGGCGCGATCACCAGCGCCGTCGCCCCCGCGGCGGCGGAGACCATCGCCGGCCGCCCGCCCACGACCGCGATCGTGATCGCCATGATCACCGCGGTGAACAGGCCCACCTTCGGGTCCACGCCCGCGAGCACCGAGAAGGAGAGCACCTCGGGGATCATCGCGAGCGCGACGACGAGTCCGGAGAGCAGCTCGATCCGCAGCCGGCGCGGGGAGCGCAGCGCGGAGAGCACGGTGGGCGGCCGCTCCTGGGAATGGGCAGGGGCGTCCGCGGTCACGGCGGGGGAGGGGGTCATGACGTCCTCGGGGATCGGGGCGGGGCCGGAGCCGTCGCCGGGCGTCCCCGGCGCTCACCGCCGCATGCCAGGGTACGGCGGTGAGCCTCTCCGGCACCCGCCCGCCCGCTCCCAGGGCGCGCCGGGCCGGCCCTGGCACCATGGCCGGATGGACCTGCCCACGCTGCTCGGCGAGATCGGGGACCGCGCCGCGCCCGGACCGGCGCCGAGCGGGACCTGGTGGCCCCTCGTCTCCCTGTCCCTCGCCCTGGTCGCCGTGCTCGTCTCCCCGCTGTGGCGGCTGCTGCGCCCCGCCGTGACGATCGTCCACGAGCTCGGACACGCCGTGACGGGCATCCTCGCGGGCCGCCGCTTCACCGGCTTCGTCGTCTCCGCGGACATGTCCGGCCACGCGATCACCGTGGGCCGTCCGCGGGGGCCGGGCCGCGTGATCTCCGCCTGGTCCGGCTACCCCGCGCCCGCCCTCCTCGGGGCCGTGCTGATCCAGGTCGCGCTCGCCGGCGCCGCCGGGACCGCGCTCGCCGTCGCGCTGGCGGCGCTGCTCGTCTCCCTCGTCTTCACCCGTTCGGTGCACACGGTGCTCGCCGTGCTCGGCAGCGCCGCCGTCGTCGGCGCGGTGTGGTGGTGGGGGAGTCCCGCGCTCGTCGCCCTCGTGACCCTCGCCGTGGGCGCCTTCCTGCTGATGGGCGCCTGGAGGCACGTGCTCGTCGTCGCGAGCAGCGGCGGCCGCGGCGACGACCCCGCGCAGCTCGCCCGCCTCACCCCGCTGCCGGCCGCCGTCTGGATCGGCAGCTACCTGCTCGTGCTCGCCGCCTGCACGCTCTGGGCCCTCGCCGTGCTCGCACCGGGCCTGCGCAAGCTGCTCTGAGCGGCGCCGCGGTCACCGCGCGCGGCGCGCGTCGGCGCTGGTCTACCCTGGTCGCTCCCGTGCCCGCCCCTCCTCGAGGAGTCCGATGACCGCCCTGGCCCCCGCCGTCCCCACCCGCCGACCGGTGCTCGCCGACGCCCTGCTGCACCGCACCTCGTGGCTGCTCGACGCGGTCCTCGTGGCGGCCGGCGCCGCGGTCGTGGCGCTGCTCGCACAGGTCGAGATCCCGCTGCCGATCGTCCCGATCACGGGCCAGACCCTCGCCGTGCTCGTCGTCGGCTCCGCCCTCGGCGCGCGTCGCGGCGCAGCCGCCCTCGTGACCTACATGGTCGCCGGCCTCGCGGGCCTGCCCGTGTTCGCGGGCTTCTCCGGCTCGCTCGCCGCGATCATGACCCCGAGCTTCGGCTTCATCCTCGGCTTCGTGCCCGCGGCGTTCCTCGCCGGCTGGCTCGCCGAGCGCGCCTGGGACCGCCGCCCGTGGCTCGCCCTCGTGGGCTTCGTCGCCGCGAGCATCGTGCCCTTCCTCGTGGGCGTGCCCTACATGGCCTACATCCTGAACGTCGTCATGGGCGCGGGCTACGACCTCGCCGGCATCCTCGCCGTGGGCGTCACCCCGTTCCTCGCGGGCGGCCTCGTGAAGGCCGTCATCGCCGCGGTCCTCATCCCCGCCGCCTGGCGCGGCGTGCGGGCGATCGACGCGCACCGGCGGTGAGCGAGGAGCAGCAGGCCCCGCGCTACGAGCGCGAGGAGAGCCGCGCGGAGACCCTCGACCGCAACTGGAACGAGCTGCTGCAGGAGATCCGGGTCCTGCAGACGGGATCGCAGATCCTCGCGGCCTTCCTGGTCGTGCTGCCCTTCCAGGCGCGCTTCCCCGAGCTGGACGCCTTCCAGACCGCGCTCTACCTCGGGCTCCTGCTGCTCGCCCTCGTCATCGTCGCCCTGCTGCTCACCCCCGTGAGCCTGCACCGGCAGCTGTTCCGCCGGCGCCTCAAGGACCGGATGGTCCATACGGTCGGCGTGCTCGTGCAGGTCGCGCTGCTCCTGCTGGGCCTGCTGCTCGTCGCGGTCGCCGTGTTCGTGATCGACGTCGTCGTCTCCCGCGGGGCGGCGCTGGCCGCCGGGGCGGGTCTCGCGGTGCTCCTGGTGGCGCTGCAGATCGCGCTCCCGCGCGGCCTGGCACCGCGCCGGGAGGGCTGAGCGACGGGCGCGCCGGGCCGCCGACGGCCGTCCGCGGGAGCCCCCGCGCTGGCCTACGCTGGCCCCGTCACAGCAGGGTCCGTCCAGGGGCCTCGAGGGGAGGAGCACTGATGGGCGACCCCATCGAACCGCGCCGCGGCCCGAGCCGCGCCGACCGCCGGACCGCACGGCGACGCCTGGGACCGGGGCTCGTGTTCCTCGTCGTGGGGCTCACGATGATCGGCGGCTACGCCACGATCTTCCACGCGCTGATGGCCCGCGAGGGCCGCGAGTACTCGTGGATCAGCGCCGTGTACTGGGCGATCACCACGATGACCACGCTCGGCTACGGCGACGTGACCTTCGAGTCGGACGCCGGGCGGCTGTTCTCCCTGCTCGTCCTGCTCAGCGGCGTCGTCTTCCTGCTCGTGCTGCTGCCCTTCTTCGTGATCAACTACATGGTCACGCCGTGGCTGGACATGCGGCACACTGCGCGCACACCCCGCAAGGTGAGCCCGCAGCTGCGCGACCACGTGATCCTCGTGGGCTCCAACGCGGTGACCCAGACCTTCATCGCCCGGGCCGAGCGCTCCGGCGCCCCGGCCGTCATGGTCGTCGAGGACCCGGTCGAGGCCGGCCGCCTCCACGACCTGGGCCTCCAGGTCGTCGTCGGCCCCCTCGACTCCGCCTACACGTACCGCAACGCCGGGGCGGACCGCGCGAAGCTCATCGCCTCGACCCTCTCCGACACCGCGAACACCAACGTCGCCTTCACCGTGCGGCAGGTCTCCGGCGAGGTGCCGATAGCGGTCACCGCGGAGAAGTGGGCGAGCGTCGACGTGCTCGGCCTCGCCGGCGCGGACCACGTGCTCCAGCTCGGCGCGGAGCTCGGCACCGAGATGGCCGGCCGAGTGCTCGGATCGACCGGCCAGGTGCACCGGATCGGCAGCTTCGGCAGCACCGTCATCGCGGAGGCCGCCGCGCGCGGCACCTCCCTCGTGGGTCGCACCCTCGCGGAGGCGACCGCGGAGATCTCCTCCCGTGTGCGCATCCTCGCGATCATGCGCAAGGGCCGACTGCGCCCCCTCAAGCCCGAGCAGCGCATCACCGAGAACACGGTGCTCATCCTCGCGGGGGAGGTGGAGGACCTCGCCGTCTTCGACGCGGCCTTCCTCGCCGGGCAGCAGCTCGAGGCGCCCGTGGTGATCCTCGGCGGCGGCCGCGTGGGCCGCGCCGCCTCCCGCGCGCTCAGCGAGGACGGCGTGCCCAGCATGATCGTCGAGCAGATCCCCGGCCGCGTCGAGGCCTCGACCGGCGCCCGCGAGGGCACCGCGAGCTATCAGGTGGTCCACGGCGACGCGGCGGACCAGCGCGTGCTGCGCGAGGCCGGACTGCAGGAGGCCTCCGGCGTGCTCGTCACCCCGCACGACGACGACCTCAACGTCTACCTCACCCTCTACTGCCGGCGCCTGCGCCCCGAGCTGCAGATCGTCTCCCGCGCGACCTACGAGCGGAACGTCGCGACGCTCTACCGCGCCGGCGCGGACAGCGTGCTCTCCTACGCGACGATCGGCGCGACGGACCTGTGGAACCATGCCGGGCTCAGCCACCGCGTGCTCATCGCGGAGGGCAACGAGCTGTTCCTCGTGCCGTGCCCGCGGGTGCTCGTGCGCCGCAGCGTGCGCAACTCCGAGGTGCATCGCCGCACCGGCTGCCACATCGTCGCGGTCGCGGGGGAGGACGGCACACTCTCCTACGACTCGGAGTCGATCCCCTCCGGCGCGGTGAAGCTGCTGCTGCTCGGCGACCGGCACGCGGAGCGCATCTTCCGGGAGACCTACCTCCCGCTCGCCCGTCGCTGAGCGCCGCCCGCCGCGCCGCCGGGCCACAATGGGGGAGCACCCTCAGACCCCCGGAAGGGACACCGTGATCCCCAGCCCCGCAGACCCGACCACCGTCGACGGCACTGCCGCTGTCACCACCGCCGACGCCGCCGCCGTCGGCCCCACGGCCACCCCGGCGAGCTGGGAGACGATCCCCGCGGGCGCCGCGGACCTCCGCCTCGTGGTGAGCGACATGGACGGCAGCCTCCTCACCCCGAGCGGTGAGATCCCCGAGGGCTTCTGGGAGCTCATGGACCGCCTGCGCGAGCGCGGCGTCGCCTTCGTCCCCGCGAGCGGCCGCCAGCTCGCGACCCTGCAGGCGACCTTCGGCCCCGACGCCGCGACCGGCCGCGAGGGCGTCGCCAGCTACATCGCCGAGAACGGCACCCTCGTGGTGCACGAGGGCGAGATCGTCAGCACCACCGTCGTCGCCGAGGCGACCGCGGAGGCGGTGCTCGCGCTGGTCCGCGAGCTCACGGCAGGCGGAGCGGCCCTGGGCCTCGTGCGGTGCGGCATCGAGGGCGCGTTCGTCGAGAGCACCGATCCGGCCTTCCTCGCCGAGGCCCGCAAGTACTACCGGAACCTCACCGTCGTCGGCGACCTCGCCGACGTCGAGGGTCCCGTCCTCAAGCTCGCCGTGCACGACGCGGTCGACGCCGAGGCCACCGCCCCCGCCTTCGCCCGCTTCGAGGAGACCGAGCAGGTCGTCGTCTCCGGTCAGCACTGGATCGACGTCATGAACCAGGAGGTCGACAAGGGGCAGGGTGTGCTCGCCCTCCAGGAGGCGCTCGGCGTGACCCGCGCGCAGACCGCCGTGTTCGGCGACTACCTCAACGACACGGGCCTGTACGCCGTCGCCGACTGGTCCTTCGCGATGGCGAACGCGCACCCCGGAATCCTCGCCCTCGCCCGCTACGTCGCCCCCTCGAACGCGGAGCGCGGCGTCGTCACCGTGGTCGAGCACCTGCTGGGCCCTGCCGAGCACTGACGCGCCCCGCCTCCCACCGAACCTCCCTCCCGCCCGTCCCTGAGGAGCAGCCCATGACCTCCGCCCCCGTCAAGCTCGCCGTCGGCGATGCCGCCCCCGCCCTGGACCTGCCCCTCGCGGGCGGCGGCCGGGTCACGCTCGAGGACCTCGCCGGCGCCCCCGCGCTGCTGTGGTTCTACCCCGCCGCGAACACCTCCCTGTGCACCAAGCAGGCCTGCGACCTGCGGGACAACCACCAGATGTTCGTCGACGCGGGCTACCGGGTCATCGGCGTCTCCCCGGATCCGGTGCCCGAGCTCGACCGCTTCATCGCCGAGCAGGACCTGCCCTACGACCTCGCCTCCGACGAGTCGCACGCCGTCATGGCCGCCTACGGCGCCTGGGGCGAGAAGAACATGTACGGCAAGCTCGTCGAGGGCGTCATCCGCTCGACCTTCGCGATCGACGCCGAGGGCAGGATCGAGTTCGCGAAGTACCGGGTGGGCACGCCCAAGCACATCGCGCTGCTGCAGGAGAAGCTCGGCCTCTGAGCGCGTCGTCGGCGGGGCACAGGACGGCGCCGACGGTGCCGACGACTCTCGCCGCAGGTGCGGGTCCCGCGACCGGGAGCCGCCCCCGTCGGCCGGTCGCTGGATTGTGACGTGATCGCCCTCCCGCCGCTTTGGTGCGCATGCTCGGGCTCCCGTATGCTGTCACGGCATGTCCTCACCCGGTGCTGGCACCGGACGGTCATGAGGAGACGTGGCAGAGCGGCCGAATGCGCTCCCCTGCTAAGGGAGTAGGTGGTGATAAACCGCCTCGGAGGTTCAAATCCTCTCGTCTCCGCCCTCGATCGACGGGCCCCGGTGCGCAGCGCCGGGGCCCGTCGGCGTTCCCGGGCCGGCATGCGGCCCCCGCCCACCCGCCCACCTGCCCACCCGCCGCCCCGTCGGCCCGCCCGCCCCCGCCCGCCCGCCGCGCCGCGCACTTGCGTGGCGATGGTCCGATTCCGTTCCGTATTGGGGCCTGGGATGGAACGGAATCGGACCGTCGCCGGTGTGATAGGCGTGGGAGGGCGGGTGTCCCGAGGAATGGCCCTCCCCATGGGCGCGGAACGGGCGCGCGGTAGTCTGGGCGGCGTTTCCCCGCGCCGTCGCGGTCGCTCGCACCGTCGGCGGCCGTGCTGCGGCGCCGCCGATCATCAGGAGGCCCCGTGCCAGAGACCGACGCGTTCCCTGTGCCCACGCTCACGAGCGAGTTCCCCGTCGTCGGGGACGATCCGCACATCGATGCCCCGCTGCGGGCGACGGTCAGGCGGCTGTCCACGCTCCTGGGCCGCACCCTCTCCGACCAGCACGGTCAGGAGCTGCTGGACCTCGTCGAGCAGGTGCGCCAGCTGACCAAGGAGGCGAAGTCCTCGGGCAGCACCGCGACCGCGCGCGACGTGCAGAAGCGGCTCGCTGAGCTCCCCCTCGAGCAGGCGACCCCGCTGACCCGCGCCTTCACCCAGTACTTCCTGCTCGCGAACGCCGCCGAGCAGGTCTACCGCGTGCGCGCCCTGCAGGAGCGCCCCACCGCCGAGTCGTGGGTGCCCCGCGCCGTCCAGGGCGTCGTGGACAAGGTGGGCCCCGAGGGCCTGCAGGAGGCCGTCGACTCCCTCGATGTGCGCCTCGTCTTCACCGCGCACCCCACCGAGGCCTCCCGCCGCGCCGTGCTCACCAAGCTGCGTCGGATCTCCGACCTCCTGGCCACGGAGACCGCGGAGGGCAGCGTCGAGCGCCGTCGCCAGGACCACGACCTCTCCGAGGCGATCGAGGGCCTGTGGCTGACCGACGAGCTGCGCCGTGACCGGCCCACCCCGCAGGACGAGGCGCGCAACGTCCTCTACTACCTGCGCCAGCTCTACCTCCAGACCCTGCCCGGGTTCCTCGACGACCTCCGCGAGGAGCTCCGCGCCAAAGGGGCGGAGCTCTCCGAGCGCCAGGTCCCGCTGCGCTTCGGCTCCTGGATCGGCGGCGACCGCGACGGCAATCCCTTCGTCACCGCGCAGGTCACCCGCGAGGTGCTCCAGCTCCAGGCCGAGGCCGCGATCGACATCGCGACCCAGGTCATCAACGACCTGATCTCCGATCTCTCGATCTCCTCCGTACTCACGGGCGACGACGAGGAGCTCCGCGAGAGCCTCCGCGCCGATCTCGCCTTCGAGTCCCAGGTCGACGAGAACCAGCAGCGCCTCTTCGAGCAGGAGCCCTACCGCCTCAAGCTCGGCGCGATGCGCGCCAAGCTCGCCGCGACCCGGGCACGGCTGCGCAGCGGCGACGCGCACGTGGACGGCAAGGACTACCGCGACGGCGAGGAGCTCCAGGCGGACTTCGAGGTGCTGCGTGCGGCGCTCTCCCGCCATGGCGCCCACAAGGTCGCCGACGGCACCGTCGCGATCGCTCAGCAGGTGCTCGCCGGCTCCGGTCTGAACCTCGCGACCCTCGACGTGCGCGAGCACTCCGAGAAGCACCACGAGGTCGCCGCCCGTCTGTTCGACCGCGTGGGCGAGCTGGACCGGCCCTATGCCGAGCTCTCCCGCGTCGAGCGCACGGACGTGCTCTCCTCGGAGCTCTCGAGCCGCCGGCCGCTCGTGGGCGCCGCGATCTCCGAGGACGAGACCATCCTCGACGACGCCACGCGCACCACCTACGGCGTGTTCCGCGAGATCCGCGAGGCGCACCGCTCCTACGGCACCGCCGCGATCGAGACCTACATCATCTCGATGACGCACGGCGCCGACGACGTCCTCGCCGCGGCGCTGCTGGCGCGCGAGGCAGGGCTCATCACCCTCGCGGGCGGGCCGGGCAGCGACGAGAACCGGGCGGACATCGGCTTCGCGCCGCTGCTCGAGGAGGTCGCGGACCTCCGCAGCTCCGGCGAGATCCTCGAGCGCCTGTTCTCGGACCCCTCCTACCGCGAGATCGTGCGCCTGAACGGCGACCGCCAGGAGGTCATGCTCGGCTACTCCGACGGCAACAAGGACGCCGGCGTCATCACGAGCCAGTGGGAGATCCACCAGGCCCAGCGCTCGCTGCGCGACGCGGCGGCGCGCCACGGGGTCACCCTGCGCCTGTTCCACGGCCGCGGCGGGTCCGTCGGCCGCGGCGGCGGCCCCACCTACGACGCGATCCTGGCCCAGCCGTACGGCGTGCTCGAGGGCGAGATCAAGTTCACCGAGCAGGGCGAGGTCATCTCCGACAAGTACATGCTGCCCACGCTCGCGCGCGAGAACCTCGACCTCTCGCTCGCGGCCGTCATCGAGGGCTCCGCGCTGCACACCGCGCCGCGCACCACCCCCGAGCAGCTGGACCGTTTCGGCGAGGTCATGCAGCAGGTCTCCGACGCCGCCTTCACGCGGTACCGGACCCTCGCCGACGACCCCGACCTGCCCGAGTACTTCGTGACCTCCACCCCGGTGGAGCAGCTCGGCGATCTCAACATCGGCTCGCGCCCCTCCAAGCGCGCCACCTCGGACAAGGGGCTCGACGGCCTGCGCGCCATCCCGTGGGTGTTCGGCTGGACCCAGTCCCGCCAGATCGTCCCGGGCTGGTTCGGCGCCGGCTCCGGCCTCAAGGCCGCCCGCGAGGCGGGCCTCGAGCCGGATCTCCACGAGATGCTGAAGCACTGGCACTTCTTCCGCTCGCTCATCAGCAACGTCGAGATGACGCTCGCGAAGACCGACATGCAGATCGCCGCCCACTACGTGCACTCGCTGGTGCCGGAGCGGCTGTGGCCGCTGTTCGAGCGGATCCGTGAGGAGTACGAGCTCTCCGTCGCGGAGCTCGAGCGCCTCACCGGTGTGCTCGAGCTGCTGGACAACCAGCCCGTGCTCAAGCGCACCCTCGCTGTGCGCGACCGCTACCTCGACCCGATCTCCTACATGCAGGTCGCGATGCTGCAGCGCGTGCGCGCCGCCGCCGCGGCGGGCGAGGAGGTCGACCCCGAGCTCCAGCGGGCGCTGCTGACCACGATCAACGGTGTGGCCGCGGGCCTGAAGAACACGGGCTGATCTCCGGAGCCCGGCGCACGACGGCGGCCGTCCCCACCTCGGGGGCGGCCGCCGTCGGTGGTGGGTCCGCTCGATCCCGGTGATGATCGCGATGCGCAGCGCTTCTCCGGTCCGCCGGCGCTTGCGGTCCAGGGCGTTCTTCTGCAGCAGCGCGGAGAAGACTCCATCGTGGGAGCTCCGCGCCGAAGACCGGCTCCGGCGGGCGGATCTCGCTGAGCGCGAATGTCGTCGACCACATGGCGACGGCTCCTGTCGCCAGCATCGACTGGCAGACCTCCCGCCCAGCGATCTGCCGGGCGGGGAGCGGGTTGTCATGGCCCAGCGGGTGGGCGACGTGCTCGAGATCGACGGCGTGCGCCCGGAGCTCACGGGGATCTGCGCGGGACGGGTCACCCTCGACGAGGCCGGCTGAGACCCGGGGTTGCCGTCTGCGCCCGAGCCGGCCCGTCGCCGCACGGCTCGAGGGCGGTGACGCGGTCGGGATGTTCCGCGACGGCCCTGCCGAGCACCTCGGAGAGATCGAAGCGGTGGAGCGCAGGATCCACACCGTCGAGACGCCGACGGCCGCCACCGGCAGCACCGCCTTGGTGATCTGCACCCCGCCCGATCGAGAGGTCGAAACCGTCGCGTCGATCCGGGCTGCGGCATAGTCTGAGGAGGTGCTCGACATCCTCGACGGCGCCCGGGAGCGCCTCGCCCGCGCCTCCGATCCGGTCCCCTGCGCCGTCGCGACCATCGTCTCCGCCCAGGGCTCCGTGCCGCGGCCCGTGGGCACCTCGATGCTGGTGGGCGCCGATGGCGCACTGCACGGCTCGCTCTCCGGCGGCTGCGTCGAGGGAGCGGTGCTCGAGGCCTGCCGCGAAGCGCTCGAGACCGGGGGGAGCAGCCTCCGGAGCTTCGGGTTCAGCGACGAGGACGCCTTCGCCGTCGGACTGATGTGCGGAGGCTCGCTCGAGGTGCTGATCCAGCCGTTCGCTGCCCCGCCCCCGGGGGCGCGGAGCCCCCTCGGCACGGTCGACGACCCGTCCCCCGCCGCCTACGTGACCCGGTTGCCGCGAGATTCCGACTTACCACGAACGGTCGCTCCCGAGGGTGACGACGCCGACGACCCGCGCGCCGTCCTGCTCGCGGGCGACGGGGCCGAGGAGGTCCGCGGTGCGCTCACGATGCTGCTCCCCCCGGAGCTGCTCGAGGCAGGGAGCGCCCAGGTCGCCGCCATGCTCCGCGAGGCTCGCTCCGGCACCCTCCGCCTCCCTGCGGGTGCCTCGACGATCGACCTGTTCGTCGAGTCCCGTATCCGGCCCGCGCACCTGGTGGTGTGCGGGGCGAACGCCTTCGGGCAGGCGCTGGTGGAGGCGGCACGGCCGCTCGGGCTGCGGATCACGCTGTGCGACCATCGGCCGGCGTTCACCGATCCCACGGCGTTCCCGGGGGCGGAGGTGGTGCGTGCCTGGCCGCACCGGTTCCTGGCTGCGGCCGCGGAGCGCGGGGATCTCGATGCCCGCAGCATGGTCTGCGTGCTCACGCACGATCCGAAGGTCGACGTGCCGGTGCTCGCCACCGCTCTGCGGCTGGACATCGCCTACGTCGG
Organism: Brachybacterium sp. SGAir0954; assembly: GCF_005490785.1. Classification (GTDB taxonomy): domain Bacteria; phylum Actinomycetota; class Actinomycetes; order Actinomycetales; family Dermabacteraceae; genus Brachybacterium; species Brachybacterium rhamnosum. The sequence goes on along the minus strand of NZ_CP027295.1, from coordinate 3,369,548 downwards.
TGCGATGGGGTCCCGGCGCAGCGATCACGATCGGCGCACGGCGCTGAGGGAGGCCGGGGTGGACGAGGAGGCGCTGTCGCGGCTGCGCTCCCCGATCGGCCTCGACCTGGGGGCGGGGAGCCCGTCGGAGGTGGCGGTCGCGATCCTCGCGGAGATCCTGGCCGTGCGGGCCGAGCGTCGCACCGTCGAGCCGCTGCGGGACGGCAGCGGTCCGCTGCATGCGCGCACCGCTGCGAGCCGCTGAGAGGTCAGCCCCGCACGTCCAGCCGCCACAGGTCCTCGGGGAGGTCGAGGTCCGCACCGTCGTCGATATCCGTGCAGTCCACGAGCTGCACGTGATCCCGTCGGGCGCGGAGCAGGTCGCGGGCGCCCACGTCCGCGCGCGCGGCCTCCGCGGCGGCGGTGGTCCAGGCGGCGTCGAGCAGCACCGGATGGCCCCGTCGGAGCTCGCCGGAGGCCTCCCGGTGGGCGGCGGCGGTGATCCCTCCAGGGCGGTGGGCGGCCAGCACCCGGGCCACCTCTGCCGCGCACGTCCCGGGGCGGTCCACCGGCGTGACCAGCACGTCGCGGCCCGGTCCGATCGCGGCCAGGCCGGTGCGCAGGGAGGTCCCCATCCCCTCGCGCCAGCGCGGGTTCTGCTCCGTGCGCGCCCACGGCATCCCGTCCATGACGGCGCCCACCCCCTCGGCGCCCGCGCCGGTGACGACCACGACCTCGGCGCAGCCGCCTTCGCGCAGGGCGCGAGCGACGTGCTCGACCAGCGGGACGCCGCGCAGGAGCAGCAGCGCCTTGGGGCCGCGGCCCAGTCGCCGTCCGGCGCCCGCGGCGAGGATCAGGCCGACGGGAGACGCGGCCGCCTGTCGAGGGCCCTCGGACGACGCGGCGCTCACCGTGCCAGGAGGTCGCTGCCGAACACGGGCAGGTCCCGCGCACGCACCCCTGTGGCATGGTGGACGGCGTTGGCGATCGCCGCGGCGGCGCCGACGGTGCCGATCTCGCCGATGCCGCGCGCGCCGAGCGGGCCGGCCTGAGGGTCCTCCTCGTCCAGCCAGTGCGCCTCGAGGGAGCGGATGTCGGCGTTGACGGGCACGTGGTACTCGGCGAGGTCGTGGTTGACGACGTGTCCGAAGCGAGGGTCGAGCTCGCCCTTCTCGTGCAGCGCCATCCCCACCCCCATGGTCATCCCGCCGAGGAGCTGGGAGCGGGCGGTGCGGGGGTTGATGATCCGCCCGACGGAGAACACCCCGAGCATGCGGTCCAGACGGATCTCGCCGGTCTCCTCCTGGACGCGGACCTGCGCGAACTGGGCGCCGTAGGAGTGCATGGCGAACTGCTTCTCGGCAGGGTTCTCCGCCGCCTCACCGATCGCTTCGACGCCATCGGCCGGGGCGGTGCCGTGCTCGCGGCGGAAGGCGTCCGCGGCGGCCAGCACAGCCGCGCTCCAGCTGGCGAGTCCGGTGGAGCTGCCGGCCACGGTCGCGTTCGGCAGCGCGGTGTCGCCGATCCGCAGCGCGATGCGGTCCGGGTCGACCTCGAGGGCGTCGGCGGAGACCTGGGTGAGAGCGGTCCAGGTGCCGGTGCCGAGGTCGGCGGCACCGATGCCCACCTCGTAGACCCCCGCCTCGTGACGGATCCGGGCCTTCGAGCCGGGCTGCCGGGATGCGGGGTAGGTCGCCGAGGCGACGCCGGTGCCGATCAGCCACCCGCCCTCCCGGCGTGCGCGGGGCCGCGGGTCGCGGTCGGCCCAGCCGAAGCGGGTGGCGCCCTCGTGCAGGCAGTCGATCAGCCGGCGTCGGTTGAAGGGCTTCCCTGTGTCGGGGTCGTGCTCCGGCTCGTTGCGCACCCGCAGTTCGATCGGGTCCAGCCCGCAGGCCTCGGCGAGCTCGTCCATCATGATCTCCAGGCCCACCATCCCCGGTGCCTCGCCGGGAGCGCGCATCCAGGAGGGGACGGCGACGTCGAGCGGGAGCACGCGCTGGGTGATGCGACGGTGCTCCCCGGCGTACATCTGCCGGGAGGGTTTGATCGCCACCTCGGGGAACTCCTTGGTGTGCGACGAGCTGGAGACCGCCTCGAGCCCGAAGGCGGTGATCGTGCCGTCGGCCCGGGCGCCGATCCGGAAGCGTTGGGAGGTGGCGGGCCGGTACCCGGTCAGCGCGAACATGTGCTGGCGGGTGACGGCGTGCTTCACGGCGCGGCCGGGCACGGCGTGCGCGGCCAGCGCCGTGAGCATCATGTCCGCGTGGGGCAAGCCCTTGGAGCCGAAGCCGCCGCCGACGTGCGGGCTGATGATCCGCAGCTGCTCGGGGTCGATGCCCAGCATCGGGGCGAGGGTCTGTCGCGCGGGGTGCACACCCTGGGTCGAGGTCCACAGCGTGAGCTGCTCGCCGTCCCAGCGCGCGATGGTGGTGTGCGGCTCCATCGGGTTGTTGTGCTCGAGCGGGGTGGAGTACCGCTGGTCCACCACGATCTCCGCGGCGGCGATCGCGGCCTCGAAGTCGCCGGTGTCGATGTCGTCACCGCCGCCCTCGGGTTCGCGCACTGCGGGGTGGTCGGGGCGGAAGACGGCGTCGTGCGGTGCGCCCTCTGCGGTGACCTCGACGAGGTCGGCGGCCTGGCGGGCCGCCTCCGGGGTCTCGGCGAGGACGGCGCCGAGGTACTGGCCGCGGAAGCCGATCCGGTCGTCCTGGAGGATCGCCAGCTCACCGTCCTCGGTGTCGGCGAGCCGGAGGGCGTTCTCGTGGGTGATCACGTGCACCACACCGTCGAGTGCGAGCGCGGCCGTGGCGTCGATGGCGGTGACGCGGCCGAGCGCGATCGTGGAGCACAGCGGGAAGAGATGGAGCGGATGCTCGACCGGGTGCTCGTAGGCGTAGGGCGCGAGGCCGCGCACCTTGTCGGGCCCGTCCAGACGCACCCGTCCGGTGCCGATCGCGGAGGCTCGCAGGAGGTCACTCATCAGGGGAATCCTCGTTCTCCTCGCCCAGGCCGGCGAGCTCGGCGAGCACGCTCCCCATCGCGCCCTGGGCCATCGTCACCTTGAACTCGTTGCCCGCGACCGGCCGGGCCCGCTCGAGCTCGGCCGCCGCGGCCCGGCGGAAGCTCTCGCGGGTGGCGGGGGCGCCGGCGAGGAGCTGCTCGGCGCGGCGAGCCCGCCAGGGGGCGTGGGCGACGCCTCCGAGGGCGATCCTCGCGGAGAGGATCGTGGGCCGCGCGGCGTCCGGGTCGAGCTCGAGCACCGCGGCGACCGAGACCAGGGCGAAGGCGTAGGAGGCGCGGTCGCGGATCTTGCGATACGTGGAACGGGTGCGGGCGGCGCCGTCCGGCGGGGGCAGCTCGACGGCGGTGATCAGGTCGCCGTGCTCGAGGACGGTGTCGCGCTCGGGCTCGTCCCCCGGAAGGCGGTGCAGCGCGGTGAGGGGCAGGCGCTTCTCGCCGTCGTCGCCCAGCACCACCACGGTCGCGTCCAGGGCGGCGAGGGCGACCGCCATGTCGGAGGGGTGGGTGGCGATGCACGCGTCGGAGGCGCCGAGGATCGCGTGGTAGCGGGTGTATCCCCCGAGCGCCGAGCAGCCGCTGCCCGGAGCACGCTTGTTGCAGGGGGTGGTGGGGTCCTGGAAGTAGACGCAACGGGTGCGCTGCAGCAGGTTCCCGCCGGTGGTGGCGGCGTTGCGCAGCTGGCCCGAGGCGCCGGAGAGAAGGGCGCGGGAGAGCATCGGGTGGTCGCGACGCACGCGCGGGTCGGCGGCGAGATCGCTGTTGCGGACCATGGCGCCGACGCGCAGGCCGCCGTCCGGCAGCTCCTCGATGTCCGCGAGGTCGAGACGGCCGAGGTCGACCAGCAGATCGGGGGCGGTGATCCCGAGCTTGAGGTGGTCGACGAGGTTGGTGCCGCCGGCGAGGTAGGCCGCGTCGGGTCGTTCGGCCATCGCGGCGACGGCGCCGGCGGGGTCGTCCGCGCGCACGTAGTCGAAGGGTCTCATCGGGCCGTCCCCTCGCTCGCGGTGCTCGCCCCGGCCGCCTGCCGGACGGCGGCGACGATGTTGACGTAGGCGCCGCAGCGGCACAGGTTCCCGCTCATCCGCTCGCGGATCTCGTCCTCGGTGAGCTCGATCGGGTGGTCGTGGCCGTGGTCCTCGGTGACCACGCTGGGGTGCCCGTCGGCCGCCTCGCGGAGCACGCCGGTCGCGGAGCAGATCTGCCCGGGGGTGCAGTAGCCGCACTGGAACGCATCCTGCTCGAGGAAAGCGGTGTGCAGGACGGAGGGCTCGCCGTCCGGGGCGAGGCCGTCCGAGGTGAGCACCTCCGCGCCGTCGAGGGACACGGCCAGCAGCAGGCAGGAATTCAGCCGCCGCCCGTCGACCAGAACGGTGCAGGCGCCGCACTGGCCGTGGTCGCAGCCCTTCTTCGGGGACATGTTCCCGAGGTGGTCCCGCAGCGCGTCGAGCAGGGTGGTGCGCGGGTCGACGGTCAGGTCATGCGGCTGACCATCGATGATGAGGTGGACTGGATGGCCCATCGGGCGCCTCCGGATCAGGTCGGGATTCGACCGTAGCGGGCGCCCGGAGGCTCGGCAACCGGTTCCCGCGGACACCGACCGATCGTTCGCCTGCGCCGCCCGTCCCCGCCGAGTCACCGGGCCTGCCCGTGTCGCCGTGCTCCTCGTTGCCGGCGCGGCGGCTGGGGATCGGCGCCGGGTACCGGGCGCCTGCATCGGGCTCGGCGAGGAAGCTGATGCCGTCGTCCACCCACCAGGGCGGCGGCATCCCGTGGAACGCGGCGGCGGTCCTATGGCTGATGACCGAGTGAGGGAGGACGCTCGTCTGCCGCACCGCAGTGATCCGATCGAGGCTCGCCGCGTCGCCCACGCCGCGACGTCCGCGCCGCGGTGGACCGGCGCGCACGGGGAGGAACGACAGAGGCGGCACCGACGGTGCACGCCAACTCCGCGGGATCCGCAGCCTGGTCCGCATCGATCCTCGGGGCGCGGGATCCTCAGAAGATGTGGCGCCTCAGAGAGCATGCTCGAGCGAAGACGCTCCCTGAGACGCCAGGAGTTTCCCGGCCGCCACATCTGAGGCTGGGCCGGCTCGCGGGAGCGGGAGTGGGGGCGGGAGGCGCGTGGGGCTCGGGCTCCGGCCGGCGCCGCGCCGGCGCCCAGGGGTCAGCGGGCGGTGCCGTCCACCGCGAACTCGTCGATCGCGGCGAGCTCGTCCTCGGTGAAGGTGAGGTTCTCGAGCGCGGAGATGTTCTGCTCGAGCTGCTGGACCGAGGAGGCGCCCACGAGAGCCGTCGCGACCTGCGGGTGGCGCAGCACCCAGGCGAGGGCGAGCTGGGCGAGGCTCTGCCCGCGGTCGTGGGCGATCGCGGAGAGGCCGCGCACACGCTCCTGGTAGAGCGGGTCGCTGATCTTCTCCTCGGAGAGCGAGCCGCTGGTCCGGGCGCGCGAGCCCTGGGGGACGCCCTGCTGGTAGCGGTTGGTGAGCAGGCCCTGCTGCAGCGGGGAGAAGACGGCGAGGCCCACACCGAGGTCCTCGACCGCGTCGAGCAGGCCGTTCTCGACGTGGCGGTTGAACATCGAGTACGACGGCTGGTGGATCAGCAGCGGCGTGCCGAGGTCGCCGAGGATCCGGGCGGCCTGGCGGGTCCGCTCGGGGGAGTAGTTGGAGATGCCCGCGTAGAGGGCGCGGCCGCTCTTCACGGCCTGGTCGAGGGCGCCCATGGTCTCCTCGAGCGGCGTCTCGGGATCCTCGCGGTGGTGGTAGAAGATGTCGACGTACTCGAGGTCCAGGCGCTCGAGCGACTGGTCGAGGGAGGACAGCAGGTACTTGCGGGAGCCCCAGTCGCCGTAGGGGCCGTCCCACATGGTGTAGCCGGCCTTCGTGGAGATGACCAGCTCGTCGCGGTGCCCGGAGAAGTCCTGGGCGAGGATCCGGCCGATGTTCTCCTCCGCGGATCCGGGCGGCGGGCCGTAGTTGTTCGCGAGGTCGAGGTGGGTGACGCCGAGGTCCACGGCGCGGCGCACGATCGAGCGCAGCAGCTCCGGGTCGCGGCCGGCGCCGAAGTTCTGCCACAGGCCCAGGGAGATGGGGGAGAGGCGGAGGCCGGAGCGGCCGACGCGGCGGTAGTCGGTGTGCGCGTAGCGCGTGGCGGCGGGGGTGTAGGCCTCGTTGCTCATGCCTCCAGCATAGTGCCGGGGCAGGGCCGACGGCAGGGGGAGATGCTGGTCAGCGCCCGGATCCTGGGAACGTCGGGCCTCTGCTCGACCGGTCGGTGCCCGGTCCCGCTGCGGAGCTCAGGACGCGGTGAGGTCCCGCTCCATGACGTCCATGCCGAGACCGGGGACCTTGAGGTCCTCGTCGCGGCCGGCGAAGGGGATGGTCTGCCCGGTCGGGACGAACCCGTGGCGCTCGTACCAGGCGTGCAGCTCGGGCCGCGACTGCAGCACGTGGATCTCGAGGACGCGCACGCCCCGCTCGGCGCAGCGCCGCACCTGCTCCTCGAGGAGCGCACGGCCGATGCCGCCGGACTGCGCGGCGGGATCGACGGCGAAGAGGCCGAACTCGGCGCGGTCCCCGTCGCGCGAGGTGTAGCAGCAGCCGAGGACGGGGGCCGAGGGATCCTCACCTGGGGCGGCGACGACGAGGTCGACGTCCGGGTCCCCGAGGAGCGCCTGCACCTCGCCGGCGTGGGTGCGGGCGCCGCCCACGAGGGAGCTCTCGGTGGTCCAGCCGCCCTCGCCGCGGTAGGCGGCCTCGACGATCTCGACGATCCGCGGCACGTCCTGCGGGCCCGCGGGACGGAGGGAGAGCGAGGTGGCGGTGCCGGTCACGAGGGGAGGACTCCGATCCTGCGCAGAGCGCGCAGCAGGCCGTGGCCGTCGGGGGCGGCGACGGAAGGGATGGGGCGGGTGGCGAGGACCTGGGCGTCGGCCTCCGCCGTGGTGGGCTCACCCGCCGGGGCGGAGGAGGCTCCGCCGACGGCGGCCGGGAGGGTGCCGGGCGGCGGGGCGACGCGCGGGGTGCCGCCGCCGAGCGGGCGCAGGGTGCCGTGGGAGAGCAGCTGCTCGGGCTCGGTCAGCTGACGGATCGCGATGGCCTCGACCTGATCGGGCCGCTCGGCCGCGAAGTCGCCGTAGATCGCGGGGTCGTGCTGGCCGTCGTCGCCCACGAGGATCCAGCGGATGCCGGGGAAGTCGCGGGCGAGGTGCTCGAGGGAGCGTTCCTTGTGGCGGCGCCCGGAGCGGAACATGCCCGTGTTCGTGGGCCCCCAGTCGGTGAGCAGCAGGGGGCCGTCGGGGTAGCCGTTCTTGTACAGGAACCGTCGCAGCACGGGGAACACGTTCCAGGCGCCCGTGGAGAGGTACAGGACCGGCATGCCGGGGTGGTCGCGCAGCAGCTGCTGGTAGAGCATCGGCATGCCGGGGACGACCTTGCGGGTGGACTGGTGGGCGACGAACGCGTTCCAGAAGGCGAGCATCGGCCGCGGCAGCCACGTGACCATGACCGTGTCGTCGATGTCGCTGACGAGGCCCACCTCCGCGTCCGGCGGGACGACGGTGACGTCTGCGGTGACGGCGTTGGACGGGGTGGTCCACAGGATCGCCTCGTGGTGCCCAGGCTCGAGCTCGACGTCGAGGCGCACGTCGACGATGCCGGCGCGGTCCGCGCGGGTCGTGATCTCCCGGTCGCCGATGCGCAGGTGCACGGTGCGGTGGGGCGCCACCTGGCCCGCGAAGTTCCGCCAGCCGCGCACCGCCATCCGCCGCATGTCCTCGACGGGCTGGTCGTGGTGGTCGGCGGGGGTGCGCGGCGAGGCGTAGCGGACCTTCGCGAGCACGCGCACGGAGCGGGTGCTGCCGTAGCCGTGGAAGGGCTGCAGGCGGAGGTCCCAGCCCAGGCGCCGCAGCACCCGGCCGATGCCCACGTTCTTCGCGTCCTCCACGCGCGCCGCCCAGTGGGGCTGCGCGGTGTGCTCGGGCGCGCCGCGACCGTTCAGTCGCGGTGCGGGCAGCGGGGAGCGCACGGGCGGGACCGCAGGCGGCTCAGACGCCGCGGGCCATCTTCAGCCAGGCGCCGTCGGGATCGTCCTCGACGATCTGCCAGCGCTCGCCCGTGTCCTGGAAGCCGAGGGCCCGGTACAGGCCGGTCGCGCCGACGTTGCTGGGGCCGACGTAGAGCGTCACCGTGTCGGCGCCGTCCTCCGCGGCCCAGGCGAGGACCGCCTCGGCGAGGCGCTGGGCGAGCCCGGTCTTGCGGGAGGTCGGGGTGACCCACATGGCCTGGAGCTCGCGCTCGTTCTCCGGGGAGTCCGCCTCGTGACGGACGGCGACCACGGCGAGGGGCTGGCCGTCCTCGACCGCGAGGAACCAGGCGGCGTCCTGGACGCGCTGGCGCCACACGGCGTCGTCGTACGTGGATTCCTTCTCCCAGCTCTGGCCGAAGGCCGCGGGGTCGGTGCTGAGAGAGCGGAGCCGGATCTCACGCACGAGCGACCAGTCGTCGTCGTGGGCGCGGATGATGTCGGCCATGGCAGTCCTCCTGAGCCGTCGGTGCGGGGGATGGGCGATGACCACCGGGGGTGGACTCATGCCGTGCGGGGCACGGCCAGGGCCGGCGCCTCCGCCAGCATCATACGGGCCATGGACGAACGGCGCGCACCTGCCCGCAGGAGTTGCGACAATGGCGCGATGGAGCCCTTCCGCGTCCTCACCGTCTGCACCGGAAACGTCTGCCGTTCCCCGGCGGCGGCGATCATGCTGCGCGAGGCCGTGCGCCTGGACGGGCTCGCCGACCGTGTCGAGATCGGCTCCGCCGGCACGAGCTGGGAGGCGGAGGGGCAGCCCATCGACGAGCGCACCGAGGTCGCCCTCGAGCGCGCGGGCTACGCCCGCCCCTTCGAGCACACGGCCCGCTCGATCCACCTCACGGAGCTGCTGACCTGGGATCTCGTGCTGCCGATGACGGCCGAGCACGCGCAGGTGCTGCGGCGCATGATCGATCAGGCGCCGGAGGGCTCCTCCGCGCCGGACGTCGTGCTGTGGCGGCAGTTCGATCCCGCGGTGCCGGTGCAGGCCCGCGAGGCGGAGCTGGGCGTCAAGGATCCCTGGTACTACGGGCAGAAGGCGTTCGACCGCACGGTGCTCCAGATGCAGAGGTCGCTGCCCTCGCTGCTGGTGCACCTGCGCCTCGCCCTGCGCGACCGCGACTGAGGCCGCGCGCCGTCGGCCGCGCCACACCCTCCGCGGGGCGGGCGAACGCGCTCAGGAACGGTGGCGGTGTCCGCGGGGCCCGGAGACCTGGCGGCTGCGGAGGGTCGCGCCGATGAACCCGGCGGCGGTCAGGAAGCCGATGCCGAGGGCCGCGACGAGCACCTGACGCAGACGGCCGAAGCCGTTCCCGTCCTCCTGGGTGATCGCGCTGAGCAGCTGGACGATCGGGCCGCCGCTCGCGTTGGGGTCGTCCGGGGTGGTCGGCGGGGCCACGGGCTCCTCGGTGGCGGATCCGTCGGCGCTGCCGGAGCTCGTGGAGCCGCCGGCGTCTGAGCCGCCGCTCGTGGTGGTGCTCTCCGTGGAAGCGCTGCCGGAGGTGCTCGCGGACTCCGAGGGCGACGCGGAATCGGTCGCGGTGAGCACGGGCTCCTCGACCGGGGCGGAGGGCTGCTCACTCGTGGGCTCCGGGTCCTGCGGCTGCTCGCTCCGCGGCGCCGTGGTGGTCGTGCTGGGGCTCTCGGAGGGCTGGGTGGTCTCGGAGGGCTCGGTGGTCTTCTCCGACTCCGGCGAGGTGGAGGGTGTCGGGGCCTTCGTCGTGGACGGCTCCGTGGTCGGCGTCCCCGGATCCTTCGTCGGGGTCTCCGACGGCGTCTCGGAGGGAGACTCCGACTCCGAGGGGGTTTCCGACGGGGTCTCCGGGGCGGAGGGCGTGCCGGTCCCGCCGCCGTTGCTGCCGTTGCCGCCTGATCCGTTCCCACCGCTGTCGCCGCCGCCGTCGGACGCGCAGCTGTCGTCGCCGCCGGCGTCGGACGGGTCGGGAGTGCACTGCTCCTCGTCCCCGCCGGCGTCGCTCGCCGAGCTGCTCCCGGTCGGGGTGGTCGACGTGTTCTCAGAGCTCGTCAGGGTCCGCGAGGGGGTCGTCGTGGCCGGCTCGACGGGGGAGTCGGTGGGGTCCTCGGCCGTGGGCTCGGGGGTGGTGGTCGTCGGCGTGGGCTCCGTCGTCGCGGGCTCGGTCGACTCCGGCTCGGTCGACGGCTTCGAGGTCTCGGCCTCGGTCGTCTCGGGCTCCGTGGTCTCCGGGGCCGCCGTCGTCTCGGAGTCCGTCGACTCCGTGGGCGTCGTGGGCGCGCTCGTCCCGGTCGTCGTCTCCTCGGCGTCAGGGGTCGTCCCGGACTCCGTGGTGGTCGTGGACTCCGTGGTGCCCTCGGACCCGTCCTCGTCCGCTGCGGGCGTCGACGCGAGCGGCGACTCCTGGGTGGCGTCGGGCTCGTCCGTCGGCGCGTCCTCGAAGGGCGTGGTCCGCTCGGAGGGGGTGGCCGCCTCGGCAGGGGTGCTCTCGCCCTGGTCGTCCTCCTCGGCGGTGCCGAGGGTGACCTCGACGGTGACGTCGTCACCGGAGGTCGTCGCGCTCGACGAGACGGTCGCGGGCTGCTGGGTGGTGGTCGTGCCCGAGGAGTCCTGGTCCCCGCCCGCGGCAAGAGCCGGGGCGGCGGCGGCGGGGAGGCCGAGGGCGAGCACCGCGGTGCCGGCGCACAGTCGTGAGCGCAGACGCATAGGCGAAACCCCCCTTCTCCCGGTGTAGTCCTGTGGGCAGGCTGTTCGTGGCACGTGCGGCAGATCCAGCGGGGAAGCTTACCCTACCGAACCTTTACCTTCTCATTCATGATGTGCGGGGAACGGCGGTCGGGGCAAGGACGTGTGCACGGTGCCACGGGCAACCGGGGAGACCTCCGTGAGGCCCCCGCGAGGTTCCCGGGAGCCCGATGGTGACCGTGCGGTCATCCCGACATGGACCGCCCGCGGCACCGATCGGCACCGCGGGCGGGGAGGGTCAGTCGGCGAGAGCGCCGTCGACCAGGGCCTTCGCCTCCTCCTGCACCTTCGCGAGATGCTCCTCGCCGCGGAACGACTCCGCATAGATCTTGTAGATGTCCTCCGTGCCGGAGGGGCGCGCGGCGAACCACGCGGACTCCGTGGAGACCTTCAGGCCGCCGATCGCCCCGCCGGCCGGGGCCTCGGTGATCGCCGCGGTGATCGGCTCGCCGGCGAGGTCCGTCGCCGTCACCTGCTGGGGGCTGAGCTTCTTGAGCTTCGCCTTCTGCTCGCGGTCCGCGGGGGCGTCCGTGCGGGCGTAGGCGCTCTCGCCGAAGCGCTCGACGAGCTCGCCGTGCAGGACGCTCGGGGAGCGGCCCGTCACCGCGAGGATCTCCGAGGCGAGCAGCGCGAGGATGATGCCGTCCTTGTCCGTGGTCCACACGGAGCCGTCACGGCGCAGGAACGAGGCGCCCGCGCTCTCCTCGCCGCCGAAGCCCACCGAGGAGTCGATGAGCCCGGGGACGAACCACTTGAAGCCCACGGGGACCTCGAACAGCTCGCGTCCCAGATCGGCGACGACCCGGTCGATGAGGCTCGAGGAGACCACCGTCTTGCCGACCTTCGCCCCCGCCGGCCAGCCCGGACGGTGCGCGAACAGGTAGGTGATCGCGACCGCGAGGTAGTGGTTGGGGTTCATGAGCCCCGCATCGGGCGTGACGATGCCGTGACGGTCGGAGTCCGCGTCGTTGCCGGTCGCGATGTCGTACTCGTCGCGGCGCTCGAGCAGGGAGGCCATCGACCACGGGCTCGAGCAGTCCATGCGGATCTTGCCGTCGCGGTCCAGGGTCATGAAGCCGAACTGCGGATCGACCTCCGGGTTCACGACCGTGAGGTCGAGGTCGTGGAGATCGCTGATCATCGCCCAGTAGTCCACCGACGCGCCGCCGAGCGGATCGGCGCCGATGCGCACGCCCGCCTTGCGGATCGCGTCGATGTCCACGACGTTCGGCAGGTCCTGCACGTAGGTGTGGAGGTAGTCGTGGCGACCGGCCTCCTGCAGCGCCTTCTGGCGGCCTGCGCGGCGCACACCCCGCAGGCCGGCCCCGAGCAGCTCGTTCGCGCGGTCGGCGATCCATCCGGTCGCGTCGGAGTCCGCGGGGCCGCCGTGGGGCGGGTTGTACTTGAAGCCGCCGTCGCGCGGCGGGTTGTGGCTCGGCGTGACGACGATGCCGTCGGCCCGCGAGGGGTCGGAGGCCGCCTTGCCGCGGTTGTGCACGAGGATCGCGTGCGAGACCGCCGGGGTCGGCGTGTAGCGGTCACCGGAGTCGATGAGCACCGCGACGTCGTTGCCGGCGAGCACCTCGAGAGCGGTGTCGAAGGCCGGGCGGGACAGCGCGTGGGTGTCGCGGCCGATGAAGAGGGGCCCGCGGATGCCCTGGCCCGCGCGGTACTCCACGATCGCCTGCGTGGTCGCGGCGATGTGGTCCTCGTTGAAGGCGGTGTCCAGGGAGGAGCCGCGGTGGCCGGAGGTGCCGAAGGCGACCTGCTGGTCCGGGTCGCGGGGGTCCGGGTGGAGGTCGTAGTACGCGTCGAGGAGCTCGTCGACGTCGACGAGATCCTCCGGGAGGGCCTTCTGGCCTGCGCGGGGATGCATGGTCACCACTCCGTTCCGGGGGTCGGGGTCACGCGGCCACTCTAGGTGCCCCCGGCCCCGACCGTGGCCCGCGCGGTCGATCCCTGAGACAGGAGGACCGCGCGGTCCGGGTCCGGGGAAGGAGATCGGGGCTCAGCTCCGCCGGGACCGCACGAGCAGGACGGCGCCCACGATCGCGAGCACCAGGCCGACGAGCCCGACGACGACGCCGATGATCGGCCCCAGGATCAGCGGCAGGGCGATGCCGAACACGTCGAGCGGCCCCATGTAGGCGGGCGCCTCGGTCCCCGTGCAGGTGATCGTGGCGGTCGTGTCCGCCGTCGCGACGACGCCGAGGCTCTGCTCGTAGGACGTGCCGTCGGGCGCGGTGATCGTGCCGGAGGTGGGGACGGTGGTGAGGTCCGACGGGCTCGCGCCCTCCACGGTGCAGGTGGCGCCGGCGTCCGCCGTCGGGACGTAGAGGATGAGCATCTCGCCCTCGCCCATCTCGACGGTGCCGCTCGTGCCCTGGACCACGGTGGGGCCGTCGGTCGCCTGCCCCATGACCCCGCTGAACCCCCAGATGATCCCGCCGACGGCGGCCGCGGGGCCCACGATGATCAGCAGCGCGAGGCCGATGATCAGCGGGACGAGCCCGCGGCGACGACGAGCGGGGGCCGGGGCCGACGGGCCGCCCGCGGGGGACGGGGCCGCGCCGTGCGAGGTCCAGGCGGCGGGCTCGTGCGGCGTCGGGCTTCCGTACTGACCCTGCGGCGCCGGGCTGCCGTACTGGCCCTGCGGGGCCGGGCTGCCGTACCGGCCCTGCGGTGCGGGGCTCCCGTACGCGCCCGGGGCGGCGGCGTCACCGGGCTGCGGGGTGGGGGCGGGCAGGCCGTAGGTGGGGCGCCGGCGCTGGCCGGGTGCCGTGGTGTCGCCGTCGGACATCAGGGGCTCCTTCGCGGGGGGACCCGGGAAGGATAGCGACGCCGCCTCCGAGAGGTCTCAGAGAGCCCCGAGCACGATCCGCATCCCCATCGCCGTGATCACACAGGTCACGATCGGGGTCGCGATCCAGAAGCCGACGATCTTCGCGGCGACCGTCCAGCGCACGTGCCGCGGACCGATCGCCGCGCCTGCACCGACCACGCTCGAGGCGAGCGTGTGGGAGCTCGAGATCGGCACCTGGAAGCCGACCACGGCGAGGGCCATGAGCAGTGCCGAGGTGCACTCCGCGACGAAGCCCTGCGCCGAGTTCAGCGACGTGAGCCGGCGCCCGATGGTGCGGATGATCCGGTGGCCGCCCATGAGGGTCCCCGCCGCGATCGCGACCGCGATCGGCGCGAGCAGCCACAGGGAGTCCGCGAGCGGGAAGCCGGCCGCCTGGCAGGCGAGGACCACGAGCGCGTAGGGGAGACGGGAGTCGCTCAGTCCGTGCCCCGTCGCGACCGCGCACGCGGAGACGGTCTGGGCGAAGCGGAGGTGCCCCACCCTCAGCCGCTCGGTGCGTCCCAGCGCGAGCAGGCCCCGCATGCCGGCGATGCTGAGGAGCATGCCCATGAGCGGTCCCAGCAGCGTCGCGAGGGCGAGCAGGCCGATCACGGGCAGCCAGGCCTCGAAGGCGCCGAGGGCGGCGGAGGCACCGAGGGCGGCCCCGAGGAAGGCGTGCCAGGTCGAGGAGGGCGTCCCGTACCACCAGGTGATGATCTCCCAGGCGAGGGTCGCGAGCAGCATGAGCACGAGCGCGATGCCGATGAGGTCCGGGGTGTCGGCGCTCGCCGCGATGATCGGGCCCAGCCCCAGCAGGGAGACCGCCCAGCCCACGCTGAGCGGCACGATGAGCATCCCGATCAGGGCGCCCAGGAGGTTGAGCACCGCGGCGAGGTTCAGCGCAGTGCTTTCCCGCAGCGAGCGGGTGGAGATGGTCGTGGAGACGGCGCTCGAGGCGTCGTGGAACCCGGTGTAGAACGCGGTGACGAAGGCGAGCAGCACCACGGCGACCAGAAGCGCGATTGTCACCTCAGGCGTCCTTGACGCGCAGCAGATCCGCGGTGCGCGCCGCCCGCTCCTGCAGCTCGACGATCGTGTCCACCGCGTCGATCACGTCCCGCTGGGGCAGCAGGTCGATCCCGGAGCCGCCGCGGGCGTAGAGCTCCCCGAGCGCCTGGCGGGTGAGCCGACGGCCCTGCCGGGCGACCTTGCGCACCTGCGCGTAGTAGTCGCCGAGCTCCCGCACGGTGTCGAGCTTCCAGCTCGCGGTGACGGTCAGCTCGGCGCAGCGCTCGATGCCCTTGGCCGCCTCGAGCAGCGGCGTGGGCTGCGTGCCACTGTGGAAGAGCACGAGCAGCTCGGCGCTGTGCTCCATCGCGGAGATCGAGTCCGCGACCGTGAGGGCGAGGGAGTAGAGAAGCTCCGCCTCGTAGGGCGTGATGAGGGAGTCCGCGAGACGGTTCGCGATGCGGCGCACGAGCTCCTCGGCGCTCGTGGAGTGCTCGTGCAGGCGGGGGGCGATGCGCATCCGCTCGCGGTAGCCCGAGCCGAGGACGGTCGAGTGGGTGTCCGCGGCCTGCACCTGGATCTCGGCGAGCTCGGCGAACAGTCCGTACATGGGGCGCTCGAGCCGCCGGGGGAACAGCTGCACCATGGCCAGACGCCTCCTCGCGCTCGGTGGCGCAGCCCTCGCCCTCGGCACCCGGATCAGGGGTGCGGGGCCGTTCCAACGTCGATGCGCCGGACCGGGATGCGCCTGTCGGCGCGAAGGCCGCTCGAAGCGGCAAATGTTGGAGCCCGGGGCAACCGCGGCCCGACGCGCGAACCATCGTAGGGCACTCGCCCGGGCGATGTCAGCGGGGAGGCCCGTGGAGCGGCCGCGGGCGGGGGAGGAGTGAAGCATCTCGCACGGCGCCCCCCAGCACGCCCCGCCCAGGAGGGGCCTCGGCGCCGTCAGTCCAGCGTGCCCGCCTCGGCGTGACGGCCGGCCGCGACGAGCTCCTCGCCCGTGCTCAGCAGCCGCTCCGCCTGCGCCGTGAGGCCCTCCTCGGGGGAGGAGTCGGCGAGGTGGGCGGTGCCGTGGGCGACGATCGTCGCGACCGCCCCGGCGCGGATCAGGGCCATGCCGAGATCGCCGGTGAAGGCGCCGCGCAGGATGTCGTCCATCGTGCGGCGCACCTCGTCGACGTCCGGCGGCTCGGAGAGGCCGGAGAGGTAGCGCAGGCCGGGCACGGTGCGGGAGCCCTGGCGGTAGCGCAGCACCACGTCGTCGCCGGCCCGCTGCACCCACGTGTGCAGCACGTACAGGCGCCAGAGCGCGCCCGGCAGGGTCGTCGCGGGGGCGCGGGACCACAGGGTCGCGAGGTCACCGAGGCCCTCGCGCGCGGCGAGGGTCAGCACCCGCTGCACGACCTCCGGGTCCTCGCTGTGGAAGACGCCGTCCAGCAGCGCGCTCGCCGAGCTGTGGGCGAGGTCGCTCGCGGTGCCCGGGTCCGGGTCGCCGGGCAGCTGGTCGGCGACGGAGGGGTACAGCGAGGCGGGACGGCGGAAGCGGGGGGAGGAGCCGGACATGCCCCGCACTGTACGACCGCTCCCTCCGCGCACGCACCTGGGGACCTCTCCCCATGGCGCGGCTCGCACGGCCGCCGTACGGTCGGGCCATGACCGTCCCCCGCTCGCTGGACCCCGGCACCGGCCCCCGGCCGCTGCCGGACTTCTCGCGCGGCGCCGCGACCGTCGAACGCATGCTGCGCGCGGTCGAGGGTCTCCGTCCCGCACCCCGTGACGCCGCCGCACCGCGCGCCGTCGCCGGGACCCGGCCGGGCGAGGGCAGGAGCGTCCCGGCCCCGCGTGTGCTGCTGCCCGCGCACGCCCTGCGACGCAGCGTGGTCGGCGCGGTCGCCGGCGCGGCGGGGCTCGCCGGGGCGACGATCGCGGCCGGCGCCGGGGTGCTGCTCGCCCTGTCCCGCACCGGCCCGGAGGCGCCCTCGCTCGGCCTCCTCGCCGCGGAGGCGGCGCTCGGCCTGCTCGTGCTGGTGCTCGGCGGCCTGGGACTGCGGTTCGCGCTGTCCGGGCTCGCGGCGGCGCGGGCGAGCGTCGAGATCGGGGCCGAGGAGATCGTCAGCCGCGGCGCCCTGCGCACGCGGCGGGTGCGCTGGGAGGACGTGGTCGACGTCGAGGCGCGGGTCGTGCACCCGGTCCACTGGCTCACGGTCGCGCTGCGCCTGCGCGGAGGACGGCGCGTGGTGCTGCCGGCGCTGGACCGACCGGTGCGCGAGCACGGCCGGCCGAGCGCCGAGGGGGTCCGGATCCTGCGGCGCGAGCTGCACCGGCGACGCCGCCGGGGCCCCGGCCACCGCTGAGGGCGGGCCGGTTCGCGCGGGGGACTGCGCGGGGAGCGGATCCGGGGCACGATGGGCGCACGGCGCCCGCGCGAGGGTCGGGTGCGCGGCAGGGGAGGCGACATGGAAGCGCTCGTGATGACGCTCGGCTCGGGATGGGTGAGCGGGGTGCGGCCCTACTTCATGGTCTTCCTGCTGGGGCTCGCCGGCCGCGTGCTGGGGCTCGAGCAGGTGCCCGAGGTGCTGCAGCGCACCGATCTCCTCGTCATCACCGGGATCCTGCTGCTCGTGGACCTCGCGGCGGACAAGATCGCCTTCCTCGACTCCTTCTGGGACCAGCTGCACCTGATCGTGCGGCCCGTGGCGGGCGGCGCGATCGGCTACCTGCTGGGCGGGGAGACCGACACGACCACCGCGATCGTCATGGCGGTGATCGGCGCCGCGACGGCCTTCGGCTCCCACGCCGTCAAGAGCACGACGCGCGCCGCCGTGAACATCTCCCCGGAGCCCGTCTCCAACGTCGTCGTCTCGACGGGGGAGGACCTCGCCGCCGTGGTGATGGGTGTGCTGACCGTGCTGCTGCCGGCCCTCGCGGCGGTGATCGCCGTGCTCCTGCTGGCCTGCGGGATCTGGGTGATGGTGCGGCTGCACCGCCGGTACCGCCATCTGCGCGCCCGGGCCCGGGAGGCCCGGGAGGTGCGGAGCGCGCGCGGGGCGGACCCTCTCGCCTGACGCACCGCGGCGGGGCGGGCGCAGCAGGTCTCAGGCGGAGGGGGCGGCGCTGACGCCGTCCTCCCAGAGGGCGCGGACGGCGTCGCCCACCTGGGCACGGTCGATCGGGGAGACCGAGAGGACCCCCTCCTCGTCGAGCGGGAGGTGGCCGGCGCGCCAGGAGCCGTCGGCCTCGACGTGGAGCATGAACGGGGTCTGCTCCTGAGCCGTCCCGAGCTCCGTGCGGCGCAGGGAGACCGTGCGGCCGGCGCCGTCCTCGAGGAAGGCGGTGACGATGTCCGTCACCGAGTGCGGCACCTGGGCGGGGTCCGGTAGGGCGGAGACGATGAAGGAGTCCAGCTCGTCCTGGGTGAGCATGAGCACCGCGTCCCCCGCGGAGACCACGAACGCCATGCGCATCGCCTCCCCCTCGGAGAGCGCGAGCCCCAGCCAGCGGTCCGCGGAGGTGAGCGTCCCCGCCACGACCTGCCCCTCCTCGCCGAGCAGCCACTGGCCGTCCTGTGAGCGCTCGACCTTGCCGCGGGCGCGCAGGCCCGAGGTGACGGCGGCGGTGACGAACTCGCGGGCCTCCTCGGGGGCGCTGCGCAGCCCCACCTGCTCGCGGGTGACCGCGGCGTTCTCGGTGGGGCGCAGGGAGATCATGAAGTCGATCTCGTAGGCGGTGTAGATCGTCGGCTGGTCGTCCGCCTCGGTCGTGGCGCTGGTCTGGCTCATCGGGGCTCCTCCTCCGGCGGCCCATGGCCGCCGCTCGATCGCTGGGGGAAGCATGTCAGATGCCCGGCGGCCCCCTCCAGCCGGGCGCCGGGGCTCAGACCAGGCCGCGTCGCTCGAGCAGGGGCGTGACCTCCCGGTCGCGGCCGCGCAGTCCGCGGTAGGCGGCGAGGAGATCGGCGGAGCCGCCGATCGCGAGGATCGCCCGCGCGAACTCCTCGCCCACCTCGCGCACGGGGCGGCCGGCGGCGAGCTGCTCCTCGAACCAGGCGACGGAGTCCGCGTCGAAGACCTCCGCCCACAGGTAGGAGTAGTACCCGGCCGCGTACCCGCCGGAGAAGGTGTGCTGGAAGTAGCCGGTGCGGTAGCGCGGGGCGACGAGCGGATGGGCGAGGCCCGCCTGCTCGAGCTGCTCCGCCTCGAAGGCGCGCGGGTCCTCGACGCGCGTGTCCCCGGGCAGGCGGTGCCAGCGCCAGTCGAGCACGGCGGCCGCGAGGTACTCCGCGGTCGCGAAGCCCTCGCCCCACAGCGCTGCGGAGCGCACCCGCTCGAGCTGCTCGGCGGGCACCGGCTCCCCGGTGTCGACATGGCGCGCGTAGTGCTCGACGATCCCGGGCCGCAGCGCCCACATCTCGTTGACCTGCGAGGGGAACTCGACGACGTCCCGCGGCACGGCCGTGCCCGAGGCGGAAGCGTGCTCGACGTCGGAGAGCAGCGCGTGCAGCGCGTGACCGAACTCGTGGAACAGGGTGCGCACCTCGTCGAGGGTGACGAAGGCCGGATCGCCCGGGGCGGGGCGGGTGATGTTCAGCGTGTTCATGACGATCGGCCGGGTGCCCTCGGCGCGGGAGCGCACGGAGAGCACGTTCATCCAGGCCCCGCCGCGCTTCGCGTCCCGGGTGAAGTAGTCGCCGATGAACAGGCCCACCTCCTCGCCGTCCTCGCGGTGCACCTCCCAGACGAGCGCCTGCGGGTGCGGGCCGGTGAGGTCGTCGCGGCGCGTGAAGGCGAGGCCGTAGACCTCGCCGGCGGCGCGCAGCACGCCGTCCTCGATCACCCGCTCGAGCACGAAGTAGGGCTGCAGGGCGGCCTCGTCCACCGCATGCTCCTCGGTGCGCACGCGCGCCTCGTAGAAGGCCCAGTCCCAGGGGGCGAGGTCCTCGACGCCGTCGCGGGCGGCGCGTGCCGCGATCCGTGCGGCCTCGCCCTCGACGTTGCGCATCGCGGGGCCGACGGTCGCCGCGAACAGCTCCTCGACGGCCTCGGGCACGGCGGCCGTGCGATCGGCGACGGCGAGGGAGGCGAAGTCCGCGAAGCCCAGCAGGGCGGCCTTGCGGGAGCGCAGCTCGGCGATCTGCGCGGCGAGGTCCCAGGTCTCGGTGCCGCGCTCGGCCGAGGCGCGGTAGAGCCGCTCGCGCACGGAGCGGTCCTCGAGGGAGGGGAGCAGGCGCTGGACGGTGGGCAGGACGAGCGAGAGCAGCCAGCCCTCGAGCCCGGCGTCGATCGCGGCCTCGCGCGCGGCCGAGCGCTGCCCCGCGTCGAGGCCCGCGAGCTGGGCCGCGTCGGTGAGGTGCACGGAGGCGCCCTTGAGGTCCGCGCGGGCCTGCTGGGTGAAGCGGGTCTCGAGGCGGGAGATCTCCTGGTTCAGCGCGGCCAGGGTCTCCTTCTGCTCGGGGTCGAGCCGCGCCCCGCGCAGCACGAAGCGCTGGTGCAGCCGCTCGAGCAGGTGGCGCTCCTCCGCGCTCAGCGCCGCTCGCGCCGTCTCGTCGCCGTGCAGAGCGTCGACGCGTGCGAAGAGCCGCGGGTCCAGGAACACGGCGTCGGAGAGCGCCGTCAGCCAGGGCGTGACCTCGGCCTCGACGGCCTGCATCTCGGGGGTGCCGTCGGTCGCGACGAGGTGGAAGAACACGCGGGAGACCCGGCGCAGCAGCGGGTCGCCGTCCTCCAGGGGCAGCACGACGGAGGCGAAGGAGGGCGGCGCGGTCGAGGTCGCGACCTCCTCGAGCAGCGCCTTCTGGGCGGCGACGCCGGCGCGGAAGGCGGGGAGGAAGTGCTCGGTGCGCAGCGCCGCGAAGTCCGGCAGGCCGTGGGGGAGGCCCGAGGGGGCCGCGAGGGGGTTGCCGCGCAGATCCGGCTCCTCCTGCCCGTGCTCGTCGGTGCCGGCGGGGGACGAGGGGCCAGTGGGCGCGGAGGTCATGCCCGCCACTCTAGTGTCCCTGCTCACGTGGGACCGGGCGCCGCCTACTCTGGTGCCCATGACCGCCGCCGCGACCGACCTCCCCGCCGCCCCGGGGTCGCCCTCCGCCGCGGCCGTCTACGAGCACCTCGTGCGCCGCGGGCCGCACGCCCGCACGGACCTCGCCGCCGTGCTCGGCCTGTCCCATCCGACCCTCACCCGCCTCGCCCGGGAGCTGCTCGAGAACGGCCTGCTGCGGGAGCTCCCGCCGCGTCCCCAGGCGAAGGGTCGGCCGCAACTGCCGCTCGACGTCGCCGAGGAGCACGTGCGGCTGATCGGCGTGAAGATCACCGCGACGGCCGTGCACACGTCGGTCGTCACCGTGCGCGGCCAGTCCCTCGAGGAGCTCGCCGCCCCGCTGCGCCGCACGGACCCGGACGCCGTGATCGCGACGGTCACGGAGCTGTGCGAGGCGCTGCGCTCCTCGCACCCGCGGATCGCGGGGGTGGGGATCGGCCTCGGGGGCAGGGTCGACGACGACGGCGTGGTCGCCCCGGCCGAGCTGCTCCGCTGGGAGGGCCCGGTGCCGCTGCGGGAGCGGCTCGAGCAGGCGCTGGGCCTGCCGGTGAGCGTCCGCAACGACATCCACGCCCTGCTCGAGGGGCTCGCCTGGTTCGGCGCGGGCCGCCGCCACGACTCCTTCGTCGCGATCACCGTGGGCGCCGGGGTCGCGGTCGGCACGGTCGAGGGCGGCGTCGTGCGCCGCGGCGCCGGGCACACGGCCGGGCTCACCGGCGCCCTCACCACGGTCACCCGCGACGGCCGCGGTGTGCGGCTCATGGACGTGGCCTGCAACGACGCCGTCATCGAGGCGGGCCGGGAGCGGGGTGTGCCGGGAGCCGGCACGGGCACCCCCGAGCAGCGGCTGCAGGCGGTGCTCGACGCGGTGCGCGCCGGCGATCCCGCCGCCCGCGAGCTCGCCGCGGAGGTGGGCCACGCGGTCGCCGTCTCCGCCGCCGGGGTGCTCGGCGTGCTGGACCCCGAGGCGCTGCTGCTGGGCGGCGAGAGCGTGGGGCTGCTGCGCGACGACCCCGCCTTCGCCGAGACCCTGCGTGCCCTGCTCCCCGCGCAGCAGCAGGACGTCGTGGTGCGCTACCTGCCCGACGACTTCGAGGACTGGGCGCGCGGCGCGGCCGTCATCGCGGCGAGGCGCTTCATCACGGGCACGGACCCCGTCTGAGCACGGGAGGGGCCCGGGCCGTGTCCCGGCCCGGGCCCCTCGCCCTCTCCCGCGCGCGTCAGGTGAACAGGGCGTTGACCTTCTCGTTGTACGCCGTCAGCGATGAGGCGTCCGTCTTGCGCAGCCAGAGGTCGTCGAGCGCCGGCTGCATGATCGACTGGATCTGGGCCGCGTTCTCGACGAGCGGGTAGAGCCCCGTCTCGCCGTTCTCGACGCGGTCCGTGTACGGGGAGGCGTCGAGCCCGCGCTCCTCGTAGGCGGCGATCGCCGCCGCCGTCCCGGCATCGGTCGCGGGGAACACGACGCCGCGCTGGCCGATGATCTCCTGCGAGGCGTCCGAGCCGAGGAACGCGACGAGCCGCGCCGCCTCCTCGGGGTGCTCGGACTGCGCCGAGATCGAGTCGCCGAGGCCGTTGAACATCGACATGGGATGGCCGATCGGGCCCGAGGGCAGCGGAGCGATCCCCAGTGAGAGCCCCTCGAGGTTCGCGTAGGTGCCGATCATCCAG
The DNA here is from genome assembly GCF_005490785.1 of Brachybacterium sp. SGAir0954. Taxonomy (GTDB): domain Bacteria; phylum Actinomycetota; class Actinomycetes; order Actinomycetales; family Dermabacteraceae; genus Brachybacterium; species Brachybacterium rhamnosum. The sequence goes on along the minus strand of NZ_CP027295.1, from coordinate 3,347,193 downwards.
GAGCCTGCGAGCGTGAGCGACGCCTTGCGCGACTGCAGCTGGGTCTGGGCGGGGCTCGAGTCGCCGAACATGCCGAAGGGCGGCAGGATCCCCTTGTCGACGAGGCCGAAGTACCAGTCGAGGGTCTGCTGCAGCTCGGGCTCGTCGTACCGGAAGCGCGTGCCCCAGGTGTCCTTGTCGGTGAACGCCCAGCCGGTGGAGAAGGCGAAGGGCGACCACGTGGACTGCCCCACGTAGTCGATCCCGGCGTCCGCCCCGAGCCCGTAGGTCGCGATGCTGCCGGCGTCGAAGCCGTCCTCGTCGCCGCGCTTCCCGTTCGTGTCCACGGTCAGGTGCAGCAGCATCTGCTCGAAGCTGCCGCCGTCGGCCGGGTTCCAGTCCAGGGACGCGAGGTCCTCGGGGGTGACCCCGGCCTCCTCGAGCACCGTCGTGTCGTACATGATCGCGATGGTGTCGTAGTCCTTGGGCAGCCCGTACTTCTTGCCGTCCTGGCCCGTCCAGAGGTCCTGGAGCCCCGGTTGGAAGCGGTCCTCGGGGATCTCCGCGATCGGGGCGAAGTCGTCGAGCGGGACGATCACGCCGAGGGAGAGCATCTCCGGGTACCGGCCCAGGTGGTCGGTGAAGACGTCGGGCCCGGCGCCGGCGACGAAGCTCGCGGTGAGCTTGGTCCAGTAGTCGTCCCAGCCCATCTGGGTGATCCGTACACGGATGCCCGGGTTCTGCTCCATGAACAGGTCGATCGCCTCGGAGTAGCCGGGCAGCTGGCTCGCGTCCCAGAGCCAGTAGTCGAGCTCGACGCCGTCGCCCGCGGCGGCGGAGGAGCCGCAGCCGGCGAGTGCCGTCGTGCCGGCCGCCGCGCCGAGGGCGGCGGCCCCGCCGAGCAGGCGCCGGCGGCTGAGGGAGTGCTGGCGGTGGTGGGGATGGTGGTTGGTCATCGTCGGTCCCTCACTTGATCCCGCTGAATCCGATGGAGTTCACGATCCGCTTCGCGAAGAGCGCGAAGAGGATCAGCATGGGCAGGGCCGCGACGAGCGTCGCCGCCATGAGCCCGGCCCAGTCGGTGCCCGTGTTCGGGGACTGCGCGCGGAACACCGCGAGCGCGACGGTCAGGACCCGCGAGGAGTCCGAGTAGGAGACCATCAGCGACCAGAAGTACTCGTTCCACGCGGTCATGTAGGTCAGCAGCCCGAGCGTCGCGAGCGGCGCCGAGGACATCGGCAGGATGAGCGTGAAGAACACGCGCACCTTGCTCGCCCCGTCGATCAGCGCGGCCTCCTCCACCTCGCGGGAGATGTTGTTGAAGAACTGCCGCAGGAAGAAGATCGCGAACGGGGAGATGAACAGGCTGGGCAGCATGATCCCGAGCAGTGTGTCCACGAGGTGCAGGTTCTTGATGAGCACGAAGTTGGGCAGCAGGGTGAAGATCTGCGGGATCATCATCGCCGCGAGGAACACGAGGAACACCGTCTCGCGGCCCCGCCAGCGCAGGCGGGAGAACGCGTAGGCGGCCATCGCGCAGGAGAAGGTCTGGACGACGGTGATGCTCGTCGCGACGACCACCGTGTTCAGCAGGTATTGCCAGAAGGTGATCGAGGCGCCGGAGCCGCCCTGGGAGACGGCGGTGTCGACGTCCTGGAGGCCGAAGACCCGTGCGAAGCCGCCCAGCGAGAAGCCCACGGGGAGCAGGCTGCTGGGGTTGGTGGCGAGCGCGGTGTTCGAGGAGAGGGCGGTGCGCAGCATCCAGTAGAAGGGGAAGACCGTGATCAGCAGGATCACGATCATCACGGCCCAGGCGGCGAGGCGGCCGGGGGAGAGGCGACGGCGCGGCCGCGCGGAGGGCGCGGGCGCCGCCGCGTGGGCGGTGGTCGTGACGGGGGCGTCGGTGGTGGTCATCGATGGGTCCTCTCAGTCCAGGTCCGACTCGCCGGCACGGCTCAGGAAGTACTGGGCGAAGGTGATGATCACGAGGATCACCAGCAGCGCCACGGAGAGCGCGGAGGCGTACCCGAACTGGTACTGCGCGAAGGCGTTCTCGTAGATGTACATCTGCAGCACCTTGGAGGCGTCCGAGGGCCCGCCCTGGGTGGTCACGGAGATCGTGTCGAACACCTGGAAGCTGCCGATGATCGACATGATCAGCACGAGCGCGAGGATCGGCCGCAGCAGCGGCAGGGTGATCCGGCGGAACAGCTGCCACTCGCCGGCGCCCTCCGTGCGGGCCGCCTCGTAGAGCTGCTCGGGGATGGACTGCAGCCCGGCGAAGAGCAGCAACGCTGTGTAGCCCATGTGGCGCCACACGTTCACGAGCGCGACGGTGGGGATCACCCAGGTCTCGCTCGCCCAGAAGGAGACGGGGTCGAAGCCGATCGCCTGCAGCGCGATGTTGACGATGCCGAGCTGGCTGTCGAGCATCCACAGGAACACGATCGCGGCGACGACGTTGGAGACGAGGTAAGGGGCGAGCACGATCGAGCGCAGCCAGGTGGACTGCGTGAGGCGCTGCATGAGCACCGCGATGAGCAGCGCGACGACCGTCTGCACGCCGATGTTGATGAGCACGTACAGCACGGTCACCCGCAGCGACTTCCAGAACACCGGGTCGGTGAGCATCGTGCGGTAGTTCTCGAGCCCCACCCACTGGGCGGGGGTGAGGATCGCGTACTCGGTGAAGGAGTAGTACAGGCCCGTGATCAGCGGCCAGACGAGGAACACGAGCAGGCCGACGCTCGCGGGCAGGATGAACAGCAGAGCCAGGCGGGTGTCGTCCCGGTGGCGGCGGCGGGGAGGCGCCGGGCGCGTGCCCGGCGTCCTCGTCGCCTCGGGGGTGGTGGTGGACATCGTCGTCCTCTCTCCGATGGGCGGGGGTCAGGGTCGGTCCGCGAGCGCGGTGACCTCGAGCAGGAACGCCGTCTCCGGCGCCATGACGGGGGCGGCGAGGCCCGTGCGCAGCAGCACCGCGCCGGGCACGTCGAGGTGGTCGACGAGGGCGGGCGGGCCGTAGCCGGCGCCCTTCGCGTCCGTGGCCGGGTCCGCGCCCTCGCGGGCCCAGGCGGGCCACACGTAGCCGGTGGGCTGGGGGCCGAGCACGAGCGGGCGCACGCGGTAGCGGCGCCGCGGGTCGAGGCCGGGCAGGCGGAGGGCGCCGACGGGGGCGATGTCGGGGGTGCCGACGGCGGTGACCGTGTACAGGGCCCGGTCGCGCTCGGGGGAGAGCACGCCGGTGATCCAGACGGCGTCCTGGCCGCGGTCCGCACGGACGAGGTCACCGGTGAACAGCAGCTCGCGTTGCTCCTTGTACAGGGCGATCCAGGTGCGCAGCTCGGCGAGCTCCTCCTCGGTCGCGCGGCGCAGGTCCCACTCGATGCCGAGGTGGCCCAGGATCGCGCTCGCGGCGCGGAAGGAGAGGGAGTGCAGACGGCCGGTGGTGTGGGAGCCGCCGGAGGCGATGTGGCTGCCCATGAGCTCGAGCGGCACGAGCTGGGAGGTCCAGCGGTTCATGGTCGCCCGCTCGAGGGGGTCGATGCAGTCGGAGACCCAGATCCTGTCCGCCCGCTCGAGGATGCCGAGGTCCACGCGGGCCCCGCCGGAGGAGCAGGACTCGATCTCGAGGCCGGGGTGCGCGGCCTTGAGGCTGTCCCAGAGCCGGTACACGGCGAGGGTCTGCTCGTGGACGGCGGCGGCGCCGGTCGCGCGGGTCGCGGCCTCGACGAGGTCGCGGTTGTGGTCCCACTTGATGTAGGCGATGTCGTGCTCGGTCAGGAGCGCGTCGATCGCGTCGTGGACGTGCTGCCAGGCCTCGGGGATCGTGAGGTTGAGGACCTGCTGGTGGCGGGCGGGCAGCGGCATGCGGTCCGGGCCGGGGGCCATGATCCACTCCGGGTGCGCGCGGGCGAGGTCGGAGTCCTCGTTGATCATCTCGGGCTCGAACCAGAGGCCGAACTGCATGCCGTGGCCGGTGACGCGCTCGACGAGCGGGGCGAGGCCGCCGGGCCAGGCCTCCTCCGAGACGGTCCAGTCACCGAGGCCCGAGGTGTCGTCGCGGCGGGAGCCGAACCAGCCGTCGTCCAGCACGAAGCGCTCGACGCCGAGCTCCGCGGCGCGGTCGGCGAGCTCGGAGAGCACGGAGAGGTCGTGGTCGAAGTAGACGGCCTCCCACACGTTGAGGGTGACGGGGCGGTCGGTGCCCGGGTAGGGGAGGCCGCCGTGCGTCTCGCGGTCGCGCAGGTGGGCATGGAAGCGGCGGGCGATCGTGTCGAGCCCGGCGGCGGAGTGGGCGCCGTAGAGCCAGGGGGAGGCGATCGCGGCGCCGGGGGCGAGGCGGCCCTCGCCGGGGAGCAGCAGCTCGCCGCCGCCGATCACCTGGACGCCCGCGGAGAGCCGCTCGGCGTGGTGGGTGTGGTTGCCGGAGAAGGCGGTGTGCACGGCCCAGATCTCGCCGGTGGCGAAGTCGAAGCCGGAGGTGCCCAGGTGCAGCAGGTGCGCGGCGTCGGCGCCGGTGCGGCCGCGGCGGTTCTCGCGCAGGTGGGTGCCGGTGACCATGGCGCGGCGCTGCGGGGTGCGCTCCTTGGTCCAGCGGCCGCCGAAGTCGAGCAGCTCGTCGGCGTCGAGGGGGACCGGCAGGGCGGGGGTGAGCTGGTGGACGGTGTAGGCGGTTTCGCCGGTGTTCGTGACCTCGGCGCGCACGCGCACGAGGCCGGAGGGGAGCAGCTCGACGTCGAGGCGCACGGCGAGGCCGAGGAGCTCGTCGGCGAGGTCGAGCATGACGAGGGCGGGGCCGGTCTCGAGGTCGGTCCCCTCGCCGGCGGGGAGCGTGCGCTCGGTGCCCTGCTCGGTGATTCGGACGCCGGTCACGGTGAGCCGCGGGGCGGTGCCGGAGCCGTCGTCGCGGGAGCCGGTGAGGCCGGGGCGGCCCAGCCAGCCGTCGGCGCTCTGGGGGAGGATCCCCGTGCGCAGCGGGACGTCCGGGCCGTTGCTCGAGATCGCGGGGGTGACGGCGGCGAGGAGCGTGGCGAGGTCCGTCCCGGTGAGCGGGCCGAGGTCCGCGCCCCAGTGGAGGATCGCGGGGACGCGCCCGCCGGTCGTGTCGAGCACGAGGGATACGCCGGCCACGCGGAGGTGCAGGCGCCGGGTCGTGGGATCGGTGGGCATCGTCGCTCTTCCTGATCGGGGGCGGGCGTCCTCGCCCGGTAATTACTTACGACCCGAAAATAAGGGGTGCGGGACGGGCCGTCAAGGGCCTCCCGCGGGCATCCCTCCACCCGTGCCCCGCACGGCGCTACCCTGAGCTCTCCCCTCCGACCCGACAGGAGCCGACTGATGATCTTCACCCAGTCCTCGAAGCTGCGCGACGTCTGCTACGAGATCCGAGGTCCGGTCCCGGCAGAGGCGGCACGCATGGAGGCCGAGGGGCACAAGATCATCAAGCTCAACATCGGCAACCCCGCGCCCTTCGGCTTCGAGGCGCCGGACGAGATCCTCGTGGACATGATCCGGTCGCTGCCCACCGCGCAGGGCTACTCCGACTCCAAGGGCCTGGTCTCCGCCCGCCGCGCGGTCGCGCAGTACTACCAGACCAAGGGCATGCCCGGCATGGAGCTGGACGACATCTACCTCGGCAACGGGGTCTCCGAGCTCATCCAGATGACCTGCCAGGCGCTCGTGGACGACGGCGACGAGGTGCTCGTGCCCGCTCCGGACTACCCGCTGTGGACCGCCTCGATCGCGCTCGCCGGCGGCCGCGCCGTGCACTACCGCTGCGACGAGGAGCAGCAGTGGTGGCCCGACGTCTCCGACCTCGCGGACAAGGTCACCGAGCGCACCAAGGCGATCGTCGTCATCAACCCCAACAACCCCACGGGCGCGGTCTACCCCGAGCACGTGCTCAGGGAGATCGTCGAGGTCGCCCGCAAGCACGGGCTGATGATCCTGGCGGACGAGATCTACGACAAGATCCTCTACGACGACGCGGTCCACCACCACATCGCGAAGCTCGCCCCGGACCTCCTGACCATCACCTTCGACGGGCTCTCCAAGGCGTACCGGGTCGCGGGCTTCCGCGCCGGATGGATGGCGCTCTACGGCCCCAAGGACCACGCGACGAGCTTCATCGAGGGCCTCGACGTGCTCTCGAACATGCGGCTCTGCCCCAACGTCCCTGCCCAGCACGTGGTCGCGACGGCGCTCGGCGGCCATCAGTCGATCCACGAGCTCCTGCTCCCGGGCGGCCGGCTCAAGGAGCAGCGCGACGTGGCCTACGAGGGGCTCAGCGCGATCGACGGGGTCGACGTCGTCAAGGCCCAGGGTGCTCTCTACATGTTCCCGCGCGTGGACCGCGAGATGTACCGGATCGACGACGACGAGCAGTTCGCCTTCGAGCTGCTGCGCTCCAAGAAGCTCCTGGTCACGCAGGGGACGGGCTTCAACTATCCGACGCCGGACCACTTCCGGCTCGTGACGCTCCCACCCGTGGACCTCCTCGAGGACGCCGTGGACCGCATCGCCGACCACCTGGCCTCCATCCGGCGCTGAGCCCGGTTCCCGGGATCGACGGGAGGGGCGCCCGCCTCCGCCATCCGGCGGGAGCGGGCGCCCCTCCTGCGCGCGGGTGCGTCAGATCGCGAGGCCGATCACGAGCGCGAGCACGGCCAGCAGCGGGAGTGTGCCCTGCTTGATCGCCGCGGCGCGGTGCGCGGGGGAGGCGAGCAGCAGGACGAGCGCGGCGGCGAGCATGCTGCCGGTGCCCGCGAGGGCGAGCGCGCCGCCCACGGCGGTGGATCCGGCGAGCAGCAGGATCGCGCCGAGGGCGGCGAGCACGGCGAGGAAGAGGTTGTAGAAGCCCTGGTTGAGGGCCATGAGCTTCGTCGTCTCGATCTCCTCGGGTGACTGCGCCCCGAACACCGCCTGGGAGCGCGGCGTGCCCCAGAGCAGGGACTCGAGCGCGAAGATCAGGACGTGCAGGGCCGCCGCCGCGAGGGCGAGCACGGATCCGAGGATGACCACAGGAACCTCCGGGGTTCTATTGAAGTAGTCATTCCATTATAGTGGGGGAAGCGGCGCCGGCACCAGGGCTCGGCGCCCGCGAGGCCGGGACGGGAACGGAAGGAGGAGCTCGTATGGGACGGCCCCTCACCTTCGATCGTGCCGAGGCGGTGCGCGCCGCGCGCGACGTCTTCTGGCACGAGGGCTACGAGGGAGCGTCCATGGCGACGCTCCAGCAGGCCACGGCGCTGAACGCGAGCAGCATCTACCACGCCTTCGGCTCCAAGCGCGGCCTGTTCGACGCCGCGGTCGAGGACTACCTCGACCAGGTCGTCCGCCCCGGCCTCACCCCGCTGCGCGGACCGGACGTCGAGCCCGGCGCCCTCGCGCAGTACTTCCGCTCCGCCCGCGAGATCTTCGCGGACCCGTCCGGACGCACCCTCCCCGACGGCTGCCTCCTGGTGAACACCGCCTGCTCCGGCCTCGCCCGGGACGACGGGATCGCCGAGGTGGTGCGCGTCTACCGCGCCGAGCTCCACGCCGCGTTCCTGCGCGGCGTCGGGGCCCGGCATCCGGGCCTCCCGCTCGCCGATCGCGAGCGCCTGGCCGAGTCCCTCGTCGCGCTGCTCGTCAGCGCTCTGGTCATGACCCGGGTGGACGCGGGGGCGGCGCTCGCCTCCCTCGACGCCGCCCTCACCTCCTTGGAAGGGAATCCGACACCATGAAGCCCCTGTATACCACCGAGGCCCTCGCCACCGGCGCCGGCCGTGACGGCCATGTCGACGTCGTCGACTCCGACCTCGCCCTCGACCTCGCCGTCCCCACCGCCATGGGCGGCACCGGCAAGGGCGCAAACCCCGAGCAGCTCTTCGCCGCCGGCTACTCCGCGTGCTTCCACTCCGCCCTCCAGCTCGTCGCCCGCGAGCGCAAGGTGAAGATCGACGGCTCGAGCGTCGGCGCGCGCGTGAGCATCGGCTCCGAGGAGAGCGGCGGCTTCTCGCTCGCCGTCGAGCTCGAGGTCGTCATCCCCGAGCTCGACCAGGAGACCGCGCAGGCCCTCGCGGACGCCGCCCACCAGGTGTGCCCGTACTCGAACGCGACCCGCGGCAACATCCCCGTCACGGTCACCGTCTCCGACGACTGACCCTCCCGCGCCCCCGGCGCGGATGCGGAGGGGCCCCGGCAGGAATCTCCTGCCGGGGCCCCTCGTCGTGGTGCGCCGGGATCAGGGGCGCAGCAGGACCTTGCCCTGGCGGCCGTCGGTCAGGGTCGCCGCGACGGCGTCCGCGACCTCGTCCAGGCCATAGGTGCCGGCGACCGGCAGGGTCGCCTCACCCGAGAGCAGGCGCGCGATGATCTCGCCGATCAGGCGGCGGCGCTGCTCGTCGCTCATGTCGGCGGAGATCTGGGCGCCCCAGAAGCCCTCGACCTTCAGGTCCTTGAAGATGATCGGCCCGGAGGGGAGCGCCATGGTCGTCGCGCCCATCGCGCCGAAGACGACGAGGCGGCCGCCGCGGCCCAGCAGCGAGAGCACCTGGCCGGCGGCCTCGCCGCCCACCGAGTCGAGGCCTGCGGCCACGTGGGCGTCGCCGATGAGGGCGCGGGCCTGCTCCTGCCAGTCGTCCTGGTCGATCGCGACGACGTCGTCGATGCCCTGCGCGGCGAGCTCCTCCACGCCGCTGCTGCGGCGCACGAGGCTGATCACGCGCAGGCCGCGGGCGCGGGCGAACTGGGCGACGAGGCGGCCCACGGCGCCGGTCGCGGCGTTCTGGACGAGCACCTCGCCCTCGCCGAGACCGAGGTGCTCGAGGAGGGACAGGGCGCTGAAGGGCATGGCGACGAGCTGGGCGGCGGCCTCGTCGGGCAGCTCCGCCGGCAGCGGGACGAGCGAGCCGGCGGGGGCGGTGAACAGCGCCGACCAGGTGCCCGGCGTCGCGGTGGCGGCGACGCGGTCGCCGACGGCCACGGAGTCCACGCCCTCGCCGAGGGCCTCGACGACGGCGACGGCCTCGCTGCCCGGCACGGCGGGCAGCTCGGGGCGCACGCCGTAGGTGCCGCGGATCGTCCACAGGTCGTGGTGGTGGATGGGGCTGAGGACCAGCCGCAGCAGCACCTCGCCGGCGGCGGGTGCGGGGGCCTCCGCCTCGCGGGTGGTGAGGACGTCGGCGGGCTCGCCGAACTGCTCGTAGGACACGGTGCGCATGGGGCCTCCTAGTAGTGGAATGACTGTTCCACTATAGGCCCGCGGCGTCGGACGCGCATCGCCCCGACGGGCGAGCTCCCTCACGTGGACGCACGACGGGCGCCGCCCGAGGAGGACGGCGCCCGCGGCGCTGCGGCCCGGCAGACCCGGGCAGGGGAGAGGGAAGGATCAGGCGGGGGTGCTGACCGAGATCGTGGTCATGCCGTCGCGGGAGACGCGCACCATCTCCTCGCGCTCGACGACCTTCACACGGGCACGGGGCTCGCCCTCGGCGTCGACCTCCGCCGCGCCGAGCGACTTCTCGTGCTCGTCGAGGGCGCGCCAGCCCTCCCACGTCGTGTACTCCACGCCGCGCTCGTCGAAGGTGCGCAGGATCGCGTCCGGGTCGCGCTCCGGCGCCGGGGTGAGGACGCCCGCGTCGATGTCCTCGAGCAGCGAGGAGATCGTCTCGATCGCATCGGACTTCGTGGCACCGATCAGGCCCACCGGGCCGCGCTTGATCCAGCCGTTGGCGTAGACGCCCGGGATGACGGTGCCGTCGGCCTTCGTCACGCGGCCGGCGGCGTTGTGGATCACGCCGCGGCTCTCGTCGTAGGGGACCCCGGGCAGCTCCGAGCCGAAGTAGCCCACCGCGCGGTACACGGCGCCGAGCTCGTAGTCCACGAGCTCGCCCGTGCCCACGAGCGAGCCGTCCTCCTCGAGGCGGGTGCGCTCGAAGCGCATGCCCGTGACCTTGCCGTCCTCGCCGAGGACCTCGACGGGGCGGTGCCAGAAGTGCAGGTGCAGGCGGCGCTGCACGGGGCCCCCGTGGGCGTCCGTGGGCTCCTCGCCGGCCGCCTCGCGGCGCTTCTGCTCCTCGAGCCAGCCCTCGAAGGTCGAGACGATCTGGTCGGTGCGCTTGTCCGCGCGGATCGCCTCCCACTCCGCCTCGGTGATCTGCTCGAGGTCGCGGCCCTCGAGGACGACCTGGACGCCCTTGGGGTGCGCGAGCTCGCGGGTCTCGAGCGGGGAGAACTTCGACTGCGCCGGGCCGCGACGGCCGAACACGTGCACGTCGGTCGTCGCCGCGGCGGCGAGGCCCGCGTGGACGTTCGCCGGGATCTCCGTGCGCAGCAGCTCGTCCGCGCTCTTGGCGAGCACGCGCGCCACGTCGAGCGCGACGTTGCCGTTGCCGATCACGGCGACGGACTCCTGGTCCAGCGCCCACTCGCGCGGGTAGTCGGGGTTGCCGTCGTACCAGGCCACGAAGTCCGCGGCGCCGAACGATCCCTCGAGGTCGATCCCCGGGATGTCGAGGTCCGCGTCCTTGAGCGCGCCGGTCGCGAAGATCGCCGCGTCGTAGTGGGTGTGGAGGTCCTCGATCGTGAGGTCCGTGCCGAACTCGACGTCGCCGAGGAAGCGGATGTCGCCGCGGTCCAGGATCCGGTGCAGCGCCGTGATGATGCCCTTGATGCGCGGGTGGTCCGGCGCGACGCCGTAGCGGATCAGGCCGAAGGGCGTGGGGAGCTGGTCGTACAGGTCGATCTCGACCGCCAGCTCACCGCTCTTCACGGGCGCGGAGCGCAGCAGGGTCTCGGCGGCGTACACGCCGGCGGGGCCGGAGCCGATCACTGCCAGGCGGAAGGGCTGCGTGGAGGAGGACATCTCACCTCGGTCTCGTGGCGCGCGGGGGCGCCGGGTCGCTGAGAATTCCGCGCCATCCTATATGCGGAAATGCCGGCGGCCGAGGAGTGTGAACCATTGCTCCCCTGCGTGACACGGGGGCCGCGGGAGGGCTCAGGAGGCGCGGCCCCGCGTGCCCGTCGAGGCCTGATCGGCCGCCGGCGCGGCGGTGGTCCCGGCGGCGGTCACCTCGTCACGGCGGTAGGCGGCCCAGAAGTACGCCGCGACGAGTACCGCGCCGCCCACGATGTTGCCCAGCAGCACCGGCACGAGGTTGTCCCAGAGCGCGTGCCCCGCCGTGATCGCCGCGAAGTCGGCCTTCGTGACCCCGGCCGCGGTGATCGCCTCGCCCTGCCAGAAGCCGGCACCCTCCGCGTTCTTCACGAGCAGGCCCAGCGGCAGCATGAACATGTTCGCGACGGAGTGCTCGAAGCCGGTCGCGACGAACAGCGCGATCGGGCCGGCGACGGCGAGGACCTTGTCCGCGACCGTCTTCCCGGCGATCGAGACCCAGACCGCGAGGCACACGGCGAGGTTCGCGAGGATCCCGAGCACGAAGGACTGCCCCCAGCTGTGGGTCACCTTCGCCTCCGTCGTGGTGAGGACGACGAGCCCCCACGCGGAGCCGTTCGTGGACGGGGTCCCGGCGAGGAAGATCAGCAGCGCGACCGTCAGCGAGCCCACGAGGTTGCCGGCGATGCTGATGCCCCAGTGGGCCAGCATCTGTCCCGTCGTGATGCGCCGGGAGAGCCACGGCATGGCCGTCATGGTGGTGCCCGTGAAGAGGTCCGAGCCGCTGACCACGACGAGGCCGAGGCCCACCGAGAAGGCCACGCCGCCGATGACCTTCGAGATGCCGACCGGCCAGTCGCCCATGCCCTGCTGCGAGGTCACCATGAACACGAAGCCGAGCGCGATGTAGGCGCCGCCCGTGAGGGACAGCAGGAACATGCGCCCGCGCGGCATGGTCGCCTTCGCGAGCATGCCCTCCTCGAGGGTGCGGGCGAGGGCGGCGGGAGCGGGGATGGCCGTGCTCGCCGGGGCGGGGGTGGTGGAGGGGGTGCTCATGGGGCTCCGTCCGGCAGGGGAGGGGATGTCGGGAAATGCGCCGACAGGCTAGTCCCCCTGACCCCCGCGGGAGGCGGTTTCCCCCGCATCCGGCCCGGCCGGGCGGTCGGCGGCGGGCTGCGGGACCACGCCGACGGCGACCCGGAGCGTGCTGCTCGCACCCGGCGGGCCCACGACGATGCCCTTCAGCGGCGGGACGTCCGCGTAGTCCCGGCCCCAGGCCGTCGTGACGAAGCGCTGGTCCACGAAGGTGTTGTTCGTGGGGTCGATGTCCACCCAGCCGGTGCCCGGCACGAGCACGCTCAGCCAGGCGTGGGAGGCGGCGGAGCCGATCATCTCGTCCGCCGGCTCCGTGACGAGGGCGCCGTCCGCCGCGGGGGCCGTGCGCAGGTAGCCCGAGACGTAGCGCGCCGCGAGGCCCGCGGCGCGCGCCGCGGCGACCCCGGCGTGCGCGAAGTCCTGGCACACGCCGTGCCGCGCCTGGAGCACCTCCTCGAGCGTCGAGGTGACGGTCGTGGCGGCGGAGTCGTAGGTGAACTCCCGGAAGATCATGCCGGTCAGCGCCGCGAGCGCCTCCCCGATCGGACGCTCGGGCGTGAGCACCTCGCGGGCGAGCTCCCGCGCGGCGGCGAGCGCGGGCACGCGCGGCGAGGGGTGGGTGAAGTCGATGCTCTCCGCCGGCATCAGCGGGCCCCAGTGCTCCGGGGTGCACTGCTCCCAGGGCCGCTCGAGGGTCTCCGCGGGATAGCGGCGCTCCGCGACGGAGACCACGGCGCGGGAGTGCACGTCGAGGTGCTCGTGCGGCTCGTCCACGAGCAGGTAGGTCGAGGAGTTGCCGAAGAAGTCGGTGTGCGCGGTGAGACGGGCGGGCGCCGGGTCCACGGTCACCTCGTGGGAGAGCACCCGCTGGTGCGGGGTCGCGCGGGGCTCCACGTGGGCCCGGCCGTAGTTGCGGGAGACCGCCTTCGCGTAGCGGTACGCGGTGAGGTGGTGGACGCGGTAGTCGATCGCCGGGGCGTCGGGGCCCTCGTCGCGCAGGGGGATGCGGGGCAGGTTCTCAGACATCGTCGAACCCCCAGGGGGAGGTGGACTCGGAGGCGCGGAAGAACCGGTTCTCCAGGGCGGTGGACAGCTCGCGCACGGACTCCATGGCGGCGCCCGCCTCGGCGACCAGACCGGTGGGGGATCCGGGCTCCTCGTCACGGGGCATGAGCAGCTCGCGCGGCTGCCAGGCGCCCACGCGGCTGCGAAGCGCCGTGAGCGGGGCGCGGAGCTCGACGGCGGGGGTCCGCTCCGGGAGCCGGTCGAGCACGGCGCCGAGCCGGTCGAGCTGGAAGGCGAGGGAGCGGGGGAGCGTCGCGTCGCCGATCAGCAGCTCGAGCAGCAGCTCGGGCTGGACCGCTGCGTGGTACGTGCGGCGATAGGTCGCGCCGGACTCCGTGATCGCGACGACGGCGGCCGTGACCCGGGCCTCCGCGGCGGCGCTACGGCGACCGCCCAGGGCGGCCTTGAGCAGGGCGAGCAGGGTGGAGGTCCGCTCGATCCTCCGGCCCGTCTCGGTGAGGTCCCAGCCGAGGTCGCGGGGCATGGAGTCCGCGACCGCGCCGGAGAGCGCGAGGCAGCCGTCGACCATGTCGGTGAGCCCCTGCTCGAGGGGCTCGTCGGCCCCGCCGAGCGCACGGATGCGACCGCGCATGCGGGAGATCGAGGGCCAGACGCTGTCCGAGACGAGGTCCCGCAGCCCGCGCGTGGTGTGGGCGAGTGCCGCGAAGGACTGCGCGAGCGAGCCGGGGCGGCCCGTGTCATGCAGCAGGCTGCGGATCTCGTCGCGCACGGCGCCGGCGTCGTGCACGTCGATCGTGTGGAAGCCGGGGAAGGTCGTCGTGACGTCGGTCGTCGCCTCGAGCAGCACGGCGAGCGCCGTGTGCGGGGCCCGGCCGGTCTCCGCGGAGAGGTCGTTCGTGGAGTCCAGGACGGTGCGCAGCAGGCGCGCGGTCGAGTCGACCCGCTCGAGGTAGCGGCCGAACCAGAAGAGGTCCGAGCCCACCGAGCGCGTCATCGCGGGGTACGGCGAGAGGCCCGTGACGGCGTCCGCGCCGCCTGTCCCCGATGCGCCGGTCGTGCCGGCTCCGCCGTGGGTCTCCGCGCCCGCGGAGGAGCTCGGGGGCACCGCGACCCAGATGTCCTTGAGGGTCTCGGGGGCGGCGTCCGCGGTGCGCGCGATCCCGCCGGGCATGACCTCGAAGCCGTCGGCCCCGGCCATGACGAGGAGCTGGAGCCGCACCGGGCGCTCGACGAGCGCGTCGCCGCCCGCGGGGTCCAGGGACGGCGCGGTCGAGGGCGGCGCCGCCCCGGGCGGCGTGGCGGGATCCGCGGGATCGTCCTCCGCCGGGCGCAGCAGCAGGTCCTCGTGGAGCAGCTGCCGGCACAGGTCCGGCAGCGCGCGCGCGAGCGCGGGGTTCTCGAGGATCCCCGCCCCGAGCGGGTTGAGGACCTCCACGTCGCCGCAGCGGGCGGCCTCGACGAGGCCCGTCACGCCGCCGAGGGGGGTGGGGCCCAGGTCCAGCGGGTCCAGCAGGGCGGAGGGCACGAGCCGCACGAGCGCGTCGATGCCGTCCCCGGGGTCGGGGTCGGCCCCCGGGAGCCGCAGCGAGAGCGAGCCCGAGCCGGTGCGGAGGTCCGTCACGGAGACGACGGGAGCCCCCAGCAGGTTCGCGAACCAGTGGTGGTCGAAGGCGCGAAGCGGATCGGTGCTGTCCGTGAGCACCACGGCGCGGCCGGCGCGGCCCTCGGCCCGGCTGCGCTGGTGGAGCGCGGAGCGCATGCCGTCCATGAAGGGGTGCAGCCGCCGCAGCGCGGTCGAGGAGTACAGCTCGGGGGCGCTGCGGGAGAGGGCGCGGCGCAGCTCGAGGGCGACGCCGGCGCCGTCGGGCACGTCCGTGTGGTCGGCGAGGACCTGCCATCCGCCGTCGGCGGCGCGCTGCACGGTGCAGCCGAGCGCGAGCAGGTGGGTGCCGCCGCGGGAGGGGATCGAGGTGGCGGTGCGCAGGTACGCGGGGTCGGCGAGCAGCGCGGCGGCCGGGGCGACGTCGCTGCCCAGCACGGTGCGCGGTCCGTAGAGATCGGCGTGCAGCGCGTCCAGCAGCCGGGCCCGCTGGACGAGGCCCGCGGAGAGCTCCCCCCACTCCTCCGGCCCCAGCACCACCGGCACCGGGTCCAGGGCGGGGGAGGGGACGGAGACGTCGGAGGCGAACAGCGAGCCGGCCGCCGCCGCGGCGCGACGCCGGCCGGCGGGGCCGAGGGCGTCGAGCGCGCAAGCGGGCGCGGTCGGGATCGCGAAGGTCACCGCGTCATCGTAGGCGGGCCGCCCGGGAGCGGCGCGCATGCCCACCCCGGGTGCCCGCCCCCGGTGACCGGCCGCGTCAGGAGCTGGTGACGACCGGGGCGCCCTCGGAGGGCTGGACGACGACGAAGCCCGGGCCGTGGAAGCCCAGCTGGAAGGACTCGCCGGAGCCGCGGCCGATGAGCGAGCCCATCTTGAAGTCGTTCTTGATCTGCGGCTGCAGGTTCGCGGACCAGCAGACGGCCGCCTGCGGGTCGACGTAGGTGGGCTGCTGCGAGCAGTCCAGGAGCATCGGCGGGCCGTCGGAGGTCACCGCGACCATGCCCTGTCCCTGGAGGAAGAGGTTGAACAGCCCGCCCGCCATGAAGCCGCCGGCGCCCAGGGAACGGATGTCCCACTGGATCGAGGAGTCGAAGGCGAGGAGGTTCTTCGTGTTCAGCGTGATCGCGTCGCCCTCGAGCTGGAGGAGGAAGATCTCCTCGGCGTTCTTCGCGAAGAACACCTCGCCCTGGCCGCGCACGTGCATGAGGTTGCCGCCCTCGCCGGTCGCGAGCTTCTTCAGGAGCTTCATGCCGCCGCCGGAGCCCTGGTAGGCGAAGTCCATCTGGCCCTGGTAGGCGACCATCGCGCCCGCCGCGGCGATGATCTCGGGGGACTGCGGCTGCAGCGCGCAGCGCAGCATCTTCGAGGACTGCAGCGCCCAGCGGTCCGTCGTCTGGCGCTCCTGGTTCGTGGCGTCGAAGAGGTTCGAGCGCATGGGACCCACCCTTCCGCGCCCGGGGGTCGGCTCCGGCCGCACGGCCGCTCCCGCGCGGCCGTGCGCATCGTCCCACAGCCGGGACCTCCCCGCACCCTGTGCGGAGCCTGCGTGCGCCTCGTGAAGGTCCGCCCCGGATGCACGTCGCCGCGCGGCCCGTTCCGTAGCATGGCGCGCATGGAGGAGACCCGACGCCAGCGCACGCCCCGCCGCGATCCCCGGCTCGGCGCGCTCGCCGAGGAGTCCGGCTACCGGATCGAGGAGCGCATCGGCGCGGGCGGCATGGGCATCGTCTACCGCGCCCACGACGCCGACGGTCGCGAGGTCGCGATCAAGCTGCTGCGCCACGACATCGCCGACGATCCCCGTGCCCGCGAGCGCCTCGCCCGGGAGGTCGCCGCCCAGAAGCTCGTGCGCAGCGAGTCGATCGTGCGGATCCTCGACGCGGAGCTCGACTCGCCGGACGCGTTCGTGGTCACCGAGTTCGTCCCCGGCCCCACCCTCGAGGACGCCGTGCGCGAGCGCGGCGGGCTGCACCCCGAGGCGGTGCGCGAGGTGGGGCTTGTGCTCGGCGACGCCCTGCGGGTCATCCACGCCGCCGGGGTCATCCACCGCGACCTCAAGCCCTCCAACGTGCTGCTGCGCGGCGCCCGCCCGCGGGACCTCGACGGCTTCGACCCCGAGGGCGACCGCCTGGACCCCGTGATCATCGACTTCGGGATCGCGATCGCCGCGGAGGAGTCCCGGCTGACCTCGACCGGGCTCGTCATGGGCACCGCCGCGTACCTCGACCCCGAGGTGGTGCGCACCAATCACACCGCGGAGGCGGGGGACTGGTGGTCCCTCGCGGCGATGCTCGCCTACGCCGCGACGGGCCGCGAGCCCTATGGCAGCGGCCGCGCGGATCTGGTGTTCCTGCGCGCGGACCGCGGGGAGATCGACGTCGACGGGCTGCCCGTCGAGCTCGCCGCCTGGCTGCGGGAGGCGCTGCAGGCGGATCCCGCGCGGCGTCCCGACCCGGCGACGCACCTCGGGAAGCTCGCGGAACTCGACCTGACCCGTTTCGAGGACGCGGGGGAGACCGAGGCCTTCGGGGCCGACGGCCGCACCGCCGTGCTCCCCGCCGGCGCGGCCGCTGCCGGCGCCACCGCGGCGACACCGTCGGAGGCGCCCGGGGACGAGGCGGCGAGCGGGGAAGGTGGCGACGGGGCGACCACGGTCCTCCCCGTCGCCGACGACGGTGCTGATGCTGATGCCGCCGACGACCCCGCGACGGGCGCCGGCGCCCCCGGACCGGAGGCCACCCAGGTGCTCCCCGTCGTCGCGGACGGCGACCGCACCGAGACGCTGCCGCGCATCGACGACGCCGGCGCGGCCCGCGCGGAGGCGGTGCGCGAGCAGCCGGGTGGCGGGTACGACGCGCCGACCGAGGCCCTGCGCACCGAGGCGCCGCGCACCGAGGCGCTCCCCGTCGTCGAGTCGCCCACCATGCGCCTGCCCGTGATCCAGGAGGAGCTCGCCGCGCCGCCCCGGCCGGTCCCCACCCCGACCCCGAGCGGGAACGACCCGCGCTCCTACGATCCGCAGCGACCCGTGCAGCGCGGGCCCGACGGTGGCCTCGCCGGCTATCCCGTGACCGCCCCGGTGGGCTCCCCGTACCCGGCGCAGTCCTCCGCCCCGTCGCCCTACCCGGCCCCGCAGCCCTACGGGCAGATGGCCCCGTACGGCATGGCGCCGCAGCCCGTCCCGCCGCCGCCCCGACGGCCGGTGCTCGTGTGGCTCGGCCACCTGCTGCTGATCGGACTCGGCGTCATCGCCCCCTACATCGCCCTCGTGCTTCTGCTGCTGCTGGGCGGCGCCGCCCGCACCTGGGAGCGCTCGCACCGGTCCGTCGCCGCACGACGGATGCGCGGCTCCTCGGGCGCCGGGCCGCTCTGGGCGGCGGGCACCGCAGCGCCCTTCCGGTTCCTACAGGGCGTCGCGGAGACGGCGCTCCAGGCGGTGCTGCCGCTGCTGCTGGGCCTGCTCGTCGGCGTCGCGGTGGACGCCGCCACGTACCTCGGGACCGGGACCGCCCTGCCGGACGGCGTCGCCCTCGGCACCGCCGTCGGCATCACGACCCTGCTGACCTGGGTCGGGATCGGATCGCGCACCACGCGCCTGGGCGCCCACCGGATGGTGGACGCGGCCGCCCCGGACCGCACCTGGACGGCCGTCCTGCTGGGCCTGCTGCTGCTCCTGCTCGTCGCGGTCGTCGCGACGATCGGCGCGCGCCAGGGCATGGTCGACTACTTCCCGTTCTCCTCCGGGCCGACCCTCGAGACCATCGCCTTCTGGCGCCGCTGAGCGGGCGGCGTGGGCCGGGTCTCCCGTCCCGGGATCGTCGAAGGTTCCACGGATACACTCGCGGCGTTCCCACCCTCGACCGCCGCACGGCGCAAGGAGAGACCATGGCGTCCGGATCCCCGAAGTCCGCGAGCGAGCGTCGCGAGGCGCAGCGCGAGGCGCTGCGCCAGCAGCGCCAGGCCGAGCTGCGCCGTCAGCGCTCGGTCCGGATCATCATCATCGCCGTCATCACGGTGATCGCGCTCGCCCTGCTCTCCGTCGCGGGCCTGTTCATCTACCGCGCCGCCACCGCGGACAAGCAGCCGGTCACCATGCCGACCGGCGTGAGCGAGGACGCCCCGTACCTCAGCTTCGGCGCGGAGGAGGGCTCCGGTGCCCCCGTCGTGGACCTGAACCTCGACTTCATGTGCCCCTACTGCGGGCAGTTCGACGGCGTGAACTCCGCGGACATCCAGGAGCTCGTCGAGAACGACCAGATGACGCTGCACCTCACGCCGCGCCGCTTCCTCGACGCGAACTCCACGAGCGGCGACTACTCCACGCGCGCCGCGAATGCGCTCGTGTGCGTGTACGAGGAGAACCCGGACAACGCCCTCGCGTTCACGACCCTCATGTACGAGAACCAGCCGGCGGAGGGCTCCGCGGGGCTCACCGACGACCAGATCCTCGAGTACGCCAAGCAGGCGGGCGCGAGCGACGAGGTGAGCAGCTGCATGAGCTCTAAGACGTACTGGGGCTACGTGCGCAAGGCGGCGGAGCCCTACGGCGCCGATCTCGCGAGCTCCACCCCGTACGTCGCGATCGACGGCACCGTCTTCGAGGACTACTACACCGAGGGCGCCTTCAAGCAGGCCGTGCTCGAGGCGGCGGGATCCTCCGCCTCCGACACCGGTGGCGCCTCCGACAGCGGACGCTGACATGGGCGGGGAGCCCTGCTCTCCGCTACCATTCCGGGGTCGATCGGCACGCTGATCGGCCCCGGCCCGCTGGAGTGGCGCAACGGTAGCGCACCTGTCTTGTAAACAGGTGGTTGCGGGTTCGATTCCCGTCTCCAGCTCGAGAGAGAGTCCCCCTGCCCGCGATGCGGGCCGGGGGACTCCCTGCGCCGTGGGGACCGCTCAGGCCTCGACGGGGACCTGGTCCCCGGCGTGGCGCCTCACCGTGTCGCGGATCTGCTCGGCGTAGCGGTAGATGTCGTCGAGGTCCTCGAGCAGGTACCGGGTCTCCACCTTGTTCTCGTCGAACAGGCCCAGGTGCTTGCGGGACTTCCCGTTGAACCACAGGCGGGCGATGGACTTGCGGTTGTTGTCGTCCAGCATGATCGCGAAGTAGGTCTTCGAGTCCCGGTGGGTGATGCGCTGCGGCTTCACGTCGCTGCAGGCGATCGCCTTGATGATCTGGTAGCCGGCGAGCTCCTGCTCGGTGGTGACGACGTCGGCGGGGCCGGTCGCCTCCTCGGCCGTCGTCGCGGCGACCTCGGCCTCCGCGTCCGGTGCCGGTGCGCCCGCGACGAGCGGCGCGGGCTCCGCCTCCCCGAGCGCCGACTTGAGGCGGGCGTTCACCTGCTCCTTGAGGAACTGCTTCATCGCCTTCGAGGTCAGCTCCGTGAACTGGCGGATGTTCTCCGCCGTGCCCCGACGGTCGGAGACGCGCCCCATGAGCATCTTGACGAGCTCGGGTGCCGGCTCACGGAACTCGTCCGCGATCTCGCGCCGGAGGGCGCCCACGTACTTCAGCTCCTCGGCGGAGCTGATCACGGAGTCGAGGTTGAAGGTCCCCTTCGTGAGCTTGCGCAGCTCGGGGAGGATCGTCTCGTCGATGTCGGCCAGGTCGAGCACGAGGAACGGGCGGTCGTCCATCATGTTGGGCTTGTCGAGGTCCGTGTAGAAGTTGAACACCTGCCCGTTGGTCAGCACGCCGATCCGGGCGTTGGTGACCGAGAAGTACCGGAACAGCTGCGAGGCGTGCTTGATGTGCAGCGGATCCCCGATGCGCTTGCACTCGATGAGGATCTGGACCTCGCCGTCCTTCATGATCGCGTAGTCGACCTTCTCGCCCCGCTTGGTGCCGTGGTCGGCCGTGAACTCCGGGACCACCTCCAGCGGGTTGAAGACGTCATATCCCAGGACGCGGGAGATGAACGGCATGATGAAGGCGTTCTTGGTCGCCTCCTCCGTCTCGATCGACGGTCCCTGGCTGATGATCTTGCTCGCGATATCCGCGATGGCCTCGTCGAAGTCCACCGTGCATCCCTTCCTCACCGCTCGACGGGCGAGATGCCCGATTGGGGAGGAGTGTGGCAGGAGGGCCGGACATCTGTCCGATACTTCGCCTGATTGGCCCGTGTGCGGTCGCGGGCCGCGTGGGCCGAGAAGGCATCGCCCCTTCGCGCCGCCTCGCCATGCCGGCCCTCGCCCATGCAGTGTCCTGCTCGTTACCGATCCGGTCCGGACCGGTCGCGGAGCGGGGCGGGGTCAGAAGGTGTCGTACGAGCTGCGGCTCACCGTGAAGCCCTTCCCGGTCATCACGTTCCAGCAGGTCATGCCGGAGGACTCGCTCGTGCAGGCCACATCGCCGTTCACGGCGCTCTCCCCGTAGGCGAGGGTCTGCGCGCCGCTGCCGAACTCCTGGGAGCAGTCCGGGGCGGCGTCCTCCCCGGCCACGACGATCGAGAACGGGCCGTCGGCGCAGCCCTCGATGTCGTCGCCGTAGCGGTGCTCCGCCACGGAGCAGCCCACGCTGTCGCCCTCGAGGCTGCAGGTGATGTTGCCGGTGGGGGAGGCGACCGCGTCGAGCTCCTGGGCGGAGTCCGGGGCGGGGGAGACCGGGTCGGCGCTCGGCTCCTCGGCGGCGCTGGACTCCTGCTCCGAGGGCTCCGCGGAGGCGGAGGTCGTGCTGTCGCGGCTGTAGGTGTCCTCGCCGTCGCTCAGCCAGGCCCGTCCCGCGAGCAGGCCGACGATCGCGAGGATCAGGGCGAGCAGCAGGCAGCCGCCGCAGGCCCACCAGACCCGGCGGCGGGACCGGCCGTCGTCGTCCGACGGCGGCCGGTTCTGGCCGCTCGTGCCCCAGGGGATCGGCCCGGCCGGGGCCGCGGCGGCAGGACCGGGAGCGGGGGCCGCGGGGGCGCTCGCACCGGCCGACGGCGCACTGCCGGAGTAGCCACCTGCAGCGGCGCCGCCCGCGACAGCACCGCCCGCGGCGGCTCCGGCGACGGCCGGGAAGGCGGCCGTGGGGGTGGGCGGCGCGGTCATGGGGGCGGTGTCGGGCTCGGGCGCCGGGGCGGCGGCCCCTGCGGCTGCCGCGGTCGAGGGACCGGGCTGCGCGGGCGACGCGGGGTCGGCCGAGGGGCGGACGACGGTCCACGCATCTGCTTCCGGGGCGTCCCCGGGGTCGGCGGCGGCGTCGGCGTCCGCGGCGGGGGAGCGCGTCGGCGCCGGGTCCGGCGAGGGTCGACCTGCGCCGGGCGGCAGGGCGACGACGCCGCTGCCCTCGTTGATGCGCACCCCGCTGCTCGCGGGGACCGGCTCGTGCGGCTCGGTGGGCGGGCCGGCGTCCAGCGGCACGGAGGCCTCCGGCGCGGCGGTGAGCGGGGCGAGCGAGGTGTCGGGCTCGGCAGCGGGGGCGGCGTCGGTCTCGGTCTCGGACCCGGTCTCGGGCTCCACCGCAGGAGCGGCGTCGGCCGCGGGGGCGGAGGGGGAGCCCGCCTCGGGCGCGGAGCCGGCACTCTGCTCGAAGGCCTGCTTCGCGGAGGGGTTCGTCGCGAGGATCCACGAGCGCGCGGCCTCCGGGCAGGACGGGTTCGTCACGATGGCGTCGTGCAGCTCGGGATGGCTCTGCGTGAGCTCGAGCAGCCGCTCCGGCGCGGTGCGCGGGTCGCGCGCCTCCTGCTCGGGCGTTCGAGGTGTCGTCACATCCGTCTCCGATTCCGTCGTCCCGGCCGCAGTCTCGGCCGAGTCCGGGCGAGCACGATACAGGTCCCGCCTCCGGACGCCGGTGAGCCGGCGGCGCGGCCGGCCCCGTGACGGCACCTCCACCGGGTCAGATCCCGACCGCGGAATCGTCGATCACCGGCAGGGCCGTGGTCTGGGTCATCGGCTCGCCGTCCTCCCGCAGCGGGCGCACGCGCAGCCAGTAGAAGCCGTGCGAGCCGAGGGTCAGGGTGAGCGAGCCGTCCTCCGCGATCGGCGGGAACTCGTGGCCGCCGAACAGGTCCCGCATGGTGCGCCGCTCGAGCCCGGTGACGTCGAGCGTCGTCGTCACGGGATGCGCCGCCAGGTTGAACACGCACAGCAGGGTCTCGGCGTGCTCGGCGGCGTCCTCTCGATATTCGGCGCCGTCGTAGCTGCGCGTGAAGGCGAGGACCCGCTCCGAGTCCGCCGCGACAGGCCCGTACTCGCCCATGCCGAAGGCCTCGTGGGCGCGGCGCACCGCGAGCATCCCCCGCACGAAGTGCAGCAGCGAGCTCGAGTGCGCCATCTGCGCCTCCACGTTCGCGGTCGCGTAGTGGTAGACGAGGTTCTGCACCACCGGCAGGTACAGCTTCCCGGGGTCCGTGATCTCGCTGAACCCGGCGTTGCGGTCGGGGGTCCACTGCATCGGGGTGCGCACCGCGTCGCGGTCCTCGAGCCAGATGTTGTCCCCCATGCCGATCTCGTCCCCGTAGTAGAGGAACGGCGAGCCGGGCAGCGAGAGCAGCAGGGCGTGGATCAGCTCGAGCTCGGCGCGGGAGTTGTCCAGCAGCGGGGCGAGGCGGCGGCGGATGCCGACGTTCGCGCGCATCCGCGAGTCCGGCGCGTACCAGCCGAGCATCGCCGCGCGGTCCTCCGGCGAGACCATCTCGAGGGTCAGCTCGTCGTGGTTGCGCAGGAAGGTGCCCCACTGGGCGCCGCGGGGGATCGACGGGGTCTGGGCCATGATGTCGATGATGTGCCGGGCGGAGCCCTCGCGCAGGGCGTAGAACAGCCGCGGCATCACCGGGAAGTGGAAGCACATGTGGCACTCCGGGGACTCCTCGGAGCCGAAGTACTCGACCACGTCGCTCGGCCACTGGTTCGCCTCGGCGATGATCACGCGGCCCGGCCAGTGCTCGTCGACGAAGGCGCGCAGCTCCGCGAGGAACGCGTGGGTCGCGGGGAGGTTCTCGCCGTCGGTGCCCTCCTCCTCGTAGAGGTAGGGGATCGCATCCGCGCGGAAGCCGTCGATGCCCTTGTCCAGCCAGAACCGCACGACGTCGAGCATCGCCTGCCGCACGGCGGGGTTCTCGAAGTTCAGGTCGGGCTGGTGGGAGAAGAAGCGGTGCCAGTAGAACTGCCGGCGCACCGGGTCGAAGCTCCAGTTGCTCTCCTCCGTGTCCACGAAGATGATGCGCGCGTCCTGGTACTTCTCGTCGGTGTCCGACCACACGTAGAAGTCCCCGTACGGGCCCTCGGGGTCGGAGCGGGACTCGAGGAACCACGGGTGCTTGTCGCTCGTGTGGTTCATCGGCAGGTCGATGATGACGCGGATCCCCCGACGGTGCGCCTCGGAGACGAGCCGCTCGAAGTCGGTGATCGACCCGAACTCCGGCAGCACCGCCTCGTAGTCGGAGATGTCGTAGCCGCCGTCGCGCAGCGGGGACGCGAAGAAGGGCGGCAGCCACAGGCAGTCGATGCCCAGCCACTGCAGGTAGTCGAGCCGTTCGATGAGCCCGCCGAAGTCGCCCGTGCCGTCCCCGTTGCCGTCCGCGAAGGCGCGCACGAGCACCTCGTAGAACACGGCGCGGCGGTACCAGTGGGGGTCGTAGTCGACCCCCGGTCCCTGCGGGGCGAACTGGGCGGAGTTCAGGGGCATCGGTTCCTCCAGGGGGAGTCGTGACCGCCGCGGCGTGCGCGCGGGGGTCGCGGGCGATGGCGACACGGTACTGCGCCGGCGGCCCCCGCCGTAGCATGGGCCCGATCATCCGGGGGACGGGGAGGCGCATGAGCGAGCAGTGGGGCCCGCAGGGGCCGACGCCGGCCCAGCAGGGCCGTCCGAACGGTCAGGGCCCGCAGGGCGGGTACCCGCAGCCGCCCGCGCCCCCGCAGGGCCGCCGCTGGGGGATCTGGATCGCCGTCGGCTGTCTCGCCCTCCTGCTCGTGCTGCTGCTCGTCGCGACGATCGGCGGCGTCGTCTACCTCGTGGGTCGCGACGGTCGCGAGGACCCGCCCGCGACGACCAGCGCCCCCGCGACCGTGACCTTCACCGGCACCACCTTCACGCTCACCCACCCCGACACCTGGGCGGAGGGCGACCGCACCCCGGACACCGGCATGGAGCTGAACCTGCGCCGCACCGCCGGCCAGGAGGAGGACGACGACGGCATGCAGCACGGGGACAACGTGACCGTCTACCAGTTCCAGTCGGAGCGGCAGGCCGTCGCCGAGTGCCGCTGGCAGGCCCCGTTCCTGGGCTGGGGCTTCGACGACCACGAGGACGCCGAGGAGCTCGACCGGACCGAGGTGGGCGGCGCCCCGGCCGCGCACCACCGGGTGCACGGCACGTGGGACGGCCGGCCGGTCGTCGCGGAGACCTGGTGCCTGGACGTGGACGGCGGCGTGCTGCAGATCGTCGCGGAGACCTACGGTGCGGAGGAGATCTCCTCCGAGGAGGCCCGGATCGTCTCGAGCCTCGTGGTCACCGCGGGCTGAACGGGCCGGCTCAGCCCTCCTGCCAGCTCCAGTCCTCGAGCAGCTGACGCGCCGCCTCGGGCTGCTCCTGATCCGGGGCCGGCGCCGACTCGGTGAGCACGGCGATCGCGGCGGTGCCGTCGGCCGCGCAGACCAGATCGGCGCGATAGGCGTCCACGGGCACGGCCTCGAGGGTGCGGCGGTCCGTGGTGCGGCCGTCGAGAGGCGGGGGATCGGCGAGATCGGTGCCGACCTGGGCGAGACCCTGGGTGATCGAGCCGGCCTGCAGAGCGTCGCACAGGGCGGAGGGCCCGGTGCCGTCCTGCGAGCGGAGGATCGAGATGCGCTGCGTGGAATCCGCGGACTCGAGGCCGGCGACGAGGGTGAGGCCCGCGCCCGCGGGCGCGCTGCGGGAGCCCCAGCCTGCCGGGGAGACGGTGGTGAAGCTGCCGCCGTCGATCGCGGTCCCCACCGGCTCCTCCCGGGCGATCGCCATGCCCGCGCCGATCGCCACCCAGAGCGCGGAGACCACGAGGAAGGCGATCGTGCCGGCCCGCCGTCGCGGATCGTCCCGGAGCGAGCGCAGCAGGGCGCGTGCGCGTCCCGCAGTGCTCGTGCCGCCGCTCATGGTCCCCTCCTCCGTCGGCCCCGCCCCACGCTAGACCGCGAGCGCCCCGTGCCCGCGCGCGTTGTGGACAGTCGGCGGGCAGTGGCCCGGGCGGGCCTCAGTCGCGCTCGATGCGCCAGTCCACCGGCGCGGCGCCCTGCTGCTCGAGAAGGGCGTTCACCTGCGAGAACGGTCGGGACCCGAAGAAGCCACGGGAGGCGGAGAGCGGGCTCGGGTGCGGCGAGGCCACGTGCGGCACGTCTCCCAGCATCGGCACGAGGGACTGCGCGTCGCGGCCCCAGAGCACGGCGACGAGCGGACCGCCGCGCTCCACGAGGGAGCGGATCGCGAGCTCGGTGACCTCCTCCCAGCCGCGGCGGCGGTGCGAGGCCGGTGCCCCGGGCCGCACGGTGAGCACTCGGTTCAGCAGCATCACGCCCTGCTCCTGCCAGGCGGTGAGATCCCCGTGGGAGGCGGGCGGGATCCCGAGATCGGCCGCGAGCTCCTTGTAGATGTTCACGAGCGAGCGGGGGAGCGGGCGCACGTGCCGCTCGACCGCGAAGGAGAGGCCGATCGGGTGGCCCGGGGTGGGGTAGGGGTCCTGGCCGACGATCAGCACGCGCACGTCCGCGAGCGGGGTGGTGAAGGCGCGCAGCACGTCCTCGCCGGCGGGCAGGTAGCCGTGTCCCGCGGCGACCTCCTCGCGGAGGAAGCCGCCGATCCCGTGGATGCGCTCCTCCACGGGGGCGAGGGCGCGGGCCCAGTCCTCGGCGAGGGTCTGCGAGAGGGGTCGCGGAGTGCTCGGCATGGTTCCAGTGTGGCAGGGGCGACAGGTCCCCGCGCGGCGGGCGGCGCGCCGCCGACGCCCGCCCCGCGCGCCGCCGTAGGGTCGATCCATGCCCGCCGAGCTCCCCTCCGATCCGTCCGCGTCCGCCCTCTCCGAGAGCGACCGCCGGATCCTCGAGCTCGAATCGCGCACCTTCCGCTACGTGGGGGCGAAGGAGCGGGCGATCCGCGAGGAGATCGGCATCTCCCGCATCGCCTACTACGTGCGTCTGAACGCGCTGCTGGACTCCCCGGACGCGCTCCGCACGGCACCCGCGCTCGTGCACCGGCTGCGCGGTCGGCGCGTCTCCGCGGACCCGTCCTCCGCCGCTTCGCAGGATCCGGGCCAGGTGGCCTGAGCCGCCGCATCCGTCGGGACGCGGAGCGTGTGCTCCCGCGACCTCCCCGGCCGAGCTGGTTCAATGGGCCCGTGGCAGATTCCCAGTACCCCTACCCGCCCGACCGGTTCGACGACGAGGCGGACGCCTCCTCGTTCCACGGCGCCCACCGCGCCGAGGAGCCGTTCTGGCGCCAGAACCTGGTCTACATCGTCATCATCGCGGCCGCGTTCGTGACCCTGGTCGTGCTGCTGTTCGTAATCGGGAACCTCGGTCGCGGCGGGGACGAGCGCTCCGCGGATCCCACGACCCCGGCCGCCTCCTCGGAGGCCGCGCAGAGCGACGGCGGCGGCGCCTCGGAGGCCCCGGCCGCGGAGGCCGACAAGTCCACCCCCGTCCTCGTCGTCAACGCCGGCGGCATCAACGGCCTGGCCGGGACCTGGCAGAGCGCCCTCGAGGACGACGGCTGGGAGAAGGTCGACGTCGGCACCGCGGACAACCGCCAGCAGGAGGCCGTGGTCTTCTACCGCGACGAGGCGGACGCCGCGAGCGCCCAGGCCCTCGCGGACTCGGTGGGCGCCGGCGAGGCCCGCCAGAGCGACGAGTACGACGCGAGCATCACCTTCGTGGCGATCGAGGAACCGGCCGACGACTTCGGCTCGGGCGACGGCGAGGGCTGAGCGCCCGGCAGAGCCCCGAGGACGGGCCGCCCACGCCGACCGGACTGCACGTCCGGGGCGCAGGGCGGCCCGTTCTGCATCAGACCGGGAGCCGCGATGTGCTCGAGGCGAACGGGGTTAGCACTCTCAGGGGGAGAGTGCTTATGATGATCTGGCACTCGGTGCACGGGAGTGACAGCTCTCCGCGTGCCGGGCCCTGAACATTCCGATCCCGTGAGGGATCCGCCGCCGTGGGACAGGAACACGGTGTCGGATGCCGTCCGTCGCGGGCACTGGATCGGGTGGACATCACAGACACGGGAGAGATTCCACCATGGCCAAGCTCATCGCTTACGACGAGGAGGCCCGTCGCGGCCTCGAGCGCGGGATGAACCAGCTCGCTGACGCCGTCAAGGTCACCCTCGGCCCCAAGGGTCGCAACGTCGTCCTCGAGAAGTCCTGGGGCGCCCCCACGATCACCAACGACGGCGTCTCCATCGCCAAGGAGATCGAGCTCGACGACCCGTACGAGAAGATCGGTGCGGAGCTCGTCAAGGAGGTCGCCAAGAAGACGGACGACGTCGCGGGCGACGGCACCACCACCGCCACCGTCCTCGCCCAGGCCCTGGTCAAGGAGGGCCTGCGCAACGTCGCCGCCGGCGCCAACCCGATCGCGCTCAAGCGCGGCATCGACAAGGCCGTGGCCGCCGTCTCCGAGACCCTGCTCGCGCAGGCGAAGGAGATCGAGACCAAGGACCAGATCGCGAACACCGCCGCCATCTCCGCGGCCGACCCGGCGATCGGCGAGCTCATCGCCGAGGCGCTCGACAAGGTCGGCAAGGAGGGCGTGATCACGGTCGAGGAGTCCAACACCATGGGCCTCGAGCTGGAGCTCACCGAGGGCATGCGCTTCGACAAGGGCTACATCTCCGCCTACTTCGTCACCGACGCCGACCGCCAGGAGGCCGTGCTCGAGGATCCCTACATCCTCCTGCTCTCCTCCAAGGTCTCCGCCGTCAAGGACCTCCTCCCGCTGCTGGAGAAGGTCATCCAGTCCGGCAAGCCCCTCGCGATCATCGCCGAGGACGTCGAGGCCGAGGCTCTCGCCGTGCTCGTCGTCAACAAGCTCAAGGGCTCCTTCAAGTCCGTGGCCGTCAAGGCCCCCGGCTTCGGCGACCGCCGCAAGGCGATGCTCGAGGACATGGCGATCCTCACCGGCGGCCAGGTCATCTCCGAGGAGGTGGGCCTCAGCCTCGAGACCGCCGGCCTCGAGCTGCTCGGCCAGGCCCGCAAGATCGTCGTCACCAAGGACGAGACCACCATCGTCGAGGGCTCCGGCGACGCCGACCGCATCGCCGGCCGTGTGAAGCAGATCCGCACCGAGATCGAGAACTCCGATTCGGACTACGACCGTGAGAAGCTCCAGGAGCGCCTCGCGAAGCTGGCCGGCGGCGTGGCCGTCATCAAGGCCGGTGCCGCGACCGAGGTCGAGCTCAAGGAGCGCAAGCACCGCATCGAGGACGCCGTGCGCAACGCGAAGGCGGCCGTCGAGGAGGGTGTCGTCGCCGGTGGCGGCGTGGCCCTGCTGCAGGCCGGCAAGGACACCTTCGACAAGCTCAGCCTCACCGGTGACGAGGCGACCGGCGCCAAGATCGTGAAGATCGCGATCGAGGCCCCGCTCAAGCAGATCGCCGTCAACGGCGGCCTCGAGGGCGGCGTCGTCGCGGAGAAGGTCAAGAGCCTCCCCGTGGGCCAGGGCCTCAACGCCGCGACCGGCGAGTACGAGGACCTCCTCGTCGCCGGCATCATCGACCCCGTCAAGGTCACCCGCTCCGCGCTGCAGAACGCGGCGTCCATCGCGGGCCTGTTCCTCACCACCGAGGCCGTCGTGGCCGACAAGCCGGAGCCCGTCAAGGCTCCCGCCGGTGGCGACGAGATGGGCGGCATGGGGGGCATGGGCGGCATGATGTGATCCAGCCCCACGGCTGATCACCTGCCGCTCGACCCGAGCGCACAGCGGGCCCCGATCCTCTCCGGAGGGTCGGGGCCCGCTGTCGTCGCCGGGCCGGTGCCGGGCAGGAGCGCGGTCCGGTCGCAGGCAGAATGGCCCGATGACCGACGAGATCCAGGAGCCCCTCGTCGTCCCCGTCCCGCCGGCGGAGGTGTACGCCGCGGTCAGCGACGTCATGCGCACGGGGGGAGTGGAGCCCGCAGTGCCGACGCTGCACCTGGGACTCGGACGCCCGCGGCGTGGACCACGGTGTCGTGGTGGCGCACGCGCACGGTGACCCGGTCGTCGGGGCCGACGCCGAGCTGCGCGAACAGGGTGCGGGGGATCGAGGTCCACAGGGACCCGTAGCGCACGTCGAGCGTGTCGATCGTGCCGGTGACGCGGCCGTCCGCGAGCTCCGGCTCCGTGATCGGCAGCCGCACGAGGGCCGCGGGGTCCAGGGCGGGGCCCACGTCCTCGAAGGCGGCGATCCCGGCGGCGAGCCGGGCGCCGGTGAAGGCGTAGATGTCCCGCCCGTGGAAGGTGTAGGACTCCTCGGATCCGGGCCGACGGTGGCGGGTCTCGTCGATCTCCCGCAGCTCCGTGATCCCGAAGATCGCGTCGAGATGGGTGAGGGTGCCGTTGTCCGGGGTGACCACGAGGTGGCCGGTCGCCGTGCGGGCGACGACGGAGAGGCGGTCGGAGCCGACGCCCGGGTCCACGACGGAGACGAACACCGTCCCCTCGGGCCAGTAGGAGAGCACCTGGGCGAGGCGGTAGGAGCCCTCCCAGATGTCGTACGGCGGGATGTTGTGGGTGACGTCGTGGATCCTCAGGCCCGGATCGACGCCCACGGCGACGCCGTACATGGCGCTCACCGCGCCGTCGTCGAGCCCGAAGTCGGACTGCAGGACGAGTGCGCTCATGGAGCGATTATGCGCGCGGCGCCCCGGCCGGGACCGGGGCGCCGTCATCCGGCGTCATCCGCCGTCACGGACGGCAGGTGCCGAGAGGGTGCGGGCTCAGAGCCCCCAGGCCTCGGCGAGCAGCTCGATGCCGCGGATCCGGTGCTCGGGGTCGAAATAGTTCGCGGTGACGATGAGCTCGTCCGCCTCGGTGGCGTCGACGATCGCCTCGAGCTGGGAGACGACGCTCGACGGGGAGCCGACGGCGCGGATCGAGAGGGTCTGCTCGACCTGCTGCATGAGGTGGTCGGGGTAGGCGCCCTCGAGGTCCCGCGGCGGCTGCGTCTTCATCCGCTGCCCGGTGACGATGCCGAGGAACTGCTGCACGTTCGTGGTGAACAGGTGCTGCGCCTCCGCGTCCGTCGGCGCGATGACGACGTTGACGCCGACCATCGTGCGCGGCGCGTCGATCTGCGCGGCCTCGCTCTGGGTGGCGCTGAAGCTCTCGCGGTACACGCGCAGCGCGTCGAGGTACTGGAAGGGCGCGAAGTGCGAGGCGACGGAGAAGGGCATCCCCAGCTGTGCGGCGAGCCGGGCCCCGTTGGTCGTGGAGCCGAGGATCCACATGGGCACGTCGGTGCCCTCGGCGACGCCGGCGCGGATCGGCAGGCGGCCGCTCGGCTCGGCCTGGGACCAGTCGCGCATCTGCTCGACGGCGGCGACGAAGGCGCCGGGCTCCGCGGAGGTGCGGGCCAGCAGCTGCGCCGTGTACTGGTCGGTGCCGGGCGCGCGGCCCAGGCCCAGGTCGATCCGGTCGCCGTGGAACTGGACGAGCGTGCCGAACTGCTCGATGACGGCGAGCGGGGAGTGGTTGGGGAGCATGATCCCGCCGGAGCCCACCCGGATCCGCTCGGTGAGGGAGGCGGCGCGGTCGATCAGCAGGCTCGTGGCGCTCGAGGCGAGGGACTCCGTGTTGTGGTGCTCGGCGTACCAGTAGCGGGAGTAGCCGGAGCGGTCCGCGGCCTGCGCGGCGCGCATCGAGACGGCGATCCCCTCCCGGGCGTCCTGCCCCTCGCTGAGGGGGACCAGATCGAGGATCGACAGGGGGACGTGGGGCGTGCTCATGGCGCGAGCCTAGCCACGTCACGGGCGCCGTGGCGGGGCCCGGAGGAGGGGGATGGATCACCCGCCCGGAGGCCCCGGAACGGGAAGAGACGCGGGGGTCGCGGCGTTGCGGATGCCGTGGAACTGTCCCTCCTCGATCGCACCCGCACGCGCTCCGACCTGCCCGAGCAGGCGGCGCCCGGGCACAGCATCGAGCGGGCCGTGGCCGCGGAGGCGCTCGGCTACCGCCGCTTCTGGGTCGCCGAGCACCATGCCGTGCCGGGCATCGCGAGCCCCGCCCCGGCGGTGCTGCTCGCCGCGATCGGCCAGCGCACCTCGAGGATCCGCCTGGGCTCCGGCGGCGTCATGCTCCCCAACCACCGCCCGCTCGTGGTCGCCGAGCAGTTCCTGCTGCTCGAGGCGCTCACCCCGGGCCGCGTGGACCTGGGGCTGGGGCGCTCGCTCGGCTTCACCGCCCCGGTGCGGGAGGCGCTGGGCCGTGACGCCGCGAGCCCCGAGGAGTTCGCCCGCGAGGTCGAGCAGGTGCGGGACCTCCTCGCCGGGGACGGCCCGATCACCGCCCGCCCGGCCGCCGCCACGCCGCCGCCGCTGCACCTGCTCGCGACCGGAGCGGGCCTCACGACGGCGGCGCAGCTCGGCCTCGGCGTCGTCATCGGCGGGCCGATCCTCCACAGCGAGGACCTCGGCGCGCAGGTCGGCGCCTACCGCCGCGGCTTCCGCCCCCATCGGGGGAGCCGTCCCCACGTCATGCTCTCGATGGACCTGCTCGTCGCGAGCACCGACGCCGAGGCCCGCGAGCTCGCCCTCCCGGAGATCTGGGCGATGGTCGCCTCCCGCGTGACGGGTGAGTTCCCGCCGCTCGAGGACCCGGCGACGATCCGCGCCCGCGACCTCACCGCTCGCGAGGCCTCCCGGGTCGAGCAGGGCCTCGCGACCGCCTGGGCGGGATCCGCCGCGACCCTGCGCCCGCGGGTCGAGCGCCTGGTCGAGGCGACCGGGGCCGACGAGGTCCTCGCCTCCGGATCGACCTTCGACCGGGGCGCGCTCGCCGCCTCCGACGCCGCGGTCGCGGAGCTGCTGGGCTGAGCGCCGGGCCGCACCCGTCGACGGACCGTACCCGGCGTGGCTATGGTGCTCGGGATCAGCCGATGGAGGAGGTGCAGGTGCCGACACGCATCACCGGTGACGATCCCTCCCACGATCCCGAGGCCGCCAAGCACCGTGCCGAGCGGGCGCCCGGTGAGGTCCTGGGAGACCGGCTCTGGTCACGGGACACCGAGGACCTGCACCTGGAGATTCCCGCGCGCAGGAGCGAACTTCCACGCGAACGAGGACTCTGACCCGCGCGACCGGCCGGAGTCCGACCCCCCCAGGGCAGGGGAGCGGTGAGGGGGCATAGCCTCGGCGCATGACCTCCTGGCAGCCGGACCTGCTCGCACGCCTCGCCGAGCGCGTCCCCGGTGACGTCGTCCCCTACGGCTCGGTGACCGCGCCGGAGCTGCTCGACGGGTGGAGCGACCTCGACGTGGCCGTCACCGCGCGGGAGCCCTTCGCCGCGCACCATCGCACCGCGACCGAGCACGACTCCCGCGCCGCCGAGGCGCAGGCCGTGCTCGCCGGGCCGCTCGGAGCGCGCACGGCCCTGGACGCCTACACCCTGTACGGGCGCCCGCGCGCCGAGATCGAGCCGGTCTACGCCGCAGATCCTGCCCCCCTCGAGGCGGTCCTCAGGCGGGGAGCGGCTTCCGGAAGCAGACGCTGATCCCGTCGGCCGGATCGTAGGGAGCGAACACGGGGACGCGCTCCCAGCCCTGCCGCTCGTAGAGCGCGATCGCCTCGGGCTGGCGGTTCCCGGTCTGCAGGAACAGCTCCGTGGCGCCCTGCTCGCGGGCGCCCTCCTCGAGCTGCTCGAGGACGGCGCTCGCGAGGCCCAGACGGCGGTGCCCGGCGTCGATGAACAGGCGCTTGACCTCCCAGCGGTCCGGGAGCCGGCGCAGGGTGCCCGTCGCGGCGACCTCGCCGTCCACGAGGGCGAGCAGCAGGAAGGCGACGTCCTCCGTGGTGGGCGGCGCCGGGCGGGGGCTGTCCCCGCGCAGGGTCGCGTACCGGGGGCCGATCTCCGCGTCCATCGCGGTGCGCAGGGCCTCGCCGCGCGGATCGTCCCAGCTGGTGCGCTCCCAGGTCAGGGTGCGGCCGTCCCGCAGGAGCGTCCGTCCCTGATCGGTGGCGGTCATGCGGGCACCTCCGTCGTGTCCCGGCGGGCGGGGATCGAGTTGATGAGCTGGCGCGTGTACTCCTCGCGCGGATCCGAGAGCACCCGGTCGACGGTACCCGCCTCGACGACCTCGCCGCGGCGCAGCACCGTGAGGGTGTCCGCGAACTGGCGCACCACGCCGAGGTCGTGGGAGATGAACAGGTAGGTCAGGCCCAGGTCCCGCTGCAGGGTGAGGAGCACCTCGAGGATCCCCGCCTGCACGGTCACGTCGAGGGCGCTCGTCGGCTCGTCGAGCACGAGGACGTCCGGCCGCAGGGCGAGGGCCCGGGCGATCGCGACGCGCTGGCGCTGCCCGCCGGAGAGTGTGCCCGGTCGCCGGGAGCGCAGCGCCTCGGGCAGGCGCACCGCCTCGAGCGCCCAGGCGGCGCGCTCCTCCCGCTCGGCGCGGTCGCCCACGCGGTACAGGTCCAGCGGCTCGCGGACGATCCGCTCCACGGTGAAGCGCGGGTCCAGGGAGGTGAAGGGGTTCTGGTGGACGATCTGCAGGTGACGGCGCACCTCGCGCAGCGCCCGACGGTCCGTCGGATCGACCGCGCGACCGCGCACGGTGAGGCTCCCCGCGTCCACGGTCTCGAGGCCCAGCAGGGCGCGGGCCGCCGTGGACTTCCCCGAGCCGGACTCGCCCACGAGGGCGTGGGTGCGGCCGCGGGGGATCGCGAAGGAGACGCCGTCCAGCGCCCGCACCTCGCGGTCACGGCTGCGGAAGGTGCGGGAGACGTCGGAGACCTGCACCTGCGGCGCATCGGTGGGGAAGGCGTCGCCCGTGAGCGGGTGCCGTTCGTCCCGCTCCGCGCGCAGCCCCGCGAAGCGGTCCGGGTTCAGGCCGGGGACGTCCGCCTGCAGGGCCCGCGTGTACGTCGAGCGGGGCGCGGTGAACACCTGCGCCGTCGGCCCCGCCTCCTGGACGGAGCCGTCCTGCAGCACGACGACCTCCTCCGCCCGGGCGGCCGCGATCGCGAGGTCGTGCGTGATCAGCAGGACCCCGATCCGGAGCTCGCGGCGCAGGTCGTCGAGCAGGTCGAGGATCTGCTTCTGCACGGTGACGTCGAGGGCGGAGGTCGGTTCGTCGGCCACGAGCAGCCGCGGCCCGGGCAGGATCGCGAGCGCGATGAGCACCCGCTGCAGCTGCCCGCCGGAGAGCTGATGGGGGAAGGAGTCGATGATCCGCTGCGGGTCCGGCAGCCCCACCCGCTCGAGCGCGCCGCGCACGAGCGCCTCGCGGTCCGCGCGGCGACGCGCTCCGGGCACGAGCGCCGCCGCCTCGAGGGCCTGCGCGCCGATCGAGCGCACCGGGTTCAGCGAGGAGCCCGGATCCTGCGGGACGAAGCCCAGCACGCGGCCGCGCAGCGGCAGGAACTCCGCCTCGCGCAGCCCCGTGAGCTCACGGCCCTGCACGGCGATCGAGCCGTCGACGCGGGCGCGGCGCGCGCCGAGCAGCCGTAGCACGGCCCGCGCGATCGTTGACTTGCCTGAGCCCGACTCGCCGATCAGCGCGAGCGCCGAGCCCTCGGCCACGGAGAACGAGACGTCGTGCACGACGTCGGTGTCCCCGTAGGCGACGCTCAGACCGCTCACCTGCAGCAGCGGGACGGGCGGCGCGGGCTCCCGGGCCGTTCCGTCGGTGCTGCCCTGCGTTCCCTCGAGAATGCTCATCGGTTCCTCCCCTGATCCAGCCAGCGGCTGATGCGGCTCACGGACAGCACGACGACGGCGATGACGAGACCCGGGGCGATCACGAGCCACGGGGCGTGCAGGAGATGCTCGCGGCCGTCGGAGACGAGCAGACCCCAGTCGGAGGCCGGGGGCGGATCCCCGTAGCCGAGGAACGCGAGCCCGGCGATCACGAGGATCGCGACGCCGAACTGCAGGATCGCGAGGGACACGACGGGCCGCAGCGCATTGGGCAGCACGTGCCGCAGCAGCACGTACGCGGAGGAGCCGCCGTTCACGCGCGCCGCCTCGATGAACACGCTCGTGCGCACCCGCAGCACCTCCGCCCGCATGAGCCGGGCGAACACGGCGACCGCGGAGACGCCCGTCGCGATCGCGGCGTTGCGGGTGTCGTAGCCGAGCGCCGTCACGACGACCACGGCGAGCAGGAAGCCGGGGATCGCGAGCAGCACCTCGACGACGCGGCCCACGACCGCGTCCACCCAGCCGCCGAGGTAGCCCGAGAGCAGGCCCAGCACGCCGCCCACGACCACACCGATGGCGACCGCGATCAATGCGCTCGTCATCGAGGAGGCGGAGCCGTGGATGATCCGCGTGAGCAGGTCCCGCCCCAGGTGGTCGGTGCCCAGCCAGTACTGCCCGCCGGGTGCGGTGAACTTGTCGTCCGGCACGCCGAGCGCCGGGTCGTGGCGGGTGAACAGGCCCGGCACGAGCGACCAGGCGAGGACCAGCAGGATCACCGCGAGGGACAGGATCACCGTCACGGGCGGTCGTCGGCGGGCGAGAGCGCGCGG
This sequence comes from Brachybacterium sp. SGAir0954, assembly GCF_005490785.1. Taxonomy (GTDB): domain Bacteria; phylum Actinomycetota; class Actinomycetes; order Actinomycetales; family Dermabacteraceae; genus Brachybacterium; species Brachybacterium rhamnosum. The sequence goes on along the minus strand of NZ_CP027295.1, from coordinate 3,311,003 downwards.
GCGGGCCGCGGCGAGCGGCCCGGTGGTCAGTGCGGTCGCGGTCATCGGGTTCCCTCCGTCCCGCGCAGCCGCGGGTCCAGCAGCGGGTACAGCAGGTCGATCACGAGGTTCACGACGACGAACACGGCGGCGGAGAGCACCACGGCGACGAGCAGCACGGGGACGTCCTGCGCGGCGACCGCCTTCTGCACGACCGTCCCGACGCCCGTGCGGCCGAAGATCGTCTCGGTGATGAGCGAGCCGCCCAGCACCTCGCCGAGCACGAGGCCGACGACGGTCACGGTGGGCAGCAGGGACGGGCGCAGCAGGTGCCGCAGCACCACCTGCGCGGGCGGCAGGCCGCGCGAGGCGGCGACCTCCGCGTAGTCCTGGCCGGCGGAGTCGTCGAGCGCGGTGATGAGCACCTGCGCGATCTGCGCGGAGACGGGGATCGCGAGGGTCAGCGCCGCGGCGAGCGTCGAGCCCGCGCTGTCCGGGTCCACGAGGCTGAACAGTCCCAGGTTCACGGCGAGCACCTGGATCAGCACGAGGCCGATGAGGAAGTTCGGGGTCGAGAGGAACACCGTGGGCAGGGCGCGCACGAACCCGTTCAGCGGCCCCTCGGGCAGCAGCCGCGAGAGCAGACCCAGCACGGCCGCGATGAGCACCGCGAGCACGAGCGCCGTGACGGCGAGGGCCAGCGTCGAGGGGATCGCGGCGCCGAGCACCGCGGTGACCGGCTGCGAGGTGGACAGAGACAGCCCCAGGTCCCCGCGCACCGCATTGCCGAGCGAGATCAGCAGCCGCACGAGGACGGGCCGGTCGAGGCCGTGGAAGGAGCGGATCTGCGCCTTCTCCGCGTCGGTGTACCCGGCCTGCGGGCTGTCCAGCTGCGCGGAGATCGGGTCGCCCGGGATCGCGGCGAGCACGAGGAACACGAGCACGTAGGCGAGGACGACGACGATCAGCGCCTGGCCGGTGCGGCGCGCGGCGAAGGCGGCGTAGCGGCGGGCGGAGGCGGCGGCGGCCGACGGCGCCGCGGCCCGGCGGGGGAGGGTGGCCGCGGTGCTCATGAGGGCTCCTTCGTGGCGGCGTGGTACGAGGGGATCGCGACGGCGTTGAAGGTGATGCCGCTCAGACCCGGGGTCTGCACGTAGATGCGCTGCACGTTCTGCTCCAGGGGGATGAAGTAGGCCTGCTCGAGCACGTGCCGGGACAGCTCGTCGACCACGCCGGCGCGCTCCTCGCGGGAGACGGCGCCCGCGACCTCGTCCCGGAGCCGCACGAGCTCCGCGTCGGAGGAGCCGACGGCGAACCAGTCCTCGCCCTCGTCGGTCACGACCCCGGCGACCGTGCCGACGTCCACGAAGCTGCGGGTCACCTCGGCGACGCCCTGCGTCGGGTCGTTGGTGACGCGCTCGCCCCAGGTGGGGATGTCGAGCTTCTGCGTGCGCACATGGATCCCGAGCCGGCCCAGGTGCTGGCCGATCAGCTCCGCCTCGGGGACGGAGCCGGTGAGGTACGGGGTGGGGTAGATCGTGAAGCCGAGCTGCACGCCGTCCTTCGTGCGGAAGCCGTCGGCGTCGCGCTGCGTCCACCCGGCCTCGTCGAGCAGGGACGCCGCGAGGTCCGGGTCGTAGTCGAAGAGGTCCGTGAGGTCGGTGGCCTCGGGGACGCCGGACTGCAGCCAGCTCGTCGCCGGCTCCCAGGCGTCGGTGAAGACGGTCCGCAGGATCTCCGCCCGGTCGATGCCGCGCGTGAACGCCTGCCGCACGCGCACGTCGTCGAAGGGCGCGACGTCGGTGCGGAGGTTGTAGCCGTGCACGAAGCCGAGGTAGCGGGGCACCTCGATGTGGAAGCCGGCCTCCGTGAAGGAGTCCAGCACCTGCGGGTTCACGTTGTAGGACACGTCGGTCTGGTGGGCGCGCGCGGCGGAGGCGCGCAGCGTGTCGTCCGGGAGCACCGTGAAGGTGATCGCGGCGAGGCTCGCCGGTCCGCTCGCGCCGAGCACCTCGGGCGCCCAGTCGTAGTCCTCGCGGCGCACGAGGCGCACATGGTCCCCGGCGGCCCAGGAGTCCAGCACGAAGGGGCCCGAGCCGATCTGGAAGGCGAGGTCGGACTGCTGCTCGAGGGAGCCGGCGAGGCTCGACGGGGCCATGAGCTGGCAGCCGTGGTAGCCGAGGGTCGGCAGGAAGGAGAGGGTCGGCGCGGTGAAGGTGACCCGCACGGTCCGCGCGTCCACGGCCTCCGCGGCCTCGAAGGTGCTGCCCGGGAACAGGCCCACCCGGGCGAGCCCCTCCTCGGGCCGGCCGACGGCCCAGGCCTGGATGTTCGCGACGACGGCCTCCGCGTCCAGCGGCGTGCCGTCGGAGAAGGTGACCCCGTCCCGGAGGTGGAGCACGTACGCGGTCGCGTCCTCGTCCTGCTCCCAGGACTCCGCGATCCACGGGGACACCTTCCCCTCGGGATCGGTGTGCACGAGCTTGTCCGTGAGCTGCTGCCACACGTTCGCCTCGTAGCTCGAGATGGCGCTCTTGGAGGGCACCCAGCCGCCGTCGAGGTTGGAGATGAGGAAGCTGAGCTCCTGGTCCTGCGCGTCGGCGGCGCCGCCGGCCTGTGCGGCGTCGACCGCGCAGCCGGCGAGGGGGAGCGCGGCGAGGCCCAGGGCCCCGGCCCCGAGGCCCTGCAGGAGATGGCGCCGGGAGGTGGGGGTCATCGCCGCGCCTCGGGGGAGGTGAGGGCGCCGACGAGCCGCTCGACGCCGGTGCGCAGGCCGTCCTCGGGGAGGTGGCTGATGCCGATCCGCAGACGGCCGCGATCCTCCGTGCCCTCCTCGAGGAAGAAGAAGCGGCCGAGCACGGCATCGGTCCCGAAGCGGGTGCGGGCCAGCTGCTGCGCGGCGGCGAGGTCCACGCCCTCGTCCTCCACGCGCGCCCACAGGAAGATCCCGCCGCTGCGATGGTCCACCGTGACCCCGCCGGGGAGGGCCGCGTCGAGCAGCCCCGCGACCAGGTCGAAGCGGTCGGCGTAGGCGGCCCGGGCGCGGTCCGCGATGCCGTCGAGGCCGCCGTCGAGCGGGGCATGGTCGCCCGCGCCGACGATCCGCTCGACGACGGACTGCACGAGCACCGAGGAGTGCTGGTCCTGGTTCGCGCGCAGACGCGTCACGGGGCCGACGAGCCAGGTGGGGAGCACGAGATAGCCGAGCCGCAGCCCCGGTCCGAGGACCTTCGAGAAGGTCCGCACGTGCACCACGAGCTCGGATCCGAGGTCGTAGTCCGCGGGCACCTCGACGCCGGGGAAGCCGAGGCCCGCGTACGCGTTGTCGGAGACGATGACGAAGCCGTAGCGCTCCGCGAGCTCCGTGAGCCGCTCGCGCTGCGCCGCCGGGGTGACGAAGCCCGTCGGGTTGTGGAGGTCGGGGACCGTGTAGAGGAGCTTGGGGCGCGCGCCCGCCTCGAGCCGGGCCTCGAGGGCGTCGATGTCGAACCCGTCCTCGCCGAGCGCGAGCGGGAGCACCTCGACCTCGTGGTGCTGGAGGTCGCGGAAGATCAGCGGGTAGGTGGGGTCCTCGACGACGATCCGGTCGCCGCGGTCCAGCAGCGCGTCGAACACGAGGGACAGGCCGTGGAAGGCGCCGTTGGTGATGAGCACGCGGCTCGCGTCCACGCCCTCGCGCTCCGCGATCCACTCGCGCAGCGGGGTGATCCCCGGCGTCACGTTGTACTGCAGCGCGGCGACGAGGGCCTGCGGGTCCTCGGTGAGCGCGGCGGTGGCACGGCGGATCGCGTCGAGGGGGAGGGCGTCCGCGCTCGGGGCGCCGCCCAGCAGCGGGACGGCCCCGGGCAGCGCTCCGGCGGCCTTGCCGAAGCCGCGCGAGCGGTCCTCCCGCGCGCCGAGCGCGGAGAGGAGCCCGCCGGCGAGGCGCTCGGGGGAGAGGCGGGCGGAGGCGGTCGAGGTCGTGGTCATCACAGGGCCTTCCCGGGGTTCAGCAGGTGGCGGGGATCGAAGGCGTCCTTCAGGCGGCGCTGCAGGTCGCGGGAGGGGGTGGGGAGCTCGAGGTCGAGCCAGCCGCGCTTGGCGGTGCCGATGCCGTGCTCGCCGCTGATCGTGCCGCCCAGGTCGATCGCGGCCCGGACGAGGTCGTCCGCGGCGGCGAGGATCGCGGGCGGGAGCTGCCCGGGCACGTCCTCCGGGGCGGAGGGCAGGGCGAGGCTCGGGTGGAGGTTGCCATCTCCCGCGTGGGCGACGGCGGAGGTCTGCACGCCGTGGCGGGCGCCGATCTCCGCGAGCTCCGCGAAGACGGCGCCCAGCTGGGACTTCGGCACCGCGACGTCCTCACCCAGGCGGTGCCCGCCGGCGCCCGATCCGCGGCCCGAGCGGCGCAGCTCCCACAGGTGCTCCGCCTCCGCCTCGTCCTCGATCACGCGCAGGGTCGCCCCGGCGACGGTGAGCGCCGCGGTGAGGTCCGTGGTCTGCTCCTCGACGCCGTAGCCGTCGAGCTCGATGAGCAGGATCGTCGTGTCGCCCTCGGCGATCCGGGATCCCGCGTTCGCGTCGATGTCGTGGAGCGTCGCCGCGTCCAGCAGCTCCGTCGCGGCGGGCCGCACGGGGCTCAGCGAGATCGCGTTGACCCCGGCCGCGGCGGCGGTCGTCGAGGGGAAGCGGGCGAGCAGGGTGCGGCGGGCGACGGGAAGCGGGCGGATCCGCACCGTCGCGGCGGTGACCACGGCGAGCGTGCCCTCCGAGCCGATGAGCAGCTGCGTGAGGTCCAGGCCCGTGACGCCCTTGATGGAGCGGTGGCCGGTGCGCAGGAGCGTGCCGTCGGCGAGGACCGCCTCGAGGGCGAGCACCGACTCGCGGGTCACGCCGTACTTCGCGCAGTGCAGCCCGCCCGCGTTGGTGGCGATGTTGCCGCCGATGCTCGAGAGCCGCGCGCTCGCCGGGTCCGGTGCGTAGAAGAAGCCGTGCGGGGCCAGCGCGGCGGAGAGGTCCGCGGTGATGACGCCCGCCTCGACCACGGCGACCTCGTCGAGCGGGTCGATCTCGCGGATCGCGGTGAGCCGCTCGAGGCCCAGCACGATCGTGCCGTGCGAGGGGACGGCACCGCCGGAGAGGCCGGAGCCGGCGCCGCGCGGCACGACGACGGTGCCCGTCTCGTGGGCGGCGCGCAGGGTCGCCTGGACCCCCGCGGTGTCGCGGGGCAGGACGAGCAGGAACTCGGTCCCGGCCCCGGCGCGGACGGCCGTGTCCCCCGCGTAGCGCTCCTCGGGCTCCGTGATCACGGCGTCCTCGCCGATCTCGGCGCGCAGCCGGGCGGCGAGGTCGGTGAGGTGCGGGTTCAGCCCGGTGGTCGCGGTGGTCGTCACGCTGGCTCCTGGAGGTCGGAAGTGATCGCCGTCCATGGTGGGGCGATGAAGGCATAAGAGCAAACGATGACCAACATAAGCGTTCATGTCGCGTCACCTGAGGGTGGGGATGGGTGGGTGGCGAGCCTGCGGGAGGAGCCGGCAGCGGCGGCGGCGGTGGTCGGCGGGAACGGCTCGAACGGCTGTGAAAGGCCGGCGTGGTGTTTTGCCAGGAGTCAATGATGGCCTTTCCTCCACAGCGACCGGTTATCCACATTCTTGGCGTTCGCATTGACGCGTGAGGGTGGGGGGATGGAGGTGGCGCTGAGGGTGGGCCCGAGGTGGTGGGCGCTGCGATGGGGGAGCGGGCTGGCCACCATTGCTGCCGGTCACATGATGATCGATGCGGTACAGCCGGTCTCGAGGTCGCCGCCATCCATGGTCCTGGGGCTGCTGCCGCTCGCGGCCTGCCCTCGCCGACGCCGCGGATCGTTCCTCCCCCGAGGGTGGTCGTCCACATTCTCGGGTAGGTCGTCGAGAATGCTGGCGATCGGCGAACGGTTGTTCTAAAATGAGGGGAGTGGGGGCAAGGTGAGTTTCATCGTTCTCACTGATTCCGTGCAGTGCGCGAGAGCGCCGGGCAGATGCTTCGGGGAGGAGTGGTGGGTGATGACGGTGACGCGACCGCACGGCTCGACCCCGTCCGATGGCGAGCTCCCCGATCGCGCCGATCACTCCGATCGCTCCGATCGCTCCGATCGCTCCGATCGCTCCGATCGCTCCGAGGGGCCCGTCGGGCCCGATCGCGCCGCGCTCTCCCACCGGTTCCGTCGGCCGCCCCGCGGGCGCAGCCATGTGACCGCCGAGAACCTCGCGGCGAAGGGGGATCTCGCGGAGAGCTCGGCGGAGGTCGTGGTCCTCCGCCGTGTCCTCGAGCGGCGCCGCACCGTGCACGCCCACCTCTACATCGAGGAGCTCCGTGACCTCGCCCCCCTGTGGGACGGCGCCTCCGGGGACGACGGCGGCAACGGGATCGCCGCCGGGCTGGTGCTGCGGTCCCGGATCGGCCGCGCCACCCGTCGGCTCCACGACGCCTACATCGGGGTCACCGATCTGCCCGCGTGCCTCGCCCGGGTCGAGTCGGGGGACCTGCCCACGGAATGGTTCGACCAGCTCGTCCGCGCCGTGCGCGACCTGCCCGGGGCCCAGCGGCGGCAGGTCGACGAGACCGTCGCGGGGTGGCGGGTCGAGTCGCTGTCCCCGGATCGTTTCCGGACCCTCGTGAAGCACCTCGTGACCTGGCTCGACCCCGAGGTCGGCGCCGGAGGCGACCCCGCATCGCGGCGGGACGTCTTCCTCGAGCACTCGCCCGCACCGGACGGGACCGCGTTCCTCACCATCGTCGGCCCGATCCCGGAGATCCTCGACCTCAGCACGCGTCTGGACCAGGCCGCCCGCGCCGTGCAGGACGCGCAGCGGCACGCCCTCGAGCGGATCGCCGCCGGTAGCCAGGACCGGCAGATCCCCTGGGACCGGGACGGGGAGGTCGCCGCGAGCGGGCGGCCGATGTCGCTGCGGGCACTCCGCTACGTGCTGCTCACGCGCAGCCCGATCGCGACCGACGGGGTCGAGATCCCGTCGATGCCGCTGCGGATGAACCTCACCGTCCCCGTCCTCTCCCTGCTCGGCATGTCGGACGCCCCCGCGACGCTCGAGGGAGTGCATCCGATCCCGATCGACATGGCCCGCACGCTCTGCGCCCGGGCGACCGTGTGGCATCGCGTCCTGACCCATCCGATCACCGGCGAGTTCCTGCCGGTCGCGGCCCAGCAGTACCGGCCCAGCGCGGCGATGATCGAGCACCTGAGGCTCATCGACCCCGTGTGCGCGGTGCCGGGCTGCGATCGCACCGTGCTCCACGTGGGGGAATGGGACCACATCGAGGAGTTCGACCATCTCGATCCCGCCGCGGGCGGCCCCACCTCGCCGGAGAACCTCCACGGGCTCTGCCGGAGCCACCACCGGATGAAGACGGACGGCGCGCTGGACCCCCAGCGCTCCCCGGACGGCACCTCCACGCGGTGGGCTGCCGGCGGCATCGACTGGGTGGACGTCCAGAAGAACTCCGACCTCGTCACCAGCGTCCTCGCCGCGACGTACCAGCGGGTCTGGGACCGGTTCCAGGAGAGGATCCGCGTCGCCGAGGCGATCACCGCGGGCCGGAACGGTCCACCGGGCGATGCCTTCCGCGGTGATGAACCGCCACCACCCACGGAACCCGACCCGCCGTTCTGAGTCGCTGCCCCGCGTCCCGGGACGGTGCGGCTCAGTACCCCGGCGGGCGGTAGCCGGCCGCGGCGTACTGCGCCGCCAGCCGCTCGTTGTGCCGCGAGGCGGCCATGCATCCCCAGATCATGCTCGTGATCCACGCCGCGACCCCGATGAGCGGGACGAAGGCGAAGAGTGCGGCGCCGAAGCCCAGTGTCAGCACCCAGAGGATGCCGATCACGACGACCGCGAGCACGATCGCGCCGAGCGTCACGCCCAGCAGGATCAGCGCGCCCGAGGTCGTCGCGTAGAACATGCCCAGCACCCCGAAGAAGAAGGTGAGCACGAAGGTCACGCCCACGCTCTTCGGCGCCGACCTCATCATCACCGGGGGAGGGCCGTAGGCGGCCGGTGCCGCGTACGGCTGGATCGGCCCGGGATGGAGCGGCGCGTGCTGAGGATGCCCGGCCTGCTGCTGTGGCATGCCGTAGGGCTGCACGACCGGCACGAGCTCGCCCTGCACGACGGGTCCCTGCGGCCGGTGCCCCGCCGCGGATCAGGCGCGATGGGTGAGGTGGTCATGGAATCCCCCTGATGCTCGTCGCTCGGCCGAGATCCCCGCTCGGCGTCCCGGTCACCGTAGGGGACGCGACCGTCAGGCCTGCGGGGGCCGCAGTGCCGTCTCGTCGTCCCCGTGGATCGGGACGTGCGCCTCGGGGATGTCCTCGTAGCTCGCCGGATCGGAGATCGGCTCGAGGTGCGTGAGCACGCGCAGCGACGGCAGAGCCGTCATGAGCTCCGTCTCGAGCTCCTCGATGTAGTCGTGGCCCTGCTTGACCGTCCACTCGTCCGGCACGAGCACGTGCACGTTCATGTAGCGCTCCTGGCCCGCCTCGCGGGTCTGCAGGCCGTGGAAGGTGACCGTGCCGTCGGTGCGACGTCGGAGGATCTCGGTGATGACCTCGTTCTCCTCCTCCGGCAGCGCCTTGTCGAGCAGTCCCGAGACGGATTCCGAGATCAGGCCGACGCCGGTGACGATGATGTTCACGCCCACGAGGAACGCGACGACCGGGTCCAGCCGGTCCCAGCCGGTGATGACCACGAGCGCGACGCCCACGAGCACGCCTGCGCTGGTGACGACGTCGGTCATGAGGTGCTTGCCGTCCGCCCGCAGGGTGATCGAGCGGTGCGTGCGGCCCGCGCGCAGCAGCACCAGGGCGACGCCGCCGTTGACGAGGCTCGCGACGACGCTGATCGCGAGGCCCCAGCCGACGTTCTCGATCGGCCGCGGGTGGATGAAGCGCTCGACGGCGCTCACGAGGATCACGGCCGCCGCCACGAAGATCATGACCCCCTCGACCGCGGCGGAGAAGTACTCGGCCTTCGCGCGGCCGTAGAGGAAGCGCTCCGTCGCGGGACGGATCGCGACCCGCAGGGCGATCAGCGCGACGACGGCGGCGACGAGGTTGACGACGGACTCGGCGGCGTCGGAGAGCAGGCCGACGGAGCCCGTCATGACCCAGGCGCCGGCCTTGAGGGAGATCGTGAGGATCGCGGCGGCGATCGACAGCCACGCGAACCTCGTGAGGTCCACGCGCTCCGAGGCGGGACGGGTGGTGGTGGTCATCGGCGCTCCTTGCGCGGGGGATCGGGGGCGAGCGAGCCGTCGGGGGCGATGTGCTCGAAGATCTGCTCGACGAGCTCCACCACGTGCGGATCGTCCACCGTGTAGTAGCTGTGCCGGCCCTCACGAGTCGCGGAGACGATGCCGGTGAGCCGGAGCTTGCGCAGGTGCTGGCTCGTGGTGGGCAGGCTCAGGCCCACCTTCTCGGCGAGCTCGCCCACGTCGTAGCGGCCCGTGCTCATGAGCTGCACGAGATGCAGCCGAGCCGGGCTCGCGAGCATCGAGAAGGTGTCCGCGGCGGCGGCGAGCTGTGGCTCGGTGGGAGCGCCCGCAGGGGCGGCACCGCTCGGTGCGGGGTGGGGAGGTGTCGGCACGTCGGCCATCCTCCCCGACGTTTCGTCACTCGCGCAACTGACGAATCGTCGGCTGTGGCAGGGCCGACATCGACGCGGCCCCGCTATCGTGTGGCCACCCTGACACCGTCGTCCGTGGAGGAGAACCCATGTACAACCTCGCCGTCGCCCTCGAGGACAGCGCCCGCACCGTCCCCGACCACCCGGCCCTCGTGCTCGGGGAGACCTCCCTGACCTACGCCCAGGTCGACGCCGCCGCGAACCGGGTCGCCCACCTCCTGGTCTCCCTCGGCGTGGTCCCCGGGGACCGTGTGGTGCTCAGCTGCCCCAATCTCCCGCAGTTCCCGATCGCCTACTTCGGCATCCTCAAGGTCGGCGCCGTCGTCGTCCCCATCAACGTGCTGAGCAAGCCGCGCGAGATCACCTACTTCCTCGACGACGCCGAGGCCGTCGCCGCCCTCTGCTTCGAGGGCACCGAGGAGCTGCCCATCGGCCGCTTCATGGTCGAGGGCGCCCGCGAGGCGGCCCGGCCGCCGCAGGTCGTGCTCATGACGGCGGATCCGGCGACCCCCAGCCCCTACGAGGGCGTGCCCACCCTCGCCGCGGCCGTCGCCGAGCTCCCCACGCGCTTCGAGACCGTCCAGCGCCGCGAGACGGACACCGCCGTCGTGCTCTACACCTCCGGCACCACCGGCCGTCCCAAGGGCGCCGAGCTCAGCCACTCCAACCAGCTGATGAACGCGCTCACCTGCAACCGGCTGTTCGACTCCAAGCCGGGGGCGGACACCCACCTCGTCGCGCTGCCCCTGTTCCACACCTTCGGCGCGACGGTGAACCTCACCTCCGGCTTCTCGCTCGGGGCGACCCTCGTGCTGCTCCCCCGCTTCGACCCGCAGCAGGCTCTCGACCTCCTGCTCGCGCACCGGGTGACCGTCTTCGCCGGCGTCCCCACCATGTGGTGGGCGCTGCTGCGGCAGCTCTCCGCAGGTGGCGGAGAGGGGATCGCCGAGCGTCTCACCGAGCACCTGCGCCTCGGCGTCTCCGGCGGGGCGCCGCTGCCCGTGGAGATCCTGCGCGAGGTGCGCGAGCGCCTCGGCATCTCGATCATGGAGGGCTACGGCCTCTCCGAGACCTCCCCGGTGGCGAGCTTCTCCCTCGCGGACCGCCCCCGCCCCGGCTCGATCGGGCTGCCGGTGTGGGGCGTGGAGATGGACCTCATCGACCCGACGGACCCCGACTGGGGCCGGGTCGAGGGGGCCGACGCGATCGGCGAGATCATCGTGCGCGGCCACAACGTCATGACCGGCTACCTCCGCCGCCCCGAGGAGACCGAGGCCGTCCTCCGCGACGGCTGGTTCCGCACCGGTGACCTGGGCCGGCGCGACGAGGAGGGCTTCTACTACGTCGTGGACCGCTCGAAGGACATGATCGTGCGCGGTGGCTACAACGTGTACCCGCGCGAGGTGGAGGAGGTGCTCATGGGCCACGAGCAGGTCTCCCTCGCCGCCGTGGTGGGCGTCCCCCACGACCGGCTCGGCGAGGAGGTCCGGGCCCACGTGATCCTCGCCGACGGCGCGAGCATCGGCGTCGAGGAGCTGACGGCATGGGCCAAGGAGCAGATGGCGGACTACAAGTACCCGCGCGAGATCGTGCTCGAGACGCAGCTGCCGATGACGGCGACCGGCAAGATCCTCAAGCGCGAGCTGCGTTGAGCACCGGCCGGGCGGGAGGTCAGTCCACGTACCGGTCCGGCTCCGCGGCCACCGGCAGCCCGGCCGCCGCATAGGCGCGGAAGCCGCCGCGCAGGTCCGTCGCCCGGTGGAAGCCGAGCGCCCGCAGGTCCCGCGCCGCGAGCGAGGAGTGATAGCCCTCGTTGCACACCACGACCACCTCGTCGTCGTAGCCCGGACCGCCCGGCATCCGCCATGCGCCCTGCGGGTCCAGGCGCCACTCGAGGACGAGCCGCTCCACGACCACCGCCCCCGGGATGTGACCCTCCGGCTCCCGGGTCACGGCCGAGCGCACGTCGAACACGTGGGCGCCGCGCGCGATCGCCGCGGGCAGCGCCTCCGGCTCGACGGGGCTCGCGCCGGCGCGGGCCTCGGCGAGGACCTGGTCGATCGAGCGGGGCGGGGTCTGCTGCGGCATACCGCCCACCATAGGGGAACGGCCTCGGGCCGGTGGCGGTGCCACTGGCCCGAGGCCGTTCGTGCGAGGTCGGATCAGCGGCCGCGACCGGAGGAGAAGGCCGCGAGGCCGCCGCTCGGCCGCTCGCCGCTCGAGGTCGAGTAGACGCCGGAGGAGCCGCCCTGGCGACCGCCCGAGCGTCCCTGACCGCCGGAACGGCCCTGGCCGCCGGAGCGTCCGCGACCGCCGGAGCGACCGCTCTGCTCGCCGTCGCCGCGACCACCATGCTCACGATCGCCGCCCTGGCCGCGACCGCCGCGACCGCGACCGCGACCGCCGCCCTGACCGCGACCGCCGCCCTGGCCGCGACCGCCGCGACCGCCCTGGCCGCCACCGGAGGAGGCCTGCTGCGGCTGCTCGCCGGAGGGCGCCTCGACGGGGGAGTCGGAGATGATGCGCTCGCCCGGGGCGAGGTCGCGCAGCACGTCGCTGCTCACGCGGACGCCCTGGTGGTGCGTCGGGCGGATGTTCGCCTTCCGCATGAGGTCGTGGACGTCCTTCTTCTGGTCCGGCGTCTGCACCGTGATGACGGTGCCGCTCTCGCCCGCGCGGGCCGTGCGGCCCGAGCGGTGCAGGTACGCCTTGTGCTCGACCGGCGGATCGGCGTGGACCACGAGGCCCACCTCGTCCACGTGGATGCCGCGCGCGGCGATGTCGGTGCACACGAGCGTCGAGGCGGTGCCGTCGCTGAAGGCCTCGAGGTTGCGGGTGCGGGCACCCTGGGAGAGGTTGCCGTGGAGCTCCACGGCGCCCACGCCCTGGGCGCGCAGCTTGCGGGCCATGTTCTTCGCCCCGTACTTGGTGCGGGTGAACATGATGGTGCGGCCGGGGGCGGCGGCGAGGTCGCGCAGCACGTCGAAGCGGTCGTTCGCGGCCACCTCGAGCACGTGGTGCTCCATGGTGCCCACGGGGCTCGTCGCCGGATCCGCGGAGTGGGTGACGGGCTCGTGCAGGAACTCCTTGACGAGCTTGTTCACGCCGGAGTCGAGGGTCGCGGAGAACAGCATCCGCTGGCCCTTCTTCGGGGTCGCGGCGAGGATGCGGCGCACCATCGGCAGGAAGCCCATGTCGGCCATGTGGTCGGCCTCGTCGATGACGGTGATCTCGACGCCGCCGAGGTCCGCGTGGCCCTGGCCCATGAGGTCCAGGAGGCGGCCCGGGCAGGCGATGAGCACGTCGACGCCGCCGGCGAGCGCCTGCACCTGCGGGTTCTGACCCACGCCGCCGAACACGACGGTGCTGCGGAGGCCCACGGCCTTCTCGAGCGGTCGCAGCGACTCGGCGATCTGGGAGGCCAGCTCGCGGGTGGGAGCGAGGATCAGGGAGCGGGGGCGGCGCGCGGAGCGGCGACGCGGGTCGGCGAGCAGCCGCGCGACGAGCGGCAGCAGGAAGGCGTAGGTCTTGCCGGAACCGGTGCGGCCACGGCCCAGCAGGTCGCGGCCGGCGAGGGAGTCCGGCAGCGTGGAGGACTGGATGGGGGTGGGGGTCGTGATGCCCTGCGGGGCGAGGGCGGCGACGAGGTCGGCGGGGACGCCGAGCTGGGCGAAGTCGGGGGAGGTCAACGGGTATCCGTTCTGGAGGTTCGTTCCGCCCGGCGCGTCAGGGAAGGGATCTCCGGGACGCGGCCTCCGGCCGGCGCTGTCACCACCGCGTGCGGGTGGGACCTGTGCCGCGGCGGGAGGACGGCACGCTCCATCGACTCTAGGCCCTGCGACGCCCCAGGTCACCGGAGCGGCCCCCGCTTGTGACATATCCGTGCGGCCCACCGCTCATGGGATGATTCCGGCAGCACGAACGAGGAGGCCGACGTGGCGCGCAGGGTGAGCATCAAGGACGTGGCGCAGCGCGCCGGGGTGTCCTGGAAGACCGTCTCGAACGTCGTCAACGAGCGGCCGGTGGTGCGGGCGGAGACCCGTGACCGGGTGCTCGCGGCGATCGACGAGCTGGGCTACGTGCCCAACGCCCTGGGTCGTGACCTGCGCGGCGGCCCCACGCGCACGCTCTCCCTCGTCGTGCCGGAGCTGCAGAACCCGTACTTCGCCCGCCTCGCCGAGCGCATGCAGTCCGCCGCCCGTGAGCGTGGCTGGACGGTGAGCGTCGAGGTGTCCCTGCACAGCCCGGAGACGGAGCTCGCCCACGTGCGCGGCCTCGTGCGCCGGCCCGTGGACGCCGTCGTCATCTCGCCCTCGGCGCTGGACCCCTCGGTGCTCCCGCACCGCGAGGGCGGGCCGCGCCTCGTGCTGCTGGGGGAGCTGCTGCCCGCCTCCCGCGAGGTCACCCACGTGGTGATCGACAACGCCGCCTCCGCGGCCGACGTGGTCCGTCATCTCGTCGCCGAGGGCCGCTCGCGGCTGTTGTTCCTCGGCGCCGAGTCCGCGGTGCGGTCGACGGCGACGGACCGTCTGGCGGGCTTCCGGGCGGCGGTGCGCTTCGCGGAGCTCCACCCCGATCAGCAGCTGCAGCGGGAGGCCCCGGGCTGGACCCGCGAGGCGGGGCGGGACGCGCTGCTCGCCGTGCTCGAGGAGGGCCTGCGCTTCGACGCCGTGATCGGCGGCAACGACCTGCTCGCGCTCGGCGCGCTGCATGCGCTGCAGGAGCGCGGGCTGCGGGTCCCGGAGGACGTGGCCGTCGTGGGCTGGGACGACATCGCGGAATCCGCCTGGTCGCGACCGGGGCTGACGACGATCGCCCCGGACCTCGACGCCCTCGTCGACGCGGCCCTCGACGCGGCCCTCGCGGAGGACGGCGCGGGCACCGAGCGGATCGTGGCGCACCGGCTGGTGGTGCGCGGCTCGAGCAGCGCCGGCGCCTGAGCGGGCGCCCTGGACGGCGGCGCCGCCGTCGGCCCCAGTCCACGCCGGGATTCCCACGTTGCAATCCTGTGGCGGTTGCGGTGGAATGGTCCCCGGCGTCACCCGCACGCCCCCGATCACCGTCGATCCCAGGAGTCCTCGTGACCACCACCCCCGCGCTGCCCGAGCAGCTGGCCGCTCTCTTCGCCCGGGCGGACGCCCTCGCCTCCGCGCTCGACGCCCCGCTCTCCGAGGCGGCCGACGTCCCGCGCCCCGAGCACCCGCGCCCCCAGTTCCACCGGGCCGCCTGGCTGAACCTCAACGGCACCTGGCAGTTCGAGATCGACCGCGGCGACACCGGTCGCGAGCGCGGACTGATCGAGCGCGAGCTCGAGCGCACCATCACCGTCCCCTTCGCCCCGGAGACCGCCGCCTCCGGGATCGGCGAGCGGGAGTTCCTCGAGGCCGTCTGGTACCGCCGCACGATCACGGTCCCCGCCACCTGGGAGGGGCTGCGGCCCGTCCTCCACCTCGGCGCCGTCGACCACGACGCGACGATCTGGGCGAACGGCCAGGAGGTCGCCCGCCACCGCGGCGGCTTCACCTCCTTCGGCGTCGACCTCTCGACCGTCCCCGGTGTGGGCCCCGGCGCCGAGGTCACCCTCGTGATCCGCGCCCGCGACCCGCGCGACGCGGCCCAGGCCCGCGGGAAGCAGTCCACCTGGTTCCGTCCCACGCACGCCAACTACCCCCGCACCACCGGGATCTGGCAGACGGTCTGGCTCGAGGGCGTCCCCGCGCACGAGATCCGCACCGTGCGCATCACCCCGTCGCTCGCCTCGCACTCCTTCGCTCTCGACGTGCCCCTGAATCGCGCCGTCCCCGGCACGAGCATCGAGGTGGTCGCGAGCGAGCCCGGCGGCGGCGAGATCGCCCGCACGAGCGTCCGCGCCGACCTCGACCTCGCGCCCCACCTCGAGCTCACCATCCCCGAGGACGCCGTGCGCCTCTGGGGCCCCGGCACCCCCGAGCTCTACGCGCTGACCCTCACGCTGCGCGGGGCCGACGGCGCCGTGATCGACGAGGTCTCCTCCTACGCGGGTCTGCGCTCCACCACGCTGAGCGGCCACGAGTACCGCATCAACGGCGAGAAGGTCTTCCAGCGCCTGGTCCTCGACCAGGGCTACTGGGAGGAGACCTTCATGACCACCCCGGAGGACTCCGCCTTCACGACCGACATCCGCCTCGCCCTCGAGGCCGGGTTCAACGGCGCCCGCCTGCACCAGAAGGTCTTCGAGGAGCGCATGCACTTCTGGGCGGACCTCCACGGCTACCTCACCTGGGGCGAGTTCGGCGACTGGGGTGTCTCCGGCCGCGGGCCCGACGGCGACAACCAGCAGCCCACCGCCTCCTTCATCGGGCAGTGGGTCGAGGCCGTCTCCCGCGACCGCAACCACCCCTCGATCATCGGCTGGTGCCCGCTGAACGAGACCCACCAGCTGCTCCACGACCGCCTCACCCAGCTCGACGACGTCACCCAGGCGATGTACGACGCGACCAAGCTCGCCGACCCCACCCGCCCCGTGCTCGACGCCTCCGGCTACTCCCACCGCGTGCGCGGGGCGGACGTCTACGACTCCCACTCCTACGAGCAGGACCCGGAGCGCTTCCGCGTCGAGCAGGCGGGCCTCGCCGAGGGGAAGCCCTTCGCGAACCGCCGCGACCTGGGCCCGGACGACTACCCCTACGCGGACGGCGGCTTCTCCCTGCCCTACGCCGGCCAGCCCTACTTCGTCTCCGAGTACGGCGGCATCTGGTGGAACGAGGAGGAGGCCCGCCGGGCCGCGGAGGCGGAGCGCGCGGGGAACAATGCCGCCGAGTCCTGGGGCTACGGCCAGCGCATCGCCTCCGAGGAGGAGCTCTACGAGCGCTTCGAGGGCCTCACCCGTGTGCTGCTCGAGGACCCGCGCATGTTCGCCTACTGCTACACGCAGATGACGGACGTCTTCCAGGAGAAGAACGGCATCGTCGACTTCGAGCGCGGCCGCAAGCTCGACCTCGCCCGGCTCCGCGCCGTGCAGGAGAAGGCCGCCGCGTACGAGCAGGAGGGCTGAGCCCGGGGGCGGGGCTCTCCCTCGTCTCCCTCGTCTTCACCACCATCACGAACCTGCTCAGCCGGGAGCAACAGGTGGCCTGCTTCCGCAACGCCGACGCGCCGCTCGCCCGGCTTCAGCGGGAGTCGCGCTGGGCAGACTGGGACGCTCCGCCTTCACCGTGGACTCCCGCAGCCATGTGAGCGTCGACAGGAAGCCGGCGAAGGGCTCCCTAGAATGAGCCGGTGAACGTCGCCGACGCCCCCGTGACCTGGTCCGCCCTGAGCGCCGCGGACGTGCCCGCGCTGACCGCCCTGCTCAACGCGATCGACCGCCACGACGAGCTCGGCGAACCCGTCGAGGAGCCGAGCATGCACGAATGGCTCCGCACCCCGCGGCTCGACCTCGAGCATGACACTGTCGCCGTGCGCGCGGGCGAGGAGCTGATCGGCTTCGGGCTCGTCACCGTCTCCGCCGCGCCGGACCGCGACGGTCGTGCCCGCGTCCAGCTGAGCGGCGGCGTGCACCCTTCCCACCGGCGCCGAGGTCACGGCACCGGGATCCTCGGGCGGATCGAGACCCGCGGCGCGGCGATCGCCGCCGAGCGGCACCCGGGCGTCCCGGCCGTGCTGCGCACGGGTGGTGGCCGGGACCCCCGCTCCGGCGGCGACGCGGGCACCGGCGGGGCCGACGTCCGCCCCGTGCTCGAGCGGCGCGGCTACCGCCGGGTGCGCTCCTGGCTCGAGATGGAGCGCGGGCTCCCCGGCGTCGTCCTCGAGGTGCCCGCCCCGGAGGGTGTGGAGCTCGTGGCCCCGTCCGCGGAGCGCAGCGAGGCCGTGCGCCTCGCCCACGTCGCCGCCTTCGCCGACCACTGGGGCTCCACGCCGATCGACGCCGAGACCTGGCAGCTGTGGACCACCTCGCACACCGCGCGCCCGCAGCACAGCACGATCGCCGTGGACGCCGATGGCACCGTCCTCGCCTACGCGATCACCTCCGAGGACCGTCCCGGCGTGCTGCACGTCGCCCTCGTCGGCACCCGGCCCGAGGCCCGCGGGAGAGGACTCGCCCGCGCCGTCCTCGCCCGCACCCTCGCCTCCGGCGCGGAGGCCGGTTTCACGGGCGCGCAGCTCGAGGTGGACGCCGAGTCCCTCACCGGCGCGACCCGGCTGTACGACGCCGTCGGCTTCCGCCGCGCCCACGTCTACGCGACCTACGAGCGCCCCGTCGGCTGAGGTCCGGCCCGTGCCGCACGATGCCGCTTGACGGAACCGCTCTCACTGTTCATAGTGTCTATGAACAGTGAGAGCGCTTGGCGGGGGCGGGGTGAGGGGCATGCATATCCAGCTCGACCCCTCTGCGCCCGAGCCCCTCTTCGAGCAGATCCGTGTCCGCCTGGCCGAGGCGATCCTGCGCGGTGACCTCGCCCCGGGGGAGGCGCTGCCTTCGATCCGGGTGCTCGCGCGCGACCTCCGGGTCAGCGTCATCACCACGACCCGCGCCTACAACGAGCTCGTGGCCGACGGCCTCGCCGACGCCGTGCGCGGCAAGGGCGTCTTCGTGCGCGCCCAGGCCGAGGACGAGCTCCGCGAGCGCGCGCTCGAGCGCATCGACGCCGCCTTCGCCGACGCAGCCCGCACCGCCCGCACCGCCGGGATCCCCTCACCCGAGCTCCGGGACCGTCTCGCGCGGGCCCTCGAGGAGGAGCGATGACCCCCACCCCCGCCGTCCGTGTCGAGCACCTCGCCGTGGACCTCCCGCATCTCCGCAACAGGTTCCACGACCCCACCCGCGCCCTCGAGGACGCCGACCTCCACGCCCCCGAGGGCATGATCACCGCGCTCGTCGGCTCCAACGGGGCAGGGAAGACCACGCTGCTGCGTGCGCTCGTCGGCGCCGTGCGCCCCGTCGCCGGCACGATCGAGGTGCTGGGCAGCACGGTCGGGCCGGCCGAGCTGCCCGCCCCTCCCGGCGTCGCACTGGTCCCCGACGAGCCCCTCCTCCCCGGGGAGTGGCACGCCCGGGACGTCGTCGCCCTGCATCGCCGACTCGGCGACGACTTCGACGGGCAGGCCTTCCTCGAGATGCTGGGCAGCAACGGGATCCGCCCAAAGGCCATGATCCGCTCGCTCTCCGCGGGCCGGGCCACGATCTTCTCCCTCGCCCACGCACTCGCGACAGGCCCCCGGCTGCTGCTCCTCGACGAGCCGCTCGCCCGGCTCGACCCGCTCGCCCGGGCGACGCTGATCGACCTGCTCCGCGACCTCCTCGCCGAGGACCCCTCGCGTTCGATCGTCCTGTCGACCCACGATCTCGAGGGGATGGACCGCTTCGCCGACCACCTGATGGTGCTCCATGCGGGACGGACCGTGCTCGAGGGCGCCGTGGACGAGCTGCTCGAGGAGCACGTCGTCGCGACCTCCCCCATGGCCTCCGAGGCACCGCCGGGGACCAGGCCGCTCGGGGCGAGCGGCGCCGCGGAGCTGCTGATGCGCAGCGAGGACGCCGTGGGATTGCCGTCGAGGACCGCCCTGCGCACCCCGGACCTCGGGGAACTGGTCCGGCTCACCCTCGCCGCGCGCACCACCACCGGAGCCGTCCGATGACCACGACCGCACCGCGCACCGCGCGTCACGAGTCCCCGTCCCTCCGCGCCCTCCGGCTCGACCTCGTCCTCCAGCGTCCCGTCCTGTGGTTCGGCGGCGCGCTCGCCCTCGTGGTGCTGCTGCTCGCCCTCGGCGGCATCGCATTCGTGGGGGTCGTGCCGATCCTCATGGCGGTGGGCGTCCCGGTCGCCTTCGGGGCGCGGGAGCCGCTGCGCGAGGCCGCCCTGCGCGGGAGCCTCGGGATCGGCCGGGCCGCCCACGTGCGCGCCCGCACCGGGCTGGTCCTCGCCCTGCAGCTCCTCCTGCTGGCTCTCGCGGCGATCGTGATCCTCCTGCACGCGCACCATGTTCCGTACGACGACGCGATCGTCACCCGGCCCCTCGGACCGGATGCGGTCATGTGGGCGGGGGCCGTGCTGTGGTCCCACATCTGGGTGGGCCGGGACGCGCTGCACCACTCCTCGACGGTGCTCTGGGCCCGCGCGAGCATCTCCTACGCCTGCTTCTACGTCGCCGCGATGGTCGGCATGGGCATCCCGGTGGTGGTGGCGGGACTGCTCGGAGCCGGGGTCTTCGCGGTCCCGATCGGGACCGCGATCGGGGCGGTGGTCGTGCTCGGCGGCGCCCTCGCCGTGCTGCGGTGGCGCTCGCGGGTCTGGGCCCGCACCGCCTGAGCCGGGGAGCGCTCAGCCCGCCGGGCTGAAGAAGCCCGCCACGAGGTTCACCGCCGCGGCCAGCAGGATCGTGCCGAAGGCGAAGGAGATCACCGCGTGGCGCCACGCGATCATGCGGATCGCGCGGTCGGAGACGTCGTTGTCGGTGACGCCGTAGGTCATGCCGATCGCGTAGCTGAAGTAGAGGAAGTCTCCGAAGGTCGGGGCGTCGGCACCTTCCTGGTCGACGTCCTGATGGAAATCGATGCCCGACTCCTCGAGGTAGTACCGGTAGGCGTAGTGCAGGGCGTAGGTCTGCTGGATGCAGGCCCAGGCGCCGAACACCCCCACGAGCGTGATCACCGAGCCGATCGTGCTGACGGCCGCGCCGCCCGCCCCGAGGTGCAGGGTCACCATCGTGATCACGGCGAGCACGCACAGCGCCGCGACGAGCGCCTCGTCGGCGACCGGCCGCAGGTCCTCGCGGCGGGCGTTCGCACGAGTCCTCTCCGCGTCCATCGGCAGGACCGCCGCGAGCGAGGACACGAGGAACACGACCTCCGCCACGGTCACCCCGGTCATCGCGGCGAGTGCCGGACCGGCGAGCAGTCCCGTCAGGACCGCGGCGACGGCACCGATCAGGGCGCTGCCGAGCAGGCGGCGGCGCGGGGAATGCCACAGCGACGACAGCGTGCTCACGGCGGGTGTCCCTCCTGGCTGTGGAACGATGGCGGCCATGACGATCACCGCTGCGGCCGACGGCTCCGCCCTCGGCAACCCCGGTCCCGCCGGCTGGGCCTGGTACATCGACGAGGGTACGTGGCGCGCGGGCGGCTGGCCCCACGGCACGAACAACATGGGCGAGCTCAAGGCCGTCCTCGACCTCCTCGAGGCGACGGCGGTGGACGCCGATCAGCACCTGCACGTGCTGTGCGACAGCCAGTACGTCATCAACTCCGTGACGAAGTGGATGCCGGGCTGGAAGCGCAAGGGCTGGCGCAAGAAGGACGGCAAGCCCGTCATGAACGTCGAGCTGCTGCAGGCGATCGACCGCGCCCTCGTGGGCCGCAGCGTCGAGTTCGAATGGGTCAAGGGCCACGCCGGCCATGCGATGAACGAGGCGGCGGACCGCCGCGCCAACGCCGCCGCGACTGCCTACTCCAAGAAGCAGGATCCGGAGGTCGGCCCCGGCTACCGGGGTGCGGGCGGAGGGCCGACGGCGGCTCGCGTCGGCCCCGCGTCCGCCCCCGCAGCGCCCGCTGCGCCCGCGGTGGACGACCTCTTCAGCCTCTTCGACGAGGCAGGACCCGGCGACGCCCCCGCCCCGCCTGCCCGCTGCGGCGCGCCCGAGGGCACGGGCCCGGACCCGACCCTCGGCACCGTCCTCGAGCAGGTCACCGCCCACGAGCTCGCCCTGCTCGACGACCGCCTGCGCTCCGACCCGCCGAGCGCCGCCGCCCTCCTGCACCCCCGGTTCTCGGAGATCGGCGCGAGCGGCCGCGCCTGGACCCGCGAGGAGATCCTCGAGGAGATCGGCCCGCTCCAGGGCGTCGAGGCGGAGGACCTCGTGGCCGACGAGATCGCCCCCGGCGTGGTCCTGCTGACCTTCACGACCCGCGACGCCGACGGCGCACGGGTGCTGCGCAGCTCGCTCTGGCTGCGTGAGGGGGACCGCTGGCTGCTGCGCCACCACCAGGGCACCCCCGCCGCCCGGTGAGCGTCGGCTCGGTCCCGCTCGCGCAGCGCGCGGCCGGGCCGGACCTCGCCCGCGGCGCGGCACTCCTGGGCATCGCCCTCGCCAACACCGTCGGCTGGCTCCACGGCGACCGCTGGACGGTGCTGCTGAAGCAGACCCACGCCTCCGCCGGGGACCGCGCCGTGGACGTGCTCGTCGCCCTGCTCGCGGACAACCGCGGCTTCCCCCTGTTCGCGCTGCTCTTCGGCTACGGGATCGGCATCATGCACCGCCGGTCCCTCGCGGCGGGGGAGCGGCCGGGCCGCTTCGCCCTGCGCATGCTGCGCCGCTTCACGGTGCTCGGCGCGATCGGCATGCTCCACGCGATCCTGCTGTTCAGCGGGGACATCCTCGTCTCCTACGCGGTGATCGGCACCGCCTGCGCCCTGCTCGCGACCCGGGGCCGCCTCGCCCTGCTGCTCGCGGCCATGGTCTGCCTCGCCCCGCTCGGGCTCTGGGGCTGGGTCGACGCGACCATCGCCCTCGGCGGCGGGGACGGCTACCCGACCGCCGCGGCGGGCAGCTGGGGCGAGGGCGTCACGCTTCGCGCGCACGAGGCGCTGCGCTCCCTCGCCTTCGCCCCCGTCGAGCAGATCGGGCTGCTCGCGCCGATGGCGCTCGGCGCGGTGGCCGCCTCGCTCCGGCTGCTGGAGCTGCCCCGCGAGAACGCGGACCAGCTGCGGACGCTCGCCCGCTGGGGCGTGCTCGTGGGCCTCGCGGGCGCCGTCCCGCTCACCGCCGTGCTCGTCCTCGACCCGCGGCAGGAGGTGCTGGGCGACGAGGTGGTGCTCGGCGTTCTCGGGGTGCTGCACCAGGTCAGCGGGCTCGCCGGGGCGGTCGGCGCGGCGGCGCTGTGCGCACTGGTCGCGGATCGGTGGGGGAGGAGCCGCGCGCTCACCGCGCTCACCGCCCTCGGGGCGACGGCCCTCAGCGCCTACGTCGCGCAGTCGCTCGCCGCCTCCCTGCTCTTCCCGCCGTACATGCTCGACCTCGGCGCACGGCTCGGCTCCGCCGGCGCCTCCGCGATCATGGCGCTCACGTGGCTCGTGACCCTGCTGGCGGCGGCGGCCTGGCATCGCACGGGCCGCCGCGGACCGCTCGAGGCGGTGCTGCGCCGCCTCGCCGGGTCCGCCACGCCCGCCGGCGCCCGTCGGAGCGCCGATGCGAGTAGCGTCGGCGCACGATGACCGTCCTCGCCGACACCCCGCGCTGGCCCCGCCACGGCTTGCTCTGGGGGCACCTGATCTCCGATGCCTCCCTCGAGGAGCTGCACGCGGCGGCGGCACGCTGCGGCCTGACGCCGCGCGCCTTCGACCTCGACCACTACGACTGGCCCGAGTCCGCCCGCGGGGACCTCGAGGCGGCCGGCGTGCGCTTCGTGAGCGCCGGGGAGCTCACCCGGGCGCTCCTGCGGTCGGGGCTGCGCGTGCCGCTGCGGGACCGGGCCGCCGCCCGTGCCCGGCGCACCGCCGAGCACGCCGCGGACCTCGGCCTCGAGATGGTGCCGACGGATCTCGTGCTCGGTCCGATCGGCCATGCGGATCCGCTGCCCCCGGCAGGTCAGGCACCGGCCGGCGCGTTCCGGCTCTCGCAGGAGGCGCCGGGCGGCGCGCCCCGCGTCGAGGCGCACGACGCCGCCGGCCGGCAGGCCGCGCAGGAGATGCTCGCCCTGCTCGACGCACACACCCGGGACCGGGGCGCGCCGGGCTTCACCGGACAGGTGCTGAGCCTGCCTCAGGACTCGCGGCCGGGATCCTCGGAGTCGGCGGACGGGGAGTCGGTGAGCGGGCGCACCTGATCCGGGGTCGAGAGGTGCTCCTCGTCCACGGTCGCCGCCTGCAGCTCCACCCAGAAGGTCGCGCCGCCGCCGGCGGTCTCCATGACCCCGATCGTGCCGCCGTGCTGCTGCACGATCGTCGCCGCGATCGAGAGGCCGAGCCCCGCGCCGCCGCCCTGGGACGCGATGCGCACCCGCGAGGAGTCGGTGCGGTAGAAGCGCTCGAAGACCTTCTCCCGCTGGTCCGCCTCGATGCCGTCGCCGTGGTCGCGCAGCTCGAGCCGCACGGTGCCGCGGGTCGTGGTGCCCGCCGCGATCTCCACGGGGGAGCCCTTGGGCGTGTGCCGGTTCGCGTTGCCCACGAGGTTGAGGATCACCTGGCGCAGGGACGCCTCGTCGCCGAGCACGCCCACGCTCTGGTGCGGGGAGACCGGCAGCGGCACCCCGGCGAGGTTCACGACCATGACCTGGCGGCTCGGGTCCAGCGCCCGGAGGTCCTGGGCGGCGTCGAAGAGCGCGTCGGAGAGGTCCACGGGGGCGAGGTCCAGCGTCGGGTTCTCGTCGAGCCGGGCCAGGCGCAGCAGGTTCTCCACGAGGGAGCCCATGCGGCGGGCCTCGTCCTCGATGCGGCGCATCGCCTGGGCGACGTCCTCGTCCGAGCGCAGGGCGCCCATCCGGTACAGCTCGCCGAAGCCGCGGATCGCCGCGAGCGGGGTGCGCAGCTCGTGGGAGGCGTCCCCCACGAAGCGGCGCATCTTCGCCTCGTTGCGCGTCGCGTGCTCCTCCGAGTCCGACTGCGCGGCGAAGGCCTGCTCGATGCGCACGAGCATCTCGTTCAGGGAGATCGCGAGGGCGTGCACCTCGAGGCTCGTGTCGGTGACGGGCACACGGCGCGAGAGGTCGCCGCCGGCGATCTGGGAGGCGGTCGCCTCGACGTCCTGCAGCGGCTCGAGGGAGCGGTGCGCCATGTAGCCGCCGAGCCCCATGCCCGCGAGCACCACGAGGGTCCCCACGAGCACGATGATCAGGGCCATCTCGTGCATGGTGCGGTCCACGCCCGTGAGCGGCAGCGCCACGTAGACGGTGCCGCCGTCGGGCCCCGTGTTGACCATCGCCGCGACCCGCCAGCGGTTCTCGGCGGAGTCCAGCACGGTGAACGGCTTCCCGCCGCGGTCCAGGATCTGCTGGTCCGTGAGCTGCGGGAAGGTGACCGTGACGTCGTCGTCGTTGTAGAGGAAGACCTCGTGGACGATCGACTCGCCCTGCTCGTTGCGGATCTCCACCGCGTACTCAACGGGGATGTACCCGGAGCGCGCGGACGGATCGTCCTCGGAGATCTCCTTCTGCGCGAGGGAGAGCATCTCGCCCATGCCGGAGTGCAGGTTCGAGTCGACCGACTGGATCAGGGTCCGGTTCAGGAGGAACAGCGAGAGGCTGCCCGTGATGACCGTGCCCGCCACGAGCAGCAGGGAGATGAGCGCGACGATCCGCGTCCAGAGGGACACGGGTCGCTGCGCTCGGAGGGTCGGGAGGGCCACGGGAGCTGCGGGGAGCGGGTCAGCGGGACTCGGCCGCGCGGAGCACGTAGCCGATGCCGCGCTTGGTGTGGATCATCGGGTCGCCCACCACGTCGACCTTGCGGCGCAGGTAGGAGATGTAGGACTCGACGATGCCGACCTCGCCGGACCAGTCGTAGTCCCACACGTGGTCGAGGATCTGGGTCTTGGAGACCACGCGCCCGGCGTTGAGCATGAGGTAGCGCAGGAGCTTGAACTCGGTGGGGGAGAGGTCGATCGCGACGTCGCCGCGGTAGACCTCGTGGGAGTCCTCGTCCAGGCGCAGGTCGCCCACCACGAGGGCGCTCTCGACCGCGCCCTCCGCGGCGCCGTGGGTGCGGCGCAGCACCGCCCGGATGCGGGCCACGACCTCCTCGAGGCTGAAGGGCTTGGTGACGTAGTCGTCGCCGCCGACGGTGAGGCCGTTGACCTTGTCCTGCGTCTCGTCGCGCGCGGTGAGGAAGAGGATCGGGTACTCCTCGCCGCGGTCGCGCAGGCGGCGGGTGACGGTGAAGCCGTCCATGTCCGGGAGCATCACGTCGAGCACGACGAGATCCGGCTGGTGCTCGGTGGCCTCACGGATCGCCTCGTTGCCGGTGGACGCCGTGAACACCTCGAAGCCCGCGAAGCGCAGCGACGTGGCGAGCAGGTCGCGGATGTTGGGCTCGTCGTCGACGACGAGCAGTCGGGCCTCGTACTCCTGGTCAGCGGTGTTCATGGCGCCCACCGTCCTCCCTCAGCCTGGGAATCGGTTGGACGTCCGCTGGACGGATCAGCGGACGGCGTTCTGGATCTTGGTCTGGGTCTTGCGGAGCTTGCGGATGGTCCAGCTCAGCTGGAAGATCCGCACGGAGCCCACGAGCGCCATGACCAGCGCGCCTGCGATCGCCGCGAGCAGCATCGCCACGCCGAGCGGGAGATCGAACTGCGCGCCGAAGTACTCGAAGGTCGCCTTGACGTTGTTCTGGATCACGAAGATCAGCAGCAGGATGAGCACCACGGCGCCGAGGATCAGCGCGATCCAGATGCCGGCGGTCTTGCCGCCGCCGGTCTTGACGTCCTCGATCTCCGGGGTGCGGGGCTGCTCGGAGGTCTCCGCACGGCGGCGCGGCGCGGGCGCCGGCTCCGCGGGCCGGGAGACGGGCTCGGTGCCCGCGGTCGGGGTGGGATCGATCGGCTGGGGATCACGCGCGACGGGATGGTCGGTGCTCTCGGGTCCGGTGCTCATGGCTCGCTCCTGGGGAATGGGTGCGGGGGAAGGGATGCGATCTGGCGCCACTGTATCCCCGCCCCCGGTCGCGGGCGGGCAGGTGGGGCGGGGTCAGCCGGCGTCGGCCGCACGCTCGGGGGCGGCGAGGTCCTCGCCGTCCACGATCGTGTACGCGTAGCCCTGCTCGGCGAGGAAGCGCTGACGGTGCGCGGCGAAGTCCTGGTCCTGCGTGTCCCGCATGACCACGGTGTAGAAGTGCGCGGTGCGGCCGTCGCCCTTGGGGCGCAGCAGGCGCCCCAGCCGCTGGGCCTCCTCCTGCCGCGAGCCGAACGCACCGCTCACCTGGATCGCGACCGAGGCCTCCGGGAGGTCCACGGAGAAGTTCGCGACCTTCGAGACGACCAGGCGGTCGATCTCGCCGCTGCGGAACGCGGCGAACAGCTCCTGGCGCCGGCGCACGTTCGTCTGCCCCGTGATGAGCTCCGAGCCCAGGTGCGCGGCGATCTCCTCGAGCTGGTCGAGGTACTGGCCGATCACGAGCAGCGGCTCCCCGGGATGCCGGGCCGCCAGCCGCTCGACGACCGGGATCTTCGCGGGGTGCGCGGCGCCCAGGCGGGGACGGTCCTCCGGCTCCGCCATCGCGTAGGCCATGCGGTCCTCCGCGGGCATCGCGACCCGCACCTCGGTGCAGTCCGCGGGGGCGATGTAGCCCTGCGCCTCGATGTCCTTCCACGGGGCGTCGTAGCGCTTGGGGCCGATCAGCGAGAACACCTCGCCCTCGCGGCCGTCCTCCCGCACGAGGGTCGCGGTGAGCCCCAGCCGGCGCCGGGCCTGGAGATCCGCGGTCATCCGGAACACGGGCGCGGGCAGCAGGTGCACCTCGTCGTACAGGATCAGACCCCAGTCGCGGGCGCTCATGAGCTCGAGGTGCGGGTGCACGCCCTTCCGCTTCATCGTGAGCACCTGGTAGGTGGCGATCGTGACGGGACGGATCTCCTTGCTCGCGCCGGAGTACTCGCCGATCTCCTCCTCGGTGAGGGAGGTGCGGCGCAGCAGCTCGTCGCGCCACTGGCGGGCGGAGACGGTGTTCGTCACGAGGATCAGGGTGGTGCGGCCCATCGCGGCCATCGCCCCCGCGCCCACGATCGTCTTGCCCGCGCCGCAGGGCAGGACGACCACGCCGCTGCCGCCGTGGCGGAAGCCGTCCACGGCCTCCTGCTGGTAGGGGCGCAGCGACCAGCCGTCCTCCGCGAGGGCGATCGGGTGCGCCTCGCCGTCGACGTAGCCGGCGTGGTCCTCCGCGGGCCAGCCGAGCTTCAGCAGCGCCTGCTTCAGGGCGCCCCGCTCGGAGGGGTGCACGGCGGAGGTGTCCTCGTCGATCCGGGCGCCGACCATGCCCTGGACCCGCTTGGAGCGCAGCACCTCCTCGAGCACGGGGCGGTCCGTGGTGCGCAGCACGAGGCCGTGGTGCGGATCGGCCTCGAGGCGGAGGCGGCCGTAGCGGTCCATGGTGTCCGCGACGTCGAGCAGCAGCGCATGCGGCACCGGGTAGCGGGAGTGGTCCACGAGCGCGGCGACGACGGACTCGGCGTCGTACCCGGCGGCGCGCGCGTTCCACAGGCCCAGGTCGGTGATCCGGTAGGTGTGCACGTGCTCGGGGGCGCGCTCGAGCTCCGCGAACGGGGCGATCGCCGCGCGCGCCGCGGCCGCGCGCTCGTGGGCGACCTCGAGCAGCAGGGACTTGTCGCTCTGGACGATGAGGGGGCCGTCGGTCATCCCGCCAGGCTACGCCGGGCAGGAGGCCGACGGCCCCCTCACGTGGCGCCCCTCTCGGGGCGCCCCGGGATCGGCCGACGGGACCGGCCGAGGTGAGTCCTCAGGCGCTGCGCAGGTCCGGGAGCTCCCGGCCGCTCAGGCGCTCGAACATCCCCAGCTGGAAGAGGATCGTGAAGGGGACGAGCGCGATGACCGTGATGATCAGCGACCCGGCGACGGAGCCGATCACGGAGAGCACGAGCCACGCGACGATCGTGGTGACGAGGTTCGCGCGGACCAGCCGCACGCTCTGCTTGAGCGCCTCGACGGGGGAGGCGCCGCGGGCGGCGGCCGGGATCGCGTAGAAGAAGGCGATCGAGGCGACGAGGCCCGGCAGGTAGAGCAGGAACGTGCCGATCGTGACGATCACACCCATGAGCAGCGCGGTGAGCATGATCCGGCCCGGGCCCACGAGGGCCTGGCCGATGCTCGGGCGGCCGCCCTCGAGGATCAGCTCGCCGGCGCGGCCGGTGCCGGACTCCCACAGCAGCATGATCGGCACGAGGAGCAGCAGGATCCCGAACATGATCGCGTAGGCGGCGACGAACATCCCGAGCTCGGGCTCCGCGTACGGATCCGAGGGCATCGCGTTGACCATGTAGACGGCGAGCCCGGCGATCGAGGCGCCCACCACGATCAGGGTCAGCAGCCCGTAGACGGCGCCCGCGACGAGGAACGCGGCGGGGTTGCGCAGCAGGGAGCGGCCGGCGAAGGCGAGGGCGGCGCCGAGGTCCGCGCCGAGATCCGTCCCGGGGCGGGGCCCGGGAGCCTGCGGGACGGGCTGCTGCTGCGGCGCGCCGGGAGGCGGCGGGACGGTGGACATGGTGGGTCTCCCCTCGGAGGGCGTCGGATTGTGAGCGGCGACACCGGCGGACCCCCGGCCACGGCCGGTTCCCCACGCCGTCGGCGCAGGAAGAGCCTCGGTGACGGCCCCGCGCGCGGCGCAAGCGGTGGCACGCTCCGACACAGGACCGCCGAGGTCCCTAGAATGGTCTGCGATGCCCCGGGGCGGGGCGCGCGACGCACCGCGGACGCGGCGACCCTCCCCGGTTCACACCCACCGATCCGAGGAGATCCCATGGCAAGCTTCGCTCCGTCCCCCGCTGATGTCGCCGACATCGGTGTCACCGGAATGGCGGTGATGGGCTCCAACCTGGCCCGCAACTTCGCCCGCAACGGCTTCAAGGTCGCGATCCACAACCGCTCCGTCGGCAAGACCGAGAAGGTCATCGACTCCTACGGCACCGAGGGCGAGTTCTACCCCTCGGAGTCCGCCGCCGAGTTCGTCGCCTCCCTGCAGAAGCCGCGCGTCGCGATCATCATGGTCAAGGCCGGCGGCCCGACGGACGCCGTCATCGACGAGCTCGCCGAGCTCATGGACGAGGGCGACATCATCGTGGACGCGGGCAACGCCCTGTACACCGACACGATCCGTCGCGAGTCCGCCCTGCGCGAGAAGGGCCTGCACTTCGTGGGCTCCGGCGTCTCCGGCGGCGAGGAGGGCGCCCTCAACGGCCCCTCGATCATGCCCGGCGGCACCAAGGAGTCCTACGACCGCCTCGGCCCGATGTTCGAGAAGATCTCCGCGCACGTCGACGGCGCCCCCTGCTGCACCCACGTGGGCGCGGACGGCGCGGGCCACTTCGTGAAGATGGTCCACAACGGCATCGAGTACGCCGACATGCAGGTCATCTCCGAGGCCTACGACCTCATGTCCAAGGCGCTCGGCAAGGGCGCCTCCGAGATCGGTGACGTCTTCGCCGAGTGGAACAAGGGCGACCTCGAGTCCTTCCTCATCGAGATCACCGCAGAGGTGCTCCACCACCAGGACGCCACCTCCGGCAAGCCGTTCGTGGACGTCATCCTCGACCAGGCCGCCCAGAAGGGCACCGGCGCCTGGACCGTGCAGACCGCGCTCTCCCTGGGCGTGCCGGTCACCGGCATCGCCGAGGCCACCTTTGCGCGCTCCACCTCCGGCGGCACCGCGCAGCGCGAGGCCGCCCGTGCGGTCCTCCCGGCGGAGACCCAGCAGCTCGAGATCGCCGACGAGGCGCAGTTCGTCGACGACCTCCAGAAGGCGCTCTACGCCGCGAAGCTGGTCTCCTACTCGCAGGGCTTCGACGAGATCGCGGCCGGCGCCAAGGAGTTCGGCTGGGACATCAACCTGGGCGACATGGCGAAGATCTGGCGCGGCGGCTGCATCATCCGCGCGAAGTTCCTCAACCGCATCACCGAGGCGTACGACCGCAACCCGGAGCTCGCGCTCCTGCTCGCGGACGAGTACTTCACCGCCGAGATCGCCAAGTGCGTCCCGGCCTGGCGCCGCGTGGTGGCCTACGCCGCCGCCTCCGGCTTCCCGGTCCCGGTGTTCTCCTCGACCCTGTCCTACTACGACGCGGTCCGCGCGGAGCGTCTCCCGGCCGCCCTGGTCCAGGCGCAGCGCGACTACTTCGGCGCGCACACCTACCAGCGCGTCGACACCGAGGGCACCTTCCACGTGGAGTGGTCCGAGGATCGTCGCGAGTCCAAGCAGGACTGAACCTGACGCAGGGCTGAGGCCCTGCTGACGACGGAAGGCCCGGACCGTGAGGTCCGGGCCTTCCGTGCGTCCGGGCCGCTGTGCCCGGGCGGTGGTGCTCAGTAGGTCGTGTAGTCGCCGCTGTTGACGGCGGCGACGATCACCACGACGTAGATGATGATGAGGATGATCGCCAGGACCCAGCAGATGGCGAAGACGATCCAGGCCCACTTGGTGAACTTCTTCGCGGTCGCCGGCTCCTGGTCGGCCTTCAGGTAACCGAGCAGGCCCAGCACGCCGGGCAGCACGCCGCCGCAGACGAAGCCGACGATCATGGCGATGAGCGCGTTCTTCTTGATGCGCTCGCTGTCGAGTCCCATCCCGGGAGCAGTCATGGGGAGTCCCCTCTTCCTCGTGATCAGCCCCGGGGCGCTGCTGCGCTCGGGGACGGTCGCGACACGGCTGCGTCGTCGACCTGCAGGGAGGATCGTAACCTGGGGAACCCCCGGGAGCGCCATGGGGAGGAGTCCCCATGGCGTGTCGCTGGCCAGGGAGGACGTGGCTCTTTCGACTACCGGACGGTCACCGGCGATGGGAGCTCAGCCGAGCGTCACCCGGTGCACGAGCACGGTGAACTCCTCGGGCTTGCCCGGCTCCCGCGCCCGCAGCCGCCCGCCGTCGAGGGAGACCGGCAGCGCCCGGCGCACCACGACCCCGCCGCGGCCGTCGACGATGCCGAGGTCCAGCTCGGCGCCCTGCGAGATCGCCTCGAGCAGCCGGTCCGTGACGGAGAGGTCGCCCTCGCCGTCCTCCGCCGCGCGCAGCCGGGCCACGGCCTCCGCCGCGGGGAGCCGCAGCTCGGGGCCGTCCACCGTGACGAGGTCCGTGTCCACGCCGCCGACGGTCAGCGCGTGCGTGAGCTCGGGCCCGCCGGCGCGGCCGTCGGGGCCGACGGCCGCAGGGGAGAGCCCCGCCTTCCGGGCGACCTGCAGGGCGAAGCCCGCGTCGGAGAGCGTCACGGCGACCGTCGGCGCGATCCGGTGCAGGGTCAGGGCTGCCGCCTCCGGGGCGGCCTGCAGCAGGTCCAGCACCTCCGCGGGGGCGGTGAGCACGGTCGAGGCGCGCGAGACGCACACCCGCCCGTGGCGACGCTGCTCGTCCCGCACGAGGTACTCGAGCGCCTGCGGCACCGGGGTGCGTGAGGTCGCCGTCAGCAGGGCGAGGAGGTCCTCGGGGTCCCGGCCTGCGGCGAGGGCGCGGCGCAGCGAGGCCGCCTCGAAGCGCAGCGTGAGCGCGCCGCCGCGGGAGACGGTCGTCGCCCAGTCCAGCAGCGGCAGCAGGCGCTCCGACGGGCGGCCGGGGATGACGGCGGTGAGGTCCGCGTCGAGCAGTATCTCGTCGACCGGGGGAGGGGAGGCCTCGTGGAGGGCGGCGGCGAGGCGAGCGTCGGCCGCGGTGACGTCGTCGTCGAGGGCGAGTGCGAGGGCGTCGCCGAGCACGGTGAGCGCGCCGTCGTCGATCACGCCGAGCACCTCGCCCTCGGCGAGCACCGCCTCGGCCTCCTCCTGAAGGATCGCGGCGGGGACCAGCGGGAACGCCCAGGCGAGGTTCGCGGCGAGGGACTCGGCGGTCGCGGCGACCCCGGGGGCGGCCCGCAGGGCGCGCAGGGCGCTGCCGCGACGCGTGCGGGCGCCGTCGCGGCGGGTGAGGTCGGAGAGCAGGGAGCGGGTCGCCCCGGAGGGATCGGGGGTGCCGACGATCGTGGCGAGGTGACGGCCGTGCGCCCAGGCGAGCACGAGCTCGGCCCAGCGCTGCTCGGCGGCCCGCTCGCGGAAGGCGTCCCAGTCCCGGGTGGCCTGCCACTCCTGGCCGTCGTGGCCCAGCAGTCCCGCCTGCCAGCCGCTCTGCAGCACGGTCGCATACGCGAGCACGGTGGTGCCCGCGCGCTCGGCGAGCCGGCGCAGGTCCCGCTGCGGGATCCCACCGCGACGCAGCACCCCCGGCGGGTCCTCGTCGAAGCCGCGCACGGTGCCCAGCAGGCGCAGCGCCTCGAAGGCCCGCTCGACGGCCTGCGCGGCCCGGCTGCCGGGGATCCGCTCGGTGACCTCGGGCCCCTCCGGCGCCGGCTGCAGCGGGGAGAAGGCGCGGCGCACCCGGCCGCCCCGCAGGGCGAGATGCACCGCCCGCGGGATGACGAGCCCGGACTCCTCGCGGCGCAGGAAACCGGAGGCCTCGAGGGTGCGGGCGAGCGCGCCGTCCCCGGTGACCTCGGCCGGGCCCCAGGCGAGCGCGTCGAGCACCGGTGCGGGCACGCCGTCGGCCCGGGCGCGGTCCAGCAGCGCCTGCGCCTGCTCGGAATCCGGGTCCGACGGATCGGCGGGGGCGAGGCCGGCGGGGGAGCGCAGGCCCTCGCGCAGCGGTCGCACGAGGTGCAGGGCGTCCTCGCCCCACAGCAGGGCGAGGGTCGTGAGGCGCTCGAGGGCGGGGCCGATGGCGGCCGGCTCGGCGGAGACGGCGGCCGCGAGCGCCCCGGGGGAGGCGCCGTCCTCGAGCACGGCGAGCGCCTCGACGAGGTGCAGCTCGGGGAGCGTGAGCGCCTGGAGCGCGCGGCGGGCGGAGGTGGGCCCCGCGGCGCGGGCGGCGAGCGGGCCGATCCCGTGGGGCACCGGCGAGGCGAGGTCCGGCCGGGCGACGAGCAGGGCCTCGAGGCGGTCGTCGCCGAACCTTCGCAGGGAGTCCGCGAGGGACCGGATCGCAGCGGTCATGATCACCCCAGCATAGGCTGGAGCCTCGCCCCCATAGCCCAACCGGCAGAGGCAGCCGCCTTAAAAGCGGCGCAGTGCGGGTTCGAACCCCGCTGGGGGCACCTCGTACCCTGGTGCGGTCCTGCACCTCGTCCCGGACGGAGCCATGAGCACCTCCCCGCCTGCCCCCTCTCTCGCCGAGCGCCTCGACGCGGTGCTCGGGCGGATCGACGCCGCCGCGGAGCGCAGCGGGCGGGACGCGTCGGCGATCACCCTGCTGCTCGCGACGAAGACCCGCACCCCGGCGGAGGTCGCCGAGGCGGTCGCGCTCGTCCGCGAGCGGGGCCGGCGCCTCGCCGTGGGGGAGAACCGCGCCCAGGAGATCGCGAAGCACGCGGACCCGCTGCTCGCGGGCAACGGCGTGCCGCGGCACTTCATCGGCCGCCTGCAGACGAACAAGGCACGGGACGTCATCGCCTTCGCGGAGCTCGTCCACAGCGCGGACCGCGACGACATCGTCGACGCCCTCGAGCGCCGCGCCGAGCTCGCCGGCACCTCGCGGGACGTGCTCGTGCAGGTCAACACCTCCGGCGAGGAGTCCAAGGGTGGGTACGCGCCGAGCCTCGAGGCGCTCGCCCCGGTCGTGGACCGGCTCGGGTCGAGCGACTGGCTGCACCCCGTGGGGCTCATGACGATCGGCGCGAACACGAGCGAGGAGTCGCAGGTGCGGGCCTCGCTGCGGTCGCTGCGGGAGCTGCGGGACGCCCTCGCCGCCCGCCCCGGCGCCCCGGCGCTGCCGGAGCTGTCCATGGGGATGAGCGGGGACCTCGAGATCGCCGTCGAGGAGGGCGCGACGATCGTCCGCGTCGGCTCGGCGATCTTCGGCGCCCGCGCCTGAGCGCCCCGCGTCGCGACGGCGCGCGGATCAGCCGGCGCCGACGAGCGCCTGCGGGATCCCGTACTCGTGCTCGAGCACCTCGCACGCGGCGCCCACCGCGATGAGGTCGGTGCCCCGCGTGGAGAGCATGACCTCCACGTGCTGCCAGGGCTCCCCGTGCAGCCCCGCCTCGAGCACCTCGCGGATCGCGTCCATCGTGCGGCCGTGATGCGCGTGGACGGTGCGGCCGCCGAGCACGATCCGGTCCACGTCCACGAGCCGCACGAGATCCAGCACGATGCTCGCGATGATCCGGGCGGCGAGCGCGTCGTCGCCCGCGGCGAGGGCGGCCTGGTGCTCGGCCTGCGCGCAGCCGCGGCGACCGCAGGTGCACGGCTCGCCGTCGAGGCGCACGACCGTGTGGCCCACCTCGCCGGCGTGGGAGTGGGCGCCGCGCACGATCCGCCCGTCGAGGCAGAGCGCCGCGCCGAGGCCGTCCTCGACGAGCAGCAGGGCGGCGTCGCGCAGCAGTCCGGGCTGGGACCAGGTCTCGCCCACGAGGGCGGCGCGCGAGTCGTGGTCCAGCAGCACGGGGAGGTCGAGCTCCGCGGCGAGCAGCGCCCGCAGCGGGGCGCCGCGCCAGGGATCGGGCCAGGAGGTGCCGCGGTAGACGCCGTCGGCCGCGTCGACCGGGCCGGGCATGCCGAGGCCCACGCCGACGAGCTCCCCGTCGCCGTGCCCGGCGAGCTCGCGCGCCTGGGCGGCGAGGGTCGCGACGAGCTCGGGGACGGGCTGCAGCCGGCCGATCTCGAGCTCGCGGCGGGCGATGATCTCGCCGGAGAGGTCGGCGACGACGCCGTGCAGGCGGGAGCGGGTCAGGTGCAGTCCGATCGCGCGGCGGGAGCCGGGCTCCATGCGGTACAGGGTCGTGGGCTTGCCGGGGCCGGCGATCACGGTGCCGGCCTCCGCGACCAGGCCGCGGCCCATGAGGCGGCCCAGGATCTTGGAGATGGCCTGGGGCGTGACCTGCAGCGCGGCGGCGAGCTCGGCGCGGGAGACGGGCTCGCCGCGGCGTGCGACGGCGAGCACGGCGGCATCGTGCGCGCCCGCCACGCGGTCGAGAGCGCCCGGGGATCCCATCGCGCCATCGTCGCACGGGACGTGATCTGGGTCAGGTCCGCCCGGGAGTTCCGCCCCGACCCCTTGACGTGTCGCAACAGCGTTTGCTTATTCTGGTGCCGGGTCGATGGAGCCCGTCCCTGAACGCACTCCCCGCAAAGGTCGAACGCCTCATGACCACCATCGACGACCAGACCGGCACCGCCGTCACCCGATCCGCCGAGCCCAGCACCCGGACCGGCGTCCACGCCGCCCTCACCCCCGCCCGCCGCCGCCTCGCGCTCCTCGCGATCGCCCTCGGCGGCTTCGGGATCGGCGGCTCCGAGTTCGTCTCCATGGGCCTGCTGCCCGGGATCGCGGACTCCCTCCTCCCCGGCCTCATGGCCACCGACCCCGAGCGCGGCATCGCCCACGCCGGCGTCGCCATCTCCGCCTACGCCCTCGGCGTCGTCGTCGGCGCCCCCGTGCTGGCCCTGCTCTCCGTGCGCTGGAGCCGCACCTCGATGATCGTCGCCATGGCGGGCGCCCTCGCCGTGGGCACCCTGCTCTCCGGCATCATGCCGACCTTCGAGCTCACCGTCGCCGCGCGCTTCCTCGCCGGCATCCCGCACGGCGCCTATTTCGGCGTCGCCTCCCTGCTCGCCGCCTCCCTCATGGGCCCCGGCAACCAGGGCAAGGGCGTCGCCTTCGCGCTCTCCGGCCTCACCGTCGCGAACCTCGCGGGCGTCCCCGTGCTCACCGCCGTCGGCCAGGCCCTCGGCTGGCGTGCCGTGTACCTGCTGCTGACCCTCGTCTTCGTGCTCACCGTCGTCGCGCTCCTGCGCACCGTCCCGCGCGAGGCCAGGGTCGAGGGCCGACGCATGGTCGACGAGCTCGCCGCCCTGCGCCGCCTCCAGCTCTGGATCATCATCGGCATCGCCGCGATCGGCTTCGCGGGCGCCTTCGCCGTCTTCAGCTACATCGCGGACATCACCACGCGCGTCACCGGCGCCCCCGCGGCCGCCGTGCCGTGGGTGCTCGTCGCCGCGGGCCTCGGCATGACCATCGGCAACCTCGTGGGCGGTGCCGGCACGGACCGCTCCCTCGAGAAGACGCTGCTCATCGGCTTCCCGCTCTACATCGCCTCGCTCGTGGGCCTGTTCCTCGTCGCGCACACCTCGCTCACCGCGCTGATCGTGGGCTTCTTCCTCGTGAACCTCACGAACTCCGTGCTGAACCCCGCCATGCAGACCTGGCTGATCCGCGTGGCCCGCCGCTCCGAGGTGCTCGGCGCCTCCCTGAACCACGCCGCGTTCAACGTCGCCAACGCCCTCGGCGCCGCGCTCGGCGGTGCGGTCATCGCGGCGGGCTTCGGCTACCAGGCGCCGATGGTCGTCTCGATCGTGCTCTCCGTGCTCGGCTTCGTCATGGTCTCCGGGACGCTCGTCGCGCTCCGGGTGCGCGCCCGCCGCACCCTCCGGACCCTCCGCGAGAACGAGCTGCCCGTGACCGGCTCGATCCCCGCGGTCACCGTCGACGCCTGAGACCCCTCGGGGGTTCGCTCCGGGCGGAGCCCGCACCCAGCCACGGTGCGGGAATGCCCGATACAGTGGGCGCGTCGGCATTGTCGGGACGCTGGAGAACGGCACCTCGCGACCGGCACCGGCCCGCCACGACGTCCATCTGAGGAGCCCTCGCCCATGGCACGCCACAACATCATCCTCGGCCAGGACAAGGCCGTGCGGAACGCGTCCTCCGCGCCGCAGTTCGGCCAGTCCTCGCAGCAGAGCGCCTACGCCCAGCCCGACTCCCGCACCCAGTGGTCCTCCGGCTTCGGCCCGCAGGCCTCCCAGGCCCCGCAGTTCGGCGGCGGGCAGCAGGAGGACCTCGAGGCGATCTACGCCCGCCCCTCCGCGACCGGCCACGACACCGGCCGGATGACCATGCGGGACGCCCTGAACGCGATCACCGCGACCCTCGGCGTCATCGTCGTCATCGGCTTCGTCGTCGCGATCACCCCGGCGCTCCTGAGCGCGACCGGCGGCACCGCCGGGGCGCAGGCGGGCCTCGCGATCACCGGCGTCGCGACCGCGATCGGCGCGATCGGCGGCCTCGTGCTCGGCCTCGTCAACGCCTTCAAGCGCGAGCCCTCCGCGATCCTCGTGCTGCTCTACGCCGCGGCGGAGGGCCTCCTGCTGGGCGGCATCTCCGGGACCATGGAGTACTACTACCCCGGCATCGCGCTGCAGGCCGTGGTCGGCACCCTCGCCGTCGCGGTCACCGTGCTGCTCCTCTTCCGCGCGGGCATCCTGCGCACCTCGCCCACGCTCACGAAGATCTTCGCGGTCGCGATGATCGCGTACCTGCTCTTCGGTCTCGTGAACATCGGCTACCTGCTCTTCACCGGGCAGAGCCTCCGCGACGGCGTGCTCGGCCTCGTCATCGGCGGCCTCGCCGTGTGCATGGCCTCCTACTCGCTCGTCATGGATTTCGAGGACGTCCAGCGCGCCGCCAACGCGGGCGTCGCCCGGAAGTACGCCTGGCGCTGCGCCTTCGGTCTCGCCGCGACCCTCGTGTGGCTCTACATCGAGATCCTGCGCATCCTCGCGATCCTGCGCGGCAACGACTGAGCCCGCGCATTCCGTAGGCTGAGCGGCGGGTCCCCGGAACCGGGGGCCCGCCGCTCCGTCGTGAAGGGAGTGCCGGTGCAGGGTCTCTGGCAGTGGATCACCGAGCACGGCGTCGTCGTGGGCACCTACGCCCTGCTCGTCGTCGACATCGTCCTGCGCCTCGCAGCGCTCGTGGTGGTGCCCCGCAACCGGCGCCCCGGCTCCGCGCTCGCCTGGCTGCTCGCGATCATGGTGCTGCCGATCGTGGGCTTCCCGCTGTACCTCATGCTCGGCAAGGCCCAGCTGCCCCGCGCCCGCCGCGAGAAGCAGCAGCAGGTCAACCGCCTCATGCGGGTGCGGGCCCAGGGCATCCCGGACAGCGAGCTCGACGAGGACAGTCCCAGCTGGCTGCAGTCCGCCGTGCGCCTGAACCGCGAGCTCGGCGCGTTCCCGCTCGTCGGCAACAACGACGTGGAGCTCGAGATCGACTACGAGACCTCCCTCGCCCGCATGGCCGCGGACATCCGCACCGCCCGCGAGGACGTCCACGTGCTCTTCTACACGATGGGGCTCGACGAGGTCACCGCCGACTTCTTCGGCGCCCTCGGGGAGGTCGCCGACCGCGGCGTCACCGTGCGCGTGCTCTACGACCACTGGGGCTCGGTGAGCCACCGCCGCGAGTACAAGGCCATGCGCCGCTTCCTCGACGCCCACGGCATCGCCCACTTCCCGATGATGCCCATGCGCCCCTTCCGCGACGGCGCCTTCCAGCGGCCGGACCTGCGCAACCACCGCAAGCTCCTCGTCATCGACGGCGCACGCGGCTGGATGGGCAGCCAGAACCTCATCGCCTCCCACTACGACAAGCCCGCGAACATCCGCCGAGGCCTGCACTGGCAGGAGACCATGGCCCGGCTGCGCGGGCCGATCGTCTCGGAGCTCAACCTGCTCTTCGGCATCGACTGGTACTTCGAGTCCGACGAGGTGCTCGAGGACGAGGAGCTCGTGCGCCAGGCGCCGGACACCTCCGGCACCTACGAGTGCCAGCTCGTGCCGAGCGGGCCGGGCTTCGTGCTCGAGAACAACCTGCTGCTGTTCAACCAGCTCTTCTACTCCGCGCGCCACCGCATCTGCGCCGTGAGCCCGTACTTCGTCCCGGACGAGTCGATGCTGGCCGCCCTCACGACGGCCGCGAAGCGCGGCGTCGAGGTCGAGCTGTTCGTCTCCGAGATCGGGGACCAGTTCCTCGTCTTCCATGCCCAGCGCTCGTACTACACGGCGCTGCTCGAGGCGGGGGTGCGGATCCACCTCTACCGGGCGCCCACGATCCTCCACGCCAAGCACGTGACGATCGACGACTCGGTGAGCGTGATCGGCTCCTCCAACATGGACATCCGCTCGTTCCTGCTGGACATGGAGAGCTCGATGATGGTGGGCGGCTCCGACTTCATGGAGCGCATGCGCGAGGTGGAGGACGTCTACCGCTCCCGCAGCCGGGAGCTGACCCTCGAGGAGTGGACGAAGCGGCCGGCACCCATGATGCTGCTGGACAACCTGTGCCGGCTCGCCTCCTCGGTGGTCTGAATCAGCCGGAGAGGCCGGTGAGGGAGTCGTAAGCGGTGTTCTGCGCCTCCTCGTGCTCGGTGACGCCGACGGCGACGTCGGAGATGAAGGCGGAGGGACCCTCGGGCGTGCTGATGACGGCGACCATGATCCGCGTGCCGTCGGTCTTCTCGAGCTTGTCTTGGCCGAAGTGCAGCACCCCGGTGGTGCGGTAGCCGGACATGCCCGCCACGGTCACCGGCTCGGTCACCTGGTCCTGCACGGAGCGTCCCGAGGTGCCGTCCCAGATGGCGCTGTTGGAGACGAGGCACGCGAAGATGCGCTCCGCGGCGTCGCGGTCCCCGGGGTACTCGACCCCCGGCTGCCACTCGACCTTGCCGACCGCGACGGTGGAGTACCAGGTGCCCTCGACCTTCGCCGCTGCCCGGGACGCGTCGGTCACGAAGTTCGCCTGGGTGGTGTCGGTGCGGTCGTCGAAGCCCTTCGGGGGGATCATCTCGAGGCCGCCGCCACGCAGCTTGCCCGAGGGATTCTTCGAGCTGCGGGTCTGGTCGGGGGACCAGCACCGCTCCTCCTCCGCGGCGCTGGTCGCCTCCGTGGTCTGCTCGGTGCTCGCGCTCGCCGACTCGGTGGTCGCCGTCGCGCTCGCCGTCGGGTCGCCGCCACCGGAGCCGGGACGCAGCACGAGGTAGCCGACGGTCGCCCCGACGATCAGCAGGAACACGATCGCGAAGGCGAGGCCGCCGATGAGCAGCGGCATGCCGCGACCGCCGCCGGGTCGCTGGGGCCCGGTGCCGGGGCTCGTCGTGGTGCTCGGTCCGGTGTGCATCGATGCTCCTGAAGGGCGGTCCGGTGGGGCGGGTCGTCAGTCGACGACCTCGAGGCTCGCGATGATGTCCTCGAGGTTCTGGACGTGGTCGGGGTGGTCGGCGGCGACGTCGGAGGCGAGGGCGCTGGGACCGTCCGGGGTCTCCACCACGATCGAGGTGACGATCGAGGCGCTCGTGCTGCTGAACTGGTCCTGGTCCTCGAAGTGGTAGGTGGCCTGCACGATCCACGCCGGCTGGCCGTCCACCGTCGTCGGCTCGGAGCGGTGGTCGGTGACCTCGGGGTTCTCCCCGAAGCCCACGAGCACGCCGGAGGTCGTCGCGTAGCACTGGAAGATCGTCACGGCGGCCTGCTCGAGGCCGGGGTAGCCGCCCTCGTCCTCGGTGAACTCGACCTTGCCGAGGTTGACGACGCTGTACCAGGAGCCCTCGACGTTGCGGCCCTGGGAGCCGACCTCGGACATGTAGGGCAGCGAGCTCTCGCTCCACGGGTAGTCCCAGCCCTCGGGGGGCGTGTATTGGAGGTTCCCCCCGCGCACCGTCCCCGGATCGGCGGCGGCGGCCGGCGCGTACTCCGGCATCGTGCAGTCCGTGGTGGGCGCCTGGGTGAAGATCGGGGGCGGCGGGGCGAGGGACGGGTCCTCCTCGTTGGGGACGTACTCCTCGTGGCCCTCGGCGCTGCGCGACGCGGTCGAGGAGGCGACGGTGCGCTCCTCGTCGTCGAGGCCGCGGAACACGGTCTGGGACAGCACGAGCGTCCCCACGGCGAGCAGCACGAGCGCGGAGCCGATCACGGAGAGCACGAGCACGAGGGTGCGGCGCCGCGCGCCCTCGGTGGGGCCGACGGGATCGTCGCCGCCGTGCTCGTAGTCGGGGAGCCCGTCGGGGCCCGACCCGACGAAGTCGGGCAGCCCGGAGGCGGAGCCCGTGCCGGTGCCCTGATCCTGCGTCGGCGACATCCCGCCTCCCCTCACCCCTGGTCCGGCGGTCCCGATCGTGCCGCCCGGGGGCGATTCTCGCACGGGCGCGCGCGGTGCACGGCGAGCGCACGCCCATCGGGTCACCAGGACCCGCCGCTAGACTCCCCGCCAGCGAACGAACGGAGAACCCCATGCGCCCGCCCCTCGTCCTCACCGTCGCCGGGTCCGACGCCGCCGGCGCCGCCGGCGTCCAGGCGGACCTCAAGACCTTCACCGCCCTCGGCGTCTACGGGGCCAGCGCGATCACGCTCGTCACCTCCGTGGCCGGACACGGACCGCGCGGCACGCACCCGCTGCCGCCGGACGTCGTGCGCACCCAGATCGACGAGGTGGTCCGCGACCTCCACGTGGACGTCCTGAAGATCGGTGCGCTCGGCACCGCCGCGATCGTCCAGACGGTCGCGGACGCCGTGCGCACGCACCGCGACCGGTTCGGGCCGATCGTGCTGGACCCGGTGATGATCGCCTCCGACAGCGCCCCGCTGATCTCCGCCGAGGGGGCCGATGCGCTCCGATCGGAGCTCGTGCCGCTCGCGACCGTGCTCACCCCGAACCTCGCCGAGGCGGCGCAGCTGCTGGGCCGCCCGCAGGCGACGACGATCGAGGAGATGCGCGAGCAGGCCCTCGCCCTGCAGGCGCTCGGCCCGCAGGCCGTCGTCATGAGCGGCGGGCTGCTGCCCGCGGAGGACGACGCCGTCGACGTCGTGGTCCATCCCGGCGGCACGGACCTGCTGCGCGCCGAGCGCGAGGCGGGCCGGCACGTCGCCGGCGCGGGGGCGACCTACTCGGCCGCGATCGCCGCGCAGCTCGCACGGATCGCGGACTTCGACCGGGCCGGGGAGCTCGAGGAGATCGGCGAGGAGGGCGAGGACGACGACCTCGCGACCATCATCGCGACCGCCCGCGAGTTCGTCGCGAGCGCGACCGCGCACGCCGCGGACTGGGAGATCACCCGCTCCGCGCAGGTGCGCCGGCCGCTGAACCACCTCATCACCCTCGACAAGAGCTGACCCCGGGCGGCGCGGGCGATCAGGAGCCGAGCAGCCCCCGCTTCTCCTTGAGCGCGAGCATCCGTCCCGCTGCCTCCCGCACCCGGGCCGCCTGCTCGGGCGACTCCTGCGCCCAGGCGGCGATCGCCTCCGCGAGCTCGGCGGCGATCGACGGGTCCGCGGTGAGGACGACGTCGCCGCCCGCGGCCAGCAGGCGGGTCGCGCGCTCCGCGACGGGGACGTCCGCGACGGCCTTCGCGGCGCCGATGTCGTCGGTGACCACGAGGCCGTCGAAGCCGAGGGTCCCCCGCAGCAGGTCCGTCACCACGGCGGAGGAGAACATCGCGGCGTTGTCCGGGTCGATCCGCGGGTAGACGGCGGAGGCGAGCATGACGGCGTCCGCGCCGGCCGCGATGCCCTCCGCGAAGGAGTCGAGGAACTGGTCCTCCGCGCTCGTGGTGGTGTCCTCGATGCCCTCGGCGGAGAAGTCGGTGTTCTCCCGCACCCGGCCCAGGCCCGGGAAGTGCTTGAGGGAGGCGCCCACCCCCTGCGCGTCGAGCGCCTCGACGGCCGCGCGCACGCACGCGCCCACCTGCTCCGGGTCCGTGCCGAAGCCGCGGTCCAGCGCGCCGACGGGCCCGTTGTCCTCGCCGAGCTCGGGGTCGACGACGTCCGCGACGGGGGAGAGGGCCAGCGGGATGCGGCGCGCGGCGAGGTCCTCGCCGATGCTCGTGTAGGCCTCCGTGACCGCCGCCGCCCCCTCCTCGCCGAGCCGGGCGGCGGAGGAGGTGCGACGGGCGGCGCTCCCGCGCAGCATGCGCACCTGCCCGCCCTCCTGGTCCACGGCGAGCAGCGGGGGGAGGTCCTCGCGGCCGCCGTCGAGGGCGGCGTCGACGACCTCGTCCACGGCGTCGGCGGACTCCCACACGCCGAGCAGGAAGAAGCCGCCCACGGGATGCTCCTCGAGCAGCTCCGGGTCGATCGAGGTGCCCGTGCGCACGCCCACCATGACGAGCTGGGCGGCGAGGTCGTCCTCGGAGAGGTCCTCGAGCAGCAGCTCCGCGGCGCTCGGCGGGGCGGGGGCCGTGGGCTCCGTGGTGGCCGCGCCGTCCGAGGCGCCGCCGCCGTCGGACGCGGAGCCGTCGGAGACGCCCCCGTCGGACGTCCCGCCGTCGGCGGTTCCGTCGGAGCCGCCGCCCGCGGTGCACGCGGCGAGGGCGGGCGGCAGGGAGAGCGCGAGGGCGAGGGCACGGCGGCGGGGGAGGGAGGACATGACCTCGAGTGTTCCACGGCTCCCCGTGACCGGGGACACGGGCGGGACCGTAGTCTGGCCCCATGCAGGACCTCCCCGTCACGATCCCCCCGCAGGAGCACGCCCAGGCCGCCGCGA
The DNA here is from genome assembly GCF_005490785.1 of Brachybacterium sp. SGAir0954. Taxonomy (GTDB): domain Bacteria; phylum Actinomycetota; class Actinomycetes; order Actinomycetales; family Dermabacteraceae; genus Brachybacterium; species Brachybacterium rhamnosum. Next base: position 3,267,412 of record NZ_CP027295.1, on the reverse strand, counting down.
TCGAGCGCGCCACCGGCACCCCGCTCGCCGAGTGGACCGCGCGCCTGGACGCCGCCGGCGCGCGCGAGCTGGGCCACCGGGAGATCGCCCGGCTGCTCGTGGACCGCCACGGCGTCGAGGAGTGGTGGGCGCAGGGCGTGACCGTCGCCTACGAGCAGGCCGTGGGGCTGCGCGTCGTGGGGCAGACCTGCGAGGGCGACTTCGCCGTCTCCGCCTCCCGCACCGTCCCCGGGGACAGGGACGCGGTGCTCGCCGCGTGGAGCGCCTTCATGACCCCCGAGCGCCGCGAGGACCTCCGGCTCGAGGAGCCCGCGATCAGCGAGACCGCGCGCTGGCGATACTGGCGCGCCTCCGGGCTCGACGGGTCGCGCGCCTCGATCAGCATCTGCGCCAAGGACGAGCAGGGCGGCCGCCCCCGCTGCACCCTCGCCGTCGCCCACAAGGGTATGGAGGACGCCGACCAGCGTGAGGCCTGGAAGGCCGCCTGGAAGCAGACCCTCACCGACTTCACCGACAGCCTCGACACCACCACGGACACCACGCAGGAGCAGCGATGAGCACCACCCCCACCCCGTCCCTGCCCGCGCCGGACGGCTCCTCCGACCCGCACCTGTGGCTCGAGGACGTCACCGGCGAGAAGGCCCTGGACTGGGTGCGCGAGCACAACGCGCGCGCCGAGGCGGAGCTCGACGCGGTCACCGGCCCGGACGGCGCGCCGCTCGCCGCGACCCTCCAGCGGGAGATCCTCGAGATCCTCGACGCGAGCGACCGCATCCCCGGCGTCACCCACCGTGGCGGCTACCTCTACAACGTGTGGACCGACGCCGAGCACGAGCGCGGCCTGTGGCGCCGCACGACGCTCGAGTCCTACCGCACCGAGGAGCCCGAATGGGAGGTGCTGATCGACGTCGACGCGCTCAACGAGGCCGAGGGCGAGGACTGGGTGTGGCACGGCGCCCGCCTGCTGCGTCCCGCCCCCGGGCAGCCGTACCGGCGCGCCCTCGTGGACCTCTCCCACGGCGGCTCCGACGCGGACACGACCCGCGAGTTCGACCTCGAGACCCTCACCTTCGTGCCCGCCGCCGAGGGCGGCTTCGAGCGCCCCGAGGCGAAGGGCAGCCTCGCCTGGATCGACGAGGACACCGTGTGGGCCTGCACGGACTTCGGCGAGGGCACGCTCACGAGCTCCGGGTACGCCCGGCAGGCGCGGATCTGGCGCCGCGGCACCCCGCTCGCCGAGGCGGAGCTCGTGCTCGAGGCCGCGGAGTCCGACCTCGCGGCCTTCGCCTCCCACGACTCCACCCCCGGCTGGGAGCGCGACTGGGTGCTGCAGGCCCACGCGTTCTACGACCAGACCCTCCACCTCGTCGAGGGGATCGGGACCGAGGACGGCGTGCGGCTCACGACGATCGACGTGCCGCGGGACCTCGAGGCGAACGCCCACCGCGACCTCGGCGTCTTCTCCCCGCGCAGCGACTGGACCGTGGGGGAGCAGGTGTTCCCCGCCGGCTCCCTCGTGGTCGGCGACTTCGCCTCCTTCCTCGACGGGGAGCCGGACCTCCACCTGCTCTTCGAGCCCACGGACTCCACCTCCCTCGACGGCATGACCATCACCCGCAGCACGATCGTGCTCTCGATCCTCGAGGACGTCGTGCACCGGCTCGAGGTCCACCACCGCGACGAGGACGGCGCGTGGGTCAGCCAGGACCTCTACCCCGAGCTGCGCGGAGCGCTCGGCGTCGCCGCCTTCGACGCGGACGAGGACGACCGCGTCTGGCTCACCGTCACCGACTTCGTGGAGCCCACGACCCTGCTGCTCGGCGACCTCTCCGAGGTGCCCCATGGCGGCGCCCCCGGCGAGCTCGAGACGATCAAGCGCGCCCCGGCCCGCTTCGACGCGGAGGGCATGGACGTCACCCAGCACTTCACGACGAGCGAGGACGGCACCCGCGTGCCGTACTTCGAGATCTCGCCGCGCGGCGCCGAGGAGGCCGCCGAGGCCGGCACCCCCGTGCCCACCCTGCTCTACGGCTACGGCGGCTTCGAGATCTCCCTGACCCCGAGCTACCTCGGCCCGATCGGGAAGGCCTGGATCGAGCGCGGCGGCCGCTACGTCATCGCGAACATCCGCGGCGGCGGCGAGTACGGCCCCCGCTGGCACCAGGCGGCGCTCACCGAGCACCGCCACCGCGCCTACGAGGACTTCGCCGCCGTCGCGCAGGACCTCGTGGAGCGCGGTGTCACGGACCGCGAGCACCTCGCGGTGCGCGGCGGCTCCAACGGCGGGCTGCTCACCGGCAACATGCTCACCCGCTACCCCGAGCTGATCGGCGCCGCGGTGATCCAGGTGCCGCTGCTGGACATGAAGCGCTACTCGCACCTGCTCGCGGGCGCCTCCTGGATGGCCGAGTACGGCGACCCGGACACCGAGGACTGGGAGTTCGTGCGCACCTTCAGCCCGTACCACCTGCTCGCGGAGGGGGTCGACTACCCGCCGTCCTTCGTGCTCACCTCGACCCGGGACGACCGCGTGCACCCCGGGCACGCGCGCAAGCTCACGGCGGCGCTCGAGTCCCTCGGGGCGGACGTCCGCTCCTTCGAGAACATCGAGGGAGGACACGGCGGCGCGGCCACGAACGAGCAGGCCGCACGGATGAACGCCCTGCTCTACAGCTTTCTGTGGAGCACGATCGGGCGGGACGAGCGCACCGCGTGAGGTCCGTCGACCTCTTCGAGCGCTCCGCGCAGGACGACCTGCTGCTGCTGCGCGGGGACGTCATGACGGTGCTGCGGGAGATCTCGGGGAAGGACCCGCGGCTGTTCCCGCTGCGGTACGCCCGGCGCACGCCGCGCCATCCGCGGCCGCAGGACCTCGAGGCTGCGCGCCGCGCCGGGGTCGCCGCCCCGCAGGTGCCGCTGCTGCTGATCCCCGACGGGCCCGGCCGCGCCTCGGTGCTGCCCTACGACCGCCTGCGCCGCACCCTCAGCGACCGCGGCATGGACGTCATCATGATGGAGCACCGCGGGGTGGGGCTCTCGCGGCAGGACGGCGCGGGCCGCGACCTGCCGCGCCACGGCATGCGCCTGACGGAGGTGCTCGCGGATCTCGTCGCCGTCCTCGACCACGCGCACGTGCCGGAGGCGGCCGTCTACGGCGCCGGCTACGGCGGCCATCTCGCGCTCGCCCTCGCCGCGCACCATCCGGAGCGCGTGGCCTCCCTGGTGCTGGACTCCCCGCTCATCACCCCGGACGACGAGGCCGCGGGCCGGGACGCGCTGCGCGCCGCCTACTGGGACGGGACGGTCCCGGCGACCTCCTCCACGGCGTCGGTGCTGCGGCGGCTCGTGGAGGAGGGGCAGGTGGAGGGCCGGCACGCGGGAGCGGTGGTGCTCGCGGTGCACGAGCACGGCGGGCCCGCCGCGGTGCGCGACCTCGTGGACCTCCTCGCACTCGGCCGCGGCCGCCTCACCTGGAGCAGCGTGCGCCAGGTGCTCGCCCAGGACTGGCTGCAGTCCACCCCGTACGTCGACGAGCACGACCTCGTCGCCCCGATCGCGCACACCGAGCTCGGATACGGGCACCATGCCGACGGCGGCCCGCTGGACCCGCTGGGCCTCGCCGCCTCGCAGGGCCACGGGGTCCCGCCCTTCGCCGGGGAGCCCTGGGACATGCCCCGCCTCGCCGCGGGGATCACGACGCCGACGCTCGTGCTCGCGGGGGAGCGGGACCTCGTGCGGCCCCCGCACCTCTCGCGTGCGCTCGCCGCGGCGATGCCGGAGGCGGCGATGCTCGAGGTGCCGGGCGCGGGCCACGTGCTGCTCGAGTCGCGCACGCCGCTCGCGCAGGTCGCCGCCCGCTGGGCCGTGAGCGGGGCGCAGATGGAGCTGCCCCGCCTCACCCGGTCGCTCGCGGCGCTCCCCGCGACTCCCGCGGACCAGACCCTCGCGGGCGGCCTCCGGCTCGCGCTCGCCGCGGAGCGGTACTCGCCGTGGCGCCTGCGCGTGGAGTCCGCGCGCACGCGGCGGCACGAGGCGGCGGTGGATCCGACGGCCCGGCGCAGCCGCTCCGTGAAGCTCTGAGACCGCGCCGGACCGCACCGGCGTGACCTGCACGGACCCTGGTGTCGGGGTTCGGAATCTCCCGATACCCTGTGCGCATGCGCCGTCGAGCCACCGGGATCCGCAGCTCCCTCCCCCTGCCGCCGCGCCGCCGCACGCCCGTGCTCGCGGCCGCCTCGTGCCTCGTCCTCGTGGGCGGGCTGACGGGTCTCGGACTCGCCGGCATGGGACCGCTCGGCGCCCTCGGCGGATCCTCCGCACAGGACGGCGCCGGCAGCGCCGTGGCCTCGACGCCGCCCTCCGCGTCGCCGAGCGCCTCGCCATCCGCCTCGGAGGAGCCGACGGTCGCACCCCCGACCATGGAGCAGCCGACGACCGAGCAGCCCACGACCGAGGCGCCCACGACGGAGGCGCCCGTGACCGAGGCGCCGACGACGGACGCGCCCGCGGTCGAGGAGCCCACCGCCCGGGAGACCGCGGCCGAGGACCCCACCCCCGTCGAGTCGGCGACCACGTCCTCGACGCGAGGCAGCTCGACGCGCGGCACCGGCGGGGACCACGGATCCTCGGGGTCGGGGTCGGGGTCGGGGTCGAGCGGCGGATCCTCCTCGGGCGGGACGGGGTCGTCCGGTGGGAAGGGCGGCTCCGGTGGCCAGGGCGGCTCCGGCGGCAGCGGCACCGGCGGGTCGAGCACCCCGTCGGAGTCGGAGGAGCCCGCGAGCCCCTCGCCCTCCGACCCCGCCGATCCCGAGCCCACGACGCCGGACCCCACGGTGCCCGATCCCGATGACGGCACGCCGACCGGCGGCACCCCGGGCGAGGGGACGCCGTCGGAGGGGACCGCCGATCCGGGGGAGCCGGGCGAGGGGACGTCCTCCGGCTCCGCCTCGCCGGTCACCGATCCCGCCGCGAGGACGGGCGCCGGGACGGGCGCGGAGGGCTGAGCCCCGCCCCGTCCGGCGCTCAGGAGCGGCAGGCCACCACGAAGCCGCCGTCGTCCGAGGTCACGGAGTAGGTCGACCCGTACTGCTCGTGCGCCCAGGCGGCGACGTCGGAGGGCGGGGCGCCGCTCCAGGAGAAGGCCTGCTCGTCGACGAGCACGCACTGCGGGACCCGCTGGTTCGGCCCGTGCACCCACTGCACGTCGTGGTCCGGGACCGCACGGGCGAGCAGGGTGATGTCGGAGGCGACGACGGTGCCCTCGGGCAGCGCGTCCAGGGCGCGCTCGGCCGCGGGGAGCCGCGGGCTCTCCTGCCAGGCGGAGGGACGCAGCACGTCCACGAGCGGCAGTGCCCCGCCCAGGGTCGCCGTCACCGCGAGGGACACACCGATCGCGAGGCCGCGCACCACGGCGCCGGGCCGGGCCGCAGAGGTCCCCGTCCAGTCGCCCGCGCGGCCCGTGCGGCGGTCGCCGAGCGCGTCGAGCAGCGCCGCGATCATGACCGGCATGAGGATCGCGCTGTAGTGCCAGGTCCAGTCCCAGTAGAACTCGACCGTGCCGGTGAAGCGCCAGGCGAGCGTGGGCAGCACGAGCACCAGGAGCGGGGAGCGCAGCCCCACCATCCCCGCCAGCGCGAGCAGCATGAGGACCACCTGCCACTTCGAGGCGGGGGTGAACACGTCGAAGACGGACCCGAGGTTGCCCGTGTAGTCGTAGCGCCCGGCCACGTTCAGCAGCGGCAGGATGACGAAGGTCGAGAGCACGAACCAGGCGAGCCCCCAGGCGGCGAGGCCCAGGCCCCAGTGCCGTCCCTCGGCGCGTGACCGCTCCTCCGTGTGCGACCGCCAGGCGATGACGAGCCCCAGCATCAGCACCGTGAGCCCCAGGTCCTCCTTGACCAGGACGAGCGCCCCGCCCCACAGCGCCGCCGCCCGCACCCGCCCGCGCAGCAGGGCCGTGAGGGACAGGGCCAGCAGCGGCACCCCGAAGGCGATCTCGTGGAACTGCACGGCCGCCGCGGCCTGCAGCCCCCAGGACAGCGCGTAGGCGAGGCCCACGAGGGTGCCGGGGAGCGTGCCCAGGCGGTCGATCGCGAGCCGTGCGAGAGGGATCGCGGAGCCGCCCAGCAGCAGCGCCTGCGTCCACAGCAGCGCCGCGCCCGAGGGCCACACCCACCACACGGGGGCGAGCAGCACGAGGATCGGATGGAAGTGGTCGCCCAGCAGGTTCGCGCCGTCCCCCTTGATCGGCACGATCGGGGCGGAGAACGTGCCGTAGTCCTTCGCGAGCTGGGTGAAGATCCCCAGGTCCCAGGACGGCGCGTCGAGCGAGCGCCACTGCTGCACGCCGAGCAGCCCGTAGCCGAGCGCCGCGATCAGGGCGATCAGCGGCGGCACGAGCACCCGCGCCGTGAGCAGGCTCCGCACCGGGCGGGGACCGGCGGCGGCGACGGGGCGGGGCGGGTCGGCGGCGAGGGTCACGGCACGAGCGTAGCGGGAGCGGGACGGCGGGCCCCGGGCCGGCTCACAGGAGCACGATCGCCTGCACCACCAGGATCTTCACGACCATGCCGACGGCGAAGAGGGCGGAGTAGCCGGTCTCCGCGCGCTCGTCGTCCGTGAGCGACTGGACGTGGCCCAGCAGCACCGGCTGGCCCACGAAGCCGGCCATCGCGCCGAGCGTGCGCGGAGTGGACATGCCGAGCCGCCGGCCCAGCTCCCGCAGGGCGAGCACCGACGCGGCCGTGAGCACCGCGGCGAGCAGGGCGATCTGCAGGCCCGTGAGGCTGAAGGCGGTCGCCGCGAAGGAGTGGCCGCTCGCGAGGCCCACGCAGGCGAGGAAGAGCACGAGCCCCAGCTGCCGGATCGTGAGGTTCGCGGCGCTCGGCATCGTCCACACGAGCCGGCCCGTCCGCTCGATCCGGCCCAGCACGAGGCCCACGACGAGCGGACCGGCGGCCGCGCCGAGCGCGACGGAGGCCCCGCCGCCGAGCGGGACCGCGACGAGCCCCGCGAGCACGCCGAGGGCGATGCCGAGGCCCGCGCTCGTCCAGTCCACCTCGGTGATGCGCTGCTCGCTGTCCCCGAACAGGGCGGAGATCTCGCCCATCCGCTCGCGCGGCACGACCACCCGCACCCGGTCGCCGAGGTGCAGCGGCATGTCCGGCACGGCGAGCAGGTCCCGGTCCCCGCGGCGCACCCGGGTGATGATCCCGCCGAACCGCGAGGGGATCCGCAGCTGGGCGACGGTGCGCCCGGCGATCTGCGGGTCGGAGACCACCCAGCGGCGGTAGTCGACGACGGAGCGGTCGTCCGCGAGGTGCTCGGGGACCACGTGCCCCAGGGCCTCCGCGGCGAGCCGCACGGCCTCCGGCACGCCGACGAGCAGCAGGCGGTCGCCCACCTCGAGCGAGTCCTCCGGCCGGGCGACGCGCACGGCGCCGCCGCGCAGCAGGTAGGACATGCGCACCTGGCCTCCCGCGAGGCCCGTCGTCGCGGCGATGCCGGGGATCTCCCGCACCGTCATCGCCCGCTCGACCTCGACGGTCACGGTGAGCAGGCCCGCCGCGGAGGACGGCGCCGGGTCCCGGTGCCCCCGCAGCGGACGGTGCGCGACGGCGGAGAGCACGAGCAGGGAGACGACGACGCCGACGGGGTACCCGATCGCGAAGCCGATCGCCGGCTGCGGGGAGCCGCCGGTCGCCGCGGTCGCCGTGTCGAGCGCGGGGGAGGCGGTGGTCATGCCGGCGAACATGCCGCCGATCGCGCCCGTGTCCAGTCCCAGCAGCCGCGCCGCACCGAGGCTCGCGGCGCCCACGAGCACGAGCAGCACGGTCGCCCCGAGCACGAGCCGGGTCTGGGTGCGCAGGTCCCGGAAGACGGTCGCGCCCGCGGCGAGGCCCGTCGTGTAGACGAACAGGGCGAGGCCGAGCGCCTGCAGCAGTGCGAGCCCCTCGCCCAGGCGCGGATCGAGCGCGCCCACGGCGAGCCCCACGAACAGCGCGCCCGCCGCACCGAAGCGCACAGGCCCCAGCCGCACCGATCCGAGGGCCGAGCCCGCCGCCATGACGAGGAGCAGGACGAGCAGCGGGGAGGCGGCGAGGAAGTCCAGCATGCGACGAGCCTAGAACGCGGGGACCGTGACTCCGCAGGTCAGAGCGTGACGTGATCGGAACGTCACCGTGTCGTCCCGGTCACGGCCGAATAACGGTTTGCGTCTCCGGGGCGATTCCGGCCCCGTGACGCGGCGCACATGGTCGAATGCCGCCAGCGGTGCGCCCCGGGAACGGTCCCGGAGGCGCGCGAGCGCGGCGCACCGCCCGTCCCCACCCCGGAGGTCCTCCTCGATGTCCGTCAGATCCACGCCGCCCTCTCCTTCCTCGCCGCCGTCGGCCCCGCGCCGGCACCTCCCGCGGGCCCGCGGGCTCCTCGCCGGGACCGCCGGGGCCGCCCTCGTCGCCGGGCTGCTCACCGCCCCCGCCGCCCTCGCCGCCCCCGCGGACCTCGACCCCCTCGGCTCCGCCTCCGAGCTCGGCGTCGGCGTCCCCGTCCAGGACGACCTCCTCGACGGCGCCGCCGAGGCGATCCCCGGCCGCTGGCTCGTGCAGGTCTCCGGCGACCCCGCCCTCCAGGGCGGCAGCGCGGGCGCCAACCGCACCACCCAGAAGAAGGTCGAGGACTCGGCGGAGGCCGCCGCGGTCCCCTTCACCGTGCAGCGCTCCTTCACGGGCGGCTGGAACGGCATGTCGGTCTCCATGGACGACGCCGACGTCGCCGCCCTCCGCCAGGTCCCCGGCGTCGAGGCCGTCTTCCCGGTGCTCGCCGTCGAGGCCCCGCGGCCCGCCGACGCCGCCCCCGAGGACGAGTACGGCAACGCGATGACCGGGGCGGACACGCTCCAGCAGGTCGACGGCCTCACCGGCGACGGCGTGAAGGTCGCCGTCATCGACTCCGGCATCGACTACAACAACCCCGACCTCGGCGGCGCCGGGACGGACGACGAGACCGCCGACTTCCCCGGCGATCGCGTGATCGGCGGCTACGACTACGTGGGCGACGACTACGACTCCTCCACCGCGGGCAGCACCCCGCAGCCCGATGCGTACCCCGACGACTGCGGCGGCCACGGCACGCACGTCGCCGGCATCATCGGCGCCGACGGCGAGGTCACCGGGGTGGCCCCCGAGGCGGACCTCCTCGCGTACCGGATCTTCGGCTGCGACGGCACGAGCGACACCGACGTGATCCTCGCGGCGATGGAGCAGGCTCGGGCCGACGGCGCCGACGTGGTCAACATGTCCCTCGGCGCCTCGTTCATGACCTGGCAGGACTACCCGACGGCGCAGCTCGCCGACTCCCTCGTCGCCTCCGGCACGACCGTCGTGATCTCCGCCGGCAACTCCGGCACCTCCGGCACCTTCTCGAGCGGCGCCCCGGGCGTGGCCTCCGACGCGATCACCGTCGCCTCCGTGGACAGCACCCACCGCCGCTCGCCCTTCGCGACCGCCGCCGGTGCCGACCGCGGCTACGCGGCCGCCGAGGGCGCCGTCGCCCCGCCCACCTCCGGTGAGCTCACGCTCGTCGCGGCGGGCGAGGCCGGCACCGACGCCGCGCTCGCCTGCGACCCCGCCGCCGTCCCCGCGGCGACGGGCGAGGGCCAGGCGCTGCTCGTCTCGCGCGGCACCTGCAGCTTCCGCGAGAAGGCGCTCGCCGGCGAGTCCGCCGGCTACGACGCCGTGATCCTCCACAACAACGCCCCCGGCTCCCTCTCGCCGACGGTCGAGGGCGACCCCGCCCTCACGATCCCCGTGGTCATGGCCTCGCAGGCGGACGGCCTCGCCCTCCAGGAGGCACTCGCCGCCGGCCCGGTCACCTGGGCCTGGCAGGAGGGCACCACGGTGCTCGAGAACGAGACCGCTGGCCTCGTCTCCGACTTCTCCTCCTACGGCCTGACCGCGGAGCTGGAGCTCAAGCCCGACATCGCCGCCCCCGGCGGCTCCATCTGGTCCACGCTCCCGCTCGAGGAGGGCGGACACGGCTCCATGTCCGGCACCTCGATGGCCGCTCCGCACGTCGCGGGCGCCGCCGCGCTGCTGCTCGAGAAGTCCCCGGAGCTCACCCCGGCGCAGGTCAAGTCCGCGATGATGAACACCGCCGACCCGCTGACCTGGTCCCTCGTCCCGGACCAGGGCTACCTCGAGCCCGTCCACCGCCAGGGCGCGGGCCTGCTCGACCTCGTCTCCGCCGCGCATACGACGACCAGTGTCGCGGAGCCGTCGATCTCCCTCGGTGAGGGCGAGGACGGCCCCCGCACCGTGACCATCACGGTCGCGAACGCCGCCGACGAGGACCGCACCTACGACGTCGGCGTCCGCCACGGCGTCGCCACCGGCGCCCCGACCTCGGACCCGGAGTTCTACGCCGCCGAGGGGATCGCGGAGCCCTCCGCGAGCACCGTCACCGTCCCCGCCCACGGCAGCGCCGACGTCGAGGTGACCCTCGGCGAGGACTTCGGCGAGGACGGCATCATCTACGGCGGCTGGGTGACGCTGACCGGCACCGACGAGGACCTCGTGGTCCCCTTCGCGGGTCTCTCCGGCGACTACCAGGCGCTCACCGTGCTCGACGACGCCGGCGCCGGCCTGCCTGCGCTCGGCGTCTCCGACGGCGAGGGCAGCGTGAACCTCGATCCCGACGGCGGCCACACGTACACGATGCAGGACGGCGATGTCCCCTACCTCGCGTACTCCCTCGCCTACCCGGCGGAGCGCTTCGAGGTCCGTGCCTACGAGGTGAAGAAGAACGGGAAGCTGAAGATCGTGAACCCGTCCGTCGGCCACGTCGCCGCGGAGGACCACCTCGGTCGCACCGCGTCCCCCGAGGTCTGGGCCTGGGACGGCAGCTACGCGCTGAAGAACGAGAAGTCCAAGTCGGTCAAGAACGGCGACTACCTGCTCGAGCTGCGGGTGCTCAAGCCGCTCGGCGACGCCTCGGACCCCTCGGACTGGGAGACCTACACGTCCCCCCGGTTCACCATCGCGAACCCGACGCCCGGCAAGCCCGGGGCGCACTGACGCGCTGAGCGCGCACCGATGACGATCGGGCGGCGATCCCCTCGGGGTCGCCGCCCGTCGTGCATCCGGCACGGATCCGGGTCGGGCCCGCGCCGCGGGCTCAGCCGATCGAGCAGGCCACGCCGTTGAACCCGTGGTTGCAGTACCCGCCGGGGTTCTTCGCGAGGTACTGCTGGTGCTCGGGCTCCGCCGTGTAGTAGCGGCCGTCGCCGGCCTCCGCGAGCGGGGCGAGCTCTGTCGTGATCGCGCCACGGCCCGCCGCGTCCAGATCGCGCTGGTAGCGCTCGGCGCTGTCCCGCACCACGCGGCCCTGGGCCTCGGAGGTCCAGTAGACGGCGCTGCGGTACTCGGTGCCCACGTCGTTGCCCTGACGGTTCGCCGTCGTCGGGTCGTGCTGCTCCCAGAAGGCGGTGAGCAGGGCGCGGAGGGTCTCCTCGCCGCCCGTGTAGACCACCCGCACGGCCTCGGCGTGACCCGTCCGTGCGGAGAACACCTCCTCGTAGGTGGGATGCGCGGTGAAGCCGCCCGCATAGCCGGCGGAGGTCGTGTGGACGCCCGGCACCTCCCAGGCGATGCGCTCCACGCCCCAGAAGCAGCCGCCCGCGAGGACGATCTCCTCGGAGCCCGCCGGCCAGGGGGCCGGGTCCGTCGGCGCGTCGGGGCCGAGCATGTCCGTGCCGAGCACCGCGTGCTCGCGCACCAGGGGATAGGCGTAGCCGGGACGCCCCGGGAGGGCCTCCTCGCGCGAGATCATCTGCTTCTTGTGCCCGTACAGGAGGTCCATCATCTGCCACATGCCGACCACGCTAGACCTCCCGCGCACGGCGGTGGAAGCGGAGGTCGCGCACGGAACACGGGGATCCGCCCAGGGCGTACCGGGAGGGCCGTGGGGCCGACGGGACCCGCCTCAGCGCTCCCGGCGGGGGAGCACCACGACCGTGAGTGCGGCGAGCGCGAGCACCGCGGGGACCAGCATCCAGGGGCCGAGGTCCACCCGGGAGACGAGCAGCACGAGGAGGGCCCCCGCCGCGGAGGCCACGAGGACCACCAGGTGCGCACGCCCCGTGAGCGCCCACGCGGCGCGGGTGAGGCGGCTGTGCAGCGGGATCGTCGCCGCGAGCGCCCACGCGCAGTGCGCCGCGAGCAGGCACAGCGCCACGAGCACGGCCCGGCCCACGGTCAGCTCCGCCTGCGGCACCAGCGCGAGCACCACGGCGGCGGGGGCGAGCAGTCCGAGGTCGGAGTCCGGGGCGAGGGTCGAGGCGATCAGCCCCGCGATCGCGGCGAGGGACAGCAGCGCCGGGCCGAGCCCCGAGAACAGGCCACCGGGCATCGTGAGCAGCAGCGCGGCCACCGTCGCGGCGAGGCCGAGCAGGCGCAGCCCCGCCTGCTCGGGGCTCACCGTGCGCAGCAGGAGCAGTCCCCGGGCGAGCGGGTCGACGAACCGCTGGATCCACCGCATCAGGACCGCCTCCGTCGCGGCGCGGTGCGGGCGGCGGTGAGCGAGAGCAGCACGGGAGCGAGCGAGCTCGGCCCCTCCCAGGGCGTGACCGACACCCCGGACTCCCGCAGCTCGCGCACGGTCTCCTCCCGCTGCAGGCGCCGCAGCGCCCAGGCCTCCGCCCAGAAGCGCTCGCTCGCGCGGCCGTCCACGGCGAGCGGCCGGCCCTGGAGCACCGAGGTGTCGCCCACGCTCGCGGGCAGGGTGTCCACGACGACGACGTCCGCCCCGTGCGCGACGAGCACCCCGATCTGCTCGATCGCGGGCACGGCGAGCAGCGGGGAGCAGACCACCACGAGCGTGCCCGGCCGCACCGAGCGCAGGCGCCGCGCGGGCTTCGGGGCACCCGTGTCACGGGCGGCGCGCGAGAGGGCGTCGGTGAGCACGCGCAGCTGCCGCGGCCCGGTCCCCGGGCGCACGGGGCCCAGCAGATGGCCCACGTCGAACACGCCCACCCGGTCTCCGGCGCTCAGGTAGTGGCGGGCCACGGCGGCCGTGGCCCGCACGGTCACGTCGAGGCTGCTGGGCGCGTCCGGTCCCGCCCAGGGCGCGGGCAGGACGTCCGCGATCGTGTCCGTCACGATGAGCACGTCCGTGTCCTGCTCGGTGAAGGTCGCATTAGTGTGCAGGGTGCCGGTGCGGCTCGTGACCCGCCAGTTCACGCGATGCAGGCGGTCGCCCGGGCGGAAGGCCCGCACCTCCGCGAGGGCCGTGCCGTCCCCGCGCCGGCGGGAGAGGTGCACCCCGCTCACGCCGATCGGTGTGGGCACCTCGACGGGAGCCTCGAGCACCGAGGCGTCCGGCAGCACCTGCACGCGCACGGGGGCGACCTCGACCTGCGCGCGCGAGGCGCCGAGGGGATCGGAGGCGAGGACGTGCAGCGGGCCCACCGCGATCCGGCCCCAGCGCCGGGCGCGCACCGCGATCCGCACCGCGCCGTCCCCCGCGAGGGAGCCGTGCGGCGGCGTGAGATCGCTGTGGCGGGTGAGCGGCACGGTCACCGCGGTGAGCACCCCCGGCCCCGTGCGCACGTCCACCGCGACGCTCGAGCCCTCCTCGACGATCCGCCGCGACGCCGCGACCCGTGCGGAGGGCACGCCCTCGGGGTCGCGGCGGAGCAACGCGACGAACGCCCACACGAGCAGCGGCACGACGACGAGGAGCACGAGCGGGCGCCCCACGAGCACCGCGAGCAGCGCCCCGCCGCCGCCCACGGCCCCGGCGCGCACGAGCGCGGCCGACGGCCGGTCGCGCAGGCGCCGGGTCGTCGACGGGGGAGCGGGGGAGGAGGTCATCCGGCGCCGCCGGCCTGCTCGCCGACGGGGCCGGGCGTCGCCGAGGGCTGCTCCGCGGCGGGGACGGGGACCTGCTCGAGCACCGCGGAGACCACGCCCGCACCGGTCGCGTTCTGCAGCCACAGCTCGGGCTTGACGGTCACGCGGTGGTCGAGCGCCGGGTGGGCGAGGGCCTTGACGTCCTCGGGGACCACGTAGTCGCGGCCGCGGATCACCGCGAGCGCCCGCGCGCACGTGATGAGCGCGAGGGTGCCGCGGGGCGAGGCGCCCACGAGGGCGTGCGCGTGCTCGCGGGTGCGGCCCACCAGCTCGACCGCGTACCGGCCCACGGCGTCGGCCACGTGCACCGTCTCCACGGCGGCCTGCACGGCGAGCAGGCCCTCGCCGTCGAGCACCTGGGGGACGGACTGCTCCTCCTGGCGCCGCACGAGGCGACGGGAGACGACGTCCCACTCCTCCTCGGGCGTCGGGTAGCCGAAGGAGAGCCGCAGCAGGAAGCGGTCCAGCTGGGCCTCGGGGAGCGGGTACGTGCCCTCGTGCTCGACGGGGTTCGCGGTCGCGAGCACGTGGAAGGGGCGGGGCAGCGGGCGGGTCGTCCCCTCGACCGAGACCTGCCGCTCCTGCATCGCCTCGAGCAGCGCGGACTGGGTCTTCGGCGGGGTCCGGTTGATCTCGTCGGCGAGCAGGAGGCCCGTGAAGACGGGACCGGGCCGGAACACGAACTCCCCCGTGCGCTGGTCGAACACCTCGGCGCCGGTGAGATCGGCGGGCAGCAGGTCCGGTGTGAACTGGGCGCGCGTGAAGGGCAGCCCGAGCGCCTGCGCGAAGGAGCGCGCGGCGAGGGTCTTGCCGAGCCCCGGGAGGTCCTCGAGCAGCACGTGACCGCCCGCGAGGACCCCGGCGAGCACGAGCTCGAGGGCGGTGCGCTTGCCCACGACCGCGCCCTCGACGGCATCGAGCACACGGGCCGCCGCGCGGCTCGCGGCGGGTACGTCCGACGGCGGGGGCGTCCTCGCTCCGGCCGTGGGGGCGGGGTGCTGCGGGGTGTGGGTCATGGGAGCCTCTCCTCGTCGGCGGCGGCGAGCTGTCTCAGGTGGCGGTGCAGGGCGGCCCGGTCCACGGGCACGGCCTCGGGGCCGTCGGGCCCGCTGCGGCGCGGCAGGTCCAGGTGCACGCCGCGCGCCGCGGCGAGGCCCTCGAGCTCCCGCACGAGCGCGCCGGTCGTCATCCGGCGGCGCGGGCCGGCGCCGTGGATCGTCTCCTCGAGCCGCCGCACCCGCTGGTCCTGCGCATGGGGCAGGGCGTAGTCGACGTCGAGGTCCAGCGGCGGGGAGTGCAGCTGGTCGGCATGGTCCACGCCGACATGCACCCACCAGGCGATCGCCCCGGCCGCGAGGCCGAGCGCGAGCGGCAGCGGGAGCGCGAGCTGCAGGTCGAACAGGGAGCACACGAGCACGACGACGAGCGCGGTCGCGGCGCCGATCAGCAGCCGCACCGCGAGACCCGTGCCGCGCCCGTTCACGGCGCCTCCTGCAGCTGCGACTCGAGCCGCTCGAGCAGCAGCAGGGCGCGGTCGCGGTCCGCCTCGACGAGCGGGTGCGGGTCGAACAGGGCGCGCCGGTACAGTCCGGCGAGCTCGTCGAGGGCGGCGGCGTCGAGCGCGAGCGCGCCGAGCACCGCCACGACGTACTCGAGGGTCGTCTGCGAGGGAGCACGGCTCACCCCGGCCCGGCCGATCGCCCGCTCGAGGGCGAGCCAGGCGGCGATCACCGCGTCGTGCGCGGAGACGACGGTGGAGAGCGAGCGGCGGGCCTCGGCGAGCGCGTCCCGGGCCTGCTCCGTCGTGAAGCCCTCCTCGTCCTCCACCTCGCCGGCGCCGCGCAGCCGCTCCGGGGCGAGGCGCCACATGCGATAGGCGACGAGGGCCACGAGGGCCGCGGCGATCACGCCGAGCACCACGAGGATCCGCACGAAGGACTCCCGGGACATCGGGTCCATCGGCGGGGGGATCGTGGGCTGGTCCTCCGTCGCCCATTCGGGCTCCTCATAGGCCTGGCCCTCGGCCGGCGGCGGGGGAGCGGTGCGCTTCTGCCCGTCGAACAGGGCGATCGTGCCGCGATCCGCCCCGGCGCCCAGGGCGAGCATCGCCAGGGCGAGCACGCCGAGCAGGACCAGCAGCGGCGCGAGCGCGCGGCGGCGTGGGGCCCTGCCCGGGGCGGTCATGCCCTCGTGCTCCCGTGCGGTGACGCGACGATCACCGACTGCTCCCCGGCGATCCGGGTGAGCACGAGCGTCGCGGCCTCGTCGCCGAAGCGGCGGGGACGCAGCCTGCGGCGCAGCTCCTCGGGCTCGACGGCGGTGCCCCGCTTCTTGATCTCGAGCACCCCGATCCGGTGCTCCCGCAGGTAGCCCGTGAGGGCCTTGATCGAGAAGGGCATGACGTCGCGGACGGCGTAGCCGCGGGCGAGGGGCGAGTCGACGCGGCGGTCCGCGGTGAGATAGGCGATCGTCGGGTCGAGGGTGCGCGCCCCGAGCCGCTCGGCGAGGGCGCCGAGCAGACCGGCGCGGATGACGGCGCCGTCGGGCTCGTAGAGGTGGTCGCCGAGCGCACCGGGCACCGGGTCGCCGGGGGCGTCCGCGCGCAGGTCCAGCCGGTGCGCCCCCTCACGGCCGATGACCAGGGCGGAGGACCGGACCCCCTCGCGCGCGAGGGGGCCGCACCACAGCACCGCCTCGAGCACGCTCCCGTGCAGGGACAGCCACTGGACCTCGACCTCCTCGGGCAGCGCGGAGCGGTCCACGGCCGGGCCGAGCTTCGCGCCGAGCGCGCCGAGCGTCCCGGGCGCGGCACCGCCGCGCTCCCCGAGCCGGCGGGCGAGGTCGAGCACGAAGGACAGCGGCGGCTCGTACTCCTCGGGGTCGTGGAGCCGGCGGGCGCCGCGCGCCGAACCGCGCGCGGGAGCGCGGCGGGCGGGATCCAGCCAGATGCCGTCGGTCAGCGCGGGGTCGTGGTCCTCCGCGCTGCCCAGGTGCACGGCCGCGGAGGGGAAGGGGCGCAGGTTGACGGTCGCGACGGCCACCGTGAGCGGGTCCCGGTCCACGGCGCGCACGTCGAGGCCGAGGCCCGCGAGGGCCATCGCGTCCCCGCCGATCCCGCAGCCCAGATCCGCCACGGCGGAGACCCCGGCGCGCTGGAAGCGCTCCGCGTGCAGGGCCGCGACCGGCAGGCGGGTCGCCTGCTCGAGGCCGTGCTCGGTGAACAGCATGGAGCGCGCGAACTCGCCGAACTTCTCCTCGCCGCGGGCGCGCAGGCGTGACTGGGTGAGGGCGGCGGAGACGAGCTCCGGGGAGTGACCCGCCTCGCGCAGGGAGCTCGAGCGGGAGAGCACGTCCTGCTCCCGGTAGGGCGGGAGGGAGTTCAGCAGCGCCCAGCCCTGGGGGTGCAGCAGGGGCTCGATCGCCCGCGCGGCGTCGTCGGCAGGGGCGGAGGGCATACCCGACACCCTACCGGCGGCGACGCGCCGGCGCGGCCGTTCAGGCGTGCGCGTCCAGCACGAGCTTCCCGCGCGTGTGACCCTCCGCGAGCAGGCGGTGCGCGCGGGCGATCTCGCCGAGCGGCAGCACGGTGGAGGCCTCGAGCGGGTAGGCGCCCGAGCGCAGGCCCTGCACGAGGTGGTCGAGGCGGTCGCGGCCGGGCACGAGCTGCGGCACGTGCACCTCGATGCCGCGCTCGGTCGCGGGGGAGGTGTCCGCGAGGGTGGGGAGGGTGACGATCCGCCCGCCCGGGGCGAGATGGTCCAGGCTCGGCACGAAGGTGGTGAAGTAGTGCGTGTCCAGCACGACGTCCACGCCGCGGCCGCCCGTCGCCTCGTCGATCTCGGCGCGCCAGTCGGCGTCGTCGTACGCGATCGGGGTCGCGCCCAGCTCGCGGATCCGCTCCGCGTTCGCCGCGCGGCCCGTGGCCCACACCTGGGCGGCGCCTGCCTCGAGGGCCATGGGGATCAGCAGCTGTCCGACGCCGCCCGCGCCCCCGTGCACGAGCACCGTCTCGCCCTCGGCGATCCGGGCGCTGTCGCGCACCACGGCGATCGCCGTGAGGCCCACGAGGGCGAGGCCCGCCCAGCGCGGGAGCTCCTCGGCGGTGACCTCGTCCGGGATCGGGGCGAGATCGTCCGCCGCGATCGCGATGACCTCCGCCGCCGTGCCGCGCTGGTCCGCGCCGGCGCGCATGCCGAACACCCGGGTGCCGGGGGCGACGCCACGCGCCTCGAGCTCCGCCTCGTCGAGGTCGGGACCGGCGGAGAGCACCACGCCCGCCATCTCGCGGCCCGTCCCCGCGGGGAGCACGAGATCCTTCGAACGACCGGAGGAGCCGTCGCGGATCTTGTAGTCCAGAGGGTTCAGGCCCACGTAGGCGACCTCCACGAGCACCTCGCCCGGGCCCGCCACGGGCTGCGGGGCGTCGGTGTGGAGCGTCAGGACCTCGGGGCCGCCGAAGCTGTCGAAACGGATCTCACGCATGGCTCCATGATGCACCGGGAGACGGGGAGGTGGCAGGGTGCACCATGGGAACGGACCGTGATGGGACGATGCCACCGAGCACGGAGCCGCAGGCCGAGGAGGAGCAGCATGGGTGAGCACCGCGGCGATCCGTGGCAGTGGCGCGACGAGATCGTGCAGGCGCACGGCGCCGGGCGTCACGACACGTCGCACCACAGCGATCGCGGCCCGTCGGCCGGCCCGCTGCCGCGCACCTCCCTCGTCCCGCTCGCGGAGGTGGCCGGCCGGGTGCTCGCCGCGCCCCTGACCAGCCCCGAGGCGCTCCCCGCCCAGGACCTCTCCGCGATGGACGGCTTCGCCGTGCGCCGCGCCGAGCTCACCGCCCCCGGCGCGACCGTGCTCCCCGTCGTCGCGGACCTCCCCGCCCGGCCCGGTCACCCCGCACCGCTGCCGCCCGGCACCGCCGCCCGCATCATGACGGGCGCCCCGCTGCCGCCCGGGGCGGACGCCGTCGTCCCCGTCGAGGACACCGACGCGGATCCCGCCGGCCCCGTCCCCGCCGCCGTGCGGATCACCCTCGCCTCGCCCCTGCCCCCGCGCAAGCACGTGCGCGGTCCCGGGGAGGAGGTCACCCGCGGCGAGGAGCTCGCCCCCGCCGGGACCCGGGTGGGCGCCGCCCTCATCGGGCTCGCCGCCGCCCTCGGCGTGACCGACCTCGAGGTGCACGCGCCGCCGCGGGTGGGCATCGTCGTCACCGGGGACGAGCTCACGGGCGCCGGCCCGGCCGTCCCCGGGACCGTCCGCGAGTCCGACGGGACGATGCTCGCCGCCGCGCTCGTGACCCACGGGGCGATCCCGCGGGTGCTCCGCGGCCCCGACGACCCCGCCCGGCTCCGCGCGGTGCTCGCGGACGCCGCCCGGGACGCGGACCTCGTCGTGACGACCGGCGGGATCGGCCACGGCGCCTACGACGTGGTGAAGTCGCTGCTGGGCCCGGGCGGTGACGGCACCTCCCGCTTCGCGCACCTCGCCCTGAGGCCCGGCGGGCCGCAGGGGCACGGGACCCTGCCACCTGCCGACGGGGCCGACCACGGCACGCCCGTCGTGCACCTGCCCGGCACCCCCGTCGGCGCGCTCGTGGGCTACCACCTCTTCGTGCGGCCGCTGCTGCCGGGGCCCGCCTCCGCGCCGCGCCGCGTGCTCGTGGGGGAGGGCTCCTTCGCGGTGCGCCGCCCGGGGCTCACCGTCGTCGCCGGGAGGCTGCGCCGCGGGGCCGACGGGGGCGAGAGCGTGGACACGCTCCCCGGACGGCGGCTCGCCCCCTACGGCCGGGCGGACGCGCTCGTGCTGCTCGACGGGTCGCTCCCTGCCACGGCGGCTCCGGGGGAGAGCGTGCTCGTCCTCGATCTCTGAGCAGGTCATGGGCGGGCGGTTCCACTACCGTGGGTCCATGCCCGCCGCGCCCGATCCCGCCGCACCGCTGATTCTGCGCCCCCGCAGCGCGGAGGTGATCACGATCGTCGTGGCCGTCGCCGCGGCGCTGCTCGCCCTCGATGCGGTGCTGCGCGCCGGGCTCACCGGTGCGCTGCTGCTGCCCGGGCTGCTGCTGCTCCTCGCCGTCGTCTGGGCGCTCCTGTGGGCGCCGAGGGTGGTGCTGCACCGCGAGAGCCTCGAGATCCGCAACGTGTGGCGCACCCACATGCTGCCCTTCACCGCGATCCGCGAGGTGCGCCTCGGCGCCATGCTCCGCGTCGACGCGATCACGGCCGACGGCACCGAGCAGACCCTCACCGCCTGGAACGCCCCCGGCCTGCGCCGCGACAACCCGCTGCGCCGCCGCGAGGCCGCGGCCGACGGCGGCCCCCGCGTGCGCATGGGACCCGAGGAGCGCCTGCGCAAGGACCAGCGCGACTCGCGCAGCGCGATCGTCGTGGACCGCGTCGAGGCCTGGCAGGAGCACCACGAGGCGGAGGTCGGCACCGGCCGCGCCCGCACCCGCTGGAACGTGCCCGTCATCGCCGTGCTCGCAGTGACGCTCCTGCTCGTCGTGCTCCGCGCGGTGCTCTGAGCGCACAGCGAAGGGCCCGGCCACCGCAGGTGCGGTGACCGGGCCCTCGTTCGCGGTACGACGCTCAGGCTCTGCTTCTCCTGCCTGATCTCCTACCGCTCGTTCCTCGCAGTACGTCGATCAGGCTCTGCTTCTCCTGCCTGATCTCCTACCGCTCGTTCCTCGCAGTACGTCGATCAGGCCTTGATACCCACCTGGGTCCAGTCGGTGTTCTCGAACTGGGACGCGCCGGTGTTCACGACGCCCTTCTTCACGCCCACGATGTTCGGCGTCGCGTAGAAGGGAATGAGCACGAAGGACTCGGCGATGACCTTCGAGATCTCGTTGGCGACCTTGTGGCGCTCGTCGAGGTCGAAAGCGGCCTTGATCTGCTTGTCCAGATCGCCCAGGCGGTCGTCCGCGAAGTTCGTGTAGTTCTGCTGGGAGTCCAGCGGGTACACGAGGTTCACGGAGGAGGACTCCGGGAACTGCGAGCCCACCCACGAGAAGGTCACCATGTCGAAGGTCTTCGGGTTGATGTAGTCGTCGAAGTACGCGTCGGAGGGGACCGTCTGCAGCTCGACGTTCAGACCCACCGCGTTGAGGTTGGTCTGCACCTGGCGGGCGCGGTCGGAGTTCGACTTGGTGTCCGCCGGGATGATGATCGAGAGGTCGAAGGTCTTGCCGTCCTTCTTCCGCTTGTCGCCGTCGAGCGCCCAGCCGGCCTCGTCGAGCAGCTTGCCCGCGGCCTCGGCGTCGTACTTCAGACCCCCGAAGGAGTCCTCGTAGCCGTCCTGGCCGGGCATGTACACGAAGTTGTCGACCAGCTGGATCGGGGCCTCGAGCGGGCCCACCACGGCGCGGCCGATCGCGTCGCGGTCGATCGCGCGGGCGATCGCCTCGCGGACCTTGACGTCCTCGAGCTTGCCGTCGGCGCCCTTGACGTTCATGGTCAGGTGCGTCCAGGTGAGGCCGTTCGTGGACTGGATCTCCGCATCGGAGCGGGTCTTCGCCTGGGAGAGCACGTCACCGTTCGCGATGTCGAGGAGGTCGATCTCGCCGTTCGCGAAGGACTGCGGCTGCGTGGTCTGGTCCACCACCGAGAAGGTGATCGTCTCGAGCTTGGGGGCGCGGCCCCACCACTTGTCGTTGCGCTTGATGTTCACGACGCCGCCGGTGGTGTCCACGGAGTCCACGGTGAAGGGGCCCTTGGAGGGGGTCGGGGTCGAGACGTAGGACTCGTTCCACGCCTTCGCGGACTCCGAGACCTTCTTCGGGACGTCCGGGTGCACCACGGTGATCCAGTCGATGAAGGGCTCGGAGAAGACGATCTCACCGGTGTACTCGTCATCGGTCTGGGTGATCGACGTGATCTGGTCCCAGCCCACCGTGGAGCCGATCTGGTAGTCCTCGTTCTCGCCCGAGTTCGCCTTCCACTGCGAGATGAGGTCCTCGACCACGATCGGGGAGCCGTCGTCCCACACGCCCTTGGGGTTGTAGGAGAAGGTGACCGTCTGCGGGTCCTCGCTCGTGAGCTCGGCCTTCGCGATGTAGTCCGGGTTCAGGGTCTTCTCGCCGGACTCGGAGTAGGTGATCTCCGCGCCGGCGCCGAGCGGGCCGCGGATGTCGCTGAGGTCGGCGAGGAGGCCGTCGGCGTGGTTGTAGTTCCAGTTGTTGGGCAGCTGGGACACGGCGAGCTTCAGCGAGCCGCCGTCCGGCACCTGGTCGTAGTCTAGACGCTCCCAGGCGGTGCTGGGTAGCGCGGCCGCCTCCTCCGCGGCGGAGGAGTTCTCCTCGGCGGCCTTCGAGGCCTGCTCCTCGGCGGACTGCTGGCCGCAGGCGGCGAGCGCGGCGGCGCTGCCGACGACGCCGGTGCCGGCGAGGAACAGACGGCGGGTGCTCGTGATCTTCATGGTGTTTCTCTCTTCCTGGGTGGGATGCTGCGTCAGGCGCTGGTCACGGACGACTGGGAGGCGGCGTCGACGGTGTCGAGCCGGGAGATGGAGTCCACGTGGTGGCAGGCCACCCGTGAACCCCCGTGGAGCACGGGGACCGGGTCCTCGCCGCGGCACCGCTGCTGCTTGCCCTCGGGGAGGAGCGAGATCAGCGGGCACCGGGAGGCGAAGTTGCAGCCGGCGATGTCCTCCGCCGGGCTGGGCTGGTCGCCGGCGAGGATGATCCGGCGGCGCGTGCGCTCGACCTCGGGATCCGGGACCGGCACCGCGCTCATGAGCGCCCGCGTGTACGGGTGGCGCGGCGAGGCGTAGACCTCCGCGACCGGGCCGTACTCGACGATGCGCCCCAGGTACATGACGGCGATCGTGTCCGCGATCTCGCGGACGATCGCCAGGTCGTGGGCGACGAACAGGTAGGACAGGCCCAGCTTGTCCCGCAGGTCCTCGAGCAGGTTGACGACGCCCGCCTGCACCGACACGTCCAGCGCGGAGACCGGCTCGTCGAGCACGAGCACCTTGGGCTCGGTGATGAGCGCGCGGGCGATGCCGATGCGCTGGCGCTGGCCGCCGGAGAACTCGTGCGGGTAGCGGTCCGCCATCTCGGGGTCCAGGCCCACGAGCTCGAGCATCTCGGCGACCTTGCGCTGGCGCTCGGCGCGCGGGACCTTGTGGACCGTCAGCGGCTCGGCGACGATGTCGCCCACCGGGAGCCGAGGGTCCACCGCGGCCATCGGGTCCTGGAAGACGATCTGCACGTCCTTGCGCATCGCGAGGCGGTCCGCCTTGCTGAGCTTCGAGACGTCGTGACCGGCGACGTGGAGGCTGCCCGCCTGCGGCGCGGTGAGCTCCATGAGCTCGAGGCTCGTCGTCGACTTCCCGGAGCCGGACTCGCCGACGAGGCCGAGGGTCTGGCCGGGCAGGACCTCGAAGTCCACGCCGTCCACGGCCTTGACCGTGCCCACGGCGCGCCGGAACACGGCGCCCTTGTACAGCGGGAAGTGCTTGACCAGGCCCTTCGCGGAGACCACCGGCTCGGTGACGCGGTCCTCGAGCACCTCGCGCTCGTGGAACGGGGGCCGGGGGAAGATGTCCACCGCCCGCAGCGTGCCCGCGGCGATCTCGTCCGCGCGATGGCAGGCGACCTGGCGGCCGGTGCCGTCGGTGACGAGCAGCTCGGGCTCCGCCTCGCGGCAGCGATCCTGCGCGGCGGGGCAGCGGGCCGCGAACGGGCAGCCCTGGGGGAGCTTCGCGAGGTTCGGCGGGCGCCCCTCGAGGGGCACGAGCCGGCTGCTGCCGGCGGTGAGCATGTTCGGCACCGAGCGCAGCAGGCCCATCGTGTACGGCATGCGGGGGGCGGAGAAGATCTCGTCCACGGGGCCCGTCTCGACGAGCTTGCCCGCGTACATGACGGCGACCCGGTCCACGTTGCCGGCGACCACGCCGAGGTCGTGCGTGATGAGCACGACCGAGGCGCCCGTGACCTCCTTGGCCTTCTGGAGGACCTCGAGGATCTGCGCCTGGATCGTCACGTCCAGGGCGGTCGTGGGCTCGTCGGCGATGATCAGCGAGGGATCGTTCGCCATGGCGATCGCGATCATCGCGCGCTGGCGCATGCCGCCGGAGAACTCGTGGGGGAACGCCTTCACCCGGCGCTCCGCGGCGGGGATGCCGACGATCTTCAGCAGCTCCACGGCCCGCTTGTGGGCGAGGTCCCCGCTGATCCCCCTGTTGTGCAGGGTCAGGGCCTCCTCGATCTGCTGGCCCACCGTGTAGACGGGGGTGAGCGCGGAGAGGGGGTCCTGGAAGATCATCGCCATCTCGCGGCCGCGCAGCCGGGAGAGCTGCTTGTCGCCCATCCCCAGCAGCGACTGCCCCCGGAAAGTGATGTCCCCGGTGATCCGTGCGGAGGAGGGCAGCAGGCCCATGACGGCGAGCGAGGAGACGGACTTGCCGGAGCCGGACTCGCCGACGATGCCGAGGAACTCGCCCTCGGCTACCGAGTAGTCGACGCCGCGCACCGCGCGGACGTCGCCGCTCGCGTTCGGGAAGGAGACGGTCAGGTCCTTGACCTCGAGAAGGGGCTCAGGCACGGTTCACCTCACTGGTGGGATCGATCGCGTCGCGCAGTCCGTCGCCGATCAGGGCGACGGCCGTGAGGAGCGTGACGAGGAAGCCGGCGGGGATCAGGAACAGCCACGGCCGGGAGACGGCGGCGCTCGTGCCGTCCTGAAGGAGCGTCCCGAGGGAGACGTCCGGCGCCTGGATGCCCAGGCCGAAGTAGGACAGCGAGGTCTCCGCGAGGATCGCGGAGGCGACGCCGAGGGTGGCGTCGATGATCAGCAGCGAGGCGACGTTGGGGATGATGTGGCGGCGCAGGATGGTCAGCGTGCCGACCCCCATGTAGCGGGCCGCCTTGACGTACTCCCTCTCCTTGAGGGACTTCGTCTGGTTCTTGACGATCTGGGCCATGATCATCCAGCCGAACAGGCCGATCGCGACGACCAGGATCACCCAGCTCATCGAGGACAGCAGCGGCGAGATGATCATGAGGACGTAGAACACCGGCAGCACGAGCAGCAGGTTGATGACCCAGTTGGTCGCCGTCTCCACGAAGCCGCCGAGGTAGCCGGCGAGGGAGCCGATGAAGGCGGCGAGCACGGTCGCGAGAGGCGCGGCGAGGAAGCCGATCAGCAGGGACTTGCGCAGCGCCTCCGTCATCGAGGCGTAGAGGTCCACGCCGATCGCGTCGGTGCCGAAGAAGTGCTGCCCACTGGGCTTCGCGTTGAAGCTGTACGGGTCCTGCTCACCCAGCTCGTAGATGTTCAGCAGGTCGCCGAACAGGGCGAAGAGGATGATCAGCGCGAGGATGACGGCGCCGATCCAGAAGTTCGGCTTGCGCCGCAGGCGGCGCCAGACGAGGCGGCCGCGGGAGACGGGACGGTAGGCCTTCTGGGCCGCGGAGCCGGCGCCCACGCCGGCCTCCTCCGCGAGGGAGGCGGTGGGCTCGAGATCCGTGGGGAGGTCGACGGCCTGGTCGGTGGGAGGGGTCGGAGTCATCGACATGGGTCAGACCCTCACTCTCGGGTCGAGCGCCGCGTAGAGGACTTCGGAGAGCGTGGAGCTGATCAGCAGCAGGATCGCGGTGAAGCAGACGGTGCCCGCGAGGGCGTTCACGTCGGACTGCTGGACCGCCATGATCCCGTACTGGCCCATGCCGGCCCACGAGAAGATGATCTCGAGGAAGGCGGAGCCGGAGACGAGCGTGCCGAAGTTGTACGCGAAGTAGGTGGACATGGGGATGAGGGCCACGCGCACGCCGTGCTTGACGAGGGCGTGGGTGCGGGTCGCACCCTTGGCGCGGGCCGTGCGGATGAAGTCGCTGCCGAGCACGTCGAGCATGACCGCGCGCTGGTAGCGCGAGTAGCCGGCGGCGCCGAACAGCGCGAGCGCGATGGTGGGCAGCAGCAGGTGCACGCCCTTGTCCATGAGCTGCGGCCAGAAGCCCGTGATGCCGGGGGTGTAGGCGCCCGTGAAGCGGATCAGCTGGTGACCGGTGGCGTTGTTGAAGTTCGTCGCGAGGATCTGCAGGATCACGCCGCCCACGAAGGTGGGGGTCGAGATGAGGATGAACGACGTGTAGGAGACGATCTGGTCCGAGGCCTTGTACTGGCGCACCGCGCCCCAGACGCCGAAGAACACCCCGAGGAACGCCGCGATGATCGCGCCCACGAGCAGCAGCCGCAGGCTCACGCCGGCCCGGGAGAAGATCTCGGCGATGACCGCGTTGTTGCCGAGGTCGTGCCCGAGCTTGTCCGGCAGCGGGTTCGTGACGATGCGCTCGATCCACCACCAGGTCCGCAGGAGGACCGGGTCCTTGTCGTTGATGCCGTACCCGGTGAGGATGCTGTCGATAGAGTCCTCGGGGATCGGGGGGTTGCGCCCCAGGTACCGGCGCCGAGGATAGAAGAACGTGGACGCGGCGATGTAGACGAACACCGTCGCGAGCGCCGTGAGGATGGCGTAGTTGACGAAGCGTCGCAGGATGTAGCTGGTCACGCAGCGGCTCCTCGTCGTGCACGGGCTCCACCGATGGTGCGGTCGACGTCACTGGACCCGATCGCGGGGCGATCGGCGAGCCGTCCCGACGGGGGCGGTGAGTAGGGGTGGAGCACGAGAGGGTCCTCACGGATCGGAAGGTGGTTCCCGCTCCGGCGCGGGACCTGTCAGTAAGTTGTGGAGACTGTATGCCGAGTCACAGGGTGTTCAGTGCCAGATCGAGAGGCCATGGCCGAATCGTTATCGAGGGTCACGGAAGCGGAGGTGAGAGCGACGTGCCTCACATGGTGGACGGTAATGGCGGAGCGAGGGCGGACGTGCAGGGCAAAAGTGCTGGACTGGTGTCGGAACAGGGTGCGCTGGGGCCCCGCTACGCCCGGCAGCGCCGGCTGCCCGAGCTCGGCGACGCGGGCCAGGAGCGTCTCGCGACCTCCCGGGTGCTCGTGATCGGCGCGGGCGGCCTGGGCGCGCCGCTGCTGTCCTATCTCGCCGCCGCCGGCATCGGCTCGCTGACGGTCGTGGACCCCGATCGGGTCGACCTCACGAACCTCCACCGCCAGGTGCTGTTCTCCGCGGCGGACGTCGGCCGGGCGAAGGCGGAGGTCGCCGCGGAGCGGCTGACCCTCCAGAACCCCGAGGTCGAGGTGCGGGCCGTCGTGGACGCGGTGACGCCTGCGACCGCGCTCGACCTCCTCTCCGGGCACGACCTCGTCCTCGACGGCAGCGACAACTTCCCCACCCGCTACCTCGCCTCCGACGCGTGCGAGATCCTCCGCCTCCCGCTCGTGTGGGGCTCGATCCTCGCCTTCTCCGGGCAGGTGGCCGTGTTCCGTGCGGACACCGGCGGACCCACCTACCGCGACCTCCACCCCGTGCCCCCGCGACCCGGCGAGGTGCCGTCCTGCGCGGAGGCCGGGGTGCTCGGCATGCTGTGCGGGGTCATCGGCTCGACCATGGCGCTCGAGGCCGTCAAGGTGCTCACCGGGATGGGGGAGCCGCTCCAGGGCCGGCTCGCGCTGTACGACGCGCTGCGGGCGCGGTGGGACGAGCTGCCGCTCGCCCGCGACCCCTCCCGCGCCCCCGTGACCGCCCTCGAGGACCTGCGGGTGACCTGCGCGCTCCCCGGTCCGTCGGGGCCCGCGGGATCCGCGGCGGCGCCCGAGGTGCTGCCCGTGGAGCTCCCGGCCCTGCTCGCCGCCGGCGTGCGCGTCATCGACCTGCGCGAGAGCTCGGAGATCGCCGAGCGCGGCGCCGTCGCGGGCGCGGAGCACGTGCCGCTCGCGGAGCTGCTCGCGCTCACGGGGGAGGCGCGGGCCGCGCTCGAGGGAGCGGTGCTGCTGTGCGCGGGCGGCACCCGCTCCGGCAGCGCCCAGCGGGTGCTCGCCGAGCACGGCGTGGGCGTGCGCTCCCTGCGCGGCGGGGCCGAGGCCCTGCGCGCCTTCCGCGCGCGCTGACGCGGCCGCAGCGGCGAGATCAGCCGCCCGCGAAGGGCGGGAGCACGTCGATCCGGTCGCCGTCGGCCAGCGTCCTCCCGGGATCGGTGCAGGCCACGGCGTTCACGAGCAGGCTCGAACGGCCCACCACGGTGCGGGCCTCCGCGGAGGCACCCTCGAGCAGGTCCGCGATCGCCGCCTCCACGGTCGCCCCGTGCACGGTGGCGTCGTCGGCCCCGTAGGCCGCCGCCGCCCCGGCGAACAGCCGCACCCGGACCTCCGGGCTCCCTGCTGCGCTCATGCTCATCCTCCGATCGCGCTCATGGGCCGCTCGGGCGGCACGAAGTCCGCCCGGTCCATGCCGTGCCCGGCCTTCTTGCCCCAGTGGGCGGCGCGCCAGAGGTCCGCGATCTCCGCGTCCGTCGCACCGGAGCGCAGGGCCGTGCGCAGGTCCGTCTCCTCGCGGGAGAACAGGCACGTGCGCACGCTGCCCTCCGCGGTGAGCCGGGTGCGGCGGCAGTCCGCGCAGAAGGGCTCGGTGACCGAGGCGATGATCCCGAGGCGGCCCAGGTGCTCCCCATCGTCCCGGGCGGCGACGTCGAACAGCTCCGCGGGGGCGCCCTCGCGGGCCACGGGGGCGGGGGAGAGGGAGAAGCGGTCCTCGAGGATCTCCCGCACCCTGCCGGCGGTGACCATCGCGCCGCGGTCCCAGGCATGGTCCGCGTCCAGCGGCATCTGCTCGATGACCCGCAGCTGCAGGTCCCGCTCGAGGCACCAGGCCAGCAGGTTTGGCAGCTCGTGGTCGTTCACGCCCGGCAGGATCACCGCGTTGATCTTGATCGGGGAGAGCCCGGCCTCCCGCGCCCCGTCGATGCCCTCGAGCACGCGGTGCAGCAGGGGGCGGCGGGTGATGCGCTCGAAGGTCTCGGAGACCACCGTGTCCAGGGAGACGTTGATCCGGTCCAGCCCGGCAGCGGCGAGACCGGCCGCCCGATGGTCCAGCCCGATCGCGTTCGTGGTGAGCGAGAGCTCGGGCCGCCCGGGCAGGGCCGCGCAGCCGGCGAGGATCTCCTCGAGGTCCGGGCGGGTGAGCGGCTCCCCGCCGGTGAAGCGCACCTGCTCCACGCCCAGCTCCTCCACGCCGATCCGCACCAGGCGGACGATCTCCTCCGTGGAGAGCAGCTGGTCGCGCTTGAGGAAGGTGAGCCCGGACTCCGGCATGCAGTAGCTGCAGCGCAGGTTGCAGAAGTCGGTGAGCGAGACCCGCAGGTCCGTCGCCGCGCGGCCGAAGCGGTCCACGAGGGCGGGGGAGGAGGGGCGGTCGGAGACGTCCGGCAGATCGCCCCGGGGATCGGTGCGGCGGGGCACGGGGATGCCGAGCGCGATGCGGGCCATGCGGCGGCTCCTTCCGTGGCGCGGGATGGCGGGCGTCCCTCCAGGATAGGCCGGGCGCTACCCTCGGTGGTGGCCCCCTCACCGCGCCGGATCGGTGAGGAGGTGCCCAGAAGGAGGCCCCGCCATGGCATCGCGCCGCATCCCCCTCGCGGACCACGTGGCGGACGTCACCGCCCTGCTCGCGGAGACCCTGGGGGCGTTGCCGGTGCCGCTGGGCGCCGCGGCCCTGGGACGCGTGGCCGCGCAGGAGCTGCGCAGCCCGCTCGACGTCCCCGCGGCGGACGTCTCCCAGATGGACGGCTATGCGGTGCGCGCCGCGGACCTCCCCGCCGCGGGCGAGGAGGTCACCCTGCCGCTCGGGGCGATGATCGCCGCCGGAGACCTGCCCGGCGAGCTCGCGCCCGGCACCGCCCGCGCGATCATGACCGGCGCCCCCGTCCCCGCCGGCGCGGACCTGGTGGTCCCCGTCGAGGAGAGCGCCGCCGGGCGCTTCGTGCCGGGTGGGTCCGACGGGCCCGACGGCGACGCGGTCTCCGTGGTGCTGACTCCGCTCGGGACCGGGTCCGGGCGCTTCGTGCGTCCCCGGGGCTCGGCGACCCGTCGCGGGGACACGATCCTGCGCGTGGGGCAGGTGCTCACCCCCGGCCGGATCGCCCACCTCGCCGCGTGCGGCGCCCGCGAGGTCGAGGCCCGCATCCCGCCGCGCGTGCTCGTCCTCTCCACCGGCAGCGAGGTCGCCCCCGCGGGCGGCGACCCCGGCCCCGGGCGCACCCATGACGCGAACGGGCCCGGTCTCGCCGCCGCGCTCGCCGAGGCCGGCGCCGAGGTCGTCGGCACGGCCGCCGTGCCGGACGACCCGGCCCTCCTGCTCGAGCGCCTCCACGCGGAGCTCGAGAGCACCGATGCGGACCTCATCGTCACGAGCGGCGGCGTGAGCCAGGGCGCCCGCGAGGTGGTGCGGATGGCCGCCGAGCACCCTGAGGTCTCGCTCGCCTTCCCGACCCTCGCCCTCCAGCCGGGCGGGCCCCAGGGCATCGGCACCCTGCTCCACGAGGGGCGCCGTGTGCCCTGGATCGCCCTGCCCGGCAACCCCGTCTCCGCGCTGCTCAGCTGCGAGCTGATCCTGCGACCGGCACTCGGCGCCCCGCCCCGCCGGCGGCTGCGGCTGCCGCTGCGGCTCGAGGACCCCGCCCGTCCCGAGCCCTCTCCCGCTCACCTGCTCCAGCACCGGCGGGCGCGCGTGCTCCCCTCGGGCCAGGTGCGGCTCGTGGGCGGCCCCGGCTCCCACCTCGTCGCCGCGCTCGCCGCCGCGGACGCCCTCGTCGCCGTGCCGGTCGGCACCGACCTCCTCCACGACGGCGACCTCGTCGAGACGATCCTGCTCACGGAAGGCTCCTGATGACCCGACCCGACGGCCTCTCCCATGTGCGCGCGGACGGCTCCGCCCACATGGTCGACGTCACCGACAAGCCCGTCACCTCCCGCGAGGCCACCGCCCGCGGGCTCCTGCGCACGCGGCCGGACGTGCGCGAGCGGATCCTCGCCGGGGACCTCCCCAAGGGCGAGGCGGTGCCCGTAGCCCGCATCGCCGGGATCATGGGCGCGAAGCGCACGAGCGACCTCGTGCCGCTGTGCCACCCGCTGCCGATCTCCGGCGTCACCGTGGACGTGGCCCCCGCGGGGGAGGATGCCCTCGAGATCACCGCCCGGGTGCGCACCACGGGCGTCACCGGGGTGGAGATGGAGGCGCTCACCGCGGTGAGCGTGACCGCCCTGACCCTCTACGACATGATCAAGGCCGTGGACCGGGAGGCGAGCATCGAGGGGATCCGGGTGCTCGCGAAGTCCGGCGGCCGCAGCGGCGACTGGCAGCGCGAGGAGGACCGATGAAGGAGATGCCCGCACGGCGCAGCGACGCCGACTGCTCCGCCCGCGACGAGGACGCGCCGCCGCCCGCCCTGCGCGGCAGGGCGCACGTGGTCGTCGCCTCGACCCGCGCGGCGGACGGCACCTACGAGGACCGCACCGGACCGCTGCTCGTCTCCTGGCTCGAGGGCAGGGGGCTGGAACCCGTCGTCCGCGAGGTCGTGGCCGACGGCCCCGAGGTCGGCGCCGCGATCCGTCGCGGACTCGACACGGGGGCCGACGTGGTCGTCACGACCGGCGGCACCGGCATCGGCCCCGCGGACGTGACGCCCGAGCAGACGGCGCCCCTCATCGAGCGGGAGATGCCGGGCGTGCTCGAGGCGGTGCGTCGGCGCGGGGAGGCCGCCTCACCCGCGGCGCTGCTCAGCCGCGGTCTCGCCGGCATGGCCGGCCGCTGCTTCGTCGTGAACCTGCCGGGCTCCCGCGGCGGTGTGAAGGACGGCATCGCCGTGCTCGACCCGATCCTCGACCACCTGCTCGAGCAGCGCGACGGGGCGGGTCACGAGTGAGCGCCGACGATCCCGCGATGGGTGAGGCGGCGGAGCGTCTCCGGCACGCCGGGGTGACGACCGCGGTCATCGAGGTCGCCGCGATGGTCGAGGCGGTCGCCGATCCGCGCTGCGGCGCCGTGGTCACCTTCGACGGCGTGGTCCGCGACCACGACGAGGGCAGGGGCGTCACGGCACTCACGTACACGGCGCATCCGTCGGCCCAGGAGGTCCTCGCGCAGGTGGCGCACGGGATCGCGGAGCGCTTCCCGGACGTGCGCCTCGCGGTGGCGCACCGTCACGGACCGCTCGCGATCGGGGACAGCGCGCTCGTCGCCGCGGTCGCCGCCCCGCACCGCAAGGCGGCCTTCGCGGCGTGCGACGCGCTCGTGGACGAGGTCAAGGCCCAGGTGCCGATCTGGAAGCATCAGCGGTTCACCGACGGCACCGACGAGTGGGTCGGGGCGCTCGGATAGGACGACCGCGCGCGGGTGAGGGGCTCCCGTTCACCCACGGGACACCCCCGCTCGCTACGGTGCCCGCATGCGCATCCTCCAGATCACGGACACCCACCTCTACGGCGACCCCGCCGCCCGCCACTACGACCGCATCGACACCGGCGCTGCCCTCGAGGGCCTGCTCGGGGCGCTCGGCGCGATCGGTCCCGTGGACGCGGTGGTGCACACGGGGGACGCCTCCGAGGACGGCACGGAGGAGTCCTATCGGCGCCTGCACGCGATCCTCGACCCCGTCGCGGAGCGGCTCGGCGCGCCGCTCGTGGTGACGATGGGCAACCACGACGTGAGCGCGGCCTACGCGGCGGTACGGGGTCCGGGGGCGCGGGGCACGGAGGTGCAGGACCGGGTGCACGAGCTCGCGGGCGGCGGCCGCGTCGTGGTGCTCGACTCGAGCCGGCCGGGTGCGGGCTACGGGGAGCTGACGGGGGAGCAGCTGGACTGGCTGCGCGAGGTGCTCGCGGAGCCCGCGGCGGGCGGGACCGTGCTCGCGATCCACCACCCGCCGCTCGTCGCGGCGACCCCGCTGCTGCGCAGCCTCGACCTCGAGCCGCTGGAGGAGCTCGCAGAGGTGCTCGCGGGGAGCGATGTGCGGATCGTGCTCGCGGGGCACTACCACCACGAGATGAGCGGCAGCATCGGCGGGGTGCCGGTGCACGTCGCCCCCGGGGTCACGAACGTGGTGGACCCGCTGGGGGCGGGGGAGAGCGAGCGGGCGCTCGCGCTGAGCGGGGCGAGCCTCGTCGAGCTCGGGGAGGGCGCCCCGCGGGTCGTCACCTCGGTGCTCCCGAGCGCGGGGGACACGCTCGGGGACGTCACCGTGCCGGTCTACCTGTTCGGGCCGGCGGAGGTGCGGGCGATCGCGGAGGCCGCGGGGCGCTGAGCCCGCGCCCGGCGGTCAGCGGCCCAGGCCGAGGGGGCTCACGCCCTGGGAGGTGCGGGCCTGGGTGACGGCGGCGACGTCGCCGCCCATGCGGTTGCCGACGACGGCGTTGTGCCGCTCGACGTCCTGGCCCTGCATGCGGTCGGCCATGCGGCCGAGGGCGGTGGAGAGGCTGCGGAGGAAGGTCATGGGGGTCTCCTGGTGGATCGGTCCTCGTGCGGGCCGCCCGGGGTCTCCGGTGCGGCCGTGTCCCTCTTGTTGTACGCGGGCGCGGACGGGCCGTCACGGGTTCCGTCATGTCCAGTTGCCAGATTCACAATAAGTGTGTGACCTGGGGCGCAGGAGAGTTCGCCGGGGGCGGACGTCCGGCCGTTAGCACTCGTCTTGCATGAGTGCCAGGACGGTCCTAGAGTGGTCCCGTTGGCAGTCGAAGGCCGAGAGTGCCAGAGGCTGCCGTGAGGGTCCCGTCCCGGTCGGCACCGCGACGACGTCCAGGACACCGGGTCCCTCCGCCCAGAACTCAGCAGAGTCCATTCTTCTATGAAGGAGTGAGCCGCATGTCGGTCTCCATCAAGCCCCTCGAGGATCGCGTCGTCGTCAAGCCGCTCGAGGCCGAGCAGACCACGGCCTCCGGCCTGGTCATCCCGGACACCGCGAAGGAGAAGCCCCAGGAGGGCGAGGTCGTCGCCGTCGGCGAGGGCCGCTTCGACGACAAGGGTGCCCGCATCCCGGTCGACGTCAAGGTCGGCGACAAGGTCGTCTTCTCCAAGTACGGCGGCACCGAGCTCAAGTACGGCAACGAGGAGTTCCTCGTGCTGGGCGCCCGCGACATCCTCGCGATCATCGAGGCCTGATCCATGGCCAAGGAGATCCTGTACAACGAGGAGGCGCGCCGCGCCCTCGAGCGCGGCGTCGACAAGCTCGCCGACACCGTCAAGGTGACGCTCGGCCCCAAGGGCCGCAACGTCGTCCTCGACAAGAAGTGGGGTGCCCCCACGATCACGAACGACGGCGTCACCATCGCCCGTGAGATCGAGCTCGAGGACCCCTACGAGAACCTCGGCGCGCAGCTGGCGAAGGAGGTCTCCACCAAGACCAACGACGTCGCCGGCGACGGCACCACCACCGCCACCGTGCTCGCCCAGGCGCTCGTCCACGAGGGCCTGCGCAACGTGACCTCCGGTGCGGCCCCGGCCGCGCTCAAGCGGGGCATCGAGAAGGCCGTCGAGGCCGTCTCGGAGAAGCTCGGCGAGCTGTCCATCCCGGTCGACGGCAAGGAGCAGATCGCGTCCGTCGCGGCCGTCTCCAGCCAGGACCGCGAGATCGGCGAGCTGCTCGCCGAGGCGTTCGACAAGGTCGGCAAGGACGGCGTCATCACGGTCGAGGAGTCCTCCACGACCGCGATGGAGCTCGACTTCACCGAGGGCATGCAGTTCGACAAGGGCTTCATCTCCCCGCACTTCGTGACCGACGGCGACCGCCAGGAGGCCGTGCTCGAGGACGCCCAGGTGCTGCTGCACCAGGGCAAGATCTCGGCCGTGGCCGACATCCTCCCGCTGCTCGAGAAGGTCGTGGAGGGCGGCAAGCCGCTCTTCATCATCGCCGAGGACGTCGACGGCGAGGCCCTGTCCACGCTGGTCGTCAACCGCATCCGCGGCAACTTCAAGGGCGCCGCCGTGAAGGCCCCGGCCTTCGGCGACCGTCGCAAGGCGATGCTCCAGGACATCGCGGTCCTCACCGGTGCGCAGGTTGTCACCGCGGACCTCGGCCTGGACCTCAAGTCTGTGGGCACCGACGTGCTCGGCCATGCCGGCCGCGTCGTCATCACCAAGGACTCCACCACGATCGTGGGCGGGGCCGGCGACGAGCAGGCCGTGGCCGATCGCGTGGCGCAGATCCGCTCCGAGATCGAGAACACCGATTCCGACTGGGACCGCGAGAAGCTCCAGGAGCGTCTCGCCAAGCTCGCCGGCGGCGTGTCCGTGATCAAGGTGGGCGCCCACACGGAGGTGGAGCTCAAGGAGAAGAAGATGCGCATCGAGGACGCGGTCTCCGCGACTCGTGCGGCCATCGAGGAGGGCATCGTCGCCGGTGGCGGAAGCGCCATCGTCCAGGCCTCCACCGTCCTCGAGGGCGACCTCGGGCTCTCCGGCGACGAGGCCGTGGGCGTGCGCGCCGTGGCCCGCGCCGTCGTCGAGCCGCTGCGCTGGATCGCGGAGAACGCGGGCCTCGAGGGCTACGTCGTCGTCGAGAAGGTGCGCGACGCGCAGGCCGGCCACGGCCTGAACGCCGCCACCGACGAGTACGTCGACCTCGTCGCGGCCGGCATCATCGACCCGGTCAAGGTGACCCGCTCCGCGCTGCGGAACGCCGCCTCGATCGCGGCCCTGGTGCTCACCACCGAGACGCTCGTCATCGAGAAGAAGGACGACGAGGAGGCCTGAGCCCCCTCGCCCCACCGGGACGGCCGGTCGATCCTCGGATCGACCGGCCGTCCTGCTGCGCGTCGGGACGGGCCGCCCGGCAGCGACCCGACCGCCCGGACCGTGGCGGTGCGTCCCCGCCGTCAGGGAGGGGACCTAGTATGTGCAGGTCCGATGTGTCCGATCGTTGCGTGGCAGGAGGCGGTTCCGTGGCCGGAGGCCCCCGTGTCGACGAGGAGTCCCTGCCCACCCGGACCTTCTCCCCGCCGGCGATCGTGATCGGTGCGGCCCTTCTCGCCGGCGTCGTCTTCGGCGTGGTCCTCGAGTTCCTCGTCATCGTGAGCCTCATCGGGCAGCGGCTGTGGCACGACCCCGCCCTCGGCCACGACCTCCTGTTCACGCTCCCGCTGCTGCTCTGGGTCGCCGTGCTCGCGGCGACCGTGCTGGGTGTGGTGCGCGTGGTCTCCTCGTGGCTCGAGGTGGACGAGCACGGCTTCCGCCTGCACGGCCTCGTGCGCCGCGACAGCGCCGCCGGCTGGGACGAGGTCGCCAAGGTGCTCGCGATCCGCGAGATCGACCGCGGCCTGACCCCCGTCGAGCTCCTCGACGTGCCCGAGACCGCGTACGACGGGATCTACCTCCTCGACGCGCAGGGCCGGCGGATGCTCGCGGTCTCCAGCCGCATGTTCGGCCACCGCGCCCAGCGGATCACTCTCGAGCGGGCCCGCGCCGCCGGCGTCGAGGTCGAGGACATCGAGGTGCTCGCCTTCACCGAGCTGCGGGCGCGGGCGCCCCAGGCGCTCACCGTGCTGGACCGTCACCCGAACCTCTGCCTGGCCCTGCTGGCCCTGTTCTACGTGGGCCACAACGTGCTCACCTTCGTCGTCTGGGGACTGTGAGCGCATCCGGCCCCGGGCCCCGGCCCGGCCGTGCGGCCCGTCGGCGGGCGCGGCGGCCTCCCGCCCCGCTCCCGCAGCGGGACGGCCTGGACCCCGTGCGCTGGAGCGTCCCTCCCGCCTGGGACGGACCCACCACCGCTCTCGCCGCCCTGCTCCACCGCTTCCCGCCGCTCGCGGCGCCCGCGGCGACCTCGCTCGCGGACCGGTTCCGGGCCGGCGAGGTCGTGCGCACCGACGGCACGCCCTGGGCCGCCGAGGACGCCGTGCACCCGGGGGAGGAGTTGTGGTTCCACCGCGAGCTCGCCGCGGAGGAGGTGCCTCCGGCGCGGATCCCCGTGCTGCTGCACGACGCGCATCTGCTCGTGGTGGACAAGCCCCACGACATGGCCACCATGCCCCGTGGGGCGCACGTCCGCTCGAGCCTGCTCGTGCGCCTGCGCCGCGAGACCGGCATCGCGGAGCTGAGCCCCCTGCACCGGCTGGACCGGCGCACCGCCGGCGTCATCGCGCTCGGCATCCGCGCCGAGGAGCGCTCCGCCTACCAGCAGCTCTTCGCCGCGCGCGCCGTGCGCAAGGAGTACCTCGCCCGGGTGCGACCCGCGGAGGGATCGACGCTGCCGAAGGCGGTGGGGGAGCGGGCGCTGCTCGAGGACCGGCTCGAGAAGCACCACGGGGAGCTCACCACCCGGGTGCTGCCCGGGGAGC
The DNA here is from genome assembly GCF_005490785.1 of Brachybacterium sp. SGAir0954. GTDB lineage: Bacteria > Actinomycetota > Actinomycetes > Actinomycetales > Dermabacteraceae > Brachybacterium > Brachybacterium rhamnosum. The sequence continues at coordinate 3,230,319 of NZ_CP027295.1, read as the reverse complement.
CGAACTCCTCCACCGAGCTCGAGGTGCTCGACGTCGAGGCCGACGGCACGCTCCTGCTGCGGCTCGTCCCGCTCACCGGCCGCACCCACCAGCTGCGCGCCCAGCTCTCCTCCCGCGGCGCCCCGATCGTGGGGGAGGACCTCTACCCGAGCCCCGCGGAGGCCGCTCGCACGGCAGGCGGCGGAGCCCTCCAGCTGCTCGCCCGCGGCCTCGCCTTCACCGACCCGGTCACGGGGGAGGCGCGTCACGTCACGAGCACACGGACCCTCGGGCCGGGCCCCCGTACGCTGGCACGATGAACGAGAGCGCGCCCGCGGAGGGACCCCGCGAGGAGGCCCCGGGGATGCCCGACGGGCCCGCGGGGTCGCCCGACGGGCCCGTCGCCGCGCCTCCCGCGCCCCGGCGCACCCGCTCCGGCGCCGTCGTCGTGGGCCCCACCGCGATCGCGCGCTGGCGCCCGCTCGCCCTCGTGGGTCTCCCGATCATCGCCCTGCTCCTGTGCCCCTTCGCCGCGACCGGCATCGCCCAGTGGCAGCAGGGCCGCGCCGCCGCGGGCCTCGACGACCTGCTCACCCGAGCCCTCGGCCACGGAGCGCTCCAGCTGCTGGTCGGCGCGATCGTGCTGTGGATCCTCTTCGCGCTGTGGGCCCTGGTCCCGATCCTCGCCACCCACAAGGTGGCCCTGCTCGACGAGGACGCCCGCACGCTCACCCTGCGCCGCGGGCTGCGCACCGCCGGGACCGCGCCGCTCGCGCAGGTGGTCTACGCCGTCGGCGAGGCGGAGCGCGGCAGCACCGGTCTCATCGGCGTGGACCGCGGCGGCGAGGAGCCCGAGCGCTGGATCCTGCCCGAGGTCGCCTGGGACGAGGAGTCCTTCGACGGGCTGCGCGTGCTGCAGGCCGCGGCCGGTCTGCGGCCCGCCCCGTCGCGCCGTGTGCTCGCCGCCCTCGCGCGCCGCAGCCGCCGCGGCGCCGCCCACCGTGAGCTCGCCGCTCGGCTCGGCATGCCCTGGCGGCCCGAGTACGAGGAGGACGAGGCCGCCTTCGGCGCCGAGTTCGACCGCGTGCGCCGGGTGATCGGCGGCAAGGAGCCGCCGCGCGAGGGGGACCCGCGCCCCTGACCCCCGTCGGCCGTCGGTCGCTGCGCCGGGGTCGACGTGGCCGGTCCCACGTCTCACGGCCTGCCGCCCCCCGGGACGCCCCGAGTAGCATCGGTGCATGACGAGCGCGGACCCCTTCGGCTTCATCGGACTGACCTACGACGACGTCCTCCTCCTCCCCGGGGAGACGGACATCATCCCCTCCGAGGTGGACACCAGCAGTCGCCTCACCAAGGAGATCTCGCTGCGGATCCCGCTGGCCAGCGCCGCGATGGACACCGTCACCGAGTCCCGCATGGCGATCGCCATGGCCCGCCACGGCGGCATCGGCATCCTCCACCGCAACCTCTCGATCGAGGACCAGGCCCACCAGGTGGACCTCGTCAAGCGCACCCAGACCGGCCGCATCACCAACCCCGTCACGATCGGCCCCGAGGCGACCCTCGAGGACTTCGACGCCCTGTGCGGCCAGTACCGCGTCTCCGGCCTGCCCGTCGTCGACGAGGGCCTGCGCCTGCTGGGCATCTGCACCAACCGCGACCTCCGCTTCATCCCCGTCGCCGAGTGGGCCACCACCAAGGTCGGCGACGTCATGACCACCGAGCTGTTCACCGCGCCGAGCGACGTCTCCCACGAGGACGCGACCGCGCTGCTGCGCAGGAACAAGCGCGAGCGCCTGCCGCTCGTCGACGAGCGCGGCATCCTCACCGGCCTCATCACGGTGAAGGACTTCGTGAAGTCCGAGCAGTTCCCCGACGCCTCCAAGGACGGCCAGGGCCGCCTGCTCGTCGGCGCCGGCGTCGGCTTCTTCGGCGACTCCCTCGAGCGCGCGGGCGCCCTCCGCGACGCCGGGGTGGACGTGCTCGTCGTCGACACCGCGAACGGCCACGCGCGCCTCGCGCTCGAGATGATCCGTCGCATCAAGGGCGATCCGGCCTTCAAGGACGTCCAGGTGATCGGCGGCAACGTCGCCACCCGGGCGGGCGCGCAGGCGCTCGTGGACGCGGGCGCGGACGCCGTGAAGGTGGGCGTCGGCCCCGGCTCCATCTGCACCACCCGCGTCGTCGCCGGCGTCGGCGTCCCCCAGGTGACCGCGATCCACGAGGCCTCCAAGGCCACGAAGCCCGCCGGCGTCCCGCTGATCGGCGACGGCGGCCTGCAGTACTCCGGCGACATCGCCAAGGCGCTCGTCGCCGGCGCGGACACCGTCATGCTCGGCTCGCTGCTCGCGGGCACCGAGGAGTCCCCGGGCGAGGTCGTCCTCGTGGCGGGCAAGCAGTTCAAGGCCTACCGCGGCATGGGCTCGCTGGGCGCCATGTCCTCGCGCGGCAAGAAGTCCTTCTCGAAGGACCGCTACTTCCAGGCCGACGTCGACTCCGACGACAAGATCGTCCCCGAGGGCATCGAGGGCCGCGTCTCCTACAAGGGCCAGCTGCGCTCGGTGGTGCACCAGCTCGTGGGCGGTCTGCACCAGTCCATGTTCTACGTGGGCTCGCAGGACATCACGCAGCTCAAGGAGCGCGGTCAGTTCGTGCGCATCACCGCGGCAGGCCTCAAGGAGTCCCACCCGCACGACATGGCCGCGATCATCGAGGCGCCGAACTACTCGGCGCGCTGAGCGGACCTCTCCGCTGAGTCACTCCGCCCGCTGGGCGGGATCCGCCTCGGTGTGCTCGTAGCCGATCAGCCAGAGCACGCCGAAGCGGTCCCGCACCTGCCCGTCGGAGGCGCCCCAGGGGCGACGCTGCAGCGGGTCGACCACCTCGCCGCCCTCGGAGAGCGCCGCGAACCAGGTGCGCAGCGTCGTCGGCTCCGCCCTCCCCAGGAGCGCCATCATGAGCCCGCGGGAGGCGAACACCTCGTCCCGCTCCGTCGCGTCCGAGGCGCACACGTCCACCGAGCCGCGCAGCTCGCCGTGGGCGATCGCGTGCGCCGGCCCGTCGGTGCGCGAGAAGTCCTCGTAGGTCGCGAGCACCAGCTCCCCGCCGAACACCCGCTGGTAGAGCTCGAGCGCCTCGCGCGCGGTGCCGGAAAGGTGGAGGTACGGGGTGGGCGCGGGCATCGGGATCTCCTCGGGGAGCGGGGTCGGGCGTCCCGTGATCATTCCTCCCCAGCGCCGCGCCGTCCACCGCCCCGGCCGGCGCGGGGGTGGACGGTCGGTGCCGGTGCCTAGGCTGGGGGCATGACGACGGACACCGCCTCCCGCTGGATCGACCGGCCCCTGCTCGGCTTCGACACCGAGACCACCGGCACCTCGACGAGCGAGGACCGCATCGTCACCGTCGCGCTCGTCCACTCGGTGGGGCAGGGCCGGGAGAACGAGACCGTCGCGACCTGGCTGATCGACCCCGGTGTGCCGATCCCCGAGCAGGCGGCCGCGATCCACGGCATCAGCACCGAGCACGCCGCCTCCCACGGGATGGCGCCGGCCGCCGCCCTCGAGGAGGTCGCCGCGCTCATCGCGGAGTCCCTCGCGAAGGACGTCCCGCTCGTCGCCTTCAACGGCGCCTTCGACGTGCAGATCCTCGAGAACGAGCTGCGCCGCCACGAGCTGCCGACGGTCGCCGAGCGCCTGGGCCATGACGTCGCCCCGCTCGTGGACCCGCTGGTCATCGACCGCGGCGTGGACCGCTACCGCAAGGGCAAGCGCAAGCTCGTGGACCTCCTCGAGGTCTACGGCGTGCAGCAGGACGGCCGTCTCCACACGGCCGACGTCGACGTCTCCTCGACCCTCGACGTGCTGCGCGCGATGGTCGCCAAGCATCCGCGGCTCGGCGAGTCCTCCCTCGAGGAGCTGTTCCGCCAGGAGATGGAATGGCACCGCGAATGGGCGGAGAACTTCATCGGCTACATGAAGAAGCAGGGCAAGACGGTCGACGTCAGCACGACCTGGCCGCTGTGATCCCGGCTCCGGGCCGCGTCGCCGGTAGACTCCTCGCGTGATGAACGAGATCGAGATCGGCCGGAACAAGCGCGGGCGCCGCAGCTACAGCTTCGACGACGTGGCGGTGGTCCCCTCCCGGCGCACCCGTGACCCCGAGGACGTCTCGACCGCCTGGCAGGTGGACGCGTACCATTTCGACATCCCCATCTTCGCCGCCCCCATGGACTCGATCATGTCCCCCGAGGTCGCGATCGAGCTGGGGCGCCTGGGCGGACTGGGCGTGCTGGACCTCGAGGGCCTCTGGACCCGCTACGAGGACCCGACCCCCCAGTACGAGCGCATCGCGACCGCCTCCGAGGCCGAGTCCGTGCAGGTCATGCGTGAGATCTACAGCGAGCCCGTGAAGGGTGAGCTGATCCGCGACCGGATCGCGCAGCTGCGCGACGCGGGCGTCACGGCGGCCGGCTCGCTGTCCCCGCAGCGCACGCAGGAGCACTGGAAGACGGTCGTGGACGCGGGCGTGGACCTCTTCTTCATCCGCGGCACCACCGTCTCCGCGGAGCACGTCTCCTCGGACCGCGAGCCGCTGAACCTCAAGCGATTCATCTACGAGCTCGACGTCCCCGTCATCGTGGGCGGCTGCGCGACTTACACCGCCGCCCTCCACCTCATGCGCACGGGCGCCGCGGGCGTCCTCGTGGGCTTCGGCGGCGGCGCCTCGCAGACCACCCGCGAGACCCTCGGCATCCAGGTGCCGCTCGCGAGCGCGGTGGCGGACGTCGCCGCCGCCCGCCGCGACTACATGGACGAGTCCGGCGGCCGCTACGTGCACGTCATCGCCGACGGCGGCCTGGGCCGCTCGGGCGACCTCGTCAAGGCGATCGCCTGCGGCGCCGACGGCCTCATGGTCGGTGCGGCGCTCGCCCGCGCCGAGGAGGCGCCGGGCCGCGGCCACCACTGGGGGAGCGAGGCCCACCACCCCACGCTCACCCGCGGCCACCGCGTCGAGGTGGGCACGGCGGCGCCGCTCGAGCAGATCCTCTTCGGCCCCTCGATCTCCGCGGACGCGACGACGAACCTCGTGGGCGCCCTGCGCCACGCCATGGCCACCACCGGCTACACCGAGCTCAAGGAGTTCCAGCGCGTCGAGGTCGTCACCACGGCCTGAGCCGGCACGAGGAAGGAAACGCCGCATGGAGCACAGCACGACGCTCGCCCGGGACGGCGTGCACCTGCGCCCGCTGCGCGTCGAGGACGCCCCGGCGTTCCGCGCGCTCGTGGACGAGGAGAGCTGGGCGGGCATGTCCTCCCCGCTGCCGGCGAGCGACGAGGCCATGGCCGAGCATCTCGCGCGCATGATCGCGGCCCCGGCACAGCTCGCCTTCGCCGTGGAGCAGGACGGCCGACTCGCGGGCCGCACGACCCTCTACGAGCTCGTGCCGGGACTGCGCGTCGAGATCGGCAGCACGATCTACGCCCGGGACGTGTGGGGCACCGAGGTGAACCCCACCGCGAAGCTGCTGCTGTTCACACACGCCTTCGAGGAGCTCGGCGTGGGCCGCGTCGCGCTGCGCTGCGATCACCGCAATACCCGCTCGCACCGAGCGATCGCCCGGCTCGGCGCCCGCTTCGAGGGCACGCTGCGGGCGTTCCGCCGCGCGGCCGACGGCACCGTCGCCGACATCGACTACTTCTCGGTGCTGCGCTCGGAGTGGCCGGCGGTGCGGCAGGGGCTCGAGGCGCGGCTGCGCCCGGCCGAGCCCGTGCCGGGCATCGCCTGAGTCGGCTCAGGGTCGCGAGGAGCGCACGCGCGCCACGATTCCCCAGATGAGCAGGGCGATCGCGACCAGGCCCAGCAGCACCGGGATCAGCAGACCGACCACGAGCCCCACCAGGGTGCTGCCGAACCCCATCTCGCCCACGGCCACGTCGCTCACGCCCTGGCACGCGACGTCCACCTGCTGCGAGCTCGTCACCGTCACCGTGCCGACGCTCTCGTACGCGGCGCCGTCGACGGTGACCGGCATCCCCGAGGTGCTCGCGTCCCACTCGACGTCGCTCCCGGTCACCTCGCACGAGGCGGAGGCGGCCTCCCCCGCGGGAGCGTAGACGAAGATCATCGAGGAGGATGAGGTCTCGATCGTCGCGGTGGTGCCGCCCGCGCTCGTCGCGTCCACGTTCAGCACGGCGAACGCGGCGACCACGATGCTCGCGAGGAGCGGCATGACGACGAGCCCGATGAGGTTCGCGAGGATGCCGAGCGCGCCGAACACGATCCGCTTCATGCCGCGCTTGCGCGGTGGCGGTGCGTACGAGCCGTTGCCCGGGGCGGAGGGGTACGGGCTGGGTGCGGGGTAGGACACGGCAGGCTCCTCGAGGGTGCGGGACGGATGCTCCCAGCCTAGAGGAGCCGCAGGTCGGGGCCGACCTCCTTATGGACGGGGGGCCCGCCCGTGCCGTGTCAGCGGGCGGAGCGCGCCACCTCGAGGGACTGCTGCGCGATCGCGAGCTCCTCGTCCGTCGGCACGACGAGCACCCGTACGGCGGAGTCCGGGGCGGAGATGGTGCGCACGCCCTTCTCGCGCCGCGCGTTCGCCTCGGGGTCCAGCACGATGCCGAAGGCCTCGAGGCCCTCGAGGGTGCGCTCGCGCACCTCCGGCACGTTCTCCCCGATGCCGGCGGTGAAGGCGATCGTGTCCAGACCGCCCAGGGTGAAGGCGTAGGAGCCCACGTACTTGCGCAGCCGGTGCACGTAGACCCGCATCGCGAGCTCCGCCCGCTCGTCCCCGGCGCGGATCGCGGCGGTGATGTCGCGGAAGTCGTTCATCCCGCACAGGCCCTGCATGCCCGAGGACTTGTTCAGGAGCGTGTCGATCTCGTCGATGCTCATGCCCGCGCTGCGGGACAGGTGGGCGTACACCGAGGCGTCGATGTCGCCGGTGCGGGTGCCCATGACGAGGCCCTCGAGCGGGGTCAGGCCCATGGAGGTGTCCAGTGGCGCGTCACCGCGCACAGCGGAGGCGGAGGCCCCGTTGCCCAGGTGCAGGACGATCTGGCGCAGATCGGAGACGTCCGTCCCCTCGGAGGCGAGCAGTGCGGAGACCTGCTCGGAGACGTAGCGGTGGCTCGTCCCGTGCGCGCCGTAGCGGCGGATCCGGTACTCGGAGGCGACCTGCGCGTTCAGGGCGTAGGTGCGGGCCTCCTCCGGCAGGGCCGTGAAGAACGCGGTGTCGAAGACGGCCACGTGGGGGATGTCGGGGAAGAGCCGACGGGCCGCGTCGATGCCCTGGACCGCGGCGGGGTTGTGCAGCGGCGCGAGCGCGCCGAGATCCGCGATCTGGTCCCGCACCCAGGAGTCCACGAGCTGCGGGCTCGTGAAGCGGGCTCCGCCCTGGACCACACGGTGCCCCACGGCGACGACGTTCGCCTCCTGCAGGCTCATGCCGGCGTCCTCGAACAGCCCGGTGACGACCTCCATGGCGACCTTGTGGTCGGGGACCTCGCCCGCGTACGGCTGGCGGAGGTCGCCGGCCTCGAGATGCGCTTGGCCGCGGTCCTGGCCGATCCGCTCGACGATGCCGGAGGCGTGGACGACCTCGGCGACGGGATCCAGGAGCTGGAACTTCAAGGAGGAGGAGCCCGAGTTCAGCACGAGCACGGTCGCGGCGTCCGGCACCCCGGGGAGGCGGCCGGCGGCGTCGGAGCGAGGGGCGGGGGAGGTCATGCGGTCTCCTTCGGGGACGCGGCCGGGGCGGGGCTCTCCTCGGCGGCCTGCGCCTGGATCGCCGTGATCACCACGGTGTTGATGATGTCGTCGACGAGCGCGCCGCGGGAGAGGTCGTTGACGGGCTTGTTCAGGCCCTGCAGCACCGGCCCGATCGCGATCGCCCCGGCGGAGCGCTGCACGGCCTTGTACGTGTTGTTGCCGGTGTTGAGGTCCGGGAAGACGAACACGGTCGCGCGGCCGGCGACCGCCGAGTCCGGGAGCTTCGTGCGCGCCACGGAGGCGTCCACCGCGGCGTCGTACTGGATGGGCCCCTCGACGTCGAGATCGGGGGCGAGCTCGCGCACCAGGGCGGTCGCCTCGCGCACCTTGTCGACGTCGGCCCCGCTGCCGGAGGTGCCGGTCGAGTAGGAGAGCATCGCGACCCGGGGCTCCACGCCGAAGCGGCGTGCGGTCTCCGCGGACTGCAGGGCGATGTCCGCGAGCTGCTCCGCCGTCGGATCCGGGTTCACGGCGCAGTCGCCGTAGACGAGCACCCGGTCCTGCAGCGCCATGAGGAACACGGAGGAGACGATCTTCGCGCCGGGCTTCGTCCGGATGATCTCGAAGCTCGGCCTGATGGTGTGGGCGGTGGAGTGGACGGCGCCGGAGACCATGCCGTCCGCCTGGCCCGTCTGCACCATCATCGTGCCGAAGTAGGAGACGTCCTGGACCTTCTCGCGGGCCTGCTCGAGGGTCACGCCCTTCTTCGCGCGCAGCCGCGCGTACTCGGCGGCGAAGGACTCCACGAGCTCCGGGTCCTGCGGGGAGACGATCCGGGCCTCGGAGATGTCGTGGCCCAGCTGCGCCGCCCTCGCCCGGATCGCGGTCTCCTCGCCGAGCAGCACGATCCGTGCGACGCCGCGCGCGAGGATCGACTCGGCGGCGGCGAGGATGCGCGGCTCGTCGCCCTCGGGCAGCACGATCGTCTTCTTCTCGCCGCGGGCGCGGGCGAGCAGCTCGAACTCGAACATCATCGGGGTGACGACCTCGCTGCGCGTGACCTCGAGAGCGGAGAGCACGGCGGAGGCGGGGAGGTGCTCGGCGACGGCGCGGCGGGCCGCGTCGAGCTTCTGCGGGCTGTCGCCGCTCAGCCGGCCGCGGGTCCCGGCGACCTTCACGGCGGTGTCGAAGGTCGAGAGGTCCGTGGCGATGATCGGGAGGTCCTGCTGCACGCCCTCGATGAGCCGGTGCACCGCGGGCGGGATGTCGTAGCCGCCGGTCAGCACGATCGAGGAGAGCGCAGGGAAGGTGCCCGAGTGCTGCGCGAGGATCAGCCCGGGCAGCAGGTCGTAGCGGTCGCCGGGGGCGACGACGGTGCAGTTCTCGGTGAGCCGCTCGAGCACGTTGGGCAGGCTCATCGCGGCGACCACGGTGCCGGTGGAGACGCGGCCCAGCCACTCGGGGCTGCCCTGCAGGAGGGTGCCGGAGACGGCGTCCTTCACCTGCTGCACGGTGGGCGCGAGGATCACGGGGTTCTCGGGGATCGCGGAGACCAGCAGGCCCGGCACACGGGCGCTCACCGCCTCGCGCACCGCGTCCAGGCTCGCCGGGTCCGCGCGGTTGACGACCACGGCGATGGGGGTCGCGTGGTGGCCCGCGAACTCGCCCTGCGCGACCGCGGCGAGCGCGCCCACCTGGTCCGGGCTGCGGTCCATGCCGGAGAGCACGAGGATCACCGGGGCGCCGAGGTTCGCGGCGACCTCCGCGTTGAAGGCGAGCTCGGTGGGGTTCGCGAGGTCGTCGTAGTCGGAGCCGAGCACCACGAGCAGCGAGTACTTCGCGGAGAGCTCGCGGTGGCGGCGCAGGATCTCCTCCTGCGCGGCGTCCGGGTCCGCGAGCACCTGCTCGTAGTCGACGCCGACCGCCTCCTCGTAGGGCTGGTCCACGGCGGGATGCGCGGTCAGCAGGCTGACGGCGTAGTCCGGTGCGCCCGCGGACTTCACCACGGGGCGGAAGACGCCCACCCGCTCGGAGCGGGAGGCGAGGGCTTCGAGGAGACCGAAGGCCACGATGGACTTCCCGGTCATCCCCTCGGGGCTGGCGACGTACACGCTCTGGGACACGCGCTCACCCTACGGCGGGGACGGCGCGGTGGGGAGGCCCGAGGTCCTGTCCGGACGCCCGCGGGAGGTGCACGGGGCCGACGGCGGTGAGGAGGGCCACCTCGTCCCGGCCGCGTCCAGCCGGGGCTCCTACGATGAAGGCATGCTCCGTGCCGCCCTGCGCCCCCGCTCCCTCGGGATGCTCGCCCTCATGGTGGCGGCGACCGTCGTGTGCGGCATGCTCGCGGGCTGGCAGTGGGACCGTGCGCACCGGGCGATCACCGAGCGCACCTCCGCCCCGGCGGAGCTCGGCGACGTGCGCGACGTGCTCGAGATCGGCGGGGTCGTCACGAACGACGACTCCGGCGGCATCGTCACCGCGACCGGCACCTACGACGCCTCCCAGCAGATCCTCGTGGGCGGGCGGCACATCGACGGGACGGACGCCGCGATCGTCGTCACGGCCCTCCACCTGACCCTCGCCGACGGCTCCGAGGTGCTGCTGCCCGTCGCCCGCGGCTGGGTCGCGGCGGAGGACGTCACCGGGGCCGACGGCGAGCTCGACCCGGCCCTCGCCCCCGACCCGCCGAGCGGCGAGGTGACCGCGACCGGCCGGCTCGAGGCGAGCGAGGCCGCGACCGACGGCGTCGAGGACGGCATCGCCTCGGAGATCTCCACCCCGCTGCTCGTGAACGAGTGGGGGAGCCCCATGTACGCGGGCTACGTCGCGCAGACCTCCGCCGCGGAGGGCCTGCAGCCGATGCCGGAGGCCGAGTCCGCCTTCTCCCGCGGCCTGGACTGGCAGAACATCGGCTACGCGGCCCAGTGGATCGTCTTCGGCGTCTTCTTCCTGTACCTGTGGTGGCGCACCGTGCGCACCCACCACCTCGACGAGCAGGAGGCGCAGCGGGAGGCCCTGCGCGCCGCCCTCGGCGAGGAGACCCCGCGTCCCGCCCCCGGCGCGGACGCCCCGACCCCCGCCGGCGCCCCGGGCGCCGCCCATCCCCAGGAGGACGCCGATGCCGGCACCCCGCCCGCTCGATGAGGTGCAGGTGCGCACCTCCTTCGCCCGCTTCCGGGTCGCCTCGATCGTCGAGGGCTGCGCCCTGCTCGTGCTCTGCGCGATCATGATCATGCGCTACCTCGTCTACGGGGGGACCTCCCACACCTGGGAGCAGGTCTCCTCGGTGTGGTCCCCGATCCACGGCCTCATCTACATGGTCTACGTGATCCTCGGCTTCGACCTGTGGCTGAAGATGCGGTGGGCGCTGCCGCGCATGCTCCTGCTCATGCTCTTCGGCGTCGTGCCGGTGCTGTCCTTCTTCGGCGAGCGCTGGACCCACGAGTCGGTCGAGCGGGAGCTCGCCCGTCGGCCCACCCTGCAGGACGGCGAGCGCTGAACTCCCGCGCTCGGTGAGACGAGCACCGCTCGTTGAGACGAGCACCCCACGGGACGCGGGCGCGCCCGGGGTGCCGCGGCCCGTAGACTCTGCCGGGTGACCGACACCGACCAGCGCCCCGTCCTCGTCGTCGACTTCGGCGCCCAGTACGCCCAGCTCATCGCACGCCGCGTGCGTGAGGCGCGCGTCTACTCCGAGGTCGTCCCCCACACCATGGGTGTGCAGGACGTGCTCGCGAAGCAGCCGCGCGCGATCATCCTCTCCGGCGGCCCCTCCTCCGTGTACGCCGAGGGTGCGCCGCGCCTGGACCCGGCGCTGCTCGAGGCGGGGATCCCCGTGCTCGGCCTCTGCTACGGCTTCCAGTCGATGGCCGCGGCCCTCGACGGGACCGTCGCGCCGACGGGGGTGCGCGAGTACGGCGCCACGCGCCTCGAGGCCCTCGACGGCGGCTCCGAGCTGCTGCGGGATCAGGACCTCGAGCAGAACGTGTGGATGAGCCACGGCGACTCCGTGACCGAGGCCCCGGCGGGCTTCCGCGTGGTCGCCCGCTCGCAGGGCTCCCCGGTCGCCGCCTTCGAGCATCCCGAGAAGCACCTCTACGGCGTGCAGTGGCACCCCGAGGTGGGCCACAGCGACCGCGGCCAGGAGGTGCTCGAGAACTTCCTGCACCGTGGCGCGGGCATCGAGCCCACCTGGACCACCGGCAACGTCATCGAGGAGCAGGTCGAGCGGATCCGCGCCCAGGTGGGCGAGGGCACCGCGATCTGCGGCCTCTCCGGCGGCGTGGACTCCGCGGTCGCCGCCGCGCTCGTGCAGCGCGCGATCGGTGACCGTCTCACCTGCGTGTACGTGGACCACGGGCTCATGCGCCAGGACGAGTCCGCGCAGATCGAGAAGGCCTTCGGCGAGTCCACCGGCGGCGCCCGGCTCGTCATGGTCGACGCCGAGGAGCAGTTCCTCAGCGCGCTCGCCGGGGTCACCGACCCCGAGGAGAAGCGCAAGATCATCGGCCGCGAGTTCATCCGCTCCTTCGAGGGCGCCCAGGCGGAGATCCTCCGCGAGCAGGGCGTCATCCAGGGCGACCACGCCGAGGCGAAGACCTTCCTCGTGCAGGGCACGCTCTACCCCGACGTCGTCGAGTCCGGCGGCGGCGAGGGCGCGGCGAACATCAAGAGCCACCACAACGTGGGCGGCCTGCCCGAGGATCTCTCCTTCGAGCTCGTCGAGCCGCTGCGCGCCCTGTTCAAGGACGAGGTCCGCGCCGTCGGCTCCGAGCTGGGCCTGCCGGACGAGATCGTCTGGCGCCAGCCCTTCCCGGGCCCGGGCCTCGGCATCCGGATCATCGGCGAGGTCACCAAGGAGCGCCTGGACGTGCTGCGCAAGGCCGACGCGATCGCCCGCGCCGAGCTCACCGCCGCCGGCCTGGACCGCGACATCTGGCAGTGCCCCGTCGTGCTCCTCGCCGACGTCCGCTCCGTCGGCGTCCAGGGCGACGGTCGCACCTACGGCCACCCCGTCGTGCTGCGCCCCGTCACGAGCGACGACGCGATGACCGCGGACTGGGCGAAGGTCCCCTTCGAGGTGCTCTCCCGCATCTCCACGCGGATCACGAACGAGGTCAGCGAGATCAACCGCGTCACCCTCGACATCACCTCGAAGCCCCCGGGCACCATCGAGTGGGAGTGACGGCGCGTCCCTGACGCGCCCGCCCCCCCGCAATGGTCCGATTCCGTTCCAGATCCGCCGGCAATCCGGAACGAAATCGGACCTCTTTGCATTCGGGCGCCTCGTCGACCGCGACCCGGTCGCGCAGTTCGGCGACCTGTTCGCGATCGCGCAGCGCCACGGATGCGGGATCGACCTCCAGCTGCATGCCGGCGGTGAGCTCAGCTCTGCTCTTTCGACGACGCGATGATCAAGGACCGCACGCGTCACAGCGGGCTCACGGGGCGGCGGGACGTGGCGCACGGCTCCGCGCTCGGCCGTCTGCCCGCGGCGCGGCGGGAGGAGCTGCTCGCGCAGTTCGCGGAGCACCGCGACCGGGGCCGGGCGGTCGTGGAGGACGGCGCGCTGGCCGTCTGAGCCGCGCTCAGCCCTCCGGCGGCTCGAGCAGCCGGGAGGGGTGGGACGCGGCCCGCGCGTGCCAGGTCTGCGTGCGCTCGAAGGCCCGGAAGCCCATCGCCTCGTAGAGGCCGTTCGCCCCGGTGGGGGAGTCCGCGTCGACCTCGAGCTCGAGACGGGCGCGGCCGCGCTCGGCGGCGTCGCGGAAGGCGGCGTGCAGCAGCGCCTTGGCCACGCCCCGGCCGCGGGCGCTGCGGTGCACCCCGAGGTACTCGAGATAGGTGCCCTCGCCGAGGTCGCCGCGGGGCTCCTGGCGGGCGGCGACGAGACCGCCGGCGGGCAGCCATCGGCCCTCCCTTTCGACCTCGGCGATCCACCAGTGGTCCCAGTCCGCCTCGCGGGGGTCCTCGACCAGGCGCTGCACGAACTCGGCGAAGGACTCCCTGTAGGACCCCCAGTGGTCCGCGAAGGACTCCTCGAGCATGCGGTGCACGGTGGTGACGTCCTGGGCGACGGGCAGGCCCGAGGGGTGTCGGTGCACGCGCCGCACCCGTGTCCCCTCGCGAGGGGCGGGCAGGTCGGTCGCGTCGGTGGGGTCGACGGGGCGGCGCATGTGCAGCCAGGTGCGCACGTGCGTGAAGCCGGAGGCGGCCAGCAGCGCCGAGCGGTCCGTGTCCGTCTCGGTGACGGAGGCGTCCAGCCAGGTGGCCTCGACCCCGCGGTGGCGGGCGAAGGAGCCGCCCACCTCGCGGGCCCAGGCGAGCAGGGCCGCGGCGAGCTCCGCCCGGCGGGGCAGGTCGCGGGCGAGCGCCCACTGCAGGTCGGTGCGGCCGCTCGCGCGGTCGGCCAGGGCGATCCAGCCCACCGGCTCCGCCGTGTCGCCCGCTCCGTCGGGCACGACGACGACCTGCCGGCGGGAGAAGGAGCGCAGCCCCACGAGCCGCGAGCGCAGCGAGTCGGCGGTGACCTCGGCGTCGGGGGTGTGGGTGCGCTGGTCCGCGGTGACCAGGGCGTCGAGCGGTCCCACGTCCGCCTCGACGGGAAGGCGCGAGGTGAACCCCGCGGGCAGGTCGGGCGGGAAGTGGTCGCGCAGGAGCATCCGCCCATGGTGGCACGGCCGTGCCTCGGAGGCGCCCCGGGACGACCACGGCCCCCTGCCGCGAGGGCAGGGGGCCGTGGGGGAGCGGGGCGGACGCCGAGGTGCCGTCCGCGCCCGGGGTCAGCGCTCGGCGGGTCCGTCCGCCCGGTGCGAGTGCCGCTCCTCCGTGTCGACCACGCGGATCTCACCGGTCGTGGTGACCGAGCCGCTCGCGCCGATCGCCGCGAGGGCGCCGGTCGTGGTGTCGCGGAACTCGTGCGTCTCCTCGGCGGTCTCCGTCGAGTCCTGCTCGTGGAGCGTGTCGCGCAGCGGCATCTGCTTGATGAACAGCGAGAGCAGCAGCGCGGCGATCACGAAGGGCAGGGCGGTGAGGAACACGTCGTGCATGGCCTCGCCCATGCCGGTGCGGATCGGGTCCACGAGGAACGCGGGGAGCTTCGCGAGGGCCGACGGGTCCAGCACCGCGGCCTCGAGCTGGGAGGCGTCCAGCCCGCCCTGCTGCTGCAGGGCCGCCATCTGCTCGGCGGGGAGCTTCGCGAGCTGCTCGGGGATGGCGGTGGCCATCTGCGCGGTCATCACGGTGCCCAGCACCGCGGTGCCGATGGTCGAGCCGATGTTGCGGAAGAACTGGATCGCGGCGGTCGCGATGCCCAGCTCGCGCTGCGCGACGGCGTTCTGCACGACCAGCGTGTACACCTGCATGCACAGGCCGAGCCCCAGGCCGATCACGATCATCGCGAGGGTCAGGTGCCACTGCGAGTCGCCGTACTGCAGGTTCGCCAGCAGCAGGTAGCCGCCCACGAGCACGAGTCCGCCGAGGATCAGGAAGGGCTTGTAGCGGCCGGTGCGGGTGATGAGCAGGCCCACCACGATCGAGGTGACGATCATGGCGACGGAGAGCGGGATGAGGATCGCCCCGGAGTTCGTGGCGGAGACGCCCATGACGCCCTGCGCGTAGACCGGGATGTAGATGATCGCACCGAACATGGCGACGGCGATCGCGAAGGACGCGCCGACGGAGAGCGCCACGATCGGGCGGCCCAGCAGGTGCATGGGCAGCAGCGGCTCTGCCACGCGGGTCTCGATGATCACGAAGGCGGCGAGGAACAGCGCGGCCACGGCGTACATGCCGATGATCGTCGCGGAGCCCCAGTCGTAGGTGTTGCCGCCCCAGGTCGTCGCGAGCAGCGCGATGACCAGGCCCGGGGTGAGGGTGAGGATGCCGGGGAAGTCGACCTTGCCGTGCTGGCCGGAGACCGGCAGGTGCAGGAAGCGCAGGATGAAGCCGAAGGCGACCACGCCGAGCGGCAGGGTCAGGTAGAACAGCCAGCGCCAGCCGAAGTTGTCCGTGATCGTGCCGCCGATGAGCGGGCCGACCACGGAGGTCACGCCGAAGACGGCGCCCATGATGCCCTGGTACTTGCCGCGCTGGCGGGGCGGGATGATATCGCCGATGATCGTCTGGGACAGCGGCATCAGGGTGCCCATGCCCAGGCCCTGGACCGCGCGGGCGAAGACCAGGAACCAGAAGCCCTGGGAGAGGCCGGCGAGGATCGAGCCGATCATGAACACGGCGAGGCCGCCGAGGTAGAACCAGCGGCGACCGTAGAGGTCGGACAGCTTGCCGACGATCGGGACGGCCACGGCGGAGACCAGCATCGCGGCGGTCGCGATCCAGCTGTAGTGCTCGACGCCGCCGAGCTCGGCGACGATGCGCGGCATCGCGGGGCCGACGATGGTCTGGGAGAGGGAGGCCACGAACATGCCGAGCATGAGGCCGACGAAGACGAGCTTGCCCTGCCGGTCGAGGCCGGTGAAGGCGGTCTGGGGTTCGGCGCCGGAGCCCGGCGCCTGGGGGGTGGATGTGCTCACGGATACCTCGGAGTGATGGACGGTGGACGGATGGTGAGGGCGCGCGCGGACGCGCCCGGCGGTCGCAGCACGCCCTCGGGCCCGACCGGAACATGCTAGCCAACTGTTGCATTCACTGCACTATTGCACTGAGTGCAGTTTTTGTGAGATGGCGGACCTACGATGGACCCCGTGACCGACACCCGCACCCCGACCGACACCTCCACGGCCGCCCCCGCCTGCGAGGAGCTCGGGCTGCGCGAGCAGAAGAAGCGCCAGACCCGCCTGGCCATGCACCGCGCCGCCCTCGAGCTCGTCGCCGAGCACGGGCTCTCCGCGGTCACCGCGCAGATGATCGCCCAGCGCGCCGGCGTCTCGACCCGGACCTTCTTCAACCACTGGTCCACCAAGGAGTCCGCCATCCTCGGGGTCGTCGGGGACGAGGGGCCCCGCGCCGTCGCGTCGCTGCGCGAGAAGCTCGTGGTGATGACCGTCCGGCAGGCGCTGCACGCGGTCATGCGGGACGGCATCGCGAACGTGCCCGTCGACCCCGAGCTACGCGACCTCAAGAAGAGGGTCATGGCCAAGGAGCCGAGCCTGCAGAGCATGTCGACGGGGAACCTGCAGGCGATGCAGGCGGAGCTCGTCGATGTGCTCACCGAGTCCCTCGACGGCGAGCACGCGCGCGACCACGCCGAGATCATGGTGCAGGTGGGCTTCGCGCTCACGCGCAGCGCCTTCTCGATCGCCATGCGCCGCGGCATCGACCCCGTGCGCGCCTTCGACCAGGTCGTCGCCGTCTATCTCCGGGACGACATCGACCTCTGACCGCAGCGGCCTCAGCGCATCAGGCGCCCCGTGCCGCCCGTCCAGCCGCGGCCGTCGGCCAGCCGCTCCGCGACGCCCTGCTCGAGGCGGGTGCGGCGGGGGAGCGAGGCCGGGTCCACGGGCGGGCGCTGCCCGAACACGAAGAACAGTGCCGCGTCGTCCATGCGGGTGTGCTCGAGCATCTGCCAGAGCGCGGCGAAGCGCGCGAGGTTCGAGGTGGGTCCGGTGACCTCGGCGAGCTCCTCGCTCAGCAGCCAGGAGTCGCACGTGAACTCGTGGCCGAAGGCAGGCTCGTCCTCGGCGCGACCGGCGCCGAGATCGGCATAGTGCTCCGAGAAGTAGGCGGTGGCCGCCGCGAAGGAGGCCTCGACCTCAGCGGGGTCCAGCGGCCCGGTCGCGGGGATGTGCGTGCCGACCATCCAGCGGGAGGGCTCGTCCGGTGAGATCCGCTCGGCGCCGGTCGCGAGCCGCGCGACCCGCCGTTGCGAGAGGTCGAACTGGAGCCGGCCCAGGTGCACGAGGCGCCCCGCCCAGTTCCCGCTCACCCAGTTCAGCTGGTGCAGGCCCAGGCGGCCGGTGCCTTCGCGGTGCACCCGCATCTGCTGGCCGAGGTCCGCGAGCACGTGCCAAGACTGCTCGGGGCTCAGTCCGCGGGCGGCGTGCCAGGCCCGCACGGTCGAGGTCGAGACCAGCAGGGCGAGGATCGGCACGAGGCCCTCACCGGGGGCGAGGCGCTGCTGGAGCGCGTCGTGGCGGGGCTTCTCCGTCTCGAGGTCCACGGCGGGCACCTCGAGGCCCGCGCCGGCGCGCAGACGGTTCGCGAGGGCGGTGACCTCGGCGAGGATCTCCTCGTCGGCCGCGGCGGCATCGAGCAGCGCGGGGAGCTCCGCGGCGTCCTCACCCGTGATCCCGAGCTGGTCGAGGAGGGCGGAGCGCGAGGGGGCGGTGAGCATGACGCGCACGGCGGCGGCCTCGAGCTCGTCCTCGGCGTGCAGGGCGGTGGGCGCGGGCGACGTCATGGGGACACGCTAGTGGGTGACGGGCGCCACGGTGGTTACGATCACGGGGTCCCGTCCACCAGCGCCGTCCCCCGGCGACCAAGGAGCCCTCGATGACCGCCACGCCGCAGGATCCCTCCGCCCCTGCCACCCCGCCCGCCGCCGGCTCCGAGGAGGCGCAGAAGGTCCGCGACGCGTACGCCTTCGAGGGCGGCCGCATCCACCTCGGCGCGATGCTCGACGGCGAGGAGCCCGACCCCTCCGTCCCCGTGAACCTCTCCCTCGCCATGCTCAACCGCCACGGCCTCATCGCGGGCGCCACCGGCACCGGCAAGACCCGCACCCTGCAGATCATCGCGGAGCAGGCCGCGCACGCGGGCGCCGCCGTCTTCGTCGCAGACATGAAGGGCGACCTCTCCGGCATCGCCGTCCCCGGCACCGCCTCGGAGAAGCTCACCGCGCGCGCCGCCGCCCGCGGCCAGGAGTGGGTCTCCCGCGCCGCGCCCACGGAGTTCTACACCCTCGGCGGCGAGGGCGAGGGCGTGCCGATCCGCACCACGGTGAGCGACTTCGGCCCCGTGCTCATGGCGAAGGTGCTCGAGCTCAACGAGACCCAGGAGTCCTCGCTGGGTCTGATCTTCCACTACGCGGACTCCCAGGGCCTGGCCCTGCTGGACCTCAAGGACCTGCGCGCGCTCATCCAGTTCCTCACCTCGAAGGAGGGCAAGGGCGAGCTCCAGGGCATCGGCGGGATCTCCTCGGCGACCGCGGGCGTCATCCTGCGCAGCCTCACCGCCTTCGAGGCCTCCGGGGCCGACGTCTTCTTCGGCGAGCCGGCCTTCGACACCCAGCAGCTGCTGCGCACGAAGGACGGCGCCGGGATCATCTCCTGCCTCGAGCTGCCCGGCGTCGCGACCCGGCCCGCGCTCTTCTCGACCTTCATGATGTGGATGCTCGCGGAGCTCTACCAGGAGCTGCCCGAGGTGGGCGACCAGCCCGTCCCCAAGCTCGTGTTCTTCTTCGACGAGGCGCACCTGCTGTTCAAGGACGCCTCCAAGGCGTTCCTGGACCAGGTCGTGCAGACGGTCCGGCTGATCCGCTCGAAGGGCGTGGGGATCTTCTTCATCACCCAGACCCCCAAGGACATCCCCTCCGAGGTCCTCGCCCAGCTCGGCAACCGCGTCCAGCACGCCCTGCGCGCCTTCACCCCGGACGACGCGAAGGCCCTCAAGGCGACCGCTAAGACCTTCCCCACCTCGAGCCACGATCTCGAGGAGGTCATCCCGGCGCTCGGCACGGGCGCCGCGATCGTCACCGTCATGAGCGAGGACGGCGCCCCCACGCCCGTCGCGATCACCGCGGTGCGCGCGCCGGAGTCCTCGATGGAGCCCGCGGGTGCGGAGGTCATCAGCGGGATCGTCGCGGCCTCCCCGCTGCAGGCCGAGTACGGCACCCCGGTGGACCGCGAGTCCGCCTACGAGATCCTGCAGAAGCGCGCGGCCGGCGCCCCGGAGGCCGGTGCGGCCGACGGCGCACCCGCTCAACAGGGCCGGGCGGCGGAGCCCGACGCCGAGCCGGCCGCGAAGGCGAAGAAGAAGGAGGAGGGGATGCTCGACAACCCCGCCGTGAAGTCCTTCCTCCGCTCGGCGGGAACCGTCCTCGGCCGCGAGATCAGCCGCTCCCTGTTCGGCACCCGCAAGCGGCGCTGAGGCGCCGGGCGCCGCGCACGCCAGGGCCCCGGGGACACGGTCCCCGGGGCCCTCTACACTCCGGAACCGTCAGTCGCCCTCGTCGAGGGCTACGTAACCATCTGCCATGTCTCTGAACGCGAGGTTGTGCGCGGCAAGGGCCATGACCTGGTCCCTCCATGCACGGCGGAACGGGGCTCCGAAGTGAGCCAGCTCGGGGAGATCAGCGGCGGGGGAGACGTCTTTGCTGTCGATCGTCACCCCCGCGAGGTCCGAGGTGGATCGCCTCGAGTCCGTGCAGTCCGCTGATCGGGCTCAAGTCCTCGTAAGGGCCCCACTTGACGTCCAGGAACCGCAGGTTCGGCAATCCCGAGACGGCATCCAACAACCGCTGGGGGACGCGGGATGCGAGGAAGAGGTGGGTGATCGGCGCATCCCCCGCGGAGAGCAGCTCAATCCACCCGTCGAGTATGCGCCGTTTCTGGGTCGTCGTCCTCGCCTGCTCGTCGTCGAGCTGTGTCGCCTGGACGGCGACCCACGACTCGCCCGCGTAGGTCGCGGGGTCCCACAGCCCGGTGAAACGGTCCATGTGGCGCATCGGTGGGCTGAAGCCCTCAGGGACATCGGGGTAGAACATGGGCATCCTCCTGCAGGCGTCTGATGCCCCAATGATGCGCTGTCGGTCCTCGGACGAGATGCCACCGCGTCGTCCGTGGTGCGCCGGGGACCCGGCACGGTTCGACGCTGGCACGCCCCCGGTGACCCGGGGAAGGGGGAGAAGTCCCCATGGACAGCACGGCGCCCCCACCCTGCAGCAGGATGGGGGCGCCGTGGGCGCGGAGCGCTCAGCTCACTTCTTGCCCTGGTTGGCGACGGCCTCGGCGGCGGCCTTCGCGGCGACCGGGTCGAGGTAGCGGCCGCCCTTCTCCACGGGGGAGAAGGACTCGTCGAGCTCGTAGACCAGCGGCTGACCGGTCGGGATGTTCAGGCCGGAGATCTCGTCGTCGGAGATGCCGTCGAGGTACTTCACGAGCGCGCGCAGCGAGTTGCCGTGTGCCGCGATCAGCACGACCTTGCCGGAGACGAGGTCGGGCTTGATGCCCTCCTCCCAGTAGGGGAGGAAGCGCTCGACGACGTCCTTGAGGCACTCGGACTTCGGGAGCTGGTCGCCGAGGTCCGCGTACTGCGGGTCCTGGTCCTGCGAGAACTCGGAGCCGAACTCGATTGGCGGCGGCGGGGTGTCGTAGGAGCGGCGCCAGGCCATGAACTGCTCCTCGCCGTACTTCTCCCGGATCTCGGTCTTGTCCAGGCCCTGCAGGGCGCCGTAGTGGCGCTCGTTCAGGCGCCAGTCGCGGCGCACGGGGATCCAGTGGCGGTCCGCGGCGTCGAGCGCGAGGTTCGCGGTCATGATCGCGCGGCGCTGCAGGGAGGTGTGCACGACGTCCGGGAGGATGCCGGCCTCCTTGAGGAGCACGCCGCCGCCGGCGGCCTCCTCACGGCCCTTCTCGGTGAGGGCCACGTCGACCCAGCCGGTGAACAGGTTCTTCGCGTTCCATTCGCTCTCGCCGTGGCGGAGCAGCACGAGTGTGTAGGTCATGCCCTCAGCGTACTGGGCGCGCCCGGGCAGCCGCCGGGCCTCTCATCTCAGGCCTCGACGAGCACCGTGAAGGGGCCGTCGTTCAGGAGGCCCACGCGCATCTGCGCGCCGAACACGCCGGTCGCGACGGTGATCCCGCGGCCGCGCAGGTCCGTGACGACGGCGTCGACGAGCGGCTCCGCGACCGGTCCCGGGGCGGCGGCGCTCCACGAGGGCCGGCGGCCCTTGCGCGTCTCGCCGTAGAGCGTGAACTGGGAGACCACGAGGACCTCCGCCCCGGCGTCGGCCACGGAGCGCTCGCCGTCGAGGATCCGCAGCTCCGCGATCTTGCGCGCGATCGTCGCCGCCTGCTCGGGGCCGTCCTCGTGGGTGACGCCGACGAGGGCGAGCAGACCCTCGCCCGCGATCGCGCCGACGACCTCGCCGTCGACCTCCACGCTCGCGCCGTCCACGCGCTGCAGCACCGCTCGCACCGTCGCCTCAGCCCGGGAGGTTCGTGGGCAGGCGGCGCTCCTGCGTGGGGGCGTCGTCCTCCGCCGCGGCGGCCGCGTCGAGGGGAGCCTGCGGCGCGGTCGCGACGCCGGGCGCCGAGGGGACCGAGCGTGGCGGGGACGTCATCGGGGCGCCCGCGGGGGGAACGGGGTGCGGTGCCGGGGCCGCCGCAGGGACGGGACCCGGGGCCGACGGCGTGGGCACGACGGGCAGGCGCTGCGACTCCGCCGCCCGCGCCCGCTCGACCCAGCGCTCGGCGACCCGCACGATGGCCTCCGTCGCCGCCTCCCAGGACGCCTCCTGCTGGCGGTGCGGGCCGGTCGCGAGGGAGAGCACCACGCCCGCGGAGCGCAGCGCGAGCTCGGTGGGGTCCACCCGTTGGGCGAAGGTGACCTGCCAGGTCGTGATCGCCTCCTCGACTCGCTGCTGCATCGCCCGGTCGATCCGGCCGGCGTTGCCGTAGTCCGCGAGCACGCTCAGGTGCGCGAGCAGGCACGCGAGGTCGTCGGAGCGGCGGCCCGGACCCACGGTGTCGATGTCCAGCAGGCCCACCACGCGGCCGTCCTGCACGAACACCTGCGCCTCGTAGAAGTCGCCGTGGACGACGTCGTGCGGGCGCACGTCCATCCGCCGCTCGAGCGCCGCGAGGCCCTCGCGGATCGCGCGCACGAGCCCGTCCAGGCGCGGCCCGAGGGCGGGGACGGAGGAGGCGACGATGCCGGCGTAGAACTCGACGGAGTCCGTCCACGGCGGGCGCAGCGGCAGCGGGTACAGCGAGGCGGGGAGACGGTCCAGCAGGGCGACCAGGTCGTCCGCGGAGCAGGCCTGCACCCCCTCGTCCACGACTGCTCGGGAGAGCGGGCGGCCCGGCAGCTCGCGGAGCACGACGAGGCCGTCGTGATGGGCGAGGACCTCCGGGACGGGCACGCCGGCGCCGAGCAGCCGCTGGTGGCGGTCCACGATCTCGCCGCTGCGGTGGGGCTGCATGACCTTGAGGAAGACGGCGACGCCGTCCTGGCTCGCGCGGAGCACCGCGCGCCGGCCGGGACGGTAGGAGACGACGTCGATCGCGATCGGCGCCTGCGGGTCCGGCCCGAGCGCGACGCCCAGGTCGCGGAGGGTGCGGCCGACGACGTCCGGGTAGCAGACCTGGGGGAGCATCGGCAGCCACGGGTCGTGCGGGTAGCGCCACACGCGCACGTTGATGTCGCCGTCGGTCATGACGAGGGTCTGCTCGGCGACGTAGAGGTCCTTCTCCCGCTCGCCGATGTGGGCGCTCGCCCCGAACAGCTCCTCGCGGGCGGGGGCGTCCGGCCCGTCGAGCTCCGGCCAGGAGACCATCGTGCGGTACAGGGCCTTGGTGCTCCGGCCGGGACGGTGGTCGACGTGGTCGAGCTGCCAGCTGTGCAGCACCCCACCGGAGTTGCCGACGGCGGAGCGGAGGAGGCCTCCGGCGCCCGTGCCGGTGAGCAGCTCCGAGCCGTCCTGCGTGCGTGCCATGGATCGTTTCTACCAAGCGTCGGGGGATCGTGAGGCGGGCTCGCCTACGATGCGTGCATGGCTGATCGTACCGATACCCCGCGCTCCGCGAACCTCCTGGGGATCCCGGAGACCCTCCTCCCCGACGACTTCGTCGACGTCGAGGTGGCCGAGCTGCTCGTCGACGGGGACCCCCGGGAGATCGCGAGCACCCACCTGGATTCGCCCCTGGCCTGGGCGATCCTCGCGCAGGACGCCCTCGAGGACGGTGACGAGGTCGCCGCTTACGCCTATGCCCGCACCGGATACCACCGCGGTCTGGACGCATTGCGACGCAACGGCTGGCGCGGCCAGGGCCCGGTGCCCGCCTCGCACGCCCCCAACCGCGGCTTCCTGCGCGCGCTGGTCATGCTGGGGGAGACCTCCCGTCGGCTGGGCGACGAGGCCGAGCACGAGCGCGTGCAGGACTTCCTGCGCGAGGCGGATCCCACACTCCTGCCCTGAGCCCCGGGATCCCCTCGGGGACTCTGAGACCCCTGTCGCCGCGGCGGCGGCTCCCGGCCCGGTCACGGGTGGCGCTTGGTACGATCCTCGCGTCCTTCCACCGTCCTCCGAGGAGTCGCCATGCCCGCCGTCGTGATCGTCGGAGCCCAGTGGGGCGACGAGGGCAAGGGAAAGGCCACCGACCTCCTCGGTGAGCGCGTCGACTTCGTCGTCAAGCCCAACGGCGGCAACAACGCCGGGCACACGGTCGTCGTCCACGGCGAGAAGTTCGAGCTCAAGCTCCTCCCCGCCGGCATCCTCTCCCCGCGGGTGACCCCGGTCATCGGCAACGGCGTGGTCGTGAACCTCGAGGCGCTCTTCGAGGAGATCGCGACGCTCGAGTCCCGCGGCGTGGACACCAGCCGCCTGCGGATCAGCGCGAACGCGCACGTCGTCGCCCCGTACCACCAGACCCTCGACAAGGTCACCGAGCGCTTCCTCGGCAAGCGCGCGATCGGCACCACCGGCCGCGGCATCGGCCCCGCCTACATGGACAAGATCGGTCGCCTCGGCATCCGCGTCCAGGACCTGCTGGACGCGTCGATCCTGCGCCAGAAGGTCGAGGGCGCTCTGCGCCAGAAGAACGAGCTGCTGGTCAAGCTCTACAACCGCCGCTCCGTCGACGTCGACGAGATCACCGACGGCCTGCTCGCCTACGCCGACCGGCTGCGCCCGATGATCGTGGACACCACCGAGCTGCTGAACTCGGCGCTGGACCGCGACGAGGTCGTCCTCATGGAGGGCGGCCAGGCGACCTACCTCGACGTGGACCACGGCACCTACCCGTTCGTCACGAGCTCGAACCCCACCGCGGGCGGCGCGTGCACCGGCACGGGCATCGGCCCCACCCGGATCGACCGCGTGATCGGCATCGTCAAGGCGTACACGACGCGCGTGGGCGCCGGCCCGTTCCCGACCGAGCTCGAGGACAAGTGGGGCGAGTACCTCCAGCGCGTGGGCCACGAGGTCGGCGTGAACACCGGTCGTCCCCGGCGCTGCGGCTGGTACGACGCGCTCATGATCCGCCACGCGGTGCGCATCAACGGCTTCACCGACATCGTGCTCACGAAGCTCGACGTCCTCACCGGCATCGAGGAGGTGCCGATCTGCACCGCCTACGACGTGGACGGCGTGCTCCACCACGACATGCCGATGACGCAGACGGACTTCCACCACGCGAAGCCGGTGTTCGAGACCCTCCCCGGCTGGACCGAGGACCTCTCGCTCGCCCGCAGCTTCGAGGAGCTGCCCGAGAACGCGCAGAACTACGTGCGCCGCCTCGAGGAGCTCGCCGGCTGCCGGATCAGCGCGATCGGCGTGGGCCCGGACCGCGAGGACACGATCGTCGTGCACGAGCTGCTCCCGGCGGCGACCCGCTGACGTGGTGACCCGCCGCACCGATCCGCAGGAGGGACGGGACGCGCTCGCCGCCTGGGCCCTCGACCCCGAGGGCGCCCGGCGGCCCGTGCTCGCCCCGGCCGTGCGGCACACCCTCGAGCTGTTCGCCGAGGAGTTCCCCGGCGGCGCCGTCGAGCTGCGGGTCCCGCCCTACGCCGCGGTCCAGGCGGTCCCCGGGACCCGGCACACGCGCGGCACCCCGCCGGCCGTCGTCGAGACCGACGCCGCGACCTGGCTCGCCCTCGTGACCGGCGGCCTCACCTGGGCCGAGGCCCGCGACACCGGCCGCCTGACGGCCTCGGGGGAGCGCAGCGACCTCTCCGAGCTGCTGCCGCTGCCCGGACCCCGTCGCACCGTCCGCACGGCGCTGGCCGCGGGCGCCGCGGAGGACCCCTCATGAGCGTCGCCGTCGAGATCGCCGTCCAGGACCTCGCGGGGCTCGAGATCGCCGCCCTCGCGGGCGCCGACCGGGTCGAGCTTTGCGTGGACCTCGAGCGCGGCGGCATCACCCCGCCCGCCGAGCTGGTCGCCGAGGCCGCGGAGCGCGCCGCGGCGCTGGTCTCCGTGCGCGACGCCCGGCCGCAGTTCGACGTCCACGTGCTCCTGCGCACCCGCGCGAGCACGGGCGACTTCCTCGGCCGGCCCGCGGAGTTCGTGCACGACGCCGAGGAGATCGCCCTGCTCGCCGTGCAGGCCGCCGAGGTCGTCGAGGCGGGTGCCGCGGGCGTGGTGCTCGGCGGGCTCACCCCCGACGGCGAGCTCGACGTCCCCGCGCTCACCACGATCCGCGACGCGGCCCTGGGCGCCGCGCAGTCCGCGATGCGCGGGCTCACCCTCACCGCGCACCGGGCGGTGGACGCCCTGCCCGAGCGGGCCGCCCGCGAGGAGGCCGTGCGCACGCTGCTCGGCCTCGGATTCCACCGGGTGCTGAGCTCCGGCGGCGCCGCGCGGGCCCTCGACGGCGCCGGCGACCTCGCCGCCATGGTCCGTGCGGGCGAGGAGCTCATCGACATCTGCGCCGGAGCCGGCATCCGCCCGGCGGACATCGCCGAGCTCGTGCGCACCACGGGCGTCGCCGACGTCCATCTCTCCGCCCGCCGCCGCCCCGGCTCCGCCGTCGAGGCGGACGCCCCCGACACCCCCACCGACCCGGCGATCGTCGCCGCCGCGGTCGACGCCGCAGGAGCACTGTGAACGACACGTCCTACCCCGCCAGCCCGTCCACCCCCGAGGCCGCCCCGGAGGCCCCCGCCGCCGCGCGCGTCCCGACGGAGTCCGAGCTCGCGGGCGCCACCACGCTCTACAAGCGCACGGGCCGCAGGCCCACGCTCGGCTTCTGGATCGTGATCGCGTTCCTCGTGCCCGTGCTGGTCGCCCTGATCGTCTCCCCGTTCCTGCAGCTCGGCGGTCTCGCCGGCGCCGTGACCCTCGCGCTGGACGCCGCCCTCTTCGTGGGTGTGCCGCTCGCGGCGATCGTCTGCCTCGTCGAGATGCTCGTGCTCCGCGCACGGTCCCGCCGCGCCGGTCGCTGACCAGCGGTTCCGTCGCCCGAGCGGGCGCGCGGACGACCGTCGCCGGGGATCTGCCGCTGTGGCAGAATGGCCGGGTGGCACGCGGCGACGGAACCCTCTCCCACGACCTCCTCCCCGGCGAGAAGGGCCCCCAGGACGCCTGCGGCGTCTTCGGAGTCTTCGCCCCGGGGGAAGAGGTCTCCAAGCTCACCTATTACGGGCTCTACGCCCTGCAGCACCGCGGGCAGGAGTCCGCTGGCATCGCGACCTCCGACGGCTCGCAGATCCTCGTCTACAAGGACATGGGACTCGTCTCCCAGGTCTTCGACGAGACCAGCCTCGAGGCGCTCCAGGGGCACATCGCGATCGGGCACACCCGCTATTCGACGACCGGCGGCTCGATCTGGTCCAACGCCCAGCCCACGCTGGGCCCGCGGCCGGACGGCACCGTCGCCCTCGCCCACAACGGCAACCTCGTGAACACCGAGGAGCTCCTCGCGCTCGTCGAGGAGCGTCACGGCGGGCAGTCCCGCGGCGAGATCGCCCGCGGCAACACGACGGACACCGCCCTGGTGACGGCCCTGCTGAACACCGAGGGATCGCTCGAGGACTCCCTCGCCGAGATCATGCCCCGCCTGCACGGCGCCTACTGCTTCACGCTCATGGACGAGCGCACCCTCTACGCCGCGCGCGACCCCCAGGGGATCCGCCCGCTCGTGCTGGGCCGTCTCGAGCGCGGCTGGGTGGTCGCCTCGGAGACCGCCGCCCTGGACATCTGCGGCGCGAGCTTCGTGCGGGAGGTCGCCCCGGGCGAGATGCTCGTCATCGACGAGCAGGGCCTGCGCAGCCGCCAGGTCATCGAGCCGAAGCCCAAGGGCTGCGTCTTCGAGTACGTCTACCTCGCCCGCCCGGACACCCGCATCGCCGGCCGCAGCGTCAACGAGTCGCGCGCCGAGATGGGCCGCCGCCTCGCCCGCGAGCACCCCGTCGAGGCGGATCTCGTGATCCCCACCCCGGAGTCCGGCACGCCCGCCGCGATCGGCTACGCGCAGGAGTCCGGCATCGCCTACGGCCAGGGCATGGTGAAGAACGCCTACGTGGGCCGCACCTTCATCCAGCCCAGCCAGACGATCCGCCAGCTCGGCATCCGCCTCAAGCTCAACCCGCTGCGCGAGGTCATCGCGGGCAAGCGCCTCGTCGTCATCGACGACTCGATCGTGCGCGGCAACACGCAGCGCGCGGTCGTGCGGATGCTGCGGGAGGCCGGGGCCGCGGAGGTGCACGTGCGCATCTCCTCCCCGCCGGTGCGCTGGCCCTGCTTCTACGGCATCGACTTCGCCTCGCGTGCGGAGCTGATCGCCAACGGGCTGGACACCGAGGAGATCGCGCGCTCGATCGGTGCGGACTCCCTCGGCTACATCTCCGCGGAGGGCATGATCGCGGCGACGGAGCAGGGCCGCGGCGCCCTGTGCACGGCCTGCTTCTCCGGCGAGTACCCCGTGTCCCTCCCGGATCCGGTCGCCCGCGCGCAGGGGATCCCCGCGTCGGCGAACTCCGCACCTCTCGAGCACCGCACCGTCAAGGAGCCCGCATGACCACGAGCGAGTCCGCCTCGCCCTCCGGCCTGACCTACGCCGCCTCCGGCGTCGACACCGCGGCGGGGGACCGTGCGGTGGACCTCATGAAGGAGGCGGTGGCCGCGACCCACGGCCCCAAGGTGATGGGCGGGATCGGCGCCTTCGCCGGCCTCGTCGACGTGAGCGCCCTCAAGGACTTCCGCCGACCGCTGCTCGCGTCCTCGACCGACGGCGTCGGCACGAAGATCGCGATCGCCCGCGCCCTGGACGTGCACGACACGATCGGCCAGGACCTCGTGGGCATGGTCGTCGACGACATCGTCGTGGTCGGCGCCCGCCCGATCGCGATGACCGACTACATCGCCACCGGCAAGGTCGTCCCCGAGCGGATCGCCGACATCGTCCGCGGCATCGCGGAGGGCTGCCGGCTCGCCGGCTGCGCGCTCGTGGGCGGCGAGACGGCGGAGCACCCCGGTCTCATGGCCGCCGACGACTACGACGTGGCCGGAGCGGCCGTCGGCGTCGTCGAGGCGGATGCGCTGCTCGGCCCCGAGCGCGTGCGCGCCGGTGACGTCGTGCTCGGCATGGACGCCTCCGGACTGCACTCCAATGGCTTCTCCCTCGTGCGCGCCGTGCTCGACGGCGCCGGCATCCCGCTGGAGGGGCACGTCGAGGCGCTCGGCCGCACGGTGGGGGAGGAGCTCCTGGAGCCCACCCGCATCTACGCGGCGGACGTCCTCGCCCTGCTCGAGGACGCGCGCACGACGGGCGCGGTCCATGCCCTGAGCCATGTCACCGGCGGCGGGCTCGCCGCGAACCTCGCCCGTGTGGTGCCCGAGGGCATCGGGGTGCGGATCGACCGCGCCTCCTGGACGCCGCTGCCCGTCTTCGGGGAGATCGCCCGCTGGGGTGCGGTGCCGCAGCTCGATCTCGAGGGGACCCTCAACATGGGGATCGGCATGATCGCCGTCCTCGAGGCGGAGCGCGCCGAGGCCGCGATCGCGGTGCTCGCCGAGCGCGGGCTGGGGGCGCGGGTGATCGGCGAGGTCCTCGATCCCGCGGAGCTGCCCGCCGCGTCCTCCCCGATCGAGCACGTCGTGACGGGGGCGAAGGGCGTCGAGGGCGGCGAGGTGCTCATGGCCGGCCAGCACCCGGGCTGGGCCTGAGCGGGCCGGGACCGCTCACCAGGACCATGACGGACAGACGGAGGGCCGCCCCGATGGGGCGGCCCTCCGTCGCACGGATCCGGTGCGTGACCGGGGAACGTCAGCGGCGACGTGCGGACGGAGCGTCCTCGTCGGCCCAGTCGTCGCTGTCCTCGTTCCCGTCGCTCTCGCCGACCTCTCCTCGCTGGCTCTGCAGCTCGCGCTGGAGCGCGGTGAGGTCGGTGGGCGGGCTGTAGTACTTGAGGTCCCGTGCCACCTTGGTCTGCTTGGCTTTCTGTCGGCCGCGACCCATGGATCTGACCCCCTGTGCGTCGGCTGGCGGGCGCTCTGACGGGCCCGGGAGATGGCAATGTATCGGAGTCCAAGAATACATGCCTGCACCGCCCCGCGCCCACCGCGCCCGAGGAGACGTGAGCGACTCCCTCGACATGGGGGCCGTCGGGGCCCCCGACGAGGCGGGGGCCGGGGTCATCGGCGCGCGCCGCGCGGGGAGAGGTCGTGCATATGTGGACACCTGTCGCGGGACACGGCACCGTGATCGTTTTACGATACTGTGGATAGACGTGCACGATGCAGGCCGCATCGGTGTGCGATGGGTCCGCGCCGCCTCTTCAGATGAACGGCCCCGATCGTGGGCGTCTACGCTGGTCCCCGGCGCGTCGGATTCCCCGCCCCGCAGCCGCTCTTCCCGCCCTGTCGAAAGGCCCACCTCCGATGAACGGATCCTCGGACGCTCCCACGAACGGTGACGAGCAGACGCAGCTGCTCACGCCGGCCGAGGTGGCCCAGATGTTCCATGTCGACCCGAAGACCGTGACCCGCTGGGCGCAGGCCGGGAAGCTGTCCTACATGCGCACCCTCGGCGGCCACCGCCGCTACCATCGCCACGAGGTCATCGAGCTGCTCAAGGAGAGCTCCGGGGACGCATGATCCGCGACCCCGTCTTCGGGGCCGGATACACGGCGCGGCGGATCGATCTCGGCGAGGACGCCGAGGGGCCGCTGATCGCCACCCTCGTCCATCGCGAGCAGGAGGACGCACCGCAGGAGCGACGACGCCCCCCGGTGCTCGCGCTGCACGGGTGGTCCGACTACGTGCTGGACCGGGACCTGCTCGACCACCTCGGCGCGTCCGGTCACGACGTCTGGGGGCTGGACCTGCGCAAGCACGGCCGCAGCCTGCTGCCGGGCCAGACGCCCACCGCGATCGACCACCTCTCCCGGTACGACCGTGAGCTCGATGCCGCGCTCCGGATCATCGGGACGCCTCCCGTCCTGCTCGCGCATTCCACGGGCGGGCTCGTCGCCGCGCTGTACGCGCAGCGCCGACCGGGCGCCGTCGCCGCGCTCGCGCTGAACTCCCCGTGGCTCGAGATGCACCTGGGTCGGGCCGCACGCGCCCTGCTCGAGGCGCCGATCGCGGCCCTCGCGGCGCGGAGGGGCGACCTGCCCGTGCTCCCGCCGGGGCCGTCGCACTACGTGCGCACCGTGCACCGCGACTACGGCGGCGAGTACCACTACGACCTCGAGCTCAAGCCGCCCGGCGGCCACCGCTTCCCGACCTCCACGCTCGCCGCGGTGCTCGACGGCCAGCACCGCCTCGCCGCGGCCGGTCCGCTCACCGTGCCGGTGCTCGTCCTGCACTCCGAGCGCAGCCGGCTCGGGTTCCGCTTCCAGGAGTCGATGCGGCGCGCGGACGTGGTGCTCGACGTCCGCGCGATCGCCTCCGCCGGGAGGCGGCTCGGGCCGTCCGTGCGGGTCGTCGCGCTCCCCGGCGCCCGCCACGAGGTGTTCCTCTCGGAGGAGTCCGTGCGGACAGCCGCGATCGACGTGCTCGACGGGTGGCTCGAGGAGCTTCCCGCGCCGCCGGACGGCCCTACGATGGGCAGGCAGCAGTCCCCGGGCGGCACGGCCGGGGGCCCGAGGACGGCGAGCAGCGGGGGTGCACCGAGCGATGGACTCTGACCTGCGACATCACGCCTCCGCCCTGCGCCGCGGCGCGGACCGCCTGACCCTGCTGCGGCTGCGCGTCTCCCACGGGCTCGGCGCCCTCGCCGGATCCGGGCCGGAGCCGGAGCCGTCCGGGGCCGACGGCCCTGCCGCGGGGGAGGACCTCCTGGAGCAGTGGTCGGAGGGCGCCTATCCCGCGCTGGGCCGGGCCGCCGCGATGCTGCGCGGACGCGCCGGGGAGCTCGAGCGGCACGCCGAGCGGATCGAGCGCCGCAGCGGTCGCCGGCTCGGCGGCTACGCGGGCGCCGGGTTCCTGGGGCGCGGCGAGGAGGCCGGGCACCACGTGCGGGCCGTCGCGCGCTTCGTGGGGGCGGAGCAGGGTGCCGGGATCGGCGGGTTCCCGCTGCCCGGAGGGGCGGCCCCCGCCCCGTTGCACGTCTCCGACGACCTCGGTCAGTCCACGCCGGACGATCTCGAGGACTGAGCCGTCGCCTGAGGCGACCCTCAGGCGGAGACGCTGCGCCGCCGGGGCAGGAGCGCCGCGGCGACCGCGCCGATCACGATCGGCACGAGGGTCGTCGTCACCATGAGCAGCAGCATCGCGGAGGCCGCGGCGGCGGCCGGGACGCCGATCGCGACGAGCAGCGCCGCCCCGGCGGTCTCCGCGATCCCCGTGCCGCCGGGGGTGAGCGGGACGAGGGCGAGCAGCCGCCCCAGCGCGTAGACGACGAGCACGAGCAGCAGCGGGAGCACGACGTCCACCGCCCGCAGCGCCAGCCAGAGCGAGAGCAGCTGCACGGCGCGGGCGAGCAGGGTGGGGACCAGCAGGCCTGCGGGGCGACGCCGGAGCAGGGTGACCAGCCGGTCCCGCTGCTCGAGCACGGTGCCGAGGAAGACGGCCCGGCGGGACTCGTCCTGCTCCGCCGGGGCGAGGGCGGCGTCGGCCTCCTTCCGTGCGGGATCGCGCAGGTCCGGGAGATCCGTGAGGCGACCCGCCTGCTCCAGGAGGGTGCTCAGAACCCCGCGGCGCAGCGCGAGGGTCAGCAGGCCCAGGCACAGCAGCGCGACGAGGACGGTCGCGATCGCCGCGCCGATCCCCCCGGGCAGGTCCACGGACGCCGCACCGGTCGACGAGACGACCGCGTAGCTCCCGAGCCCGAGGACGGGGATCAGCATGGAGCCGATCACGAGCTCGACGAGGGAGGCGGCGATCACGCCCACGAGGATCGTGAGCAGGGTGCTGCCGCGCCGGCGGAGCACGAGACCCAGCAGGAAGGTCCCGATGATCCCGCCGCCGGGCACGGCCACGGAGACCGCGGTCGCGGCGGAATGCCCCTGCAGCGCCGCGGGATAGCGCGAGCCGGTGACGGCGACCTGCACGGTGCGGGCCTCGAGCGCGAGCGCGAGCACCCCGGCGAGCACCGCGGCGGGCAGCGCCCAGGCGGGCAGGGCGCCCAGCGCGCCGCCGATCTCGGTCCACGTGGTACCGGTCAGGCGGGGCAGCGCCCACCCCAGCAGCGCTCCCACGAGGAGCAGAGAGGCGAGGGCCGCGAGGATCCGACCCCGGCCCAGGTGCGGAGCCTGCGCGGCGAGCTGCTCGTCGGTCAGCCAGGCCGGATCCGCCGACTCGTGCGAGGGCGGGGGAGCGGCGTCGCGGCGGGGCTCGGGCATCTGCCGATTCTCGCACGTGACCTGGGGGAGCGGCGGGCACCGGGGACGTACCCTGGAGGCATGTCCTTCCTGATCTCCCTGTTCGTCGTCCTGCACATGATCTGCTGGGCCATGGCCCTTGGCACCTGGGTCGCGGCCGCCCGCACGAAGGAGCCGAACCCCGGCATGGCGCACGCCGCCGCGGGCGCGCTCGTGTTCGGCCTCGTGCTGATGATCCTGGTGTCCGTCGGCGGTGACGCGAACCAGGCCAAGCTCGGCGTGAAGTTCCTCCTCGCGCTGGTCGCGACCGCCTTCGCCTTCGTCGCGAAGAACCGCCGCGCCGAGACGCCCGGCGTCGTGTGGTTCGGCATCCCCGTCGCGATCATCGCGAACATCGTCATCGCCGTCTTCGTCTGAGCCGCGGAGACCTCGTCCACACCGGGCCCCGTCGGCGCTGCGCCGTCGGGGCCCGCGCCTATCCTGGGTGGGCCATGAGCTCACTCTTCGACGACCTCTCCCTCCCCGACTCCTTCCGCACCCTCGAAGGGGTGCGTGCGGATCCGGCCGCCCCCGCGCGCCGGGACGATCTCGAGGCGGACGTCCCGCCGGAGGAGGCGCCCGTCGAGGACGCCCCGCCGGAGGAGGACGGCCCCGAGGAGGAGGATCCCTTCGCGGGGGACG
Source organism: Brachybacterium sp. SGAir0954 (assembly GCF_005490785.1). Lineage (GTDB taxonomy): Bacteria > Actinomycetota > Actinomycetes > Actinomycetales > Dermabacteraceae > Brachybacterium > Brachybacterium rhamnosum. The sequence continues at coordinate 3,196,560 of NZ_CP027295.1, read as the reverse complement.
CCCCGTGGACCCCGGCCCCGCCCGCGCTGCAGCAGGCCGTCGCCCGCGTGCCCGCGCCGCGCCGCCAGGTCGACCCCGCCGCCCTCGCCGTGCTCGTCGAGGACCTCAACGGGCCCCAGCGCGAGGCCGTCGAGCACCGCGGCGGGCCGCTGCTGATCGTCGCCGGCGCCGGCTCCGGCAAGACCCGGGTCCTCACCCGGCGCATCGCCCACCTGCTCCGCTCCGGCGAGGCGCTGCCCGGCGAGATCCTGGCGATCACCTTCACGAACAAGGCCGCCGCGGAGATGCGCGAACGCGTCGCGGAGCTCGTGGGCCCCGCGTCGGCCGGTATGTGGGTCTCCACCTTCCACAGCGCCTGCGTGCGGATCCTGCGCCGCGACGCGCAGGCGGCGGGCCTGAAGAGCTCCTTCACGATCTACGACAGCGCGGACTCCCTGCGGCTGATCACCACGATCTCCAAGGACCTCGAGCTGGACACGAAGAAGAACGCGCCGCGCGCGATCGCGGCGCGGATCTCCGCGCTCAAGAACGAGCTCGTGGACCCGATCGACTTCGCGGACCAGGCGGAGACCGCGAAGAACCCCTTCGAGAAGACCCTCGCGCGCATCTACACGAACTACACCGAGCGCCTCCGCCAGGCGAACGCGGTGGACTTCGACGACCTGATCGGCCTCACGGTGCAGATGCTGCGGGAGAACCCGGCGATCCGCGAGGGCTACCGGCGCCGCTTCCGCCACCTCATGGTGGACGAGTACCAGGACACGAACCCCGCCCAGTACGCGCTCGTCCAGGAGCTCGTGGGGGAGGACCCGCGGGCGGACCTCACCGTCGTCGGCGACTCCGACCAGTCCATCTACGCGTTCCGCGGTGCGACGATCCGCAACATCGTCGAGTTCGAGCAGGACTTCCCCTCCGCGCGCACGATCGTGCTGGAGCAGAACTACCGCTCGACGCAGAACATCCTCTCCGCGGCGAACACGCTCATCGCGGGCAACGAGGGGCGGCGCCGCAAGAACCTGTGGACCGACCACGGCTCCGGGGAGAAGATCACCCTCTACGTCGCTGACGACGAGGCCTCCGAGGCGCGCTACATCGGCCGGCAGATCGACGCCCTCGTCGACGCCGGGCGCCGCGCGGGCGACGTCGCGATCTTCTACCGCGCCAACGCCCAGTCGCGCGCGCTCGAGGACCAGCTGATCCGCGTGGGCCTGCCGTACAAGGTCGTGGGCGGGACGCGCTTCTACGAGCGCCGGGAGATCAAGGACGCCCTCGCCTACCTGCAGGTCCTCGCGAACCCCGAGGACGAGGTCAACCTGCGCCGCATCCTCAACGTGCCCAAGCGCGGCATCGGGGACCGGGCGGAGGCCGCGGTCGCCATGCTCGCCGAGCGGGAGCGGATCGGGTTCGGCGAGGCGCTGCGCCGCGCCGAGGAGGCGCCGGGCATCGCCACGCGCTCCCTGAACGCCGTGCGCCTGTTCGTCGTCATGCTCGACGAGCTGCGGGAGCTGAGCGAGCAGGGCGTGACGCCCGCGGAGCTGCTCGAGGCGATCCTCACGAAGTCCGGCTACTACGCGGAGCTCCAGGGCAGCGACGACCCGCAGGACGAGTCGCGTCTCGAGAACCTCGCGGAGCTCATCAGCGTCGCCGCCGAGTTCGAAGCGCAGCAGGAGGCCATGGCCGCCGCCGCGAGCGAGGCGGAGGACGAGGAGCTCGACGGAGCCGTCGGCGCGGACGGGGCCGACGGCACCGCCACGTCCGACGGGGCCGGGGCCGCCACGGCCGGCGGGGCCACCGCCGGAGGGGCCGACGCGGCGTCGGCCGCCGAGGGCGCGGGGGACGGCGCGGCGGGCACGCGCCTGCCGAGCGTCGAGGACCCCGACGCGACGCTGCTGGACGCCTTCCTCGAGAAGGTCGCACTCGTGGCGGATGCGGACCAGGTCCCCGGGGGTGAGGACCAGTTCGTCACCCTCATGACCCTCCACACCGCGAAGGGTCTCGAGTTCCCGGTCGTGTTCCTCACCGGCATGGAGGACGGCACCTTCCCGCACCAGCGCACCCTCTCTGATCCCACGGAGCTCGAGGAGGAGCGGCGGCTCGCGTACGTGGGCATCACCCGTGCCCGCGAGAAGCTCTACCTCACGCGCGCCCAGATGCGCGCGACCTGGGGCGCCCCGCAGTTCATGCCCGCCAGCCGCTTCCTCGACGAGGTCCCCGACGAGGTGCTCGACGTCGCGCGCGCCGGCTCCTCGCTGAGCGGCGTGGGCTACGGCGGCCGGGGCGGCTCCGGCGGGTACGGGAGCTCGGGCGGATCCGGTGGTCGCGGGCCCTCCTTCTCCGGCGGGATCGGCGGCGGCCGCAGCGACGTCAGGCGCACGAGCAGCTTCGGCTCGGGCCGCACGCCCACCCCGACCGCGTCGCTCCCGCAGCTCGCAGTGGGGGACCGGGTCACCCATGACTCCTTCGGCATGGGCATGGTCTCCGAGGTCGCCGGCCAGGGGGAGAAGACCCAGGTCGAGGTGCAGTTCAAGGCGCCGCACGGCACCAAGCGGCTGCTGCTGCGCTACGCCCCGCTCACGAAGCTCTGAGCCCCGGTGCGGCCGCGGCGAGGTCGCCGGTCCACAGCTCGAGGTGGTGCAGCGCGCCGCGGGCGCCGGGGGAGGGGACCGTCACCGGTCGCGGGGATCCGCGGCGCGCTCCCGCTGCCGGCGGACGTTCGCGTAGAGGCTGCTCGCGAAGGCGATGAGCACGATGATCAGCACCGCGACGATCACGGCCGTGAACGGGATGGGCAGCCCCGCCGCGTAGAGCACGCCCCAGATCGCGAGCAGCGAGCCGCCGATCAGCAGCGCGTCGCGGAAGGCGCGGGCGATCTTCCCGCCCAGGCCCTCCGACTTCGCCCGGTCGCCCGCGCGCTGCGCGGTGCGGCCGGCGACGGTGGCATACGCGTTCGCGCTGCGCCGGGCCCTCTCCGCGGAGTCCTGCACAGCGCGCTTCGCCCCGGGCGCCTGCTTCTTGGCCGTGTTCTGCGCGGCCTTCACATAGGTCTTCCAGTCGGCCATCGCGTCTCCTCGTGCTCCGTCCTCGCCGCGGCTCAGCGGCGGTCGTCCTCGCGCCAGCGGATGTCCCCGCCGCCCTGCGCCGGCGGGTTCCGCCGCGCGGTGCGGGCGCGGTGCTCCGACCAGTAGGACAGGCCGACGTTCAGCGCGAGGGTGATGAGCACGCTGAAGAAGAAGCCGGAGACCGTGGAGCGGACACCGAGCAGGCGCAGCAGGATGAACAGCACGAGGATCGCGACCACGCTGAAACCGAGGTGCTCGCGGATGCGCTGGGTGAGGCTGCGGGAGGAGCGGCTCATCGCGCCATCGTAGTCGTGGACCCTGGGACCTGCGTCACGGGCCCCGCGGCCGCTGTGACGGCGGGCACGCTGCCGCGGAGGCGTCCGGGAACCCCTGGTGGAGCGGCTACGCTGGCACCGATCACAGGGGCGGCCCCGAGGCCGAAGGCGGCCGGTCGCCCGCTGCCGACTGGGAAGGAAACTCACCCCGTGGACCTGTTCGAATACCAGGCCCGCGACATCTTCGAGAAGCACGGGGTTCCCGTGCTCGGAGGAGTCGTCGCGGAAGATCCCGCCGCCGCCCGAGCAGCCGCAGAGCAGCTCGGCACCCCCGTCGTCGTCGTCAAGGCCCAGGTCAAGACCGGCGGTCGTGGCAAGGCGGGCGGCGTGAAGGTCGCGAAGTCCCCCGAGGAGGCGGAGCAGAAGGCCTCCGAGATCCTCGGCATGGACATCAAGGGCCACACCGTGCACCGCGTCATGGTCGCCGCCGGTGCCGACATCGCCGAGGAGTACTACTTCTCGCTGCTGCTGGACCGCGCGAACCGCAACTACCTCGCCATGTGCTCCGTCGAGGGCGGCATGGAGATCGAGCAGCTCGCCGTCGAGCGGCCCGAGGCCCTCGCCCGCGTCGCCGTGGACCCGAACGTGGGCATCGACGAGGCCAAGGCGAAGGAGATCGTCGAGGCCGCGAGGTTCGACGCCGAGACCGGCGCGAAGGTCGCCCCCGTGCTGCAGAAGCTCTGGGACGTCTACCGCGAGGAGGACGCGACCCTCGTCGAGGTGAACCCGCTCGTGAAGACCGGCGCCGGCGACATCGTCGCGCTCGACGGCAAGGTCACGCTCGATGAGAACGCCGAGTTCCGCCACGAGGACCACACCGCCCTCGTGGACACCAAGTCCGAGGACCCGCTCGAGGCGAAGGCCAAGGCCCTCGACCTCAACTATGTGAAGCTCGACGGCGAGGTCGGCATCATCGGCAACGGCGCCGGCCTGGTCATGTCGACCCTCGACGTGGTCGCCTACGCCGGTGAGGCGCACGGCGTGAAGCCCGCGAACTTCCTCGACATCGGCGGCGGCGCCTCCGCGGAGGTCATGGCCAACGGCCTCGACGTCATCCTCGGCGACGAGCAGGTCTCCGCCGTGTTCGTCAACGTCTTCGGCGGCATCACCGCCTGCGACGCGGTCGCCAACGGCATCGTCGGCGCGCTGCAGAAGCTCGGCGACGCCGCCACCAAGCCGCTCGTGGTGCGCCTCGACGGCAACAACGTGGAGGAGGGGCGGAAGATCCTCGCGGACCTCGCCCACCCCCTCGTCACCCAGGCCGACACCATGGACGGCGGCGCGGCCAAGGTCGCCGAGCTCGCCGCCGGAAAGTGAGGGACCGCCATGTCGATCTTCCTCGATGAGAACAGCAAGGTCATCGTCCAGGGCATGACGGGCTCGGAGGGTATGAAGCACTCCCAGCGCATGCTCGACTCGGGCACGCAGATCGTGGGCGGCGTGAACCCCCGCAAGGCCGGCCAGTCCGTCGCCTTCGAGGGCGGCCACGAGGTGCCGGTCTTCGGCTCCGTCGCCGAGGCCATGGAGGCCACCGGCGCGAACGTCTCGGTCGTCTTCGTGCCTCCGAAGTTCGCCAAGGATGCGGCGCTCGAGGCCATCGATGCGGCGATCCCGCTGCTCGTGGTCATCACCGAGGGCATCCCGGTCAAGGACTCCGCGGAGTTCTTCAACTACGCGCAGGGCAAGGGCACCACCCGCATCATCGGCCCGAACTGCCCGGGCCTCATCAGCCCCGGGAAGTCCAACGCCGGCATCACCCCCGCGAACATCACGGGCGCCGGCAAGCTGGGCCTGGTCTCCAAGTCCGGCACGCTGACCTACCAGATGATGTACGAGCTCGCGGACATCGGCTTCACGACCGCGATCGGCATCGGCGGGGACCCGGTCATCGGGACCACGCACATCGACGCGCTCGAGGCCTTCGAGAACGATCCCGACACCGTGGGCGTCGTGATGATCGGCGAGATCGGCGGCGACGCCGAGGAGCGCGCCGCCGCGTACATCAAGGACAACATGTCCAAGCCGGTGGTCGGCTACGTCGCGGGCTTCACCGCCCCCGAGGGCAAGACCATGGGCCACGCCGGCGCGATCGTCTCCGGCTCCGCCGGCACCGCGCAGGCGAAGAAGGAGGCCCTCGAGGCCGCCGGCGTGAAGGTGGGCAAGACCCCCACCGAGACCGCCGATCTCATGCGCGAGATCGTCAAGGGCCTCGCCTGAGCGATCCCGCACCGCACCGGCGCCGCCGGTGAGCGCGCCCCGGAGCCCCACGGCTCCGGGGCGCGCCCGCGTCGGGGCGGGTCGGGGCGTCCGCCCGGACGACTAGGCTGGGGTGATCTGCCGGCCGACCAAGGAGGGGACCGAGTGAGCGGCGATCTCATCGACACCACCGAGATGTACCTGAAGACGGTGTTCGAGCTCCACGAGACGGGCACCGCGCCGATGCGTGCCCGCATCGCCGAGCGACTGGGCCATTCGGGACCCACCGTCTCGCAGACGGTCGCGCGCATGGAGCGCGACGGGTTGCTGCATCTCGACGAGAACCGTCGGATCCAGCTGACGGACGCGGGCCGGGAGCTCGCGACGGACGTCATGCGCCGCCACCGGCTCGCCGAGCGGCACCTGCTGGACGTGATCGGGCTCGACTACGCGCTCGTCCACGAGGAGGCGTGCCGCTGGGAGCACGTCATGAGCCGTGAGGTGGAGCGTCGCATCGCCGAGCGCATCACCCCGCCCTACGTGGACCCCTACGGCAACCCGATCCCGGGGCTGCGCGAGCTCGGCGTCACCCTGGCGGGCGGCGAGGAGCAGGTCACCCCGGAGGGTCAAGAGCGTGCCAAGGCGATCGCGGACCTCGGCGACGTCGTCGCCGACGGCGCCCGCGCGGAGGTGCGCATCGAGCGGATCGGCGAGGTGCTGCAGTCCGATCCCGGCCAGCTCGGCGAACTCGCAGACCACGGCATCGTCCCCGGCGCGGTCGTGGACGTCGACCGGGTCGCCGACAGCTTCGTGCTGCGCGGGCCGGCCGGGGGCGAGATCGGGGTTCCGCTCGTCGTCGCAGGTCAGCTCCGTGTGACCGTGATCACTCGCGGGTAAAGGGTTCTCCAAGCTCTTCCCCAGAAGCGCCCAGCGGGCGCGCAGGGGCGGGTGGGTCCCCCTAGGGTCGAACGCGTGCCGCGGCGAGGATCGCCCGGCTCGTCCCCCGTGTCCCCCACTGCGCACCGGGCAGGACAGCGAGGAGATCCGTGCGCAGGGCGAGAGCCCCGGGGGTCGGGAGCTCACGTGTCGAAGACTGCGAACAACACTCACCGTCGCGCCATGCGCACGGTGACCCCTGCCGTCCGCGCCGGGCGCGCCGCCGCCGGTGCCGCCGTCGCCGCGGGCCTCATGCTCGGCGGTGCCTCCGCCGCCCTCGCCGATCCGCAGTCCGACTCCGCTCCCCAGGCCGAGGCCGCCGCCGCGCCCGTCCTCGCCCCTGTGACCGCCCCCGCCGTCGGCATCCCCGCGGTGCAGGCGTCCGGCGACGACGAGGCCGAGGCCGCCCCGGCGCTCGCCCCCGCCGCCGGCACGATCTCGATCGAGCTGCCGCCCGAGCCCGAGCCCGTCGTCGAGGAGACCACGACCGAGGACGACACCACCTCGGAGGAGGCCGCCGCCGCGGAGGACACCACCTCCGAGGCCGCCGACGACTCCTCGGAGGACACCTCCTCCTCGCAGGAGACCCGCTCGGAGAGCTCCTCCTCGCGCAGCACCGAGCGCACCTCGACCGATGACGACCACGAGGACTCCTCGAGCTCCTCCTCGTCCTCCTCGAGCGAGAAGAAGTCCTCCTCGAAGAAGAAGTCGACCTCCTCCTCGTCCTCCTCGGACAGCGACTCCTCGGACGACTCCTCCTCCTCGAAGGAGTCGGAGAGCTCAACCCCGGCGCCGTCCGCCGGCAAGGGCTCCTCGATCCTCGCGACCGCCCGCAACGGCATCGGCGTCCCCTACGTGTACGGCGGCTCGACGACCTCCGGCTGGGACTGCTCGGGCTTCACCGCCTGGGTCTACGCCCAGCACGGCGTCTCGCTGCCCCACAGCGCGGGCGCGCAGGCCGCCATGGGCACGAAGGTCTCCGCCTCCGAGGCCCGCCCCGGCGACCTCGTCTACAAGCCCGGCCACATCGGCATCTACGCCGGCAACGGCAAGTTCGTGGACGCCGGCAACAAGCGCGTGGACACCTCCGAGCGCAACATCTACTCCGGCAGCTGGACCTACATCCGCATCGGCTGATCCTCGGCCCGCCCGCCGCGGCCCCGCATCCCTCCTCGGATGCGGGGCCGCGGTGCGTCCGGGACCCTCAGGCGCCGCCGGTACCGTGGGGCCCGTGACCGCCCTCCGCGACCTGCTCTCCGTCCTGCTGCTCCTGGGCGCCCTCGTGCTCGGGGCGGCCTGGCTGCCCGCCGTGTGGTTCGAGCAGAACGTCGTCGACCAGGAGGGCTTCCTCGCGGTGACGCAGCCGCTCGCGGACGACCCCGCCTTCCGGACCACGCTCACGGACAGCGTCGTCGAGCAGCTGCTCGCCGACGACGCCGTGCCCTCCTGGATCCAGGAGTCGCTGACCCCGCTCGCCCAGGACCAGGCCTCGAAGCTCGCGGGGACCGACGCCTACGCCGCCATGTGGGACGAGACGATGGTCCAGCTGCACGGTGCGCTGTTCACGCCCGGCGGCGCCCCGGTCGACGTGGACCTCGCCCCCGGGATCGACGCGATCCTCGACGGGGTGGAGACGCACCTGCCGATCACCCTGCCGCGCCCCGACAGCGCCTCCGTCACGCTCTTCACGGTGCCGGACGTCCCGTTCCTCCACCATGCGACGGTGATGGACCCGTGGGCGCAGCGTCTGGGGCCGATCGCCCTGGGCATGGCGCTGCTCGCCCTGCTGATAGGCGGCCACCGCCGAGGGCTGCTGCTGCTCGCCGGGATCGCCGCGGCGGCCGCGGGGGCGCTCGACTGCATGCTCGCCTCGAGGATCGAGCAGGTGGTGCCCGATGCCGTGGACCAGGCCGCGTTCCTGGGCCCGCTCGTGCAGGTCTTCGAGGGTCGCTTCGCCGATCAGCTGCCGGCGCAGGCGGTCGTGCTCATGGGGGCCGGGGCGCTCGTCGCCGTCGCGGGCCTCGTGCTCCTGGGCCTGCGCCGGCGACCGGTGCGCTGAGGCCGCCGGGCGCCGGGCGCTCGTTCGCGGCTCCGTCGCGGGGAGGGCCTCAGAGCAGGCCGAGGCGCTCGAAGGCCAGGGCGAGGCCTGCCTCCTCCGGGCCGGGGACCACAAGATCCGCCGCCTCGAGCACCGACGCCGGGGCGCCCTCGATCGCGATCGAGGTGCCCGTGGCACGCAGCATGCCGAGATCGTTCAGCCCGTCGCCGGCGCCGACCGTGGCGTCCATGCCGAGCCCGAGGTGCTCCGCCGCCAGCTGCACGCCGCCCGCCTTGTCGAGGTGGCGCAGGAACAGCTCCCCGGCGCTGCCGTCCACCCGGCTCATCGAGCTGGGCAGCGCGGCGATCTCCTCACCGATCTCCGCAGCGAGCTGCTCGACGGCCACAGGGGAGCGCCACAGCGAGATCTTCGCGAAGGAGCAGCATGCGAGATCCTCGGGGAGCCGCACGGCGCGCGCCAGGTCGAGGGGGCCGCCGCCCACGGTGCCGGCTGCGGCGGGCGGGAGCGCCTTGGCGCGGTCGCGGATCCAGTCGGCCATCGCCGGGGTGCAGAGCAGGGCGTCGGGGGCCTCGAGCACGAAGGGGACCTCGTGCGCGGTGAGGACCTCGACGGCGCGGCGGCCCAGTTCCTCCGGGTAGCGCTCGTCCCGCAGCAGGGCGTCTCCCACGCGCACGTGGGCGCCCGCGGAGCAGACGGCGCCGTCGAGCAGGTCGAGCACCTCGGGGGCGACGATCGAGGCGCAGCGGCCGGTGCTGAGCAGCACCGCGTGGCCGTTCTCGCGCACCGCGCGCACGGCCTCGACATGGGCGGCGGGCACGACGCCCTGCTCCGCGAGGGTCCCGTCGTAGTCGAGGAAGACGGCGCGGCGGTCGGACGGGGCGGGAGTGGTGGGCACGACGCTCCTGGTGCGTTCGGGACGGATGCTCCCAGCCTATGTCGTGGGCACGGTCGGGGGAGCGGCCTCGCCCGCCTGGGCGGCGCCGGTCGTGCCCCGGGATGGCATCCTGGCCTCGATGCCCCATTCCAAAGTGCCCGCGGCCGATGCCACCCTGCGCATCCTCACGCATCTCGCGACCCAGCAGGGCCCGGTCGCCGCGGCGCGGATCGCGCAGGACCTCGATCTCCCGCGATCGCGGACCTACGACCTGCTCGCGGCCCTCACCGAGCACGGGTACGTCGTGCACCTGGGGGAGGAGCGCCTGTACGGGCTCGGGCCGGCGGCGCACGAGCTGGCCGGCGGCCACCTGCGTCAGGTGCCGCTCGCGAGGATCGGCCGGCGGGTCGTGGAGACGATGGTCGACGAGGTGGGGGAGTCCGGGCACCTGGCCGTGCTGCGCGGGGCCGACGTCCTCTACGTCGTCGAGGAGCGCGCACCACGGCGCCCGAGCCTCGTGACCGACATCGACGTGCGGCTCGCCGCGCACCTCACGGCGAGCGGCCGGGCGATCCTCGCGCAGCTCCCCGCGGCGCAGCTGCGCGCGCTCTACGGTCGCGAGGCGGACTTCTCCGCCCGCACCGATGTGCCCGGGCCCACCTCGCCGCGGGAGCTGCGGGAGCTGCTCGCCCGGGTGCGCGCCGAGGGTGTCGCCCACGAGCACGGGGAGGTGACGGCGGAGCTCGCCTCCGTCGCGGCGGTGGTCCGTGACCACGCCGGCTATCCCGCGGCCTCCGTCGCCCTCACCTATCCCGCCCCGCGGGAGGGCGGTGACCTCGCGGCGCGCTGCGAGGCGGCGGTGCGCGGCGCCGCCGCGGAGATCACGCGGCGGCTGCGCGGCGTCGCGGGCTGAGCCGCACGCCGCCTATCCTGCGCCCATGGACCCTTCCGACCGTGCCCGCCACCGGACCGGCTCGGGGCGCCCTCCCGTGGGGGAGCTGCGGTCGCGGCTGCTGGGTCTGTTCTCCGCGCCCCGCGTGAACATGCGCGAGGACTACGCGAAGGTGCGCCGCCTGCAGCGCGCGCTCGCCGGGCTCCCCTCACTGCGGTACCAGCCGATCGACGTCACCGCCCGCTACGGCGAGGGCACCCATCCCGTGCCGATCCGGATGTTCCTTCCGCGCGAGCGGAGCCGCGAGGAGGTGGTCCTCTTCCTCCACGGCGGGGGCTGGGTCACCGGGGACGTCGAGAGCTACACGCCCGCCTGCGCCGCGATCGCTGACGCGCTGGGCTGCCCCGTGGCCTCCGTCGACTACCGGCTCGCGCCCGAGCACCCCTTCCCGGCCGGCCTCGAGGACTGCTACCGGGTCGCGCGGATGTTCCTCGCGGAGCCCTGGCGGGTGGGCCTCGAGGACGCCCGCTCTCTCGTGCTGATGGGCGACTCGGCCGGCGGGAACCTCGCCGCCGTCGTCTCCCAGCGGCTCGCCCGCGAGGGGCATGCGGTGCCGCGGCGGCAGATCCTGCTCTACCCGGTCACGCAGGAGGACCACGACCCGGCGACGAGCCCCTTCGAGTCCGTGCGCAGCTACGGGGAAGGGCTGCGGCTGACCTCCGCCGAGGTGCGCGACTACCTGGAGCTCTACGTCCCCGATCCCACGCGCCGGCATGACCCGGAGGTGGCGCCGCTGCACGGCGCCGATCTCACGGGGCAGCCGGACACGCTCGTGATCACCGCGCAGCTCGACCTGCTCGCGGACGAGGGCGCCGCCTACGCCGCCGCGCTTGAGGCGGCCGGGAACCGGGTGCTCCTGCACGAGGTCGCGGGCGCCCTGCACGGCTTCATCACGCTGCCCCGCCGGGCGCGAGCGCCCCGTGAGGCGCTCGGCGTCATGACGGCCTTCCTCGACGACGGGCCGCCCGGGTGAGCACCCGCGCCTGGGCACGGCTGGACAACGCCTCGAACATCTTCCTCGCGGCGCGCAGCGCCCGCGATCCCAAGGTGTTCCGTCTCGGTGCGGAGCTCGACCACGAGGTGGATCCGGCGCTGCTCCAGCGGGCGCTCGAGCTCACCGTGGACCGCTACCCGCTGTTCCGGGCGGTGCTGCGTCGTGGGCTGTTCTGGTACTACCTGCAGGGCAGCGACAAGCATCCGCAGGTCGTGGCCGACGTCCTGCCGCCCTGCGCCCCGCTCTATGAGCCGGGCCACCCCGGCCTGCTGTTCCGCGTGGTCCACCACGGGGATCGGGTGGGCCTCGAGGTCTTCCACGCGCTCGTCGACGGCACCGGAGCGCTGTGGTTCCTCGGCGACCTGCTGGCCGCCTACCTGCGGCTGCGGGGCGAGGGAGCGGGCACGGACGCCGAGCGGGAGACCGGGGAGGCGATCGAGGCGGACGCCTCGGAGCACCGGGGCATCACGGGCGACGCCTTCCGCCACCACTTCCGGCGCCGCCGGATCCGCGACCGGGCCCCCGATCCCGCCCGCTTTGCCCGCGACGCCGCCCCCGCGGCCCTGCGCTCCGCCGAGGAGCTCGCCTCCCTCGTCTCCACCGGGGCGACCCGTCGGGGCGGTCGCGCCGGTCGCGACGCCGGGGGCGCCGGCGGCCACCACCGCCCGCGCGTGCACCGCGTGCACGGGGAGCTCACCCCGGACCTCCGCCCCCGCACCGTCGAGCTGTCGATGCCCGCGGACCAGGTGCTCGTCCTGTCGCGTGCGGCGGGGGTGTCCCTCTCCTCGTACCTCACGGCGCTGCTGCTCGAAGGGGTGCGCCGCTCCTCCGGCGGGCTCGGCGCGGCCCGCACCCTCGCGGTCTCTGTGCCCGTGAACCTGCGGCAGTTCTTCCCCTCGCGCTCCCCGCGCAACTTCTTCGCGACCGTGCGCCTCGAGCACACCTATGCGCCCCACGAGGCGGATCCCGAGGTCGAGGTGGACCTCGACGAGCTCGCCCGCTCCCTCGAGGAGGGGTTCCGCCCGCAGGTGAGCGCGGAGGCGCTCGCGGCGCGGCTGCGCCGGCTGATCGGCCTCGAGCAGATGCTGGGGCCGCGACTGGTGCCCCGCCCGCTCAAGGACCTGCTGCTGCGGGTCGTCAACGCGCGGGTGAACCGCACGCTGACCCTTGCCGTCTCGAATCTGGGCCGGGTGCGGCTGCCGGAGCCGGCGGAGGCGCATGTGCGGCGGATGATGTTCGAGGTCTCCGCGGTGCGCCCGCAGTTCTGCGCGATCTCCCACGCGGGGGTCCTCACCGTGAGCTTCACCGCGCCGTTCGTGCGCACGGACCACGTGCGGGAGGTGGTGCGGCTGCTCGTCGCACGCGGCGTCGAGGTCTCCGTCGCGGCGACGCGCGTGACCGAGCACGAGCTCGCCGAGGTGGGCGTGTGAGCCGCTGCCGCGGGTGCGAGGCCCGGGTCGAGGGGAGCTGGGCTCGCTGCCCGCTGTGCGGCACGGAGCTCGAGCCGCTCACGGACGGGACCGGCCCCGGCTCGCCGCGTCCCTCGGAGCCGTTCGCCGCCGTCGCGCTGCGCTACTCGGGCCGGCGCGTGCTGCGGGTGCTGCTGCTGGTCTCGTTGGGGATGGTGATCGCGTCCTTCGCGCTGCAGCTGCTGCTGCCGCACACCGAGTCCGGCTGGGGCTGGCTGCGCGCCTCCTGGCTGGGGCTCGCGACGACCTGGCTGCTCGTCCTCATCGCGCTGCGGGAGCGGCGCAACCTCGCCCGGGCGACGGCCTATCTCGTGGTGCTCGTGGGGCTGGTGAGCGCGTACTGGGACTACCTCACCGGCTGGCACGCCTGGTCGCTGACCTACACCGTGCCGATCGTGTGCGGCAGCTCGATCATCGCGGTGCTCGTGCTGGTCCGGGTGCGGCGCATGGAGCCGGGTGACCACGTCCTGTACGCGGCGCTCACGATCGCGGTGGGCCTGGTCCCGCTGCTCTTCCTGGTCCTGGGGTGGGTGACGACGCCGCTTCCCTCGCTGCTGTGCGCCGCGCTCGCGCTCGCGCAGATCACCGTCTCGCGGGGCCGGGAGGTGCTCCGCGAGCTCTCGAGGAGGCTCCATCTGTGACAGGCGTGTGAACTGTCCGGTATCCCGGACAACGGCTGCTCGGGGGCCCTCGACGGCCCGGGGTGCGGATGGTGTCCTGGATCTCACCCCGATCCCCACCCCGCAGCAGGAGCCCCGATGTCCCTCCCCGGCGCACGCCCCGTCCGCGCACCGCGCGGCACCGCCCTCACCGCGAAGTCCTGGCAGACCGAGGCCCCGCTGCGGATGCTCATGAACAACCTCGACCCCGAGGTCGCCGAGCGTCCCGACGACCTCGTCGTCTACGGCGGCACCGGCCGCGCCGCCCGCAGCTGGGAGGCCTTCGACGCGATCGTCGAGACCCTGCAGGACCTCGAGGAGGACGAGACCCTGCTCGTGCAGTCCGGCAAGCCGGTGGGCGTGCTGCGCACCAACCCCTGGGCGCCGCGCGTGCTCCTCGCGAACTCGCACCTCGTCCCGGACTGGGCGACCTGGCCCGAGTTCCGCCGCCTCGAGGGGGAGGGCCTGCTCATGTACGGGCAGATGACCGCCGGCTCCTGGATCTACATCGCGACCCAGGGCATCCTCCAGGGCACCTACGAGACCTTCGCGGCCGTCGCCCGCGCCCGCTTCGGCGGCACCCTCGCCGGGACGATCACCCTCACCGGCGGCTGCGGCGGCATGGGCGGCGCGCAACCCCTCGCCGTGACCCTCAACGGGGGCGTGTGCCTCATCGCCGACGTCGACCGCTCGCGCCTCGAGCGCCGCGTCGCCAAGCGCTATCTCACCGAGATCGCGGAGGACCTCGACGACGCCGTCGCCCGCGCCCGCGCCGCCCGCGACGAGGAGCGCGCCGTCTCCATCGGCATCGTCGGCAACGCCGCCGAGGTCTTCCCCGCGCTGCTCGAGCGCCACCGCGCGGGGGACCTGCGGATCGACGTCGTCACCGACCAGACCTCCGCGCACGACCCGCTCTCCTACCTCCCGCTCGAGCACGAGGTGGGCACCTGGCAGGCCGAGGCCGCCGCGGACCCCGAGGGCTTCACCAAGAAGTCCCGCGAGTCGATGGCCCGCCAGGTCCAGGCCATGGTCGACTTCCAGGACGAGGGCGCCGAGGTCTTCGACTACGGCAACTCGATCCGCGACGAGGCCCGCACCGCCGGCTGCGAGCGCGCCTTCGCCTTCCCCGGCTTCGTCCCCGCCTACATCCGCCCGCTGTTCTGCGAGGGCCTCGGCCCGTTCCGCTGGGTCGCCCTCTCCGGCGACCCGCAGGACATCGCCGTCACCGATGCCGCGCTCAAGGAGCTCTTCCCCCAGAACGAGCACCTGCACCGCTGGCTCGACGCGGCCGGCGAGTACGTCGAGTTCGAGGGGCTCCCCGCCCGCATCTGCTGGCTCGGCTACGGCGAGCGCCACCTCGCCGGGCAGCTCTTCAACCGCCTCGTGAAGGAGGGCAAGGTCTCCGCGCCGATCGTCATCGGCCGCGACCACCTCGACTCCGGCTCCGTCGCCTCCCCGTACCGGGAGACCGAGGGCATGCTCGACGGCTCCGACGCGATCGCCGACTGGCCGCTGCTGAACGCCCTCACCGCCGCGAGCTCGGGCGCGACCTGGGTGTCCCTCCACCACGGCGGCGGCGTCGGCATCGGTCGCTCGATCCACGCCGGCCAGGTGGGCGTCGCCGACGGCACCGACCTCGCCGCCGCGAAGCTCACCGCGCTGCTCACCAACGACCCCGCCATGGGCGTGATCCGCCACGTCGACGCCGGCTACTCCCGCGCTGCCGAGGTCGCGGACGAGCGGGGCGTGCGCGTCCCCCTGCCCCCGCACGTGCGCGACGCGGGGGACCCCGCCGCCGCGCAGCGCGAGGCGACCGCCCGCGCCGCCTCCCGACAGGCCCCGAAGGCCGGGGCCTGAGCGCCGTGGCCGGAGGGTTCGACCGCCGCTGGGCGGAGCTGCTGCCCGTGGGCCGCGACGGCACCACGGGCGGCTACCGGCGCTTCGCCTGGACCCGCGAGGACCACACCCTGCGCGAGTGGTTCGCGGGGGAGTGCGGTGCTCTGGGCCTCGACCTCACCGAGGACCGCATGGGCAACCAGTGGGCCTGGTGGGGCGACCCCGACGCCGCGCCCGGCGTCGTCATCGGCTCCCACCTCGACTCCGTGCCCGACGGCGGCGCGTACGACGGCCCGCTCGGCGTGGTCTCCGCGCTCGCCGCCGTGCAGGCCCTCCAGGAAGAGGGCTTCCGCCCCTCCGTCCCGATCGGCGTCGTGAACTTCGGCGACGAGGAGGGCGCGCGCTTCGGCGTCGCCTGCGCGGGGTCCCGCGTCATCACGGGAGCCATGACCGCGGAGCGGGCCCTGGGCCTGCGCGACGCGGACGGCGTGAGCATGGCCGAGGCCCTGCGCGCCACCGGGCGCGGACTCGACCTCGGCCCGGACCCGGCGACCCTCGCCCGCGTCGGCTCCTTCGTCGAGCTGCACGTCGAGCAGGGGAAGGCGCTCGCGCTCATGGACCCGGCGACCTCAGCGGTCGCCGTCGGCACCGACATCTGGCCGCACGGCCGCTGGCGCGCGGACTTCGCCGGCCGCGCCGATCACGCCGGCACCACGGCCCTCGCCGACCGGACGGACGCGATGCTCGAGGCCGCGGCCTTCGCCCTCGCCGCGCGGGAGGCCGCCGCCCGCCGCGACGACCACGAGCACCGCTGCGTGGCGACCGTCGGCAAGCTCGAGGTGACCCCGGGCGGGATCAACGCGATCCCCTCCCACGTCACCGCCTGGCTCGACGCCCGCTCCCCGCGCGAGGACCTCGTGCAGGGGGTGATCGCCGACCTCCACGGACTGTTCCCCGAGGCGCTGCGCGAGGAGTCCTGGACCCCCGCGACCCGCTTCGACGAGACGCTCACGCTGCGGGTGAGGGACGCGCTCGGGGAGACCACGCCTCTCCTGGGCACGGGCGCCGGACACGACGCCGGGATCCTTGCGAACGCCGGCGTGCCCACCACCATGCTGTTCGTCCGCAACCCCACGGGCTCCTCCCACACCCCCGAGGAGCATGCGGACGCCGCGGACTGCCACGCGGGCGTGGACGCCCTGGTCACCGTCGTGAAGGAGCTCGCGGCATGAGCGGGACGGCCGCCAGGGGCGTGCGGCGCACCCTCTGGTGCGAGCACGCGCTGCTGCCCGAGGGGCACCGCCGCGGGGTGCGCCTCGGCATCGACGCCGCCGGCCGGCTGGACCGGGTCGAGGTCGCCCGGCGACAGGACGGCGACGAGATCCTGCCCGGCGTGACCCTGCCGGGCCTCGCGAACACCCACAGCCATGCCTTCCACCGGGCGCTGCGCGGTCGCACCCATGATGCGGGCGGCACCTTCTGGACCTGGCGCGAGCGGATGTACCACGTGGCCGCGCGCCTGGACCCGGATGCGTACCTCGCGCTGGCCCGGGCCGCCTACGCCGAGATGGCGCTCGCCGGCGTCACCGCCGTCGGCGAGTTCCACTACGTCCACCACGCCCCTGGCGGCACGCCCTATGCGGATCCGAACGCCATGGGCCGCGCGCTCGAGCAGGCCGCCGCGGAGGCCGGGGTGCGGCTCACCCTGCTGGACACGCTCTACCTCGCGGGCGGCCTCGACGCGGGCGGGCACCTGCCCCCGGCCCCCGAGCAGCGCCGCTTCACCGATCGCGACGCGGACGCCTGGGCGCAGCGGGTCCGGGCCCTGCAGGAGCGCGAGGACCCGCAGGGCGACATGCTCGTGGGCGCCGCCGCGCATTCCGTGCGCGCCGTGCCGCTCGACCAGCTCGGGCGGCTCACGACCCTGCTCCCCGAGCTCGGCGGGGACGGGCCCCGCCTGCCGCTGCACGTGCACGTGAGCGAGCAGCCCGCGGAGAACGCGGCCTGCCTCGCCCACCACGGACGCACCCCCGTGCGCCTGCTCGCCGATGCGGGCCTGCTGGACGAGCACCTCACCGCCGTCCACGCCACCCACCTCACCACGCAGGACCTGCACCTGCTGGGGGAGGCCCGGGCCTGGGCGAGCTTCTGCCCCACCACCGAGCGGGACCTCGCCGACGGCATCGGACCCGCGCGGGCCCTGCGCGAGGCCGGGGCGCGGATGTGCCTGGGCAGCGATCAGCACGCCGTGATCGACCTCGTCGAGGAGGCCCGCGCCCTCGAGATGCACGAGCGGCTGGCGAGCGGAGAGCGCGGTCGGTTCACGCCCGCACAGCTGCTCGAGGCCGCGACGGGCCACGGCAGCATCGGGCGGCCCGACGCCGGACGCCTCGCCGTCGGCGCCCCCGCGGATCTCGCGGTGCTCTCCCTGGACACGGTGCGCACCGCCGGCTCCGACCCCGCGCAGATCCTGCTCACCGCCACCGCGGCCGACGTCACGACCGTGATCCGCGGCGGGGAGACCATCGTCGCCGCGGGCCGTCACCGCCTGGGTGACGTGGCCCGCCTGCTCCAGGACGCCATCAGCCCCCTCTGGGAGGACGCATGACCAGCACCCTGCTCACCGGCATCAGCGAGCTCTGGACCCTCGACCCGGCCCTCGAGGAGCCGGGGGAGCGGGGCGCGGCCCCCGGCCAGGTGCTCCACGACGCCGCGCTCGTGGTCGAGGAGGGCCGCGTCGCCTGGACCGGCCCGGCCGCGACGGTTCCTGCCGCAGACCGGCGCGAGGACCTCGGCGGCCGCGCCGTGCTCCCCGGCTGGGTCGACTCCCACACCCACCTCGCCTTCGACGGCGACCGCGCCGCCGAGTTCGAGGCCCGCATGGCCGGGGAGTCCTACGCCGCGGGCGGCATCGCCGTCACGACCGCCGCGACGCGCGCCGCGAGCGACGAGCGGCTCCTCGCGCTCGTGCGCTCACGGCTCGCGGAGGCCGCCGCGGGCGGCACCACGACCCTCGAGACGAAGACCGGCTACGGACTCACCGTCGCCGAGGAGGGCCGCGCCGCGCGCCTGCTCGACGCCCTCGCCCGGGCCGGGGAGATCGACGAGGTGACCTTCCTCGGCGCGCACCTCGTGCCCGAGGAGCACGCGGGCCGCGCGGAGGAGTACGTGGACCTCGTGGTGGGGGACATGCTGCAGGCGGTCGCCCCGCACGTGCGCTGGATCGACGTGTTCTGCGAGGCGGGTGCCTTCGACCCGGAGCAGTCCGCGCGCGTGCTCGCGGCGGGCGCCGCCGCGGGCCTCGGACTTCGCGTGCACGGCCATCAGCTGGGCCGCAGCGGCGGCGTGGAGCTCGCCGTGCGCCACCGCGCCGCGAGCGTCGACCACCTCAACCACCTCGACGCGGGGGACGTGGACGCGCTCGCCGCGACCGCCTCCCTCCCCACCGCCCCCGGGGACGCCCCGGGCCGCCTCGCCGTGGACGCGGGGCCGACGGTCGCGACGGTGCTGCCCGCGTGCGACCTCTCCACCCGCGCCCCGCTCGCCCCCGCCCGCGCCCTGCTCGACGCGGGCGCCCAGCTCGCGATCGCCTCGAACTGCAACCCCGGCACGAGCTACACGAGCGCCGTGGCCTTCTGCGTCGCGACCGCGGTGCTGCAGATGCGCCTCACCCTCGCCGAGGCGATCCGGGCCGCGACCCGCGGCGGGGCGCTCGCCCTGCGCCGCGACGACGTCGGCCACCTCGGTGTGGGCGCCCGCGCGGACCTCCACGTGCTCGACGCCCCCGCCGCGATCCACCTCGCCTACCGCCCCGGCATGCCGCTCACCCATCAGGTGCGCCGTGCGGGGAGCCGGCTCGCCTGACCCGGGACACCCCGCTCCCCGCCCCCCGCACCGAAGAGGTCTTCATGATGACGACGCCCGACGCAGTCCAGGACCCCCGCCGCGAGCCCTTCGCGGGTTCCGCCGCCGATCGCGCCCGTTCCGTGATCGGCGCCGACGGCACCGAGCGTCCCGTCCCACCCCACCGCTGGCGGTTCTTCCTCTACAGCGCGATCGGCATCGCGATGTTCTTCGTCTCGGTCGAGATCGGCGGGAAGTCCACGATCCTCGTCGACCACGCCCTGACGTTCGTGCGGTGGGTGCTCGGCCCCGCCGTGCCCTGGGTGGTCGTGGCGCTCGTGCTCGTCGGCACCGTCCGCCCCTTCGTCACCGGCACCTGGAGGGACGGCGCGCTGCGCACCGTCTTCGCCCTCGCGAACATCGTGGGCCTCGTCGTCGCGGTCTGCGCGGCCGCGGGCTTCTATCCGGGCCCGCTCTCGAACCCGGACATCGGCCCGTTCCTGTGGGAGAAGCTCGGCATCCCGGTGGGGCTGATCGTGCCCGTCGGCGCCGTGTTCCTCGCTCTGCTGATCAACTACGGCCTGATGGAGTTCATCGGCGTGCTGGTCCAGCCGATCATGCGTCCGGTGTGGAAGGTCCCCGGCCGCGCCGCGGTCGACGCCGTCGCCTCCTTCGTCGGCTCCTACTCCCTCGCCCTGCTCATCACCGACCGGGTCTATCGCGAGGGGCGCTACACGGGCCGGGAGGCCGCGATCATCGCGACCGGGTTCTCGACCGTCTCGGCGACCTTCATGGTCATCGTGGCGAGCACCCTGGACCTCATGCAGCACTGGACGCTCTACTTCCTCCTCACCTTCGCGGTGACCTTCGCGGTCACCGCGATCACGGTGCGGATCCCCCCGCTGAGCCGGGTGGCCGACGAGCCCTTCGAGGGGGTGGAGCATCTCGCCGAGCCGGTCTCGCGGGGCAACCGCCTCACGCAGGCCTGGGACGAGGCGATGCGGGCGCTCGCGATCGCCCCGGGCGTGGTCCGGGGAAGCTGGGCGACCTTCAAGGACGGCGTGCTCATGGCCGCCGCGATCGTCCCCTCGATCCTCTCGATCGGTCTCGCTGGGCTGCTGCTGGCCACGTACACCCCGGTGTTCGACCTCATCGGCTGGCTGTTCGTGCCCTTCGCCTGGCTGGTCCAGCTCCCCGAGCCGGCGCTCGCGGGGAAGGCCTTCGCCGTGGGCATCGCGGAGATGTTCCTGCCGGCGACCGTGGTCGCCGGCCACGAGTCGGAGGCGCTGCGCTTCACCGTGGGCGTCACCGCCGTCTCCCAGATCGTGTTCTTCTCCGCCCTGGTCCCCTCGATCCTCGCCACGCGGATCCCCGTGAACGTGGGCCAGCTGGTGGTGCTGTGGTTCGTCCGGGTCGTGCTGACGATCCTCATCACCGCACCGCTCGCCCACCTCCTGCTCTGAGCGGCCCCGTCCTCACCCCGTCCTCACCACGGCCACCGTCCGCGGCGGTCGGCGCGGCCCGCGACCGCCGTCCGAAAGGAACCCCATGACCGACACCGTCCGTCTCTCCCGCTCCGACCTCACCGCCGCCGAGGTGCTCGCGGTCGCCCGCCGCGGCGCCCGCGTCGAGCTCGACCCCGACGCCCGCGAGCACGTCGCCGCCGTCCGCGCCCACATCGACGCCCTCGCCGCGGGGGAGACCCCCGTGTACGGCGTCTCCACCGGGTTCGGCGCCCTCGCGGACACGTCCATCCCGCCGTCGATGCGGCACGCCCTGCAGCGCTCCCTCATCCGCTCCCACGCGGCGGGCGCCGGTCCCGAGGTGGAGCGGGAGGTGGTGCGCGCCCTCATGCTGCTGCGCGCCCGCACCCTCGCCTCCGGCCGGACCGGCGTGCGGCCCGTCGTCATCGAGACCATGCTCGCGCTGCTGAACGCCGGCATCACCCCGATCGTCCACGAGTACGGCTCGCTGGGCTGCTCGGGGGACCTCGCCCCGCTGTCGCACTGCGCGATCGTGCTCATGGGGGAGGGGCGCGCCCGGGACCGCGACGGCGCGGAGCGTCCCGTCCCGGAGCTGCTCGCGGAGGCCGGGATCGTCCCCGTGCTGCTCGAGGAGAAGGAGGGCCTCGCCCTCATCAACGGGACCGACGGCATGCTCGGCATGCTCCTCATGGCCCTCGCTGACCTCGACGAGCTGGTGCGCACCGCGGATCTCGCCACCGCCCTGACCGTGCAGGGCCTGCGCGGCCGGGACGGCGTCTTCCGGCCCGAGCTGCACGCGCCCCTGCGCCCGCACCCCGGGCAGGCGGCCTCCGCCGCGAACGTGCTGGCTCTGCTCGAGGGCTCGCCGATCATCGCCGACGTCGCCGCCGAGGGCTCGCGCGTCCAGGACGCCTACTCGCTGCGCTGCGCCCCGCAGGTCGCGGGAGCCGTCCGGGACACGATCACGCATGCCCGCACGGTCGCCGAGCGGGAGCTCGCGAGCGCGATCGACAACCCCGTCGTGCTCGAGGACGGCACCGTCACCTCGAACGGCAACTTCCACGGCGCCCCCGTGGCCTACGTGCTCGACTTCCTCGCGATCGCGAGCGCGGACCTCGCCTCGATCGCCGAGCGCCGCACCGACCGCATGCTCGACAAGTCCCGCTCCCACGGGCTGCCGCCCTTCCTCGCCGACGATCCCGGCGTCGACTCGGGCTTCATGATCGCCCAGTACACGCAGGCGGCCCTGGTCTCCGAGATGAAGCGGCTCGCGGTGCCCGCGAGCGTCGACTCGATCCCCTCCTCGGCGATGCAGGAGGACCACGTCTCCATGGGATGGCACGCGGCTCGCAAGCTCCGCACCTCCGTGGAGAACCTGCGCCGGGTGCTCGCGATCGAGCTGCTCACCGCCGCGCGGGCCGTGGACCTGCGCGCCCCGCTGCAGCCCTCGGCCGCGTGCGCCGCGGTGATCGGCGTGCTCCGCGAGGACGTCGAGGGGCCGGGCCCGGACCGCTTCCTCGCCCCGGACATCGCGGCCGCGGAGGAGGGCCTGAGGGACGGCTCCCTGCTCGCCGCCGCGGAGGAGGTCGTGGGGCCGCTCGCCTGATCCCGCGTGTGGACGGTGCGGGTCAGCGCACCGTCCACGCGCTCACCCGTACCGAGAGCGTCACCTCGAGCTCGTCCGGCAGGCCGAGCGCGGCGGGGTCGACGTGGCGCGCGCTCGGGGTCATGAGCACGAGGTCCGCGGCCGCCTCCGCGCCGAGCCGCAGCGGCGCCCGCACGATGATCTCGGGGCCTGCCGTGAAGTGCGGGTCCAGGGCGGCGGCGAGCCGCTCCTCCTTGCGCGGGTCGATGCCGACCATCGCGGGCACGGTCTCCCGCAGCTCGGCGAGGTGGTCCGGTGCGGGGCGGGCCACGACGAGCCGGCCGCCCGGGCGCAGCATACGCGCGAACTCGGGCGGATTGCGCGGGGAGAACACGTCGAGCACGACGTCCACGGAGGCGTCGGCGAGCGGCAGGCGGGAGAACAGGTCCGCGCCGATCGCGGCGAGGTCCTCGTGGGCGCGGGCCGCGAAGCGCAGGGACCGGGTCGAGGTGTCCAGGCCGATGCCGAGGGTCCCCGGCTGCTCCGCGAGCAGGGCGGCGAGGTACCACCCGGAGCCGCAGCCCGCGTCCAGGACCGTCCGACGGGCGCCGACGGGGCTCCCGTCGGGATCGGCGCAGACCTCCGGTGCGGCGAGGTCCAGCACGGCGTCCCGCAGCGGGCCGTAGGCGCCGGTCGCGAGGAAGCGGTCCCGGGCCCGGGCCATGTCGTCGTCGTCCCCGCTCACGGGGGCGGGACCGGAGAGCAGGGAGACGGAGCCGCCGCGCGCCGCGTCGAAGCGGTGGCCGCCCGCGCAGCCGAGGGTGCGCTCCCGGGCGTCGAGCGGCAGGGCGCACACGGGACAGCGCAGCAGCGGCAGCGCGGCGAGCAGGGCGGCGGGGAGCGGGCGGGTCACGGGGACACGGTACGGGGTGCGCCGGCCCTACGCTGGCGCCATGACGGCGCAGCGGCAGGACCCTCACGAGCGCGTGGCCCCGGAGCGGATCGCGCTGCGGCTCCTGCTCGAGGAGGACGCCGCGCGCCTCGCCCACCTCGAGACTGTCAACCGCGAGCACCTGCTCACCGGGGCCCCGGTGCGCCCCGAGGGATGGGCGACGGAGGAGGGCCAGCGGCGCATGATCCGCTCGCTGCGCACCCAGCTCGAGGCCGGGTCCACGGTCCCGCTCGTCATCACCGTGGACGACGAGGTCGTGGGCCGGCTGACCCTCAGCGGGGTGCTGCGCGGCCCCGCCCAGTGGGCGAGCCTCGGCTACTGGGTCGATGCGGGGGCCACGGGGCGCGGCGTCGCCTCCTGTGCGGTGCGCGAGGCCGTCGACCTCGCCTTCGGCGCCCTCGACCTGCACCGCGTCGAGGCGAGCGTCGCCGTGGGCAACGAGGCCTCCGCGCGGGTCCTCGAGCGCAACGGCTTCACGCAGATCGGCCTCGCCCCGCAGTACCTCCGGCTCGGCTCGGCGGGCGGCGGCTGGGCGGACTGCCGCCTGTTCCAGCGGATCAACCCCGCCTGGCGCGGCAAGAGCTGAGCCGGCGGGCCGACGTCCCCGTCGGCCGTCCCGGCGTCGGCCCCGTCGGCCGGCCCCTCAGGCCCCGACGTACTGCGCGAGCGCCTCCCCGGTGAGGCCCGCCCGCTCGGCGACGAGCTGCGCGGGCGTGCCCTCGAAGACGACGGTGCCGCCGTGCTGGCCGGCGCCGGGGCCCATGTCGATGATGCGGTCCGCATGCGCCATCACGGCCTGGTGGTGCTCGATGACGATCACGGACCTCCCGGCGTCCACGAGGGCGTCCAGGAGCGCGAGCAGCTGCTCGACGTCCGCCATGTGCAGGCCCGAGGTGGGCTCGTCGAGCACGTAGATCCCGCCCTTCTCGCCCATGTGGGTGGCGAGCTTGAGGCGCTGCCGCTCGCCGCCGGAGAGGGTCGTGAGCGGCTGGCCGATCGTGAGATAGCCGAGGCCCACCTGGTCCAGGTGGCCGAGGATCCGCGCCGCGGCGGGCACCTTCGCCTCCCCGTCGGAGAACAGCTCGCGCGCCTCCGCGACCGACATCTCGAGAACGTCGGCGATGCTGCGCCCGCCGAGGGTGTGCTCGAGCACGGAGGCCTGGAAGCGGCGGCCCTCGCACTCCTCGCACACGGACTCGACGGTCTCGAGGAAGCCCAGCTCGGTGTACGTGACGCCGGCGCCGTTGCAGACGGGGCAGGCCCCCTCGGAGTTCGCGGAGAACAGGGCGGGCTTGACGCCGTTCGCCTTCGCGAAGGCCTTCCGGATCGGCTCGAGCAGTCCCGTGTAGGTCGCGGGGTTCGAGCGGCGAGAGCCGCGGATCGGGGACTGGTCCACCATGACGACGTCCGCGTCGCGGGGGAGGGAGTCGTGGATGAGCGAGCTCTTGCCGGAGCCGGCCACGCCGGTGACGACCGTGAGCACGCCGAGCGGCACGTCGACGTCGACGTCGCGGAGGTTGTGGGTGCTCGCCCCGCGGATCTCGAGCACCCCGCTGGGCTCGCGCACCGTCTCCTTGAGCCGGGTGCGGGCGGCGAGGAAGCGGCCCGTGAGGGTGCCGGAGGAGCGCAGCCCCTCGACGTCCCCCTCGAACACGAGCTCCCCGCCGTCGCGGCCGGCCCGCGGGCCCAGGTCGACGACGTGGTCCGCGATCTCGATGGTCTCCGGCTTGTGCTCGACGACGAGCACCGTGTTGCCCTTGTCACGCAGCTCGAGCAGCAGCTCGTTCATGCGGGAGATGTCGTGGGGGTGCAGGCCCACCGTCGGCTCGTCGAAGACGTAGGTGACGTCGGTGAGGGCGGAGCCGATGTGCTGGACGAGCTTCGTGCGCTGCGCCTCGCCGCCGGAGAGCGTGCCGGAGGGGCGGTCCAGGGAGAGGTAGCCGAGGCCGATACCGACGAAGGCGTCGAGCAGGGCGCGGAGGTTCGCCAGCAGCGGGCCCACGCCTTCGTCGTCGAGACCCGCGACCCAGTCGCGCAGGTCGGTCACGGGCAGGGCGGAGACGTCGGCGATGGAGACCCCGTCGATGAGGGAGGTGCGGGCGTGCTCCGCGAGCCGCGTGCCCGCGCAGTCGGGGCAGGTGATGAAGGTGACCGCGCGGTCCACGAAGGCGCGGATGTGCGGCTGCATCTGGTCGCGGTCCTTGGACAGCATGGACTTGCGGATCTTCGGGACGAGCCCCTCGTAGGTGAGGTTCACGTCCCCGATCTTCACCTTCGTGGGCTCCTTGTAGAGGAAGTCCTCGCGCTGGCGGGCGGTGAAGTCCTGGATCGGGACGTCCGGCGGTATGAACCCGGACTCACGGATGATCCGCACGTTCCAGCCGTCGCCCGTGTAGCCGGGGATCGTGAACGGGTCCTCGGAGAGGGTCTTCGTGGCGTCGTACAGCTCCGTCAGGTCGAGGTCGCTCACGTTCCCCATGCCCTCGCAGCGCGGGCACATGCCGCCCACGCGGGAGAAGTCCGCCTTCTCCGCGAGGGTCTTCCCGCCCTTCTTCACGGTGATCGCCCCGGCGGCGGAGACCGAGGGGACGTTGAAGGAGTACGCGCCGGGGCCGCCCACGTGGGGCTCGGCGCGGCGGGAGAAGAGGGTGCGCAGGTAGGCGCTCGCATCGGTGATGGTGCCGACGGTCGAGCGGGGCCCGCCGCCGAGCCGCTCCTGGTCCACGACGATCGCGGAGGTCACCCCGGAGAGCACGTCGACCTCGGGGCGCGAGGTCGAGGGCATGAAGCCCTGCACGAAGGCGCTGTAGGTCTCGTTGAGCAGGCGGCGGGACTCCGCGGCGATCGTCCCGAACACGAGCGAGCTCTTCCCGGAGCCGGAGACGCCCGTGAAGACGGTGAGGCGGCGCTTGGGGATGTCGACGTCGACCCCGCGGAGGTTGTTCTCGCGGGCCCCGACCACGTGGATCACGTCATGGGCGTCGGCGGGATGGGCGGCGGCGGTCATGGCGGCTCCTGGGTGCGGTGGGGGACGTCGGGACCGATTCAACCAGGATCACCCCGCCGGCGCGCGGCGGACTAGCCTGGCCCGGTGAACGCGCAGACCCATTACGACATCGCCCTCATCGGCTCCGGCTCGGTGAACTCCTTCCCGGGACCGGACCTCGCGGGCCACAGCATCGTGCAGATCGACCGCGGGGTGGGCCCGCAGGCCGTGTTCGGCGGCACCTGCCTGAACCTCGGCTGCATCCCCACGAAGATGTTCGTGCGCACCGCGGACCTCGCGCTCGCGCCGTCGGAGTCCGCCGCGCTCGGTGTGCGCGAGCGGCTCGAGGGCGTGGACTGGCCCGCGATCCGGGACCGGATCTTCGGCCGGATCGACCCGATCTCCGCGGGCGGCGAGGAGTACCGCGCCTCCCACGAGGACAATGCGAACCTCACCCTGCTGCGCGGCGAGGCCCGCTTCACGGGCCCGAAGGCGCTGCGGGTCGAGCTCGCGGACGGCACCACCCGCGAGATCACCGCGGACACGATCGTCCTCGGCGCCGGCTCCCGCCCCGAGATCCCCGCGATCGACGGGCTCGCCGACGCCGCCCCGCAGACCTCCGACACGGTCATGCGGATGGACGCGCTGCCCGCGTCGATGCTGATCCTCGGCTCGGGGATCATCGCCGTCGAGTTCGCGCACGTGCTCGACGCGCTCGGTGTGGACGTCACCCTCGTCGCCCGCTCGCAGCGGGTGCTGCGCGCGGCCGATGCCGACGTCTCCGCCCGGCTCACCGAGATCCTCGGCGGCCGGATCCGGCTCGAGACGGGCCTGGACACGACCTCCGTGCGCCGCACCGAGGGCGGTGTCGAGCTGCGCGGCACGCGCGGCCGCGAGGAGGTCGTCCTGCAGGCGGAGGACGTGCTCGTCGCGACCGGCAGGCGCCCCAACTCCGACCGGCTCGACGTGGCCGCCGGCGGCATCGGCCTCGCCGACGGCGGCCGGGTCGCCGTCGACGCCTGCCAGCGGGTGCTCGACCCGGAGGGCCAAGTCCTCCCCGGGCTCTGGGCGCTCGGGGACATCTCGAGCCCCGACCAGCTCAAGCACGTCGCGAACCATCAGCTGCGGATCGTTCGGCACAACGTGCTCCACCCCGAGGAGATGCGCCGCTCCGACGAGATGCCCGTGCCCTTCGGCGTCTTCACCCATCCCCAGGTGGCCTGGGTGGGCAGGGACGAGGAGACGGCCCGCGCGGAGGCCGAGCGCTCCGGTCGCGAGATCCGCGTCGCCGTGCAGGAGTACTCCTCGATCGCCTACGGCTGGGCGATGGAGGACACCACCGGGTTCCTCAAGCTCGTCGTGGACGCGGAGTCCACGGCGATCCTGGGTGCGCAGATCATCGGCCCGGAGGCGACCTCGCTCATCCAGCTGCTCGTGCAGGCGATGAGCACCGGGCAGACGGCCCGGGACCTCGCGCGCACCCAGTACTGGATCCATCCGGCGATGCCGGAGCTCGTGGAGAACGCCCTGCTGCAGGTGGCCGACTGACCCGTCCCCGTCACCGGGGAGGGCCGGGGGAGTGACCCCCTGTCAGTTCCCCTCCTCGGCCCCCGGCAGGCAGGACTTCAGCGGGTCCTGCTCGATGACCGGGGCGGAGGACTCGCTCGAGGTCTCGTCCCCCGTGGAGGAGGACTCCTCCTCGGTGGGCGTCGCCTCCTCGGTCGTGGTCTCCTCCTCCTCGGCGGAGGAGCTGGACTCCTGGTCCGGGGCGGCGCCCGTCTCCGCGGGCTCCGTGGAGCCGGCCTTCGTCTCGCCGGTCACGGACTGCGCGCCGGTGGACTGCATGGAGTCCTCGATCGAGGCCTGGGTCCACTTCTTGAGGTAGTCCCAGTCGGCGTCGTAGCTCGGCGTGACGTCCTGCGTGATCGGGTAGGACTTGAAGCCGGAGTCCTTGATCCGCAGGGCGAGCTCGGCGAAGGCGTCGATGTCCGAGGTCGGGATGTCGGTGACGATGTTGTTCTCGGTCGCGGTGACGAGCCCGGGGATCGACATGGCGAGCGTCGCCGGGTTGGACTCCTCGGTGACCACGCGCACCATGCGCTGCTGGCGGCACATGCGGTTGAAGTCGTCGGAGCCCTCACGGGAGCGGGCGTACCAGAGGGCGTGGTAGCCGTCGAGGTGCTGCTGGCCGGGCTCGATGTACCCGGTGATCGGGTACTTGCCGCCCGTGGCCTGGTTGGTGCCGCCGCCGATCGGGATGCGGCGCTCCACGACCATGTCCACGCCGCCGATCGCGTTGACCATGTCCTCGAAGCCCTGCAGGTTCACCTGCGCGTAGTAGTCGGTCTTCAGGCCGAGGGTCTCCTCGACGGCCCAGGTGGTGGCGGTGAGGCCGGGGCTGTCGTCCCCGGGGAACAGGTCCTTGTTCTCCTCCGCCCACGCCCACACGGCGTTGATGAGGTTCTGGTTCTTCCCGTAGTAGTCGAAGCCGTCGGGGAACTTCTCCGCGGCGACGGTGCCCTCCGGGAAGCGCACCTTCTCGAGGTTGCGGGGGATCGAGAAGAGGGCCGTCTTGCCGGTCGCGGTGTCCACGGAGGCGACCATGATCGTGTCCGGTCGGGTGCCCGTGCGGTCCTGCCCGGCGTCCTGGCCGAGCATGAGGATGTTGATGCGGCCGACGCCGGCCCACGGGTCCTCGCCGTCCGCGAGGGTGGAGGAGCCCGAGCGGGAGAACACGGAGTCCGAGCCGAGCAGTCCCTGGGTCGCCCACAGCGACTGGACGCCGCGGCCGAAGGGCAGGCCGACGGCGATCACCATGACGGCGGCGAGGCCGAGCGCGACCAGCCGGCGCCGGCGCTCGAGCCGCTGCGCCGTGGAGTGCGCGAGGGCGGCGAGGACGATCTGCACCATCCACACGATCATCGCGACCGCGGCGGCGACGAGCAGGGCGATCAGCACGCCGCGGTGGGTGACCAGCTTGACTCCCGTGCGCAGGGGGTCGCCGAGCAGCAGGAAGGCCGCGACGCCGAGGACGACGGCGGTGAGCACGCCGAGCAGCACCCAGCCGAGCTTCCGCATCCGGGTCGTGACCAGGCCCAGGCCCGGCAGCACCGTGGTGCCGACGGTCCAGGCGGCCACGCGTCCCAGGCTCCCGCCGCGGCGGGAGGGCTCGGGGCGCTCGTCGCGCGCGCCCCGATCCGAGGGAGGTTCGTCCCCGGAGCCGGAGCCGGAGCCGGAGCCGGATCCCGACCCCGCTTCGGAGCTCGCGGCTGCGGGAGCGGCGGCTGCGGGAGCGGCGGCGGTGACGTCGGCGGGGCGCGAGGGCTCGCGCGGGGGGACGGCGCCGCGCTCGGCGGCCGCGGCGGGACGGCCGGCGGTGGACCAGGCGTCACGCTCCTCGGCGGGCTCGGGGGAGGAGGCCGCCGCCGCCAGATCGTGCTCGGCGGCGATCGGGCGCGCCGCGCGCCGACCGTGGCCGGTGCGTCGCGCCGGGGGGACGACCGTCCCGCGGGGGTCCTCACCGGATCCGGCGTTCCCCTCCGGCGCGGCCGACGTCGCGCCTGTGCCGGACTCTGCCGATGCTGCGGACCGGACGCTCGGCGTCGGCGCGGGGGCTGCGGCGGGCTCCGCGGCCGCGGCGGGCCGGAGCGGCTCGGTGGCCGGCTCGACGGTCCCCGCCGGGGGCGTCAGGGGACGGGAGGCGTCGCCGGCCCGAGCGGCGGGAGCGCTCTGCTCGTCGGCCGTGTCGGGCCGGGAAGGGTCGACGGGATCCGCGCCGTGACCGGTAGGGGCGTCCACCCAGGTGCGGGGGGACGTGCCGAACGCCTGCTCCCGATTCTGGCGGGCGACGTCGGGAGGGAGAGGGCGGGACGAGTCGCGGCGGACCGGCTGCTGATGCCGGCCTCCACGACGAGTCCTGCGCCACGAGGCCGAATCCGTCATGCGGGCCATCCTAGGTTCTCCCTCGGCGGGACCCGGGACGCGCCTGTGAGGGGATCGTGGAGGTCACGCGGATCCGGGGTCCCTATCCTGGGCAGATGCGCCTCATCCACACCCCGTCGACGGACCTCACCTACGACGACTGCTTCTTCCTCCCCGCGCGCTCCGACGTCACCTCGCGGTTCGACGTCGACCTCGCGAGCGACGACGGCACCGGCACCACGATCCCCCTGGTCGCGGCCAACATGACCGCTGTCTCCGGCCGCCGGATGGCCGAGACGATGGCGCGTCGCGGCGGACTCGCCGTGCTCCCGCAGGACCTCTCCGCGGAGCGCATCGACTCGATCGTCCGCTCGCTGAAGACCCGCGACCTGCTCGTCGACCACCCGCTCACCCTCCCCGCGGACGCCACCCTCGGCCAGGCCGCGTCGCTGCTGCCCAAGCGACCACACGGCGTCGTCGTCGTCGTGGACGGGGAGCGTCGCCCCCTCGGCGTCGTCGGTCCCGAGGAGATCACGGGCCGGGACTCCTTCGCCGCCGTCGGCGACCAGCTCGCCGCGGACGTGCTCGTGCTCCGTCCCGCGGATCTCGGGGCGGAGCCCGCGGCGCTGCACGCCCGGATCGCCGCGACCCACCACGACGCCGCCGTCGTCGTCACCGAGGACGGCGTGCTCCAGGGCGTGCTCACCGCGACCGGCGTGCTCCGCTCCACGATCTACCGCCCGGCGACCGACGCCGAGGGCCGCCTCCGCGTCGCGGTCGCCGTCGGCATCAACGCCGACGTCGCCTCCCGCGTCACGGACCTCGTCGCCGCCGGCACCGACGTGATCGTCCTGGACACCGCCCACGGCCACCAGGACAAGATGATCGAGGCGCTCCGCACCGCGCGCGCCGTGCTCGGTCCCTGCGAGGGGACCTCCGTCCGGCTCGTCGCCGGCAACATCGTCACCGCCGAGGGGACGCGCGAGCTCATCGAGGCCGGCGCCGACATCGTCAAGGTGGGCGTGGGCCCGGGCGCCATGTGCACGACCCGCATGATGACGGGCGTCGGCCGCCCCCAGTTCTCCGCGGTGCTCGAGTGCGCCGCCGAGGCCGCCCGCCACGGGAAGCACGTGTGGGCGGACGGCGGCGTGCGCCATCCCCGCGACGTGGCCCTCGCGCTCGCCGCGGGCGCCTCCAACGTCATGATCGGCTCCTGGTTCGCCGGGACCTTCGAGTCGCCCGGCGAGATGCGCACCGACGAGCACGGCCGCCGCTACAAGGAGAGCTTCGGAATGGCCTCCAAGCGGGCCGTCTCCCACCGCACCGCGCACGAGGACGCCTTCGCCCGGGCCCGCAAGGGCCTCTTCGAGGAGGGCATCTCGAGCTCGCGCATGTACCTCGCGGAGGGCTCCGGCAGCGTCGAGGGGCTCATCGACGAGATCACCGCCGGCGTGCGCTCCTCCTACACCTACGCCGGCGCGCGCAGCACGCCCGAGTTCCGCGACCGCGCGGTGATCGGCCTGCAGGGCGCGGCCGGCTACGCCGAGGGCCGTCCGCTGTCCAGCTCCTGGACCTGAGGCGCGACCGGGGAGCGGCG
Source organism: Brachybacterium sp. SGAir0954 (assembly GCF_005490785.1). Lineage (GTDB taxonomy): Bacteria > Actinomycetota > Actinomycetes > Actinomycetales > Dermabacteraceae > Brachybacterium > Brachybacterium rhamnosum. The sequence continues at coordinate 3,164,823 of NZ_CP027295.1, read as the reverse complement.
GGACGACCGCTCCCCGGGTGACCCGGTAGGCTCGCGACCATGACGACTCTCGTGATCGGTGGTGCCGGGTACATCGGGTCGCACGTGGTGCGACTCCTCCTCGACAAGGGGGAGCGGGTGATCGTGGTCGACGACCTGTCGACCGGCTTCCGCTCCCGCACGGAGGGGGCCGAGCTGCTCGAGCTCGACGTGACCCTCCCCGACGCGGTCGAGAAGCTCGCCTTCGCCCTGCGCTCCTCGGGCGCCGACTCCGTGATCCACTTCGCCGCCCACAAGCAGGTCGGCGAGTCCGTCGAGAACCCGGAGATGTACTGGCACGACAACGTGGGCGGCCTCGCCAACGTGCTCGCCGCCTGCGCGAGCGCCGACGTGCGCGACGTGGTCTTCTCCTCCTCCGCGGCCGTCTACGGCGTGCCCGACGTCGACCTCGTCACCGAGGACCTCGCCCCGCAGCCCATCAACCCCTACGGCGCGACCAAGTACGTGGGGGAGTGGATGCTCGCCGACGCCGAGCGCGCCCACGACATGCGCACCGTCGCCCTGCGCTACTTCAACGTCGCCGGTGCCGGCTGGCCGGAGCTCGCGGACACCCAGGTCATGAACCTGGTGCCGATCATCCTCAACGCCCTCGAGAAGGGGCGCACGCCCACCGTCTTCGGCGACGACTACGACACCCCGGACGGCACCTGCATCCGCGACTACGTGCACGTGCTGGACCTCGCCCACGCCCACATCGCGGCGCTGGACTACCTGCGCGGCGAGGAGCGCCCGCACCGCGTCTTCAACGTCGGGACCGGCGAGGGCTCGAGCGTGCTCGAGGTGATCGATGCGGTCGCCCGCGTCAAGGGCATCGACATCACCCCGGAGATCGGCCCGCGCCGCGCCGGCGACCCCGCCCGCCTGATCTGCTCCGGCGACCGGATCGCGCAGCACCTGGGCTGGAAGTCCGAGCACGGGCTCGAGGACATCGTCCGCTCCGCGGTCGAGGCCCGCGCCCAGGCCGTCGACCCGTCCTGATCCCCGCACCCGCCGCACGACGACGGCGCCGGTCCCCTCGGGGACCGGCGCCGTCGTCCGTCCCGGGCGGGCCGGGTCGCGGTGATCAGGTGAGGTAGCGGTAGATCGGGTCGTGCGGGTCGATCCGCTCGATCTGCATCTGGGACGCGGCCATCCGCCCCATGAGCGGCTCGAGATCGGCGCGGGAGCCGATCTCGACGCCCACCAGGGCCGGTCCCTCCTCGCGGTTGTTGCGCTTGATGTAGTCGAACAGGACGATGTCGTCGTCCGGCCCGAGCACCCGGTCCAGGAAGCGCCGCAGCGCCCCCGGCTCCTGCGGGAAGGTCACGAGGAAGTAGTGCTTGAGACCCTCGTGGACGAGGGAGCGCTCGACGATCTCCGTGTACCGCGAGACGTCGTTGTTGCCGCCGGAGACGACGACGATGACGTCGCCCTCCCCGTCCTCGTCCGCGGCGAGGTCCCGGACCGCCCCGGTCGCGACGGCCGCGGCGGCGAGGGCCCCGGCCGGCTCGGTGATGATCCCGTCCACCTGGTAGAGCGAGAGCATCTCGGTGCACACGGCGCCCTCGTCGACGCTGAGCAGCTCCGGCTCGATCGCCTGGACCATGCGCAGCGGCCCCGCGCCCACGCGGCGCACGGCGGCGCCGTCCACGAAGCGGTCGAGCTCGCGCAGGGTCACCGGGTGGCCCGCGCGCACGGCGGCCGCCATGGACACGGCCCCGGCGGGCTCGACGCCGACGATGCGCATCGTCGGCGTGCGTTCCCGCAGCCAGGCCCCGCAGCCGCTTAGCAGACCGCCGCCGCCCACGGGCAGCACCATGGTCGACGCCTCGCGGCCGTGCTCGAGGCGCAGCTGCTCGACGGCCTCGAGGGCCACGGTGCCCTGGCCGGCCATGATCGTCGGATGGTCGAAGGGCGGCACCGTCACGGCGCCCGTCCGCTCGGCGTCGTCCGCCGCGGCGGAGGCGGCGTCGTCGAAGGTGTCCCCGGTGAGGACGAGCTCCACGAGGTCGCCGCCGATCGCGACGATCCGGTCCCGCTTCTGGCGCGGGGTCGTGCCGGGCACGTAGATGCGGCCGCGGATGCCGAGCTCGCGGCACGAGCGGGCGACGCCCTGCGCGTGGTTCCCGGCGCTCGCGGCGACCACGCCCGCGGCGCGGGACTCCTCGTCCAGCGCGGCCATGAACAGGTGGGCGCCGCGCAGCTTGTACGAGCGCACGGACTGCAGGTCCTCGCGCTTGAGCCACACGGGGACCCCGGCGATCTCGCTGAGCCGCTCCGAGCGGTGCAGGGGCGTGCGCCGCAGCACGGGGGCGAGGGTCGCCGCGGCGGCCTCGACGTCCTCCGCGGTGAGCGGGAGGGGACCGGTGGCCGGCGTGGCCTGCTGCTCGTGGGGGGAGGGCGTGCTCACGGACGGGGCTCCTCGGGGTCGGGTCGGTCCATGGTCGGCGGGGCCGCGTCGCCGGGGACGGCCGTCGCGGCCGTCGCGGCGTGCGCGGTGGACACGGGGGCGTCGGCGGTGCCCGGGAGCACGGGGACGACGAGCGCGGTCGCGATCGCCGCGACCCCCTCGCCGCGGCCGGTCAGACCCAGGCCGTCGGTCGTGGTGCCCGAGACGGAGACCGGCGCGCCGGCGGCGGCACCCATGGCCGCCTCCGCCTCCGCGCGACGACGGGAGATCGGGGGACGGTTGCCGATCACCTGGACGGAGACGTTGCCGATCCGGAAGCCGGCCTCGGTGACGAGCCGCGCGGCCTCCCTGAGCAGGGCCGTCCCCGCCGCTCCGGCCCACTCGGGCCGATCGGTGCCGAAGTGCGCGCCGAGGTCGCCGATGCCGGCGGCGGCGAACAGCGCGTCGCAGGCGGCGTGGCACGCGACGTCCGCGTCGGAGTGGCCGACGAGACCTCGCTCACCGTCCCACCGCAGCCCGGCGATCCACAGCTGCCGGCCGGAGCCCTCGGGCGCGAGGGCGTGGACGTCCGTGCCGGTGCCCACGCGGGGCAGCGCGGTCATCGCGGCGTGCTCTCGAGACGGTCGAGGAGCGCGTCGAGATCGGTGAAGGTCAGCGCGGGGTTCGTGCCGAGCAGCAGCGGCATCCCGTTGACACGGGGGATGCCGAGGGTCGAGGGGAGGTCCACGGTGGAGACCACGACATCGGCCGTGAACCGGGGGGAGAGCAGGTCGATCACGGTGGACTGGACCACCTCCGCGTCCCCGGCGCGGTGCGCGAGGTGGTCGCGCACCTGCTGGGCGATGAGGGCGGAGGTGGCGACCCCCGCCCCGCAGACGACGGCGATCGTGAGCATGCGTGCTCCTGGTGCTCGAAGGAGGGCGAGAGGTGCCCCGGGACGATCCTCGATTCTTCCATGCCGGGCGGGGTCGGTCCACGCGGCGCCGCTCGCCGTCTACGATGCCGGGGTGAGCCAGTCCCGCCGTCACCGCCCCTCCCGCCTGCGCGGGCGGGCCGCGGGCATCGTGCTCGCCGGGGGATCCGGGACGCGGGTGGGCGCCGGCATCAACAAGGCCTTCCTGCCGCTCGCGGGCCGCAGCATCGCCAGCTGGGGGCTCAACACGCTGGGATCGGTCGACGGGGTGGGGCTGCTGGTCTTCGTGGTCCGGCCCGACGATCTCGAGCACGCGCGCTTCGTCGCCTCGCGGGAGAGCGCGCACCACCTCGAGATCATCACCGGCGGCGACACCCGCCAGGAGTCCGAGCTGCTGGCCCTGCGCCATCTCGCGGACAGGATCGACCACGGCGTCATCGACACCGTGCTGATCCACGACGCCGCGCGACCGCTCGTCTCCCACGGCCTGGCCGCGGCGGTGCTGCACGCGGCCCGCGAGGCCGGGGGAGCGGTGCCGGGCATCCCGGCCGAGGGGGTCGCCCCGGTGGACGGCCCGGACGCCCTCGCGACGGGCGCCTTCTCCCCGGACTCCCTGCTGCGCGTGCAGACCCCGCAGGGCTTCGACGCGGCGACGATCCTGGACGCGTACGAGCAGGCGGCCCGGGACGGCTTCGTGGGCACGGACACGGCGTCCTGCGCCGAGGAGTACACGGACATCCCTGTCACCTGGGTGCGCGGCGAGGAGACCAACTTCAAGATCACCTATGCGCAGGATCTGCTCCTGGCCCAGGACGTCGTCACCGCGCTAGGTTTGAGATCCGTGTGAGGAGGGGATGATGGCCGTCGAGGAGAGCTTCCTGCGCTGCACCGCATGCGACCAGGAGGCGGAGCACGTGGTGATCTATGCCGGTCGCTTCGTCTCCGAGATCCAGTGCACCGGGTGCGGGGCCGTCACCCGTCTCGACGTGAGCGACGAGTACCTGCCGGACCTCCGCCAGCGGATCTCGAGCAAGCCCGGCCGGCTCCTGCGCCGCCTGCGCGCGGATCCCGGTGAGCTCGCGAGCACCCTGCCCGTGCGCACGCTCTCGAAGCCGGTGCGGATGGTGGAGGAGTTCCGGACGGTCTGGCGCTCGCGCCGACGGGGCTGACGGGACGCTCGCGCCGCAGCAGGTGCCGCCGCGCTCAGGCGCGACGGGCGAGACCCTGCCGCGAGGTGGTGTCGCGGGCGAGGCCCAGCGAGATCTGCGCCTGCCAGAGCGTCAGACGGTCCACGACCGCGAAGCCGTCGTGCGAGCCGTGCACGGTGCGCACGTCCCCGCCGCCGGCGAGCACGGCGAGGATCTCGTCCTCCGGGGCGTCGACACCGGTGCCGGCCGCTCCGGCCATGCGGGCCGTCGCCGCGCGGAGCGCCTCGCGGCGCAGCAGCCGGGGGCTCTGGAGGACGGCGAGGGTGCTGCGGTCGATGTTGCGCAGCCCCGCGCTCCCGGCTTCCTTGACGGAGTCCGTCATGGCGACGGTGGGCACGACGGCGTCCACGCCGTCGACGAGCGCCGCCATCACCTCCCGGTGCGCGGAGGCGGGGGTGAGGGCGCGCTCGGCGTCGTGCAGGAGCAGCGCCGGCTCGTCGCACGCGTCGAGCGCGGCGAGGATCCGATCACGGCGGGAGCCGTCGCGGGGGACGAGCACCGCTCCATGCGGGAGCGTGCCCTCGAGGCGGACGGCGATCGCCGAGGGTGCCACCACCACGGCGGGCGGCGGGCACACCTCGGCGAGTGTCCCCAGGAGCCGGTCCACGAGCCGGGAGCCGCCCAGGAGCTGCAGGGCGGGGGCAGTGGTCGCGCCCTGCTGCTCGGGGCCCGACGGGGCCACGAGGACGACGGGGCGCACCGCTGCTCCGGTGCGGGGGACGGGCACGGAGGGAGGCGGGTTCAGGGCCGCGCCTTCAGGAGGCGAGGACCTCGTCGAGGATCGACTCGGCGCTGGACTCGTCGGTCTTCTCGGCGAGGGCGAGCTCGGAGACGAGGATCTGACGGGCCTTGGCGAGCATGCGCTTCTCCCCGGCGGAGAGACCGCGGTCCTGGTCGCGGCGCCAGAGGTCGCGCACGACCTCGGCGACCTTCTTCACATCGCCGGAGGCCAGCTTCTCGACGTTCGCCTTGTAGCGGCGGGACCAGTTGGTGGGCTCCTCCGTGTACGGCAGGCGGAGGACCTCGAAGACCTCGTCGAGGCCCTTCTTGTCGACCACGTCGCGGACGCCGACCATGTCGACGTTGTCGGCCGGGACCTCGATGGTCAGGTCGCCCTGGGCGACCTTGAGCTTGAGGTAGGTGCGTTCCTCGCCCTTGATGGTGCGGGTCTTCACCTCCTCGATGAGGGCTGCACCGTGGTGCGGGTAGACGACGGTCTCGCCGACGACAAAGTTCATGTGTCTGGTCCCCTTTCCGCGGAACAGTCTATCACCGACCACCTGTGCTACTCTTCGCGCGCCCATGCCTGCGAGCAGGTGAGAGTGCCCTGCTCGCCACCCGGCCCAGCACCCGACCCGGCCGGCCCGGTGCCCGGAGGGGGTGCCCGAGTGCGGTACCCTGGCAGGGCTGTCCCTGCCCCTCCCCGTCGTGCCTGCAGTGCACCGAACAGGAGTTCCCCGTGCGTCGTCCCCGCCGACTCGTGCTCTCCGTCGCCGCCCTCGGCCTCGTCGCCGCGGCCTCCGGCTGCTCCTACTTCAACCCGGTGCAGACGCACGACTTCTACCAGGCGGCCGACGGCACGAACGCCAACCTCGAGCAGGACTCCGGCGCCCTCGCGGCGGGCGTCCGCAACGCGATCGTCGTCGTCGACGACTCCGGCAGTGCCGAGCTCCGCGGCTCCGCGGTCAACTACCTCGAGGACGACATCACCCTCGACCTCGAGGGCTCCGTCGACGGCGCCTCCGCCTTCACCGCGTCCGTCGCCGTCCCCGCCGGCGGCTCCGTCGAGCTGGGCCCGGGCGAGGGCGAGCAGGCCGTGGACATCACCGCGCTCGACGTCGCCCCCGGCGACATCATGCAGCTGACGGTCACGCTGGACGGCGAGTCCACCGAGATCTCGCTGCCCGTCACCGACACGACGCTCGCCTACTACCAGGACTCGAGCTCGGACCCAAACGGCGAGGGCGCGGCCTCGGACGGCGGCGGCGCCTCCGACGGCGGCGAGGGCTGACCATCCCCGCACCAGGCATGACGAAGGGCCCCCGGGTGATCCCGGGGGCCCTTCGTCGTCGTCGGCCCCGTCGGTCGGCAGTCGTGCGCCGTCCCTGCGCGGTCAGGCGCCGGTGGACTCGAACTTGTAGCCCAGGCCGCGCACGGTCACGAGGTGCACGGGGTTCTTCGGATCGTCCTCGATCTTCGCGCGCAGGCGCTTGACGTGCACGTCGAGGGTCTTCGTGTCGCCCACGTAGTTCGCCCCCCACACCCGGTCGATCAGCTGACCGCGGGTGAGGACCCGGTCGACGTTCCGCAGCAGCATCTCCAGCAGCTCGAACTCCTTCAGCGGGAGCGCGACGTCCGTGCCGTGCACCTGCACCACGTGCCGCTCCACGTCCATCATGATGTGGCCGGCGGTGAGCGTCGAGGACTCCTCGGACTCCGCGCCGTCGCTCCCGCGGCGCAGCACCGCCTTGATCCGGGCGAGCAGCTCGCGCGAGGAGTACGGCTTGGTGACGTAGTCGTCCGCGCCGAGCTCGAGGCCCAGCACCTTGTCGAACTCGTCGTCCTTCGCGGTGAGCATGATGACCGGCACGGAGGAGGTGCGGCGGATCTCGCGGCACACCTCGGTGCCGCTCATGCCCGGGAGCATGAGGTCCAGGAGCACCAGATCCGCGCCGTGCGCGGAGAAGATCCTCAGGCCGTCCGTGCCGTTGTCCGCCACGGCGACCTCGTACCCCTCCTTCCGGAGCGAGTACGAGAGGGGATCGGAGAACGACTCCTCGTCCTCGACGATCAGGATGCGCGTCATCTCAATGTCCCTTCCGTGGGTTCTGCTGGGGATCCGAGGGCCGTGACGGGGGCGTCGCCCCGCTGACGGTGACGGCGCCGGTGCGCCCCATCTCGGGGAGGCGGAGGGTGAAGGTGGAGCCCTGCCCGGCCATGGACCAGGCGGTCACCTCCCCGCCGTGGTCGGTCGCGATGTGCTTGACGATGGCCAGGCCCAGCCCGGAGCCGCCCGTCGCGCGGGACCGTGCCCGGTCCACGCGGAAGAAGCGCTCGAAGACGCGCTCCAGGTTCTCCTTGGAGATGCCCATGCCCTGGTCCTTCACCGACAGCTCGACCATGCCCTGGTCGCGCCGCACGGAGATCCCCACCCGGGTGTCCGGCTCGGAGTAGCTGATGGCGTTGGAGACGAGGTTCGACAGCGCGGTCGTGAGCATCGAGGCGGAGCCGAACACGCGCAGGCCGCCCGTGCCGCCCGTGACCACCTCGATGCGGGAGCCCAGGGCGAAGTTCCGGTTCAGCGCGACCGCCTCGGCGACGACGTCGTCGATCTCGACGGGCTCGGCGTCCGGCAGCGCGGAGGTGCCCTGCACGCGCGAGAGCTCGATGATCTCCTGGACCAGGTGGCCCAGCCGGCGGGACTCCGTCTGCATCCGCTCCGCGAAGCGGCGCACCGCATCCGGATCCTCCGCGGCGTCCTCCATCGTCTCGGCGAGCAGGGTGATCGCCCCGACCGGGGTCTTCAGCTCGTGGGACACGTTCGCCACGAAGTCGCGGCGGGTCTCCTCGACGCGCACGGCGCGGGTGAGGTCGTCGGCGAGCAGCAGCACGCCCGTCTCGCCGAGCGCACCGATGCGCACGTCGATCACGGCGTCGTCGTCCTCCTGGCCGGAGCGGCGCAGGGAGAGGCGCTCGTCGCGCCAGCCTCCCCCGCGGCCGACGTCGGCCGCGAGCTCGAGCAGCTCGGGGCTCGCGAGGCGCGGGTAGTCGTTCCCGGAGGCGCGGACGATGCCGTACGAGTAGGCCAGCGGCGAGGCGCGCAGCACGTCCCCGCTCGCGTCGAGCACGACGTACGCCGAGCGCAGGATCGTGAGGACCTCGGCGACCTGCTCCGGGAGTGTCCCGGGGGAGTCGGCCTCGGCGCGCTCGCGCTCGCGGCCCTCGGAGCGGTGCATCGCGTACATCGCGGCGCACCCGATCACGAGGCCGGTGAGACCGGCGAGCAGGAGGAGGACGGAGAGCGGCACCGGTACAGCCTATTGCCGATAGGGTGATGACTCGCTCCTGCCCCCGCACCTCGAGCGGGGCAGGGACCAGGAGTTCACCGGGACTCCGCCTCGAGTTCACCCCACGGTGATCGCTGTTCATCCGCCATTGCCAGACTCGACGGTCGGGGAACCCCCTACTTCCCGCTCGGAATCGGCATCAGGAGTGTGCACACATGCGCGAGGCGTACCAGAGCGACCTGCGTCATCTCGTCGACGATCTGCTCGACATGGCGTCCCTCGTCAGCTCCGCGCTCGAGGACGCCACCACGGCGCTGCTCGAGGGCGACCTCGGACTGGCGGAGCGCGTCATCGCCGCGGACCCCCACATCGATCAGCGCCAGTACGACCTCGACACCAAGATCGTCGAGCTGCTCGCGCGCCAGAACCCCGTGGCCGGCGACCTCCGCCTGCTCGTCTCCTCGCTGCGCATGAGCTCCTCGCTCGAGCGCATGGGCGACCTCTGCGGCCACATCGCGCTCACCGCGCGCCGCACCCATCCCGAGCCGGCCGTGCCCGAGCAGCACCACGCCCAGATCCGCGAGATGGCGCGGCTCGCCGGCGAGGCGCTCGCCAACGCCTCGACCGTGATCGCCGAGCGCGACCTCGCCCTCGCCGCACGGGTCGAGGAGGAGGACGAGAAGATCGACGCGCTCCTCCAGGAGGTCGCGCGCGAGCTCGCCAAGGGCGGCGAGGCGTACACCAACGCGCAGATCGCGGACATGACGCTGCTCATCCGGTTCTACGAGCGGATCGGCGATCACGCCGTCTCCCTCGTGCGCCGCATCGGCTTCCTCGTCACCGGCGACTCGATCGACACCCTCAGCGGCGGTGGGACCGAGGTCTCCGAGATCTGACCGCGCCGTCACCGCATGCGGGAGCGCCCGTCCCCGAGGGGACGGGCGCTCCTGCATGCGGGCGAGGTCGCCGGGATCAGCCCCGGTTCGCGCGGGGGCGACGGGAGACGACCCGCTCGGTGCCCTTCTTCGCGTACTGCTGCGCGAGCTGCTTGAAGCCCTGCAGCATGACGCCGGAGATCAGCGTCCACAGCATGACCTTCCAGACGGGCTGCTCGTCCATCGGGTCGCGGATCTCGTCGATCTCCGCCTTGCTCAGGCCGTCCTTCTTCGCCTGCTTGCGGCGGGCGGCGGTGTCCTTCTTCGAGGCGCGGTTCGCCTTGACGGTGGGGGCGTCCTCACCGAAGACCGCGCCCCACCCGGAGCGTGCGGCCCTCGATCCCACCTGCGCGGCGAGGATGCCGGCGATCGGGACGACGATCTTCACGAGCGGATTGGCCACGGGGATCCTCCTGCGGGGTCGGCGGGGTCGGCGGGGTCAGCCGTTGCTGACGTGGTCAGCGTAGTACGAGGACATGGTGTCCTCGCGCAGAGCGGTGCGGAGCAGGTCCATCGCCTCCTCGTCGGTGCCGACCACGCTCGCGCCGCCGCTGGTGGTGTAGGGGCCCGAGTTCGGCACGGCGAGGTAGTGGATGTCGCCGCTGCGGATCGAGCGCAGGGACAGGCCCAGCTCGATCATGGCGCCCGAGTCCAGGCCGTCGTCGGTCGTCATGTAGGGCGCGATCGTCGAGATCGTGTCGCGCAGCTTCGCCGGGTTGGTGAGGGTGTCCGCGCTGATGAGCTTCGAGATGATCCCCTGCAGGACCGCCTGCTGGTTGCGGTTGCGCTGGAAGTCGCCCTCGGAGAACTGCTTGCGGGCGCGCACGAAGGCGAGCGCCTCCTCGCCGTTGAGGTGCTGGGTGCCCTTGGTGTACTGGTGGCCGTCGGCCTCGAAGTCCTCGGGGACGGTCACGTCCACCCCGTCGAGGGTGTCGACGAGGCCCTGGATGCCCTCGAAGTCGATGAGCGCCACGTGGTCGATCGGCACGCCCGTGTAGTTCTCGACCGTGGTCACGGCCAGGCTCACGCCGCCGTAGGCGAGCGCGGAGTTGATGCGGCCCTTGCCGTGGCCCGGGATGTCCACGTACAGGTCGCGCGGGAAGGAGGTCACGTAGACCTCCTTGTTGTCCGCGGAGATGTGCACGAGCATCATCACGTCCGAGCGCTGGCCGCTCACGTTCTCCGCCTTCGCGTCCTCCTCGCTGCGCTTGTCCGAGCCCAGCAGCAGGAAGTTGCGGCCCTGGCCGTCCTCGGGGCGCTCGCCGTCCGAGGCGCCGCGGGAGATGGACACGGTGGTGACCTTCTCGTAGGCCGAGCGCAGCGAGTTGAGGTAGGCACCCACGGCGATGACCGCGCCGAGCACGAGCACACCGGCGAGGCCCAGCGCGATGAGCGCGAAGCGGCGGCTGCGACGGGCGCGGGGATCGGGCTCGGAGTCGTCCTCCCAGTCGGAGGGCAGCTGCAGGTCGTCGGGGGCGTTCATGAGGGCTCGCTCTCGTCCGGTGCCGAAGGGGGAGAAGATCGGATGCGGGTCGGTCCGACCTCGCAACGGCAGTCGGCGCGCTCCCTCGTCGTGGCCGCGGGATCCGCGCTCACGGCGCAGGGGTGTACGCCAGATCCCATACTAGGCGTCCGGCACGGGCGCCCTTGTTCTCGAAGCTGGTCTTCACACGACCCTCGAATCTGGGCGCCCAGCCCTTCACCGGGAGGTCCTCGGGCACGGGATCGGCGGCCTCCCCCTCGGGGCGCGGCCCGTCGGGGTGGAGGCTGCGCAGCCGGGGATCCGCGTCGAGCACCTGCCGCATGTGGTGCGCGTACTGGGCCCAGTCCGTCGCGAGGCGGAGCACGGCCCCGGGCGCCAGCAGCGGGATCATCGCGTCGAGGAACGGCGGGTTCACGAGGCGTCGCTTGTGGTGGCGGGACTTGTGCCACGGATCGGGGAAGAACACCCACAGCTCCTGCACCGACCCGGCGGGCAGCAGCGCGGGCAGCGACCGCTGGGCGTCCAGGGGGAGCAGGCGCACGTTGTCCGGCAGCCCCGCCCGCTCGATCCGGTCGAGGGTCTGGGCGAGCCCCGGCAGGTACACCTCGACCGCGAGGTGGTCCCGCTCCGGATGCGCCGACGCGGCCGCGGCGATGTTCTCGCCGAGCCCGCTGCCCACCTCGATCACGAGCGGCGCGCGCCGCCCGAAGGTCGCCTCGAGGTCGAGCGAGGCGCCCTCCTCCGGGAGCGTGTCCCGCTCCCCGCGCGGGAGGTCCAGCACGTAGCGCCCGGCGAGGCGGTCCCAGGCGTCCTGGCGGCTCGACGAGAGCCGCGCCCCGCGGCGCACGAAGGAGACGATGTCCCGCGACGGGCGCCCGGCCGGTGCGGTGGCCTCCGCAGGAGCGTCCGCGGAGGCGGAGCCCTCGCGGCCGCCGTCGGGCACGGTCACGAGGTTACGCGGCGCACCGCGCCGTCCTCGACGCTCACGGCGACCTCCGGGAGGTGCGTCGTCGCCGGGCCGCGCAGCACCTCGCCGGTGAGGGCGTCGAAGCGCGAGCCGTGGCACGGGCAGTCGAGCTCCTCGTCGTTCTGCGCCAGGGCGCAGCCGTTGTGGGTGCAGTACCCGGAGAACCCGGAGACGTCCTCGCCGTCACCGCGCACGAGCAGCACGAAGGGGCGCTCCCCGCCGAAGTTCACGAGCGCCGCGCCGTTCTCGGGGACGTCGGTCAGCGGGACCGAGCCGTCCTCCTGGGCGCGGATCGGCTCGGCATCGCCGAACCCCTCGTCCTGCGGGGCGCAGGCGGCGAGGGCACCGAGGCCGGCGACGGAGGCGGGGAGGGCGAGCGCACGGCGGCGCGACAGGCAGGGACGATCCATGCCCGCAGGATAGTGCGCCCACCTGAGCGAGGAGGGGCTCAGACCTCCTCGGCGAGGCGCTCCCGCGGGTCCCAGGTGAGGATCCCGCGGGCGCGCCAGGCGCGGGCGGTGACGGCGTCGAGCGCCTCGCGGCGCCGGGCGGGGGAGAGACGGTCCAGGTACAGGGAGCCGTCGAGGTGGTCCACCTCGTGCTGCAGGCAGCGCGCGAGCACCCCGCCCTCGTCCTCGACGACGACCTCCTGACCGTCCAGATCCGTGCCCGTCACGCGGGCGCCGCGATGACGTGCCGTGGCGAAGCCCTCACCGGGCACCGAGAGGCAGCCCTCGAGGGTCTCCTCGTCGAGGTCCAGCGGTCCCCACCGCTCGAGCCGCGGGTTGATGACGACCCCGCGGCGCAGCTCCCCCGAGGCGTCCTTGCAGGAGTACACGAACAGCCGCCAGCGCGAGCCGACCTGGGTGGCCGCGAGTCCCGCGCCCTTCGCGGCGTCGTTGGTCTCGAACATGTCCGCGACGAGGGTGCGGAGGTCCTCGGTGACCTCGCGGACCTTCTTCGTGCGCTGCTCGAGGGCGCGGTGGCCGATGATCGTGATCGGACGGACGCTCATGCGGCGGGGTCTCCTGGTGTGCTCTGGCCGATCCCCTCACGCGGGTCCTCGGCGTCGGTGCTGGTGATGCGGTGGTGCTGGGGCGGGTTGACCGCCGTGATGGCGGTGGACTCGGCCACCCATGCCGATCTCGCGCGGGTCAGCGGCTCGCCGGTCCGGGCGGCGATCGCGACCTCCCGGCCGATCGCCTCCGCCTGCTCCGCGTCCTGGGCGAGGAAGTCGAGGGTGTGGGTCGCGTGGGCGTCCAGCACGATCGTGTGCCACGCGTCGAGGCCCGCGGCGATCTGGCGCGCCCGCAGGAACTCGGCGTCGAGCGCGGCCCCCGCGACGATGACGATGTTCGCGACCCACAGCAGCAGCAGGATGCCGATCAGGCCGTTGAGGACGGTGAGGACCTCCGCGAAGCTCGTCACGAGCGCGGCGAGGCGACCCGCCAGCAGCGCCGCGCCGAAGAGCACGAGGACGGACACCGTCGAGCCGAGCGTCATGAGCCGGTAGCGCGGCAGGCGCACGTTCGGGAACAGGTAGTAGGCCATCGACACCCCGATGACGAGCAGCACGAGCAGGATCGGCCACTTCACGAGGTTCCACGCCTCGAAGGCGAAGCGGGGGATGCCCACGATCTCGCCGAGCGCCTGCGACGCCTCGTTGCCGATCACGAGGATGCCGAGGGCCAGCAGCACGAGGGTGACGATGACGACCGTCTCCCCGAAGACGATCGTGCGGAACCACAGGAAGGGGCGCCCCTCGCGGGTGTCGTACACGCGGTGCAGCGCCCGGTGGAGGGCGGCGACGCCGTTCGAGGCGCTCACCAGGGAGCCGGCGGTGCCGACGACGAGCCCGATCACCCCGCCGTTTGTCGTGGACACCGCGATGATCGCGTCGACGAACGGATCCGGGTCGAAGGTCGGGAAGATCTCCCGGATCGCGACCGCCGCGGCGTCCAGCGGCTCCTGCTCGATGCCGAGCATCGACATGAGGGACACCGCCGCGACCGCCCCGGGGAACAGCGACAGCAGCGTGTAGAAGGTCATCGTCCCCGCGACGTCCCACACCTGGATGTCGAGCAGCCGCATCCGCACCCGGTTCAGGACGTGCCAGATCGTCAGCCGCGGGCGCACGTACTCGCGCTGGTCGGCGGCCATGGTCCTCCTCCGGGGCGTGACGTGCGGGTGCGCTGGGAGCCTACGTCAGCGCGGGCCCGTGGCCGGGGAGCGCTCAGGCCTCCTCGATGATGTCGTCGGGATCGGTGTGCACCGGGTACTCCCACGGGTCCTCGGGGTCGGCGGGCACCGCGGAGGTGACGATGGTGCCGTCCGCGCGCCGGTCCCCGACGCCGACGGGCGTGGCCAGCACGGCGTCGTCCAGCACCGGGCCCTGGTCCGCGAGCGGCACGGTCGCGCCGTCGGCCGTCACGCGCACGCTCTCGCCGCGCACCGTGACCTCGACCTCCTCGCCCGTCTCGAGGGTGAAGGAGATCTCCTCCGGGCGCAGGCGCACCCGGAAGCGGGAGCCGCGCAGGGTGAGCGGGAAGTCCAGCCCCTCCCAGCCCTCCGGGAGGCGGGGGTCGAAGGCGAGCGCGCCGTCCTCCTGCCGCATGCCGCCGAATCCGTGCACGAGGGCGTTCCACACTCCGCCCGCGGAGGCGATGTGCACGCCGTCGCCGGTGTTGTGGTGGAGGTTGCCGAGGTCCACGAAGAGCCCGGCGCGGAAGTAGTCGAGCGCCGCCTTCTGGTGGCCGACCTCCGCCGCGATGATCGACTGCACGACCGCGGAGAGCGAGGAGTCGCCCGTCGTGATCGGGTCGTAGTACTCGAAGTCCGCGCGCTTCTCCTCGGCGGTGAACTCGCTGCCGCGCAGGAACAGCGCGAGCACGACGTCCGCCTGCTTGAGCACCTGGAAGCGGTAGATCACGAGCGGGTGGTAGTGCAGCAGCAGCGGGAACGCCTCGTCCGGGGTCGAGGAGAGGTCCCAGACCTCACGCTCGAGGAAGGCGTCCTCCTGCAGATGGATGCCGAGGGCGTCGTCCTTCGCGATGAACATGCCGTCCGCGCAGGCGTCCCACTGGTCCAGCTCCTTCTCGTCGAGCTCGAGCTCGACCGCGAGCGCCTCGTACGCCGACGTGTCCGCCTCGCGCAGCTCGCGCACGGCGCGGGCCGCCCGGCGCAGGGTGTGACGGGCCATCACGTTCGTGAACATGTTGTTGTTGACGACGGCCGTGTACTCGTCCGGGCCGGTCACGCCGTGGATGTGGAAGATCGCGTCGCCCTGGGCGGTGACCCGCCAGAACCCGAGGTCCGCGAACATCCGCGCGGTCTCCACGAGCACCCGCACCCCGTCGCGGTGCTGGAAGTCGGTGTCCCCGGTGACGTCCACGTACTGGGCGAAGGCGAAGGCGATGTCCGCGTCGATGTGGTACTGCGCGGTGCCCGCCGCGTAGTAGGCGGAGGCCTCCTCGCCGTTGATCGTGCGCCACGGGAACAGCGCACCGCGCTGGTTCAGCTCCCGTGCGCGCTCCCGCGCCTTGGGCAGCAGATGGGTGCGGAAGCGCAGGGCGTTGCGCGCCCACGCGGGGGAGGTGAACGTGAGGAACGGGACCACGTACACCTCGGTGTCCCAGAAGTAGTGGCCCTCGTAGCCGGAGCCCGTGAGGCCCTTCGCCGGGATGCCCCACTGGTCCGACCGCGCCGAGGCCTGGGCGAGCTGGAAGAGGCACCAGCGGGTGGCCTGCTGCTCCGCGGGCTGTCCCGGCAGCTCGACGTCGCTGCGCAGCCAGAAGTCCTCGAGATAGCGGCGCTGGTCCGCGAACTGCGCGTCGAAGCCCTCCTCGCGGATCCGGTCCAGGGTGCGCCGGCAGCGGTCGAAGAGCTCCCGGTGGGGGACCGTGCGGGAGGAGTGGTACGAGATCGCCTTGCGGACCGTGATCCTCTGGCCGGAGCCGAGGTGGGCGCGGGCCACCATCCGCCCGCGGTCCGGCGTGGTCTCCAGGAAGCGGTCCACCTCGACGTCTGCGTCGATGTCGTGGTCCGCGCCCACGGCGAGGGACATGCGGCTCGAGACGGTGCGGTAGCCCAGCAGCATGCGGCGCTCGCTGTGCGTGTCCTCCTGCGGCTCGAGCACCCGGTGGGTGAAGGCGGTCGTCTGGCGCGGGTCGTCCTTGTCGGTGAGCGCGCCGCTCACGCCCTGGCCGAAGTCGTCGGCGGTGTCCTCGCGATTGATGATCTGGGAGGAGATCGCGATCGGCGCGGAGCCGTCGAGCATCTCCACCTCGAGCGTCATGAGCGCGAGGTGGCGCTGGGTGAAGGAGACCATGCGGGAGGTGCGCACCCGCACGCGCTTCCCGGCCGGGGTGCGCCACACGAGATCGCGGCGCAGCACGCCCTCGCGGAAGTCGATCCAGCGCTCGTACTCGAGCAGGTCGGCGGTGTTCAGCAGCAGCGGCTCGTCGTCCACGTACAGCTTCATCACCGTGGAGTCCGGCACCGAGACCATGGTCTGCCCGGTGCGGGCGAAGCCGAAGGCGGACTCCGCGTGGTGGATGTCCCAGGTCTCGTGGAAGCCGTTGAGGAAGGTGCCGTGGGCATGGGCGTCGCGGCCCTCCACGGGCGTGCCGCGCATGCCGAGGTAGCCGTTCGCGGTCGCGAAGAGCGTCTCCTTGAGCGCCTGGTCCCCGCCGGGGCGGGACTCGACCAGGCGCCACGGGTCCACCGGGAGGTGGGTGCGATCCACCGGATCCGCGGGCACGGAGCGCAGGCGGCTCATCGGCCGGCCTCCGTCGCGTCCGACGAGGCGGAGGGGACGAGCGCGTCGAGGTCGTCGACCACCCGGGTCGCGCCCGCGCCGTGCAGCGCCTCGTGGCCCGCCCCGCGGTCCACGCCGATGACGGCGCCGAAGCCGCCCGCGGCGCCCGCGGCGACGCCCGAGACCGCGTCCTCGTAGACGACGGCGTCGCCGACGGCGACGCCCAGCAGCTCGGCGGCGCGCACGAAGGTGTCCGGCGCGGGCTTGCCCGGCAGCCCCTCCGCGGCGGCGACCATGCCGTCGACGACGACCTCGAAGCGGTCGCGCAGCTCCGCGCCCCGCAGCACCTCCTCGGCGTTGCGGGAGGAGGAGACCACGGCGAGGCGCGCGCCGGCGGGCAGCGCGTCGAGGTAGGCGACGGTGCCCGGGTACGGGGCGACGCCCTCGGTGCGGATCAGCGCGAGCACGCGGTCGTTCTTGCGGTTGCCGAGCCCGCGCACGGTCTCCTCGCCGGGGGCCTGGTCCGCGGGGTCCTCGTCGGCGCCCTCGGGGATCGTGATCCCCCGGGAGGCGAGCAGCTCGCGCACGCCGTCGTAGCGGGGGCGGCCGTCCACGTGCGCGAAGTAGTCGCGCTCCGTGTAGGGCTCCACGACGCCGCGGCTGCGCAGGAAGGCGTCGAACATCTCGGCCCAGGCGCGCATGTGCACCTCGGCGGTCGGGGTGATCACCCCGTCCAGGTCGAAGAGGTGAGCGGTGAAGTCGGGTTCGGGGCGGGTCTGCTCGGCGTTCACCCGGTCCATGCTAGGGGCAGTCCGCGCCGCGACGGGAGGCGGGCGCGGCTGTGCGCCGAGCTGTGACCTGCACGGTGCGGGGCCCCTGTGCGCGACGGCACGGGGTCTGTGCGGGAGGTGCGGCCGTGGGCTACTCTCGCTCCGTCCGCGCCCGCGCCACGGCGCCGGTGCGGAGCGGCGACGACTCTTCGAGGAGACCATGACGACCCTGCGGTCGCAGACCGTGACGGACGCGGTGCGACGAGCGCTCGAGATCGACGACCTGGGGGAGCAGCTGCGGCTGCGGCTCTCCCTCTCCACGGCCGTGGACCTGGCCCCCGCACGCCTCTGGCCGCTGCTCACCACACCCGACGGCCTCGCCTCCTGGTACGGACCCGTGCAGGGGGAGCTCGGCGAGGGCGGGCGCTTCTCGCTGCCCGCCGCCGAGGGATCCCTGCTCGCCCTCACCGGCCCCGAGCCCGTCGAGGGCAGCGTGCTCGAGGTCGAGGGCCCCCACCGCCTCGTCCTCTCCTGGGAGCGCGGGGGCCGCACGGACCTCCTGACGCTGCTGCTGGACCCCGAGGACGACGGCACCACCTCGCTCGTGCTCACGCACACCCTCGTGCGGGAGCGCGCCGACGTCGAGGAGCGCGGCCCCGGCGTGTGGGCCGTGGGCTGGGAGCTGATGCTGCTCGCCCTCGCGGCGGAGACCGACGGCTGGCGCGGCACCTGCCGCTCCCGTCCCGATCGTCCCACCGGGACCTGGCTCGCGGGCGAGGGCGGCGGCGACGCCCTCGAGGCCTGGGCCGTCCGCTGGGCGGCCGAGGCGCTCGCCGCGGGGCTCGACGAGGAGCAGGTACGGCGCGGCGAGGAGGCGACCCGCGCGTCCGTGGGTCCCGGCAGCCCTGCCGCCCATGCCGTCCCCGGGCCGCCGGTCGCCGGCGCCGGGCGGACCGCGCTCCCGCTCACCGCCGCCCGTCGCCCCGGCGCCTGAGGAGGCCGCCGGGGAGGCGTGCGTCCCACCGGGCGGGAGATCGTTGCCCGAGCTCACGACCCGGTGACAGACTGCCCGCGTGACCGCTGCGCCCCCGCCCTCCCGATCGGCGGAGGAGCGCACCACCGCCCAGGTCATGCGCCAGCTCGTGCCGTCCGTGTACGTGCCCACGCTGCTCGAGTTCAGCGGCAACTCGGCGCTGCTGCCGGTCATCCCGCTCATGGCCCTGGCCCTCGGCTTCGACGTCCCGCAGGCGGCCGCCCTGAGCCTCGTCTTCGGGATCTTCTCGTTCCTCGGCCCGATCCCCGCGGCCCGCCTCATCTCCCGGATGGGCGCCCGCCCCGCGCTCGTGCTCACCGGTGCGCTGCTCGTCGTCTCCAACGTCGTCGCCTATCTCCTGATCACCCCGGGGCTGCAGGGAGACCCTGCGCTCCGCCACCGGCTCGCGCTGATCGCCGCCCTCGTCGTCATGGCCGCCTGCTCGCAGGTGTGGACGCTGGGCCGGCAGGCCTACCTCGGCAGCGCCCTGCCGCCCGGGATGCGGGCCCGCGGCATGACCGCCTTCGGCGGCATGATCCGGATCGGCCAGGTGGTCGGTCCGCTGCTCGGCGCGATCGTGCTGGGCCTCGGGCAGGACTCCGTCGTCTTCCTGCTCTACGCCGTGACGACCGCCGCCGCGACGGTCATGGTCGGCATCTTCCTGCCCGTCGGCGAGACCCGGGGGAGCGCCCGCACGATCCCGCGCGGGCGGAGCCGCAGCCCGCTGCACCGCCGGCTCGACCGCGCCGTGCTGCTGCGCATGATCTCGATCGGCTGCGGGATCGCGCCCGTGATGATCTCCCGTGTCAACCGACCGGTCATCGTGCCGCTGCTCGGGGCCTCCCTGGGCCTGGACTCGACCCTCATCTCCCTCGTGTTCGGGGCGAGCGCGGTGCTCGAGATCATCATGGTCATCCCCGCCGGGGTGCTCATGGACCGGTTCGGGCGGGCCGCGGTCGCCGTGCCCTGCGGCCTGATCATGGGGGCCGGCTACGTGCTGCTCGCGGTGCTCGCGGCCGCCCTCGAGGGGCACGGCCAGGCGGCGGCGCTGGTCGCGCTGCTCGTGCCGAGCGCCCTCATCGCCCTCGGCAACGGGCTGGGCTCCGGCATCGTCATGACCCTCGGCATCGACGTGTCCCCGGTGCACGGCCGCACCGGTTACCTCGCCTGGTGGAACACGCTCATGGGCGCGGGGCGGCTCGTCGCCCCGCTCGTCGTCTCCGGCGTCACCCTCGTCGCGCCGGTCGCCGCCGCGGGCGCCGCGACCGGGGTGCTGTGCCTCGCCGGCGGGTTCTGGCTGCTGCGGGCGCTGCCCCGCCTCACGCCCTCGGGCGGCACCCGCGCGGGCGGTGGGCGTCCCGTCGCCGCCCGCCGCGGCTGAGGTCCCCGGCGCGTCCCCTCACCCCCTCCCGTCCGTCGCCCGGCGCCCCTACGATGAGCGCGGCGCCGGCCCCGGCGCCGCCCGTCGCACGCCCGGCCCGTCGGCCCGGCCGACCGCTCCCAGGAGGACCCGATGACCGTCCAGCTCCGCGCGTACCTCAACTTCCCCGGCACCACCCGCGAGGCCCTCGAGACCTACCGCGACATCTTCGGCGGCGAGCTCATCCTCAGCACCTTCGGCGAGTTCCACGCCGTTCCCGAGGGCCACGAGGCCGCCGGGAAGATCATGCACGCCGAGCTCACGACCGAGCACTTCGTGCTGAACGCGGCCGACGCCATCCCCGACATGCACCCCGTGACCATCGGCGACAACGTCAACCTGGCCCTCATGGGCACCGGCGAGGAGGACCTCGCCGCGCTCACGGCGATCTTCGACCGCCTCGCGGAGGGCGGCGAGGTCGAGATGCCGCTCCAGAAGCAGATCTGGGGCGACGTCTACGGCGCCGTGGTGGACCGCTTCGCCATGCACTGGATGATCAACGTCGGCGGCGTGGGCGGAGACCGCGGGGACGCTGCCGGCGAGGAGCAGGCCGCCCCGGTCGCCGACCCCACCCGCTGAGCGCCCCTCGACACCGGATCGTCGACGGAGGTCGGGTGCCGAGGGTCCGGGAGCAGGGGTTCCATGGACCCATGGCCCGCCGCTCGCGCACCCGATCCCTGCCGTCCCCCTCCGGGGGCGGGCCCGTCGTGCGCGCCGAGGAGGTCGGCGCCGCGGAAGGGGAGGTCGAGCTGCTCAGCCCCGTCTCCCTCCGGGTCGACGCGGGCGAGGTGCTCGCGCTGAGGGGCCACAACGGCTCCGGGAAGACGACCCTCCTGCGCCTCCTCGCGGGACTGCGACGCCCCTCCACGGGCAGCATCGAGGTGCTCGGCCACGCCCCCGACGACCGCGACCCCGCCCTGCGCGCCGCGCTCGCCGCGCTCATCGGCCCCCCGCAGACGGCCCGCGACCTCACCGTCCGCGAGCACCTCCGATTCCTCGGCGCGACCTGGGGCCGGGCGGCCGGCCCCGCGCAGGAGGAGGCCGACGCCCTGCTCGAGGAGCTCGCGCTGTCCTCGCTCGCCGCGCGCTTCCCGCACGAGCTCTCGAGCGGGCAGTCCCAGCTCCTCGCCCTCGCCCTGACCCTCGGGCGCCCCTCCCGGGTGCTGCTGCTCGACGAGCCCGAGCAGCGGCTGGATCCCGACCGTCTCACCCTCGTCGCCGACGCCCTGCGCGCACGGGCGGGGGCCGGCGCCGCGATCGTCCTCGCGAGCCACAGCCCCGCGCTCGTCGACTCCCTCGCGACCGCCGAGCTCACGCTCACGGCGGCCGGCACGGTGGGCGCCGCCCGATGAGCGGTGATCTCGCCGGGGTCCGTGAGGTCTGGGCCGGTCGCTCCACCGCCCGCGGCACCTGGGCGCAGGTGGAGCTCCTCTACCTCGTCGTCATCTCGGTCCTCGTGCTCGTCGTCCCCGCCCTGGGGAGCGTCGGCGGCCTGCTCGCGCGGCCCGACGTGCTCCCGCTGCTGCTCGCCCCCGCCGCGCCCACGATCGCCGTGCTCGCCGTGGCCGTCGCCGCGGCGGGCGCCGTGCTCGTGGGCGGCACCCGCGGCCCGGCGCTGCTGGACCCCTTCCTCACGACGACACTCGCCGGCAGCGCGCTCCGCCGACGCACCGTGCTGAGCCGTCCCGCCGCCCGCGCCCTGCTCGTCCCGCTCGGGGCGTGCCTCCTGACCGCCGCGGTCGTGGGCACCGTGCTGCTGGATGCCGACGTCGCCTCCGGCGCGGAGCTCGCCGCGCTGCTGGTCGCCGCGACCGGCACCGGCCTGCTGCTCGGCCTGTGCTGGCTCACCGGGGAGCTGCTGGCCCCCGCCGCGCGACCGCTGCTTGCGGTCGGGGTGCTCGCCCTGGGTCTCGTGCTCGCACTGCCGGGGCAGGCCGGACCGGCCGCCCTGATCCCCGGACCGGTGCCGGCCGGTGCCCTCCCCTGGCCGTGGGCCCTCGGGATCGCGGCCGCGGGCCTGCTCGCCGCCGTCATCGGGTGGGCGCTGCTGGACCGCCTGCGCGGCGCGGTGCTGCTCGAGCAGTCCCTGCGCTGGGACGCCGCCCGCACGAGTGCGGACGCGGGCGACCTCGCGGGCGCCGCCGCCGGCTTCCGCAGCCCGCCCCGTGCGGGGCGCCGGCTCCCGGCCGTCGGCCCCGGCCCTCTCGCGCTGGTCTACGCGCGCCGCGACGCCGTGGCGTGGCTGCGCAGCCCGGGGCGCAGCGCCCACGGCGCGATCGGCGTGATCGCCGGCGCCGCCCTGCTCACCGCCGGGGCGACCCTCGTGACGGGGCCCGCCGCGGTCGTCGCCGTGCTCGTCGGCACGCTGGGCGTGTGGCTCGGCAGCGGGCCCTTCGTGGACGGGCTCCGCCATGCGGTGCACACCCTCGGCGCGCCCGCCCTGTTCGGGCAGTCCGCCCCGGTGCAGGCGGTCCTCCACCTCATCGCCCCGACGTCGCTGATGGTCCTGCTCGCGGCGGCCGGGAGCGTGCCCGTCGCGCTCCTCTACCCCCTTCCCCTCGAGCACCTCGCCCCGGCGCTGCTGCTCGCCCTCCTGCTCGTCCCGGCCCGCCTGCGGGACGCCGCGAAAGGTCCCATGCCGCTCGCCCTCACCGTCCCCCTGCCCACCGCCCAGGGGGACGCCTCCGTGCTCCCCCTGCTCGCCTGGCAGTCCGACGCGCTCCTCCTCGCCCTCGCGACCGGGGGAGCGCTCGTCCTGGCCGCCGGGCTCGGGCTCCCCGCGGCGCTCGCCGCCGCCGCGCTGATCGGCGCGCTGCTCGCCCTCATGACCGCCCTCCGGCTCCGGGCGCTGCGCGCATGACCGCCGACGGCCCCCGCGAGCCCTTCGACCTGCGCACCACGAGGAACGCCCTCGTGCGGGCCGCGGGGAGGCAGCTCGGACGCTGGAACGCCCGCCGCCCGTGGGACCACAACGCCCACTTCCACCGCTGGGTCCTCGCGGGCGTCCCCGCCGGTGCCCGGCGCGTGCTCGACGTGGGCAGCGGCCGCGGCGACCTCGCCCGCGCGCTGCGAGGCGTCGCCGCCGAGGTCGAGGGCATCGACCCCGACGCACGCATGGCCTACGCCGCCGCGAGCGCGCTGCGGGACCTCGACGGCGTGCACATCGCCCGCCGCACGCTCGCCGAGCACGCCGCGGACCCGTCCCGCCACGGCGCCTACGACGCGGTCTCGATGATCGCCTCGCTCCACCACCAGGACCCCGTCGCCGCCTTCGCCCAGGCCCGGGCGCTGCTGCGCCCGGGAGGACGGCTGCTCGTCGTGAGCCTCGTGCGGCCCGTCGGCCCGGCGGACCGGATCTGGGACCTCACGAACGTGCTCACCAACCCGCTGATCGGTCTCGTGAAGCACCCGTGCCCCGTGCGGGCGCTTCCGCCGGCCGACGCCGCCGGGCCGGGACGGCGCGAGGACGCGATGACGATCACGGACGCGGCCTTCTCGACGGCGGAGCTGCGCGAGCTCGCCCATGGGCACCTGCCCGGCGCCCGCGTGCGCCGCCGCACGGGGTTCCGGGTGACGCTGCGGTGGACCGCGCCCCCGGGACAGGACGCCCGCTGAGCAGGCCCTGATGCGGAGGGCTCAGCGGCCGCCGTGGCGCGCGATGACCTCGCCGAGCCGGCCGATCGCCTCCGCGATCACCGCGGGGGAGTGGGTGACGAAGCTCAGCCGCATCGTCGAGCGGTCCGGGTCCTCCGCGAAGAACGACCAGCCGGGCAGGTAGGCGACGCCCGCGGCGACCGCGTCCGCGAGCATCTCCTGCGCGTCGTACCCCTCGCCGAGCGCGGCCCACAGGAACATGCCGCCCTCGGGCCGGGTCACGTGCGCGCCCGCGGGCAGCACCGGCGCGAGGGCCTCGGCGAGCGCGTCCCGCCGCTCCCGGTAGACCGCGCTGACCGTCCTCACGTGCGCGTCGAGCTCCGCCGTCTCGAGATACCGGGCGACCATCAGCTGGTCCACCACGGAGGACTGCATCGAGATCGCCGCCTTCGCGACGGCGAGCGTCTCCAGGACCGGCCCTTCGCCGCGGATCCAGCCGATCCGCACGCCCGGGCTCATGAGCTTGCTCATGGAGTTCAGCAGCAGGGTGCGCTCCGCCATGCCGGGGAGCGAGGCGATCGGCGGCATGACGACGCCCGTGAAGGACAGCTCGCCGTAGGGGTCGTCCTCGATGAGGGGGACCTCGTGGCGCAGCAGCACCTCGGCGACCGCGCGACGACGCTCGAGCGGCATCGTCCGGCCCGTCGGGTTCTGGAAGGAGGGGATGAGGTAGACCATCCGCGGGTGATGCGTGCGGATCGCCTCCTCGAGCGCTGCCGGGTCCACGCCGTCGTCGTCCGTCGCGACGCCCACCATCCGCGCGCCGTGCACGGCGAAGGCCTGCACCGCCGCGAGGTAGGTCGGGGACTCCACGAGCACCACGTCACCGGGCTCGAGCAGCGCCTCCGCGACGACGAACAGCCCCTCCTGGGAGCCGGAGGTGACCCGGATCTGCGAGGCGTCGGTGGGCAGGGTGCGGGAGACGCGCCGCGCGGCCTGCACACGCAGCTCGGGCTCGCCCTCGCTCACCCCGTACTGGAGCGCGCGGGACCCCTGGTGGGAGAGCACCCAGTCGTAGGCGGCGGTGACGGTGCCGAGGTCGAACAGCTCCGGGTCCGGGATGCCGCCGGCGAAGGAGACCACGCCGGGTGCGGCGGCGAGGTCGAAGATGCTCTTCAGCGGCGAGGACGCCATACCGGCGTAGCGGCCGGCGACGGGGAAGCGGAACGGGGCGGTGGTCTCGGGCACGGTCATGGTGCCCATGGTTCCACGCCCGGGCGTCCGCGCCGGGCAGGGAGGGCCGACGTGCCGGGACGGCGAAGGGCCCCGGTCGGAACCGGGGCCCTTCGGTGCTGCAGCGAGCGGATGACGGGAATCGAACCCGCGTAATCAGTTTGGAAGACTGAGGCTCTACCATTGAGCTACATCCGCGTGGCCTGCACCGATGCCGTGAGGCGGGGGACAGGCCCGGGCCGTGGGGCGGGCATCTCTCGATGGTCCCGCTCGTGCGGCGAGGCCTATTGAACCAGATCCCGGCGCCCCCGGCCGTGCCGCGCGCCCCGTCGCGGGCATGGGTCTCCTCACAGCGCGGAGGGACGGCGAGCGCGGCCCCGCGCGTGAACCGGTAGTATCTGGCGGGTTGCCCTCCGGGGTGTAGCTCAGCTTGGTAGAGCACCCGCTTTGGGAGCGGGAAGTCGCAGGTTCAAATCCTGTCACCCCGACTCCGCCCGCCGGGTCGCCGCCTGCGGCCGCGCCGGGGGCGCCCGTGACAACACACGTCCTAGACCACCGATGAACAGGGAGACCTGACCAGTGAAGACCGCGTCCGAGAAGCTCGGCCCCACCCGGGTGAAGCTCACCGTCGAGGTGCCGTTCGACGAGCTGAAGCCGGCCGTCGAGGCCGCCACCGTCAAGATCGCCGACCAGGTGCAGATCCCGGGCTTCCGCAAGGGCAAGGTCCCCAGCCGTCTGGTCGAGCAGCGCTTCGGCCGTCCGGCGATCCTGCAGGAGGCCGTCAACGACTCCCTGCCGGACTTCTACCAGAAGGCCGCCGCGGAGGCGGAGATCAAGCCCGTCGGCCGCCCCGAGGTCGAGGTCGTCGAGATCCCCGGCCTGGACGGCAAGGACGAGGGAGACCTCGTCTTCACCGTCGAGCAGGACGTCCGCCCCGAGTTCGATCTCCCGGAGTTCTCCTCCGTCGAGCTCGAGATCGAGGAGCCGACCGTCGACGACGACGCCGTGCAGGTGCGCCTGGACCAGCTCCGCGAGCGCTTCGGCACCCTCGTGGGCGTCGACCGTCCCGCCGCGGACCGCGACTTCGTCTCGCTCGACATGAAGGCCACCATCGAGGGCGAGGAGATCGAGTCCGTCGAGGGCGTCTCGTACCAGATCGGTGAGGGCAACATGCTCGAGGGCCTGGACGAGGCGCTCATCGGCCTCTCCTCCGGCGAGTCCACCACCTTCGTCTCGCAGCTCGCCGGTGGCGACCGCGCGGGCGAGGACGCCCAGATCTCCGTGACCGCGCAGTCCGTCAAGGTGCGCGAGCTCCCCGAGGCCGATGACGAGTTCGCCGAGCTCGCCTCCGAGTTCGACACCATCGACGAGCTCAAGGACGACCTCAAGAAGCAGGCCGAGGCGGACGCCACCTCGAACCGCGTGGGCCTCGCCCGCAACGCGCTCCTCGAGAAGCTCCTCGAGGACCTCGAGATCCCCGTGCCCGAGCAGCTGGTCGAGGACGAGATCCTGTCCCACCTGCAGAACGAGGGCAAGGAGGCGGGCGACCCGCACGCCGAGGAGATCCGCGAGGACACCGTCAAGGCGATCCGGACCCAGTTCCTGCTCGACGAGATCCACGCGACCCGCGAGGTCTCCATCGAGCAGAACGATCTCATGGACTACATGACGCAGCTCTCCGCGCAGTACGGCATCGAGCCGAACCAGCTGCTGCAGATGCTCGCCCAGTCCGGCCAGCTCGAGCAGATCTTCTCCGAGGTCCAGCGCTCCAAGGCCCTCGACGTCGCCCTCTCCGAGGTCGTCGTGAAGAACGAGAAGGGCGAGGTCCTCGACCTGGGCCTGGCGAAGGCCGAGGAGTCCGCCGAGTCCGAGGACGCCGCCGCTGCCGACGAGGCCGCTGAGGAGAAGGCGCCCGCGAAGAAGGCCCCGGCCAAGAAGGCTCCGGCCAAGAAGGCTCCCGCGAAGAGAGCCCCGGCGAAGAAGGCCGCCGCTGCCGACGCCGAGGAGCCGGCCGCCGCCGACGCCGCCGAGAAGAAGCCCGCCGCCAAGAAGGCCCCGGCCAAGAAGGCGCCCGCCAAGAAGGCGCCGGCCAAGAAGGCCGCCGAGGCGACCGAGGCCACCGAGGCCGAGTGATCACCGCTCGCTGACCCGCCGCGCGCGGGCTCCGCGAGCACAGGAACGGGCCGTCACCCTCCGGGGTGGCGGCCCGTTCCGTCGTCCCGGCGGCCGTGGCAGACTCGGGGCCCACCGCCACGAGGAGGAACGGGATGGGTACGGTCGTCTGGGGATTCACCGCATCGATCGACGGTTTCCTCGCCTCCCCCGGTCACGACATGAGCTGGCTCGAGGAGATCGCCGCGCGCGAGGCCGCCGCCCCGGAGCCCGAGGGGCCCGATCTGACCGCGACACTTGCGGCGCCGGTCGCGGTGATCATCTCCGGGCGCCGCGGCTACGACGCCGCCCTCGCCCAGCGGGAGACCCGCGGGGAGCTGACCTCCGAGGCGTACGGCGGGGCGTGGTCCGGGACGGAGATCATCCTGACCCACCGGCCCGAGGAGCTCGCCGGGGACGACACGGTCCTCGCCTGGGACTGCGACGTCCGGGAGGCGCTGCGGCGGGCGCAGGAGATCGCCGGCGAGGGCGAGATCCAGATCATCAGCGCGGACATCGCGCGGCAGGCGCTCGAGGCGGGTCTCGTCGACGAGATCCAGGTGATGTGCGCGCCCGTCCTGCTGGGGGACGGGACCCGTCTGTTCGAGGTCCCGGGCGGGCGCCGCGTCGACGTGCAGCTCGTGGGGCCGATCCCCGGGGCGGAGCGGGCGTTCGGCCGCGTGTATCGACCGCTGCGCCGGTGAGCCCGACGGGGGCGGGGCATGTGCTCGCCCGTCCCTCGTGGATGTCCCGTGCACCTGTCCCACGGGACCTGCCCGCACGACGGAGGACCCGGCCCCCGCAGCTGCGGGGACCGGGTCCTCTCGGTGGTGATCGGCGGCGCGGTGGCCGCGCGGATCAGCGGTAGGTGACGAAGCCCTTGGGGGAGCCCCAGATGTCGCGCTCGACGACCTGCTGCTTCGAGCCGGAGGCGTCGATGATGCGGCCGTTGCCGACGTAGATCGCGACGTGGCCCGAGTAGACGACGAGGTCGCCCGCCTGGGCCTCGGACTGGGAGATCCAGCGGCCGCCGGAGCCCTGCGCGCTGCTGGAGTGGGGCAGCGAGATGCCGGCAGCCTTGTAGGCGTACTGGGTCAGGCCGGAGCAGTCGAAGCCCTCGCTCGGGGAGTTGCCGGCCCAGGTGTACCGGGTGCCGATGACGGAGCGGGCGCGGTCCACGATCGAGCTGGAGGAGCTGGAAGAGCTCGAGGTGCTGGCGGAGGCGCCGGAGGTGCGGATCGACTCGCCGCCGTTGAGGGACGCGCGGGTCTTGGAGCCCACGACGCCGTCCACGGCCAGGCCGTGCTCGCTCTGGTACTCGCGCACCGCGGAGTTGGTCTTCTTGCCGAAGACGCCGTCCTCGGCGAGGTTCGCGCCGTTGTCGTTGAGGGCGCTCTGCAGGTCCTCGACGGCGTTGCCGCGGTCGCCGGAGCGCAGCTTCTGGGTGCTGGTGAGCTTCGCGGCGGAGGCCTCGGTGGGCGCGGCGGGGGCCGCGGTGGCGGCGGCAGGGGCGGCCGGCGCGGCGGGGGTCGCGTTGGCGGCGGTGCCGGCGAAGGCGGTGCCGACGAGGACGGTGCCGAGGACGGCGGCGCCGCCGAGACCGCGGGCGGCGCGGTTCGCGGAGACGAGGGGGGTGACGGCGCGGCCGGCGGCGCGGTGCGAGTTGTGCTGAGCCATGATGAGCAGTGGTTCCTTCCGACCCCGAGCGGATCGGGGGTACGTGCAGTACGTCGTGCATCCCAGGGCGGTGGCGCTCCGTGGGGGGGCGGTACCAACGTAGGGGTGGGGGACAGCCCGGGGTAGTGGTCTTGAAGCACCTCGTCCGGGTCCTTGCCCGGAGCTTTACCCGGAAACAGTCAAGGTGACCGAAACGGGGGGAGGCTTGACCATCGGGAAGGGTGTGAACCACATCCGCGGCGCCCCGCGAGGGGATTTCGGGGCCTCGCCCCTCGGCTGCCGACGAGTGTGCGCCCGCGGCGAACAGCACCCCGGAGGCCCCGGGGCACCGCCTAGAGTCGACCCCATCGCACCACCCGCCACGAAGGAGACACCCGTGACCTCCCAGAGCACCGAGAACCGGCCCCGTGCCGCGGCCGGGGACTACCCCCTGGGCCTCGACGACAACGTCTACCAGCGCCTGCTGCGCGAGCGCATCGTCTGGCTGGGCTCCGAGGTCCGCGACGAGAACGCCAACGCGATCTGCGCGAAGATGCTGCTCCTCGCCGCCGAGGACCCCGAGAAGGACATCTACCTCTACATCAACAGCCCCGGCGGCTCCATCACCGCGGGCATGGCCATCTACGACACGATGCAGTTCATCCAGCCCGACGTCGTGACCGTGGCCATGGGCATGGCGGCGTCGATGGGGCAGTTCCTGCTGTCCTCCGGCACGCCCGGCAAGCGATACGCGACCCCGCACACGCGCGTGCTCCTGCACCAGCCGCTCGGCGGCCTGGGCGGCACCGCCTCGGAGATCAAGATCCAGGCCGAGCTCATCCTCTCCATGAAGCAGCAGATGGCCGAGCTGACGGCGCAGCAGACGGGCAAGTCCCTCGAGCAGGTCACCGCCGACGCCGACCGCGACCACTGGTTCACCGCGCCGGAGGCCCTCGAGTACGGCTTCATCGACCAGATCGTCACCCGCGCCGGCGACGTCACGGGCGGCGGCGGCACCGAGGGCTGATCCCCTCGGCGCCTCCTGCGCCTCCTGCGTCCTCTCCGACCCACTCGACCTCACCTCATCAGGAGAACCCGTGACCTTCGATCCCCGCCTCGCCGGCTTCGCCCAGGCCGGCCCGATGCCCACCAGCCGGTACGTGCTGCCCCAGTACGAGGAGCGCACCGCCTACGGCTTCAAGCGCCAGGACCCGTACACCAAGCTCTTCGAGGACCGCATCATCTTCCTCGGCGTGCAGGTGGACGACGCCTCGGCCGACGACGTCATGGCGCAGCTGCTCGTCCTGGAGTCCCAGGACCCCGACCGTGACATCACGCTCTACATCAACAGCCCCGGCGGCTCCTTCACGGCGCTGACGGCCATCTACGACACGATGCAGTACATCAAGCCGGACATCACCACGGTGTGCCTCGGCCAGGCCGCCTCCGCGGCCGCCGTGCTGCTCGCCGCCGGCAGCCCCGGCAAGCGCCTCGCGCTGCCCAACGCCCGCATCCTCATCCACCAGCCCGCCATGGGCGGCCAGGGCGGCGGCGGTCAGGCCTCGGACATCGAGATCCAGGCCAACGAGATCCTGCGCATGCGCGAGTGGCTCGAGCAGACCCTCGCCCATCACACGGGACGCGCCGCCGAGGAGATCAGCCGCGACATCGAGCGCGACAAGATCCTCACCGCCGCGAGCGCACGCGACTACGGCCTGGTCGACCAGGTCCTCGCGAGCCGCAAGGACGTGCCGGGCCAGATCGCCCGCTGATCCGGACGCGCGGCCCCGACCTCCCCCGCGGAGGTCGGGGCCGCGCGCCTCCGTCCCCGCCCGGCCGTGCTGGGCTACCGTGGTCCAGGCGGTCCTGGCCCGCACCGGAACTTCCCCCCCCGAGACCCCACCGCTCCCCGTCGGGAGAGAAAGAGGACGGTCATGGCGCGCACGAGCGACGGAGCCGACGTGTTCAAGTGCTCCTTCTGCGGCAAGTCGCAGAAGCAGGTGGAGCGGCTGATCTCGGGCCCGCAGGTGTACATCTGCGAGGAATGCATCGAGCTGTGCAACGAGATCATCGCCGAGGAGATCCAGGCCGCGCAGCCCGCTCCCGAGAAGCAGGAGCCGCTGCCGTCCCCGAAGGAGATCTTCGACTTCCTCGAGCAGTTCGTGGTGGGGCAGGAGCCGGCCAAGCGCTCCCTCGCGGTCGCCGTCTACAACCACTACAAGCGGGTGCGCGCCCAGGAGGCCCAGGCCGCCGCCGGTCCCGCGCCGGCCGGCAAGGGCGGTCGCCCCGGACCCGCCGCGGTCCATGCGGAGGAGGACGGCGAGGCCGAGGCGCCGGACGAGCTCGACGGCGTCGAGGTCGCGAAGTCCAACGTGATGATCGTGGGCCCCACCGGCTGCGGCAAGACCTACCTCGCCCAGACCCTCGCCCGGATGCTCGACGTCCCCTTCGCGATGGCGGACGCGACCGCCCTCACCGAGGCCGGGTACGTGGGCGAGGACGTCGAGAACATCCTGCTCAAGCTCCTCCAGGCCGCCGACTACGACGTCGAGAAGGCGCAGCGCGGCATCATCTACATCGACGAGGTCGACAAGATCGGCCGCAAGGCGGAGAACCCGTCGATCACGCGCGACGTCTCCGGCGAGGGCGTGCAGCAGGCGCTGCTGAAGATCCTCGAGGGCACGGTCGCCGCGGTGCCGCCGCAGGGCGGCCGCAAGCACCCCCACCAGGACTTCATCCAGATCGACACGACGAACGTGCTGTTCATCGTCGCCGGCGCGTTCGCGGGCATCGAGGACATCATCGGCAACCGGATCGGTCGCCGCGGCATCGGCTTCGGCGCGGACCTCCACACCCCCATGGAGCAGGAGCAGATCTACGGCGAGCTGCTGCCGGAGGACCTCCTGAAGTTCGGGCTGATCCCCGAGTTCATCGGCCGCCTGCCCGTGATCACGAGCGTCTCGAACCTGGACCGCGAGGCCCTCATCTCGATCCTCACCGAGCCCCGCAACGCGCTCGCCCGCCAGTACCAGAAGATGTTCCGCCTGGACGGCGTGGAGCTCGACTTCGACCGCGGCGCCCTCGAGGCGATCGCGGAGAAGGCGATCGCCCGCGGCACCGGCGCCCGCGGACTGCGGGCGATCCTCGAGGAGTCGCTGCAGCCGGTCATGTTCGAGGTCCCCTCCCGGGACGACGTCGCCAAGGTGGTCATCACCGAGGGCGTCATCACCGAGGGGCGGCCCCCGCTCATGCTCACCACCTCGGAGGCCGAGCGCGACGAGGCGGGCGACCGCCGCGATCGGAGCGCCTGATGGCCGAGGCCCCCACCGCGCCGGGCTCGGACCCGGAGGACGTCGCCCGGGCGCGTGAGGTGCTCGCGCTCGAGCGGCGCAGCATCGACAACATCGACGCCGCGCTCGTGCATCTCCTGGCCGAGCGCTTCTCGCACACGCAGCGTGTGGGCCGGCTGAAGGCCGAGCACGGCCTGCCGCCGGCGGATCCCAGCCGCGAGCAGGCCCAGATCGACCGCCTGCGGGCGCTCGCGGACGACGCCGGCCTCGACCCGACCTTCGCGGAGGCGTTCCTGCGCTTCATCGTCACCGAGGTCATCCGCCACCACGAGCGGATCCGCGAGGAGGAGGCGGGCGCCCCGTCGGGCGACGAGGTCTGAGCCCTCGACCGCTGATCCCCGGCCGGGCCGTCGTGACCCCCCGCCGGTCATCGGACTGTTAGCATCGATCCCATGGCTCGACCTGTGCTCCTGAACTGGCCGGTGCTGCGCCAGCTGCGCGGCGCCGATCGGACGGGCCGCGGCGTCGCGGTGATGTCGCCGGTGACCCGCGCCACCACGCCGCGCACCGCTACGGCGGACGGCATGACCGAGAGCGTCTGCCCCTACTGCGCGGTGGGCTGCAGCCAGCGGGTCTACCATCGTGACGGCAAGGTCGTGCATATCGAGGGCAACCCCGACTCGCCGGTCTCCCGCGGCCGGCTCTGCCCCAAGGGCGCCGCGAGCGAGCAGCTCGTCAACTCCCCGCTGCGGCAGACGACGGTGCGCTATCGCGCCCCCTACGCGAGCGACTGGCAGGACCTCGACCTCGACACCGCGGTGGACATGATCGCGGACCGCTTCCTCGAGGCGCGCCGGAACCACTGGCAGGACGAGGACGAGCACGGCCATCCGCTGCGGCGGACGATGGGCATCGCGAGCCTCGGCGGCGCGACCATCGACAACGAGGAGAACTACCTCGCGAAGAAGTTCTTCACCGCCGCGGGCGCCATCCAGATGGAGAATCAGGCGCGCATATGACACTCCGCGACGGTTCCCGGTCTGGGAGCCTCGTTCGGACGCGGCGGCGCGACGCAGTCGGTGCAGGACATCGCGAACGCTGATTGCATCGTCATCGAGGGATCCAACATGGCGGAGGCGCACCCGGTCGCCTTCCAGTGGGTCATGGAGGCGAAGAAGCGCGGCGCGCGCGTGATCCACGTGGACCCGCGGTTCACCCGCACCTCCGCCAACGCGGACCGCCACGTGCCGATCCGCACGGGCACCGACGTCGTGCTGCTGGGCGGGCTGATCCGCCACGTGCTCGAGAACGACCTGTGGTTCGAGGAGTACGTGCGGCTGTTCACGAACGCCTCGACGATCCTCTCCGAGGAGTACGCGGACGCCGAGGACGGCGAGGGCCTGTTCTCCGGCTACGACCCGGAGACCGGCACCTATGACAACGCGACCTGGGCGTACGCGGGCGAGCACGAGCAGGTGCGGCGCGGCCTGCCCGAGCGGGACGAGTCCCTGCAGCACCCGCGCAGCGTCTTCCAGGTGCTGAAGCGCCACTACGCCCGGTACACCCCGGAGATGGTGGAGGCCACCTGCGGCATCTCGCCGGAGGACTTCGCCTACCTCGCGGAGTCGATCACCTCCGCCTCCGGCCGCGAGCGCACCACCTGCTTCGTCTACGCGCTGGGCTGGACCCAGCACCAGGGCGGCGCGCAGATGATCCGCACCGCGGGCGTGCTGCAGCTCCTGCTCGGGAACGTGGGCCGGCCCGGCTCCGGGATCATGGCGATGCGCGGCCACGCCACGATCCAGGGCTCCACGGACATCCCGACGCTCTACCACATCCTCCCCGGCTACCTGCCGATGCCGAAGGCCGGTCAGGACGACTTCCGGGAGTACGTCGACGCGATCGGCCACAAGGAGCAGAAGGGCTTCTGGGCGAACGCGGAGACATACACGGTGAACCTGCTGAAGGCCTGGTGGGGTGACGCGGCGACCGCCGAGAACGACTGGGCCTACGACTACCTGCCGAAGCTGACCGGCGCCCACGGCACCTACCAGACGACGATGCGGATGCTCGAGGACGGGGTCGACGGCTTCTTCCTGCTGGGCCAGAACCCGGCGGTGGGCTCCGCGAACGGGCGGCTCCAGCGGGAGGCGATGAGCCACCTCAAGTGGCTCGTGGTGCGCGACTTCCACATGATCGAGTCGGCGACCTTCTGGAAGGACGGCCCGGAGATCGAGACCGGGGAGATGCGCACCGAGGACATCGGCACCGAGGTCTTCTTCCTGCCCGCCGCGAACCACACCGAGAAGGCCGGCTCCTTCACGCAGACCCAGCGCATGGTCCAGTGGCGCGACAAGGCCGTCGACCCGCCGGGCGATGCCCGCAGCGAGCTGGACTTCCTCTACGAGCTGGGCCGGCGCGTGCGCGAGAAGCTCGCCGGCTCCACCGACCCGCGGGACCGGCCGCTGCTCGACCTCACCTGGGACTACCCGACGGACGAGCACGGCGAGGTCGAGGCGGAGGCGGTGCTCGCGGAGATCAACGGCCGCCACCTCACGGGGGAGAAGGCCGGGCAGCCGCTCTCCGCCTTCGCGGAGATGACGGCCGACGGCTCGACCGACGGCGGCTGCTGGATCTACGCCGGCGTCTTCGCTGACGGCGTCAACCAGGCCCGCCGCCGCACCCCCGGCGCCGAGCAGGACGAGATCGCCGCGGACTGGGGCTGGGCATGGCCCGCGAACCGCCGGATCCTCTACAACCGCGCCTCCGCGGACGCCGAGGGCAGGCCGTGGAGCGAGCGCAAGAAGCTCGTGTGGTGGGACGAGGAGCAGGGCCACTGGGTCGGGGACGACGTCCCCGACTTCCCGGCGACGAAGCGCCCCGACGATCCCGGCGAGCCGGGGAAGGGCGGCGCCGCGGCGCTGGCCGGCACCGACGCCTTCATCATGCAGGCCGACGGCCGCGGCTGGCTCTTCGCCCCGACCGGCCTGGTCGACGGACCCCTGCCCACGCACTACGAGGCGCCCGAGTCCACGGTCCCGAACCCGCTGTACCTCCAGCAGTCCAACCCGACCCGGGTGGGATTCAAGGCGGGGGAGGACAACCTCAACTCGCCCGGCGCCCTGGGCCTCGGCGGGCGCGTATACCCGTACGTGTTCACGACCTACCGCATCACCGAGCACCACACGGCGGGCGGCATGAGCCGCTTCCTGCCCTACCTCTCCGAGCTGCAGCCCGAGCTGTACATGGAGGTCTCCCCGGAGCTCGCCGCCGAGGTCGGCCTCGAGCCGTACGGCTGGGCGACGGTGATCTCCGCCCGCTCCGCGATCGAGACGAAGGTCCTGGTCACCGAGCGGATGACGCCCCTGCGGATCGGGGACCGCACGATCCACCAGGTGGGCCTGCCCTACCACTGGGCCCGCGGGGACCAGGCGATCGTCACGGGCGACGGGGTCAACGACCTCATCGGCATGAACCTCGACGCCAACACCCAGATCCAGAACTCCAAGAACAACGCGTGCGCGATCCGGCCGGGGCGCCGCCCGCGCGGCCCCGCGCTGCTCGAGCTCGTCGAGGAGTACCGTCGCCGGGCGGGCATCGTGGACGCCGAGCACCACGTGCTCGAGCGACCGGAGACCCCGCGCGACGCGCAGCTCGACCCGACCGACGAGTCCGTCGCGCACCACGCGCGCGGACCGGAGGAGGCGCCCGCCGTGCCCGTCGCCCAGCCGTCCCAGCGCGAGATGAGGAACCGATGACCCCGCCGCTGCCGCCCCTGCTCGCCGGACCGGAGGGCCCCGCGGCCGATGCCGGCTGGGGCGCCGGTACGGAGCGCAAGGGGTTCTTCACCGACACGTCGATCTGCATCGGCTGCAAGGCCTGTGAGGTCGCCTGCAAGGAGTGGAACCGCAACCCGGTCGACGGCGACCTCGAGATCCTCGGCTCGAGCTACGACAACACGGGCGCCCTCGGTGCGAACACCTGGCGCCACGTGGCCTTCGTCGAGCAGACCAAGGACCGCATCGAGGAGGCCCGCGAGTCCGGCCGGAAGCTCGTGAGCCTCGGGATGCCGAGCATCGGCCCCAAGGAGCGGGCGGTGCCCGCCGCGGGAGCGGACACGACGCCGCCGGACACCCCCGAGTTCCGCTGGCTCATGTCCTCGGACGTGTGCAAGCACTGCACGAACGCGGGCTGCCTGGACGTGTGCCCCACGGGCGCGATCTTCCGCTCCGAGTTCGGATCGGTCGTCGTGCAGTCCGACGTCTGCAACGGCTGCGGCACCTGCGTGGGCGCCTGTCCCTTCGGCGTCATCGAGCGTCGCGACGACGGCACCGTCTCCGCGAAGGTGGACCGCGAGGAGCCCGTCCCGCACCGCGGCACGGCGAACAAGTGCACGCTCTGCTACGACCGGCTCGTGGACGGCGAGCAGCCCGCCTGCTCCGCCACCTGCCCCACCCAGTCGATCACCTTCGGCGACCGCGAGGACCTCGTCGAGGAGGCCCGGGACCGGCTCGCGCAGATGCACTCCCAGGGCCGCACCGAGGCCCGGCTCTACGGCGCGAACAGCGCCGACGGCGTGGGCGGCACCGGCTCGGTGTTCCTGCTTCTGGACGAGCCCGAGGTCTACGGCCTCCCGCCGGACCCGCAGGTCCCCACGAAGGACATGCCGATGATGATGCGGCAGGTGGGCGTCGCCGCGCTCGGCATGGCCGCCGCGACGGCCCTCGCCTTCCTGGGGGCACGCCGATGACCCTCACGCCCTTCGACGCGGACCGCCCGCCCGAGCGCCCGCGCCGCCGCCGTCGGCCGGCCTCCTCCGGCAGCACCGAAGGCCGGCGCCCGCTCGACGCCGCCGGGAAGCGCCGCGGCGCGGGAGCGGATGCCGGCGACCGCGAGATGTCCCTCGTGGGGGACATGGAGTTCGAGTCCTACTACGGGCGGCCCATCGTCAAGGCGCCGCCGTGGGAGGAGCCGATCGCGCTGTACCTGTTCGTGGGCGGCGTCGCCGGCGGCTCCGGCCTGCTGGCGCTCGGCGCGCACGCGAGCGGTCGCCCCGGCCTGCGCCGCGCGGCCCGGCTCACGGCCCTCGGCGCGATCGGGGTGGGCACCCCGGCCCTGGTCGTCGACCTCGGCCGCCCGGAGCGCTTCCTCAACATGATGCGCACCGTGAAGATCACAAGCTTCATGAGCATGGGCACCTGGATCCTCTCCGCCTCCGGAGCGGTCGCGGGCGTGAGCGCCCTCATCGAGGTGGACCGCCTGAGCAGGGAGCGGCTGCCGCTGGGCCCGCTGCGCCCCGCTCTGCACGCTCTCGACACGCCCGCCGCGATCGCCCAGGCGGGCACCGGCGCGCTGCTCGCCACCTACACCGGCGGCCTGCTCGGGGACACGGCCGTGCCCACCTGGTCCGCCGGCCGGCACGACCTGCCGCTGCTGTTCGGCTCCTCGGCGACCCTCGCCTCCGCGGGCGCCGCCCTCGTCCTCGCCCCGGGAACCGAGCTGGGGCCCGCACGGGCCCTCGCCGCGGCGGGCGTCGCGGGGGACCTGCTGAGCATGCACCGCATGAAGGCGTCGATGCACCCGCTCGAGGCGGAGCCGCTCGAGACCGGCCGGGCGGGGCGCCGCCTGCGCTGGGCGGAGCGGCTCGCCGTGGCCGGCGGCGTGGGGGCCGTGGCCTCCGGGCTGCTGTCCGCGGGCGCGGGCACCGGCGTGGGGCGCTCCCGGGTCCGGACGGCCGGTCGGGTGCTCACGGCCGCGAGCGGCCTCGCCCTGCTGGGCGCCTCCGCGCTCACCCGCTTCGGCGTGCTCGAGGCGGGGCTCGAGTCGGTGAAGGATCCCCGCCGCGTGGTCGAGCCGCAGAAGGCGCGGCTCGCGGCCCGACGGGCGGCCGGCACGTTCGACGACTCGATCACCACCGGCGCCTGAGCCCGCGCCCGGTGCCGCGGCGCGGCACCACGGCGGGTCAGCGCACGCGGATCCCGGAGCCCTCCACGGTCTCTCCGATCACCGGGTAGCCGGGGACCTCGCCGATCACGAGCAGCCCGCCCGAGGTCTGGGCGTCCGCGAGCAGAAGCAGGTCCTCCTCGGTGCGGCCGGCGTCGGCCGTGACATGGGGGCGCACCCAGTCGAGGTTCCGTCGGGTGCCGCCGGAGACGAAGCCGTCCCGCAGCGCCTCGGCGGCGCCGTCCACGAGCGGCACCGCGGAGCGGTCGACCACGGCGCCCACCCCGGAGGCCCGGGCCATCTTGTGCAGGTGCCCCAGCAGGCCGAAGCCCGTCACGTCCGTCGCGGCGCGCGCCCCGGCCTCGAGCGCGGCGAGCGAGGCGTCGCGGTTCAGCTGCGTCATCGTCGCGATCGCCGCCTCGAACACCTCGCCGGTGCTCTTGTGGCGGTTGTTCAGCAGGCCCACGCCGATCGGCTTGGTCAGCGTGATCGGCAGGCCGGCCTCCGCGGCGTCGTTGCGCAGCAGGCGCTCCGGGTCCCCGATGCCCGTGACGGCCATGCCGTACTTGGGCTCGGGATCGTCCACGCTGTGCCCGCCGATCACCGGGACCCCCGCCTCCTGGCCCACGGCGAGGCCGCCGCTGAGCACCTCGCGGAGCAGGTCGAAGGGGAGCACGTCCCGCGGCCAGCCCACGAGGTTGATCGCGACGACGGGGGTGCCGCCCATCGCGTAGACGTCGGAGAGCGCGTTCGCGGCGGCGATGCGACCCCAGTCGTAGGGGTCGTCGACGACGGGGGTGAAGAAGTCCGCGGTGGAGAGCACCGCCCGGCCGCCGTCGATCCGCACCGCGGCCGCGTCGTCGCCGTCCTCGAGCCCCACGACCACCTGCTCGTAGGACTGCCCGGCGAGACCCGCTACGACCTCCTCGAGCTCGCCCGGCGGGATCTTGCATGCGCACCCGCCGCCGTGGGCCATCGTCGTCAGACGGACGGCCGGGGCCGACGGCGCCGACGGGGCGGGGGAGGAGGCAGGAGAAGAAGCTGGGGCGTCGCTGCTCGTCATGCTCCCGAGTCTAGGCCTGCCCGTGGACAGGGGGGGGCGAGCAGAGGAGCGGAACGCCCGGCCCGGACCCGGCGGGCATGCGTGGGGCTCCCAGGCGGCGCCCGTATCCTCCTCGCGTCGGGACACTCCTCGGCACCTGCGCCCCGCGCAGCCGCGATGGCGCCACCGGCGTCCCACCGAAGGCAGGTGCCCGATGACGGCCCTCACCCCCGCCCGAGCCACCGCCCCTCCCGGCGCCCCCACCATCGGCGCAGCCGGGACCGGCCAGATCGATGCCTCCTCGTTCCCTCCGCAGCTGCGTGCCTTCGTGGAGGTCTCCCGGCTGGTGAAGGCGGAGGGTCTGCTCGAGCGCGCCCGCGGCTACTACGCCGTGGTCGGCGTGGTGCTCGCGCTCGCGCTCGCCGCGTGCGGCGCGGGGATGATCCTGCTGGGGGAGAGCTGGTGGCAGCTGCTGATCGCCGCCGCCCTCGGCGTGATCTGCACCCAGATCGCCTTCGTCGCCCATGAGGCCGGGCATCGTCAGGTTCTCGCCGGCGGGCGCGCGAACACCCGGCTCGCGCGGCTGCTGGCCGGCGTGGTGGGCCTCAGCTTCAGCTGGTGGGACTCCAAGCACTCCCGTCACCACGGCAACCCCAACCAGGTGGGCAAGGACCCGGACATCGAGGTGGACACGATCTCGTTCCTCCCGTCGGACGCCGCCGAGGCCCGCGGCCTGCGGCGCTGGATCACCCGGCGCCAGGGCTGGCTGTTCTTCCCCCTGCTCACCCTTGAGGGTCTGAACCTCCACCTGCACAGCGCCCGTCACCTGCTCTCCCGCCGCCCCACGACGCGCCGCTTCACCGAGATGGCGCTCATCCTGGGGCGCACGGCCGTGCTCGCCGTGCCCGCCTTCCTGCTGCTGCCGCCGCTCATGGCGGTCGCCTTCCTCGCGGTCCAGGTGGCCGTGTTCGGCGTGTGCATGGGGGCGTCCTTCGCCCCGAACCACAAGGGGATGCCGGTCGTGGCGCCCTCGGCCCGCCTCGACTTCTTCTCCAAGCAGGTGCGCACCTCCCGCAACATCGCCGGCGGATGGTGGGCCACGCTGCTCTACGGCGGCCTGAACTACCAGATCGAGCACCATCTGTTCCCGTCGATGCCGCGCCCGCACCTCGCGCGGGCCCGCGAGATCGTGCGCGAGCACTGCGCCCGGCTCGAGGTCCCCTACGCGGAGGTCCCGCTGCACCGCTCCTACCTCATCGTGGTGCGCCACCTCAACGAGGTCGGCCTCGCCGCCCGCGACCCCTTCGAGTGCCCGATGCTCGGCGCGCGCTGAGCGCTGAGCGCCGGGCGCCGGATGCCGGGCGCTCCCGCGGGGAGCGATAGTCTTCCCGAGGGACGGGATGCCCGGCGCGAGTCGACGGCCTCGTCCCAGGGAGGCGTCCGTGTCCTGGTGGGCGCCGTGGTCTTCAAAACCATCGAGCCCGAGCATCTCGGGCTGGCGGGTTCGATTCCCGTCCGCCTCCGCCAGTCCGGGCCGCGTGCCCGGTCCATCCCGCCGGGTCCGGCCCGGCCGTGCGAGGAGAGTCGATGACGCAGGGGAGCGCGCCGCAGGGCGCCGAGCACGAGGACCCTCGCCGTCGGATCCCGCGCACCGACGCGCTGCTCGCGCTGCCGGCCGTGGAGCGGGCCCGCGCGAGCCTCGGCGAGACCGTGATCCGCGGGATCGTGCGCGCCGCCCAGGACCGTGCCCGTGCCGGGGAGATCACCCCCGAGCAGGTGGAGGACGCGGTGCTCGGCGCGATCGGCGACCACCCCGCCGCCTCGATGCGGCCCGTCCTCAACGCGACCGGCGTCATCGTCCACACGAACCTGGGACGGGCGCCGCTCTCCGCGCCGGCCCGCGCCGCCCTGCAGGACGCCGCCGGGTACACGGACGTCGAGCTCGACCTGGTGACCGGGGCCCGCTCCCGCCGCGGCGCCGGTGCCCGGGCCGCGCTGCTCGCGGCCTGCCCCGCCGCGGAGGACGCCCTCGTCGTCAACAACGGTGCCGCGGCGCTGCTGCTCGCGACGACCGCGCTCGCCGCCGGGTACGAGGTGGTGTGGAGCCGCGGGGAGATCGTCGAGATCGGCGCCGGGTTCCGCCTCGCGGACCTCGTCTCCTCCGCGGGAGCGCGCGTGCGCGAGGTCGGCACCACCAACCGCACCCACGCCGCGGACTACACCGCCGCCTGCGAGGACGGGCAGGTGGGAGCCCTGCTGAAGGTCCACACGAGCAACTACCGCATCGAGGGCTTCACGAGCGAGGTCGGCATCGACGAGCTCGCCGGGATCGCCCACCAGCACGGCCTGCCGCTCATCGCGGACCTCGGCTCGGGGCTGCTGCACCCGGAGCCCGTGCTGCCCGGGGAGCCCGACGCGGCCGCGGCCCTCGTGGCCGGGGCCGACGTCGTCATCACGAGCGGCGACAAGCTCCTGGGCGGCCCGCAGGCCGGGATCCTGCTGGGCACCGCCGCGACCATCGCCCGCCTCGCCCGGCACCCCCTCGCCCGCGCCGTGCGGGCGGACAAGCTCGCCCTCGCCGCCCTCGAGGCGACCCTCACCGGCCCCGTGCCGCCCGTCCTCGCGGCGCTGCGCACCGAGCCCGCCGCGCTGCGCCGACGCACGGAGGCCCTCGCCGCGCGGATCGGCGGGGAGGTCGTCGCGCACGACGGCCGCGTGGGCGGGGGAGGCGGCGCCGAGGTGCCGCTTCCCGGCTGGGCGATCGCCCTCGAGCCCGAGCTCGCCCCCGCCCTGCGCACGGGAGAGCCGGCCCTCGTGGGCGTGCTCTCCCAGGGGAGGCTGCTGCTGGACCTGCGCTGCGTGCCCGAGGAGCAGGAGGACGCGCTCGCGGCGGCGGTGGACGCGGCGAGGGAGCACCGCTGATGCAGGTCGTCGCGTCCGCCGGGCACGTGGACCACGGCAAGTCCACGCTGGTGCGCGCCCTGACCGGCATCGAGCCGGACCGCTGGGACGAGGAGCGCCGCCGCGGGCTCACGATCGACCTCGGCTTCGCCTGGACGACCCTGCCCTCCGGCGCGGAGGTCGCCGTCGTCGACGTCCCCGGCCACGAGCGCTTCCTCGGCAACATGCTCGCGGGGATCGGCCCCGCCCCGATCGTCTGCTTCGTCGTCGCGGCGGATGCCGGCTGGCAGGCGCAGTCCTCCGACCACCGCGACGCGATCGCCGCCCTCGGCATCGACCAGGGCCTGCTCGTCGTCACCCGCAGCGACCTCGCCCCGGACCGCGTCGAGGAGG
This sequence comes from Brachybacterium sp. SGAir0954, assembly GCF_005490785.1. GTDB lineage: Bacteria > Actinomycetota > Actinomycetes > Actinomycetales > Dermabacteraceae > Brachybacterium > Brachybacterium rhamnosum. The sequence continues at coordinate 3,122,700 of NZ_CP027295.1, read as the reverse complement.
TCACCGCGCAGGCCCGCGCCGAGCTCGCCGGGACGGGCCTCGCCCACGCGCCCGCCGTCGCCGTCTCCGCCCGCACCGGCGAGGGCCTGGACGTGCTGCGCGCCGCCCTCGACGACGTGCTCGCCGCGGCCCGCCGGCCCGAGCCGGAGGCGCCCGTGCGGCTGTGGGTGGACCGCGCCTTCACGATCACCGGCGCCGGGACCGTCGTCACCGGCACCCTCAGCGGGGGCACCCTGCGCACCGGCGACACCCTCGAGCTCGCCGGGGCGGGGGAGCCGCGGCGCGTCCAGGTGCGCGGGCTGCAGTCCCGCGGCGGTCAGGTCCCCGAGCTGGGCCCCGTGAGCCGCGCCGCCGTGAACCTCCGCGGCGTGGACGCGGACGACGTGACCCGGGGCGACGCCCTGCTCACCCCCGGGGCGTGGACGGCGACGGAGGTCCTGGACGTGCGGGCGACGGTCCCCGGCGCCTTCGCCGACGCGCCCGGGGAGCTCGTCGCCCACGTCGGCACCGCGGCCGTCCCGGTGCGCGTGCGACCGCTCGGCGAGGACCATGCGCGCCTCACCCTCGCCCGCCCGATGCCGCTGCGGGTGGGCGACCGGATGGTGCTGCGCGGCACGGGGGAGCAGACCCTCCGCAGCGGTGCCCTCGTGCTCGACGTCGACCCGCCCGCCCTCGCGCGCCGTGGGGACGCCGCCCGAAGGGCCGCCGCGCTCGCCGCGACCGGCGACGGCGGCGACCTCGCCGCGGAGGTCGCCCGACGCGGCGCGATGCCCTCGGCCGTCCTCGCGCGCCAGGGGGTGCAGGTGCCGGCCGTGCTGCCGGAGGGCGTGGCGCGGGTGGCCGACGGCCGCGGCGGCGAGGTCCTCGCCGCGGAAGCGGCGCTGCAGGACTGGACCGCGCGGCTGCGCGATCTCGTCGAGACCGAGCACCGGGAGCACCCGCTCTCCGCCGGACTGCCCCGGAAGGCCGCGCTCGACGCCCTGGCCCGGGAGCCCGCGCCCCGCGGTGGAGGCGCACCGCCGCTGCCGGCACCCGCGCTGCTCGATCTCCTCGTGAGGCGCGCCGGCCTCGAGGAGCAGGACGGCCGGCTCCGCGATCCGGCACGGCAGGACGGCCTCGGCGACGCCGAGGGAGCCGTCGCCGAGCTCGAGCGGCGACTGCGTGCGGAGCCCTTCCGGGCGCCCGAGGCGGACGACCTCGCCTCCCTGCACCTGGGCTCCGAGCAGCTCGCCGCCGCGGCGCGCCTGGGCCGCCTGCTGCGCCTGCCCGGCGAGGTGATCCTGCTGCCCACGGCGGCGGCCCTCGCCATGCGAGAGCTGTCCCGGCTCGAGCAGCCCTTCACGACCTCCCAGGCGCGGCAGGCACTCGGCACCACACGGCGGGTCGTCATCCCGCTGCTCGAGCATCTCGACGCGCGGGGCTGGACCCGCCGCCTCGACGCCGGGCACCGTCAGGTGGCCCGCTGAACGGGAGTCCTCATCTCGAGGTGTGCGTTCAGCCCCGGGCGGCCAGCCACCGCTGGTGCGCGGTGACCAGTGCGTGCTGCACCGCCGAGTGATCGGGGCCGCCGCTCAGCATCGAGGGCACCGTCGCGGGCTCCCACAGCGCCTGGACGGGCACGGCCGTGCCGTCGTGCAGCAGCGCGAACGCCACGAGCCGGCGATCCCCCGGGGTGGGCGGCGCGATCCGCTGCAGCTGCTCCCAGCGCACCGACTGCTCCGCGCCCACGAAGCCCGCCCAGCGGAAGCCGGCGGCGTCGATCCGCAGCCGCGAGCGCCGGGCACCCCACAGCACGAACGCCCCGCCGCCCAGGGCGAGCACGGCAGGGATCAGCAGGGCGAGGAAGCCCGGCTCGCCCAGCACGAGCGTGAGCACCACCGCGGTGATCGCCGTGCCCACCCCGATCAGCATCACCGCAGGGCCGACGACGACGTTCACGTGGGAGCCGGCGGAGCGGAAGGTCGAATCCATGGCCGCCAGCCTAGGGGAGAGCCCGCATGGGGAGTCCTCCCCATCGCCGTGCCGAGCAGGGCGGCCTAGTCTCGGGAGCACGTCAGGGACAGTGGGGCAGGACAGACAGGGACGGTGCCGCGATGAGCGGGTTCTACGGTGCGGACACGGAGCAGCTGCGCGAACAGGCGGGGGCCTGCCTGCGCGGCTCGGGCACCCTCAGGGACCTCATCGGGACCACCTCCGCGATGGTCGGCGCGGTCGAGTGGACGGGGCCCGACGCGGACGCCTTCCGCGAGCGCTGGCAGTCCGAGGTGCGCGCCCAGCTCACCGCGCGGGCCGACGCCCTGCGCGCCCGGGCGGACGAGCTGACCGCCCAGGCCGAGGAGCAGGACGGCGCCTCCGACGGCGACGGCAGCGGCGGCGGGCCCTTCGGCAGCCCCCTGCCCTTCCCCTTCCCGTTCCCGTTCGAGCTGCCGGGGCCGTGCGGGGTCCCGGGGACGGGTACTCGTTCGGGGCCAAGGCGGGATCGGGTCTGTATGCGTCGCAGAGCGCCACGGTCGACGGACCGCTCGGAACCTCGGGCACCCTGACCCAGGACTACTTCGTGGGTGCCAACGCGGATGCCTCGCGGTACGCGCACCTGACGCGCAACGAGGATGGTCAGGCCAACGGGGTGACGTTCGGAGGCGGGGCGAACGCCTTCGCGGGCGCGCAGGTCACGCAGAAGTTCGAGCAGACGGGCCCGTTCGGCTGGTTCTCCGGGTCGACGTCGATCAGCGGGAAGGCGGGGGCGGGCGCCAGGGCCTCGGGAGGGGCGACGATCTCCACGGATGAGGTCTCGGTGAACGTCGGGGGCCAGCTCGCCGTCGAGCTCGGGCTCGGGGGCACGACCAGTCTCGCCGTTCATCCGAACGCCATCGTCAACACCTTCACCCCTGGGGATTACGACCTCGACGACGCGATCTCCGACGCCTCCGGGGCCTTCGACGGCGCTCGTGATGCCGTGGGCAGCACGGTGAGCGCGATCAACCCCTTCGACTGAGCCCGAGACGGGGCCCACGCTCAGCGCACCCGCGTCCTGGCGGCCTCAGCGCCTCTGGCCGTGATGCATCCACCATCTGCGGTGCGCGTCCGTGATCGCCTGAGCGGTACGGAGGTATCCGGCATCGGCGCTGTTGCCGCCCTCGCCCCCGGACATGCTCACCGCGGTGACCGGGACGACGGCGCCGTCCCGCAGGTGCAGACGGACGCTGCGCGGACCGCGGCGAGCGGTCGGGACCTCGACCCCTTGGATCGCGGAGAAGGGAACAGTGCGCGGGGCGCTCGTGAGCGTGCGCCAGGTGACGGCGTCCCCGGCGAGCTCGACCCGGCTGCGCCGTCCCGCGAGATGCAGGAGCAGCCCGGCGACCAGGCCGACCGGCACGAACAGCAGCATCAGCAGCACCGCTGCGTCCCCGCTGGTCGCCCAGAGGACCAGGGGGAGAGGGACGAAGAGCAGCACCGCGATCAGGGCGACGAACGGGCCGATCCACATCATCATCGTCGCGGCGCCGGAGCGGAACGTCTGGGTCTGCATGAGGTCGAGTCTGTCAGAGCACACGGAGCAGCACATGCCGACGGCGCCCCCTGTGGACAGGAGGCGCCGTCGGGACGCTCAGAGGTGCTGGCCCTGATCAGCCCTTGTTGCGGGGCTGCTTCACCGGCGGCTCGCCCAGCTCGGCGTCCTCGGTGCTGATCGCGTCGACCTCGCCGCCGGCGATCTCGAGCGCCTCGATGCGGCCCAGCGCCATGAGGTCGCCGCGGGCGGCCTCGAGGTGGCCGGCGGCGGCCTCCGGGGCGCGGAGGGTCACCGAGAGCACGGGCGTCTTCTGGGAGACCTTCGCGTCGGACTTCAGGCGGCGCACGACGATCGCGGCCTGGGCCACGGTGTCCAGCAGTGCGGCGTCCTGTCCCTGGGCGGCGGCGCGCAGCGGCTCGGCGACGGGCCAGGGCTGCGTGTGCACGCTGCCGCCGCGCCACCACGACCACACCTCCTCGGTCGCGAAGACGATCACGGGCGCGAACAGGCGCAGCTGCACCTCGAGCGCGATCGCGAGCGCCGCGCGCGCCGAGTCGGCACCGGCCTGGCCGGAGGGGGCGTTGCCGTGGGCACGCTCCTTGACCAGCTCGATGTAGTCGTCGCAGAACGCCCAGAAGAACGGCTCCACGAGCTCGAGCACCCGCGCGTAGTCCATGTCCTCGAAGGCGGTGGTGGACTGCTCGACGACCTCGGCGAGGTTCGCCAGCAGCGCCCGGTCCAGCGGATCGGTGACCGCGGCCGGGTCGGCCGCGAGGGCGCCCGAGGGGTCCGCGGGGGCCTCGCCGAAGCCGAGCGCGAACTTCGAGGCGTTGAGGATCTTGATCGCGAGACGGCGACCGATCTTCATCTGGCCCTCGTCGAACGCGGTGTCCACGCCCTGACGGGCACGGCCGGCCCAGTAGCGCACGCCGTCGGAGCCGTGCTGCTCGAGCAGACCGATCGGGGTGACGACGTTGCCCTTGGACTTCGACATCTTCTTGCGGTCGGGATCGAGGATCCAGCCGTTGATCGAGGCGTGCTTCCACGGCAGGGCGTCCTGCTGCAGGTGCGAGCGCACGATCGTGGAGAACAGCCAGGTGCGGATGATGTCGTGGCCCTGGGGGCGCAGGTCCATCGGGTACACCTTGGAGAACAGCTCCGGATCGGAGTTCCAGCCGCCCGCGAGCTGCGGGGTGAGCGAGGAGGTCGCCCAGGTGTCGAGGATGTCGGGGTCCGCGACGAAGCCGCCTGCCTGGCCGCGCTGCTCCTCGGTGAAGCCCTCGGGCACGTCGATCGTGGGGTCGATCGGGAGGCGGTCGACGGACGGGGTGAGCACCGTGTCGTAGTCGGTCTCGCCGTCCGCGCCCACGCCGTACCAGACGGGGAAGGGGACGCCGAAGAAGCGCTGCCGGGAGATCAGCCAGTCGCCGGCGAGGCCCTCGACCCAGTTGCGGTAGCGGGACTCCATGTGCGCCGGGTGCCAGGTCAGCTCGCGGCCGCGGGCGATGAGCTCGTCGCGCAGGCCGCCCTCGGAGCCGTCGCGGCCGCCGTTGGTGAGGTACCACTGGCGGGAGGTCACGTACTCGAGCGGCTTGTCGCCGTTCTCGTAGAACTTCACCGGGTGGGAGATCTTCTCGATCTCGCCGGTGAGGTCGCCGGACTCCGTCGCCAGCTCCACCACGCGCTTCTGCGCGCTGAACACGGTGAGACCCGCGAGCTCGGCGTAGTTCGCCTGCCCCTCGGGGGAGGTGATCCACGGCGTCTCCTGGAGGAAGCGGCCGTCGCGGCCGATCACCGAACGGGTGGGCAGCTCGAGCTCGCGCCACCAGGTGACGTCGTTCGCGTCGCCGAAGGTGCAGATCATCGCGATGCCGGCGCCCTTGTCGGGCTGGGCGAGGGGATGGGCGAGCACGGGCACCTCGACGCCGAACAGCGGCGAGGTGACGGTCGAGCCGAACAGGCCCTGGTAGCGCTCGTCGTCGGGGTGGGCGACGAGGGCCACGCACGCGGGCAGCAGCTCGGGGCGGGTGGTCGCGATGACGACCTTCTCGCCGGAGCCGTCCGTGCGGGTGAAGCCGAGGCGGTGGTACGCGCCGTCGCGGTCGCGGTCCTCCTGCTCCGCCTGGGCGACGGCGGTGCGGTAGGTGACGTCCCACATGGTGGGGGCCTCGGACTGGTAGGCCTGGCCGGCGGCGAGGTTCTCGAGGAACGCGCGCTGGCTCGTGGCGCGGGAGTGGGCGTTGATGGTCTGGTAGCCGTGCTTCCAGTCCACCGAGAGGCCCAGGGTGCGGAAGACGTCCTCGAAGGACTTCTCGTCGATCTCGGTGAGGCGCTCGCACAGCTCGATGAAGTTGCGGCGGGAGATCGGCAGCTGGTTCGCGGCCTTCGCGGACTTGTTGTCGCCGCCCTCCTGCGGGGGCGTGAAGTCCGGGTCGTAGGGCAGCGACGGGTCGCAGCGCACCCCGTAGTAGTTCTGCACGCGGCGCTCGGTGGGCAGGCCGTTGTCGTCCCAGCCCAGCGGGTAGAAGATGTTCTTCCCGCGCATGCGCTGGTAGCGCACGATCATGTCCGCCTGCGAGTAGCCGAACACGTGGCCCACGTGCAGGGAGCCCGAGGCCGTGGGCGGCGGGGTGTCGACGCTGAACACCTGGTCGCGGGTGGTCTCCGGATCGAACGCGTAGAGCTTCTGCTCGCTCCATACGCCGTCCCACTTCTCCTCGAGCCCCTCGAGGGAGGGCCGATCGGGGATGGCGGCGGGCTGGCGTGGTGCGGTATCGGTCATGGGGGCCATTGTTCCAGGCCCGCGCCCGCACGCAACGTCGATCCCGCTCCCTGGAGCGTCAGGTGCGCCACGCCCGGGCCGGGTCAGCGATCCCGGCGCCCGAGGCGGAAGAACCTGATGCTCATCATGAGATGCACCAGGGTCGCCACCGCGAAGACAGCGGTCGCCACCCGATCCTCGATCGTGGAGCCGTGTTCGTCGACGACGGTCCCGTCAGTGGCGAGGACGGCGATCCCGAGCGCGAGCATGACGGCGAAGACGCCGGTGACGACCAGGGCCAGCGCCCCGAACCCGATCGCCCATGAACGCGGGATCCTCTCCGACGAGTCGGCACCGTTGAGAAGTGCCCAGAGGTACCTCCAGAACCCAACGGGGGCGGGCGTCTCTCGGGCCGGCGCCGAAGGCGTCCGGTCCAGCGCAGCGATCGCCTCAGGAGGCACCCCGAGGACGTCCACGAGTGTCGTGAGCGGATCGCCGGGTACGTCGTCCGAACGGAACAGGGCGCGGAGCCGCGCCGAATCGACGGGGCGGTCCCGACTCAACCGCGCGAACTCCTCGGTGATCTCGTCCCGAACCTCCCACCCGCTCAGGGCAGGCTCGGTCCACGACGAGCTCCAGACCATCGAGGCGAGCATGCGAGATCGATGGAAGACCATGGCGCCGCTGGTTGCTCCCTCACCGCGCCACAGGAGGAGCACCCGCCGCCTGCGGTGTCCGAGGTTTCCTGCTTGGAGCGCCGTCCCGACAATGATCGCGAGCTCGTCGGATGTCTCGGCGTCGGTGGTGGGCTGCAGAAGGGACCAACCGTCGTCGAGGGCGGAGAGCTCCACGGGGACGAGAGTCGCCGTGACCAAGGACCCCGCTGCACGCATCCGCTTCTCGGGGATCCGCGCCAGGACGACGGCCGTGCGGGGCTGCGGCGGGTCGATGTCCGGGAGACCGACCGCGGATCCCAGATCCTGTGCGAGGTCGTCGGGGTCGGGGCGAGCCGCGATCCGGGAGATGAGCACGTCCCGATGGTCGGGGCTCAGCTCCAACACATCGGTGAGTGCATCGACGATCGTCAGTGGCACGGTCAATTCGTCCGCGCGAGGAATCTCTGACGCCGGGACCCATCTCAGCGCGGTTGATCGTGAGTCTGTCCTGACGACCAGCGTGACCTCGACGTCCAGATCGAGGAGGATCGATGGGAGGTTCGAGGGAAGGGCGTCCTCGTCCTCTACGACTGCCGCCGTCCACCCGCGCTCTGAGCCCGGCGACACCGATGCGGTCGGATCCTCGGCGAGGAGCCGGAGCACATCAGCTTGCGGAAGGCGGATGAGAGCGAGCACCAACGGATACTAGGCGAACACGCCCATCAGAGCGCCGAAGGGGCCCCGCCCACGGGGGCTCGGGCTGGAGGAGACGGAGGGAGAGACGGGAATGCGTACGGAGATGACGCGGCGCGAACGCGAAGCGGCCGCGCAGACGGACTCAGACCTGAAGCTGGTCGCCCGCGAGATCGCGCCGTTCATGCGGTCCCGGGGCTTCGCGAAGGCGGGGCCCGTCACCTGGCGCCGTGATCGCCCGGAGCTCCAGAGCCGGCTCTCCCTCAGAGCAGGCACTCCTGCGCAGGGCCCTTTCGCCAAGATCAGCGGCACAGTCCACGTCGAGCTCGTCGCCTCGCCCCCGGGGCCACGGTTCCGGGAGAGCATCATCCGCACGCATCCCGAGATCATGAGCCGCGACGACGCGTACCTGATCCGTGACGCCGACGATCGAACCGCCCTCCTCGAGGATCTGACGACCCAGCTCGTCCCCTGGCTCCTCCACTACGACTCCTTCGACGCGATGTGGAGAGCGCTTCTCCACGGCGAGCCGCCTGCTGCCGGGGAGGGCGCAGCGAGGGCGGGAAGAGACGTTCCTGGGCCTTCCGCGCGCTCGAGATCGCTTGCTTCGACTTGGACGATCCGAGGTACGTCGACGAGGCCATCGAGTACTGCAACACGGAAGGATTCGTGTTCGACCTCGACCGGTTCGACGGGCCCATGGCAACGATCGGTGCACGGGTCGCCACCCGTCGGTGACACCGGTCCCCACACCTCGAGCTGACGCCCTGCCCACGTCTGTCGCCCCGCCGTACCGTGGGCGCATGGCCCTCACCCGCATCGCCCTGGTCTCCGACGTGCACGGCAACCTCACCGCCTACGAGGTGGTCCTCGCTGACATCGCCTCCCGCGGCATCACCCGCGTGATCAACCTCGGCGACGTCGTGGGGAAGGGCCCGCGCGGCGCGGCCTGCACGGACCTCACCCGGGAGCGCTGCGAGGCGACGGTGCGTGGGAACTGGGAGGTGTTCGTCGCGAGCCCCGAGGCGCCGGAGGGGGAGGGGCCCGCGTGGTGGCACGGCGAGCTCGGCGCGGAGCGGCGCGACTGGCTGCTGGGCCTCCCGGGCAGCCTCGATCTGCGGCTCTCGGGCCGGATCGTGCGGCTCGTGCACGCCTCGCCGATCGACGAGTTCACCCGGGTGCACCGCGACCCGGACCCGCAGACCTTCGCGATGATGTTCGAGCCGACGCCGTTCACCGGGGACGGCCCGTCGGCGGACGTGCTCGTCTACGGCGACATCCACGACGCCTTCCTCGAGGTGCAGGGGGAGCGGACGCTCGTCAACGTCGGCAGCGTCGGCAACCCGCTCGACGGCCCCGTCCCCTCGTACGTGATCCTCGAGGGGGACGACGGGGCCGACGGGGCCGCACCGTTCGGCGTGCAGTTCGTGCGCGTCCCCTACGACGTGGAGGCCGAGATCGCCGTCGCCCACGAGTGGGGCATGCCCGCCGCGGAGGCCTGGGAGATCGAGCTGCGCACGGGGATCTACCGCGGGCGGCACGCGGCGCTCGGGCTCACGGCCGCCTGATCCTCGCGAGCCCGCTCGTCCTGCGCTGTCGCCGGCGACCCCTCCGGGGTCTCACCGGTCGGGTGCCCACGGGACGCCGGCGGAGCTCAGTCGCCGACGACGTGCAGCGCCTCCGCCCCCTCGCCCGGGGTGGGGAAGCTCGGGCTCAGCGGCACGGCGGCGGCCGGCACGGTGGTGCCGTCGTGGTCGAGCACGCGGAGCGTCGGACCCCAGGACAGCGCGCCGGTCGCCATCACGACCGCTTCGCCGTCGGGTCCCATGAACAGCGCGAACGTCGCGGGGAGGTCCTCGTCGAGCGGCTCGGGCGCGGTCCGGGCGAGAGCGGCGGCGTCGGCGTGGCGGAGCCAGAACGACGAGTCGCAGGGCCAGCACGCGACCCCGGCAGGGGTGGACAAGCTCTGCGGGTTGAGGAGGACATCGGCGCCGCCCCGTACGCAGTTCCGCGCGTCCTCCGCGATGAGGCCCGCCTCCCGCAGGGCGCACAGCGCCCCGTCGAGATGGCGGAGGTAGAGGTGCGCGCCGTTCTCGGCGAGGTCGCCCGGTGCCAGGTCCCCGTAGGCATCGCCGGGTGAGGCGTGCGTCGAGGCAGGGACGGTCAGACCCGCGAAGGAGTCGGGCGAGAGACAGCGGCTCAGCTCGTAGGTGCGGGACCCGCGCGGGAGGAACCGCCGAGTGCTCACGTGCACCTCTCCTGTCGGTCGAGCACACCCCGAGCGGGGTGCGTGGTGGCCCGGTGCGGCTGCCCGCACCTCAGGGGATGCGCGCGGTCCACTGCTCGGTCCCGAACTTGGTGCGCACCAGCTCGCGGGCCGTCTCGAGCTCCGCCTCGGTGTACGCGGAGTCCGTGGTCGCGTAGCGGGAGCGGAAGACGTCCAGGAAGCCGGCGATGATCTCGTCGCGCGGCAGGCCCGTCTGCGAACGGATCGGGTCCACGCGCTTGTTCGCGCTCTTCGTGCCCTTGTCGGAGAGCTTCTCCCGACCGATCCGCAGCACCTCGCCCATCTTCTGCGCGTCGATGTCGTAGCTCATGGTCACGTGGTGCAGCAGCACCCCTCCCGCGAAGCGGCGCTGGGCGGCGCCGCCGATCTTTCCCTGCTCCGAGGCGATGTCGTTGAGCGGGACGTAGCGGGCCTGCACGCCGATCTCCGCGAGCGCCGCCATGACCCAGTCGTCGAGGTAGGCGTAGGCCTGCTCGAAGCTGAGGCCCTCGACGAGCGAGGTGGGGACCACGAGCGAGTAGGTGATGCAGTTGCCGTGCTCCATGAACATCGCGCCGCCGCCGGTGATGCGCCGCACCACGTCGATGCCGTGGCGGGCGGCGCCCTCCGCGTCGATCTCGTTGCGCAGCGACTGGTAGGAGCCGATCACCACGCACGGCTCGTCCCAGTCCCAGATCCGGAACAGGGGCGGCCGGCGGCCCGCGGCGACCTCGTGGGGGAGCACCTCGTCGAGGGCGACGTGCATCGCGGGCGGCAGCACCTGCGGGCCGATGACGTCGAAGGTGAGGTCGTCCCAGGAGCTCGCCTGGCCCAGGGCCCGGCGCGCCGCGATCGCGACCGCCTCCGCGTCGAAGCCGATCATCTGCACGCCGCCGGGCAGCGCCTCGAGGCGGGTGGTGATCGCGGCGGTCGCCGCGGGGGAGGAGACGTCCGAGGGCAGGCCCACGAGCGCCGCGCCGATCTCCTCGAGCGCATGGTCCGGCTCGAGGAAGAAGTCGCCGAACACGTGCGCGGAGGCGATCCTGCCCTCGTCGATGGTGAGGTCCACCGAGACGAGCTTCCCGCCGCGGACCTTGTACTCCCCGTGCCGCACCGCGGCCCCTGCGCTCTCCGTCATGGCACCATCCTGGCGCACCGGGGCGGCAGGTGGCGGCGTGAGATCGCCGACGGCCGCGCGGACCCTCAGCCGCGCAGGTCCCGCAGGGGGATCGTCAGCGAGCGCAGCGCCCGGTGCACCTCCCACACGAAGTCGGAGGTGGACTGGCCCTTCCCGGGCGCGACCGCATAGGACTCGGGGGCCAGCTCCGCGGTCGCCTCGCGGGTCACGCGCGGCACGAGGGAGGTCCACGGCGCGGCGCCGCCCACCGAGATCCGGTACAGCACCTCCGGGTCGCCGTCGGCCTCGACGAGCCGCAGGGCGAGGGTCGTCGAGGTGAGCGCCGGCTGGCGGCGCGCAGGTGCCAGGGCGAAGCCGCGCTCGGCGAGCAGGGTCGGATGGAACAGGGCCCACAGCAGCAGGCGGGCACCCTCCGCCTCGGGGGAGACGGCCGTGCCGATCAGCTCCGGGGGGTCCGGGAGCAGGGACGGATCGGCCCGCCAGGCGGCGGCGTCGCGGGCGAGCGCGTCGAGCCGCTCGTCGGCCTGCGCGGTCTCCGCAGGGTCCTCGAGGGAGCCGATGCCGAGCGGGATCGGGGTCTGCGTGCCGCGCCGGGCGTGCACGAGGGTGCCGCGATCCGCCTCGCCCAGCTCGAGCCCCGCACGGGCGCGGGCCACGCCGGCCTGCAGGTGCGCGCCCACCTGACCGCGACGGGTGGAGAAGCGCGGCGAGGTGTTCAGCAGCTCGCGGCTCGCGCGGCGCAGCAGCTCGAGGTGGCCGTGGAGCTCCTCCGCGACCCGCGGGGAGGTGAGCAGGGCGCGGGCGTCGAGCGGGTACTGGACCACGGGCGAGCCGGCGTTCTCCCCGATCTCGCCGATCGTCTCCCAGAGGTCCTTGTGGCCGGGATCGGCCTTCGCGAGCTTCTTCCCGATGCGGCTCCAGGTGGAGACCACGATCGCGGGCACCGCGGGGGTGGTCGCCTCGAGCTGGGCGGTGGCCTCCGCGGCGGTGCGGCGCTGGGCGTCAGCGTCGTGGCTGCGCACGATGCTGACGATCGCGTCCTGCGGGTCCGGGCCCAGCGCGGCGGCGATGCGCACGAGGCGCGCGGTGCTCAGCGGCGACTGCACGCGCACGGCGACGCCGAGGCGGGCCGCGTCCTCCGCGGCGCCGTCCTCGGGCAGGAGGTCCGCGACCAGGTCGGGGGAGGAGCGGCGGGGGCGGGGGTCCGCGACGATCGCGCCGGTCTCCCGCTCGCTGCGCGCGATCGTGCGCAGGAACGCCTCCCGGCTGCGCGGCGCCATGAGCACGAACTCGAGCATGTGGCTCAGCATGAGCTCCACATGGGCGGTGTGGTCGCGGTGGGAGGCGAGGTCCGGGGAGGAGACGGCCTTGTCCACGGCATAGGTCGTCATCTGGCCGACGGTCGCATAGGAGCGGGCCATGGTCCTCCTTCAGGGGGCGCGGGCGGGGAGTCGTCCATCATCCCACCACCCGGGGTGTCCCCTATGCCCGGTCCGGCCCCTGGTCGGGCTCGTCCCCTGGCCCCGCCCCGCGGGCGGGTTCCTTCCCCCGCGCGTACACCTGCCGCACGAGGTCCTCGATCGCGGGCTCGGTGAGGGCGAGGTCCCGGATGCTCGCCTGCGCACCGATCGCCTCGAGCAGCGCGGGCACGGTCAGCGCCGTGCCCGAGAAGCGGATGCGGTGGCGGATCCCCTCGGCCTCGACGGCGTCGGTCGCGGCCCCGGCGGGCAGGGCCAGGGTCTCCCTCGGCTCGGCGAGGTCCACGATCAGCTCGCGCGGGGAGTCGAGGTGCTCGCGGAACGCGGTGATCGTGCCGTCGAAGGCGACGCTGCCGTGGTTGACGACCGCGATCCGCTCGCACAGCCGCTCCACGTCGCCCATGTCGTGGGTCGTGAGGAAGAGCGTGGTGCCGCGCTCGGCGCGGTCCTCCTGCAAGAAGCGGCGCAGTCCCTCCTTGGAGACCATGTCCAGCCCGATCGTCGGCTCGTCGAGCACGACGAGGGCGGGGGAGTGCAGCAGCGCGGCGGCGACCTCGCCGCGCATCCGCTGGCCCAGCGACAGCTGGCGCACGGGCCGGTCCAGGAACTCCTCGAGGCCCAGGCCCTCCACGAGCCGCTCGAGCCGCCGCTCCCGCGCCGAGTCGGTCAGGCGGTGCATCGCGGCGAGGATCCGGTAGGACTCGCGCAGCGGCAGGTCCCACCACAGCTGCGAGCGCTGGCCGAAGACGACGCCGATCTCCCGCGCCAGGTGCCGCCGCTCGGGGACCGGCTCGCGGCCCAGCACGCTCACGCTCCCGGAGGTGGGGCGCAGGATGCCGGTCATCATCTTGATCGTCGTCGACTTGCCCGCGCCGTTCGCGCCGACGAAGCCGACGGCCTCCCCGCGCCGCACGGTGAGGGTGAGGTCGTCCACGGCGCGCACGGTGCGCCGCTCACGGCGCAGGGAGCCGGGGCGACGGGAGCGCACGGCGAAGTCGCGGCGCAGGGCGTCCAGGACGACCGCCGGGGCGTCGCCGGCCGCGGCGGGGGAGTCGGTGGTCGAGGTGGGGGACGTAATCATGGTCAGCCTCCGGCTCCGGTGTAGCGGCGCACCCCGGCGCGCCAGAGCAGCGACGCGAGGGTCCAGGTGAGGATCCCCGCCGGCACCCCGAGCCATCCCGACCATGCCGGGATGAGGGCGGGGCCCGGCAGGTCCAGCAGGGTCAGGGTGGGGGCGTAGGCGATGAGGGTCGCGGGGACGACGAAGGTGAAGAAGGCCCGCAGCGGCAGCGGGAACACGGCGCCCGGGTTCGTCGCGACGTAGTTGCCGCCGTAGGTGAAGGCGTTCGCGAACTCACGGCCGTCGACCAGCCAGAACTGCATCGCCCCCGCCGTCGTCAGCAGCGCCGCGAACACGGCCGCGCCGGCGAGCGGCGCGGTGAGGGCGAGCAGCAGGGTCAGCGGCGTGGGCGAGAACCCGGCGACCACGAGCGCGATCACGTAGGTGGACAGCCCCACCAGGATCCGGCCCAGGCGCCGCAGGGAGAGGTCCATGCTCGAGATCTGCAGCAGGACGGGCAGCGGCCGGATCAGCAGCGTCTCGAGCTTCCCCGAGCGCACCATGGTGGAGAGCCCGTCGATCTCCCCGAAGAAGAGGTCCGCGAGGCCGAAGGCGAGGGCGCCGAGACCGTACACGACCGCCACCTGGGTGAGGGCCATCCCGCCGAGCACCCCGACCTGCGAGAGGATCACCCACAGCTCGAGGAACTCGGTGCCCACCACGAGCATCTGGCCGAGGACGTCCGCGACGAAGCTCGTGCGGAACGAGGCCTGCGAGCGGATCCGGGACGCGTAGAGCAGGCCCATGACGCGGGGCAGGGAGAGCGGCCGCTCCGCGCGTGCGGCGGAGGCGGCGGGAGTGCTGCGGGCGTGATCAGCCACCCTGCACCTCCAGGGAGCGCACGCCGATGCGCAGCATGAGCACGGCGGCGACCGTGAGCACGAGCGCCCAGGCCGTCTGCTCGCCCAGCAGCGCGAGCGCCTCGATCGGCGGGATCCGGCCGGAGAGCGCGTCGATCGGGGTCTGCACCATCGAGGGGAACGGAGTCGCGCGGGCGATCGCGGCGAGCCAGTCCGGGAACCAGGCGATCGGGATGAGGAAGCCGGAGAGCAGGTTCATCACCGCCATGTAGACGACGCTCAGCCCGCGTGTCTCGACGAGCCAGAAGGAGGCGAGGTTGATCATCGCGTCCCCGAGGAAGGCGACGGTGATCGCGAGCAGCAGGCAGGCGGCGCCCACGAGGTAGGAGAGCGGGTCGCTCGGCAGGGCGAGCCCCGTGAGCACGGCGCCGACGAGCATCGGCGGGATGCCGCGGGCCAGCAGCAGGAACCCGGCGCGGCCCAGCTTCTGCGCGTAGAACATGCCGAGCAGGTGGGTGGGGCGCAGGAGGTCCACGGCCACGTCGCCCTGGTGCACACGCTGGGAGATCTCGCGGGTGCCGAAGGCCTCGATGGGGGCGAGCAGGGCCTGCCCGAGCCACACATAGGTCGCGGCCTGGAGGGCGTCGTAGCCGCGCAGCTCCCCGCCCGCGGCGTGGATCGCGGCGAGCAGGATCGAGGCGCGGATCAGCCCGAAGACCGAGTTGGTGAACACTCCCGCGGCCGTCGCCATGCGGTAGGTGGAGTACTGCCGGAAGGAGGCGCGGGCGACACTCCAGTAGGCAGACACTCGCGGCATAGTACGCAAGCGTGGCGCCGATCACAAGGGGCGTCGCCGTCGGATCCGCGGATTCTCCTGCGGCGCGCTCCCGCCCCCGCCTACCCTGACCCGGTCCCCACCCCCGCACGGAACCGGATCCCCGCATGACCTCCTCCGTCCCCGCGCCCGCACCCCTCAGCGCGCCCGACGCCCCCGGCGACCTCGCCGGCCCTGCCCGCCGCAGCCGGTTCGGCCTGCTCCCGCGCATCCTGCTCGCGATCGTCCTGGGCGTGCTCCTGGGCCTCGTGATGCCCGAGGCGATCGCCCGCGTCTTCACGACCTTCAACGGGATCTTCTCGAGCTTCCTGGGCTTCCTCATCCCGCTGATCATCGTGGGGCTCGTGACCCCGGCGATCGCGGAGCTCGGCCGCGGCGCCGGGAAGATGCTCGCCGCGACCACGGGCATCGCCTACCTCTCCACGATCCTCGCGGGCGGCTTCGCCCTCACCGTCGCGCTGCTCGTGCTACCGCGCATGCTCGACGGGGTCAGCGTCGGCTCCCTCGACAACCCCGAGGACTCCGCGATCGCCCCGTACTTCGAGATCGGGATCCCCCCGGTCCTCGACGTCATGACCGCGCTCGTGCTGAGCTTCTGCCTCGGCATCGGGCTGACGGTCGTGCGGCCCGGCGCGCTGCAGGAGTCCTTCGTGCAGCTGCGGGACATCGTCGTGAAGACCATCGAGGCGGCGCTCATCCCGCTGCTGCCGATCTACATCTTCGGCATGTTCCTGGGGCTGACCATGAACGGCCAGATCTGGATCGTCATCGGCACCTTCCTCGCGGTCATCGTGCTCGTGTTCACGATGACGATCCTCGTGCTGCTCGCGCAGTACGGCGTCGCGGGCCTCGCGACCGGCCAGAACCCGCTGCGCATGCTCGCCCGGATGGCGCCCGCCTACGCGACCGCGCTCGGCACGAGCTCCTCCGCGGCGACGATCCCCGTCACCCTCGAGTGCACGAAGCGCAACGGCGTGCCCGCGGCGATCGCGGACTTCGTCGTGCCGCTGTGCGCGACGATCCACCTCGCCGGCTCCACCCTGAAGATCACCACCTTCTCGGTGGCGATCATGATCATCACCGGCATGGACCTGAACCTGCCGGTGCTCATCGGGTTCGTGTTCATGCTGGGCGTCGTCATGATCGCGGCGCCGGGCGTGCCCGGAGGGGCGATCATGGCGGCCGCCGGGATCCTCTCCTCGATGCTGGGCTTCGGGGAGGCCGCGGTGGGGCTCATGATCGCGAGCTACATCGCGATCGACTCCTTCGGCACCGCGACGAACGTGACCGGCGACGGCGCGATCGCCGCGGTCATGGGGCGCCTGTCCCGGGGCCGCGTCTCGGGAGACCTCTCGGCCGACGAGGCCCCGCACGTCCAAGGCGTCTGAGCGCAGCGGCGGCGGCCCGGACGGCGAGATCGCCGGGCCTCCGTGACCGGATCGTGACCCGGCGTCCCGGGCGGTGACCCGGGGCCGACGCCACCCCGCCCCGCCGCGCACGCTCGGCCCATGCCGAGCACTCCGAGCGCCTCCGCGGGCACCGCCCCGTCGGGGACGGCGACGCACTGCCCCTACTGCGCGCTCCAGTGCGCGCAGACGCTCACCCCCGTCGCCGGGGGCGGAGCCGACGGCGCCCCCGTGCTCACCGTCGAGGGCCGTGACTTCCCCACGAATCAGGGCGGACTGTGCCGCAAGGGATGGACCTCCGCGGAGGTCCTCACCGCCCCCGACCGGCTCACCGCCCCGCAGCTGCGCGGCGCGGACGGCGTGCTGCGCGAGGTGAGCTGGGACGCGGCCCTCGACCACGTCGAGGCCCGTCTGCGCGAGCAGCGGGAGCGCCGCGGGGCGGACGCCGTCGCCGTGTTCGGCGGCGGCGGGCTCACCAACGAGAAGGCCTACGCGCTGGGCAAGTTCACGCGGGTCGTCCTCGGCTCACGGCTCATCGACTACAACGGCCGCTTCTGCATGTCCGCCGCGGCGACCGCCTCCAACCGCTCCCTGGGTCTGGACCGCGGGCTGCCCTTCCCGCTCCCGGACCTCGCCGGCGCGGACTGCGTGCTGCTGCTCGGATCGAACCTCGCCGCGACCATGCCGCCCTTCGTCCAGCACCTCGAGGGCGTGCGCTCCCGCGGCGGCCTCGTCGTCACGGACCCGCGCGGATCGGCGACCGCGGCGCTGACCGCGGAGGGCGCCGGCGTGCACCTCGCCCCAGTTCCCGGCACGGACCTCGTGGTGCTGCTGGCCCTCCTCCACGTGGTGCTCGCGGAGGACCTCGTGGACCACGAGTACCTCGCCGCGCGCACCACGGGCCTCGAGGCGCTGCGGGCGAGCGCCGCCGCCTGGTGGCCCGAGCGCGCGGAGGCGGTGTGCGGCGTCCCCGCTCGGCGGCTGCGGCAGGTCGCGCGGATGCTCGCCGACGCATCCCCGTCCCGCGGCGGCCGCGGCGCCTACGTGCTCACGGGCCGCGGGGTCGAGCAGTCCACCCAGGGCACCGCGACCGTCACCGCCGCGATCGACCTCGCCCTGCTGCTGGGCCTCGTGGGCCGTCGCGGCTCCGGCTACGGGCCGCTCACCGGCCAGGGCAACGGGCAGGGCGGCCGCGAGCACGGGCTCAAGGCGGATCAGCTGCCCGGCTACCGGAAGATCACCGACCCGGAGGACCGTGCGCACGTCGCCGCCGTCTGGGGCGTGGACCCGGAGTCCCTGCCCGGCCCGGGCGTCCCCGCCGTCGAGCTGCTCGGCATGCTCGGCAGGCCGGTCGGCCCCTCCGCGCTGATCGTGTGCGGGGCGAACCCCGTCGTCTCCGCGCCGGACGTCTCCCGGGTGCGGGAACGGCTCGCCGCGCTCGACCTGCTCGTCGTCATGGACACCGTCCCGTCCGAGACGGCGCTGCTGGCCGACGTCCTCCTCCCCGTCACCCAGTGGGCGGAGGAGGAGGGCACGATGACGAACCTCGAGGGCCGCGTGATCCGCCGCCGCCGGGCGCGGGAGGCCCCGGGCGGGGCGCGCAGCGAGCTGTGGATCCTCCGCGAGCTCGCCGCGCGGCTCGGCGTGCCGACCGGCTTCCCGGCCGAGGCCTCCGCCGTGTTCGACGAGCTCGCCCGGGCCTCCGCGGGCGGCCGCGCCGACTACTCCGGCCTGAGCCATGAGCGGCTGGACCGCGAGGGGTCGATGCACTGGCCCGTCCCCGGCCCGGACCATCCGGGGACGCCGCACGCGCTGCTCGACGGCTTCCCGACGGCCGACGGCCGTGCTCGCCTGCTCCCGGTGACCCACGAGGACCCGGCCGATCCGCTCCGGGCCGATGCCCCGCTGCACCTGGTCACGGGGCGCCTGCTCGAGCAGTACCAGTCCGGGGCGCAGACCCGCCGGGTGCCCTCCCTGCTCGCCGCGCGGCCCGCGGCCTTCGCCCAGATGCACCCCCTGCTCGCGGACCTCCTCGGCATCGAGGACGGCGAGGAGGTGCTGCTGCGCACCCGCAGCGGCGAGCTGCGGGTGCCGGCGGAGGTCACCGAGGAGATCCGGCCGGACACCGTCTTCATGCCCTTCCACTACCCCGGGGAGGGGAGCGCGAACCTGCTCACGGGCAGCGCGACCGATCCGCTCTCCGGCATGCCCGGCTTCAAGGTGACGGCGCTCGAGGTGCTCCCCGCGCCCCGGCCCGTCCCCGTCCCCGATGTGGTCACCGTCCAGCAGAGGAGCATCGTATGAGGATCGTCGTGATCGGCCACGGCATGGTCGGATCCCGGGTCGCCGCGGATCTCGCGGCGGCGGACCCGGGTGCGCGCCTGACGGTGCTCGGCCAGGAGGACCACGACCCCTACAACCGGGTCCAGCTCTCCTCGGTGGTCGCCGGGAAGGCGGATCCTGCCGCGCTCGCCCTCGAGCAGGTGGGGCCGGAGCGGGCGCGCGTGCTGCGCGGCGTGCGGGCCGTGCGCATCGACCGGGCCTCGCACCTGGTCCACGACGAGCTCGGGGAGGCGCATCCCTACGACCGTCTGGTGCTCGCGACGGGCTCGGCGGCGCGGATCCCCGACGTCCCCGGGCTGCGCGCGCCCGGGGGCGCCGCGGAGGAGTCGCCGCTCGTGGACGGCGTGAGCCCGCTGAAGGACCTCGACGACGCGGAGCGGATCCTCCGACGCTGCGACGGCGGCGGCGAGGTCGTCGTCCTCGGCGCGGGCGTGCTCGGCATCGAGGTCGCCACGGGACTCGCCGGCCGCGGTGCGCGGGTGACCCTCGTCCATCACCGCGAGCGGCTCATGGAGCGGCAGCTGGACCGCGACGCCTCGGAGATCGTGCACGGCGCGCTCGAGACGCTCGGCATCACGGTGGTCACCTCGGCGAGCGCGACGGGCGTCGACGCGCCGGAGGGTCGTCTCGAGACGGTGCACCTCTCCGACGGCTCGGCGCGGCCCGCGGACCTCCTCGTGCTGTGCACGGGCACGGTGCCGCAGACGGCGCTCGCCGAGGCGGCGGGCCTCGAGTGCGGGGCGGGGGTCCTGGTGGGGGAGGACCTCGCGTGCCCGGGGGACCCGGACGTCTTCGCGATCGGCGACTGCGCCCAGCCGCCCGAGGGGGCGAGCGGGCTCGTCGCCCAGGGCTGGGAGCAGGCGCGCCGGCTCGTCGAGTCCTGGAGGCCGCGGGAGGAGGAGTCGCGGGCGCCCGGGCCGCCGCGCGGGACGGGCGGGGACCTGGTGCGGGTCAAGGCGGTGGGCCTCGCACTCGTGACCATGGGCCGCATCGAGCGGCCGGGGCCCGGTCTGCACGCCCCGCGGTCCGTGCGGCTCGCCGATCCCTCGGGCGGCCGCTTCACCGAGGTGGTCGTGCACGAGGGGCGCCTCGTCGCGGCGACGATCGTGGGCGACGAGGACGCCGCGGCGGAGCTCAGCGCCGCGTTCACCCTGCGGACGCCGGTCCCGCGGGACCCGGTGCACCTGCTCGCCCGGCCTCTCGCCGCACGGGCCGCGGCCCCGGCGGCCTCCGCGGCGGACATGGCGGAGGACGACGTCCTGTGCCAGTGCAACGGCGTCACCAAGGGGACCGTGTGCGCGGCGGTCGCGGGGGGCTGCGGGAGCACGGCGGAGGTCTCGCGGGCCACGCGCGCGGGCACCGGCTGCGGCACCTGCCGCTCCCGGATCCAGGAGCTGCTGGACGCCTCCCGCGATCGGGAGCCCGCTCCCGTGTGAGCGGAGCCCCTCTTGCCCTCGCGGGAGGGCGACTCCTACCCTTGACGTATGAACGTCTCGTCAGATGATCAGGTGACGGTGGTCGACCCCGGCTCCGCCGTCGGCCCCGATCCTGAGGTCGTCGACGCCGTGGACTCCGACGCCGTGGACCCTGACGCCGTCGGGCACGCCCGCGCGCACCTGCCGGCGCCCGCCGCGGTCGCGGACGTCGCGGACGTCCTCTCCCTCCTCGGCGAGCCGCACCGGCTCACGCTCCTGCTCGCCCTGCGCGGCGGGGAGCTGTGCGTCCACGACCTCGCCCTCACGGCCGGCCAGTCCGAGTCCGCGACCTCGCACGCCCTGAAGCTGCTGCGCGCCCACCGCATCGTGACCCCACGCCGCGAGGGGCGCCGCATGTACTACCGGCTCGAGGACCCGCACGTCCTCGAGCTGCTTGACCTCGCCCTCACCCACACGGCGCACTCGCCGCTGCGCCATCCCGAGCGCGGGGAGGGAGCCTGATGGGACACAGCCATTCCCACGGCGGAGGTGCGGAGGCGCTGAGCGCCGGCGGCCGCCACCGCTCCCGCCTCGCGATCGCCCTGGTGCTGATCGGCGGCTTCTTCGTCGTCGAGCTCGTCACCGCCCTGCTCACCGGATCGCTCTCGCTGCTCTCCGACGCCGGTCACATGGCCGCGGACGTCCTCACCCTCGCCGCCGCGCTCGGCGCCGCGACCGTCGCCGGCCGCGGGGACCGCAGCGGGCGCCGCAGCTTCGGCCTCTACCGGATCGAGGTCTTCGCCTCCCTCTTCGCCGTGCTCGTCATGCTCGCCGTCGCCGCCTGGGTGCTCATCGAGGCGATCGGGCGGCTCGGGACCGCACCGGAGATCGGCACCACCGGCATGCTCGTCGTCGGCGTGCTGGGACTCGCCGTGAACCTCGTGGTCATGCGGATCCTCTCCGGCGGCGCGCGCGAGAGCCTCGCCGTCAAGGGCGCCTACCTCGAGGTCCTCGCGGACACCGTCGGCTCGATCGGCGTCGTCGTCGCCGGTGTGCTCGTCGCGCTCACCGGCAGCGCCCTCGCGGACACCGTCGTCGCCCTCGCGATCGGCGCCTTCGTCGCCGTGCGCGCCGTGATGCTGGGCCGCGAGGTGCTCGGCGTGCTCGCCCAGGAGACGCCACGCCACCTCGACCCCGCGGCGGTGCAGGCGGATCTCGCCGCCCTGGACGGCGTCACCGAGGTGCACGACCTGCACCTGTGGACCCTCACCTCCGGCATGGACGTCGCGACCGCCCACCTCCGGGTCGAGGAGCGGGCGGACGCCCACGGCGTGCTCGACGCCGCCCAGGAGCTGCTCCGCACCCGCCACGGTCTCGAGCACTGCACGCTCCAGATCGAGCCGGAGGCCCACCGCACCGACGAGGAGTCCGCGTGGTGACCCGTCCGCCCGCCGCCCGGTCCGCTGTCCCGCCCGCACGTCCCCGCGCCGCCGGGACGCCGGCGCCGCGCACCGACCCTGCGACGTAGGCTCGGCGCCATGACCTCCGCCGCTGCCGCAGACCGCCCCGCCCCGTCCTCCGCGCCCCTGACCGCCGTCGTCACCGGTGCCTCCTCCGGCATCGGCCGCGCGACCGCCGCCCGCCTCGTCGCCGACGGCTGGCGCGTGCTCGCGATCGCCCGCCGCGAGGAGCGCCTCGCCGCGCTCGCCGAGGAGACCGGCTGCGAGGTGCTCGCCGTGGACGTCACCTCCGACGACTCCGTCGCCGCCCTCGCCGCCCGCGTCGAGGAGCTCTTCGGCGGCACGCTCAACGCCGTCGTCCACGTCGCCGGCGGCGCCCTCGGCGTCGAGCCCGCCGCGGAGGCGGACCTCGAGAAGTGGCAGGGCATGTACGAGACCAACGTGCTCGGCGCCGTGCGCGTGACCCGCGCCCTGCTGCCCGCCGTGCGCCGCAGCGGCCGCGGCGACCTCCTCTTCCTCACCTCCGTCGCCGGGCACGAGGCCTATCCCGGCGGCTCCGGCTACAACGCCGCGAAGGCCGGGGAGCACATGCTCGCCGCCGCCCTCCGGCTCGAGCTGAACGGGGAGCCGATCCGCGTCATCGAGATCGCCCCCGGCATGGTCCGCACCGAGGAGTTCTCCCTCGTGCGGCTCGGTGACCAGGGGAAGGCCGACGCCGTCTACGACGGGGTCGAGAACCCGCTCACCGCCGAGGACTGCGCGGACGTCCTCTCCTACGCGCTGAACGCCCCGCACCACGTGAACCTCGACCTCGTGACCGTGCGTCCCCTCGCCCAGGCGGCCGCCCACCGCGTGGCCCGGCACCAGGGGCTGTGACGGTCCACCCCGGCATGGGCGGGCCCGGCACGGGCGGCGGCGGAGGCGGTCGCGGGGGCCCCGAGCTGCGCCTCGCCCCCGGGCAGAAGGCGGACGTCCGACGGGTGCTCTCCCTGTTCCGGCCCTACCGTCGGACCCTGCTCGCGGTGCTCGCGCTCATCGCCCTCGGCGCCGCCGCCGGCGTGGTCTCCCCGTTCCTCGTGCGGGAGATCGTCGACGTCGCCCTGCCCGATCGCCGCGAGGACCTCCTGCTGTACGCCGTCGGCGGGCTGATCGCCGTCACGATCGTCTCGAGCGCCCTCGGCGTCACCCAGGCGATGCTCTCCACCCGCGTCGGGCAGTCCGTCATGCACGACCTGCGCGTCGCCGTCTACGGTCACCTGCAGCGGATGGGCCTCGGCTTCTTCACCCGCACCCGCACCGGCGAGATCCAGTCCCGGATCTTCTCCGACATCGGCTCCATGCAGGCCGTCGTCACGAACGTCATGACCCAGATCGTCTCGAGCGGCGCCGGGATCCTCATGGCGGTCGTCGCGATGCTCGCCCTGGACTGGCGGCTCACGCTCTTCTCGCTCATCGCGCTGCCCTTCGCCGTATGGATGAACCGCCGCGTGGGATCGCGCCGCCGCGTGATCGTCAAGCAGCGTCAGGAGAAGGCCGCGGACCTCTCCGCCGGGATCCAGGAGTCCCTCTCCGTCTCCGGCATCCTGCTGGGGCTCACGATGGGCCGCACCCGCGCGCTCGTGGACGCCTTCACCGCGGACTCCCGCGGCCTCGGGGACCTCGAGGTGCGCTCCGAGATGGCGGGTCGCTGGCACATGGCCGTCTTCACGACCCTCATGGCCCTGTTCCCGGCGCTCACCTATCTCCTCGGTGGGCACCTGCTGCTCGCCGGCGGCGGCGTCACGATCGGCACCCTCGTCGCCTTCATCGCCCTCCAGTCGAGCCTGTTCCCCCAGGTGAACGGGATGCTCCGGGTCGCGGCGCAGGTGAACTCCTCGCTCGCCCTGTTCACCCGGGTCTTCGAGTACCTCGACGCGCCGCTCACGGTGGTCGACGCACCCGGCGCGGTCGCCCTGGACCCCGCACGGGTGCGCGGCGAGATCCGCCTCGAGCACGTCGACTTCACCTACCCCGGAGCGGATTCCCCGTCCCTGCACGACATCGACCTCACGATCCCCGCGGGCCGGCACACGGCGCTCGTGGGCACGACCGGCTCCGGGAAGACCTCCACCGGCTACCTGCTCGCCCGGCTCTACGACCCGAGCGGCGGGCGGATCACCCTGGACGGCCACGACCTGCGGGAGCTGACCCGCGAGTCGCTCGCCGCGAGCCTCGGCGTCGTCACCCAGGAGACCTACCTGCTGCACGCGAGCATCGCGGAGAACCTGCGCTTCGCCCGCCCCGGCGCGAGCGACGCCGAGCTCGTCGCCGCGTGCGAGATCGCCCAGATCCACGAGCACATCTCCTCCCTCCCCGACGGCTACGCGACCGTGGTGGGGGAGCGCGGCTATCGCTTCTCCGGCGGCGAGAAGCAGCGCCTCGCCCTGGCCCGAACGATCCTGCGGGACCCGCCCGTGCTGCTCCTGGACGAGGCGACCTCCGCGCTGGACACCGCGACCGAGCGCGCCATGTCCGGGGCGCTCGACGCCGTCTCCCGCGGCCGCACCGTCATCTCGATCGCCCACCGGCTCTCCACGATCCGCGACGCGGACCAGATCGTCGTCCTCTCCCACGGCCGGGTCGTCGAGCGCGGCACCTACGCGGAGCTGCTCGCCGCGGGCGGCGCCTTCGCGGAGCTCGCCGCGCGGGACACGGACCCCGCGGAGCGCTGAGGAGGCGGGGCGCGCCTCGTCGGACGTACGACGAAAGGATGACGGCGTCTCCTCCGGCGAGGGGATGTCCGGGGCGGCGGGGACGAGGAGGATCGGGTCATGTCGCCCGTCCTCGAGCCTCCCGGCCCGAGGAACCCTGCCGTCGACGAGGACACCATGACCACGCTCACGCACCACGAGGACCCGGACCTCCGCGAGGGGGCGACCCTCACCCGCGGCGGCCGCCGCGCCATGGGCCGTCCGCTGCTCTTCGCCGTCCTGCTCAGCGTCGCCTCGCTCGTCGTGCTGGGGCTGCTCGTCGCCGGGCCGGCGCTGCCGCTCGCGGCCGCGATGCCCGTCGCCGCGGGCGCCGCGGTGCTCGTGGTCCTCGCCTGGGCGCTCGCCGGCCCCCGCCTCTGACCTCCCCGCCGCCGTCGGCCACGTCCCGGGGCGTGCAGGGCCGCCACTACGCTCCCAGTATGGAACCGGAGATCCCGCTCGCGGGCGGGAACGCCAGCGCGGGCGTCATGCGGGTGGGGGACACCGTGCGCAAGCCCTGGACCCGGCACTCGCCGGGGGTGCTCGCGCTCATGGGCACGCTGCGGGACCGCGGCGTGGACCTGCCGGCGCCGCTCGGGCAGGACGAGCAGGGCCGCATGGTGACCGAGTACGTGCCCGGCGCCCTCGCGATGGACTCCCCGCCGCTGAGCCGCCCGCAGCTCGCCGAGGTCGGGGCCATGGTGCGCCTCATCCATGACGCCTGCGCCGGGCTGAGCGCCCAGGAGCTGGGCCTCGGGCCGGCCCTCATCCCCGTCGCCGACGCGGACCTCGTCTGCCACGGGGACCTCACCCCCTGGAACCTCGTGCTCGGGCCGCGGTGGGTCTTCATCGACTGGGACGGCGCCGGCCTGAGCACCCGCGCCTGGGACCTCGCCTACTCCGCGCAGGCCTTCACGCTCAACGACGTCACCGCCGATCCGCACCGCGCCGCCGAGGACCTCCGCGCCTTCGTGCTCGGCGTCGACGGGGCCGACGGGACGGCAGGACGGGGACACGAGGCCGACGCGGCCGACGGGACCACCGGGCGGGGCTACGGTGCCGATGCCGCGCTGCGGGCCGAGCTCGCGGCCCTGCTGCCGCGCCGGGCGCAGGCGATGCACGACCACCTCGAGCGCGCCCACCGCAGCGGCTGGGAGCCGTGGGGCTCGATGTACCTCGAGGGCCACGGCGCGCACTGGGCGGGAGTGGCCGCGCACCTCGAGCGGCACGCGGAGATCTGGCGCGACGCGCTCTGCTCCTGAGCCGGGTCCGCGTCGCCACCGGAGCCCAGGGGCCATCGGCACCCCAGAGGCGATGGGCACCTCAGGGAGCATGGCGGGCCGATCATGCTTCCTGACGTGCCAATACTGGGCCGTGGGCCGTGGGCCGTGGGCCGTGGGCCGTGGGCCGTGGGCCGTGAGCACCGACGGGGCCCGGCTCAGCGGCGGCGGCCGCCCCGGTCCAGGCGGCGCGCCGCGATCGCCTCGCGGGTCCGGTCGAGCGCCCTGCCCGCCTCCTCGTGGTGCCGCTGCGCGACCGTCACGAAGATGATGTCCACGAGGGTCAGCTGCGCGAGGCGGGAGGCCGTCGCGCCGGAGCGGAAGGGCGACTCCTGGGCCGCGGTGAGCAGAGCATGGTCCGCGAGGGAGACGAGCGGGGAGCCGGCGGTGTTGCTCAGCGCGACCGTCCGCGCCCCCGCCTCCTGCGCGATCCGCAGCGCGTCGACGACGTCGATCGTGTCGCCGCCGTGGGAGATGCCCACGGCGACGTCCCCCTCGCCGAGCAGCGAGGCGGCGGGCAGGCCCTCGTGGGCGTCGCTGTAGGCGGCCGCCCACAGGCCGATCCGGGAGAGCTTCTGTTGGAGGTCCGTGGCGGCGAAGGCGGAGGCGCCCACCCCGAAGGTCGCGACCCGGCGAGCGGAGGAGAGCAGCGCCGTGATCGCGGCGAGCTCGCCGGTGTCGACGCGCTCGCAGGTCTCGGTCACGGCGCGGGAGTCCGCGAAGGCGATCTTGGCGATCACCTGGTCCAGGGAGTCGGTGGGATCGATGTCGCGGTGGAGTTCCGCGGATCCCCCGTTCGAGGCGTCGCGGCCGGAGGCGTAGGCGAGGTCCGCGCGCAGGGCGAAGCGCAGCTCCCGGTAGCCGGAGAAGCCGAGGTCCCGGGCGAGGCGCACGACGGAGGCGGGGGAGGAGTCCGCGGCCTCGGCGAGACGGTCGATGGACAGCTCCGCGGCGGCCGCGGGATCGGCGAGCATGACGTCGGCGATGCGGCGCAGCGCCCCCTGCATCCCGGGGGCGATCGCGCGCAGCGTCGTGAGCACCTGCTCGTGCCCGGCGGCGGTCATCGGCGCGCCTCCGTCAGCAGCGCGACCGCGGCGCGGATCCCGGCCGGGTCGCCCGCCCGCGAGGGATCGGGGGGCCGGGCGGCGGCGGCGTCCCGGGCGGCGGGGACCTCGGCCCCCGCGAGCAGGGCGACGAGCGCCACCCGGATCGAGCCCTCCGCCTCCTCGAGCACCTCGGCGGCGTGCTCGGGCGCCGCGCCGCTCGCCTGCACGAGCATGCGGACGCTGCGGGCGCGCAGCTTCTGATTGCTCGCCCGCATGTCGATCATGAGGTTCGAGTAGGTCTTCCCCAGCCGGACCATCGTCGCGGTGGAGAGGGCGTTCAGCAGCAGCTTCTGCGCGGTCCCGGCCTTCATACGGGTGGAGCCGGTGACGACCTCGGGGCCGACGTCGGCGAGCAGGGCGTGATCGGCGAGATCGGCGAGCGGGGCCTGAGGATTCGCGGCGATCAGGGCGGTGACCAGTCCCTTCTCCCGGGCGGCGGTCAGCGCGCCGCCCACGTAGGGCGTGCGGCCGGAGGCGGCGAGCCCGATCACGACGTCGCGGGGGCCGCACTGCTCGCGCACGAGCGCGGCGCCGTCCTCGGCGGAGTCCTCGGCGCCCTCGCCGGCGACGACCATCGCGCGCGGACCGCCCGCGAGGTGCGCGGTGAAGTGGTCGGGGCCCACGTTGAACGTGGGCGGGAGCTCGGCGGCGTCGAGCACGGCCAGACGCCCCGAGGTGCCCGCGCCCACGTAGTGCACGGTGCCGCCGGCGGCGATCGCGGCCACGCAGTCCTCGACGAGCGCGGCGAGCGGCGCGGAGAGCGACTGCACGGCGGTGATCACGGCGGCGTCCGCCTCGAGGATCCTCGCGGTGAGCTCGGCGGCCGGCAGCGTGTCGAGGTCCTCGGTCGCCGGATTGCGCTCCTCGGTGGGGGAGGCGAGGTCCAGCAGCGACTGCCATGAGCTCATCGCCGGTCTCCTTCCGTCGCACGCACCGGGACGGGGCGCCGCTGCGTGGTCGTGCCGCACATCATCGCGTGCCGGCCGTCCGGGGCGCGTGCTGTCCACGGGATGGTGCGTGTGCCTCCGGGTGGGGAGGCACGACGGTCGCCGGCGCGGCTCCCCGGGGCGGACGATCCTTCATGATGGTCACCTCCGGGACGGGGTGCGGCGCGCACGCGTGGCCGGCGACGGGACCGCCACCGTGCGGAAAGAACTTTCGGATGAAAGACTTCGCAGGAAAATAGCATGCGGGATCGGGGATCTCCAGGAGACACCCCGGCCATGGACGAGGAGGCGCGATGGGCGGCGGGACGAGCCGGGGGAGCACGCTGCTGCTCGGGGCGGACGTCGGCGGGACCCACGCCCGCCTGCGGCTCCACCTCCTCGACCCCCGCAGCGGGGAGGCGGGGGAGGAGCTCCTGCGCCGCGAGGGGCCCGGCGCGAACCCCGGCTCCGCGGCCCCCGGGGCGCTCGAGGCGCTGCTGGACCTCGTCGCCGCCGCGCTCGTCGAGGGCGCCGCCCTCCTCGCCGGGGCGGATCCCGAGGGCGCCGCCCCGAGCGGCCCCGGTCCATCGTGGGCCGAGGGTGCAGGACCTGCGGTGCGCGCGGTGGTCGTGCTCGGCATCGCCGGGGCCGGGCCGGCCCGGCACGGGTGGGTCGAGCGCGCCGTGCGGGAGGGACTCGGGCAGCGGCTCGCCGCCCGTTCCTCGGCGCCGTGTGATCAGGACCTGCTGGACCCGGCTGACGTGCACGTCGTGGACGACATGGTCACGGCCTTCGCCGCGGGCGGGACCGGCGGGGACGGCCTGCTCCTGCTCGCCGGCACGGGCGCCGCGGCGGTGCGCTTCGCGGGCCACCGCCCGGTGGAGCGGTCCGACGGGATGGGCTGGCTGCTCGGCGACGCGGGCTCCGCGGTGTGGATCGGCCGGGAGGTGCTGCGTGCGGCGGCCGCGGACCTCGACCGGCGCGGCCCCTCCACGGCGCTCACGACGGCGGTGCTCGGGGAGCTCGGTCTCCCTGCGCCGAGGGAGCCGGGGGCGGGTGACGTGCGCCAGGCGATGATCGCGGCCGTCGACCCGCTCGCCCCGGCCGCCTGGGGGCGCTTCGCACCGCGCGCGAGCGAGGCGGCGGCCGCCGGTGACGCCGTCGCGGCGAGGATCCTCGATGGGGCCGCGGAGGCGCTGCTCGGCACGCTCGACGCGGTGCGGGACACCGGAGCAGGGGTCGGAGGGACCGTCGTCATGACGGGATCCGTGCTCGAGCGCAGCGGGACGGTCCGCGCGGGCGTCCGGGCCGGGCTCGAGATGCGGGGGCTCAGGACGGCGCGGGGCGCTGAGCCCGTCCACGGGGCGCTCCGGCTCGCGGCCGAGCACGCCGCCCGATCGGCGGGCCCGGCCCGCTGATCGCGCTCCCCGCCGGATGACCGGCGGGGTTCAGCGAAGGATCAGACGTCGATCTCGATCTCGCCCACGCCACGAGAGACGCACGTGGTCATCTGGGTGTCGTGCTCGTCGTCCATGAGGAACTCGTCGAGGTGCTCGACCTCGCCGGAGACCAGCGGCACGACGCAGGTGCCGCACACGCCGCCCTCGCAGGAGTAGTCCATCGAGATGCCGGCGTCGAGGAGCGCCTGGAGCAGGGATTGGCCCTCGGCGACCTCGACAGTGACCCCCGACTTCAGGCACTTGGCGGTGAAGGGCTCTCCGAACAGCGACATCCTCGCTCCTTGATGGTCGATCCGGGCCCCGGCCGATGCCGGGCGCCGTCGCACCAGCATCCCACGCACGGCCCCTGCGTCGCAGGTGAGGATCACCTCACCCGCGGCGCCGCGCAGCGGCGGATCAGGCCTCGAGCTCCTGCTCGCGCTGCGTCACGGCGGCCTCGGGCGCGGCATCGACCCAGTCGGCCGCGCGCACGGGATGGGGGGCCTCCGCCGAGGCGGAGGGCGGCGAGGAGGCGAGCGTGCTCGGCTCGAGGGCCAGGGCGGCCGGCCCGAAGGTCATCACGAGCAGCGCGGCGGCGCCCAGCGAGGCGGCGCCGGCGCCGAGGGCGGCGCGGGCGAGGGTCGACATCGACCGTCCCGTCGGCTGCACGACCTCGGCGAGCGGCGCCTCGACGGCGGCGGCCACGGGCTGCGCGTGCGCACCGCCGGAGTGCGCACCCGCCGCGCGGGCGAGCGCGTGGGAGCTCGCAGGCATGTGGGCGGGAGAGGGGCGGAGCGGGGGGTCGGGCTCGCGCGGACTGCTCATCGGGACCTCCGGTGATCGGGGCGACGAGGCGGCTGCCCCGTCGACGTGGTCCATCCGACCGTCGCGACCTGTGGGGGCTCTGTGCGAGGAGGGCCGGTTCCCTGAGAGCGTGCCGCACCGGCCAGGGGTGCGGGTGTGACGGTTGCCACAGGGCGGGCTCCGCCCTACGGTGGGCGGGCATGACCTCCTCCTTCCCTCGTCGCACGGGCCTCATGGCCGCCGCCTTCGCCGCAGGGCTCGCCGCGCCCGTCCCCGCCCTCGCGATGGGCGACCCCTCGCCGCCCAAGCCGAGCCCGCGGGCCGCCGCTGCGGCCGCCGTGCCCGCCTGGGACCGCGGGCGTCGCCCCGCCGGCCGTCACCCGTGGGACCGACGACCGGGGCACCCCCTGCATCCCTCCTCGCCGCGCGCCGCCGGCCTCGACGAGGCGTGGATCGAGAAGGTCCCGGGGATCCTGCGGGCCGCGATCGCGCAGGACCCGCCGCGCTTCGCTGGGGCGAGCGTGCTGGTCGCCGTCGGCGGCGGCATCGTCCTCGAGCACGCGGAGGGCGACGCCCTGCGCTGGGCGGACGCCACCACGCAGCTCCCGGAGACCGAGCGGATCCCCGCCCGCACGGACACGATCTTCGACCTCGCCTCCCTCTCGAAGCTCTTCACGGCGACGGCCGTGCTCCAGCTCGTCGAGCAGGGCCGCGTCTCCCTCGAGGACCCGGTGGCCCGGCACGTGCCCCGCTTCGGCGAGAACGGCGAGCAGCAGATCCTCGTGCGCCACCTCCTCACCCACACCGGCGGGCTGCCCGCCTTCCTGCCGCTGTACAGCGACTGGCCGGACGAGGCCTCGCGCTGGGACGCGGCGCTCACGGCGACCCCGGCCGCAGCCCCGGAGGAGGGGTACCTCTACAGCGACCTGGGCCTCATCGCGCTCGGCCGGATGGTCGAGGAGCTCAGCGGGCAGCGCCTGGACGCGTACGTGCACGACCACATCACCGCGCCGCTCGGCATGACGGACACGATGTACACCCCGGACGCCTCCCTGCGCCCCCGCATCGCCGCGACCGAGTACCAGGAGTTCTACGGCGAGCTCGTGCACGGCCGCGTCCACGACGAGAACGCCTACGCCCTGGGCGGCGTCGCGGGCCACGCGGGCGTCTTCTCCACCGCGAAGGACGTCGCGGTCTTCGCGAGCATGCTGCTGGGCGGCGGAAAGCACCGCGGCGCCCGCGTGCTCGAGCGGGCCACCGTCCAGGACATGTTCACCGACCGCATCGCGGGGATCACCGGGGAGGGCGGGGCACGGCGCGGCCTCGGCCCGGAGCTCGCCGCCTGGTCCTACCACGCAGGGCTCACGAGCCCCTTCAGCGGTGCCCACACCGGCTTCACCGGAACCTCGCTCGTGATCGACCCGCTCACCGACACCGTCATCGTGCTCCTCACCAACGCCGTGCACCCCACCCGCGAGTGGTCCAGCACCAACGCCGTGCGCCGCGAGGTCTCGACCGCCGTCGCCCGTGCCCACGGCCTGCTGTCCGCGGAGGCCGGATGGCTCGCCGGCCAGGAGGACGCCCGCACCGCGACGCTCACCGTCGCCGCCGACCTCCCGGCGGCGGCGGAGCCCGCGCGGCTCGAGCTCGAGCTCTTCGCCCACCTCGAGACCGCCTACGACACCCTGCGCATCGAGGCCAGCGCCGACGGCGGCGCCACCTGGGCGCCCCTCGCCGGTGCGCTCGAGCGCCGCGACCGCGACCGGGGCCGGCCCGTGGAGGACCTCGTCGAGGAGCGGATCGAGCTCCCGGACGGCGTCGTCACCGGCTGGGGCGGCCGCCTCACCTGGCGCGGCGGATTCGACCTCGTCGACGCCGGCGGCGCCGCGCTCGCCGGGGAGGTGCAGGTGCGCGCCGCCGTCACGACCGACAAGGCCGTCCGCGGTCTCGGCGCGCTCGTCGGCCGGATCGCGATCACGCGGGGAGGGGAGACGCTGCTGGACACCGACCGCGAGGCGGATGCCGCCGCCGTCAGCGCGGACGGCTGGGAGCGGGTCGGGCGGAGCTGACGCCTGTGCGCGCGCTGTGGGGACCGCCAGCGGTCGCTGTGACCTGCTGGGTCGCCGGTGTCCCGGGCGCGATCGCCGATTAGTCTCTGAGCAGCATCCCGCCAGGAGGTCCCCCGTGCCCGACAACGCCCTCGCCGCCCTCGCCGCGCTTCCGCGCCTCGAGCACCCCGACGGCAGCCCCGTCCGCGTGCTCGTCGTCGAGGACGAGCCCACCATCGCCGATCTCCTGCGCTTCCCGCTGCAGATGACCGGCTGGGACGTGCACCTCTCGGGGGACGGCCTCGACGCCGTGCGCCAGGCCCGTGAGCTGCGGCCGGACGTCCTCGTCCTGGACCGCATGCTCCCCGGGATCGACGGGGTCGAGGTGCTGCGCCGCGTGCGCGCCCTGCACCCGGACATCCCGGCCCTCATGCTCACCGCGATGGACGCTCCCACGGACCGCATCGAGGGCCTCGCCGCCGGGGCGGACGACTACGTCACCAAGCCCTTCACGATCGAGGAGGTGCTGCTGCGCCTGCACCGCCTCGTGCAGCGCTCCGGCGTCGTCGCCCAGGGGGCGGAGGAGCTCGTCGTCGGCGACCTCGTCATGAACGTCGACACCCACGAGGTGACCCGCGGCGGGGAGGTCGTCCCGCTGACCGCGACCCAGTACCAGCTGCTGCAGTACCTCATGGAGAACCCGCAGCGCGTGCTCTCCAAGGCGCAGATCCTCGAGGCGGTGTGGAACTACGACTTCGGCGGGCAGGCGAACATCGTCGAGCTGTACATCTCCTATCTGCGCAAGCGGATCGACGCGGGCCGGGAGCCGATGATCCACACGGTGCGCGGCGCCGGGTACGTCCTCAAGCCCGCCGGATGAGGCGCCGCCCGCTGACCCTGCGAGCGCGGCTCCTCGCCCTGCTCGCCGCGACGGTCGCCGTGGTGTGCCTCGCGATCGGGGTGATCGCCCACGTCTCCGTGCGCGGCCAGCTCTACGACGAGCTCGACGGCCAGCTCGAGCGCGCCGCCTCCCGGGCGCTGGTCCGCGAGGGCGTGGTCACGACGCCGCAGGACGGACCGGACCCCTCCGGTCTGCCCTCCGCGCCGACGGGCGGGGACCCCGGCAGCGGCGAGTACGAGCTGACCGTCGCGCTGGAGGACGGCGAGGTCACCTCCGCCACCTGGCGCGACCAGTCCGGGGACCTGAAGGACCTGGGCGCGGAGGACCTCGCCACGCTGCGCACGGCCCTCGCGGACCTCGACCCCACCCCGATCGGCTCGACCGGGCACGACGGACGCACCACCGTGTCCCTGAGCATCGGGACCTACCGGGTGCTGCTGACCGACGGCGGTTCCGGGGCCGGAGGCTCCGACGACGGCGGCGCCGGCACGGGAGGATCCGGTGCCGGCGCGGACGCCACCGCGATCGCGACCGGCCTGCCCGTGGACCCCGTCCGCGAGACCCTGCTGCGCCTGGACCTCACCCTCCTGGTCGCCACCCTCGCCGCGCTCGCCGCCGCGGGGATCGGCGGCTCCGCCCTCGTGCGCCGCACGCTGCGCCCGCTCGACGGCGTGGCCCGGCTCGCGGGGGACGTCGCCCGCACCCCGCTGGACCGCGGCAGCGTGACCCTCACCGAGCGGGTCCCCGAGCGCTACGCCGTGCCCGGCACCGAGGTGGGGGAGGTGGGCCGCGCCCTGAACCACCTGCTGGACAACGTCGAGGGGGCGATCGACACCCGCCACCGCAGCGAGGAGCGCATGCGCCGCTTCGTCGCGGACGCCTCCCACGAGCTGCGCACCCCGCTCACCGCGATCCGCGGCTACACGCAGATGCTGCGGCTCACGGAGGACCTCACCGAGCAGGGCGGGCGCTCCGTGGACCGTCTCGACGCGCAGTCCGCGCGCATGACCTCGCTCGTCGAGGACCTCCTGCTGCTCGCCCGGCTCGAGGAGGACGCCCCGCGCCAGCACGAGGAGGTCGACCTCGGCGAGATCGCGCTCGAGAGCGTCATGGACGCCCGTGCGACGGCCCGCGAGCACCGCGTCGACGTCCACGTGCCCGACGCCCCCGTCACCGTCCGGGGTGACGCCCGCCAGCTCACGCAGGTGATCGTCAACCTGCTCTCCAACGCCCGCAAGCACACCCCTGCCGGCACCCACGTCTCCGTGCGGCTCCGGGTCGCGGGGGAGCGGGCGGTGCTCGAGGTCGAGGACGACGGCCCGGGCATCGACCCCGAGATCCTGCCGGACGTCTTCTCACGTTTCACCCGCGCCGATCGCGCCCGCTCCGGGAGCGAGAACACGACGGGCCTGGGCCTGTCGATCGTCCGCGCGATCGCCGAGGCGCACGGGGGCACGGTCGAGGTCGCCTCCCGGCCCGGCCGCACCGTGTTCACCCTGTCTCTTCCGCTCGGCGCGGGATGACCGTGCGCGGCGCCGCGCGTACACTGTCGCGCATCGGCACCGACCCGGCCATCACCGGAGAGCCGCGGGAAGAACAGCGCACCGGCCCCGTGCCGCGCGCCCAGTAGAACCCGCCGGGACCAGCCCGTCACAGCTGAGGAACAAGGGGGCGCCCCGCACCGGCACGGCCGGCGAGGGACGCCAACCGAGGTGGTACCGCGCCACCGGCCCCGCGCCGGGAGCGTCCTCGGGCAGCAGATGTCCCGCCGCCGTCCCCTGTGCTTCCTCGGAGGTCCCCCCATGGTCTACCCGGTCTCCGGCGACCCGCTCGTCCCCTCGCCGAACCTGCCCGCCCTGGAGAACGCGATCCAGGAGTTCTGGCGCACCGACGACACCTTCCGCGCCTCGATCGCGCGGCGCGAGGACGCCGAGGAGTTCGTCTTCTACGACGGCCCGCCCTTCGCCAACGGCCTCCCGCACTACGGGCACCTGCTCACGGGCTTCGTCAAGGACGTCATCCCGCGCTTCCGCACCATGGACGGCCTCAAGGTGGACCGCCGCTTCGGCTGGGACACCCACGGTCTCCCCGCCGAGCTCGAGGCCATGCGCGAGCTGGGCATGACGGAGAAGGCGGAGATCGAGGAGATGGGCGTCCAGGCGTTCAACAACGCGGCGCGCTCCTCCGTCCTGAAGTACACGAAGGAGTGGGAGGACTACGTCACCCGCCAGGCCCGCTGGGTCGACTTCGAGAACGACTACAAGACCCTCGACGTCTCCTTCATGGAGTCCGTGCTGTGGGCCTTCAAGACCCTCCACGACAAGGGCCGCGCCTACGAGGGCTACTACGTGCTGCCCTACTGCTGGAACGACCAGACGCCGCTCAGCTCCCACGAGCTGCGCATGGACGACGACGTCTACCAGGACCGCCAGGACCAGACCGTCACCGTCACCTTCCCCTTCACCGGTCAGAAGGCGGAGGAGCTCGGTCTCGCCGGCGTCAAGGCCCTCGCGTGGACGACGACCCCGTGGACCCTGCCCACGAACTTCTCCCTCGCCGTGGGCCCCGAGCTCGGCTACGCGGTGCTGCCCGCCGGTCCGCTCGGCGCGGCCGACGGCACCGCCGCGGGGGAGGGCCGCTTCCTGCTCGCCGCGGCGCTCGTCGGCGCGCACGCCAAGGAGCTCGGCTACGCCGACGCCGAGGAGGCCGTCGCCGCGATCGAGCCGCGCACCTATCGCGGCGCCGAGCTCGAGCACATGGCCTACGAGCCGCTGTGGACCGTCTACTCCGAGGACCGCGAGCAGTGGGGCACGCAGAACGCGTGGATCGTCACCGTCGCGGACTACGTCTCCACGGACGACGGCACCGGCGTGGTCCACCAGGCCACCGCCTACGGTGAGGTCGACCAGCAGGTCAACGCCGAGTACGGCATCCCCGTCATCGTCTCCGTGGACGACGGCGCCCAGTTCCTGGACTACTTCCGCGGCACGGCCCTCGACGAGATCGCCGGGCTGCAGGTGTTCGACGCGAACCGCCCGATCATCCGCATCCTGCAGCGGCAGGGGCGGCTGCTGCGCGAGCAGTCCTACGTGCACTCCTACCCGCACTGCTGGCGCTGCCGGAAGCCGCTGATCTACAAGGCCGTCAGCTCCTGGTACGTGAAGGTCGCCGATCAGCGCGAGCGCATGCTCGAGCTGAACGAGCAGATCGACTGGGTGCCCGGCAACGTCAAGCACGGCCAGTTCGGCAAGTGGCTCGAGGGTGCCCGCGACTGGGCGATCTCCCGCAACCGGTACTTCGGCTCGCCGATCCCGGTGTGGAAGAGCGACGACCCGAACCACCCGCGCGTCGAGGTGTACGGCTCCCTCGCGGAGCTCGAGGAGGCCTTTGGGACCCTCCCGCGGGACGAGCACGGCGAGGTGAACCTCCACCGCCCCTACATCGACGAGCTCACCCGCCCGAACCCGGACGACCCGACGGGCCGCTCCACCATGCGCCGCATCCCCGAGGTGTTCGACGTCTGGTTCGACTCCGGGTCGATGCCCTTCGCGCAGGTGCACTACCCCTTCGAGAACACCGAGTGGTTCGAGTCCCACAACCCGGCGGACTTCATCGTCGAGTACATCGGGCAGACCCGCGGCTGGTTCTACATGATGCACGTGCTCTCCACGGCGCTGTTCGACCGCCCGGCGTTCACCTCGGTGATCTGCCACGGCATCGTGCTGGGCGAGGACGGGCAGAAGATGTCCAAGTCCCTGCGCAACTACCCCGACGTGCGCGAGATGTTCGAGACCTACGGGGCCGACGCGATGCGCTGGTTCCTCATGTCCTCGCCGATCCTGCGCGGCGGCAACCTCGTGGTCGACGAGCCGAAGATCCGTGAGGCCACCCGTCAGGTGGTGCTCCCGTTGTGGAACGTCTGGTACTTCCTGGCGCTCTACGCGAACGCGGCGGGGGAGAAGGACGCCGAGGGCCGGCCCACCGGGTACACCGGCCGGGAGCGGCACGAGTCGGACGACGTCATGGACCGCTACCTGCTCTCCCGCACCGGGGACCTCGTGCGGGTCGTGCGCACGTCCCTGCGGGAGCTCGCGATCGCGGACGCCGCCGAGCAGATCCAGGACCACCTGGACATGCTCACCAACTGGTACGTGCGCCGCTCGCGCGACCGGTTCTGGGAGGGCGACGAGCAGGCGATCGACGTGCTCTCCACGTGCCTGGAGACCCTGCTGCGGGTCGCCGCGCCCCTGCTGCCGATGGTCACCGAGGAGATCTGGAAGCAGCTCACGGGCGGCCGCTCCGTGCACCTCACGGACTGGCCGGACGACGCCCTCTTCCCGCGGGACGAGGCGCTCGTGGTGCAGATGGACGACGTCCGCGCGATCGCGAGCGCCGGCAACGCGGTGCGCAAGAAGGCGGGCCTGCGGGCCCGCCTCCCGCTCGCGGAGCTCACGGTGGTCCACCAGGATCCCGCGTCCCTCGAGGCGTTCACCGAGATCCTCGCCGACGAGCTCAACGTCAAGTCCGTGCGGCTGCTCGACGCCTCCGGCGACGAGGCCCGCGAGATGGGCGTGGAGCAGCGGCTGAGCGTCAACGCCCGTGCGGCGGGGCCGCGGCTCGGCAAGCAGGTGCAGGTCGTCATCAAGGGCGCGAAGAGCGGGGACTGGTCCCAGGCGGAGGACGGCACTGTCACCTCCGGCGGCATCGACCTGGTCGAGGGCGAGTACACCCTGGACCTCGTCGCGGGCTCCGGCTCCGCGACGCAGGGCCGGGCGATCGGCGTGCTCCGCGGCGGCGACTTCCTCGTGCTCGACACCGAGGTCACGCCGGAGCTCGAGGCGGAGGGCATCGCGCGCGACGTGGTCCGTGCGATCCAGCAGGCGCGCCGCGAGGCGGGGCTCGACGTCTCCGACCGCATCGCCCTCACGGTCGCCGGGGACGAGGCGGTCGTCGCCGCGGTCTCCGCGCACCGCGACCTGGTGGCCGGCGAGGTGCTCGCGACGCAGCTCGAGGTGCCCGCCGATCCTGCCGCGGGCGCCCATGCCGCGACCGAGAAGGTCGCGGGCGGCACGGTGACCGTGTCGGTGGCGCTCCTGTCCTGAGCGACGGTCCCCGGGGACCCCGCGCCGCACCCCGTCAGGGGCTGCGCGCGGGGCCCTCCCGTTCCGGGGGCTCTCCGCTCGGCGTCCTCCCGGCCGTCGCGGGCCGCCGGGCGGAGACCTCGTGCGCGGCGGACCCGCCGGGCAGCGCGGTCGTCCACATCCTCGGGCAGGCCGCGCGCAGTAGGCCGGGGGATGCGATGCTCGGACCAGGACCTGACGAGGAGGCGATGATGGTGGCACGACGCGGACTCCTGGGCGGCGCCGCCACGGCGGCGGCGCTGCTGCTGAGCGGATGCGGCCTGGGGAAGGTCTCGCTCGAGAAGGCGCTGAACCGCGCCGCCGAGGACGTCGACGGCGTGACCTCCGCCGGCCTCGAGGTCGGCTTCGAGGCCGAGTTCCGCCGGTACGTGCGCGGGAGCGTCGAGACCTCCGCCGCGTCCGCGGAGGAGGCGCTGGAGACCTTCGGCGCGGTGATGGCGGCGATCGTCGCCGCGGCCTACGAGCACAGCGGTCGCGAGGAGCAGCGCGACCGGCAGGCGGGGGCGATCACCCTGCTCGACGCGTCGGGCGCCGAGTACGACATGTGGGACCTGCGCCCGGAGCTCGAGGCCGAGCGCGGGCGGCTCGACGGGGTGCTCCTGTCCGACTTCGAGGGCTGAGCGCCCGCGTCCACCTGCGCACCGACCGTGCCCCCGGCGCCGTGCACGGCTCCGGGCACGCGCCCCGTGCCGCCCGCCGTCGTCACGGCTCCCCGCGCCCCACGGTCACGACCTGGGAGGAGAGCACCTCCGTCCCCTCGCCGAGGTACGTGCCGGTGAGGTCCCGCTGCAGCGCGGAGAGTGTGGGATCGCCCGCGGTCGCCCGGCCCACGCTGCCGGCGTAGCCCTGATCGGGGTCGTGACCGGGCCCGACGGTGTCGTGGTTCCGCTCGAGCACCGGCACCGGGTTCCAGCTCGTGCCCGGGTACGGGTCCAGCGTCACCTCGTGACGGTTCGGTGCGGTGAGGTGGCCGCCGTCGACCTGCAGCCCGCCGAGGTCCGTCTCCGCGATGAGGTCGCCGCCGAACCCGCCCGCGCCGAGCGAGGCCTCATGTCCCACGTTCACGCTCTGCGTGCCGGCCTGGGCGGGGACGACGGTCTGGATCGGGGAGCCGACGGAGAAGGTGTGCGTGACGTCGTAGCTGCCGGGCGCCCCGCTCGCGCTGTTGAACGTGGGATCGGCGGCCAGATGGCTCGCGATGATCCCGCCCTGGGAGTGGCCGACGATCATGACCTCGGCGCCGTCCGGCACCTGCGCCGCGGTGAGCGCGGCACGCACGTCGTCCATCGCGGCCGGGTCCTGCCCCGCGACGAGACGCAGGTTCGATCCCCAGTCGCGGGAGTTGCCCTGGCCGCCGTAGGCGCCG
Organism: Brachybacterium sp. SGAir0954; assembly: GCF_005490785.1. Taxonomy (GTDB): domain Bacteria; phylum Actinomycetota; class Actinomycetes; order Actinomycetales; family Dermabacteraceae; genus Brachybacterium; species Brachybacterium rhamnosum. The sequence continues at coordinate 3,083,078 of NZ_CP027295.1, read as the reverse complement.
GGGACCTCGGTGATCCCGGATCCCTCGGTGGGCGGGACCTGCACGAGGTAGACGCTCTCGCCGCCGTCGGCCGGCCGGATCCGCTGGATCCCGATCTGCCCGGCCTCGACGGCGGCCGCGCCGCCCGGTCGCAGGGCGTCGTTCGCGACGACGAGGTCCTGCAGGGTCCGCGGTCCCTGCGCGGGCAGCGGCTCGGTGCGGACGTCCGTGACGATGCCGCCGGGGCGGTCGTCGAGGAACGGGGTGTCCTGCCCGGTCGCCGCCTCGTAGAGCCCGACCCCGGCGGATCCCGCGGTGAGCAGGGAGGCGGCGCCCAGCTCGGCGAGGGTGGGCACGCGCTCGCCGGTCACCCAGTCCTCGAGGATGCCGCCCAGGTGGTCGGCGTCCCGCTGGAACTGCGCGATGCCCTCGGTGCGCATCCCGAGCGCGTCGAGCCCGCCTTCGAGCAGGTCGATGCCGGCATCCAGCCCGTGCCCCAGGGCGTCGGAGGCGGCGCCGGCGAGGTCCGCGAGGGGGCCGTCGCCTGCGCCCGGACCGTCCGCCCCGGGACCGGGCGCGCCCGGTGACCGGGGAGCGTCCCCGCCGGGCAGCCCGGCGTCGTCGCGGGAGGCGGCGTCCTGGGCGTCGGCCTCCGCGAGCGAGCGGAGCGAGCGCGCCGAGAGCTGCTCGCCGAGATCGCGCAGGCGCGTCGTGGCCACGTGCTCCCAGCGCTCGCGGAAGGCGTGGGCGTCCTCGCCCTCCCAGGCGACGGCGTGCACGGCGGCGTCGAGCCGGAGGCGGAGCTGCTCGACCTGGGCCGAGGAGTCCTGCAGGTGCCGGGCATGGTCGCGCACCTGCGCGGGGTCCATGCCGCAGAACGCGCTCATCGCCGATCGCCCGTGCTCGGGGCGGTCGTCGCGGCGGCGGCGAAGCGCACGCCCTCCTCGATGACGGCCAGCAGGCTGCCCGTCACGTCCCCGTCGTCCACGGGGAGGACCGGGCCGAGAGGAGCGTCGCTCGCGTCGGTGCGGTACAGGCCGCGCGCTCCGCGCACCCACAGCCGCGACCAGCTGACCGGTCCAGCGAGGGCGCGGTGGCGCGGGTCGTGCAGCGTGAGGGAGGCCGCGAGCCGAGGGCCCCGCGCGGTGAGCGCGTCCCGCAGCGGGGAGGGGAGGTCCCCGAGGGCGCCGAAGGCCGCCTCCGGGGACGCCCCACGGGCGAGGGACTCCCGGGCGCTCGCGACCTGCTCATCGGTCAGGCGCAGCGCCTCCGCCTCGCGTCCCACCTCCTGCCGGGGCACCGATGGGGCGATCCCCGCCCGGTCGAGCAGGGCGGTGATCCGCGCGGGGAGCGCCTCGAGCTCCGCATGCTCCAGGAGCGCGGTCCCCGCCCCGTGGGACTGCTCGAGCGTGACCCGCTGCGGGGCGAGCGAGGCGCGCAGCCGGTGCGTGCCCTCGCGATCCGTCACGGCGAGCACGAGCAGGGCCCGTGCGGTCAGCTGCGCGGTGATCAGCGCGAGCTCCTCGGGCGAGCCGGGGCCGGCGGTCGCCCCGCTCGGTGCCGTGCCCGGGGACGCCGGGGCATGCTCGCCGCGACGGTCCAGCAGGGCCCGGTACACGGGGTGGAGATCCTCCGGAGGGACGCCGCCGGCGACCGCCCGGGCGGCGGCCTCCTCGAGCGTGACCTGCAGCTGGCTCATCGTGCGCCTCCTCGCTCCCGACCCGGGCGGTCCCGGATGCTGTGCTCCCGGCCGAGGCTACGGTCGCGCCCGCCGCCGGCCCATGGGGAGAACTCCCCGTGTGGACGCAAGGACGATGGGGAGGAACGGCCGCGGGGTCCGCCTCGTCACACGGCCGCTCCCGCACCGCCGGCGGCCGGGGCCGCCCTCGTAGACTGGCCGGCGTCCCGCTCAGCCGTCGAAGGAGCCCCTCCGTGCCCCCGAAGTCCCATCGGGTCCTCTCTCCCGAGCTGCGCGAGGTCTACGCCGCGCTCCTCCGGCGCGCCCCCGAGAACCGCATCGAGCCGGACCTCTCCCGCATCCGGAGGGTCATGGAGCTCATGGGGGACCCGCAGCGCTCCTACCGCACCGTGCGCATCGCCGGGACGAACGGCAAGACCACGACCGCGCGGATCCTCGAGCGGATCCTCCGCGAGGCGGGCCTGCGCACGGGTCGCACCACGAGCCCGCACCTGCACTCCCCGGCGGAGCGGATCGCGATCGACGGCGAGGCGATCGACGACGAGGGCTTCGTCCAGGCCTACGAGGACGTCCTGCCCTTCGCGCTGATCGTCGACGAGGAGTCCGCCGCGGCGGGCGGCCCCCCGCTGACCTTCTTCGAGTACCTCACCGCCATGGCGTTCCAGGCCTTCGCCTCCGCCCCCGTGGACGTGGCCGTCGTCGAGACGGGCCTCGGCGGGACCTGGGACGCGACCGGTGTCGCGGATCCGGACGTCGCCGTGATCACCCCGATCGGTCTGGACCACCAGGAGTACCTGGGGGACACGATCGAGCTGATCGCGGGGGAGAAGGCCGGGATCCTCACCGAGCGCGCCATCGCCGTGCTCGGGGCGCAGGTCGAGCCCGAGGCCATGGACGTGCTGCGCGAGCGGGTCACGGAGCTCGGCGCGGAGGCCGCCGTGCAGGACGAGCAGATCGGCGTCATCGCCCGCACCCCGGGCGTGGGCGGCCAGATGCTCACGCTCCAGGGGATCGCGGGTCGCTACGAGGAGGTGTTCCTGTCGCTGCTCGGCGAGCACCAGGCGAGCAACGCGCTGCTCGCGGTCGCCGCCGCGGAGGCGCTGCTGGGCGGGGGCACGATCCCGCTGGACGGCGAGATGCTCTCCGCCGCGCTCTCGACGGTGACCTCGCCGGGTCGCGCCGAGGTCGTGCGGCAGTCGCCGACCATGATCGTCGACGCCGCCCACAACCCGGCGGGCGCGGAGACCCTCGTCGCGACCGTCCGCGAGAACTTCCGCTTCACCCGCACCGTCGGCATCGTCGGCATCCTCCAGGAGAAGGACGCCGAGCAGATCCTGGCCGTGCTCGAGCCGCTCCTGGACCAGGTCGTCGTGACGGCGTCCTCCTCCCCGCGCGCCATCCCGGCCGACGTCCTCGCCGACCTCGCCCGGGACGTGTTCGACGACGAGGACCGGGTCGTCGACACCGCGAGCCTGCCCGACGCGATCCAGCTCGCGGTGGACCTCGCCGAGCAGGAGGGCGACCAGTTCGGCGGCGTCGTCGTCGCCGGGTCGGTGACCCTCGCCGCCGAGGTCCGCGAGCTGCTCGGCGCGGAGGGGGAGTGACCATGGCCGATCGCACCGCCGGCGCGCCCCGCCGCTCCCCGCTCGCCGCGCTCGCGCCCTCGGGGCGCGCGCACGGCGCCCAGCGCATGTTCGCCGCGACGACGCTCACCGTCGAGGCGGTCGTCGTGTTCTTCGCCGTCCTCGTCGCGCACCAGCTGGTGCCGGACGAGCGCGCCCTCACCTGGACCTGGGGTCTGCTCACCGTGCTCGCGCTCGTCGCCTGCGGCGGCCTGCTGCGGCGCGGCGCGTGGCCCTACCTGGTGGGCGTCGCGCTGCAGGTGCCCGTCATCCTGCTGGGGCTCCAGGTGGGGCTGATGTGGGTGGTCGGCACCTTCTTCGCCCTGCTCTACGTCTACGGCCTGTTCGCGGGGCACCGCTTCGACGCGGAGAAGGACGCCGTGGACGCCCGGGTCCTCGCCGAGCGCGGGGCCGACGGCGCCGAGGACGCCGACCGCTGAGCTCCGTCCCCTCGGCGCCCGGCGTCGGGGGAGGGGCGTCGGCCGTCCCAGTCCGCGTCGCCGGTACCCTGGTGCCATGACCGCACAGCGCACCCTCGTCCTGCTCAAGCCCGACGCCGTCCAGCGCGGCCTGCGTGGGGAGATCATCCGTCGCATCGAGGCGAAGGGCTACGACATCGTCGCCCTCGCCCAGCGCACCGCCACCGCCGAGGAGCTCGCCGCCCACTACGCCGAGCACGAGGGCAAGCCCTTCTACCCCGGCCTCGTGGAGTACATGGGCGCCGCCCCGCTCGTCGCCCTCGTCGTCGAGGGCGTCGAGGTCATCGCGGGCTTCCGCTCCCTCGCCGGGGCGACCAACCCCACCGCCGCCGCCCCGGGGACCATCCGCGGCGACCTCGCCCGCGAGCAGGACCTCCCCGTCATCCAGAACCTCGTGCACGGCTCCGACTCCGAGGAGTCCGCCGCTCGCGAGATCGGCATCTGGTTCCCCGAGCTGGGCTGATCCGCCCCGTCCCGGGCGCTCCGGCGCCCACCGAGCGATGAGAACTCCGTCGCACTGCGCCGCGCCCGCCCGGATCTCCCGGTCACGGGCGGGCTCGGCGTGCACAATGTGGGAATGACCATGACGCTGGTGACCGTCGTCTTCCTCCTGGTCGCCCTGGTGGTGGCCCTGGTGATCCTCGCCGCCGTCGCGCTGCCCAACCTGCGCGGTGACCGCGACGGGGATCCTGCCGCGTATTTCCAGGCGAGCGCGGAGCGCCGCTCCGCCGCGCGTCACAGCTCGCGCACCTCCCGCACGGACGTCTCCGGACGCTCGGGGACCGCGGATTCCTGATCCCGGGTCCGGGACGCCTCCCGGGGACCGCCGCCTAGACTGGCCGCTGGCCCGCCGCTTCGACCGGCTTCCCCGACCTCGGAGGTGACCCGTGGATCCGAACGACATCCTCGCCCTGATCGCCGGAGGCGGTGGCGTCTTCCTGGTGATCGGCGCCGGCGCCTGGGCCGTGCTGCGCGGCCGGGGCGGCAAGAGCCCCGACGCCGGCACGGACGACCAGCAGGGCCCCGAGGGCACCGGCTCGACCGGGGCGCCGACCGCCACGAAGGAGCGCCCCGCGGCGCCCACCTGGGCGGACACGCTCTCCGCACCGGCCGAGCCCGCGGCGCCGCCCGCCGAGGACACCGCCGCCGCCCCCACCGAGGACGCCCCGACCGCCGAGGCGCCCGAGCAGACCGCCGCACCGGCGGGCGACGAGGCGACCCGCGCCGACGCGCCCACCGCGGCGGAGCCCGCGACGGCGGCCGTCGAGCCCGATGCCGCGGAGCCTGCCGCGCAGCCCTCCGCGCAGGAGTCGGCCGAGGAGTCCGCCCCGGTCGAGGACGTCGCCGGCACCCCCACCACCGAGCGCCCGTCGGTCGCGGTCATCGAGACCCCCGAGGCCCCGCAGGACCGCATGGTCCGCCTCCGCGACCGGCTCTCCCGCTCCGGCTCGATCGGCCGCGGCATCCTCGGGCTGCTCACCCGCTCCACCGTCGACGAGTCCACCTGGGACGAGATCGAGGAGACGCTGCTGCTCGCGGACCTCGGCCCCGACGCGACCGACGAGCTGCTCGCGAACCTCCGCCGCCGCATCCAGGTGCTCGGCACCGAGGACCCGGCCGCCGTGCGCGAGGTGCTCCGCGAGGAGCTCGTGGGCCTCGTGGACCCGCAGCTGGACCGCCGGATCGCCGCGACCGTGCGCACCGCGCCGGACGGCGAGACCGTCCCCTCCGTCATCCTCATGGTGGGTGTCAACGGCACCGGCAAGACCACGACCGTCGGCAAGCTCGCCCGCGTGCTCGTGGCCGCGGAGCGCAGCGTCGTCCTCGGCGCGGCGGACACCTTCCGCGCCGCCGCCGCGGACCAGCTCGCCACCTGGGGCTCCCGCGTGGGGGTCGACACCGTGCGCTCGGACAAGGACGGCGCCGATCCCGCCGCCGTCGCCTTCGACGCCGTGAAGCAGGGCATCGACCAGGGCGTCGACGTCGTCATCATCGACACCGCGGGGCGCCTGCAGAACAAGAAGGGCCTCATGGACGAGCTCGGCAAGGTACGCCGGGTCGCGGAGAAGGGCCTGCACGGCGACCAGGTCGCCGAGGTCCTGCTCGTCATCGACGCCACCACCGGGCAGAACGGCATGCAGCAGGCGCGCGTGTTCTCCGAGGCCGTGAACATCACCGGCATCGTCCTCACCAAGCTCGACGGCACCGCGAAGGGCGGCATCGTCGTCAACGTGCAGCGCGAGCTCGGCGTGCCCGTGAAGATGGTGGGCCTCGGCGAGGGGATGGACGACCTCACCCCCTTCGACACCTACTCCTTCGTGGACGCCCTGCTGGGCGACTGAGCCACGGATCCGGCGAGGGCCGGTGCGCGTCCCCGGCCAGGGGCGCGCACCGGCCCTTCCTCGTCCCCCGGGCTCCGGGGCCCCGGGGAGACCCTGTCGTGTCCACCGTCCGGATCGTCGTATCACGGAATGATCACGGCGCCCTCTCGGCATAGGCGAATCTCGGCAGTGCTCACACCATGAGACACACGACCGATCCGGTCGGACGGTCCGTGCGCAGGCGCGCCGGCACCGCCCACTGAACAATCTGGAGCCGACATGGAGTCCTTCACCCTCGACACGGGGGCGACCGCGTGGATCCTCGTCAGTGCCGCCCTGGTGCTGCTGATGACCCCCGGTCTCTCCCTGTTCTACGGAGGCATGGTGCGTGCGCGCACCGTCCTCAACATGATGCTGATGTCCTTCGGGGCGATGGCCGTCGTCGCGATCGCCTGGGTCCTCGGCGGCTACTCGATCGCCTTCGGCAGCGACATCGGCGGGCTCTTCGGCAACCCGCTCGAGTTCCTCGGCCTCTCCGGCACCGACGAGCAGTCGATCCTCGCCGGGAGCGGCGTGCCCTTCCTCGTCGCCGCCGGGTTCCAGATGACCTTCGCGATCATCTCCACCGCGCTGATCTCCGGCGCGATCGCCGATCGCGTCAAGTTCGGCACCTGGATGGTCTTCGCGCTCGTGTGGGTGCTCGTCGTGTATGCACCCCTCGCGCACATGGTGTGGGGCGGCGGCCTGCTCGGCGCCGACGGCATCTTCGCCTCGATCGCGGAGCCCGTCGATTTCGCCGGCGGCACCGTGGTCCACATCAACGCCGGCATGGCGGGCCTCGTCCTCGCGATCGTCGTCGGCGCCCGCAAGGGCTTCGGCAAGGAGCCGATGAAGCCCCACAACCTGCCGCTGGTCATGCTCGGCGCCGCGCTGCTGTGGTTCGGCTGGTTCGGCTTCAACGCCGGCTCCGCCGGCACGGCCGACGGCACCGCGGGCCTCGCCTGGGTCAACACGACCGTCGCGACCGCGGGCGCCATGCTCGGCTGGGCGCTCATCGAGAAGATCCGCGACCGCCACGTGACGAGCCTCGGCATGGCCTCGGGCGTCGTCGCCGGTCTGGTCGCGATCACCCCGGCGGCCGCCGCGCTGAACCCGGTCACCTCGATCGTCCTGGGTCTCGTCGCCGGCATCGCCTGCGCCCTCGCCGTGGGCCTGAAGTACCGCTTCGGCATCGACGACTCGCTCGACGTCGTGGGCGTCCACCTCGTGGGCGGCCTCGTGGGCACCGTGCTCATCGGCGTCCTCGCCTCCGACGGCGGCCTGATCTTCGGCGGCGGCGTGAGCCTGCTGCTGGTGCAGATCCTCGTCGCGGCCTCCGCGCTCGTCTTCTCCGGCGTGCTCACCCTGGTGATCGCCCTGGCCCTGAAGTACACGATGGGCTGGAGGATCTCCGAGGCCGACGAGGCCGCCGGCATCGACATCACCCACCATGCGGAGTCCGGATACGATCTGGGCAGCTCGCTGATCACCCGGCGTGACCGCATCGCCCCGGCACCGGCGGCCCCCGCCGCGCCGACCGGCTCGGCGCCCACCCCGTCGACCACCGAGGACCCGCAGCCCGCCACCGCAGGAGACGCCCGATGAAGCTCATCACCGCCATCATCCAGCCGCACGCCCTGCAGGCGGTCACCGACTCCCTGCGCGAGTACGGCGTCAGCGGTCTGACCATCACGGAGGTCGCCGGATGGGGCCGCCAGGGCGGTCACACCGAGGTCTACCGGGGCGCGGAGTACACGATCGACACCATCCCCAAGGTGAAGGTCGAGGTGCTCGCCGATCCCGCCGACGAGAAGGACATCATCGACCTCGTCGTCGCCTCCTCCCGCACCGGCCGCATCGGCGACGGGAAGGTGTGGACCACCGAGGTCGGCACCGTCGTCCGTGTCCGCACCGGTGAGCGGGACGCGGATGCCCTCTGAGGAGCTCCCCGGCCGCCGGTTGACCCAGGTCCTCCACGCCGGCTTCGCGGATCCCACCGCCGGCCCCCAGCGCAGGCTCGATCAGGCGTCGCTCGTCGACTCCTGGCTGATCGAGCTCTGGCAGGGGGCCGGCGCCCCCGCGTCCGGCGCGGCGCTCGCGGCGATCGGCTCGCTGGGCCGGCGCGACCTGGGCCCCGGCAGCGACCTGGACCTCGTGCTCCTCGTGGACACCGAGGTGATGAGCGCCGAGGAGTCCGCCCGGCTCGCGAGCGCCCTGTGGTACCCGATCTGGGACTCCGGCACCTCGCTCGACCATGCGATGCGCAGCCCGCTCGAGTGCGAGCAGGTGGCCCGTGAGGACCTCCGCGCCGCGATCTCCCTCCTGGACCTGCGGCTCGTCGCGGGGCAGGCGGAGCTCGTGGACGACGCCGCGCACCGCGTGCGCGGGCAGTGGCGGCGCGGGGCGCGACGCCGCATCGGTGAGCTCGTGGACCTCGCCCACGACCGCTCCGACCGGTACGGCCCCCTCGCCCACTCCACGGAGCCGAACCTCAAGTCCGATCGCGGCGGCCTGCGGGACGTGACCGTGATCCGCGCGATCGCGGAGAGCTGGCTCGCGGACCACGACCACGCGGTGGTCGACTCCGCCGCCCGGGTCCTGCTCGACGCCCGGGACGCGCTGCAGGCCGTCACCGGGAAGTCCGGGACGCGGCTGGGCCGCGCTGACCAGGACGCCGTCGCCGCGCTCACCGGCCACGCCACCGCGGACGACCACCTCGCGGTGCTCGCCGAGGCCGCCCGCGCGGTGAGCTGGGAGCTGCACCGCACGATCCGCGCCGCGGAGGCGGCCGTCGCCCCCGGCGGCTCCTCGACCCGCGGCCAGGGCTCCGAGCGCCGGCCCGCGATCACGCGCGTGGGCAACGGTGTGATCGTGCAGGCGGGGGAGATCTCCGTGGACCCGCGCGGCACCGACCCGCTGCGAGACCTCGCCGCGGTCCGTCACGCCGCGACCACGGGCCTGCCGCTCGCGGACGCGACCCTGGACCGCATCGCCCAGAGCCCCGAGCGTCCGCTCTCCGCCGCCCAGCGGGACGTGTTCGTCGACGCCCTCGCAGGGGAGCACATCGCCGACGTCTACGAGGCCCTCGACGTCAAGGGCATCTTCGAGCGCTGGGTGCCGGGCTGGCACGACGTGCGCAACCGCCCGCAGCGCTCCGCGGTGCACCGCTTCACCGTGGACCGCCACCAGATCGAGACGGTCAAGGAGGTCCAGCGCTTCCTGCCGAAGGTCGCCCGACCGGACCTCCTGCTCATCACCGCGCTCGTCCACGACCTCGGCAAGCGGGCCGACGCCCGCGACCATGCCGCGGAGGGTGCTCCGCTCGCGGAGGCCGCCGCCCGTCACCTCGGCTTCGACGAGACGGACACGCGCACCATCACGACCCTCGTGCGTGAGCACCTGACCCTCGTGGCGCTCGCGACGGGCCGCGACCTCGCCGATCCGGCGACGCTCCAGGACCTGCTGACGAAGATCCGCTTCGACCCGACGATCCTCGAGCTGCTCCGCGCGCTCACCGAGGCGGACGCCATCGCGGCCGGCCCCGCCGCCTGGTCCACCTGGCGCTCGACCCTCGTCGACCACCTCACGGACCTCGCCCGGGACGCCCTCACGGGCAGCTCTCCCGCCCCGCGCCTGCTGCTCACGCCGCAGCGCTCGGTGCAGGAGGCGGTGCGTGCCTCCGTGGAGCGCAGCGGCAGCGCGCAGGTGCTGTACCCGGCGCCCACCGAGGACGAGCCGATCTCGCAGATCTGCCTGGGCGCGCCCGATGGTGCCGGCGTGTTCGCGGCCATGGCGCGTGTGCTCGCCCGCCAGCGGATCGACGTGCGCAGCGCCGTCGTCGTCACGATGAACGGGATCGCGGTGAACACCTGGTGGGTCTCCGGCACGCAGGAGGACCTCCCGCACCCCACCGTGCTGCGCCAGGCGCTGGATCGGGAGCTCAAGCACCGCGACCGGGCGGACGCCCGCGTGCTCGAGCTGCCGCCCGCCCCGCCGCCCCGCACCACGGACGACACGCCCGTCGTCACCCTGCTGCCGGGCGCCTCGAGCGAGGCGACCGTCGTGCAGGTCAACGCCCGCAACCGTCCGAGCCTGCTCGCGGACGTCGCGGAGACGATCACGGTGCACCGCCTGCAGCTGCGCAGCGCGCACGTGATGACGCTGGGTCAGCGCGCGATCGACGTGCTGTACCTGACCGACGAGCGGGGTCGCGCGCTGGACGCGCCGACCGTCGGCCGCATCATCGCCGGCCTCATGGACGCCGCCGCGACCTGATCGGGCTCCCGTCCCCGGGGAGCAGCTCCCCGGGGGTAGGGTCCTGGGCACGGGACGGACCATCGCGAGGAGGCGGTCGGCGATGCAGGAGCAGGAGAGCCGGAGGCCCCGGCTGCGGCGCGCACCGTCGCTGCCCGAGGTGTTCCCGGGGCAGAACGAGCGGGCCGACGGCATCGAGATCGCCTACGAGTCCGGGGCGACGGAGCACGTCGACCCGACAACGGGATCGTCGTTCCTGGACAGCGGGACGATCACGCTCACCACGTCGGCGTCCGACGAGGGAGACGCGCCGGCCGACCGGTCCTGACCGCTCCCGACGGTCGGAGGGGCGGCGGACCAGGCCGATGCACGGCGTGACATCGGCGACGGCCAACCGTCGGACCCGGCGCCGCCCGGTTACCGCACCTCGCGCCCTCCCCCTCCAGCTCCAGGGCGATCACGCCCCCACGGGCCGCCGGCGACGGGCACCAGGCGCGAGGGCGCTCCTGTGTCCCTCGACTCCGCGGGCACCGTGCGCCTCGGTCTCCCCGGGCATGGCCACTACACTGGGGCGGTCCACACGACCTAGGGGAAGCTCTTCGTGTTCAACAACCTCTCCGATCGCATCACCGCCAGCCTCAAGGGGCTGCGCGGTCACGGCCGTCTCACCGAGGCCGACGTCGACAAGACCGTCCGCGAGATCCGCCGCGCCCTGCTGGACGCCGACGTCGCCGTCCCGGTGGTGCGCGAGTTCACCGCCCGGGTGCGCGAGCGCGCGCTGGGCGAGGAGGTCTCCAAGGCCCTCAACCCGGCGCAGCAGGTCGTCAAGATCGTCAACGACGAGCTGGTGCAGATCCTCGGCGGCGCCACCGGCGAGCTCCACTTCGCCAAGAACCCGCCCACCGTGATCATGCTCGCGGGCCTCCAGGGCGCCGGCAAGACGACCCTCGCGGGCAAGCTCGCCCGCTGGATGAAGTCCGAGGGCCACACGCCGATGCTCGTCGCGGCGGACCTCCAGCGACCCAACGCCGTCAACCAGCTGCAGATCGTCGGTGAGCGGGCCGGCGTGCCGGTCTTCGCGCCGGAGCCCGGCAACGGCGTGGGCAACCCCGTGCTCGTCGCCATGAACGGCGTCTCCACCGCCCAGTTCCAGCAGCACGACGTCGTCATCGTCGACACCGCGGGCCGCCTCGGCATCGACGAGGAGATGATGCAGCAGGCGCGGGACATCCGCGACGCCGTCAACCCGCACGAGACCCTGTTCGTCGTCGACGCGATGATCGGCCAGGACGCCGCCCGCGTGGCCGAGGCGTTCCGCGACGGCGTCGGCTTCTCCGGCGTGGTCCTCTCCAAGCTCGACGGGGACGCCCGCGGCGGTGCGGCGCTCTCGATCACCGGGGTCACCGAGCGGCCGATCCTCTTCGCCTCCACCGGTGAGGGCCTCGAGGACTTCGAGCGCTTCCACCCGGACCGCATGGCCAACCGCATCCTCGACATGGGCGACGTGCTCACCCTCATCGAGCAGGCGGAGAAGAGCTTCGACCAGGCGGAGGCCGAGAAGGCCGCGAAGAAGCTCGCGAGCGGCGAGGACTTCACCCTCGACGACTTCCTGACCCAGATGCAGCAGATCAAGAACATGGGCAGCATCAAGAAGATGCTGGGCATGCTGCCGAACATGGGCCAGTACCGCGAGGCGCTGGACAGCTTCGACGAGCGCGAGGTGGACCGCATCGAGGCGATGATCCGCTCGATGACCCCCGCGGAGCGCAACGACCCCAAGATCATCAACGGCTCGCGCCGCAACCGCATCGCCAAGGGCTCCGGCACCACCGTGCAGGCCGTCAACCAGCTCCTCGAGCGGTTCAAGCAGGCCCAGCAGATGATGCGCACCATGGGCAAGGGCATGGCCGGCGGCGGCATGCCGGGGATGCCCGGCGGCCCCGGCATGGGCATGGGCAAGAAGTCCCGCGGCAAGCAGCAGGCGCCCAAGCAGGCCAAGAAGGCCAAGTCGAAGAACCCGGCGAAGGCCGCGCGCGAGCAGGCCGAGGCCGCGAAGAAGGCGAGGTCCGGCGAGGGCCAGGGCGGATCCGCCTTCGGTGGCGGCGCCCCGTCCGGCCAGGACGTGGCGGACTTCGACCCCGGCCAGCTCCCGCCGGAGATGCAGAAGCTGCTCGGCGGCCGCTGAGCCCGTCGGCGCCTCCGGGCGGCGGGAGTCGCTAGCCTCGGGGCATGCGCACCGAAGCACGCTCCGCACACGCCGCCCGTGAGGCCTTCTCCGCCGGGCTCCGCCCCGGTACGGAGAGCCCGTCCTACGCACGGGAGGCGCCGGACCACACCGTTCTCCACCTCACGGGCCCGGTCCTGACCGGCCCCGATCAGGAGATCGGCGGCGCCTGGGTCGTCGGAGGCAGGATCCACCACGAGCGCCCCGAGCTGCCCGCCGGGACGGAGATCCGGGAGATCGACGGCGTCGTCGTCCCCGGCCTCGCGGACCTGCACTGCCACATCGGCATCAGCGACGAGGGCACTGCCACGAGCCTCGACGAGGCCAGGGCGCAGGCCCGCACCGACCGCGACACCGGGGTGCTGCTAATACGCGACGCCGGATCGATCACCGACACCGCACCCCTGCAGGGGGAGACGGACCTCCCGCGGATCATCCGCGCCGGCCGGCACGTGGCCCGCACCCGCCGCTACCTCATCGGCTACGCCCACGAGGTGGACCCCGAGGACCTGCCCGCGACGGTCGCCGCCGAGGCGGAGCGCGGCGACGGCTGGGTGAAGCTCGTGGGGGACTGGATCGACCGAGGCGTGGGGGACCTGACGCCCACCTGGTCCGGGGAGGACTTCCGGGCCGCCGCCGAGGCCGCGCACGCCCACGGCGCCCGCATCACCACCCACACCTTCGACGAGGAGACGCTCCCGCTCGTCCTCGACGCCGGCTTCGACTGCCTCGAGCACGCGACCGGCCTCACCGCGGGGACGATCTCCCGCGCCGCCGCGGCCGGCGTCCCGGTCGTCACCACGCTCGTGAACGTCGACGAGTTCGAGACGTACGCGAGCCAGGGCGAGCGGAAGTTCCCCGCCTACGCCGCCCACATGCGGCGCCTGCGCGCGGCCCGCCACGAGCGCACTCGCGACGCGCACGACGCCGGAGTGCAGCTGCTGACCGGCACCGATGCCGGGGGAGTGCTCGGCCACGGCATCATCCACGACGAGCTCGACGCCCTTGCCGCCTGCGGGCTGGACGCCGCCGCGATCCTCGACGCGGCCACCTGGGCGCCGCGCGCCTACCTGGGCGTGCCCGGCCTCGAGGACGGCGACCCCGCGGACCTGCTCGTCCTGCCCGGCGACCCGCGGACCGACCACCGGGTGCTGCGCGAGCGCCGCCACGTCGTCCTCGCAGGTCGCGTCGTGGCCTGAGCCCGGGGCACGGTAGCGTGCAGGGATGCACTCCGACGACGCAGCGCACCCCGGCCCGACCACCGGAGGGACCGACACGATGCCCCCGCCCCGCTGGAAGCTCATCGGCCCCGGCCTGGTGGTCGCCGCGACCGGGATCGGCGCGGGCGACCTCGTCGCGACCCTCGTCGCGGGCTCCCGCTACGGCTACGCCCTGCTGTGGGCGGCCGTCGCGGGCGTGATCATCAAGATCGTGCTCGTCGAGGGCGCGGGCCGCTGGACCCTCGCCACCGGGCACACGATCTTCGAGGGCTGGCGGCGCGTGGGCCGCTGGACCTCCTGGTACTTCGGGCCCTACATCATGATCTGGGGCTTCGTGTACGGGGCGACCGCCATGAGCGCCTCCGCCCTGCCGCTCGCGGCGCTGGTCCCGCAGCTGCCGGGACTCGGGGACGTCGGCTGGATCGCGGACATGCCCTTCATCGTCTACGCGATCCTCTCGGGCCTGATCGGCGCCGCGCTCGTCTGGATGGGCCGCTACCACCGGCTCGAGAATCTCGTCGCGGTGCTCGTCGGCATCATGTTCCTCACGGTCGTCGGCGCCGCCGTCGTGACCCTGCCGAACATCCCGCAGATCATCGGCGGGCTCGTCCCGCGCATCCCCGACGGAGGCCTGCTCTACACGCTCTCCATCGCGGGCGGCGTCGGCGGCACGATCACGCTCGCCGCCTACGGCTACTGGCTCGCGGAGAAGGGCTGGTCCACGCCGCGCTGGATGAAGGTCATGCGGATCGACAACGCGATGGCCTACGTCATCTCCGGCGTCTTCGTCGTCGCGATGCTGATCGTGGGTGCGGAGCTGCTGTACTCCTCCGGCGTCGCGATCGACGAGGGCGACCGCGGTCTGCTCGACCTCTCCGACGTGCTCGCCGCGCGCTACGGCACCGCCTTCAGCTGGGTGTTCCTGCTGGGGTTCTGGGCCTCGTCGTTCTCCTCCGTGCTCGGCGTCTGGAACGGCGTGTCGATCATGTTCGCGGACTTCTGGGGCCACGTGCGCGGCAAGGAGGAGGGGCATCCGGACCGGCAGATCGGCGGGCGCTACTACCGCTTCTACATCCTCTGGCTCACCTTCCCGCCGATGCTCCTGCTGCTGCTCGGAAAGCCGGTGCAGGTGATCATCGCCTACGGCGTGCTGGGCTCGTTCTTCATGCCCTTCCTCGCGATCACGCTGCTCGTGCTCATGAACTCCCGGCACATGCCCGCGGCCTGGCGCAACCGCCCGCTGGGGAACATCGTCCTCGGCGTCGTGACGCTGCTGTTCGTGGTGCTCGGCGTCAATCAGCTCGTCGATGCGATCGCCGGTTGACCGGGTGCGGGGGAGCGGCGGAGCGCTGTGCCCCGCCGCACATCCCTCCCGGGTGGAACCGGTCGGGGGCGAGCTGGCATAATCACTCCCTGTATGCGCCGCGACCGGCCCTCTACCCGTCGCGGCACAGCACCCCGAGCACCGTCAGCGCCCGCATACCCCACAGGCAGCGGCGGGACTCACCCGAACATCCTGAAGGAGAGTCCACACACGTGGCTGTCAAGATCCGTCTGAAGCGCATGGGCAAGATCCGTGCACCGTTCTACCGCGTCGTGGTGGCCGATTCGCGCAAGAAGCGCGACGGTGCCGTGATCGAGGAGATCGGCAAGTACCACCCCACCGAGAACCCCTCGTTCATCGAGATCCAGTCCGAGCGTGCGCTCTACTGGCTCGGCGTGGGCGCGCAGCCCACCGAGCAGGTCGCCGCGCTGCTGAAGATCACCGGCGACTGGCAGAAGTTCAAGGGTGAGGGCGACGCCGCCGGCACCCTGAAGACCGCGGAGGCGAAGAAGTCCGCCGAGGAGCTCATCGCGGAGGCCGACAAGGCCGCCTCCACGTCCCGTGAGGGCGCGAAGAAGGCCAAGGCCGAGGCGGAGGCCCCCGCGGCCGCCGACGAGGTCGAGGCCGGCTCCGAGGAGGCCCCCGCCGAGGGTGAGTCCACCGAGGACGCCGCGGCCGCCGCCGACGAGGCCTGAGATGAGCTCTCGCGCCGAAGCCCTCGACCATCTGGTCCGCGGGATCGTCGACAGCCCCGACGAGGTCCAGGTGACCGAGAAGTCCACCCGTCGCGGTCCGCTGCTCGAGGTGCGGGTCGGCCCCGCCGACCTCGGTCGCGTGATCGGGCGCTCGGGCCGCACCGCCCGGGCCCTGCGCACCGTCACGGCGGCGCTGTCGGACGATGACGTGCGTGTGGACATCGTCGACGTCGACCGGCGCTGAGGTGCCTCACCCCTCTCACGAGAGCGGCATGGCCGGGTCCGCCCGGCGATGCCGCTCTCGTGCGTTGCCCGGCCGGAGGGCCTCGCTCTCCCGGACGGTGACGGGGACGCTCGCCGTCCTCACCGCGGCCGCGCTGATCTCCGGCTGCGACCCCGTCGGCGCGACCGGCGGCTCCGACGCGGGGGCCGGGAGCACCGGTCCCTCCACGGACCCGTCCCGCACCGCCGCGTGCACACGCTTCTTCGGGGACGCCGACTACGACGAGGCCCCGGCCTGGCGCGTTCTCGAGGCCGCCGCCGTGATCACCTCCACCGATGACGGCCCCTCCGACGGCAGCCCGGCGACCGCCGTCGCGAGCGGGGTCGAGACCGCCTTCGCCGACGCCCCGGAGGACACCCGTGGGGCCGCGGCCGACGTCGCGACCTGGCTGCGCACCGCTCCCGCCCCGGGGGAGCACGCCGACCTCGACACCTTCGCGGTCACCTGGCGGGGTCTCGCCGAGTCCTGCACCCCCGACTCGACGGCGGCCACCTGGGCCGCCGGCCACGGCCAGCAGGGCGCCAAGCCCGCGGCGCTCGTGTGCGCGGAGACCTTCACGGCCCCCAGCACGCTGAGCGTCTTCGCGGACCGCGAGCAGGTCGCCCCGCACCTGACCGCGATCGCCGGCGCCTCCCCGCAGGCCGTCCCCAAGAGCGCCGCGACCGAGGTCGCCGAGGCCTCCGACCTGCTCACCGCGCAGAGCGTCGCCGTGGACGATCCCGCGGTCGCCGCCGCGCTGCGCGAGGTGCGCACCCCCTTCCAGGACGCGCTGCAGGGAGACCTCGACTCGCCCGGGCTCCACGACCCCCTCACCGAGCTCGGCGCGGCCTGCACCGCGGCCGGCTACGACGTCCCCGACCCGCTCGCGGGCGCGGACCCCGACCCTTCCGACGGAGGAACCGCATGAGCACCCGAGAGGTCATCGTCGCGACGATCGCCCGCGCCCACGGACTGCGCGGGGAGGTGGGGCTGATCCTGCGCACCGACGTTCCCGAGGAGCGCATCGTCCCCGGCGCCGTCTTCACCGCGGTGACCGCGGGAGGGGAGCGCACGCTCACCGTGGCCTCGGTGCGCAGCCAGCAGGACCGCTGGTACGTGCGCTTCGACGAGGTCGCCGACCGCACCGACGCCGAGTCGCTGCGCGGCGTCGAGCTCCCGATGACCGTCGACGAGGAGGTCGAGGCGGAGGAGGACCCCGACGCCTGGTACCCCGATCAGCTGACGGGCCTCGCGGTGCGCCACGTGGACGGTCGCGAGCTGGGCACCGTCGTCGACGTCCAGCACTACCCGGCCCAGGACCTGCTCGTGGTGCGCACCCCTCAGCGCGCCCGCGTGCAACTGCCGCTCGTCGAGGAGCTCGTGCCGGAGGTCGACCTCGAGTCCGGTGTGGTGATCGCCGACCCCCCGGGCGGCCTCTTCGAGGAGCTGCCCGCCGACGTCGATGACGAAGCCGGTCGGGGCTGACCCGTGCGCATCGACGTCCTCACGCTCTTCCCGGAGTACCTCGCCCCGCTCGAGCTCTCGCTGATCGGGAAGGCCCGTCGCGAGGGGATCGTGGACCTCCACGTCCACCAGCTGCGGGACTTCACCCACGACCGCCACCGCACCGTGGACGACACGCCGCTCGGCGGCGGCGCCGGCATGGTCATGAAGCCCGAGCCGTGGGCGGAGGCCTTCGCGGCCGTGCAGGCCGCGGGCCGCGCGGAGCTGGGCGAGCAGGCACGCCCGCTGGTCGTCTTCCCGAACCCGGCCGGGGCGCCCTTCGCGCAGGCGACCGCCCAGGAGTGGTCGGGGCGGGACTGGATCGTCTTCGCCTGCGGGCGCTACGAGGGCATCGACGAGCGCGTCTACGAGCATCTCGCGGACGGCGGCGTCGAGGTGGCCCTCGCGAGCCTCGGCGACTACGTCCTCAACGGCGGCGAGGTCGCGGTGCTCGCGATCACCGAGGCGATCGTGCGCCTGGTGCCGGGCGTCGTCGGCAACGCGGAGAGCCTCGTCGAGGAGTCCCACTCGGAGGGCCTGCTCGAGTACCCGCTGTACACCCGTCCGGCGTCCTGGACGGATCCCGACGGCACCCTCCGCGAGGCGCCGGAGATCCTGCTCTCGGGGGACCACGGCCGCATCGCCGCCTGGAGGCGCGAGCAGTCCCTCGCCCGCACCGCGCAGCGCCGGCCGGACCTCCTCGAGGCGTCCGAGCGGCGCGGCGACGCCGGGGCCGTGACCAAGCCGACACGGTGACCGCCCGCTGACCAGCGTGTTCGGCGGGCCCGATGCTTGCCGCGGCCCGTGTGCGCTGGCACAATGGGTCCTCGTGCGTGTCGCGCGCCCCCCTGCCTCAGGGGAGGGGCGCAGGAAGCGGCCGGGCAGGTCCGTGGCGATGGGAGTCGCCGCCAGAGGCCCAGCACACCGGCACGAGGGGTCCGCCCCTCGCCGGATCGATGGTTCATCACGGTCCCCCGTCCCGGGAGACCCGCGAACATGCTGTCCGACCTGAGGCGGAGGGCTGGAGAAGAACGATGCAGAAGCTCGACGAGCTCGACAAGGCGTCCCTGCGCGAGGACATCCCCGCGTTCCGCGCCGGTGACAACGTCAAGGTCCACGTGAAGGTCATCGAGGGCAACCGCTCCCGTGTCCAGGTCTTCCAGGGCTACGTCATCGGCCGCCAGGGCCACGGCGTGGGCGAGACCTTCCGGGTCCGCAAGATCTCCTTCGGCGTCGGCGTGGAGCGCGTGTTCCCCGTGCACGCCCCGACCATCGAGAAGATCGAGGTCGTCACCCGCGGCGACGTGCGCCGCGCGAAGCTGTACTACCTGCGCAAGCTCACCGGCAAGAAGGCCCGCATCAAGGAGAAGCGCGAGCACTCCTGAGCCACGGCTCTCCCGGTGACCGATCAGGTCCACGACGGACGGCGGCGATCCCACCTCACGGTGGCGGTCGCCGCCGTCCTCGTCGTGCTGCTCCTGCTCGGCGCCCTGCTGGTGCGCCAGTTCGTGGCCCAGCCGTTCACGGTGCCCTCGGCCTCGATGGAGCCCGCCCTGCAGCCCGGCGACCTGATCCTCGCGGACCGCTCCGACCGCGACACCGCCGAGCGCGGCCAGGTCGTCGTGTTCGACGGCTCCGGCTACTTCGGGACCGACGGCGCCGGGGCGAGCGGCCGCTTCTGGGTGAAGAGGGTGATCGCCGTGGGCGGTGACCGCGTCACCTGCTGCACGGACGCCGGGGCGATCACGGTGAACGGGGAGGCGCTCGAGGAGCCGTACCTCCCCGCGGGCACCGTCCCGAGCGAGATCCCCTTCGACCTCGAGGTGCCCCAGGGGCGCATGTTCGTGCTCGGCGACAACCGGGGCGATTCCACGGATTCGCGGAACCTGCTCGGCGCGCCCGGCGGCGGGATGATCCCCGTCTCGCGGGTCGTGGGGAGCGTCGACGCGATCGCCTGGCCGCTCTCGCGCCGCGGCGCGCTCTGACCGGGGTGATCGGGTCACGCGGTGTCCCTCGCCGTGGCGCGGCGGGGCCATGCAGGAACCGCGGCTAGGATCGCGGTGATGAACGAGCCCGATGAACCCCGCAGCGACGTGACCTCCCCGGAGGCGCACGGCGACGCCGAGCACTCCCACCGCGCCGGCGCCCCGCGGGCGGCCCGCGAGCGCCGACGGATGCCGCTCTGGCTCGACATGGTCGTCACCATGGCGGTCGCACTGGTCATCGCGGTGCTCGTGAAGACCTTCCTGATCCAGCCGTTCTACATCCCGTCCGAGTCGATGAGCCCCACCCTCGAGACGAACGACAAGATCCTCGTCTCCAAGCTGACCCCCGGGGTCTTCGACCTCCAGCGCGGCGACGTCGTCGTCTTCGCGGACCCGGGGAACTGGGTCGAGGGGGACGCGACGGAGGACCCCACCCCGCGGGTGCGTCTGATGATGCTGCTGAGCCTCGTCGGCCTCGCACCGGATCCCTCCCAGGACCACCTCGTCAAGCGCCTCATCGGCCTCCCGGGCGACCACGTCGTCTGCGAGTCCGCGGACTCGCAGCTCGAGGTGAACGGCGTCGCCCTCGACGAGCCCTACATCAACCCGGCGACCACCGCCTGCCAGGGCGCCTTCGACGTCACGGTGCCCGAGGGGAAGGTGTGGGTCATGGGCGACAACCGGCACGCCTCCGCCGATTCGGCCTGGCACGAGATCCAGGGCGAGGACGGCTTCGTCCCCCTCGACGACGTCACCGGCACCGCCGAGGTCGTCTTCTGGCCCGCGAGCCGCTGGACGGGTCTGAACGACGGCCACGACGCCTTCTCCGACGTCCCCGACCAGCCGTGAGCCCGGCCGGCCCGGCCGTCGTCCCCACTCTCGACGTCGAGCGCGCCCTCGCCGCCGCCTGCGGCCCGGGGGAGCGGATCGTCGTCGGCATCGACGAGGTGGGCCGCGGCGCCCTCGCGGGCCCCGTGACCCTCGGCGCCTGCGCCGTGCGCGCCGTGGACGGCGAGATCACGCCGCTACCCGCAGGGGTCCGCGACTCCAAGCGCCTCACCGCGCGTCGCCGCGAGGCGCTCGTGGAGCCGATCCGCGAGAGCGCCCTCGCCGTCGCGACCGGCTGGGCGAGCGCCGCGGAGATCGACGAGGCGGGCATCATGACGGCCCTCACCCGGGCCGCGCTGCGAGCGCTGGACGGCCTCGAGCTCCCCGACGGCGCACGGATCGACGCGATCCTGCTCGACGGCGACGCCGACGTGCTCACCCCCGCGCTCGTCTCCCGCGGCGGGCACGTCCCGCGGATCGCGCTGCAGGTCAGCGCCGACCGCGACTGCGCGAGCGTCGCCGCGGCGAGCGTCGTCGCGAAGGTCGCGCGGGACGCCCACATGGTCGCGCTGGACGAGGAGCTGCCCGCCTACGGCTGGGCGGGGAACAAGGGCTACGGCTCCGCCGCCCACCGGGAGGCGATCGACGCCCTCGGTGCGAGTGACCACCACCGCCGCAGCTGGCGCCTGGGCTCCGCGCCGAAGCCCGCCCGGTCACCTGCCCCCGCTCCGGTCCGGTCGTCGGCGCGCGTCCAGGCTCCGGTGAGGCAGGCCCCTCTCACTGGCGTACTGTGGGACGACCCTGATCCCGGGACCGGCGTGGAGGAGCGAGAGTGAACAGTCAGGACCTCGAGAACTACGAGTCGGATCTCGAGCTTCAGCTCTTCCGGGAGTACCGCGACGTCGTCAGCCTCTTCACCTACGTGGTCGAGACGGAGCGCCGCTTCTACCTCGCCAACCAGGTGGATCTGCAGGTGCGCTCCGCGGGCGGCGAGGTCTTCTACGAGCTGCGCCTCGCGGACGTCTGGGTGTGGGACATCTACCGCTCCCACCGCTTCGTGCGGTCCGTGCGCGTGGTGACCTTCAAGGACGTGAACATCGAGGAGCTGTCCAAGCCGGACATCTCGCTGCCCTGACGCGGCATCCGATCGTTCCTCCCCAACGGCCCTCCGTCCCCAGTCCGGGATCCGAGCGGGCGCGGGAGCCTGGCACCGCCCAGGCTGTCCCGCATGAACAGCGCCACCGCCGCCGGCGGACCCCGGACCGAGGCCCCCTCCCATGCCGCAGGGCGACCACCGACCGCGCAGGGGCCCGCTCCTGCCCTCGTCCCGCCGCCCCTGCCGCCGCGTCCTCCCCGCCCCCTACGCTCCCTCTCCACGGCGGAGCTCGGCCGCCGCGGGGAGGACATCGCCGCTGAGCGTCTCGAGGCCGAGGGATGGCTCGTCGTGGAGCGGAACCTGCGCCTCGGCCGGCGCGGCGAGCTCGACATCATCGCCCTGGACGGGGACACCCTCGTCTTCGTCGAGGTGAAGACGCGCCGCAGCTTCGTCACCGGGGTCCCGCAGGCCGCGGTCACCCCGGACAAGCTCGCGCGGCTGCGCCGCCTGGTCGGCACCTATCTGATGGAGCGCTCGACCCCGCATCGCGACGTGCGCATCGACGTGATCGCCGTGCACGTGCACCTCGACGGCACGGTGCTCGTCGAGCACCTGCGGGCGGTCGGCTGAGATGGGCCAGGCGCGCACGCTCTCGGTCGCGCTCACGGGGCTCGAGGGGACGCTCGTCGAGATCGAGGCCGACGTCTCCCCGGGGCTCCCCGCCTTCTCCCTCGTGGGACTGCCCGGACCCTCGACGCTGCAGGCCCGTGAGCGGGTGCGGGCCGCCTCCGCGCGCAGCGGGATCCACCTCGCCCAGCGCCGGCTGACGGTCAACATGACCCCCGCCTGGATCCCCAAGCACGGATCGGGCTTCGACCTCGCGATCGCGATCGCCCTCGTCGCCGCGCAGGGCGACCTGCCCTCCCGGGGCATCGAGCGCACCGTCCACCTCGGCGAGCTGGGTCTCGACGGCCGGCTGCGGCCCGTCCCCGGTGTGCTCCCCGCACTCGTCGCCGCCCGCG
This sequence comes from Brachybacterium sp. SGAir0954, assembly GCF_005490785.1. Classification (GTDB taxonomy): domain Bacteria; phylum Actinomycetota; class Actinomycetes; order Actinomycetales; family Dermabacteraceae; genus Brachybacterium; species Brachybacterium rhamnosum. The sequence goes on along the minus strand of NZ_CP027295.1, from coordinate 3,060,526 downwards.
GCCTCGGGATCGACCGTGCCGTGGTGCCGCTGGAGAACCTCGCCGAGGCCCGGCTCGTGGACGGCATCTCGGTGGACGCCGCCGGGGACCTCGCGACGGTCCTGCACCGCTGGGGCGCCCGGATCACCCCGGGCCCGGACCCCACGGACCGTCCGGGCGGGGGCGACGACGGCGGCCCCGATGGGAGGGACGGGGCGGACGCCGACGGCACCGGTCCCCGCTCCACCCTGGACTTCCGCGACGTGCTCGGGCAGGAGCAGGCCCGCTTCGCCGCCGAGGTCGCCGCCGCGGGCGGCCATCACCTGCTGCTCACCGGGCCGCCCGGAGCGGGGAAGACGATGATCGCCGCCCGGATCCCCGGGATCCTCCCCGATCTCGATACCGAGGACTCCCTCGCGGTCTCCGCCATCCACTCCGTCTGCGGGCGCTTCGACGCGCGCCAGGGGCTGCGACGGCGCCCGCCGTTCGAGAGCCCCCACCACACCGCCACGGCCGCCGCCGTAGTGGGAGGCGGATCGGGGATCGCCCTGCCCGGTGCGATCTCCCGCGCCCACGCCGGCGTGCTCCTGCTCGACGAGGCGCCGGAGTTCCCGGCGCGGGTGCTCGAGGCGCTGCGGGAGCCGCTCGAGACCGGCGACATCACGCTCCACCGCTCGGGCGGCGCCGCCCGCTATCCCGCACGCTTCCAGCTCGTGCTTGCCGCCAACCCGTGCCCCTGCGGCATGTCGTACGGGCACGGGGAGGCCTGCAGCTGCTCGCCCCTTCAGCGCCGCCGGTACCTCCACCGCCTCTCGGGCCCGATCATGGACCGCATCGACATGCGCCTCGACGTCCCACCCGTGGACGTGCACCTCCTCGACGGCGCGGCGGGGGAGTCCTCCGCCGAGATCGCGCTCCGGGTCGCCGCGGCCCGCGAGCGCCAGCGACGGCGCTTCGCCGACAGGCCCTGGCACCTGAACTGCCAGATCCCCGGGCCGGACCTGCGCCGTGACCTCGCCCCCGAGCCCTCCCAGTCCCGACTGCTCGACCACGCCCTCGCCCAGGGACGGCTCTCGCTGCGCGGCCACGACCGCGTGCTGCGCCTCGCCTGGACCCTTGCGGATCTCACCGGCGCCGAGAGGCCCGAGGCCGAGCACGTCGGCACCGCCCTCACCCTCCGTGACGAGGACCGACGATGAGCGGCCCCTCCCCGGACCTCCTGGCCCGCGTCACCTGGTCACTCATCGCCGAGCCCCTCGACGAGGTCGCCCTCGCGCTGCGCCGGCACTGCGGGCCGGTCGACGCCCTCGACCTGGCCCGCACCGGGACCGCCCGGGAGCTCCTGCGCCGCACCGGGACAGAGCCGAGACCGGGTGCCGAGCGCGCGGCGACGGAGGCGCTCTCCCGCTGGCGGCACCGGCTGAGCTCGCTCGACGTCGGCGCGGTGCTCGCCGACGCGGGCCGGCGCCGGCTGCGGGTGCTCACCCCCGAGGCCCCCGATTGGCCCGGGCAGCGGCTCGCGGACCTCGCGCACGAGCAGCCGTCCTGCCTGTGGCTGCGCGGGGACGGCGACCTCGGCGAGCTGCTGGGACGCCCCGTCGCGGCGATCGTGGGCTCCCGCGCCTCGACCCGCTATGGGGAGGACGTCGCGACCTCGTTCGCCGCCGGTCTCGCGGCGAGGGGTGCGGCCGTCCTCTCCGGCGGCGCCTACGGGATCGACGCCTCCGCGCACCGCGGAGCGCTCCATGCGACCGGCGGCGCGACGGCGGCGGTGCTCGCGGGCGGGCTGGACCGCCTGTACCCGCGGGGCAACAGCGACCTGCTCGAGCGGATCGCCGCGCGCCACGTGCTGATCTCCGAGGCGCCGCCGGGTACGGCCCCCACGCGCTGGCGGTTCCTCGCCCGCAACCGCCTCATCGCGGCGCTCGCGGACGCGACCGTGGTGGTCGAGGCGTCCTGGCGCTCCGGGGCGCTCTCCACCGCGCGCCGGGCCGATTCCCTGCGACGCGTGGTCGCGGCCGTGCCCGGACCGGTGACCTCCGCGGCGAGCGCCGGCTGCCACCGGCTGCTGCGGGAGAGCGACGCCGTGCTCGTGACCGAGGTGCAGGACGTCCTCGAGCTGCTGCCCGGCGGGGACCCCGCGGGGGAGGGCGGCTTCGCCGTGCAGGACCGGCTGGACCTTCTCGAACCCGCGGACCGCCGGGTCCTCGACGCGGTGCCTCCCCGCTCCTCCCTCGACCTGGCCGGCATCGTCCGCGAGGTCGCGCTCCCCGAGCCGCAGGTGGCCGGAGCGATCGCGAGGCTCGAGCTCCTGGGCCACGTGGAGCACGCCGGGGACCGGATCCGGCGCCCCCGGCCGGAGCGGCGGGAGTAGGGCATGGCCCGGACGCCGCCTCCGTCGGGGAGCGTCCGCGGCGTCGGCCGCGGAACGGGACGACCGAGTCGCCGGAGACGCCACAGGAGCGGGGTGCCGGCCCCGGCAGGGCACGTGGGGGACACTGGAGCCATGTCCGCCACCCGCGAGGAGCATCCCGAGGACCTCCGCGTCCTCGAGGCCTTCGCCGACCACCTCCAGCTCGAGCGCGGCCGCTCCGAGCACACCGTGCGCGCGTACCGGCGCGAGGCGGCGGATCTCCTCGCCCATCTGCGAGAGGTCGAGCGGATCGACCTCGCGGGTATCGACATCATGGCGCTGCGCTCCTGGCTCTCCGCCCGCGCGGAGACCGGGGCGAGCCCCTCGACGCTCGCCCGCTCCGCCGCCGCCGCACGCACCTTCTGCACCTGGCTCGCCGCCTCGGGACGGACTCCCCACGACGTCGGCTCCCGCCTCCGCGCCCCGCAGCGGGGCCGGCACCTGCCCACGGTGCTCTCCGCCCAGCAGGCCGGGCACCTGCTCGACGACACCGAGCATCCCGAGCCCTCCGGGCGCGTCCAGCCCCGCGAGCATTCCGGGCACTCCGAGCGCGGAGAGGCGACGGAGACCCCGGAGACCGCGGACCCGACGGAGCGGGCGCTCGCGCTGCGCGACGCCGCCGTGCTCGAGCTCCTCTACTCCTCCGGACTGCGCGTCTCGGAGCTCGTGGCGCTGGATCTGCGCGGCATCGACCGCGATCGCGGCACGGTGCGCGTCCGCGGCAAGGGGGACAAGGAGCGGGTGGTGCCCGTCGGGCGGCCCGCGCTCGCGGCGATCGCCCTCTGGGAGCAGGAGGGCCGCCCCGTGCTCGCGGCCGGACCGGGCCGATCGGGGGAGGCGCTCTTCCTCGGCGCCCGGGGGGCACGGCTCGGGGATCGCGCCGTGCGCACGATCGTGGACCGCTCCGCGAGGGCTGCCGGGATCGACAAGCGGATCAGCCCGCACACGCTCCGCCACAGCGCTGCCACGCATCTGGTGGAGGGCGGTGCGGACCTGCGCAGCGTCCAGGACTTCCTGGGCCACTCCTCCCTGCAGACCACGCAGATCTACACGCACGTCAGCGCCGAGCGGCTCCGGCGCACCGTCGAGCAGGCCCACCCCCGGGCGTGATCCGGGGCCGATCGCGTGCCCCGGGCGGAGTGGGCGCCGGCCGCACGAGGAGCGGGCGTCGGCAGCGGTGCCGTGTCAGTCCGCGGTCGCCGCGCGGCCACCAGCGCGCACCGACGACCCTCCCGGAACAGGGGCCACCCGTGACGACGAGGGCCCGGCGGTGGCGAGCGCATCCCCGCTGAGCAGGGGAGCGGGCCCCGCCCCGGCGCCGCCCGAGCCGACCCCGTCCCAGCGCACGAGCACGCTCGGCCCGCGCATCCCGAGCAGGAGCAGCGGGTCGAGGTACTCCTCCCCGCGTCGCGCCCCGAGGTGCAGGCAGGTCGACGGGGCGCAGTGCGACAGTGCACCGTCGACCGCCCCGATCGTCCCGAGCGTCGACCCCGCCCCCACCGGGTCCCCGGCGGAGACCGTCGCCGCCACGGGCTCGTAGGTGGACAGCAGCCCGTCGGCATGGCGCACCGAGACCACGCCCCGTCCGGCGACCTTCCCCGCGAAGTGCACGGTGCCCGCCTCCACGGCATGGACCTCGGCCCCTGCCGGGACGCCGACGTCGATACCGCGGTGGCCGCTTCCGTAGCGGTGCTCCGGGGCCTCGAAGGCGCGCAGCACGGGGTGCGGAGGGGCGGCGGGCCAGCGCCACCGGTCCGACCCCTCCGCGCCGGCCCCGGGCTCGGGGAGCGCGAGGAGGGTGAGCGCGACGAGCACGACCACCACGAGGAGCCGCCGCAGCACAGGCGGGGGCGCCGGGCGGGGGAGAGGCCGGAGGGGCGGCATCGGCGGGTGCGGGGAGGGCAGGCGTGACCGGGGCATGCCGCCATCGAAGCGGGCCGGGGCGCATCGCGGTCCCCGGGGAGCCCGGCGGTGGACGGTGCGCGCCGGGGGAGGAGAGACCGGCCGTCCCTCCCCGGGGCATGCGCATCCACCGCCGCCACGTGACGCAGGACGCGCCATGCGGTGCCTCGGCGTCGGATAGACTGCTCCCAGCATCCGGTCCGTCCGGATGACTTCGCGTGCCCACCAGGGTCCGCCGGCCGACGGTCCTCGATCGTCCTCGGAGCCGCTGATCCCCGGATCGGTGACCGGGGCGGGACGAGGCGGCCGGTGACCCGGGCACCAGGCCCCGCACCACCCGGTCGCGGGGAACAACCGAGAATGCAGGTCCTGCGCGAGGACCACGGATGCCCCGACAGGTACGCCGTGCGAGCCCAGGGCCAGAAGAGGACACCGATCATGGCAGTCGTCACCATGCGCCAGCTCCTGGAGAGCGGCGTGCACTTCGGGCACCAGACCCGTCGTTGGAACCCCAAGATGCGCCGCTTCATCTTCACGGAGCGCAACGGCATCTACATCGTCGACCTCATGCAGACCCTGTCGTACATCGACAAGGCCTACGAGTTCGTGCGCCAGACCGTCGCCCACGGCGGCACCGTGCTGTTCGTCGGCACCAAGAAGCAGGCCCAGGAGTCCATCCAGGAGCAGGCCACCCGCGTGGGCATGCCCTACGTGAACCAGCGCTGGCTGGGCGGCATGCTCACCAACCTGCAGACCGTCTCCCAGCGGGTCAACCGCCTCAAGGAGCTCGAGCAGATCGACTTCGACGATGTGGCCTCCTCCGGCCGCACCAAGAAGGAGCTGCTGATGATGCGCCGCGAGAAGGAGAAGCTCGAGAAGACCCTCGGCGGCATCCGCGACATGGGCAAGGCGCCGAGCGCCGTGTGGGTCGTGGACACCAACAAGGAGCACCTGGCCGTCGACGAGGCGCAGAAGCTCAACATCCCCGTCGTCGCGATCCTGGACACCAACTGCGATCCCGACGAGGTCGCGTACCCGATCCCGGGCAACGACGACGCGATCCGCTCCGTCACCCTGCTGACCCGCGTCATCGCCGATGCCGTGGCCGCCGGCCTGCAGGAGCGTCACGCGAAGTCCACCGGCGGCGAGAAGAACGTCTCCGCCGTCGACGCCGAGCCGCTGGCCGAGTGGGAGCGCGAGCTCCTGGCCCAGTCCGAGGTCCAGCAGCAGGATGCCCCGGCCGAGAAGTCGGTCGAGGCCGAGGCGCCCGCCGCCGAGACCGCGGAGGCCCCGGCCGCCGAGGCCCCGGCCGCGGAGGCCGCCGAGTCCACCGAGGCTCCCGCCGCCGAGTGACCCGGCGGGGACGGGGACGCCGCCCGGCGCCCCCGTCCCCCTCCGGGCGCTCCGCCCGGCCCCTCCCCTCACCACGCACCTCCCACCAGGAAGAGGACCATGGCTAACTACACGGCAGCCGACATCAAGGAGATCCGCGAGTCCACCGGCGCGGGCATGCTCGACGTCAAGAAGGCTCTGGACGAGGCCGATGGCGACAAGGCCAAGGCCGTCGAGCTCATCCGCATCAAGGGTCTCAAGGGCATCGCCAAGCGCGAGGGCCGCACCGCCTCCGAGGGCCTCATCGCCGTCGACGTGCGCGACACCGAGGGTGGCCAGACCGGCACCCTCGTCGAGATCAACTCCGAGACCGACTTCGTGGCGAAGAACGACAAGTTCGTCGCCCTCGGCGACGAGGCCGTGGCCGCCGCCGTCGAGTCCGGCGCCTCCGAGCCGGCCGAGCTGGCGGAGACCCCCTTCGGCGAGGCGCTCACCAACGCCGGCGCCACGATGGGCGAGAAGATCGAGGTGCGCCGCATCGGCCGCGTCTCCGGCGAGGCCGTCTCCTCGTACATGCACCGCACGAACAAGGACCTGCCCCCGCAGGTCGGCGTCCTCGTCGCGACCGACAAGGCCGGCGCCGAGGTGGCGCGCGACGTGGCGATGCACATCGCCGCGTACTCCCCGACCTACCTCACGCGCGACGAGGTCCCCGCGGACGTCGTCGAGAACGAGCGTCGCATCGCCCAGGAGACCGCCGAGAACGAGGGCAAGCCCGAGAAGGCGATCCCCAAGATCGTCGAGGGTCGCCTCAACGGCTACTACAAGGAGAACGTCCTGCTCGACCAGGCGTTCGCCAAGGACCCGAAGCAGACGGTCGGCAAGGTCGTCGAGGCCGTCGGCGGCACCGTCACCGGTTTCGTCCGCTTCCGCGTCGGCAGCTGACACCCAGCATCACCCGGCGCGCGTGAGCGTGCCCACCCGCGAGCGGCCCCGCACCATCGGTGCGGGGCCGCTCCGGTATCCTCGCCCAGGACCCAGTGCGCGCGGAAGGATCGTCATGACCCAGACCATCACCTCCACCCTCCCCGTCCTCCCGAGGAAGCAGGGGGGACGCCGCGTCCTCCTCAAGCTCTCCGGCGAGGCGTTCGGCGGCGGGAAGGTCGGCGTCGATCCCGACGTCATCTCCAGGATCGCAGCAGAGATCGCCGAGGGCGTCGCCCAGGGCGTCGAGTGCGCGATCGTCGTCGGCGGCGGGAACTTCTTCCGCGGCGCCGAGCTCTCCCAGCGCGGCATGGACCGCCAGCGCGCCGACTACATGGGCATGCTCGGCACCGTCATGAACTGCCTCGCGCTCCAGGACTTCCTCGAGCAGAAGGGCGTCACCACGCGCGTCCAGACCGCCATCACGATGGGCCAGGTCGCGGAGCCCTACCTGCCGCTGCGCGCCGTGCGCCACCTCGAGAAGGGCCGCGTCGTCATCTTCGGCGCCGGGGCCGGCATGCCCTACTTCTCCACCGACACCGTCGCCGTGCAGCGTGCGCTCGAGATCGGCTGCCAGGAGGTGCTGATGGCGAAGAACGGCGTCGACGGCGTCTACACCGCGGATCCGCGCACCGACCCGAGCGCGACCAAGCTCTCCGCCATCACCTACAACGAGGCCCTGCAGAAGGGTCTCAAGGTCGTCGACGCCACCGCCTTCAGCCTGTGCATGGACAACAGCCAGCCGATGATGGTGTTCGGCCTGGACGCCCCCGGCAACATCACCCGGGCCATGCTCGGCGAGCGCATCGGCACGGTCGTCACCGGCGACTGACCCCGCGTTCCCGGCTTCCCACCGGGTCGTCCCCGCGCGCACCGGCGCATGCGGGACAATGGACCTGATCCACGAGCAGATTCTGAGCAGAACGAGGACACAACGACATGAGCGACGACATCCCCGGCATCCTCAAGGACGCCGAGTCCAAGATGAGCAAGTCCATCGAGGTGACCAAGGACGAGTTCACCGCGATCCGCACCGGGCGGGCGACGGCCGCCATGTTCCAGGGCATCGACGTCGAGTACTACGGCGCGCCGACGCCGCTGAACCAGCTCGCCTCCCTGCAGTTCCCCGAGGCGCGCACCGTCATCGTCACCCCGTACGACAAGACCGCCACGACCGCGGTGGAGACGGCGCTGCGCGAGTCCGATCTCGGCGTGAATCCCACGAACAACGGTGACAACCTCCGCGTCGTCCTGCCCGCCCTCACCGAGGAGCGCCGCCGCGACTACATCAAGCTCGCGAAGAACAAGGCGGAGGACGGCCGTGTCGCCATCCGCGGCTCGCGCGGCAACGCGAAGAAGGCCATCGAGAAGCTGGTCAAGGACAAGGAGATCGGCGAGGACGAGGGCACGCGCGCCGAGAAGGAGCTCGAGGCGCTGACCAAGAAGCACATCGAGCAGATCGACGAGGCGCTCGCCGCCAAGGAGACGGAGCTCGCGACGGTCTGACCGTCCTCCTGCGATGACTGCGACCGCTGAGCCCGCGGGCCGACCGGCCGCCCCGATGACCCTCGGGGCGGCCGTCGCCGTGCCCGGCGAGGGGAGCGGCGGGGGAGCGGTGAGCGAGGAGGCGCCGAAGCGGCGCGGACCGGGACGCAACCTCCCGGCCGCGATCGCCGTCGGCCTCGTGCTCGTCGCCGTCGTGCTCGTGAGCCTCTTCGTCGTCCCGCAAGCCTTCCCGGTGCTCGTCGGGATCGCGATGGTCCTCGCGGGGCTCGAGCTCGTGCGCGCGCTCGGCGAGGGCGGCCTGCGGGTCCCGCCGGTGCCCCTGCTCGTGGGGATCGCCGGGATCGTCGTCTCGACCGTGGTGCTCGGACCGGAGGGGCTGCTCATCGCGACGGCCGCGGCGGTCTGCGTGATCATCCTGTGGCGCGTCACGGAGTCCATGGGGCTCTCCGCGCTGCGGGACGTCACCGGCGGCGTGTTCGCCCTCGCCTGGGTCGCCTTCCTCGGCTCCTTCATCCTCCTGCTCCACGACCGCGAGGACGGGGCGGTCCTCGTCCTGCTCGCGATCTTCGTCCCTGTCGGCAACGACGTGGGCGGCTACATCTCCGGCGTGCTCTTCGGCTCGCACCCCATGGCGCCGAGCATCAGCCCCAAGAAGAGCTGGGAGGGGTTCGCGGGCTCCCTCGTGCTCGGCACAGGCATCGCGATCGGCATCTCCGTCCTCGCCCTGGACCTCGACTGGTGGATCGGCGCCGTGCTCGGCGTGGTCCTCGTCGTGATCTCTACCTGCGGCGACCTCGCCGAGTCCCTGCTCAAGCGAGACCTGGGCATCAAGGACATGGGCCACCTGCTCCCCGGCCACGGCGGCGTGCTGGACCGCATCGACTCGATCCTCCTCGCCGCTCCCACCACGTTCATCCTGCTGGAGGTCCTCCTGCCATGACCAGTCCGTCCTCCGCCGCCCCCGGCGGCAACCCGGACCTCTCCCGCGAGGCCGTCCCCGGCCAGGCGATCGCGCTCGCGCCGGGGCAGCTGCAGCTGCGCCCCACGCGCCGCGGCAAGCCGCCGGCCCACCTCGCGGACCTCACCCTCGCCGAGCGCGTCGAGGCGGTGAAGGAGATGGGTCTCCCGGGCTTCCGGGCCAAGCAGCTCTCCGTGCACTACTTCGAGCACTTCACGACCGACCCCGAGGACCTCACGGACATCCCCAAGGACCTCCGCGAGCGCCTCGTGGAGCGCTTCTTCCCGACGCTGTTGGAGCCGGTCTCCCGGCAGTCCGCGGATCACGGAGCGACCCAGAAGTTCCTGTGGAAGCTGTTCGACGGCTCCCTCGTGGAGTCCGTGCTCATGCGCTACAGCGACCGGGTCACGCTGTGCATCTCCTCCGAGGCCGGCTGCGGCATGAACTGCCCCTTCTGCGCGACGGGGCAGATGGGCCTGACCCGCAACCTCTCCGCCGCGGAGATCCTCGAGCAGGTCCGGGTGGCGAACAGGCTGCTCGCGAGCGGCGAGCTGCCGGGCGGCCCGGGCCGCGTCTCGAACATCGTCTTCATGGGCATGGGGGAGCCGCTCGCGAACTACCGCCCCGTCGCGACCACCTGCAAGCGGCTGAACGCGCCCGCGCCGGAGGGCTTCGGCATCGGCGCCCGCCACATCACCGTCTCCACCGTCGGCCTCGCGCCGGCCGTGCGGAAGCTGATCAAGGAGGAGATCCCGGTGACCCTCGCCGTCTCCCTCCACGCCCCGGACGACGAGCTGCGCAACGAGCTCGTCCCGATCAACACGCGCTTCGACGTCGACGAGATCCTCGACGCGGCCTTCGAGTACTTCGAGGCGACCGGCCGGCGGGTGAGCATCGAGTACGCCCTCATCCGGGACATCAACGACCAGGCGCACCGGGCCCAGCTGCTCGCGGACCGCCTGATCGCGCACGGCGGCGCCCACTGGATCCACGTGAACCCGATCCCGCTGAACCCCGTGAAGGGGTCCAAGTGGACGGCCTCGGACCCGCGGGACGAGAAGCGCTTCGTGGAGATCCTGCGGGAGAACGGGATCTCGGCGACGATCCGCGACACCCGCGGCAGCGACATCGACGGCGCCTGCGGCCAGCTCGCCGCCGAGGTCATCGAGACCGACGAGCACCGCGCGGACCGCGAGGCCCGCGTCGCCCGCGTCGAGGCCGTCGCCTCCCAGGCGGAGTGACCGCCGCGCCGCCTCCCAGGCGGCCCCCGGCCCCGCCGCTACAGTGGGGCACCGACAGCACCGAGGAAGGACCCATCTGGTGAGCACATCGTTCGAGCGCGTCTCGCGGTTCAGCGTCGGGTACGACATGCACGAGGTCGACGAGTTCCTGGCCCGTGCCCGCACCGCCTACGAGGGCCGCGAGGCCGGCTTCGACGGGGCGGACATCACCTCCGCGAGCTTCGGCACCGAGCGCGGCGGCTACGACATGCGCGTCGTCGACGAGGCGCTGGACCGTCTCTCCGACGCCTTCGCCCTGCAGGCCCGTGACGATGCGATCGCGGAGAAGGGCGAGGAGTCCTGGATCGCGGAGCTCACCGAGCGCGCGGAGGTCCTCAAGGAGCGCCTCGAGCGTCCCGCCGGGGAGCGCTTCGCCCCGGGGGCCGACGGCGAGGCCGCGTACGACCGGGCCGACGTCGACGCCCTCTGCGACCAGCTCGTCGCGTACTTCACCGAGGGGCACCCGATGAGCGTGGACGACGTGCGCCGCGCCGCCTTCCGTCGGCGCCGCGGCGGTGACGGCTACCGCGAGGCCGTCGTCGACGTGTACCTCGACCACGTCGCGGACGTGATGGCCTCCGTGCCGTGACCTCCGCCCCGTCACGCCGGCTCGTCCTGCTCGGCTCGACCGGCTCGATCGGCACGCAGACCCTCGATGTCGTCTCCCGCTACCCGGGCACGGCCCGCGTCCACGGCCTCGCCGTTGGCGGCTCCCGCCCGGAGCTTGTGGCCGAGCAGGTCCTCGCGCACCGCCCGGAGCGGGTCGTCGTCGCCGATGCCGCACAGCTCGACGCGGTCGCCGCGGCCGTGACCTCCGCGTGCACCGCGGAGGGGATCCCCGCCCCGCACCTGGACGCCGGGCAGGAGCAGGTGACCGCCCTCGCGGGCGCGCTCGGCGACGGGGACGTGGTCCTCAACGCCGTGACCGGCTCGGTGGGCCTGCTGCCCACCCTCGCCGCGCTCGACTCCGGCGCACGGCTCGCCCTCGCGAACAAGGAGTCGCTTGTCGTGGGCGGCCCCCTCGTCACGCGCGCCGCGGCCCCCGGGCAGATCCTCCCCGTGGACTCCGAGCACACCGCGATCGCGCAGGCCCTCGCGGGCGTGCGACCCGACCAGGTGGGCCGGCTCGTCGTCACCGCCTCCGGCGGCCCCTTCCGCGGCCGCACGCGGGCCGAGCTCGCCGACGTCACCCCCGATCAGGCGCTCGCCCATCCCACCTGGGCGATGGGGCGCGTGATCACCACGAACTCCGCGACACTCGTGAACAAGGCGCTCGAGGTGATCGAGGCCTGCTTCCTCTTCGACCTGCCCGAGGACCGCGTCGACGTCGTCGTGCACCCGCAGTCGATCGTGCACTCCATGGCGACGCTCGTGGACGGCTCGACGATCGCGCAGGCGAGCCCGCCGGACATGCGCCACGCGATCGGCTGGGCCCTCGCGCATCCCGAGAAGCTGCCCGGCCTCGCGGCGCCGCTCGACTTCACGGCGGCGCAGTCCTGGACCTTCGAGCCGGTGGACGAGGAGACCTTCCCGGCGATCCGCCTCGCCCGCGGCGCCCACCGCGAGGGCGGCGGTGCGATGGCCGTGCTGAACGCCGCCAACGAGGAGGCCGTCGACGCCTTCTTCGAGGGTCGGCTCGGCTTCCTCGGCATCGTCGACCTGGTCGCGGAGGTCCTCTCCCGCCCCGACCGCCCCCGTGCCGATCTCGCGGGCGGCGCCGCCGCGCTGCTCGAGGTCGAGGCCTGGGCCCGCCGTGCCGCGCAGGAGCAGATCGCGCTCGCGGGGTCCGCCTCGTGAGCGTCCTGCTCTTCGTGCTGGGCATCGTGCTGGTCGCCCTCGGTCTCGGGGTGTCGATCGCGCTCCACGAGCTCGGGCACCTCCTGCCCGCCAAGCGCTTCGGCGTCAAGGTCACGCAGTACATGATCGGCTTCGGCCCCACGGTCCGCTCCTGGCGCCGCGGGGAGACCGAGTACGGCCTCAAGGCGATCCCGCTCGGCGGCTACATCCGCATGATCGGCATGTACCCGCCGCACAAGGGGGAGCCCGAGGGCACCGTCCGCGAGGACTCCACCGGCATGTTCCAGCAGCTCGCGGACGATGCGAAGGAGTACGAGTCCTCCCAGTACGGGCCGGAGGACGCGCACCGCACCTTCGTCGCCCTCAGCGTGCCCCGCAAGCTCGTGGTGATGCTCGGCGGGCCGGTCATGAACCTGCTCATCGCGACCATGCTCATGACGGTCCTCGCCTGCGGGATCGGCATGCCGGAGGTCACGCCCCGGGTGCAGTCGGTCTCGCAGTGCGTGCTGCCGGCGGACGCCGCGGCCGACGCCTCCTGCGCCGGCGAGCAGGAGGCCCCGGCGATGGCCGCAGGCATCCGCCCCGGGGACGAGATCCTCCGGATCGACGGCGCCGAGATCTCCACCTGGGACGACGTCACCACCGCGGTGCGCGCCGCGGGCGGCCGCGAGATCGACGTGGTCGTCGAGCGGGACGGGGAGCGCCTGGACCTCACGGCGACCCCGATCCTCGACGACCGCCCCGTCTACGCGGCGGACGGGAGCGCGGAGACCGACGAGAACGGTGAGTACGTCACCGAGGAGGTCGGCTTCCTCGGGGTCTCCGGCACCCCGGCGCTCGTGCGCCAGTCCCCGCTCGAGGTGCCGGGCATGGTGGGCAGCGCCTTCGTCGGCACGGCGAAGGTCGTCGTGACCCTCCCGGTGCGCCTGTACGACGTGGCCGTCGCTGCCTTCGGCTCCGGGGAGCGGGATCCGAACGGCCCCGTCGGTGTCGTGGGCGTCTCCCGTCTCGCGGGGGAGATCGTCGCGGCCGACGAGCCGGGCTTCGCCCTCCAGCAGAAGGTCGCGTCGCTGATCTCGATGCTGGCCTCGCTGAACATGGCCCTGTTCGTGTTCAACCTGGTGCCGTTGCTGCCCCTGGACGGCGGGCACGTGCTGGGCGCGCTCATCGAGGGCGTGCGCCGTGCGTTCGCCCGGCTGCGCGGCCGTCCGGACCCGGGCCCCGTGGACATGTCGCGGATGCTGCCGCTCACCAACGCGGTCGCCCTGCTGTTCATCGGGATGACGGTGCTGCTGATCTACGCGGACGTCGTCAACCCGATCACGCTGTTCTGAGGCGGGGCCGACGCGATGTCGGCTGTGCGCGGGGCCACGCGGGGCGTGGGGGAGTGGTGGAGGTGTCGCACCTCGCCTCCCCCTCGGGGCGCGGTGGGGCGATAATGGAGCGGTGACTTCCGTGAGCCTCGGCATCCCCTCCGTCAAGACGCCCCCGCCGGTCCTCGCCCCCCGGCGGAGGACCCGCAAGGTCAAGCTGGGCGACATCTTCGTGGGCGGCGACGCGCCGATCACGGTGCAGTCGATGACGACGACCCCCACCCACGACATCAACGCGACGCTCCAGCAGATCGCGGAGCTGACCGCCGCGGGCTGCGACATCGTCCGCGTCGCGTGCCCCCGGCAGGAGGACGCCGACGCGCTCGTCGCGATCGCCGCGAAGTCCCCGATCCCCGTGATCGCGGACATCCACTTCCAGCCCAAGTACGTCTTCGCCGCGATCGAGGCGGGCTGCGCGGGGGTCCGCGTGAACCCCGGCAACATCCGTCGCTTCGACGACCAGATCAAGGACATCGCGAAGGCCGCGAAGGACCACGGCACGGCCCTGCGGATCGGCGTGAACGCCGGCTCGATCGACCCCCGCATGATGAAGGGCGACCGGGTCACCCCGGAGGCGCTCGTGGCCTCCGCGAAGTGGGAGGCCTCGCTGTTCGAGGAGCACGACTTCCACGACTTCGGCATCTCCGTGAAGCACAACGACCCGGTGATCATGGTCGAGGCCTACCGGCAGCTCTCCGCGGAGGGCGACTGGCCGCTCCACCTCGGTGTCACCGAGGCCGGCCCCGCCTTCCAGGGCACCATCAAGTCCTCCGTCGCCTTCGGCATCCTGCTCGGCGAGGGCATCGGCGACACGATCCGCGTGTCCCTCTCCGCCCCGCCGGTGGAGGAGGTCAAGGTCGGCAACCAGATCCTGCAGTCGCTGAACCTCAAGCCGCGCAAGCTCGACATCGTCTCCTGCCCCTCCTGCGGCCGCGCCCAGGTCGACGTGTACACGCTGGCCGAGGAGGTCACCGAGGGCCTCAAGCACCTCGAGGTCCCGCTGCGCGTCGCCGTCATGGGCTGCGTCGTCAACGGGCCGGGCGAGGCGCGCGAGGCGGATCTCGGCGTCGCGTCCGGCAACGGCAAGGGCCAGATCTTCGTCAAGGGAGAGGTCATCAAGACCGTGCCGGAGGCGGAGATCGTCGAGACCCTGCTCGCAGAGGCGAACCGCATCGCCGCCGAGATGGGCGAGGGCGCCGAGGGCGCGCCGTCCGTCTCCGTGAGCTGAGGTCACCGGTGTTCCGCCGCGGGGGCCGCGTGCGCCCGCTGCGGGGCGCGGCGGTCGACCCCGCCCTCTCCCTCGCGCTCGAGGAGCCCGTGCTCAACACCCTGGGCGGTGCGCGCCTCGCGGAGCTCGCCCGTGCCGGCAGCACCGCCGCCGAGTTCTCCGTGCTGGGCGAGGACGACGCCCCCGAGGGTCTGCTCTGGCACGGGGTGAACCTGTCGCCGCTCGGGGCAGGGACCGAGGCGCTCGAGGAGTTCGGCCGCCATCTCGCGGGCCGCTCCCGGCGCTCGAGCTCCGTGGTGGGCCCGCGGCAGGCGGTCGAGGCGATGTGGGCACCGATGGCGCCCACCTGGGCGGGCCAGGTGCGGGAGTACCGCTGGAGCCAGCCGCTGCTCGTCGCGGACGAGACGCCCGCGGCCCTCGCGGACGTCGGCCTGCGCCGCGCGCGCCCGGGGGAGGAGTCCGCCGTGTTCCCCGCCGCGGTCGCGATGTTCCGCGAGGAGGTGGGCGCCGATCCCACGCGCGGCGACGGCGGCCGCTCCTACGGGAACCGCGTCACCGAGCTCATCCGCGCGGGCCGCACCTACGTCGTCATGCACGACGGGCTCGTGCTGTTCAAGGCCGACGTCGGCGCGATCTTCGGTCCGGTCGCCCAGGTGCACGGCGTGTGGGTGCGACCGGGGCACCGCAGCCGCGGCCTCGGGCGGGCGGCGATGGCGCAGCTCGTCTCGCAGGTGCGCGCGGACCTCGCCCCGCAGGTCTCCCTCTACGTGAACGACTTCAACGAGCCCGCGCGCCGTGCCTATGCGGCGGCCGGGTTCCACGAGGCCGGGGAGCTCTCCACGATCCTGTTCTGAGCGGTGAGCGCCTCCTCACCGGGTGCCGAGCCCCGTCCGGGGCCGGGAGCCGCGGTCGGCGACGAGGAACACGGCGCCGTAGGCGAGGGTGCACGCGGCGAGCGAGAGCCCCGCGAGGGCACGCGCCGCGGCCGCGTCGAGGGCGCCGGTCGTGGCGAGCAGCAGGGCGGCACCCGCGCCCGCGACGCCGAGGGCCGTGGTGAGCAGGTGCAGGCGGGAGCGCTGGACCAGCCGGAACAGGGCGAAGTGCGCTGCGACGACGAGGGCGACGGCGGGCATCACGAGCTCTCCGCGTCCGGCGCGGGCGAGCAGCAGGGTCACCCCGGCGATCACGACGACCTCGATGAGCGCGAAGAGCCCGACGACCGGGCCGGGGACGCCCCTGGACCCGGCGCGCCCTGGAGTCCCCGCCGGCGGGTCCTGGCGCCCGCGCCGGCCGGTCCCCAGCACGGCGGCCAGCGCGACGCCGGCCCCGGCGAGCAGGCCGAGCGCGGAGAGGATCGGAGATGCCTGCCAGGCGTTCGTGGACCAGGCACAGGTCATGACGCCCATGAACAGGGCCATCGGCAGGAGCGGGGTCGCGGGCGAGGGATCAGTGCGCATGACCTCAGCCTCGCTGGGCGAGCGCGCCTCCCGCCGTGGGTGCCGTCATGGCGGCACCGTGACAACGGTCAGGGTCGGGAGGTCAGCCCTCGCGCAGCGCGTCGATCGTGAGGATCGTGTTCGCGGCCGTCCAGGCGAGCGGGGCGACGGCCGCGGGGCGCCCGTCGTAGAGCACCTTCTCGCTGAGCGAGCCGGCGGCGGTGCGGTGCTCGGCGAGCCAGGTCAGGAGCGAGCCCGCCTCGTCGTCGGCGCCGGCGCGGGCGAGGCCCAGGGCGAGCAGGCTCGTGGACGGGGTCCAGCTGATGCCGTCCTGCTTCCAGCGGGCCCCGGGGGCGATGCCGCCGGCGGGCCGGCGGAGCAGGTCCCCGAGACGCGTGAGGTCAGCGGTGGGGACGAGGTCCGCGGCGCCGAGCGCCGTCGGCAGGGCAAGGGCGGAGTCGGCGCCCCCGCGCCGGGCGTAGCGCTGGTACCCGGCCGGCCCGAACTCCTCGCGCAGCAGCGCGGTGAAGGCCTCCGCGGCCTCGGCGTCCCCGCTCTCGCCGGTGACGGTCGCAGCGGCCTGCCAGCCGGCGAGGGTCGTCGCCATCAGGGCGAGCGTCACCGAGCGCTCGCGCAGCTCCCAGTAGTCGGGGGAGACGGGCGGCAGCTGCTCGCCGTGGCCGGTGCCCGAGCGCAGCAGGTCCCGCGAGCGGGTGACGAGGCGCTCGAGCCCGGCGGCGGCGGTCGCGCGCCGCTCGGGGGTCGGCAGCGCCTCCAGGACCTCCGCCAC
Source organism: Brachybacterium sp. SGAir0954 (assembly GCF_005490785.1). Classification (GTDB taxonomy): domain Bacteria; phylum Actinomycetota; class Actinomycetes; order Actinomycetales; family Dermabacteraceae; genus Brachybacterium; species Brachybacterium rhamnosum. Next base: position 3,043,548 of record NZ_CP027295.1, on the reverse strand, counting down.
CGCCCAGAGGACGAGCCCGGTCCCGTCGAACTGCGGGGGCCGGTCGTCCGGGGCACGGCCGGTGGCGAGGTCGTAGCGGGCCTCGAACCAGCTCCCCTCCCGCTGCAGGGACTGCAGGTGGGAGAGGATGCCGAGCGCCTCGTCGTGCAGCCCGGCGCGGGCGAGGGCGACCGCGCAGAAGGCGCCGTCGCGCGGCCACAGGTAGCGCCAGCTGCGCGACCATCCGGCGACCGGGGCGGGGGCGTCGTCGCCCAGCACCCAGAGGTCCGCGAGGGCGGAGGCGGCGAGCTCGGCGTGCGCCGCGGGCACCGTGTCCAGCCACGGCCGTGCCGTCGCCATGAACGCGTCGGCGCGGCGGGCGGGCGCGGCGTCCTCGGGGACGGAGGCGAGCAGCCGGGTGCCCGGTCGCAGTCGGGAGGCGGGGATCGAGGAGTCGCCGCCCACCAGGTGGCGGCGACCGTCCGCGGCGATCGCGACGGTCGCCGAGAGCAGCGGCGCCTCGGTGCGGGGATCCTCGCGCAGGGCGAGGGCCCCGGCGCCGAGCGCGCCCGCCCCGAGCAGCCCGCCGCCCAGGAGCAGCGACCGGCGGGCAGGGAGGGAGGAGGTCCCCTCCATGGCATGCACCTCCCTGCTCGTCGCGCGTGCGCACCAGCGTACGTGCGCGCCCTTACCATGGTCCCGGTGCCCGCGCGAGAGCCGGCCGCCCCCCACGTCCGAAAGGCCCCTCCATGATCCGCATGTCCTCCTCGTTCGTCCGCACGCTGCGCGAGGACCCGTCGGATGCCGAGGTCGCGAGCCACAAGCTGCTGGTGCGCGCCGGGTACATCCGCCGCTCCGCCCCGGGTGTGTACACCTGGCTCCCGCTGGGCCTGAAGGTGATGCGCAAGGTCGAGCAGATCGTGCGCGAGGAGCAGGACGCGATCGGAGCCCAGGAGCTGCTGTTCTCCGCGCTGCAGCCCCGCGAGCCCTATGAGGCGACCGGTCGCTGGGAGGAGTACGGGCCCACGCTGTTCCGTCTCCAGGACCGCAAGGGCGCGGACTACCTCCTCGCCCCCACCCACGAGGAGATGTTCGCCCTCGCGGTGAAGGACCTGTTCAGCTCCTACAAGGACCTCCCGGTCATGCTCTACCAGGTCCAGCACAAGTACCGCGACGAGGCGCGCCCCCGCGCCGGGCTCCTGCGCGTGCGCGAGTTCGTCATGAAGGACGCCTACTCCTTCGACGTCGACGACGCCGGTCTCGACGCCTCCTACGACCGTCAGCGCCAGGCGTACCAGCGGACCTTCTCGCGCCTGGGCCTGCCCGTCGTCATCTGCCAGGCGGACGCGGGCGCCATGGGCGGCTCCCGCTCCGAGGAGTTTCTCCACCCCACGCCCGTCGGCGAGGACACCTTCGTGGTGACCGACGGCGGCTACGCCGCGAACGTCGAGGCCGTGACGACCGTGGCACCGGCGCCGCTGTCCGCGGAGGAGATCGCCGCGCTGCCCGCGGCCCATGTCGAGGAGACCCCCGGCGCCTCGACCATCGCGGCGCTCACCGACTTCTCCAACGCGACATACCCCGGTGGCGGCTACGTCGCGGAGGACGGCAGCTGGACCCGCTACGAGATGCTCAAGCACCTCGTCTACCTGCTCACCTACCCCGACGGCAGCACCGAGCCGCTCGTCATCGCGCTGCCCGGCGATCGCGAGATCGACGAGAAGCGCCTCGAGGTCGCGGTCGCCCCGGCGGTCGCCGCGCCCTTCACGGAGGAGGACTTCGCCCGTCACCCCGTGCTCGCCAAGGGGTACATCGGCCCGGCGGGCCTGGGCCTGGAGTCGACGTCGAAGATCCGTTACGTCGTGGACCCGCGGGTCTCCGAGGGGACGCGCTGGGTCGCCGGCGCGGGCGAGGCCGGCAAGCACGTCTACGACCTCGTCTTCGGCCGCGACTTCACGGCCGACGGCATGATCGAGGCGGCCGAGGTGCGCGACGGCGACCCCGCGCCCGACGGCTCCGGTCCGCTGCGCCTGACCCGCGGCATGGAGATGGGCCACATCTTCCAGCTGGGCCGCAAGTACGCCGAGGCGCTCGACGTCAAGGTCCTCGACGTGAACGGCAAGGCCGTCACGGTCACGATGGGCTCCTACGGGATCGGTGTGACCCGTGCGGTCGCCGCGATCGCCGAGCTGCACCACGACGACAAGGGCCTCGCGTGGCCGCGCTCCGTCGCACCGATGGACGTGCACGTGCTCGCGACGGGCAAGGACGAGGCGATCTTCGCGAAGGCCGCGGAGCTCGCGGAGCAGCTCGAGGCCGCCGGCTACGACGTGCTCTACGACGACCGTCCCAAGGTCTCGCCGGGCGTGAAGTTCAAGGACGCCGAGCTCATCGGCATCCCCACCACCGTGGTCGTGGGCCGCGGGCTCGCCGAGGGCATCGTCGAGGTCCGCGACCGCGTCGCGGGATCCGTCCAGGAGGTCGCGCCCGAGGCCGTCGTCGGGACGGTGCGCGCGCTCGCCGACGCCTGATCCCACGGACGGGACGACGCCCGGGGCGCCGACGGCTCAGCCGTCGGCGCCCCGCTGCGTGATGTCCAGGGAGGGCAGCGGATCCATCGCGCCGGTGAGCGGGGCGAGCACGCCCGCCTCCGCGAGCGCGGCCGCGATGCCGAGCGGGCGCCGAGCGAAGGGCGCCGCGCCGGTGAGGGCGAGATGCGCGTCGAGAAGCGCCGTGGAGACCTGTGCGGGGAGCTTCGCCGCGGTGTCCTCGTCGAGGGGCTCGACCGGCAGGGCGTAGACCGCCTTCCGCTCCACCACGGGGGCGCCGTCCTCCTGCGCGGCCGCCGCGAGGGCCGCCGCCCGGTCCCGGTGCAGCGTGCTCGCCTCCTCGTGCGCGGTGCGCTCCTCGTCCGCGGTGCGCGCTGCGAGGACCTCGTGCACGTATCCGGCGTACCACTCCTGGTCCTGCGCCGCCTCGATCGTGAGGTGGTAGTCGGACTCGGCGCCGATGGACGGCGGGTCGGTCTCGGGCACGGTCCGGGTGGGGACGATCTCCTCTGCCGGGGGCAGCGCGGCGACCTCGCCCGATCCGCTCGCCGCGACGAGCCGCAGCGCCGCCCAGTGCACGTGCGCGCCGATGGCGGCGACGGGCCGGGCGAGGGAGCCGGAGACCTGGCGTGCGGCCGCGGTGCACAGCACGCGCAGATCGGACAGCGCCGCGACGAGGGCGGCGGCGTCGGCGGCGGGGGAGGCGGAGGGGGAGACCGTCGCCGTCGGGGAGCCGGCGGCCTCGGCGCTCGCGGCGTCCTCGAGCTCCGCGCCGGTGCGCAGGGAGTCCCGCTGCGCCGGCAGGACGCCCACGAGCTCGGAGAGCACCTCGGCGGCCGCCGCGTCGGTCCCCGGATCCGTCGCCTCCTCGACGGCCCGGGCCCCGGCGAGGCAGGTCTCGAGGGAGGCGAGCAGGTCCTCGCGGTAGAGGTCGTCGATGCCGGGAGGGGGAGGGGTGTAGGGGGCCGGCCCGCCCAGGCGCACCGTGCCGCAGCCCGCGAGCGCGAGCAGACCGGTCGACGCCCCGGCCAGGAGCACGGCGCGGCGCCCCGGCCGCGGCACCGGGGCCGGGCGGGCGGGCGTCGCCCGGCGGCCGGGGGCCGGACGGCCGGGGTCTGAGGGATCGGCGAGCATGCGGAGCACGGGAGGATTGTCGCACCGGAGGCCTCCCGGGGCGCGTTCAGGGCGGTGGACCACTATCCTGGAGCGGTCCCCGCCGGCACCCCGGCGCCCGGACCCCACGCCCCGCCCCGCGCGGGTGCCATACGCAGGAGGAGAAGAGCGCCGATGAGCACCCTCGACCCGTATCCGGCCCTGCGGGAGGCCGCGGAGCGCCTGCTCGCGGACCACGATCTCGTGCTCGAGGACATCGAGGTGCGGCCCCGCTCCGGGACGCCGGAGATCCGCATCGTCGTCGACCTCCCCGAGGACCGCTCGGGCAGCGTGGACCTCGACACCGTCGCCCTCGTCTCCCGTGCGCTGAACGACATGGTCGACGAGGACGATGCGCTGCTGGGCCCCGATCCCGCGCTGCTCGAGGTGACCACGCCCGGTGTGGACCGCCCGCTCACCGCCGCTCGCCACTTCCGTCGCGCCCGCGGCCGCCTCGTCGAGCTGCGCACCGCGCAGGGCGAGGAGCACCGTGCCCGGATCCTCGCCGTGACCGAGGCCGAGGCGGTGCTCCTGCGCCCGGAGGCGGGCCGCGACGACCGCGGCCGGCCGCGCAGGCTGCCCGCCGGCACCCCCGACCGCCTCGAGATCCCCGTGGCCGAGGTCGAGTCGGCACGGGTGCAGATCGAGTTCGACCCGCCCGCCGATCTCGAGCAGCTGCTCGCCGAGGCCGGCCACACCGCACCGAAGGAGAGTTGAGATGGACATCGACATGGGGGCGCTGCGCGCGCTCGAGCGCGAGCGCGAGATCAGCCTGCCCGTGCTGCTGGACGCCATCCGCTCCGCGCTCCACGCCGCGTACCTCCACACCGACCACCCCGTGCGGGACTCCGAGGTGCTGATCGACGAGCGCACCGGTGAGGTCGCCGTCATCGCCCGCGAGCGCGACGCCGAGGGCAACGTCCTCGAGGAGTGGGACGACACCCCGGAGAACTTCGGTCGCGTCGCCGCCTCCACCGCGCGCCAGGTGATCTTCCAGCGCATCCGCGACCTCGAGGACGACGCCGTGCTCGGCACGTACGCGGATCGCGAGGACGACATCGTCTCGGGCATCATCCAGCAGGGCCGCGACCCGCGGATGGTGCTCGTGGACCTCGGCGAGGTCGAGGCGGTGCTCCCGCCGCACGAGCGCGTCCCCGGGGAGGACTACTCCCACGGCAAGCGCCTGCGCGCGTACGTCACCGAGGCCCGTCGCGGCCCCAAGGGTCCCCAGATCACGCTCTCGCGCTCCCACCCGAACCTCGTGCGGCGGCTGTTCGCCCTCGAGGTCCCCGAGGTCGCCGACGGCTCCGTCGAGATCGCCGGGATCGCCCGCGAGGCGGGGCACCGCACCAAGATGGCGGTCCGCGCGACCGTGCCGGGACTGAACGCCAAGGGCGCCTGCATCGGCCCGATGGGCGCCCGCGTGCGCGCCGTGATGAGCGAGCTCAGCGGCGAGAAGATCGACATCGTCGACTACTCGGAGGACCCGACCACCTACGTCGCCAACGCGCTCTCGCCCTCGAAGGTCACGAGCGTCGTCGTGGTCGACGAGGTCGGTCGGGCGGTCCGCGCGACGGTCCCCGCGACCCAGTTCTCGCTCGCGATCGGCAAGGACGGACAGAACGCGCGTCTGGCGGCGAAGCTGACCGGCTGGAAGATCGACATCCACCCCGACGGCCCGGCCCCCGCGGAGGACGCGGGCGCCTGACCGGCGCCGCGGGCCCGGCGGGCCCGTGCGCGGGGTGGTGTGTCGCACGACTCCCCGGTGCCCGGCGCCCCGGGCGTGTCCGCTACACTGGACCAGCTGTCCTTCCAGGATTCCTGGCTGGTCCGTGCCCTCCGGGGAGGCGGATCGTCACCGGGGAGGGCGCTCGGAACGGAGAGGGAGGGACCGATGGCTGGCCCTTCGCCCCACCGCCCCGAGCGCACGTGCATCGGCTGTCGTGAGACGGCCCCGCGCGATCAGCTGATGCGTCTGGTCCGGGAGCCCGCTCCCGATGGGACCGCACCGCAGATCCGGCTCGACCCCCGCAAGGTCGCCCCGGGTCGCGGGGCCTGGCTCCATCCCGATGCGTCGTGCCTCGACCTCGCCCTGCGACGGGGCGGCCTCGCCCGGTCCTTCCGCGGCGCGGTGCGCACCGATCAGCTGCTCGGGGATCTCGAGGCTTTCGAGCCCACCATCCAGTGGAAGTAGAAGAACCCATGGACATCCGATGAGTACTCACTCATGAGCACCCTCTGGAATTAATGGTCCGAGCCCTTCTGTCGGCCGGACCGAGACAGGAGAAAAGTGGCTAAGGTCCGCGTCCACGAGCTCGCCAAGGAGCTCGGACAGCCCAGCAAGGTCGTCCTGCAGAAGCTGCAGGACATGGGCGAATTCGTCCGTTCCGCCTCGTCGACCATCGAGGCACCCGTCGCCCGTCGTCTGCGCGGGGAGTTCCCCGCCGGCTCCGGCGGCTCCACCGCGTCGGCCCCGGCGCCGTCCGCCAAGCCCTCCGGCGCCCCGAAGCCCGGCGGAGCCCCCAAGCCCGGTGCCAAGAGCGCCCCGAAGCCGGGTGCCGCCCCGGCGCCCGCCGCCGAGCAGAAGCCTGCCGCCGAGGCCGCACCGGCCGAGCAGTCGGCTCCCGCCGCCGAGGCCCCCGCCGCGTCGGCCGCCTCCGCCGGTGCCGAGCGCCCCGCCGCGAGGCCCGCCGGAGCCCCGAAGCCGGGCGCCCCGCGCCCCGCGCCGAAGGACGAGCGCCCCGCCGCGAAGGAGGAGCGTCCCTCCGGCGCCCCGAAGCCCGGCGGTGAGCGTCCCGCGCCGCGTCCGGGCGGGGCCCGTCCCGGCAACAACCCGTTCGCCAGCTCGCAGGGCATGCCCCGTCCCGGTCGCAAGCCGGGCGGTGCCGGTGCCGGCGGCCGCGGCCCCCGCGAGGGCGGCGGCGCGCGTCCGGGCAACAACCCCTTCGCGAGCTCGCAGGGCATGCCCCGTCCGGGCGGCCCGCGTCCCGCGCAGCGTGACGGCCAGGGTCAGGGCCAGGGCGCGCAGCGTCCCGGCGGTCCCCGTCCGGGCGGTCCCCGTCCCGGCGGCCCGCGTCCGGGCATGCCCACGCCGGGCGTCATGAACCAGCACGCCCACGGCGGTCTCCAGGACGCCGCGAAGGGCGCCGACGGTCGTGGCCCCCGCGGCGCACGTCCCGGCGGCGGCCCCGGTGCCCGCCCCGGCGGCGGTCCCGGCGGCGGTGGCGGCCCCCGCGGCGGCCGCGGCGGTCGCGGCAGCACCCAGGGCGCCTTCGGGCGCGGCGGCAAGCCCGCCCGCTCGCGCAAGTCGAAGCGCGCGAAGCGCCAGGAATGGGAGCAGCAGCAGGCTCCCGCCCCGGGCGGCGTCTCGCTGCCCCGCGGCAACGGTGCGACCATCCGGCTGCGCCGCGGCGCCTCGCTGTCCGATTTCGCGGACCGCATCGACGTCAACCCCGCATCGCTGATCACCGTGCTCTTCGCGATGGGCGAGATGGCCACGGCCACCCAGTCCCTCGACGAGGACACCTTCGGCCTGCTGGGCGAGGAGCTCGGCTACAAGATCGAGATCGTCTCCCCGGAGGACGAGGAGCGCGAGCTGCTCGAGCAGTTCGACATCGATCTCGACGCGGAGCTCGCGGACGAGGACGACGAGGACCGCCTCCCGCGGCCCCCGGTCGTCACCGTCATGGGCCACGTCGACCACGGCAAGACCCGACTGCTGGACACGATCCGGTCCTCGAAGGTGGCCGCGGGCGAGGCCGGCGGCATCACCCAGCACATCGGTGCGTACCAGGTCGCGGTCGAGCACGAGGGCGCCGAGCGCGCGATCACGTTCATCGACACCCCGGGCCACGAGGCGTTCACCGCCATGCGTGCCCGCGGCGCCGAGGTCACCGACATCGCGATCCTCGTGGTCGCCGCGGATGACGGCGTGATGCCCCAGACCATCGAGGCGCTCAACCACGCCCAGGCGGCGAACGTGCCGATCGTGGTCGCGGTCAACAAGATCGACAAGCCGGACTCCAACCCGGACAAGATCCGTCAGCAGCTGACCGAGTACAACCTGATCGCCGAGGAGTACGGCGGCGACACGATGTTCGTCGACGTCTCCGCTCGCGAGAACCTCAACATCGACAAGCTGCTCGAGGCCGTCCTGCTCACCGCGGACGCGTCCCTCGACCTGCGGGCGAACCCCGACAAGGACGCCCGCGGCGTGTCGATCGAGGCGAACCTGGACCGCGGTCGCGGTCCGGTCGCGACGGTGCTGGTGCGCCAGGGCACGCTCCGCGTGGGCGATGCGATCGTCTGCGGCATCGGCCACGGCCGTGTGCGCGCCATGCTCGACGAGGACGGCACCCCGGTCGAGGAGGCGGGTCCGTCCCGTCCCGTCCAGGTGCTCGGTCTGACCTCGGTCCCCGGTGCCGGTGACAACTTCCTGGTCGCGGCCGACGAGCGCACCGCTCGTCAGATCGCGGAGAAGCGCGAGGCGGCCAAGCGCGCCGCGTCGCTCTCCAAGGTGCGCAAGCGCATCAGCCTCGAGGACATCACGCAGCACATGGCCGACGGCAAGATCGAGACCCTCAACCTCATCCTCAAGGGTGACGCCGCGGGTGCGGTCGAGGCGCTCGAGGAGTCGCTGCTGGGCATCGACGTGGGCGAGGAGGTGCAGCTGCGCATCATCGATCGCGGCGTCGGCGCCATCACGATGAACAACATCAACCTGGCCGTCGCCTCGGATGCCGTCATCATCGGCTACAACGTGCGCGCCGAGGGTCAGAACGCGGAGTACGCCGACCGCGAGGGCGTGGAGATCAAGTACTACTCGGTCATCTACAACGCCATCGACGAGATCGAGCAGGCCCTCAAGGGCATGCTCAAGCCGGAGTACGAGGAGGTCGAGCTCGGCTCGGCGGAGATCCGCGAGATCTTCCGCTCCTCGAAGTTCGGCAACATCGCCGGCTCGATCGTCCGCAGCGGCATCATCCGCCGCGGGGCGAAGGCCCGCATCACCCGTGGTGGTGTGGTCGTCTCGGAGAACATCGAGATCGCCGGTCTGCGTCGCTTCAAGGACGACGTCACCGAGGTGCGCGACGGGTACGAGTGCGGTATCAACCTGGGCTCGTACAACGATCTGCAGCTCGAGGACGTCATCACGACCTACGAGATGCAGGAGAAGCCCCGCAGCTGATCGTCGAGGGTCCGGGTGCCGCACCAGCGGCACCCGGACCTCCCGATCAGGAGGTGACCCGAGATGACCCGATCCCTCCTGGCGCTGCGCGCCCCGTCCGCGAACCGCGTCTACACCTCCGCCGCCGGGCCCCTCGTGCTCGCCGAGGCCCGCTGGGTCCTCGGTGCGCACCTGGGGTCCGGCGTCGCCGTGCGCGAGCGCCCGGTGGGTGGGATCCCCGCCCTCGAGGTGTCCCTGACCGGTGGTGATGCGGACTCCGCGCGCGACCTCCCCGCCCTGCTCTCCACGCTCTCCGCGACCTACGGGCTGTTCGAGCTCGTGGGGGATGAGCCGGGGGATCCGGAGGAGCCGTTGCTCCGGCCGCTCGCGGTCCCCTCGACCCTGCGTCACCGGGACGACCTCGAGACCATCCTGAAGTACCCCGGCAAGACCAACGAGCAGTTCACCGCCCTGCTCGTGAACCTCGCCGCCGCGCTCTCCACGCGCCGCGCCGGACTGCGCGACGGCAGCCTGCGGCTGCTCGACCCGATGGCCGGCCGCGGCACCACCCTGAACCGTGCGCTGCGGCTCGGGCTCAGCCCCGTCGGCGCGGAGATCGACCGCAAGGACGTCGACGCCTACCGGGCGTTCCTCTCCACCTACCTGCGCACCCACCGCTACAAGCACACGGTCGCCGCGAGCCGGCTCAGCGTGCGCGGCGAGCAGCTCGGCACCCGCGTGGACGTCGAGCTCGCGGAGGACAAGCGCGTCCAGCGCGAGACCGGCGGCCAGCGCCTCACGCTGCTGGGCTGCGACACCCGCCGCCTCGGCGAGCTGCTCCCGGACGCCTCGATCGACGCCCTCGTCGCGGATCTGCCCTACGGCGTCCAGCACGGCTCCCGCTCCGCCGGCGGCTGGGACCGCTCCCCGCTGACGGTGCTCGAGGAGGTCGCGCCCCGCTGGCGCGCCCTGCTGCGCGACGGCGCCGGGGTGGCGCTCGCGGTGAACCGGCATACTCTGGGCCACGCCGACGCCTCCCGCGCGCTCGAGGCGGCGGGCCTGCGCCTGATCAGCCACGACGGAGCGTTCCGCCACCGCGTGGACCAGTCCATCGACCGCGACGTCCTGCTCGCGGTGCCCACGACCCACCCGCGGCTCGAGGAGCTCACCGCCCTCGGCGCCGCGACGGATACCCGTCCCCAGGAGGACCCCTCATGACCGAGAACCCCCGCGTGCGGCGCCTCGCCCATCGCATCCAGCAGATCGTCGCCACCCAGCTCGACACGAAGGTCAAGGACCCGCGTCTGGGGACCGTGACCGTCACCGACGTCCGCGTGACCGGGGACCTCCAGCACGCGACGGTCTTCTACACCGTGTACGGGACCGACGAGGAGCGCGAGGGCACCGCCGCCGCGCTCGAGAGCGCGAAGGGCATGCTGCGCCGTGAGGTGGGCCGCGAGACCGGCGTGCGCCTCACCCCGACCCTCGAGTTCATCCTCGACGCGATCCCGGAGAACGCCCGCTCCATCGAGGACCTCCTCGTGACCGCCCGCACCCGGGACGAGGACCTCGCCCGCACGAAGGAGGGCGCCGCCTTCGCCGGCGAGGAGGACCCCTACCGGACCCCTCGTGAGGACATCGAGGACGACCTCGAGGACGACTCCGAGGAGCTCGACGCCGATGACGAGGTGCGCGGGGGCACCACCGCGTGAGCGGTCCCCACGGCATCCTCCTGGTCGACAAGGCGCCGGACCGCACGAGCCATGACGTCGTGGCCCGCGTCCGCTGGCTGCTCGGCACGAAGAAGGTCGGCCACGCCGGCACGCTCGACCCGATGGCCACGGGCGTGCTCGTGCTCGGCGTCGGCCAGGGCACCCGCCTGCTGACCTACCTCGTGGGTCTGGACAAGACCTACACCGCGACGATCCGGCTGGGCCGCGCGACGACCACCGACGACCGTGAGGGCGAGGAGATCGGCGAGGTCGTCCCCGCCGCCCACCTCACCGAGTCCCAGGTCGAGGCGGCGCTGGTCCCGATGCGCGGGGAGATCCAGCAGGTGCCGTCGACCGTCTCCGCGATCAAGGTCGACGGGAAGCGCGCCTACGCCCGCGCCCGCGCGGGGGAGGACGTGGAGCTCGCCGCGCGCGGCGTCCGCATCTCCCGCTTCGAGGTGCTCGGGCGTCGTGAGGAGGGCCCGCACCTCGACCTCGACGTCGTGGTCAGCTGCTCCTCGGGCACGTACGTGCGTGCCCTGGCCAGGGACCTCGGCGCCGCCCTCGGCGTCGGCGGCCACCTCACGGCGCTGCGGCGCACCGCGGTCGGCCCCTTCGGAGTGGACGAGGGTCTGCATGTCCCCGCCCGCGGCGAGGGCGACGACGTGGAGCTCCCGCTGCGGGGCCTCGGGACGACCGCCGCGGCGGTCCTCCCGACGATCACGGTCGACGAGTCCGGCGCGTCGGACCTCGCCGTCGGCCGGCCCCTCCCCGGGGCGGAGGGCACCTCCGAGCAGCCCGTCGCGGCCCTCGACGCGGCCGGCGCCCTGTGCGCCGTGGTCCGCGCCGAGAAGGGCCGCTGGAAGCCGCTGCTCGTCGTCCCCCTCGACGCCCGGAGCTGAGCGGAGCCCGGCGCCGCTCGGCCCGCCGTCGCTCGCTCCGTCCCCGCCGCACGCACAGCGCCCCCGCCCGGATCACCGGACGGGGGCGCTGCGCATGCGGGGGAGGGGATGGTCAGCGATGGACCTCGACCCGGGTGCCCATGCCGCCCCAGTCGTAGAGCCACTTCGCATCGGACACCGGCAGGTTGATGCAGCCGTGCGAGCCGGAGTAGCCGAAGGAGGAGCGCCAGGGCGCGCCGTGGAAGGCGTAGCCGCCGTGGAAGTACTGCACCCAGGGGACGTCCTCGGTGTAGTAGTACTTCTCGTGGCCCACCGGGTAGCGGGAGGCGTTGGTCATGTCCTGCTTCTCGTAGGTCAGGTAGACCTCGAACGAGCCCTCGACGGTCTCGTAGCCGGACTTGCCGTCGACCATCGAGCGCGGGCCCCACACGGGGGTGTCGCCGACGTAGGCGGTCACGGTCTTGTCGGAGAGGTTCACGTCGATCCACTTCTCGCCGGTCGGCGTGGCGTTCTCCTCCTCCTTCTCCTCGGAGTCCTCGGAGGTGGCCTTGTCCTTGTCGTCCTTGGCCTTGTCCTCGTCCTCCTCGGCGGGGGCGTCGACCTTCTGGATCTCGGCGGCGACGGACTTCGTCTCGAAGGTTCCCTCGAAGGGGCTCGTGCCCTGGAGGGAGGAGATGAGCTGGTCCGCGACGGCGTCGGTGTTCGTGATCTCGACGCCGTCCTGCTTCTCGGCGACGACCTTCACGGTCTTGCCGGACTCGTCGACCTGCTCGATGCCGTCTTTCTTCTCCTTGGTCCGCTTCTCGGCGCGCTCGGCGACCCAGTCGCGCACGGCGTCCTCGTCGACGGAGACCTCGAGGGCGGATCCGGCCTCGTCGGCGGCGACCGAGAGCCAGCTGCTCCGGCGCTCCTTCGAGATCTCGAGGACCTCGCCGTCGGCGTCCTTGATGACCATCGACTGGTCCAGGAGCGAGGCGATCTCGCCCACGGTCTTCTCCGCCTCGTCGGTGGTGATCGCGGGGGCGATCTCCTCGATGGGCTGCTCGACGGTGAAGGACTCGAGGGAGGCGGCCTTCTCGGTGACGGTGTCGACGAGGGCCGTCGGGTCGACGCCCTGGCCGGCGGTGCCGGGCACCGCGTTCCAGGTGCCGGCGTCCTCGTCGTACTCGACCTTCGCGTCGACCGGCTGGGTGCGGTCCGCGGGGACGAGCCCCTTCGCGACCTCGGCGGCCTTCTTCCGGTCGACGTCCACGACCGGCGTCACGGCGTGCTCGCCGGACCAGGTCGAGGCGACGACGTCGGGGAGTGCCCGGTCGCGGTCGAGCGCGGAGGCGGCGGTGGCGTCTGCGTCCACGCTCACGCCGAGATCGGCGAGGGAGACGTCCTTGCTGTTCTCGCCGGCGTCGATCGTGACGGTGACGTCGTCGGCCTTCCCCGCCACGAGGGCGGCGATCTCCTCGGCGCTCTTGCCGGAGACGTCCTGGCCGAGCACCGTGGTGCCGGGCAGCGCCTTGCCGTCGAACTGCTTGGCGTACGCCAGCGCGCCGCCCGCGAGGATCACCGCGAGCACCGCGAGGATCGCGAGCAGCACGAGGGCCACGCGCCGGCGGCCGTGGCGGCCCGTGGCCGTGTCGGTCACGTTCGTCATGGTCATCGTTCCGTTCCCGGGCGGCGTCGGTGCCGCACCGCGCGCTCGCGCGGAGGCGACGGGGAGAGCCCCATACCACCCTTTCCTGTCCACGATAGCCGAGCCCGGTACCCCGGGGTCCTGCAGGACTCTCCGATGTTCGTCACAGGGAGGTCACATCGTGGCCGCGCGGCCGCCCGCGGTCCGGGAGCACCGGGGTTACAGTGGCCCACGGCGTCCGGGAGCCCCCGCGCCACCGCCGTGGGCCGCGCGCCCTGCCCGGAAGGATCCGCTGCCCCGTGACCCCCACGCCCATCTGGCACTCCCCGGCGGAGGTGCCCGCGGACCTCGGCCCGACGGCGGTCTCGATCGGCAACTACGACGGCGTCCACCGCGGCCACCGCGCCGTGCTCGACCAGCTCGTGCGCCATGCCGAGGCGCGCGACCTCGCCCCCGTGGCCCTCACCTTCTGGCCCCACCCCCGCCACGTCATGACCGGCGTCGCGGAGCCGCCCCTGCTCACGGGCCACGCGGACCGCGACCGCCTGCTCCTGCTCGCCGGGGTCGCGGGCGTCCTGGATCTCGAGTACACCCTCGAGTTCGCTCAGCACAGCCCCGAGGACTTCGTGCGCACCTTCCTCGTCGAGGGGCTCGGCGCCCGCTGCGTCGTGCTCGGCGAGGACGCCCTCTTCGGCAAGGGGAACTCGGGGACCATCCACACGATGCGCGCGCTCGGCGAGGAGCTCGGCTTCGAGGTCGTCACCGTCGCGGACGTCGGCCCCGAGGGGGAGGGGAGCGGCCGCATCTCCTCCTCCGCGATCCGCGCGGACCTCCTGCGGGGCGACGTCGCCGCCGCCGCGGAGATGCTCGGCCGCCGCCACACGGTGACCGACACGGTCCACCACGGCTTCCAGCGCGGCCGGGAGCTCGGCTTCCCCACCGCGAACCTCGGCCCGCACCCCGCGGGACTCGTCCCGGCCGACGGCGTCTACGCGGGCCGGCTGACCGTCCTCGAGCAGGACCCCCGCCACGAGGGCTGCCCGCCGCTCGCGGGCGCGCCCGCGACGATCTCGATCGGCACGAACCCCACGTTCACCGTGGACGGCGTCCCCCAGCGGGTCGTCGAGGCCTACGTACACGGCGACCACACGCTGGACCTCTACGGGGACACCGTGCGGCTCGAGTTCGTGGACTACCAGCGGCCCACGCTGCGCTTCGAGTCCGTGGACGCGCTCGTGGTCCAGATGCACGAGGATGTCGAGGTGACCCGCCGCACTCTCGAGGTCGACGCCTCCCGGCCGGAGAGCGCCGGCTGATACCCTGGCCATGCCGTGACATCGGCCGCGGAGAGCAGTCCGCACCCCCTCGCAGCACCCCTCACGGGAGAGCCGCGCGCGGGCAGGACGCTCGCACAGAGAGCCCGGGTCAGCAGGACCCGCGGCGCCGCGCAACGACCAGGGAGAGCTATGGCATTCGACACCGCCACCAAGCAGCAGATCATCGCGGAGTACGGCACCTCGGAGGGTGACACCGGCTCGCCCGAGGTCCAGATCGCGCTGCTCACCCACCGCATCACCTACCTGACCGAGCACCTCAAGTCGCACAAGCACGACCACCACACGCGTCGTGGCCTGATGCTGCTCGTCGGCCAGCGCAAGCGACTCCTGAAGTACCTCCAGGGCGTCGACATCGAGCGGTACCGCGCGCTGATCCAGCGCCTCGGCATCCGCCGCTGATCCTCACCGCCGCTCGCCCTCCGGGGCGGGCGGCGGTTCGATGTGCCCGCACTTCGGCGGGCACCGGAACCCCGCCCCCGACCAGGTTCGGTCCTCGGCAGTGACCTGCGGAGCGGATCCCCGCGATCCGATCCCGCGCGTGACTGACGATGGCCGCACCGGCAGGGGCACCACCGAACACAAGGAGATACCTCATGGCCATGGAAGGCCCTGACATCACCGCGACCACCGCGGTCATCGACAACGGCTCGTTCGGCCGTCGCGAGGTCCGCTTCGAGACCGGCCGCCTCGCCCAGCAGGCCGCCGGCGCCGTCGCCGTCTACCTCGACGACGACACGATGGTCTTCTCGGCCACCGCCGTGTCGAACAAGCCCAAGGACCAGTTCGACTTCTTCCCCCTCACCGTCGACGTCGAGGAGCGGATGTACGCCGCGGGCCGCATCCCCGGCTCCTTCTTCCGTCGTGAGGGCCGCCCCGGCACCGACGCGATCCTCGCCGCGCGCCTCACGGACCGCCCGCTGCGCCCCGCCTTCGTCAAGGGCCTGCGCAATGAGGTCCAGGTCGTCCTCACGGTCATGGCCTGCGCCCCCGACGACTCGTACGACGTGGTGGGCATCAACGGCGCCTCCGCCTCCACCCAGATCTCCGGCCTGCCCTTCTCCGGCCCGATCGGCGCCGTGCGCATCGCGCTCATGCCGACCGCCCAGGGCGGCCAGTGGGTCGCGTTCCCGACCTTCGCCCAGCTCGACGAGGCCGTCTTCTCGATGGTCGTCGCCGGTCGCATCGTCGGCGACGACGTCGCGATCATGATGGTCGAGGCCGAGGCCACCGACAACTCCTGGAGCCTCATCAAGGAGCAGGGCGCGATCGCCCCCACGGAGGAGGTCGTGGCCGAGGGCCTCGAGGCCTCCAAGGTCTTTATCCGTAGCCTCTGCGAGGCGCAGATCGAGCTCGCCCGCACCGCCGCCAAGCCGGTCCGCGAGTTCCCCCTCTTCCTGGACTACCAGGAGGACGCCTACGGCATCGTCGAGGGCGCCGTCTCCGAGCGTCTCGCCGCGGTCATGCAGATCGCCGCGAAGACCGAGCGGGAGGAGAAGACCGAGGAGCTGCTCGCCGCGGCCCTCGAGGAGCTCGCCGGCGAGGGCAAGCCGCTCGCCGGCCGCGAGAAGGAGGTCTCCGGTGCCTACCGCGCCCTGACCAAGAAGCTCGTGCGCCAGAAGATCCTCACCGACGGTGTGCGCATCGACGGCCGTGGGCTGCGGGACATCCGCCAGCTCTCCGCCGAGGTCGAGGTGCTCCCGCGCGTGCACGGCTCCGCCCTGTTCCAGCGCGGCGAGACCCAGATCCTGGGCGTCACCACGCTGAACATGCTCAAGATGGAGCAGCAGATCGACTCCCTCGGGCCGGTCGACCGCAAGCGCTACATCCACCACTACAACTTCCCGCCGTACTCCACCGGCGAGACCGGCCGCGTCGGCTCCCCGAAGCGCCGCGAGATCGGCCACGGCATGCTCGCCGAGCGCGCCCTGGTGCCGGTGCTCCCGGGCCGCGAGGAGTTCCCCTACGCGATCCGCCAGGTGTCCGAGGCGCTCGGCTCCAACGGCTCCACCTCGATGGGCTCCGTGTGCGCCTCGACGCTCGCGCTGCTCAACGCCGGTGTGCCGCTCAAGGCCCCCGTCGCCGGCATCGCCATGGGCCTGGTCTCCGACCAGGTAGCGGGCGAGACCAAGTACGCCGCCCTCACCGACATCCTCGGTGCGGAGGACGCCTTCGGCGACATGGACTTCAAGGTCGCCGGCACCTCGGAGTTCGTCACCGCGATCCAGCTGGACACCAAGCTCGACGGCATCCCGGCCTCCGTGCTCGCCGCCGCGCTGTCCCAGGCCCGCGAGGCGCGCCTGCACATCCTCGGTGTCCTCGCCGAGGCGATCGACACCCCGGACGAGATGTCGCCGCACGCCCCGCGCGTGCTCGCCGTCACCATCCCGGTGGACAAGATCGGCGCGGTCATCGGCCCGAAGGGCCAGATGATCAACCAGATCCAGGACGACACGGGCGCGGACATCACGATCGAGGACGACGGCACCGTCTACATCGGCGCGACCGACGGCCCCTCGGCCGAGGCGGCCCGCTCCGCGGTCAACGCCATCGCGAACCCGCAGGTCCCCGAGGTCGGCGAGCGCTACCTCGGCACCGTGGTGCGCGTGGTGGACTTCGGCGCCTTCGTGTCCCTCACCCCGGGCAAGGACGGGCTGCTGCATGTCACCCAGCTGCGCAAGCTGAACGACGGCAAGCGCGTGGACAGCGTCGAGGACGTCGTCAAGGTCGGCCAGAAGATCGAGGTCGAGATCCGCGAGATCGACGCGCGCGGCAAGATCAGCCTCGCCGTGGTCGAGGACGACGCCCCGGAGTCCTCCGAGGCGCCGGCGGAGACCCCCGCCGAGTGATCCCCTCGGGGGAGCGGTGACCCGGAGCGATCCGGCCACCGCCCCCCCGCCGCCGAGGGCGGCACCCCGCACGGGGTGCCGCCCTCGGAGCGTCCGCGCCCGGCACGCGGCGCGTCCGCTGTGAGCGAGGACTCGGCCGTGACCCCCTGCGGGCGTGGAACAATCGATCGATGCCTCTCGACCTCGCCTTCGACGACCCCGCGTCCGACGTCCTGCTCGACCCCGCCGCCGGGGTGCGCCGCAGCGTCCTCCCCGGCGGTGTGCGGCTGCTGACCCAGACCGACCGCTCCGTGCGCAGCGCGACCGTGGGCCTCTGGCTGCCCGTCGGGTCCCGCGACGAGCGACCCGAGCACGCCGGCTCCACGCACGTCCTCGAGCACCTGCTGTTCAAGGGCACCTCCCGTCGCAGCGCCCTCGACATCGCCGCCGCCTTCGACGAGGTGGGCGGCGACTCCAACGCCGTCACCGCGAAGGAGCACACCCTCTACTACGGGCGCGTGCGCTCCGCGGACCTCCCCATGGCCGTCGACGTCCTCACCGACATGATCACCTCGAGCCTGCTCGAGGAGGAGGCGCTCGCGACCGAGCGCGAGGTGATCCTCGAGGAGCTCGCGATGGCGGAGGACGACCCGCAGGACGTCGGCTACGAGACCTTCCTCGCCGACGTCCTCGGCCCCGACACCCCGATCGGGCGCCCCGTCGGCGGCACCGCGGAGACCGTCACCGCGCTCGGCATCGAGCAGGTGCGCACCCACTTCCGCGAGCACTACCGCCCCGAGAACCTCGTGGTCACCGCCGTCGGCGACCTCGACCACCACGAGCTGGCCGCGTGGATCACCCAGGGCCTGCGCCGCGGCGGCTGGGACCTCGCGGAGGGCGCGCTGCCCCGCCGTCGCCCGCGCCAGGACGCGGCCCTTGCGGGCGGCCCCGCCCTCGGCGCGGGGGAGGTCGCCGCGCTCGCCCCGCACCGCCTGGACCGTCCCGCCGAGCAGAACCACATCTACCTCGGCGGCACCGGGATCAGCGCGGTCGACGAGGACCGTCATGCGCTGTCCGTGCTCATGTCCGTCCTCGGAGGCGGCATGTCCTCGCGGCTCTTCCAGAACATCCGGGAGCAGCGGGGGCTCGCCTACTCCGTCTACTCCTTCAGCGCCGGGTACCGCGACGCGGGCCTGTTCGGCCTGTACGCCGCCTGCCGCCCCGCGCGCACCGCGCAGGTCGTCGAGCTGCTCGCGGCCGAGCTCGCCACGATGGGGGAGCGGGGCGTGGACGAGGACGAGATGCGCCGCGCGCTCGGGCAGATCACCGGGTCCTTCGCGCTCGGCCTCGAGGACACGAGCAGCCGCATGGGCCGGCTCGGCACGATCGAGCTCGTGCACGGCCGCTACTCGGGCGTCGACGAGACGCTCGCCCGGATCGGCCGGGTCACCGCAGCGGAGGTCCAGGAGCTCGCCGCGCGCCTCTCCGCCTCGTTCTCCACGCGGGTCGACGTCGGCCCCGCCGCCTGATCCCCACCACCCGCCCCCTGTCGACCGCCCCGCTTCCGCACGAAGGAGCTCTCATGCCCGGCACCCCCGCCTCCCGTCCCCTCCGCGTCGCCGTCCTCGGCGCCTCCGGCCGCATGGGCTCGGAGGCCTGCCGCGCCGTCGACGGCGCCGAGGACCTCGAGCTCGTCGCCCGGATCGGCCGCGAGGACGACCTCTCCGCCGTCGTCGACGCCGGGGCGCAGGTCGCCGTGGACCTCACGGTCCCCGCCGTGACCGCGCAGAACGTCGACTTCCTCGTCGAGCACGGGATCCATGCGGTGGTCGGCACGACCGGCTGGGACGACGAGTCCCGCGGTGCCCTGCGCCGCCGCCTCGAGGAGGCGCCCGGGGTGGGCGTGCTCATCGCCCCGAACTTCGCGATCGGCGCGGTCCTCACCGCGCGCTTCGCCGAGATCGCCGCCCGCTACTACGAGAGCGCGGAGATCATCGAGATGCACCACCCGGACAAGCTCGACGCGCCGTCGGGCACCGCGGTGCACACGGCCGCGGCGATCGCCCGCGGCCGCGCCGCCGCGGGACTCGGCCCCGTTCCGGACGCGACTGAGAAGGATCCGCAGGGTGCGCGCGGAGCGGTCGTCGACGGCGTCCACGTGCACGCGGTGCGCCAGCGCGGGCTCGTCGCGCACGAGGTCGTCCAGTTCGGCGGGGTGGGGGAGCAGCTGGTGCTGCGCCACGACTCCTTCGACCGGGTCAGCTTCATGTCCGGGGTGCTGCTGGGCGTCCGCGAGGTCGGATCGCGGCCCGGTCTCACGGTGGGCCTGGACGGCTACCTGGACCTGGGCTGAGGGCGAGGGGGAGCGCAGCGATGCGTCAGAAGCTGATGGTGGCGGCGCTGGTCCTCATCACCGCCGCGTACGCCTGGGGCCTCGGCTGGATCGCCTGGGGGTTCTGGAGGGCGGGTGGCGGGATCGGGATCGGTCTCGCCCTCGCGGTGCTCGTGCTGCTCGTCCTCACGGTGTGGGTGACCTGGCGGGAGGTGCTGTTCGGCCTCGAGGCCGGGGGCCTCGCGCGGCGCTACGCCGGCACCGCCGTCGAGCACGAGGAGCCGCGCGAGGAGTTCGAGGCCGCGCGCGCCCACCTCGAGTCCGCCCCCGGCGCGGAGGAGGACTGGCGGGGCTGGTTCCGCCTGGCCCTCGCCTACGACGCCCTCCGCGACCGCAAGCAGGCCCGCGCCGCGACCCGCCGCGCGATCCGGCTGGCGCGCGAGGAGAGGGCGGGCGCCCGGTCCTAGCCCCGCAGCCCCCGGCGCGGCGGGCTCAGCCGATCCCCGCGGCCCGCAGCAGGGCGGTGACGGCCGCGGCGCCGATCACCACCGCGAGGAACGGGGCGCGCAGGATCAGCAGCACCACTGCCGCGGCGAGACCGGCGAGACGCGCGTCGAGCACGATCGCGGTGCCGGAGGTCGCGACCTGCACGGCGACGAGCGCTCCGAGCAGCGCGATCGGCAGCAGGGTCGTGATCCGGGCGATCCGCGGCCGCTCGAGGAGCTCGGGCGGCACCTGGTAGCCGATCCACTTCTGCACGAAGGCGCCGATCGAGGCGGCGATCACGCCGATCCAGAGCATGCTCATCGGGTCCCCTCCTCGAGGTGCTGCTGCTCGGCGCCCCTGGACCGTGTCCGCACCCGCATCCCGGCGGCGACCGCGACGAGGGCCGCGGCGAGCACGGGCAGGCCGGCGGGCAGCACCGGCGTGGTGAGCAGGGCGACGAAGGCGGCGGCGACGGCGATCGCCACGGCCTCGCGCCGCCGGAGGCGCGGCCACAGCAGCGCGAGGAAGGCCGCGGCCGCCGCCGCGTCCAGCCCCCAGGCCCCCGGATCGGCGATGTGCTGCCCGGCGATGGCCCCCACGAGCGTGAACAGGTTCCAGAACACGTAGACCGCGATGCCCGCGGCCCAGAAGCCCGCGCGGATGCCCGCGGGGGTGCGCCCGGTCGCCGCGGCCGCCGCGGACTCGTCGATCGTCAGCTGCGCCCGGGCGAGGCCCCGGAGACCGCCGCGGGGGAGGTCCCGGGTGAGGACCAGGCCGTAGAGCGTGTTGCGCACGCCGAGCAGGAGCGCGGCGAGCGCGGCCCCGATCGCCGAGCCGCCGCCGCCCACGACGCCCACGAAGGCGAACTGGCTGCCGCCGGTGAACATGACCGCCGAGAGCACCATCGCCTGCCACAGGTCCAGTCCGGAGGCGGTCGCGAGCGCGCCGAAGGAGAGTCCGTAGAGGCCGGTGGCCACGCCGATCGAGAGCCCGGTGCGGCGCGCCCTCGCGACCTCCGCGGCCTCGTCGGCCACCTCCGGACCGCCCTCCGCACCGAGGCCGCGCGCGGCGTCGCCGGACACGGGCTCGAGCGGGGACGGATCGGGGCGCATGATGCATCCCACTGTACGACCACCTGCACCGATACGGGCGCGGCGTCCGCGGCCGGGCGTCGCACCGTGAGACCGTGGAGGCATGACCACCCCCTCCTCCGCCCCGGGCCCCGCCGCCTCGGAACCGTCCTCCCGGGAGGACACGCTGCCGCTGGTCGCGGATGCCCTCCTGCTCGACATGGACGGCACCCTCATCGACTCGGGCCCCTCCGTGGAGCGCGCCTGGGGGACCCTGCTGGCAGAGCTCGACGCCCCGCGCCCCTTCGACCACACGATGCACGGGCGGCCCGCACGGCAGATCCTCGCCGAGCTGCTCCCGGAGCTGGACGCCGAGCAGATCGACGCCGCGCACCGCCGCATCGAGGAGCTCGAGATCGCCGACGTCGCCGGGATCGTCACGCTCCCCGGCACCCGCCGCGTGCTCGAGGAGCTCGAGGCCGCCGCGGAGCAGCTCGGCCGGCCCACCTGGACGATCGTCACCTCCTGCACGCGCCCGCTCTTCGAGGCGCGCTGGGCGCGCACCGGCCTGCCCGTCCCCGCCCACCTCGTCACGGCCGACCAGGTCACCCGGGGCAAGCCGGATCCGGAGCCGTTCCTGCTCGGCGCCCGCCGGCTCGGCGTCCCGGGGGAGCGGACGATCGTCGTGGAGGACTCGGCCGGTGGCCTCACCGCGGGCCGCGCGGCGGGTGCGCGGACGGTGGCGCTGACCACCACGACCCCGGCGGATTCCCTCTCCCCGCTCGCCGATGCCCTCGTGACCTCCCTCGACGACCTCGAGGTGACCGTCGTCGAGGGCACGCTGCGCCTCGGGCGGCGCGGGGCCTGAGGGTCCGTCGTTGATAAGCTCGAGCGGCCGATCGCGGTGCCTCCGCGCTCCGGTCGTCCCCCACGGAAGGACTCGTCCATGAGCGGAATCTCCGGCAGCCACGGATCCGGCGCCGACCACGACGCGATCGCCGCACGCCTCGGCGCGGCGCTCGCGGCACCTGCCGGGGGAGAGGCCGTCGGCCGCTCCGTGCCCGGCGGCGCGCTGACCCTCGTGGGGCCCGGCATCGGCGGCGCGCGGAGCGAGGCGATCGGCCGCGTGCTGCTGGCCGACGGCCTCACGGACGCCGCCGCCGCCGCGCTGCTGGACTCGCTGGGCGACGACCTCGCCGGCCTCGACCTCGCCGCGATCGAGCAGCCCTACGCCCTCGCGCTCCACGACGAGGCCACCGGCACGCTCCTGCTCGCGCGCGACGGGCTCGGACGCGCACCGCTGTACTGGTGGACGGACGCCGCGCAGGAGCACCTGCTGTTCGCCTCCCGGATCGACGCGCTGCTGGACGCCGGGCCCGTGCCCGCGCGACCCGACGAGCGCACGATCCACCGCTTCCTCCTCGACGGCGTCGCGGACACCGACGAGCGCACCTTCGTCGAGGGGATCCACCGACTGCTGCCGGGCCAGGTGCTGCGTCACGGGCCGGACGGGCTCTCGCTCTCCGATGCCGCCCCGCTCGCCGAGGAGCTCCAGGGGATCGCCGCCGCCCCGGGCCGACCTCTCGACGACGCGGCCGTCGCCGAGGTGACGAGCCTGCTCGCCGCCTCCGTGCGCCGCGCCACGACCGCCGGGGACGCGATCGCCCTGACCGGGGACCTCGGCTCGCTCGCCGTCGCGGCCGCCGCCCCCGAGGGCGTCCGCGCGGTCGCCGCGACGCGCCCGAGCGGCTCCGTGCCCTCCGCCGTCACCGCGCTGCACGCCGCCCGCGGCCGTGACATGGAGCTGATCACCGCCCGGGACTCCCAGGGCGACCTGCTCGCGGACCTCGACGAGCTCTCGACCGCCCTCGGCGAGCCGGTGCCCTCCGCCCGCGCGCACACCGCCCTCACCCTCGCCCGCTCCGCCCGCGAGGCCGGCGCCGGCGCGCTCGTGGACGGCGTCGGCGCGGAGCAGCTGCTCCCCTCGAGCGCCGCCCACCAGGTGTCCGGCCTGCGCCGGCTCCGCGCCGGCCGCCGGATCGGTGACCTCGCCCAGGGCGCCCTCGCCTCCCGCGGCGCGCTCCTCGGCGCCGCCCGGGGCGCCCTCGCCCCGCGGGCCGAGGTGCCCACCGAGGCCCTGCTCGCGAACGCCTTCGTCGCCTCCCACCGCAGCGAGCGGCGCGCCGCTCCCGCGAGCCTCCGCGCGGCCCTCGTCGAGGAGGTGCTGCACGGTGACCTCCCGGTGGCCCTGCGCGCCTCGCGCGCGGCCGCGCACCACGAGGGTCTGCGCAGCGCCTCCCCGCTCGTGGACGCCGGGCTGCTGCGGCTGCTCGCCTCCCTCGACGACGCGTCCCTGCTGCGCGCCGCGCGCGACGGCTCCCTGCTGCGCTCGGTGCTCTCGGGGCTCGCCCCCGGCGCCGATCTCCCCGCCCGCCCCGAGGCCGCCGTCCTGGACGAGCACGCCTGGATCGTCCGTCACGCCGACGACGTGCGCGCGATCCTCGCCTCCGAGTCCTTCGCCGCACGGCCCTACGTGGACGCGCGCAGCGTGCTCGCCTTCTTCGAGGACGTCGCCGCCCACCCCGAGCACCACCGCAGCGAGCAGATCTGGCGACTCCTCTCCCTCGAGCTGTGGCTGCGCGCCGTCATCGACCCGCGCACCGCAGCGGGGACCGAGGAGCAGGCCGCCCCCGAGACTGCGGGGGAGGATCTCGACCCCGACGCGATCGAGGCCGCCAAGGCCGATCACGAGCCGAACCCCGGCAAGCGCCTCGACCTCGTCTCCGAGACCGACGGGCACACCTGGCGCCGACTGCCCCTGCAGACGGAGCTCGTGGGCCGCGGCGACGACCTCGACGCGATCGTGCGCGAGCGGGTGGAGCGCTTCGCCGCGTCGGTGCCCGCCGGCACGGTCCCCGAGGGCGCCCCCTGGTACTACGTGATCAGCGAGAAGATCGTCGCCATCACCCAGGGCCGCTCCTGGTACACCTGGGAGATCCACCCGCGCCCCTCGGCGAAGGTGCTCAGCCGCTTCGTGACGCGCACCCCGGCCGGCATCGGCCTCGGGGACCCGACCACGATGGAGCTCGCGATCCGCGAGGTCGGTCTCCCGCGGGTGCTCATGGCCTCCGCGGCGGGCGCCGCCGGCAAGCTGCTGCGCCGCCGCGGCGTGTTCTACGAGGTCGTCGGTGACAACGTGCGGGCCATCGACGGCCCCACGCCGTACTCGGCCTTCCCCTCGAACGTCTCCGCGAAGCTCCCGCCGAAGGACCCCGACGTGGTCGCGGCGCGGCTCTCCGCGGCGATCCGCGCCGCGGACATCCCCGCGGCCCTGCGCGAGAGCTTCCGCGGCACGGTCGTCATGGACGCCAACGACATCGGCCGCAACGTGCTGGGCAGCGACGTGTCCACACCGAAGGCGGACCTCGAGGCGACCTTCGCGGACAACCCGCTGGGCCAGGGCCGACAGCGCACACCGATGGCGATCCTCGTGGACCGGGGCGAGCAGCCCGGCGACGGGGCCGCGCCCGCTCCCGCCGCGCCGAGGGGCTGAGCGCCCACCGCTGGACTAGGCTCGGGCAGCAGCGCCCGCCCCGCACCGATCGACATCCGCGCCGGACGCACGCCCGGCGCCCACCGCCACCTCTGACCGGCCCCGCCGGCCGCCCCTCCCGGGAGGAGACCATGACCACCTCCGACACGCGCCCCGCCCGCCCCTTCGGCGCCGTGGGCACCGCGATGGTGACCCCCTTCAGCGCGGACGGCCGCGCCCTGGACCTCGACGCCGCGTCCGCCCTCGCCGCGCACCTCGTCGAGCACGGCCACGACCAGATCGTCGTCTCCGGCACCACTGGCGAGTCGCCGACCGTCTCCGACCGGGAGAAGATCGAGCTGGCGAAGGCCGTGCGCGCGGCCGTCGGCCCGGAGGTCAGCATCGTCGCCGGGGTCGGCAGCAACGACACCGTCCACTCGATCGAGCTCGCCCGGGCCCATGCGGACCTCGGCCTCGACGGTCTGCTCGTGGTCTCCCCGTACTACTCCAAGCCCTCCCAGGCCGGCATCCTCGCGCACGTGCGCGCCGTCGCGGACGCGACGGACCTGCCGGTCATGCTGTACGACATCCCCGGTCGCACCGGGGTCCCCTTCTCCCGCGACACCCTCCTCGCCCTCGGCGAGCACGAGCGGATCGTCGCGGTCAAGGACGCCAAGGGCGATCTGCTCGAGGCGTCCCTGGTGATGGTGCAGACCGGCCTCGCCTACTACTCGGGCGAGGACGCGCTGAACCTCCCGTGGCTCGCCATCGGCGCCGCGGGCATCGTCTCCGTCGTCGGTCAGGTGGCCGGTGATCTCGAGCGGGCGATGATCGACGCCGTGGACCGCGGCGATCTCGCCGCGGCCCGGGCGGCGAGCACGTCCCTCGCCCCGCTGGTCGAGGCGATCATGACCCGCATGCCGGGCGTCGTCGCCGCGAAGCATGCCCTGCACCTGCAGGGCGTCCTGCCCCATGCCGCCCTGCGCGGCCCCCATGTCCCCGCCGACGACGACCAGGTGCGCGCTCTGGCCGCTGCCCTCGACGCCGCCGTCGGCATCCCCCCACTGGATCCCTCTCGGAGGCCCGAATGAGCACTGCCTACTCCCACCGGCTGAACCAGCCGCCCAAGCTGAAGAATGACACCATGCGGGTCATCCCGCTCGGTGGCCTGGGCGACGTCGGCCGCAACATGACCGTCTTCGAGTACCAGGGGCGGCTGCTCGTGGTCGACTGCGGCGTCCTCTTCCCCGAGGACGCCCAGCCCGGTGTGGACCTGATCCTCCCGGACTTCGACGTCATCTCCGACCGTCTCGACGACATCTCCGCGATCATCCTCACCCACGGGCACGAGGACCACATCGGCGCGGTCCCCTATCTCCTGCGGCAGAAGCCGGACATCCCTCTCGTGGGCAGCCAGCTCACGCTCGCCTTCATCGAGGCGAAGCTCAAGGAGCACCGCATCACGCCCTACACCTTCGCGGTGAAGGAGGGTCAGAAGGAGTCCTTCGGCCCCTTCGACTGCGAGTTCGTGGCCGTGAACCACTCGATCCCGGACGCGCTCGCGGTGCACATCGCGACCGGCGCCGGCACCGTGCTGCACACGGGCGACTTCAAGATGGACCAGCTGCCGCTCGACGGCCGCATCACCGACCTGCGCGCCTTCGCGCGGCTCGGCGAGGCCGGGGTGGACCTGTTCATGACGGACTCCACGAACGCGGAGGTCCCCGGGTTCACGCTCGGCGAGCAGGAGATCGGCCCGGTCCTGAACCAGATCTTCGGGCGCGCACGGCAGAAGATCGTCGTCGCCTCCTTCTCGAGCCATGTCCATCGTGTGCAGCAGGTGCTCGACGCCGCCGCCGCGCACGGCCGCAAGGTCGCCTTCGTGGGCCGCTCGATGGTGCGCAACATGGGCATCGCCGCGGACATGGGCTACCTCGACGTCCCGGACAACACGCTCGTGGACGTCCGCAAGATCGACAACCTGCCCGACGACAAGGTCGTGCTCATGTGCACCGGCTCGCAGGGCGAGCCGATGGCGGCCCTGGGCCGGATCGCGAACCGCGACCACCGTGTGAGCGTGGGCCCGGGTGACGTCGTCGTCCTCGCCTCCTCGCTCATCCCGGGCAACGAGAACGCGGTGTTCCGCATCATCAACGGCCTCATGGCGCTCGGCGCCGAGGTCGTGCACAAGAGCAACGCGAAGGTCCACACCTCGGGCCATGCGAGCGCGGGCGAGCTGCTGTACTGCTACAACATCGTGCGGCCGAAGAACGTCATGCCGGTCCACGGCGAGGTGCGCCACCTCATCGCGAACGGGCGGATCGCCGAGTCGACGGGCGTCGCCCCCGAGCGCGTGATCCTCGCGAAGGACGGCCACGTCGTCGACCTCAAGGACGGCGTCGCGAAGGTCGTGGGCGAGGTGCCCAACGGCTACGTCTACGTCGACGGCTCGAGCGTGGGCGAGATCTCCGAGGCCGATCTCAAGGACCGCCGCATCCTCGGCGACGAGGGCTTCATCTCCCTGTTCGCGGTCGTCAACTCCGAGACGGGCGCGCTCATCGCGGGTCCGGAGATCCACGCGCGCGGCGTGGCGGAGGACGACGAGGTCTTCGAGCGGATCCGCCCGGAGATCGTGAAGGCCCTCGAGCAGGCCGTCGCGGACCAGACCAACCGTCGCGACACGCATCAGCTGCAGCAGGTCATGCGCCGCGTCGTGGGCCGCTACGTCTCGCAGCGGCTGCGCCGCAAGCCGGTGATCATCCCGATCGTCGTCGAAGCCTGATCGACGTGCTGCGAGGGACGAGCGGTAGGAGATCAGGCAGGTCGAGCAGAGCGTAAGAGGTCGACGGGTCCGCTCTCCTGCGGGCCCGTCGGTGATGTCACCGCCCCGCCCTCCCGGGTCCCGGGAGGGCGGGGCGGTAGTCTGTGGGGCATGGCGACACGTACGTCTTCCCCCGCACGTGCGTCGAAAGGCTCCTCGCGGACCGCATCCGCCGGCACGTCCCGGACGTCCGGCGCCGCGGCCTCCGACCCCTCGACGCTTCCCCTGCCGGTGCGCGCAGTGCGCTCCGGCTACCTCGGCACGGCCCGGATGGTCGGCGGCGTGGTCCGCTCGATCGGCGTGGCCCGCTGGGAGGTGCCGCCGGAGCTCCGCCGCGACGGCTACGCGCTGGTGCTCCTGCTCATCGCGGTGCTCGTCGCGGTCGTCGAGTGGTGGAGCGCCGAGGGTCCCGTCCTCGGCGCTGTGCACACGGTCGTCGCGGGCACCTTCGGCATCGCCTCGATGGTGATCCCGCTGCTGGCGCTCGGCTGGTCGCTGCGCATGTTCCGCCGCCCGGACCACGTCCGCGCGAACACGCGCATCGTGCTCGGCGTCGCCCTGCTGCTCACGGCGATCGCCGCGATCTCTGCGGTCTCGGCGCGGCTGCCCGCCCCGGCGGACGGCGTCGACGCCCTCGCCCGCGGCGGCGGCGTGCTCGGCTACCTGGCCGCGGCGCCGCTCATCGCGCTGCTGCCGCCGGTCGCGGTCGTCGTCCTGTACTCCGTGCTCATCTTCTTCGGCGTGCTCGTCCTCACGGCGACGCCGGTCGAGGCGATCCCCTCGCGCCTGCGCGGCGTCTACGACGTGCTCGTCGGCCGCAGCGCCGAGGAGGACGAGGAGCGCGCCGCCTTCGGCCTGCGCCCCCGCCGCGTCGATCCGGAGGTCCACGAGCAGCCCACGACCGCGCAGGCCGCGGGCCGCACGCGCCGCCGCTCCCGCAAGGAGAAGGACGCCGAGGAGCAGGCGCGGATCGAGGCCGAGCGCGACCACGACGGCTTCGGCTACGCGGGCGACGAGGCCTTCGAGCAGGGCGTCGCCGAGGAGAAGGCCGCCGCCGGCAGCAGGCGCAAGCGCCGCGGCGGCAAGGCCCCGAAGGACTCCACCGAGGTCTTCGACGTGGTCGAGGAGGAGAACCAGCGCACGAAGTCGTTCCCGAGCGGCGGCGCCGACGACGGTGCCCCCCGGGCCGGGGAGTCCGGCCGCAAGGTCCCCACGAGCGCTGCGGAGAAGGTCGCCGCCGCGGCGGCCGCGCCGGTCGCCCCGGCGCGCTCGGC
The DNA here is from genome assembly GCF_005490785.1 of Brachybacterium sp. SGAir0954. Taxonomy (GTDB): domain Bacteria; phylum Actinomycetota; class Actinomycetes; order Actinomycetales; family Dermabacteraceae; genus Brachybacterium; species Brachybacterium rhamnosum. Next base: position 3,014,783 of record NZ_CP027295.1, on the reverse strand, counting down.
CACGGCGGAGGCTCCGGAGGCCCAGGAGCCCGACCTCGTGCACCCGCCGATGGGTGATCTGCCCCGGGCGGGGGAGCAGCTCGAGCTCGCCGGCGACATCGTCTACACGCTCCCCGAGTCGACCTTCCTGCTCGAGGGCCCGCCCCACAAGACGCGCTCCGAGGCGAACGACCACGTCGTCGCCGCGCTCGGCGAGGTCTTCGAGCAGTTCAACGTCAACGCCGAGGTCGTGGGCTTCACCCGCGGTCCGACGGTCACGCGCTACGAGGTGGAGCTCGCCCCGGGCACCAAGGTCGAGAAGGTCACGGCCCTCGACAAGAACATCTCCTACGCCGTCGCCAGCGCCGACGTCCGCATCCTCTCGCCGATCCCCGGCAAGAAGGCCATCGGCATCGAGATCCCCAATGCGGACCGCGAGACGGTCGCGCTCGGCGACGTGCTGCGCAGCCAGGTCGCCCACCGCAACGAGCACCCGCTCGTGATGGGCGTCGGCAAGGACGTCGAGGGCGGCTACGTGGTCGCGAACCTCGCGAAGATGCCCCACCTGCTCGTCGCGGGCGCCACCGGCGCCGGCAAGTCGAGCTTCGTGAACTCCATGATCACCTCGATCCTCATGCGCGCCACGCCGGAGGAGGTCCGGATGGTGCTCGTGGACCCCAAGCGCGTGGAGCTCACGATCTACGAGGGCATCCCGCACCTCATCACCCCGATCATCACGAACCCGAAGAAGGCCGCGGAGGCCCTCGAGTGGGTCGTGCGGGAGATGGACGCGCGCTACGACGACCTCGCGGCGTTCGGGTACAAGCACATCGACGACTTCAACAAGGCCGTCCGCTCCGGGGAGCTCACCGTGCCCCCGGGCAGCGAGCGCAAGATCGCGCCGTACCCGTACCTGCTGGTCGTGGTCGACGAGCTCGCGGACCTCATGATGGTCGCCCCGCGGGACGTGGAGGCGTCGATCCAGCGGATCACGCAGCTCGCGCGCGCCGCCGGCATCCACCTGATCCTCGCGACCCAGCGTCCGTCGGTGGACGTCGTCACCGGCATCATCAAGGCGAACGTGCCCAGCCGGCTCGCCTTCGCGACCTCGTCGCTGCAGGACTCCCGCGTCATCCTGGACACCCCGGGTGCGGAGAAGCTCATCGGTCAGGGCGACGCCCTGTTCCACCCGATGGGCAAGTCCAAGCCGATGCGCGTCCAGGGCGCGTGGGTCAACGAGTCGGAGATCCACAAGGTCGTCGACCACGTCAAGAACCAGATGAAGCCGACGTACCGCGAGGACGTCGTCGTCGCGACGACGAAGAAGAAGGTCGACGACGACATCGGCGACGATCTCGAGGTGCTGCTGCAGGCGGCGGAGCTCGTGGTCACCACGCAGTTCGGCTCGACCTCCATGCTCCAGCGCAAGATGCGGGTGGGCTTCGCGAAGGCGGGCCGGCTCATGGACCTGCTCGAGTCCCGCGAGATCGTGGGCCCGTCGGAGGGCTCCAAGGCGCGTGACGTGCTCGTGCACCCGGACGATCTCGCCGGCGCGCTCGCCCGCATCCGCGGCGAGGACGAGCCCTCCGCGGCCGGCGGGGGCTCCGAGCCCTACGACGACGGCGCCGCCGAGGTCGGGACCGAGGAGCCGGGTCGCCCCGGCGAGGGCGGTGGGGACCGCTACGGCTCGGACCCGCTCTCGCACGAGGACGCGGACGTCGCGACCGACTACTACGACGACGCGGACGACTCCGAGACCGAGGACGCCTGGCAGCTGACCGGCCGCTGAGCATCCTCCCGTCCCTCCTGTTCCACCCCACCCGCCCGCACCTCGACCTCCCGGAGCAGCCATGACCACCCCCGCCGCGCCCGTCCCGCTGTGGAACATCGCCAACATCCTCACGATGGTGCGGTGCGTGATGGTGCCCGTCTTCGTCGTGGTCGCCGCGCTCTACCCCGAGTCGGTGGGCGGCCGCTCGCTCGCGGCGGCGATCTTCGTGGTCGCGATGATCACCGACTTCCTGGACGGGTACCTCGCCCGGAGCCGGAACCTCATCACGGACTTCGGCAAGATCGTGGACCCGATCGCGGACAAGGCGATGACCGGCGCCGCCTTCGTCATGCTGTCGGTCTGGGACTACGTCCCGTGGTGGATGACGATCCTGATCCTGGTGCGCGAGTTCGGCATCACGATCATGCGCTTCACGATCCTCAAGTACGGGGCGCTCCCCGCGAACATGGCGGGCAAGGCGAAGACGATGATGCAGTCCATCGCGATCACCTTCTGCCTGCTGCCCTTCGAGCTGCTGTGGTCGCCCGCCCGCTGGATCGGGCTCGCGCTCGTGACGATCGCCTTCGTGCTGACGATCTGGTCGGGTCTGGTGAACCTCAAGGACGGCCTGCGCCTGCGCCGCGAGGCGCTCGAGAGCGGGGCCTGATCCCATGTCGACACCTCGCACGGACGCCGGGTCGGTTCCCGGTGCGGACGTCATCGCGGTCATCGATGCGGCGCGCGCCCAGGGCGTGCAGCTCGCCACGGCGGAGTCGCTCACCGCGGGGGCGGTCGTCGCCCGGCTGGTGGACGTGCCGGGCGCGAGCGCGGTCGTCGCCGGGGGAGCGGCCACCTACTCCTACGCGGCGAAGTCGCGGGTGCTCGCTGTGGACCCGGCGGAGCTCTCCGCCCGCGGCGCCGTCAGCGCGGAGGTCGCGCGGGAGATGGCGGCGGGAGCGCTCGAGCTCTTCGCCGCTGATCTCGCCGTCGCGACCACCGGCGTGGCCGGCCCGGGCGCGGACGAGCGCGGGGTCGGGGCGGGGACCGTGTGGATCGGTCTGGCGCGTCGCGGCTCCGCACCGGTGGCGGAGCTGGTGATGCTCGACGGAGATCGGCCGACGGTGCGCGCCGCGGCGGTGGACGCCGCGATCGCCGCTCTCGCGGGGGCGCTCGGCCTGGGCTGACCGTCCGTCCGAACCCGCCGCGCGCCCGACCGACCCCGATCGGGCACGACCGCTCCGCGGGCGCCGATGTCACGATCGTCCACATGCCCGGGTATTCCCAGGGGGCGTGGGAGCTCGCCCACTACACTCTGGGGAACACTCGACGGGGCAGCGACGTTGTGGAGATCGTGATGACTTCCATGACACCGATGACCCCGATCGCCCGGGCCGCTTCCGCGAAGCCGGCTCCGGGAGTGCTGACCGTGCATGACGCGAAGAAGGGAGGCAAGGCCATGGTCCTGTTCCGCCAGGAGCTCGGGGACGTCCTGCGCGACGCCCGCCGCTCCCAGGGTCGCACCCTGCGACAGGTGTCCTCCGATGCCCGGGTCTCGCTGGGCTACCTCAGCGAGATCGAGCGCGGGCAGAAGGAGGCCTCGAGCGAGCTGCTGCACTCGGTGACCGACGCGCTCGGCCTCCCGCTGTCCTTCGTGCTGCGTGAGGTCTCCGACCGCATCGCGGTGGCCGAGGGGGTCGCGGTGCCGGACACGGTCCCCGCCGAGCTCTCCGACGAGCCGCTGGTCGGCGCCCACTGAGGTGCGGCGCAGCGAGTTCGCCGAGCTGGCCGATCACGTGTTCGGCCCGACGTTGGCGCGCACCTACACCCGGGACCTCGTGCTCGAGGAGGTCGGCGGTCTGACAGCCGAGCAGGCCCTCGAGGCGGGGCGTCCCGTGCGCGCGGTCTGGACCGCGCTGTGCGATGCGATGGACGTGCCCGAGGGCTCCCGCTGGGAGGTGCCGCCGGCGGTCCGCCGGCGCTGAGCGGCAGGAGCGGCGCGGCATCGTCCTCCCGCTCCTCGGCGCAGCACCGGCACGGGGAGCGGCCCGGGACCCGCCGTGAGCGCGGGGGACACCCGGCGACACGCCGCCGCCACTGTTCGCTTCGAACGAGTGTTCGGGTATCGTGAGGCCCGACGGTTCCCGCCACCGTCGTCGTTCCTCCCCATGGCACCTCGGTCCACAGGTCGCCACGAGGGGCACGGCGTTTGTCCGGCGGCCCGCCTACTGTGGCCGCAACGGTCACGCCGCCGGCCCCCGGCCACTCGGAAGGAAAGCCCCCATGGCAGTTCAGAAGTCCGCACCGAAGTCCGCATCCAAGGATCGCGGCACCTCCCTCGACAACGCCCTCGCACAGATCGACCGTCAGTTCGGCAAGGGCTCGATCATGCGCCTGGGCGACGACACCCGCCCTCCGGTCGAGGTCATCCCGACCGGCGCGGTCGCGCTGGACGCCGCCCTCGGCATCGGCGGCCTGCCCCGTGGTCGCATCGTGGAGATCTACGGCCCGGAGTCCTCGGGCAAGACGACCGTGGCGCTCCACGCGGTCGCGAACGCCCAGCGCAACGGCGGCATCGCCGCCTTCATCGACGCCGAGCACGCCCTGGACCCGGAGTACGCGAAGAAGCTCGGCGTGGACACCGACGCCCTGCTCGTCTCCCAGCCGGACACGGGTGAGCAGGCCCTCGAGATCACGGACATGCTGATCCGCTCCGGCGCCCTCGACATCGTGGTCATCGACTCCGTCGCGGCGCTCGTGCCGAAGGCGGAGATCGAGGGCGAGATGGGCGACTCGCACGTCGGCCTCCAGGCCCGGCTCATGTCCCAGGCGCTGCGCAAGCTCACCGGCGCGCTCGCCGCCTCCGGCACCACCGCGATCTTCATCAACCAGCTCCGCGAGAAGATCGGCGTGTTCTTCGGCAGCCCGGAGACCACCACGGGCGGCAAGGCGCTGAAGTTCTACGCCTCGGTGCGCATGGACATCCGCCGCATCGAGACCCTCAAGCAGGGCCAGGACGCGGTCGGCAACCGCACGCGCGTCAAGGTCGTGAAGAACAAGATGGCCCCGCCCTTCAAGCAGGCCGAGTTCGACATCCTCTACGGCGAGGGCATCTCCCGTGAGGGCGGGCTCATCGACCTCGGTGTGGAGCACGGCGTGGTCCGCAAGTCCGGCGCCTGGTTCACCTACGAGGGTGATCAGCTGGGCCAGGGCAAGGAGAACGCCCGTCAGTTCCTCAAGGACAACACGGATCTCGCCGCGGAGATCGAGGAGAAGATCCTGCGCACGCTGGGCGTGGGCAAGTACGCGACGGAGCAGGCTCCCGCGGAGGATCTGGACGCGGAGCTCCCCGGCGAGGGCGACTTCCTCGACGAGGACGTCCCCGCCGCCATCTGATCGATGCCCCTGTCCACCGAGCACGACGGGCACGGCGCCCCGGAGCAGCAGGATCCGCGCGGATCCGCTCCAGGCGACGTGCCCGTCGCGCTGTCCCCGGCCGGCGCGCAGGGGCGCGAGCGCTCGGCGGTCCAGGAACGGCTGGCGCGTCGCACGCAGGAGATCCTCGAGCGCCCCCGGCCCGAGCAGGATCCCGACCGCGCCGAGCGCGAGAAGGCGGTCATGCGCGAGTGCCGCTACCTCATGCGGCTGCTGGCCACGCGCCGCCGCTCCCGCGGGGAGATGCTCGAGCGCCTTGAGCGCCGTGAGGTCCCCGGGTCCGTCACGCACGAGGTGATGGCCCGCATCGAGCGGGCGGACCTCGTGGACGACCGCGCCTTCGCCCACGAATGGGTGCGTCAGCGACGGGAGCTGCGCAGCCTGGGGGACCGGGCCCTGCGACGGGAGCTCGAGCAGCGCCACGTCGACGGGGAGCTCATCGAGGAGGCGCTCCGCGCCGGCGGCGCGGGCCGAGGTCCCGAGGGGGACCCGGTGAGCGGTGAGGAGGAGCGCTGCCGGGAGCTCGTGCGCTCCCGGCTCGGGGAGCGGGATCTCGAGCGGCTCGCCGCCGATCGCGACGGCAGCCAGCGACGACGCCTGTCCCGCCGACTCGATGCCCTGCTCACCCGCAAGGGCTACCCGGGGGACCTCGCCGTGCAGGTCATCTCGAGCGAGCTGCGCCGCGCCTCCGGCCGCTGAGCCCGCCGGGCTCGCGGGGCAAGCCGGCCGCTGAACCCGCGGAGCACCGGACCTGCGGGGCCCGCTGATCCTGCGGAGCGGGCGGCTACTGGAGTCCCGGATGCCGCCGGCTCAGACCTCGACGGTCGGCGTGCCCACCACGACGGGCGCACGGCGCCGCCGGCCGCTGCGTCGCTGCGCCCACACCGCGAGCCGCGAGAGCAGCACGTTCAGCGTCACGTACACCGCCGCGCCCACGGTGAGCAGGGGCAGCAGGTACGAGGCGTTCGTGAGGGCGTCGGCCACCCGGCTGATCGACCGCAGCAGCTCCGCGTAGGAGACGATGTAGCCCAGCGAGGAGTCCTTGACGAGCACCACGCCCTGCGCGATGAGGGAGGGCAGCATCATCCGCACCGCCTGCGGCAGCTGCACGTCGCGGTAGGTGAGCGCGGGCCCCATGCCGAGGGACTCCGCGGCCTCCGTCTGCCCTCGGGGAAGGGCGGCGATGCCGGCGCGCAGGATCTCGGCGAAGACCGCCGCGTTGTACATGACCAGACCGAATACGACCGCCATGAGCGGCGTCGAGCCGGGGATCACGAGGATCGCGAAGAACATCATGAGCACCACGGGCAGCCCGCGGCACACCTCGATGACGCCGATCGCGAGCCAGCGCACCGGGAGCAGGTGCGAGGTGCGCAGGGACACGAGCACCACGGCGAGCACGGCGGCGAGCGGGAGGGCGATGGCCGCGGCGAGCAGGGTAGCTCCGAGGCCGCGGAACACCGCCTGCCACACGTGCTTCGTCTCGTAGCCGGCGAAGTTCATCGGCACGTCCCACAGCACGCGCCAGCGGTCGTCGAACACGCCGTTCGCGGCGAGACGGGAGACGGCGACCGCGGCCGCGGCGAGGACCACCACGGTGAGCACCACCGAGATGATGCGGCTGCGTCGGCGCTCGGCGGGGCCGGCGACGTCGTACAGGACGGGTCCGCTGCTCATCGGGCGAACGCCACCTTCCGTTCGATGCCCGCGGCGAGACGCCCCAGGGGAATGCAGATGATCAGGTAGCACAGGGCGACGCCCGCGAGGATGCCCAGCACGTCACCGGAGTGGACGTTGGTCAGGCGCCGGGACATGGCGAACAGCTCGAGCACGCTGAAGGCGCCCGCGACGGAGGTGTTCTTCACGAGCGCGATGAGCACGTTGATGAGCGGCGGGATCGCGGTGCGGAAGGCCTGCGGGAGCACGACGATCGCGAGGTTCTGACCGAAGGACATGCCGAGCGAGCGGGCCGCCTCCGCCTGGCCGACCCCGACCGAGTTGATGCCCGAGCGCACCGCCTCCGCGACGAAGGCGGAGGTGTAGGAGCTCAGCGCGATGATCGCCGCGGCCTTGTACTCGAGCGTGAAGCCCATCGACGGGGTCACGAAGACGTAGAAGAAGAAGACGATCGTCAGCGGGGTGTTGCGCAGGAACTCCGTGTAGAGCGTCGCGACGGTGCGCAGGGGCAGGTAGGGGGAGACGCGGAGACCCGCGACGACCGTGCCGACGACGAGCGCGATCGCACCGGAGACGGCGGCGAGCATCAGCGTGGTGCTGAACGCCTGCCACAGCAGGTCGTGCTCGAGCAGGAGGCTGCGCATGCGGGGGCTCCTCGGGGCGGGAAGGGGCGCCGGTCAGGTCACGAGGACCGGGCCGGCGCCCGGGACGATGGCGGTGAGGTCGGGGTGACGCGGGCGGGCGCCGGCGCCGGGCGGGCGCGCGGGGCCGCCCGGGCGGCTTCAGTAGCGGTCGATCTCCGGCGGGTCCGGGGTGGGCAGCACCGCGCCGGCGGTCTCCTCCCAGGCCTTGGCCCAGCTGCCGTCGTCGTAGGCGGCCTGGAGGGTGTCGTTGACGAAGGTGCGGAAGTCGTCGTCGCCCTTCTTCAGGCCGATGCCGTAGGGCTCCTCGGTGAAGGTGGCGCCGTCACCCACGAGCTTGAGCTCCTCCTTGTTCGCGGCGACGAAGCCCGCGAGGATCACGTTGTCCGTGGTGACGGCGTCGACCTGGCCGTTGGTGAGCGCCGTGACGCAGTTGGAGTAGGTGTCGAAGGTCGAGAGCTCCGCCTCGGGGTGGTTGTCGGTCATGTACTGCGCGGGGGTGGAGCCCTCCACGGAGGCGACCTTCTTGCCCTCGAGGGTGTCCTCGCCGGTGATGTCCTCGTTGTCCTTCGTGACCATGAGCGCCTGGCCGGCCACGTAGTAGGGGCCCGCGAAGTCCACGACCTCCTTGCGGGTGTCGTTGATCGTGTAGGTCGCGACGACGAGGTCGACCTTGCCGTTCTCGATGAAGGGCTCGCGGTTCGCGGAGACCGTCTCGACCCATTCGATGGACTTCTTCTCGATGCCGAGGGCGGCGGCGATCAGCGTGCCGATCTCGACGTCGAAGCCGGCGGGGGTGCCGTCCGGCCCGGCCTGCCCGAACAGCGGCTGGTCGAACTTGGTGCCGATGGTGATCTTGCCGGCGTCGGCGAGCTTCTTCATGGTCGAGCCGTCGGCGAAGGTGGCGTCCTCGGCGACCGCGGGCTCGTCGGAGGAGGATCCGCCGCAGGCGGCGAGGGCGATCGCGGCGGCGAGTCCGGCGCCGCCGGTGAGGAGGAGTCGTCGGCTGGTGGTCATGGCATGCTCCTTGGCGGTCGGGAGGGGGGTCATCAGTGCTGCAGGATCTTCGCGAGGAAGTCCTGGGCGCGCTCGGTGCGGGGGTGGGCGAAGAAGTCCTCCGGCGGGGCGACCTCGAGGATCCGCCCGGCGTCCATGAAGACGACGCGATCTGCGGTGCGGCGGGCGAAGCCCATCTCGTGGGTCACGACGATCATGGTCATGCCGTCCTTCGCGAGCCCCGTCATGACCTCGATGACCTCGTTGATCATCTCGGGGTCCAGGGCGGAGGTGGGCTCGTCGAAGAGCATGACCTTGGGAGCCATGGCGAGGGATCGGGCGATCGCGACGCGCTGCTGCTGGCCGCCGGAGAGCTGGGCGGGGAGCTTCCGGGCCTGGTCGGCGACGCCGACCCGCTCGAGCAGCTCCATGGCGCGGGCCTCCGCCTCCTTGCGCGGCACCTTCTTCACCTTGATCGGGGCGACGGTGACGTTCTCGAGCACCGTCTTGTGGGCGAAGAGGTTGAAGGACTGGAACACCATGCCGACCTCGGAGCGCAGGCGCGCGAGTCCGGGGCCGGAGGTGGGCAGCGGCTCGCCGTCGATGCGGATCTCGCCCTCGTCGATCGTCTCGAGCCGGTTGATGGTGCGGCACAGCGTCGACTTGCCCGAGCCGGAGGGGCCGAGCACCACGACCACCTCGCCGGCGGCGACGCTCAGGTCGACGTCCTTCAGCACGTGGAGGTCGCCGAAGTGCTTCTGGACGCCCTCCACCGCGACGAGGGGGCGTGCGCCCGGGCTCCCGGCAGGCGGGAGCGCGGATGTGGTCTGGGTCATGTGCTGCACCGTAGACCGCTCCGCGGTGGGCCGCCGGGCGGACCGGGGACTGTCACCCCATCGTGACCTGCGCCGGCCGGCTGCGCGGGCGTGATCTCCCTCCGAACCCGCCCGTCGGGGCGCCGTCGACCCGCGCCGGGCGCCCCGCCCGCCGTACCCTGGGACCACCATGAGCACGCAGCAGATCGACCCGGCGCCGCGCGGCACCTATCAGGTGCGCACCTTCGGCTGCCAGATGAACGTCCACGACTCCGAGCGCCTGACCGGCCTCCTCGAGGAGGCCGGCTACGCGGCCGCGCCCGCCGATGCCGACGCCAAGCGCGGGGAGGTCGACGTCGTCGTCTTCAACACCTGCGCGGTGCGCGAGAACGCGGACAACAAGCTCTACGGCAACCTCGGCGCGCTGCGCCCCGCGAAGCGCGCCAACCCCCGCATGCGGATCGCCGTGGGCGGCTGCCTCGCCCAGAAGGACCGCTCGAGCATCGTGGACCGCGCCCCCTGGGTGGACGTCGTCTTCGGCACCCACAACATCGGCTCCCTGCCCACGCTCCTGGACCGGGCCGCGCACCGCCGCGAGGCGCAGGTGGAGATCCTCGAGTCCCTCGACGTCTTCCCCTCGACCCTGCCCACGCGCCGCGAGTCCTCCTACGCCGCCTGGGTCTCGATCTCCGTGGGCTGCAACAACACCTGCACCTTCTGCATCGTCCCCTCGCTGCGCGGCACCGAGAAGGACCGCCGGCCCGGGGACGTGCTCGCCGAGGTGCGCGACGTCGTCGAGGCGGGTGCCGTCGAGGTGACCCTCCTGGGGCAGAACGTGAACTCCTACGGCGTCGAGTTCGGGGACCGGGGCGCCTTCGCGAAGCTCCTGCGCGCGTGCGGGGACGTCGAGGGCCTCGAGCGGGTCCGCTTCACCTCGCCCCATCCCGCGATGTTCACCGACGACGTCATCGACGCGATGGCGGAGACCCCCAACGTCATGCCGCAGCTGCACATGCCGCTGCAGTCCGGCTCCGACGACGTCCTGCGCCGCATGCGCCGCTCCTACCGGAGCCGGAGATTCCTCGGGATCCTCGAGCGGGTCCGGCACCGCATCCCGGAGGCCGCCATCACGACGGACATCATCGTCGGCTTCCCCGGGGAGACGGAGGAGGACTTCGCGCGCACCCTCGAGGTCGTCGAGGAGAGCCGCTTCGCGAGCGCCTTCACCTTCCAATACTCGATCCGCCCCGGGACGCCCGCCGCGACCATGGAGGACCAGGTCCCCAAGGAGGTCGTCCAGGAGCGCTACGAGCGTCTCGTCGCCCTCCAGGACCGCATCACCTTCGAGGAGAACCGCACCCGCGAGGGCAAGGTCGTCGAGGTGCTCGTCGCCGAGGGCGAGGGGGACCGCGACGCGGAGACCCATCGCCTCTCCGGCCGCTCCCGCGACCATCGGCTCGTGCACCTCGCGCTGCCGTCGGACCTCCCCGAGGCGCAGCGCCCGCGCCCCGGGGACATGGTCACGACGACGATCACCCGTGCGGCGCCCTTCTACCTGCTCGCGGACTCCGCCCTCGAGGCCCCGCTCGCGCAGCTGACCCCGGAGCAGTTCTCGGTGCGCCGCACCCGCTCGGGGGACCTCTGGGAGCAGGGCGCCCTGGGGCTCGACGCGACCTGCGGCACGGGCCACGGCGGCGGGGGAGCGGGCGGGCCGGTCACCCTGGGCATGCCCTCCCTGCGCCGCGGCTGACGCCACCCCGGACGTGAGGACGGCCGGCACCCCGCGGGGTGCCGGCCGTCGTCATGCGTGGTGAGGGATCAGCCGTCGAGGTCGTCGAGCTCGGCGCCGAGGCGGTCCTCGAGGCTGTGGAAGAAGGCGATGACGGTGCTCAGCCCGCAGGTGAGCGCGCTGTCGACCTGGGCGTCGAGGGCGCCCGCGCGGAAGTCCGCGGCGAGCTCGCCGTAGACGCCGAGCAGGCCCTCGGACTCACGCCGCACGTAGACCTTGGGCCACACGCGGTTCATGTTCCACTCGTTGCAGAGCTTGATCATCTGCACCTTGCGGGACATGTCCACGCTGTGGTTCCAGCGCCCGCGGGTCTGCAGGACGCCGTGGTCCTCGCCGCTGAGCATGAACTGGAAGCGGTAGTCGTCGAAGCGCGCCCGGAGGATCTCGGGATGCGCCTCGTCCTCCACATAGGCGTAGCCGTGGCGGGTCAGCGCCTGCTGCACCCGCTGCAGGGACATCGGCGTCAGGCCCTCGGCCGAGTCCGCCAGCAGGCGGTCCTCGTTCGCGGTAGTCACGTGCACCTCGGTGGTCTCGCTCGGGAACGGTGGAGCCCCGGTGCCGGGGCGGGCCTCACCCTACCCCGTCCCCTGCAAGAAGGCCCGACCGCCCGACGTGATCCCGCTGACCCCTCGACGAGCTCGCCCTCGGACCCGGCGGATAGGGTGCTCGCCATGGAGAACGCCCCGCTGATCGCGATCGTCGGCGCGACCGCGACGGGCAAGTCCGACCTCGCGATCGCGCTCGCCCGGCACCTGGACGCCGAGGTCGTCAACGCGGACGCCCTGCAGCTGTACCGCGGCATGGACATCGGCACCGCGAAGGTCCCCCCGGCGGAGCGGCTCGGTGTGCCCCATCACCAGTTCGACGTGCTCGACGTGACGGAGGAGGCGAGCGTCTCCGCGTACCAGGCCGCCGCCCGGGCGGACCTCGCGGCGATCCGTGACCGGGGGCGGGTGCCGATCCTCGTGGGCGGCTCCGGACTCTACGTGCGCGCCGTCCTCGACGACCTCGAGTTCCCGCCCACCGATCCGGAGGTCCGCGCCCGCTGGGAGCGCCGCGCGGAGGAGATCGGCGCCCCGGCCCTCCACGAGGAGCTCGCCCGACGGGACCCCGGGGCGGCGAGCAGCATCGGTCCCGGGGACGTGCGGAGGATCGTGCGGGCCCTCGAGGTGGGCGAGCTCACCGGACGTCCCTTCGCCGCCTTCCTCCCACGGCCCCTGCACCGGGACCCCTCGACGGTGCAGATCGGGCTGCGGCAGGATCGCGGCGCGCTGCACGAGCGGATCGCGCGGAGGGTGGACGGCATGCTCGCGGCGGGGCTGCTCGAGGAGGTCGCCGCGCTGCGCGAGCTCGGCCTGGACCGCGGGGTCACGGCGCGGCGCGCGATCGGCTACGAGCAGGGGCTCGCCGTGCTCGACGGGACGATGACGACCGAGCAGGCGCGGGAGTCCACGGTGGTCGGCACGCGGCGGCTCGTGCGCAAGCAGGACACCTGGTTCCACCGCGACGCACGGGTGCGCTGGATCGACGGTGCCGATCCGGCGGCAGGACGAGCGCTGGATCACGTGCTCGAGGACGCCCTCGCCGCGCTGGCCTAGGCTCGGACCATGAGCACTCCTGCGCCGCACGGACGGTCCACCCCCGCGGGTCCGCGCCTCCCCGAGGGGCTCCGCTTCTCCAAGGGCCACGGCACCCGCAACGACTTCGTGCTGCTGGACGACCCCGACGGCGCGATCGACCTGGACGCGGCCGCGGTCGCGGCCCTCGCGGACCGGCGCTCCGGGGTGGGCGGCGACGGCGTGATCCGCGCGGTGCGCACGCGCGCCGCCGGGATCGACGCGCCCGCGGACGCCCCCGAGTGGTTCATGGACTACCGCAACGCCGACGGCTCGATCGCCGAGATGTGCGGCAACGGTGTGCGCGTGGTCGCGGCCTTCCTGCGCCGCGAGGGGCACGTGCGCGAGGACCGCTTCCCGCTCTGGACCCGCGCGGGCGTGCGCACCGTCGAGGTGCTCGCCGACCCGACGCCGGAGGAGCCCGCCTGGCGCGTGCGCGTCGGCATGGGCGAGGCGGGGATCTCCCGGACGGGCCGCACTGTCCACGTCGCGGGCCACGACCTCGAGGTCACCGACGTCGACATGGGCAATCCGCATGCCGTCGCGTTCCTCCCCGAGGGCGTCGCCCTCGAGGACCTCGACCTCACGCACCGGCCGGGGCTCTCCCCGGAGCCGGAGCACGGCGCGAACATCGAGCTCGTGGTCACGCGCGGTGAGCGGCACGTGGCGATGCGCGTCCACGAGCGCGGGGTGGGGGAGACCGAGTCCTGCGGGACGGGCGTCGCCGCCACGGCGGTCGCGGCCGCCCTGCGCGCGGGGGACGACTCCCGCCTGCCGTGGCGGGTCGACGTGCCCGGCGGCACCCTCGAGGTGGGCTGGACCGATCAGGGCGAGGTCACGCTCGCCGGCGCCGCCGAGATCGTCGCCGACGGCACCCTGCGCCTCTGAGCCGCGCGGGTCCGGGGCGACCGGTTCCCTCGGGCCGTCTCAGCGGGCGGGCCCCACCTCGAGGACCCGGAAGCCCTTGGCGCTCGCGACCTTGGCGACCTCGCGGCCCGGCAGCTGCTCGCCGAGCCACCGGGCCAGCGGGTCCGCACCGAGGTTCTTCCCCACCACCATCGCCGCGGTGCCCTCGGGGGTGAGGCGGCCGATCCACGTCAGCAGCAGCGCGTGGAGGGCCTCCTTGCCGATCCGGATCGGCGGGTTCGACCAGATCGCGTCGAGGGTGAGGCCGTCAGGGACCTCCTCGGGCGCGATGACGCGCACGTTCCCCAGCCCGAGGCTCGCCGCGTTCTCCGCCGTGAGGTCGCGGGCGCGCTTCGAGACGTCGACCGCCCACACCTCGGCGTCCGGGTGCAGCAGCGCCGCCGTGAGCGTGATCGGGCCCCAGCCGCAGCCGAGGTCCAGCAGCCGGGCGCCGGGCGGCACGGGGGTGATCTCGTCGAGCCGCGCGAGCATCACCGCCGTGGCCTTGTCCAGGCCGTGCCCGCTGAACACGGAGGAGCTCGAGACCAGGTGCCGCTCCTCGCCGGCGAGGCTCACCCGCAGCGGGAAGCGGGTGTCCTCGGTCGAGGGGGAGGGGGAGAAGTAGTGCTCGTCCACCCCGGCAGGATACGGAGGCCCGCGCCGGCGTGCGGCGAGCTCGGCGCCGGGGCGGGTGCGCCGTGGGCAAAATCCCTCGACCCCGGCGCGGGGGCGTGGGATTCTGGGACGACCCGGTGCCGCCGGGCCCCTGTCGTCCCCCATGAGGAGATCCCTGAACGTGCCCATCGCCTTCCATCCCGATTCCGAGCCCGACACCGACGTCGTGCCGAGCAGCGCCCCGGGAGCAGAAGCCGCCGAGAGCACGATCCCGGGCTCCCGCACCCGTGACCCGCTGACCGAGCGCATCCTCGCCCGCGGCGACGCCTCCGTCTCGTCGGTCACCTACGACTCCTCGACCGACGGGGACCAGCTCGACCTCGCGGACCGCCATGCCCTGCGCCGCGTCGCCGGGCTGCGCACGGACATCGAGGACGTCACCGAGGTCGAGTACCGCCAGCTGCGCCTCGAGCGCGTGGTCCTCGCGGGCCTCTACACCTCCGGCGACGTGGCGGAGGCGGAGAACAGCCTGCGCGAGCTCGCCGCGCTCGCCGAGACGGCGGGCTCCGAGGTGCTCGAGGGCGTCATGCAGCGCCGTGCCCATCCCGATCCCGCGACCTTCCTGGGCCGCGGCAAGGCCGCCGAGCTCGCCGAGGTCGTCACCGAGGTCGGCGCGGACACGGTCATCGCCGACGGCGAGCTGGCCCCCAGCCAGCGCCGCGCCCTCGAGGACATCGTCAAGGTGAAGGTCGTGGACCGCACCGCGCTGATCCTCGACATCTTCGCCCAGCACGCCAAGTCCCGCGAGGGCAAGGCGCAGGTGGAGCTCGCGCAGCTCGAGTACCTGCTGCCGCGACTGCGCGGCTGGGGCGACTCCATGTCGCGTCAGGCCGGTGGGCGCGTCGCCGCGGGCGGCGCGGGCATGGGGTCCCGCGGCCCCGGCGAGACGAAGATCGAGCTGGACCGCCGTCGCATCCGCGACCGGATGTCCAAGCTGCGCCGCGAGATCAAGGCCATGGCCCCGGGGCGCGAGGCGCAGCGCGCGGACCGCCACCGCAACCTCGTCCCCTCGGTCGCGATCGCCGGCTACACCAACGCCGGGAAGTCCTCCCTGCTCAACCGCCTCACCGGGGCGGGCGTGCTCGTCGAGAACGCGCTGTTCGCGACGCTGGACCCGACGGTCCGGCGCACCCGGACGCCGGACGGCCGCGAGTACACCTATGCGGACACGGTGGGCTTCGTGCGGCACCTGCCCACGCAGCTCATCGAGGCCTTCCGCTCGACGCTCGAGGAGGTCGGCGATGCGGACCTCCTGCTCCACGTCGTCGACGCGTCCCACCCGGACCCGGAGGGCCAGATCCGCGCCGTGCGCACCGTGCTCGGCGAGATCGAGGGCTTCGACGTGCCCGAGATCGTCGTGCTCAACAAGGCCGACATCGCCGCCCCGGAGACCCTCGCCCGGATCCGCTCCCAGGTGGGGCTCTCCGCGGTGGTCTCCGCCCGCACGGGCGCCGGCATCGAGGAGCTGCGCGATCTCATCGCGGAGCACCTGCCCCGTCCCGCCGTCGAGGTGGACCTCGTGGTGCCCTACTCGCGGGGGGACCTGATCTCGCGGGCGCACGACACGGGGGAGGTGCTGGGTGAGGAGCATCTCGCCGAGGGCACCCACCTGCACGCCCGTGTCGACGAGGCGCTCGCCGCGGAGCTGCGCGGCGCGGCCTGAGCCGGAGCGCGGGGGTGCGCGGATACCCTGATCCGATGACCGCAGCCCCCGCCTCCGAGGCCTCCGTCGCCTCCCTGTCCACCCTGATGGAGGCGGCCGTCGGGGCCATCGGCGGCAGTCCCCGCGAGGGGCAGTCCGCGATGGCGGAGGCCGTCGACACGGCCATGCGGGGACAGCGCCATCTGCTCGTCCAGGCGGGCACCGGCACCGGCAAGTCCCTCGCCTATCTGGTCCCCGCCCTGCGGCACGCCGTGACCTCGGGGCGCCCGGTCGTCGTCTCCACGGCGACGATCGCTCTGCAGACCCAGCTCATCCGCAAGGACCTCCCGCGGATCGTCGACGCGCTCGCCCCGCACCTCCCGCGCACACCCACCTTCGCCCTGCTCAAGGGGCGCGGGAACTACCTGTGCCGGCACAAGATGGACGGCGGCTACCCCGTCGAGGATCCCGGCTCCCTCTTCTCCGAGGCCGCGGTGGACCCCGCCTCCGGCGCGAGCGAACGGCTCGGGGACCAGGTCCGGCGACTGCGCGCCTGGGCGGAGGAGACGGAGACGGGTGACCGCGACAGCCTCGAGGACCCGGTCTCCGACCGCGCCTGGCGTCAGGTCTCCGTGCTCGGCAACCAGTGCCTCGGCCAGACCTGCCCGATGGTCGGGTCCTGCTTCGCCGAGCGCAGCCGCGAGATCGCGAAGGAGGTCGACGTCATCGTCACGAACCATGCGCTGCTCGCGATCGACGCCTTCGACGGCCACGGGATCATCCCCGAGCACGACGTGGTCGTCTTCGACGAGGCCCACGACCTCACCTCCCGCGTCACCGGCGCCGTCACCGAGGTGCTCGTCCCCGGCATGGTGCGGGGGACCGTGCGCGACCTCCGGGGCCTGGGCATGGCCGCGACCGCGCTCGACGACGCCGGCGACGAGCTGCGCGAGGCCCTCGCGCTCGTCCCCGACGGGCGGGTGATCGGGGACCTCCCGGAGCGCCTCGCCGATGCGATCGAGCAGCTTCGCGTCCAGGCCCGCACCGCCCACACCGACGCCAAGGACGCGGGGGACGAGGGCGTGGTCGGCACGGCCGGCGCGCGCAAGGCGGTGCGCTCGAGCCTGCAGGAGATCATCGACGTCTGCGAGCGTCTCCTGGACCCGGCGGAGGACGACGTCGTCTCCGTCTCCCACTCGCCCGTCACCGGGCGCTCGAGCGTGCAGGTCGCGCCGCTGAGCGTCGCGCTCGCGATGCGCGGGGCGATCCTCGAGCACCGCACGGCCGTGCTCGCCTCCGCGACCCTCGCCCTGGGCGGCCGCTTCGAGCCGCCCGCAGGGGAGGTGGGGCTCGCGCGCGCGGCCCGCACCGGGGTGGACGAGGTCCCCTCCCGGGAGGACCACGGCGCCTGGGCGGGCCTCGACGTGGGAAGCCCGTTCGCCTACCGCCGCCAGGGCATCCTCTACACGGCCGCGCATCTGCCGCGGCCGGGCCGCGAGGGGCCGAGCCTCGAGATGCTCGACCATCTGACCGAGCTCGTGGAGGCCTCCCACGGCGGTGCGCTGTGCCTGTTCTCCTCCCGCCGGGGCGCGGAGCTCGCCGCGGAGCACGTGCGCGCCCGGCTCGACCTCCCCATCGGCGTGCAGGGGGAGGACTCGATGGGGAACCTCGTGCGGGACTTCCGGGAGGACCCGGACACGAGCCTCTTCGGCACCCTCACCCTGTGGCAGGGCGTGGACGTCCCCGGTCAGGCCTGCCGCCTGGTGACGATCGACCGCATCCCGTTCCCGCGCCCGGACGATCCGCTGACGGCTGCGCGCCAGGAGCGCGTGGACCAGCGGGGGAGCAGCGGCTTCATGGCGGTCTCCGTGCAGCATGCGGCGCTGCTCATGGCGCAGGGCGCCGGCCGGCTGATCCGCACGCAGGAGGACCGCGGCATGGTCGCCGTGCTCGACCCGCGGCTGGCGACGGCCCGCTACGGGCAGGTGCTGAGGGCGGCGATGCCTCCGCTGTGGCCCACCCAGGACCCGCGCGTCGCGGTCGACGCGCTGAGGCGGCTCAGCGCGTCCTGAGCCTCGCGGTACGACGGCCCCGTGGCGTGACGGACGCTTGAGCCCAGCGGGTACTGAACCGGAGGGGCCTGAGCTGGCTGGGACTCGGCCGGCGGTAGCCCGGGCGGTGGGGTCTGGGCCGACGGTACCCGAGCCGGTGGGGTCTGGGCCCAGCGCCACCTCAGACCGCGCGGAGGACGGCGACGACCTTGCCGAGGATCTCGGCGGCGTCGCCGAGGATCGGCGTGAAGGCCGGGTTGTGCGGCATGAGCCAGATGTGGCCGTCCCGCTGGGCGAACGTCTTGACGGTCGCCTCGCCGTCGATCATCGCGGCGACGATCTCGCCTTTCTCCGCCGTGGGCTGCGAGCGGACCACGACCCAGTCGCCGTCGCAGATCGCCGCGTCGATCATCGACTCGCCGACCACCTGCAGCAGGAAGAGGTCGCCGTCGCCGACGAGCCGCTCGGGCAGCGTGAAGACGTCCTCGACCTGCTCATGCGCGGTGATGGGGACGCCTGCGGCGATCCGTCCCACGAGCGGCACGGGCACGGAGGGGCCGGCCATGACCTCGGCGGGATCGGCCTCCTGCTCGGGGGCACCGTCCTCCCCGGGCATGACGACCTCCATCGCGCGGGGGCTGCGGGGGTCGCGACGCAGGAATCCCTTGCGCTCGAGCACCTGGAGCTGGTGGGAGACCGAGGAGGACGAGGTGAGTCCCACGGCGTCGCCGATCTCCCGGATGGTGGGCGGGTAGCCGCGCGAGCGCAGCGACGCGGTGATGGTCTCCAGCACGAGCCGCTGGCGACGGGAGAGCGCGGCCGTGGCCTCGGACGGCGACTCCTCGCGCAGGCGGCGGAGCGGCTCGGGTCGGGACGGGATGCTCGGCGACATCGGGCGGTCCTCCTGGCTTCGTCTGTCTGACCCTCGCGGTTCGGTGGTCGTGTCACCCAGGGTAGGTCGGCCGGGAGCGAACTCCAAACATGTGTTCGAGTTTTCTCTTGCGTGTCGTGACGGTCTGCCCTAGAGTCGCACACAGATTCGATCGAACAGGAGTTCGTAAGATGCACACTCGTCAGGCCACCGTCACCGCTCTTCCCCTGCGTGGCACCTCTTCTGTCGCCCGTCCCGCTCGTGCAGGTGTTCGACTGAAGGTCACCCGTCGGGGCCGCATGCTCGTCACCGCGATCGCCTTCTTCCTCGGGCTGGCCGTCGCCGCCCTCGCCCTGCTCGTCCTCGACGTCCCCTCCGCCCTCGCGGGTGACGGGGCCGACGGCGAGCGGACGGTCACCGTGGCCGCCGGCGACGACCTCTGGTCCTACGCCGATCTCTACGCCCCCGAGGGCATGAGCGACGCCGACTTCGTCACCGAGGTCCGCGCGCTCAACGAGCTCCCCACCCCGCGCCTCACGCAGGGTCAGGAGATCGTGCTGCCCGCCGCGGATCCCGCCGGGCGCTGATCCCCCGGGCCAGGTACCCTGGCCCGATGCACTGCCCGTACTGCCGTCATCCCGATTCGAGGGTCGTCGACTCGCGCACGTCCGACGACGGCGGCACGATCCGGCGCCGGCGCCAGTGCCCCCAGTGCTCCCGCCGCTTCTCCACCACGGAGACGGCCTCGCTCTCCGTGCTCAAGCGATCCGGGGTGAGCGAGCCCTTCAGCCGGGCGAAGGTCATCTCCGGCGTGCGCAAGGCCTGCCAGGGTCGTCCCGTCTCCGACGATCAGCTCGCCGTCCTCGCGCAGCGCGTCGAGGAGGACATCCGTGGATCGGGCCAGGCGGAGATCGACGCTCACGGCGTCGGGCTCGCGATCCTGCAGCCGCTCCAGGAGCTGGACCTCGTGGCCTACCTCCGCTTCGCGAGCGTGTACCAGGGGTTCGAGTCCCTCGACGACTTCGAGGCGGCGATCCGTCGGCTTCGCGACGAAGGTCCGGCCTCGTCCTGAGACTCGTCCACCATGTGGTGGATTGTGGTCAGGAGACTCCCAGGGTGTGCGTAAGATAGCCCCCGTGCGCTCGCGCGGCGCACATCTGATCGGCGGTCGTGGAGGGGAAGCCACGGCCGCCGATCTCTGTCCGCGGGCCTGCCCCGAGCGGCGCTCGTCGACGGCCCTCGAGGCGCCGGGACGCCGGGCGCCGAGGGCCCACCGGGCGGGGGGCTCAGGCGCCGACGCCCTCCGGCAGGTCCCGGGCGTGCACCACGCCCAGATGGGTCGTGGGCCGGGTCATCGCGACATAGAGGTCTCCGGCGCCGTGCTGCTCCACGAGCTCCGCCGGCTCCACGACGACCACCGCATCGAACTCGAGGCCCTTCGCGTCCTGCGCGCTCATCACCGCGATCTCGTCGTCGACACCGGAGGAGCCGAGTCCGATCCGTCCCTGTCCGGACACCGCGCCCTGCTCCTGGAGCGCGCGGGCCACCTCGCCGATCCGCTCCGGAGCCGTGATCACCGCGGTCCGGCCGGTCCGGCCGTCGCGCCAGGACAGGACCGCGCGGGCGGCGCCCGCGGCGAGCTCGTCCGGTCCCACCCTGAGGATCTCGGGGTCGCTCTCGCCCTCGCGCACCGAGCTCACCGTCGTGACCGGCAGGTCGTGGGCGGCCGCCATGGCGAGGGCCCGCTCCATGATCCGGGCCGGCGTGCGGTAGTTGACCGTGAGGCTCTCGACCTGGAGGCGGTCCTGGACATACGGGGAGAGCGCGGCGGACCAGGAGGAGGTCCCGCCCGCGGAGGAGGTCTGCGCGACGTCGCCCACGACGGTGAACGACTTCGTCGGGCAGCGGCGCATGAGGGCGCGCCAGCTCATGGGGGAGTGCTCCTGCGCCTCGTCGACCACGACGTGGCCGTAGGTCCACGAGCGCTCGGAGGAGGCGCGCTCGGCGAGGGAGCGCCCGTCGCGGACCCGCGTGACCTGGTCGGCGAGGTCCTCGGCGCGGACGATCCCCGAGCTGTCCACGTTCTCGAGCACGCGCCGGGCGTATTCGACGTCCGCCGCACGCCGGGAGGCGGCCTCCTGGGCACGGGCCTCGTCGGGCGCGGAGTCCTCCCCGAGGAGCTCGGCGACCTCGTCGAGCAGCGGCACGTCCTCGACCGTCCAGGGCTCGTCCTTGCCGCGCACGAGCAGATGCACGTGATCGGCGAGGGAGCGCGGGGCGGCCTCCCGGAGGCGATCGGGCCGCGAGAGCAGGATCCGCAGGAAGCCCTGCGGCGAGTAGGGGAGCCAGGCGAGGTTCAGCGCCCGGCGCACGTCGGGATCGCTCCGCAGATCGGCGAGGAGGTCGCCGCGGTCCTCGGGGACGACGGTGCGGCCCTCGGCGGCGAGCGCCTTCTCGTAGCGGGTGACGAGCCGGTTCAGCGCGGCGCGCACGAAGACCGCGCGCGCGGCGTTGTGGGGCTTGTGGCCCGAGCGTGCCTCGCGCCGGGCGCCGCGCACGTCGTCCCGGCTGAGCACGAGCTCGGTCCCGTCGATGCGAAGGCGCACGTCCTCCGCGGGGATGCGCTGGCGCTGCTTGACCGCACGGGAGAGCAGCTCGGCCATGTCGGCGTGCCCCTTGACCCGCGCCACGGGGTCCGGATCGTGCAGCGTCGTCTCGACGCCCGGGTACAGGGTCCCGGGCGTGGTCATCACGACGCCGGACTCGCCGAGGCTCGGCAGCACGCGCTCGATGTAGCGCAGGAACCCCTGGGTGGGGGCCATGATCAGCACGCCCGTGTGCTCGAGGCGGCGTCGGTGGGTGTAGAGCAGGTAGGCGGCGCGGTGGAGCGCCACGGCGGTCTTGCCGGTGCCCGGCCCGCCCTGGACCACGAGCACGCCGCGGTTCTCGGAGCGGATGATGCGGTCCTGCTCGGCCTGGATGGTCGCGACGATGTCGCCCATGCGGCCGGTGCGGCGCTCGGAGACCGCGGCGAGCAGGGCGCCCTCGCCCTGCAGGACCACGTCGTCCCCCTCGGCGAGCACCGTCGGGTCCAGGACGTCGTCCTCCAGGCCGGTGATCGTGCGGCCGCGGCTGATGAGGTGGCGCCGCAGGCGCACCCCCTGCCGGTCGGCGCTGGTGGCCTGGTAGAAGGGGGCCGCGGCGGGGGCGCGCCAGTCCACGAGCATCTGCTCGCGCTCCGCGGTGAACAGGCCGATGCGGCCGATGTACCGCCGGGCGTCCTCCTCGGTGTCGAGCCGCCCGAAGACCACGCCGTGGGACACCGAGCGCAGCAGTGCGAGACGGTCCTCGTACAGCGCCATGAAGGAGTCCCGCTCGGAGCGGTTCTGATGGGTGGAGGCGTGCTGGGACGCCTGGATGCTCTCGAGGTTGCCCTCGACCTGGATGATGAGCTCGTCGAGCCGTGCGTAGAGTCGATCGGCGTGCGTCTGCTCACGCGCGATCTCGCGACGGATCTGCTCCTCGGCGTCGTCCACGGACCTGCTCCCCCTGACGTTTCCACTCCTGCCGGCCGCCGACCGAGGACATCGGGCCGGCGAAGCGCGGTGGTCCATTATGGTGGACGCGCCTGGGTGCGCGCGCCACCCGTCGGCCCGGGAGGAGGGGACAGATGCGTGATCCTCGGGATCTGTATTCGTTCGAGGCCTCGGAGCTGCTCGAGGCGGTGCCCCGTGAGGGCCTCACGCTCGTCCATGCGCTGCCGGGCATGGTCGACGCCGGGAACGCCTGCCGCATCGCGGCGACCTATCTCCGCGACGAGCTGCGCCACGTCCGGCTCGTGAGCTTCGACGTCGACGAGCTGCTGGACTATCGCGGCTCCCGACCGCAGGCGGTCTTCGACGGGGTCTCCTTCCAGCGGGTCGAGATCCCCGAGCTCACGCTCTCGCTCATGTACGACGATTCGGACCAGCCGTTCCTGCTCCTGGACGGTCCGGAGCCCGATCTCCAGTGGAAGCGGCTCGCCCAGGCGATCGTGGACCTCGTGGAGTTCTTCGGCGTGCGCCGGGTGGTGGGGATGCAGGCCGTCCCCATGGCCGTTCCGCACACCCGCCCGATCGGGCTGTTCGCCCATGCGAACGATCCCGAGCTGCTCGGCGGGCAGGAGCGTCGCCCGCCCGAGGGGTCCCTGCGGCCCGAGGAGGGCACGGAGATCGTGATTCCGGCCGGCTTCGGTGCGCTCCTCGAGGTCGAGCTGGGCCGCGCGGGTCATCCGGCGATGGGCTACGCGGCCCAGGTGCCGCACTACCTGGCCCGCACGGACTTCCCCGCGGGGGCGCTCGCGCTGCTGCGCCGGGTCTCCGGAGGAGCCGGGCTGGACCTGCCGCTCGTGGCGCTGGGGGATCTCACGGACGCCGCCGGCGCGGCGCTCGAGAGCACCCTGGAGCGCAACGCCGAGGTGGGGCAGGTCGTCAGCGCCCTGGAGGAGCAGTACGACGCGGACCGTGACGAGGAGGGGTCGCCGCTCGCGACGACGGTCGACATGCCGACCGCGGACGAGATCGGCGACCACTTCGAGCGCTTCCTCGCGGATCGTGACGGCGACGGACGGGACACCCCGCCGTCGCTGTGATCGCCCCGGCCCTTCGAGCTCGGGACCGCATGTGAACGGCGCCACCTCCGTGCCAGAATGGTCGCTCCGCAGCAACGGCGTCGCACGGGCGACCGCCGCAGGACGCACACGAGGAGACGGACAGGTATGGCACAGGGCTCGGTCAAGTGGTTCAACGCCGAGAAGGGCTACGGGTTCATCGAGATCGACGGCGGCGGCGCCGACGTCTTCGTGCATCACAGCCAGATCGACATGGACGGCTACCGCTCGCTGGACGAGGGCCAGCGTGTCGAGTTCGAGGTCGCCCAGGGCGACAAGGGCCCGCAGGCCGAGCAGGTCCGTCCTCTCTGAACCCGCGCGTCCCCGGACGCCCGCGTGGGCCGGCACGGAGCATCGCTCCGGGCCGGCCCTCGTCATGTCCCGGACCGGCCCCCGCCGAGGCCGGTGCTCGGGGCGCTGCGCTCGGCGATCATTGCTCGAGGACGCGGCCGGAGCGGCGCAGGGCGGTGACCTGCTCGGGTCGCGCGAGGCGCACCGAGACGGCATCGGAGCGGAGCGCGCGGTCCAGGCCGTCGGGGAGCGGGTGCGCGCTCGCGAGGAGCACCGCGTTCCCCCGGCGCTTCCCGCTGAGGTGGGCGGGCTCGGCGATGACGCCCACGTGCTCGAACACGGTGGAGAGCGTCGCGACCTCGTCCGCCAGGAGCCCGGTCCCGGGGGCGGCCGCGCAGTTCGCGAGATAGAGCCCGCCCTCGCGGAGCACGCGGTCGGCGTGCTCGGCCGCCCCGCGGGAGACGAGGGAGTCCGGGGTGCGGTCGCCGGCGAAGACGTCGCGCACGAGCACGTCGAAGCGGTCCTCGCGCCAGTCCGCGAGCGCGACGGCCGCGTCATCGACCCGGATGCGCAGCTGCGGGGAGCGGGGGAGGTCGAACCAGGTGCGCACGTGCTCGGCGAGCAGTGCGTCGAGCTCCACGACGATCTGGCGGGACCGTGGGCGCAGGGCCGCGATCGCCCGGGGAAGGGAGCAGCCCCCGCCCCCGAGGTGCGCGAGCTGCGGGGCGTCGTCGCCCGAGGTGTCGAGATGGAGGTCGATCGCGAGGAGCATCCACCGCATGTACTCGAAGACGAGGTGTCGGGGGTCGGGATGCAGATGCGAGGAGGGCACCCCGTTGACCTCGAGGAGCACGGAGCCGTCGCTCTCCTGCTCGAGCCGCACGACGCCGGTGGAGACGGGGACGACCTCGCCGAGGGGGCCGAGATGGGGGAAGGGACTCGAGCCGGCGGAGGAGGCGCCGGAGCGGCGTCGGGCACGTGGGGGCATCACCCCACTCTAGGAGGCGGCGACCGGATCGTTCCTCCCCATCGTCCCGTCGTCCCCATGCCGACGGCAGGAGGCTCGTCCGTCGCACCCCCTTCGTAGCGTGGGGGACATCCCGGGAGCGCCCCGGGGGAACGACGGCAGGAGGAGCGGATGACCGGCAGCACCACGACCCCGCGGGGCGGCGCACGGCGCGGCCCCCTCCACCGCTTCGACGAGGACCAGGCGGATCTCGAGCGTGCGCGCCAGCTGCTCAGCGCGGCGCGGGAGCGCGAGGTCACGGATCCTCGGGGAGCCTTCGAGCTCGTCCACCGCGCCGCGCTGCGCGGCGCCGGGATCCTCGTGGCCCGCGCGAACCGCGAGCGCCGCCGCAAGCTGCCGCTGAACGTGTGGGCGGCGCTCGAGCGGATGGGGCCCGCCGAGCGCGACCGCGCGCTCTCGCTGGTGCCCCTCGTCGCGGAGAGGATGCGGCTGGACCGCGACCCGCGGGCGATGCCGGAGCCCGAGCTCCTGTCGAGGCATCTCCAGGACACCGCCGTGCATCTCGAGGTGGTGGGGGAGATCCTCCTCGAGGATCTCCCGGGCTCCCTCACGGCGCTCGCCGGTTGAGTGGTCCTGCGCGCTACAGTGCGCGGGCGGGATCGAGCACACGAGTCAGGAGCAGTGATGAGCGCGCAGCACGGCGAGGTCACGCCCGGCCGTGCCCACGAGCCCGAACGGCCCGAGCGGTCCGAGTCGCCCGAGCCCCTCGAGCAGCCCGGCATCCTCCACCTCGACATGGACGCCTTCTTCGCCTCGGTCGAGGTGCGCGACGCCCCGGAGCTGGCCGGGCTGCCGGTGGTCGTGGGCGGGGACGGGCGTCGCGGCGTGGTCGCGGCGGCGAGCTATCCGGCGCGCGAGCGGGGGATCCGCTCCGCGATGCCGATGGCGACCGCCCGGCGCCTGGCGCCGGACCTCGTGATCGTGCCGCCGCGGATCGGCGTGTACCGCGAGATCTCCGCCCAGGTGATGGGCATCCTCGGCGACGTCGTCGCGGACGTCGAGCAGATCAGCGTCGACGAGGCCTTCCTCGACGTCCGCCCGGCGCGGCGTCTCTTCGGGCCGCCGGAGCGGATCGGCGCCCTGCTGCGGGAGCGGATCCGCTCGGAGCTCGGCCTGCCCAGCTCCGTGGGCGGCTCCGTCTCCCGCGCCGTCGCGAAGATCGCCTCCGCGCGGGCGAAGCCGGACGGCATGCTGATCGTCCCCGCGGCCCGGACGGCGGAGTTCCTCGCCCCGCTGCCGGTCTCCGTCATCTCGGGGGTCGGTCCGCGGGCCGTGCAGGGGCTCGAGCGCCTCGGCGTCCGCACGATCGGTCAGCTACGGGAGCTGCCGCCCGCGGCGCTCTCGCGGGTGCTCGGCCCGCAGGCCCCGCACGTCGCCCGGCTCGCGGACGGCACCGACCGCACCGGTCTGGGGCGCCGGGTGCGCGACAGGTCGCTCGGCACCGAGCGCACCTGGGACGAGGATCTCGTGGACCCCGTCGACATCCGACGCCGGATCACCGTCATGGCGGACGAGGTCGCCCGCCAGCTCCGCGCCGGCGGCTTCGTCGCCCGCACGGTGACGCTCAAGCTCCGCGGGCCGGACGGCACGACCCTCACCCGCTCCTCCACCCTCGCCCAGCCCACCTCGAGCGGCGAGCGGCTGAGGGAGCACGTCGTCGCCCTGTGGGAGCGGGAGCGGGCCGGCATGCCGAGGGTCCGGCTGGCCGGTGTGCGCGCCTCCCATCTGGAGCCCGCCGGGACCGCCGGGAGGCAGGCCGAGCTCGTCGGCCGCACGACGGGATGGACGGATCTGGAGGCCGCGATGGATCGGGCGCGGGACCGCTTCGGCAGCGGCTCGCTCTCCCGAGGATCGACGCTGCCCGGTGCGGCGCCGGCGCCCACGCCCCCGCCGCCTGGGCCCGATGAGAGCCCGAACGCCCTCGAGTTCCCATAAGGCGCATGCCCGTCCTAGAATGGGACGACCGCCGACGGAGGCGCACGGGACCGGCCATCCGGCCGGGACGAGGACGTTCTCCGGGACGACGGGGACGCCCCAGGGCGTGACAGGACGGGGACGAAGGAGCGGGACCATGCCGCTGTCGGAGCACGAGCAGAAGATGCTCGAGGAGATGGAGCGCCAGCTCTTCGCCGATGACCCGCGCCTCGCGCGGGCCTTCTCATCGGGACGCGCTCGGCGCCGGAGCGGCCGGCGGATCGCCGTCGGCCTGGCCGGTGTGGTCGTGGGCCTCGTGGTCCTGGTCCTCGCGGTGGCCCTTCCCGCCGTCTGGCTCGGGGTCCTCGCCTTCCTGATCATGCTCGCCGGAGCGGTGTACGCGGTGACGACCCCCGCGCGCCGCGGCGGGGACGAGTCCGGCGACGGCGCGACCCCGGCCTCGCCTCCCTCCCCGGGGGACCGCAACGGCCGCTTCATGAACCGCATGGAGCAGCGCTGGGAGAAGCGCTCCGGGGACGACCCCCGCCGCTGAGCCCCACCCGCGCCGGTCCTCCCGGGACGGCGCCCCACGCGGCCACGTCCGGCCGTCGCCGGCCCACGCCGGGCGATGACCCGTCCGGCCTCCTGACCCACCGCTGACACGCCCCGGCTCCCCGGAGCCGGGGCGTCGTCATGCCCGGCGCCGATCAGGCTCCTCCCAGGTCCCCACTTCGCTCCACCGGAGCCCTCCACCTCCCTCCACTCGCCGCCCTTGGACCGGGCGCGTGCCGATGACCTGCGCCAACGCAGCGGCGAGCGTGGGGGAGTGCTGCCGGGAGCGGCGCCCCGACCGTCCGTGCGGCGCGCGCGGCGCGATTTCCCTCCACTTCACACCCCAGCCTGTGACCTGCAGTGACAGGCTGAATCGGCAGCGAAAAGCGCCGTTCGCTGGCGGAGGGTGGGGGGTAGTGGGGTAAAGTGGAGGGCGTAGGGAGGAGAACGGTTCGGCTCACGAGTCCAGGCAGCTGAAGGAGGTCCGAGATGTTCCTCGGGACCTTCACGCCCAAGCTCGATGAGAAGGGCCGCTTGATCTTCCCCGCGAAGTTCCGTGACGACCTCGCCGGAGGACTGGTCATGACTCGCGGTCAGGAGCACTGCATCGCCGTGTACCCGATCGGGGAGTTCCGCCAGAAGCTCGAGGAGGCCCGTCGGGCGCCCACCACCGATCGGCGCACCCGCGACTACCTGCGAGTGCTGCTGTCCGGAGCGGAGGACGTCATCCCGGACAAGCAGGGCCGCATCACCATCCCGGGCCATCTGCGCACCTACGCGGAGCTGGATCGGGAATGCGCGGTGATCGGTGCGCTCGACCGGCTCGAGATCTGGTCCCTCCCGGCGTGGGAGACCTATCTCGAGCAGAAGGAGGAGGGCTTCGCGCAGACCGCGGAAGAGGTGGTTCCCGGCCTGTTCTGAGGTGGCCCCCACGGACCTCCGTCCTGCGAGACCTCTCGTCGTTCCCGCCCCGAAACAACTTCCCCGGTGGCGGGTCGGGAACGACGGGGCATCTGGCCGGACGGCCTCCGGGCCCACGCATCAGCCGGCAGTCAGCACGAGAGACACGAGAGCATGAAGGGGAGGGCAGCCATGGACAGCCACAGCGCGCCGGCCGACGACCGCCACGTCCCCGTCCTCCTGGACACCTGTGTCGAGCTCCTCGCCCCCGCGCTCGCCGTCGACGGCGCCGTGCACGTCGACGCGACCCTCGGCATGGCCGGCCACGCGATCGCCGTCCTCGACGCCGCACCCGGCGCGCGGCTCGTCGGCATCGACCGCGACCCGCAGGCGCTCGAGCTGGCCCGCGAGCGGATCGCCCGGGCCGGGCACGCCGAACAGGCGACCCTCGTCCACGCGACCTACGACGAGATCCCGGCGGTCCTCGCCGACCTCGGCATCCCCGCGGTGCAGGGCGTGATCATGGACCTCGGGCTCTCGAGCTTCCAGATCGACACCGCCGAGCGCGGCTTCTCCTACGCGGCGGACGCCCCGCTGGACATGCGGATGGACACCTCCTCCGACGGCCCCACCGCCGCGGACCTCCTCGCGGAGCTGCCCGAGGCGGAGATCGCCCGGATCCTCCACGAGCTGGGTGACGAGCGGTTCGGCCGTCGGATCGCCCGTCGGATCGTCGAGCAGCGGGAGACCGAGCCGCTCACCCGCAGCGGCGAGCTCGTGGCCCTGCTCGAGAAGGCGATCCCGGCGGCATCGAAGGCGAGCGGCGGCCATCCCGCCAAGCGCACCTTCCAGGCGCTGCGGATCGCCGTGAACGAGGAGCTCGAGATCCTCACCCGCGCGATCGACGGGGCCCTCGACTCCCTCGCTGTGGGCGGCCGGATCGTCGTGGAGTCCTACCACTCGGGGGAGGACCGCCTCGTGAAGACGGCGTTCGGCCGTCGGACCCGCTCGAGCGCGCCCCCCGGGTTCCCGGTCGAGCTCGACGAGCACAAGCCCACCTTCTCCCCGCTGGTCCGCGGCGCCCTCCAGGCCGACGAGACCGAGCGGGAGCACAACTCCCGCGCCGCCAGCGTCCGGCTGCGCGCCCTCACCCGCACCCGTCCCGACCACGGAGCACACTGACATGGCAAGCACCACCGCCGTCCGCGCCGCCGCGGTCCGACCCGCCCGCACCGCACCCCGCCCCGCGTCCGCCCCGCGCCCGCGGCTGACGATCCTCTCGAGGCCCCGCACCGCCGGCAGCCCGCTGCCGTTCACGGCGCTGTGCACGCTCATCGTCGTGGCGACCCTCGCGACGCTGCTCTACCTCAACATCCAGATGTCGGACACGAGCTACGAGATCACCCGCCTGCAGTCGCAGTCGCAGAGCCTCACGCAGGAGAAGCAGGCGCTCGCCGAGACGAACGAGCGCCTGGGCACCCCGCAGGAGCTCGAGCGGCAGGCCCGCGAGCTCGGCATGGTCCCCGTGAGCGAGCCCGCCTACATCGACCTCTCCACGGGGAAGGTGCTCGGGGAGAGCACGCCGACCGCGGGTGACGCGGCCGTCGCCGACACGCCGTCCGCCTCCTCCGCGGTGCCCCCCGCCGAGATCTACGATCAGCCCAGCAGCTATCACGGCATGGGCAACGAGGGGGACTGATCGTGGCCACGTCCCGTCGGACCGATCGACGCACGCGGACGTCCCGACCGCGCCTTCCCGCGGCCCAGGTGGGCACACCGGCCGTCCGGCACCGCCTCGTGCTCAGCATGATCATGGTGGCGGTGCTGGCGCTGTCCGGCCGCCTGCTGTGGGTGCAGGGCCTCGACGCGAGCGCGCGGGCCCAGGAGGCCATCGACGCCCGCACCACGACCCGCACCATCCCCGCGCTGCGCGGTGACATCACCGACCGCGACGGCACCGTCCTCGCGAGCTCGGTGGAGCGCTTCGACCTCTGGGTCAACCAGCGTCAGGTGAGCACCTACCAGCAGGACGACAAGGAGGCCGTGGCCGCCGGTGACACCGGCGTGAAGGCCGCCGCCGCGGATCTCGCCCCGGTGCTCGGCTGGACCGTCGAGGACACCGAGAAGGCGCTCACGGGGGACAAGGGCTTCAAGTACCTCCAGAAGAACGTCGAGCCGGCCGTGCGCAACGCCGTCATCGCGCTCAAGATCCCGGGCCTCGGCGCGGACCGCGTCGCGGACCGCCTCTACCCGGCGGGCTCCGTGGGCGGCAACGTGCTCGGGTTCGTCGGCGCGGACGGCGCCCCGCTCGCCGGTGCGGAGCTCTCCTACGACGACCTGCTCGCCGGCACCAACGGCAAGACGACCTACGAGCGCGGCGCGGGCGGCCAGATCATCCCCACCGCGACGCAGTCCACCACCGCGGCCGTGGACGGCTCCGACCTCGTGCTCACCCTGGACCGCGACCTCCAGTGGAAGGCGCAGGAGATCATCGCCTCCGCCGTGGACCAGTGGGGCGCGACCGCCGGCAGCATCGTCATCCTCGACGCCCACACCGGCGAGGTGCTGACCCTCGCCGAGGCGCCCACCTACGATCCCAACAGCCCCGAGGCGGACTCCTACCTGGGCAACCGCACGGTCTCGGACGTCTACGAGCCGGGCTCCACCGGCAAGCTGTTCACCCTCGCCGCCGCCCTCGAGGAGGGCACGGTCGACATGGACAGCCAGTACACCGTGCCCTACACGATGTCCTTCAACGGGGAGCGCATCAAGGACTCCCACTCCCATCCCACCCAGAAGCTGACGCTCGCGGGCGTGCTCAAGAACAGCTCGAACGTGGGCACCGTGCAGATCTCCGAGACGCTCTCCGACCAGACCCGCTACGACTACCTCAAGGCCTTCGGCCTGGGGGAGACGACGGGCGTCGGGCTGCCCGGCGAGTCCAAGGGCATCGTCCACGACCCGTCGGACTGGACCGGCCGCACCAAGTACACGACCGCCTTCGGCCAGGGCTACGCCGTGACCGCGCTCCAGATGGTCTCCGCGATCAGCACCTTCGCCAACGACGGCGTGCGCGTGCAGCCGCAGATCGTCAAGGGCGTGAAGGAGGAGGACGGCAGCGTGCGCTCACTCGGCGAGCCCACGCAGACCCGCGTCGTCTCCTCGGAGACCTCGCAGAAGATCCTCGAGCTCATGGACAACAACGTCGTGGACGACGGCAAGACCAACGGCGACGTGCCCGGCTACGCCGTCGCCGCGAAGTCCGGCACCGCCCAGGTGCCCGGGGAGAACGGCGGCATCACCTACACCGCCTCCTTCATCGGCACCGCCCCTGCCGACGATCCCGACATCGTCATCGGCGTGACCCTGTTCGGGCTGAACTCCTTCATCTCCGGCACCACGGCGGCCGCCCCCGCCTTCTCGCAGATCATGGCCTACACGCTGCAGAACCAGGGGATCGCGCCGACGGGCAAGCCCGGCCGCGAGCTGGAGAACGAGTGGTGAGCGCCCCCGTCCCCGAGCCCGCCCGCCCCCGCAGCCCGCGCGGTCTCGGCGCCCCGGAGCTCGCCCGCGCCCTCCACGCCGCGCTGCCCGCGGAGGCCGAGGGGAGCGTCCTCACGGGTGTCACCCTCGACTCCCGCTCCGTGCAGCCCGGTGACCTCTACTGCGCCCTGCCCGGCGCCGTGACCCATGGGGCGCGCTTCGCCGCCCAGGCCGCGGCCGCCGGCGCGCTGCTCGCGCTCACCGACCCCACCGGCGCCGAGGACTGCGCCCGGGCCGCCCTGCCCGCGCTCGTGGTCGACGACCCCCGCCGCGACACGGCCCGCGCCGCCGCGCTCGTGCTCGGCGACCCCGCCGAGCAGCTGGGCACGATCGGCGTGACCGGTACGAACGGCAAGACCTCCGTCACCACGATCCTCACCGGCGCACTCCGCCACCTGGGCCGCAGCGCCGGGGTCGTCGGCACCTCCGGCACGAGCTACCGCGACGCCCGCGGCGGGGACCACGCGATCGGCACCGTCCGCACGACGCCCGAGGCCCCCGAGCTCCACGGCCTCCTCGCCCGGATGGTCGAGGACGGCGTCGAGGTGGCTGCGATGGAGATCTCCTCCCATGCGATGGTGCTGCACCGCGCGGACGGCGTGGTGCTCGACGCGGCCTGCTTCACCAACCTCAGCCAGGACCACCTGGACTTCCATCCCACGATGGAGGACTACTTCGCTGCGAAGGCGATGCTGTTCACCCCCGAGCACGCCCGCCTCGGCGTGGTGTGCGTGGACGACGACTGGGGCCGCCGCCTCGCGGACTCGGCCCCGATCCCGGTGACGACCTACTCGGCGACGGGCCGGCCGGCGGACCACCAGGTGCGGGACATCCGCGCCGAGGGCTTCGGCAGCGAGTTCACCGTCGTCTCCGCAGCGGGGGAGCGCACGCTCCGCGCGGCCCTTCCCGGCGTGCACTACGTCGCCAATACCCTCGCCGCCGCCCTGCTGCTCGAGGCCGTCGGGATCGCCGGCCCGGAGGTCGACGCCGCTCTCGCGGAGGCCGGCACCGTCCCCGGGCGCATGGAGCTCGTCGCCGAGCGGCCCGTGCGCGGGGTCGTCGACTACTCGCACACCCCCGACGCGCTCGAGAAGGCCCTCGCGACCCTCCGCACCGTCCCCGGCACGCGGCACCTGATCGCCGTGATGGGCGCCGGCGGGGACCGCGACCGCGGCAAGCGCCCGCTCATGGGCGAGGTCGCCGCCCGACTGGCCGACGTGGTGATCATCACCGACGACAACCCCCGCTCCGAGGACCCCGCGGCGATCCGCGGCGAGGTCGCCGGAGGCGTCCCCGCCTCGACGAGCGCGCAGGTCCACGAGGTGGACGGCCGCGGCGAGGCGATCGCGCTCGCAGCGCGCCTCGCGGACGTGGGCGACACCATCCTCGTGGCCGGCAAGGGGGCGGAGTCCGGTCAGACGATCGGCGGTATCGTCCATCCGTTCGACGATCGTGCCGTGCTGCGCGACGCCCTCGCCGCTCGAGGCGCGTCGACGCGGACGGACCAGGACGGAGAAGGCTGAGCATGCTCGAGACCACCTCCCGCGACATCGCGGGCATCACCGGGGGCCGCCTCGTGGGCGGGGCGACCGGCGAGGAGACGGTCACCGGCGAGGCCCGGATCGACTCCCGCGAGGTCGCCGCCGGCGACCTCTTCGCCGCCTTCGACGGCGAGCACGTCGACGGCCACGGCTTCCTCGCCCGTGCGCACTCCGCCGGCGCCGCGCTGTCCCTCGTCTCCCGGGAGACCGACGGCGAGCAGTCCGTGCCCGCCGTGCTCGTCCCGGACGTCGGCGAGGCGCTCTCGGCCCTCGCTCGCGCCCAGCTCGAGCGCTCCCGCGCCGAGCGCGATGACCTCGTGGTGCTCGCGATCACCGGCAGCGCCGGCAAGACCAGCACCAAGGACCTCCTGCGCCGAATGCTCGGGACCGCCGGTGAGGTCGTCGCGACCCATGCGAGCCTCAACAACGAGCTGGGCCTGCCGCTCACGGTGCTCCGACTCACCCCGACCACGCGCTTCCTCGTGCTCGAGATGGGCGCGCGCGGCATCGGCCACCTCACGCACCTCACCGGGATCGCCCGGCCCGACGTCTCCCTCGTGCTGAACGTGGGCAGCGCCCACCTCGGCGAGTTCGGCGGGGTCGAGAACATCGCCGTCGCCAAGGGCGAGCTCGTCGAGGCCCTCGCGCCCGAGGGGCGCGCCGTGCTGAACGCCGAGGACCCGCGCGTCGCCGCCATGGCCGCCCGCAGCCAGGCCCCCGTGACCACCTGGGGCTTCGCCTCCGGTGACGTGCGCGGCGCCGCGCTCGGCCTCGACGAGGACGCCCGCATCAGCTTCACCCTCGAGGTGCCGGAGGGGCTCACCCGCCTGGACGGCTCGACCGTCCCCGCCGGATCCTTCCCGGTCCGGCCCGACCTCCTCGGCGAGCACCAGGCCGCGAACGTCCTCGCCGCGCTCACCGGCGCGCTCGTCGCCGGCGCCGATCCGGCCGCGGCGACCGCCGCCCTCGATGGCGCGCGCCTGGACTCCGGCCAGCGGATGGAGGTCCATCGCGCTGGCGGGGCCATGATCATCGACGACGCCTACAACGCGAACCCCGACTCCATGCGGCAGGCGCTCAAGACGCTCGCGCACCTCGGTCGCGGGCACCGCACGATCGCCGTCCTCGGCGAGATGCTCGAGCTCGGCCCGGACGGCGTGCGCCTGCACGACGAGATCGGCCGGCTCGTGGTGCGCCTGAACATCAGCCAGCTGTACGTGGTCGGGGACGGCGCCGCCGCGATCCATCACGGCGCGAGCCTCGAGGGCAGCTTCGGCGGGGAGTCGGAGTACCTGGACACGGTCGAGGAGGCCATCGCTGTGCTAGAACGGGAGGTGGCGCCCGGTGACGTGGTGCTGCTGAAGTCGTCCCGGGACGCCGGCCTGCGCCGGATCACCCCGCCCCTGCTCGATCACCTCGCGCAGCCCGTCCACGGAGGAGTCCAGGAATGATCGCGATCATCATCGCGGGGGCCCTCGGTCTGGCGCTCTCCGGCCTCGGCACCCCGCTGTACATCAAGCTGCTCGTCAAGCGCGGCTACGGCCAGTTCATCCGTGACGACGGCCCCACCTCGCACGCCACGAAGCGCGGGACCCCCACGATGGGCGGCGTGGCGATCATCCTCGCGACGCTGCTCGCCTACGGGATCACCCACCTCGTGCTGTGGACCAGCCCCTCCATCACCGTCGGCCTCGTGCTGCTGCTCATGGTGGGCCTCGGGATCGTCGGCTTCCTCGACGACTACATCAAGATCTCCCGCCAGCGGAGCCTGGGCCTCACCGCCCGCGCGAAGCTCATCGGCCAGTTCGTCGTCGCGACCGGCTTCGCGGTGCTCGCGCTGCTGTTCGCGGACTCCGACGGCAACGCCCCCGCCTCCTCGGCGATCTCCTTCGTCCGGGACATCCCCTGGCTGGACCTCGCCTTCGGCGGCACCGTCGTCGGCTTCATCCTCTTCGCGATCTGGGCGAACTTCCTGGTCGCCGCCTGGTCCAACGGGGTGAACCTCACCGACGGCCTCGACGGCCTCGCGAGCGGCGCGACGATCATGTTCACCGCCGCGTACCTGATCATCTCGTTCTGGCAGTGGCGCCAGGTGTGCAACGTCGACCTCGAGGCCGGCGGCCTCGTGCACTGCTACGGCGCCCGCGACCCGCTGGACACGGCGGTGCTGTGCGCGGCGATCATCGGTGCGCTCGTCGGCTTCCTGTGGTGGAACACCTCGCCCGCGAAGATCTTCATGGGCGACACCGGCTCCCTCGCCCTGGGCGGTGCCCTCGCCGGCCTGACGATCGTCACCCGCACCGAGATCCTCGGCGCGATCATCGGCGGCCTCTTCGTCATCATCTCGCTGTCCGTGATCATCCAGGTCACGAGCTTCAAGCTCACCGGGAAGCGCGTGTTCCGCATGGCACCGCTGCAGCACCACTTCGAGCTCAAGGGCTGGAACGAGGTGACGATCGTGGTCCGCTTCTGGATCGTGGCCGGCATCCTCGCGGGCGTGGGCCTCGGGATCTTCTACCTCGACGCGCTGCCGGGGCTCGCCTCGTGACCGCCCTGCCCGCCGTCGAGGACCGCCCCTGGCCCGGCCTCGACGTCAGCGGTGTGCGCGTGCTCGTCGCCGGCTTCGGGGTCTCCGGCTACGCGGTCGCGGACCAGACCATGCAGCGCGGCGCCCAGGTGCTCGTCGTGGACGGGAAGGACACCGAGGAGGTGCGCGAGCGCGCCCGCATCCTCGAGGTCCTCGGCGTCGAGGTGCGCCTCGGCGCGGAGCACACCACGGCGCTGCCCGCCGATCGCGAGATCGATCTCGTCGTCACCTCACCCGGCTGGCGCCCCGAGCAGCCGCTGCTCGCCGCGGCCGCCGCGGCCGGCATCCCCGTGTGGAGCGAGATCGAGCTCGCCCGCCGCATGCAGGCGGAGGGCGGCCCCGCGTGGCTCGGCATCACCGGCACCAACGGCAAGACCACCACGGTCACGATGCTCGAGTCGATCCTCCAGGCCGCCGGCCTGCGCGCGGTCGCCTGCGGGAACGTGGGCCTCCCGGTCATCGAGGCGGCGCTGGACCCCGAGGGCTTCGACGTGCTCGCCCTCGAGCTCTCGAGCTTCCAGCTGCACTGGACGGAGCACCTCGACTGCGAGGCCGCGACGATCCTCAACGTGAGCGACGACCACCTCGACTGGCACGGAGGCGCCGAGGCCTACGCCCGCGCCAAGGGCCGCATCTACGACCAGGTGCGCACCGCCTGCGTGTACTCCGTCGCCGATCCCGTGACGCTGCAGCTCGTGGAGGACGCGGACGTCGTCGACGGCGCCCGCGCGATCGGCGTGACCCTCGGTGCCCCCGGGCCCTCGGAGCTCGGCGTCGTCGACGGGCTGCTCGTGGACCGCGCCTTCGTGGAGAACCGACGCACCCACGCCGCGGAGCTCGCCTCCCTCGAGGATCTCGCGCACCTGGGCGCGCACGGCGCACCGCCGCACGTGGTGCTCGACGCCCTGCACGCCGCGGCCCTCGCGCGCGCCCACGGGGTGCCCGCCCACGCTGTGCGCGACGGCCTGCGCGCCTACCGCCTGGGCCGGCACCGCGCGGAGACGATCGCCCGGGTCGACGACGTGGTCTACGTCGACGACACGAAGGCGACGAACCCTGCGGCGGCGCAGGCCTCCCTCGCCGCCGCCGAGCGGATCGTCTGGATCGCGGGCGGCGACACCAAGGGGGCCGACGTCGACGCGCTCGTGTCCCGCGCCGCATCGCGGCTCGTGGGCGCGGTGCTGCTGGGCCGTGACGCGACCCCCTTCCTCGAGGCCCTCGCCCGACACGCGCCCGAGGTCCCCGTGGTCCGCGTCGAGGCGGGTGACACTGGAGCCGTCGCCGCTCGCGAGCGCCTCATGGGGGAGGCGGTGGGACACGCCCATCGCCTCGCCTCCGCCGGGGACGTCGTGCTGCTGGCGCCCGCCGCCGCCTCCATCGACCAGTTCCGTGACTACGCGGAGCGGGGGGATCTCTTCGCGGCGGCCGTGTCCCGACTGCCAGGAGAGCACCGATGACCATGCAGGAGTCACGTCGCTCCACGCGGGTCGTGCGCCCCGACGAGGAGCAGCCGCTCGGCAGCATCGGCTCCCGCGTCAAGGAGGGCGTGGGCAGCTGGCTGAAGTCCCCGGCCCTCGACTTCTACGGCCTGATCGTGGTGGGCGCGCTGCTCATCGGGGTCGGCCTCGTGATGGTGCTGTCCTCCTCGGCCGTCATCAACATCTCCAAGGGACTGTCCGGCTACGCGGGCCTGTTCCGCCAGGGCACCTTCGCGATCCTCGGACTCGTGGTGCTCGTCGTCGCCGCGCTGCTCCCGCCCTCCTTCTTCCGGAGGGCGGCCTGGCCGCTGCTGTTCCTGGGGCTCGTGCTGCAGTCGCTCGTGCACACGCCGCTCGGCATCGGCAAGGACGGCAACACGAACTGGATCCTCATCGGCGGGCAGACCCTCCAGCCCTCGGAGTTCCTCAAGCTCGCCCTCGCCGTGTGGCTCGGCGCGGTGCTCTCGACCAAGCAGAAGCTGCTCAACCAGCCCTTCCACCTCGCGATCCCGATGGTGCCCGGCGTGATCGCCGCCCTGGGTCTCGTGCTCTCCGGCCATGACCTGGGCACCGCCCTGGTCATGGCGATGCTCGTCGCCGGCGCAGTCTGGGTCTCCGGGGCACCGCGGCGCTGGTTCGCCCTCGCCGCGGGCCTGGGCCTCGTCGGCGTGCTCGCGCTGACGTTCACGAGCGCGAACCGCATGCACCGCATCGGCAACTGGCTCACCGGCACCTGCGAGAACGACAGCTGCTACCAGTCCGACCAGGGCCTCGCCGCCCTCGCGGGAGGCGGCTGGTGGGGCGTCGGCATCGGCGAGTCCCGCCAGAAGTGGGGCCTGCTGCCTGCCGCACAGGACGACTACATCTTCGCGATCATCGGCGAGGAGCTGGGCCTGATCGGTACGCTCGGCGTGCTCGCGCTGTTCACCGCGCTCGCCCTGTTCATGTTCCGCATGATCACCCGCATCGACGACCGCTTCCAGCAGATCACCGTGGCCGGCATCAGCTGCTGGCTGCTCGGCCAGGCCTTCGTCAACATGATGGTGGTGACCGGACTGCTGCCCGTGCTGGGTGTGCCGCTGCCGTTCATCTCCTCGGGCGGCTCCGCGCTCATCGCCTCCATGGCCGCGCTCGGCGTGCTGATCTCCTTCGCCCGCCGCGAGCCCGGGGCGGCCGAGGCGATCAGCGCCCGGATCGGCGTGGTGCGCCGCTCCACGAGCGTGCTCCCCGCCCCGCGTGATGCGAGAGCGGGCACCTCGCGCCGCGGCCGCCGCGGCACGGGCCGCGGCGGGTCCACCCGCACCTCCCGCTCCGATGCGGGCTCCCGTCCCCGACCCCGGAAGGGCTCCCGATGACCCGCGCACCCCGCGTGCTCCTCGCCGGCGGTGGCAGCGCCGGCCACGTCTCCCCGCTGCTCGCGACCGCCGCGCAGATCGCCGAGCAGAGCCCGGAGGCCGAGATCCTCGTCCTCGGCACGGCCGACGGCCTCGAGGCGGATCTCGTCCCCGCCGCGGGCCTCGAGCTCGCCACGATCGAGAAGGTGCCCTTCCCGCGCCGCCCGAACGGCGCCGCGCTGCGCTTCCCCGGCCGCTTCTCCGGCACCCTCCGGCGCGTCCGCGCGCTCATGGAGGAGCGGGGGACGGACGTCGTCGTCGGGTTCGGCGGCTACGTCTGCCCGCCCGCCTACCTCGCGGCCGCCCGCTCGCGGGTGCCGCTCGTCGTGCACGAGGCGAACCGCCGACCGGGCCTCGCGAACCGCCTGGGCGCCCGTCGCGCCGCCGCCGTGCTCACGGCCTTCCCCGGATCGACCCTGCCCGGCGCCCGCCGCATCGGCATGCCCATGCGCGAGGGCATCGCCCACCTGGACCGCGCCGCGCACCGCGCCGGGGCGCGGGAGCGGCTGGGCCTGGACCTCGAGCGCCCCTCCCTGCTCGTCACGGGAGGGTCCCTCGGCGCCCAGCGGCTGAACGAGCAGGTCTCCGCCGCCGCGCAGGACGTGCTCGACGCCGGTGGGCAGATCCTCCACGTGACCGGCAAGGGCAAGACCGCCGGCCTCCAGGAGCGGCCCGGGTACCGCGTCCTCGAGTACGTCTCCGCGATGGAGGACGCCTACGCCGCCGTGGACCTCGCCCTCACCCGCTCCGGTGCGGGCACCGTCAGCGAGCTCACGGCCGTGGGCCTGCCCTCCGTGCTCGTGCCGCTGCCGATCGGCAACGGGGAGCAGGCGCTCAACGGCGAGGACGTCGTCGCCGCCTGCGGGGCTCTCATGGTCCCCGACGCGCAGCTCGACGCCGCGTACCTGCGCGAGCAGGTGCTGCCCCTGCTCCTGGACCGGGACCGGCTCTCGACCATGGCCGAGGCTGCGCGCCGCTTCGGCATCACCGATGCCGCCGAGGTGCTCGCGGAGATCGTGATCAGCACCGCACGCCGCGCCTGAACGGCGGCCCGCGCGGCGCGGATTACGGTGGGTCCATGACCTCCGCGGCCCCTTCCCCTCGCACCGTCCTGCGTCCCGGGGCGGTGATCACCCGCTCGGCATGGCCGGAGGGTGAGGTCCGCTCCGTGCATGTCGTGAGGATCGGCGGGGCGGGGATGTCCGCCGTCGCCCGGCTCGCCCTCGAGGCGGGACTCGCGGTGAGCGGATCGGACTCCCAGGACGGCCAGTTCATCGCGCCGCTGCGCGAGGCCGGGGCACGCATCGGCATCGGCTTCGACGCCGAGCTCATCGCCCCGGACTGCGACCTCCTCATCGTCTCCACCGCCGTGCGGGCGGACAACCCCGAGATCATCGCCGCGCACGAGCGCGGCATCCCCGTGATCCACCGCGCGGCGGGCCTCGCCGGTCTGCTCGCCTCCCGGGACGTCGTCGCGATCGCCGGCACCCACGGGAAGACCTCGACCACGGGCCTCGCCGTCAGCGCCCTGCGCGGCGCGGGCCACGACCCCGCCTGGGCGCTCGGCGCGGCGGTGCCGGACCTGGGCCGCAACGCGGGCTTCGCGGCGGATCCGGCGACCGGCGCGAGCGCGGGGGAGTCCCTCGCGGTCGTCGAGGCCGATGAGTCCGACGGCTCCTTCCTCGCCTTCCGCCCCCGCGCGCTCGTCGTGACGAACCTCGAGGCGGACCACCTCGACTTCCACGGCGACGAGGAGACCCTGACCGCCGCCTTCGACGCCGTCACGACGCAGATCGTCGACGGCGGCGCGCTCGTGGTGTGCGGCGACGACCCCGGCGCCCGTGCGCTCGGGGAGCGCGCCGCGGCCCGCGGCACCCGTGTCCTCACCTATGGCACCGCCGAGGGATCGGACTGGCGCATCGTCACGGAGACGCCGGGCGAGCGCGGTGCCCGCGCCGAGGTGGAGAGCCCGCGGGGCCCGCTGCTGCTGGACCTCGCCGTCGCCGGGCACCACAACGTGCTCAACGCCGTGGGCGCCCTCGCGGCCGCCGCCGAGGCGGACCCGGAGTCGCCGCTCCCGCGGCTCGCCGCCGGGCTCGGCACCTTCACGGGTGCGTCCCGCCGCTTCGACGTCGCCGGGACCGTCGCCGGCGTGACCGTCGTCGACGACTACGCCCACCATCCCCGCGAGGTCGCCGCGACGCTCGCCGCCGCCCGCGGCATCGTCGAGGGCGCCGGGCGCGGGGGCCGGGTGCTGGCCGTCTTCCAGCCGCACCTGTACTCCCGCACCCGCAGCTTCGCCGGGGACTTCGCCGCCGCCCTCGGCGCCGCGGACCTCGCCTGGGTGCTGCCCGTCTACGGTGCCCGCGAGGATCCCGTCCCGGAGATCGACCAGCGCACGATCACGGACCTCGCCCCGGCCGGGACGCTCACGCCGCTGGAGGCCCGGGAGGAGGCCGCCGGGCAGGTCGCCGGCGCGGCCCGCGAGGGCGACCTCGTCCTCATGCTCGGCGCGGGCGACGTGGTCGAGCTGACCTCCGGCGTGCTCGCCGCCCTCGAGCAGAGCGCGCAGGAGCGCTGATGGCCCGACGTCCCTCGGCCCCGCGACCCGCCGCGCCGCGCACTCCGGCCTCGCGGTCCGGGGCTTCGCGTCCCGCCGCGCCCGGTGCTGAGTCCCCGCGTCCTGGGACGCCGCGACCCTCGTCCTCGACGGCGCCGTCGGCCCCGTCCCCGTCGGCCTCGCGCACGTCCGCCGCATCGGCGACCTCGGCGGCCTCGCCCGCGGAGCGCTCGGGCACGGACCGTCCGGTCGTGAGGACCGCGGGCGACGCACGCTCCACGACCGGGGCCTCCCGCCCCGGGCGGGCCCGACGCTCGCCGTCCGGCACGAGCCGTCGGCCCTCGGGCGGTCCCTCCTCGTCGCGGCCCGCGGCCCGCGCCGGCGGGTCCGATGATGCCGCCGCTCCTGCACCCCGTGGAGGGGGACGGGCCGTCGGCCGGCCCCGCACGGAGGACCGCACCGCGTCGTCGGAGCAGACCACCCGGCAGTCCGGCCGCGCCGGCGGCGTGATCCAGGCGGCGGACCGCTTCCGCGACCTCGTCCGCGCGCGGCCCTGGCGTCGCCGGCGTCGCGCGATCCTCGTGACCGCCGCGATCGTCGTGGCGCTGCTCGTGGTCGCGCTCGTCGCGGCCGTGACGCTGCCGGCGCTCTCCGTGCGGCAGGTGCAGGTCGAGGGCCTCGGCTATGTGCAGGAGTCGGCCGTCGACGAGGCGGTCGAGCCCTTCCGGGGTGACAGCGTGCTGCTGCTCGGCACCGGCGCCGTGGAGTCCGCGGTGGAGGAGGTGCCCGGGGTCGCGACCGCCGAGGTGCACCGCTCTTGGCCGGACGGCATGAGCATCACCGTGACCGAGCGCACGGCGATCGCGAGCGTCACCCAGCAGGACGGCGCGACCGTGCTGCTCGACGCCGAGGGGACCGAGCTGCCCGAGGGGGCGGGGGAGGGCGCCTCGCCGGTCCCGCTCACGGTCGCGGCCGACGCCGCCGATCCCGACGGCGCGCAGGCGGCGATGATCGACGTCCTCGCCCAGATGCCGAGCTCGCTGCGCAAGGGCATGACCGGGATGACGGCCTCCTCCCCGAGCGACGTCTCCTTCACGCTCGAGCTCGAGGACGGCGGCACGAAGACGATCGTGTGGGGCGATGCGGCGGACGCCGATCTCAAGGCGGAGGTCGTCCGGGCGCTGCTCGCCGAGCCCGGATCCGAGATCGACGTGTCCTCGCCGGTCGCCCCGGTGACCCGCTGACGTGAGACTCGTCCGTTCCCGCGCACGACACGCGGGTGTGGTCGTTGCGCCGGGACGGGAGGGTCCCTAGCGTCGAAGGGA
Source organism: Brachybacterium sp. SGAir0954 (assembly GCF_005490785.1). GTDB lineage: Bacteria > Actinomycetota > Actinomycetes > Actinomycetales > Dermabacteraceae > Brachybacterium > Brachybacterium rhamnosum. Next base: position 2,972,162 of record NZ_CP027295.1, on the reverse strand, counting down.
CGGAGAGGCGCCCCGATCCTCGAACCTCAGGTGGAGGTTGAGGGTTGAGGGTTCGGCCCTCTCGGCAGGCGAACGACAAAGAGCAAGGACCAAACGTGGCCGGAACCCAGATCTCCCTCGCAGTCATCAAGGTCGTCGGTGTCGGCGGCGGCGGCGTGAACGCCGTCAACCGCATGATCGAATCCGGCCTCAAGGGCGTCGAGTTCATCGCCATCAACACCGATGCGCAGGCCCTGCTCATGTCCGATGCGGACGTCAAGCTCGACGTCGGCAAGGAGATCACGCGCGGCCTCGGCGCCGGCGCGGACCCGGAGGTCGGCAAGAAGGCCGCCGAGGACCACGCCGAGGAGATCGAGGAGGTCCTCCGCGGGGCCGACATGGTCTTCGTGACGGCCGGCGAGGGCGGCGGCACCGGCACCGGCGGCGCCCCCGTCGTCGCGAGCATCGCCCGCAGCCTCGGCGCGCTGACCATCGGCGTGGTCACCCGCCCCTTCACCTTCGAGGGCCGCCGCCGCGCGACCCAGGCCGAGTCGGGCATCGCGGCCCTCCAGGCCGAGGTCGACACGCTCATCGTGATCCCCAACGACCGCCTGCTGTCGATCGCCGACAAGGCCGTCTCGATGCTCGACGCCTTCAAGAGCGCGGACCAGGTCCTGCTCTCCGGTGTCCAGGGCATCACGGACCTCATCACCACGCCGGGCCTGATCAACCTCGACTTCGCGGACGTCAAGTCCGTCATGCAGGGCGCCGGCAGCGCCCTCATGGGCATCGGCTCCGCCCGCGGCGAGGACCGTGCGCTGCAGGCCGCCGAGCTCGCGGTCTCGAGCCCCCTGCTCGAGGCCTCGATCGACGGCGCCTACGGCGTGCTGCTCTCCATCCAGGGCGGCAGCGACCTCGGCCTCTACGAGGTCTCCGAGGCCGCCCGCCTGGTGCAGGAGGCCGCGCACCCGGACGCCAACATCATCTTCGGCTCCGTCATCGACGACGCCCTGGGCGACGAGGTCCGCGTGACCGTCATCGCCGCCGGCTTCGAGAGCGGCGGCCCGCGCCCCCGCCAGGAGTCCGCTCCCGTGGTCGCGCGCCCCGCGCCCCGTCAGGAGAAGGCCCCCGCGCCGCGCCCCGCGGTCACCGAGAGCCGCAGCGCGGCCCCGGCGGCCGGCGGCACCGGCACCGGGGCGTGGAACGCCCCGCAGCAGACCTTCACGCCCTCGGCCCGCTCCGCCTCGGAGCCCGAGACGGAGCAGTTCGACCCGGCCGAGGTCGAGGAGCAGGACGCCGTGCAGAGCAGCGAGCCCTCGCCCGCGCAGCCGGTCGCGCCGCAGCCCGCGCGCCCGCCGCGCATCGAGGAGCCGCCGGCGGACGACGACGACCTCGACCTCCCGTCCTTCCTGAAGTGACGACACCCCTCACGGCACGGGCCCCGCGACTTCGCGGGGCCCGTTCCCTGTTCACGGGGCGCGCGGGCGGGGTAAGCGGCGGCGACTTCGCCGGCCTCAACCTCGCTCGGCACGTGGGGGACGAGGAGGCGGACGTCGAGCGCAACCGTGCGCTGCTCGCCGCCGAGGTGGGACTGCCGCTCGCCTTCGTCGATCAGGTGCACTCACCGGACGTCCACGTCCTGCCCGCCTCCGGCCCGGTGCCGGTCGTCACGGCCGACGCCCTCGTGACCGACCGCCGCGACGTGGCGCTCGCGATCATGGTGGCGGACTGCCTGCCTGTGCTGCTCGTCGATCCCGACGCCGGGGTGATCGGCGCCGCCCACGCGGGCCGTCGCGGCCTCCTGGACGGCGTCCTGCAGGAGACCGTCCGCGCGATGGCCTCGCTCGGGGCCGTGCCCGCCCGGATCGGGGCGGCGATCGGCCCGTCGATCTGCGGGGCGTGCTACGAGGTCCCCGCCGCCATGCGCGAGGAGTCCGCGGCGCAGCTCACCGAGCTCGCCGCGACGACGTCCTGGGGCACGCCGTCCCTCGACCTCACGGCCGGCGCGGTCGCCGCGCTCGTGGGCGCCGGCGTCCCCTTCGCCGCCATCGAGGACCGGCACCCCTGCACCCTCGAGGACGAGGACTTCTTCTCCTACCGGCGCAGCGCCCGGACCGGGCGCCTCGCGGGCGTCATCGCCCGGGCGTGAGCACACGGGTGTGAGCACGAGCGCATGTCGCGGCTCGCGGCGACACGCCGTGCAGGTGCGCCGTGCCGGGAGGGCCCTGCGGTACGTTCGTCGCACAGGGCCCCCGCGCACTCCCCGTGCTTCCCCGGGGTCCAGGTCAGCGTGAACAACGAAGTGGGAGAACAGCCATGGGAACCTGGCGCAACGCCATGGTCGCACTCGGCCTCGCCAACGAGGTCGACGACGAGTACTACGAGGACGAGCGGGACGCCCGCGACGAGGCCGCACAGCCCCGCCGCACCGAGCGCACCCCCGAGCCTGCCCCCGCCCGGGAGGCCCAGGTCACCCCGATCCGTCAGCGGTCCGTCGTGACCGTGGCGCCTTCCGTGGAGGAGTCGATGCACCGCATCACCACGATCCACCCGCGTTCCTACAACGACGCGAAGGCCATCGGCGAGTCCTTCCGCGACGGCGTCCCCGTCATCGTGAACCTCTCCGACATGCAGGACGGCGACGCGAAGCGCATGGTCGACTTCTCCGCCGGTCTCGTGTTCGGCCTGCGCGGCACCATCGAGCGCGTGACGTCCAAGGTCTTCCTGCTCTCCCCGGAGTTCGTGGAGGTCGACGGCGACACCACGCCCGACGAGGGCAGCTTCTACAACCAGAGCTGACCCTCGATGGCCGTGATCGCAGGAGTGCTGTACATCGCACTCCTGCTCTACATGATCGTGCTCGTGGCGCGCCTGGTCCTGGAATGGATCCAGGCGTACTCGCGCGACTTCCGGCCGACCGGCCTCGTGCTGGTGCTGTTCGAGGTGGTGTACACGCTGACCGACCCTCCCGTGAAGGGTCTTCGCCGCCTCATCCCGCCCATCCGGCTCGGGGCGGTCTCGCTGGACCTCAGCCTCATGATCGTGCTCCTCGTGGGCTGGATCCTGCTGGGAGTCCTGGGGCGCGTCGCGGTCTGACCGCGACGCCCTGCACGATCCGCTACTCTGTCCAGCAGCGCGCAAGCGCGTTCGGACCCAGACTGCAACGAGAAGGTGACCCATGGCTCTGATGCCCGATGACCTGCTGAACAAGCGGTTCACCCCGGTGCGGTTCTCCGAGGGCTACGACATGGACGAGGTGGACAACTTCCTCGACAATGACATCCTGCCGCGCCTGCAGGAGCTCATCGACGAGAACAGCCGGCTGACCAAGGAGCTCGAGGAGGCGCACAACCGCGTCGCCGAGCTCGAGTCCGCCCAGGCAGCCTCCACCGAGGTCCCGGCCGAGCAGGCCGAGGGGACCGCCGCCCCCGTCGCAGCCGTCGCGGAGACCCCCGAGGTCGACGAGACCGCCCCGCAGACGGTCGTGGACGAGGCCCCTTCGACCACCGAGACCGTCGCCGCCGAGCAGCCCGCTCCCGTGGTCGAGCAGTCCGCGGAGGCCCCGGCCGCCGAGGCTCCCGCCGCCGCCCCGGCGCCGACCGACGCCGCGGGCATCATCGCCCTCGCGAACCGCCTGCACGACGAGTACGTCAAGAACGGTGAGGACGAGCGCGACCGCCTCATCGCCGAGGCCAACGACGAGCACAAGCGCATCGTCGGCGAGGCCGAGGAGAAGTCGGCGAGCACCCTCGCGGCGCTCGAGAAGACCAAGGCGGATCTGGAGAAGTCGATCGAGGGTCTGCGCACCTTCGAGCGCGACTACCGCAACCGCCTGCGGAACTACCTCGAGAACCAGCTCCGCGAGCTCGACACCGACGAGACGCAGGACAAGCAGGCGAACTTCGGCCTGTGAGCCAGCCCGCCTCCTCCTCGACGAGCGCCGGACCCGTGGGGTCCGGCGCTCGTCGCCGTGCGGGCCTCCCGCTGCCCGCGGTGCTCGCGATCGTCGTGCTGCTCGGCGCCATGGTCCTCGTGCTCGACCAGGTCTCGAAGAACTGGGCCGTCGCGAACCTGCCGCTCCTGGAGCCGCAGCCGTTCCTCGGTGAGCTCCTCCAGCTGACGCTGCTGTACAACACCGGCGCCGCCTGGGGCATGGGCGCGGAGATCACCCCCGTGGTCACCGTCCTGCAGATGGGCATCGCCGCCGGCGTCGTGGTCTTCGCCGTGAAGGCGGTGCGCTCGCCCTGGTACGCGATCGCCCTCGCCCTGATCCTCGGCGGGGCCCTCGGCAACATCCACGACCGCCTGCTGCGCGAGCCCGGTCCCTTCCACGGCGGCGTCGTCGACTTCCTCGAGCTGCCCCACTGGCCCGTCTTCAACGTCGCCGACATGGGCGTGGTGGGCGGCGCGGTGCTCGTCGTGCTGCTCGGCGTCCTCGGCGTCGCGACCGACCCCGGCGCCACGGACCGCGAGGACCACACGACCGAGGCCCCCGCGCCCGAGGAGGGCGAGGCGTGAGCAGCGAGCGCACACTCATGGTCCCGGACGGTCTCGCCGGCGACCGCGTGGACGCGGGGCTCTCCCGGATGCTGGGGCTCTCCCGCACCCGCGCCGCGGATCTCATCGACGCCGGCCACGTGGAGATCGACGGCAGCGCCGTCGCCTCGCGCTCCGTGCGCCTCGAGCCCGGCATGATGCTCTTCGTGCACCTGCCGGACGAGGCGCCCGCCGTCGCGGTGCGCCCGCAGATCGCCCCCGGCATGAGCCTCGTCCACCAGGACGAGGACCTCGTCGTGGTCGACAAGCCGGTGGGCGTCGCCGCGCACCCGAGCGCCGGCTGGTCAGGCCCCACCGTGCTGGGGCACCTCGCCGCCGCCGGCGTCTCCATCCGCACGAGCGGCGACGGGGAGCGCCAGGGGATCGTCAGCCGCCTCGACGTGGGCACGAGCGGCCTCATGGTCGTCGCCCGCACCGAGCGCGCCTACACGACGCTCAAGGACGCCTTCCGGGCCCGTGAGGTCGGCAAGGTCTACCACGCGGTCTGCCAGGGCCGCCCGGATCGCGGCGCGGGCACGATCGAGGCGCCGATCGGGCGCTCCCCGCACCACGACTACAAGTTCGCGGTGCGCCAGGACGGCAAGCACTCGGTCACCCACTACTCGACGCTCGAGGAGCTCTCCGGCGCGACGCTGCTGCGGGTGAAGCTCGAGACCGGCCGCACGCACCAGATCCGCGTGCACATGGCCGCCCTGCACCACCCGCTCGTGGGGGACCCGCTCTACGGCGCCGATCCGACGCTCGCCGAGCGGGTGGGCCTGCGGCGGCAGTGGCTGCACGCCATGGAGCTGACCTTCGTGCACCCCGTCTCCCGGGAGCAGGTCACCTTCTCCTCGCAGTACCCGAGCGATCTCCAGCACGCGCTCGACGCCCTGCGCGACGCCTGAGCCGCCCGGCCGGATACGGTCGACCCATGAGCCCCGCGAGCGAGAACCCGCAGCGCCCCTCCCGCGACCGCGCCCTCGAGCGGGCGGCGTTCCCCTGGTCCCGGGTGGCCGGTGTGCTGGGCCTGGACCCTGAGGAGGCGGAGCTCGCGCTCCGCGACGAGGACCGCACGCGTGAGGCGGTGCTCGCCGCGAGCCGCGCCCACCTCGCCGCGGACGACGACCGCCGGGCGGGCCGCGTGCCGGACACCGCCATCGCCGCCCATCCGGACTTCCCGACCGGGATGGGCATGAGCCTCATCGGCGCCGGCGTGCTGTGGGAGGTCACGGACCTCGTGCCGCAGATCGCCCTGCGCGTCGCGAAGGACCATCACGAGGACGGCGACGAGGAGCTCGCCGCGAGCTTCGCGGCGATGGTGGCCGAGTTCGCCCGGCCCCCGGAGGACGACGCCGTCGCCTGGGCGGCGCAGTCGCTGCTCGTGGACGTGTTCACCCGCGCCGGCAGCCCCGACCGGGCGGACGCCCTCGCCCGGGACCTCGCCGCGCACGCCGTGCCCCTGGACCTGTGGCGGGACGACGACCCCGCCCTCCCGGACGACTCCATGGCCTGGCACGGCGGCGCCTTCGTCGAGGGCATGCCGCCCCGCCGCGACGGTCGCGCCCTCACCTTCGAGGAGGCCGCCGAGTACGTCGACTCCCTGCTCACGGACAGCCTGCGCGAGCGCGAGGCCGAGGGCGACGGCACCGGGGACGGCCCGGGCGAGCGCCCGGCCTGATCCCTGTCCCGGCCCGTCGGACGCCCCCCGGAGCCGCCGCCGAACGCCCCGCGGGCCCCGGGGATTCCCCTGCGCCCCGACCCGCCGGGGTGACCTCCGTGACCCCCGTCGCGCGGCACGTCGGGGCCGCGGGATGACTACGCTGGAGCGCATGGCTTCCGCGGGTAACGACGACTTCGTCCATCTCCACGTCCACACCGACTACTCCCTCCTGGACGGGGCGGCGAAGATCGACAAGCTCGTCGCCGAGGCCGCCCACCAGGGGCAGAGCGCGGTCGCGATCACCGACCACGGGTACCTCTTCGGCGCCTACGAGTTCTACCGCGCGGCGACGAACGCCGGGGTGAAGCCGATCATCGGCGTCGAGGCGTACGTGACGCCCGGGACCAGCCGGCACGACCGCACGCGCGTGCAGTGGGGGACCAAGGAGCAGCAGCTCGCCGGCGACGACGTCTCCGCGCGCGGCGCCTACACGCACATGACCCTGCTGTCGAGGTCGACCGAGGGCATGCACAACCTCTTCCGCCTGGGCTCCGCCGCCTCCCTCGACGGCCAGATGGGCAAGTGGCCGCGCATGGACCGCGAGATCCTCGCGAAGTACGCGCCGGGCCTCATCGCGACCTCCGGCTGCCCCTCCGGCGAGGTGCAGACCCGGCTCCGCCTGGGACAGGTCGACGAGGCCATCAAGGCCGCCGGCGAGTTCCAGGACATGTTCGGCAAGGAGAACTACTTCATCGAGCTCATGGACCACGGGCTCGACATCGAACGGCGGGTCACGAAGGGCCTGCTCGAGGTGTCGAAGGCCGTGGGTGCCCCGCTCGTCGCGACCAACGACCTCCACTACGTCACCGAGCAGGACGCGACCATCCAGGACGTGCTGCTGTGCATCAACTCCGGGTCCAAGCTCACCGACCCGGACCGCTTCAAGTTCGACGGCTCCGGCTACTTCCTGAAGTCCGCCCAGCAGATGCGCGAGCTGTTCCGCGAGTTCCCCGAGGCGTGCGACAACACGCTGCGGATCGCCGAGATGTGCGACGTCGCCTTCACGACGACCGCCGAGGGCGCGAACTACATGCCGCACTTCCCGACCCCCGGCGGCGAGGACGAGGACTCCTGGTTCGTCAAGCAGGTCCAGGACGGCCTCGAGTACCGCTACCCCGCCGGCATCCCCGACAACGTCCAGCAGCGCGCGGACTACGAGGTCGGGATCATCCTCCAGATGGGCTTCCCGGGCTACTTCCTCGTCGTCTCCGACTACATCAAGTGGGCCAAGGAGCAGGGGATCCGCGTGGGACCGGGCCGAGGCTCGGGCGCCGGCTCGATGGTCGCCTACGCCATGCGCATCACCGACCTCGACCCGATCGAGCACGGCCTGCTCTTCGAGCGGTTCCTCAACCCCGACCGCGTCTCCATGCCCGACTTCGACGTCGACTTCGATGATCGCCGCCGCGGCGAGGTCATCGACTACGTCGAGCAGAAGTACGGCGACGACAAGGTCGCCCAGGTCGTCACCTACGGCGTCATGAAGACGAAGAACTCCCTCAAGGACGCCGCCCGCGTCCTGGACTATCCCTTCGCCGTCGGCGACCGGATCACGAAGGCGCTGCCGCCGGCCGTGATGGGCAAGGACATCCCGATCAAGGGGATCTTCGACCCCGAGCACAAGCGCTATGCGGAGGCGACCGAGTTCCGCCGCCTCCACGACGAGGACCCGGACGTCCAGAAGGTCGTCGGGATCGCGAAGGGCGTCGAGGGCCTGACCCGCGGCTGGGGCGTCCACGCTTGCGCGGTCATCATGTCCAGCCACACCCTCACCGACATCATCCCGATGATGCGCCGCCCCTCCGACGGCCAGATCATCACCCAGTTCGAGTACCCGACCTGCGAGACGCTCGGCCTGCTGAAGATGGACTTCCTGGGGCTGCGCAACCTCACGGTGCTCTCCGACGCGGTGCAGAACATCGAGCGCAACGGCAAGGAGCCCGTCGACCTCGAGCAGCTGCCCTTCGACGACCCCGCCACCTACGACCTGCTCCAGCGCGGCGACACGCTCGGCGTGTTCCAGCTGGACGGCAGCGGGATGCGCACCCTGCTGCGGCAGATGAAGCCTGACAAGTTCGGCGACATCACCGCCGTCTCGGCGCTCTACCGCCCGGGCCCGATGGGCATGGGCTCGCACACGAACTATGCGCTGCGCAAGAACGGCCTGCAGCCGATCACGCCGATCCACCCGGAGCTCGAGGAGCCGCTCGCGGAGATCCTCGGCGAGACCTACGGCGTGCTCGTCTACCAGGAGCAGGTCATGCAGACCGCGCAGAAGGTCGCGGGCTACAGCCTCGGCGAGGCGGACATCCTCCGCCGCGCCATGGGCAAGAAGAAGAAGGCTGAGCTGGACAAGCAGTACGTCTCCTTCGAGGCCGGTATGAAGGAGCACGGCTACTCCGACGCCGCCGTCGCCGCGCTCTGGGAGACCTTGCTGCCCTTCGCGGACTACGCCTTCAACAAGTCCCACTCCGCCGCCTACGGCGTGGTCTCCTACTGGACCGGGTACCTCAAGGCGAACTACCCGACCGAGTACATGGCCGCGCTGCTCACCTCCACGCAGGAGAACCGCGACCGGCTCGGCCTGTACCTGGGCGACTGCCGCCACCGCGGGATCACGGTGCTGCCGCCCGACGTCAACGAGTCGGACCTGTACTTCTCCGCCGTCGGCGACGACATCCGCTTCGGCCTCTCCGCGATCCGCAACGTGGGCGCGAACGTCGTGGAGGAGATCATCAGGGCCCGAGAGGAGAAGGGCGCCTTCACCTCCTTCACCGACTTCCTCGACAAGGTGCCGCTCAGCGTCTGCAACAAGCGCACGATCGAGTCGCTCATCAAGGGCGGCGCCTTCGACTCGCTGGGCCACAACCGCCGCTCCCTCGTGCTCATCCACGAGGACGCCGTGGACTCCGTGGTCGACGTCAAGCGCAAGGAGGCCCAGGGCCAGTACGACCTCTTCGCGGACATGCTCGGCGGGGGCGGGGCCGACGACGGCATGGCCACCGGCTCCGCCGCGACCCTCACGATCCCCGAGCTGCCCGAGTGGGACCGCAAGGAGAAGCTCGCCTTCGAGCGGAACATGCTGGGCCTGTACGTCTCCGACCACCCGCTGTACGGCCTCGAGCACGTGATCGCGCAGAACTCCTCGATCGCGATCAGCGCCCTCGCGGACGACGGCGCGGTCGAGGACGGCACGATGGTCACGATCGCGGGGCTCATCACGACCCTGCAGCGCAAGACCACCAAGAAGGGCGACATGTGGGCGATCGCCACCGTCGAGGACCTCGAGGGCGCGATCGACTGTCTCATGTTCCCCTCGACGTACATGACCGTCGCCTCCGAGCTCGCCGAGGACCTCGTCGTGTCGATGAAGGGCCGGGTGGACACCTCCAAGGGCATGCCCGAGCTGCGCGTCATGGAGATGTCGATCCCCGAGGTGGGCTCCGGCCCGGACGGCCCCGTCACGCTCGTCCTGCCGGCGATGCGCGCGACCTCGAAGGTCGCCGAGGGCATCCGCGGGGTGCTCGAGGACAACCCGGGCTCGAGCGAGGTGCACCTGCGGCTCCAGGAGCCGGGCCGCACGACGCTCATGCAGCTGGACAAGCGGCTCTCGGTGACGCCCTCGCCCGCGCTCTACGCCTCGCTGAAAGCGCTGCTGGGTCCCGGCTGCCTGATGTGACCAGGGCAGCGCCGTGCGCGTCGCGACCTTCAACATCCACCACGGTGCGGACGCCCGCGGTCGCCTCGACCTGACCCGCACGGCCGCGGCGATCGCCGCGACCGGTGCGGATCTCGTCGCCCTCCAGGAGGTCGACGTCCGCTTCGGCGTGCGCTCCCGGGACCAGGATCAGGCGTCGCTGCTGGGCGAGGCGCTCGGCATGCACGTGCGCTTCGGGCCCGCGATCGTGCGCGGGGAGGGCGGCGGCTACGGGGTCGCCCTCCTGAGCCGTGCACCGATCGGGCAGGCGGTCATGCATGTGCTGCCCGGGGCGCCGGGTCCCCGGCCGCTGCGGGAGCCCCGCGGTGTGCTCGACGCGCGGGTGGAGGTGCCGGGGGCGGGGCCGGTGCGGGTGCTCGTCACCCATCTCGACCACGACCACCGGTCCCATCGAGACGTCCAGGTGCGGGAGATCCTGCGCCTCGTCGCGGAGGACGCGGGGCCTGTCGTGCTCCTGGGGGATCTCAACGCCGATCCCTCCGCCCCCGAGCTCGGGGGCCTGCGGCGGTGCGGCTTCCGCGACGCCGCGATCGAGGTGGCGCGGCAGCGCAGGCGGGGGACGGTCGCTCGCGCCCCGGACGGGACGCCTCCAGGCGGCGCCCCGTCGCGCGCAGCGCGGGTCCTGTCCCTCGCGCGCGCGGTGGTCCCGCACGGGCCCGTGCGGGCGACCTGGCCGGTGCGCCTCCCGGTGCGACGGCTCGACGCGATCTGGCTGCGCGGCCCCGTCCGGGCCCGGGAGCTGCGCGTGGTGAGGAGCACGGCCTCCGACCACCGCCTCATCGTCGCCCACCTCGACCTCGGCTGAGCCGCGCGGGGACCCGTGGGAGGCGGGGGTGACCTGCAGGAAGAACGGCCCCGGAGCGCGCCGGTGCGGGGCCCGTCGGCCTACGGTAGGACCATGAGCCTCGAGACCGATCTGCTGCCTGATGCCCTGCTGGCCACGATCCGCGAGCGTGCCGTCGTGCACGACCGGGAGAACACCTTCCCCGAGCAGGACCTCGCGGACCTCCGCGAGCGCGGCTACCTGCGCCTGCTCGTGCCGGAGGAGCTCGGCGGGCTCGGCGCGAGCCTGCTCGGGGCGACCCGCGTGCAGCGCCGGCTCGCGCAGGCCGCCCCGGCCACCGCCCTCGCCATGAACATGCACCTCGTCGTCACCGGCGCCGCGCTGCACGCCCACCGGCTGGGTGTCACCGCGGTGCGCACGGTGCTCGAGGAGGCCGCGGCGGGGGAGCTGCACGCCTTCGGGATCTCCGAGGCCGGCAACGAGGCGATGCTCTTCGACTCCTCGACCCATGCCGTGCCGGACGGCGAGGGCGGCTTCCGCCTCACCGGCACCAAGATCTTCACGTCCCTCGCCCCGGTCTGGGACCGGCTCGTGGTCCACGGGCGGATCGCCGAGACCTCGGAGAGCGACCCGCGGCTCGTGCTCGGCGTCCTCGAGCGCACGGACGCCGTCGAGGTGCTCGAGGACTGGGACACCCACGGCATGCGCGCCTCCCAGTCCCGCACGACGCGCCTGCACGAGGCGCCGCTGAGCGCCGACCGCGTGCTCACGCAGACCCCCGTCGGCCCCCACGGGGACCCCTTCGTCATGGGGATCTTCGGCGCCTTCGAGCTGCTGCTGGCCGCGGTGTACACGGGCCTCGCTGAGCGGGCCGTCGAGCTCGGCGCGGGGGTCGCGACGACCCGCCGCAGCGTGACCCGCGGGATCCTCCACGCCGACGACCCGGACGTGCGCCGGCGCCTCGCACGCGCGGCGATCGCCCTGGACGGCTCCGTGCTCCAGATCGAGAAGCTCGCCGCGGATCTCGACGCGCTCGGCACGGGGGAGCGGGGCGCGGGGACCACCGACCACGGCCCGCGCTGGTTCCTGCAGCTCTCCGGCGTGAAGTCCCGCTCCACCGAGGCCGCGATCGCTGCCGTGGACGAGGTGCTGCGCGCGAGCGGCGGCGCGCATTTCTTCCGCCGCAGCGAGCTCGAGCGGCTCTCCCGCGATGTGCGCGCGGGCATGTACCACCCCTCGGACGAGGAATCCGTGCAGTCCTCCTACGCGAAGGCGCTGCTGGGCGAGATCGGCGACGCGGAGCGACCGGGAGCCGATCGCTCCTGATCGGACGACCGGGAACACGGCGCGCCCCGGCACCTCGCAGGAGGGACCGGGGCGCGCCGTGCGGTGGGGAGGTCAGTCCTCCGCGGGGGCATCCTCCTCGGAGGGGGCCGGCCGGACCGCGGGAGCCGCTGCCGGTGCCGACGGGGCGGACGAGGCGGACACGGCAGGAGCCGGGGCGGAGGAGCTCTCCGCCTCGGCACGCACCGCACGGCCGCCCTCGGAGGCCCGCTGGAGGGTCTCGCCGAAGTCGATCCCGGTGGTGGAGCTGACCATGTCGAGCACCTGCGCGAGGCCCACGGAGATGTTCTGCCCGATCTTCGCCTCGCCGTCCGTGGAGAACACGGAGAGCTTGTCGATGTTCGAGTAGGGCTTCGCGAGCTCGCCGGCGACCGTCGGCAGCACCTCGAGCACCTGCGCGAGCACGGCGGCGTCGTTGAACTGCTTGTACGCCTCCGCGCGGGCGCGGGTGGTCTCCGCCTCCGCGTCGCCCTTGGCGCGGATGGATGCGCCCTCGGCCTCGCCCTGGGCGCGCAGGGAGTCGGCGCTCGCCTGACCCTCGAGGCGCACGGCCTCGGCGTCCTTCGAGCGGCGCTGCAGCTCGACCTCGGCCTCGGCGCGGCCGCGGGCCTCGATCGCGTGGGCCTCCGCGTCGGCGGAGACCTTGCGGGACTCGGCGCGGTTGCGCTCGTCGGTCAGCTGCGCCTCGGAGTCGGCGATGCGTGCGTACTTCTTGGAGTCCGCGTCCTGCTGCTCGGCATAGCGCTTGGCCTCGGCCGGCTTGTGGACCTCGGCGACGAGCTGCTTCTCGCGCAGGTCGTTGTTGCGGACCGCGATGAGCTCCTCCTGCTCGATGATCTTCTGCTGCTGGGCGGCGCGGGCGAGCGGGCCGGCGGCGTCGGCCACGGCCTGGCGGGCGTCGGTCTGCTCCTTGATCTCCGCCTGGCGCAGGTCGAAGGCCTGCTTGGACTCCGCCTCCTGCTGGAGGTTGAGGTTCTTGGCCTGGGTGGACTCACGGTTCGCGTCGGACTCGGCGATCGCGGCGCGCTTGGCGACGAGCGCGGCCTCGGGCCGTCCCCAGTCGCGGAGGTAGGAGCCGTCGTCCTCGACCGCGGAGATCTGGAAGGTGTCGATGACCAGTCCCTGGTTGTTCATCGAGTGCTCGGCCTCGGCCTGCACCTGGCTCGCGAAGGAGGCGCGGTCGCGGATGATCTGCTCGACCGTCAGGGTGCCGACGACGGCGCGCAGGGTGCCGGAGAGGATCTCCTGGGTGTAGTGGTCGATCTGCTGCTGCTGATCGAGGAAGCGCTGCGAGGCCTTGCGGACGTCGTCCACGTTGCCGCCGACCTTCACCTGCGCGACGCCCCGCAGGCGCAGGAAGATGCCGTTCATCGAGTATCCCTCGACCTCGACGGGGATCTGGCGCGAGCTGAGGCTCAGCACGAAGGCGCGGTCGACGATGGGGCGCACGATCGCGCGGCCGCCGATGACGACGCGGGCGCCGCCGGACTCGAGGTCGATGTCCCCGGTGGGGGTGGCCTTCGCGCCGCGGCCGGTGATGATGAGCGCCTCGTTCGGCGCGGCGATGCGGTAGCTGCGCAGCAGCACGAGCAGCAGGATGAGCAGCACGACGATCACGACGGCTGCGATGCCGATGATCGGCACCAATGCTTCCATGGGGTCCCCCTCCAGCGATGGCACAGCGCGGCCCCGGGCACGCACTGTCGGTCCCGGTGATCCTCCCAGGTGGGGGAGGCGAGCGGCGAGCGCTGTCCGAGGTCGGGACCCAGCCGTGACCCGGGTCCAGGATGCGGATGGCATGTCCCGGATGGTGAGACCCGGGCGTATCGTCGCGCAGGTGAGTACGACAAGCACCTCCTCCGCGCCGGCAGCGGCGCCCGCGAACACCCGAGGGCGGGTGATCGGGGCCTCGATGATCGGCACGACCATCGAGTTCTTCGACTTCTACGCCTACGCGACCGCCGCCTCGCTCGTGTTCCCGGCCCTGTTCTTCCCCAAGCAGGACACCACCACGCAGCTGCTGAGCTCCTTCGCGATCTTCGGCGTCGCTTTCTTCGCCCGGCCCATCGGCTCGATCATCTTCGGGCACTTCGGCGACCGGATCGGCCGCAAGAAGACCCTCGTGGCGAGCCTCCTCGTCATGGGCATCGCGACCTTCCTCATCGGCCTGCTGCCCTCCGCCTCGACGCCCGGCTTCGCCGTCGTCGCCCCGACCATCCTCGTGCTGCTGCGCTTCTGCCAGGGCATCGGCCTCGGCGGCGAGTGGTCCGGCGCCGCGCTGCTCGCGACCGAGAACGCCCCCGAGGGCAAGCGCGCCCTCTACGGCACCTTCCCCCAGCTGGGCGCCCCGATCGGGTTCATCCTCTCGAACGTGCTGTTCGTGATCCTCAGCCTCACCCTCGACGAAGCGCAGTTCGCCTCCTGGGGCTGGCGGATCCCGTTCCTGCTCTCCGCGGTGCTGGTCGTCGTGGGCCTCTGGGTGCGCCTGAAGCTCATGGAGACCCCGGCCTTCCAGAAGGTCCTCGACGAGCAGCGTGTGGCGACCGTGCCGCTCGCGCGCGTCTTCACGACCGCCTGGCGCCCGCTCATCGCGGCGACCCTCGCGATGGTCGCGACCTACGTCCTCTTCTACCTGATGACGGCGTTCCTCACCGTCGTCGGCACCACCCCGGCGGACGCCGCGGTGCCGGGCCTCGGCTACGAGCGGGCGGGCTTCCTCACCCGGCTCATCATCGGCGTCGTGTTCTTCGGGATCTTCACCCTGGTCTCCGGGCCGATGGCGGACCGCCTGGGCCGCCGTCGCCACCTCATCGGCGTGACGATCGCGATCGGCGTCTACGGCTTCCTCGTGCAGCCGCTGCTGCACGCGGGCGACGCCGGCGTCATGGCCACCCTCATCATCGGCTTCTCGCTCATGGGCCTGACCTTCGGCCCCATGGCGTCCTTCCTGCCGGAGATGTTCAAGGCCGACGTCCGCTACACGGGCAGCGCCATCAGCTACAACATGGCCTCCGTGATCGGTGCGGCGCCCGCGCCGTACGCGCTCATCGCCCTGTGGGGCGCCGGGGACGGGAAGCTGTGGCTCGTGGGCGGCTACCTCACCCTCGCCGCGCTCATCACGCTGATCTCGATCACGATCGGCAAGGAGACCAAGGACGTCGACTTCCTCCAGTGAGGGCCCTGCGCCACCGACGCCGACGGGGCGCCGTCACCGGGATGCTCCCGGCGACGGCGCCCCGTCGTCATGCTGTGCTGTGCTGTGCTGTGCTGCGGTGCCGCCGTGAGCGCTCCGCTCAGGCGCGGTGCTCGCGGTAGTAGCGGATGAGCCCCGCGGTGGAGGCGTCCTCCGCGGCGATCGCGGACTCGTCACCCGCGACCGCGGGGGCGAGGCCCTTCGCGAGCTGCTTGCCGAGCTCCACGCCCCACTGGTCGAAGGAGTTGATGCCCCACACGGCGCCCTGGACGAAGGTGATGTGCTCGTACAGCGCGATGAGCTGGCCCAGCACGGACGGGGTCAGCGCGGGCGCCATGATCGAGGTCGTCGGGCGGTCGCCGGAGAACTCGCGGGCCGCGACGAGCGCACCCTCGGTGCCCTCCGCGCGGACCTCGTCGGCCGTCTTGCCGAAGGCGAGGGCCTTGGTCTGCGCGAAGAAGTTCGCGAGGAACAGCTCGTGCACGTCCTGCTCGCCGTCCTTGAGGGGGCGGGCCGGGGTCGCGAAGGCGATGAAGTCCGCCGGGATGATCCGGGTGCCCTGGTGGATCAGCTGGTAGAAGGCGTGCTGACCGTTGGTGCCGGGCTCGCCCCAGAAGACCTCGCCGGTCTCGGTGACGACGGTCGAGCCGTCCCAGCGCACCGACTTGCCGTTGGACTCCATCGTCAGCTGCTGGAGGTAGGCGGGGAAGCGGTGCAGGTACTGGGAGTAGGGGAGGACCGCGTGGGTCTCCGCCTCGAGGAAGTTCACGTTCCACACGTTCAGCAGGCCCATGAGCAGCGGCACGTTCTGCTCCGCCGGGGCGGTCGCGAAGTGCTCGTCCATCGCGTGGAAGCCGGCGAGCAGCTCCTCGAAGACCTCCGGGCCCAGCACCGTCGAGAGCACGGTGCCGATCGCGGAGTCCACGGAGTAGCGGCCGCCCACCCAGCTCCAGAACCCGAAGGCGTTCTCCGGGTCGATGCCGAACTCGGCGACCTTGTCGAGCGCCGTGGAGACGGCCACGAAGTGCTTCGCGACGGCCTCCTTCTCCTGCTCCGCGGTGAGGCCCTTCGCCCGGAGGCCGTCGAGCAGCCAGGTGCGCACGAGGCGCGCGTTGGTGATCGTCTCGAGGGTCGTGAAGGTCTTCGAGGCGACGATGACGAGAGTGGTCTCGGGGTCGAGGTCCGCGGTGGTCTCGTAGGCGTCCGTCGGGTCGATGTTCGAGATGAAGCGGGCGGTGAGGCCCTCCTGCGCGTAGGGCTTCAGCGCCTCGTAGACCATGACGGGGCCCAGGTCCGAGCCGCCGATGCCGATGTTCACGACCGTCTCGATGCGCTTGCCGGTGACGCCGGTCCACTCGCCGGAGCGGACCTTGGTCGCGAAGTCCGCGATGCGGCCCAGCACCTCGTGCACGTCGTGGTCGACGTCCTGGCCGTCGACCACGAGGGCGGGGGAGGCCCCGGCGGGGCGGCGCAGCGCGGTGTGCAGCACGGCGCGGTCCTCGGTGGTGTTGATGTGGGCGCCCGCGTACATCGCGTCGCGGCGCGCGAGCACGCCGGTCTGCTCGGCGAGCTGGAGGAGGAGGTCCACGGTCTCGGCGGTGACGAGGTTCTTGGAGAGGTCAACGTGGAGGTCGGCCGCGTCGTGGGTGAAGCGGACGGCACGCTGCGGGTCCTCGGCGAACCACTCGCGCAGGGAGCCGCTGATCTCGGCGTCGTGCGCCTCGAGCGCCTCCCACGCCGGGGTGGTGGTGGGATCGACCGGCGCGGTGGCGCCGCTGACAGGGGCATCAGGAGAAGTCATGGCCCCATTCTCCACCCGGAGCGCGCGGGCGGGTGTGCGCGTGCCCTGTGTTCCTGGGAACCGTCCTGGGGTATCCGAGACCGAAGCGTTACCGCCGGGTGGACAAAGGTTGACAACCCCTGGTGCACACTTGACGTCACGGCGCCCGGTGTAGTCGGCGCCACACACAGCACTCCCAGGAGATCCCCATGGCCCTTTCGCGCCGCTCCATGATGCTCGGCACCGCTGCCACCGGCGTCGCCGCAGCCACGCTCGCCGCCTGCACCGGTGGCTCCTCCGGCGGTTCCGGCGGATCCGACGGCGGATCCGGCTCCGGTGAGATGATCTTTGCGAACACCACCGAGCCCGAGAACCCGCTCGTCCCGACGAACACCGGAGAGGTCGGCGGCGGTCGCGTCGTCACCTCGATCTTCGCCGGCCTCGTGTACTACACGGCGGACGGCAAGGCCGAGAACGACCTCGCGGAGTCGATCGAGTCCGACGACAACCAGCACTGGACGATCAAGATCAAGTCCGGCCTGAAGTTCTCCGACGACTCCGACCTCACCGCGCAGTCCTTCGTCGACGCCTGGAACTTCGGTGCGAACGCCGCGAACGCCCAGCTGGGCCAGTACTTCTTCGAGCCGATCGAGGGCTACGCGGATCTGTCCAAGGAGGACGTCGCCGCCGACGCGAAGCTCCCCGGGCTCGAGGTCGTCGACGACACCACGTTCACCGTGCAGCTCGTCTCCGCGCAGTCCGACTTCCCGAACCGCCTCGGCTACTCGGCCTACATGCCGCTCCCCGCGAGCGCCTTCGACGACATCGAGGCGTTCGGCGAGAAGCCGGTCTCGAACGGCCCCTACATGGTCGACTCCTGGACCCATGACAAGGAGATCGTCCTCGTCCCGAACCCGAACTACGACGGCCCGCGCAAGGCCAAGAACTCGGGCATCACCTTCGTGGTGTACGACAGCGACGAGACCATGTACAACGATCTCCTCGCGGACAACGTGGACGTCATCGACCAGATCCCCACGTCGCAGCTGCAGAACTTCGAGAGCGACCTCGGCGACCGCGCGGTCAACGATCCGGGCGCCGTCTTCCAGTCCTTCACCCTCCCGGGCTACGACTCGAACTTCGAGGGCGAGGCCGGTGCGCTGCGTCGCGAGGCGATCTCGCGCGCGATCGACCGCAAGAGCATCTGCGACAGCCTCTTCTTCGGCACCCGCACCCCGGCGACGGACTTCGTCGCGCCGGTGATCCCCGGTGGCGGTGCGACCGACATCGAGGGCGCTGACGTCCTCGAGTTCGACGAGGCCAAGGCCAAGGACCTGTGGGCGCAGGCGGAGGCGAAGAGCCCCTTCAAGGGACCGCTCACCCTCGCGTACAACGCGGACGGACCCCACGCCGACTGGGTCGAGGCTGTCTGCAACTCGCTCAAGAACACCCTCGGTATCGAGGCGAACCCGACCCCGTTCCCGGCCTTCGGCGAGATGCGTGAGCAGATCCGCGCGCGGAAGCTCATGGGCACCTGGCGCTCGGGCTGGCAGGCGGACTACCCGTCCATGTACAACTTCCTGGGCCCGCTCTACGGCTCCGGCGCGGCGGACGGCAACGGCTCGAACGACGGCGACTACAAGAACCCCGAGTTCGACCAGCTCCTCTCGGACGGTCTCGCCGCCGAGAGCGAGGACGAGGCCATCAAGATCTGGAAGCAGGCCGAGGCGCTGATCATGCGCGACCTGCCCGTCGTCCCGCTCTGGTACCAGAACACCTTCGGCGGCTACTCGTCCCTCGTGTCGAACGTCGAGTACGGCTGGGACACCGTCCCGCTGTACTACGAGATCACGAAGTGATCGCCGCTTCCCACGAGTGACCTGCTGAACCACCCGACAGCGGGAACCGGATCCCTCCGGTTCCCGCTGTCGCACGCCCGGGGGTCCTCGCGCCCCGCCCGACTTCGAAAGAGAACGACGTGATCTGGTACATCGTGCGGCGACTGCTGCAGATGATCCCCGTCTTCCTCGGCGCCACGCTCATCGTCTACCTGCTCGCGTTCGCCGCCTCCGGCGATCCGATCCTCACCCTCGCGGGGGACAAGCCGATCTCCCCGGCCGTCGAGCAGCAGCTGCGCGCCCAGTACAACCTGGACAAGCCCGTCATCATCCAGTGGCTCATCTACCTCGGCAACGTGGTGCGGCTGGACTTCGGCGTGGGCTTCAACGGCCGGCCGATCGCCGATCAGATCGCCGCCGCATTCCCGGTGACGATCCGTCTCGCGATCATCGCCGTGATCGTCGAGACGGTGTTCGGCGTCATCGCCGGAGTGATCTCCGGCCTGCGCAAGGGCAAGCTCATCGACACGACGCTCCTCATCCTCTCGCTGCTCGTGATCGCCGTCCCGACCTTCGTGCTCGGCTTCGTCGCCCAGTTCATCCTCGGTGTGAAGCTCGGCATCGCCCCGATCAACGTGGGTCGCGACCCCAGCTGGCAGAACCTGCTCGTCCCCGGGTTCGTGCTCGGAGCGGTCTCCTTCGCCTACGTCCTCCGGCTGACGCGCACCTCGATCGCAGAGACGGTCGGAGCGGATCACGTGCGGACGGCGACGGCCAAGGGCCTCTCCCGGGGCGGAGTCGTCACCAAGCACATCCTGCGCAACTCCCTGATCCCCGTGGTCACCTTCATCGGTGCGGACCTGGGCGCGCTGATGGGCGGTGCGATCGTCACCGAGAGCATCTTCAACATCCCCGGAGTCGGGACCCTGCTGTTCCGC
The DNA here is from genome assembly GCF_005490785.1 of Brachybacterium sp. SGAir0954. Taxonomy (GTDB): domain Bacteria; phylum Actinomycetota; class Actinomycetes; order Actinomycetales; family Dermabacteraceae; genus Brachybacterium; species Brachybacterium rhamnosum. Next base: position 2,952,329 of record NZ_CP027295.1, on the reverse strand, counting down.
TCCATCAATGCCGGCGAAGCCCCGATGATCGTGTCCCTCGTGACCCTGCTCGTGATCATCTTCCTGCTGTCCAACCTCATCGTGGACCTGCTCTACGCCGTGCTCGACCCGAGGATCCGCTATGCGAAGTGATAACCGCGCCCCTCAGCGCCCGAAGGCCCAGCACTGGGTCGCCCCGCTCGACGAGACCCCGCTGCAGGAGGTCGATGCTGCGGACACCTCATCGACGCCTCGCTCGCTCTGGGCCGAGGCCGTGCACAATCTGGTGCGCAACCCGGTGTTCATCATCTCCGCGCTGCTGATCCTGCTCGTGCTCTTCGTCGCCGCGTTCCCCGGCGTGTTCACGAGTCAGGACCCCACGTACGGCAACCTCTCCTCGGCCAACAAGCCTGCGAGCGCGGAGCACCCCTTCGGCACGACGAGGCAGGGCTACGACACGCTGGCCCGCACGGTGTGGGGAACCCGCACCTCGGTGATCATCGGCTTCTTCACGATGATCTGCTCGACGATCCTCGGTGGCGCGATCGGAGCCCTCGCCGGCTACGTCGGCGGCTGGATCGACGAGATCGTCTCCCGCATCACGGACATCTTCTTCGCCGTCCCGATGATCCTCGGGGCGATCGTCATCGCGACCCGACTCGGCGAGATGAACATGTGGACCGTCATCATGGTCCTGAGCATCTTCGGCTGGACCAACGTCGCCCGCATCATGCGCGGCGCGGTGATCTCGACGAAGAGCCAGGACTTCGTCACCGCGTCGACGGCGCTCGGCGCCGGGAGCCTCACGAACCTCCTGAAGCACGTGATCCCCAACGCGATCGCCCCCGTGATCGTCACGGCCACGGTCAACCTCGGCGTCTTCATCGTCGCGGAGGCGACCCTGTCGTTCCTGGGGGTCGGGCTCCCCACGTCGGCCGTCTCCTGGGGCGGCGACATCTCCCGTGCGAGGGATGCCCTGCGCAACCAGCCGATGATGCTGTTCTACCCCTCTGTGGCGCTCGCGATCACCGTGCTGAGCTTCATCATGCTCGGTGACGCCGTCCGCGACGCCCTGGACCCGAAGGCGAGGAAGCGATGAGCGCCGCACCTGACAGCGCCACGAAGCAGCCCCTGCTCGAGATCAGGGATCTCGAGATCACGTTCACGACCTCGACCGGGCCGGTCCGAGGTGTGCGCACCGCGAATCTCGAGGTGTACCCCGGGGAGACCGTCGCGATCGTCGGCGAGTCCGGCTCCGGCAAGTCGACGACCGCGATAAGCATCGCGCACCTGCTGCCCAAGAACGGGAGCATCACCCGCGGCCAGGTCCTCTTCGAGGGTCGCGACATCACGCATGTCTCGGAGAAGCAGATCCGGGCCCTGCGCGGCGACCAGCTGGGCCTGGTCCCGCAGGACCCGATGAGCAACCTCAACCCCATGTGGAAGGTGGGGTCGCAGATCACCGAGGCGCTCGCCGCGAACGGCGTCGCCAAGGGCGCCGCCGCGAAGCAGCGCGCCGTGGAGCTGCTCGAGGAGGCGGGCCTGCCGGACGCGAAGCGCCGCGCCGGCCAGTACCCCCACGAGTACTCCGGCGGCATGAAGCAGCGAGCGCTCATCGCCATGGGTCTCGCCGCCCGCCCCAAGCTGCTCATCGCCGACGAGCCGACCTCCGCGCTCGACGTCACGGTGCAGCAGCAGATCCTCGACCACCTCGACACCCTCACGGGCGAGCTGGGCGTCGCGGTGCTGCTGATCACCCACGACCTGGGACTTGCCGCCGAGCGCGCCCAGCACCTCGTGGTGATGTACAAGGGGCAGGTCGTCGAGTCCGGTCCCGCGCTCGAGATCCTGCAGTCCCCGCAGCATCCGTACACCAAGCGCCTCATCGCGGCCGCGCCGAGCCTCGCCTCGCGCCGCCTGGTCTCCGTGGCCGAGCGCGAGGAGGTGCGCGAGCAGGCGCAGGAGCACGCCGCCGGTCAGCCCTCGGAGCAGGCGAACGGCCCCATCATCGAGGCCCGCAACCTGACCAAGGTGTTCCCGATCCGCGGCAGCGTCCCGTGGCGCACCACGCCGTTCACCGCCGTGGACGACATCTCCTTCTCCCTCGAGCGCGGCACCACCACCGCGATCGTCGGCGAGTCCGGCTCGGGCAAGTCGACCGTCGCGCAGATGGTGCTGAAGCTCCTCCAGCCCACCTCGGGCCGGGTGCTCTTCGAGGGCAAGGACGTCACCACCTACAAGGGGTCTGCGCTGAAAACGCTGCGCCGCCGCGTGCAGCCGATCTTCCAGAACCCCTACGGGACGCTCGACCCGATGTACTCGATCTTCAGCACGATCGAGGAGCCGATGCGCCTGCACGGCATCGGCGACGCGAAGGGCCGCGAGGCGAAGGTCCGCGACCTGCTCGACAAGGTCGCGCTGCCGGCGGCGATGATGCGCCGCTTCCCCAACGAGCTCTCCGGCGGCCAGCGCCAGCGCGTGGCGATCGCCCGCGCCCTCGCGCTGGACCCCGAGGTCGTCGTGTGCGACGAGGCGGTCTCCGCCCTCGACGTGCTGGTCCAGGACCAGGTGCTGCACCTGCTCAACGATCTCCAGGCCGAGCTCGGGCTGTCCTACCTCTTCATCACCCACGACCTCGCCGTGGTCCGCCAGATCGCGGACCGCACCCTGGTCATGGAGAAGGGGAAGCTCGTGGAGCAGGGCTCGACCGACGAGGTCTTCCACTCCCCGCAGCAGGACTACACCCGGCGCCTGCTCGCCGCGATCCCCGGCGGCTCCATCCCGCTCGCGGGCGCGGAGACGATCGACGTCGAGGCGCCCGCGGGGCCGGCCGACGAGACCGTCACGGAGCACGGCGAGGGCCCGGAGGACATCATCGATCCCTTCTCCCAGGCCGGTCACGTCTGAGCCGTGAGCGCGGAGGGCGTCGAAGCTCTCATCCCTGACCCCTGAGGAATCCTGGGCCGGACCGTTAGAATCGGTCCGGCCCAGGAGCATGTCGTGCGGGGGACCCGCGACGTGAGCAGCTGGACCGTGCCCCGCACCTCCGTCAGAGACGAGCTCCCGCGCATGACCCTCCAGCACCGCAACGACCTGCGAAACGTCGCCATCGTCGCCCACGTCGACCACGGCAAGACCACCCTGGTCGACGCCATGCTCACCCAGGGCGGCGCCTTCGGCGACCACGACAAGCACGACGAGCGGGCGATGGACTCCGGCGAGCTCGAGCGCGAGAAGGGCATCACGATCCTCGCGAAGAACACCGCCATCCGCTACACCGGCCCCTCGGCCGAGGCGATCGGTGAGCCCGAGGGCATCATCATCAACGTCATCGACACCCCCGGCCACGCCGACTTCGGCGGCGAGGTCGAGCGCGGCCTGTCGATGGTGGACGGCGTCGTGCTCCTCGTCGACGCCTCCGAGGGCCCGCTCCCGCAGACCCGCTTCGTGCTCCGCAAGGCGCTCGCCGCGAAGCTCCCCGTGATCCTCGTGGTCAACAAGGTGGACCGCCCCGACGCCCGCATCGACGAGGTCGTCGGCGAGGCCACCGACCTCCTCCTCGGCCTCGCCGAGGACCTCTCCGACGAGGTCCCCGACCTCGACCTGGACGCGCTCCTGGACGTGCCCGTCGTGTACGCCTCCGGTAAGGCCGGCCGCGCGAGCATGACGAAGCCGGCCGACGGCGAGCTGCCCGACTCCGAGAACGTCGAGCCGCTGTTCAAGACGATCCTCGAGTCGATCCCCGCCCCGAGCTACGACGACGAGATGCCGCTGCAGGCCCACGTCACCAACCTCGACGCCTCTCCGTTCCTGGGACGCCTCGCGCTGCTGCGCGTGAAGAACGGCGAGCTCACCAAGGGCCAGCAGGTCGCCTGGTGCACCCAGCACGGGACCACCAAGACCGTGAAGATCACCGAGCTGCTCGAGACCAAGGGCCTCGCCCGTGAGCAGATGACCCGCACCGCCCGCCCCGGTGACATCGTCGCCGTCGCCGGCATCCCCGAGATCATGATCGGCGAGACCCTCGCCGACGTCGAGGACCCGCAGCCCCTGCCGCTGATCACGGTCGACGAGCCGGCGATCTCCATGACCATCGGCATCAACACCTCCCCGCTCGCCGGCAAGAACGGCAAGGGCCACAAGCTCACCGCCCGCCAGGTGAAGGACCGCCTGGACCAGGAGCTCGTGGGCAACGTGTCCCTGCGCGTGGTCCCCACGGACCGCCCGGACTCCTGGGAGGTCCAGGGCCGCGGCGAGCTCGCGCTCGCGATCCTCGTCGAGCAGATGCGCCGTGAAGGCTTCGAGCTCACCGTCGGCAAGCCGACCGTGCTGACCCGTGAGATCGACGGCAAGACCCACGAGCCCGTCGAGCGGATGACGATCGACGTCCCCGACGAGTTCCTCGGCACCGTCACGCAGCTCATGGCGAGCCGCAAGGGCCGCATGGAGACCATGAGCAACCATGGCTCCGGCTGGGTGCGCATGGAGTTCGTGGTGCCCTCGCGCGGCCTCATCGGCTTCCGCACCCGCTTCATGACGGAGACCCGCGGCAACGGCATCGCCTCCTCCTACGCGGACGGCTACGAGCCGTGGATGGGCGCGATCGAGTTCCGGGCCACCGGCTCGCTCGTCGCGGACCGCCCGGGCGTCGTGACCCCCTACGCGATGATCAACCTCCAGGAGCGCGGCTCCTTCTTCGTGGAGCCCACGAGCGAGGTCTACGAGGGCCAGGTCGTCGGCGAGAACTCCCGCAACGAGGACATGGACGTCAACATCACGAAGGAGAAGAAGCTGACGAACATGCGCGCCGCCAGCGCCGACTCCTTCGAGAACCTCGTGCCGCCGCGCAAGCTCACGCTCGAGGAGTCCCTCGAGTTCACGGGCGAGGACGAGTGTGTCGAGGTCACCCCGGAGATCGTGCGGATCCGCAAGGTGATCCTCAACGCCGGGGAGCGGGCCCGCTCCCGTTCGCGCGCGAAGAAGTGAACATCCGTCGCACCGTCGGGCACGCGGCCTTCGCCGTGCTGCCCACGGTGCTGTCGGTGCTCGTCCTGGTCACCGTGCACCGCCTGACGCTGGACCTGCTCGGGATCACGATCCCGGCCGGCCTGCTGCTGTGCACGGTCTACCAGGTGATGACCTGCGCGTTCCTCTGGGCGGTCACCGGGTCCCGGCTGCCGCTCGCGGTCTCCGGGGCGCTGTGGGGCATCCTCGCCACGCCGTTCCTCGGCAACGGGGCCGGCGGGGGAGTGCTCCTGCCCGGGGTGATCGGTGACCAGGCGCAGTACTCCGGCTGGATCGTGCAGGGCCTCGGCATGGGGATCCCGTTCCTCGCGGCGGGTCTGCTGAGCCTCCCCGCGGTGCGTCGCCTCGAGCAGGCGCGCACCCGTGCCCGGGAGGCGCGTGCCCGCGCGGAGGAGGGGCAGCGGTCGTGAGCACGGACGCGGCGGATCGCGACTGGGCCACGCTGCCCAACGCCGTGACCCTGCTGCGGCTCGTCCTGCTCGCCCCCGTGTGCGTGCTGCTCGCGCGCGGCCCGGACACCCTCGCCGTGGTCCTGCTGCTGGTGTGGGCGAGCACCGACTGGGTCGACGGCCTGCTCGCCCGCACGCTCGGGCAGACCAGTCGGGTGGGGGAGATCATCGACCCGATCGCGGACCGGATTGGGCTGGTCGCGATCGTGCTGACCCTCGCCCTCGCCGGGCTGCTCCCGTGGGCGGCGCTCGTCGTGATCCTGCTCGTCGACCTCGCCGTCACCGCGCTCGCCTCGGGCGCCGCGCTCGGAGGCCGGATCCGCGTCTCCTGGCTCGGGAAGATCCGCACGGCGCTGCTCATGACCTCCGTGTTCCTGCTGGCCGCGGCCGCCGCCTGGGCCCCGGGTCTCGTGGGCGCCGTGCAGGTGCTGCTGTGGGTCGGCGTCGCGGTGCACGTGGTGAGCGGGGCCGGCTACGTGCTCAGCGCCCGGAGCTCCCGTCACGGCGCTCCGGCGGAGGCGGGACCTCCTTCGCGGCGATGACCAGGGGGCGCGGTACCCGCATCTCGCCGCGCCGGGTCATGACGGTCACCGCGCGCTCGTCCGTCGCGGTGATCGTGCCGAGCGCGTCGCTCATCCGCTCGCCGCAGGGAGCGGTCGCCGGATCGATCGCGTGGCGAAGTGTGACACGCCGTCCCACCTCGAGGAACGGTGCCCATCCGGGGCGGGTCTCGCTGGTCATCCCCCGAACATAGCGCCCGCCGCTCGGCGGCCGCGGTGTTCGACGGATCACGTCTGCGCGGCATCCGGCGGTCGGGGCTCCGCCGCCCGCCCCGTCGGTGCGATGATGGTGCGGTCACCCCGTGGAAGGAAGCCGCCCTCATGACGTACGTCATCGCCCTGCCCTGCGTCGACGTCAAGGACCGTGCCTGCGTGGACGAGTGCCCCGTGGACTGCATCTACGAGGGGTCCCGCTCGCTGTACATCCAGCCCGACGAATGCGTGGACTGCGGCGCCTGCGAGCCCGTGTGCCCCGTCGAGGCGATCTACTACGAGGACGACCTCCCCGACCAGTGGGCGGAGTTCTACAAGGCCAACGTCGAGTTCTTCGACGAGCTCGGCGCCCCCGGCGGCGCCGCCAAGATGGGCGTGATCGACAAGGACCACGCGATCATCGAGGCGCTCCCGCCGCAGTCCGGCGCCGAGGACTGATGCACTCCCCGCGTCGCCCCCTCGCCGCCCGCCTCCCCGCCTTCCCGTGGGACGCGATCGCCGGGGCCAAGGAGCGCGCCGCCGCCCACGAGGACGGCCTCGTCGACCTCTCGGTGGGCACGCCCGTGGACCCGACCCCCGCCTCCGTGCAGCAGGCGCTCGCCGCCGCCGCGGACAGCCACGGCTACCCGACGACCGTCGGCACCCCCGCGCTGCGCGCGGCGCTCGTGGACTTCGTCCGCCGGCACCGCGGCGCCCCCGGGACGATCGACGTGGACGGCGTGCTGCCCACCGTCGGCTCCAAGGAGCTCGTCGCGCACCTGCCCTTCCAGCTGGGCATCGGGCCGGAGGAGATCGTCGCCTTCCCCGCGATCGCCTACCCCACCTATGACATGGGCGCCCGGTTCGTGGGAGCGCAGTCCCTGCCGCTGGACCTCGTCACCCTCGCCGAGCACGGCGACGCCGCGCTGCCGGACCCGGCCGCCGTGTCGCGGATCCGGCTGCTGTGGCTGAACTCGCCCTCGAACCCCACGGGCGACGTGCTGACGGTCCCGCAGATGGCCGCGCTCGTCACCTGGGCCCGGGAGCGGGGGATCGTCGTCGCCTCCGACGAGTGCTACGCCCTGCTGCCGTGGACCGTCGACGAGGTCCCCTCCGTGCTGGACCCGCGGGTCAACGGCGGCTCGCTCGACGGCGTGCTGTGCGTCTACTCGCTGTCCAAGCAGTCCAACCTCGCCGGCTACCGCGCGGCCTTCGTCGCCGGCGACCCCGCCCTCGTGGGGGAGCTGCTGGCGATCCGCAAGCAGGCCGGGATGATGATCCCCGGGCCCGTGCAGGCGGCGATGGCCACGGCGCTCGGCGACGACGACGCGGTGGCGGCCCAGCGTGAGATCTACCGCGCACGCCGCGCGATCCTCGCCCCGGCCCTGCGCGCCGCGGGCGGCGAGATCAGCGGCTCCCAGGCCGGGCTCTACCTGTGGACCTCCTTCGGGGAGGACGCGATGGTCACGGTCGAGCGTCTGGCAGGTGCCGGTGTGCTGGTCGCTCCGGGGATGTTCTATGGTGAGGGGGGCGGCTCCACCGTGCGCGTCGCGCTCACCGCGACGGACGAGCGGATCGCCGCCGCCGCCGGGCGCCTCGAGCACCTCGAGCGCCCCTGAAGGATCCGACAACGCACAACGGAGAGCCCATGGATCACGCGACGCCGACCTCACGCCTCGCCTACGGCGACCACACCCTCGACCTCCCCGTCGTCGACGCCGTCGAGGGGAACCCGGGCATCGCGATCGGTCCGCTGCGCAAGGAGACGGGGGCGGTCACCTTCGACCCCGGCTTCATGAACACCGCCAACACCACCTCGGCGATCACCTACATCGACGGCGACGAGGGCGTGCTGCGCTACCGCGGCTACCCGATCGAGCAGCTCGCGGAGAAGTCGACCTTCCTCGAGGTCGCCTACCTGCTCATCAACGGCGAGCTGCCCACGCAGGGACAGCTGGAGAACTGGACCACGCAGGTGGAGCACCGCTCCATGCTCGACGAGCGCTTCAAGCGCATGTTCGAGGCGTACCCGCGTGACGCGCACCCGATGGCCGTGCTGCAGGCCGGCGTCTCCGCGCTGTCCACCTTCTACCAGGACTCGCTGGACCCGTTCGACGAGGAGCAGGTGCGCCTGTCCTCGGTGCGGCTGCTCGCGAAGGTGCCGACCATGGCCGCCTACGCGCACCGCATCGCGCAGGGCCACGCGCTGCTCTACCCGGACAACCGGCTCTCGCTGATCGAGAACTTCCTCCGCCTGACCTTCGGCTTCCCGGTCCAGGAGTACGTCGCGGACCCGGTCATCGCGCGGGCGATGGAGCAGCTGCTGATCCTCCACGCCGACCACGAGCAGAACTGCTCGACCTCGGCCGTGCGCCTCGTCGGCTCCGCGCAGGCGAACCTGTTCACCTCGATCTCCGCGGGCATCGGCGCGCTCTCCGGCCCCGCCCACGGCGGCGCGAACGCCGCGGTGATGGAGATGCTCGACACCATCAGCGCCGAGGGCATGGACCCCAAGGTGTTCATGGAGAAGGTGAAGAAGCGCGAGGACGGCATCCGCCTCATGGGCTTCGGTCACCGCGTCTACAAGAACTACGACCCGCGCGCGAAGTTCGTGAAGACCATCGCGGACGACGTCCTCGAGCGCCTCGGCGTGCAGGACGAGCGTCTCGAGCTCGCCATGAAGCTCGAGGAGATCGCCCTCAAGGACGACTACTTCATCGAGCGCAAGCTCTACCCGAACGTCGACTTCTACACGGGCATCATCTACAAGGCGATCGGCTTCCCGACCGAGATGTTCACCGTGCTCTTCGCGATCGGCCGCCTGCCCGGCTGGATCGCCCAGTGGCAGGAGATGGTGCACGACCCGGACACGAAGATCGGCCGCCCGCGCCAGATCTACACCGGTGAGCCGCGCCGCGAGTACGTCGACATGGCCGCCCGCACCGGCACCACCGAGCTGCGCCTCGAGCAGCTCCACGAGGAGCTCGCCGCGCAGCACCGCGAGCACCAGGAGAAGCTCGCCAAGGAGCGCCGCTTCGACCACTGAGGCCGGGTGGGCGGCGGCATCGCACCGCGCCCGCTGAGCGCCCATGCGAGAGGGGCCGGGGACGCACGTCCCCGGCCCCTCTCGCGTTGCCGGTTCGTGAGGTTCCGGCGTCACGGCTCAGCAGGACGACGGCGCCGTCGGCCATGACCCGCACGTCGATCTCGACGGGGCTCCTGCGGGTCCTGTCATGTAGCTCCTTCAGCCTCCGGAGACCAGGATGACGACGCGGCCGTCGGCGGCGTCCTCGGCGGAGCCCCAGGTGGTCGCGTCCTCGCCGCGGGCGGAGCGGTCCCAGACCCGCCCGGCGTGCTCGACCTGGACGACGGAGTCCTCCGCCGCGCGGGCCACGGCCCAGTTGGCGACGGCCCAGCCGAGGGCCTCGTCGTCCCCGGTGTCGACGACGAGGGCGGTCGCCCCCGCGCCGTCGGGCGTCCCTGCGCTCACGGAGGATGCGGATTCGAGGGTGGTGCGGAGCGAGCCGGCCTCGGTGAGCCGCGGGAACTGGCGGGCGAGCTCGGAGCGCACGCCGTCCGGGGAGACGGTGCCGGTCGCCGCGTCGAGGGTGCACACGAGGTTCGCCTGGGAGCGGCCGGTGAGGGCGGAGGCGTAGATCCGTCCCTCGGTCTCGTGGTCGCGGTAGGCCTCGGGGTGCCCGCTGCGCTGCACCTTCTGGGCGACGTCGTTGATGTCGCCGCTCTCGTAGTTCGCGACCTTCTCGAGCGCGTCGTAGAAGGCGTTCGTGGAGTGGATCGGGTCGAGGATCTCCGCCTCGGTGCCCCATCCCTGGGAGGGACGCTGCTGGAAGAGCCCCAGCGAGTCCCGGTCGCCGTGCTCGATGTTCCGCAGCTGCGACTCCTGGTAGGCGGTCGCGAGGGCGATCGACGCGGCACGCGGCGGCATGCCGCGGTCCACGGCGATAGCGCTGATCAGGGCCGCGTTGGCGACCCTCTCGGTGGAGTAGCGGTGGCTCGTGCCGAGGCCCGTGGCGACGCAGGTGCCCGCATGCGCGGGGGAGCCGTAGCGCTGCAGCGCGACGTAGGAGCCGCCGGCGATGCCGCCGAACAGCAGCAGCATCACCAGCGGGACCACGAGGCCGCGCCACGGCGAGCGGCGCGGGGAGCGGCCTCGTGCCATGTCAGTTCGCGTGCAGGGCGGCGTTGAGGGAGACCGTCTGCCCGGCGCGGGCGACGGCCTCGACGGCGCCGGTGAGGGAGTTGCGGCGGAAGAGCAGGTTGCTCACGCCGGAGAGCTCGCGCGCCTTGACCACGTGCGGGGCGTCCGCGTCCTTCTCGCCGACGAGCGTGACCTTGGTGCCGGCGGTGATGTAGAGGCCCGCCTCGACGACGCAGTCGTCTCCGAGCGCGATGCCCACGCCGGCCTCCGCGCCCACGAGCGACCGCCTGCCGATGCGCACGCGTTCGGTGCCGCCGCCGGAGAGGGTGCCCATCGTGGAGGCGCCGCCGCCCACGTCGGAGCCGTCCTCGACGATGACGCCCTGGGAGATGCGGCCCTCGACCATGGAGGTGCCGAGGGTGCCCGCGTTGAAGTTCACGAAGCCCTCGTGCATGACGGTGGTGCCGTCCGCGAGGTGCGCGCCGAGGCGCACGCGGTCCGCGTCGCCGATCCGCACGCCCGAGGGGAGCACGTAGTCGACCATGCGCGGGAACTTGTCGACGCTGAGCACGGTGGGGGTGCGGCCCGCGGCGCGCAGGCGCAGGCGGGTCTCCTCGAAGCCGGCGACGGCGCAGGGGCCCTCGGTGGTCCACACGACGTTGGTCAGCGCGCCGAAGAGACCGTCGAGGTTCTGGGCGTTGGGCTGGACGAGCCGGTGCGAGAGCAGGTGGAGGCGCAGGTAGGCGTCGGAGGCGTCCGCGGGCGCGGCGGCCAGCTCGATCGCGCGGACCACGACCTCCTGGGTCGTGCCGCGCACGCCGTCCACGGCGGCGGCCGCGGCGAGCTGCGCGTGCAGCGGCTCCGCGGTGGGATCGGCGGGCGCCTCGCCCAGCTGCGGGGCGGGGTACCAGGTGTCGAGGGTGGAGCCGTCGGCGGCGAGGGTCGCGAGGCCGATGCCCCAGGCGTGGGTGGCGGGCTCGGGCGTCGTCGTGGAAGTCATGGCGGTGATTCTACGGAGCGACCTCCCCCGCGGGCTGTGAGGTCTGCAGGGCGGTGATGATCGTCGCGGTCCGGATCCGTCGAGCCGGGGACAGGGCACCCGGATGCCGGCCACGCCCCGCGTGCCCCCTGCGCCGATACGAGGCGGTGCGGGTGTCGCAGGAGCAGAATGGCCGCACCATGACTGCAGACTCCACCCCCGCACCCGCCGTCCCTGCCGCCGGGCAGCCGGCCCTGCGCCGCGAGATCGGCTTCGGCCAGCTCGTCGCCTACGGCCTCGTCTTCATCGGCCCCGCCGCGGCGGTGGGGGTCTTCGGGACCCTCGACGCCCACTCCGGCGGCGTCGTCCCGATCGTCTACCTCGTCGCGACGCTCGCCATGGCGCTGACCGCCTCGAGCTACGTCGTCATGTCCCGCGCCGTGCCGCGGGCAGGATCCGTCTTCGCCTACGCGAGCGAGGGGATCGGCCCGCGCGTGGGGCACATGGCGGGTTGGATGATGCTGCTGGACTACCTGCTCATCCCCTCCGTCGCGTATCTCTTCTCGGGGATCGCGCTGAACTCGCTGATCCCCGCGGTGCCGATCTGGGTGTTCGTGCTCGCGGCCGTCGTCCTCACGACCGCGCTGAACCTCTCCGGCGTCAAGGTCACCGCCCGCGTCTCGATGGCCGTCGTGATCGTCGAGGTGGTCGTGCTGCTCATCGTCCTCGCCGCCGCGGCCGGGGTGCTCGCCACCACCGGGCCCGTGCGCGGCTGGCTCGAGCCGTTCACGGGCGGCGCGGCCGGGATCTCCGTCGCCGCGGTGCTCGGCGCCGTCTCGATCGCGGTGCTGTCCTTCCTGGGCTTCGACGCGCTCGCGACCTTCGCGGAGGAGACCCGCGGGGACTCCCGGGCGATCGGCCGCGCGACCCTCGTGTGCCTCGTGATCATCGGCGTGCTGTTCATGGCGCAGACCTACGTGGGCGCCCTGCTCAGCCCCACGAGCGCCGAGGAGCTCGCGGCGCATCCCGAGCTGCAGGGCGACGCCTACTACGCGATGGTCGACTCCGCGCTCGGCTCCACGCTCCACGGCGCGCTCGCCGCCGCGAAGGCCGTGGGCGCCGCGTTCTCCGCCCTCGTGGGGCAGGCCGCCGCCTCCCGCGTGCTCATGGACATGGGCCGCTCCGGCTCGCTCCCGAAGGGCCTCGCGCGGGTCTCGCCGCGCACCGGCGCGCCGCTCGTGGGGACGCTCGTCGCCGCGGGCGGCAACGTCGCCGTCGCCCTGTGGGCGGCGACCCGGGCCGACGGCCTCGACCACGTCGTCTCCGTTGTCGACGTCGGCGCGCTCACCGGCTTCGTGGTCCTCCACGTCTCGGTGATCGGCTACTTCGCGGTGCGGCGCCGCGGCGGGGGAGTGGACCCGCTGCGCCACCTCGTGATCCCCGTGCTCGGGGCGCTCGTGCTGCTCGCCGTGGTCGTGAGCGCCTCCGTGATCGCGCTGATCGTCGGCGGCCTGTGGGCGGTGATCGGGCTCGTGATCCTGCTCGTGCGGGGCGTCGGCCGCCGACCGGAGCCCGCCTGAGCGGGTCCGTTCAGACCGCCTCGTCCCCTCCCGGCTCCCGGGCGGCGGGATCCTCGTCGAACCAGCCCTCGGCCCGCCACTCGATCGCCTGGCCCCGGCGCAGCAGCAGCTCGGTGCGCCGGGAGCGGAGGGCGCCGAGGGCGACCACCACGACCAGGCCCACCGCCCCCGCGACGAGCAGGGTGAGCGTCGGCGCGAGGCCCAGCAGGCCCTTGCGCAGCAGCAGGTCCACGAGCAGCAGCGCGGCGCCCACGAACACCGAGAGTACCGAGGCGACCAGGAGCGCGCCGAGTCCCAGCGAGATCGCGAGCTCCGTCGGGGCGGAGGCGCGCTGCAGGGGGTGGCGCACGGGCACGCCCCGACCCAGCTGCCCGGGCCGGGCGACCGCCCAGTCGAGCATCGCCCTCGAGCGGCGGTGCACGGCGAGCGAGGCCGCGACCGCCGCGACCACGAGCGCGAGGACCGCGCCCGCGAGCAGCGGACCGACCCGCACGGCGAGCTCCGTGGGCGGTGCCGGGTCCCGCAGGGTCGTCACCGCCGCGAGCACCACGAGCAGCAGCAGGGCGGTGACGGCCACACCCTCGAGGACCCGCAGGCCCGTCTGCCGCGCGGCGTCCTCCGCTTGCGCGGCCGAGCCGATCTCGTCGCCGACGGGCTCCGCGCCTTCCTCGAGCACCACCCGCCGCTCCTCGGCGAGCCGGGACACGAACGCGTCGAGGTCGCCGACGGCCCGCAGGCTCGGGGCGTACCGCTCGCGCTGCCCGGGGGAGAGCCAGGCGGCGAGCACGGTCGCGTCCGCAGCCGCGCGGTCCCGCGGCTGGGCGTCCGAGGCCGCCTCCGCGCGCAGCCGCGCCGTCTGCCGGCGCATCGCCGCGCCGAGCTCCGGCCCGCCGGCCGCGTGCCGGAGGTGCCGGGCCGATCCCGTCGGCCCCGTCGGATGCGTCGACCCCGTCGTCCCGCTCATGCGTCACATCGTCGCAGACCATCCGCCGATCCGCGCGATACTGGGCGGATGACCGCGAGCTCCGATTCCCCCGCCCCTCTCCGGACGGTGGCCGTCGTCGGCGCCGGGCCCCGGGGCACGGCGATCGTCGAGCGCCTCGTCGCCGCCTCGACGCTGCCCGACTGGCAGGGCCGCCTCACCGTCCACCTCATCGACCCGTACGTGGGCCTCGGCGGGGCGGTGTGGCGCCACGACCAGTCCGAGGTGCTCCTGATGAACACCGCGACCTGCCAGACCACGATGTACCCGGATCCTTCCTGCCACCCGCGGCTGCCCGTGACGCGCAGCGAGACGCTCGCCGACCACCTCGCCGGCGAGGGCCTCGCCCCCGCGGACATCGCCTCCCGCGCCGCGCACGGCCGCTACCTCGCCCACGTGCTCGACACCGCCCAGGCCGACGCCGACCCCGCCCGGCTGCGGATCGTGCGCCACACGGCGGAGGTCGTCGACGTGACCGGTGCGCCCGACGGCCCCCAGCGGGTGCGCCTCGACGACGGTCGCGTGCTCGCCGCCGACGCCGTCGCCCTCCCGCTCGGCCACCTCTCCACGGCGCTCGGCCCCCGCTCCCAGCAGTACGCCGACGCCGCCGACCGCCACGGCCTCGTGCACGTGGGCCCCGCGAACCCGCTCGAGGTGGACTACCGGCGGCTGCTGGGCCGCGAGGCGATCGCCGTGGCCGGCATGGGCCTGAACTTCTACGACATGATCGGCATGCTCACCGAGACCGCGGGCGGCCGCTTCGTGCCCGACCCGGACTCCGCGGCGGGGCTCCGGTACGAGCGCGGAGGCGGCGAGCCGCTGCTCGTCGTCGGCTCCCGCTCCGGCATGGTCTACCGGCCCAAGCCCGACCTCCGCCCCGCGCTGCCCGAGCCGTACACCCCGCAGGTGCTCACCTCCGAGCGTGTCCTCGAGCTCGCCGTCCGCAGCGCCGGCGTGGACCACGAGCGGGACGTCATGCCGCTCATCCTCGCCGAGCTGCGCCGCGCCCTCCAGGGCATCGGGGAGGACGAGCTCGCGACCGACGAGGCCCTCATCCACCTGCTGTTCCCCTTCGGCCGCCGCGGCGGGGTCACCGACGACGCGCACCGACGCACCCGGGAGGCGCTCCGCGAGGCGCTCGCCGCGGCCGCCGGCCCCGACCCCGTCTGGCTGCTCGTCTTCCGCGTGCTCGTCGCGATGCGGGTGCAGGTCAACCGGCTCATCGACCTCGGCGCCTATACGACCGAGAGCCTGCGCCGCGACATCGACGGGCACCTGCGCAACGCCTTCGCCTCCTGGGCCTCCGGCCCGCCCGTGCTGCGCGTGCGCCAGCTCGTCGCCCTCGAGGAGGCCGGGCTCGTACGCTTCCTCGGTCCGCGCATGCACGTCGACATCGACGAGGAGGCCGGGCGCTTCGCGGTGCGCGGCGGCGAGAACCCGCCCGTGCTGTGCGACGGCGTGTTCGAGGCGCACCTGCCGCCCGTGGACCTGCCCGCCTACCGCAGCCCGCTGCTCGGCGCCTGGCGCGAGCGGGGCGAGGTGCGCAAGGACTCCTGGGCCTCGCGCGGCAGCGGCACCCGCGTGCTCACCGGCTCGATCGAGGTGGACGGCCTGTACTGCCCGATCGCGGTGGACGGCACCGTCCACGAGCGGCGCCTGCTCACCGGGGTCCCCGTCTCCACCGCGCAGCCGGGATCCGCGATCACCGCCGAGCCCGGCACCTCCCCGCAGCTGCTGCAGCACGCCGAGGCGGTCGCCCTGCGCCTCGCCGCGCACGGCGGCGCGCTCGAGGAGCCGCTCGTGGCACGATGACGGGCATGCCCGTCACCCCCGCCGCTCCCGCCCCCGTCCTCGACCCCTTCGCCGACATCGTCGACCTCACGGCCGCGATCGTCGACGTCCCCAGCGTCTCCGGCGACGAGAGGGCCCTCGCCGACGCCGTCGAGCAGGCGCTGCGCACGCACGCCCCGCACCTCGAGGTGATCCGCGACGGCGACACGGTCATCGCCCGCACCGACCGGGGCCTCGACCGCCGGGTGCTGCTCGCCGGCCACCTCGACACCGTCCCGATCGCCGACAACCTCCCCTCCCACCGACGGGAGCGGGACGGACGCGAGGAGCTCGTGGGCCGCGGCAGCTGCGACATGAAGGGCGGGGTCGCCGTGCTGCTCGCCCTCGCCGTGCGCGCCGACGCCGCCCCCGTCGACCTCACCTGGGTCTTCTACGACCACGAGGAGGTCGCCGCGGCGGACAACTCCCTCACCCGCCTCGCCGCCGAGCGCCCCGAGCTGCTGCAGGCGGACTTCGCGATCCTCGGCGAGCCCACCTCCGCGGGCGTCGAGGGCGGCTGCAAGGGCACGATGAAGCTCCAGGTCACCGCCCGCGGCGTCGCCGCCCACTCCGCCCGCGACTGGGTGGGCGACAACGCCATCCACCACCTCGCCCCCGTGCTCGTCCGGCTCGCGGACTACGAGGCCCGCCGTGCCGTGATCGACGGCCTCGAGTACCGCGAGTGCCTCAACGTCGTCGCGATCTCCGGCGGCATCGCCGGGAACGTCATCCCCGACCGCGCGAGCGCGACCCTCAATTACCGCTTCGCCCCGGACACGAGCGTCGCGCAGGCGGAGGCCCACGTGCGCGAGGTGCTCTCCGGACTCGATGTCACCATCGAGGTGACCGATGCCGCCGCCGGCGCGCTGCCGGGGCTGGACACCCCCGCCGCCCGCGACTTCCTCGCCGCGATCGGGGAGGGGACGAGCGTGGCCGCGAAGCAGGGCTGGACCGACGTCGCGCGCTTCTCGGCGCTCGGCACCCCCGCCGTGAACTTCGGCCCCGGGGACCCGCTGCTCGCCCACACCGACGACGAGCACGTGCCCACCACGGACCTCCGACACGCCCTCGCCGGGCTCGCGCGATTCCTCGGCACGGAGGTGCCCACCGCGTAGCGTGGCGGGCATGGGAGCGCTGACCCGCCGCACGCTGACGACCTCTCTGATGGTGGCCGCGCTCGCCGGCTGCACCGACGGCTCCGGATCGGCCCCCGGCTCCGGGTCCGACGCCGGCGGGGCCTCGGACTCCACGGCGGCGCCCGCCGCGGGCGGCGCCGCCCCCGATCCCGCGGCGAAGCTCGCGACCGCGACCCGCCAGGCCGACCAGTTCGACTACGACGCCGCCCTGGACACCGTGGACGGGGTCGACGGGAAGGACGCCGAGGACCTCCGCACCCGCTGCCACGAGGAGAAGGACGCCCTCGTCCCGTGGCCCGAGGACGAGCCCGTCAGCCACCTCTTCTTCCACAGCCTGATCGTGGACCCCTCCCGCGCCTTCGACGGCGACGACACGGAGCTGGGCTACGACGACTACATGTGCACGATCCCCGAGTTCACCGCCGTCATCGAGAGGATGCACGAGGACGGCTACGTCCTGATCAGCCCTCACGACCTCGCCGAGCCCGCCGAGGACGGCACCATGCGGCCGCGCGAGCTTCTGCTCCCCGAGGGGCGCACCCCGCTCGTGCTCTCGCAGGACGACGTCTCCTACTACGAGTACATGGACGGCGACGGCTTCGCGGCGGACCTCCACCTCGACGCCGACGGCGCCGTGCGCAGCCGCTACGTCGACGCCGACGGGACCGAGCACGAGGGCGCCTACGACATGGTCCCGCTGCTCGACGACTACCTCGCGGCGAACCCCGGCTTCTCCTACCGCGGCCGCAAGGGCATCATCGCGCTCACCGGCTACAACGGGATCCTCGGCTACCGCTCCTCGCCCCGCGAGTACGGAGAGGACCCCGACGCGCTCTCCGCGGCGCGGGACGCCGCCGCGGAGGTCGCGGGCGCGCTCACCGACTCCGGCTGGGAGATCGCGAGCCACACCTGGGGCCACATCGACATGGGGGAGAAGCCGCTCGAGAAGGTCGACGCGGACCTGCAGCGCTGGGACGAGGAGGTGGGCACCCTCGTGGGGGACACCGACCTGCTCATCTATCCCTTCGGCGCCGACATCGCCGGCCCCGAGCAGTACGAGGAGGGCGACGTCCGCTACCGGCGCCTGCGCGACCACGGCTTCTCCTACTTCTTCACCGTCGACGGCTCCACCCTCGCCTGGCAGCAGCGCCACGGCGAGTACCTGCGCCAGGCGCGGATGAACATCGACGGCATCCGGCTGCGGGCCACGGCGGCGGGGGAGGAGCACGTGCTCGATCCCGTGCTCGACGCCGGCGCGATCCTGGACCCCGCCCGCCCCGGTCTCTAGGGTCCAGCCGCTACCCTCGGCCCATGAGCGCATCCGACGAGAACGCCCACCGCAAGGGCCCCATCACGCTGCGCGGACGACAGCGTCCCGACCGCACCACCGACCAGCGACTGCTCGAGGACTCGGGCCCCGGCGATTGGGTGCACGGCGACCCCTGGCGGGTGCTGCGCATCCAGTCCGAGTTCGTCGAGGGGTTCGGCGCGCTCGCCGAGCTCGGCCCCGCGGTCTCGATCTTCGGCTCCGCGCGCGTCGCGCCGGACCACCCGGACTACCGCTGCACCGAGGAGATCGCGCGCGGCCTCGTGGAGATGGGCTACGCCGTGATCACCGGCGGCGGGCCCGGGATCATGGAGGCCGGCAACCGCGGCGCCCGCGAGGCCGGCGGGGTGAGCGTGGGGCTCGGCATCGAGCTGCCCCACGAGCAGGGGATGAACGCCTATGTCGACCTCGGCGTCGACTTCCGCTACTTCTTCGCGCGCAAGACGATGTTCGTGAAGTACTCGAGCGGCTTCGTCGTCATGCCCGGCGGGCTGGGCACCCTCGACGAGCTGTTCGAGGCCCTCTGTCTCATGCAGACCCACAAGATCTCGATGTTCCCCGTGGTGCTCGTGGGCCGCGCCTACTGGCAGGGCCTCATCGACTGGATCTCCACGACGCTCGTGGAGCGCGGCATGATCGCCCCGACCGACCCCGACCTGTTGCGGGTCGTGGACACGGCGGAGGAGGCGCTCGCCGTGCTGCGGGAGGCCTCCCGCCGCGAGGAGGAGTCCGGCCGATGACCGCCGCGAGCCCGATGGTGATCCTGCTGCTGCTCGTCGCGATCGGCGTCGCGGTGGCCTTCGTGGGCATCGCGACCGGCCGGTTCGGGGGCGGGATCGCCCTCCCGCCGAGGCCCCCGCGGCGCTCCCGACGGGCGCGGCGCACGACCAGTGGTCAGGACCTGAGATAATAGCCACCGTACCCGCGCTGCCCGAGGTCCCGTCCGGGGGATCGTACGAGAGGCAGCGACAGCACAAGGAGGCACGCCATGGCTGCTATGAAGCCGCGCACCGGTGACGGTCCGCTCGAGGTCGTCGAGGAGAGCCGCAGCATCATCATGCGCGTTCCGCTCGAGGGGGGCGGTCGCCTGGTCGTCGAGATCGCCGCGTCCGAGGCGGTCGAGCTGCGTGATGCGCTCGAGGGCGTCATCAAGGAGTGATCCCTGACGAAGGGGCCCCGCACCATCCGGTGCGGGGCCCCTTCGTCATGCCCGGCGGTGGGCGGTGAGGCGGCTCAGGGGCGCAGCACCGCGGCGAGCACGCCGTCGCCGCTGCCGGTGAGCGCGGTGACGAGATCCTCCGCCTCGGTGACGGCCTTCAGCAGCTCGCGCACCGCGCGGGTGCTCGCATCGCGCGCCGCGGGATCCGCGACGCGGTCGTGGAACAGCGCGTGGGGGATGACGAGCACGCCGCCCGGGCGCAGCAGCCGGCGGGCGTGCTCGAGCAGGTCCAGGGCGTGCGGGGCGTGCGCGGGGAACGAGACGAGGTCGTAGGCGTGGTCGGTGAGACGTCCGACGACGTCCCGCGGGGCGCCGGCGATCGTGCGCACGCGCGGCCCGCGGATCCTCGCCTCCGCGAAGGACTCGCGCGCGGCGCGCTGGTTCTCGACCTCGGGATCGATCGTGGTGAGCACCCCGTCCGGGTGCATCCCCGCGAGGAGGTAGAGGGAGCCGACGCCGGCCCCGGTGCCGATCTCCACCGCGGAGCGCGCCTGCACCGCGGCCGCGAGCACGCGCATCAGTGCGCCGGCCCCCGGCAGGACGGGTGTCGCCCCGAGCTCCGCACCGCGCTCGCGGGCCCGCTCGAGGACCCCGGCATCGGCGAACAGCCCCGCCTCGTCGACGAACTCCTCGCCGTGGGCCCAGCTGGCCACCTTTCCCGACGCCATCGCGCTTCCTTCCCCGTGTCCGGACAGTCGCCTAAGGGTACGACAGGCACGGCCGGCACCCAGCCTCCGCACCCTCCCCCTCTGCCATAATGGGCCGGCAGGACGCGTGCACGACCGTGCGCGCGAGGACCAGGACAGGTGACGACGTGACGTTCTTCGGGATCGGCGGCTGGGAGTTCATCGTCATCCTGCTCATCTTCGTGCTGATCGTCGGTCCGCAGCGCCTGCCCGAGTACACCCGCAACATCGTGCGCTGGGTGCGCCAGGCCCGCCGCTGGGTCGAGGACTCGCGGGCGACGGTCGAGGACGAGATGGGCATCGCCATCGACGACCTGCGTAAGTACGACCCGCGTCAGTACGATCCGCGTCGCATCATCCGCGAGGCCTGGGGCGACACGAGCCCCGAGGACCTGCTCCCGTCCAAGGAGGCCCTCGCGATCGGCACCGGGGCGGCCGCCGCCGGTGCGGGCGCCAAGCGCAAGCCCTCCGGCAGTGCCAAGAAGTCCGCCAAGGATGCGGCCCCGCAGGGCACCCCCTGGGACCCCGAGGCCACCTGATCCGCGGCTGAGCCCGCCCCTCGGGGCGGGAGCCTCAGCGCCGCGAGACCGAGAGCGGCAGCTTCATCCCCGTCAGGCCGCGCGGCCGGTGCGTGAGCGCGCGCGCGACGTCCCGCAGCGCGATCGCCGCCGGGTTCTCGGGATCGGAGACCACGAGCGGCAGGCCCGTGTCCGCGCCGTGCCGCAGCGCCGGCTCGAGCGGGATCCGGCCCAGCACCGGCACCGGATGCTCCACGGCGCCCGCGAGGGTCGCCGCCACGCGGTCCCCGCCCCCGGAGCCGAAGACGTCCATGACCGTGCCGTCGGGCAGGGTCAGCCCCGCCATGTTCTCGACGACCCCGGCGATCTCCTGCTCCGTGGAGGTGGCGAGCGAGCCCACCCGCTCCGCGACCGCGGCCGCGGACTGCTGCGGGGTCGTCACGACGACCATCTGCGCGCTCGGCAGGAGCTGCGCCACGGAGATCGCGACGTCGCCCGTCCCGGGCGGGAGGTCCAGCAGGAGCACGTCGAGGTCGCCCCAGAAGACGTCCGAGGCGAACTGCTCGATCGCCCGGTGCATCTTCGGGCCGCGCCACACGACGGCCTGCCCCTCGGGGACGAACATGCCGATGCTCATGACGGCGACGCCGTGCGCCTGCGGCGGCATGAGGAGGTCGGAGACCTTCGTCGGCTGCTCGGTGATGCCGAACATGCCGGGCATCGAGAAGCCGTGGATGTCCGCGTCGATGACGCCCACCCTCAGGCCGTCCGCCGCCATCGCGGCGGCGAGGTTCGCGGTGACCGTCGACTTGCCGACGCCGCCCTTGCCCGAGGAGATCGCGAGGATCCGCGTGAGCGAGCCGGGCTGGTTGAAGGGGATCTGACGGCGGCCCTGGCGCAGGCGGGCCGTGAGCTCGCGGCGCTGCTCCTCCGTCATCGCGGAGGTCGAGACCTCCACCCGGGTCAGGCCCGGCACGGTCGCGGTCGCCTCCGCGGCGTCCCGTTCGATGCGGTCCCGCATGGGGCAGCCCTCGATGGTCACGAGGACCTTCACGGTCGCCGCGCCGTCGGCGTCGACCTGCACGTCCTCGACCATGCCGAGCTCCGTGATGGGCCGGTGGATCTCCGGGTCGATGACGTGCGCGAGGGCCTCGTGGATGAGGGCGACGCGCTCGTCACCGCCCGTGGTGTCGATGGTGCTCATCGCTGCTCCTCCTCCGTCGCGGGCTCTCCGGCCCCGCGGCCCGTGCCCGGTCCGTCCGTGGTGCCGAGCGCCGCGGCGATCTCCTCGCGGACGATCCCGCGCATGCGCTCCAGCTCGTCCTCCCGGGAGTCCTCCTCGAGCTCCTCGAGCAGGTCCCGCAGCTCGCCGCGCACGAAGTCGCGGGTCGCGACGTCGTTCAGGGCGAGGCGCAGGCCCGCGATCTCCCGGGTGATGAAGTCCGTCGTCGCATGGTTGCGCTCGTTGGACTGGCGGTCCTGCTCCGCCTGCACGCGGTCGCGGTCGTCCTGACGGTTCTGCGCGAGCAGCAGCAGCGGCGCCGCGTAGGACGCCTGCAGCGACAGGATCAGCGTGAGCAGGGTGAAGTTCATGGCCCGCGGGTCGAACTGCGCGGACTCCGGCATGACGGAGTTCCAGGTCAGCCAGACGGCGCAGATGACGGTCATCCCGACCAGGAAGGCGGGGGTGCCCATCGCGCGGGCGAAGGTCTCGGCCATGCGGCCGAAGGTGTCCCCGGAGAAGGGGCTGCGGGGCAGGAGACGACGGTTCCGGGGTGCCGGGTCGTCGAGGGCGGGAGCGTTCTTCTCCGCCATGGCTCACCCCTTCCTGGTGGCGCGGGCGATCTCGCTGAGGTCGATCTGTCCCGTGGTGGTCATCGGCTCGTCCTGCTCGCGCCAGTCGTCCGGGAGGACGTGGTCCAGCACGTCGTCCACGGTGACCGCGCCCAGCAGGCGGGCGTCGGCGTCGACCACGGGGATCGAGACGAGGTTGTAGGTCGCCATCTCGCGGGTGACCTGCGACAGCTGCATGGTGGGCGGCACTGTGACGGTGTCCTGCGCGATGAGGTCGCCCACGAGGCGGTCGGGGGGTTCTCGCAGCAGCAGCTGGAAGTGGACGATGCCCAGCAGGCGGCCGGTCGGCGTCTCGAGCGGGGAGCGGCACACGTGCACGGTCGAGGCGAGCGCGGGGTGCAGCTCCTCGCGGCTGATCATCGCCAGGCAGTGGGCGACCGGGGTCTCGGGGGAGACGATCAGCGGCTCGGTGGTCATCATGCCGCCCGCGGTGTACTCGTCGTACGCGAGCAGGCGGCGCACGTCCTCCGCCTCCTCGGGCTCCATGAGGCTCAGCAGCTGCGAGGCGACGGACTCGGGGAGCTCCTGGACGAGGTCCGCCGCGTCGTCGGGGTCCATGACGTCCAGGACGTCCGCGGCGCGCTTCGCGTCGAGACCGGTGACGACCTCGACGCGGGTGTCCTCGGGCAGCTCCTCGAGGACGTCCGCGAGGCGCTCGTCCGGCAGCTCGTCCGCGAGCTCGACGCGACGCTTGGAGTCCATCTCCTGGAGGATCTCGGCGAGGTTCGCGGGATTGAGGTCCTGGTAGGAGGCCGCGAGCAGGTGCGCGGACTGCTCCGCCTGGGTCCCGTACAGGCCCGTCACCTCGGAGGGGCGCACGGTCACCGTCTCGCCGCGCGAGACGAGCCGCGAGAGGGACCCGCCGCGGCGGCGGCGCACGTGCAGGCGGGACAGCTCCCAGTCCTGGTGGCGGTTGCGGTCCAGCGCGACGTCCTCGACGGTGCCGGTGCCGGTGCCGTCGAGCAGGGTGACCTCGCGGTCCAGCATGTCGCCGATCACCAGCAGCTCACCGGGGCGCTTCTCGAAGCGGCGCACGTTGATGACGCCGGAGGAGATGACCTGCCCCGGCGAGATCGAGGTGACCCGGGTGGCGGGCAGGAACACGCGCCGCTTCCCGGGCACCTCGACCACGAAGCCGACGGCCCGCGCCTCCCCGCGCGGCTGCGGCATCACCACGACGTCGCGCACCTTCGCCACCGAGTCCCCGATGGGGTCGAAGACGGTGGTGCCGGCGAGGCGGGCCGCGTAGAAGCGCTGGAGGTTGGTGCTCACGCCCTCAGACTAGCGATCCAGGCCTCGACCTGGTCGGCTCCGCGGGGTGCGTTGATGGAGAGGTTCTCCACTCCGTCCTCGGTGACGAGGACGTCGTCCTCGATGCGCACGCCGATGCCGCGCAGCTCTTCGGGGACGAGCAGGTCGTTCTCCTTGAAGTACAGCCCCGGCTCGATCGTGAAGACCATGCCGGGCACGAGCTCCGCGTCGAGGTACATCTCGCGCCGCGCCTGCGCGCAGTCGTGGACGTCCATGCCGAGGTGGTGGCTCGTGCCGTGCACCATCCAGCGGCGGTGCCACTGGCCCTCGGGGGAGAGGGACTCCTCGGCGGTGCCGGGCAGCAGGCCCCACTCCTCGAGCGTCGCGGCGACGACCTCCATGGCCCGCGCGTGCAGGTCCCGGAAGCGGATGCCGGGGCGGGCGATCGCGAAGACCGCGTCGGAGGCCTCGAGCACGGCCTCGTACACCTTCCGCTGGGCGGGGGAGAAGGTGCCGGAGACCGGCAGGGTGCGGGTGACGTCGGCCGTGTAGAGCGAGTCGACCTCGACGCCGGCGTCGACGAGCACGAGCTCGTCCCCGCGCACGGCGCCGTCGTTGCGGATCCAGTGCAGGGTGCAGGCGTGGTCGCCGGCCGCGGCGATCGTGTCGTAGCCGACCCCGTTGCCCTCGGCGCGCGCGTTCGCGGCGAACACGCCCTCGATGATCCGCTCGCCGCGGGGGTGGCCCACCGTCTCGGGGAGGTGACGCACGACGTCCTCGAAGCCGCGCAGGGTCGCGTCGACCGCCTCGCGCATCCGCTCGATCTCGAAGGCGTCCTTCACGAGGCGCTGCTCGCTCGCGGCCTCGCGGAGGCGGTCGTTCTCCGCCTCGAGCTCGGTGCCGCCGGGCAGGCCGTTCTGCGAGCGGATCTCGGAGACCATCGTCTCCACGCCCGCGTCGACCCCGGGCATGACGGCGAGGGACAGCTGGGCACCGACGTCCTTGGCGAGGTGGTCGCGCAGCTCGTCGATGTGCCGCACCTCCACGCCCATGCGCTGGCCGGCCTCGGCGATCGTGAGCCGGCGCCCCACCCACATCTCGCCGTAGCGGGAGTCGGAGAAGAACTCGGCGGAGTCGAAGCCCGCGCGGGGACGGAAGAAGTACGTCGCCACGGAGCGCTGCGGGTCCTCCGGATCGGGCTCGACGACGAGCACGCTGTCGGGTTCCTGGTCGGTGCCGAGACCCGAGTAGTACGCGAAGGCCGTGTCCGGACGGAACGGGTAGTCGGTGTCGTTCGAGCGCACCTTCAGCACGCCGGCGGGCAGCACCAGGCGGGTCGACGGGACGGCGGCGACGAGCGCGTCGCGCCGGGCCGGGGTGAAGGCGGCCGACGGGAGCGGCTCCGCCTCCGGCACGGTCTCGTCCCAGCCGGAGGCGATGAAGCGGCGGAACACGTCGTTGGTGGGGCGCTGCGAGCGCGAGTCACCGCGCGAGGCCAGGTCGTCGGCGGAGGGCCCCGCCGCGGGGCCGGATTCGATCTCAGGGTTCTGGGTGTTCACCCCAGGATCGTCCCACACGCCCCACTACGCTGGGGCCATGAGCGATGCTGCTGATCCCGTGCACGACCGCATCGACCTGCATGCGCACTCGACCTGGTCCGACGGCACCCGCGACGTCGTGGAGCTGTTCGAGGACGCGAGGGAAGCAGGTGTGACCGCACTGGCGCTGACCGACCACGACACCACGGCGGGCTGGGCGGAGCTGCCCGACGCCGTGAGGGCGACGGGCGTCGCCGCGGTGCCCGGGATCGAGGTCTCCGCGGAGCACGAGGGGCTCAGCGTGCACGTGCTGGCCCTGCTCGTCGACCCCGATCCGGGCTCAGGGCTCGCCGGTGAGATGGCGCGCGCCTGCCGGTCCCGCGCGGAGCGCGCCCGCTCCATGGTCGAGCTCCTGGGACGCGACGTGCCCATCAGCTGGGACCTGGTCCAGGAGCAGGTGGCCGACGAGACCACGGTGATCGGCCGGCCCCACATCGCCGACGCCCTCGTCGCCGCCGGCGTGGTCCCGGACCGCTCCGCGGCCTTCGCGGAGCTGCTGGCCCCCACGGGCCCCTACTACGTCCCCTACTACGCCCCGTCGCCGACGGCCGTCGTGGAGCTCATCCACGCGGCCGGCGGTGTCGCGGTGATCGCGCACCCCTCCTCGTCGAGCCGCGACGGGGGACTGCCGCGGGGGCTGCTGGAGGACATGATCGCGGCGGGCCTGGACGGCATCGAGGTGGACCACCGCGAGCACGACGACGCGGAGCGCACCGCGCTGCTCGAGCTGGCGGACCACCACGGGCTCCTGGTCACCGGCGGCAGCGACTACCATGGCGCGGGCAAACCCAACCGGCTCGGGGAGAACCTCACGCAGTCGGACGTCCTGGCCGCGATCACCCGTCGCGCCACGAGCACCACCGAGGTCATCCGTCCATGGACCTGGTCGACCTGAGCTTCCTCACGGGAGTCTTCGTCACCCTCTTCGTCATCATCGACCCCCCGGGGACGATCCCGATCTTCCTCTCGCTGACCAGCAGCATGACCGCGAAGCAGCGGTCCCGCGCAGCGCTCGTCGCCGTGGGCGTCGCGATGCTCATCATCAGCACCTTCGCCCTGTTCGGCCGGTTCATCCTCGACTACATGCACATCTCGCTGCCGGCGCTGCAGTTCTCCGGCGGCCTCCTGCTGCTCATCATCGCGCTGCAGCTCCTCGCCGGGAAGGAGGGGGAGATGGCCGCGAGCGAGGGCGTGAACGTGGCCCTCGTGCCGCTGGGCACCCCGCTCCTCGGCGGTCCGGGCGCGATCGTCGCGATGATGCTCTTCGTGGACCAGACCGGCGGCGAGGGCCCGCGGATCGCGGCGCTCGTCATCGCACTCGCCCTCATGGCCGTGGTCATGTACTCGGTGATGCGCTTCTCCGGGATCATCGCCCGCATGCTCGGCAAGGGCGGCGTCACCCTCGTCACCCGCATCTCCGGTGTGCTGCTCGCGGCGATCTCCACGCAGATGATCTTCGACGCCGTGCACTCGTTCATCGAGAGCTGGGGCGTGCTCGGCGCCTGAGGGCCCGCGAGCGGACTGCCCGCGACCGGACGAGGGAGGGCCCGGACCACGCGCGTGCGTGATCCGGGCCCTCCCTCGCTGTCCGGTGCCGGGGCTCAGCCCTCGGCGGGAGCCTGGCCCTGCTCGCCGCCGGTGCTCGCGCCGCCGTTGCCGCCGCGACCGCGACCGCGGCCGCCGCGCGAGCGACGACGCCGGGGACGATCACCCTGCTCGCCGGAGCCACCCTCGGTGCCCGCGGCGCCGCCCTCGACGACCTCGCCGTTGACGCGGCGAGTACGGGTGCGGCTGCGCTCACGACGAGGACGCTCGCCGCCCTCGGCCGGCGCGGAGCCCTCGGCCCGCTCGACCTTCTCGGTGCGCTGACGACGATCGCCACCGCGCCCCCGGCCCTCGCCGCGGCCGCCGTCACGGTCCCGACCCCGGCCGCCGCGATCACGATCACGGTCGCGCGGGCCCTCGGGGCCGCCGAGGTCCTCGATCTGCTCGGCCTCGAGTCCCGCACGGGTACGGGCCTCCTTGGGCAGGGTGCCCTTCGTGCCCGCGGGGATGTCGAGATCGCTGAACAGGTGGTCCGAGGTGGAGTAGGTCTCCACGGCCTCGGTGGACTCGAGCCCCAGCTGGCGCGCGATGAGGGCCCAGCGCGCGAGGTCCTCCCAGTCCACGAAGGTGACGGCGGTGCCCTTCTTGCCCGCGCGGCCGGTGCGGCCCGTGCGGTGCAGGTAGGTCTTGTCGTCGTCGGGGCAGTTCCAGTTGATGACGTGCGTGACGTCGTCCACGTCGATGCCGCGGGCGGCGACGTCGGTCGCGACGAGCACGTCCACCTTGCCGTTGCGGAAGGCGCGCAGGGCCTGCTCGCGGGCGCCCTGGCCCAGGTCGCCGTGCAGCGGAGCGGCCGCGAAGCCGCGGTCCGCGAGATCGCCGGCGACCTTGTCGGCCTGACGCTTGGTGCGCATGAAGATGATCGAGAGGCCGCGGCCGCGGGCCTGAAGGATCCGTGCCATGACCTCGATCTTGTCGAGCTGGTGCGCGCGGTAGACGACCTGCTTGATGTCCGCCTTGGTGCGGGAGACGTCGCCCGGGTCATGGGCGCGGATGTGCGTGGGCCGGCTCATGAAGCGGCGCGCGAGGGCCATGATCGGCCCCGGCATCGTCGCGGAGAACAGCATCGTCTGGCGCTGCTCGGGCACGGCGCGCAGCAGCTTCTCGATGTCCTCGAGGAAGCCCAGGTCGAGCATCTCGTCCGCCTCGTCGAGCACCGCGGTGCGCACGTGCGAGAGGTCGAGGTACTTCTGGCGCATGAGGTCGATGAGACGGCCCGGGGTGCCGACGACGACCTCGACGCCCTTCTCGAGGGCCTCGATCTGCGGCTCGTACGCGCGGCCGCCGTAGACGGTGAGGATGCGCACCGGGCGCTTCGCGGAGGCGGCGATGAGATCCTCCGCCACCTGCACGGCGAGCTCACGGGTGGGCAGGACCACGAGGGCCTGCGGCTTGCCGATCGGGCGGTCGTCGTGGTTGGGCTCGCCGGGGGCGACGGTGCGCTGCAGCAGCGGCAGGCCGAAGCCGAGGGTCTTGCCCGTGCCGGTCTTCGCCTGGCCGATGATGTCGCGGCCCTTGAGCGCGACCGGCAGGGTGAGGGACTGGATCGGGAAGGGGTGGATGATCCCCTTCGCGGCGAGCGCCTCGACGATGTCGCTGCGGACGTCGAAGTCGGCGAAGGTCTGTGCGGGTTCGCCGGAGCTCTGCTCGACGGCGGGGGAGGCCGACACGGCCTCGTCGGTGGTCAGTGTGGTTTCGGGCACCGTTGGACTCTCTGATATACGGATGTGCCCGGCCATCCTATCCTTCGCCGGAATCGCTCGGGCCGGGGAGCGGGCTGGACGGGTCCGTCGGCGTGACGCGCTCCTCGTCCGGGAGCCCCTCGCCGGGGGCGACCTCCTGCTCCGTGGGGACGGGTGTGGCCGGGGTCTCCGCATCCGCGGGGACCTCGAGCTCCGGGGTCTCGGCGGGCATCCGCGTGCGGTGGATCGCGACGGAGACCATGCCCAGGCCGCCCATCGTCACGTCGTCGTAGGAGACCAGCCGGCCCGTGGCCGCGTCGAAGCGCAGCAGCCGCGCCGTGAGGTCGAGCGGCTCCCCGCCCTCGAGGACGGGGCGCACCCCGCCCGAGGCGAGCGCGCCGCCCGTGGAGCCGACCGTCAGCCAGTCGGTGCCGGAGCCGTCGCGGTCCAGCTCGACCTTCGAGGTGTGCATGTGCCCGGAGAGGACGAGCGGCACCCGGCCCTCGAGGCCCGCGGGCTGGGTGGGGTCGTGGAGCAGGGCGAGGTCCACCGGGTCCTCGGGATGGGACGCGTCCCAGTCCTCGACGGTGTCGCCCAGCTGGAAGGCGGCTCCGGAGACGGCGTCCTTGCCCGCGGTCCAGCCGCCCTTGTCGGAGTCGTCGTCCGCCGCGAAGCGCGGGTCGCCGATCCCCGCGATCGTCAGGCCTGCCACCTCCGTGACCTGGTTGTCGAGCACGGTCGCGTTCGGCTGGGCGGCGATCACCGCGGAGGTCGCGGCGCCGTCGTGGTTGCCGGAGACGAACACGTAGGGCACGTCGAGCGTGCCGATCCGGGCGACCATGTCGTTCTCCCACGGCGTGCCCCAGGAGATGATGTCGCCCGTGTCGATCACGAGGTCGAGGTCGAACTGGTCGTCGAGCTGGGCGATGACGTCGAAGGCCTGCGGGTTGTCGTGGATGTCGGAGACGTGCAGGACGGTCACGAGGTCGGCGTCGGCCCCGGCCGAGGGCAGCGAGTCCGCGGCGATGTACAGGGCGGAGACCTGCCCCACGAACTCGGCGAGCGTCGCCCGGTAGTCCTCGTAGTCGGCGAGGGTGCCCGCGCCGATGTCTGCGACGTTCGCGGCCTCGGAGAGCAGCCCCTCGAAGGTGGGCTGGTACAGCGCCTGAGGCCGGAAGGTCACCGCGGTCGCCGCGACGGACAGCGCGACGAGTCCCGCCGCGGAGCCGCCGGCGACCAGGGAGCGACGCGCCCGGCGGAACGTCAGGGCGACGGCGAGCGCCGCACCGCCCGCGGCGAAGAGGGCGTTCAGCAGCGCGTTGATCGCGGCGGCCCGAGTGAGGTCCTCGGGCGCCGTGCGGGCGAGGTCGCTGAGCCCGCTCGCGGAGGAGACCAGCTGCTCGGCCGCGGCCACGTCGACCCCCTGCACGCGCGCCTCGATGCGCACGGGCGCCGTGTGGGTGTCGAAGTGGACCTCGCCGACCGGCGGCAGCAGGATCACGGTGTCCGAGGCGAGGGAGGGGATCAGGTGCACGGACGCGGTCAGCGGCCCCACCTGGGTGGTCGTGGCGGGGACGAGCAGCACCCCGATCACGGCGCCGAGCACGGCCACGACGAGCGTCGCCGCCCGTCGCCGGATCCGCGGGGAGCGGAGCAGACGACGGGCGGCGACGAGGCGGGCCGGTGCGGTCACGCAGGGGGCGACGTCAGCCGAGGAAGCCCACGCGACGGGGCTCCTCGGTGGAGACCTCCGCGTAGGCGAGCTTCGCGCCGGGGACCAGCACGAGGCGGCCCTTGGTGTCGCGCAGCGTGACGGGGGAGCCGTCCTGGACGGCGGAGGCGAGCGAGCTCAGGACGTCCTCCGAGGACTCCTCGGACTCGATGACGATCTCTCGCGGGGAATGCTGGATGCCGATGCGGATCTCCATGACCTGCGCCTTTCTGTGTCCGACGGATGCGCCGCCACTCTATCGGCTCACTCGGCGGGAGCGGGGGCGTCTTCGCGCAGGGCGAATCCGGTCAGGCCGTCCACGACGAGCGCGGTCGTGGTGCGGAGCAGGTCCTCGCGGCTCGCCTCGTCCCCCGCCTCATGGGCGAGGCGGGCAGTGGACTGGGCGATCGCGATCATCATGCGGCCGATGACCCGGGCGTGCGCGGGGGTGACGTCCCGGTACGCGATGAGCACCCCGGCCACCTCGAGCGCGAGCGCGTCCAGGAGACCGGCGACCTGCTGCTCGATCTCCTCGGAGACGTCGCCGCGCCCCGTGAACAGCCGCAGCGTGTTCTCGACCTCGACCATCTCGGTGAAGCGTCGCAGCCCCTCCTCGACCCGGGCCTGCGGCGGGCCGGGGACGTCCCGCAGCGAACGGGCGACCTCGAGGAGCGACGCGCCGAGCACGTCGATGACCTCCTTGTAGAGGGTCTCCTTGGAGGTGAAGTGCTGGTAGAGCACGGGCTTCGTCACCCCGGCCGCGGCGGCGATGTCGTCCATCGAGGTGCCCTGGTAGCCGCGGGCGCGGAACACCTCGGTCGCGATCGCCAGCAGCTGGGCGCGCCGCTCCCGGCGGGGCATGCGGACGGTGGGCGCCATGGCTGTCCTCCAGGACCAGGGAGAGATGATCCGCCACACTCTAGCCCCGTGTCCCGTTCGTCCGCCTCATGGGGTGGAATGGGGGAGCCATGACCAGCACCGCCCCCGCCCTCCGCCTCCTCGGTCCCGATCTCGACGCGCTGCCCGCCCTGCGCACCCCGGCCACGCTCCGGGCTCCTCAGCGGGAGGCGCTCGAGCGGTTCGGGGCGGGCGCCGACGTCCTCGTCCACGGGGCGCCCCGCGCGGGTCGCACCGCGCTCGCGCTCGCCGCCGCGGCGACGGGGGAGCCGGTGCTGCTGCTCGCCCCGCGCCGCGCGGCCGCCGCCCGGCTGCGGGACGCGCTCGCCGTGCACGGGGCGCGGGAGGCGCGGGTCATGACCCCCGCCGCGCTCGGCTTCGCCCTCGTGCGCTCGGACGCCACCCGTCGCGGGCTCGGGGAGCCGACCCTCGTCACGGGCGCGGACCAGGACGCCCTGCTCGCCGAGCTGATCGCCCAGCGCACCGACTGGCATCTCGAGGTCGACCCCGCGGCCCGCACCCTGCCCGGCTTCCGGACCGAGCTGCGTGACCTCGTCACGCGGGCCACCGAGCTGGGGCTGGGACCCGACGACCTCGAGGAGCTCGGGCGGCGGCGCGGGCGGCCCGCCTGGCGCGACGCGGCCGCCCTGCTGCGCGACTACCTCGGCGTGCTCGACCTCGAGGCGGCGACCGCGCTGGACGCGGGGCCGCGCCTGGACAGCGGCGGCCTCGTGCGCCGCGCCGCCCGGCTCGTGGCCGCCGGGGCCGTCGAGCTCCCTGCCCCGAGGGTCGTCGTCGACGACGCCCAGGACCTCACGAGCGCGGGCATCGCGCTGGTCCTCGCGCTCGCGGGCGCCGGGGCGCGGGTGCTCGTCACCGCGTGCGCCGACGAGGCGGTCGACACCTTCCGTGGCGCGCTGCCCGACGCCGCGGCCCGCCTCGCCGAGGCCCTCGGCCGGCCCTTCACGGAGGTGGTCCTCGACGGGGGAGGCGCGGACGGCGTCGTCCCCGCCGGGCCGGCGCTCGCCGTGGACTCCCTGCGGTCCCGGCTGCCGCTCGCCGGGGCCCCGGGCGCGCTGCGCCGCCCGCGGGACCTCGAGGGCTCGCACGACGGCCTCGCCGTGCTGCGGGCGCGCTCCCCGCTCGATGAGGCCCGGCTGCTCGCCTCGGCCCTGCGCGACCTCCACCACCGCGAGGAGATCCCCTACGACGACATGGCGGTCGTGTGCCGCTCGGGGAGCGCCGTCGCGGACGTCGCCGATCTGCTCGCCCGCAGCGGCCTCCCGGTGCGCACGCCCCGCCGGCCGCGGCCGCTGCGCGAGGAGGCCGTGGTCGCGGACCTCCTGCGCATCGTCGAGCTGGGGCTGGACGAGCTGTCCCGGGAGCCCGATCCGCTCGAGGCGCTCGAGCTGCTGCGCGGGCCCTTCGGCGATGCGGACCAGCTGCGCCTGCGCCGCATCCGGCGGCTCCTGCTCGCGGCCCGCCCCGAGGAGGACGAGACGCCGAGTGAGCAGCTGCTCGCTCGGGCCCTCGTCGCCGAGGAGGTCCCGGGGTTGCCGGCCGCCGAGGCGCGCGACCGCGCCGCGGCGCCGGTGCACCGCGTGCGCGCCATGATCGCGGCCGTCCGCTCGCGCGCCGAGGAGGGCGCCCAGGAGGTGCTGTGGGCCGCGTGGGACGCCTCCGCGCTCGCCGGCGGCTGGCGGCGAGCGGCCCTCGGCGCGGCGGAGGACGCCGACGGCGCCCGTGCCCGCCTCGCCTCCGGCCGCCTCGACGCCCTGCTCGAGCTGTTCGCCGCCGCCGAGCGCCTCGCGGACCGCCGGCCGGGCGCCGGGGCCCTCGACCTCGTCGAGCAGATCCGCGGCCAGGCCGTGGTCGAGGACACCCTCGCCGCCTCCGCGGCGCCCCGCGGACGCCTCGCCGTGCTCACCCCGGCGCAGCTCGCCGGGGAGGACCGCGACACGATCGTCCTCGCGCGGCTCCAGGAGGGGGCCTGGCCGAACCTGCGCCTGCGCTCGACGCTGTTCGGCGCGGCCGAGCTCTCCCTCGTCGGCGCTGCCCGGCCCGGGCAGGAGCCGCCCCCGGACCCGGACACGCTGCACGCCGCCCAGCGCGCGCAGGTCGTCGCCGACGAGGTGCGCCTCGCGGTGAGCGCCCTCTCCCGGGCCCGGACCCGCGTGCTCGTCACCGCCGTCGAGGACGGGGAGACGAGCCCCTCGGCGCTGCTCGAGGCGCTCGAGGCGCTCGGCCTCCCCGCCTGGACGGACGCGGAGACCCTCCGGCAGGACCCCGGACCCGCCCCCGATGCGCGCACCCTCGTCGCGACCCTGCGACGTCGCCTGCGGGAGGCCGACGACGCCTCTGGTCCCGACCTGGATGCCGCGGTCGCGCTGCGCGCCCTCGGCGAGGCCGGGGCGCCCGGCGCGGACCCCACCGCCTGGTACCACCAGCGCCCCTCGAGCGAGGAGGCGCTGCAGGAGCCCGGGACCGCCGTGCCGCTGTCCCCCTCCGCCCTCGAGCGCGCCCACGCCTGCCCTCGCGCCTGGCTGTTCGAGCGGGCCGGCGGCTCCCGCGCCTCCGGCCCCGCCCAGGTCCTCGGCACCGCCGTGCACCGCCTCGCCCAGGAGGACCCGCGCGGCGAGGCGGGGGAAGAGGACCTCCTCGCCCGCCTGCACACGCTGCTGCGCGGCGTCCCCGGGCTCGACACGTGGTCCGGCCGACGCCGCGTGCGCCGGGCCGAGGACGCCGCCCGGCTCCTCGCCGAGCACCTTCGCACGGCCGCCGCGCCCCCGCTCGCGATCGAGGCACCCTTCGAGGTCGAGCTCGCGGGCGAGCACCCCGTGCGCCTGCGCGGCACCGTCGACCGCATCGAGGGGGACGCGACCGGGCTGCGCGTCGTCGACCTCAAGACCGGCGCCCCGAAGACGAAGGCCGCGGCCGCGGAGGACCTCCAGCTCGCCGCCTACCAGACGGCCGTGCAGGAGGGCGCCTTCGCCGAGGCGCTCGGGGAGGACGCGGGCGAGCGCCTGGGCGGGGCGGAGCTCGTCTACCTCGGCGGCGGGGGCCGCCGGGCCGCCGTCCGCGGCCAGGGCGCGCTCACCGCCGCCGAGGACCCGGAGTGGTTCGCGCGCGCCGTCGCGCTCGTCGCCGAGGAGGTCTCGGGGACCCGGGTCGTCGCCCGCCGCAACCCGCACTGCACGCACTGCGCGGTGCGCGCCTCGTGCCCGCTCCAGCCCGAGGGGGAGCAGCTGTGACCGCCGCGCCCGCCGTTCGCCTGCCCGCGCTCGAGCTCGCCGCCCTGCTCGACCAGCCGCCGCCCACCGAGGAGCAGCGCGCCGTCATCGAGGCGCCGCTCGCGCCGATGCTCGTCGTCGCCGGCGCCGGATCCGGGAAGACGGAGACCATGGCCTCCCGCGTCGTCTGGCTCATCGCCAACGGGATCGTCGAGCCCCGCCACGTGCTCGGGCTCACCTTCACCCGCAAGGCCGCCGGGGAGCTCTCCCATCGGATCGGGGCGCGGCTCTCCGCGCTCGCCGACGCGCTGCGCGCCGAGGGGCTCGCCCTCCCGCCGGGGCTCGAGCGCGGGGCGGACGAGCTCGTGGGTCAGCAGCCGACGGTCGCGACCTACAACGGCTTCGCCCTCGACCTCGTGCGCGAGCACGCGCTCGCCGTCGGCCTCGACCCGGAGCTGACGATGATGTCCGCCTCCGCGTCCTGGCAGCTCGCGCACACCCTCGTCGAGTCCGCGGACGACTCCCTCGACCTCGACGCCTCCCCGGCGACGCTCACCGCCGCGCTCATCTCGCTGACCTCCTCCCTCTCCGACCATCTCGTGGCGCCCGAGCAGCTGCGCGAGCACCTCGCCCGGGTCCGGGACCACCTCGCGGGGATCCCGCTCCAGGCCGAGGGACGGCGCCGGGTGACGCCGAAGAAGGTCGCCGGCGTGCTCGACGCGCTCGAGCAGCGCCTCGCCCTGATCCCCCTGCTCGAGCGCTTCGCCGAGGTCCGCCACCAGCGCGCCGCCCTCGACTTCGCCGACCAGATCGGGATCGCGGCGAGGATCGCGGCGGAGGTCCCCGCCGCGGCGGAGGACGCCCGACGCCGCCACCGCGTGGTCCTGCTCGACGAGTTCCAGGACACCTCGGTGGCGCAGCTGCGCATGCTCACCGACCTCTTCGGCCCCGGGCACGCCGCCTGCGCGGTGGGCGATCCGCAGCAGGCGATCTACGGCTGGCGCGGTGCCTCCGCCGCCTCGCTCGCCGGCTTCGCCCGCTCCTTCGCGGCGCCGGGCGCCCCCGTGCTCCAGCGCTCCCTGTCCACGTCCTGGCGCAACGACGAGGCCCCGCTCGCCGTCGCCAACCGGCTCGCCGGACCGCTGCGCGCGGCCGGTGCCGGGGTCGACATCCCCGAGCTGCGCTCGCGCCCCGGCGCGGGGGAGGGCGCGGTCGAGGTGCACGAGGCGGCCGACGAGTCCACCGAGGCGGCCGCGATCGCCGCCTGGGTGCTCGAGCGGCGCGCCGAGGCCGGCCCGGACGAGGACGTGCCGAGCGCCGCGGTGCTCGTGCGGGCCCGTCGGCAGATCCCCGCGCTCGTCGCGGGTCTCGAGGCCGCGGGTCTCGAGGCGGCCGTCGTGGGGCTCGGCGGGCTCCTGCACCGGCCCGAGGTCGCGGACGTCCGCGCCCTGCTCACGTGCGCCCACGACCCCTCGCGCGGCGACGCGCTGATGCGCCTGCTCACCGGACCGCGCGTGAGCCTGGGCGCCCGGGACCTCGCGGTCCTGGGCCGCTGGCGCGACCACCTCGCACGCCGCGCGGGAGGAGGACCGGGCGCCGCCGACGAGGCCGTCCAGGTGTCCCTCGTGGACGCCCTCGACGACCTCCCGCCCCACGGCTGGGAGGACCCGCAGGGCCGGGAGCTGGGGGAGGAGGGCCGGGCACGGCTGGTGCGTCTGCAGGCCGTGCTGCGCACCGTGCGCCGGCTGCTCCCGCTGCCGCTGCCGGACCTCGTCACCGCGGCCGTTCGCGCGCTCGACGTGGACCTCGCGCTGCTCGAGCGGGACGCCGACCCGGCCGTGCTGCGCGACCTCGAGGCGCTGCGCGACCACGCCGCCGCCTTCGAGTCCGGGGCGCAGCAGGGCGGTCTCGGCGCCTACCTCGACCTCCTCGAGATCAGCGAGGACGAGGAGGCGGGGCTGTCCGTCTCCGCCGCCGCGCAGACCGAGCCGCCGCCCGGCGCGGTCACGGTCGTGACCATGCATTCCGCGAAGGGTCTCGAATGGGACCTCGTCGCGGTCGCCGGGCTCACCGAGGGGTCCGTGCCCTCCTACGACCTGCGCCGCGCGCGCACCGACGAGGAGGGGCGGGTGCGCGTGCCCGCGAGCGGCTGGCTGGGTCCGCTCGCCGACGCCGCCGTCCCCACCGCCCTGCGCGGCGACGCCGAAACGCTCCCCGAGCTGCGGTGGGCCGAGGCGGACACCCAGGTCGACGCCGAGGAGCTCGTGGACGAGTACCAGCTCGCCCAGGGGGAGGAGTCGCTGCGGGAGGACCGCCGGCTCATGTACGTCGCGGTGACCCGGGCGCGGCGCCGGCTGCTGCTGACCTCCGCCGCCTGGCGGCAGGACGCGAGCCGGCCCCGGCCCCGCTCCCGCTATCTCGCCGAGATCGCGAACCTCGTGCCGCCGGCCTTCCGCCGGGTCGAGGAGGTCCCCGAGGAGAACCCGCTGGTCTCCTCCCGGCGCACCGCGCTGTTCCCCGCCGACCCGGGGCCCGAGGAGGCCGCCCGCGATCGTGCGGCCCGGCTCGTCGCGGAGGCGGGCGCCGCCGATCGGGAGATCGCGGACCCGGCGCTCGCGACCCTCGTGGAGCGGGCCCTCGCCGACCTCGCCGAGCATCGCGCGCGCCCCGAGGTGCACTCCCCGGCCCGGCTGTCCGCCTCGCAGGTCGTCGCGCAGGCGCAGGACCCGACGGGCGCCGCGCTGGACCTGCTGCGCCCGCTCCCGCGCCGGCCCTCCGCCGCCGCCTCGCGGGGCACCGCCTTCCACGCCTGGCTCGAGCACCGCTTCGACGCGGGGGCGCTCCTGGACCTCGAGGACCTCGCCGATCTCGCGGACCACGACGACGAGGGGCCGGCGGGCTCCGCCGCCGCGCTGCGGGACGCCTTCGCCGCCTCGGAGTGGGCCGACCGCACCCCGATCGCCGTGGAGCACCCCGTGACCACGCGGATCGGCGAGGTGGCGGTGCGCGGCGTGATCGACGCCGTCTTCCCCGATCCGGACGGCGGGGACGGCGTGATGATCGTGGACTGGAAGACGGGGCAGGTGCCGCCCCCGGCGCGGCTGCGGGCGCTCTCGCTGCAGCTCACGCTGTACCGCCTGGCCTGGCACGAGGCGACGGGCACGCCGCTGTCACGGATCCGCACCGCCTTC
The DNA here is from genome assembly GCF_005490785.1 of Brachybacterium sp. SGAir0954. GTDB lineage: Bacteria > Actinomycetota > Actinomycetes > Actinomycetales > Dermabacteraceae > Brachybacterium > Brachybacterium rhamnosum. The sequence goes on along the minus strand of NZ_CP027295.1, from coordinate 2,914,689 downwards.
CACTACGTGGCCGCAGGCGTCACGCACGAGGTGACGCGTCATCCCTCGCGTGCGGCGGTCGAGAGCAGGCTCCGCGGCGACTGAGGCCGGGCGCGGGGCCCGTCACCCGGTCAGTGCCCGGGACGCTCGGAGGTCCCGGGGTGCTCGACGTCCTCGGGGGCGGCGGACCGCTGCTCGGGCGCGGGGTCCTGGCCCGCGGCGACGGGCTCGCGCCGATCGGCGTGGAGCTCCTCGTAGGTGCGCTCCGCCTCCTCGCGCGCGAGCTGCGCGAGGTCGTGGTCGAGGTCGGAGATCATGACCCGGGCGTCCTGGACGATCTCCTGGTCCTCGGTGTCCAGCCCGTGCAGGAGCCACTCGCACACGGCGAACTCGCCGATCGCCTGCGCGCGCTCGACCAGGCGCGGGTGCACCTCGGTGGGGAGCTCCTCGCGGTAGGCGGCGTACAGCTCGTCGAAGCGCTCGGTGTCGAGGGAGGAGATGAGCCAGGCGAGATCCGTGGCGGGATCGGCGACCTTCGCCCCGTGCCACGAGAGCACGGCGCTGATGCGGTCCTCCGCGGCGAACAGCGACTCCTCGGAGAGGTCCGCGTGGATGAACTGGGGCGTGAAGTCCCACAGGTCGGCGTCGGCCAGCAGGGACTCCCAGCGCTGGGAGACCGCGGCGGGGAGGTGGCCGCCCTCACGGGCGCGGCGCACGCGGTCCGCGTGCTCGGAGAGCAGGGCGGCCGCGGTGAAGCTCTCGACCCCGGCCGCCTCCGCCGCGTAGCGGGGCACGGTGTGGATGCGGGCGAGCACCTGGCCCAGGGAACGGGCGAGGCCGGGGGAGTCCTGCAGCTCGTCGAGCATGAGCGGGTGCCCGGCGGGGGCGGCGCTCACCGCGGCGCGGCCGCCCTCGGCGAGCTTGACGAAACCGAGCACGGGCGGGACGACGCCGCGCAGGGGGGTGCCGGTCAGGGCGTCCGCGACGGTGAGATCGCGGTCCAGTCGCACCCCTGCGGCGGTCGACGCCGGGGAGCGGACCACCACGCGCTGGGAGTCCTCACCGACGACGCCCGCGACGTCGAGCTCCTCGGCGGGCGTGGCGATCGGCGTGGTCAGCGCGGGCACCAGGCCCGGGACCGCAGCAGCGGCGAGGGCGGCCAGGGAGAAGGAGTTGCGATGCACTCGTCCACCGTACCCGCCCGGCCTCCGTGGTCCGCGTAGGCTCGAGGCCATGCCGACGCTCCGTGGACCGCACCTGCGCACACCCCTCACCCTCCTGGACCCCGACCGCAGCGCGCTCGAGCGCTCGGACCCCTCGATCCTCGAGCCGGGGGAGGACGCGCGCTACGTCGTGACCCGTGCCGGAGCGGCCGCGATGAGCGAGGACGAGGACGGCCTGCTGCACGTCGTGCTCGAGACCGACGACCCCCGCGGCGGCACCGTCCAGCCGCTCGTGCTGCTGGGTCGCCGTGACGGCCGGCGCGTGCTGGGCGTCGAGATCGCCGAGCCGAGCCCCGAGCTCGACGACCCCGGCCGTGATCTCCGCGACCTCCGTCACGTCGCCTCCGATCTCGCCGAGGACGACGCCGATCTCGCCCTCGCCGCGACCTCGATGGGTGCCTGGCACCGCTCCATGCGCCACTGCCCGCTGTGCGGGGCGCTGCTCTCCGCGGAGATGGGCGGCTGGGTGCTGCGCTGCACGGAGGACGGCAGCGAGCACTTCCCGCGCACCGATCCCGCCGTGATCATGTCCGTCCGCGACGGCGCCGGCCGCCTGCTGCTCGCCCGCAACGCCCACTTCCCCACGGGCTTCCACTCCGTGCTCGCCGGCTTCGTCGAGCCGGGGGAGACGCTCGAGGGCGCGGTCGCGCGCGAGGTCGCCGAGGAGGTCGGGCTCGACGTCGCCGAGGTGCAGTACGTGGGCAGCCAGCCCTGGCCCTTCCCCCGCTCGCTCATGCTCGGCTACCGCGCCTGGATCCGCGGCACGGACACCCTCACCCTGGCCGACGGCGAGATCGCCGAGGCCCGCTGGTTCACCCGGGAGGAGCTGCGCGCCGCGGTCGAGGACGGCTCCGTGGGCATCCCCGGCACGGCGTCCCTGGGCCGCGCCCTCATCGACGACTGGCTGGACGAGGCGGAGGACCCGCGCGCCTGATGGACGAGACCACCCCTCCCACCGCCGAGCAGCTCCTGGAGGCGCTGGACCCCGAGCAGCGAGAGGTCGCCACGAGCTTCGGCGCGCCGCTGTGCGTGCTCGCCGGCGCCGGCACGGGCAAGACCCGTGCGATCACGCACCGCATCGCCCACGGCGTCGCGACCGGCCGCATGGACCCCAAGCACGTGCTCGCCGTGACCTTCACCGCGAAGGCCGCCGCGGAGATGCGCTCGCGGCTGCGCGACCTCGGCGTCCCCGCCGTGCAGGCCCGCACCTTCCACTCGGCGGCGCTGCGCCAGCTGCGCCACTTCTGGCCGCGCGTGGTGGGCGGCCCCATGCCGGAGCTCATGCCGCAGAAGTACGCGGGCATCGGCGAGGCCTGCCAGCGCCTGCACATGAGCGTGGACCGCGCGGCGCTGCGCGACATCGTCGCCGAGGTCGAGTGGTCCCGCGTGTCGATGCTGACCCCCGAGTCCTACCCGGCCGCCGCGGAGGCCGCCCAGCGGCCCGGGGTCGCCGGCTTCGACTCCCGCTCGATCTCCCGCATCCTCACCCAGTACGAGGAGGTGAAGAAGGAGCGCGGCGTGCTCGACTTCGAGGACGTCCTGCTGCACATGGTCGGCTTCCTCACCGAGCGGGCCGACGTCGCCCGCGAGGTGCGCTCCCAGTACCGCCATCTCGTCGTCGACGAGTACCAGGACGTCTCGACGCTCCAGCACGCGCTGCTGCGGCTGTGGCTCGGCAGCTCCGACGACCTCTGCGTGGTGGGCGACGCCGCGCAGACGATCTACACGTTCGCCGGGGCGCGCGCCTCGTTCCTGCTGGACTTCGGCAAGGAGTTCCCGCGCGCCCGCACCATCCGCCTCGAGCGCAACTACCGCTCGACCCCGCAGATCGTGCGGGTCGCGAACACGGTGCTCGACGGGGCGCGCGGCCGCACCCGCGCCTCCCGGCTGACCCTCGTCGCGCAGCGGCCCGCCGGCCCCCCGCCGGTGGTCGAGCACTTCGCGGACGACGACGCCGAGGCGCAGGGCACGGCGGCACGCATCGCGGAGCTGATCGAGGAGGGGCGCAGCGCCTCCGACATGGCGGTGCTCTTCCGCACCAACAGCCAGTCCGAGGCCCTCGAGCAGGCGCTCACCGCGCGCGGCATCGGCTACCTCGTGCGCGGCGGCGACCGGTTCTTCGACCGGCAGGAGGTGCGGCGCGCGATGGTCACCCTGCGGGCCGCGACCCGCGTCGAGCAGCTCGAGCCGGATCGCGCGGTGCGGGACGTGCTCACCCAGCTGGGCTGGTCCCCGAACCCGCCCGAGGGGACGGGGGCGCTCCGCGAGCGCTGGGACTCCCTGCAGGCGCTCGTCGGCCTCGCGGACACCGTCCTCGCCCGGCCCGGCGCCGGGCTGCCCGAGGTGGTCCGGGAGCTCGAGGAGCGGGCCGAGGCGCAGTCCGCGCCGGTGGTCGACGGCGTCACCCTCGCCTCCGTGCACGCGGCGAAGGGCCTGGAGTGGCCGGTCGTGCACCTGGTCGGGGCGAGCGACGGCCTGCTGCCGATCTCCATGGCCCGCACGGCGATGGAGATCGAGGAGGAGCGACGGCTCTTCTACGTGGCGCTCACCCGCGCCCGCGACCTCCTGACGATCAGCTGGGCCGCCGCGCGCACGCCGGGGGCCCGCGGGTCCCGCAAGCCCTCACGCTTCCTCGACGGCATCATCGCCGCCCCCGCGGAGCCAGCGGGCGGGGGAGGGGCGACCGCGCGCCGCACGGGGCGCCGCGGCGCGACCGTGTACAGCGAGTGCACGGTGTGCGGCGAGGCGCTGGTCTCCGCACGCGAGCAGCGGGTGGGCCGCCACGGCGGCTGCCCCGCCGGCGCGGGGGAGAAGGTGCGCGACGCGCTCCGCACGTGGCGCGCGCAGCGGGCACGGGAGCAGGGCAGCCCGCCCTTCGCGGTGCTCACCGACGCCGCGCTCGAGGCGATCGCCGAGCGGAACCCCCGCACCGCCCGTGAGCTGCTGGCCGTGCCGGGGCTCGGGGCGACGGCGATCCAGCGCCACGGGGAGGCCATCCTGGCCGTCCTCGATGACATGCGCTGACATGCGCTGACATGCGCTGACATGCGCTGACGGGCTGCCGCAGACGGACGAAAACCCAGGTCAAAAAAAGATTGGCCCCGTCCTGCGGGGTGTGTAGACTCGCCGTCGTCCATCGTTGATCGTCGTGAACCGGGAGACCGGGCCGCGCGCAGAGAGAGAAGGAGGTGTCGTCGTGATCGATTATGCAGATCTCATCGGAGGAAGCTCCGTGCCCACCGGCGGCACTGCCCGCCTGCGCACGCTCTCCCCCGTGGTGCCCACGCGCAGCTGACGAGAACGCTCTCTCGCTGCCGGGGCCGCCACCACCGCCGCCCCTCGGAGCCCACCGGCTCCCCACGACGATTCCTGAAGCAGCGAGACGATGACCTCCTCCACCTTCACCACCGCATTCCCGTTCCCGACCGCTCTCGCAGCGGATCTCCTGCCCTGCCATGAGCCGGAGGCGGCCGACCTCTTCTTCTCGGAGCGGCCCGCCGATCTCGAGCAGGCGAAGGTCCTGTGCACCGGCTGCCCGCTCCTCGAGGAGTGCCGTCGCGGCGCTCTCGAGCGCTCCGAGCCCTGGGGCGTCTGGGGCGGGGCCATCTTCGACGCGGGCCGCATCATCGCCGTCAAGCGCGGCCGTGGGCGTCCCCGCAAGAACGCCGCCTGAGCCGATGCGCGCGACGCACCGACCGGGCGCGCGCACCGACCCCCGACGCCTCCGACGTCGCGGATGTCGTGGCACACCGCCCGAGAGCACCGACGGGGCGGGACACCAGCTGGTGTCCCGCCCCGTCCGGCGTCGTGGTCGCGATCAGGCCTTGCCGAGGATCCGGTTCAGCTTGGTGCCGCACACGGGGCACACGGCCTTCGCCATGCGCCGACCGTTGGAGACGACGACGTTGCCCTCGGCCTCTCGCTTCTCCCGGCACTTGACGCAGTAGAACTCTCCGGCGTAGGTCTCGTCGGCCATACCCGCTCCTTGAAATCGGTGATTCGGTGGAGGCGATCCGCTCAAGGGGACCGCCGGCCGTTCACTGTAACGCTCCGTGGGGCGGCCCGTCGCACGCTTCGGGTTCAAGGGGCTCCCGGAGGAGCGGAGGAAGTGCGTGCGACGGGCCCGCGTCGGGTCCGAAGGAGGCCGACATCGGCCCTTCGAGCCGTGGGGCCCCGGGGGCGCTCAGCACCACGCGCACCTTCCCCGTGTGCGTCCTGCTAGTTATCCCGGGGCCCCACGTCCTGCTGAACGTATCCCCACCGGGCGCCGTCGGTCAAAGCTGCGTCGGGGATGGATTGTGGACAAGTGCCCACGGGCTGTGGACGACACGTGGGCGGTGGTGCGCCTGCTGTGGAGGAGAGGCGGGATATCCCCTGGAAAGGCCTGTGACCTGCAGATCTCGAGCGCACAGCTGTGGACGGAGAAAAGATCCCACACTCACGTGACAGGCTGTGCGCCATGCCCCGTCGCGCCTCCGCCGTCCCTGCCCCGTACCGCGTCGACGCCCGCGGACCGCGCGGGGAGGAGGTCTGGGTGCGCCGCTCGGCGCAGCGCCGGCGCAGCGTCGAGATCCGCCTGCGCGAGGGTCGCCTCGTCGTCGCGATCCCGTCCACCTACAGCGCGGCCCAGGAGCGGGAGGCGGTCGAGGGGCTGCTGGTGCGGTACGGGGCGAAGATGGAGGCCCATGCCCCCAGAGCCCGCAGTGACGAGGACCTCGTCGCGCTCGCGCGGGAGCTCTCGGCCGACCACCTGGAAGGGCGCGCCCGTCCGCGCTCGATCACGTGGACCTCGCGGCAGAACCAGCGCTGGGGATCCTGCACCCCCTCAACGGGGACGATCCGTCTCTCCGACCGTCTCCAGGGCATGCCGGACTGGGTGGTGCGGGCCGTGGTCATGCACGAGCTCGTGCATCTCCTGGAGCCGGGGCACGGCCCCGCCTTCCAGGCGCTCCTGCACCGCTACCCGCTCGCCGAGCGGGCGGACGGCTTCCTGCGCGGCTACGCCTGGGCGCTCGACGAGGCCGGCGGGGAGCAGGGTCTCGGGGACCCCGATCAGGACGACGTCGAGAGGTAGCGCGCGATCGCCGCGAGCTTCTCCGGCATGTCCTCGACGGTCCCCTCGGGGAGCTCCGCCACTGAGCGCTCGGGGCCGGTGCTGAGCAGCGGCCAGGGCACCCAGCGCACCTCCGGCGACTCGTCGCTCGGACGCAGGGTCAGCTCCGCCGCGGGCGCTGCGGCGCGGAAGAGGTGCTGCACGTCCCAGTGCTCCCGGCAGCTCCCGAAGGCGGCCGAGAGCGCATGGCGGTGCAGCACCGCGGGCCCGGGGCCCACGCGCTCCAGATCGTCCAGGCCGATCTCCTCGGCGACCTCGCGCCGCGCGGCGGCCTCGAGGGAGGGGTCGCCCGCCTCGAGGTGACCGCCGGGCTGCACCCAGAAGCGGCCCTTGCGATGCCAGACGAGCGCCACGTGCTCCGCCGGCGCGTCGATCACCACGGCGCTCGCGGTCAGGTGCCGCGGGCCGCCGTCGCGCCACAGGGCATCGGGCTCGGCGCGGAGCACCGAGAGGTAGTCGGCCGCGCCGTCGATGCCCGCGTCACGGGCCGCCGCGAGCTCGAGGAGCGCCCGGTCCCGCAGGCCGTCGACGCTGCTCGGGCCGGCGGGCGCCGGCTCAGCGCCCATCGCCGGAGGCGTCGGTGCCGCCCTCCTCCTCGCGCAGCAGCTTCTCGAGCTCCGCGTCGAAGTCCGCGGGCAGCTCCACGGCCTCCGCGCCGTCGCCGGCGCCCTCGGGGGCCGGCCGCGGCGCCTGCGGCGTCCCGGAGAGCACCTCGGAGCCCGGCAGCAGGTCCGGGTGCGCCCACTTCGCCTCACGGCCCTCGATGCCCTCCGTCGCGAGGACGCTCTCCCACCAGCTGAGCGCCTCGCGCACGCGGCGGGGACGCAGCTCGATGCCGACGGTGCTCGCGAGCATCTGCTCGGCCGGGGAGCCGGAGGCACGGCGGCGCCGCAGGACCTCGCGCAGCGCGTCCAGCTGGGGCAGCTTGCCCTCGAGCGCGCGGGAGGTCACGTGGTCGACCCACGCCTCGATGAGCGCGAGGGTCGTCGCGAGCTCCTCGAGCGCTCGCTCCTGGGCGGCCCGGCGGGTGAAGACGAAGAGGTCCTCGGGGCGCCGGGACTGCAGCGACTCGGGGTCGGAGAGGTCGAGCTCCCGCACCGCCTCGTCGAGCGCGTCGAGGTCCAGGGTGATCCCGCGGGCGTAGTCGTCGATCGCGGAGAACAGCGCCTTCCCGAGCCAGGGGGCGGCCGCGAACAGGGCCGTGTGCGCGATCTCCCGGGCGGCGAGGAAGATCCGTGCCGCGGGCGCGTCCAGCGAGTTCTCGTCCACGAGATCGGCGACGTTCGCGGCCACGAGGGCCGGCTCGCCGTCGCGGCCCAGCGGCAGCGAGAGATCGGTGGTGCCCATCGCCTCACGGGCGAGGGTGCCGATCGCCTGGCCGTACTGGACGGCGAAGAGCGTTCCGCCGATCCGCTCCATCATCCCGGCCGGATCCGCGCCGCCCGGCAGCGCCGCCTCGCCCATCTGGGCGGTCTGCGCGGCGATCGCCTCGCCGATCGCCCCGGCCATGTACGCCGCGACGGGCTCCACGAGGGAGCGCCAGCGGGGGAGCGTGCGATGCAGCCAGGTGCCGCGGCTGAACACGGCGAGCTCCGCTGCGGGCACGTCGATCGCGAGCACGGGGTCCAGCCACAGCCGTGCCACCTGCGCGGCCTCCCGCAGCTCCTGCACCTGGGCGGGGGTGGGATCGGGATCCCCCGGCGAGCCCGTGGGCGCGGGAGCCCCGGGCGCTCCGGGGATCTGGAGAGAGCCCACCGCGGCGCGCCGCGCGAGGTCCTCCGCCATCGTCCAGTTCACGGGGCCCTCCCCGGAGCCCATGAACATCTGCTGCATCTGCGCCGCGGCGGCGCGCAGCTGCGCCGGGTCCTGCGGCAGGTTCGCCTGCGCCGCGATCGCGCCGAGGTCGAGGCCGTCCAGCGCGCCCTCCGGCAGCGCGTCGCCGAAGGTCTCCTTCAGCAGGCGCTTCAGGGCTTCCTCGTCCATGTCGCCGGACCCTCCCGGCATCGGGTTCTGGCTCATCGCCACCTCCAGAGGTTCGTCGCCGCCCAGCGTACCGAGCACAGCCTGGGGGTGGTGTGCGCGCGGTGCGGCACAATGTCCCGGTGAGCTCTCCCGCCCCCTCCACCCTGCACCGCCCGGTCCTGGCAGGGGTGAGCCTCGCCTCCCTGTGCGTCATGATCCTGGGGGCCTCGCTGCTGCCGGTCCCGTACGTCATCGAGAGCCCGGGCCCGGCGATCGACGTCCTCGGCGACTACGAGGACGAGAAGATCCTCACGATCGACGGCGGCGACGAGCACCCCACCTATCCCACCGACGGCGAGCTCATGATGACCACGGTCTCCGTCGACGGCGGCCCCGGCTACCGGGTCACCGCCGCGGAGGTCCTCGTCGCCTGGTTCGACGGCACCCGCTCGGTGCTGCCGCGCGAGCTGCTCTACCCCGAGGACCAGAGCGCCGAGGAGAGCAGCCTCGAGACCTCCGTGCAGATGAGCACCTCCCAGCAGGACGCCGTCGCCGTGGCCCTCGACGAGCTCGACATCCCCTACGAGGACACGGTCATCGTCGCCGGCGTCGAGACGGGCGCCCCCGCGGACGGCGTCCTCGAGCCCGGCGACCGCGTGCTCCGCATCAACGGGGAGTCCGCCTCGGACACCGCGGGCTTCCAGGCGCTCGCCGCCGCGACGCCCGCCGGCCAGGACGTCGAGATGACCGTCGAGCGCGAGGGGGAGGAGCAGACGCTCCAGGTGCCCACCGAGCAGGCCGACGGGAAGCCCCGCATGGGCATCGTCCTCGGCGCCGGCCACGACTTCCCGATCGACGTCGGCATCTCCGTCGGCGACGTCGGCGGTCCCAGCGCCGGCACCATGTTCGCGCTCTCGGTGTACGACGAGCTCACCCCCGGCGCGCTCACCGGCGGCAAGGACATCGCGGGCACCGGCACGATCGACGCGGAGGGCGCCGTCGGCGCGATCGGCGGGATCCGCCAGAAGATGGTCGGCGCCCGGGACGCCGGCGCCGACTACTTCCTCGCCCCGGCGGAGAACTGCGACGAGGTCACGGGACACGTCCCCGACGGCCTCGCCGTCGTCAAGGTCTCCACCTTCGAGGAGGCCCGACACGCGGTCGAGACGATCGGCTCCACCGGCAGCACCGACGACCTGCCCACCTGCAGCTCCTGAGGAGGACACCCATGGCCCGCAAGCGCCGCACCCCCGCCCGCCCCACCGTCGTGCTCGACTTCGGCGGTGTGCTGAGCGCGGGGCACGACCCCGTGCCGGACCTGCACGAGCTGCTCGGCGGCGACGCCGCGACCCTCGGCGAGTCCCTCTGGTCCCACCGCCCCGACTACGACCGCGGCACCGTCGACGCCGCGACCTACTGGGGGAGCGTGGCCGCCGCGAGCGGGATCGAGACCCTGAGCGCCGAGGAGGTCGCCGAGCTGCAGGCGGCCGACGACCGCTACTTCCTGCGCCTGGACCCCGAGTCCCGCGCGCTCCTGCACGACCTCGCCCGCAACGAGGTGCGCCTCGTGCTGCTCTCCAACGCCTCGGTGGGCTTCGGCGAGGCCGTGCGCCGCACCGACTGGTTCGAGGCCTTCTCCTTCGCCGTGATCTCGGGGGAGGAGAAGGTCGTCAAGCCCGAGCGCGAGATCTACGAGATCCTGCTCGAGGTGCTCGCGCACGAGAACGGCGGGGTGGCGCGGCCCGGGGACGTCGTGTTCTTCGACGACCGCGAGGACAACGTCGAGGCGGCCCGCGCCCTCGGCATCGACGCGCACCTGTGGCCGCGCAACGGCGACCCCCGCCCCGAGGGCGTCGAGCATGGCGCGGTCCAGGCGCGGCGCGTGCTCGCCGAGCGCGGCATCCCGCTGGACTGACACGACCCTCCCCGCTGCTGCGGGCGGTCTGGGTGAGCCGGGGACGGGCTCCGGGTAGAGTCGGGGATCGCCCGTCCCGTGCGGCGCCCCGCTGTGGCGCGCCGGTGCGGACCCCCGACCCCTCTTCGAGAAGGAACCTCAGGTGGCAGAGTTCATCTACACGATGTACAAGGCCCGGAAGGCCGTGGGAGACAAGGTCATCCTCGATGACGTCACCATGAGCTTCTACCCCGGCGCCAAGATCGGCATGGTGGGCCCCAACGGCGCCGGCAAGTCGACGATCCTCAAGATCATGGCCGGTCTCGACCAGCCCTCCAACGGCGAGGCCCGCCTCAGCCCCGGCTACAGCGTCGGCATCCTGCTCCAGGAGCCGCCGCTGGACGAGACCAAGACCGTCCTGGAGAACGTCCAGGAGGGCATGGGCGACCTCTACCGCAAGGTGCAGCGCTTCAACGCCATCGGCGAGGAGATGGCCCTGCCGGACGCGGACTTCGACGCGCTCATGGAGGAGATGGGGAAGCTCCAGACCGAGATCGACGCGGCGAACGGCTGGGACCTCGACTCCCAGCTCGAGCAGGCGATGGACGCCCTGCGCTGCCCGCCCGGCGACGAGCAGGTCACCCATCTCTCCGGCGGTGAGCGCCGCCGCGTGGCGCTGTGCAAGCTCCTCCTGGAGAAGCCGGATCTGCTCCTCCTCGACGAGCCCACCAACCACCTCGACGCGGAGAGCGTGCTCTGGCTCGAGCAGCACCTCCAGCAGTACGAGGGCGCCGTCATCGCCGTGACCCACGACCGGTACTTCCTGGACCACGTGGCCCAGTGGATCGCCGAGGTCGACCGCGGCCACCTCTACCCCTACGAGGGCAACTACTCCACCTACCTGGAGAAGAAGGAGGAGCGCCTCGCCGTCCAGGGCAAGAAGGACGCGAAGCTCGCCAAGCGCCTCAAGGAGGAGCTCGAGTGGGTGCGCTCCTCGGCCAAGGGTCGCCAGGCGAAGTCCAAGGCGCGACTGGCCCGCTACGAGGAGATGGCCGCGGAGGCCGAGCGCACCCGCAAGCTCGACTTCGAGGAGATCACCATCCCGCCGGGCCCGCGGCTCGGCAACCAGGTCATCGACGGCAAGGACCTCAAGAAGGGCTTCGGGGAGCGCGTGCTCATCGACGGCCTCTCGTTCTCCCTGCCGCCCAACGGCATCGTCGGCGTCATCGGCCCGAACGGCGTCGGCAAGACGACGCTGTTCAAGACGATCGTGGGGCTCGAGGAGCTCGACGGCGGCGAGCTGAAGGTGGGCCAGAGCGTCCAGATCAGCTACGTCGACCAGAACCGCGAGAACATCGATCCGGAGAAGAACCTCTGGGAGGTCGTCTCCGACGGGCTCGACTTCATCCAGGTCGGCAAGGTCGAGATCCCCTCGCGCGCCTACGTCAGCCAGTTCGGCTTCAAGGGCCCGGACCAGCAGAAGAAGGCCGGCGTGCTCTCCGGCGGCGAGCGGAACCGCCTGAACCTCGCGCTCACCCTCAAGCAGGGCGGCAACGTCCTCCTGCTCGACGAGCCGACGAACGACCTCGACGTGCAGACCCTCGGCTCGCTCGAGAACGCGCTGCTCGAGTTCCCCGGCTGCGCCGTCGTCGTCTCCCACGACCGCTGGTTCCTGGACCGGGTCGCGACGCACATCCTGGCCTACGAGGGCACCGAGGAGAACCCGTCGAACTGGTACTGGTACGAGGGCAACTTCGAGGCGTACGAGAAGAACAAGGTCGAGCGCCTGGGCGAGGACGCGGCGCGTCCCCACCGCGTGACGCACCGTCGCCTCACCCGCGACTGAGCGGGTGCCGGGGCATGACCGCCCCGGCGACCCTCCCGACCTGACGCGGCCCCGTCGCGACCGGCTCCGGCCGGCCGCGGCGGGGCCGTCGCCGTCGACCGTGCCCGCAGGCTGAAAGAACTTGCAGAAACCGGGGGGAACCTCCGAGCTTCGGGGTGAAGTGCCAGGTCAGGGGCTTGCGGCAGAGACGCAAGAATCGGCGTCCCCTCGGGTATCGTGGTGCCATGAAGCCGATCTCGACGATCACGGTGTCCTCGGACCTGCCCGCCGCCCTCTCGCCGCTGCGGGAGCTCGCCATGAACCTCCGCTGGACCTGGCGCCGCCAGACCGCGGACCTCTTCCGCACGCTCGACCCGGCGGCCTTCGCCGCGAGCGACGGCAACCCGATCGCCATGCTCCCCACCGTCCCCGCCTCGCGCCTCGCCGAGGCCGCCCGGGACGAGTCCTTCCTCTCCCGCATGCGCGGAGAGATCGGCGACCTGCGCACCTACCTCGACTCGGGCCGCTGGTTCCAGCGCACCGCGGGCAGCACGGGCGGCGGCGCCGGCGCGCCGACCTCCGTCGCCTACTTCTCCATGGAGTTCGGCATCACCCCGACCCTGCCGATCTACTCCGGCGGTCTCGGCATCCTCGCCGGTGACCACCTGAAGTCCGCCTCGGACCTCGGCGTGCCGCTCACCGCGATCGGCCTGCTCTACCAGTGGGGCTACTTCTCGCAGTCACTGGACCGCGAGGGCTGGCAGCAGGAGGAGTACAAGCTCAACGACCCCGCCTCCCTGCCCGTGCAGGAGGTGCGCGGCGAGGACGGTGAGCAGCTCACCGTCTCCGTGACCCTCCCCGGCGGCCGCGAGGTCGCCATCGCCGTGTGGGTGGCGCAGGTGGGTCGGGTGCCGCTGCTGCTCCTGGACACGAACGTCGCGTCGAACGACGAGGACCTGCGGGCCATCACCGACCGCCTCTACGGCGGCGACCACGAGCACCGGATCGTGCAGGAGATCGTGCTCGGGATCGGCGGCGTGCGCGCCGTCGAGGCCTACTCGCGCCTCACCGGCGCCCCTGCGCCCACCGTCTTCCATCTCAACGAGGGCCATGCCGGCTTCTCCGGCCTCGAGCGCGTGGGCACGCTCATGCAGGGCGGCGCCTCCTTCGCCGAGGCCCACGCCGAGGTGCGCGCCGGCACGGTCTTCACCACCCACACCCCGGTGCCCGCGGGCATCGACCGCTTCGACACGGATGAGCTGCGCCGCTACCTCGACGCCGACGAGTCCGGTCTCTCCCGGCTGATTCCCGCGCTGCCCGTCGAGGCCGCGCTCGCGCTCGGCACCGAGGAGGGCGGCGAGGTGTTCAACATGGCGCACCTCGGCTTCCGCATCGCGCAGCGCGCGAACGGCGTCGCGAAGCTCCACGGCGCCGTCTCCCGGGCGATGTTCCAGGAGCTCTACCCCGGCTTCGACGTCCCCGAGGTGCCGATCACCTCGGTCACCAACGGCGTGCACCGCCGCACCTGGACCTCCCCGGTGATGGACGACCTCTACAAGAAGGCCCTCGGCGACGTGGACGTCTCCGCGCTCTCCGACTGGAGCGCGCTCGCCGCCCTCACCGACCACGAGCTCACCGGCGCCCGGGACCGCCTCCGCAGCGACCTCGTGGACATGGCCCGCAAGCACGTGAAGCGGGCCTGGCTGCGCCGCGGCGCAGACGAGGCGGAGCTCGGCTGGACCGAGCACATCCTCGACCCGCAGGCGCTCACCATCGGCTTCGCCCGCCGGGTGTCCACCTACAAGCGCCTGACGCTCATGCTCTCGGACCCCGAGCGCCTGCGCCGCATCCTGCTGGACCCCGAGCGGCCCGTGCAGTTCGTCATCGCCGGGAAGTCCCACCCGGCGGACCGCCCCGGCAAGGAGTTCCTCCAGCAGCTCGTGCGCTTCGCCGACGAGGCCGGCGTGCGCCACCGGATCGTGTTCCTGCCGGATTACGACATCCGCATGGCCTCCGTGCTCATCGCGGGCGCCGACGTCTGGCTGAACAACCCGATCCGCCCCGAGGAGGCCTCCGGCACCTCCGGTATGAAGGCCGTCCTCAACGGCGGGCTCACCTTCTCCGTCTCCGACGGCTGGTGGGACGAGATGAAGGACGACGAGGCCGGCTGGACCATCCCCACCGCCCAGGTCGCCGACCAGCACGAGCGCGACCGCCTCGAGGCGAACGCGCTCTACGAGATCCTCGAGAACCGGATCGTCCCGCTGTTCCACGAGCGGGACGAGCGCGGACTCCAGCACGGCTGGATGGAGACGGTGCGCACCTCGCTCGTGCGGATCGCGCCGCAGATCACCGCGGCGCGCATGGTGCGCGACTACGTGACCGATCTCTACACGCCGGCGGCCCGGGCCGCCGCGCGCTTCGCGCAGGACCCCTCGACCGCCTCCTCCTTCACCGCCTGGAAGGAGCGCGTGGGCGCCGCGTGGTCGCAGGTCGCGGTGCAGGACGTGCGGCTTGAGGGCGTCGAGGGCGGCCGGGTCGCGACCGGCGGCGAGGTGAGGCTCTCCGCGGAGGTGCAGCGCGGCGGGCTCGAGGAGCAGGACCTGCTCGTCGAGGCCGTGCTGGGCCCGGTGGACGAGAAGGGTGAGATCATCGGCGGACAGCTCATCCCGCTGCGGCGTGGGGAGGACGGCCGCTGGGCCGCCCGCTTCGCGCTCACGGTCCCCGGTGAGATCGGATGCACCGTGCGCGCCACGCCGCAGCATCCGGTGCTCGCCTCCCGGGCCGAGCTCGGGCTGGTCGCCACCGCCTGAGCCGCCGCAGCACCCCGACGGAAGGACCCCGCCCCGTGCTCACCCGCCGCCAGCTCCTGCACACCGCCGCCGCTGCGACAGGGGTGGCCGGGGCGGGCGTCCTCTCCGCCTGCTCGAAGCCCGAGGAGTCCGCGGAGCTCGCCGACGGCGACGCCCTGCGCATGCGGGTCTGGGACGACGCCGCCGCCTCCGCCTATCGCACGGCGCTCGCCGCCTTCACGGAGGACACGGGCCTCGAGGTGGAGGTCGAGGTGCTCGCCTGGGACGAGTACTGGAAGCAGGTGCCGCTCGACGCCGCGGCCGGCTCCCTGCCGGACGTGCTGTGGATGAACACCGCGAACCTCGCCCAGCTCGTCGACGCCGAGTCGCTCGTGGACGTCGGCGCGGTCGTCGGCAAGGACGTCTCCTCCTGGGAGACCGCCGCGACGGACCAGTACCGCCGGGCGGACACGCTCTGGGGCGTCCCGCAGCTCTACGACCGCAGCGTCCTGATCGCCAACCGCGATCTCCTGGACCCGACGGGCGCGGACCCGGCCGAGCTCGAGGCGGATCCCGGGGCGAAGAGCGACTCGCTGCGCGACGCCGCCCGGGCCGTCGCCGGGGGCGGGGCGAGCGACGACGGCGGCGGCTCCGGTCGGATCGGCTTCAGCGCCCAGCCGGACCGCAGCGGCGTGCTCGGACCGTTCCTCGCGGGTGCCGGCGGCACCTGGCAGGACGAGGACGAGGCCTTCGACTTCGCCTCCGACGAGGGCGTCGCCGTCGTGCAGTACCTCGCCGACATGGCTGCGGACGGTCTCGCCCCCGCGGGCGCGGAGACGACGACGGACACCGCCTTCTGCCGCGACCTCTTCACCCAGGGCCGCCTGGCCCTGCTGCAGACCGGCACCTACGATCTCGCGGCCGTGAGCGACGGCGTCCAGGGCACCTTCGGGTGGACGGTGCACGAGGTCGTCGCCGGCACCGACGGCGCCCGGCCGCTCGTGCACACGGTCGCGGCGGTCGGCGCGGTCACGAAGGATGACGACCGCACCGCGGCGATCGCGAAGCTGCTGCGGTTCCTCGGGGGCGCGGACGCCCAGCGGCCCCTCGTCGAGGCGCGCCTCGGGGTGCCTGCGCACCGCGACCTGCGCTCGGCCTGGTCCGACGCTTGGGCGGAGCTGAAGGTCGACGTCTCCGAGATCGCGGAGCTCCCCGATGCGATCGCGACACCGGAGGTCGGCGTGCGCTCGGCGGACGGCACCGGCGCCGCGCTCGAGATAATCGCGACGATCTTCACCGGCGAGGCGACCGCCGCGGAGGCGCTCCCGAAGGCGCAGAAGGCCGCGACGGAGGCCGTCGGCCAGGGCTGAGCCGGCATCCCCCGGGAGCCGGCCGGGACGGCGGTCGGATCCGGTCAGACCAGATCAGATCAGGTCGGGTCGGGTCATGTCAGGGCCGCTGCTTGACCCGGATCATGCCCTCCTGGGTCACGGTCGCCACGAGATCGCCCTCGCGGTCGAACACCTGCCCGTGGGTGAGCCCGCGGCCGCCCGAGGCGCTCGGGGAGCGCTGCACGTACAGCAGCCACTCGTCGGCCCGCACGTGGCGGTGCCACCAGATGGCGTGGTTGATCGTCGCCATCCGCAGGCCCGGCGTCACCCAGCTCAGGCCCTGCCGGCGCAGGATCGGCTCGAAGGGCGTGTAGTCGCTCGCGAAGGCGAGGATCGCGTCGTGCAGCAGCGGGGTCGCCGGCACCGGGGCGAGGGTGCGCATCCACACCATCTGCGTGTCCGTCGTGTGCGGGTCGCCCGCGCCGCGCGGGTCCGGGCCCAGGTAGATCGGGTCCGTGACGTGGCGGATGTCGATGGGGCGCTGGGTCGCCCAGTAGCGGGCGACGGGGTGGTCGATGCCCGCGAGCACCTCGGCCGTGGTGGGCAGGCCGTCGGGGGAGGGGGCCTCGGGGGCGCGCTCGGAGTGCTCGAGACCGTCCTGGTCCTCCTGGAAGGAAGCGGTCATCGCGAGGATCGTCCGCTCCTCCTCGCCGTCCTGCCGGCCGGGCTGGGTGGCGAGCACGCGCCGCACGGAGAAGGAGCCGCCGTCGCGGAGGTTCTCGACCTGGAAGCGGATCGGATGCTCGGGGTCGCCGGGGGCGAGGAAGTAGGAGTACATCGAGTGGATGCGGCGTCCCTCGGGGACCGTGCGGCCCACCGCCGTGACCGCCTGCCCCATGACCTGGCCGCCGAACACGTGACCGCCCGGCTGCGGGTTCGAGCCGCCCTCGAAGGCGGCGACGGTCGACGGGGTCGCGTTGCGCTCGTCGAGCTCCGCGGGGCGCAGGTCCAGGAGGTCCAGGAGTCCCTGGGCGATCGTGGCGGGGGACGGGTCCGGGGTGCTCATGCGGGGAATCGTACTGGTCGCAGCCGCCTACGATGGCTCCCATGCATCTCGACCTCACCATCCCCGTTCGCTGGACCGACCTCGACGCCTACGGGCATGTGAACAACGCCGCGATGCTGCGGCTGCTCGAGGAGGCCCGCATCGCGGCGTTCTGGCAGGTGCCGGAGGACCAGATCGCCCTCGGCGCCGAGGCGCCCCCGGCCGCGCTGCCCGTCTCGGGCGCCGGCGCACCGGTGAGCACGGTCATCGCCTCCCAGCGGGTGGAGTACGCCCGCCAGCTCGGCCACCGCCGCGACGGCGCCGTGGTGCGGCTGTGGATCTCGCGGATCGGCGGGGCGAGCCTCACGGTGGACTACCTCGTGCTCACCGCCGACGACCCCGACGGCGCCGCGCCGTACGCGCGGGCGCGCACCGTGGTCGTCATGGTGGACGCCGTGAGCGGGCGCCCGGTGCGGCTCGACGCCGCGGCCCGTGAGGCGCTCGCGCCGTTCGCGGGCGAGGGGCTCGTCTTCCGCGACTGACGCTGCGCGCGGGGCGGGTCGCCGCCGGCGCTCAGGAGAGGCGGTCGGGGATCTGCTGGCCGGCCATCGGCGCGGCGCCGCCGTCGACCGTGTTGACCATCGAGTGAGCGGCGCGCTCGAGGTAGTCCCACAGGGTCGCCTCGTGCAGCGGCGAGAGCTCGAGCGAGTCCACGGCCGCGCGCATGTGCGCGAGCCACGCGTCCCGGGCGGCGGGGGAGACGGGGAAGGGTGCGTGGCGCATGCGCAGCCGCGGGTGGCCGCGCTGCTCGCCATAGGTCTTGGGGCCGCCCCAGTACTGCTCGAGGAAGGTCTGCAGGCGCACCTTCGCGGGCCCCAGGTCCTCCTCGGGGTACATGGGACGCAGCAGCTCGTCCTCCGCGACGCCCGCGTAGAAGCGGTCCACGAGCGCGGTGAAGGTCGCATGCCCGCCCACCGCCTCGAAGAAGCTCGGGGAGGGTCCGGAAGGCTCGGCGGGTCCGGCGGGTCCCGCGGGGCCGACGGGGAGGCTGGGACGGGGATCGGTCATGACCGGGATGCTCTCACTTCGGGAGGGTGTCGGAGAAGCGGGGCTGCGCGAAGGCGACCCCCGCCTCGTGGAAGGCGGCGCGCACGCGCCGGCGCAGCTCCTGCTCGGCGTCCCACTGGGCACCGGCCTCGACGGGCACGACGATCCGGCGCTGCACGCGCGAGCCGTCCACGCCGAGGATGCCGCTCACTGCGGGGTCGCCGGTGACGCGGTCCGACCAGGCCGGATCCGCGACGAACTCGTCGGTCACGCCCTGCAGCAGATCGGTCACGGTGGCGTGTTCCGCCTCGGTGTCGATGTCGAACAGGGCGACGGCGTTGGAGTAGCCCTGGGTGAAGTTGCCGATCCGGATGATCTCGCCGTTGCGCACGGTCCACAGGGTGCCGTCGAGGGAGCGCACCTGGGTGACCCGGAGGTTGATGCCCTCGACGGTGCCGGTCGCGTACTCGAGGTCCACGGTGTCGCCCACGGCGACGAGGTCCTCGAAGAGCATGACGATGCCGGCGACGACGTCCTTGATGAGGGTCTGCGCGCCGATGCCGGCGGCGAGGCCCACGACGCCGAGGGAGGCGATGACGGGCGCGACGTTCACGCCGATCTCGCTGAGGATCATCACCGAGGCGATCGCCCAGATGACGAGTCGTGAGACGTTCCGGGCGACGCTCGAGAGCGTCTCCGTGCGCTGCTCCCGCCGGGAGCGGGCGGCCTTCGCCTGCCGGGAGTCCCGCTTCGTCATCGAGCCCGCGACGGTGGACAGCCGTGCGGAGGACTGGCTCATCGTGCGGAAGAAGCGCCGGATGAGCCAGCCCGTGACGGCGCTGATCACCGTCGCCGCCACGAGGATGACGACGATAGTCAGGCCTGAGCTCAGGAGCCAGCCCCAGGCGGAGTCCAGAAGGGTCAGCGCGGCGTCCGGGGAGGCCGGCGCGGACAGGTCCGGGAGTGCGCGATCGTCCATGCCGCGACTCTATCCATGCCCACGCCGACCGTCGTCCAGGGCGTCCTCAGGCGTGATCCGCCTCGCGCACCCGCAGCTGGCGGGCCACCGTGTCCCGGCCCTCGATGATCACGCGGCGCAGCCCGAAGGGGGCGTCCTCGTGGTCCGCGAGCCAGGCGTCGGCGTCGTCGAGCACGGACTGCCCGCCGAAGGTCGAGGGGAAGTAGCCCTGGACGAGCCGGTTGGCGATCTCGCTCGACCGGTCGGCCCAGACCCCGTCGATCATCGAGAAGTACGCGCGCTCGTAGGGGGCGAGCAGGGCCGGGTCGACGACGCGGCGCAGCCCCATGACGACCGCGGTGACGGACTCGTTGGCGAGCTCGTCACGCTCGACGGTGCGCCGCCAGGCGTCGGCCTTGGCCTCGGAGGTCGGCAGTGCGGCGTGCGCCGTGAGGGCGGACTTCCGGCCGGACTGCGTGTCGTCGTCCGCGAGCACCGCGTCGATCCCGGCGGCGTCGATCCCGCCGAGCGCCGCGAGGCCGATGACGAGCTTCCAGCGCAGGTCGGTGTCGATCGTGCGGCCGGGGAGCGTGCGGGAGCCGTCGAGCAGGCCCGCGAGCACCTCGCGATGCTCCTCGGTGGAGGCGAGGCGGGCGAAGGTCTCCACGAGCTGCAGCTGGGTGTCGGAGCCGGCCTCGGCGGCCTCGGCGAGCTCCCACACGGCGCTCGCGGCGCCCGCGGAGCGGGCGGCCCGCTCGGACTCCGCGGCGAAGGGACCGGCCACGGACTCGAGCTGCTGGAGCAGGGTGCGCACCACGCTCGAGGAATCCTCCCCGGTGAGGTTCGCGAGCACGAGCTCCTGGAAGCGGCGGCTGGGCAGCTCGGCGTCGCGCACCATGTCCCACGCGGCGGACCACAGCAGCGTGCGGGCGAGGGGGTCCTCGAGGTCGCGCAGGTGCTCGGTCGCGAGGGCGAGGGAGGCGTCGTCGAGACGGATCTTCGCGTAGGCGAGGTCGTCGTCGTTGACCAACCAGAGGTCCGCGCGCCTCCCGACCAGCTGCGGCACCTCGGTGAGCGGGCCGTCCACGTCGAGCTCGACCTGCTCGGTGCGCACGAGGCGCCCGTCCTGGAGGGAGAAGCCGCCCACGCGCAGGCGGTGCGCGCGCAGCGTCGGGTGCTCCTCCGCGGCCTCCTGGGCGATCGCGAAGCGGGTCACGGCGCCCTGGGCGTCGCGCTCGACGACGGGGCGCAGCGTGTTGACCCCGGCGGTCTGCAGCCACTGCCGGGTCCAGGCGCCGAGGTCGCGGCCGCTCGTCGCCTCGAGCTCGACGAGCAGGTCCTTCAGCTCGGTGTTGCCCCAGGCGTGCTTCGCGAAGTAGGCGCGCAGACCCTCGAAGAAGGAGTCCTTGCCGACGTAGGCGACGAGCTGACGCAGCACGGAGGCGCCCT
Source organism: Brachybacterium sp. SGAir0954 (assembly GCF_005490785.1). GTDB lineage: Bacteria > Actinomycetota > Actinomycetes > Actinomycetales > Dermabacteraceae > Brachybacterium > Brachybacterium rhamnosum. The sequence continues at coordinate 2,894,071 of NZ_CP027295.1, read as the reverse complement.
TCGCGTAGGTGATGCCGTCGAAGTTCGTCTCGACCGCCTCGAGGTCCACCATGTCCGCGACGATCGGGTGGGTCGAGGGCAGCTGGTCCTGCCGGTAGGCCCAGGCCTTCTCGGAGCTCGCGAAGGTGGTCCAGGAGTCCGTCCAGCGGGTCGCCTCGGCGCTCGCGAGGGTCGAGGCGTACTCGGCGAAGGACTCGTTCAGCCAGAGGTCGTCCCACCAGCGCATCGTCACGAGGTCGCCGAACCACATGTGGGCGAGCTCGTGGAGGATCGTGAGGTCGCGGCGCTCACGGATCGCGTCGGAGACCTCGGAGCGGAACACGTAGGACTCCACGAAGGTGACGGCGCCCGGGTTCTCCATCGCACCCATGTTGTACTCCGGGACGAAGATCTGGTCGTACTTGCGGAACGGGAAGTCCTGGTCGAAGGCGTCCTCGTAGAACTCGAGGCCGCGGCGGGTCATGTCGATGACGTACTCGGCGTCGACGTGCTCGGCGAGCGAGGCGCGGGCGTAGACGCCCATCGGGATGGTGCGGCCGTCGCGCGAGGTCACGGTGCCCTCACCGCCGCGGTAGTCCCCCGCGATGAGCGCGACGAGGTACGTGGAGATCGTCTCGGTGGGCTCGAAGGCCCAGGTCGCGACGTTCTCGCGGTGGGAGAGCGGGACCGGCTCCGGCGTGGGGGAGTTGGAGATGACGCGCCAGTGGTCCGGGGCGGTGACGGTGAGACGGAAGGCGGCCTTGAGGTCCGGCTGCTCGAAGCAGGCGAACATGCGGCGCGCGTCGGAGACCTCGAACTGCGTGTACAGGTAGACCTCGTCGTCGACCGGGTCCACGAAGCGGTGCAGGCCCTCGCCCGTGTTCATGTAGACGCCGTCGGCGAGGACCCGCACGGTGTTCTCGCCCTCGCGCACGGCGGGGAGCTTCACCCGGGCGCCGTCGAAGCGGGAGGAGGGGTCCTCGAGCAGCTCTCCGTTGAGCTCGATCTCGTGGACGGTGCGGGCGATGAGGTCGAGGAAGGTCTCCTCCGCGGCGCTCGCGGTGAAGGCGATCGTGGTCTCCGTGCGGAAGGTCTCCGGCCCGGTGGTGAGGTCCAGTCGGATGTCATAGGTCGCGGTGGAGAGGAAGGAGGCGCGGCGGCGCGCCTCCTCGCGGGTGAGGTTCTCAGAGGTCATGGGTGCCATCCTGCCACCGCTGTGTCCGGGGTCTCCCGCGCTCGCGCGGCCGAGGGCTGATGGTGGCCGATCTGTGACGTGAGGCTGTCACGTCCGCGGTGGGCGCCATCGGCCCGGCGGGGTGTCCGGAGCGGACCATCACGAGCCAGGGGCACCCTGGACCGTCGCCGACGCGCTGCTCGCCGAGGACGCGATCTGCTCCCGCGCGAACGGATCGCCGCGAGCCCCGGCCTCCCGCGCCGGGAGCGGGTGTGTTGCGCCGTCCGCCCCGTGACGGGCGGGGCCCTCCAGGAGGTCAGCGCCGCGTGAGGTCCACGTCCCAGGTGTAGTGCGCGGGAAGGCGCGGGACGGGCCAGCGCGGGTCCGGGAAGAAGTACTCGTAGCCCGCGGAGAACGGATACGCCCAGCGCTCGATGTGCTCCTCCGCCTGCCGTCCCGCCGCGCGGATCTCCTCGACCTCCTCGGGGGAGAAGTAGCCGGTGCGCTCGGCGCCCTCGAGCTCGTCCTCGTCCTTGTAGTGCCAGTCCCGGCGGGGCAGGACCACGAGGTCGAGGACGAGGTCGCGCGTGCGCACGCCCTCCTCGGTCCGCTCGTAGGGGGTCTCGAGGTTCACGTAGTAGCAGCCGAGCGAGCCGTCGTCCTTGTAGAACAGCCAGACCGAGTAGGGCGAGTCCGGCAGACCGATCATGAGGATCCCGTTGCCGGTCCACAGCTGCTTGGACTGGATCCGCGGCGCGGTGAACATGCCCTCGTCGCCGGCGCGGCGCAGGGCCGCCCCGGATTCGAGGACGGGCAGGAGCACCTCGGTGCCCGGGGCGATCCAGACGACGATGCCGCGCTCGTCGTCGAGCACGACGGTGCCCGGCCTGACGGTGCGCGTGGGGTGCTGAGGGGTGTAGTAGGTCCAGGTCACCTGGTCTCCAGGCGACCACCGTGATGTGGTGGACATGGTGGGGTTCCCGGCCGGCTCGGCCTCCACGGGCGCCCCGTTCCGTCCGGCCGCGGGGCCGGGGCTTCACTGCCCGCGAAGGGGAAGGAGTATGGGCCGACCATACCGCGACCACCCCGTTCGCGGTGCGGGCGACCCGCCGTCGATCCGCGCCGGGGTCCCGGGGGTGGGAGCGCCCCGGGACCGGAGAGCGTCGGCTCAGTCCTCGCCGCTCCAGGCGGCCCAGAGCCGGGCGTACACGCCGCCGCGGTTCACGAGCTCCCGGTGGGGGCCCTGCTCGACGACGGCGCCGTCGGCCATGACGAGGATCCGATCGGCGTGCTCCGCCTGGGAGAGGCGGTGGGCGACGATCACGGTGGTGCGGCCGCGGGCCACCTCGAGCGCGGCGCGCTCGAGAACCCGGGCGCCCGAGGAGCCCTCGTCGGCCGTGGCCTCGTCGAGGACGAGCACCGCCGGGTCCTGCAGTGCGATGCGCGCGAGCGCCAGCTGCTGGGACTGCTCCGCGGTGAGCCGCTCGCCCTTCTCGCCCACCTCGGTCTCCAGACCCTTCGGCAGCGCGAGCGCCCACGCCTCCGCATCGACGATGCGCAGCGCCTCCCGCAGCTCCTCGTCGCTCGCCTCCGGGCTTGCGAGGCGGAGGTCATCGGCGAGGGTCCCGCGGAAGACGTGCACGTCCTGGCTGACGATGCTCGCGTGGCCGCGCACCGACTCGAGGTCGGCATGGGCGAGATCCGCCCCGCCGTGGAGCACCCGGCCGTGGCGCGGCTCGAGGGTGCCCGCGATGATCGAGGCGAGCGTCGACTTGCCCGCACCGGAGGCGCCCACGAGCGCGATCGTCTCGCCCGCGGCGATGTCGAGGTCCATCTCGCGCAGCACCACGCGCTCCTCGCCCTCGGCATCGGTCCCGTAGGCGTGGGAGACGCCCTCGAGGCGGATGCCCGCCCCGGCCGGGACCTCGTCGCCGGGGGAGGAGGCGGGGTCGATCGCGTCGATGACGCCCACCATGCGGGTGAGCGAGGCGGCGGCGGACTGCACGTCGTCGAGGCTGAAGATGAGGTTCATCATCGGCCACAGCAGGCTGATGAGGTACAGCGCCGCCGCGGTCACGAGGCCCACCGGCGCACCGGAGACGTTGACCATGACGTAGCCGAGGATCAGCACGAGCGCGATCGCGATGTTCTCCGGCCACACCATGACCCTGACGAGCTTCGTCACGAGGGTCATCACGCGCATGCCGAGCACCACGGCGGTCTCGGAGAGCACCGCGACGTGGCGGGTCTCCCGCTTCTCGATGCCGTACGCGTGCACCGTGGGGATGCCGTGGATCGCGGAGAGCAGGCCCTGGGCGCGGGCGCCCATGGCGACCCGCTCCCGGCGGTAGATCGGCGCCGTGCGGCGCAGGTACCAGACCGCCGAGCCCACGTACATCGGCACGACGACCACGACGAGGATCAGCAGCCACGGCGAGAGCACGACCATGCCGACGAGGGTCACGACGACGTAGAAGCCCATCTGGATGAGGTTCGGGACGACGTTGTTCACCGCACGGGCGGTGACGTCGACGTCGTCGGCGACGCGGGAGAGCGCGTCGCCGATCCCCGTGATCTCCATGGTCTGCGCGGGCAGGTCCAGGGCGCGGTCGATGACGTCCTCGCGCATGCCGGCGAGGATCCGCTGGCCGAGCGCGCTCACGAGCGACCAGCCGAGCGCGGCGAGGACCGCCTGCAGCACGCCCGCGAGCATGATCAGGCCGCCCTGGCGCCAGAGCGCCGCGGAGCCCTCGCCGGACTGCACGACGTCCACCGCCCCGCCGATCAGGCGCGGCATCCAGGCGGCGGCGATCGCGCCCGCGGTGACCACGAGCAGCGTCGCGAGCGTCATCCAGCGGTAGCGCCAGAGGCGACCGCCCACGTGGCGCAGTGCGGTGGGGACGTCCGCGATCGGGAGGATCTGGGCGTGCTCGTCGAGCTGGCGGCGGGCGGTGGCGTCCGCCGCGAGGACGTCGTCGGTCGAGGCGTCCCAGTCCACGAGGCGGAGGTCGGCCAGGCCGGTGGGGGCCGTGGGGGCCGTGCGCTGAGCGGTCATCGCTGCACCATCTCCCGGTAGTCGTCGCGGTCCATGAGGTCCTGGTGGTCGCCGGCGGCGGTCACGCGGCCGTCGCGGAGGTAGACGACCTCGTCGGCCGCGCGCAGCAGCGCGGGCGCACGGGTCACGAGCAGGGTCGCCCGGTCCTCGAGGTGGCGGGCCGCGACGAGCGCCTCGGCGATGTGCTGCTCGGTGACCGCGTCGACCGCGGTGGTGGGGTCGTGGAGGACGAGCACGGGGGCGTCCGCCGCGACGGCGCGGGCGAGCGCGATCCGCTGGCGCTGGCCGCCGGAGAGGTTCGCGCCGCGGTCGAGGATGCGGGTGTCGTAGCCGTCGGGCAGGATCCGCAGGAGGTCGTCGGCGCCCGCCGCGTGCAGCGCACGGTCCTCCCAGCCGGGACCGGAGCCGTCCGGCACCCGGGTCGCGAGCTGCTCGCGCAGCGTGCCGTCGAAGAGGTCGACGACGTGCGGCTCCACGAGCATGTCCGCGCGGGTGGTGAAGCGCGTGGCGGCGGTGACCTCGACCTCGCCGAGGTGCACGCCCGTGTGCGCGCCGCGCCCGCTCACGGCGGCCACGACGGACTCCGCGTCACGTGCGTCGGCGCACGCGAGGGCGATCACGCGGCCGTCGGGCACGACGAGGTCCAGGCCCTGCAGGGTGCCCGTGTCCACCCCCTCCAGGCGCAGACCGCCCACGCCGGGGCGGCGCTCGCCGCGGCGCTGCTCGCCGCGGTCGTCATGGGCGTCGCGGAGCGCGGTCAGAGTGAGCTCGGGGTCGTCGATCGTGCGGCCGAGGTCCGCGAGCAGGTCGCGGACGCGCCGCCCCGAGGTGGACATCGAGGCCCACCACACGGGCAGGCCCGAGAGGCCCTGCAGCATGCCCATGTTCGAGCGGGCCACGCCCACCACGGCGATGAGCGTGCCGATGGTCATCTCGCCGGTGATCGTGCGCTGCGAGGCGATGATGACGACGGCCGCCATCATGCCGGCGGTGACGAGGGTCGTCAGGCCGCCGGCGACGCCGGAGAAGCGGGCGTTCACGAGCGCCGCGTCGAGCGCGGTGCGCGAGCGGCGGCGGTACTGGGCGCGGGCGCGGGACTGCACGCCGAGGCCCTGCAGCACGCGCAGGCCGTGCACGAGGTCCGTCGCGGTCGCGGCGGCGTCGGCCGCCTTGGACTGCTGGGCGTCGTAGCGCGCGGAGAGGATCGGGGAGATCACCCGGATCACGATGATCATCACGACGATGCCGATGAGCGTCGCAACGCCGAGCCACGGATCGAGCCAGGCGAGCCAGCCGCAGGCGACGAGCACCACGGCGGAGGCCGGGAACGCCCAGGGCAGCATGTCCATGACGTCGGAGGCCTTGTCCGCGTCGGAGGTCGCGATCGAGAGGACCTCGCCGGAGGGCCGCTGGACGGGCGTGGAGCGCGGGTCGAGCACGGCTCCGGTGACGGCGACGCGCAGCCGGTGCCGCTCGAACATGCGGGCGCGCTGCGAGGCGGCGAACATGACGGTCCACGCCCATGTGCTCACCAGGCGCATAGCGAAGATGCCGGCGGCGCCCGCGATCGTGAGGACGAGGTCGCCGCGCACGATGCCGGCGTCGATGATGAGGCCGACGAGCACGGGGACGAGCATGTCCACGCCCTCGACGACGAAGGACAGCGCCATGATCCAGGGGATCCGGCGGCGGTGGCCGCGCACGATCGACCGCATCACCGAGGGAGCGGCGGAGCGGGAGGGCGAGGGGGAACGATCACGGCGGGGCACCAGGGAATCCAACACCGGCGGACGCCCCTGCGCAACGCCTTTTGCGGGGTGACAGAATGGGGGCTCACCACCGCGAGAGAAGGAGCCCTCCATGAGCGCGCGTCCCGTCGAGCTGTTCTTCGATCCGATCTGCCCCTGGGCCTGGATGACCAGCCGCTGGCTGATCGAGGCGTCGCAGGTCAGGGAGGTGGAGATCACCTTCTCGATCATGTCCCTGGCCGCGCTGAACGAGGGCCGCGATCTCCCCGAGGGCTACCGCCGCTCCATGGACGACGCCTGGGGCCCCGCCCGCACCGCGCTCGCCGTCGCGCAGCAGGGCTCGCAGGAGGACCTCGCCGCCTTCTACACGGCCTTCGGCACCGAGTTCCACGTGGGCGGGAACGGCGACCGCCGGGCCGCCGCCCTGGCGGGCCTCGCCGCGACCTCGCTCGGCGCCGATCTGATCTCCGCCTACGACGACGAGTCCTTCGACCCCGAGCTCCGCTCGCGCCAGAAGGCCGTCATCGAGCTCGTGGGCGACGAGGTCGGCACCCCCGTCATCTCCTTCGGCCCCGGCCGCGCCTACTTCGGTCCCGTCATCTCGCCCGCCCCCAAGGGCGAGGAGGCGGGCATGCTCTTCGACGGCCTCGAGCTGATGACCCGCACCGAGGGCTTCTTCGAGCTCAAGCGCACCCGCACCGTCGGCCCCATCTTCGACTGACCCGCCCCACCCCGCGAAAGGCACCGCCACCCCCATGCGCGTCCACATCGGCACCGATCACGCCGGCTTCGAGCTGAAGAACCGGCTCATCGCCTCCCTCACCGCGAAGGGCCACGACGTGGTCGACCACGGGGCGTTCAGCTACGACCCGCTGGACGACTACCCCTCCTTCTGCACCGATGCCGGCGAGGCCGTCGTCGCGGACCCGGGCTCGCTCGGCGTCGTGATCGGCGGCTCCGGCAACGGCGAGCAGATCGCCGCGAACAAGGTCAAGGGCGTGCGCGCCGCGCTCGTGTGGAACGAGGACACCGCGCGCCTCGCCCGCGAGCACAACGACGCGAACGTCGTCTCCGTGGGTGCCCGCCAGCACTCCGAGGAGGAGCTCGAGCACCTCATCGACCTCTTCCTCGCGGAGCCCTTCAGCGGCGAGGAGCGCCACCAGCGCCGGATCGACCTCGTGGCCCGCTACGAGACCACCGGCTCCTACGACCAGGGTGCGGGCTCCGCCGACGCCGCCTTCTGATGCCGGAGGGGCACACCGTCCACCGCCTCGCCGCGGCGCTGCGCCGCGGGTTCGGCGGGCAGCGCCTCCGCATGTCGAGCCCGCAGGGCCGTTTCCCGGAGGCCGCGGCGCTCTCGGGAATGGTGCTGCTCGAGGCGGAGGCTGCGGGCAAGCATCTGCTGCTGCACCTCGGCCCGGAGGAGGGGCTCGCCCCCGGTGTGCCCGGCACCCGCATGGTGCACGTGCACCTGGGCCTGTACGGCTCGTGGACCTTCGCGGGCGAGTCGGGCTTCGCGAGCGCCCACGCGATCGGCGCCCCGCGGCTGCGGGTCGGCGAGCGGGAGGAGGCCCTCCCCTCGGATGGCGGCACCGGGGCCGACGACGCCGCGACCGGGTCCTGGCGGGAGATCGTCCCGCGGGGGACGGTGCGCCTGCGGATCGTGGGGGAGAAGGGCCTCGCCGACCTCACCGGCCCCACCGCCTGCGAGCTCTATGACTCGTCCCAGCGCACCGCCCTGCTCGAGCGGCTGGGACCGGACCCGCTGCGCGCGGACGCGGATCCGGACCGCTTCGTGGACCGCGTGCTGCGTTCCCGCACGGCGATCGGCACACAGCTGATGGACCAGTCCGTCGTGGCGGGGATCGGCAACATCTACCGCGCCGAGCTGCTGTGGCGCGCGCGGTTGGATCCCTGGGTGCCGGGCCGGGACCTGTCCCGCGGCCTCGTGACCGGGATCTGGGAGGATCTCGTGCCGCTGATCGGCTACGGGGCCCGCACGGGCCGGATCGTCACCACCCAGCCCGAGCACCGCGGGATCGAGGCGAGGATCGTGGAGCCGCGCCGCGCGACCCGCCAGAACGGGGACGAGCGTGAGGGCGTGGTCCCGCGCGAGCAGTCCTTCTACGTCTACCACCGCCAGACCCTGCCCTGCCGGGTCTGCGGCACCACGGTGCGCAGCGCCGCGATGGCGGGGCGCACCGTCTACTGGTGCCCGCGCTGCCAGGGCATGCGCACGCGGCGCTCGCCGTGGGTGCGCGAGCACCCGGCGGCGGGATGGGCGGCGGCGGGTTAGGGTCGCCGGTCATGGACCCCGATGCGCTCCCGCCGCTCGCCCCGCTGCTCGGGACCGGCCGCCTCCCCGTCGGCGACGGGCACGAGATCGCCTACGAGACCTCCGGCGACCCCGACGGCGTGCCCGCCCTCTACCTCCACGGCGGTCCGGGCGGGCGGCTGAGCCCCGGCTACCGGCGCAACGTCCCCGCCGATCGCACCTACCTCGTGGGCCTCTCCCAGCGCGGAGCGGGGGAGAGCACGCCGAGCGCCGGGGCGCCCGGGCCCGTGGACGTCTCCGCGAACACGACCGCCCACCTCGTCGCGGACATCGAGGCGCTGCGCGAGCGCCTCGGGATCGACGCCTGGATCGTCCAGGGCGTCTCCTGGGGATCGACCCTCGCGATCGCCTACGCGCAGGCGCATCCCGAGCGGGTGCGCGGCGTGGTGCTCATGGCCGTCACCTCGACCTCCCGCCGGGAGGTCGAGTGGATCAGCGAGGGCGTCGGCGCGCTCCTCCCCGAGGCGTGGGACGAGCTCGCCGCGCTCGCCGAGGAGCACACCGATTACCGCCGCGGCGGGGACCTGCCCCTGGTCGAGGCGTACCGGCGGATGCTCACGGCGGAGGACCCCGAGCTCGTGGACGCCGCCGCCCGCGCCTGGAACGTCTGGGAGGACGAGCACATCCGCATCGGCACCGGGCAGGCGGCACGCTCCCACGCCGTGCCCGAGGACGAGCCCGTGACGGAGCACGCCCGCGGCTTCGCCCGCCTCGTCACCCACTACTGGGCGCGGGACGGCTTCGTCGCGGACTGGGCCGTGCCCTGGGGTGCGGCCCCCGGCAGCGGCCTGCTGGGGGGCATGCACCGCATCGCCCATGTCCCCGCAGTGCTGATCCACGGCCGCCGCGACGTCTCCGGCCCCGTGCTCACCGCCTGGGAGCTGCACCGTGCCTGGCCCGCGAGCGACCTCGTGGTGGTCGAGGAGGAGGGCCACGGCGGCCCCGTGATGGTGTGCGCCTGGCGGGAGGCGATGGACCGCCTCACGCGGTGACGGGCTCCGCCCTCCCCGGCGTCCGGCTCCCGGTGACGCGGCCCAGCTGCCATGCGAGCGCGAGCGCGACGAGGATCCCGTTCAGCGGGGCGATGCCGAGCGGGAGGTCGGCGCCCGCCCCGTCGGTCATCTCCGCGTCGGGGGTGCCGAGCGGGGAGGGGGGATCAGCGCTCGAGCTCCGCGGCCTCCATGCCGATGTCCTCGCTCCAGATCTCGGGGCGCTCGGCGATCATGCGCTCCATGAGCGCCACGCACTCCGCGTCGTCCGCGACGTCGACCTGCCCACCCCGATCGCGCAGCAGCGCCTCGGACATCTCGAAGCTCCGGTTCTCGCCCACCACGATCCGCGGGATCTCGTACAGCAGGGCCGTGCCCGCGCACATGATGCACGGCGAGAGCGTCGTGTAGAGCACACGCCTGCGATACACCGAGGCGCTGCGCCGGCCGGCCCGCTCGATCGCATCGGTCTCGCCGTGCAGGATCGCGGAGCCGCGCTGCACGCGCTGGTTGTGGCCCGTGCCGAGACCGGATCGACGCCTCCGGTGTCGTACCGTGGGCCCATGTCCGACCTGCACTCCGCGCACCTGCGCGACATCGATCCCACCACCGTGTACCTCCTGGCGAAGCTGCGTCAGGACGTCTTCACGATGGAGCAGGGCGCCACTGATCCCGACCTCGACGGCCGGGACCTCGAGGACGGCACGACCATCCTGTGGATCGAGGCGGGCGGTGTGCCCGCGGCCCACATCCGCGTGCTGACGGAGGCCGACGGCACCTTGCGGATCGGCCGTCTCGCGGTCGCCGCCGCGCACCGCCGCGACGGGTTCGGCGGGCGGATCATGCGCGCGGCCCTCGACCTCACCGAGCGCCTCGCCCCCGAGGCCGAGGTGCACATCGACGCCCAGGCCTACCTCGAGAAGTGGTACCAGGGCATGGGCTACGAGACCGTGGGCCCGATGTTCCTCGAGGCCGGGATCGAGCACGTGCCCATGGTGTTCCGTCACCCCAGCAGGTCGACGATCTCCTGACGCCCGAAGTACGCGGCGGTGTCCCTCGCGCTCGGGGTGCCGGCCGCCGGATCGGCGCCCGCGTCGAGCAGCGCCTGCACCACGGCCGTGTCGCCCTTGAAGGCGGCGCCCGCGAGCGGGGTCTGCCGGCGGTCGTTCGCGAGGTCCACGTCGGCCCCGCGCGCGGCGAGACCCCGCACGAGCTCTGCGTGCCCGTGGTAGGCGGCGAGCATGATCGGGGTGTTGCCCGCGGCGTCCTGCATGTCCACCGGGACGCCCTGGTCGATGACGGGCAGCAGTGCGAGGTCGCCGCCGCGGGCGAGGTCCATGATCTGCTGGGCGAGGGCCACGACCTGCTCGTCGACAGGATCGGTCTGGTCGTTCATCCGGGCAGGCTAGCCCAGAGCAGCTGCGCGAGGGCGGGCCAGACCAGCAGCAGGACCGCGACCGCGCCGCCCACGAGGTCCGCCCGGGTGAAGCGGCTGGGCAGCGCCCAGGTGCGCCGGGTCGCGGTCGCGAAGCCGCGCGCGTCGAGGGCGAGGGCCTGCTGCTCCGCACCGCGCAGGGAGTCCACGAGCAGGGCGAGGGTCGCGCCGGCGAGCATCCGCGGGGAGCGGCGGCCTCCGCGGCCGCGCAGCACCCGGGTCGAGGTGATGATCTCCCACTGGCGGCCCGTGTGCCCGGCCCGCACGAGCGCCGCGACGACCGCGACGACGGGCCGCGCCGGCCAGCGCAGCCGCCCGCCCAGCGCGTCGCCGAGGGCCGTGACGTCCAGGCTCGTGAGCGCGATGACCCCGGGGGCGACGAAGGCGGTGATCCGGCAGGCCTCCTTGAGGCCCAGCAGCCAGGCCTCACCGCTGAGCGCCGGGGCCTCGCTGAGCAGGGCCGTCGTCCAGGCGATGCTCACGGCGGAGAGCAGCACCGGGGTGAGTCGCCACACCGCGCCGCGCACGGAGCGGAGCGCGAGCGGGGCGAGCAGCACCGTGGGCAGCAGAGCGAGCAGCCCGCCCTGCCAGGTGGAGACGGCGTAGGAGCCGACCGCCGCGAGGATGCCGATCAGGCAGAGCATCAGCGGGTTCAGGGCGTCCGCGGGCCGGTGCGCGGCGCGGGGGACGGGCAGGATCCGACGATCGGGTTCGGCGGAGGCCTCGGGGGCGGGGGTCGTTGCCCCGGCCGACGCGCTCGCCGCCGTCGGGGCGGGGGAGGGGGTGCCCTCCAGGTGGTGCCGGGACCCGGCGGCCGCGACGAGCACGGGGTCGTGGGAGGCGGCGACGACGGCGGTGCCGCGGTCCCGGGCCTCCTCGAGCAGGGCGAGCACCGCCGACCGCCGCTCGGCGTCCAGGCCCACGGTCGGCTCATCGAGCAGCAGCACCTCGGGCCGCGCCGCGAGGGCGGCGATGATCGCGAGGCGCCGCTGCTCCCCGCCGGAGAGCCGATGGGGGTTGGCACCGGCGAGGTGCGCGAGGCCTGCGCGGTCCAGCAGGGACCGGGCATCCGCCGCGGCCGCGGGATCCGCCGCGTCGCCGAGCTCACCGCGCACGGTCGAGGCGAGGAAGAAGTGCGCCGGGTCCTGGGGGACCAGCAGCAGCGAGCCGCGCCGCCGGCCGGCCTCCGCGGCGAGGGAGCGCAGCAGGGTCGTCTTCCCCGCGCCGCTCGCCCCGGTGACGACGGTGAGCAGCCCCGGCTCGATCCGCAGCTCGGCCTCCGGGGCCGGGCCCGGGGCGGGCTCCGTCTCCTGCAGCTCGGGACGCCGGGCGAGGACCTCCTCGGGCGGTCCGTCGGCGAGCACCTGCGCGCCGGGGCCCAGCACGACGATCCGGTCGAGGTGCTCCCGCCACGGCTCCACGTGGTGGTCGGCGATGACGAGGGTCCGCCCGGCGGAGGCCGCGAGCACGGCGCGGCGCACCGTCGCGGCGGCCTCGGGATCGAGCATGCTCGTGGGCTCGTCGAGCAGCATCGCCTCGGGGTGCAGGGCGAGGGCGCCCGCGAGGGCCACCCGCTGCTGCTGCCCGCCGGAGACGGCGAGCGGATCCCGGGAGCCGTCGACGTCGACCGCCGCGGCCTCCAGGGCGCGCCTCACCCGCTCGTGGATCTCGGGGCGGGGGAGGGCCGCGTTCTCCGGGCCGATCGCCGCGTCGCGCGCGACGGTCGCGCCCACCACCGCATGCGCGGGGTTCTGCAGCAGCAGCCCCCGCTCCCCGGGGCGGGAGGGCCCGGTGGGGGCCTGCTCGAGGTCCCCGGCCTCGGGGTCGAGCAGGCCCGCCAGGGCGCGCAGCACGGTGGACTTCCCGCTCCCGCTCACCCCCGTGAGCAGCACCTTCTGCCCGCCGGGCACGTGCAGGCGCAGGCCGTCGAGCGTGGGCTCGTCGCGGCCCGTGGGGCGCCAGCGCACCCCGTCCAGGAGCAGGTCCCTCACGCAGCCGCCCTCACGCGGCGGTCGTGGCGGCGGCGCGGCGCTCGCGATCCCGGTCCCGGCCCGCGGGCAGCGCGTCGAGGGCTCCCGTCGCGCCGAGGGCTCGCACGGCCGCCCAGCCGAGGGCTCCGCACAGCAGCGCACCGGAGACCAGGAAGAAGGCCAGCAGCAGAAGGGCGAAGGTCCAGCTCATCTCGGGGTAGTAGGAGAAGCGCTCCCACACCCATTCGAGCGCCGCCGCGATCACGCCGCCGAGCATCGCGACGGGCAGCGTGAAGCGGCGGTAGACGAAGAGCAGGAAGCCGATCTCGACGCCGCCGCCCTGCAGCAGGCCCGAGACGACGGTGCCCCAGCCCCACTGGCCGCCGAGGATCATCTCGAGCGTCGCGGCGACGAGCTCCGCGAGAAGCGCCGCGCCGGGCTTGCGCACGATGAGCGCGGCGAGCACGGCGGGCAGGAACCAGATGCCGGCGAGGATGCCCTCGGCGGGCTTGAAGGCCGCGGTGAGCGGCCCGATCAGCGAGTACAGGGCCCCGTAGCCCAGGAAGGCGACCCCGAAGGCCGCTCCGATCGCGACGCTGACCAGCAGGTCGATCGTCCTCATGCGTGTCATTCCGACTCCTCTCCTCGTGGAAAGGGGCGTCGTGGCGCCGGGGGCGCCGCGACGGAAATCCCGACTCCCTCCGCCGGCATGACCCGGTTCAGGTTCGAGGGTCTGCGCATGCGCGCACTCTCAGCACCGTGCGGTGCTCCCCTGTCAGTGGATGACCGCGGGCCAGTCTACCGCCGCGCGCGGATCGCCTGGTCGATAGCCTCCGCAGTGGACCGCGGGTCCGTGGGGGAGAACAGGCAGTGGGTGCCGCCGCGACCGATGATCTCGACCTGGGTGCCCGGCCGGGTCACGAGCAGGCGGTAGGTCGCCTGCGTCTCGGTCAGGGTGAGGGTGCGGCGCGAGCCGACGGCGGTGAGCTGCTCCGGGGCGGGGGTCAGCGCGTGCCCGCGACGCCATCCGTAGCCGCCCACGGTGACGCCCACGACCGTGGCGTCCAGCTCGCGCAGCTGCACGCCGCGGAAGTCCTCGACGGGCCATGTGGCCTGCGGCCAGAACCCGCCGAGGCTCACGGTCACCCCGCGGCCGTCGACCAGGATGCGCGTCGCATGGTGCATCCACGTCCACACGGCGAGCAGCGCGAAGAGCACGGCCGCGGCGACCAGCAGCGGCGGCGGGACGGTCGCCCGCACGAGCGCGAGCACCAGCAGCACGACCCCGGAGGCGGCGGTGAGCGCGATCCGCGTCCAGCCCACGGCCGAGGGCCGGGTCGTGTCGGTGAACGAGGGCGCCTCGGGCCTCATGCCCGCCCCGCGTACGCGCTCACCAGATGCGGACGCGCTCGGCGGGCGTCCGGTACATGCCGTCGCCCTCGCGCACGTCGAACGCCTCGTGGAAGGCGTCGAGGTGGCTCACCACCGTGTTGCAGCGGAACTCCATCGGCGCATGGGGGTCGATCGCGAGGCGGCGGATCGCCTCCTGCGGCCGGGTCAGGCCCCGCCACACGGTCGCCCAGGACCAGAAGACGCGCTGCAGGCCTGTGAGGCCGTCGAGCTCGGGGGACCCCTCGCCCGCGGTCGCGAGGTACGCCTTCACCGCGATCGTGAGGCCGCCCAGGTCGCCGATGTTCTCGCCGACGGTGAGGGCGCCGTTGACGTGGTGGGCGTCGTCGAGGTCCCGGGGCGAGAGCGCCGAGTACTGCTCGATGAGGGCTGCGGTGCGCTCGTCGAAGGCGGCGCGGTCCTCCTCGGTCCACCAGGTGACGAGGTTGCCGTGGCCGTCGAACTTCGAGCCCTGGTCGTCGAAGCCGTGGCCGATCTCGTGGCCGATCACGGCGCCGATCCCGCCGAAGTTCACGGCGTCGTCGGCCTCCGCGTCGAAGAACGGCGGCTGCAGGATCGCGGCGGGGAAGACGATCTCGTTGCGGCCGGGGTTGTAGTAGGCGTTGACCGTCTGCGGGGTCATGTGCCACTCGGTCTCGTCGACCTCGCCGCCCACCTTCGCGTACTCGAACTCGGCGTCGAAGCGGCGCGAGGCGCGCACGGTCGCGACGAGGTCGCCCTCGACGATCTCGAGGCCCTCGTAGTCCCGCCAGGTCTCCGGGTAGCCGATCTTTGGGACGAACAGGAAGAGCTTCTCGAGCGCCTTCGCGCGCGTCTGCTCGGTCATCCAGTCCAGGCCCTCGATCGAGACGCGGTACGCCTCGAGCAGCGCGGCGACCAGACGCTCCATGTGCGCCTTGTGCTCCGGCGGGAAGTGGCGCGAGACGTACTCGCGGCCGACCTCGAAGCCGACGGCTCCCTCGACGAAGCCGACGCCGCGCTTCCAGCGCTCACGCAGCTCCTCCGCGCCCGAGAGCACGGTGCCGAAGAAGGCGAAGTTCGCGTCGACGAGCGCCGCGGGGAGATAGGGGGCGTAGGCGGAGACGGTGTGCACGGCCATCCAGGCGCGCAGCACCGCGAGGTCCTCGGCCGCGAGCAGCTCGGCTGCCGCGGAGACGAACTCGGGCTGTCCCACGGAGACCACGTCGAAGGTCCCCGCCGGGGCGCCGGTCCCCTCGACGAAGGCGTCCCACGGGAAGGCGGGGGCGAGCTCCGCACGCTGCGCGGCGGTCATCGGGTTGTCGGACTTCTCGCGGTCGCGCACACGGACGACGTCGACGTGGCACGCGGCGAGGCGGGTCTCGAGATCCATGACGGCCGCGGCGAGCGCCTCGGCGTCGCCCTCGGGGAGGCCGGGGCGGCCGGGGAGGTCGGCCAGGCGCGCGAGCTCGGCGAGGTGCGAGACGTAGGCCTCGCGGATCGCCGCATAGGACTCCTCGCGGTAGTACGACTCGTCCGGCAGGCCCAGACCGCCCTGGTGGATCTTGACCTGGTAGCGACTGGAGTCGTGATCGTCGGTCCACACGTAGGCGAGGACGGCGGAGGTGCCCGAGTCCGGGGAGGCCATGAGGCGCACGAGGTCCTCGAGGGAGGCCGCCTCGCCGATCCCGCCCAGCAGCGGCTCGAGCGGCGCGATGCCCGCCGCCTCGATCGCCTCGGTGTCCATGAACATCCGGTACAGGCGGCCGATCCGTCCCGGCTCCTCCGCGCCCGCGGCATCCTCGACGATCTCGCGGACCTGCTCCTCGGAGAGGTCGCGGAGGGCGTGGAAGGCGCCGTCGGTCGAGCGGTCCGCGGGGATCGTGTGCTCCCGCAGCCACGTGCCGTTGACGTGGCCGAAGAGGTCGTCCTGGATCCTCACCGCGTCGTCGCGGGCGCTGAGGTCGAGGCCGGAGGGGCGGGGTGTCGTCATGAGGGCGACCTTTCTGACGGTCAGCGGGCGAGGGCGGTGGTCGGGCGTGGGTCAGGCGGTGGCGAGGCCGAGGACGGCGAGCAGCAGGGTGAGCACACCCACGCCGAGCGGGACGTACGCCCAGGCGGTGCCGGCGCGCTCCGCCGGCGGGCGGCGCTGGAGCACGAGCGTCGAGAGGCCGGAGCCGATCGAGAGCACGGCCGTGCCGATCACGAGCACGGGGGAGAGGATGACCAGCACCGTCGCCCCCACCTGGAAGCAGGCGGTGCCGATGACGTCGAGCAGGCGCATGACGACCGTGGAGCGGGCGCCCACACGATGGTGCAGGAGGGTCGCCACGGCGTCCTCCGCCCACTGCGAGGGGCTGGCGATCCGGCGCCGGGTGGAGACGGTCTGCGTGGTGGCCAGCACGAGCCAGACGATCGCGGCGCCCGCGCCGATCCACACGCCGAGCTCACCGCGCAGCTCCCCGGGCCACAGCAGCAGGCCCAGCAGCACGGCGGCCACGCGCAGCAGCTCGTCGACCGCGCTGCGCACGGCGAGCAGTCCCGGGTTCACGGCCAGCTGACGGCGCGTGCGGCTCACGAACAGGCTCGTCACCACGAGGGAGAGCAGGTGCGCGGCGCCGAGCGCGAGACCCAGCACGAGCGGCAGCGGGGTCGAGGGCGCCATCGGCAGGATCGTGAGCAGCAGGACGACGATCACGACGGGGATCAGCAGCGCGACGACCGAGAGCCCGCGCACGAGGTCCCGGACGAGGTCCGCTCCCGTCGGCGGATGGTCGTGGTCGGAGTGGTCGTGCGGGTCGTGGGCCGTGTGCGGATCCTGCGGCGTCGCGGCGCAGGAATCGGCGGTGCCCTCCACGCGGGGGGAGGTCCCCGGGGTCTCGGTCATGGAGCTCCTTCTGGTCCCCACCAGGGTACCGGGATCAGGGTGGCCCCGATCCGATGTGCGACGATGCCCCCTGTGACGTCGGACGGCAGGAAGGTCGAGGGCATGGGGCTGACGCCTGCGCAGAGGCAGCGAGCGCTCGGTGCCGTGGTCGCCGCGGCGACGGGGGACGCCCTCGGCGCACCCTACGAGTTCCAGGCCCCGGTGGCCGCCTCCGACGACGTCGACATGGTGGGCGGCGGCATCCTCGACTGGCAGCCCGGCGAGTGGACCGACGACACCTCGATGGCGATCGTCGTGCTCGAGGCGGCGGCGACGTCCCCGGGTCTGCACGACCTCCGCGTCGACTCCGCGCAGGACCAGATCGCCCGCGAGTGGTACTCGTGGTCCCTCGGCACCCCGGACATCGGCACCCTCACCTCCTCCGTCATGCGCCGCGCGGCGGACAACGCCCGTGAGGACGGTCACTTCGCCCCGCGCGCCGCGGACCTCCGCCGCGCCGCGGAGGCGGCCCACGCGGCGACGCCCCGCAACGCCGGCAACGGCTCGCTCATGCGCACCCACGCCGCCGTGCTCCCGTACCTCCTCACCTCCGAGGACGACGCCGTCGCCGGCATCGAGGCCGTGTGCACGCTCACCCACGTCCACCCCGACACGGTCGAGGCGTGCATGCTCTGGGGCCTCGCCGTGCGCCATGCGGTGCTGACCGGGGAGATCGACGTGCGGCGCGGCCTCGAGCGGCTCGACGAGGACCGTCGCGCCCTGTGGAGCAGCCGCATCGACGAGGCGGAGGGCGCCGCGCCGGAGGACTTCCGGCGCAACGGCTGGGTCGTCCACGCCTTCCAGGCGGCGCTCGCCGCCGTCCACGGCGCCGGGCCGATCCCCGAGGACCGCTTCGCCCGCCGCGACATGCTGCGCCGCGTGCTCGACTCCGCGGCGCGCGCCGGCTACGACACCGACACCGTCGCGTGCATCGCGGGCGCCCTCGCCGGCGCCGCCCTCGGCGTGAAGTCCGTGCCGCCCGAGTGGCGGCGCATGCTCTTCGGCTGGCCCGGCTACGAGCTCGACGAGCTGGTCAGCCTCACCGACCGCGTGATCGGTCCGGTCGGGGGCGCCGGCGAGGGGCGGGAGCGGTCCGCATGAGCGGCGCCGTCTGGGACCTGCGGATCCTCTCCTGGAACCTGTGGGAGCTGCGCGGCGACCTCCCCGCGATCATCGACACCGTCGAGGACCTCGCCCCGGACGTCCTGCTCGTCCAGGAGGCGCCGCGCTTCGTGCTGCCGCGCGCACGGCTCGATTGGTTGTCCCGGCGGCTGGACCGGCGCGTGCTCGTGGGCGGCGGGGCCCGCGGCCGCGGCCTCGCCGTGCTCGGGACCGATGCGGTCGCCGCGCAGGTGGTCCGCCGCGGGGCGCACGGGGTCTCCCAGAGGGTCTCGGACCTGAACTCGACCTACCCGCGGGGCGTCGCCGCGGTGCGGCTCTCCGTCCCGGAGGGGGACGGCCGCTCGGTCGTCGTCGCCGCGACGCACCTCGCCCTGCAGGAGGACAACCGCCGTGCCCACGCCGAGCACCTCGCCGCGCTCGTGCGCGGCGCCGGGTCGCCGGTGATCCTCGGAGGGGACCTCAACGAGACGGCCGACGGCACCGCCCGCACGCTGCTCGCTCCGCTGTGCGACGATCCCGCCGACCAGGGCGAGTGGACCTTCCCGGCGCGCCGGCCGCAGCGCCGGATCGACGCGGTCCTCGCCTCGCCGGGGGTGCGGGTCCGGGCGGCGCGGTCGGTGCACGCCACGGAGCGCGTGAGCCGGGAGCGGCTGGCCGGGGCCTCCGACCACCTGCCGACCCTGCTCGACGTCACCCTCTGAGCGTCACCGCCCCGCCCCTGCCCCGGGCTCAGGGCCGGGCGTCGGTCGTCGCGGTGCGGAGCCCGGCGGAGAAGGGCACGAGCTGGTCCTGTCCGCCCACGTGGCGCACGAGCACCCCCGCGTCGTCGGCCGAGACGACCGTGAGCTGGGTGCGGTAGCAGCGCAGCGCCGCCGTCACCGCCGCGGCGGTGCCCGGCAGCTCCCGCACCGCGCCGTGCTCGGAGATCTCGAGCATCGGGACGGAGCTCTCCGCGCTCGCCGCGCGCGCCAGGTGGTGGGTGCGCACGTGGTCGGGATGGCCGTAGGTGCCCTCGTCGTCGTAGCTGACGATCAGGTCGGGGCCGGTGGAGGCGATCAGCGCGAGGAGGTCCGCGACCTCCGTCTCGAGGGGCCGACGGGTGAGACTGTCCTCCCCGGCGGTGTCCGAGGGGCCGGCGAGCCCCTCACGGATCCACTGCATGCCCGAGTCGCGGTAGCGGCGTGGGGCGGCGCCCGCGGCGAGGGCCGGCGCCGTCCCCAGGAGGTGCCGGGCCGCGAGGCCGAGTGCGCGGGTCGCCCCGTCGATCTCCGCGGCGCGGACCTCGTCGAGCGGGCGGTCGTCGTCCTCCGCGATCGCACCGGGGACCACCTCGCCCTCCTCGCCGCGGGTCGCGGTGACGAGCTCGACGTGCACACCGCGCGCGGTGAGATCTGCGATGAGCGGGCCGGTGGAGAGGGTCTCGTCGTCCGGATGGGCGTGGACGACGAGCACCCGGCGGGCGGCGTCGAGCAGCGCCCACGGGTCCTGCGGGGAGGGGGTCATCGCCGGGCCTCCGAGCGTGCGAGCTGCTCGCGGTACAGCGCGGCGAGGGCCTCCCCGGAGGCCTCCCAGGTGCGGGTCGTCGCGAACTCGCGAGAGGCGGTGACGGCCTCCGCGAAGCGTGCGGGGTCGCCGAGCATCGCCTCCACGGCCTCCGCCCAGACGTCCGGGTCACGGCTGCCGAGCACCACGCCGCCCGGTCCCACCGCCTCCTTCACGCCGCCCGCGCAGCGCCAGGCCACGACGGGGGTGCCGCTCGCCTGCGCCTCGAGCGCGACGAGGCCGAAGGTCTCCGACCAGCTCGTGAGCAGCAGCACGCCGGCCCCGCGCATGGCCGCGGCGAGCTGCTCCCGGCCCATCGATCCGGCGAACTCGACCCGGTCCTGGACACCGAGCTCACGGGCCCGGTCGCGGAGCTGCTGGAGGTACGGGGCGAAGTCCTGGGAGACGCCGCCCGCGAGCACGAGCCGGGCCCCGATCGCGGGGTCGAGGTGCGCGAGCACCTCGAGGGCGAGATCGGGGGCCTTGAGCGGCTGCAGGCGTGCCGTGAACAGGAGCGTGGGGCGCCGGCGGCGCTCCTCGGGATCCTCCGGGGAGGGGCGGAAGCGCTCGACGTCCACGCCGGGGCGGACGATCGTGATGCGCTCCCCGGGCACGCCGTAGCGCTCGGCGACGGTGCAGGCCTCCGCCTCGGAGACCGCGACCACGAGGTCGGAGCCCTCCGCGACGGCAGCCTCGCCGGGGATCCGGCCGGGCGACTCCGCGGGCTCGCCCGCGTCGAGCGAGCCGGAGCCCTCCGGGGCCGCGACCGAATGGAAGGACTGCAGGTGCGGGACCCCGAGCTCGCGCGCCACGGGCAGGGCGGCGACGCCGCTGAACCAGTGGTGGGAGTGGACGAGGTCCACGTCGAGCTCGGCGAGCAGGCCGCCGAGGTGCTTGCGGAACGGGGCGATCGCCTGCTCCATCGCGCTCTTCGCGAGCGTCGCGGGCGGGCCCGCGTCGAGGTGGTGCAGGCGCACCCCCGGGGCGACGTCGACCACGTCCGGGGCGTCCGGCGCGGCGCGGCGCGTGATGAGCTCGACGGTGTGGCCCGCCCGGGCGAGGGCGAGGGACAGTTCGAGCACCACGACGTTCATGCCGCCGGCGTCGTCCCCGCCCGGGTCCTCGAGCGGGGAGGTGTGCAGCGAGATCGCGGCGATCCTCAGGGGAGCGCCGCTTCGCGAGGTGGTCTCCGGCATGGGAGCCATCCTAGGTGGGAGCACGGTCGGTGCCGTGCCGGCACTCGGCCCCTGCCGGTGCCGGGAGACGTCCCCGGTGCGCTGCCGGGCGGGGTCCGCGACCGCGGCGAGGGTCCCGGCGCGGTCCTCGTCCGGAGGTCCCGAACCCATACTCCCCGGGGGTCCCGTCTATTCCCCGCCGGCACCCGTGTTCGCCCGTGACGAAAACCGGGGCGGCCTGGGTCACGAGAAGTTGAACACGCCCCGACAAGGGTCCAGAGTCGTGGGCATGGACACAGCCCAGACGGTGGATTGGGGGGCGCTGAACGCGAGCGCCGCCGGGCGACCCGCGCGCCGCCTGGTGGACCGCGCGATCACCGCCGCCGGTGGCGCGCGCCGCCCCGGCACCGTGCTGGACATCGGCGCCGGCGCCGGCGCCGACTCCCTCCAGTTCGCCCGCCGCGGCTGGACCGTGCACGCCTACGATGCGGACGACACCCTCGCCGCCCGGCTCGTCGAGAACCAGCGGATGAGCGGCACCGTGCGCTTCCACCACACGGACGTCACCTCGGTGCTCGAGTTCCCGCCCGCGCGGATCGTCTACTCGACCTACACCCTCTCCCTGCTCGGCGAGGAGGGACTCACCCGGACCTGGCCCCGACTGGTCTCCGCGCTGCCCCGCGGCGGCGTGATGGCCGTCGACGTCATCGGCCGGAACGACTCGTGGGCCGAGCGGGACGACATCGCCGCTCTCGACGCCCCGCAGATCGACGCGATGTTCCGCGGCTTCCAGGTCCTGGATCGCTCGATCCGCGACGAGGACGGCCGCTTCCAGGCGGACAAGAAGCACTGGCACGTCATCACGACGCTCGCGCGGAAGACCGCCTGACCGCCGTCGCGGTCCCCAGCGCACCGAAGGCCCGTCGCGGAGCCGTGCGGGAGCGCCGTCCACCACCTCCGTGCGCGCCCTGACGGACGAACCGAGCCGCCGCGCCTGAGCGGCCGGTCCCGCCGCCGGGCGTGCGCGTCACGGGCGACATCGCCCGACTCCTGCAGGTGCTCGTCCACCGCGAGATCGGGATCCTGCTCGCGCACCTGCGGCGGCGGTCCACGCTCCTTCCCGAGCGCATCACCCGCCTCACCGCCACGGCCCGCACCGTGGACGCCGTGATCGAGAGGATCGCCCTCATGGACGAGAGCGCCGCCTGCTGGGACTGAGCGACCGCCGCCGGCGGGGACGAGCCGCGGCTCAGCGCTCCTCGAGCAGGCCCTTCAGGGTCGCGAGGTCCGCGCTGACCGCGGCCTCGTCGGCCGCGAGCTCATCCTCGCCCATCGTGCCGCGGCGCAGGGTGAAGACCACCTCGCTGCGCTCCTCGCCCAGCGGAAGCACCCGCATCGGGTTCAGCGTGGACTCGCCGCTCTCGAGGGTCACCGTGTGGTCGAGCACCCCGTACGGGTTCTCGGGCGCGAAGCTCACGAGCACTCTGCCCATCGGGGAGCTCATCGACCACTGCTCGATCTCCCGCTGCGGATCGCTGCCCGCGAGGCCCGCGGCCCAGCGCGGCAGGTTCCGCGGATCGGCGGTGAAGGCGTAGACGTCTTTCCAGGGACGCTCCACGACCACGCTGAGGTGCCGGCTGTCGCTGCTGCTCGTCGTGCTCATGCGATCGACGCTAGCAGGCGCGGTGCACGGGGAGCCCGGCTCCGCCCGCGGCGCTGTCGAGGGCGCGCAGCACCGTTCGCACGAGCGCGGCGGTGCCACGTGGCTCCTGCACCATCGCCCCCTGGCCCGCGGGGGAGACGACCACCCAGCGGGCGCGGCCCCGGCGGGGCAGGCGGCCGATCTCCACGTGCCGCCCACCCGCGAGCGGGATGGTCAGCGCGCCGCTCGGGCCGCGGGTGATGTGCGCGGCGAGTGCCGGGCGCGCCTCCAGGAGACCCTCCAGGATCCGGTCGCGCTCGACCTCGGCGGGGCTGCGACCGGAGGACCGGTCGAGGATCGTCGGGGACATCGGCTGCCTCCTTCCGTGGCGTGATGCTCACGCTAGGGAAGGGGGCCGACGGACGAGCGGGTGCCGCGGACGGGGCGGAGGTCTCCCGGTCCTTCCCTCGCTCCCCCGTGGGCCGGTGCCCGGCGAGCAGTCGGCGTCCCCTTCCCGTCAGCGGAAGGAGACGCCGACGGCGCGCGCGTCAGCGCGTCATGGCGCTGGGTCGCCGGGATCAGCGGCCGCGCCTCCAGACGAAGCGGGCGGTCTCCTCCGGATCGAGCACCGCCGCGGGATGGGGGCCCGCCGCCCACCAGCGCTGCGACTGCTCGTCGATGTCCGCCGCGGCGAGGGCGCCGCCGGCGAGGAGCACGTAGTTGCCGAAGTCGCTGCGCTCCACGAGGGCGGCCGCCGTCAGCATCCACACGCCCGGCAGGCCGAGGGAGACGCTCGCCGCCTCGAGCGCCGCGGCCTGGGCCGCGATGAAGTGCTGCCCGGCGTCGTCGCCGACGTTGACCAGCAGCAGACCATCCACCTCGAGGTGCTCGAGCGCCTCGACGTAGAACTCCTCGGCGGCGAGGTGCGGGGGAGAGGCCTCGCCGGAGAAGACGTCGAGCACCACGACGTCGAAGAGGCGTCCGGGCATCTCGCGCAGCCGGTCGCGCGCATCGCCCACCACCACCTCGAGCCGCGTGCCCGCGGGCAGGGGCAGCGCGCCGACGACGAAGCTCACGAGCTCGCGCTCGAGCTCGATCACGAGCTGCTCGGAGTCGGGCCGCGTGGCCTGCACGTAGCGCACGAGGGTGAGGGCGCCGCCGCCGAGGTGGGCGATCGTGAGCGGTTCGCCGCGGGGCCGCACGGTGTCCACGGCTGCGGCGATGCGGCGGAGGTACTCGTGGGAGATCCGCGAGGGATCCGCGAGGTCCACGTGCGACTGCTCGATCCCGCCGATCCTCAGCACCCACCCCTCGTCCCAGTCGGAGCGCTCGACCACGGCGGGCAGGCCGCTCTCGGACAGGTGCACGGTGCGGGGCCGGGCCGGGCCGTCCGGGGTGCGGGGCAGATCGTCGTCCGGGGGGCCCGTGACGGGGTGGGTGCGCCCCATCAGAGGTCGCCGGCGAGGTCGTCGATCACGGTGCGGGCGGAGACCGCGCGTGCCGCACGGAACCCGGTGCCGGCCCAGAGGTGCACGAGCTCGGCCAGGCCGCGCCGGCTCGCCTCGGCCCGCAGGGCACGGGTGAGGTGGTGCACGGCGGGATAGGCGGTGGGCGCCTCCGCGTCGTGCCGCTGAAGGAACGGGGTGCGCAGCGCGCGGGCGGGTCGTCCGGTGAAGGCCCGGGTGACGGCGGTGGCGGTGAAGCGCGGGTCGGCGAGGGCGTCGCGGTGCGTCGCGGAGGTCCCGGCCTCCTCGGCGCGCAGCAGCAGGGTGCCGACGGCGACCGCCTCGGCCCCGGACTCCCGGAGCGTGGTCACGGCGGCCGGGCCGTCCACGCCGCCGGCGGCGACGAGGGGGAGGCGGGTCTGCGCGCGGACGGCGCGCACCACGGCGGCGGTGTCCTCCTCGCCGATCCGCCGCCCCGGGTCCCAGGTGCCCGAGTGGCCGCCGGCGCGCGGACCCTGCACGACGAGGCCGTCGGCCCCGCGCGCCTCCGCCTCGCGGGCCTCCTCGGGCGTCGTCACGGTGACGAGCACCCGGGAGCCGGCGCGTTGAAGGGCCGCGACGTCGGACGCCGCGGGCGGGCCGAAGGTGAAGCTGACGAGCGGGACGGGGTCGCCGAGGAGCAGTGCGAGCTTCGCGGGATAGGCGTCGTCGTCCACGCGCGGCGCGGGGTCGAGGTTGATGCCCAGCTGTTCCGCCTCGGGGGCGAGGCGCTCCGCGTAGCGGGCGAACGCGTCCCGGTCGAAGTCCGGGGGACCGGGGACGAAGAGGTTCACGCCGAAGGCGTGACCGGTGGCCCGCGCCGCGGTGACGCGCTCCCCGAGGGCCCCGGGGGAGAGGTAGCCGCCCGCGACCATGGGCAGGGCGCCGCCGGCGGCGAGGGCGGCGACGAGCGCGGGGGAGCCGGGCCCGCCGGCCATCGGTGCCCCGACGAGGGGGAGGTCGACGCCGAGGGAGGACAGCAGCGGGGACGGGGTCATGGTCCGACGGTAGCGCTCGGCGGCCGGGGACGGGTGCACCGGGAGCGCTGGTCGGAAGGCTCCGCGATCCGATGCCGATGCTGCCCGTCCGTGCACGGCGACGATCGCATCACCGCTGCAGGCCGGTCGGCCGCGGGGCCCCGTCCCTCGCGGCATCCGGGATAGGCAGGTGCGATGAGTCGGCTCCACAGCCGGGGTCACGGCTGTGGAGCCGATCGGGGCCTCACCCCGATGTCAATCGACGCTGATGCTCTAGGCGGTCTCGCCGGGCAGCTTGTACGCGATCACGTCGACGTTCTGGATGCTCGGCTCGGTGCTGAACAGATCAGCTCCCTGCGCAGCGAGTGCCTGACCGACGCCACCCGAGAGGTGGGTCTGGCGGGCCTCGTCGTCGGGGAACACGTCGAAGATCCCGAAGGTCGATGGGTCGAACTGCAGGGCGAACCAGGCATGCGTCCCCTCCTCCTGCTCGACGATGGGGCGGGCGCTGCGGAGGAAGTCCGCGACGTCCTGCTCCTTCCCCGGCTTGGCGTGAACGACGACCGACAATGCAACGTTGACCATGTTTTCCTCACTTGTCCTGGCTGAACAGCTCGACCATCGCGGCGTTGAAGGCCGGGAGATCCTCGGGCGAGCGGCTGGTGATCAGATTCCCGTCGCGCGCCACCTCTTCGTCGACGACGTTCGCTCCGGCATTGCGCAGGTCGGTGCGGATGCTCGGGTACGAGGTCAGCGTCCGACCCTTCGCGACACCGGCCTCGACCAGCGTCCACGGTCCGTGGCAGATCGCGGCGACCGGCTTGTCGGCGACCATGATGTCGCGCACGAATCCGACGGCGTCGGCGTCCATGCGCAGCTGATCGGGGTTGACCGTGCCGCCGGGAAGCAGCAGGGCGTCGTACTCGTCGGCCGAGGCGGACTTCACCAGGGCGTCGACCGAGAACGTTCCGGCCTCGTCCAGGTCGTTCTCGCGGGCCTTGATCTCGCCATCGTGCAGCGAGAGCAGCACGGTCGTGGCCCCGGCGTCCTGAAGAGCCTGTCGCGGCTGCTCGAGCTCCACGCGCTCGACGCCGTCCGCGGCCAGGATCGCGATCCGCTTGCCATGCAATTCGTCTGCCATGTTCTGCTCCGTTCTGCGAGAGATGACGGCTTGCCCGTGGGGCGAGCCGCACGCTGTCCGTACCGGGCAGCGTGGTTCGGGTGCAGGACGACTCGGGTGCGGTCGTCGTTGCGCTCATCGAGGTCCCGGCAGGTGGTGGCTGCCGATTCTCGGGCCGGGTCCTGGGGGACGGAGAGGAAGCTTCGGCCCGGAGGTCGTCGCTGACGTTCCGCCATCGACGGTGGGACTTCTTCGCCGGGGCCTGGCCGAGTGTGAGCGCCTGCCCCTCAGTAAGGGTAGACCTCGCACGTCAGCGACGGGGCGCACGTGGCCATCTCATCCGGGACGCCGGGACGCCGGGACGTCGGGACGCCGGGGCACGAGGACGTCGACGACGCCGCAGGACGTCCGGTCGGCGTCGTCCGAGGGTCGCCGATCTGGCGACGCAGCCTGTTCGTCCGATGCGCTCCCTGCGACGAGGTCATCGACCCCGTCGCAGCCGTCCGACGCTCACGCCCGGGAGGCGGCCTCCCGGAGCGCGGCCTCGAGGTACGGCGCCGACGCACCGGCTCCGGACGAGGCGACCTGCGCGGGCGTGCCTGAGGCGACCACCGTGCCGCCATCGTCCCCCGCCCCGGGCCCGAGGTCGATGACGTGGTCCGCCACGGCGACGATGCGCATGTCGAGCTCGACCGCGACGACGGTGTTGCCTGCGTCCACGAGGGTCTGGAGATGCGTCACGAGCCGGTCGGAATCGGCGCTGTGCAGCCCGGACGTCGGCTCGTCGAGGACGTAGAGGGTGTCACCGCGCTGGGATCGTTGGAGCTCGGAGGCGAGCTTCACCCGCTGCGCCTCGCCTCCGGACAACTCGGTGGCCGGCTGTCCGAGACGGAGATATCCGAGGCCGACGTCGACCAGCGCCGCGAGCGACCGCATGATGTCGAACTCGCCCTGGAAGAAGTCGTGGGCCTCCTCGACGCTCATGGCGAGGATCTCCGCGATGTTGCGGCCGCGCCAGGCGATCTCCAACGTGCTGGACTGGTAGCGGGTGCCGTGGCAGTCGGGGCACTCCGTGTAGACCGAGGGGAGGAAGAGCAGCTCCACCATGACGGATCCCTCGCCCTTGCAGGTCGGGCAGCGACCGCCGGTGACGTTGAAGGAGAACCTGCCCGCCTTGTACCCGCGAGCGCGAGCCTCGGGCGTCTCCGCGAACCTCCGCCTCACGTGGTCGAACAGGCCCGTATAGGTGGCGACGTTCGAGCGCGGGGTGCGCCCGATGGGCTTCTGGTCGATGCTCACGACGCGGCGCACCCCGTCGACGTCGCCGCGGATCTCTCCCTCGAGCTCGTCGGGCTCGTCCGACAGCAGGAGCTCGTCCCCTTCGGCGGCGTCAGCGTCCTCCGCCTGGTCAGCTCGTCCCTGCCGTTCGTCGAGCAGTGCGGGGAGGGCCTGGCTGACCAGGCTGGACTTGCCTGATCCCGACACTCCGGTGACGGCGGTGAACACCCCGAGCGGGAAGGAGATCGACACGTCGCGCAGGTTGTTGCGCGTGACGTGCTCGAGCTTCAGCCATCCCTGCGGCTCGCGAGGCGTCCGGTGGGGCAGGCCGCTGCCCCCGAAGACGTATCCGCGGGTGACGGACTCCTCCACCTCGGCGAGCCCTTCGTAGGGCCCGCTGTAGACGACACGCCCGCCGCGCTCACCCGCGCCGGGCCCGATGTCGACCAGCCAGTCCGCGTGCCGCATCACATCCACCGAATGCTCCACCACGAACAGGCTGTTGCCCCGGCGCTTGAGCCCGTCGAGGATGCCGAGCAGCGCGCTGACGTCCTGCGGATGAAGCCCAGCGGACGGCTCATCGAGCACATAGACCACGCCGAAAAGTTCGGAGGTCAGCTGGGTGGCGAGCCGCAGCCGCTGCAGCTCCCCGCCGGAGAGGGTGGGGGTGGTGCGGCCCAGGGACAGGTACCCCAGACCGAGATCGATGATCGGCCGCAGTCTGTTGACGAGCTCCGCGCCCAATCGTGCTGTCGCGGCCAGCTTCTCGACCGATCGGTCAGACGACATGCGTGCGTCTTCGACGACCGCGGGGGCGGATCCTCCGGCGTCGGCCCGCTGCCCGGCGTCGCGCCGGCCAGCCCGGCCACCGGTGCTGCCCGCCGACTCAGCCCCGTCGAGAGCGCTGGTGGCCCGTTCGACCGCCCGGTCGATCAGCGTCGAGAGCTCCGCGAGCGGCAGAGCGGAGAGATCGGCGATGTCGAGGCCGTCGAACGTCACGGACAGGGCCTCCGGCTTCAGCCGCTTCCCATGGCAGGCGGGGCAGGGAGCAACCGTGAGGAACTCCGCCACGCGACGCTTCATCGACCCGCTCTTGGTGTTCGCGAACGTGTCCAGGACGTACCGACGAGCTCCGACGAAGGTGCCCGAGTAACTCGGTTCCACGCCTGCCGCGGTCGCGGCCTGCGCCTCGGAGAGCGTGAGCCGCGAGTGGACCGGGACGTACGGCGTCTCGTCCGTGTAGAGGATCCAGTCCCGATCCTCCTTCGGCAGATCCTTCCAGGGCACATCGACGTCGTAGCCGAGCGCGACGAGCACATCGCGCAGCTGATGACCGTGCCAGGCCGTCGGCCAGGAGGCGATGGCCCGCTCGCGGATCGTCAGCGAAGGGTCCGGCACCATCGTGTCCTCGGTGACCTCGTACACCCGGCCGATGCCGTGGCACTCCGGGCATGCGCCCTGCACCGTGTTGGCGGAGAAGTCCTCGGCGTAGAGCATCGGCTGGTCATCGGGGTAGTGGCCGGCCCGGGAGTAGAGCATGCGCACCAGTGACGAGAGCGTGGTGATGCTGCCCACCGAGGACCGCGCACTGCGGCCCCCGCGCTGCTGCTGAAGAGCGACGGCCGGCGGCATGCCCGTGATGGAGTCGACGTCCGGGACGCCGGCCTGGTCGATCAGGCGACGAGCGTAGGGAGCGACGGACTCGAGATAACGGCGCTGGGACTCCGCGAACAGGGTTCCGAACGCCAGGGACGACTTCCCCGAGCCCGAGACCCCGGTGAACACCACCAGCGCGTCGCGAGGCACCGTCAGGTCGATGTCCTGGAGGTTGTGCTCCCGTGCGCCGAGAACCTGCACGTCGGGCTGAACGGATGTGGAGTCCGACGGTGCGGACCTGCGTGCGTCGACCATGCCGGCGACACTAGCAACGCGTTCCACCGATCGGTCGGAGCATGGCCCCGTCCTCCACGGCCCACCTGCCCGTGGCGCCTGTCGCCGCAGCGGCGGCAGGCGCCAGGGTGGAGCACGGGGCTCCGTCTGTCCTATGCTCGAAACGAGCCGAGGTCACGGGCGACGGGCATCCATATGACCGTGGCACTTCCGCGACCGGGCCATCCCCAACCGGAGGAGAACGTCATGGCAAGCAGCAACCGCGCCGTCGTGTTCCAGAACGTCAAGGACATGCGCGTCGAGACCCTCGACTTCCCGAAGCTCGAGATGCCGAACGGCAAGAGCGCCCCGCACGGCGTCATCCTCAAGATCGTCGCCACCAACATCTGCGGCTCCGACCTGCACATCTACCGCGGTTCCTTCCCCGTCCCCCAGGGCATGGTGATGGGGCACGAGATGACCGGCGAGGTCGTCGAGATCGGCGCCGACGTCGAGTTCCTCTCCGAGGGCGACCTGGTCTCGGTCCCCTTCAACGTCGCCTGCGGCCGATGCCGCAACTGCCGTGCCCGCCACACCGAGGTGTGCGAGACCGTGAACCCCGACGTGTCCTGCGGCGCCTACGGGTTCAACCTGGGCGACTTCCAGGGTGGGCAGGCGGAGTACCTGTTCGTCCCCTACGCCGACTTCCAGCTGCTCCGCTTCCCGGACAAGGACCAGGCCATGGAGAAGATCCGTGACCTCGCCCTTCTCTCGGACATCCTGCCCACCGCGTTCCACGGCCTCGTCGAGGCCGGGGCCAAGCCCGGCTCCACCGTCTACATCGCCGGCGCCGGACCTGTGGGACGCTGCGGCGCCGCGGCGGCCCGTCTTCTGGGTGCGTCCTGCATCATCGTCGGTGACTACCACCAGGACCGGCTGGACCTGATGAAGAACAACGGCTGCGAGACCATCGACCTGAACCAGGACGTGCCGCTGACCGATCAGATCGAGGCCATCCTCGGCGAGCCCATGGTGGACTGCGCCGTCGACTACGTCGGCAACGAGGCACACGGGATCGGCCGCGAAGCCGATGACATGAACCCCGCCCACGCCATCAACCAGGTCATCGACGCCACCCGCGCAGGCGGTGCCACCGGCATCGTCGGCGTCTACGGCCCCGACCCGCTGGCCTCCTCCAAGGCCGAGCAGGAGGGCACCTTCTCGATCGACTTCGGCAAGGCGTGGATCAAGTCGCCTCGGATCTCCGGCGGCCAGGCCCCGATCATGCACTACAACCGTGAGCTGATGATGTCGATCCTCTGGGACCGCATGCCCTACCTCAGCGACATGCTCAACACCAAGGTCATCAGCCTCGACGAGGCCCCCGACGCCTACGCGGCGTTCGACACCGGTGTCTCGGAGAAGTTCATCATCGATCCCCACGGCATGATCCCCGCCTGATCCCAGGCCGTCGTGCACCCGGCCCGCGATCGTCACTCCAGCGGCGGTCGCGGGCCGTGCGCGGATCCGTCGCCCCTGGACGATGCCCGGCGCGGGCCTGGGGCAGGTGGGGCCGGCATGCCGGCGCCCAGCGGCGCGGGGGAGCGAGGAGGGGCGATCCTGGGAGACGGGGCAGCTCGCTGCGACGCTCCTGACGCCCCTCACGATCCGGAACGCACCGCGGGGTGAGGAGGACGATCACCGGCGCCCGGACCGTCGGGACGCGCCGCGGCGCCGCCAGGCACGTCTCGATCATCATGACGCGGATCGAGCGCTTCTGCGAGAGCATCGCCGCCGCCCGCGCCGGACGCTCGGTGAGATCGTGTGCTCCGAGGCCCGACGGCGGTCGATGAGCCGGAGTCCGCTGCTGCCGATCGAGCCGTTGCGGGGAGTCCGGCGTATGCGCGTCATGACAGCAGCCATCGCCGGGATCGAGCGGACCTCCGACCGGCGCCGATGCCGGGCACACCTGGGTCGGTCGACCCCCATCGGGGAGACAGACCGTCCTGCACCCGGTCGCGGCCCGGCACCTCGTCGTGCAGCACGCTCGTCCCTTGTTCTGCCCGACGCCTCGAGGGGGAGTGGACGGGTGCTGGTGGGCCAGCGCGGCGTCGGGACCCGATCACCGTCCGGCACGCCCTCCGGGGCTGAGCGCCATGTGGAGCTCTGCGCCACGGGGCAATCGTCTGCGGCATCAGTCCACCGCACCCGGGGAGGGGACAGGGTCCGGGCGTGCCGTCACCTGCCCCCTCACCACCGGATGCGGTGGGCGGTGGTCACCGGATGGCGGAGCGGATGGCGGCGGCCGCGGCGGCGACGTCCGATGCGCTGTAGATGGCGCTGCCCGCGACGGCCACGTCTGCTCCCGCCTGCTGGACGGCCTCGACAGAGTCCGCACTGACGCCGCCGGCGACGGAGAACGGGACCTCGGCGGCCTCGCCGGCGGCGAGCAGGGCGTCGAGGCTGTAGCCGTCCTCCGCCTGCTCGTCGAGGCCGGCGTGCATCTCCACGAAGACGGCGCCGAGGGCGACGACCTCTCGGGCCCGTGCGGCCTTGTCGGACACGCCGATCAGATCGACGACGACGCCCTTGCCGTGCTTGGTCGCCGCGGCGACCGCTCCGGCGATCGTGCTGTCACCGGCGACGCCGAGGACGGTGACGAGATCGGCTCCGGCGGAGAAGGCGATGTCAGCTTCCAGCTCTCCGGCATCCATGGTCTTGAGATCGGCGAAGACGGTCTTGTCGGGGTGGGCGGCCTTGACCGCCGTGATCGCCGCGAGGCCCTCGCTCTTGATCAGAGGGGTGCCCAGCTCGAGGATGTCGACGTAGGGGGCGGCCTTCGCGGCGAGGTCGAGGGCGGACTCGGTGGTCAGGGTGTCCATGGCGAACTGCAGTCGCATGTCAGGGTGTCTCTTTCTCGTGGTGGTGTCGATGGTGGAACGGGGAAGAAAGGTCATTCGAGGTTGGCATGACGTGGCCAGAGCGCATCCGCGCTCTGTCCGCTCTTCTGCCACAGGACGTCGAAGAGAGCGTCGCCGACGAGGACGAGGAGCTGCTCGAAGAGGCTGCCTGCGTACTGGGCCGACTGCTGCTCGGACCGGTCCGTCTTCGTCGCCGCCCGGATGACCAGGACGGCGTGGGACAGCTGAGCAAGCGGTGACTCGGGGTCGGTCGTGATCCCGATGACGCGGGCACCGACGGATCGCGCCGTCTCGGCCGCGCTCACCACCCCCGAGGTCGTGCCGGAACCGCTGGCGGTCAGGAGCAGGTCGCCCTCTCCGATCGCCGGGGTCGTCGTCTCACCGACGACGTGGACCTGCAGCCCGAGATGCATGAGGCGCATGGCCGTCATCCGCAGCGCGAGCCCGGACCGTCCAGCGCCGTGGACGAAGACTCGCCGGGCGTCCGCTGTCAGCTCGACGGCGGCCGCGAGCGCGGGCGCGTCGGGAAGGGCAGCTGCCCCCTCGATCTCGTTGACGATCCGCGCCAGCGAATCCTGGATACCTCGTTCTTCCATGTCGACCAGCATGGACCGGCCCGCGGCGCTCCACTGCTGCCCGATGAGCGGGGCGCCCCGTTCGATCGGGTGGGCCTCCCAGGTCGGGCTAGAGTAGCGGAGTGAGCGACCTCCCGACCCCGCTGGAACGTGCCCGCTCCCTGTCGCGGGACCGTGCCCTGACCGAGCAGGCCGATCAGCATGCGATCACCCTCGAATCGATCCTCGCCGTGCTCCGCTCCGGCCGACTCGCGGATGCGGCCGCGCGCAGGGAGGCCACGGAGATCGCCTCCTCCGCGCTCATCCGTGCTCGTTCGGTCCATGAGCAGCAGGAGAGCGTGCTCGAGCCGGTGGCGGAG
Source organism: Brachybacterium sp. SGAir0954 (assembly GCF_005490785.1). GTDB lineage: Bacteria > Actinomycetota > Actinomycetes > Actinomycetales > Dermabacteraceae > Brachybacterium > Brachybacterium rhamnosum. Next base: position 2,861,028 of record NZ_CP027295.1, on the reverse strand, counting down.
GCGTTCTCGCGCCTGCGCACCGAACTGCGTCCTCTGATCCGCTCCGGGCCGTTGCAGGTCCAGTTCGCAGAGCCTCCTGCGCGAGGACGGGCGCTGCCGGGCCCGGTCGCTCGGGAGGCCCGCGCCATCTCCCGCACAGCAGTGCTCTCGCTCATGGACCGCGCGGACGCTGCACGCGCCCGGGTCGGCTGGGACTGCGATGGCCGCAACCTGCTGATGGAGGTCCGTGACGACGGGGGAATCGCGGTGACGGCGCACGACGACTCCTTGCGTCCGATCGTGGAGCGGGTGGCGGCGCTCGACGGAACCATGGACGTGGAGACGACTCCGGGCTGGGGGACGACGCTGCGGATCGAGATCCCGCTGGACCCACCCAGCGCAGCGCTCACCGTGGAGGGCGCCGAGGAGCTCACCGACCGCGAGAAGCAGGTGCTGCGCCTGGTCGCGACCGGGATCTCGAACCAGCGCATCGGCGATCAGCTCGGGATCACGGCCAACACCGTGAAGTACCACGTGGCCAACCTGCTGCGGAAATACGGTGCCCGCACGCGCGCCGAGCTCGCAAGCATCGCTCACTCCCATGATGCGCACTCTCCGAGCGCCCAGACTCGATAGCGGGCCTCGGTCCGGACGTCGGCAGCGGTGTCGCACCCGCTGCGCTGCGAGCCTCATGACCGTGACCTCGAAGAGCTGGTGGCCGGCGGTGAAGGCGATGCCGCACGGTGTCCATGACCAGCCCGACGCGAGAGCGGTGAGCGCGCAGCTGTGACTCATACGCGCTGGCACCGCCCGCGTCCCACCGTGTTCTGGGTACGCGGATCGGCCTCAGGCCTTCGCCGCCTGGGTGCGGCTCCCGCGACGGCTGGATTCCAGCATCTCGGTCAGTGAGCGCGCGTCATAGCTGCCCACCATCCGGCAGCCGTCGACGAAGAACGTCGGGGTCATCTTGGCGCCGCTCGCCTCCGCGCTCGCGATGTCCCGCTGCACCCTCGCAGCAACCTCGTCGCTGTCGAGATCCTCGATGAACGCCTCGACATCGAGTCCCAGCTCCGCCGCGTAGCCGATGAGATCCTCCCGCTCGAGCGCGTCCTGCCGAGTGAAGACGAAGTCGAGCCACGGCCAGAACATCTCCTGCTTCGCGGCCGCCTCGGCGGCCCGTGCGGCGAGGGGGCCGTGAGGATGGTGAGGCAGATGCCGCACGACGTAGCGCAGATCGTCACCGAAGCGCCCGTGCAGGTCTTCCCATGAGCCAGTGGCGTGCGCGCAGTACTCGCACTCGAAGTCCACGAACTCCACGAGGGTGAGCCGGGCGTCCTCCGGTCCGCGGATGTGATCCACCTCGGGGTCCACCGGGGAGTCGAGCGTCATCGGGAGATCCGCCGTCTCCTCTCCCCACCGACGGGCCGCCACCTTGAAGATCGACCAGCCCAGAACAGTGGCGAGCACCATCGCCACGAGCACGCCCAGCGTCGCCTGGCGCCCCAGATCCGAGGAGGAGTCGAAAGCGAGGCTGATGACCAGCAGCGACACGGTGAAACCGATGCCCGAAAGTGCTGCCCCGCCGAACACGCTGCCCATTCCGACCCCCTCCGGAAGTCGACCTGCGCCCATCCGAACGGCGAGGAGCGTCGCGATCCCGATTCCGAGGAGCTTGCCGAGCACGAGCCCCGCGATGACGCCCCACGTCACAGGCGAGCCCAGCGAGTCGGCCACCACCCCGCCGCCCAGGTTCACCCCGGCATTGGCGAGTGTGAAGATCGGCACGACGAGCAATGCCGTGGGGAGACGGAGGTACTCGTGCAACCGCTCGTTGACCGATACGCCCTTGGACAGCCCCCGTCCCACAGCTCGCGCCGAGGAAGCGCTCGGGGATTGCCAGAAGTCGCGGAACAGCTGCCGGGCGGCGACCACCTCCTGCCGTTGCGTCGGGTAGGCGGGGATCAGAAGGCCGGCGATCATGCCCGTCAGCGAGGCGTGGATGCCGGAGGAAAGAGTCGCCAGCCACAGCACGATGACGATCCCGACGTACGGAGCGGCACTCCACTGCCGGGAACGGCCCACCAGCCACAGGGCGACGAGGCAGCCGAGAGCGAGCAGCAGCGGGGCGAGGTGGATCTCGTCGCTGTAGAACACCCCGATGATCGACACCGCGAGGAAGTCGTCGACCACCGTGAGGGTCAGGAGGAAGACGCGCAGCTGCCCGGAGAGCCGGGGGCCGACGATCGCGAGAGCGCCGAGCATGAACGCTGTGTCCGTGCCGACGACGGCCCCCCACCCCCGAAGCCCCTCGCCACCGGACGCGCCGACGACCAGGACGTACACCAGCGCAGGCAAGGCCACCCCGGAGATGCCCGCGATCACTGCCAGGCGTGCGCGACTGCTGTCCCGGAGGGCCCCGTGCGCGAACTCCTGGCGCACCTCGAGTCCCACGACGAAGAAGAACACGACCATCAGTCCGTCGTTGATCCAGTGGTGCAGATCCAGATGCAGGCCGAACGGGCCGACGTCGATCCCGACGCTCTGCTGCCACAGCTCGTCATAGGACGAGGACAGGGGCGAGTTCGCCCAGAGGAGGGCGAAGGCCGTGACGACGATGAGCACCACGGCCGAGCCCGACTCCGTGCGGAGTCGTCCGGCGATGCCGCGCGGGGGCGCGGATTCATGGGGCACGGCTCGATTATGACGGAGCATGGGTGCCCCGTGCAGTTCGCGGTCGTACCGAATGTCTCGACGTGGCGGGTGTCCGAGGGCTGGGGCGCGCCAGGGCCGCGTCGGCGGCGACGAGACGCGAGACCCGAGAACGCGCAAGAGTGGCCTGCGTCACATCGCTCGACGGCGGGAATGATGGCGACCACCGCGCAGTTGAGTCTGTTGAACTCAAGTTCGATGAGCGACTGATTGACAACCGCGATCGGGCGTCATGTACTTGAGCTGTAGTCACTCAATCGTGCCGCCGGCCAGGCGGCCGGCGGAGCCGCGGACCCCGCGGCCAGTCGAACCACCGCGGCGCCAACGCCGCAGAAGGGCAGGCACACATGTCCCGTGTCGTCGGAATCGATCTCGGCACCACCAACTCCGTCGTCTCCGTCCTCGAGGGCGGGCAGCCGACGGTCATCGCGAACGCCGAGGGCGCTCGCACCACCCCGTCCGTCGTCGCCTTCTCCAAGCAGGGCGAGGTGCTCGTCGGCGAGGTCGCCAAGCGTCAGGCCGTCACGAACGTCGACCGCACGATCGCCTCGGTCAAGCGCCACATGGGCACCGACTGGACCGTGGAGATCGACGGCAAGAAGTACACCCCGCAGGAGATCAGCGCCCGCATCCTCGGCAAGCTGAAGAAGGACGCCGAGTCCTATCTCGGTGAGCCCGTCACCGACGCCGTCATCACGGTGCCGGCGTACTTCAGCGACTCCGAGCGTCAGGCCACGAAGGACGCCGGCACGATCGCCGGCCTCAACGTCCTGCGCATCATCAACGAGCCCACCGCCGCGGCCCTCGCCTACGGCCTCGAGAAGGGCCAGGACGACGAGCAGATCCTCGTCTTCGACCTCGGCGGCGGCACCTTCGACGTGTCCCTCCTCGAGGTGAGCAAGGACGAGGACGGCTCGGCCATCCAGGTCCAGGCCACCGCGGGCGACAACCGCCTCGGCGGCGACGACTGGGACCAGAAGATCGTCGACTGGCTCATCTCCCAGGTGAAGTCGAAGGACGGCGTGGACCTCTCCAAGGACCGCATCGCCCTGCAGCGCCTCAAGGAGGCCGCCGAGCAGGCGAAGAAGGAGCTCTCCTCCTCGACCTCCACGTCGATCTCGCTGCAGTACCTCTCCATGTCGGAGAACGGCCCGCTGCACCTGGACGAGAAGCTCACCCGCGCGCAGTTCGAGGACATGACCAAGGATCTCCTCGAGCGCACCAAGGCGCCCTTCCACCAGGTGATCAAGGACGCCGGCGTGAAGGTCTCCGACATCGACCACGTGGTCCTCGTGGGCGGCTCGACCCGCATGCCCGCGGTCTCCGAGGTCGTCAAGGAGCTCACCGGCAAGGAGCCCAACAAGGGCGTCAACCCGGACGAGGTGGTCGCCGTCGGCGCCGCCCTCCAGGCGGCCGTGATCAAGGGCGAGCGCAAGGACGTCCTGCTCATGGACGTCACCCCGCTCTCCCTCGGCATCGAGACCAAGGGCGGCGTGATGACCAAGCTCATCGAGCGCAACGCGGCCATCCCGACGAAGACCTCCGAGGTGTTCTCGACCGCGGAGGACAACCAGCCCTCCGTCGCGATCCAGGTGTTCCAGGGCGAGCGTCAGTTCACCCGTGACAACAAGCTCCTCGGGACCTTCGAGCTGACCGGCATCGCGCCGGCCCCGCGCGGGATCCCGCAGATCGAGGTCACCTTCGACATCGACTCCAACGGCATCGTGCACGTCACCGCCAAGGACCGCGGCACCGGCAACGAGCAGTCCATCCAGATCACCGGCGGATCCGCCCTCTCCAAGGACGACATCGACCGGATGGTGAAGGACGCCGAGGCCCACGCCGCGGAGGACGAGGAGCGTCGCAAGAACGCCGACGCCCGCAACACGCTCGAGCAGCTGACGTACCAGGGCGACAAGCTCCTGGCCGACAACGCCGACAAGATCTCCGACGCGGACCGCACGCAGGCCGAGGACGCCATCAAGGCGGGCAAGGAGCTGCTGGCCACCGAGGACGCCTCCACCGAGGACCTCGAGGCCAAGCGCGACGCGCTCAACGAGGCCCTGCAGGCCGTGGGCACCGCGATCTACGCCCAGCAGGGCGACGCCGCGGGCGCCGAGGGCGCCGAGGGCACCGCCGACGACGCCTCCTCCTCGGACGAGGACGTCGTGGACGCGGAGATCGTGGACGAGGACGAGGAGAAGAAGTGATGACCGAGGACCGGAGCACCCCCGACGACGCGCAGCGGCCCGAGGGCGAGCCGAGGTTCTCCTTCACCGACAAGCGCAAGGTCGACCCGCAGGACGGCAGCGTCCGTCCTGCGGGGGAGGCCCCCGCCGCCCAGGAGCCGCAGGACGAGGCCGTCGACCCGATCGACGCCGAGGCCGCGCAGCTCTTCGAGGAGGCCGCCGCCTCCGAGGCCGACGGGCGGGTCGCCGAGCTCGAGGCGCAGGTCGCGTCGCTGACCGACCAGCTCAAGCGCGAGCAGGCGGAGTACGTCAACTCCCGTCGTCGCATCGAGCAGGCCGCGGAGACGGCGAAGGAGGCGGCGGCGAGCCGCGTCCTCGCCTCGCTCATCGGCGTGCTCGACGACATCGAGCTGGGACGGCAGCACGGCGACATCGCCGAGGGCACCCCGTTCCACTCGATCGCCGGGAAGCTCCAGGAGACGCTGCGCTCGCAGGGTCTCGAGAGCTTCGGCGCGGTGGGCGACGAGTTCGACCCGTCCCTCCACGAGGCCCTGATGCACCAGGACTCCGAGGAGGCCACCTCCACCACGGTGACGATGGTCATGCAGCCCGGGTACACGGTGGGCGGTCGCGTCGTGCGGCCGGCCCGCGTGGCCACTCAGGGCCCCGCCTGACCCTCGCCCCCTCCCCGGCCGTGGGGTCCGTCGGACCCCCTCCGACGGGCCCCACGGCCAGGCCCTTCCCGTCGTGACCCCGTGCCACGACCCTCCCCATCGACGCTCCCCGGAAGGAGGCGCGACACATGTCCGGACAGGACTGGATCGACAAGGACTTCTACGCGGTCCTCGGCGTCTCGAAGGACGCCGATGCCGCGGCGATCAAGAAGGCGTACCGGAAGAAGGCCAAGGAGCTGCACCCGGACCGCCACCCTGATGACCCCACGGCCGAGGACCGCTTCAAGGCGGTCGGCGAGGCCTACGCGGTGCTCAACGACCCCGAGCAGCGGCAGCAGTACGACGCGATCCGCGCGATGGGCTCGGGCGGCGCGCGGTTCTCCGCCGGGCAGGGCGGCGCCTCGGGCGCCGGCTTCGACGACGTCTTCTCCGCCATGTTCGGCGGGGCGGGCGGCCGCGCCGGCGGCTTCGCCGGCGCCGGGGGCGGTGGTGCGAACCCCGATCTCGACGACATCCTGCGGATGTTCAACCAGGGCGGCGGCGCGGGCGGGCCCGCGGGCTTCTCCGCCGGCCCCCGGGCCGGCGAGGACGTCACGGCGCGCATCCGCATCACCTTCCGCCAGGCCGCGCTCGGCACCGAGGTGACGGTGAGCGTCGAGGGCCGGTCGGTGACCGCCCGGATCCCCGCGGGGGTCCACGACGGCCAGAAGATCCGCCTGCGCGGCAAGGGCCGGCCCGGCCAGGGCGGCGGTCCCGCGGGCGACCTCCTGCTCCTGCTCGAGGTGGACCCCCACCCCGTGTGGTCCATGGACGGGAGGAACCTGCGTCTCACGGTCCCCGTCGCCTTCGACGAGGCCGTGCTCGGCACGACGCTCGAGGTGCCGCTGCTCGACGGCGGCAGCGTGCGCATGAAGGTCCCCGCGGGCACGCCCTCGGGTCGCGTGCTGCGCGCCCGGGGCAAGGGCCTCGCGACGTCCAAGGGCACCGGCGACCTGCTGGTGACCCTCGAGGTCGCCGTCCCCTCGCACGTCGAGGGCGCGGCGAAGCAGGCCGTCGAGGACTTCCGTGCGGCCCGCGGCGACGAGAATCCGCGCGCCGGCCTGGCCGAGGCCGCCGCGCGCTGACATCCCGACGGGCCCGCCCACGCGGCGGGCCGTCGGATCACCCAGGGAAGGAGCGGCGCATGGCACCGCAGCAGCGTCTCGACGAACGGGCTCCCGTCTTCGTCATCTCCGTCGCGGCGGAGCTCTCCGGCATGCACCCGCAGACCCTGCGCCAGTACGACCGCCTGGGGCTCGTCTCCCCGCAGCGCACGAGCGGGCGCGGCCGCCGCTACAGCGCGCGGGACGTGGCGAACCTGCGCGAGGTCCAGCGGCTCTCCCAGGAGGAGGGCATCAATCTCGCGGGCATCAAGCGCATCCTCGAGCTGCAGGACGAGGTCGGGGCGCTGCAGGAGCAGCTGGACCGCGTGAGCGAGGCGCTCGCCGCGATGACGCCGAGCGACCGTCGGCGCGTGTTCTCCGCCGACAGGACCGGTGAGGTCAGCGCGCTGCGGCGCGGGGAGCGTCCGGGGCGCCGCCAGTCCGGCGCGCTCGTGCTGTGGCGCCCACCCCGGCGCGGCGGCGGGGCGTGACGCCCGCGGCGTCGTAGATCGCCGCGAGCCGCTCCGCGACCCGGTCGAGGTCGACGTCCTCCGCGGCCGCGCGACCCGCCGCGCGGAGATCCGCGAGCTCCCCGTCCAGCAGCGCCCGCAGCTTCCGCGCGGTCGCCGCGACGAAGACGGGGCCCTCGCCGGTCACCTGGTGGGTGACCTCGCCGTCGGGGAACTGGTCGCGGTACAGGGGGATGCCGCGCACGAGCACGGGAGCGCCGCACGCGAGCGCCTCGAGCAGCACGATCCCCTCGGTCTCCTCCGTGGTGAGGAAGCAGAAGGCGTCCGCCCCGCAGTAGGCGTCGCGGAGCTCGGCGGCCTGCACGTAGCCCGGGAAGAGGGCGTTCGCGGGAGCGCCTGCGAGGGCCCGGCGCACGGCGGCGGTGAGCATCCGCGGGTCCGTGCGGCCGTACCAGACGAAGGTGGTGCCGGGCATGGACCGGGCGAGCTCCACCCAGTCGACGATGCCCTTGCGCACGAGCTGCATGCCGACGCTCACGACGACCTCCGCCTCCGGGCCGAGGCCCAGGCTCTCGCGGAGCCGCCCGCGGGCCGACGGGTCCGGGCGGAAGAACGACGTGTCCACGCCGTTGGAGAGCACGTGGATCGGTGCCCGCAGACCGTACTTCGGCGCGGAGATGAGCTCGCGCGCGTAGCCGCTCGGCGTGACGACCGCGTCGCCGCGGCGGTACAGGTGGGCGATCCAGCGCCGGAACAGCGGCGCGACCGCGTTCGCCCCCGTGAAGGAGTTGCGGAAGTCGTCCTCCGTGGAGTGCGCCCACATGAGCACGGGCCGGCGCCGCAGCCGCGCCCAGCGGGCGAGCAGCGGGGTGTCCGGGAAGGGGGTGTTCAGGTGCACCACGTCGAAGTCGTCCAGCGGGCTGCGGACGACCTCGTGGCCGAGCGACCGGATGACCTTCTCCTGGTGCCGGATCGCGGCGCCGATCCCGGACTCGCGGGCCAGCTGGTCCATGCCGCGGGGGACGAGCACCCGCAGCCGCGGGGCAGGGTCCGGCCCGGGGACGGGGGCGGGGCCGCTCATGCGGCGAGGGGCTCGAGCGCGAGGACCCGCAGCGGGGAGCGCCGCTCGATCGCCGAGCGGTACACGGACAGCACCGAGGAGCCGAAGGCCCGCGAGCCGAAGGTCGCGTGGACGTGGGCGACACCCTCGTGGGACATGGCCGCGCGCAGCAGGTCGTCGCCGAGCATCTGGTCGAGGTGGGCGGCGAAGTCCGCCGCGCCGTCGTACTGCCAGCCGGTGCGGCCGTCGACGACCACGCGGGCCAGGGACGGGTCGCGGCGGCAGAGCAGCGGCAGTCCGCAGGCCATCGCCTCGATGAAGGTGAGGCCCTGGGTCTCGGAGAGCGAGGCGGAGACGAAGAGGTCACCGATCCGGTACCAGCGCTGGACCTCGGCGGGGTCCACGACGCCGGCGAAGACGACCTGGTCGCTCACGCCGCGCGCGGCCGCATGGGCGACGAGCTCCTCGCGGTACGGGCCGTCGCCCACGAGCACGAGCACGCTGTCCTCGCGGCCCGCGCCGGCGACCAGGTCGATCACCTCGTCGAGGTTCTTCTCCTTCGCCAGGCGCGCCACGGAGAGCAGCACCCGCTGGTCGGGGCGGATGCCGAGGCCCGCGCGGAGCTCGGCCGCGTCCCGCAGCTCGGCCTCCGTGCGGGCCGGGCGGAAGCGGTCGAGGTCCAGCCCCGTGGGGATGACGTACTGCGGGCGGGTCACGCCGTAGCCGGCGAGCAGCCGGGCGACCTTCTCGGTGGGCACGACGACCGCGTCGGTGCCGTCGAGCACGCGACGGGAGAAGGTCGCGACGACCTTCCGGCCCACGGTGCGGCTCGGGGAGTAGTAGTGCGTGTAGTCCTCGTAGATCGTGTGGTACGTGTGCACGATCGGCACGTCGAGCGCGCGGGCGATCTTGCGGGCCCACATGTGGGAGGAGAACTCGCAGTGCGAGTGGATGACGTCCGGGTGCCAGCGGAGGATCTCGCGGAGCACGCGCTTCGAGGCGGGCATGCCGATCCGGGCGCTGTCGTAGACCATGCCCGCGGAGACGGAGCCGATCCGGTACACGCCGTCCTCGTTGCGGGTGCGCAGGCCGGAGGCGAGGGTCAGCACCCGCACGTCGCAGCCCAGCGCGATCAGCTCGCGGCGCAGAGTGGCGACCGAGGCCACCACGCCGTTGACCACGGGCTCCCACCAGTCGGTGGTCAGCAGGACCCGCAGCGGCCGGCCCGAGCCGGTCGTCCGTTCCGCATGTCGCTTCCTCATCACGTGCACCCCCCGAGCCTCGCACCTGGGAACGCCGGGGACATCCTCCGCGCGGTGGAACTTCGTCCGACCACGGTCTGATCCTCGGTGCTGCCGGGTGGTCCCGGACCGGTGCCTGCTCATACGTCGAGCGTAGGGCGGGGTTCGGGGAGCGACGACGGGGCACGCCCGTGACGTTGCGGAGTGTTACCCCCTTGTGTGCTCCTCGGACACCTGATAGGTGGCTGTGAACGAGGTGGAGGCCAGCTGCTGGGTGAAGATCGCGAAGCGCGCGGCCACGTGGGGCGCCGCCGGATCCGCGTCGAGGTGCTCCACGGGAAGCGCGTGCACGGTGAACACGTAGCGGTGCGGGGGACCGGCCGGGGGCTCGGGCCCGTCGTAGCCGGGGTTGCCGAAGTCGTTGACGGCCTGGCGGATCCCGGGATGCTCCCGCTCGAGACCCGCGGGGAGCGAGGTGGTCGCGGCGGGCACGTCCCAGGCGATCCAGTGCCAGAAGCCGGAGCCCGTCGGCGCGTCGGGGTCGTAGCAGGTCACCGCGAAGGAGCGGGTGCCCTCGGGGGCTCCGCTCCAGGCGAGGTCCGGGGACAGGTTCTGCCCGCCCTGCGAGGCCACCAGCTGCGGACGCCCGACGACGGAGCCGTCCGGGAGGGCGCGGGAGACGAGGGTGAAGGCGTCGGCGTCGGTCATGGCGCCACCTTAGGAAGACGGCCCCCGCCTGTCGAGGCGGGGGCCGTCCGGGGTCGGCGCGCGGGGCGCGGGAGCGGGGGTGCTCAGAACCCGAGCGCCGTGGGCCTGGGGTAGTGGCGCAGGAACTTGCGCACCTGGTTGGCCTTCGCGACCGCGACGTAGCCGCGTCGGCGCGGCCCCTCGACGGGCGAGGCGAGCGGGTGCACCGTGCGGCGCCGGCCGATCGCGCGCACCCGGGCCCGCAGCGCCGGGTCGACGATGTAGCGCCGCAGCAGCGCCCACGGGACGATCGAGTAGAGGATCTCCGCGGTGGGGACCATGCGCTCGATCGCACGGTCCTCGACCATGTCCGCGACGACGGGGATCGCGACGTTCGCCCCGGCGGCGGTCATGTAGTAGTTGTTGCGGCCGATCCGCGGGTTCACCTCGAAGAACTTCGCGACGCCGTCGCGGGGGTCCACCTTCACGTCGAAGTTCGCGAAGCCGCGGTAGCCGGTGCGGCGCAGGAACCGCTCGGACTGCACGAGCACGTCGCCGAGGTCCGTCGTGAACATCGCGGCCGGGTTCCCGAGCGCCCCGGGGGTGTGCTCCTCGAGCAGCACGTGGGCGCCGCCGAGCAGGGTCACCTCGCCGCGGGTGTCGACGTACGCGGTCACCGAGAGCATGGAGGTGTCGTCACCGGGGATGAGCTCCTGCACGACGAAGCGGTCGGTGTAGCCGGCCCTCTGGAGCCGCCCGGCGAGGTCCTCGAGCTCGGCGCGGTCCGCGATCTCGAAGACCTTCCGCTTGCCGGGGAAGCTCACGGCGGAGTACGCCGAGGAGCGGGAGGCCTTCGCGACGACCGGGAAGTCCCAGGGGATCTCCGGGATCTCCGGGAGCGCACCGCCCGCGAAGTCCAGGACGATCGTGCCCGGGGTGGGCACGCCGATCTCCTCGCAGGTGAGGGAGAAGGTCGCCTTGTCGGCGACCGCGGCGAGGACGTCGTCCCCGAGCAGCGGCAGGTGGAAGAGCTCGCCGAGCTCCTCGCGGTGGTTCGCGATGAGCAGCACCAGGAAGTCGGCGTTGGCGAGCAGGATCGGGCGCAGGCCGGCGGCCTTCTTCTCGCGGCCCACGGCGAGCAGCGCCCGGACCATGGCGTCCTCGGAGGCGTCCGCGCCGAGCTCACGGGTGGTGAGGAGGCGCGAGTCCGCGACGGGCCCGGAGACGGTGCGCGTGACGACGGTCGCGACGGTGCCGTAGCGCTCGTGGAAGGCGCGGGCGAGGGCGTAGACGCCGATGTCGCCGCCCAGCAGGACGAGGTCGACGCCGGGGGTGCTCGGGGTGCCGGTCATGGGGGAGAGGTCCTTTGCTCAGAAGCCGGAGTCGGTGGGCCGCGGGTAGACGGCGCGGTACTTGCGCACGAAGTTCAGCCCGGAGACGGTCGCGTAGGCGCGCATCCACAGGCCCTCGGGGCCGTAGCGGAAGGGGTTCGCCAGGCGCGTGCGGGCCAGGCGCCTCACGCGCGATCGGAGCACCGGGTCGCGCAGGTAGCGCAGTACGAGAGGCACCGGGAGGATCGAGTAGAGCACGGGCTCCGTCACCCGCACGGGCGTGATGTCCCGCCCGTGGACGCGGTCCTCGACGACGTGCCGGGCGACGGACTCGCCGGTCGCGGTGACGTAGTAGTTGTTGCGGCCGATCCGCGGGTTGATCTCGAAGAAGCACTCGCGGCCGGTGCGGGGGTCGACCTTCACGTCGAAGTTCGCGAAGCCCACGTAGTCCACCGCGTCGAGGAAGCGGGCGGCGGCGTCGGTGAGAGTCGGGAAGTCGCCGGTGACCATCGCGGCCGGGCGGCCCAGCGCTTCCGGGGTGTGCTCGCCCAGCAGCACCTGCGCGGCGCACAGCAGGGTGACCTTCCCACGGCTGCTGCGGTAGGCGGTGATCGAGCGCTCGGCGGTGTCGTCCCCGGGGATCAGCTCCTGGAACAGGAAGCGCCCCGTGAAGCCGGCGGCGCGGAGGTCCGCGATGAGCTCCTGCTGCTGCGCGGCGGACTCGAGGAAGAACACCTTGCGCTTCCCGGGGAAGTGCACGTCGTGGTACTCCGCCGTGTTCGCGGCCTTGCCGACGACCGGGTAGGACCAGGGCAGCTCCGCGGTGCCGTTCCAGCCCTCCTCCTCCTGGCGGGAGAAGTCGACGACGACGGTGGGGACCGTGCCGATGCCGAGCTCCTCGCACAGCTCGGCGAACTCCGCCTTGTCGGCGAGGCGCTCGAGGAGCTCCGCGGGCACCTGGGCGAGCAGGTAGTGCGGCTCGAGGTCGGCGCGGAAGCGGTTGATGAAGGCGATCAGCGAGTCGGCGTTCGTCAGCAGCAGGGCGGGCCGTCCCTCGGGGCGCTGGGCGGCGAGGTCGAGGAGTGCGTCGCGCATGTCCTCGTCGGTCGCGTCGGCGCCGAGCTCGACGAGGTCGGTGGAGACGGTGCGGGCGTTCATCTCCACGGGGATCCGCACCACGGTGGTGCATCGCATCCCGTACTGCTGGTGGAAGGCGATCGTCAGGTTCAGGGAGTTCAGTCCCGCCCCGAGGACGACGACGTCGAAGCCGGGATCGGTCGGCGTGGAGGGCGTGCGCATAGGGGCGATCCTAACGAGGGCTCGGGCCCGGGCCGCGCAGCCACACGGCTGCGCGGCCCAGGTCACGCCGGGAGCGGGTGTCAGGCCGTGCGCAGCCAGACGGCGGTGTCCGCGGGGAGCTCGCCGGCGGGGGCCGGGCGCTCCCCGGAGCCGACGAGCACCTCGGCGCCCGCGAGCGCGGAGGGCAGGGCGACGGTCTCCTCCGAGGTGTTCACGAGCACCGTCACCTCGCCGCGGCGCACGCCGAGCACCCCGGCGGGCAGGCCCTCGAGGAAGGCGACGCCCTCCCCGGGCCGGCCCAGGCCGAGCTCCGAGCGCAGCGCGAGAGCGCGGCGGTACATCTCGAGCGTCGATCCCTCGCGGCCGGACTGGGCGTCCGCGGCGAGCGGGCCGAACTCGGCGGGCTGGGGGAGCCAGGACTCGCCGGTCGCGGAGAAGCCGAAGGCGGGCGCGTGCTGCTCCCAGGGGAGCGGCACGCGGCAGCCGTCGCGGCCGGGGACGCCCGCGCGGTGGTGGGAGGGGTCCTCGCGCAGCTCGTCGGGGATGTCGCGCACCTCCGGCAGGCCCAGCTCCTCGCCCTGGTACAGGTAGGCGGCGCCCGGCAGGGCGAGCATGAGCAGGGTCGCGGCGCGGGCGCGGGCGAGGCCCAGCGCGGCATCGGGCACCTCGTCGCGCGCGAGGCCCTCGCCGAAGGCGTGGTCGGGGGCGAAGCCGTAGCGGGAGGCGTGGCGGATGACGTCGTGGTTGGAGAGCACCCAGGTGGTGGGGGCGTCGACGGCGTCGGCGAGGGCGAGCGGCTTCTCGATCGCGGCGCGCATCGTCTCCACGCCCCAGCGGGCCTGGAGGAAGCCGAAGTTGAAGGACTGGTGAGCCTCCTCCCTGCCGATGTAGAGCGGCAGGCGGTGCTCGGGGATCCAGGCCTCGAGCACCATCATGCGGTCGCCCTCGTAGGAGTCGACGATCGGGCGCCACTCGCGGTAGATGTCCAGCACGCCGTCGTTGTCGAAGTAGACGGGCACCTCGCCCTCGGGGATGTCGATGAGCCCCTCGGCGTTGACGGTCGCGTCCGGCAGACCCTCGGGCTTGACCATGCCGTGCGCGACGTCGACCCGGAAGCCGTCGGCCCCGCGGTCGAGCCAGAAGCGCAGCACGCCCTGGAACATCTCGTGGACGGCGGGGTTCTCCCAGTTCCAGTCCGGCTGGGTGGTGTCGAAGATGTGCAGGTACCACTGGCCGGGGGTGCCGTCGGCCTCCGTGACGCGGGTCCAGGCGGGGCCGTGGAAGATCGAGGTCCAGTTGTTCGGGGGCAGCTCGCCGTGCTCGCCGCGACCCTCGCGGAACACGTACATGTCCCGCTCGGGGGAGCCGGGGGCGGCGGCGAGCGCCTGCTGGAAGAGCACGTGGTCGCTCGAGGAGTGGTTCGGGACGAGGTCCACGATCACCTTGAGGCCCAGGGCGTGCGCCTGCCCGATCAGGGTGTCGGCGTCGGCGAGGGTGCCGAACCGGGGGTCGACGTCCGTGTAGTCGGCGACGTCGTAGCCGGCGTCGTTCTGGGGCGAGGTGTAGAAGGGGGACAGCCAGAGGGCGTCGACCCCGAGATCGCGGAGGTAGGGCAGGCGGGCGGTCACGCCGGGGAGGTCGCCCATGCCGTCGCCGTCGCTGTCGGCGAAGGAGCGGGGGTACACCTGGTAGACGACGGCGTCGCGCCACCATTCGGCACGGGCGGCCTGCTCGGACGATGCGGACTGCTCGAGGGGCGCGGGGGCGAGGGTCATGGGGGTCCTTCCGGTGGTGGTGCCCGAGGCTCGGGACAGGTTCTCAGGTGTATCGGGACCGCGGGGCGGGTGTTCGGTGCGGGAGCGGCGAGGACGCCGCTCAGGACAGGGCGATCACGACCGCGCCGGGGCCCGTGGCCGCGAGGCGGAGCACGGGCCCGTCGACCTCGGCCGTGACCGCGCCGACGACCGCCCGCACGGCGGGGGCCCCGGCCGGGCCGGGTCCCTGCGGGTCCAGCAGGACCGGCGGATGGGCGTCGCGCGCGAGGTGCACGAGCACGTCGCTGTCCGGGTGGGTGCGCACGAAGGTGAGGGAGTCGGCCCCGGCATGGAGCCAGCGAAGGCCGCCGCGGCGCAGCGCGACCTCCTCGCGGCGCAGGCCCAGCAGCGCGCGGGTCGCGGCGAGCACTGCGGTGTCCACGGCCGTCACGTCCTCGGCGGCGATCGCGTCCCAGGGCATCGGGGTGCGGGAGTGCTCCCCGGTGAGGCCCTCGGCGCCGATCTCGTCGCCGGCGAAGAGGGTCGGCACGCCGGGGAGGGTCGCGAGGGCGGCGACGGCGACGAGCTGCCGCTCCCGCGTCCCGACCACCGAGCGGGTGCGCGGGGTGTCGTGGCTGGAGAGCTGGTTCTGGGAGTGCAGGCGGGAGGGCCAGGGGAGGTGGGCGCCGTAGCCGGCAAGGGTGCGGCGCACGGCGGTGCCCGGCAGGGAGGGGAGCGTCATCGGCAGCCCGAGCCAGTTCAGGCTCGAGCCGGGATCGGCGAGCCAGGCCCAGAGCGGGCGGGTGAAGCCCGCGTAGTTCATGGTGCCGTGCCAGCCGTCACCGGCGAGGTCCCCCGACGCGTCGTGGCCGTGCTCGGCGATCAGCCAGGTCTCCCGGCCGGTGCGCTCCTGCGCCTCCCGCAGGGTGCCGCGGATCTCCCGCGCCACCTCGTGGGTCACGTCCACGTCGCGGTGGCGCCCGGTCATGTTGGCGACGTCGATGCGCCAACCGTCGGCCTCGATCGGCGAGTCG
The DNA here is from genome assembly GCF_005490785.1 of Brachybacterium sp. SGAir0954. GTDB lineage: Bacteria > Actinomycetota > Actinomycetes > Actinomycetales > Dermabacteraceae > Brachybacterium > Brachybacterium rhamnosum. Next base: position 2,845,459 of record NZ_CP027295.1, on the reverse strand, counting down.
AGGTAGCGGCCCACCACCGAGCCGGGGCCGCGGGTGAGGCGGTCCCGGAGCGCGTCGGAGCGCAGGTCGAGCTTGGGCAGCGAGGCGACGTCGAGCCAGCTGACGTAGCCGTCCGGGTGATCGGTGAAGAGGTAGAAGCCGGCCTCCTCGGAGGCAGGGTCCGCCTGGGCGGCGCGGAACCACTCGTGGGTCGCGCCCGTGTGGTTCGTGGTGAGGTCCAGCAGCAGGCGCATGCCGCGCTCGTGCAGCGCCGCGGAGAGCCGGGCGAGGGCCTCGTCGCCGCCCAGCAGCGGGTCCACGCGGTCGAAGGTCGAGGCGTCGTAGCGGTGCACGGAGCCGGCGGGGAAGACGGGCGTGAGGTAGAGCGTGTCCGCGCCGAGGGAGGCGATGTGGTCGAGCCGGTCGATGACCCCGTCGAGATCGCCGCCGTAGTACTGGCGGCCCGTGAGATCGCCGCGCACGGCGGGCTCCTCGTCCCAGGCCATGGGCACCGCCCAGTCGGGCAGCTCCGCGGGGGCGGGGCGGCCCTCGGCATCGACGGGCACGCGGGCGCTGCGGGAGAAGCGGTCCGGGAAGACCTGGTAGACGACCGCGTCGTCGACCCACTCCGGCGCCGGGTCGTGGGCCACGAGGCGGAAGTCGGTCGCGTCGGCCACGTCCCAGGGGACGAGGCCCGCGGCGGTGAGCCAGGCGTAGGCGGGCACGGGGGCACCGGAGGCGGTGACCGCGCCGGGATCGGCGAGCACGCAGAAGCGGTAGCCCACCACGGGGTTCGCGGCGACGAGGGTCGTCGTGAACCAGCGGCCGCGCTCGCCGGGGGAGGCGGGCTCCTCCTCGAGCGTGGCGGTGAGGATCTCCCCGTCGACCATGGCCCGCAGCGCGACGGCGCGCACCGGGTACGCGGCGGGCACCCACACGCGCAGGACGGCGTGGTCGCCGAGGCGCAGCGCGCCCTCGTGCCGCACGTGGCGGGGGCCGCCGTCGTGGTGCGGCTGCTCCGCGAGCGGCACGCCGGAGTCGTCGACGGGCGGGAGGCCGGGAGGGCCGACGAGGAGATCGGTCACGGGGATCAGCCCTTCACGGCGCCGGCGGTCGAGCCGCCGACGATGTAGCGCTGGAGGAACTGGTACAGCACGATCACCGGGATCATGATCATCACGGAGCCCGCGGCGAAGACGCCGAGGTTGTTCGAGCGGTCACCCGAGAGCAGGCCGTACAGGCCCACCGCGAGGGTCTTCTTGTCGTTCGCCGTGAGGAAGATCGAGCCCAGCAGGAACTCGCTGAGCACGCCCACGAGGGCGAGCAGCACGGTCGTGGCGAGGATCGGCGTGAGCGTGGGCAGCAGGATCCGGGAGAAGACCTGCCAGTGGCTCGCGCCGTCGATGATCGCGGCCTCGTCGAGCTCCCTCGGCACGGTGTCGAAGAAGCCCTTGATGAGCCACACCTGGCCCAGGGACCCGCCGAGCAGGACCACGATGTAGCCGGGCAGCGAGTTCAGGCCGAGGCCCGGGAAGATCTGGCCGAGGCCCGAGATCATCGTGTACACGGCGATCATCGCGAGCACCGACGGGAACATCATGATCAGCAGCAGCGAGAGCAGGCCGATCCGGCGGCCCGCGAAGCGGAAGCGGCTGAACGCGTAGGCGGCGAGGGTCGAGAGGAACACCTGCACCACGGCGACGACGACGCACACGATGATCGTGTTGAGGTACCAGGTGAGGAAGGGCCCGCGCGCGCCGGAGATGAGCTCGCGGTAGTGCACGAGGCTGAAGGACTTCGGGATGATCCCGGTCGAGGAGACCGTGCCGAGCGGGTTGAGAGAGGCGGAGACCACGAAGAGGATCGGGAAGATCGCGAAGAGGACGGCGAGGATGCCGACGACGTGGCGCCAGCCGATCTCGGCGAACCAGCGGCCGAACGGGAGACGTCGCTGCTGGGTGACGGAGGTGGGGGGAGTGCTCATGGTGGCCGCCTCTCAGTTGACGTCTTCGAGGACGTTCGTGAACCGGAACTGGATCGCCGCGAGGATGCCGGTGAGGGCGAACAGGGCGACGGAGACGGCGGAGGCGAAGCCGAAGTCGGCCCCCGAGCCGCCGAAGGCGATGCGGTAGATCATCGAGATGAGGATGTCCGTGCCGCCGCGCGTGTACTCGCCGGGGAGGAACGGTCCGCCCTCGGTGAGCAGCTGGATCGCGTTGAAGTTGTTGAAGTTGAAGGCGAAGCTCGCCACGAGCAGCGGGGAGACCGCGACCAGCAGCAGCGGCGTGACGACCTTGACGGTGGTCTGGAGGCGGTTCGCGCCGTCCATCCGCGCGGCCTCCATGACGTCGTTCGGGATCGCCTGCAGCGCACCCGTCGAGACGATGAACATGTACGGGAAGCCCATCCAGAGGTTCGTCAGCAGCACGGCCGCCTTGGCGAGGGTCGGGTCGCCCATCCAGTTCAGCGAGAGGCCCAGGGTCTCGTTGATGAGGCCGAAGTCCTTGTTGTAGAAGCTCGACCAGACCAGCAGCGAGATGAAGCCGGGCACGGCGTAGGGCAGCAGCAGCACGGAGCGGTACAGGCGCCGGCCCTTCATCCGCTCGTCGTTGAGCACGAGCGCGAGGGCGAAGCCGACCACGAAGGTCAGCAGCACCGAGCCGAGCGCGAAGACGAGGGTCCACACGAAGGCGGCGCCGAACTGCTTGGCGATCGCGCCGTTGGTGAACAGGCGCAGGTAGTTCTCGCCGCCCACGCCCTGCAGCCAGGACTGGCTGAACGCCCGCTTGCCGTCCGCGCCCACGAAGTACTCGGAGTCGCCGACCTTGCCGACCGTGTAGGTCTCGCCGGTGGCCGCGTTCGTGATGGTGTCGCTCGCCTCGTCGTAGGAGAGGGCGGTGGTGCCGACGAAGGCCTGGTTCGCGCCCTGGACGCGCACCGCGGAGGTGTCGTCGACGGGGACCGCGAGCTCCTGCAGCGCCTTGTAGGCCGTGTTGACCTGGCGGGCGTCGAGCACCTCGTAGTCCTTCGCGGCGGTGACGAAGCCCGAGGTGACGGTGACGTCGGAGGCGGGGACCGGCTCGAGGGAGGTCTCGGCGTCGCCCGCGAGCACCTCGCCGCTCGCGGGGTCCACGAGCAGGAGCGTGAAGGGACCGGCCGCGGGGTCGCCGCCCGGCTCGACCGCGACCGACATGTTGTACCAGGTCGAGTCGTCCGTCTGCTGCACGGAGTTCGCGACGATCTGCTCGATCGCCTGCTCCTTCGTGCCGCGGGTGCCGTCGCCGAAGTTCGTGAACGAGTAGCCGATCGTGAGGACGATCGGCGTGATGAGGAAGACGGCGAGGAACAGCGTGCCCGGCAGGAGGTACTTCCCCGGGATGAAGCGCTTGGTCGAGTAGACGACGAAGATCGCGACCGCGGCGAGCAGCATGACCACGAGCCACATCCACTGCTTCTGGGCGACGGCGATCGGGACGGTGAAGGCGACCACCGCGAGGACGGCGCCGAGCAGCACCACGCGGGCGATCACGGCGGGGATGGTCGTGGTGCGCTCGCGGTGCGCGGGCGCCTGGGCGGAGGACATGGCGGCGTTGCCTTTCGGTCACGGCGGAGGGCCGGCGGAGGGGGAGCGGGGTGCGGCGCGATCGCGGCGCACCCCGCTCGGGGTCACCTGGGGGCGGTCAGCCGCCGATCTGCTTGGTGATCTCCTCGCCCGCGGAGGTCATGGTCGACTCCGGGTCGGCGCCGCCGACGATGTTGGCGTCGGCCTGGCCGAGCGGGCCCCAGATGGCGGCCATCTCGGGGATCGCGGGCATCGGCTCGGCGCTGCCGGCGAGCTCCGCGATCTTGACGATCTCGGGGTAGTCGCCGGAGAGCTTCTCCTGCAGCTCGAGGTTGATCGGGGGCAGCTCGTTCTTCGGGAACATCTGCTCGGCGATGTCCGCGGAGGAGGCGACCGCGGTCGCGAACTGCTGCGCGAAGGCGGGGTTCTTGCCGTTGGTCGCGACGTAGAAGGCGTTGACGCCCGCGAAGGGCACCGCGGGGTCCATGCCCTCGAAGCCGGGGACGGCGCTCATGGCGAAGTCGATCTTCGCGGTGCGGATGTCCTCGAGCGCCCACGGGCCCGAGACCAGGTAGGCGGCCTTCCCGTCGGTGAACAGGGAGATCGCGTTGTCGCCAGAGATCGAGGTCTTCAGCACGCCGTCCTTGCCGAGCTCGCCGATCTTCTCGGCGGCCGTGATCGAGCCCTCCTTGCCGACGCCGACGTCGGACGGGTCGAAGTTGCCCTCGCCGTCCTTGCCGAAGAGGTAGCCGCCGGCCGAGGTGTAGAAGGGCTCCATGTGGTAGGCGTCGCCCTGCTCGCCGACCGGGAGCGCGAGGACGTTCTCGGCGCCGCCGGCCTTCGCGGCCTCGACGAGCTCCTCGACCGTCTTCGGCTCGGGGACGTCGGTGAGGGCCTTGTTCGCGAAGAGCACGAGGGTCTCGACCGCGTAGGGGGCGCCGTAGGTCTGACCGTCGTAGGTCACGGCCTCGAGGCCGATCGGGGCGATGGCCTCGGTCGCGGCGGCCGGGAGCTGCACGGGCTGGATGGAGCTGTTCTGGACCAAGTTCCCGATCCAGTCGTGGGCCGCGACGATCATGTCCGGGCCGTTGCCGGCCTGGTTGGCGGTGATGAAGTTGGGCTGGAGGTCCTCGGCGACGGTCTGCACCGCGACGGTGAGGCCGTTGGCCTCGCCCCACGCCTTGGCCGGCTCCTCGAGGGAGACGGCCTTCTCCTCGTCGGTCCAGATGACGAGGTCGGCGTCGGCGCGGGTGACGGCGCCGCCCGCGTCGGAGGCGCCCGAGGCCCCGCCGGCGTCGGAGGCGCCACCGGTGGTGCCCGCGTCGTCGGAGGAGCCACCGCCGCAGGCGGCGAGCAGGGCAGTGGCGGTGGCGGCACCGCTGAGGGCCAGGAAGTTCTTGCGACGGATCAGCACGTCTTCTCCTTCGAATCGTGTCATCCCGGACCACCCTTGGGCCGGTGAATGATGTGAGCACTGTAGATCCACGGATGGAGGATGTGCAAGAATACGCAAGATCTTGCAGGCAACGAATCGGTCACGGCGATGGAGCCACGATCGGAGAGGATGGGCGGCATGGCACGACTCATCGACATCGCCCAGGAGGCCGGTGTGAGCGAGGCGACCGTCTCGCGGGTGCTCAACGGCCGCAGCGGCGTCAACGAGGAGACCCGGCGGGTCGTCATCGACGTCGCGCGGCGGCTCGGCCGCGACGTGGGCCTCGACGCCGTCCGCAGCGGGCCGCTCGTGGGCCTGCTCGTCCCGGACCTCGAGAACCAGGTGTTCACCGCGTGGGCGGAGCGGATCGAGGCGGAGCTCTTCGAGCGCGGCGCCTCGCTCCTGGTCGGGATGCGCGCGCGGACCGTGGACCGCGAGCGGGAGATCCTCCAGCGCTTCCTCTCGAGCGGGGCGGAGGCGATCATCGTCGTCTCCGGCCACCACGCCCAGGAGGTCGGCCCCATGGACCACTACCGCGAGGTGATCGCCGCAGGCACCCCGCTCGTGCTCGTCAACGGCGTGCGCGACGACCTCGACGCCGCCTACCTCTCCACGGACGACGAGCACGCCGTGCGCTCCGCCCTCAGCCACCTCCAGGACCTCGGCCACCGCCGGATCGGCCTGGCGATGGGCGACGAGCACACCTGGCCGGTGCGCGAGAAGCTCCGCGCCTTCGACGAGGGCATGGCCGCCGCCCCGCCCGAGGACCGTCCCGTCGCCTTCACGGACTTCTCCTACGCGGGCGGCTACGAGGCCGCGCGCGACCTCGTGGACCGCGGCGCGACTGCGATCGTCTGCGGGTCCGACGTCATGGCGGCGGGCGCCCTCGAGGCGGTCCGCGCTATGGGGCTGAGCGTGCCCGGGGACGTCTCCGTCGTCGGCTACGACGACGTCTTCTGGGCGGCGCTGACGAACCCGCCGCTGACCACCGTGCGACAGGCCGTGCCGGCCCTCGCACGCGCCGCCGTGCGCGCGGCCCTCGGCGGCGGGGAGCAGTCCCGCCGGCCCGCCCGCACGGAGGTCGTGGTCCGGCCCCAGCTCGTGGCCCGCGGCTCGACCGGCGCGGCCGCTAGCATGGGGCGGTGACCGAGACAGACCGCACCGACAGCTACTCCACCTCCCAGAAGCGCAGCGACGCCCTCTGGGAGAAGATCCGCACCGACCCCTCGGGGCTCCGGATGCTCACCGGCGACCGCCCCACCGGGGCCCTGCACATCGGCCACTACTTCGGCTCGCTGCGCAACCGGGTGCGGCTGCAGGACGCCGGGGTGGAGAGCTGGGTCATCGTCGCGGACTACCAGGTCATCACCGACCGCGAGATCCTCGGAGACATCCAGGGCTCCGTGCGCGAGCTGCTCACCGATTACCTCGCCGCCGGGATCGACCCCGAGCGCTCCACGATCTTCACGCACTCCGCGGTGCCCGCCCTGAACCAGCTCATGCTGCCGTTCCTGTCCCTGGTCACCCAGCCCGAGCTCGAGCGCAACCCCACCGTGAAGGCGGAGCTGCAGGCGGCGGGCAAGACGGCCATGGGCGGCCTCATGCTCACCTACCCCGTGCACCAGGCGGCGGACATCCTCTTCTGCCACGGCAACCTCGTCCCCGTGGGCAAGGACCAGCTGCCGCACATCGAGCAGACCCGCGTCATCGCCCGGCGCTTCAACGAGCGCTACGCGGACGGTGAGGCGTACTTCCCCGAGCCCGACGCGCTGCTCTCCGAGGCGCCCACGATCCTGGGCCTCGACGGCTCCGCGAAGATGAGCAAGTCCCTCGGCAACACCGTCATGCTGCGGATGAGCCCGGAGGAGACGCTCAAGAAGATCAAGAAGGCGAAGACGGACTCGGAGCGGCTGATCACCTACGACCCCGAGAACCGCCTCGAGGTCGCGAACCTGCTCATGCTCTCGTCCCTCTGCTCCGACCGCACGCCGGAGGAGATCGCGGAGGAGATCGGCGACAAGGGCGCCGGCACCCTCAAGATCATGACCGCGGAGCTGATCAACGAGCACCTCGCCCCGCTGCGCGCCCGTCGCGCCGAGCTCGAGAAGGATCCCGGTTACCTCTTCTCCGTGCTCCGCGCGGGCAACGAGCGCGCGAACGCCGTCGCCGACGAGACCCTCGCGCACGTGCGCGAGGTCATGGGGATGGTCTACTGATCCGCTGAGCAGCCGGATGCCGAGGCGGCCCGGATCCCGTCGGGGGTCCGGGCCGCCTCGCGTCGACGGGGAGGGTGGGCTCAGAAGCTGCTCGAGCTGCCCGCGCCGGAGAAGCCGCCGCCCGAGTAGCCGCTCGTGCTGCCGCTCGAGGAGGCCGGCGGGTGGCGGTGGGTGTCCAGGGCCGACGTCGCCCCGCCGTACCAGGCGCCCGTCCACAGCACGGGGCTCAGCGAGTAGTCCGTGGCGTAGGCCCCCGGGTGCCGGGCCTGTCGGCGTTCCCGCACCGAGCTGGGGAACTCGCTCACGAAGCCCTTCTCCGGCTCGGCCTGCCGCATCAGCTCGATCTCGTCGCGGTCCTCCGCGCGGGCGCCGATGACCTCCTCTCGCAGCCGGGAGCTCGCGGTCGCGAGTCGGGCGGTCAGCTCGTCGAGCCGTTCGAGGCACTCGTCCGGGGTCCGGGCGCCCTCGAGGTAGTCGCGCGAGACCTGCTCGAGCTCCGGGGCGACCTCGCGGGCGGTCGCGCGCAGGGCGTCCGCGGCCGCGCTCGGGCCCTTCTCCTCGACCTCGGAGTCGAGGATGGTCTCCTCGACCGCGGCGAGGGACTCGTCGAGCGGTCGCCGCTCCTCCTGCCAGGCGGCGCGATGGTCCCCCGAGCGGCCCAGCAGGTGGGCCGCGTTGATGATGGTGTCGTCCGCGGCGTCGGCGGTGCCCACCGCCTCTTCGTAGTCCTCCCCGAGGCGGGAGGTGGTGGGGGAGATGCCCCAGAGCGGTCCCGGGCGGTCCGGGAGCTGCTGGGCCAGGCGCTCCGCCTCGTCGGCCGAGCGGCGATGGTCCTCGACGTCCGCGAGGACCGCGGCGCCGTAGGAGGAGTCGCGGGGGATCCGCGCCGCGGCGTCCTCGGTCTCCCGTCGGCGGGTGCGGACGTCCTCGTGCTGGGCCCGGGCCTCGGCGACGCGGTGGCGCACGCCCGCGCCGCGCCAGAGGGCGGAGATCGCGCCGATCGCGACGAGCACGAGGGCGACGGCCGCGCCGAGGATCCCCCCGGGGCTCTGCCACCAGGGACGCCCCAGGAGGTCCGCGTACTCCTGCGCCCCGGCCTCGAGCGCGTCCCCCCAGGCGCCGTCGGCGGCGTCGTCGCGCATCGCGTCCTGGACGTCCTCGAAGCCGCTGTCGGAGAGCTTGACGTCGTCGCCGGCGTAGGTGCCGAGCTTGCGCTGGACCGGGTCGAGCGCGACGATCACGACGCCGTCCGCCCAGGTGTCCCCGTCGATCCACTCCGGGTGCTCCGCGCGGGCGTAGGCGAGGACGGCGTCGTTGAGGACGCGGTCGTCCGAGGTGTCCACGTCCTGGGTCGCGGAGTCGAGGATGAGCACCTCGAGCTGCACCTCCTCGCGGAAGGAGACCGCGGAGATGCGGTCCTCGACCGCCTGCGGATCGCCGAGCACCCCGGCCTCGTCGAGGACCTCGACGGCGGGCGGCGTCGCGTGCGCGGCGGGGACCGCCGCGAGCGGGGCGAGGAGGGCCAGCAGGGCGAGGGCGAGCATCAGCAGGCGGTGGCTCCGCTCGTGCGGGCGGCTTCCGGCGCCCGGCGGCAGGGCGTCGGCGATGACGGGGACTGGTGATGCGCTCATGACCCCACCGTAGGCAGGCTCCCGCCGCCGACGGGCCGACGATCGTCGGGAGCTCCGCCCGACGCCGGTCGTCGCCGCATGACGCAGGGTGGACGTGGCTCCCCGATGTCCAGGTGGTCCCACCTATACTCCCCAGAAGCAGAACTTTGCACGGACTCCGCGGACCGCCGTGGCGGCCGCCCCAGGACAGGAGAGAAACCGCATGCCCATCTATGAGAACGTCTCCGAGCTCGTCGGCCGCACCCCGCTCGTGCGCCTGAACCATCTGGGCGAGGACGTCAAGGCGACCGTGCTCGCGAAGCTCGAGTTCTACAACCCCGCCAACTCCGTCAAGGACCGCATCGGCGTGGCCATGATCGACGCCGCGGAGAAGTCCGGCCAGCTGCAGCCCGGCGGCACCATCGTCGAGGCGACCTCCGGCAACACCGGCATCGCGCTCGCCATGATCGGCAGCTCGCGAGGCTACAAGGTCGTCCTCACGATGCCCGAGTCGATGTCCAAGGAGCGCCGCGCGCTGCTGCGCGCCTTCGGTGCGGAGCTCGTGCTCACCGAGGCCCCCAAGGGCATGAAGGGCGCCGTCGAGAAGGCCCAGGAGATCGCCGCGGAGACCGGTGCCGTCCAGGTCAAGCAGTTCGAGAACGAGGCGAACGCCCAGATCCACCGCGACACCACCGCCGAGGAGATCTGGTCCGACACCGAGGGCGAGGTCGACGCGATCGTCGCCGGCATCGGCACCGGCGGCACCATCACCGGCGTGGGCCAGGTGCTCAAGGAGCGCAAGCCCGGCGTGAAGGTCTTCGCCGTCGAGCCCGAGGAGTCCGCGATCCTCAACGGCGGCCAGCCCGGCCCCCACAAGATCCAGGGCATCGGAGCGAACTTCGTGCCCGCCCTCCTGGACACCGAGGTCTACGACGAGGTCCTCGACATCGACGCCGAGACCGCCATGGAGCGCGCCCGCTCCGTCGCCCGCAGCGAGGGTCTGCTCGTCGGCATCTCCTCCGGCGCCGCGATCGAGGCCGCCGTGCGCGTGGGCTCCCGCGAGGAGCTCGCCGGCAGGACGATCGTCGTCATCGTCCCGTCGTTCGGCGAGCGGTACCTCTCCACCCCGCTGTACGCCGAGTACATGGACTGACGGGTGCCCCGTCCCCTCGACCGCGTCCTCGACGCCGTCGCGAGCGTCCGCGAGGACCTCGCGGCGGCGCGTCGACGTGACCCCGCCTCGACCGACGACCTCACGATGCTCCTGAGCTCGCCGGGGCTGCACGCGATCTGGGTGCACCGTGTTGCGCACCGCCTGTGGGCGCGCGGCGACCGCCCCTCGCGCACCGCCGCCGTGGTGCTCGCCCAGGGCGCCCGCTCGATCACCGGCGTGGAGATCCACCCCGGCGCGACCATCGGCCGACGCTTCTTCATCGACCACGGCATGGGCGTGGTGGTGGGGGAGACCGCCGAGGTGGGCGACGACGTCATGCTCTACCACGGGGTCACGCTGGGCGGCCGCTCCATGCAGCGGGTCAAGCGCCACCCCACCGTCGGGGACGGCGCGGTCATCGGCGCAGGTGCCCGCATCATCGGCCCCGTGCTGGTCGGTGCGGGCGCGCAGATCGGCGCCAACGCCGTCGTCGTCAAGGACGTGCCCGACGGCGCCACCGCCGTGGGCGTCCCGGCGACGGTGCGGCGCGGCGCCGCCCATCCCGAGGAGCAGATGGATCCCGCGATCTACATCTGAGCCCGCGCCGCGGGGTCAGGAGCCGAAGGGATCCAGGAAGCTCCGCTGGGCGACGCCGTTGACGGCGCGCTCCCATGCGGGGAGCACCTCATGGGCGTCGCCCTCGATCACGAGGTCGAAGCCCGTGCGCGGCCCCGCCTGGGACGGCGGTTCGAGGTCGACGAGCACGGTCAGCGCGCCCGCCTCCCTCGCGAGGGGCGCGAGCTGCGCCGCCGGGAAGACGACGCCGCTCGTGCCCACCACGGCGAAGAGATCCGCCGAGCGGGCGAGCTCGAGGGCGAGGTCGAGATCCGCCGCGGGCAGCTGCTCGTCGAAGAGCACCACGTCCGGCCGGGTCGGCGCCCCGCACACCGGGCACGCCGCGGGCACGCCGTGGTCCTCCGCGCGCTCACCCGGGCCGGGGGTCGTGGGGGCGCGCCAGTCGCAGCGCGCGTCCAGGCAGGTGGCCCGCAGCGCGCTGCCGTGCAGCTCCGCGACGTCCTCGCTCCCCGCCGCCTGGTGCAGCCCGTCGATGTTCTGCGTGATCACGTGCGCGCCCATCCGGGCGAGCGCGCGGTGGCCGGGGGTGGGGCCGTGAGCCGCGGCGATCCCCGCCATGCGGCCCCACACGCTCCACAGCTGCGGGATCGAGCCGGGGAGCCGGCCGGCGTGCATGGCCGCCTCGAGCTCGGGCTCGAGGTCCCACACGCCGCCCGGCCCCCGGAACGTGCCCAGCCCCGTCCGGGCGCTCAGCCCCGCCCCGGTGAGCACCACGATGCGGTGGTGCTCAGGGCCGGGGACGAACGCGCTGCGACGGGGGGAGGTCACCACTCCTCGTGCTCGCGGGAGTCCCAAGCGGTCTCCTCGCCGAGGTCGAGGGAGGCGAGCAGCGCGCGGTCGGCGTCGTCGAGGGTGAAGCCGTCGAGGGTCGCGTTCTCCCGGCGGCGCTCCGGGTTCGAGGAGCGGGGGATCACGACGACGCCCTGGTCGATCGTCCAGCGCAGGATCACGCGGGAGGTGCTCACACCGTGCTTCTCGGCGACCTTGCGCAGCGCGAACTGCTCGCCCAGGCCCTCGCGGCCGCCGAGCGGGCCCCAGGCCTCGGTGACGATCCCGTGCTCGGCGTGGAAGGCGAGCGACTCCTGGCGGGGCAGGGCGGGGGAGAGCTGGATCTGGTTGACCTCGGGCCACACGCCCGTCGCATCGAAGAGCTCCTGGAGCTGCTCGGGGCGGAAGTTGGAGACGCCGATGTGCTGGGCGAGGCCCTCCTCCTTGAGGTCGATGAGGGTGCGCCAGGTGTCCAGGGCGAGACCGCGCGAGGGGTTCGGCCAGTGGATGAGCAGCAGCGCCACGCGGTCCAGGCCCAGCCGGCGCAGGGACTCCTGGAAGCCCACGCGGGCCTCCGCGCGGCCCTGGTCGCCGCCCGCGATCTTCGTCGCGACGAGCACCTCGTCGAGGTCCACGCCGGAGCGGCGCACGCCCTCGCCCACGGCCGTCTCGTTGCCGTACTGGGCGGCGGTGTCGACGAGGCGGTAGCCCTCGCGCAGCGCGGCCGCGACGACCTCGGCGCCCGCGGGCCCCTTGGGCTGGCCGGTGCCGAGGCCGATCAGCGGGAAGGGGGTGCCGTCGGCGAGGGTCGTGGTGGGGATGCTGAGGCCGGTGGTCTCGGACATGGGTTCTCCTCCGGGGAGCGGGTCTCGGACGTCACCAGGCTAGTCCGCCCGGCGAGGTCCGGGTGCACCGGGGAGGGCCGCTGGTAGCGTGCACGCACCGCGAGGTGAAGGAGAGCCATGACCGCCGCGCCGCCCGCCCGTCCCGCCCGTCCGGTCCTCGGGGTCCTCGACGAGATCTCGCCCCTGCGCTCGGTGATCGTCCACACGCCGGGGCCGGAGATCGACCGCCTCACCCCGGACACCCGCGAGCGCTTCCTCTTCGACGAGGTCCTGTGGGGCGACCGCGCCCGCGCCCAGCACGAGGACTTCATCACCCTGCTCGAGGGCGAGGGGGCGGAGGTGCTGCGCCTCGCGGACCTCCTCCGGGGCGTGCTCGCCGATCCCGCGGCCCGCGAGGAGCTGCTGGAGGGCACCCTGGACCCGTGGGTGCTCGGCGACATGGCCGCGGCCGATCTCCGCGCCGCCTTCCGCGCGCTCGACCCCGACCGACTGCTCACGATCCTCCTCGGCGGGATCACGGTGGGGGAGCTGCGGGCGCTGGGCGTCACCCCCCGCTCCCTCGCCCTGCAGCTCGCGGCCGAGGACGACATGGTGCTCGACCCGCTGCCGAACCACCTGTTCACCCGGGACCCCTCGGCCTGGATCGGGGACACCGCGGTGCTGAGCCCCATGCGCCGGGGTGCGCGCCGGCGCGAGTCCCTCCATCTCGAGGCGGTGTACCGCCACCACCCGCGCTTCGCCGGCACGGGCGAGGGCGCCGGGGCCGGATCGACGGGACTGCGACGGGTGCACGCGCCGGGCCACGGCGGCGGCCGTGCGACCCTCGAGGGCGGCGACGTCATGGTGCTCTCGCCGCGGACCGTCGCGGTGGGGCTCTCCGAGCGCACGAGCGCGGTGGGGGTCGAGCACCTCGCCGCGGCCCTGCTCGAGGACGCCGCCCGCGGGGAGGGCACCGTCGAGCGGGTCGTCGCGATCGCCCTCCCGCACCGGCGCTCGATGATGCACCTGGACACCGTCACCACCGTCGTGGACCACGAGTCGATGCTGCGCTACGGACCGCTCGGCCCGCTGGAGACCATCGAGATCGAGCAGGGTCCCGGAGGACTCGTCACCCGGGCGCACCCGGCGGGCGAGATGGACGCGGTGCTCGCCCGCGGGATGGGGGTCGACGCGCTGCGGGTGATCACGCCCCCGCTCGATCCCACGGCCGCGGCGCGGGAGCAGTGGGACGACGGCTGCAACGTGCTCGCGGTCGCCCCCGGCCGCGTCGTCGCCTACGCCCGAGCGAGCGCGACCAACGACCACCTGCGCTCGCTCGGCATCGAGGTGCTCGAGCTCGACGGGGACGAGCTCGGACGCGGCCGGGGCGGCCCGCGGTGCATGAGCTGCCCCGTGTCCCGCGGCTGAGGGGGGCGGAGGGGCCGGTGCGGGGCCCGCTCAGGCCCGGCGGCGCGTGGGCGGCGGCGGGTCCGCGGAGGTCTGCAGCGCGGCGGGGAGCGTGGGCAGGGTTTCGAGCAGGGAGCGCTCCATGAGCAGCTGCTGGGCCCCGAACTCCTCGAGCCCCTGGCGCACGGTGAAGCCGAGCCGGCGCAGCAGCGCCACGCTCCGCTTGTTCCGGGTCTGGGTGACGGCGATGACGTGCCGGTCCTCGAGATGCTCCTGCGCCCAGGCGAGCACGGCGAGGCACGCCTCCGCGGCGTAGCCCTGGCCGGTGCGCTCGGGCAGCAGCGCGTAGCTGAGCGAGAGCTCGCCGCGGTCGCGGTCCAGGCTGATCGAGCCGATCATCGCGTCGTCCTCGCGCAGCGCGAGCGCCCACTGGCCCCAGCTGAGGCCGAGGGGGGAGAGCTCGAGCGCCTGGCGCGAGGCGTAGTCGACGCTGCCGCCGAGGTACTCCCGCGTCACGGGGTCCGTCATGAGGCGGATGTGGGCGGGACGGTCGGCTTCGCGGGCCTCACGGATCGAGAGCCTGTCGCTCTGCATCCGCACCGGCCATTCCCAGGCGCCCGTCGTCGTCACGCCCCCACCGTACCGGGCGGCGGGGGCCTGGCGGCGGGCTCCGCCGAACTCGCCGTGACCACCGCGGGCTGGCGGTAGGGTGACCCTGCGTCCGGCCGTGCCGGGCGCGTCAGGGCCAGCACCTCGAAGGAGACCCATGTCCGCGTCGGACCTCCGCAGCACCCCCCTCGAGCAGGTGCACGAGCGCCTCGGTGCGACGTTCACCGACTTCGCCGGTTGGAGGATGCCCGTCCGCTACGGCTCCGACCTCGCCGAGCACGCCGCCGTGCGCACCTCCGCGGGGCTCTTCGACCTCTCGCACATGGGGGAGATCCACGTGCGCGGCCCGCAGGCGGGGGAGCTGCTCGACCACGCGCTCGCCGGGAAGCTCTCCTCGATGAGCGTGGGCCGGGCCAAGTACTCGCTGCTGCTCGCCGAGGACGGCGGCGTCATCGACGACCTCATCACCTACCGCCTCGCCGAGGACCACTTCCTCACCGTCCCCAACGCCTCGAACGCCGCGGCGGACCTCGCCGCGCTGCAGGAGCGCGCCGCCGGCTTCGACGCCGAGGTGCGCGACGCCTCCCTCGAGACCGCGCTGATCGCCGTGCAGGGACCTGCGAGCGAGGAGATCCTCGTGGCGGCGCTGCTCGGGGCCGACGGCGGCACGGAGGGGTTCACGGCGGAGGACCTCGCGGCCCTGCGCTACTACCGGGCGCTGGCGGGCACCTACCGCGGCGAGGAGCTGCTGGTCGCACGCACCGGGTACACCGGCGAGGACGGCTTCGAGCTCTACGTGCCGAACGAGCTCGCCGAGCAGCTGTGGGATCAGCTCACCGCCGCCGGCGGGGACCGCCTCACGCCGTGCGGCCTCGCCTGCCGCGACACCCTCCGCCTCGAGGCGGGCATGCCGCTGTACGGGCACGAGCTCTCCCTCGACCTCGACCCCCGTCAGGCGAACCTCGGCCCCGTCGTGGCGCTGCGCTCCAAGGAGGACTTCGTGGGCCGCGCCGCCTACGAGGCCGCGGATCCCTCCGTCCTCCCCGTGCTCGTCGGCCTCGCCGGCGAGGGCCGCCGCGCCGGCCGCGCCGAGGCCGCCGTGCGGACCCCGGAGGGCGAGGCGATCGGCCGCGTCACCTCCGGGGCGCTCTCGCCGACTCTCGGCCACCCGATCGCGCTCGCGCTCGTGCGGCCCGACCTCGCCGCCGTCGGCACACCGCTCGTGATCGACGTGCGCGGCAAGGACCTCCCGGTCGCCGTCGTCGAGCTCCCCTTCTACTCCCGCGCCTGACGCCGTCCGGCACGACCTCCGCACCCCGAGGAAGGACCACCCCATGTCCGACGAGATCCGCTACAGCAAGGACCACGAGTGGGTCCGCATCGACGCCGACGGCCACGCCGTCATCGGCGTCACCGACTTCGCCGCCGGCCAGCTGGGCGACGTCGTCTACGTCGACCTGCCCGCCGTGGGCGACGAGCTCACCGCCGGCACCGAGATGGGCGAGATCGAGTCGACGAAGTCCGTCTCGGACCTGTTCTCGCCGATCGACGGCACCGTCCTCGAGCAGAACCAGGAGGTCGTCGACGCGCCCGAGCTCGTGAACTCCTCGCCCTTCGAGAAGGGATGGCTCCTCAAGGCGAGCTTCGAGGAGCTCCCGGAGGATCTGCTCTCCGCGGACGAGTACCGCGAGCTCACCCAGTCCTGAGCGGAGCCGACGGCCCCGCGGCACCCGCCGCGGGGCCGTCGGACGTCCTGCCCCTCGTGCGGCCCACCCCCGCCGCGCACCGCCGCCCGCCCCTCACCCCCCGGGAGCCCCAGCTCGATGACCGCCCAGCCCGTCCCCTCCCACGAGTCCTTCGTGCCGCGGCACGTGGGCACCGACCCCGCCGCCCAGGAGCGCATGCTCGCCGCGCTCGGCTACGCCACGCTCGACGAGATGCTGCAGGCCGCCGTCCCCTCGACGATCCTGCTCGACGAAGAGGCCCGCGAGGCCACCTCCGTCCCCTCCGGCGTCACCGAGCCCGTCGCCCTCGCCGAGCTGCGCGCCCTCGCCGACCGCAACACCGTGCGCCGCTCGCTCCTCGGCACCGGCTACTTCGGCACGCACACCCCCGCGGTCATCCAGCGCAACGTGCTCGAGAACCCCGCCTGGTACACGGCCTACACGCCCTACCAGCCCGAGATCTCCCAGGGCCGCCTCGAGGCGCTCCTGACCTTCCAGACGATGATCTGCGACCTCACCGGGATGGACGTCTCCAACGCCTCGACCCTCGACGAGGCGACCTCCGCCGCGGAGGCGCTCATGCTCGCCCGCCGCACCGCGAAGCGGAAGGCGCCCGTGTTCCTCGTCGACGCGGACGCGCTCCCCGCCACGAAGGACGTGCTCGCGGGCCGTGCCGCGGGGCTCGGCATCGAGCTGCGCGAGGTGGACTTCGCGGTCGACGGGGCCCCCGAGGGGGAGGACTACCTCGGCGCCCTCGTCCAGTACCCGGGCGCCTCCGGCCGCGTGTGGGACCCGAGCGAGGTGCTCGCCGCCGTCACCGCGAGCAAGGCCGTCGCGATCGTCGCCGCGGACCTCCTCGCCCTCACCCGCCTCGCCTCGCCGGGCTCGCTCGGCGCGGACGTCGTCATCGGCTCCTCGCAGCGCTTCGGCATCCCGCTCGGCTTCGGCGGCCCCCATGCGGGCTTCGTCGCCGTGCGCAAGGGCCTCGAGCGGCAGCTGCCCGGCCGGCTCGTCGGCATCTCCGTGGACGCCGACGGCAACCCCGCCTTCCGGCTCTCGCTGCAGACCCGCGAGCAGCACATCCGCCGCGAGAAGGCGACCAGCTCGATCACGACCGCGCAGGTCCTGCTCGCCGTCATGGCCGCCATGTACGCCGTCTACCACGGGCCCGAGGGGCTCGCCGCGATCGGCGGGCAGGTCGCGGACCGCACCGCGACCCTCGCCGCGCAGCTGCGCGCGAGCGGCTTCGCGCTCGTCCACGACTCCTTCTTCGACACCCTCGAGATCCGCACGGCCGCCCGCGCGCCGGAGATCGTCGCGGCCGCCGCGGAGTCCGGATGGCTGCTTCGCGCCGTGGACGCGGACGTCGTCCACCTCTCCCTCGACGAGACGGTCACCGAGGCCGATCTCGCCGGGATCGCCGCGGTGCTCGCCCCCTTCGCGGAGACCCCGGGCGCCGAGCTCACGCCCGTGGAGTCCGGCGAGGGCTGGGGGGAGCTCGTGCGCGAGGTCGACTACCTGCGCCACCCCGTCTTCTCCTCCTTCCGCTCGGAGACCGCGATGATGCGCTACCTGCGCCGCCTCGCGGACCGCGACTTCGCGCTGGACCGCGGGATGATCCCGCTCGGCTCCTGCACGATGAAGCTCAACGCCGCGACCGAGATGGCGGGCATCACCTGGTCCGGCTTCAACGCCGTGCACCCGCTCGCCCCGCGCGAGGACGTGGAGGGCTACCTCGACCTGGTCACCCAGCTCGAGCAGTGGCTCGCGGACCTCACGGGCTACGACACGGTCTCCCTGCAGCCCAACGCCGGCTCCCAGGGCGAGTTCGCGGGCCTGCTCGCGATCCGCGCGTACCACGCCTCCCGCGGCGAGGGCTCGCGGGACGTGTGCCTCGTGCCGAGCTCCGCCCACGGCACGAACGCGGCCTCCGCCGTGAACGCCGGCCTGCGGGTCGTGGTCGTCGCCTCCGACGAGCGCGGCAACATCGACCTCGACGACCTCCAGCAGAAGATCAAGGACCACGGCGAGGAGCTCGCCGCGATCATGATCACCTACCCCTCCACGCACGGCGTCTACGAGGAGCAGGTGCGGACGGTCTGCCAGCTCGTGCACGACGCGGGCGGCCAGGTCTACGTGGACGGCGCGAACCTCAACGCGCTGCTGCAGGTCGCGCGGCCCGGTGAGTTCGGCGGCGACGTCTCCCACCTGAACCTCCACAAGACGTTCTGCATCCCCCACGGCGGCGGCGGACCGGGCGTGGGCCCGGTCGCCGCGAAGGCGCACCTCGCCCCGTTCCTGCCCGGCCATCCCGCGATCCAGCAGGCCGAGCATCCCGTGACCGGGGCCGGCGCGCAGATGCACGGCGGCGCCCCGGTGTCCCAGGCGCCCTACGGCTCCGCCTCGATCCTCCCGATCTCCTGGACCTACATCCGGCTCATGGGACCCGAGGGGCTGCGGCACGCGACCGCCTCCGCGGTGCTCGCCGCGAACTACCTCGCCGCCCGGCTCTCCGAGGCGTACGAGATCCTCTACACGGGGGAGAACGGGCTCGTCGCCCACGAGTGCATCGTGGACCTGCGCCCCTTCACCGCCCGCACCGGGATCACCGTGGACGACGTCGCCAAGCGTCTCGTGGACTACGGCTTCCACGCGCCCACCATGTCCTTCCCGGTGGCGGGCACGCTCATGGTCGAGCCCACGGAGTCTGAGGACCTCGTCGAGCTGGATCGCTTCGTCGACGCGATGCTCATGATCGCGAAGGAGGCCGAGCAGGTCGCCGCGGGCGTCTGGCCGGCCGACGACAACCCGCTCGTGGGCGCCCCGCACACCGCGGCGTCGGTCGTCGCGGGGGAGTGGACCCACCCCTACTCCCGCGAGGTGGCCGTGTACCCGGGCACCTGGGCCACGCCCGAGGACCTCTCCGTGCACGACAGCGTCCAGATGCGGATCCAGTCGAAGTACTGGCCCGCCGTGCGCCGCATCGACCAGGCCCACGGGGACCGCAACCTCGTGGCGACCTGGCCCCGCGACTGAGCAGGGCGCCCCACCCGCCGCCGGCCCGTCGGAGCACCGCTCCGACGGGCCGGCGGCATGTGAACGGTCGTGACGCGCAGATGACGAATGGACGATCAGGCCGCTAGCCTGCACGTATGACCGAGATCCTCACCACGCACGCCGGCTCCCTGCCCCGCAGCCCCGAGCTCATCGCCGCCAACTCCGCCCGCCAGGTGGGCGAGGACGGCCTGACCCCGCAGCCCACGGACGAGTTCCGCGGTGTGTTGCGCCAGGCCGTGGCGGACGTCGTCGCGAAGCAGCGCGAGATCGGCATCTCGATCCCGAACGACGGCGAGTACGGGCACCTCATGACCTCCGCCGTCAACTACGGCGCCTGGTGGTCCTACATCTTCGACCGCGTCGACGGCCTCGAGCTCACGGGGGAGGACCACTTCTCCTCGGAGCCGGTGCGCTCGTCCCCCGGTGACGTGCGCCTGACGGTCTTCCCGGACCGCCGCGACTGGACGATCTTCCAGCGCGCGTACCAGGACCCGACCTCCGGGATCACCGTCGGCGCGCAGACGACGTTCCCGGCCGCGACCGGCCCCGTCTCCTACTCGGCAGCGGGCCGGGAGCTCGTCGCCCAGGACACCGCGAACCTCCGCGCCGCGCTCGACGCCTCGGGCTACGCGACCGGCTTCCTGCCCTCTCTCTCCCCGGGCTCCGGCAGCCGCATCGTCGACGCCCACTACGGGACCGTCGACGCCTTCCTCGACGCCTGGGTCGAGGTCATGGCTCCCGAGTACGAGGCGATCGCCGCGGCCGGCCTCATCGTGCAGGTCGACGACCCCTCGATCGCGGAGAACTGGGACCAGATCAACCCCGAGCCGAGCGTCGAGGACTACGTCGCCTTCACCCGCAAGCGCGTCGAGGCCGTGAACCGCGCGCTCGCGAACGTGCCCACCGAGCAGACCCGGTTCCACCTGTGCTGGGGCTCGTGGCACGGCCCCCACACGACGGACATCGAGCTGCGCCACATCGTGGGTCTCCTGCTCGAGATCGACGCGAAGTACTACTCCTTCGAGGCCGGCAACGTGCGCCATGAGCACGAGTGGACCGTGTGGCAGGACGTCGAGCTGCCCGAGGGCAAGGTCATCGTGCCCGGTGTCGTCTCCCACGCCACCAACGTCGTCGAGCACCCCGAGCTCGTCGCCCAGCGCATCGAGCGCTTCGCGCGGATCGTCGGCCCCGAGCGCGTGATTGCCTCGACGGACTGCGGTCTGGGCGGGCGCATCCACCCCGACATCGCGTGGGCGAAGCTCGAGTCGCTCGTCGCGGGCGCCCGGATCGCCTCCTCCCGCCTCTGAGTGCCGGGGCGCCCGGGGGAGCGAAGAGTTCACCCGGGCGTCCCCGATGTGTCACACGTCGGTGGGGCCGTGGAAACGGCGGGGGCGGAGCATCGCCGGTGTGAGGATCCTCGTCATCACCGAATCGTTCCTTCCGCACATGAACGGCGTCACCAACTCCGTGCTCCGCGTCGTGGACCACTTCGCGGGCCAGGGTGACGACCTCGAGATCATCGCCCCCCAGTGGCCGCACGCCGACCGCTTCTGGCGCACCTCGGGTGGCCGTCGGGTCCGCGTGCACCGAGTGGCCTCGGTGCCGCTGGCCGGCTACACCGACGTGCGGATCGCGGCGGCGAGCGCGACCGGTCTGCGCCGCCGGATCGCCGATTTCGCCCCGGACGTCATCCACCTCGCCTCGCCCACGATCCTCGGGGGTCGTGCGGTCGTCGCCGCGCAGAAGGCCGGCGTCCCCACCGTCGCCGTCTACCAGACCGACATCCCCGGCTACACCGCCAAGTACGGGATGCCGTTCCTCGAGGCCGCGTCCTGGCAGCTGCTCAAGGACGTCCACAACCGTGCGACCGTGAACCTCGCGCCCTCCACCGCGACCCGTGACCAGCTCGCGGCCCACGGGGTGGAGCGGCTCGCGCTGTGGCGCCGCGGCGTGGACACCTCCCTCTTCTCCCCGTCGCTGCGCAGCGCCCGGCTGCGGGCCCGCTACGCGGAGGCCGACGAGAAGCTCGTGGTCTACGTGGGCCGCCTCGCTCCGGAGAAGCAGGTCGCGGATCTCCAGGTCATCCATGACATGCCGGGGGTGCGGCTGCTCGTGGTGGGCGACGGGCCCGAGCGGGACGCGCTGCGCCGGGCCATGCCGCGGGCGCGCTTCGCGGGGTTCCGCTCCGGCACGGACCTCGCCGCGCACCTCGCGAGCGCGGACCTCTTCATCCACCCCGGCGAGCTCGAGACCTTCGGGCAGACCATCCAGGAGGCCATGGCGTCGGGGCTGCCGGTCATCGCCCCGCGCCGCGGGGGACCGGTCGATCTCGTGACGCCGAGCCGGACCGGCTGGCTGTACACGCCGGGCATGCTCGACGAGCTCCGCGACCACGCCGCGGATCTCCTGTTCGACGACGCGAAGCGGCTCGCGTTCGGGCGGGCGGCGCTGGACTCGGTGCGCAAGCGCACCTGGCCGGTCCTCGCCGAGCAGCTCCGCGGCCACTACGCGACGGCGATCGCCCGGCACGCGGACGTGCACCAGCGCACCGTCCGCTGAACCGGGAGCGCGCCGTCGCATCCGGTCGCCGTCACATTCGGCCACAGATGTCGCCGCGGGTGCGCGCGATGGGGTGACATGGTCCTGTCGCCGCACGGCGGCCACCCTGCCCGCGGAAAGGACCACTCATGGCGCAGCGCCCCACCACCCGTCGCCCGCTCATCGGCGTGACCGCAGGGACCGGCCGCATGATGTCCGGCGCGTGGGAGGGGCACGAGGCCGTGACCCTCACCGCGCACTACGTCCGCGCGATCCGCGAGGCCGGCGCCCGTGCCGTGATCATCGCCCCGCAGGACGAGTGGACGGACGAGGAGGTCCAGGACCTCGACGGCCTCGTCCTCACCGGCGGCACCGATCTGGACCCCGCGCTCCTGGGCGAGGCCCCGCGGGAGACCGACATGGCGGCGGACCCGGCGCGCGACGCCTTCGAGACCGCGCTGTACCGTGCCGCGCGCCGCACCGGGGTGCCCGTGCTCGGCGTCTGCCGGGGCCTGCAGCTCGTCGTCGTCGCCGAGGGCGGCGACCTCCACCGTCATCTCCCCGTGGACCTCCCCGCGCATCCGCTCACGGGCATCGTCCCGACGCCCGTGACCGCGGAGGTCGACGCGGACAGCGACACCGCGCTCGCTGTCGGCACCCGCGCCGAGGTCACCGCCTTCCACCATCAGGGCGTGCGCGAGGTGCCCTCCTCGCTGCGTGTCGTGGCCCGCCACGCGAGCGGCCTCCCGCTCGCCGTCGAGGCCGTCGCCGGCAGCCCCGTCATCGCGGTGCAGTGGCACCCCGAGCTCGAGAGCGGGTACGGACCGGGGGAGGGCCTGTTCGCGGCGCTCGTCACGGCGTTGCGCACGGCGGGCCGGTCCGCGGCACCGTCGGCGCTGGTCTAGGATGGGCCACGACCGTCTGCGCCCCGTCCCGAACCCGGGACGGCAGGCGCGCCCGGGAGGAGCGGAGGAAGCAGAGCATGAGCACTGAGCAGGCCATCGTCGCCAAGGGCGATCACGTCGAGACCGTCGAACCGGCCACCACGTCGGAGGGCAACAGCACCGTCCTGTCGATCGTGCTGTTCGCGCTGCTGTTCGTCCTCTTCGCGGGCGGGCTGTACGTGCTGAGCCTGTTCACCCCTGTGACCTTCATCGTGGGTCTCGCGATGGTGCTGCTCTCGCTGTACCTCACCTTCGACACGGTCCCGCGCTTCCTCGTCTGACGAGGAACGCCCCGCGACGACACGGGCCCGGCACCGCGAGGTGCCGGGCCCGTCCGCGTCCCGGGATCATCGGGTCATGAGGATCGCCCGTCCATCCGGACGATCGTCTCGAGCGCCATCACGACCATGTCCTCGAAGGTCTCCTGGCGCTCCTGGGCGCTCGTCTCCTCGCCCGTGACGAGGTGGTCGGAGACCGTGCACAGGGCCAGCGCCCGCCGACCGAACTGCGCCGCGAGCGTGTACAGGGCCGCCGCCTCCATCTCGATGCCGAGCACGCCGTAGCCGGCGAGCGTGCTCGTGACCTCGGGGGCGGGGGAGTAGAACTGGTCCGCGGAGAACAGCCCGCCCGCGACGACCGGCAGCAGCCGCTCCTCGCCGACGGAGGCCGCGATCCGCGCCAGCTCGAAGTCCGCGGCCGGGGCGAAGGTGACGTCCCCGAACCGGGCCCGGTTCATGGCGGAATCCGTGGAGGCCGCGACGCCGAGCACCACGTCCCGCACGCCGACCCGCTCCGAGAGACCGCCGCAGGTGCCCACCCGGATGATGGTCTCGACGTCGTAATCGCTGAACAGCTCGTGGGCGTAGATGGCGAGCGAGGGCTGGCCCATGCCGGAGCCCTGCGCGGAGACGCGGACCCCCGCGTAGGTGCCGGTGTACCCGAGCATGCCGCGCACGTCGTTGTACTGGACGGGGTCCTCGAGGAAGGTCTCGGCGATCCACCGCGCGCGGTAGGGGTCGCCGGGCATGAGCACGGCAGGGGCGATCTGGTCCGGAGCGGCTCCGATATGGGTCGACATGCCGCCAGCGTACGGTCGCGCGGCGCCCGGGCGGCGCGGCGCGCTGTCGCCCGGGGCACGAGGGCAGCACAATGGTGCCCCGTGAACGCTCACTCCCCGCAGCCCGGCGATGCCCGGCCCGCCACGCCCTCGCCCGGCGTCGCCGCGGACGCCCGCCGCGCCCGCTGGGCGGTCTCGCTGCTCTTCTTCCTCAACGGCGCCTCGTTCTGCGCGATCCTGCCCCGCTACCCCGAGCTGGTCGAGCACATCGGGCTCAGCAACGCCGCCTTCGGGCTCGCCGTCGGGCTCGGCCCCCTCGGAGGGCTCACCGCGGGCCTCACCGTCGCCGCCCTGATGACCCGGTTCGGCTCCGCGCGCGTGAGCGTCGCCGCCCAGGTGGTCGCCTCGACCGTGCACCTCGCCGTGTACGTCTCCGGATCCTGGCTGTGGCTCGCCGTCTCGCTGTTCCTCGCCGCGGCGGCCGACGCCGTCACCGACGTCGCCATGAACTCCCACGGCATGCGCGTCGAGCGCCGCTACCGCCGCTCGATCATGAACAGCTACCACGGCTGGTGGTCGCTCGGCGCGGTCACCGGCGGCCTCCTCGGCTCCCTCGCAGCCCAGATCGCCCTGCCCACCTGGGGACAGGGCGTGCTCGGCCTCGTGGTCTTTGGCGCGCTGGCGCTGCTCGCCCTGCGCGGCATGCTCCCCGGGCACGACACCCTCGAGAGGGAGCAGGCCGCCCCCGGCGGGGCCACCGCCCAGGCGGCGCCGTCGGCCGCCTCCGGCGGGGCCACCGCCCAGGCGGCGCCGTCGGCCGCCTCCGCCGCCGAGGTCCCCGCGGACCCGGCCCCCTCCGGCCTGCGGATCGCGGGCATGGCGCCGCGCGCGCTCGGGCTCGTGCTCGCCCTCGGCATGCTGCTCGTCTTCGCCGGCTCCACCGAGGACGCCGGCAACACCTGGGGCGCCCTGTTCATGACGTCGACCTACGCCGTCGGCCCCTTCGTCGCGGGCATGGCCTTCGTGGCCCTGCAGGGGGCGCAGACCGTCGGACGCTTCACCGGGGACGCGGTCGTGGACCGCCTGGGCGACCGGACCACCGCCCGGATCGGCGCGCTCGTCTCCGCCGCCGGCATGTCCTTCGCGCTGCTCGTGCCGAGCCCCGTGACCGCCGTGATCGGCTTCGCCCTCGCCGGCTGGGGCGTCGCGACGCTGTTCCCCGCCGTGTACCGCGCGGCGGACGAGGTCCCCGGCGTCCCCCACGGAGTGGGCATGACCGTGGCCGGCTGGCTCGCCCGGCTCGGGTTCTTCGTCTCCCCGCCGATCATCGGCGCGCTCGCCGACGCCCTGACCCTGCGTCACGCCCTGTGGCTCGTGCCGCTCTACGCGCTGGGGATCCTCGTGGTCTCCGGCGCCCTCGCGGGGCGGGACCGCGGCGTGGAGGAGGGGAGCGTCAGAACCGGCTGACGTCCCCCGCGCCCTCCCGGGCGATCACGAGCTCCCCGGAGGAGAGGTCCACGACGGTCGTCGGCTCGATGCCCACCTCACCCGAGTCGATGATGACGTCCACCCGGTTGTCCAGCAGGTCCTGCACCACCCAGCCCTCCGCCGGCGGGTCCTCCTGGCCCGGCAGCAGCAGCGTCGAGGAGACGATCGGCTCGCCGAGCGCCTCGACGAGCGCATGGGCCACACGGTGATCGGGGATGCGCACGCCCACCGTGTGCTTCTTGGGGTGGGACATCCGCCGCGGCACCTCCTTGGTGGCCGGCAGGATGAAGGTGTACGGGCCCGGCGTCGCGTTCTTCACCAGGCGGAACACGGGGTTCGAGACGATGACGAACTGCCCCAGCTGCGCGAAGTCCGCGCACACGAGCGTGAAGTGGTGGTCCTTGCCCACCTGGCGGATGCGGCGGATCCGCTCGAGCCCCTCCGGGGAGTCGAGCGTGCAGCCCAGCGCGTAGCAGGAGTCCGTGGGATAGGCGATGAGACCGCCGTCGCGCAGCACGCGCACGGCCTGGTCGATGTTCCGCGCCTGCGGGTCCACGGGATGGATGTCGAGGTAGCGAGCCGAGGGAGCCATGCTCGATGCTACGTCCGCAAGCGCCGCGACGGCGGCATCCGCACATCAATCAGGCGACGACGACGAACTCGCGGCCGATCCACTTCGTGCGGCGCAGCCGCTGCACGGCGCCGATCGGGAGCGGTCCGTTGATGTGCGGGTAGCCGCGGCCGCGGCCGTCCCGATCCGCCTCGATGTCCACGGCGACGCCTGTCGCCTCGACGCGCGCGACGTCGATCTCGAGGATCACGAGGTCGGCAGGACGGTCCGGGTACACGCGCTTGGCGACCATCGAGACCTGCTCGGGCCAGCAGGCGTGCAGGAATCCCACCTCGGTGAGATCGCGACCCCGGGTGGAGCAGGTGTAGGTGCCCTCCCGGACGGCCGCCTCCCAGGCGGCCAGCTCGGTGATGTGCCAGATCAGGGGCGAGGGCATGAGGGGCAGTGTAGCGTTCCGTGCATGCACGAGAAGCCCGGCGGACCCCCGCACGTGCGGCTGGTCCACGACGAGGATCGCGATCGCTTCGAGGCGCTCGCCGGCGACGGCGTCGTCGGCGTGCTCGCCTACGGGCCGGACCCGCTCCGCGAGGGCGTCCGCGACCTGCGCTCCACGGTGGTCTCCGCGGAGCACGGCGGGCAGGGAATCGGCTCCGCGCTGGTCCGCGCCGCCGTCCAGGACTCCCGTGAGCGCGGCCTGCGTCTCACCGCGACCTGCTGGTTCGCCCGCGCCTGGCTCGAGCGGCATCCTGAGCACCACGACCTCCTCGCCGACGTCCCCGAGGAGGGGAAGGACCCCCGGTGACCTATCGCATCCTCACCGTCTGCACCGGCAACATCTGCCGGTCGCCGATGGCCGAGTTCCAGCTGCGCGCCGCCCTCGAGGAGGCCGGCCTCGGCGACCGCGTCGACGTCGCGAGCGCCGGGACCACCTCCTACGAGGAGGGCAACCCCGTGGACCCCCGCGCCGGGGCCCTCCTGCGCGAGCACGGCATGGACCCCTCCGCGCACCGCGCCCGCGCCGTGACCCGCGAGGAGCTGTCCCGGGCGGACCTCGTCCTCGCCCTGGACCATGACCACGTCCGACCCCTCGAGCGCCTCGCCGGCGAACGGCTCGGCGAGCGTATCCGCATGCTGCGCTCCTTCGACCCGCAGGCCGGGGAGGACCTCGGCATCCGCGACCCCTGGTACGGCGGCGACGAGGACTTCGAGACCACCTACACGCAGGTGGACGCGGCCCTCCCGGGGCTCGTGGAGCACGTGCGCGGCGCCCTCGCCGCGGGCGGGCACGGCACCGCCTCATGAGCGCCCTCGGGACCGCCGCCGCGCTGCGCGCCGGGGACCTCGACGCCCGGGAGGTGACCGAGCAGGCCCTCGCCGCGGCTGCGACCCGCGGAGCCGCCGTCGGCGCCTTCGCCCACGTCCTCGACGAGCTCAGCCGGGAGCAGGCCGAACGGGCCCAGCACGAGCTCGAGGACGCCCGCCGCGCCGGGCGTCTCGAGGACCTCGCCCGCCGCCGGCCCCTGCTCGGCGTCCCGCTGCCCGTCAAGGACCTCACCCGCATCGCCGGCCAGCCCTTCGAGGCCGGGAGCACCGCGCTGCGCGGCACGATCGCGGAGGTCACCGACGGCGTCGCCGCACGGATCCTCGACGCCGGCACGGTGACGATCGGCAAGACCACCACGCCCGAGTTCGGCATGCCCGCGTACACGGAGCCCGCGACCGGTGCCCCGGCCCGCACTCCCTGGGACGTGCGGCGCACGGCCGGCGGATCGAGCGGCGGGGCCGGTGCCGCGGTCGCGAGCGGGGTCGTCGACCTCGCCCACGGATCCGACGGCGGCGGGTCCGTGAGGATCCCTGCGGCCTGCTGCGGCCTCGTCGGGATCAAGCCCTCCCGCGGTCTCGTCTCGACAGGTCCCTTCGGCACCGAGGGCGCCGGGCTCGTCGCCGACGGCATGCTCGCCACCACCGTGCGCGACGCCGCGGCCGGCCTCGACCTCATCGCCGGGCCCCGTCCCGGCGACGCCCAGCCGGCGCCGCTCCTGCCCGGCGGCTACCTCTCCGCCTGCGAGGCCCCGGCGCCCGAGGGGCTCCGGATCGGCGTGCTCACGACGCCCCTCGCCGCCGAGGTCGACGTCCACCCCGCCGCCCTGCGCGCCGTGGAGCGCACGGTCGCGCTGCTGCGCGACCTCGGACACCACCCCGTGCCGGTCCCCGCCCCCTTCACCCCGCAGGAATGGCGCAGCTTCATGCCTCTGTGGACGGTGGGCGCCGCGACGATCCCCGTGCCCCCGGAGCGCGAGGGCGAGCTGCTGACGCTCACCCGCTGGCTGCGCGAGCAGGGACGCGGGTACAGCGGGACGGACCTGCTCACGGCGATCTCCGGCGTGCAGGCGCTCGCACGACGCACGGGGGAGGCCTTCGCGGATCTGGACCTCGTCCTCACCCCGGGGCTCGCGGGCCCGCCCGCCCGCCCGGAGACCCTCCAGCTCGACGACGGCGCCGCGGACTTCGACGCCCAGTGCGCCTTCACCCCGTGGACGAGCACCTGGAACATGACCGGCGCCGCGGCGATCGCGATCCCCGCGCACCGGGAGGAGGTCGATGGCGTGCTGCTGCCCTTCGGCGTCCAGCTGGGCGGCACCGGTCCCGGCGCCGAGGCCCTGCTGCTGCAGGTCGCCGCCCAGATCGAGCAGCACGACCCGTGGCCGCTGCGCGCCGCGGACGCCTCCCGGGGCGGGGCCGGCGCATGAGCGGGGCCGAGGAGGCCGCTGCGGCGGGCACGACATCAGGCGCGAAGGCGTCGGCAGGGCCCGGCGCGCCGGCGCCCGCACCCGTGCGCCCCGCTCCCACCGTCGCCGCGGTGCGCCTGGACACCTGGCTGTGGAGCGTGAGGCTGTACCCCACCCGCTCCGCGGCCACCGCCGCCTGCCGCGCGGGCCACGTGCGGCGCAACGGCGAGCCCACCAAGGCGAGCCAGAGGATCGCGGTGGGGGACGAGCTGCGCCTGCGCTCCCCGGGGCGCGAGCGCATAGTCGTGGTCACGCAGCTGCTCGGGAAGCGGGTGGGCGCGCCCGTCGCGCGCACCGCCTACGAGGACCACAGCCCGGAGCCGCCGCCGCAGCTCTTCGGCGCCCCGCCGCGACGGGACCGCGGCGCGGGACGCCCCACCAAGCGGGAGCGGCGCGCGCTGGACCGGCTGCGCGGCCGGGACCTGCCCGGCGCCGAGCACGACGAGGACCTGCCCGAGGACCGCGCCGGGCGCTGAACCCGACCGGACCGGCTCAGCGCGGCTGGCCGCTCGCGGCGAACAGCTGCTGGCGGTTGGTCGAGAGACGACCCAGCAGACCCGCCTCGAGGGCGACGACCTTGGGGTTCGCGCCGTCGGCCAGGAGCCGCTGGCGCACGGAGGCGAGATCCGCGCTCTCCCGGATGAACCGCTTCATGAGCGGCTTCGCGCCGATCTGCTTCGCCCAGGCACGCCCCTCACGGCGCCCCTTCCAGGTGGCGAGCATCGTGACCTCCTCGTGGGTGAGCCAGCCGGTGTTCGCGTAGTCGCCCAGGCGCACCCGGGTGAGGCGCGCCTCGTCCCAGACCAGCACGCCGATCAGGCACAGCCACAGCAGGGACAGCAGGGCCTCGAGCGCGAACATGATGATCGTGACGGTCCAGCCGCCGGCGAGGGAGGCGGTGAGGTTCCATCCGGCGTGCAGCAGCATCCCCGGGATCACGGCGACCACGAACACGAGCAGGCCCGAGATCGTGCCCCACTTGCGGGCGACGAAGCCCATGATCAGGCCCGTCAGCGAGGTGTAGATGGCGTGGCCGAAGATGTTCAGCGCGCCGCGCATGACGACCAGCACGGCGACACCGCCCAGGCCCATCTGATCGAAGCCGTTCGCGTAGTACAGGATGTTCTCGGTGAAGGCGAAGCCGCCGCCGATCAGCGCGCCGTAGATGAGGCCGTCCAGCGGCCCGTTGAAGTAGCGCCGGGCGAGCAGCATGAGGACCAGGAGCCCGAGGCCCTTCGTGGTCTCCTCGACGATCGGGGCGCTGATGACGGGGCCGAAGAAGCTCGTGACCGCCTCGCTGCCCGTGATCCGCCAGACGAGGACCGAGCCCAGGGTGTTCACCCAGAAGCTCACGAAGCTCGCGATGGCGGCACCCCACATCACCGCGATGAGCAGCAGCGGGATCGGCTGCGGGTCCCAGCGATCCGCGAGCAGGATGATCCCGACGATCACGACGAGGGAGAGGAACGCGAGGAAGCCCATGACGGGCCACCAGACGGGGCTCGAGGAGTACGACAGCGTGAGGTAGACGAAGAAGAAGCCGAGCACGAGGAGCAGGCCGATGCCGAGGACGGCCAGGGCGATCCAGGTGAGGACGGTGACGCGGGGGACCGGCTCCGCCTCGCGACCGACCTCCTGCACCCGGCGGGTCTGGGTCGCCCAGGCCGACTGCGGCTGCGGCTGGACGGGGCGCTGGATCTGCGCGGGGGCGTAGCGGGCCGCGGTGAGGCCCGAGGAGGGTCGCACGGAGGTGTCGTAGGAGCGGGGGATGCCGTAGTCGACGTACGGGGGCTGCGCCTGGAACCCCGGCGCACCCGCGGCGGGGGACCCTGCGCCGGGACGGGGCCGGCCGGT
Source organism: Brachybacterium sp. SGAir0954 (assembly GCF_005490785.1). Classification (GTDB taxonomy): domain Bacteria; phylum Actinomycetota; class Actinomycetes; order Actinomycetales; family Dermabacteraceae; genus Brachybacterium; species Brachybacterium rhamnosum. The sequence continues at coordinate 2,815,238 of NZ_CP027295.1, read as the reverse complement.
GGGCTGCTGTCCCGGCTGCTGGGGGCGACCCGGGGGCGGCGGCCCCGGATGGGCGGACGGCGGCTGGGTCATGGGAGGAGCGCCTTCGGGATCGGGGAGGGACGACGGCGGTGCGCGTCGCCCGCGGGCGGTGCGGGGGAGGGGAGAACGGTGGAACCGATGGTTCCCTCCTCTCCCCGGCGGGACGGTCTGGATGCGATGCTATCGGTGACGGTCGCCACAGTGAGGGGGTCGTGCCGGCTGTGGACGGGTCGGAGGGAAGCCCCGACCCGACACTCCCGCACCTTGAGCGGAATAGACTCAACTCTGTACCCGTTGCACCTCATGTCCCCCGCACAGCTTGGAAGGAGCGCCATGGAGTTCCAGTTCACCACCCGATCGCAGGAAGCGATCACCGCCGCCGCCCAGCACGCCGCAGAGCTCGGCAACCCCCAGGTCAGCTCCCTGCACCTGCTGCAGGCGCTGCTCGGCCAGGCGGACGGCATCGGCCGTGCCGCCCTCATCGAGGCCGGTGCCGATCCGGCCGCCGTCCTCGAGCAGGTCGCGACCGCGATCGGACAGCTGCCCCGGGTCAGCGGCGACGGCGCCGGCCATCCGACCTTCGTCGGCGCCGGCTATGACGCCCTCGAGGCCGCACGCCGCGAGGCCGACGCCGCCGGCCGCACCTACCTGTCCACCGAGCACCTCCTGATCGGCATCGCGCTCGGCACGGACGCCGCCGCCCGCCTCCTCCAGGCGGCCGGCGCGGGCCCCGCCGCCCTGCGCGATGCCGTCACCCGACTCACCTCCGGAGAGGATCGTATGAGCACCCCCGATTCCCAGAACCCCGAAAGCACCTTCCAGAGCCTCGAGAAGTTCGGCCTCGACCTCACCGAGCAGGCCCGCGAGGGCCGACTGGACCCCGTCATCGGGCGCGACACCGAGATCCGCCGCGTCGTCCAGGTGCTCAGCCGCCGCACCAAGAACAACCCGGTGCTCATCGGCGAGCCCGGCGTCGGCAAGACCGCCGTCGTCGAGGGCCTCGCGCAGCGCATCGTCGCGGGCGACGTCCCGGACTCGCTGCGCGGCAAGCGCCTGATCTCCCTGGACCTCTCCTCGATGGTCGCCGGGTCCAAGTACCGCGGCGAGTTCGAGGAGCGCATGAAGGCCGTCCTCGACGAGATCCGCACGAGCAACGGCCAGATCATCACCTTCATCGACGAGCTGCACACCGTCCTGGGCGCGGGCGGCACCGGCGACGGGGCGATGGACGCCGGCAACATGCTCAAGCCCATGCTCGCCCGCGGCGAGCTGCGGATGGTCGGCGCGACCACCCTGGACGAGTACCGCGAGAACATCGAAAAGGACCCGGCCCTCGAGCGCCGCTTCCAGCAGGTGTTCGTGGGCGAGCCCAGCGTCGAGGACACCATCACGATCCTGCGCGGCCTCAAGGACAAGTACGAGGCGCACCACAAGGTCTCGATCACCGACGCCGCGCTGGTCGCCGCCGCGACGCTCTCGGACCGCTACATCTCCGGGCGCCAGCTCCCCGACAAGGCCATCGACCTCGTCGACGAGGCCGCGTCCCGCCAGCGCATGGAGCTCGACTCCTCCCCGGAGGAGCTGGACATCCTGCGCCGTCAGGTCGATCGCCTGCGGATGGAGGAGATGGCCCTCCAGGGCAGCGAGGACCCGGGCAGCATCGCCCGCCTCGACTCCGTGCGCGGTCAGCTCGCGGACCGCACCGAGCGGATGACCGCGCTCTCCGCCCGCTGGGAGCGGGAGAAGGCCGGGCTGAACCAGGTCGGCGAGCTCAAGGCCCAGCTCGAGCAGCTGCGGATGCAGGCGGACCGCGCCCAGCGCGAGGGCGACCTCACCGCCGCCTCGAAGATCCTCTACGGCGACATCCCCGCGCTGAAGACCCAGCTGCGGGAGGCGGAGGAGTCCGAGGCCGCGGGGGAGGTGGGCGACGAGCGACCGCTCGTGGCCGACCACGTGGGTCCCGATGACATCGCCGAGGTGGTGGGCACGTGGACGGGCATCCCGGCCGGTCGCCTGCTGCAGTCCGAGACGCAGAAGCTGCTCGAGATGGAGGACATCATCGGCGAGCGGCTGATCGGTCAGCGGCGCGCCGTGGCCGAGGTCTCCGACGCGGTGCGCCGTGCCCGCGCGGGCATCGCCGATCCGAACCGCCCGACCGGCTCGTTCCTGTTCCTGGGGCCGACGGGCGTCGGCAAGACCGAGCTCGCGAAGGCGCTCGCCGAGTTCCTCTTCGACGACGAGCGGGCGATGATCCGCATCGACATGTCGGAGTACGGGGAGAAGCACACCGTCTCCCGTCTCGTCGGCGCCCCTCCGGGGTACGTCGGCTACGACGAGGGCGGGCAGCTCACCGAGGCCGTGCGGCGCCGGCCGTACTCGGTGGTCCTGCTCGACGAGATCGAGAAGGCCCACCCCGACGTCTTCGACATCCTGCTGCAGGTGCTCGACGACGGCCGGCTCACCGACGGCCAGGGGCGCACCGTGGACTTCCGCTCCACGATCCTCATCCTCACCTCGAACCTCGGCGCCCACGTGCTGCAGGACACGTCGCTGCCGGAGGCCGAGAAGCACGAGCGGGTCATGCAGGTGGTCCGCGCGTCCTTCAAGCCGGAGTTCCTCAACCGTCTCGACGACGTCGTCATGTTCGACGCGCTGCAGCGCGAGGAGCTCTCGCGGATCGTCTCCCTCCAGATCGAGGCGGTCGGCGCGCGGCTCGCGGACCGTCGGATCCGGCTCGACGTCGACGAGGCGGCGACGCACTGGCTGGCCGACGTGGGCTTCGATCCGCTGTACGGCGCGCGCCCGCTCAAGCGGCTGGTGCAGAAGGAGATCGGCGACGCGCTCGCACGGCTGATCCTGCGCGGTGAGGTGCTCGACGACGCCACGGTCGCCGTGCGCGTGGCGCCGGACGGCGACGGTCTCGCCCTGTCCGTCCTGGAGGGCGATCACCCGGAGGAGGACGTGGACGGCGAGGACCGGGGAGCGCCCGAGGACGGGGGGACCTCCGACGGGGCGACCGTTCCGGGCTCCGAGGACGCCTCCGGGGATCCCGCACTGCGCTGAGCTCGTGCCCGCGGGGAGGGCCGGACGGGTGAACCCTGTCCGGTCCTCCCGCCGTCTCAGGCGCTGCGGCGCTCCCACGGGAACGGCGCGTTCTCGAGCCGGTAGCGGTAGATCTCCTCGGTGTCGGTGATCTCGTCGACCTTCGCCTGCCAGGCCTCGCCCGCGCCGTGCATCGCCTCTCCCGCCTCCCGCAGCGCATCGCCGCTGCCGGGGGAGGCCATGTCCATGACATCGGCCCCGCGCCCGGCGACGGTGCCGATCGCCTCGCTGAGCGCGGGCACCGGGTTCGCTGTGAGCGCATCCGCGCTCGCTCCGAGGTGACGCAGCATGCCGCGCTCGCTGGCACGGGCCGCCCCGGCCCAGTCGCCCTCGCCCACGGACTCGGAGATCTCCGCGGAGGTCTGGGAGACGTTCGCGAACTGCTGGTCCACGGCGCCCGTGACGGTGTCGTAGACGGATCCCTCGCCCAGGGCGACGCCGGCAAGGTCATGGGGGATCCGGGCGAGGCCGACGATCGGTGTCGCGGCGCCCAGCCCCGCGGACTCCATCCGGGACTCGACCCCGTCGAGGAACTCCCTGCTGCTCTCGGTGAGCGTCGCGGCCGTCTGCAGGCCGCCCAGCCCGGGGACCTGGCCGAACAGGATCTTCCGGTTCGTGGAGGCCTCGGTGATCCGGTCCTGGTCCAGGGCGAACGGGGTGTCGTCCTGCACCGCGCCCCGTTCCGGCACCGGAGCGGGCACCGGGTCGGGCAGGCCGTCGGTGGGGTCGTGGGGCAGTGAGGGGAGCGTCGGGTCGATCGGGGCGGCGAGAGGACCGCCGAGCAGCGGGCGGATCTTCTCGAAGGTCTCCCCGGCGCGCTCGCGCCAGCGGTCGAGGGTCTCGTGGGTGTCGAAGGGCCTGTCCGGCCCGGAGGGGCCGATCGGGTGGCCGAGCGGGCCCCCGATCCACGGGCCGAGGTCACCGGGGCCGGGCAGTCCCGCACCGGTGGACGGTCGCAGGCGCCCGCCGAGGTCCCGGAGACCCTCGAAGGCGTCCATCCGCACCATCGCGTAGGGATCCCCGCCGCCCTCGGCGGAGGAAGCACGCTCCTGGGCGTCGCGGTGGCCCTCGAGCAGAGCCCGGCGCGCGGCGAGCAGATCGCACGCGCCGCCCAGGTCATCGGTGACCGCGGTGGTGCGCGAGCGGTGCGCCGCGGCGTCCGGCCCGGTCCAGTCGACGGAGGCGGAGGCGCCGCGGAGCAGTTCGATGAGGTCCCGCAGGAGCTCGATCCGCTCGTCGATGCTCTCGATGTACTCGTCCATGTCGAGGGGGTCGCATCCCCAGAAGGTGTCCATGCGGCGAACCTAGGCGCGGCGGTGCGGCGCGCGCCGGGCGGCCGGCCGGACTGTGGACGACGGTGTCCTGGGGAGGAACCATTTCTGCGGGGCGCCTCCCCGCGGTCCTACAGTGGCGCGCATGTCCTTCCCCCACACTCCCGACCATCCTGCTCCCGCGCCGGCCCCCGCCCGCCAGTCACGGGCGAAGACCCTGCTGGGCACCGGGATCGGCAACGCGCTGGAGTGGTACGACTGGAACGTCTACGCGTCCTTCGCCGTCTACTTCTCGGCGCAGGCCTTCGACAGCAGCGACCGCACCTCCGCCTTCCTCTCCACGATGGCGATCTTCGCCGTCGGCTTCGTCGCCCGGCCCTTCGGCGGCGTCGTCTTCGGCTGGATCGGCGACCGGGTGGGGCGCAAGCACGCGCTCTCCCTCGCCGTGCTCGCCGCCTCGATCGGGTCCCTGCTCATCGCCGTGCTGCCCACCTACGGCACGGTCGGCGTGCTCGCCTCCTTCCTGCTGCTCCTGGCCCGTCTGATCCAGGGCCTCGCTCACGGCGGCGAGCTCCCCTCCGCGCAGACCTATCTCGCCGAGCATGCCCCGCGCGAGCACCGCGGCTTCTGGGCGAGCTCGATCTACGTGACCGGCACCCTCGGCCTCCTCGCGAGCCTCGTGCTGGGTCTCGCGCTCAGCACGGCCCTCACCGAGGAGCAGATGGCGGCCTGGGGCTGGCGTGTGCCCTTCGCGATCGGCGCCGTGCTGGGCCTCGTCGCGCTGTGGATCCGCCGCTCGATGGAGGAGTCCGAGGTGTTCGAGGCCTCCCGCGCCGAGGACGGCACCGCGGGTCCCCGGGAGAACGTCCTCGTGGGCCTGTTCGTGCACTGGCGCACGAGCCTCCAGGTCATCCTCATGACCGCGGGGCTCACCGTCGTCTTCTACATCTGGTCCGTCTCCATGGCCTCGCTCGCCTCCCAGAACCTGGGGTACAGCGCCCAGCAGGCCTTCGGCGCCTCGGTGATCGGCAACGTCGTGCTCGTGCTCGTGCTGCCTCTCTGGGGCGCGCTCTCGGACCGGATCGGCCGGAGGACCTGCGCGCTCATCGCCCTCGTGGGCAGCGGCATCTGCTACCTGCCGATGGTCTCGCTCGTGGAGGGCGGGCAGATGTGGCAGCTCGTCGTCGCGATCAGCGTGCAGCTCGGGCTCATCGCCGGCTTCCTCTCCCACGCCCCGGCGATGTACGCGGAGATGTTCCCGACCGCGCGCCGGACGAGCGGTTTCGGCATCCCCTACGCGGTCGCGATCGCCCTGTTCGGCGGCACCGCCCCGTACCTCAACACCGCGATCGGTGATCAGCACCTCTTCGGCGTCTACGCGATCGTGCTGATCCTCGTCTCGAGCCTGACGATCCTCACCCTGCGCGAGACGCGGGGCAAGGACCTCTCCGAGCCCGTCGGCCCCGCGCGGAGCGCCGCGGCGAGCAGCGAGGCCTGAGAGGCCGGCGCCGGCGTCCACGGGGCACCGGACGCACGACGGGCCGCGGGGAGCAGCGCTCCCCGCGGCCCGTCCGCATCCGCGGAAGGTGCCTCAGACGACGATGTTCACCACGCGCGGTGCCTTCACGATCACCTTGCGCACCGTCTGCCCCTCGAGCAGCTGCTGGACCCGGCCCTCGGCCATGACCAGCGCCTCGAGCTCGGCCTCGCCGATCTCGGGATCGACCTCGACCTTGTGACGCACCTTGCCCTTGATCTGGACCACGCAGGTGACCGCCTCGGCCTTGGCGAGCTCCGGGTCGGCGACCGGGTAGGGCGCCCGCACGAGGGACTCCTCATGGCCCAGTCGCTGCCACAGCTCCTCCGCGAGGTGCGGGGCGAAGGGCGAGACCATGAGCACGAGCGGCTCGAGCGCGGCGCGTGGCGCGCCGTTCTCACCGGAGGTCTTGGTCAGGTGGTTCACGAGCTCGATGAGCTTCGCGATCGCCGTGTTGAACTGCATCTGCGCCATGTCCCGGGTGACACCCTCGATCGTGCGGTGCACGGTCTTCAGGGTCGCCGGCTCCGGCTCGGCGTCGGAGGCGATCAGCTCACCGGTCTCCTCGGAGACCGCCAGGCGCCAGAGGCGCTGGAGGAAGCGCTGCGAGCCCACGACGGCGCGGGTCTCCCAGGGGCGGGACAGGTCCAGCGGGCCCATCGACATCTCGTACACGCGCAGGGTGTCCGCGCCGTACTCCTCGTACATGTCGTCGGGGGCGACGGCGTTCTTGAGCGACTTGCCCATCTTCCCGTACTCCTGGGTGACCTGCTCGCCCTGGTACGTGAAGGTGCCGTCGGCCTCGGCGACGACCTCCTCCGCGGGGACGTGCACGCCCCGGGAGTCGGTGTAGGCGAAGGCCTGGATGTAGCCCTGGTTGAACAGGCGGTGGAAGGGCTCCTGGCTCGTGACGTCGCCGCGGTCGAAGAGCACCTTGTGCCAGAACCGCGCGTACAGCAGGTGCAGCACCGCGTGCTCCACGCCGCCCACGTACAGGTCCACACCGCCCGTGCCGCCCGCCTCGCGGGGGCCCAGCCAGTACTCCTCGTTCTCCGGGCGCACCAGGTGCTCGGTGTCCGTGGGGTCGATGTAGCGCATCTGGTACCAGGAGGAGCCGGCCCACTGCGGCATCGTGTTCGTCTCGCGCAGGTAGCGCTTGGGGCCCTCGCCCAGGTCCAGCTCGACCTCGACCCAGTCCGTCGCGCGGGAGAGCGGGGTCTGCGGCTCGGTGTCCTTGTCGTAGGGGTCGAAGGTCTTCGGGGAGAAGTCCTCGACCTCCGGCAGGTCCACGGGCAGCATCGAGGCCGGCAGCGGGATCGGGGTCTCCGGGTCCGCGGGGTCGTAGACGACCGGGAACGGCTCGCCCCAGTACCGCTGGCGCGAGAACAGCCAGTCGCGCAGGCGGTAGGTGGTGCGGGCGCGGCCGAACCCCTTCTCCTCGGCGAAGGCGGTGGCGCGGGCCTTCGCCTCGTCCTTGTCCAGGCCGTCGAGGTCCAGCTCGGCGGAGGCGGAGTTGATCTTCTCGCCCTCGCCGGTCCAGGCGCCGCCGGTGAAGTCCTCCGGCGGGCGCACGGTGCGGATCACGGGCAGCTCGAAGCGGTCGGCGAAGGCGAAGTCGCGCTCGTCCTCCGCGGGGACCGCCATGATCGCGCCGGTCCCGTAGCCCGTGAGGACGTAGTCCGCGGTGAACACGGGGATCTCGCGGCCGTCCATGGGGTTCACGGCGAACCAGCCGGTGAACACGCCGGTCTTCTCGCGGTCGTCCGCGGTGCGCTCCTCCGCGCCGAGGGACGCGGCGCGCTCCTGGTAGGCGGTGACCGCCTCGCGCGGGCTCGCCGCGCCGCCGGTCCACGCGTCCTTCGTGCCCTCGGGCCAGGCGGCGGGCAGGGCGGAGGCGTCCTCGAGCAGCGGGTGCTCGGGGGAGAGGACCGTGAACGTCGCTCCGAAGAGGGTGTCCGCGCGGGTCGTGAACACGTCGAAGGTCGCGTCCTCGACGCCGGCCAGCGGGAAGGTGACCTCGGCGCCGTGGCTGCGGCCGATCCAGTTGCGCTGCATCGAGCGCACCGACTCGGGCCAGTCCACGCGGTCCAGGTCGTCGATGAGGCGGTCGGAGTACGCGGTGATGCGCATGTTCCACTGGCGCAGGCGCCGCGTGAAGACGGGGAAGTTGCCGCGCTCCGAGCGGCCGTCGTTGGTGACCTCCTCGTTGGCCAGCACGGTGCCCAGGCCCGGGCACCAGTTCACCGGGGTCTCGGAGATGTAGGCGAGGCGGAAGGCGTCGGCCAGCTGCGCGATCTCGGCGTCGGAGGCGGAGGGGACCTCGGCGGCGGTGCGGCCGGCCCAGGCCTCGGGCAGCGTGATCGACTGCCGCTGGGCGAGCGCGAACGGGTCGACGGTCCCGGCGCGCAGCTCCTCGCGCAGCTCGGCGATCGGGCGCGCGCGGCCGATGATGCCGTCGGCGTTCTCGGCCGTGGGGTCGTACCAGGAGTCGAAGATGCGCAGGAAGATCCACTGCGTCCACTGCACGAACTCGCGGTCGGTGGTCGCGAGGGAGCGGCGGGAGTCGTGGGACAGCCCCAGGCGGTGCAGCTGGCGGCGCATGTTCGCGACGTTCGACTCGGTGGTCACGCGGGGGTGCGTGCCGGTCTGGACGGCGTACTGCTCGGCGGGCAGGCCGAAGGCGTCGTAGCCCATCGTGTAGAGCACGTTCTTGCCCAGCATGCGCTGATGGCGCGCGATGACGTCGGTCGCGATGTAGCCCAGCGGATGGCCCACGTGCAGCCCCGCCCCCGAGGGGTACGGGAACATGTCCATGATGTACATCTTCTCGCCGAGCTCCGCGGCGGAGCGCCCGTCGGAGAGCGCGCCGACGGGGTTCGCGGCACGGAAGGTGCCCTCCTCGTCCCAGCGCCGCTGCCAGCGCAGCTCGATCTGATCCGCCACCTCTGCCGTGTACCGGTGGGGTGCCTCGCTCATGGATGTCTCGCCTTCCTCGGATGGTGCGGAGCCTCCGCACGACGGTCCTGACATGAAGAAACCCCCGCACAGGCGAGGGGAGCCGCGCCGGTCCCGAGCTCCGCGCCCGGCACCGTGGTGCGGGGGAGGCGGGATTGTCCGACGCGGCTACGGAAGCAGGAGCCGTCGAGTCACCCGGCCATGCTACCGCGCGTCGTGCGGGTCGGTCCTGCCTGCCCGGGGGAGCCGGTCGGGAGTCACACGCCGAGCAGCGCGGAGACGGCGAGCAGCGCGAGGACCGTGCCGATCGTCGTGATGAGGACCGTGTCCCGGGCGAGGTTCTCCGCGGCCTGGTAGCGGGCGGCGGCGACGTAGACGTTCTGCGCCGTGGGCAGGGCCGCCATGACGACGACCTCGTACAGCCCGTGGCCGCTGAGGCCGAACAGCAGCCCGATGCCGAGCGCGAGCAGCGGCATGAGCACGATCTTCGCGATCGAGGAGATAGCGATGAGGCCTCGGTAGCCGTCGTCCTTCGCGAGCGGCCTCGACCCGTGCAGGGAGAGCCCGTAGGCGAGGAGCATCGCGGGGATCGCCATGTCGCCGAGGGAGGAGAACGGCTCGAGGACCACCTCGGGCAGCCGCACGCCGGCGCCGGCGAGCACCCCGCCCACGGCGGCCGCGATGATCGTCGGGTTCGCACCGATGCTGCGGGCGACGCCGGCGAGCCCGAGCCTCGACTCCTGGGTCTGCGTGTGCAGGACGAAGAGGTACAGGGGCGTGTAGACCGCCTGCTGGAAGAGGATCACCGGCAGGGCGTGCGAGATGTCGCCGAGCACGTACGCGGCGATCGGGAAGCCCATGTTCGCGCCGTTGACGACGGAGCCGCTGATCGCGGCGATCGTGAGCTCGGTGCCGCGGCGCTTCGTGAACAGCCGCAGGCCCACCCACAGCAGCACGCCCATGAGGAGCCCGGAGATGCCGGCCACCGCCATCGGCACCGAGAACACCTCGCGGGGGTCGGACCCGAGCAGGCCCACGAGCACCAGGGCGGGGGAGGCGAGGAAGAAGGTCGCGCGGTTCAGGACGTAGCGGCCCTGGGGGCCGAGGATCCCGGTGCGCCCGGCGATCCATCCGATCGCGATGAGCGTCCAGACGATGAAGAACCCGGCCAGGACCCCGCTCATCGGGCGGGGGAGGGCACGGGGGTCAGCACGGTCCCGATCCTATAGGGGTGGGTGGATGTCCGCTGCTGAGGTCCAGCGCGCGGGACGGAACCCGGCCGGGGGAGCGGTCAGCGTGCCCCGACGCTGTGGCGGCCGCTGATCTGGTCGGCCATGCCCGGGACCGGCTCGGCACCGTCGTGGCCGAGGGCCACGATCCGGTTGAGGTCATCGACGTGGACGACCTTCGGCTCGTGCTCGGCGACCTCGCGCTCGTCGAGCTGGCCGTAGCCCATGATGATGACGAGGTCCCCCGGGGCGACCAGATGGGCGGCCGCGCCGTTGATGCCGATCACACCGGTCCCGGCGTCGCCGCGGATCACATAGGTGGTCAGGCGGGCGCCGTTGGTGATGTCGGCGATCGTCACCTGCTCGTTCTCGACCAGGCCGGCGGCATCCACGAGATCGGCGTCGATCGTCACCGATCCCACGTAGTGCAGGTCCGCCTGGGTGACCGTGGCACGGTGGATCTTCGAGGTCATGAGAGTGCGCAGCACGTGCACCAGTCTCCCATGCGCGATGATGGGGGCGCCCGCATCCGTCAGGAGGATCACGATGCCCAAGGCTCGCCGCCGTTCCACCCACCGATCCAGCCGGTTCGAGGACATGGCCCTGCCCGAGGAGCTGCTCGGCGTGCTCGCCGAGCAGGGACTCGACCGCGCCTTCGAGATCCAGGAGGCGATCCTCCCGGACGCCCTCGCGGGTCGCGACGTCCTCGCCCGCGCGGAGACCGGCTCCGGCAAGACCCTCGCGTTCACGCTCGCGATGACCGCCCGCTTCCGGCACCGCAAGGTGCACCGCCGTCGGCCGCTGGGCATCGTCCTGGTCCCCACGCGTGAGCTCGCCGTGCAGGTCGTGGACACGATCCACCCCTTCGCCCGCGCCATCGGCGTGCGCGCCCAGCTCGTCTCCGGCGGCATGAACATCGACAAGCAGGCCGAGGCCCTGAACCGCGGCGTCGAGATCGTCGTGGCCACGCCCGGCCGCCTCATCGACCTCGCCGAGCGCGGCGGGATCTTCCTGGACCGCGTCGAGACCACGGTCATCGACGAGGCCGACCACATGGCCGATCTGGGCTTCCTGCCCCAGGTGCGCGACATCCTCGCCGCGACGGAGATGGGCACCCAGAAGATGCTCTTCTCGGCGACGCTGGACGGTCAGGTCGAGGAGATCGTCGACACCTTCCTCGTGGATCCGGTCACCCACGAGACCACCCCGGTCGCCGCGGCCGTCGAGACGATGGCCCACCACGTGCTCGCGATCGCCCCCTCCGCCAAGCGCGAGGTGACCGCCCAGCTCGCGAACCGCGAGGGCCGCACCCTCGTGTTCACGCGCACGCAGCTGGGCGCGGAGCGCGTCGCCCAGGAGCTCATCGAGGTCGGGGTCCCCGCCGCGGCGCTCCACGGCAACAAGCAGCAGGGCCTGCGCACCAACGTGCTCGCCGGGTTCCGGCAGGGCGCCTACCCGGTGCTCGTGGCGACCGACGTCGCCGCGCGCGGCCTGCACATCGACGACGTCACGATGGTGATCCACGTCGACCCGGCCGACGACGTCAAGGAGTACGTCCACCGCTCGGGCCGCACCGCGCGCGCGGGCGCCGCCGGCACCGTCGTCACCCTCGCGCTCCCGCACCAGGTCAAGGTCACCCGCTCCGTGCTCGAGGGCGCGAAGGTCGAGGGGACCTGGGCCGACGCCCCCGACGCCTCGGTCGAGGCGATCGCGGCGCTGGGCGGTCGCACGCCGCTGGGCGAGCCGGCCGAGGACCCCGCCGCGGTGAAGTACAAGGGCGCCCCGCGCAAGCTCGACCTCAGCCGCAAGGGCGGGGCGAGCGCGCGCAGGGCGGAGGAGCGCCGCGCGAACGAGGAGCGGCGCGCCTCCTGGGAGGAGGAGCCGGAGAGCGGCTCCGGACGCCGCGGCGGCGGTCGCCCCGGCGGCGCCGGACGTGCCGGCGGTGCCGGGTCCCGGGGACGCTCCGGCGCCCCCACCCGCGCCCCGCGCGGAGGGGCCTCCGGCCGTGGCCGCGCCGAGGGCGCCGAGCAGGGCGGCCGCGGTCGCCACGGCGCAGCCGACACCGGTCGCGGGCGGCGCGGCGGCGATGCCGGTCGCGGGCGCTCCGGGGGGTCCGACGCCGGTCGCGGCACAGGGCGCGGAACCGGCCGTGGCCGCGGCCCCGGCGCAGGCGGGAAGGGCCGCGGCTCGCGATGAGCATCAGCCTGTTCGACATGTTCAAGATCGGGATCGGCCCCTCGAGCTCGCACACCGTCGGACCGATGCGGGCGGCGGCGCTCTTCGCCCGTGAGCTCCTCGCCGATCCCGGGCTCGCCCCGCGGGTGGCGGACGTCACCGTCCACCTCTACGGCTCGCTCGCGGCCACCGGGGCGGGCCACGGCACCCTCGACGCCGTCGTCATGGGGCTCGAGGGCGCCGACCCCGAGACCGTGGACCCGGTCGCCGCCCGGGAGCGGGTCGCGCGCATCGAGGCGGAGGGCGGCCTGCTGATGGGCGGCACCGTGCCCGTCTCCCTGCGGCCCTCCACGATCGTCCTGCACCCGCTGACCTTCCTGCCCCAGCACTCCAACGGGATGACCTTCCTCGCCCTCGATGCCGTCGGCGAGGAGATCGCGCGGCGACCCATGTTCTCCGTGGGCGGCGGCTTCGTCGTCGATCAGGCGGACATGGACCGTCCGCTCGCCGAGCTCGCCGCGGAGGACGACGGCCGGGCGATCTTCACGACCGGCGCGCAGCTGCTGCGGGTCTGCGAGGAGCGCGGCATCTCGATCTCCGAGGCGATGCTGCTGCGGGAGCGGCAGTGGCGCAGCGACGAGGAGATCCGTTCCGGGGCGCTCGCGATCTGGCAGGTCATGAGCGAGTGCATCGATCGGGGCGTCCGCACCCAGGGGGTGCTGCCGGGCGGCCTCGAGGTGAAGCGACGCGCCGCCTCCTGGTTCGACTCGCTGAGCGTCGAGGACCCGGTGCGCCTGCCGATGAACGCCTTCGAGTGGGTCTCCCTCGCCGCGCTCGCCGTCAACGAGGAGAACGCGGCGGGCGGTCGCGTCGTCACCGCGCCCACCAACGGCGCCGCCGGGATCATCCCCGCCGTGCTCCACTTCGCGACCCGGTACATCGAGGGCGTGGACCCGGACGAGATCGCGGTGCGCTTCCTGCTGACCGCCGGGGCGATCGGCTCGCTGTACAAGGAGCACGCGTCGATCTCCGGCGCCGAGGTGGGCTGCCAGGGCGAGGTCGGCTCGGCGTGCTCGATGGCCGCGGCCGCGCTGTGCGAGGCCATGGGCGGCAAGCCCGCCCAGGTCGAGAACGCGGCGGAGATCGCGATGGAGCACAACCTCGGGCTCACCTGCGACCCCGTGGGCGGGCTCGTGCAGGTGCCGTGCATCGAGCGCAATGCCATGGCGGCCGTCAAGGCGATCACCGCGGCGCGTTTCGCGCTGCGCGGCACGGGCGAGCACTTCGTGTCCCTCGACGCGGTCATCGAGACCATGCGGCAGACGGGCAAGGACATGTCCGAGCGCTACAAGGAGACCGCCATGGGCGGGCTCGCCGTGACGATGGGCCAGGGGGTCCCGGTCAGCGTCCCCGACTGCTGATTCGCACCTCGCGCGGGACGGAGGAGGCGCCGAGCCGGTCCCGGACCAGCGCCCGCACCCCGTGCGGCGTGATGACGCGTCCCTCCTCGTGCTCCTCCTCCTCGAGCACCACGTGGGCCACGGTGCGCCGGCCGAGCTCCTCGTCGGGCACGAAGCGCAGGTGCACCGAGCGGATGCCGTCCTGTGACTGCAGCAGTCGCACCACGCCGCGGGGATCGCGGAGCATGCCGGGGCTCGCGTCCGGGGCGTCGGCCCGGGCGGTCACGTGCACGGAGCCCTGCTCGTCGATCTCGCCGTGGTCGGTGACGAGCCAGCGTCGGCGGGTGAAGGAGGTGCGGGTGCGCAGCACGCCGTCCCGCACCCGGATCTCCACGCCGTGGAGGGGCCGGCCGTCCACGGTGAGGGTCCCGGTCTCGACGCTCCCGTAGACGTCGTGGACCCGGGAGTGCCAGTGGCGGGCGAGGTCCGCGCGCAGCTCGTCGGGCAGGACGTCGGTCGTGGAGACGATCCGGTCGATGCGCAGCGGCACGTGGCCGCTGAGCTCGCGGTCCGCGGCGAGGACGTCCGCGAGGTGCACGGGGGTGCCCACGAGCATCCGCGGCGAGGTGCGGTGGAGCAGGGCGACCCGGTCCACGACGCGCAGATGGCTCACGTCCACGAGCGGGGACCCGGCGCTCAGCGCGGAGAGGGCGAGCAGCAGCCCGTGCGCGTGGACCCCGGGGATCGCGGTCGCCACGCGGGCACCCCTGCGCATGCCGATCCGGCGGGCGAGGTCGGTGAGGGTGCGCAGCTGCGACGCGGTGAGCGGCCCCCGCTCGAGCACCCGGGGGGCGCCGGTGGTGCCGCTCGAGCGCAGGTCGAGGTGGCCGTGGCCGGCGAGCGCCGTGACGAGCACCTGGCGCAGCGGCGCCCAGGGCGGGAGGTCGCCGAGCCGGGGGCGCTCCGCCCCCCGGCGCTCGAGCAGCTGGAGATGCCCCTGGAGGTCGCCGGCGGTGAGCTCGCCGTGCACGTCGATGAGCACCACGGAGCGGGGTCGCGTCGCGGCCCGCAGCCGCAGAGCGGTGCGGGCATGGGCGAGTCGGCCGGGACGGAGCAGTGCCATGGTCACCGCACCCCTGCGTGCGGGCGCGGCGCGCTCTCCCCGGTGCGGGCGGGGAGGTGCGGACCGGCGGCGCCGCGGAGCGGGCCGTCGGAGGAGGGGAGTGCCATGGGCACCACCGTAGTCGGCTCGGGGGCCGCCCCGCCGGACCGCCCGGGGACGTCGCCGCGGGAACCTCGGACCGCGACCTGTGGCCTGGGTCTCAGGCGCTATGGTGGGTGCCGAACCGAACGCCCAGGGCCCTCGCGGGCCCAGGAACAGGAGCGCTGATGTCCGACGACGCCGTCACCGGGATCGACCACCTCGGCTCCGGGAGCCGCACCTTCCCGCCGCCCACCGAGTTCGTCCAGAACGCCGTGGCGCGCCCCTCGCTCTACGAGGAGGCCGCTCGTGACCGCCTCGGCTTCTGGCGCTCGCGCGCGCAGCTGCTGAGCTGGAAGACCCCGTTCACGGAGACGCTGGACTGGTCGAACCCGCCGTTCGCGAAGTGGTTCGCCGACGGCACCCTGAACGCCGCCTACAACGCCGTGGACCGCCACGTCGAGTCCGGCCACGGCGACCAGGTCGCGCTGCTCGCGGAGTACGAGGACGGCTCCGACGGCACCTACACCTACGCCCAGGTGAAGGACGAGATCTCGCGGATGGCGAACGTGCTCACCGATCTCGGTGTGCGCACCGGCGACCGGGTCGCGATCTACCTCCCGATGATCCCCGAGGCCGTCTTCGCGATGCTCGCCTGCGCCCGCCTCGGCGCCCCGCACTCGGTGGTCTTCGGCGGCTTCAGCGCCGATGCCCTGCGCTCGCGCATCGAGGACGCCGAGGCCCGCGTGGTCATCACGGCGGACGGCCAGTTCCGCCGCGGCAAGGCGATGGCGCTCAAGCCCGCGGTCGACGAGGCGCTCGCCGGCGGCGGCGCGTCGGTCCAGAAGGTGCTCGTGGTGCGCCGCACCGGTGGGGACGTCGAGTGGACCGAGGGCCGCGACGTGTGGTGGCACGAGGCGCGCGAGACCGCCTCCGTCGAGCACGAGCCCGTCTGGGTCGAGGCCGAGCACCCGCTGTTCATCCTCTACACCTCCGGCACCACCGGGAAGCCCAAGGGGATCGTCCACACCACGGGCGGCTACCTCACGCAGACCGCGTACACGCACCGCGCGGCCTTCGACATCAAGCCCTCCACGGACGTCTACTGGTGCACGGCCGACGTCGGCTGGGTGACCGGGCACAGCTACGTCGTCTACGGGCCGATGGTCAACCGCACCACCCAGGTCATCTACGAGGGCACCCCGGACACCCCGCACCAGGGCCGCTGGTGGGAGATCGTCGAGAAGTACAAGGTCACCCAGCTGTACTCCTCGCCCACCGCGATCCGCACCGCGATGAAGTGGGGCGAGGAGATCCCCGCGAAGTTCGACCTCTCCTCCCTGCGCCTGCTGGGCAGCGTCGGCGAGGCCATCAACCCCGAGGCATGGATGTGGTACCGCCGCGTGATCGGCGGCGACCGCTGCCCGATCGTCGACACCTGGTGGCAGACCGAGACCGGCGCGCTCATGATCTCGCCGCTCCCGGGCGTCACCGCGACCAAGCCGGGCAGCGCGCAGGTGCCGCTCCCCGGCATCAGCGCCGAGGTCCTCAACGACGCGGGCGAGCCCGTGGAGAACGGCCAGGGCGGCTACCTCGTGCTCACCGAGCCGTGGCCGTCGATGCTCCGCGGCATCTGGGGCGACCCGGAGCGCTTCGAGGAGACCTACTGGTCCCGCTTCCCCGGCAAGTACTTCGCCGGGGACGGCGCCCGCAAGGACGAGGACGGCGACATCTGGCTGCTGGGCCGCGTGGACGACGTCATGAACGTCTCCGGTCACCGTCTCTCGACCACCGAGATCGAGTCCGCCCTCGTCAGCCACGAGTGGGTCGCGGAGTCGGCCGTGGTCGGCGCGGCCGACGAGACCACCGGTCAGGCCGTGGTCGCCTTCGTCATCCTGCGCTCGGGCACCGAGGACGCGATCGCGGAGGCCGGTGGCGAGGACAAGGCCGTGGAGATCCTGCGCCAGCACGTGGGCAAGGAGATCGGCCCGATCGCGAAGCCGAAGCGGGTCCTCCTGGTCACGGAGCTGCCCAAGACCCGCTCGGGCAAGATCATGCGCCGCCTGCTGCGCGACGTGGCCGAGAACCGACAGGTCGGGGACACCCAGACCCTCGCCGACTCCTCGGTCATGGATCTCATCCAGAAGGGCCTCACCGGCAAGGGCTGACCGGGACGAGCGGTCAGCATCCGAGGCGCGGACCGGACCGGCAGCGAGGACGCCGGCCGCGACGGGATCCCGTCGCGGCCGGCGTCCTCCTCCTGCGGGGTCAGCGGGTGATGACCACGTCCCCCGACGAGGACTCCACCGCGATGTGGCCGACGATGTCGCCGTCGGCCCCGGTGATGAGCGGATCGACGCGCGTCTCGCCGAGGTCGGTGACGGCGTCGACGGTGCGGCGCGCCGTGCCCGGCGCGCGGACGGTGACGCTGCCGAGGTCCGCGGCGATCCGGACGTCCCCGGCGGCATCGGGGGCGAGCCCCAGGTCGACCTCACCGGTGTCGCTCGTGATGTCGACGCCGGAGGTGACGGGGGCGGCGAGGTCGACGGAGACGTCGCCGAAGTCCGTCGCGACCGTGAGCGGGCCGGTCACCGTGAGGTCCTGCAGGTCCACGGCGCCGGTGTCGGCCTGCACGTCCAGGGCCGAGAAGGAGCCCTGGGCCTCGACGTCGCCGTAGTCCAGCTGGATGTCCAGGTCGAGGTCGAGGTCCTCGGGGACCACGAGCAGGAGGTCCCGGGTGTCGTCGAGCCACGGCACGGGGTTCCCACCGGAGGGCTGGCGCACCGAGATCGCCGGGTGCTGGGCGGTGCCGGAGTCCGTGAACCGTGCGAGCACGGTCTCCCCGGCCGGCGGCGGCGTCGTCGCGCCGGACTCCACGAGGGAGAGCGTGACCTGCTGCGCGTCCGCCTCCCGGACGACGGTCACGTCGCCCACATCGGCCTCGAGCGAGAGCGCGGTCGGGCTGCCGAGCTCCTGCGTGGAGGCGACGGTGGTCATGTTCCGGTCGAGGTACCAGGGGATGAGCACGCTCGCCGCGAGCAGCACCAGGACCAGCAGGACGATCAGCGAGCCCAGGAGCACGCTCGCCGTGCGCCACGGGCGGTCGCGGCGAGGATCCGGGGTGAGGTGCCGGGGCGGGTCGAGACGGTGACGGGGCTCCGCGGCCGGCGCGGCGGCGGGGGCGGGAGCAGGAGGCAGGGCGGTCATGAGCGGTCCTCCGATTCCAGGTAGCGCAGCACCGCCATGACACGGCGGTTCTCGCCGTCCACGGGCGGGAGGTCGAGCTTGGTCAGGAGCGAGGAGATGTGCTTCTCCACGCTCCCCGCGGAGACGAACAGGGCATCGGCGATCGCCTGGTTGGAGCGACCCTGCGCCATGAGCGAGAGCACCTCCCGCTCGCGCGGAGTGAGCTGCTCGAGCACCCTCCGGCGCCGGGAGCGCACGAAGATCTGCTGGACCACCTCCGGGTCGAGCCAGGTGCCGCCCCGGCCCACCTCGTCGACCACGCCGAGGAAGTCCTCGACGTCGGCGACGCGGTCCTTGAGCACGTAGCCGAGGCCCCGCGGGGAGTCCGCGATGAGCTCGGAGGCGTAGCGCTCCTCGACGTACTGGGAGAGCACGAGCAGGGCGACGTCCGGGTCCTGCGCCCGGATGAGGGTCGCCGCCCGCACCCCCTCGTCGGTGAAGCTCGGGGGCATGCGCACGTCGATCACGGCGAGATCGGGGGAGTGCTCGGTGACGGCGTGGAGCAGCGGGGTCGCCTCGCCCACAGCGGCGACGACCTCATGGCCGGCGTCGGTGAGCAGGCGCTCGAGGCCCGCCCTCAGCAGCACGGCGTCGTCGGCGATGACGATCCTCATCGGGTGGCCTCCTCAGGGGCGGGGACGGCGACGCGGGCGGGCGTCGCGGGGGAGCGGGGCGGAGCGGCGTCGGGCAGGGGGACCACGGCGAGCAGCACGGTGCCGCCGCCCTCGGGGCTCGCGACCTCGAGCAGGCCGCCGGTCGCGCGCACCCGGTCGGTGAGGCCGGCGAGCCCGGTCGAGCGGCCGTCGCGGTGCACGCGGGCGCCGCCGCGGCCGTCGTCCTCGATGCGCACGCGCAGGGAGTCCTCGGTCTGGGCGAGGGTCACCGAGGCGCGGCGCGCCCCCGCGTGCTTGGCGATGTTCGTGAGCGCCTCGGCGACGACGAAGTAGGCCACCGCCTCGCGCTCCCGGTCCAGCGGGCGGGGCAGGTCCACCTGGAGGTCGACAGGCACCGCGGAGCGGGCGGCGAGCGCGGAGAGCGCCGCGTCGAGCCCGCGGTCGGTGAGCACCGCCGGGTGGATGCCCCGGGCGAGCTGGCGGAGATCGGTGATGACCGCCTTGGTCTCCGAGTGCGCCCGGGTGACGAGCTCCTCGGCGCGGTCCGGGTCCGTGCGGATGCTCTGACGCGCCATGCCGAGCGTCATGCCGAGCGCCACCAGCCGCGGCTGCACGCCGTCGTGGAGGTCCCGCTCGATCCGCAGCCGCTCCTGGGCGGCGGCGTCGACCGCCCCCTGGCGGCGCACGGCGAGCTCGGCGACCTGGCCGCGCAGGTCCTCCTCGGAGCCGGAGATCATCGCACGGGCGAGCCCGCGGTCCGAGAGCGCACCCAGCACGAGCATCAGCAGGGAGACCACGAGCGCGGCCGCGCCGATCCCCGCGAGTCCCCAGCGGGGGAGCTCGACGGTGCCCAGGGTCAGCGCGCCGTGGCGCACGGCGACGTCGACGGCGACCCAGGAGACGAACAGGGCCACGAGCGAGAGCAGGGCGAAGACCCCGGCGACGAGCATCGCGAGATGGTGGTGCAGCACGCCCTTCCAGAACCAGCCCGAGCACACGTCGAGCCACATCCCGTGCAGCCACCCCGCGAACCCGGTGCGCGCCGAGCGGCGGCGCGCGGGCACGATCACCTCGAGGCCGTGGACGGCGACCGCGCGGCGGCGCTCCACGATCACGGCGGCCCGCATGGCGACCACCCACGGCACGAGAAGCAGGAACCCGCTGCCGAGAGCCGGCAGGCTGCCGATCCCGGTCAGCAGCAGGGTCAGCGAGATCCAGAACCAGGTGAGCAGGAGCATCCCGCCGATGACCACGGAGGCCAGCGAGGCGGGGGTCACCCGGGCGCGGCGCGGGGCCGACCGGGTGCGGCCGGGGGCCGGCGGGGCGGAGGTGTCGTCCATGGACAGGACACTATGCGGCGGCCCGCGACCGGCCCCACCGGGGACTCCGACGGATCCCGCGGGGGATAGCCCCCGCCCCGACGTGGCGGGGGACTCGCCCGGGAAGGCCCGTCCCCGCCCACCGATGCGGTTCAATGGGTCCATGAGCAGTGACGCGAAGACCCCGGCCGGCGACCCGGCCCCCACCGAGCGCGACGAGGCGGCCTCGTCCTCGACCTCCCCCCAGGGCTCGCTGCGGGACGTGGCCAACTCCCTGGGCATCTCGAGCGCGGTCGCCCTGCGCGCCCTGCGCGGCATGGACGACATCCGCCCCGCCCTCCGCCGCCGCGTGCAGGAGGAGGCCGAGCGCCTCCGCTTCCCGCTGGAGGAGCTCGCGGGCGAGACCGACCACCGCGGCGTCGTCGCCGTGCTCGTCAACACGATGCGCAACACCTGGATCTCCGACCTCGTGCGCTCGATCCGCATCGAGCTCACCGCGACCGGCCGCACCGCCGTCGTGGTCCCGACCCGTCGCCGCGTCCCCGAGTACCCCGTCGCCGCGGACACCGACGCGATCGAGTCCCTCGTGCGGCTCGGCGTGGACGGCTTCCTCATGGTCTCCGACCTGGCGGACATGGACAGCGTCATCGCGGCGACCGGCGACCGCCCCTTCGTGGGCATCGGCTGCTCGCAGGAGTACGTGGGCCGCATCGACACCGTCCGCATCGACGACGAGGTGGGCCAGGGCCTGCTCGTCGACCACCTGGTCGGCCTGGGCCACCGGGACATCGCGCACGTCGGCGGGGTCGGCGCGGCCGTGGCCCGCGAGCGCGCGGACGCCTTCCGTCGCGCCATGGCGCGCCACGGCCTCGAGGACCACGCGCGCATCGAGCCCGGTGACTTCACCGAGCAGGTGGGACAGACCGCCGGCAACATGCTGCTGCGCGGCAGCCACGTGCCCACCGCCGTCACCTGCGCGAACGACGTGACCGCCGTGGGCGTGCTCTCCGCCGCCCGCGAGGCCGGCTTCTCCGTGCCGGACCAGCTCGCCGTCGCCGGCTACGGCAACACCTCGCTCGCCTCCTCCGGCATCGCCCAGCTCACGAGCGTCGACCCGAACTCCGATCGCCTCGGGGCGCTCGCCGCGCAGTTCCTCGTGGAGCGCGTCTCCGGCCACGAGGTCGAGGCCCGGGACGTCGCCGTCGCCCCGACGGTCGTCGTGCGCCGCTCGAGCTCCGCCGGCCCTCGGGCCGAGTCGCCCAAGCGCAAGCGGATCTCGGTCGACTGACCGCCGGCCCCGCGTCACCCTTTCCTGACCCTGCGAACCCTGCGATAGGCTCCGACCATGATCAACACCACGAACGATCCGAGCACGCCGCCGACCCAGCGGTCCATCGGTGAGCTCGTCCAGTCCATCAAGGACGAGATCCTCGGCGTCGTCCATCACGAGATCGACATCGCCAAGAAGGAGCTCACCGCCCTCGGCATCAAGGTCGGCATCATCGCCGCCTGCGCCGCGGTGCTGCTCTTCCTCCTGCTCTCCGCCTGGGTGATGCTGCTGTTCGCCGCGGCCACCGGGCTGCAGGCCCTGGGGCTGCCGGCCTGGGCCTCCTTCCTCATCGTGGCGGGCGTGTTCATCCTGCTCGGCGCGATCGCCGGCCTGGTCGCCTTCCTCGTCTCCAAGAAGCTCAAGGCCCCCGAGACCACGATCGAGACGGCGCAGTCCGCCGTCGGCGCGGTCCAGGGCAAGCGCCGCAGCAACACGGTCTCCTACGACGACACCTTCGAGGAGCTCTACGGGAAGCCGGCGGCCACGACCGCCACCTCCTCCAGCTCCTCCTGAGACCCGCGCCCCACCAGGGCGATCCCGGGCCGCGCGCCCGGTACCCTGGTCGGCGTGACTCTCCACCTGCACGACACCGCCACCCGCACCACCACCGCGCTCACGCCGGTGCGCGAGGGGGCGGTGTCGCTGTACGTGTGCGGCCCCACCACACAGGGCGGCCCGCATCTCGGGCACCTGCGCACCTTCCTCGCCTTCGACGTGCTCGTGCGCTGGCTCGAGCGCAGCGGGTACGCGGTCACCCACGTCCGCAACGTCACCGACATCGACGACAAGATCCTCGCGAAGGCCGCGGAGAACGACGCCGAGTGGTGGGCCTGGTCGCTGCGCTTCGAGCGTGACTTCCACGCCCTGCTGGACGCCGTCGGCAACCGTCGACCCGATTACGAGCCGCGCGCCACGGGCCACGTCCCCGAGATGATCGCGTTCATGGAGCGGCTGATCGAGCGCGGCCACGCCTACCCGGACGGCCGGGGCTCCGTGTACTTCTCCGTCGCGTCGCTCCCCGAGTACGGGGCGCTCACCCGCCAGAGCCCGGAGGACATGCAGGACTCCGGCGAGGAGACCGAGCCCGGCAAGCGGGACCGCCGCGACTTCGCCCTCTGGAAGGCCGCGAAGGACTCCGAGCCCGCGACCGCCTCGTGGGACACGCCCTGGGGACGCGGCCGGCCCGGCTGGCACCTCGAGTGCTCCGCGATGAGCCTGAAGTACCTCGGGGAGACCTTCGACATCCACGGCGGCGGCCTGGACCTGCGCTTCCCCCACCACGAGAACGAGCAGGCCCAGTCCCACGCCGCGGGCCACGGCTTCGCGCAGCGCTGGATGCACTCGGGCATGCTCACCGTGGACGGGCTGAAGATGGGCAAGAGCCTGGACAACTTCGTCACCGCCGCGCAGGCGCTCGCCGAGAACCCGGTGCCGGTGGTGCGGCTCGCCCTCGTCTCCGGCCACTACCGCGCCAACGTCGAGTACAACGCGAGCTCGCTGCGCGAGGCGAAGACGGTCTGGGAGCGCTTCGGCGCCGCCGCCCGCCGTGCCGCCGAGCAGCTCGCGGGCACCGAGCACGCCCCCGCCGCCGCACCCGACGTCGATCACGGCGCCGTGGAGCTGCCGGCGGAGTTCACCGCCGCGATGGACGACGACCTCGCCGTCCCCGAGGCGCTCGCCGTCGTGCACCGCGAGCTCTCCGCGCTCAACGCCCTGCTCGCCGCCGGCGGCGAAGCGTCGGAGGTCGCGGCCGGGCTCGCGCGGCTGCGCGCGATGCTCGACGTCCTCGGCCTCGACCCCCTCGGCGCGCAGTGGCAGGACGCCGGCGCCGGGGACGAGACCGAGCACCACGCCCTGGACGCGCTCGTCCAGGCACAGCTGAGCGCACGGGCGGCCGCCCGTGCGGACAAGGACTGGGCGCGCGCGGACGAGATCCGCGATGCCCTGACCGCTGCCGGCATCCGCGTCGAGGACGGGGCCGACGGCGCCCGCTGGACGCTCGCACCGCGCAGCTGAGGAAGAAGGAACCCCATGGCAGGCAACAGCTCACGGCGCGGCGCCATGCGCCATTCGAAGAAGGGCGCGACCGTCGGCTCCGGCGGTGTGCGCCGTCGCGCCCTCGAGGGCAAGGGCCCCACGCCCAAGGCCCAGGACCGCCCCGGTCACAAGGCCTACGCGGGCGGCGCGAAGAAGAGCTCCGGCGCGAAGGCGAGTCCCGGCAGCGACCAGGTCGCCGGGCGCAACTCTGTGCTCGAGGCACTGCGCGAGGAGGTCCCCGCGACCCAGCTCATGCTCATGACCCGCATCGAGGTCGACGAGCGGGTGCGCGAGATCATGCGCCTCGCCGCCGCGCGCAACCTCCCCGTCACCGAGGTGCCCCGCTCCGACCTGGACCGCCGCACCGACCACGCGGTGCACCAGGGCGTCTCGCTGACGATCCCTCCGTACCAATACGCGGAGGTCGACGAGCTCCTGCAGATCGCCTCCGACGCCTTCGAGCCGCCGCTGCTGATCGCCCTGGACGGCATCACCGATCCCCGCAACCTCGGAGCGATCCTCCGCAGCGCCGACGCCTTCGGCGCGCACGGCGTGATCCTCCCCGAGCGTCGCAGCGTGTCGATGACCGCGAGCGTCTGGAAGGTCGCGGCGGGCGCCGCCGGCCGCGTGCGCGTCGCCCAGGTCACGAACCTCAACCGCACGCTCTCCTCGCTCAAGTCCCAGGGCGTGTTCGTGCTGGGCCTGGACGCGGACGGCGACGTCACCAGCCGCGAGCTCGAGCTCGGCACCCAGCCGGTCGTGCTGGTCGTCGGCGCGGAGGGCAAGGGCCTGTCCCGGCTCGCGCGCGAGACCGCGGACCAGGTCGTCTCGATCCCGATGGCCGGCCGCACGGAGTCCCTCAACGCCTCCGTCGCCGCCGCGATCTCCCTCTACGAGATCGCCGGCGTGCGCGCCGCGCAGGGCCGCGCCTGACCTCGCTCCACCAGCACGAGAGGGGCGGCACCGGACGGTGCCGCCCCTCTCGTGCGCCCGGGGCCGTGAGCGGCCCCGGCGGGTTCAGGACTCGATGATCGGCAGCGCCGAGGTCTCGGTCGTGACGAGGGACTTCTCGTCGGGACGGTGGACGAGCACGGTGAGGATGTAGTCCCGGACCGTGTCGTCGAGGCTGACGTCCGCGCCGCGCTCCTCGGAGAGGAACCACTTGTGCTCGAGCACCTCGTGGAAGAACTCGGGCGGCTCGAGCTTGGAGCGCATGCCGCGCGGGATCGCCCGCACCACGGGCTCGTACTGCCGCTGCAGCCACTCGTGGGCGACGAACTCCTCCTCCTCGGCCTGCTGCTCGGTCGCGGCGCGGTAGTGGTCGAGGTCGTTGAGCAGCCGGCGGGCCTGGTTCTCCTGCGCGTCGATGCCCGTCAGCCGCATGAGCCGGCGGGCGTGGTGGCCCGCGTCGACGACCTTGGGGCGGATCGAGAGCGAGGTCCCGTCGAGGTCCGTGGTGATCTCGAGCTCGCCCACGTCGAAGCCGAGCTTGTTGAGCTTCTCGATGCGGGCGGAGACCCGCCAGCGGTCGTCCGTGGAGAACTGCTCCCGCGCGGTGAGCGCGTCCCAGAGGTCGTTGTAGCGGCGCACGAGGTCGTCGCCCACCTCGACCGGGTCCGACTCCGGGTCGATCATGTCCCCGGCCTGGAGGTCCATGAGCTCGCCGATGATGTTCGTGCGGGCCAGGTCGAGATCGTAGCTGCGCTGGCCGTCGGAGAGCTGCTCGTGCAGGCTGCCGGTCTCGACGTCCACGATGTACGCGGCGAAGGCGCCCGCGTCACGGCGGAAGAGCGTGTTGGACAGTGACACGTCGCCCCAGTAGAAGCCCTCGAGGTGCAGACGCACGAGGAGCACCGCGAGCGCGTCGAGCAGCCGGTGCGCGGTGTCCTGCCGGGAGACCTGGCTGAACACGGCGCGGTAGGGGAGCGAGAACTGCAGGTGCCGGGTGATGAGCACGGCGTCCAGCGGATCGCCCTGCGGCGTCGTGCGGCCGGAGATCACCGCGAACGGCGTCACCGCGGGGATGCCGAGCCGGCCCAGGACCTTGAGCATGTCGTACTCGCGGCGGGCGAGCGTGTGGTCGATCTCCTTGAGGGCGAGCACACGGCCCGAGACCCGGGCGAAGCGGACCACGTGACGGGAGATGCCGCGGGGGAGGGCGGCCAGGATCTCGTCGGGCCAGTCCTCCAGCGGCTGCTCCCAGGGCAGGTCCAGCAGGGCCGGATCCGCACGGGACGCGGTGATCTCCAGGGGTGCCATGGCTCCATTGTCCCCCAGGTCGGGGTCACCTCGCACGGGAGATGCCGGGACCTGCGCCCCCGGGGAGGGGCGACGGGCGCCCGGCCGGTGGCCGGACGCCCGTCGAGGACGAGTCCTGGGAGGTCAGTCGCCGAGACGCTGGCCGGACTTCACGTCGAACAGGTGCAGGTGGCCCTCCTTGGGGCGGAAGTACACCGTCTCCCCCTTCATCGGGGGGCGGCGGCCGTCGACGCGGGCGATGACCGGCTTGGCGGTCTCGTCGGCGCCGGCGAGGCGGCCGTAGACGTAGGCGTCCGCGCCGAGCTCCTCGACCACGTCGACCTCGACCGCGAGGCCCTGGCCGTCACCGACGAGCTCGAGGTCCTCGGGGCGCACACCCACGGTCACGGAGGACTCGTTGGTGTCGGAGAGGGTGGTGCGGTCCACGGGGAGGGTCGCGCCGCCGAACTGCACGCCCTGATCCGTGAGCTTCTCCTCGATGAGGTTCATCGCGGGGGAGCCGATGAAGCCGGCCACGAAGACGTTGTCCGGGTGGTCGTACATGCGGCGGGGGGTGTCGATCTGCTGGAGCACGCCCGCGTTGAGGACGGCCACGCGGTCGCCCATCGTCATGGCCTCGGTCTGGTCGTGGGTCACGTACACCGTGGTGACGCCGAGACGACGCTGCAGCGAGGCGATCTGGGTGCGGGTGGACACACGCAGCTTCGCGTCGAGGTTCGAGAGCGGCTCGTCCATGAGGAACACCTGGGGCGAGCGGACGATCGCGCGGCCCATGGCGACACGCTGACGCTGACCGCCGGAGAGCGCCTTCGGCTTGCGGTCGAGGTACTCGGTGAGGTCGAGGATCGCGGCCGCGTCCTCGACGCGCTTGCGGATCTCCGCCTTCGGGGTGCCCGCGATCTTCAGGGCGAAGCCCATGTTGTCCGCGACGGTCATGTGCGGGTACAGGGCGTAGTTCTGGAAGACCATCGCGATGTCGCGATCCTTCGGGGGGACGTCGGTGACGTCGCGGTCGCCGATGAGGATGCGACCCGCGTCGATCTCCTCGAGACCGGCGAGCATGCGCAGCGAGGTGGACTTGCCGCAACCCGAGGGGCCGACGAGGACGAGGAACTCGCCGTCGCCGATCTCGATGTTGAGGTTGTCCACGGCCGGGCGCTCCTGGCCCGGGTAGACGCGCGAGGCGTTGTCGAACGTGACGGTAGCCATGGTGATTCCCTTCACCGGCAGGTACGTGCCGGACGATCCGTTGTGAAGTAGTACTGCTCAGTGCTCACCGGTACTCCGCAGGATCGCGTGGTGCTTCCCTGCACCGGCAGGGAGAGTGTAGCCCATCTCTCCTGTGACAGGGACCACCGTCTGCCCAGGTCGGCTGCGCACCGGTGGCCCATACTTGTCCGGTGGACATCTCCGATCTCGCCCGCCGCCTCCTCGACCGTCGCGACAGCGCGGACGCGCCGCTGCGCATAGTCCAGACGGGGCACCCCGCGCTGCGCCGCCGCGCCGCGGGCGCCGTCGCACGTCTCGACGCCGGCCTCGCCGAGCTCCTGCCCGAGCTCGCCGACGCGATGACCCTGACCATGCGCGAGGCGCCCGGGGTCGGGCTCGCCGCCCCGCAGATCGGACTGCCGCTGCAGATGGTCGTCGTCGAGGACCGCTACGCCGGTGACGAGGGGGAGGACGAGGAGGACGACCTCCTCGAGCGCCGCCCGCTCGCCCTGCGGGCCCTGCTCGACCCCGCCGTCGAGCTGCTCGGCACCGAGCAGGTCTACGCCTGGGAGGGCTGCCTCTCCGTGGACGGCTTCAGCTCGATCGTCCCCCGCTCCCGGCGCGTGCGCCTGCGCGCGACGGAGCTGCTGCCCACCGGTGAGCTGCGCGATGTCGACGAGGAGCACCGGGGCTGGACAGCCCGCATCCTCCAGCACGAGACCGACCACCTGCACGGCGTGCTCTGCCACGACCGATCGGTCCCGCGCTCCTTCTCGGGCAACACCTACGTCCCCCGCCTCGCCGAGCTGCCCGAGGCCGTGCGGCGCCTGGGCCTGACCGGGGACATCGAGCGCCTCGGCGACGGCGAGGTCGTCGTCGACACCGCCCGCCGCTGAGGACCGGCGCCGCCCCGGACCGCGCCGCGCAGGGCGGTCCCGGGCTCTCCGGGTAGGTTGTCCCCGTCCCACCACCGACGGAACGGAGCACCCGGTGACCTCGACCGACAACACCCCCGCCCAGATCCCCGCGGAGGAGGGCGACAGCGCGCTCGACGAGCGCTGGATCGCCGTGCTCGACTCCGCGGTCGCCGCGCAGGCGCCGCTCGCGCGCCGCTACGTCGCGCACCTGCGCGCCGCGCACCCCGAGGCGGACCGCGCCGAGCTGCTGCGCATGATCTCCCGCCGCTTCACGCTGCTCGCGACCGCGAGCGGCGCCGGGATCGGCGGCGCCGCCGCCCTCCCCGGCATCGGCACGATCGCGGCGATGGGACTGACCGTCGGCGAGGGGCTCAGCTTCGGCGAGGCCGCGGCCTTCGCGATGCTCGCGACGGCGGAGATCCACGAGATCGACATGCGCGACCGCAACACGCGCCGGCTCGTGCTCATGGCCGTCCTCAGCGGGGAGCGCGGCGAGCAGATCATCGCCCGTGCGATGGGTCGCTCCGGCCACCAGTGGGGGAGCGTGCTCGCCGGCGGCGGCGTCGTCCCCTCGCTCGTGACGAAGCAGGTCTCGAAGTACGTGCGGCGCCGCGTGCTCTCCCGCAGCGGCAGCCTCTGGCTGGGCCGGCTGCTCCCCTTCGGGATCGGCGCCGTGATCGGCGGGGCGGGCGCCCGCGCCGTCTCCCGCAGCGTCGTATCCGCCCTCGAGGACATCTTCGCCCAGGCCGTCACCGTCCATGGGGAGACCGTCGAGGGGACCGCGCCGGACCAGGTCGACGCCCGCCGCGGCTGACCCCGGCGACACCCGCACCCGACGTCGAAGGGCCCCGGATCACAGGATCCGGGGCCCTTCCGCTCGGTCGGGGCCGTGCCTCGGACGCGCCGCGCTCAGTCGACGCGGGTGAACTCGTTCTCGTGCTCGGTGCCGACGGCGCGCTCGTAGGAGCGACGGATCTCGGCCTCGGCGTCCGAACGGCCCTCCCAGTGGGCGCCCTCGACGCTCTTGCCCGGCTCGAGGTCCTTGTAGACCTCGAAGAAGTGCTGGATCTCCAGGCGGTGGAACTCGGAGACGTCCGTGAGCTCCTGACGACGCACCTGACGGCGGTCGCCGACGGGCACGGCCACGATCTTGTCGTCGCCGCCGGCCTCGTCGCGCATGCGGAACATGCCCAGCGCACGGCAGCGGATCAGGCAGCCCGGGAAGGTCGGCTCCTCGAGCAGGACCAAGCAGTCCAGCGGGTCGCCGTCCTCACCGAGGGTGCCCTCGATGAACCCGTAGTCATCGGGATAGCGGGTGGCGGTGAACAGCATCCGGTCCAGCCGGATGCGACCGTTGTGGTGATCCACCTCGTACTTGTTGCGGTTCCCCCGGGGGATCTCGATGGTCACGTCGAATTCCACGACTGCCGCTCCATTGCTCCTGGCCCAGCGGGCTCTCGTACTGACCTCGACACTCTATCGTGGGGGAATGGTCTCCGAGCGCATATGGCGGAACACGGCGATCGCGCTGTGCGCGGCCGTCCCGCTGAGCTTCTACGTGGTGGGCGACCTCGCCGACGCCTTCCCGGGGGTCCTCACGACCGTCTCCTCCGGGAGCGGTCAGGAGGCCGGCCCGCGTGCCGTCGCCGAGGACGACGAGCGCGTCACGGTGCCCGCCCCGAGCGGCGGGATAGCGCCGAGCGTGGACCCGGAAACCTCCGCCGACCTGGCCTCCCGTATGGACGAGCACGCCTCCGAGCCGGTGGTCGACGGGAACCTCGCCTACAGCGTCGTGGACGCCGGGACCGGCGAGGTGATCGCCGAGCGCGACGCCGGGACGGCCCGGGTGCCCGCGTCGACCCTCAAGCTGCTCACCGCCGCCGCGCTGCTGAGCGAGGTGGACCCCGGGGAGACCCTGACCACACGGGCCCTCGTGAGCGACGGCACTGTCGTGCTGCAGGGCGAGGGTGACATGACGCTCGACGAGGGCGACCTCCGCACTCTCGCGGAGGGTGCCGCGGGGCTGGCCCGCGAGCAGGGGAGCGGCACGGTCCACCTCGCCGTGGACACCTCCGCGATCCAGGGCGGGGAGAACCCCGCATGGGGGAGCAACGGGACCGCGGGCGGCTGGGTCACCCCGACCGCGGCGATGGCTCTGGACGAGGGGTGGCTCGACGGCGAGGAATACGGACCCAAGTCCACCGATCCCGTCGGGGACGTCGCCTCCCGCTTCGCCGAGCTGCTGGGGGAGCAGGGGGTGGACGTGGAGGGGTCCGTCTCCGAGGGGACCGCGCCGGAGGGCGCCGCCGCCGTCGAGGTCGAGTCCGCGCCGCTCTCCGAGATCGTCCGCCACACCCTCCAGATCTCCGACAACACGACCGCCGAGCTGCTCGGCCACCTGCTCGCCGCCGCCCGCGGCGAGCCGACCACGCCCGAGGGTGCGGCCGCCGCCCTCACCGACGGGGTCCGCGAGCTGGCCGCCGAGGTCGGTGTGCCCTCGAGCGACCTCGACGACCTCGTGATCCGGGACGCCTCGGGCCTCTCGACGCAGAACCGGGTCCCGCCCGCTCTGCTCGCCGCCGTGCTCGGCGAGGTCGCCTCTGGCGGCGTGCCGGCCCTCACCCCGATCCTCTACGACGTGCCGATCGCCGGGCTCTCCGGGACTCTCGCCGAACGGTTCTCCGAGAAGGAGGCGAGCACCGCCCGCGGCCTGGTGCGGGGCAAGACCGGCTACCTGGGCGGGTCCTCGGCGCTCGCGGGGACCGCCGTCCTCCCCGACGGCCGGACCGTCGGCTACTCGATCGTCGTCCACGGCTTCGACGGCTCGCGCGCCGCGGAGGCCCGCGCCGCGGCGGACGCCGTCGCCGCCGAGCTCGTCCAGGGCGAGTGATGGCCGGACCGCCGCCCGTCGTCGCCCGCGCCCGCACGGCGGTGCGGCTCGCGCTCACCGAGCGGATCGAGCAGCTCGCCGACGACACCGACGCCGCCCGCTACACCCCGACCCTCGTCGTGGGGCTCAGCGGCGGGGCGGACTCCCTCGCCCTGCTCGCCACCACGGTGTGGGTGGGACGCCGCATGGGCCTCGGCACGCTCGCCGCGATCGTCGACCACGGTCTCCAGGAGGGCTCCGCGGGAGTCGCCGAGCGCGCCCGGGTCCAGGCGGAGGACCTCGGTGCGGAGGCGATCGTGCTGCACGTCGCCGTGGACCTCACGACCGGCGGCGGCGTCGAGGCCGCCGCGCGCACCGCCCGCCACGAGGCCCTGGTCCACCTCGTCGAGGAGCGGGGTTCGCTCGCGCTGCTGCTCGGCCACACCCTCGACGACCAGGCCGAGCAGGTGCTCATGGGCCTCGCCCGCGGCGCCGGGCCCCGCGCACTCGCCGGGATCCCGCGCCGCCGCGGCGCGATCCTGCGACCGTTCCTCGGTAGCGGCCGCGACGAGAGCACCTGGCTGCGCCGCGCGGACACCGAGGAGATCTGCCGCGTGCACGAGCTCGAGTGGTGGGAGGACCCGATGAACGCGGACGAGTCCCTGCTCCGTGCCCGCGTGCGCCACCGGGCGCTCCCGCTGCTGCGGGAGCTGCTCGGCGAGCAGATCGATGAGAACCTCGCCCGCACCGCCGAGCTCGTGCGCCCCGACGCCGACCATCTCGACGCCGAGGCCGAGGAGCTGCTCGCGGCCCTCACCCGCGACGGCGGCGAGCTCCGGGAGGAGCGGGACCTGCTGCTGTTGGACGTGCACGCCCTCGCCGCCGCCCCGACCCCGCTGCGCACCCGGGTGCTGCGCGACGCCTCGCGCCGTGCGGCGGCCGCCGCGGGCTCCTCCTCGGGCAAGTCCCTGCTGCGCCGGCAGGTGCTCGCCGCGGACTCCCTGACCGTCACATGGCACGGTCAGGCAGCGGTGCCCCTTCCGGGTAGGATCGAGGTCGCTCGTCGCGACGGAATGCTGGTATGGCGAAGGGGTGACCCCTGAGGACCTCGAGGCGCGGCGACCGCACCCACGCACCCACGGAGGAGACCCGCGTGCCCCAGACGCACATCCACCCCGACGTCGATCGCGTGCTGCTGACCGAGCAGCAGATCGCCGATCGGCTCGCCGAGCTCGGCCGGCAGATCGCCGAGGACTACGCGGACGAGCCCCCGATCATGGTGGGCGTGCTCAAGGGCGCCGTCATGGTCATGGCGGACCTCGCCCGCGCGACGGACCTCAGCGTCGAGATGGACTGGATGGCCGTCTCCTCGTACGGATCGGGCACCAAGTCCTCCGGCGTCGTCCGCATCCTCAAGGACCTCGGCGCGGACATCTCGAACCGCCACGTGCTCATCGTCGAGGACATCATCGACTCGGGGCTCACACTGAAGTGGCTCCTCGCGAACCTGCGCTCGCGCGGCCCGAAGTCCGTCGAGATCGCGACCCTGCTGCGCAAGCCGGACGCCGCGAAGGTCGAGATCGACGTGCGCTACCTCGGCTTCGACATCCCCAACGAGTTCGTCATCGGCTACGGGCTCGACTACGCGGAGACCTACCGGAACCTCCCCTACGTGGGCGTCCTCAAGCGCTCGGTCTACGAGGGCTGACATGGCGAACGACCCCTCCACCTCCCGGTCCGGGCGGCGCAAGCGCCCGTTCACCTCCATCGCGATCTGGGTGGTGGTGGCGCTGCTGGCCGGCATGGTCCTGTTCACCTTCCTCGGTCGGGACGGCTACCAGCAGGTCGACACCGAGCAGGGGCTCGAGCTGCTCAAGGGCGGCACCGTCGAGCAGGCCAAGATCATCGACGGCAACCAGCAGCGCGTCGACCTCGTGCTCACCGAGAACTACAAGGACGGCGACGAGGACAAGGGCAAGAAGGTCCAGTTCTCCTACGTCACCGCCCGCGCGGACGACGTCGTCTCCGCCGTCACCGCCGCGGATCCCGAGAAGGGCTACACCGACGAGATCGCCACCAGCTCCTGGTGGTCGACGCTCCTGGTGTCCTTCCTGCCGCTGCTGATCTTCATCGGCCTGTTCTGGTTCCTCATCATGAACGCCCAGGGCGGCGGCGGCCGGGCGATGCAGTTCGGCAAGTCCAAGGCGAAGCTGTTCAACAAGGAGTCCCCGAAGGTCACCTTCGCGGACGTCGCGGGCGCCGAGGAGGCCGTCGAGGAGCTCGACGAGATCAAGCAGTTCCTCGTGGATCCGGGCAAGTACCAGGCCGTGGGCGCCAAGATCCCCAAGGGCGTGCTGCTGTACGGCCCTCCCGGCACCGGCAAGACGCTCCTCGCGCGGGCCGTGGCCGGCGAGGCGAACGTGCCCTTCTACTCGATCTCCGGCTCCGACTTCGTGGAGATGTTCGTGGGCGTCGGCGCGAGCCGTGTGCGCGACCTCTTCTCGACGGCGAAGGAGAACGCCCCCGCGATCATCTTCATCGACGAGATCGACGCCGTGGGCCGCCATCGCGGCGCCGGCATGGGCGGCGGCCACGACGAGCGCGAGCAGACGCTGAACCAGATGCTCGTCGAGATGGACGGCTTCGACGAGAACCAGAACGTCATCCTCATCGCCGCCACCAACCGCGTGGACATCCTCGACCCGGCGCTGCTGCGCCCGGGCCGCTTCGACCGCCAGATCGCGGTCGAGGCGCCCGACCTCAAGGGCCGCCTGCACATCCTCACCGTGCACGCGAAGGGCAAGCCGCTCGCGCACGACGTCGACCTCGAGGCCGTCGCCCGCCGCACGATCGGCATGTCCGGTGCGGATCTCGCGAACGTGCTCAACGAGGCCGCGCTGCTCACGGCCCGCTCCGGCAACCAGATCATCGACAACCGGGCGCTGGACGAGGCGATCGACCGCGTCTCCATGGGCCCGCAGCGGTATTCGAAGGTCATGTCCGAGCGCGAGCGCCAGATGACCGCGTACCACGAGGGCGGCCACGCGCTCGTGGCGGCGGCCATGAACAACTCCGCCCCGGTCACCAAGGTGACGATCCTGCCGCGCGGCCGCGCGGGCGGCTACACGATGGTGGTCCCCACCCAGGACCGCAACTACCAGTCCCGCAACGAGCTGCTGGACCGCCTGGCCTACGCCATGGGCGGCTACGCCGTCGAGGAGAGCATCTTCCACGACGTCACCACCGGTCCCAGCTCCGACCTGCAGAACGCGACGAAGATCGCGCGCACGATGGTCACGCAGCTCGGCATGAGCGGGAAGATCGGCCAGGTCGCCCTCTCCGGCGACCAGGACGAGGTCTTCGTGGGCATGCAGCAGGGCCAGGGCCCCGCCTACAGCGCGGAGACGGCGAGCATCGTGGACCAGGAGGTCCGCGCGCTGCTCGACAACGCCCTCGACGAGGCCTGGGCCGTCATCTCCGAGAACCGCGACGTGCTGGACCGGCTCGTCGAGGAGCTCCTGGAGAAGGAGACCCTCAACGAGCACGACCTCGCCGCGATCTTCGCGGACGTCCGCAAGCACCCGCGGCGCGAGGTGTGGCAGTCGGACACCGACCGCCCCGCCCTCGCCCCGCCGAGCGTCGGCGTGAGCACGACCGGCACGGGAACCGAGTCCCACGACGCCGGGGAGCCGCTGCAGCCGGGCGCCCCCGAGCTGCCCCATCCGGGCGGCGACGGCCCCGGGATCCCGGGCGCCCCCGGTCAGAGCGACGGGACGGGGTACTGAGATGCCGGTCGACCTGGACCGCGTCGCCGCCGGTGTCCGCGAGATCCTCGCGGGCATCGGGGAGGACCCCGACCGCGACGGGCTGCGCGACACCCCGGCGCGGGTGGCGCGCATGTACGCCGAGGTCTTCGAGGGACTCGACAAGGACGCGCACGAGCCGCTGTCCACGACCTTCGAGATCGACCACCAGGAGCTCGTGCTGGTGCGGGACATCCGCTTCCACTCGCTGTGCGAGCACCACCTGCTGCCCTTCCACGGCGTCGCCCACGTGGGCTACATCCCGGGGAACGGACGCGTGACGGGGCTGAGCAAGCTCGCCCGCCTCGTCCACGTGTACGCGCGGCGCCCGCAGGTGCAGGAGCGGATCACGACCCAGATCGCGGAGGCCCTCATGGAGGAGCTCGGCGCGGCCGGCGCGATCGTCGTCCTCGAGGCGGAGCACCAGTGCATGTCCATGCGCGGCGTGCGCGCCGAGGGCGCCCGCACCGTGACCAGCGCCGTGCGCGGTCAGCTGCGCGACGGCGCGACCCGCGCCGAGGCCATGAGCCTCATCCAGCGGGGCTGAGCCGTGGGCACGCCGGTGCGCCGACCCCGGGGGCTGCCCGCGTCCCTGGGGGAGGACCGCACGCTCGTCATGGGCGTCCTCAACGTCACCCCCGACTCCTTCTCCGACGGCGGCCACCACGACCGCTACGAGGAGGCCGTCGCGCACGCCCGGCTCCTCCTCGAGCAGGGCGCGGACATCATCGACGTGGGCGGTGAGTCCACCCGCCCGGGCGCTCCCCGCGTCGACGAGCAGGAGGAGCTGCGACGCGTGCTCCCCGTGGTCGCCGCCCTCGCCGCCGAGGGGGTCACTCTGAGCGTGGACACCATGCGCTCCTCCGTCGCCGCGGCCTCCGTCGAGGCCGGTGCGCTCATCGTCAACGACGTCTCCGCGGGCTCCGCGGACCGCGACATGGGCACCATCGCCGCGGGCCTGCGCACGCGACTGGGCACCCCGCCGGTGTTCATCGCGATGCACTGGCGCGGCCACAGCGACGTCATGAACGACCTCGCCGTCTACGAGGACGTCGCCGCGCAGAGCGCCGCCGAGCTCGACGCCCGCCTCGAGGCGCTCCGCACCGCAGGGCTCGAGGACGACTTCCTCGTCGCGGACCCGGGGCTCGGCTTCTCCAAGACCGGTGACCAGAACTGGGAGCTGCTCGCGCACTGGGAGTCGATCGCCTCCCACGGCCTGCCCGTGCTCATCGGCGCCTCCCGCAAACGCTTCGTGGGGGCGCTCGACGTGGACCGCGACGCGGCGACGGCCGCGATCAGCGCCTACAGCGCGGAGCGCGGCGCCTGGGCCGTGCGCGTGCACGAGGTGCCCGCGAACCTCGCCGCGGTGCGGGTCGGCGACCGCCTGCGCCATGCCCGGGGGACCCGACAGGAGGAGCGCGCATGAGCCTCGCCGCGACCGAGCCCGCCCGCGACCGCATCGACGTCGCCGGGATCCGCGCCTGGGGCCGCCACGGCGTGCTCGCCGAGGAGACGGAGCTCGGCCAGCAGTTCGTCGTGGACGTCGCCCTGCACGTGGACACCGCCGCCGCCGGCCGCAGCGACCGTCTCGAGCGGACCGTGAACTACGCCGAGGTCGCGCGGATCGCCCGCGAGGAGATCGAGGGCGAGCCCGTCGCGCTCGTCGAGACCCTCGCCGAGCGCCTCGCCGCCCGGGTGCTGGGGACGATCGGCGACCCCCTCGTGCGCCGCATCGAGGTGACCGTGCACAAGCCCGCGGCGCCCGTCGGCCTGCCCGTGGACGACGTGCGGCTGCGGATCGTCCGCGACGCCGAGCCCGTCGACGCGGTGCTCGCCGTGGGCACCAACCTCGGTGACCGCGAAGAGCACCTCGCGCGGGCGCTGGAGCTCCTGGACCGCACGCCCGGTGTCGAGGTGGACTGGACCTCCCCGGTGGTCGAGACCGACCCGGTGGGCGGGGTCGAGCAGGACGCCTTCCTCAACGCCGTGATCGGCGTGCGCACCGCGCTGTCGCCCTTCGCGCTGCTCGCGCAGTGCCAGCGCCTCGAGCAGGACGCCCGCCGTGAGCGCCTCGTGCGCTGGGGCCCGCGCACCCTCGACGTCGACGTCATCGCCTACGGCGCACACACGAGCGAGGACGAGGAGCTCACCCTCCCGCACCCGCGCGCCCATGAGCGCGCCTTCGTGCTGGAGCCGTGGCGGCTCGCCCGGCCCGGGGCCCTGCTGCCCGGGCGCGGCGAGGTCGCCGCCCTCGCCGCGGTCGCCCCCGACCGGGACGGCCTGCGCCCCGGCCCCGCGATCCCGGGGTACGCGCGCTCGTGAAGCCGCTGAGCATCCCGCTGCTGGTGCTGATCTGGCTGATCGGCACGGGCCTCGGCGCGCAGGTCCTCGACGTCATGGCGGCCCGCGGTCGCAGCGTCCCGGTCACGGGCTGGCTCACCACGGTCGTCGAGCTCGCGCTCATCGGCGTGCTGCTCGTGCACGGCCTCCCGCTGCGGCGCTACATGGTCGAGAGCCGGGACCGCGACGAGCACCCCACGCTCGCCCCGCGCCGTCACCAGATCGACCTGCCCACCGCCTACCGGACCGTGCTGATCGCCCGGGCCTGCGCCTACACGGGCGCGATCGTCGGCGGGCTGTTCTCCGGGCAGGCGCTGTTCCTCCTGGTCACCGGCACCGGCGATCTGTGGACCGCGGTGGTGCCGAGCACCGCCGCGGCCCTCGCGGGCACTGCCCTGGGCGTTCTGGGCGTCGTCGTGGAGCGCTGGGGCACGCTGCCCCCGCAGGACGGCGAGGGCGGGGAGCGCGCGCACGTCGGGTCCTGAGCCGGGCGGCGACGGGGGCGACGTCCGTCGGAGCGTCCCTCGACCTCCGGGGAGCCCTGCGCCCCGGCATCGATGACACGATGTCCCCATGACCTCCTCGCCCGACGAGCCCACCGCGCCGCACGAGCCCACCGCACCCGGCGAGCCCACCGCGCCGGTCGAGCACAGCACGCCGCACGGGACCGCCGCCGGGCACGAGCCCGCCCCGACGATCCGCGACGGGAGGCTGCTCGGCGTCGACGGGCTGCGCCCGGTCTCGCCCTCGCTCGTCCCCGCCCGCTACCTCGCGGCGATCCCGGGGTACGTGATCGCGCTCGCCCTGGCCGTCGGCGCCGTCGTGCTCGCCGCGATCACCTCCTGGTGGTGGATCGCCGCGGTCGCCGTCGTGCCGCTCGCCGTGATCGTCCAGTCCCTGCTGCTCACCCCGCGCCGGGTGCGGGCGATCGGCTACCTCGACGGCGAGCAGGAGCTCGTGATCGCCCGCGGGGTCATGTTCCGCACGGTCTCGACCGTGCCCTACGGCCGAGTGCAGTCCGTGACGATCGGCGAGGGGCCGATCGAGCGCCGCTACGGCCTCGCGACCCTCGAGCTCACGACCGGCGCCTCCGACGAGGCGCCCTCGCTGCCCGGCCTCCCGCGGGACGAGGCGGAGCGCCTGCGCGGCCTCCTCGCGGAGCGCGGCGTGGACCGGATGGCGGCGCTGTGAGCTCCGCGCTCCCTCCGGGGCACCGTCGCACCCACCCGCTGACCCCGCTCGTCACCGGGTGGCGGATCGTGGTCGGCGCGGTCGCCGTGCTCACCGCGCAGAATCTCGCCGCCCTCGTGGGGGACTTCACCGTGCGACGGCTGCTGATCGGCCTGGGGGTCCTCGGGGCCGCGGTGGTCATCGGCGTCGTGGTCTCGGCCCTGTCGTGGTGGGCCACGAGCTACGGCGTGGACGCGGACGGCGTGGTGCGCCGCAGCGGTCTGCTCAGCCGCACCCGGCAGTTCGCCCCGCGCGCCCGGATAGAGTCGGTCTCCCTCGAGCGTCCCCTCCTCGCGCGCCTGCTGGGCCTCGCGAAGGTGCGGATCGAGGTCGCCGGCGGCGGCGAGTCCTACCTCGACATCGCCTACGTGCGCTCCGCGGAGGCGGAGGACCTGCGGCGACGGATCCTCGAGGTCGCCGCCGGGACCGTGCCCGGGGCCGGACCGGCGACCGTGGACGGACCTGCGCCCGGGGCCGGGGCGTCGGCCGACGGCGGGCCCGCGGGCGCGACCGGAGCAGCCGGCGCGGAGACGTCGGGGACAGCGGCGGCGAGGGCCCCGGGGACGCCCGTCGATCCCGGGGCTGCGCCGGCGATTGGAGCCGCGGCGACGTCGTCGCCGGGAGCACCCGATCCCGCGGACCGTCCCGCAGGGGAGGGGGACCTCGCCGCGAGGGCCCGGGCGATCCTGCACGACGGCGTCACCGACGGCGAGCTGATCGCCGAGATCCCCACCGAGCGCCTGGTCCGCTCCCTGCTGCGCGACAGCTCCTTCCTGCTGGGCCTCGCCGCGAGCGTCATCGGCCTGGGCGTGACGATCGCGCTCGCGATCTGGCAGGAGGGGCTCTCGATCGCCATCCTCGTGCCGCTGCTCCCCGCCGTGATCGCGGTCCCGCGCTACGTGTTCGGCCGCATCGAGAGCGGCTGGGGCTTCGTCTCCCGCGTCTCCGACTCCGGGCTGCGGATGCGCCGCGGCCTCGCGAACACCCGGGCGGACACGATCGCCCCGGGCCGCATCCAGCGCCTCGAGCTGCGCCGGCCGCTGCTGTGGCGCGCCCCGCGCTGGACCGCTGTGACCGTCACCGTCGCGGGCATCGACGAGGACGAGGACGGCGGCGCCCGCAGCGTGCTCCCCGTGGGCACCCCGGACGAGCTCGCGTCGACCATCGGCCACCTCGCCCCGCCGCTGGGGACCGGCGACGACCTCGCCGCGCTCGAGCGGCTGCTCACCGCGCCCGCCCGGGAGCTGCCCGGCCTGCGCGCGCCGCACCCCCTGCAGTGGTACGCCCGGCGCACCGTCGTCACCGTCCTGCTCCCCGGCGCCGTGGTGCGCCGCAGCGGTCTCCTCGCCCGGCGGGTGCAGATCGTCCCCCGTGACCGCGTCCAGGAGCTCTCCGTGGGGGACGGCCCGCTCGCCCGCCGGCTCGGGAGCCTCGACCTCTCCGTCGCCGTCGCCGGTCACACGGTCGAGCTCGACGCCCTGCCGCGGGCCGACGCCCTCGTGCTGCACGCCGCCCTCGCCCTCGACGCCGCGACCGCGCGCCGCTACACCAAGCGCGACGGCTGGCCCGTCCCGCCGCTGGCCGCGGCCGCACCGGCCGCCTCCGGCGCATCACGGACGGGGGAGGGGCGATGAGCGCCGACGCGCCCCGGCTCGGCATCGGCATCATCGGCGCGGGCCGCGTGGGCGCCGTGCTCGGTGCGGCGCTGCGCGCGGAGGGCCATGCGATCACCGGCGCCTACGCCGTCTCCGACGTCTCCCGCGAGCGGGCGGCGGAGCTCCTGCCCGGGGTGCCGCTGCTCGACGTGCCCGCGATCGTCGAGCGCAGCGAGCTGCTGCTCCTCGCCGTGCCCGACGACCAGCTGGGCCCGCTCGCCGCGGGCATCGCCGCGACGGGACTCGTGCCCGGAGGCCAGCTGGTCGTGCACACCTCCGGCCGCTACGGGACCGAGGTGCTCGCCCCGCTCGCCGAGGCCGGGTGCGCGACGCTCGCGATCCACCCCGCCATGACCTTCACCGGCACCCGCGACGACCTCCCGCGACTGTTCGGCTGCCCCATGGCGATCACGGCGAGCGAGCTCTTCGCCCCGATCGCCGCGGCGCTCGTGGTCGAGCTCGGAGGGGAGGGGTTCGTCCTCCCCGAGGGGGACCGCGCGCTCTACCACGCGGCCCTCGCCCACGGCGCGAACCACCTCGTCGTGCTCGTGGACCAGGCCCGCGAGGCGCTCGCGAGGATCGGGATCGAGGAGCCCGGGCACCTGCTCCGGCCCCTGCTCGAGGCCGCCCTGGACAACGCCCTGCGGCACGGCTCCGCCGCGCTCACGGGACCGGTGGTGCGCGGGGACGCCGGCACCGTCGCCTCCCACCTCGGCGCGCTCGACGACCTCGACGCGACCGCTCTGCCCGGTGATCCCGCGGACACCTCCGCCACCTACCGCGCCCTCGCGCGCGCCGCCCTGGACCGCTCGGGACTACCCTCCCTCACGGAGCAGCGGATCCGCGCCCTGCTCGAGGACCCCGACACGGAGGACGCATGACCCGCCCCGGCACCGATCGCACCACCGACCTCGTCACCACGAAGGCCGCCCTCCGCGAGGCCCGAGCGGCCCTGCCGGGGACCGTCGCGCTGGTCCCCACGATGGGCGCCCTCCACGACGGCCACCTCGCGCTCGTCGCCCGCGCCCGCGAGGTCGCGGACCACGTGATCCTCAGCGACTTCGTCAACCCCCTCCAGTTCGGCCCGGGGGAGGACTACGAGGCCTACCCGCGGGACCTCGACGCGGACCTCGCCGCCGTCGACGGGCTAGTGGACCTCGTCTTCGCGCCCTCGGCCGAGGAGATGTACCCCGTGCTGCCGCCGACCGTCTCGGTGAGCGCCGGCCGCGCCGGGACGCTCCTCGAGGGCGCCGCCCGTCCCGGGCACTTCGACGGGGTCGTCACGGTCGTCACGAAGCTGCTGACGCTCGCCGCGCCCGACGTCGCCGTGTTCGGCCGCAAGGACGCCCAGCAGCTCGCGATCCTCACCCGCCTCGTCGCCGACCTCGACCTCCCCGTGCGGATCGAGCCCGTGGAGATCCAGCGGGAGCCCACGGGCCTCGCCCGCTCGAGCCGCAACACCTATCTCTCCGACGCCGGCCGTGAGCGCGCCCTCGTGCTCTCCCGCACGATCACGGCGGCCCAGGAGGCCGCGCCCTCCGTCGGCGCCGTCCTCGGGACCCTCGCCGACGCGCTCGGGTCGGACGAGGCGGAGTGGGCCTATGCGCTCGCCGTGGACCCCGCGACCCTCGACCCGATCACCCCGGAGCACCGCGGGGAGGCCCTCGTCGTCCTCGCCGCCCGGGTCGAGGGCACGCGCCTGCTCGACGCGACCGTGGTGTCGCTGACAGCACCCTGAGCTCACGGGCCCCGTCCGGGGTGGTCGTGGGACAATCGCGTCCATGAGCAACGAGACCCCCGCCGCCGAGCAGCCGGACACCTCCGACCAGATGGCGGTCCGCCGCTCCAAGCGGGAGCGACTGCTCGACCGCGGTGAGGAGGCCTACCCGGTCTCCGTGCCGGTCACCACCACGATCGCGGCGGTCCGTGCCGAGCACGGCGAGCTCGAGGCCGGGCAGGAGACGCAGGTCGAGGTGGGCATCGCCGGCCGCATCGTCTTCCAGCGCAACACCGGCAAGCTGTGCTTCGCGACCGTCCAGGACGGTGCGGGCGAGCGCATCCAGATCATGCTGAGCCTCGCCGAGGTCGGCGAGGAGCGCCTGACCCAGTACAAGGCGGACGTCGACCTCGGCGACCACGTGTTCTTCCACGGCCGCGTGGGCGCCTCCCGCCGCGGCGAGCTGAGCATCTTCGCCGATGCCTGGCAGATGGCCGCGAAGGCCGTGCGCCCGCTCCCGGTGCTCCACGCGGACCTCTCCGAGGAGTCCCGCGTGCGCCGCCGGTACGTGGACCTCATCGTGCGCCAGCAGGCGCGGGACACGGTGCGCCAGCGCGCCGCCCTCATGCGCTCCCTGCGCGGCTCCTTCGACCGCCGCGAGTTCGTCGAGGTCGAGACGCCGATGCTGCAGGTGGTCCCCTCGGGCGCCGCGGCACGCCCGTTCGTGACCCACATGAACGCCTTCGACCTCGACCTCTACCTGCGGATCGCACCGGAGCTCTTCCTCAAGCGCGCGGCCGTGGGCGGCCTCGACCGTGTCTTCGAGATCAACCGGAACTTCCGCAACGAGGGCGCGGATTCCACGCATTCCCCGGAGTTCTCGATGCTCGAGGCATATCAGGCGTACGGGGACTACAACACGATCGGCGAGCTGACGCAGCAGCTCGTGCAGGAGGCCGCGGAGACGGTCACCGGATCCCAGGTCGTCACGCTCGCCGACGGCACCGAATACGACCTCTCCGGAGAATGGGCGAAGATCACCGTCTACGGCTCCCTCTCGGAATCCCTCGGCCAGGAGATCACCCCGGAGACCACCGTCGAGGAGCTGCGCGCGATCGCTCGTTCGCTCGATCTCGATCTGGACCACCCGAAGTTCGGCCACGGGAAGCTCGTCGAGGAGCTCTTCGAGCACCGCGTGGGCGACCACCTCCACGCTCCGACCTTCGTCCGGGACTTCCCGGTCGAGACGAGCCCGCTCGTGCGCGCGCACCGGGACACCCCCGGGGTCGTCGAGAAGTGGGACCTCTACGTGCGCGGCTTCGAGCTCGGCACCGGCTACTCCGAGCTCGTGGACCCCGTCATCCAGCGTGAGCGCTTCGAGCAGCAGGCGCGGCTCGCCGCGCAGGGCGACGACGAGGCGATGCTCCTGGACGAGGACTTCCTCGAGGCGATGGAGTACGCCCTGCCGCCCACGGGCGGCATGGGCATGGGCATCGACCGCCTGCTCATGGCGCTCACCGGGCTCGGCATCCGCGAGACGATCCTCTTCCCGCTCGTGAAGCCGGGGGCCTGAGATGGACAGTGGATTCTGGTACGAGGCCGGCTCCCTGCTCCCGCCGGTCGCCGTGGGGCTCGTGTTCTGGTTCGTGATGCGTGCGCTGCTGCGCTCGGACAAGAGTGAGCGCGACGCCGAGAAGGCGGCGGAGAAGGAATACCGCCTTCGTCACAAAATCGACGATCCCGATGCGGCCGGCGGAACCGGAACGGCGCGGAATTCCTCATGAATTCGGCGCGGCGGTTGTGTATATTCGGCCGCCGCGCACATAATGGTGCACGACCATCGACCTCCACTTCTCACGAAGTCGGAGAACACTGTGTACTGAGGAGGTACCGACATGGCCCGGAAGACCTATGTGGAGCTCGTCGACGACATCGACGGCTCGACGGCGGAGCAGACGGTGAGCTTCTCGCTCGACGGCGTCTCCTACGAGATCGACCTCTCCGAGGAGAACGCCGCGAAGCTGCGCGAGGACATCGGCGAGTGGACTGCGAAGGCCCGCCGCGTGGGCGGTCGCCGCTCGACCACCCGCGCCGGCCGCGCCGCCTCCTCCGGCGACTCCGCCCGCATCCGCGAGTGGGCCCGCGAGAACGGCTACGAGGTCCCCGACCGCGGCCGCGTGGCCGCGTCGCTGCGCTCCGCCTACGAGGAGGCCCACCGCGACTGATCCGCGGTGATCCGAGAGCTCGGGCCCGTCACCCTCCGGGGGTGACGGGCCCGAGCTCGTCCTGCGGTGCGCCGCTCAGCGGCGGGCGGTCACCAGCCGCGGATCGACCAGGCCGCGGTGTGCTCCGCCTCCGGACGCAGGCGCACCACGTCGGCGCCGGAGCGGAAGGCGTCCGGGGGGCAGGTCATCGGCTCGGTCGCGAGACCCAGGCGGTGGTTCTCCGGCTCGGGGCGGTCCCCGGTGTGCAGCTGCAGCCACGGGCACTCCTCGCCCGCGCTGAGCTCGACGCCCGTGCCGCCCGGGGCGGTGACCGTCACGGTCAGCCGGCCGTCCTCGTCCCGTGCGAGATCCGTGAACGCGTGGTCGATGAAGAGGTCGCCGATCACGCGCGGCGACGAGAAGTCGAAGTCGGAGCCCGGGGCGACCGGGGCGGTGCCGGTGGGCAGCAGGCGGTCCTCGGTCACCGTGAGCACGGTCGCCGCGGCGACCTGCAGGGTCCAGGTGTCCAGCGGCTCCGGCCCCGCGACGAGGTAGGGGTGGGGGCACACGCCGTAGGGGGCGTCCGCCGCACCGAGGTTCCGGGCGGTGACGGTGGTCGTCAGGCCCGTGCCCTCGTGCAGCGCGTAGCGCACCGTGAGCAGCAGGTGGAAGGGGTAGCCGGGGGTGGGGAACAGCTCGGTGCGCAGCACGAGCTCGTCCTCCCCGGCCTCGGCGACCGCGAACTCCTGGAAGGAGACCAGGCCGTGGAGGGCGTTGCCCCGCTCGACCTCGGTGATCGGGGTCTGCAGCTCCTGGCCGTCCCAGGTGTAGGCGCCGTCCCCGATGCGGTTCGGCCACGGGGCGACGATCGCCCCGCGGTAATGGGCCATGGGGCCCTGCTCGGGGCTGCGGACCAGCAGGTCGCGGCCGCCGACGGTGAGCGACTCGAGGGTCGCGCCCACGGTCGAGACCTCGACGCGGTACGGCCCGGCGGCGAGGGCGAGCAGCGCGCCGCGGTCGCGGGAGGCGGGGGAGGGGACGGTCATC
The DNA here is from genome assembly GCF_005490785.1 of Brachybacterium sp. SGAir0954. Taxonomy (GTDB): domain Bacteria; phylum Actinomycetota; class Actinomycetes; order Actinomycetales; family Dermabacteraceae; genus Brachybacterium; species Brachybacterium rhamnosum. The sequence continues at coordinate 2,770,551 of NZ_CP027295.1, read as the reverse complement.
GGTAGGTCTCCTGGGAGGTCGGGGCGGAGGCGGAGGTGCCGTCCGGGGCGGGGGAGTCGGGCTCCGGCTCCGGCTCGGGGTCGACGAGGACGACGTGCAGCTGCCGGGGACCGTGGACGCCCTCGACGCGCTCGAGCTCGATGTCGCTCGTGGCGCTCGGCCCGGAGATCAGGGTCCAGGGGGAGGCGGGGTCCTCGCCCATGCGCTCGATGCCCTTGGGCACGCCGAGCACCACCTGGTCGGCCTGCACCACGACCACGTGGCGGTCCGGGACGAGGGTCAGCGCCCGGCGTCCGGAGAGGTCGTCGGAGCGCAGCACGAGGGTGCCGGTCACGGCGATCGCCGTGTGGCAGCCGGTGAGGACCGCGTCGATGACGTCGAGCTCGCGGGGACCGGGGGTGCCGTCGTCGACCTGCACGGTCGCGGCGACCTGCGCGGTCCACCCCTCGGGGACGCCGGGCGGGACGATCACCGATCCGGCGCCGTCGAGCGCCTCGGCGATCGCGGCCGGGAGCTGGGAGGGCGTCGTGCGGTGGACGGTCGCGCGGTAGTCCGCGATGCGCTGGGCGAGCACGTCGCGCACCTTGGCGGGGTCCGTGGAGACCTCCTGGCGGTCGTCGGCCCGCTGGTAGTCGCGGGGGACGTCGGCCGCCTCGGTGACCGCGTCGCGGCGGGGCACGTCGAGGGCGGCGCGGAGCCGCGCCATGATCTCCTCCTTGGCGCTCAGCCCCGGGGTGCGGACGGGGCGGGCGGCGGGCCTCGTGCTCATGCCTGGTCCTCCTGCTGCTCGTCGCCGCCGGTCGCCGGTGCGGCGCCCGCTCCGGACGCCGATCCCGCGGCGCGCTGCTTCTCGTGCTGGTCCCACCAGGAGCGGAAGGACGGTCCGGGCTTGGGCAGGTCGCGGTGGTCGGTCCAGCCCGGGACGATCGGCAGCGCATGGGGCAGCGTGCCGATGTTCTTCCCCGGCATCACCTTCGCGAGCGTGCCCGCCGAGCGGACGGCGATGTCGTAGGCGCGGGGGGAGGACATGAGCCGGCTCGCGCCCTTCATCGACACGTCCCAGGCGCCGTGGAACTCGCCGCGGGTGCCGCGACGACGGTCGACGTCCTTCGCGCGGAGGTGCACGAGGATCGCGGGGATGTCGATCTTCACCGGGCACACGTCGTAGCACGCGCCGCACAGGCTCGAGGCGTACGGCAGGGTCGCCGAGGGGTCCTCCGCGTCCTGCACCCCGGTCATCTGCGGGGAGAGGATCGCCCCGATCGGGCCGGGGTAGGTCGAGCCGTACGCGTGGCCGCCGGCGCGCGCGTACACGGGGCACACGTTCAGGCAGGCGGAGCAGCGGATGCAGTGCAGCGCGGAGCGACCGTCCGGGTCCTCGAGCACCGCGGAGCGGCCGTTGTCGAGCAGCACCAGGTGGAACTCCTGCGGGCCGTCGCCCTCGCGCACGCCCGTGAAGAGGGTCGTGTACGGGTTCATCCGCTCCCCGGTCGAGGAGCGCGGCAGGAGCTGGAGGAACACCTCGAGGTCCTGGAAGCTCGGCACGACCTTCTCGATCCCCACGACGGAGATGAGGGTGCGCGGGAGGGTCAGGCACATGCGGCCGTTGCCCTCGGACTCGACGACCACGAGGGTGCCGGTGTCCGCGACGGCGAAGTTCGCGCCGGAGACCGCGACGGAGCCGGGGGAGTCCAGGAACTTCTCGCGCAGGTAGCGGCGGGCGGCGCCCGCGAGCTCGGCGGGGTCGTCGGTGATCGAGGGGTCGAGGTCCGGCATCGACGCGAGGAAGATCTCGCGGATCTGTGCGCGGTTGCGGTGGATCGCGGGGACCAGGATGTGGCTCGGGGTGTCCCCGGCGAGCTGGACGATGAGCTCGGCGAGGTCCGTCTCGATCGCGCGGATGCCCGCGTGCTCGAGGGTCTCGTTCAGCGCGATCTCCTGCGTGGCCATCGACTTGACCTTGAGGATCTCGCGGGCGCCGCGCTCGATCGCGAGGGAGGTGACGATCTCGCCGGCCTCCTCGGCGTCCCGTGCCCAGTGCACGGTGCCGCCGGCCGCGGTCACGGACTCCTCGAGCTGCTCGAGCAGCTCCGGGAGGTGATCGGTGACCTGCCACTTCAGGGCGCTGCCGGCGTTGCGGAGCTTCTGCCAGTCGCGCACCTCGCGCACCACGCCGGCGCGCTTCGCCTGGATCGTGGTGGTCGCGTGGCGGAGGTTGCCGCGCAGGACCTCGTCGGTCAGCTCCTCGCGGGCGGCGTCGGGGAACCCGCGGGTCCCGCGCAGCGTCGAGGAGGGGGAGGCGTGCTGCGGGCGCACCGCCGGCATGCCCAGGTTCACGGTCGCGCTCATGAGGCCCTCCCGAGGATCGTCTCCGAGGGCACGAACGGCTCCTCGCGGGTCGAGGCGAGGATCTGCGCGAGGTGCACGGGCCGGGGCGCCGCGCCTGTGCGGTGCAGCTTCCCGCCGATGTTCATGAGGCACGAGGCGTCCCCGGCGACGACGAAGTCCGCGCCCGTGCGCACCACGTTCGCGGCCTTGTCGGTGACCATCGCGTCGGAGGTCGCGTCGTTCTTCACCGAGAAGGTCCCGCCGAACCCGCAGCAGGTGTCCGACTCCGGGAGGTTCACGACCTCGATGCCCTCGACGGCCCGCAGGAGCTTCAGCGGGCGCGGCCCCACCTTGAGCACGCGCATCGAGTGGCACGTGGGGTGGTAGGTGACGGTGTGCGGGAAGTAGGCGCCGACGTCGGTCACCTTGAGCACGTCCACGAGTAGCTCGGAGAGCTCGTAGGTCTTCGCGGCCACGCGGCCGGCGCGCTCCTCGAGCTCGCTGTCCCCCTCGTGCCGTGCGACGAGCGCGTGCTGGTCGCGGACGCAGCCGGCGCACGAGCCCGAGGGCATGACGATCGCGTCGACCTCGTCGAGCGCGGGCTCGAAGGTGTCCACGAACTGCCGCACCACGGGAGCGGCCTCGGTGTAATAGCCGGTGTTCGTGTGCATCTGCCCGCAGCAGGTCTGTCGGCGGTCGAAGACCACCTCGTGACCGAGCCGCTCGAGCAGACGCACCGTCGACGCGGCGACGTCGGGCGCCATCACGTCCACCAGACAGGTGGTCATCAGCGAGATGCGCATGGGGATCCCTCCGGGTCCGCGGCCCCGGGAGGGCCGCCTGGTGGTCAGTCGTGGGTGAGGCCGAGGGCCGCGGCGGTGCGCTCGAGGGAGGCGTGCGCGGCGTCGGCGTCCGAGGAGAGCTGGGTGCCCCAGCTGGGCACCATGCGCGCGATGATCGGGCGCCAGGCGTCCTCGCGCTCGGGGAACATGCGCGTCAGCAGGCGGATCATGATGTCCGTCGCGGTCGAGGCGCCGGGGGAGGCCCCGAGCATGCCGCCGATCGAGCCGTCCGCCGCGGTGATCACCTGCGTGCCGAACTGCAGCACGCCGTGCTTGTCCTTGTCCGGGGCGATGACCTGGACCCGCTGGCCGGCGGTGATCTGCTCCCAGTCCTCCGGCCGCGCCGAGGGCATGTACTCCTCGAGCGCCGCGAAGCGCTGCTTCGACGTCGCGGCGAGCTGGGAGGCGAGGTACGTCATGAGGTCGAGGTTCGGCGGCGCCACGGCCATCATGCGGGTGACGTTCTTCGGCGTGATCGACGTGAAGAGGTCGGTGTAGCTGCCGGTCTTGAGGAACTTCGGGGACCAGCCGGCGTACGGGCCGAACATGAGCGAGCGCTCGCCGTCGATGTACCGGGTGTCGAGATGGGGCACGCTCATCGGCGGGGCGCCGACGGCGGCCTTGCCGTAGACCTTCGCGTCGTGACGGGCGATCACCTCGGGGTTCGTGCAGCGCAGCCACTGCCCGGAGATCGGGAAGCCGCCGAAGCCGTCGATCTCGGGGATCCCGGCCTTCTGCAGCAGCGGCAGCGCCGCGCCGCCCGCGCCGACGAAGACGAACGGGGTGCGCACGACCCGGGTCTCGCCGGTGCTCGTGGAGCGGGACATGACGCCCCAGTCCGTGCCCATGCGGCGCAGGTCCACGACCTCCCAGCCGGTGCTGACGGTCGTGCCGACGCGGCGCGCGTGCTCGAGCAGCAGGCCGGTCAGCGCGCCGAAGTCGACGTCGGTGCCGTCTGGGGACCAGGTCGCGGCGATCGTCTCGGTGACGGGCCGCTCCTGCGCGACCAGCGGCGCCCACTCGGAGAGCTGCGCGTGCTCGGTCGTGAAGCGCATCCGGTCGAACAGGGGGTTCGCCGTGAGCGCCTCGTGGCGGCGGCGCAGGTAGTCCACGCTGTCGATCCCGTGGACGAAGCTCATGTGGGGCACGGAGTGGATGAACGCGCCGGGGTCCCCGATGCGGTCGTTCTCCACGAGGTGCGCCCAGAACTGGCGGCTCACCTGGAACTGCTCGTTGATCGCGATGGCCTTGGCGGGGCTCACCGAGCCGTCGACGTCCTGCGGCGTGTAGTTGAGCTCGCACAGTGCGCTGTGGCCGGTGCCGGCGTTGTTCCAGCCGTCGCTCGACTCGAGGCCGATGTCGTCGAGCTTCTCGATCACCTGCACGTCCCAGCCGGGCTCGAGCTCGCTGATCATCGCCGCGAGGGTCGCGCTCGCGATGCCCCCGCCGATCAGCACCGCGTCCGCGCGGGTCACGTCCACCCTGAGGTCAGCCATGTCTCTCCGTTCCAGCTGGTTCGTGTGCTCCCGGCGACGCACGGCCCCCGCATCGCCGCGGGGGTGCGGGCGCGCCTGCCGGGCGGCCGCGTCCCAGCGTATCCCCCCTGGCCTGTGCATGCTCCGCGCTCTCACCCCGGCCCGGGGTCCACGAGCCCGCTGCGGTCGGCGGTGACGACGGCCTGGGTGCGGTCGCGGGCGCCGAGCTCGGCGAGCGCACCGGGGGACGGCGTCGTCACGCCCGCGGCGAACAGCACTGGCCCCTCCGGGATTCGCGCGTAGTCTCGATCCATCACCACCACGAATGGGGGAGGACCATGTTCGAACGGTTCACCGACCGGGCCCGCCGCGTCGTCGTCCTGGCACAGGACGAGGCTCGCCTGCTCAACCACAACTACATCGGCACCGAGCACATCCTGCTCGGCCTGATCCACGAGAACGAGGGCGTGGGCGCGAAGGCCCTCGAGGCCCTCGGCGTCACGCTCGACGCCGTCCGCGAGCAGGTGCGCGACATCATCGGTGAGGGCAACCAGACGCCGAGCGGGCACATCCCCTTCACGCCCCGGGCGAAGAAGGTGCTCGAGCTGTCCCTGCGCGAGGCGCTGCAGCTGGGCCACAACTACATCGGCACCGAGCACATCCTGCTGGGTCTGCTGCGCGAGGGTGAGGGAACGGCCGTCAAGGTCCTCTCCCGCCTGAAGGCCGAGCCCGCCGCCGTGCGCCAGGAGGTCATCGAGCGCCTCTCCGGCTACCAGGGCAAGGAGCCGGCCGCCGCCGGTGGCCCCGCCGAGGGTCAGCCCGCCGGTTCGCTCGTGCTGGACCAGTTCGGCCGCAACCTCACCCAGGCCGCGCGCGAGGGCAACCTCGACCCGGTGATCGGGCGCGAGCACGAGGCCGAGCGCGTCATGCAGGTGCTCAGCCGTCGCACCAAGAACAACCCGGTGCTGATCGGTGAGCCGGGCGTCGGCAAGAGCGCCGTCGTCGAGGGCCTCGCCCAGTCGATCGTCGCCGGGGACGTCCCCGAGACGCTCAAGGACAAGCAGCTCTACACGCTCGACCTCGGCTCCCTCGTGGCGGGCTCCCGCTACCGCGGCGACTTCGAGGAGCGTCTGAAGAAGGTGCTCAAGGAGATCCGCACGCGCGGCGACATCATCCTGTTCATCGACGAGATCCACACCCTCGTCGGTGCCGGTGCCGCCGAGGGCGCGATCGACGCGGCCAGCATCCTCAAGCCGATGCTCGCCCGCGGCGAGCTGCAGACCATCGGTGCGACCACGCTCGAGGAGTACCGCAAGCACATCGAGAAGGACGCGGCCCTCGAGCGCCGCTTCCAGCCGATCACCGTCGACGAGCCCTCGATCGTCCACACCATCGAGATCCTCAAGGGCCTGCGGGACCGCTACGAGGCGCACCACAAGGTGACCATCACCGACAGCGCCCTCGTCGCCGCCGCGAACCTCGCGGACCGCTACGTCAACGACCGCTTCCTCCCGGACAAGGCGATCGACCTGATCGACGAGGCAGGCGCGCGCCTGCGCATCCGCCGTCTCACCGCCCCGCCGGAGCTCAAGGCCTTCGACACCCGCATCGAGGAGACGCGGAAGAAGAAGGAGGAGGCGATCGACGGGCAGGACTTCGAGCTCGCCGCGAGCCTCCGCGACGAGGAGCAGAAGCTCAAGACCGAGCGCGACGAGAAGGAGAAGGCCTGGCGTCACGGCGAGTCCGACGCCGTCACGACCGTCTCCGAGGAGGTCATCGCCGAGGTCCTCGCGGCCTCGACCGGCATCCCGATCGTCAAGCTCACCGAGGAGGAGTCCTCGCGGCTGCTCCACATGGAGGACGAGCTGCACAAGCGCGTCATCGGTCAGGACGAGGCCATCAAGGCGCTGTCCCAGGCGATCCGCCGCACGCGTGCGGGTCTGAAGGATCCCAAGCGCCCCGGCGGCTCGTTCATCTTCGCCGGCCCCACGGGCGTCGGCAAGACGGAGCTGGCCAAGGCCCTCGCCGAGTTCCTCTTCGGCGACGAGGACTCCCTCATCCAGCTGGACATGTCCGAGTTCGGCGAGAAGCACACGGCCTCGCGCCTGTTCGGCTCGCCCCCCGGGTACGTCGGCTACGACGAGGGCGGCCAGCTCACCGAGAAGGTGCGCCGCAAGCCGTTCAGCGTGGTGCTGTTCGACGAGGTGGAGAAGGCCCACGTGGACATCTTCAACTCGCTCCTGCAGATCCTCGAGGACGGCCGCCTCACCGACTCGCAGGGCCGGGTGGTCGACTTCAAGAACACCGTCATCATCATGACCACCAACCTGGGCACCCGCGACATCGCCAAGGGCGTGTCGATGGGCTTCCAGGCCGGCGGCGACCTGTCCACGGACTACGAGCGGATGAAGTCGAAGGTCCACGAGGAGCTCAAGCAGCACTTCAAGCCCGAGTTCCTCAACCGTGTCGACGACGTGGTCGTGTTCCCGCAGCTCTCGCAGTCGGAGATCGTCGAGATCGTGGACCTCATGGTCGCGAAGCTCGAGACCCGCCTCGAGGAGAAGGAGATGAGCCTCGCGCTCACCGCGCCGGCGAAGGCCCTCCTCGCGGAGAAGGGCTACGACCCGGTGCTGGGCGCCCGGCCGCTGCGCCGCACCATCCAGCGGGACATCGAGGACGTGCTGTCCGAGAAGATCCTCTTCGGCCAGGTGCGGGTGGGCGACGAGATCGTCGTCGACGCGCAGGGCGAGGGGCTCCTCGGGGAGCTCACCTTCTCCCGTCGCGGTGAGGACGGCTCCCTCGAGCCGATCAGCGACACCATCGACGTGGAGCGGATGACCGAGGCGCGGTCGGACGAGGTCGCGCATCCGGACGCCGACGGGCGCACGGACGCGGAGTCCTCCGACAGCGCAGAGGCCAACGCCTCCTGATCGCCGCGGGCCGGTCCCCACCCTCCGGGGCGGGGGCCGGCCCGTCCTCAATCCGGGCACGCGCCCGGGGAAGCGAGCGGCAGCCCGTGCAGCACTTCCTGGACCAGGTGCTCCACCTCTCGGGAATCCTCGAGGAGTGGATCCTCGGCGTCGCCGACGCCTGGTGGGTGCACCTGATGGTGTACCTCTTCGCCGCGTTCGACGGCTTCTTCCCGTCCGTGCCCAGCGAGTCGACGATCGTCACGCTCTCCTCGCTGTGGGCCTCCTCGGGCCGCCCGTCGATCATCCTCGTGGGCCTGGCCGCCTGGCTCGGCGCCTGGACCGGTGACAACCTCGGCTACCTGCTGGGGCGGACCATCGGCTGGCAGCGCTTCCGCTTCCTGCGCGAGGGCAAGGGCCGCCGGGCGGTCGAGGCCGCCGATCGCGGCCTGCAGCGGCGCGCGCTGATCTTCCTCATGACGGCGCGCTACATCCCCTTCGGCCGCACCGCCGTGAACCTCGTGGCCGGGGCCGTGCGCTACCCGCACCGCGAGTTCTGGCCGCGCTCGCTGCTCTCGACCTTCGTGTGGGCCGTGTACTCGTGCGCGATCGGCTCCCTCGCGGGCGCCTGGTTCGAGGACAACCACCTGCTCGCGATCACCGTCGCGCTCATCGCCGCGGTGGTCCTCGCGCTCGTCGTCGAGCGCGTCATCAACGCCGTCCACCGGGTGCTCGACCGGCGCGCCGACCGTCGCGCCGCCGAGGAGGGCGCCGCCGGGGCCGACGCTGCCGGCTCCACGTCCGAGGGAACCGCCGGAGCCGGCACCGATGCCGATACCGCGTCCGAAGGCGACCGCACCGGCCACCTCGTCGCCCCCGGCGCCGAACCGACCTCGTCCCCCGAGGAGACCCGCCCGTGACCATCTCGATCCGCCTCGCCCTGCCGGCCGACGTCCGCGGCATCAACGCGCTCGTCGAGCCGCTCGCCCACAGCGGGATCCTGCTGGGCAAGGATCTCGTCTCCTTCTACGAGGCGGTCCAGGAGTTCCTGGTCGCCGTCGACGAGGACGGGACGGTCGTCGGCTGCGGTGCGCTCCACGTCATGTGGGAGGACCTCGCCGAGGTGCGCACCCTCGCCGTGAGCGACGCCCTGCGCGGCACCGGCACGGGCCACCGGATGCTCGAGGCGCTGCTGCAGCGCGCCCGGGACCTGGGCTTGTCCCGCGTGTTCTGCCTGACCTTCGAGACGGAGTTCTTCTCCCGCCACGGCTTCGAGGAGATGGAGGAGGTCGTGGACCCCGAGCTGTACAGCCAGCTGCTGCGCTCCCCGGACGAGGGCATCGCCGAGTTCCTCGACCTCGCCCGCGTCAAGCCCAACACCCTCGGCAACACCCGGATGATCGTCCACCTCTGAGGCGCGGTGCACGTCCCCGCGCAGGGTCAGGCGCTCAGGGCAGCCGGACCTGCTCGTCTTCGCGCACCGCGAGGCCGTCGGCGAGCAGGGAGGCCAGGCAGCGTGCGACGCGGGCAGGGTCGGCGGGATCGAGCGCGTCGAGCGCCGGGACGGCGACGACGCCGTGCTCCCGCAGCTGCGCCATGATCAGGCCGCGCATCTCGCGGTCGGTGCCGGCGAAGGACTGGGTGCGGCGGGCCCCGGGCTCGGGCTCGGGCTTCCCCGCGGCGACCCAGGCGCAGGAATGCGCGGCGAGCGGGCACTGCTCGCAGCGCGGTGAGCGGGCGGTGCACACGAGCGCCCCGAGCTCCATGACGGCCTGGTTCCAGCGCACGGAGCGGGGGACGTCCTCGGGGACCGAGGCGGTGATCCGGGCACGCTCGGCGGCGGTGTAGGAGCGTGCAGGGAGCGGGTCGCCCTGCACGGCGCGGGCGATCACCCGGCGCACGTTGGTGTCCGCGACGACGGCACGATCGTGATGGGCGAAGGCGGTGACGGCCGCCGCGGTGTACTCGCCGATCCCGGGCAGGGCGCGCAGGGCGTCCTCCCCGCGGGGCACCACGCCGTCGTGCTCGCGGACGATCGCACGGGCGCAGTCCTGGAGGCGCAGCGCGCGGCGGGGATAGCCGAGCCGGTCCCACGCGCGCAGCACGTCGGCGGTCGGCGCGGCGGCGAGGTCCGCCGGGGTGGGCCAGCGCGTCATCCAGTCGATCCAGCGGGGGAGGACCCGCACGACCGGGGTCTGCTGGAGCATGATCTCGGAGACGAGGATGCCCCAGGCGCCGGCCTCCGGGAGACGCCACGGGAGCTCTCGTGCGGACTGCTCGTACCAGGCGAGGACGGCGTCGACCGCACCGGTCGTGAGCGGGGCGGGGGTCTCGGGCACCTCGGGACCGTACACCGCTGCGGCCCCCGCACGCACGACGGCGGGGCGGGACCGTGAGGTCCCGCCCCGCCGTGGGGGTCGGTCCGCGGAGCGGACCTGGCCGATCGCGTCGATCAGGCCTGGGGGTTCGAGTTCGTGCGCAGGGCGTCACGGATCTCGGTGAGGAGGACGATGTCCTCGGGAGCCGCCTCGGCCTCGACGGGCTTGTTGCGGTTCGCGAACTCGCGCGCCTTGGTCATCGGCATCACGAACACGAAGTAGACGACCGCGGCCGTGATGAGGAAGGTGATGATCGCGGAGATCAGCGCGCCGACGTTGACGAACGTGGCCTCGTTGCCCGGGCGGACCATGAAGCCCAGACCGATGCTGTCCGCGCCGCCGGCGGCCGCGACGATCGGGTTGATGATGTAGGTGACGAAGCCGGTCACGAGCGCGGTGAAGGCGCCGCCGATGACCACGCCGACGGCGAGATCGATGACGTTGCCCTGCATCACGAAGTCCTTGAAGCCCTTCATGGGTCTCATCCTTTGCTGGGGGAGGGGACGGGAATATCGGTGGGGACTCTAGCCGACGACCGAGACCGTCAACCATCCGCCACGCTGCGCGGCGGCGAGGTCGTCGGACTCCTCCCGTCCCACCGCCACGAGCAGCTCGACCGTGCCGGCGTCCGCGGCCCCCGCGATCGCCGCCCCTCCAGGTGACCCGTCGGTCACCTCGACCACCCGCGCGGGGACACGTCGGGCGAGCCCGCTCTCGGGATCCGGCGCGAGGATCTCGAGCGTCGTGCCGGTCGCCAGATGCGCGGCCAGCGCGGCCGGCGCGTCGACGACCATGAGCGCCTCGCCGCTCCCGGGGCCGGCGTCCCCGCCCCCGCGCATGAGCGCAGGGTGGAGCGTCGTGCCCGCGGGGATCGCGAGGGCGGTGCGGCTGCCCAGCAACGCGGCCGGGTCGGAGACGGCTCCCGGCGGCACGAGCTGATCCGCGACGCGCACGGTGGTGAGATCCGCCGAGGTCAGGGGCTGCGCCGGATCGAGATCCCGGGCCGCGACCACGACCTCCGTGCCGCGCGCGCCCGGCGGGACCACGGCCGCGGCGATGCCGGGCAGCGCGGTCGCGGTGAGCGCCGCGGCGAGCAGCAGCAGGAGCAGGCGGCGCCGGCGGCGCAGAGCACGGCGCCAGAGCGGGAGACGGGCACGGATCCTCGGGAGCATGCCCGCACCGTAGGGCGGCGCGGGGCGCGCGATGGCCGCCCGTCGGCCCGCTGTGGACGGGGCGGTGGTGGGGAGGAGAGACCCTCACGCCCCTCGGCGCCGGTGGGCCGAGCCCGGGCTCGCTCGGATCAGGAGGAGGCGGCCTGCGAGGAGGACGAGGAGCTGCTCGAGCTCGCGGCGGCCGGCGCGGAGGTGCTGGGAGCGGGCGTGGCCGGAGCCGGGGTGCTCGAGGTGGAGCCGCTCTCCGAGGAGCTCGCGGGACCGGTGCTGGCGCCCGCGGACTTCGCATCGGTCGAGTAGAAGCCGGAGCCCTTGAAGACCACGCCCACGGAGTCGAAGACCTTGCGCAGCGCGTCCTGCGCGCACTCGGGGCACGTCACGAGGGAGTCCTCGGAGAAGGACTGGTACTTCTCGAAGCGGTGACCGCAGTTCTTGCAGGCGTAGACATAGGTGGGCACGCGGGATCCTCCGGGATGAGCTGGGGCCCCGGCCTCGGGGCCGGGTCGATTCTACGACCGCGACGTGCTCACGCCCCTGTGCCGTCCCCCACGCGTTCGAGACCCTCCGCCGTGAGCACCTCGGCGACGGGCCGGTCGAAGCCTTCCCGGGGCAGCGCGCCTGCGGCGAGGACCTCGGCCGGATGCACGACGGCGACTACACGGACCCCCGCCGCCGGGGCGAGCGCCCGGTCGTAGTACCCGCCGCCGTGCCCGAGCCGCGTCCCCGAGCGGTCCACCGCGAGCGCCGGGGCCAGCACGAGGTGCGCCGCGGCGAGCGCCCCCGCGCCGAGACGGTCCCCGGTGGGCTCCGCCCCGAAACCCCCCGCGGGGGAGGGGGTGAAGGCCGTCTCGTCCCCGTCCCAGAGGACCCAGTCGAGCTCCTCCCCGCCGGTCGCGACGGGGAAGAGGATCCCGGCGCCGGCATCCGCGAGAGCGAGGGCGAGCGGCATGACGTCCGCCTCGGTGGGGAGCGGGCGGAAGCAGGCGACGAGGACGGGCTCCCGGCCGGCTCGGGCGACGACCGCCGTGACCTCGGCGATGATGCCGGAGGCGCCCGCGAGGATCCGTGAGGCCTCCTCCTCGCGCCGCCGGGCGCCCTCCTCCCCGGCATAGCGTGCGCGGCGTGCACCGCGCAGTGCACGGCGCAGTCGCCGTTTGACCTCCTGCGGTGCGTCCTCGCCGCCCTCCGCGCCGTGCGTGGGCTCGCCCGTGCCCCTGTCGTCCACCATCGCGCCAGGGTGACACAGATCGCGTCTACGATGGCGCGATGGTGCACGTGTGGCCGCTGACCCTGCGCGACGAGGAGCTCGTCCTGCGTCCGCTGCGCCGTCGGGACCGCTTCGTCCACGAGGGCCTGCGCGCCCGCAACCACGAGTGGCTCCGTCCCTGGGACGCGACCGACCCCACCCGGCCCGGCCGCCCGCCGGGCTTCACGGCGCTGCGCCGATGGAGCGAGTCGCAGGCCCGGCAGGGGCTCGCCGTGCCGCTCGTCATCACGGTCGACGGTCGCCTGCTCGGGCAGATCACCGCGGGTCCGCTCCAGTACGGGGCGCTGCGCACCGCCGTGCTGGGCTACTGGATCGACCAGGGCGCCGCGGGCCGCGGCTATGTGCCGCGCGCCGCCGCGCTGCTCATGGACCACCTGTTCGTCGAGATGGCCATGCACCGGGTCGAGATGACCGTGCGCCCGGAGAACACGGCCAGCCTGCGCGTGGTCGAGAAGCTCCACCTGCGCGAGGAGGGGCTGCGGCGCGGCGCGATCCACGTCGACGGCGCCTGGCGGGACCACCTCGTCTTCGCGATGACCGCGGAGGAGGCCGGGGAGATCGGCGAGGAGCACGATCCCCGCGGCGGGAAGGGCATCCTCGCGCGCCTGCACCGCGAGCACCCGCCGCACGTGCGGCGCCTCGCCTGAGCGCGCCCGCAGCGCGCCGGCGGCGAGGGAGCGGGCGGCCGACGTCCCGTCCGGTCGATTCGATGCCCGACACGCCCAGCGCGTGACCAGCTGAATCACACGAGTGTCATTACGCTGGCCCTCGTGGAGTCCATCAACCTCGGCGCCGTCCTGTTCGCCCTCCTGCTGCTGCTGTGGGTGCTGTACGCCCTGCCGCGCACCGCCGGTCGCCGCGACGTGATGGGCCGAGCCCGCCGGACCGAGTCCGCTCCCGTCGACGCGAAGTCCCGTGACCTCTCCGCGGCCGTCCACTCCCGCCGTACGTCCCGTGAGGTGAGTCCCCCCATGAACCAGGACCGTCTGCTGCTGCGTCCCGCCGATCCCACCAGCCGCCCCCGCTTCGACGCGACGCCGGGGGAGCGGGTGGACCCGCTCGTCGAGGGCACCCGCCGCCGCGGCGCCATGAAGGCCGCGCTCGTGGGGCTGGCCGCCGCTGTGCTGGGCCTCACCGCGGGTGCCGTGCTCGGCGCGGTCCACTGGGTGCTGCCGCTGCTCGCCGCCCTGGTGCTCGCCGCGTACGTCGTGGGGCTGCGTCGTGCCGAGCTCGAGCGCCGCACCCTCGCCCGCCGCGCCGCCGCTCTCGCCCGCCTCGAGGAGTCCGATCGCGCCGAGGCCGCCGCCCGCGCGGCGCGGCCCGCGCCCGCCGCGTCGCGCCCCGCCCCGGAGCTCCCCGCGCGCACGCCCCTCGAGGACACCGCCGAGCGCGCCCAGGAGCACGTCTCCGCCCCCGGCGAGTGGACGCCGCGCCCCGTGCCCCGCCCCACCTACGCCCTGCGCGGCGAGGTCGAGGACCTCGCGAGCCGCCACGCCGCGCACCGCGAGTCCCTGCGAGCCTCGGTCGTGCCGCTCGAGCGCGACGGCGTCGAGGCGATCGAGGCGGCGGACGAGGTCACCACCGCCCCCGCGGTGGACCTGGGCCTGGACGAGGTCCTCGCCCGCCGTCGGGCCTGAGCCCGCCCCACCGCCCGGGTCACCCGATGACCGCCGCCGGCTCGCGGATCGCCGCGATCGCCCGCGCCCTCGACGAGGAGGGGTACCGCGAGCGGCCGATCGCCGTCCTCGACCTCGACGCCTTCGACGCGAACATCGAGGACCTCGCCCGCCGTGCGGGCGGCACCCCGATCCGCGTCGCCTCGAAGTCCCTGCGCGTGCGCGGCCTGCTCGAGCGGGCCCTCGCCCATCCGGCGACCCGCGGCGTGCTCGCCTTCACCCTGCCCGAGGCGCTCTGGCTCGTGCAGCGCGGGGTCGACGACGTGCTGCTCGCGTACCCGACGGCGGAGATCGGCGGGATCCGGCGCCTGTGCGCCCAGCCCGGCGCCCTCGAGGCCGTGACCCTCATGGTCGACGAGACAGCCCAGCTGGACCTGCTCGTCGCCGCGACGCGGGACCTCCGCCCCGGGCGGGACCGGCCACAGCTGCGCGTCGCGATCGAGCTCGACGTCTCCTACGCGCCCGCGCCCGGGCTGCGCTTCGGCGCCCACCGCTCCCCGGTGCGCACCGCCGCACAGGCCGCGGCCCTCGCCCGGGAGATCGCCGCCCGGCCCGCGCTTCGGCTCGTGGGCATGATGGCCTACGAGGGGCAGATCGCCGGGGTCACCGACACGGCCCGCGGCCCCTACGGAGCCGCCGTCCGCACGATGAAGCGGCTGTCGAGGCCCGATGTCGCCCGTCGGCGGGCCGAGGCGGTCGCGGCGGTGCGGGAGGTGGCCGATCTCGAGCTCGTCAACGGCGGCGGCACCGGCTCGCTCGAGTCCACCGCTGCGGAGCCCGCGGTCACCGAGGTCGCCGCCGGGTCCGGTCTCATCGGCCCCGGCCTGTTCGACGGCTACCGCGACTTCGCCCCGCGCCCCGCCCTCCATATCGGGCTGTCCGTGGTTCGTCGCCCCGCGAGGGAGGTCGCGACGCTGCTGGGCGGCGGGTGGGTGGCGAGCGGGCCGCCCGGCGCGGACCGCCTCCCCACGATCGCGCACCCTGCGGGCCTGCGCTTCGCCCCGCGGGAGGCCGCCGGAGAGGTGCAGACGCCCGTCCTCGGAACCGCCGCCGAGCGGCTCCGGGTGGGGGACACCGTGTGGCTGCGCCATGCGAAGGCCGGCGAGCCCGCCGAGCACATCAGCGGCTACGTGCTCGTGGCGGGGGCGGGCACCGACGCGGAGCCGATCCGCGTCGAGGGCTGGGTGCCCACCTACCGCGGCGAGGGCGCCGCGTTCCTGTGAGCCGCTGACCTCCCGACCGTCCCGGAGCGAAGGAGCCCCGCATGCGCATGCCGCCCGTCCCGAACGGCACCTGGAGCGGCGCCCACAGCTGGACCCCACAGCAGGTGCTCACGCCCGGGAGCGAGGAGGAGGTCCTCGACGCGATCGCCCTCGCCCGCACGCTCGGCACCGCGCTGCGGGTCGTGGGCGGCGGGCACTCCTTCACGCCGCTCGCCGCGACCGACGGCGTGCTCGTCTCCCTGGACCGGCACCGGGGCCTCGTCGCCGCGGATCCCACGACAGGCCTCGTGACCCTGCGCGGCGGCACCCGGCTGTGGGAGGTGGCCGGCCTCCTCGCACCCCACGGCCTCGCCCTCGAGATCATGGGCGACATCGACCGGCAGTCGATCGCCGGCGCGATCCAGACCGGCACCCACGGCACCGGCGCAGCCTTCACCGGCTTCTCCGGCACCGTGCGCGCGCTCCGCCTCGCCCTCGCCGACGGCTCCGTCGTCGAGACCTCCCCGCAGCGGGACCCGGACATGTTCCACGCCGCCCGCCTTGGCCTCGGCGCGATCGGGGTGGTGCTCGAGGTGACGCTGCAGTGCGTGCCCCGCTACCGGCTCGCGCTCACCGAGGCGACGCGCCCGCTCGCTGAGACCGTCGGCGGGTTCCTCGAGCAGTCCTCCGCCGTCGACCACCACGAGTTCTTCTGGTTCCCGCGCACCGACCGCGCGACCGTGCGCAGCAGCACGCGCCTGCCCGCCGACGCCCCCGTGCACCGCCCCGGCCGTGCCGCGGACCTCCTGCAGCGGGAGGTGCTCGGCAACGGCGCCTGGGAGCTGCTGTGCCGCGCGGCGAGCACGGTCCCGGCGCTCAGCCGGCCCGTCGGCGAGATCGCCTCCCGGGTCTTCGCCGGATCCCCGATGACGGACGACTCCGCCGCCGTCTACGCCGCCCCGCGCCGCGTGCGCTTCCACGAGTCGGAGTGGGCGATCCCCGCGGAGCGCTTCGAGGAGGCCTTCGCGGCACTGCGCCGCCGCTTCGAGGAGGAGCGCGTGCGGGTCACCTTCCCGCTCGAGATCCGCCGCGCCGCCGCGGACGACGTCTG
The DNA here is from genome assembly GCF_005490785.1 of Brachybacterium sp. SGAir0954. Lineage (GTDB taxonomy): Bacteria > Actinomycetota > Actinomycetes > Actinomycetales > Dermabacteraceae > Brachybacterium > Brachybacterium rhamnosum. The sequence goes on along the minus strand of NZ_CP027295.1, from coordinate 2,754,191 downwards.
GCTCTCCACCGCCCACGGCCGCGACACCGTCTACCTCGCCGCGCACCGCTACCACCGCGAGGACCCCGGCCCCTACCTCCTGCTCGTCCAGCGCACCCTCGCCCCCTTCGCCGCCCGGCCGCACTGGGGCAAGATGCACTGGCTCGGCGCGCGGGAGCTGCGCGCCCTCCACCCGCGCCTCGCGGACTTCACCGCCGTGCGCGCCGCGGCGGACCCGCAGGGCCTGCTCCTCACCCCCTACCTGCGCCACCTGCTGGGAGCCGGTTCCCCTCCCTGAGCTGGACTCGTAGGCTGGCGGTGATGAACGCCGAGACCTCCGCCCCCGTGCCCACCGTCCCCGCCGTGCCCGCTCCGCAGGAGCTGCTCGCGATCGCCGTCGCCGCCGCCCACGAGGCCGCCGAGTACATCCGCTCCCTGGACCGCGACCACCTCGCCCGCGAGTACAAGACGTCCAGCCACGACATCGTCACCGAGCACGACAAGCGCAGCGAGGAGATCATCGTCGCCTCCCTGCGCACGGCGCTGCCGGGCTGCCGGATCGTGGGGGAGGAGGGCGGCGAGCGCGCCGCCGCCCAGGCAGGCCCGGAGCAGGTCAGCTTCTACGTCGACCCGATCGACGGCACGAGCAACTTCGCCGCGGGGCTGCCGCTGTTCTGTGTCTCGATCGGCGTCGCCGTCGGCGCGGGGGAGCAGGAGCGCCTCGTCGCCGGGGTGATCGACGTGCCGATCCTCGAGCAGGTCTTCACCGCGGCCGACGGCCCCGCCGCGCTCAACGGCCGCGAGATCACGCCGCGCGCCACCCACGCCGCGGCGGACGCCCTGCTCGTCACCGGCTTCCCGAGCCAGCGCATCATCGCGGAGGAGCCGGAGGTCGCCGCCCGCGCCGCGACCGATCTGCACGTGGGCGTCTCCGCCGTGCGGCACCTGGGCTCCGCCGCGATCGAGCTCGCCTACGTCGCGGCCGGCTGGGCGGACGCCACCGGCCTCGGCTCCATCAACGCCTGGGACGTCGCCGCCGGCTTCCACATCCTCGAGCGCGCCGGCGGGTCCCTGCGCACCTGGCCCGCGCTCGGCGACGCCCGGCTCCCCGCGCACCACCAGCCCGCGTACGTCGCCTGCACCGGCCAGGAGCGGATCGAGGTCTTCGACCGCCTGCAGGACGAGCTGCAGGCGGCGCGCGAGGCACGGGCCGCCGGCGCTCCGGGCGCGCACGTGTGATCCTCGTCAACGGCGGCTGACCTGGTGTGCGAGCACCCTCCCGGCAGTGCTAACCTTTCCAGGTCGCTCGTTGACATGGGGCTATGGCGCAGTTGGTAGCGCGTCTCGTTCGCAATGAGAAGGTCGGGGGTTCGAATCCCCCTAGCTCCACAAAATTTCATGATTCGAAGGGCCCCGGTTCGCCGGGGCCCTTCGTCGTCCGGTTCTCCACTCCGCGTGCTCGTCCGCACCTCAAGATCACGTCCAGATCTTCTTCATTCCGCAGGCCCTCGGCGCGGGCGCCGGGTCCCGGGGCGCAGACTGATCCCATGAGCAGCACGTCCAACGCCGGTGGAGCGATGATCCTCGTCGTCGAGGACGAGGAGGCGCTGGCCGGTGTGGTCCGCTCCTACCTCCATCGAGCCGGTCATCGGACCGCGGAGGCGAGGACCGGGCCCGCGGCCGTGCTCGCCGCACGGGATCTCGGCCCGGACGTGATCGTCCTCGACCTGGGGCTGCCGGGTCTGGACGGACTGGAGGTGATCCGCAGGATCAGGGCGTTCTCCGACTGCTACGTGCTGATCACGACCGCGAGGGCTCAGGAGCCGGACCGTCTGGCGGGCCTCGCCGAGGGTGCCGATGACTACCTCGTCAAGCCGTTCAGCGTCCGTGAGCTCGTCGCCCGGGTCGATGCCGTGCTGAGGCGTCCCCGCGCCATCGACGGGACCGCACCTCCTGTGGCCCCCACGTTCGCGGTGGGAGGGCTCGAGATCGACGAGGCGGCTCAGCAGGTGCGCCTGGAGGGGAGGGAGCTCGCGCTGACCCCCACGGAGCGAGGGCTCCTCCTGACCCTGGCCCGGAGGCCGGCACAGGTCTTCACCCGCCGTCAGCTGCTGGAGTCCGTCTGGGGGGACACCTGGCTCGGGGACGATCACCTCGTCGACGTGCACATCGCGAACCTGCGACGGAAGCTCGACGAGTCGGCGGCCGCCCCTCGCTTCGTCACCACCGTCCGCGGGGTCGGCTATCGGATGGGGAAGGGGTGAGGTGATGGGCGCAGCTGATGCGGAGGGCGCGCGACCCGGTCGAGGACTGTCCTCGCGGCTCATGGCCGGCCAGCTCGTCGTGCTGCTCCTCGGGGCGGTTACGATCGTGGCGCTGACCGCGCTGATCGGGCCCATGGTCTTCCACCGGCACCTGCTCCAGACCGATCTCCCGGTGGACGGGGAGGACCTCGTCCACATCGAACGGGCCTACCGGGATGCGCTCGCCGTGTCGCTGGGCGTCGGTGGGGCCGTCTCCCTCCTGGCGGCGACGGTCGTCACCTGGAGCTGGGTGCGACGCCTGCGGCACAAGCTCGCCGTGCTCGGGAGGGCGGCCGAGCTCCTCTCCCGCGGGCACTACGGAACCCGGGTCCCCGCGCTGGGCGCGGGCGCGGAGCTGGATGCGTTGGCGGGGGCCCTGGACGACATGGCCGGACGGCTCGATGCGGTCGAGCGGAACCGTCGACGACTGCTCACCGACCTCGCCCATGAGCTCAGGACGCCGATCGCCACTCTCGTGGCCCATCACGAGGCGATCGCCGACGGGATCATCGAGCTCGAGGATGCCCTGCCCGTGCTCGAGGCCCAGACCGGTCGTCTCTCGCGACTGGCCGAAGACGTCGACGTGGTCTCCCGTGCCGAGGAAGGGCGGCTCCCTGTCGTCCGGAGGGCCACCGCCCTGGCGGGTCTCCTTGAGCTGTCGATCGCGGAATGGCAGGAGGCGTACGCGAGCTCCGCCGTGACGCTCCATCTCGAGCTCGCACCATCGGCGGAGGAGATCGACGTGGAGGTCGATCCCCAGCGGCTCACCCAGGTCCTGGGGAACCTGCTGGGCAACGCCCTGCGACACACGCCCCGCGGGGGTCACGTGGTCGTCGCGTGCTCCGTCGAGGGGGAGCATGTCGTGATCACCGTGTCCGACGACGGCGAAGGGTTCACCGCCGAGGATGGTGCGCACCTCTTCGAACGGTTCTACCGCGCCGACCACTCGCGCAGCCAGGAGTCGTCGGGGTCCGGGATCGGCCTGACGATCAGCCGATCGCTCGTCGAGGCCCATGGTGGTTCGCTCGACGCCGCGAGCGAGGGGCCCGGACGCGGCGCCGTCCTCACGATCAGGGTCCCCCGCGGGAGCGCCCGGGGCTGACAGGGACCTCCGCTGCCCTCCTCGCTAGCCGAGAGGGGCGACCTCGCTCTCGACGACCCATTTGTGATGCGTGATGCTCATGCCGTCGGCCTCGTAGTCGACCATGTACACCGTCTCGTCGGTGGAGCTGTCGATCGTTCCGTGAGCTCCCTCCATGCCGGGCATGTGGTCGGCGGAGATGACCACATCGGTGCCGTCGGCCACGGGGGCCGCCCCCGGGTCCTGGAGCTCCTCCTGCACCACCCAGCGGTGATCGGTCACGGGCTCGCCTCCGTCGGTGGGCGTGTAGCTGACCGCGTAGGCGGTCGTGTCGAAGGCGCCGGAGATCGTCGCTGTGGCGCCCGTCATCCCGTCCATGTGGTCCGCGGTGATCATCACCTGCGTGCCGACCGGGTAGGTGGGCTCCTGCGCCGCGGTGATCCCTGCGGGTGCCGGCCCGCCGTCCATCGGATGATCCATCCCTGCATGGGCTCCGTCGCTCGCCTCGCTGGACGCGTGGTCGCTGTGGGTGGAGCCGTTCGAGCATCCGGAGAGTGCGACGGCGGTGGCGAGGGTGATGGCCGTGAGACGGCCGAAGCTGCGGCGTGTGCGCATGGGGGGCTCCTGTTCGAGGTCGGTACGTCTTCAACCTAAGTCGCTCGGATCAAGGTCCCGTCAAGGCTCGAGAGCGGTGCCGGAGACCCTGTCCACGAGGAATGCACGAGTCCGGAAAAGTTCGAGGATCCTCTGGCGTGTCGGTCGTGGAGAGCGTTGGATCACAGGTGCGCCACCCCGACGAGAGCAAGGCGGCCCCATGACCGACGCCGATCTGACCTCCCCGTACGACCCGGGCGGGGGTTACGACCCGGACGGGGGCTATGACCCGGGCGGGGGTTACGACCCCGACGATGGCCATGACCCGGACGGCGGCATCGGCCTCGTCTGACCCTGCTCGACATCGCTGACGTGCGGTGCCCGCCCTCCCGGCGGGCGCCGCGGGTCGTTCAGGCTCCGTCGACCCAGGCCCGCAGCAGCGCGCGGTCGTCGTGCGGCAGCCGGCGCGTGCCCACGATCTGCTCGGTCTCGTCGCCCTTGCCGGCGACGAGCACAGTGTCCCCGGGGCGGGCCATCGCGAGCGCCGCTCGGATCGCATCGGCCCGGAAGGGCACCTCGATGCACTCCGGGCAGCCGGCGCGCACCTCGGCGCGGATCCGCGCGGGCGGCTCGCGGCGCGGGTTGTCGTCCGTGAGCACCACGAGGTCCGCGAGCTCCGCCGCGATCGCGCCCATCTCCGGTCGCTTGGAGCGGTCCCGCTCGCCGCCCGCGCCGACCACGAGCAGCACGCGCCCGGCGGTGCGCTCGCGCACGCTGCGCAGGGCCGCCCGCAGCGCGCCGGGGTTGTGCGCGGTGTCGACCATCGTGCGCACGCCCTCGCGCTCGCCGATCACCTCGAGCCGCCCCGGCGGCGGCGTCACCCCGGCGAGGCCCTCCACGACCGCGCCCGGGTCCCCGCCGAGGCCGATCACGGCGGTGGCCGCGAGCAGCAGGTTCGTCACCGCGACCGCGTGCACCGTGGGCAGCACGGCCTCCCACATCCCATCCCCGATCCGCAGCCGGCCGCGCAGCGAGCCCTCCTCCTCGACAGCGTCGAGCAGCTCCACGTCGCCGCCCGAGCCCACGGTCACCAGGTGCGCCCCGCGGCCGGAGACGGCCTCCGCGACGAGGTCCCCGTGGGCGCTGTCCGTCGCGACGACGGCGAGACCGTCCGGGCGCAGGTGCTCCGCGAACAGGCGCAGCTTCGCGGCGCGGTACGCCTCGAGCGAGCCGAGGGTGTCGAGGTGATCGCTCTCGATCCCGGTGCTCACGGCCACGTCCACGGTGACGCGGTCCAGCAGGCCGTCCTTGAGGATCCCGACGAATGCCTCGAGGGACACCGCCTCCGCCCCGTCGCGGGACTCCTCCGCGATGATCCCGGGCAGGTGGTCGGGCGACTTCTGGAAGCGGGTGGGCTCCCGCGTGCCGTCGACGTGGGCGACGCCGAGCGAGTCCACGCCGGCCGCCGCCCACCCCGCGGCGCGCATCAGCTGCACCGTCGCGCTCACGACGCTGGTCTTTCCGTTGGTGCCGGTCACCGCGCTGATCCTCGGTGCTCCTGGCATGATCTCCACCCCTCGCAGCATGTGCCGCCCCCTGCCGTCGTCGAACGGGCCGGGGCGCCGACGCAAGCCGTCCCGGCCCCATCCCATCACGGCCTCGCGGAGGGCGGGAGCCCCCGGGCGGTCCCGTCGTCGCCGGGGCGGTGCGTCGGGATCGCGGTGTACAGGCCCGCGGGTCGCTCGAGCTCGCTCATGAGCAGCAGGTCCTTGCGCGGCCCCGTCACCTGCCAGGTGAGGGTCCAGCGATCCTCGCCCGGCAGCTCGAGCCGGCCCCGGTAGACGTCCTCGCCGCACAGGTGCACGAGCGGCGAGCGCGCCTGCCAGCGGTGGAAGGGCGAACCGTCCGGCAGATGCACCGTCCAGCCGTCGTCCCCGCGCAGGATCCGCAGGGTGCGGGAGACGGGGCTGCGGCGGCCGTCCCCGCGCCGCAGCTCGCCGCTCTCCGACCAGCGCACCTCGCCGGGTCCGCACAGCTCCAGCAGCGCCGTGCCCCGCACGCTCATCCGCTCGCCGGCGGCCCGGTCCTCGATGCGCCGGGTCAGGTCCCAGGCGCCGAGGAGCTGCGTCGGCTCGGGGGTGCGGTCGGACCCGTGCATCCGCTCACCGGCCCCCGCCGAGCGGCGCCGCGAAGAAGTCCCGCTCGTGCCGCACCGAGACCAGGAAGGCGGTGCGCATCGCGGCGCGCACCTCGCTGCTCGCCCGTGCCGCGCAGGCCGTGACCAGCTCGATCGCGCGCAGCGTCTCCGCGTGGAAGTCCGGGCCGCCGTAGGTCGCGAGCCAGTCGCCGTAGGGATGCCCGGCGGTCCCGGCCCGGGAGAGCCGGGCGCCCACGTCGTCGTAGATCCAGAAGCAGGGGAGCAGGGCCGCCGCGAGCTCCTCGTAGCGGCCGCGCGCCGCGAGGGCCAGGAGGTGGTCCACGTAGGCGCGGGTGGTCGCATCGGGCTGGGCCGCGAAGAGCTCCTCGGGGCCCAGGCGTCCCGCGTGCAGCTCGGTCTCCGCGGCGATCGCGCCCTGGGCGGCCCCGGCCCAGAAGGCCTGCTCCTCGGCGGAGGGGGCGAGGGTCGAGGCGGCGGCGAGGGCCCGCGAGTACTCCTGGAGGTAGAGGGCGTCCTGGGCGAGGTAGCGGTGGAACGCGGGGCGCGGGAGGGTGCCGTCGGCGAGGCCGCGCACCATGGGCAGCGCGTCGATCTGCGTGCGCAGCTCGGCGGCCGCCTCCCACCACTCCTCGGCGATCGTCGCCGCGGACGGGGCATGGGTGCCGGCCGCCTCCCACAGCGCCGCGAAGTGGGAGACCGGCCCGCTGCCGCGCCCCGCCTCGAGGGAGTCCGCGGCGGCGATCGCTCCGGCGAGCCAGTCCTTCGCCCCGCGCACGGCGCCGGCCCAGTCCTCGCCGCGTCCGCGGAGGGTCGCGATCGCGGAGGAGAGCGAGCAGCCGGTGCCGTGCGTGTTCCGCGTCGCGATCCGCGCGCCGGGCAGCTCGGCGAGCACCCCCTCGGGGCCGACGAGGGCGTCGGGGGAGTCCGGTCCGCTCAGGTGACCGCCCTTGGCGAGCACGAGCACCGCGTGGCGGGCGGCGAGCTCCTGCGCCTGGGCGAGGGCCTGCTCCCAGGTGCTCGCCTCGGGCTGCTCGGCGAGCACGGCGAGCTCGGGGAGGTTCGGGGTGACGAGGTGGGCATGGCGGAGCATGTCCCGCAGCGCCTGCTCGGCGGAGTCGTCGAGCAGGCGGTCTCCGCTCGCGGCGACCATGACCGGGTCGAGCACCACCACCGGGGGTCGCACGTCGTCCAGCCAGGCGGTGACCGTGTCGATGATCGTGCCGTCGAAGAGCATGCCGATCTTCACGGCGTCGATCGTGACGTCCTCGCTCACCGCCCGGAGCTGCGCGTCGAGGAAGGCGGGCGGCGGCACGTGGACCTCGCGCACGCCGCGGGTGTTCTGGGCGACGAGCGCGGTCGTCGCGGCCATGCCGTAGCCGCCGTTCGCGGCGATCGACTTGAGATCCGCCTGGATGCCGGCGCCGCCCGTGGGGTCGGTGCCGGCGATGCTGAGGACGCGGGGGACGGGGCGGCTCATCGGGCGTCCTCCCAGGCGCGGCGCAGCTCCGCCGCCGCGTCGAAGGGGGAGGGGGAGGAGCAGATCGCGGAGACGACGGCCGCGCCGTCGAGCCCCGCGCGGCGCAGGGCGGGGAGGTCCGCGGCACTGATCCCGCCGATCGCGACGGCGGGCAGGGCGGTCGCGGCGGCGACGGCGGCGACGCCCTCGACCCCGATCACGGCGGGGGCGTCCGCCTTCGTGGTGGTGCCGTGCACGGCACCGATGCCGAGGTGGTCGGCACCGGCGGCCTCGGCCTCGCGGGCCATGGCGGCGGTCTGCGCGGAGACGCCGATGACGGCGCCCGGCCCGAGGAGCCGGCGCACCAGATGCGCGGGGAGGTCCGACTGGCCGACGTGCACCCCGGCGAGGCGCACCCCGGTCTCGCGGGCGGCGAGGACCACGTCGACGCGGTCGTCGACGATGATCGCGACCGACGGGGGCAGCGTCTCCGCGAGGGCAGCGCAGAAGGCGAGCGTGTCCCGGGTGGGGAGCTGCTTGTCGCGCACCTGGACGGCGGTGACGCCGCCGGCGACGGCGTCGCGCACGGCGGTGACGGGGTCGTGGCCGGCCCGCTCGAGCTGCGGGCGGTCCACGACGAGGTAGAGGGAGAGGTCGACCTCAGGAGGGGTGCTCATCGTGGTCATCGCACCTTCGCCTGGTCGCGGACGTCCTGGGCGGTCAGCGCGTGCAGCCCGTCGAGGAGTCCCACGGCGAAGGAGCCCGGGTGCTCGGCGGTGCGGGCGGAGCGCTCGGCGGCGAGGGTGAGCACGGTCGTCGCGGCGACCGCGGCGACGAGGCGGTCCTCGACCACGGCGGCGAAGGCCGCGGTGATCCCGCCGAGCGCGCAGCCGGCGCCCGTCACCTTCGTGAGCAGGGGGCTGCCGGTGGCGACGCGCACCACTCTCTCCCCGTCGGTCACGAGGTCCACCGCGCCGGAGACGGCGACGACGGCGCCGGTGCTGCGGGCGAGGGTCGTGGCGGCTTCGTGGGAGTCGTCGGCGGAGTCGATCGAGTCCGCGCCGCGGCCGCCGGCGGAGAGCCCGGCGAGGGCGCGGATCTCGGAGGCGTTGCCGCGGATGATCGCGGGCTCCTCGGTCACGAGCCGCGCGGCGAGGGCCGTGCGCACGGGCAGGGTCCCGACGGCGACGGGGTCCAGCACCCAGGGGGTGCCGGCGGTGCGCGCGGCGTCGACGGCCTCGACCATCGCCTCCCGCTGCTCGGCGCCGGCGGTGCCGAGGTTCACGAGGACGCCGTCGGCGATGCCCGCGAAGATGCCGGCCTCCTCGGGCACCGCGACCATGGCGGGGGAGCCGCCCACGGCGAGCAGCGCGTTCGCGATGAGGTTCGTGGTGACCACGTTGGTCAGGCACTGCACGAGGGGGACCCGCGTGCGGACCTCCTCGAGGGCGGCCGCGAGGACGGCCGGGTCGGTGGGGGCAGAGGCGTGCGCGAGTGTCATGGCGACATCCCTTCGCTAGTCCGAGCTAGATCAGGTTCGACGGGTGTCATCTCAGCCCGGTCCCGGGCACCCCGTGTCACTGCAGGCCACCGTACGTGATCGCCGCCCGCGCGGGGGCGGCGTCCGCGGCCGGGCGGCCGACGTCGCCCCCGGAGGGGAGCGCCTCAGGCGGTGCGCAGGCCGCGCCGCACGAGGAGCAGGCACAGCGCGCAGAGCACCACGAGCATCGAGAGCGAGGCGGGATAGGCGAGCAGCGGCAGCAGTGCGGCGAGGATCGTGGGCAGCAGGAACCCGAGGTAGGCGAGGGCGTAGTAGACGCCGGTGAGCCCGGCGAGGTCCTCCGCCGTCGCGATGGCTTGCACCTGCAGCAGCCCGGCGACGACGAGCGTGCCGTAGGCGGCGCCGAGCACCATCGCCACGAGGATGCCGAGGACCGGGCTGCCGATGGCCGTCGCGAGCACCGCGAGCACCAGGCCCGCGCACATGGCCGCCTGGCCCACGGGCAGGGAGCGGCCGCCGGTGAGGCGGTCCAGCCGCGGCACGAAGGACTGCACGACCGCCCCGGTGCCGAGGGTGAGCACCGTCAGCGCCGTCGCGTACAGCGTCGCGCTCTCGCCGAGGTGACGCTGCACGCTCGCGGGGATGACCGCGTAGGCGACGCCGGCCGCGCCGAAGATCCACGGCGCCGCGGGGACCACGGCGCGGGTGAAGCGGCGGTGCCCGGCGGCGGGCACGCGGAGGTCCTGCCACCAGTGCCCGGCGGCGGGCCGCTCGACGTGGCGGGTCTCCGGGGCGAGCAGGAGCAGCGGGGTCGCGAGCAGGGAGAGTCCGCCGTGCACGAGATAGGGGAGGACCTCGGGGAGCGGCGCGAACTGGGCGAGCAGCCCGCTCGCCCCGGCACCGAGCGCGAAGCCGAGGGTGAGGGTGAGGGACGGGCGGCGGGCGCCGGCGACGGCCGGGGCGCCGATCTCGTACGGCGGCGCGGAGAGCTCCTTCATCCAGGCCGTGCCGACGGACATGGCCGCGCCCACCCCGAGGCCGGCGAGCACCCGGCCCAGGCACAGCAGCGCGAAGACGTGGGGGCTCGCGGCGAGCAGCGCGCTGCCGAGCACGGTCGCGGCCATGCCCACGAGCATCACGGGGCGGCGGCCGTGACGGTCGGAGAGCGCGGCGGCGACGAGCAGGCCGGGGGCGAGCCCGGCGACGTAGGTGCCCAGCAGGAGGTTCGCCTGCCAGGCGGCGTAGTGGCCGACGGACTCGTAGACGTGCAGGAGCGGGGTGAAGTGGTTGCCGCCCCAGGCGAGCAGGAAGGTCGCGGGGACCACGAGCCTCCAGGGGGCGCGGATCGCGGTGCGGCTCATCGTGCACCCCCGTCGAGCTCGTAGGCGTCCTCGACGTGCGCGCGCAGGCGCTCGGCGAAGGCCGCGGGGTCGCCTGCGGCGAGGAGCGCGGCGAGCTCCTCGTGCTCGGCGAGGAGGGAGGGCATGGTGCCGCTGCGCTCGTCGAGGACGGCAGCGGTGAGGCGGGCGAAGCGGGGGCCGAGGTCCTCGCAGATCCCGGCGACGACGCTGTTGTCCGCGGCGGCGATGAGGGCGAGGTGGAAGTCGAGATCCGCGGCGGCGAAGGCGAGCGGGTCCTGGGCGGTCGCGGCGGCGCGCTGCTGGGAGAGCAGCTCCGCGAGCTCCTCGGCGAGGGCGGGGATGGCGTCGGGCCTCGAGAGGAGGGCGGCGCCGGCGGAGGCCTCGAGCATGGTGCGCACGGCGATCAGCTCCCGGCGCTCCCGCGGCGTGACGGTGGTGACCAGGGCGCCCTTCTTGGGGAGCAGGCGCACGAGGCCCCAGCGCTCGAGCTGCAGCATGGCCTCGCGGGCGGGGGTGCGGCTGATGCCGGTGGCCTCGGCGAGGTCGTTCTCGCGCAGCAGCTCGCCGGCGGGCAGATCGCCCTCGACGATGCGGCGGGCGGCCTCGGCGGCGGCGCGATGGGCGAGGGTGCCCCGGTCGGGGTTCCTCCAGGGGAGGGCGTAGGCGATGTTCACGCTCCCGACCCTAGATGATGTATGCATCAAGGGATGCATCGGGGTGAGGAGTGAGACGTCGGCCTGCCGGCCGACGGGGCCTGCGGGCGCCCCGGATGCACCGGACCCCCGGGGAGCGTGCTCCCCGGGGGTCCGGTGCCGAGGTGGCGGGCAGGGCCCGCCGGGTCTCAGAGGGTGCTGGCGAAGGGGTCGAAGTCCGCCGGGACCGGCGGGACCGTGCCGACCGAGCTCGCGACCGTGACGAACTCGCCCGAGGCCGCGGACTCCTCGGCCGAGAGCATGATGTCGAGCACGTGGTAGCCGAGCTCGCCGCTCGCCACGTGGGGACGGCCCTCGCGGATCGCGCGGACCATGTCCAGCAGGCCCAGGCCGCGGCCCACGACCACGCCCTCCTGCGGGACCTCGATCCACTCCTGCTCCGGCGGCTTCTCCCCGAAGGACTCGAAGGGCTTCACGTAGGCGATCCGACCCTCGAACTGGTTGGGGTCGGGGACCACGAGGGAGCCCTCGGTGCCGTGGATCTCGACGATGCCCTGGCGGGCGAGCGGCGAGTCGAAGCTGACCAGGGAGGTGCCGGTCTGGCCGGCCTCGAACTGGGTGAGCACCGAGATCGTCGAGGGGACCTCGACGGGGAAGGTCTGCCCCGCGTTCGGGCCCACCTTGATCGCGCGCTCCTCGGAGGCGCGCAGGCCCACGGCGGCGACCTTCTCGACCGAGCCGAACAGGCTCACGAGGGTCGTGAAGTAGTACGGGCCCATGTCCAGCAGCGGGCCGGCGCCCTTGGCGAAGAGGAAGCCGGGGTTCGGGTGGAAGACCTCGGGGCCCTGGTACTGCATCGAGGTCTGCGCGAACAGCGGGCGGCCGATGGTGCCCTTGGCGATCTCGCGCTTGGCGGTCTGCACGCCCGGTCCGAGCACCGTGTCCGGCGCGCAGCCGACGCGCAGGCCAGCCGCCTCGGCCTGCTGCAGCAGGGCGGCGGTCGACTCGCGGTCCAGGCCCAGCGGCTTCTCGGTCCACACGTGCTTGCCGGCCGCGATCGCGGAGGAGGAGACCTCGGCGTGGACGGCGGGGATCGTCAGGTTCACGACGACCTGCACGTCCGGGTGGTCCAGGACGTCCTGGGCCGTGCCGTGCGCGGGGACGCCGTGCTTCTCCGCCTGGGCGCGGGCGCGATCGGTGTCGAGGTCGCCGAGGATGAGGACCTCGACGTCGGGGAAGGAGCTCAGGTTCTCGAGGTAGGTGTCGGAGATGACGCCCACGCCGATGAAGCCGACGCCGATGGGGCTGCTCATGCGACGAAGCCCCCGTCCACGAGGAAGCGGTAGCTGTTCTCGACGTCCTCGAAGACGTCGCCGGGGACGTTGTCGTACTCGATGACGGCGTACTTGACGTTCGTCGCGGCCTTGAGCGCCTCGACGGTGGGCACGTCGCCCTCGCCCGCGTGGCGCTGGTCGAGGTCCGAGGAGTTGAACTTCGGGGCGTCGGGCGCGAAGGGGTTCGAGGCCGGGGCCACGCCGTCCTTCACGTGCACGGCGACGAGACGGTCGCCGAGCTCCTCGACGAGCGCGACGACGTCCTGGCCGCCGACGAGGGCCCAGAACAGGTCCAGCTCGATCTCGACCGACGGGTCAACGAGCGAGAGGAAGCGCTGGTAGGCGGTCCGGCCGTCGAAGCTCGCGAGGAACTCCTGGGCGTGGTTGTGGTAGCCGACCTTGAGGCCGAACTCCTTCGCCTTCTCCGAGGCGGCGTTGAGGCGCTCGGCGATGTCCTTCACGCCGTCCTCGGTGATCCAGCGCTCGGTGGGGACCATCGGGTCGATGACGGTCGAGATGCCGATCTCCGCGGCGGCCTCGAAGACGACCTCGTTGGAGGGGGTGGGGATGGAGCCGTCCGGCGTCCACAGCTCGTCGGAGAGCAGCGGGGCGTGCCCGGTGGGGGAGGCGAGGCCGCTCTTGTCGAGGGCCGCGCGGATCTCCGCGGGGCGACGGACGAAGTCGAACGCCTCGACGTTCTTCAGCCCGATCTTCGCGAGCTTGTCGAGGGAGCCGTCCATGTCCGCAGTGAACTCTGCGGCCAGGGTGTACAGCTGAACGGAGGCAACGGGGAGTGCCACGGGGAACCTGCTTTCACGCGTCATCATCGGGCGAGAACCACGCCGGGGAGGCGTGCTGGTGGAACGCTAGCACGCAAAAGCCTCCATGTGGAGGTTTTCTTTGGGTACAGTGCGGTCCATGGCAGCGAAGCACTCCCTCCCCGCGGGTCCCGACCCCGACGCACCGGCCCCCGCCCCCGATGCGGCGGAGCCGTCGGACGCGGCCGCAGAGCGCGCCCCCGAGCCGATCGGCCGTCCGGGCGCGTACTCCAAGGGCGTCGCCCGCCGCCAGGAGATCCTCGACCGCGCGATCGAGGTGTTCCGCGAGCGCGGGGCCGACGGCACCTCCCTGCGCCGCATCGCGACCGCCATCGGCGTCTCCCACGCCGCGCTGCTGCACTACTTCGACTCCCGCGAGCAGCTCCTCGTCGCTGTCTACCAGCATGCCGAGACGCGCCGCGGGGAGAGCTCCGAATACCGCAGCGGCGTGAGCGCCGCGCTCGACGCGATGATCCGCGCGGCGGAGATCAACGTCGAGGTCCCCGGTCTCGTCCAGCTCTACTCGACCCTCGTCGCCGCCTCGCTCGAGACCGCGACCGGACCCGCGAAGGAGTACTTCGCCCCCCGCTTCGAGAGCCTGAGGGAGGAGCTCGAGCAGGGCCTGCGTGCGGAACAGGAGGCGGGCACCGTGCGGGCCGACGTCGACCCGGGGCACGTCGCCGCGCTGCTCATCGCCGCCTCCGACGGTCTCCAGATCCAGTGGCTGCTCGAGCCCTCGATCGCCCTGCGCAGCACCCTGGAGACCTTCGCGGTCATGCTCGCCCCGCCGGCCTGAGGGCTCGCGCCGAGGCACCGGCAGCCCGGGGGCCGGGAGGTCCCGGCAGGGCCGGGCCGGTCAGGCCGGTCACCACCGCTTCCGCCGCCGCGCGGGGATGGCTACCGTGAGGAGCGAGGCCCCGGACGGGCCTGCGGACGAGGGAGCTGTACCCGCACCACGACAAGACGGCCACGGAGGTGACCTGTCATGTCCTGGATCCTGCTCGTCGCGGCGGGGGTGATGGAGGCCGTCTGGGCCGCCGCGCTCGCCGCCTCCTACGGCTTCACCCGCCGCGTGCCGACCGCCCTGTTCGTGGCCGGTCTCGTGCTGAGCATGGCCGGGCTCGCCGTCGCCATGCGCGACCTTCCCACCGGCACCGCCTACGCCGTCTGGGTGGGCGTCGGCGCCACCCTCACCGTGATCTGGGGGTACCTCACCCACCAGGAGCGGCCCACCGTGCTGCGCGTGTCGCTGCTCGTGCTGCTCGTGGGCTCCGTGGTGGGCCTGAAGGCGGTGAGCTGACATGGCGTGGACGATCCTGCTCGCGAGCGCCGTCCTCGAGGCGGTCTGGGCGACGGCCCTCGGGGAGTCGCACGGCTTCACCCGCCTCGTGCCCACGCTCGTCTTCCTCGTCGCCCTCGCGCTGAGCATGGCGGGTCTGGGTCGGGCGGCGCGCGAGATCCCGCTCGGCACCGCCTACGCCGTGTGGACCGGGACCGGGGCCGCGCTCACCGTCAGCGTCGCCATGGTGACCGGAGGCGAGGACGTCTCCCTGCTGAAGATCCTCTTCCTGCTGGGCATCATCGGCGCGGTGATCGGGCTCAAGCTCGCCCCGTCCCCGTCCAGGGAGTCCGAGGCGGGCTGACCCGGGCGCGGCGCGGTGCGCGCCGCGGGGATCATTCCTCCGCGGTGCGGACCAGGCAGCCGTGCCCGTCGCCGTCCGCGCCGTGCACGGCGCGCTCGCGGCGCAGCAGCTCCGCGGTGCGCACGAGCCGGGGCAGCGTGATGATCGCGAGCCCGCCCAGGATGTTCAGGGGGATCACCCAGCACATCCAGACCAGCCACTGCGTGTACGGGATCGGGGCGCCCGCGTGCATCGCCGCGAAGATCACCACCGAGTTCAGGGCGCCGTGCAGCATGCCGAGCCCCACGACGAGGAAGCCCGAGAGCAGGGCGTTGGCGAGCGTCACGATGCCCTCCGAGGATCCCTGGCCCATCCGGGTGACGAGCGTGACCGTGAACCCCGCGAGCAGGGCGAGCGCGATCGTCTCCGCGGTGGGCCCCTTCTCGAGGTAGCCGGCCGCCGTGCTCGCGAGCACGTCCTCGAAGCGGGGGAACGCGGCGACCAGGATCCAGGTGAACAGCCAGCCGCCGGCCAGGTTCGTCACGAGCGTGACGGTCCACAGCCGCAGCAGCTGGGCCCAGGTGCCGTGACGGGCCAGGACCGCGTTGATCGGCAGCAGGAAGTCCTCGGTGAACAGCTCCGAGTGCGCGAGGCGGAGGGCGAACAGGCCGATCCCGAAGGCCGCTCCGCCCAGCAGCTTCGACCCCGTCGCGTCGAGCACCGCGAGCATCGCCATGAGGCCGAGCGCCACGTCGATCCCGCCGAACAGGCCGGTGATGATCAGCGCCCGCCAGGTGCGGTGCAGACGCTCGGCACCCTCGGAGACGGTCGAGCGGAACTCGGCGACGAGCTCGTCCTCGACCGGCTCGTCGGAGTCGCCGAGCCGGGAGCGCTCCTCGGCATCGTCCTGTCGCCGTCCCCTGCCGTGTGCGGTCATGCCCGTGCCTCCTCGTGCAGCGGTGCTCCGACGGCCCCCGGCTCCCGCCGGGCGGCCCGCCACACGTCCCGTGCGGCGTCGGCGTTCATCAGCCCGATCCCCAGCCCCACCACGATGTCGATCCACCCCGTGGCCCACCACAGGGTCGCGATGCCGGCCGCGATCATCGCGAGGTTCGCGACGGCGTCGTTGCGCGCGGAGAGCCAGGCGGCCCGGGTCAGGCCGCCCCCGCCCCGTCGGTGGCGGACCAGCAGGGCGGCGCAGCCGAGGTTCACCAGCAGCGCCCCCAGCGCGGTCACCGTGAGCGGCACCCCTCCCGGCGGGACGGGATCGAGGATCTTCGAGATCGCCATGACGATGGTGGCGATCGCCGGCAGCAGGATCACGACCGCCAGGAGGGATCCCACCCCACGTCGGCGTGCCGCGCTCCAGCCCAGCGCGATCGCGATGAGGAGGTTGATCGCCGTGTCCTCGAGGAAGTCCACGCTGTCCGCGAGGAGCGACACCGAGCCGATGGACAGGGCGACGACCGCCTCGACCCCCACATAGGCGAGGTTCAGGGCGGCGACCAGGAGGACCGTCCGGCGCAGCGAGCTCACCCGCACATGGTGACAGCTGCCGGGGCCCGATGCGCGCACCTCAGATAGGGATCGGGGTGAAGCGCCCGTGCGCCCCGCGCATGAGCAGCAGCGCATCGAGCGGGGCGACCTCGGCGCCGCTCACCTCGAGGTGCTCGATCACGGCGGCGAGCGCGGTGCGCGCCTGCTCGTCCTGCTCCTCGCGGGAGCCGTCCTCGACGAGGAAGCGCAGCACGATCCGCCCCACGCGCCGGCCGTGCACCAGCGGGGCCTCGACGTCGGTGCGCTCGACGACGTGGCGGCTGCCGAGCGCGAGCGCCGCCTGGTCCAGCAGATCCGGGGGATGCACCCCCGGCCGCAGCGCGCCGAGCGGGACGTGGAGGCGATAGCTGGCCATGCGACCAGCCTAGGGGCGCGGTGGTGCAGCGGAGTCCGCCCCCGCCGCCGGCGGCCCGGCTCCGGGCCGATGTCGAGGCGCGGCCGGTACCCTCCACCTCGGGCGGGAGCGCCGCCCCGCCGTCGGCCCCGGGAAGGTCACCATGACGCGGAGCATCGTCCTGATCCACGCCGTGCGCTCCTCGCGCACCATGTGGAAGGGGCAGACCCGCCGCCTCCGCGAGCGCGGGTACACCGTGATCGCCCCGGACCTCCCCGGGCACGGACGCCGGCGCGGGGAGCCCTTCACGCTCGAGGCCGCGCTCGCCACGATCGACGAGGCCGTCGCCGCGTGCGAGGAGCCGCCGCTGCTGGTCGGGCTGTCGCTCGGCGGCTTCCTCACCCTGCACTGGGCGGGCACCCATCCCGGGCGGCTCGCCGGCGTCGTCGCCGCGGACTGCACGATCGTCCCCGGGCCGGCGCTCGCCCGGCTCTACGGCCTCTGGATCACGATGAAGGACTGGCTGCCGGGGGACTCCGACGCCCGCGTCGCCCGTGCCTTCGCCCGCCGCCACAGCGACAAGGCCGCCCGCCGTTACTACGGCGGCGGCCGCGCCCACGGCGTGGTGCGCACCGTGGTGCGGACCATCGGCTCGCTCGAGCTCCTCACGGACGTCGCCGCGATCGACATCCCCGTCACCTTCGTCAACGGCGAGCACGACCCGTTCCGCCGGCACGAGGCGCTGTTCGTCGAGGCGGCGCGGGACGGGCGGCTCGTCATCCTCGACGACGCCGGTCACATCGCGAACCTGTCGCGCCCCAAGCGCTTCGCGAAGGTGCTGCGGCGCGCGGCGGCGGCCGGGGCGGAATCGCGGCTCGCCCGCGAGGGATGATGCCCGCCAGGGCGGGATCGTGCCGCCGCGGGCGTCAGGCAGGCAGCTCGCCCGTGCGCAGGAGATGCGCGAGCTCGCCGGCGAAGCGCTCCGCGTCCGCCTTGCGGTGCGGCATGAACGCGAGGTCGCGCCGCCCCTGCACGGCGAGCTTCACCCGGGAGAACGCCCCCGCCCGGTAGCTCACCCGCGTGACCGCGGGCGCCGGCACCTCGCGCTTGACCTTCGCGCCCATCAGGCCCCCGGTCACCTTCACCACGAGCAGCCGGCGCGCGGTCACGACGAGCACGTCGGGGAAGTCCCCGGCGACGCCCGGGAGGGCGAGCAGCACCTGCTCCTCGGGGTCGAGGACCTTCGGCACGTCGCGCTGGAGACCGGGCGAGGCGAACAGCTCGTTCCTCACCAGGGCGGTGGCATAGGACATGGAGGCGGGTGTCGAGGCCATGGCGCCCATCGTAGGAGGGGTGAGGAGGAGGGCGCCCATGGGGAGTCCTCCCCATGGGCGCACGGCCGGAGGGTCGCTACGGTCGACCTCGACACGGACACGCCGCTCCTCGCCCTCGGGCCGAGCGGTTCGGAAGGGGAGCGGGATGAGCGGGTTCTTCGGTGCGGACACCGATCGGCTGCGGGAGCACGCGGGCGTGCTGCGCGAGCGGGCGCAGCGGCTCATGGAGCTGCGCGAGTCGCTCGAGCCGCTGGTCATGGACGAGTCGGCGTGGCAGGGCCCGGACGCCGACGCGTTCCGCGCGCAGTGGAAGGGGAGCACCGCCGCGCAGCTCTCGCAGCGGGGCGAGGAGCTGAGCCGGCGCGGTGCGGACCTCGACGCGCAGGCGGAGGAGCAGGACACCGCCTCCGGGCAGGACGCCGGCGCCGGGAGAGGCGGCGGGAACGGCGAGGAGGGATCCGGCCCGTTCTCCTTCCTCAAGGACCTCCTGCGCAAGGGGCAGTCCCTCTACAAGAAGGGCGCCCAGCTGCTCGACTTCCTCAAGCGGATCCCCACCGCGGCGGACGAGTTCGCGCACCTCGCCGAGGCGGGACTGCAGAAGCTGTGGAGGGCCTCGTACCTCGACGAGCTCTTCAACGGCGGCAAGGGCTGGCAGAAGGCCGCGGAGAACCTCCTCGGCAAGCTCGGCCTTCCCTCCTCGATCGGCAGGTTCGAACCGGCGAAGTGGCTGAACAAGCTCGACGACGTCGCCCCGTTCCTCAAGACCGGCGGCAAGCTGCTCGGCAAGGCGCTGCCCTTCGTCGACATCGGCTTCGGCCTCCACCAGGCCTTCACCGCGGACAACGCCTACGACCGCTGGAGCGGCGGCATCGGCGCCGCGGGCGGCACCCTGCTCGCGATCGCCCCGTTCACCGGGCCCGCCGCGCCGATCGTCGGCGCGATCGGCGCGGGGCTCGGCGTCGTCTCGATCGGCATGGACGTCGGCAAGCTCGTCCACGAGAACTGGGACGGGATCACGGGGGCGGTGGGCGACGCGTGGAACGCCACGACCGGTGCCGTGAGCGATGCGGCGAGCACCGTGAGCGATGCCGTCGGCAACGCGGCGGAGTCCGTGAAGAACACCGTCAGCGACGTCGGCTCCGCCGTCAGCGACGGGATCGGCAAGGTCGGCGACGCCTTCGGGTTCTGACGCCGCTCCGATCACCGTCCCCTGTCCCCGCACCGCCCCCTGACCCTAGGATCGAGCCATGCCCCAGCAGTCCCTGCGCACCGAGCGCGATGCCGCCGCCGCCTACGAGCTGCTCTCGACGGCGAGCGAGGACCCCGCCGTCCTCGCCGTCCTCACGGACGAGGAGCTCACCGCCCTCGCCGGAGCCGAGGCCGCGGCGCTCGCCGGCACCCCCTTCCTCGACGAGTCCGAGCTCGAGCGCGGCGCCGCCGCCGCGATCGCCCTGCGCTCCCTGGTGGCCCGCGGCCTGGTGCAGCTGACCGACGAGGGTCGTGAGAACGAGGGCGAGGACCTCGCGACCGGAGCGGAGCCCCGGCGCGCCGCGCAGCTGGACCGCACCCTCGCCGGTCTCCTCACCCTGCGCACCTCCCCGCTCGCCCTCGTGCACCTCACGCGGCGCGTCGCGGACCAGACCACCTCGCTGCTGCTCTCGCTCCATCCCCACGGCGGCGTCCTCGAGGAGCTCATCACCGCCGACGGCTTCCACCACTTCAGCCTCCCTGCCCGGGAGGCCGTCCCGGGACGGCTCGCCCGGTACGTCGACGCCGACCAGGTCGCGGGCGAGGCCGACGGTGCGACCGCGACCGCGACCGCCGCCGAGCTCGACGCGGGGAGCACGGAGATCTCGCGGCGGCTGCAGGACGCCCGCGCGCTGACCGTCGTCACCTCGGCCGACGGCGGGACCAGCTCCCAGCTGACCGTCGTCGCGACGGCCGATGCCGTGCTCGCCATGGACACCCCGCAGGACGCCGGGGAGCGCGTCGAGGTGCGCGAGCTCGGGGCGAGCGGCCTCGAGGCCCTGCTGGCGGCCGCGCTCCCGGACCCTGCCGGCCTCTGACCCTCGCCCCGGCCTGCCGCGGCGCGCCGTACCCTGGGGACATGACCCGCCCCGTGCTGCGCGTCGGCTTCGTGCCCGGCGTCGAACCCGACCGCTTCGTGCGCCGCTGGAGGACCGGGCGCCGTGCCGCCTACCTCGAGGTGGTGCCCGTGCCGCTCTCGGGGCAGCGCCGCGCGCTCGCCGAGGGCGAGGTGGACATGTGCTTCGTGCGGCTCCCGCTCGACGCGGCGGAGGATCTCCACGTCGTCGCCCTGTGGGAGGAGCGCCCGGCGATCGTCGTGGGCGACGAGAACGTCCTCAGCCTGCACGAGGAGATCTCCCTCGCGGATCTCGAGGGGGAGACCGAGATCCCCGCCGCCCACGAGGACGACGCCGCGGACCGCGTCGCCGTCGTCGCCACGGGCGTCGGCTTCACGCGACTGCCGCTCTCCCTCGCCCGCCTGCACCATCGCAAGGACACGCGGCAGATCCCGCTCGTGGACGCCGAGCCCACCCGGATCGCCCTGGTGTGGCCGCGCGCCGCCGACGACGAGCTGCGCCAGGAGTTCGTGGGGGTCGTCCGCGGGCGCACCTCCCGCTCCAGCCGATGAGCCCCGCAGAACCGACCCCGAGAAGGCCCGGAAAGGACCCGACATGACCGAGCAGACCACGCCCGACGAGCAGTCCCGCATGAACGTCGAGAGCTTCAACCTCGACCACCGCACCGTGGCCGCGCCCTACGTGCGCATCGCCGACCGCAAGGTGCTCCCCGGCGGGGACGTGCTGACGAAGTTCGACCTCCGCTTCACGCAGCCCAACGTCGACCACCTCGACTCCGAGACGGTCCACTCGCTCGAGCACCTCATGGCCGAGCACATGCGCGACCACACCGGCGACGTCATCGACGTGTCCCCGATGGGCTGCCGCACCGGCTTCTACGCGCTTCTCTCCGGCGCCCACACCGCCGAGGACCTCGCCCCCGTGCTCGCGGCGACCCTCGAGGACGTGCTCACGGCGACCGAGGTGCCCGCCGCGAACGAGGTCCAGTGCGGCTGGGGCGCCCACCACACGCTCGAGGGCGCGCAGCGGGCGGCCCGGGCGTTCCTCGACCGTCGCGCCGAGTGGGGCACCGTCACCGCCGGCTGATCTCCTCCCGCACGGCCTGCAGCAGGCGGGCCGTGCGCGGGTCCTCCGCCAGGTCGTCCACGGTCACGGGCCGCAGCGACGGATCGGCGAGCGGGATCCGCCAGTTGGGGTACTCCTCGTCCGTGCCCGGCTGGTTCTGGATGCGCCGCTCGCCCACGCAGTCCACGAGCGAGACGCCCAGCAGCAGCGAGGGCGTCCGCGCGAGATGGCGGTGCAGGGCGATCACCGTCTCCTCGGTGCTCGCGCCGGGGGCGAGCAGGCCCTCCGCACGGAGCACGTCGAGCACCCGGTCGCGGGCCTCGGCGTCGATCCGCCGCTCCTCCTCGAGCGGCCGCTCGAGCAGCCCCAGCTCGTGGCGCAGCGCCACGTGGTCCCCGGCGAGGTAGCCGGCCGTCGGCGGCAGGTCGTGCGTGTTCACCGAGGCCATGCACAGGTGCCGGTACCGCTCGGGCGGCAGGGGAGCGCCGTCCTCGTGCTCGAACCACAGGATCGAGGTGCCCAGGACCCCGCGGCCGGCGAGGTACTCGCGCACCCACGGCTCGAAGGTGCCGAGGTCCTCGCCGATCACGAGGGTCCCCGAGCGCTCCGCCTCGAGCGCGAGGATCCCGATCATCGCCTCGTGGTCGAAGAACACGTACGCGCCGTCGGCCGCCTCGTTCCCCTCGGGGATGCACCACAGGCGGAACAGGCCCAGCACGTGGTCGATCCGGAGCGCGCCGGCATGGCGCATGAGGGAGCGGAGCATGTCCCGCCAGGGCCGGTAGCCGGCCTCGCGCAGGTGCTCGGGGTGCCAGGGCGGCTGGTGCCAGTTCTGGCCCTGCTGGTTGTACTGGTCCGCGGGCGCGCCGACGGACAGGCCGCTCGAGAGCACGTCCCGCAGCCGCCAGGAGTCCGCGCCCACCTGCTCCACGCCCACGGCGAGGTCGTGCATGACGCCGATCCGCATGCCGGCCTCCCGCGCGGCGGCCTGGGCGGCGGCGAGCTGCTCGTCCAGCAGCCACTGCACCCAGGTGTGGAAGGCGACGGATCCGGCGAGCTCGATGCGCGCCCGCTCCACCGTCTCCTCGTCGAGGTCCTGCAACCGCGCCTCCCCGGGCGTACCGCGCAGGCTCTGCGCGATCGCGGACCACAGGGCGAAGTCGGCGAGGCCCTGCCCCTCGCGGGCGGTGTAGGCGTCCAGCAGCGCCTGCCGTCCCGCGGTGCGGGGAGCGGCGAAGAGCTCCTCGAGGGCGGCGAGCTTCGCGCTCAGCACCTCGTCCCGCTCGAGGTGGTCGACGCGATCGTTCCAGGCGGCGACGGGCTCCCGCGCCAGCGCGATCCGCTGGCGGGCGTGCTCGGGCAAGTCCCGGTACTCGGGGACGTCCTCGATGCGCAGGTACAGCGGGCTCGTGAAGCGCCGGGTCACCGGGAGGTACGGGGAGGGCTCGACGGGCGGGGTGGGGTAGGAGGCGTGCAGCGGGTTCACGAGCAGGAAGTCCATGCCGTGCCGGGCCCCGGTGATCGCGGCGAGGTCGCGGAGGTCCGCGAGGTCGCCCACGCCCCAGGAGCGGTCCGATCGCACGGAGTACAGCTGGGCCTGCACGCCGACGGCGCGGCGCGCGCCGAGGGCGTCCGCCGTCGTGACGCGCGGCGGGGTGACGACGAGATCCGCCTCCTCGCGTCCCTGCGGGGTCTCCGCGACGAGGCGGTGCCAGCCCAGCGGCAGGTCGCCGGGCACGGCGAAGCGGGCGCGTCCTCGCAGGCGGCCGCCGATCTCGCGCGGTGGGGTGTTGTCCTCGGTCTGCTCGAGGTCGCGGAAGTCGCCGTCCTCGAGGACGAGGCGCACCGTGACCGCGTCGCCGTGGTCCACGTGCACGGGGAGCGAGGAGCCCTCGCCGGCCCGCAGCACGGTCGCCGGCGGCAGCGTGCGCGCCCACGGCGCGTCCTCGCGGGCGGCGCGCGCGGCGGCGAGGTCCGCATCGTCGGCGACGTGGTGGCCGAGCCCGGCGAGCACCGCGACGAGGGTGTCGTCGGCGACGTCGCGGCGCACGCCGTCCCATCCCCAGTAGTCCGTGCCGACGCCGAGGTCACGGGCGAGTTCCCGCAGAGCGGAGGAGGTCAGTGCCATGCGCACATCGTAGCGGCGTGGATCACGTCCACGAGGGCAGCCACATGCGCCACTGCCACTGCTCGAGGTCGATCACCTGGCCGGTCCAGACCGGCCAGAAGAACGCGGAGACCATGACGATCAGCGTCAGCAGGGAGCCGACGAAGAGCCCGCCGGCCAGGCGCCTCTCCCTCTCCGCGCCCGGCGGGCCCAGCAGCAGCCCCAGCACGTAGGCGAGGCACAGCACCACCCACGGCTCGAAGGCGACCGTGTAGAAGGTGAAGATCGTGCGGTCCATGTACATCAGCCACGGCAGGTAGCCGCCCACGATGCCCGCGAGCGCCGCGGCCGCGCGGCCGTCGCGGTGGCGGATCGCGAGGACGACGCACGCGAGGATCGCGAGGGTGCCGAGCCACCAGATCAGCGGGTTGCCGACGGAGAGGATGTGGGACGCGCAGCGTGCCACCTCGCAGCCGTGCTCCCCGTAGTCGTAGCCGCGGTAGTAGAAGTTCGTGGGCCGGATCATCAGCAGCCAGCCCAGCGGGTTCGCCTGGTACGGGTGCGGGGTGTCGAGGTGGACGTGGAAGTCGTAGGCCTGGGAGTGGTAGTGCCACAGGGACCACAGGGCGTCCATCACGGCGTTGCCGCTGCCGCCGCCGGGCTGCTCGGCCGCCCACTGCCGGTCGTAGCCCTTGGTGCTCGCGAACCACCCGGACCACGAGAGCAGGTAGGACAGCAGTGCCACGCCGACGGTCGAGAGGAAGGCCGGGACCGCGTCGAGCACGAGGCCACCCGTGAACCAGCGCCGCTCGCCGATCGCGCGCCGCGTCCACCAGTCCCACAGCACGATCATGATCCCGAAGGCCGCGAGGAAGTAGAGCCCGGACCACTTCACGCCGCACGAGAGGCCGAGCATGACGCCGCCCACGATCCGCCAGGGACGCACGCCGCCCGGCAGGCCGAGCGCGGGGGAGGACTCCGCGGCGACGTGGAGGCGAGCGGCGAGCTGCGCCATCCGCTCCCGGTGCCGGTCGCGGTCGATCAGCAGCGCGCCGAAGCCCGCGAGCGCGAAGAACATGAGCACGAGGTCCAGCAGGCTCGTGCGGGACTCGACGAGGTGGACGCCGTCCACGGCGAGCAGGAGCGCGGCGATGAGCCCCACGGTCGTCGAGCGGAACAGGCGTCGGCCGATCCGCGCGACCATGAGCACACTGATCGCGCCGAGCAGGGCCACGGAGATCCGCCAGCCCCACGGGTTGTCGGCCCCGAGCAGCTCCATGCCCAGGCCGATCACCCATTTGCCGACGGGCGGATGCACCACGTAGGCGCCGGTGTCCTCGTAGGTGTCGACCTCCCCGCGCTCCCAGGCGGCGTCCGGCTCGTCCGGCCAGTCCATCTCCACACCCTGCTGGGTGATCGTGTAGCCGTCCTTGACGTAGTAGGTCTCGTCGAAGATCAGCTCGCCGATCGAGCCGAGACCCCACAGGCGGAGCACGAGCGCGAGCCCGAACACCGCGAAGGCGGCGGCCCAGGCCCAGCGGGAGAAGGGCAGCGACGGGGCGCCCAGGCGCCGGCGGTACGAGTCGAGCACGGCGGCGGGCTCGTCGTCGATGTCGGCGCGGTGGCGCGCGTCGGGGGCCGTCTGCACCCGGACATGCTAGGTCATCGCCCCTGGGGACCTGCGGACCGGCCCTAGCATGGACCCCATGCTCGAACCTGGAGTCCTCACCCTCGCCGCCACCCCGATCGGCAACCCGCTCGACGCGAGCGTGCGGCTCCTGCGGGCCCTCGAGCAGGCGGAGCTGATCGCCGCGGAGGACACCCGTCGCCTCCACCGTCTCGCCGACGCCCTCGAGGTGACCCTCACGGGGAAGGTGCTCAGCTACCACGAGCACAACGAGGCCGAGCGGACGGACGTGCTGCTCGAGGCGCTCGCGGCGGGCCGCTCGGTGCTCGTGGTCACCGATGCGGGCATGCCCGTCGTCTCCGATCCCGGGTTCCGCGCCGTGCAGGCGGCGGTCGAGGCCGGGCACCGGGTCACGGTGATCCCGGGGCCCTCCGCCGTGCTGACCGCGCTCGCGGCCTCCGGGATCGCGCCGGACCGCTTCAGCTTCGAGGGCTTCCCGCCGCGCCGGGACGGGAAGCGCCACGCGACCTTCGCCCCGCTCGCGGAGGAGCGGCGGACGATGGTGTTCTTCGAGTCGCCGCGGCGCACGGCGGCGACCCTCGCCGCGATGGCGGAGGACTTCGGGCCGCAGCGGCGCGCGGCGGTCGCGCGCGAGCTCACGAAGACCTACGAGGAGGTGGTCCGGGGGACGCTCGCCGAGCTCGTCGCCTGGGCGGAGGGCACGGAGGTGCTCGGCGAGATCGTCATCGTCGTCGCGGGCGCCGAGCCGCGGGCGGCGAGCGCCGAGGAGCTCCTCCCGGTCGTGCTCGAGCGGGCGGCCGCGGGGGAGCGGCTCAAGGAGGCGGCGAAGGCGGTCGCCGCCGGGGCGGAGGGCGTCAGCTCCCGCGAGCTCTACGACCTCGCCCTCGCCGCGCGCGCCTGATCCGCGCGCAGGGCAGGGGAGCACGACGGAGCCCCCGGTCGATGACCGGGGGCTCCGTGGATGCTGCGCTGCGGGCTCGGCCCGCCGCGATCAGTCGTCGATCGAGAGCAGACCGCGCTGGTAGGCCTTGGCCAGGCGACGCGGCACGGCGGCGCTGCGGCCGCGGACGGTGACCTGCACGAGGTCGGCGTTGTTCGCCTTCCACTGCGAGCGGCGGGACCGGGTGCGAGCCCGGGACATCTTGAACTTGGGCACTGCCATGGGAACGCTCCTTGACGGTCCGGAGGATGAACGAGCGAAGGTGTCCGCCCCGAGCAGCGACCCGGACCCGTATCACGAGAGGGGCGCTCGGGTGCCGGTGTGGACACGCAACGAGGAATCATTGTGCCACAGCGCCGAGGTCGGCGCCCCCTCGCAGGAGGTGAGGTGGCCCACCTGGTCGCGTATGCCGCAGGTCGGACCGGACCGGCGGGGCGCGCGCCCCGGAGATCCTACGATGAGCGCATGCCGCCAGCCGAGAACCCCCTGCCCGCTCCCGTGCGCGCCCGCGAGGACATCGACCCCCGCGGCAGGTCCCGCGACCGCTCCTGGCCCCCGGCCCCCGCGCCGCTGCCCGTGCCCGTGGTCGACAACCACTGCCACCTCGACTTCTCCGACGGCGACGAGCAGCGCGACGTCCACGAGCACGTGCGGCTCGCCCGCGAGGCCGGCATCGAGGGGCAGATCACCATCGGCTCGGACATGCTCGCCGCCCGCTGGACCGCGGAGCTGCTCGCCTCCCCGCACTGCCCGCCGTCCCTGCGCGGCGGGGTCGCCGTGCACCCGAACGAGGCGCCGCTGCACGCGCGCGGCCACGACCACGAGGGGCGCGCCCTGCCCTCCCTCGACGAGGCGCTCGCGGAGACCGCGGACCTCCTGCGCGGTCCCGGCATGGTCGTCGTGGGGGAGACCGGGCTCGACTGGTTCCGCACCTCCCGGGACGACGACGCGGCGCGCCGGGCCCAGATCGACTCCTTCCGCGCGCACATCGCGATGGCCAAGGAGCTGGGTCTCCCGATGCAGATCCACGACCGCGACGCCCACCAGGACGTGCTCGACGTGCTCGACGCGGACGGCGCCCCCGAGCGCACGGTCCTGCACTGCTTCTCCGGGGACGCGGCGTTCGCCCGCGCCTGCGCGGACCGCGGATTCCTCCTCTCCTTCGCCGGCACCGTCACCTTCAAGAACTCGACCGGCCTGCGGGAGGCGCTCGCGGAGGTGGGCCTCGGCCAGGTGATGGTCGAGACCGACGCCCCCTTCCTCACCCCCGTGCCCTATCGGGGCCGCCCCAACTCCTCCTACCTGATCCCGCTCACCATGGCGACGATCGCCGAGGTGACCGGGGTGACCCTCGAGGAGGCCTGCACCGCGGTGAGCGCGACCACCCGGCAGGTCTACGGCCCGATCGGGGCGGCGGCATGAGCGCGGCGGAGGGCCCGGGGCCCCTGCTCAGCGCTCGCGACATCCGGGAGCTGGCCGCGGCGGCCGGCATCCGGCCCTCGAAGCAGCGCGGTCAGAACTTCGTCATGGACCCGAACACGGTCCGCACGATCGTCGAGCGCGCGGGTCTCGAGCCCGGGCAGGCGGTGCTCGAGGTGGGGCCGGGGCTCGGCTCGCTGACCCTGGGTCTGTTCGAGGCGGGGGCCGATGTCGCCGCGATCGAGCTGGACCGCGGGCTCGCGGAGCTGCTGCCCGCGACGCTCGCCGCCCGGGGCATCGACGAGGAGCGCTTCCGGCTGCTCCATGCCGACGCGCTGCAGGTCACCGAGCTGCCCGTGCTGCCGCGGGCGGGCGTGCCCACGGCGCTCGTCGCGAACCTGCCCTACAACGTCGCGACCCCGATCCTGCTCACCGCGCTCGAGCGCTTCGCGTCCCTGCGCACGGCCCTCGTGATGGTGCAGACCGAGGTCGTCGAGCGGCTCTCCGCGGGACCGGGCTCGCGCATCTACGGGGCGCCCAGCGTGAAGGCCGCCTGGTACGGGCGGGCGGAGCTCGCGGGCCGCATCTCCCGGCAGATCTTCTGGCCCGTCCCCAACGTCGACTCCGCCCTCGTGCGGCTGGTCCGGCACGAGGTGCCGCTGGGCGACGACGCGGAGCGGATCGCCGTCTTCGCCGTCGTCGACGCCGCCTTCGCGCAGCGCCGCAAGACCCTCCGCGCGGCGCTCGGCACCTGGGCGGGCAGCCCTGCTCGGGCCGAGGCCGTGCTGCGGGAGGCCGGGATCGACCCCGGCGCCCGCGGCGAGACGCTCGACGTGGACGGCTTCCGTGCGATCGCCCGCGCCGATGCGGTGGTCGCCCGATGACCGTTCCGGCGGCCCTGCCGCGCCGCGTGGTGGTGCAGGCCCCCGGCAAGATCAACCTCTCCCTCGCCGTCGGGGCCGTCGACGGCCGCGGCTACCACGAGCTCGCGACCGTGTTCCACGCCGTGGACCTGCTGGAGACGGTGACCGCCCGCGCCGTGGACGGCGAGGAGCTCACCCTGGCCGTCGACTCGGGGGTCCCCGGGGACGTCCCGCTGGACGGGACGAACCTCGCCCTGCGCGCGGCGGCCCTGCTGCGCGAGCGCACGGGCACCCGGCGCGGCGCGGCGCTGCACGTCGACAAGCGCGTCCCGGTCGCCGGCGGCATGGGCGGCGGCTCGGCCGACGCCGCCGCGGCGCTCGTCGCCCTCGACGTGCTGTGGGGCCTGGACCTCGGTCCCGCCGCCCTCACGGACCTCGCCGGGGCGCTCGGGGCCGACGTCCCCTTCGCCCTCCTCGGCGGCACCGCCCTGGGACGCGGGACGGGCGGGGACCTCACCCCGGTGGAGACGGCCGCGGCCCCGTGGTGGGTGCTCGCCGTCCCCGGCGGTCACCTCTCCACCCCGGCGGTGTACCGGCGCGCCGACGAGATCGCCGACGCCTCGGGGCGCACCCTGCCCGCGCGCCCCGAGATCGACGCGCGCCAGCTCGGAGCGCTCGCGGCGGGGGACACGACGATGCTCGCCGCGACCCTCTCCAACGACCTGCAGGAGGCGGCGCTGAGCCTGCACCCGGGTCTCGCCCCGGTCCTCGCCGCGCTGCGGGACGCGGGCGCCCCGGGCGCCCTGGTCTCCGGCTCGGGGCCGACGCTCGCCGCCCTCGCCCGGGACGAGGCGCAGGCCCGCGCGATCGCGGAGCGGGTGCGCGCGACGGACGCCGTCGAGCAGTGCCTCCTCGCCCGCGGCGGCGCGCCCGGCGCCCGGGTGCTCGAGCAGGACTGACCGCGGCCGGGGGAGGGACCCCGCCCCGGCCGGGGGGATCAGCCCAGCTGCTCCGAGAGCTCGAGCCAGCGCTCCTCCGCGCGGTCGTTCTCGTCCTGCAGCGCCGTCATCTCCGCGGTGAGCGCGGCGAGCCCGGTGTAGTCGGACTGGTCGTGCTCGGCCATCCGTGCCACGAGCGCTTCCCGCTGCGTCGCGAGCTTCCCCATCCGCCGCTCGAGCGCGGAGAGCTCCTTCTGGGCGTCCCGCTGCTCCTTGCCGCTGAGGACCGGGGAGGCCGGGGCCCCGGCGGGGTCGGGGCTCCCGGAGGCGGCCGGTGCGGCGGGGGCCACGTCGGCCGCCCGCTCCTGCTCCTCGCGCAGGGAGAGATACTGCTCCACGCCGCCCGGGAGGTGCCGCACGTGCCCGTCGAGCACCGCGTACTGCTGATCGGTCACGCGCTCGAGCAGGTAGCGGTCGTGCGAGACGACGAGCAGCGGGCCCGGCCAGGTGTCCAGCAGGTCCTCCATCGCCGCGAGCATGTCGGTGTCCATGTCGTTGGTGGGCTCGTCGAGCACGAGCACGTTGGGCTCCTCGAGCAGGGTCAGCAGCAGGTCAAGCCGTCGCTGCTGCCCGCCGGAGAGGGCCTTGACCTGCACCTTCTGATGTGCGGTGGTGAAGCCGAGACGCTCGAGCAGCTGGCCGGGGGAGACCTCGTCCTTACCGGCGCGGAAGGTCGTGCGGTAGCGGCCGACGACGTCGCTGATGCGCTCCTCGCCGAGATCCGCGAGCCCCTCGAGGCGCTGGGACACCTGGCGCACCGTGACGGTCTTCCCGCGCTTCACCCGCCCGCTCATCGGGGTCACCGTCCCCCGCACGAGGCCCAGCAGCGTGGACTTCCCGGCGCCGTTGGGGCCGAGGATCCCGATCCTGTCCGCCGGGCCGATGTGCAGCGTCACGTCCTCGAGCACCGGCGTGCCGTCGTAGCCGGCGGTCACGTCGAGCACGTCGATGACGTCCCGGCCCAGCCGGGAGGTCGCGAGCTGTGTGAGCTCGACGGTGTCGCGCACGGGCGGCTCCCCGGCGATGAGCTCGTTCGCCGCGTCGATGCGGAACTTCGGCTTCGAGGTGCGCGCGGGGGCGCCGCGGCGCAGCCAGGCGAGCTCCTTGCGCATGAGGTTCTGGCGCTTGGACTCGATCGCCGCCGCCTGCCGGTCGCGCTCGACGCGCTGGAGCACATACGCCGCGTAGCCGCCCTCGAAGGGGTCGACGACGCCGTCGTGCACCTCCCACATGCGGGTGCACACGGCGTCGAGGAACCAGCGGTCGTGGGTGATGACCACGAGCCCGCCGTCGCGCACGGACCAGCGCCGGCGCAGGTGCTCGGCGAGCCAGGCGATGCCCTCGACGTCGAGGTGGTTGGTGGGCTCGTCCAGCAGCAGCACGTCCCAGTCGCCCACGAGCAGCTCGGCGAGGTGGACGCGCCGCAGCTGGCCGCCGGAGAGGGCGGTGAGCTGCAGGTCCAGGTCGATGCCGCCGAGCAGACCGGCGAGCACGTCCCGGATCCGCGGGTCCGAGGCCCACTCGTGCTCGGGGCGGTCGCCCACGACGCGGTCGCGGACGCTCACCCCGGGGGCGGCCTCGTCCTGCTGGTCGAGCACGCCGACGCGCACCCCGCCGCGCACGGTGACGCGGCCGGAGTCGGGGGTGCGCTCGCGCGAGAGCAGGCGCAGCAGGGTGGACTTGCCGTCACCGTTGCGGCCCACGACGCCGATGCGGTCGCCCTCGTCGATGCCGAGGGTCACGTCGTCCAGCAGGACGCGGTCGGGGAGGGCGAGGTGGAGCGACTGGGTGCCGAGCAGGTGGGCCATGCAGGAGGGTCCTCAGGGACGAAGTGACGGGGTGATGACGAGCGGAGCCGCGGAGCCGGGGAGGTCACTCCCCGGGGCGGGCGTCCGCCTCGAAGGTGAGCAGCAGCTCGCGCAGCAGGCGGATCAGCAGGTCCTCCTCGTCGTCGCCGAGCGGGGCCAGGAGCTCCCGCTCCGCCGCGAGCAGGCTCTCCATCGCGGCGTCGACGCGCGCGGCGCCCTCGGGATGCAGCCGCACCTCGACCGCGCGCCCGTCCCGGGGGGAGCGGGCACGCGTGACGAGGCCCTTGGCGACGAGCTTGTCGAGCCGGGCGGTCATGGTGCCGGAGGTGACGAGGGTCTGCTGCATGAGCGCCCCCGCGGAGAGCGCGTCGTCCCCGCTGCGGCGCAGGGCGGAGAGCATGTCGAACTCCCAGCCCTCGAGCCCGGCCCCGGCGAACGCCTCGCGGCGCGCGCTCTCGAGATGGCGGGCGAGGCGCGAGATGCGCGAATACACCTCGAGGGGACGCGTGTCGAGATCCGGCCGGGCGTTCGCCCACCCGCGCACGATCCGCTCCACCTCGTCGGACGGGGCGGACGGTGCGGCCGCTCCGGACGTCTCGGAGTGCTCGGTGGAGGCGGAGGACATGGGCGTGAGTCTAGAGGGCGACCCGCGCCGGGACCGATCAGACGTCGGCGCCGCCACGGAGCACGGGCTTCTTCTCCATCGCCGCGAGCCCGAACCAGGAGAGGTTCACGAGCCGCGCGGCCAGGACCTCCTTGGAGGGCTTGTGCGTCTCGAGCCACCACTGGCCCGTGTACGCGACCATGCCCACGAGCATCTGCGCGTACACCGGGGCGTCCTTCGTGGGGTAGCCGCGCAGCTTCAGCTGGGCGGACAGGATCCCCTCGACGCGGCGGGCGACGTCGCTCAGCAGGGAGGAGAAGGTGCCGCCGCTCTGGCTCACGGGGGAGTCCCGCACGAGCATGCGGAAGCCGTCCTCGTTGTCGTCGATGTAGGAGAGGAAGGCGAGCGCCGCGCGCTCCATGAGCACCCGCGGGTGCGAGCGCTGGTCCTGGAGGGACCGCTCGAGGGCCGCGAGCAGGGCACCCACCTCGCGGTCCACGATGACGGCGTACAGGCCCTCCTTGCCGCCGAAGTGCTCGTAGACGACGGGCTTGGAGACCTTCGCACGGGCGGCGATCTCCTCGACGCTCGCGGCGTCGTAGCCCTTCTCAGCGAAGAGGCGGCGACCCACGGTCACGAGCTGCTCGCGACGCTCCCGGCCGGTCATCCGGACGGAGCGCGGGCGCGGGGCCTGGTCGTTCGCCATGGGGCGAGTCTGGCACAGGCCACGTGCTCCCGGCGGCGGACGGGATCGGCGGCGGATAGGATCGGTGCGGCCTCGCACCGGTCGCCGTCGGCCCCGCAGGGAGTCCCCTGCAGCCCGCCCGCGGACCTTCCGGTGCGCGTCCCTCCGCCATGGTGTAATCGGCAACACCTCAGATTTTGGTTCTGATGTTTCAGGTTCGAATCCTGATGGCGGAACGCCCTCCGCCTCCCCGTCCGGGGATGGAGATGTCGTCGATCCCGAGGAGCAGCCCCCGTGGAAAACCCCGCACCCGCCGCCGTGGTGGTCCTGGCCGCCGGGGCCGGGACCCGCATGCGGTCCCGGACCCCCAAGGTCCTGCACGAGATCGGGGGCCGCTCGCTCCTGGTCCACGCCGTGACCGCCGCCGAGGGCACCGGGCCCGGTGAGCTCGTCGTCGTGCTCCGCCACGAGCGCGACCGCGTCGCCGCCCACCTCGCCGACCACGCCCCCGAGGTCACCGTCGCCGACCAGGACGAGGTCCCCGGCACCGGCCGCGCCGTGCAGTGCGGCCTCGAGAAGGTCGCCGCCGCGACCGGCACCGTGCTCGTCACTTACGGCGACGTCCCGCTCCTCGAGCCCGGCACGCTGCGCGAGCTCGTCGCCGCCCATGAGCAGGCGGGCGCCGCCGTCACCGTGCTCACGGCGAAGGTCCCCGACCCCACCGGATACGGCCGCATCCTCCGCAGCCAGGACGGCACCGAGGTGCTCGGGATCGTCGAGCACAGGGACGCCACGGAGGAGCAGCGGGGGATCGACGAGATCAACTCCGGCATCTACGCCTTCGACCTCGCCGTCCTCCGCGACGCGCTGGGCCGCATCACGACGGACAACGCCCAGGGCGAGATGTACCTCACGGACGTCCTCGCGATCGCCCGCGAGGACGGCGGCTCGGTGCGCGCGCTCGTCACCTCCGACCTCATGATGGTCGAGGGCGTCAACGACCGCGTGCAGCTCGCCCAGCTCGGCGCGGAGATGAACCGCCGCATCCTCGAGCGCCACATGCGCGCCGGCGTGACGATCGTGGACCCGGCCACCACCTGGATCGACGCCGACGTCACCATCGGCCAGGACGCGATCATCCGCGCCGGCGTCCAGCTCCAGGGCGCGACGGACATCGGCGAGGACGCCGAGATCGGCCCGGACACGACCCTGAAGGACACCGAGGTCGGCGCCGGGGCGAGCGTGCTGCGCTCCCATGCGGTGCTCGCGGAGATCGGCCCGGGCGCGACCGTCGGCCCGTTCTCCTACCTGCGCGCGGGCACCTCGCTCGGTGCGAAGGGCAAGATCGGCGGCTTCGTCGAGACGAAGAACGCGCGGATCGGCGAGGGCGCGAAGGTCCCGCACCTCAGCTACGTGGGGGACGCGGAGATCGGCGAGGGCACCAACATCGGCGCCGCGACGATCTTCGCGAACTACGACGGCGTCGAGAAGCACCGCACCACCGTCGGCCGCCACGTCCGGGTCGGATCGGACAGCGTGCTCGTGGCCCCCGTCACCATCGGCGACGGTGCCGCGACCGGCGCCGGCACCACGGTGCGCAAGGACGTGCCGCCGGGGGCGCTCGCCGTGAACGCGGGCTCGCAGCGGAACGTGGAAGGATGGACCCTGCGACGCCGTGCGGGGACCGCGGCCGAGGCCGCGGCTCGTGCCGCCCTCGACGGGACGGATCCCTCCGCCGCCGACGCCGCGTCCGGAACGGCCGAGGGGCACAGCGACGACAGCAAGGAGCAGGGGCAGCGATGAGCGGAATCGTCACCACGGGGGAGAAGCGGCTCGTGCTCGCCTCCGGCAGGGCCCACCCGGTCCTCGCGCAGGAGGTCTCCCAGGAGCTCGGCGTCGAGGTCCTCCCGATGGACGCCTGGGACTTCGCCAACGGCGAGATCTACGTGCGCTACGGCGAGTCCGTGCGCGGCAGCGACGCCTTCGTCCTGCAGTCCCACCCGGCGCCCATCAACACCTGGGTGATGGAGCACCTGATCATGATCGACGCGCTCAAGCGGGCCTCCGCCAAGCGCATCACCGCGATCTCCCCGAGCTTCCCCTACGCCCGCCAGGACAAGAAGCACCGCGGCCGCGAGCCGATCTCCGCCCGCCTCATGGCGGATCTCTACGAGACCGCCGGCATCGACCGCATGATGTCCGTGGACCTCCACGCCCCGCAGGTGCAGGGCTACTTCAGCCAGCCGGTGGACCACCTGATGGCGCTCCCG
The DNA here is from genome assembly GCF_005490785.1 of Brachybacterium sp. SGAir0954. Lineage (GTDB taxonomy): Bacteria > Actinomycetota > Actinomycetes > Actinomycetales > Dermabacteraceae > Brachybacterium > Brachybacterium rhamnosum. The sequence continues at coordinate 2,719,594 of NZ_CP027295.1, read as the reverse complement.
ATCCTCGCGGACTACGTGAGCCGGAAGTACGGCTCCGAGGATATCGCCGTCGTCTCCCCGGACGCCGGGCGCATCCGCGTCGCGGAGCAGTGGGCCAAGCGCCTGGGCGGCGTGAACCTCGCGTTCATCCACAAGTCCCGCGACCCGAAGCGGCCCAACCAGGCGGTCGCGAAGCGCGTGATCGGCGACATATCCGGCAAGACCTGCATCCTCGTGGACGACATGATCGACACCGCCGGCACGATCGTGCAGGCCGTCGAGGCGCTCACGAAGAACGGCGCCTCCTCGGTCGTCATCGCGACGACGCACCCGATCCTCTCCGACCCGGCCGCGCAGCGCCTGCGCGACTCCGGCGTGCGCGAGGTGGTCTGCACCAACACCCTCCCGATCCCCGAGGAGAAGCAGTTCGAGGAGCTCACGCAGCTCTCGATCGCGCCGCTCATCGCCCGGGCGATCCGCGCGGTCTTCGACGACGGCTCGGTGACGAGCCTCTTCGACGGCGAGGTCTGAGACCCGCCCGGGACCGCCGCCGCGCCGCGAGGGCCCGCATCCCCACCGGGGATGCGGGCCCTCGGCACGGAGGCCGGCTCCGTCTGCTCGCGCCGGCGTGATCGAGTCCAGCAGGCTCCGTCGGCCGCTCGGCGAGACCAGCGTCCTTGCCCGGAGCGCCGGGTCCGGGCCCGCGGGCAGCGATCGTCGTCACCTCCCCTACGGCCAGGGCGCGGGTGCGTGCTATCTTCTCGAGGTCACTTCGGCGAGGGGACGCCCCGGGCGTCCCGTGATCGACGCGGTGCGGTCCCTCCGGCGCCCGGCGCCGGATCGGGTCCGTCGTGTCCTCGCCCCGCGATGCACGACCCCCGATCACGAGGAGAACCCCCATGGCTGAGACCCTGAACGTCGAGCTGCGCGACGAGTTCGGCAAGGGCGCCGCCCGCCGCATCCGCGCCGAGCACAAGATCCCCGCCGTCCTCTACGGCCACGGCGAGGCCCCCCTGCACCTGGTGCTCCCCGGCCACGAGACCGCGCTGGCGGCCCGCAACTCCAACGCCCTGCTGGACCTCCAGCTGGCCGACGGCACCTCGCACCTGGCGCTCATCAAGGAGATCCAGCGCCACCCGCTGCACCGGACGCTCACCCACCTCGACCTCATCATCGTCAAGCGCGGCGAGAAGGTCGAGGTCGACATCCCCGTGACCGTCACCGGCGAGCCCGTCGCCCCGGCGATCTCCGTCGTGGACCTCCAGGCCCTCACCCTCTCCGTCGACGCCCTCCACGTGCCGGAGCACGTCGAGATCTCCGTCGAGGAGAAGGTCGACGGCGACCAGGTCTTCGCCGGCGACGTCACCCTCCCCGCCGGCGCCGAGCTGGTCACCGACGCCGAGCTGCTCGTCGTCGCGATCCAGATCCCGCGCGTCGAGGAGGAGCCGGAGGCCGAGGACGCCGAGGGCGCCGAGGACACCGAATCCGAGGGTGCCGGGGAGGAGTCCTCCGAGCAGGAGTGACGATCCTCGGATCACACCGACCCGCCGGGGCGTCGCGCAGCAGCGCGGCGCCCCGGTAGGTTTCTCCCGGGGCCCCGGTATGCCGGAGGCCCCTCTCGTCATGTTCAGGAGGAGCACGTGAGCACGTCCGACCGCAGCGCGGGCACGTATCTGGTGATCGGCCTCGGCAACCCCGGCGACCGCTACGCCGCGACCCGCCACAACGTGGGCCAGATGGTGCTGGACCACATCGCGGCCACGACGAGGTCGCGGTTCTCCGCCGCCCGCCGCGCCCAGGCCGTCGTCGTCGAGGGCAGGCTGGGGCTCCCCGGCGCGGACGAGCGGGTCGTGCTCGCCAAGCCCTCGACCTACATGAACACCTCGGGCGGTCCCGTCAAGGCGCTCGCGAGCTACTACGACGTGCCGCCCGAGCGCATCGTCGTGGTCCACGACGAGGTGGACATCCCCTTCGACTCCGTGCGCCTCAAGCGCGGCGGCGGCGAGGGCGGCCATAACGGCCTGCGTGACATCACCAAGGCCCTCGGGACGAAGGACTACCTGCGGGTGCGGGTCGGCGTGGGCCGGCCCCCGGGCAGCAAGGACACCGCGGACTTCGTGCTCTCCCCGTTCAGCTCGACCGAGCGCAAGAGCCTGGACCTCCTCGTCTCCGACGCGGCGGACGCCGTCGAGGCGCTCGTGCTGCAGGGCCTCACCGCCGCCCAGCAGCGATTCCACTCCCCGGAGGCCCGATGACCCCCACCGCCCCGCTCGCCCCGCTGCTCGACCTGATCGCCGACGGGCGCGACCTCACCGCGATCCGCGAGCTCGTCACCACCGGGACGGCCGACGGCAGTGGCGGCGACATGGTCGCGGCGACCGGGCTGTTCCCCTTCGCCGTCGCGGACCTCGCGCGCGCCTCGAGCGCCGAGAGCCCGCTCGTCGTCGTCACCCCGACGACGCGCGCCGCCGAGGACCTCCGCTCCGCGCTCGGCGCCCTCGTGGGCACCGAGCACCTCGCCGAGCTCCCCGCCTGGGAGACCCTTCCCCACGAGCGTCTCTCCCCGCGCGCGGACACCGTCGCCCGGCGCCTCGCGACGCTGCGGCGGATCGCGCATCCCGAGACCGAGCGTCCCGTGCACGTGCTGCTCATGCCCGTGCGCTCCCTGCTCCAGCCGATCGCCGCGGGCCTCGGCGACCTCCGGCCGGTCCGCGCCGCGGTGGGGGACACCTATGCCCTCGAGGACCTCGAGCAGGACCTCGTCGACGCCGCCTATGCGCGCGTGGACATGGTGGAGAAGCGGGGGGAGTTCGCCGTGCGCGGCGGCATCCTCGACGTCTTCCCGCCCACGGAGCCGCACCCGGTGCGCGTGGACCTCTTCGGCGACGAGGTGGACGACGTCCGCTACTTCTCCGTCGCCGACCAGCGCTCCCTGGATCCGGCCCCGCACGGTCTCGACGCCCCGCCCTGCCGGGAGATCCTGCTGACCCCGGCCGTGCGCGAGCGCGCCCGGGCGATGGCGGAGGACCTCCCCGGTGTCGCCGAGATGCTCCAGCGCATCGCCGCGGGTATCGCCGTGGACGGCATGGAGTCCCTGAGCGCCGTGCTCGTCGAGGAGATGCAGCAGGTGGCGGACGTCCTCCCCGCCGGCGCGCGCTTCCTGCTCATGGAGCCCGAGAAGATCCGCGCCCGCGCCGCGGAGCTCGTCGCGACGACGGACGAGTTCCTCGCGGCGGCCTGGTCGAGCGCCGCCGCCGGCGGAGGGCTCCCGATCGACGTGGGCGCCGCGAGCTTCGTCCCGCTCTCCGAGGCGAAGGGCCACGCCCGCGCGGGCGGCCGGCCCTGGTTCACGCTCGCCGCCTTCGGTCTCGAGACGGACGTCGACCTCACGGCCACGACCGCGACCACGCATCCCGGCTACTCGGGGAAGCCCGGGGACGCCGCCCAGGACCTCGAACGCCGTCGGAAGGACGGCTGGCGCATCATCGCGACGCTCACCGGCCAGGGCTCCGCCCGCCACGCGAGTGAGAACCTGCGCGCGGAGGGGCTGCCCGCCGTCTACGCGGACCACCTCGAGGGGCCGGTCGCCGAGGGCGAGGCCGTGGTCACCGTCGGCCCGTTCCCCGAGGGTCTCGTCGACGAGGACGCGAAGGTCCTGCTCGCCTCCGAGCGCGACCTCACGGGCAAGTCCGGTGCCCGCCGCGGCGAGGAGCGGCGCATGCCCGCGCGCCGCCGCAACGTGGTGGACCCGCTGCAGCTGCGGCCCGGCGACTTCGTCGTGCACTCCCATCACGGCGTGGGCCGGTTCGTCGAGATGACGAGCCGCACCGTGGGCGCGGGGGCGAAGGCCACGACCCGCGAGTACCTCGTCATCGAGTACTCGGCCTCGAAGAAGGGCCAGCCCGGCGACCGCCTGTACGTCCCGAGCGACCAGCTCGACCAGGTCACGAAGTACGTCGGCGGCGAGGAGCCGAGCGTCAACCGCATGGGCGGCGCGGACTGGGCCAAGACGAAGTCCCGCGCCCGCAAGGCGATCCGGGAGATCGCCGACGAGCTCGTGCGCCTGTACTCGGCGCGGCAGTCCGCGCCGGGCCACGCCTTCGCCCCGGACACGCCGTGGCAGCGGGAGCTCGAGGACGCCTTCGAGTTCATCGAGACCCCGGACCAGCTCTCCGCCCTCGACGACGTCAAGCGGGACATGGAGAAGTCGGTGCCGATGGACCGGCTCATCCTCGGCGACGTCGGTTACGGGAAGACGGAGATCGCCGTGCGCGCGGCCTTCAAGGCCGTCCAGGACGGCAAGCAGGTCGCCGTGCTCGCGCCCACGACCCTCCTCGCCCAGCAGCACCTCGATACCTTCACCGAGCGGTACACGGGCTTCCCCGTGACCGTGAAGGGCCTCAGCCGCTTCCAGTCCGCGGCGGACTCGCAGGCGACGATCGACGGTCTGCTCGACGGCTCCGTCGACGTCGTGATCGGCACCCATCGCCTGCTCACCGGGCAGGTGCGCTTCAAGGACCTCGGGCTGCTCATCATCGACGAGGAGCAGCGCTTCGGCGTCGAGCACAAGGAGACGCTCAAGGCGCTGCGGACCGACGTCGACGTGCTCGCCATGTCGGCCACACCGATCCCGCGCACGCTCGAGATGGCGGTCACGGGCATCCGCGAGATGTCGACCCTCGCAACGCCGCCGGAGGAGCGCCACCCGGTGCTCACCTACGTCGGCGTCCAGGAGGACAAGCAGGTCACCGCCGCGATCCGGCGCGAGCTGCTGCGCGAGGGCCAGGTGTTCTACGTGCACAACCGGGTCGAGGACATCGACCGGGTCGCCGCGCACCTGCGCGAGCTGGTCCCCGACGCCCGCGTCCAGGTCGCCCACGGCAAGATGAACGAGCACCAGCTCGAGCGCGTCATCCTCGACTTCTGGGAGCGGGAGTTCGACGTCCTCGTGTGCACCACGATCGTGGAGACGGGGCTGGACATCGCGAACGCGAACACGCTCATCGTGGAGAACGCGGATCGCTTCGGCCTCTCGCAGCTGCACCAGCTGCGGGGCCGCGTGGGCCGCTCGAGCGAGCGCGCCTACGCCTACTTCCTCTACAACGCCACGAAGCCGCTCACCGAGACGGCCCACGACCGGCTCACGACCCTCGCGACGAACACCGACCTCGGCGCGGGCATGCGGGTCGCGATGAAGGACCTCGAGATCCGCGGTGCGGGCAACCTGCTGGGCGGCGAGCAGTCCGGCCACATCGCCGGGGTGGGCTTCGACCTCTACGTGCGGATGGTGGGGGAGGCCGTCGCGGCCTTCCGCGGCGAGTCGACCGCGCCGGAGAAGGAGATCCGCGTCGAGCTCCCTGTGGACGCGCACCTCCCGCACGACTACATCCCCTCCGAGCGGCTGCGGCTCGAGGCGTACTCGAAGCTCTCGGCGGTGCGGGAGGTCTCCGAGATCGAGCAGGTCGCGGCCGAGCTCGTGGACCGCTACGGCCCGCTGCCGGAGCCGGTGTCCCTGCTCCTGGACGTCGCGAGGTTCCGGATCGACGCCCGCGCCGCCGGCATCGACGAGGTGCAGGCCCAGGGCAAGATGATCCGCTTCGCGCACATCGAGCCCGCGGACTCGGTCGCGATGCGCATGAAGCGGCTGTTCCCCGGGACGATGCTCAAGCCGGCCGTGCGGCAGGTGCTCGTGCCGCGGCCGACGACCGCGCGCTTCGGCGGCACCGAGCTGCGCGACCACGCGCTGCTCGACTGGGCGCGCGAGGTCATGCGCACCCTCGTGCCGGCCGCCGCCGAGCAGATCTCGCGGTCCGACGGCGAGTGATCCGCCGCGGGTAGCCTCGGGGACGTGAGCGAGCACCGAGACCGGACCCCGGCCGCACCGTCCTCCGAGGCCCCCGCCGGGGCCGTCCTCCCGCGGGACGGTGCTCCGAGAGGGGAAGCCCTGCTGCGGGCGGTGGAGGTCATGGAGGCGCTGCGCGCCCCGGACGGCGACGCCTGGTCGCACACGCAGACCCATGCCTCGCTCGCGCGCTACCTGCTCGAGGAGACCCACGAGGTGCTCGAGGTGATCGACGACCCCGCGGCGCACGGCCCCGGGGCGCTGCGCGACGAGCTCGGCGACCTGCTCTTCCAGATCCTCTTCCACGCCCGGATCGGGGAGGAGGAGGAGCCCGCCTGGGGCGTGGACGACGTGGCCCGGTCCTTCGTCGCGAAGATGGAGCGCCGCAACCCCCATGTGTTCGGGGCGGGGCGGGACGACGCGCTCGAGGACCCGGCGGACGTCGAGGCGATCATCGCGCAGTGGCATGCGGTGAAGGCGCAGGAGAAGGCCGCCGGCTTGGGGAGCGCGGGCGGCCCCGACCCCCGGCGCGCCTGGTCCGAGGGGATCCCGGCCGCGCTGCCGGCGCTCCAGCGCGGGGCCAAGATGGTGCACCGCGCCCGCTCCGCCGGGGCCCTCGACGCGCTGCTCGCCGCCGCGGACGCCGAGGTGGTCGCGGGGTCGTCGGACCCCGGCGAGCCCGGGACCGCGGCCGAGGACGACGAGCTCGCGAGGGCCCTGCTCGACCTCGTCGTCGCGGCGGAGGAGCGGGACACCGATCCGGAGACGGCGCTGCGCTCGCTGCTCGCCCGCGCCGACGCACGGGTCGCCCGGGCACGCGGGACGCACGCGGACGGGACCGCCTAGACTGTCCGGCGGTGGGTCAGCGTCGACCGGCCATGACGGAACTTCATCCGATGGAAGGAACAGCACATGGCAGCTCTGATCGATGCCGTCCACGCCCGCGAGATCCTGGACTCCCGCGGCAACCCCACCGTCGAGGTGGAGGTCCTCCTCGACGACGGCACCTTCGCCCGCGCCGAGGTCCCCTCCGGCGCCTCGACCGGCGCCTTCGAGGCCGTCGAGCGTCGTGACGGCGACAAGGGCCGTTACCTGGGCAAGGGCGTCGAGCAGGCCGTCGCGGCCGTCATCGACGAGCTCGGCCCGGCCGTCGTCGGCTTCGACGTGCAGGAGCAGCGCGCGATCGACCAGGCGATGCTCGAGCTCGACGGCACCGCCAACAAGGGCAAGATCGGCGCCAACGCGATCCTCGGCGTCTCGCTCGCCGTCGCGAAGGCCGCCGCGGACTCCGCCGGCGTCCCGCTCTACCAGTACCTGGGCGGCCCGAACGCCCACGTGCTGCCCGTCCCGATGATGAACATCCTCAACGGCGGCTCCCACGCGGACTCCAACGTCGACATCCAGGAGTTCATGATCGCGCCGATCGGCGCGGAGACCTACGGCGAGGCCCTGCGCACCGGCGCCGAGGTCTACCACCAGCTGAAGTCCGTGCTCAAGGAGCGCGGCCTGTCCACGGGCCTGGGCGACGAGGGCGGCTTCGCGCCGAACCTCGAGTCCAACCGTGCGGCGCTCGACCTCATCGTCGAGGCCATCGAGAAGGCCGGCTTCGTGCCGGGCAAGGACGTCGCGCTCGCGCTCGACGTCGCCGCCTCGGAGTTCTTCTCCGACGGTGCCTACACCTTCGAGGGCGCGAAGAAGTCCTCCGCGGAGATGGCCGCGTACTACGCCGAGCTCGTCGCCTCCTACCCGCTGGTCTCGATCGAGGACCCGCTGGACGAGGAGGACTGGGAGGGCTGGAAGACCATCACCGCCGAGCTCGGCGACAAGGTCCAGCTCGTGGGCGACGACCTCTTCGTCACGAACCCGGAGCGCCTGGGCCGCGGCATCGACGAGCGCGCCGCGAACGCCCTCCTGGTGAAGGTGAACCAGATCGGCTCGCTCACGGAGACCTTCGACGCCGTCGAGCTCGCGCACCGCGCGGGCTTCAAGGCGATGATGTCCCACCGCTCCGGCGAGACCGAGGACACGACCATCGCGGACCTCGCCGTCGCCACCAACTGCGGCCAGATCAAGTCCGGCGCTCCCGCCCGCGGCGAGCGCGTCAACAAGTACAACCAGCTGCTCCGCATCGAGGAGGAGCTGGACGAGGCGGGCACCTACGCCGGTGCCGCCGCCTTCCCGCGTTTCACGCCCGCGAAGGGCTGAACCCTCAGGTCGAGGCGGTAGCCTTCGGGCATGACCTCGAAGCGACCGGGCGCCCCGCGATCAGCGAGGCGCCCGGTCCCTGCATCCGGGGGCCGACGCGCCGGCGGCGCGCCCGGCGCCGGCCCGTCCGCCCGGGGCTCCCGGGCATCGGGCCGCTCCTCCTCCGCGGGGACCACCAGCGACCGCCATCGCGGCCCCGCCGCGGCCTCCCGACCCCGCACCACCTCGTCCGCCTCCACGGCGGAGGACGGCCCGGGCATCACGATCACCCGTCGCACGCTCGTGCTGGTGACCCTCGTCGTGGTCGCCCTCGCCGCGCTCGTGCCGACCATCAACTCCTACGTCGCGCAGCGCCAGCAGCTCGCGGCCCTGCACGACCAGGTCTCGCAGCAGCAGGACGAGGTCGACGAGCTGCAGGCCGAGGTCGACCGCTGGCAGGACCCGGCCTTCGTCGCCGCCCAGGCCCGCGAGCGGCTCCTGTTCGCGATGCCGGGGGAGACCCAGTACCGCCTCACCGACACCTCCGGCCGGGACGTCCCCCTCACCGAGGACGAGCAGGCCGTGGAGGCCTCCGCGAGCGGTGAGTGGTTCTCGACCCTCTGGGACAGCCTCGAGGGCGCGAGCCGCCTCACCGCGGAGGACATCCCCGACGAGACCGGATCGGACTCCCCGGAGGACGCCGAGACCACCGACCCCGCGGACCCCGCCGACACCCCGAACCCCAGCAGCACCGAGGACGCCACCCCGTGACCACCGCTCCCGCCCCCGACGCCGCGGCCCTGCCGCCGCTCCCCTTCGAGTCGCCCGCGACCGCCGAGGACCTCGCCGCGATGCGCGAGCAGCTCGGCCGCGACATGCGCGGCGTCGTCTCGATCGCCCGGCGCTGCGGCTGCGGCCGCCCCGCGGTGGTCCGCACCCGGCCCCGCCTCGAGGACGGCACGCCGTTCCCCACCTCTCTGTACCTCACGCTCCCGTGGCTGACCCTGGACATCTCCCGGATCGAGGCGACCGGGCGCATGGCCGAGCTCACCGAGCGGCTCGGCGAGGACGCCGAGCTCGCCGCCGGCTACGCCCGCGCCCATGAGCGCTACATCGCGCGGCGCGACGAGCTCGGCCGCGCCGAGGAGGTCGCGAGCGTGAGCGCGGGCGGCATGCCCACCCGCGTGAAGTGCCTGCACGCGCTCGCGGGCCAGGCCCTCGCCGAGGGGCCGGGGGTGAACCCCGTGGCGGACGAGGTCCTCGCGGGGATCCCCGGGGTGATCCCGGAGCTGGTCTGCCGCTGCGCCTCCGAGGACGACGCCTCCGACGTCGCCGGTGCCCCGGGGACCACCGCATGAGCGCCCCCGTCGCCGCGATCGACTGCGGCACCAACTCGATCCGCCTGCTCATCGCGCGGCGCGACCCGTCCACCGGCGCCCTCGTGGACCTCGAGCGCCGCCTGGAGATGGTCCGCCTGGGGTACGGCGTGGACCGCACCGGTCGCTTCGACCCCGCGGCCGTGGAGCGCACGCTCGAGGCGGCCCGCGGCTATGCCGCGTTCATCGCGCAGCACGGGGCCCGGGAGCTGCGCTTCGTGGCGACCTCGGCGACCCGCGACGCGGCGAACCGCGATGTGTTCATCGACGGCATCCGCGAGATCCTCGGCGTCGAGGTCGAGGTCATCAGCGGCGAGGAGGAGGCGGCGCTGTCCTTCCGCGGCGCCGTGAGCACGCTGCCGCAGCTCCCCGCCGGCCCGCGCGTCGTCGTCGACATCGGCGGCGGGTCCACGGAGCTCGTCCTCGGCACCGAGGAGCCGGAGGCGCGGATCAGCCTGGACATCGGCTCCGTGCGGCTCACGGAGCGCCACCTGCGCTCGGACCCGCCCACGGCGGAGGAGATCGCGGCCGCGGCGGCGGACGTCGACGCCCTGCTCGACACGGCCGCGGAGCGCCTGCCGCTGCAGGAGGCGACGTCCCTCGTCGGCACGGCCGGCACCGTCACGACGGTCACGGCGGTCGCGGAGGGGCTCACCGAGTACCGGCCCGACGTCGTCCACGGCGCCTCGCGGACGATCGAGGAGGCGGTCGCCGTGTGCGAGCGCCTCCTCACCATGACGCGCGAGGAGCGCGGCGCGCTCGGGATCATCCACCCCGGTCGCATCGACGTCATCGGCGCCGGCGCGCTCATCTGGGCGCGGATCCTCCGGAGGGTCGCCGGGGTCTCCGCGGTGATGACGACGGTGACGAGCGAGCACGACATCCTCGACGGGATCGCGCTCGACGTCCTGGACCGCACGGAGGCCCGCGAGGGCTGAGCGGGCGTCGGTTCCTCCAGACGTCCGAGGAGCGCACCCGTTTTGGAACCGGGGCCCGACGGTTCTAGGCTGGGCGACATGAACACCACCTTCGGCGGCAAGCCCCATGTCCTGATCCTCGGCGGCGGATCCGTCGGTCTGACGACCGCGTCCGAGCTGCGCAAGACCCTCGGCACGGAGGTGGCGATCACGATCGTCGACCCGCGCCCCTACATGACCTACGCGCCCTTCCTCCCCGAGGTCGGCGCGGGCAGCATCGATCCCCGCAACGTCCTCGCGCCGCTGCGCAAGATCCTCCCCGGCACCAAGGTCGTCACCGGCGGCGTCTCGGCGATCCGCAGCGCGGACAACACCGTCGTCGTCACGACCGAGGACGGCGCCCAGCTCGAGATCGCCTACGACTACCTCGTCGTGGGCCTCGGCGCCGTGCCGCGTCTCCTCCCGATCCCCGGCCTGGCCGAGAACGCGATCGGCTTCAAGCAGGTCGAGGAGGCCATCACCGTCCGCGACAAGATCCTCGCGAACCTCGCCGAGGCCGCCTCGACGAAGGACCCGAAGGTCCGCAAGCGCCTGCTCACCTTCACCTACATCGGCGGCGGCTTCGCCGGCGGCGAGGCCGTCACCGAGGCCGAGGACATGGTCCGCGACGCGCTGCGCTACTACCCCGACCTGCACGCCTCGGACATCCGCTTCGTGCTCATCGACGCTGCGCCGTTCGTGTTCCCCGAGCTCACCGAGGACCAGCGCGCCTACGTCCTGAACCAGCTCCGCGAGCGCGGCATCGAGGTCAAGCTCGAGACCTTCCTGAACTCCGCCGAGAACGGCGTCATCAAGACGTCCGACGGCGACGAGTTCGAGACGGACCTCCTCGTGTGGAACGCCGGCGTCAAGCCGAATCCGATCCTCATGGACGAGGAGTCCTCGGACCTCCCCGTGGTCACGGAGCGCGGCCCGCTCATGGGCAAGCTCGACACCCTCGCGGATCTCCGCGTGAACGGCGCCGAGGGCCCGATCGACAACGTCTTCGCCGGCGGCGACTGCGCCGCGGTGCCGGATCTCGCCTCGGGCGAGGGCAAGTTCTGCCCGCCCAACGCCCAGCACGCCACGCGTCAGGGCAAGCGGATCGCGGACAACGTCGCGCGCTCCGTCCAGGGCCGTCCGCTCGTGGACTACTACCACAAGAACCTCGGCGTCATGGCGACGCTGGGCATGTACAAGGGCGTCGGCCGGCTCATGCTGGGCGACAAGGAGATCGACGTGCGCGGTCTCCCGGCGTGGGCCATGGCCCGTGCGTACCACGTGTACGCGATGCCGACCCTGGGTCGCAAGGCCGCCGTGCTCGCGGGCTGGGCCTCGAACCTGGTCTCGCGTCGCGACATCATCGGCATCCCGCAGTCGGCCGATCCCCGCGCCGCCTTCGAGCTCGCCGCGAACTCCGGTCCCAAGAAGAAGTGACCGCCGGGCGGCATCGCCGCCTACCCCGCCGACCTCGTCGGCGCCGCTCGTGAAGGGCCCCGGACCTCGTGTCCGGGGCCCTTCCGCATGCCCGCGTCCTGTCGGTCACCTCCGTCGGCCGCTGGCGACGGGACACGCTATGCTGTGACCGAATGTGATCAGAAGGTGCAGCACCCGAGCACGAACGGTCATCTCGGGTGGGGAGAGGGAGGACGGCCATGGAGATCGTCATCGCGCAGGACGCGGCCGCCGGGGCACGCGCCGTGGCCGACGAGTTCGAGCAGGTCCTCCGGGACGGGGACGCCCCGGTGCTGGGCCTCGCGACCGGCTCCTCGCCGGTCGCCGCCTACGCGGAGCTGATCCGCCGCCACCGGGAGGAGGGGCTCTCCTTCGCGGGCGCCCGCGCCTTCCTCCTGGACGAGTACGTGGGCCTGCCCGCCGACCACCCCCAGAGCTACCACCGCTTCATCCGCGAGCAGCTCGTGGACCACGTGGACCTCGAGAGCGCCGCCGTCCTCTCGCCGGACGGCGCCGCGACGGACCCCGCGGTGGAGGCCGAGCGGTACGACGCCGCGATCGCCGCCGCCGGGGGAGTGGACCTCCAGATCCTCGGGATCGGCGTCAACGGCCACATCGCCTTCAACGAGCCCGGCAGCTCGCTCGCCTCCCGCACCCGCGTCGTCGCCCTCACGCGCTCGACCATCGAGGCGAACACGCGCTTCTTCGACCGCGCCGCGGACGTCCCGCGCCATGCCCTCAGCCAGGGCCTCGGCACCATCCGCGAGGCGCGTCGGATCGTGCTCACGGCGACCGGGGAGCAGAAGGCCGCCGCGGTCGCCCAGCTCGTCGAGGGCGCGGTGAGCGCCCGCTGGCCCGCGACGGTGCTGCAGCTGCACCCGCACGTGACCGTGGTCGTGGACGAGGCGGCCGCGTCCCGGCTCGAGCTCGCCGAGGACTACCGCGCCGCCCGCTGATCGGCGAGCCTGCGCCCCAGGGGCGGCTCCTGTCCTGGGTGCGGGCGGAGGCTGGTCACAGTTCGGGGCCCCGGACGGTCCCGAGCGGGAGCGCGGAGGGCCCGGCCGATACGATTCCCGCATGCAGGCTGATCCCTCCTCCGGCGGCGCAGCGAGCGTCGCGACCCGATCCCCCCTGGACCGCTACTTCCACCTGAGCGAGCGCGGGTCGACCGTCGCGCGCGAGGTGCGCGGCGGCCTCGTCACCTTCTTCTCGATGTGCTACATCGTGGTGCTGAACCCGCTCATCATCGGCACCGTGCCCGATTCGACGGGGCACTACCTGGGCGGTGGCACCGAGCCCAACCTCGCGGCGGTCGCCGCCGGCACCGCCCTCGTGGCCGGCGTGCTGACCCTCCTCATGGGCGCCTGGGCGAAGTTCCCGCTCGCCCTCGCGGCCGGCCTGGGCCTGAACGCCTACCTCGCCTACTCCGTGGTCTCCCTGCCGGGAATGACCTGGGCCGGGGCGATGGGCCTCGTCGCGATCGAGGGCGTGCTCGTGCTCGTCCTCGTGCTCACCGGCTTCCGCAAGGCCGTCTTCGACGCCGTGCCGGCCTTCATGAAGACCGCGATCAGCGTGGGCATCGGCCTGTTCATCGCCTTCATCGGCCTGTACAACGCCCGCTTCATCACCCACGCCGCCGGCACGCCCGTGCAGCTGGGCAACGACGGCTCCCTCACCGGCTGGCCCACGCTCGTCTTCGTCGTGGGCCTCGTGCTCATGCTCGTGCTCTGGGTGCGCAAGGTGCCCGGCGCGATCCTCATCTCCATCGTCACGGCGACCGTGCTCGCGACGATCATCGAGGCGGTCACCGGCATCGGGGCGTACTCCGACGGCACGCTCAGCGCCGCGAACCCCGAGGGCTGGAGCATGAACGTCCCGGCGCTCCAGGGCTCCCCGATCGCTCTTCCCGACTTCGCGACGCTCTTCCAGGTCGACCCGTGGGGCGGGATCCAGGCGGCGGGCGTCGTCGGCGCCTCCGTCATCGTCTTCTCCCTGCTGCTCGCCGACTTCTTCGACACCATGGGCACCATGGTCGCCGTCGCCGGCGAGGGCGACCTGCTCGACGAGAAGGGCGACATCCCCCATTCCCAGCGCATCCTCGTCGTCGACTCCCTCGCAGCGCTCGGCGGCGGCGTCGGCGGCGTCTCCTCGAACACGAGCTTCGTCGAGTCCACCTCGGGCGTGGCCGACGGCGCCCGCACGGGCCTCGCCTCGATCGTCACGGGCCTCGCGTTCCTGCTCGCGACCTTCCTGTCCCCGCTCGTCGCGGCCGTGCCCTACGAGGCGGCGACCCCGGCGCTCGTCATGGTCGGCTTCCTGATGATGACCAACGTGACCTCGATCGACTTCACGGATCCCGAGATCGCGATCCCGGCCTTCCTCACGATCATCTTCATGCCCTTCGCCTACTCGATCACCGTCGGCATGGGCGCCGGGTTCGTCATGTATGTGCTCATCCGTCTCGTCCGCGGCAAGGTCCGCGAGGTGCACTGGCTCATGTACGTCATCGCCGCGATGTTCGTCGTGTACTTCCTGCGCAGCGCGATCGAGGGCCTGCTGCTGTGAGCACCCAGGCGGGGACCGGGGAGGTCGGCGACAAGCAGCTCGCGGCGGAGCTGCGCCGCGTGCTGCTGGTCTCCTCCCGTGTGCTGCGCTCGCACACGGCCTCAGACGAGGTCTCCGCCTCGCAGTACTCGGTCCTCGCCTACCTCGAGCGCTCGGGGGAGTCCACCCCTGGGACGCTCGCGAGCTTCGAGCACGTCTCCCCGCCCGTGATGACACGGATCCTCGCGCGGCTCGAGGAGGCCGGCCTGGTGGCCCGCACCGCCCATCCCCAGGACGGCCGGCAGGTGCTCGTCTCGCTCACGACGACCGGGGAGGAGCTCGTCCGCCGCGGCCGCGAGGAGCGGGACGAGTGGCTGCGCGGCCGGATCGGGAAGATCACCGACGCGGAGCGACGCACGCTCGGCGAGGCGGTCGCGATCCTGCGCCGCACCCTCGTCGGCCCCTGCTGAGGGGCGACTCCTCCCGGGACCCGTCCCGCCACCGGATGCACGAACGGCCGGCCCCCTCAGGGGCCGGCCGTTCGTCGTGCGGGGAGGGAGCGATGCCCGCGCGTCTCAGGCGGTCGCGTCGAGCACGTGGTCGAGCACCGCGACGAGCGCCTCGACGTCGGACTCGGGCACCGCGGGGAAGGTGGCGATGCGGAGCTGGTTGCGCCCCAGCTTCCGGTACGGCTCGACGTCGACGACGCCGTGCGCACGCAGCACGGAGGTGATCGCGGTGGCGTCGATCGACTCGTCGATGTCGAGCGTCGTCACCACCTGGGAGCGGGCGGCCGGATCGGTCACGAAGGCCGTCACCTCGGGCCGACGGTCAGCCCACTGGTGCAGGAGGCCGGAGGTCGCCCGCGTGCGGGCGTCGGACCAGGCGAGACCGCCCTGCTCGAGCAGCCACTCGACCTGGTCGGCGAGCAGGGCCAGCGTCGCCACGGCGGGCGTGTTGAGCGTCTGGTCCTTGCGGGAGTTGTCGATCGCGGCCTGCAGGGAGAGGAACCCGGGCACCCAGCGGTCGGACTGCGCCTCGAGCCGGCCCGCGCGCTCGATCGCGGCGGGGGAGAGGAGGGACAGCCAGAGCCCGCCGTCGGAGGCGAAGGCCTTCTGGGGCGCGAAGTAGTACGCGTCCGTCCGGGAGACGTCCACCTGGGCGGCGCCGGCGACCGAGGTCGCGTCGACGAGCACGAGCTGGTCCTCGCGGGCGCCGGCGGGACGCTCCACGGGGACCATCACCCCGGTGGAGGTCTCGTTGTGCGGCCACGCGTAGGCGTCCACGTCCTCGTCGACGACGGGGCGGGGAAGGCTCCCCGGCTCCGCGGAGATCACGAGCGGGTCCAGGAGATGGGGAGCGGTGGTGGTCTCGGTCGCGAACTTCTGCGAGAACTCGCCGAGCACGAGGTGCTCGGAGCGCCGCTCGACGAGGGCGATCGCCGCCACGTCCCAGAAGGCCGTCGAGCCGCCGTTGCCGAGGACGACCTCGTAGCCCTCCGGGAGCGAGAAGAGCTCCGCGAGGCCGCGACGCGTGCGGGCGACGAGCTCCTTGACGGGCTTCTGGCGGTGGGACGTCCCGAGGACGCCGCGGTAGGTCGTGCCGAGCGCGTCCACCTGCTCGTCACGCAGTCGCGACGGACCGGAGCCGAACCGGCCGTCGGCGGGCAGCAGCGAGGTCGGGATGCTCAGCGCGCGGATCGCCTCGGCGCGGGCGGTGCGGGGATCGGTCATGGATGTGCTCCTCCGTCTCGTCGGCCCGGATGCTCTTCGGGGCGGGCCGAGGTCGAGGCCCATCCTGCCAGCGCGCCGCGCCCGGGGCGTGCCCGGTCCGGGCTCCGGGCTCCGGCGCTCCCGGCATCGCCATGGAGGTTTCCCTGGCATGATCGGGGCATGAGCCGTGCCGATCTGGACAAGAAGCCCTACGACGTCGCCGGGATGTTCGACAGCATCGCCGGCCGGTACGACCTCATGAACGACCTGGCGGCGCTGGGGCAGGTCCGCATGTGGCGCGAGCTGATGGTGGATGCCCTCGAGCTCGACGAGGACGATGCCGTGCTCGACCTCGCCGCCGGCACCGGGACCTCCTCCACCGCGATCGCGCGAGCAGGCGCCCGTGTGGTGGCCGCGGACTTCTCCCTCGGCATGATGACCGAGGGCAGGCGCCGCGGCGCACCGGTCCCCTTCGTCGGGGCGGACGCGCACCACCTCCCCTTCGCGGACGACTCCTTCGACGCGGCCGTCATCTCCTTCGGCCTGCGCAACGTCCAGGACCCCCGCCGCGGGATCGCGGAGATGACCCGCGTGGTGCGACCCGGGGGCCGGGTCGTGGTCTGCGAGTTCTCCACCCCCACGGCGCGAGTCGTGCGCACGGTCTACGAGCGCTACCTGCTGCGCGCCCTCCCTGTGGTCGCCTCCCGGTTCGCCACGAGCTCGGATGCCTACGACTACCTCGCCGAGTCGATCCTCGACTGGCCGGATCAGCACGAGCTGCGCGGCTGGTTCCAGGAGGCCGGCCTCGAGCACGTCCGCTACCGGAACCTCACCGGGGGGATCGTGGCGCTGCACCGCGGGTACGTCCCCACAGCGGGGGAGGGGCCGACGGGCACCTCGGCAGGCGGGGCACCGCAGGCGCTCTGAGGAGCCGGCGGTCGTCCCGGACGAGCCCGTGCACAGGGGGTCCGCACGCCGTCTGTTCCGACGGTGGATCCCCGGGGCGGCACCCCCGCCGAGGGCAGGGGACACGGAACGCCCGCCCCGCCGGGCCTGTTCAGGGCTCGGATTCCCCTCTGACCTGCGGTGATGCCGGGAGCGAGAGGAAAGTGGCCGAGGCCACTCCGAAAAGGGGCCTCTCGAGTTGACCGGGCCCGGGGATCCACGTAATGTTCTTCCTCGTGCCCGGGAGATCGGGACAGCGGGAAGGCCAGCAGTGGCGGAACGCGAAATCGACTCCCACCAGGCGCTTCGGATAACTTCAGAACTGATGAGGCGCGGTTCACACCGCACCGAATTGACATGGAGAACCAGATCCCCTAAGTTATAGGGGTTGCCTCGGAGTGAGGAACTCGGAAGGGTTCTGATACTGAGTGCGCGTGTTGCTTGATATCTCAATAGCGTGTCTATTTGTTGATGCCAATATTTGATTGGCAGAATATACGGATGATTAGCAGTTAAATGCTGGTTGTTTGTTTTTTTGTCAGGTTTATAGTTTTTCATGTTTTTCATGGAGAGTTTGATCCTGGCTCAGGACGAACGCTGGCGGCGTGCTTAACACATGCAAGTCGAACGATGACGACCGAGCTTGCTCGGTCTGATTAGTGGCGAACGGGTGAGTAACACGTGAGCAACCTGCCCTTCACTCTGGGATAACCTCGGGAAATCGGGGCTAATACCGGATATGAGCTCCTGTCGCATGGCGGGTGTTGGAAAGTTTTTCGGTGAAGGATGGGCTCGCGGCCTATCAGTTTGTTGGTGAGGTAGTGGCTCACCAAGGCGATGACGGGTAGCCGGCCTGAGAGGGCGACCGGCCACACTGGGACTGAGACACGGCCCAGACTCCTACGGGAGGCAGCAGTGGGGAATATTGCACAATGGGCGAAAGCCTGATGCAGCGACGCCGCGTGAGGGATGACGGCCTTCGGGTTGTAAACCTCTTTCAGCAGGGAAGAAGCGAAAGTGACGGTACCTGCAGAAGAAGCGCCGGCTAACTACGTGCCAGCAGCCGCGGTAATACGTAGGGCGCAAGCGTTGTCCGGAATTATTGGGCGTAAAGAGCTTGTAGGTGGCTTGTCGCGTCTGCCGTGAAAACCCGAGGCTCAACCTCGGGCGTGCGGTGGGTACGGGCAGGCTAGAGTGTGGTAGGGGAGACTGGAACTCCTGGTGTAGCGGTGAAATGCGCAGATATCAGGAAGAACACCGATGGCGAAGGCAGGTCTCTGGGCCATTACTGACACTGAGAAGCGAAAGCATGGGGAGCGAACAGGATTAGATACCCTGGTAGTCCATGCCGTAAACGTTGGGCACTAGATGTGGGGAACATTCCACGTTTTCCGCGTCGTAGCTAACGCATTAAGTGCCCCGCCTGGGGAGTACGGCCGCAAGGCTAAAACTCAAAGGAATTGACGGGGGCCCGCACAAGCGGCGGAGCATGCGGATTAATTCGATGCAACGCGAAGAACCTTACCAAGGCTTGACATGCACCGGACGACTCCAGAGATGGGGTTTTCTTCGGACTGGTGCACAGGTGGTGCATGGTTGTCGTCAGCTCGTGTCGTGAGATGTTGGGTTAAGTCCCGCAACGAGCGCAACCCTCGTTCCATGTTGCCAGCGCGTAATGGCGGGGACTCATGGGAGACTGCCGGGGTCAACTCGGAGGAAGGTGGGGACGACGTCAAATCATCATGCCCCTTATGTCTTGGGCTTCACGCATGCTACAATGGCCGGTACAAAGGGTTGCGAAACTGTGAGGTGGAGCGAATCCCAAAAAGCCGGTCTCAGTTCGGATTGGGGTCTGCAACTCGACCCCATGAAGTCGGAGTCGCTAGTAATCGCAGATCAGCAACGCTGCGGTGAATACGTTCCCGGGCCTTGTACACACCGCCCGTCAAGTCACGAAAGTCGGTAACACCCGAAGCCAGTGGCCCATCCTCGTGAGGGAGCTGTCGAAGGTGGGATCGGTGATTGGGACTAAGTCGTAACAAGGTAGCCGTACCGGAAGGTGCGGCTGGATCACCTCCTTTCTAAGGAGCTACACCAATGATTGGTGGCTGTCTGCTCACCCGCGTGTGGTGAGGATGGTTGCTCAAGGGTGGAACATCAACGAAGAGGCACTTCGCCGGCGGTGACCGGCTCCAGTACGACCTGCTCTCGAGTGGGTGTGGAACGAGCGGTGGTCATGGTGGGTTCGAGGTGGAGGCACGCTATTGAGTTGTGAGGCTGCACGCAGCCCTGTCACCGGTCTTCGGGTTGGTGCGGGGTGTGTGGCTGGTCCTCCCCTGCATGGTCGGCGCGGTTGCGTTGGTGGTGTGGGTGTGGGGTTGCTTCTTGAGAACTACATAGTGGACGCGAGCATCTTGTAAGCAATTTTAGTGTCTTTGTGTTGCCAAGTCTTAAAGGGCACACGGTGAATGCCTTGGCAAGAGGAGCCGATGAAGGACGTGGGAGTCTGCGAAAAGCCTCGGGAAGGTGACAACCGACCTGTGATCCGAGGATGTCCGAATGGGGAAACCCACCAGGGGTCATGCCCTGGTACCCGCCACTGAATGTATAGGTGGTGTGGAGGGAACGCGGGGAAGTGAAACATCTCAGTACCCGCAGGAAGAGAAAACAAATAGTGATTCCGTGAGTAGTGGCGAGCGAAAGCGGATGAGGCTAAACCAAGCCTGTGTGATACCCGGCAGGGGTTGCAGGTTGGGGGTTGTGGGACGTGCTGGACTGTTCTGCCGGACGGTCGACGTGAATGTGTGATGGTAGTCGAAGTCGTGTTGAGTGCGACGGCGTAGAGGGTGTGACCCCCGTAGACGAAACTGTTGCATGGCGTTGAGTGCTGTTCCCGAGTAGCACCGGACCCGTGAAATCCGGTGTGAATCTGCCAGGACCACCTGGTAAGCCTGAATACTACCTCTTGACCGATAGCGGACAAGTACCGTGAGGGAAAGGTGAAAAGTACCCCGGGAGGGGAGTGAAATAGTACCTGAAACCGTGTGCTTACAATCCGTCGGAGCCTTACGGGGTGACGGCGTGCCTTTTGAAGAATGAGCCTGCGAGTTAGTGGTCGGTGGCGAGGTTAACCCGTGTGGGGTAGCCGTAGCGAAAGCGAGTCTGAACGGGGCGTTCAGTCGCCGGCTCTAGACCCGAAGCGAAGTGATCTATCCATGGGCAGTGTGAAGCGCGGGTAAGACCGCGTGGAGGCGCGAACCCACTTCAGTTGAAAATGGAGGGGATGACCTGTGGATAGGGGTGAAAGGCCAATCAAACTTCGTGATAGCTGGTTCTCCCCGAAATGCATTTAGGTGCAGCGTTGCGTGTTTCGTGCCGGAGGTAGAGCACTGGATAGGCGATGGGCCCCACCGGGTTACTGACCTTAGCCAAACTCCGAATGCCGGTACGTGAGAGCGCAGCAGTGAGACTGTGGGGGATAAGCTTCATAGTCGAGAGGGAAACAGCCCAGAACATCAGCTAAGGCCCCTAAGCGTGTGCTAAGTGGAAAAGGATGTGAAGTTGCTGAGACAACCAGGAGGTTGGCTTAGAAGCAGCCACCCTTGAAAGAGTGCGTAATAGCTCACTGGTCAAGTGATTTTGCGCCGACAATGTAGCGGGGCTCAAGTACACCGCCGAAGCTGTGTCATTCCGGTTCTGCCGGGATGGGTAGGGGAGCGTCGAGCAGCCAGCGAAGCCGCGGGGGAACCCAGTGGTGGAGGCTGTTCGAGTGAGAATGCAGGCATGAGTAGCGAAAGACGGGTGAGAAACCCGTCCGCCGAATGATCAAGGGTTCCAGGGCTAGGTTAATCCGCCCTGGGTTAGTCGGGACCTAAGGCGAGGCCGACAGGCGTAGTCGATGGACATCGGGTTGATATTCCCGAACCGATCGTAGGAGGACCCATACCGAGGCAGTCGATGCTAACCACCCGATCAGTCCTCTTGCCCTTCGGGGTGAGGGATGCTGTGAGGCTGGGAACCAAGGTTGTAGTAGGTCAGCGCGAGGGATGACGCAGAGAGGTAGCTTCCGCGGACTTAATGGAATAGTCCGTCTAAGCGTGCAGCCCGACCCCGGGTAATGCTGGGGTCATCAAGGGTGAGACGTGATGGGGATCCCGTATGGGCGTAGGTGAGTGATCCTGTACTGCCAAGAAAAGTTCCGGCGTGACGAATACGGTCGCCCGTACCCTAAACCGACTCAGGTGATCAGGTAGAGAATACCAAGGCGTTCGAGAGAATCGTGGTTAAGGAACTCGGCAAAATGCCCCCGTAACTTCGGGAGAAGGGGGGCCTGAAGGGTGAGAGCCCTGAGGGCCGCAGAGACCAGGGAGAAGCGACTGTTTACTAAAAACACAGGTCCGTGCGAAGTCGTAAGACGCTGTATACGGACTGACGCCTGCCCGGTGCTGGAAGGTTAAGAGGACCGGTTAGCTCTTTGGAGCGAAGCTGAGAATTTAAGCCCCAGTAAACGGCGGTGGTAACTATAACCATCCTAAGGTAGCGAAATTCCTTGTCGGGTAAGTTCCGACCTGCACGAATGGCGTAACGACTTCTCCACTGTCTCAACCGCGAACTCGGCGAAATTGCATTACGAGTAAAGATGCTCGTTACGCGCAGCAGGACGGAAAGACCCCGGGACCTTTACTATAGTTTGGTATTGGTGTTCGGAACGGCTTGTGTAGGATAGGTGGGAGACTGGGAAGCATTCACGCTAGTGAGTGTGGAGTCGTTGTTGAAATACCACTCTGGTCGTTCTGGATTCCTAACCTCGGTCCGTGATCCGGATCAGGGACAGTGCCTGATGGGTAGTTTAACTGGGGCGGTTGCCTCCCAAAAAGTAACGGAGGCGCTCAAAGGTTCCCTCAGCCTGGTTGGCAATCAGGTGTTGAGTGTAAGTGCACAAGGGAGCTTGACTGCGAGACAGACATGTCGGGCAGGTGCGAAAGCAGGAACTAGTGATCCGGCACCTCATTGTGGAATGGGTGTCGCTCAACGGATAAAAGGTACCCCGGGGATAACAGGCTGATCTTGCCCAAGAGCTCATATCGACGGCATGGTTTGGCACCTCGATGTCGGCTCGTCGCATCCTGGGGCTGGAGTTGGTCCCAAGGGTTAGGCTGTTCGCCTATTAAAGCGGTACGCGAGCTGGGTTTAGAACGTCGTGAGACAGTTCGGTCCCTATCCGCTGCGCGCGTTGGATATTTGAGAAGACCTGTCCCTAGTACGAGAGGACCGGGATGGACTGACCTCTGGTGTGCCAGTTGTTCTGCCAAGAGCATGGCTGGTTGGCTACGTCGGGAAGGGATAACCGCTGAAAGCATCTAAGCGGGAAGCCTGCTTCAAGATGAGATATCCGTGCCCCTTGTGGGTGAGAGGCCCCCAGTAGATGACTGGGTTGATAGGCCAGATGTGGAAGCACAGCAATGTGTGGAGCTGACTGGTACTAATGGCCGATGACTTATCAACATCAAAGTTTTTGTTTGCTGGTGTTCGCGTCCACTGTGTGGTTCTGGAGAAGCAACTCCTGCCACTGCGTCCCCTGGTCGGGGGTGTGGTTGGTCAGGGCTGGTTGGTCTCGCCGTGTTACGGCGGTCATAGCATCGAGGAAACGCCCGGTTCCATTCCGAACCCGGAAGCTAAGCTCGATTGCGCCGATGGTACTGCACTCGGGAGGGTGTGGGAGAGTAGGTCGCCGCCGGACATCTTCATCGGGAAGGGTGGAGGACGTCGCTGGGGTGCTCGTGAGAGTGTCTCGCCGTCCCCCACCCTTCCCTTTTTTCACGCCCAATTCTCGGCGCTGCACTCGTGTCGGAGTCCCACGGCAGGGTGAAGGCGTGCCCCAGGGCCGCGCTGCGGCGTGGGCCGGCACCTCACGGGTGGTGCCACCGACTGATCGGAGGCGCAGTTCGGAGCGCCCGATAGGTGTCCTTGTCCTCGAGCGCGCCGGTCGCGTCGCGCGGATCGGTCACCTCCTGCGGGCGCGTCCCCGACAGCGAGGACGTGGGCTGCCGGGGTGCTGCGGACCTCGGTCGCAGAGCCGTGGCGACTGTTGACCATGCCGCGCGGGCGCCGTGCCCGCGCTGTGACGAGGGGCTGTGACCGGCGTCGTCACGGCCCGTCACACCCTGGTGAGAGCAGTCACGGGAGGCGGGGTTACCCACGCGTCGGGTCTGCGGGGTCCCCTACAGTGGGTGCGCGGAATCATCAACTGAAGAGGGACGGTCGCGTGGCTGAGCACAGCAGGAATGAAGGCGACCGCGGGGACGGCCAGCAGCGCCGGGAGGCCCGCGGTTCGTCGCAGGGAGCCCGGGACCAGCAGCGCCGCGACGGGGATCGCGGACGTCGTCCCGGGGGCCAGGACCGCCGCGACTCCGACCGTGGGTACCGAGGCTCCGATCGACCGCGCCGCGACGGAGATCGTCCGTTCCGCGGAGGGGATCGCCCGCACCAGGACGGTGCTCGTTCCTACGGGAACAACGATCGTCCGCGCAGGGACGGGGGCCGTCCGTTTCGCGGCGACGACCGCCAGCGCCGTGAGGGTGACCGCCCCTTCCGCAGCAACGATCGACCGCGTCGCGAGGGTGAGGGCTCCTTCCGCGGCAGTGACCGTCCGCGTCGCGATGGTGATCGGCCGTACCGCGGCGACGATCGACCGCGCCGTGAGGGTGACCGTTCCTTCCGCAGCAACGACCGTCCCCGCCGTGAGGGCGAGGGATCCTTCCGCGGGAACGATCGACCGCGCCGTGACGGTGATCGTCCCTTCCGCAGCAACGATCGTCCCCGTCGCGATGGCGATCGTCCCTTCCGTGACGACGACCGCCCCCGTCGTGACGGTGACCGGCCGTTCCGCGGCGACGACCGTCGCGGGCAGCAGGGACGCGGAGATCGTGGACCGTGGCGTGAGCACGGTGGCCGTCAGGAGCGCGACGAGCGTTCGCCGCGCCGCGGCGACGATCGCCGTGGGTCCTGGGAGCACCGCGGTGGTCGCCGTGATGACGATCGCGGCCGGCGCCCGTCCCGCGACGGGCACGGCTCGCGGGAGGACCGCGGATCGTGGTCCGGGGGCTCGCGCTCGTCCCGTCCGGGGCAGGAGGCGCGTGCGCAGCGCCCCGTGGAGCCGGAGATCCCCGAGGGCATCACCGGCGCGGAGCTCGACAAGGAGATCCGCGGCGAGCTGCGCGGCCTGAGCAAGGAGACCGCGGAGCGCGTCTCCCAGCACCTCGTCGCCGCCTTCGCGCTCGAGGAGGTTGCGCCGGAGGTCTCGCAGGAGCACGCCCGCTTCGCCGCCCGTCTGGGCGGTCGCGTCGGCGTCGTCCGCGAGATGAACGGCATCCTGGCCTACCGGGCCGGCGACTACAGCACGGCCGTGCGCGAGCTCCGCACCTCGCTCCGCATCACCGGCCGCACCGATGTGCTCCCGATGATCGCGGACGCCGAGCGCGGCCAGGGCCGGCCCGAGCGGGCCCTCGACATCGCCGCCTCCGACGAGGCCGCGGGTCTCGGTGTCGATGCGTCGATCGAGCTGATGATCGTCGTTGCTGGTGCCTACGCGGACACCGGCGACGTCGAGACGGCCCTGCGCACGCTCGACATCCCCGCGCTGCGCCATAAGGTCAACGGTCGCTGGCAGGTGCGGCTCTGGGTCGCCTACGCGGATCTCCTCGAGCCCGCGGGCCGCGGGGACGAGGCCCACCGCTGGCTCGTCCTCGCCGCCGATGCGGATACGGAGGGGCTGACCGATGCGGGGGAGCGCCTGGGCCGTCCGGCCCCGGAGGTCGCCCCCGAGCCCTCCTGGGAGGACGACGAGCAGATCTCCGTCCTTGACGCCTTCGACGCGGAGGCCGAGGAGCACGAGCGTGCCGAGGCCGAGGTCGAGGCGGAGGACGTGGAGCCGGCAGAGGCCGACGCCGGTGCCGTCGAGTCCGAGGACATCGATGAGGTCGAGTCCGACGGCGCTGCAGCTGCCGACGACGCCGACTCCGATGCCGACGCGCCCCATGAGCCCGAGGCCGACGAGGATCCGGAGGACGGGACCGACACGGAGACCGCGGTCTCCGGCGACGGTGACGACGCGACGTCGCCTGACGCCGGGTCGGAGACGAACCCCGAGGTCGAGGCGGAGCAGGCCGAGCAGGCTGAGGGGGCCCGGTGATCCGCAGGCCGGACCTCTCCCTGCTCGAGCAGTACGACGCCTTCCTCTTCGACCTCGACGGCACCTTGATGCACGGTGCCCGCCAGATCCCCCACGGCGGGGACGCCGTCGAGGCCGTGCGCGCCGCGGGACACCCCGTTGTCTTCGCGACGAACAACGCCTCCCGCACCCCCCAGCAGGCCGCCGACCACCTCGGCGTGGTCGGCATTCCCGCCAGGGCCGAGGAGTTCGTGACCTCCCCCCAGGTGGCAGCGCGGCTGCTCGCCGATCGTGTCCCCGCCGGCGCGACGGTCCTGGTCGTCGGCGGGCCGAGCCTCGCGGCCGAGGTCGAGGCCGCGGGCATGGTCCCCGTGGAGGAGGACCGTGAGGACGTCGCCGCCGTGATCCAGGGCTGGAGCCCGGACCTCGGCTGGTCCCGCCTCGCCGAGGGTGCCTACGCGATCCGCCGCGGGGCCGTCTGGATGGCCACCAACGTCGACGCGACGCTCCCCACCGAGCGCGGCCTCGCCCCCGGCAACGGCTCTCTCGTCGCGGCGCTCTGCCATGCGACCGGGGCGGAGCCGCTCGTCGCCGGCAAACCCGAGCCGGGCATGTTCACCGTCGCCGCGCAGCAGGTCGGCGCGCGTCGGCCGCTCGTGATCGGTGACCGCCTGGACACCGACATCGAGGGCGCGAACCGGGCCGGCATCGACGCGCTGCTCGTGCTCACCGGCGTCGACGGCCTCGAGGACGCCCTGCGCGCCGATCCGGTGCGTCGGCCCTCCCACGTGCTGCCGGACCTCGAGCGCCTCGGCGCCCCGTTCGCCCTGCCCGTCGTCGAGGGCGACCACGCGCGCTGCGGCGCCGTCGGCGCGACCTGGACGGATCAGGGGGACATCCGCCTGGACCACGGCGACATCGCCGACGACCGCCAGCAGCGGGCCGTGCTCGCCCTGCTCGCCGTGCACTCCGCCGACCGCGCCTGGACGGGCCGCCTCCTGGATGCGCGGGGGACCGTCCTCGGCCCGATCCCGCGGTGAGCGGGGAGCGGCTGGACCGGGCGCTCCTCGCGGCCGGCCTCGCCCGCTCCCGCACCCACGCCCGGCGCATCGTCGAGGAGGGGCGCGCGCGGATCGGCGGGACGCCGGCGACCAAGGTCTCCCAGCAAGTCCCCTCCGGTGCCGAGCTGGCCGTCGTCGACGTGCCCGACGGCGTCGAGTACGCCTCCCGCGCCGCCCACAAGCTGCTCCATGCGCTCGAGCAGTCCGGAGTGGACCCTGCTGGTCTGCGCTGCCTCGACGCCGGGGCCTCCACGGGCGGCTTCAGCGACGTGCTGCTGCGACGCGGGGCCGCGACCGTGGTCGCCGTGGACATCGGCCACGACCAGCTCGCCGACCACGTCCGCGCGGACGACCGCGTGATCGTCATGGACGGGACGAGCGTCCGCGACCTCACCCCCGGGCTGATCGGCGGGGAGGTCGACCTCGTGGTCGCCGATCTATCCTTCATCTCCCTGCGCACCGTCGTCGCCGCCCTCGCCGGGGCGGTCCGCGAGGGAGGGGACCTGCTGCTCATGGTCAAGCCGCAGTTCGAGGTGGGGCGGGAGGCGCTCCCGCGCACGGGCGTGGTCAGCGACCCCGCCGCGCGCGAGCAGGCCGTGCTCGGTGTGGCCCGTGAGGCCGCGCTCACAGGGCTGCGACCGCTCGCTGCCCGCACGAGCGCCCTCCCCGGGCAGGACGGCAACCGTGAGTACTTCCTGCACCTGCGCCGCACCGGCGCGACCTGCGGGCTCGACGCCGAGGCCTATGACATGATCGGGGACGCCGTGCACGGCGAGGACCGCTCCGCGAGGAGCCGTGGTCCCCGGCGCCCGGCCGGCCATCAGCCCCCGCAGCACATCCAGGAGGACCCACGAGCATGAGACGGTTCCTCCTCTACGTGCACTCCGGGCGCGCCTCCGCGCTCACCGCGATGCTCACCGTCCTCGCCGAGCTCGGCAACCGCGGGGTCCGCGCCGTGATCATCGACGAGCAGTACGACGAGATCCGCTCCGCGCCCGCGAGCGCGCTGCCGCCGACCCTGCTCGACATCCTCGACTCCGAGGAGGTCGACGTCGTCGACGCCGTCTCCGCGGCGGACATGGTCGAGCTCGGGATCGTCCTCGGCGGCGACGGGACCATCCTGCGCGCCCTCGAGGTGGTCCGCGCGGCGGGGGTCCCCGTGCACGGCGTGAACCTCGGGCACGTCGGCTTCCTCGCCGAGAGCGAGGTCGCCGAGCTCTCCACGACCGTGCGACGGCTCCTGGACGTCGATTACGAGATCGAGGAGCGCGCGACGCTCGACATCGTCGTGCGCGACTCCGCCGACCACGTCCTGCACACCGACTGGGCGCTGAACGACGCGAGCCTCGAGAAGGCGGACCGCCAGAAGATGATCTACGTGGTCATCGAGATCGACGGCCGCCCCGTCTCCTCCTTCGGCTGTGACGGCGTGCTCCTGTCCAGCCCCACCGGCTCCACCGCCTACGGCTTCAGCGCCGGCGGACCGATCGTCTGGCCCGAGGTGGACGCCTTCCTGCTCGTCCCGCTCGCCGCCCACGCCCTGTTCGCGCGCCCGCTCGTGCTGGGCCGCTCCTCCGAGGCCGCGATCGAGATGACGATCGACAACCGTGACGACGGCGTGCTCACCCTCGACGGCCGCCGCGTGGTCGACATCCATGCGGGGACGCGCATCGAGGGCCGACTCTCCCCACGCTCCGTGCGACTGGTGCGCCTGAAGAACACCCCCTTCGCCGACCGCCTCGTGGAGAAGTTCCAGCTCCCCGTCGTGGGCTGGCGCGGCCGCGTGGGCCGGCAGGTCTGACCCGGGGTCGCCGCGTGCTGTCCACCCTCCGCATCCGCCACATCGGCGTGATCGACGACGCCACCCTCGAGTTCGGACCCGGCTTCACCGCCCTGACCGGTGAGACCGGCGCCGGCAAGACGATGATCGTCACCGGTCTCACCATGCTGCTCGGCGCCCGGCTCGACCGCGGCCGCACCGAGGTCGCCTCGACCGTCGACGGCACCCTCGCCCTCGCCGGCCACGAGCGTCTCGCCGCGGCGCTCGACGACCTCGGCGCCGAGGACGAGGACGGCGAGGTGCTCGTGGTGCGCCGCGTGACCCGTGACGGCCGCTCCCGCGCGCAGCTCGGCGGGGTCCCCGTTCCCATCGGCACCCTCGCCGATCTCGTGGGCAGCGCCGTGACCGTCCACGGCCAGTCCGACCAGCAGCGTCTCCGCGACCCCGATGCGCAGCGCGAGGCGCTGGACCGCTTCGCGTCCGGCGCGCTCGGGCCGCTGCTCGAGCGCCACCGCGCCGCCTGGGGCGAGCGCTCCGCCGCCCGCGCCCGCCTCACCGAGCTCGACGAGCTGCTCGCCGACCGCGAGCGCCGCGGCGCTCGGCTCCAGGAGGCCCTCGAGCGCATCGAGGCGACCGACCCGCAGCCGGGGGAGGACGACGAGCTGCGCGCCGAGCTCGAGCGGCTCGGGAGCGCCGAGGAGCTGCGCGGGGCAGGCGTGACCGCCGCCGACGCCCTCGTCGGCGACGACGGCCCCTCGGCCGGCGCCCTCGTCGACATCGCCGCGGAGGCCGTGGGCCGCGCGGCCCGCACCGATCGGACGCTCGAGCCGATGCTCGAGCGCCTCGACGCGCTCCGCATCGAGATCTCCGACCTCGCCTCGGAGCTGTCCCTGTACGCGGAGGGGATCGACGCATCCCCCGGGCGGGTCGACGCCGCGAACGAGCGGCTCGCCGAGCTCACCGCCCTCGTGCGGGATCTCGGCGTCCTCCTGCCTGGCCCCGACGGCCCCGCCGAGGACGTCACCGCGCTGCTGGAGACGTCCCGCACCGCCGCCGTGGACCTCGACCGCTTCGAGGGGGCCGAGGCCGAGCGCGCCTCGCTCTCCGAACGCCTCACCCGGCTCGAGAGCGAGCTCGACGACGCCGCGACCGAGCTGACCGCGGCGCGCACGGCCGCCGCGGCGGAGCTCTCCGCCGCCGTCCAGGAGGAGCTGCGGCTCCTCGAGATGCCGGACGCCGCCCTCACGGTCGAGGTCACGGAGCAGGCCCACCGCTCCCACGGCCGCGATGCCGTCGCGATCCTGCTCGCCCCGCACCCCGGCGCGACGCCCCGCCCCGTGGGCACCGCGGCCTCCGGCGGTGAGCTCTCCCGCGTCATGCTCGCTCTCGAGGTGGCGCTCGCCTCCTCGCGCGAGGACCGCACGGCCGCCCCCGTCTTCGTCTTCGACGAGATCGATGCCGGGATCGGCGGCCGGGCCGCGCTCGCCGTCGGCCAGCGCCTCCAGCAGCTCGCCCGTCACGCCCAGGTCATCGTCGTCACCCATCTCCCGCAGGTCGCGGCGCATGCGAGCACCCACCTGCAGATCGTGAAGTCCTCCGCGGAGGGCGCCACGAGCTCGACCGTCGAGGTCCTCGACCGCGGCGAGCGGATCCGTGAGCTCGCCCGCATGCTCGCGGGCGACGACCACTCCGACCTCGCGCTCGCCCACGCCGAGGAGCTCCTCGACGACGCCCGGGCGGGAGCCCGATGAGCCCCGCCGTCTCGGGCACGGCGCGGCTCGGCCGCCGCACGAAGGACCTCACACAGCGACTCGAGGCCGGCGACATCGCCGTCATCGACCACGAGGACATCGACCGCGTCGCCGCGGAGGCCCTCGTCGAGCGTCGTCCCGCCGCGGTGATCAACGCCGCGGCCTCCACCTCGGGGCGTTACCCCAACGCCGGCCCCCGGATCCTCGTCGAGGCGGGCATCGTGCTCGTCGACGCCGTCGGCCCCGCCCTCTTCGAGACCCTCCGGGACGGCGACGCGATCACGATCGAGAACGGCGCCGTGCACCGGGACGGCGAGGTGGTCCTCCGCGGCGAGGCCCAGGACGAGGCGACCGTCGCCGCCGCCCAGGAGGCGGCCCGCGAGGGGCTCTCCGAGCAGCTCGAGCTGTTCGCGGAGAACACGATGGAGTACATGCTCCGTGAGCGGGACCTGCTGCTGGACGGCGTGGGCGCCCCGGACGTGCGCACCCCCCTGCACGGCCGCTCGGTGCTGATCGTCGTGCGCGGCTACCACTACAAGGAGGACCTCGCGACCCTCCGGCCATTCATCCGCGAGAACCGGCCCGTGCTCATCGGCGTCGACGGCGGTGCGGACGCGGTCCTCGACAGCGGCCTGCGCCCCGACATGATCATCGGCGACATGGACTCCGTCTCCGATCGGGCCCTGCGCTCCGGGGCGGAGCTCGTCGTCCACGCCTACCGCGACGGCCGCGCTCCCGGCCTCGAGCGGCTGGGCGAGCTCGGCCTCGAGGACCGCGCGGTCGTGTTCGCCGCCTCCGGCACGAGCGAGGACATCGCCATGCTCATGGCCGACGAGAAGGGCGCGAGCGTGATCGTCGCCGTCGGCACCCACGGCACCCTCGAGGAGTTCCTGGACAAGGGACGCGCCGGGATGAGCTCCACCTTCCTCACGCGGCTGCGGATCGGGTCCAAGCTGGTCGATGCGAAGGGCGTCTCCCGGCTGTACCGCCAGCGCATCTCCACCCTGCAGCTCGTGCTGCTCGCCCTCGCGGGCCTCGTCGCCCTGGGCGCCGCCCTCTGGTCCACCGAGGGCGGCCAGGCGCTGTTCCAGATCGTCGGCGCCCGCCTGGACGGTCTGCTGTCCGCCTTCACCCTGCTGTTCGAGCCCCGGCCCGCCGGGCCGTAGGAGGGAACCGGTCCCGTGATCGACTTCCGTTATCACCTCGTCTCGCTGATCTCCGTGTTCCTCGCCCTCGCGGTGGGGATCGTGCTGGGAGCGGGACCGCTGCGCGACACCCTCGGGGACCAGCTCTCCGGGCAGGTCGAGCAGCTCCGCACCGAGCAGGACACCCTGCGCGGCCAGGTCGACGAGCTCGAGGCGAGCAACGACCAGCTCTCCTCCTTCATCAGCGGCGTGGGACCCCAGATCGTCTCCGGTGCCCTCGCCGGCCAGGACGTCGCCGTCATCACCGACGACGACTCCACCCGCAGCTCCGTCTCGGCGCTCGGCACGCTGCTCGAGGACGCGGGCGCCGGGACCACCTCCCCGGTCGCCCTCGGCGCGACGCTCTGGGACCCCGCCGAGGGCGACGCCCGGGACGAGGCCGTCGCGGAGGTCGAGGAGATCGCCCCCGGGGCGATGATCAGCCAGGGGGCGGACGACGCCACCGCACCGACCTCCTCGGAGCAGCTCGCGACCCTCGTGGTCACCCTGCTCTCCGCCGACGACCCCGCAGGGCTCACCGACACGCAGCGCGAGCAGCTCTGGAAGGTGCTCCAGGACCACCAGCTCGTGACCCTCGCCGACGGCGTCCCCGGCACGGTCGACGCCGTCGTCTACGCGAGCGCGGACCCGGCCGAGTTCACCGTCGAGGCGGACGACGAGGCCACCGCGACCGAGCGCGCCCAGGGGCAGCTCGCCGCGCAGTCGGCCCTGCTCGCCCGGCTGGTCGAGGACGATGTCCCGGCCGTCGTCGCCGCCGTCACCCCCGCGAACGACGCCTCCACCGGCATCCTCCGCACCGTGCGCGGCGACTCCCGCTTCACGACGCTCTCGACGACCGACCGGCTCCAGGAGGCCGACGGCCCGGTCCTCGCCGTCCTCGCGCTCGTCGAGCAGACCCGCGGCGGATCCGGCGCCTACGGCACCACGACCGACGCGGACGCCCGCCTCCCGCAGCTCCCGGAGACGCAGGGGCTCGGCACGGGCGGCGGCGCCTCCGACGGCGGGGGAGAGGGATGACCGGGGGATCGCTCCGCGCGGAGCTCGAGCGCACGAACTACGCGGGCCGCACCGTGACCCTCGCCGAGGGCGCGGCCGTCGTCGGCGCGACGACCCTGCTCTCCCTCCGCGCCGGGCGCGCGGACGCCCTCGTGATCGGCGCCATCGGGGCGCTCGGCCTCGCCGACGACCTCATCGAGCCGCGACGTCGCCGCGCCGGGCTGCCCGTCGAGAAGGGCCTGCGCGGCCATCTCGGGGCGCTGCGCCGCGGGCGCCTCACCACGGGCGCCGCGAAGGCGATCGGCATCCCCGTGGTCGCCGGCATCGGGGTGCTGCTCGCACCGGGGCCCCGGCGGCCGGTGGGGCTGATCGTCGACGCGGGCCTCGCCGCGGGATCCGCGAACCTCGTCAACCTGCTCGACCTCCGCCCGGGGCGGGCGCTCAAGGTGGTGCTCCCCGCCGCCGCGCTGCTGGCGGCCGTGCCCGCTCGCGCCGGCGCGGAGCGGGAGGCTCGTGAGCGCAGCGGTGCCGCGCTGGCCCTCGCCGCGCTCCTGCCGGGGCTCGCCGCGCTGCCGGCGGACCTGGGGGAGCGCGGCATGCTCGGCGACGCCGGTGCCAACGCCCTCGGCGCCGCCACAGGGGCCGCCGCCGCCCGCCGTCTGCCCGCGCCTGCGCGCGTGGCCCTGCTCGCCGGCATCGTCGCGCTCACCGCGGCGAGCGAGAAGGTCAGCTTCAGCGCGGTCATCGATCGCACGGCGCCGCTGCGCCGGATCGACCGCTGGGGGCGCCGCCCGCTGCCGGGCGACGAGGGGACCCGATGAACGCCGCGCCTGCGCCGCACGCGGCCGAGCCCGCGAAGGGCGTCGGGCCCGGGGCGGCCTCACTCGGCCGTACCGTCCTGCGCGGCGCGGGGATCATCCTCGTCGTCACCCTCGCCGCGCGCATCGCCGGGTTCGTGCGCTACCTCGTCTTCGGGGCGAGCGTCGGCGCCGGGGACGTGGGGACCGCCTACTCGACCGCGAACCTCCTGCCCAACGTGCTCTTCGAGGTCGTCGCAGGCGGCGCGCTCGCCGCCGTCGTCGTGCCGCTCGTCGCCGGGCTGGTCCCCGAGCGGGACCGTCCGGCCGCCGCGGAGAGCGACGCTGTCGCCGCGGAGCGGGCCGACGGCGCCCGCCGGGCGGACGCGATCATCTCGGCGCTGCTGGGATGGGCGCTGCTGCTGACCGTCCCGGTCGCTGTCCTGGTCTCCCTGTTCGCGACCCCCATCGCGGGGTACCTGCTCGCGACCGACGGCACCGGCGCCTCCGGCGTGGCGCTCGGGGCACGACTGCTGCGGATCTTCTCGGTGCAGCTCCCGCTGTACGCCGTCGCCGTGGTGCTCGGTGCCTACCTGCAGGCGCGCCGGCGGTTCTTCTGGCCGGCGATGATGCCGCTCATCTCCTCGCTCGTGGTGATGGGCGCCTACCGGGTCTACGCGCTGCTGGTCCCCGCCGTCGCGACCTCCACCACGATCTCCTCGGGCGCCGCCGCCTGGCTCGGCTGGGGGACGACGGCCGGCGTCGCCGCGATGGCCGTCCCCGTCGCCGTGGCCGCCCACCGCTCGGGACTGCGACTGCGCCCCACGCTGCGCATGCCCGAGGGGACCGGGCGTCGCGCCCTGCGGCTCGGGGCCGCCGGTCTCGGGGCGGTGGGCGCCCAGCAGGCCGTCATCGCACTCGTGATGGTGCTCGCGATGCGCGCCGGCGGAACGGGCACGCTGCCGGTCTTCCAGTACGCCCAGGCGCTGTACCTGCTGCCCTTCGCCATCCTCGTGGTGCCGCTGGTCACCGCCGGGTTCCCGCAGCTGTCGGAGCTGCGCCTGGTGGGGGACACGATCGGCTTCGCCCGCGCCACGACCGCCGGGCTCCGCTCCGTCATCGCGGCCTCGGTGCTCGGCGCCGCGGCCCTCATCGCCGCCGCACCCGCGCTCGAGCAGTTCTTCCGGCTCGTGGACCGCGCCGGCGCCGGCGGCGTCGGCTCCGCGACAGCCGCCCTCGCTCTCGGGCTGCCCGGCTTCGCCGTGGCGACCCAGTGCACCCGCGTGCTCTCGGCCGCGCTGCGCGCCCGCGACGCGCTCCTCGTGGGTTCCGCGGGCTGGGTGGTCGCGGCGCTCCTCATCGTGATCCTCGTGCTGCCCTCCCCGGGGCGCACGAGCGCCATGGCCGCCACGGCCTTCGGCCTCTCGATCGCCGGCGGCATGGCGCTCTCCGCCCTGGTGGGGCTGGGACGGGTGAGCGACCTCGTCGCCCCCGGCGGCCAGATCCGTCAGCTGCGCCGCATGGCGATCGTGGCGCCGCTCGCGATGGTCGTCGCCTCGGCGCCCGGCCTCCTCGTCGTCAAGGCGCTGGTGACCGCGAGCACCGGGACGCTCGGCGCGGTCGCGTCGGGGGTGCTCGCCGCGCTGGTCTCCGCCCTGGTCGCGGCCCCGCTGCTCGCCCTGGGGGATCCGCTGCTCGCACGCTCCGTGATGCGCCGCCTGCGGCGCCGCGGCGGCGAGGAACCGCTCGCGGCGACGGCGACGGGCGTGGGGGAGCGCACCGACGAGGACACCTCCGCATGAGCCTCCGGGTGCTGCTCGTGCGCCCGCGGGCGAGCGGCGGGCTCGCCGCGCACGTGGACCAGGAGCACGCCGCGCTCGAGGCGGCCGGCGCCGAGGTCCACGCCTCGGCGGCGCTGATCGGGGAGCGTCCCTCCCCGCGCGCCGACGGCGCCGCGCTGCGCGGTCTGCGCCGGGAGGTGACCGCGCTCCGATCGACCGGGCCGATCGCCGTGCACGCGCACGGGCTGCGGGCCGGCGCCCTCTCGGCGCTCGCCGTGCGCTCCCTGGGACCGGCGCGCGGCGCGGCACCGGTGCGGCTCGTCGTGACCCTGCACAACCGCACCGTCGGCGGCACGGCCGTGCGCGCCACGGGGGCGGTGCTGCTGCGGATCCTCACGAGCCGCGCCGACGTCGTCCTCGCCGTCTCCCCGGATCTCGCCGAGCAGGCAGCCCGCGCCGGGGCGCGCGAGGTGCTCCACGCCGTCGTCCCGGCTCCGGCAGGTCTGTCGGGTTGCATCGATCCTGTCGATCCCGCCCGTCCTGCTGACCCTGCTGGCGCCGCCCGTCCGCTCGACGTGCTCGTCATCGCCCGCCTCGCTCCGCAGAAGGGGCTCCCGGACCTCCTGGATGCCGTCGCGGCGCTCGAACGCGATCCCGGCACCCGGGGGCGGGTGCGCGTCGGGATCGCCGGCGACGGGCCGCTGCGGCAGGCGCTCGCCGAGCGGATCGCCGCTGAGCGCCTGCCGGTCGAGCTGCTGGGACGCCGTGAGGACGTCCCCGCGCTGCTCGCCGGCGCGGACCTCGTGGTCTCCGCGGCGCGCTGGGAGGGGCAGCCGGTGGCGCTCCAGGAGGCCCTCCGCGCCGGCCGCGCGATCATCGCGACGGATGCGGGCGGGACCCGCTGGGTGACGCAGGAGGCCGCGACACTCGTGCCCGTGGGCGACGCTCCGGCTCTCGCGTCTGCGATCCTGGAGCATCTCGACCCGGCGGTCCGCCGCCACCGGGAGCAGGCCTCGCGACAGCGGGCCCGCTCCCTCCCCGGAGCACGTGACATGACCGACCAGCTCCTCGACGTCCTGGCCCCCCGCGATCCCCGATGGTAGGTTGACAGTCCGTGGCAGATACCAGCGTGAACACCCCCCGAACCGGTACCGGACCGATCCCCAGGATCGGCCAGAGCGCCTCGACGAAGCCGTTCCGGAATCCCGGCACCTCCAAGCACATCTTCGTGACCGGGGGTGTCGTCTCCAGCCTCGGGAAGGGCCTGACCGCCTCCTCGCTCGGCATGCTCCTGCGCTCCCGCGGCCTCGCGGTGAAGATGCAGAAGCTCGACCCGTACCTCAACGTGGACCCGGGCACCATGAACCCGTTCCAGCACGGCGAGGTCTTCGTGACCGAGGACGGCGCCGAGACCGATCTCGACATCGGCCACTACGAGCGCTTCCTCGACGAGAACCTCGGCGCGAACGCGAACGTGACCACGGGCCAGGTCTACTCGAACGTCATCGCCAAGGAGCGTCGCGGCGAGTACCTCGGCGACACCGTGCAGGTCATCCCGCACATCACGAACGCGATCAAGGAGTCGATGCGCGCGCAGGCCGGTGAGGGCGTGGACGTCATCATCACCGAGATCGGCGGCACCGTCGGCGACATCGAGTCCCAGCCGTTCCTCGAGGCCGCCCGCCAGGTGCGCCAGGACCTGGGCCGCGAGAACGTGTTCTTCGTGCACGTCTCGCTCGTGCCCTTCATCGGCCCCTCCCAGGAGCTGAAGACCAAGCCCACCCAGCACTCGGTCGCCGCGCTGCGCTCGATCGGCATCCAGCCCGACGCGATCGTGCTGCGCGCGGACCGCCAGCTGCCCACCTCGGTCAAGGCGAAGATCTCCTCCATGTGCGACGTCGACATCGACGCGGTCGTCACCTGCGCGGACGCCCCCTCGATCTACGACATCCCCCACGTCATCCACGACGAGGGCCTCGACGCCTACGCGATCCGCCGTCTCGACCTGCTCAGCCACGACGTGGACTGGTCGCAGTGGGACTCCTTGCTCCAGCGCGTCCACCACCCGGTGCACACCGTCGAGGTGGCGCTCGTGGGCAAGTACGTCGACCTCCCCGACGCCTACCTCTCGGTGACCGAGGCGGTGCGCGCGGGCGGCTTCCACCACAGCGCCAAGGTCGCGATCCGCTGGGTCGAGTCCGACTCCTGCGCGACCGCGGAGGGCGCCGCCGCGGCGCTCAAGGGTGTCGACGCGATCGTCGTCCCCGGCGGCTTCGGCGTGCGCGGCGTCGACGGGAAGGTCGGCGCCCTGCGCCACGCCCGCACCCACGGCATCCCCGCCCTGGGCCTGTGCCTCGGCATGCAGTGCATGGTCATCGAGTACGCCCGCACGGAGCTCGGCTGGGCCGACGCCCACTCCTCCGAGTTCGACCCGACGACCGCCCACCCGGTCATCGCGACGATGGCGGAGCAGCAGGACATCGTCTCCGGCGAGGGGGACCTGGGCGGCACGATGCGCCTGGGCTCCTACGACCACCAGCTCACCGAGGGCTCGCTCGCGGCGACCGTCTACGGGTCCACCCGGGTCGCCGAGCGCCACCGCCACCGCTACGAGGTCAACAACGGCTTCCGCGAGGAGATCGAGAAGGCCGGCCTGCGCATCTCCGGCGTCTCCGCGGACCGCTCGCTCGTGGAGTTCGTGGAGCTGCCCGTCGAGGAGCACCCGTACTACATCGGCACACAGGCCCACCCGGAGCTGAAGTCCCGTCCCACCAAGGCGCACCCGCTGTTCGCGGGTCTCGTCGGCGCGGCGATCGACGCCCAGAAGGCCACCCGTCTGCTCGAGGTCGACCCGGTCGAGGTGGACCCGGTCGTCGAGATCGACGACGCCGCGGCGGACGCCGAGGATGCCTGACCAGCACGAGGGGAAGGTCCCGCAGGAGCTGCGGGACCTGCCCGCCCCCCGACCCGTCGCCGAGCGCACCCTGCTGCACGACGGCATGGTCTGGGACCTGGTGCGCGACACGATCGACTTCGCACCGGGCGTCCGCTTCGACCGCGAGTACGTGTGGCACACCGGTGCCGTCGCCGTGCTCGCGGTCGACGACGCCGACCGTGTGCTCATGATCCGTCAGTACCGCCACCCCGTGGGCCACGAGCTCTGGGAGATCCCGGCCGGACTGCTCGACCTCGACGGCGAGGCGCCGCATCTGGCGGCCGCCCGCGAGCTCGCCGAGGAGACCGGCACCGAGCCGCTGTCCCTGGCCACCCTGGTGGACCTGCGCCCCAGCCCCGGCGGGAACGACGAGGTCATCCGGGTCTACCTCGCCGACGGCGTCCGGGCCAGCGAGCAGGAGTACGAGCGCACCCACGAGGAGGCGGAGATCGTCACGCGCTGGGTGCCGCTCGCGGAGGCGGTCACCGCCGTGCTCGAGGGCCGCATCACGAACGGCACGACCGTCTCGGCGCTGCTCGCCCTGCAGGCGGCGCGGACGACGGGCACCGCCCTGCGTCCGGCCGACGCCCCCTTCATGGAGCGCCCCGGGCGGTGAGCCCGGGGCGGGCTCAGGCCCGCTCGACGAGCGCCCCTCGGATCACCGGCGCGGCCAGCTCGACCTGCCATGGCCGCGCGCCGAGGGCGAGCAGCTCCTCCTCGACCTGGGCGACGTCGCCCGGCGTCTCGTGCTCCCAGGTCCAGGTGCGCAGCACCCCCGGCTGGAGGAGGTTCTCGGTGGGCACGTGCAGCTCCTCCGCCCGCTCGCTGACGGCCGTGCGCAGCAGCTGGTACCGCTCCCAGACCTCGGGGTACTTCTTCGACCACAGCTTGTGGGGCGGGGGATAGGACGCCTCGGAGCGGTCGGGCAGGTGCGCGGCGGGGAGGTCGAGGCCCGAGCGGGCCGCCTTCCACCAGGTGTCCTTCTTGCGCAGCGGCGCGGGCAGCGAGCGGTCGAAGGCCTCACGGCCGCGGGGCGACTCCTTGGCCGCCGCGACGATGTCGCGGTCCTTGATGACCCGGTGGGGGGAGAGGTCCTCGC
Organism: Brachybacterium sp. SGAir0954; assembly: GCF_005490785.1. GTDB lineage: Bacteria > Actinomycetota > Actinomycetes > Actinomycetales > Dermabacteraceae > Brachybacterium > Brachybacterium rhamnosum. Next base: position 2,681,026 of record NZ_CP027295.1, on the reverse strand, counting down.
GGGAGGCGATCTCGTCGCGACGCTCCCACATGGCGCGCGCCGCCGCGAGCTGCTTGGCCGATCGCAGCCCGCCGATGCCGTGCAGGCCCCGCCAGGTCGAGGAGCGGGTGGGGCCCTGCTCCCGGGTCGCCTCGTGGGCGAACTCCTCGCGGGCCCACTGCTCCTTGCCCGCCTCGCGCAGGCGCGCCGCGAGCACGACCCGCACCTCGACGAGGACCTCGACGTCGAGCGCCGCGTAGACGAGCCAGCTCTCCGGGAGCGGACGCTTGGACCAGTCCGCGGCGGAGTGCTCCTTGGCCAGCGAGAGACCGAGGGTGTCCTCGACGACCGCGCCGAGGCCCACGCGCTCCATGCCCAGCAGGCGGGCGGCGAGCTCGGTGTCGAAGAGGGAGCCGGGACGCAGGCCCAGCTCGGCGAGGCTCGGGAGGTCCTGGCCCGCCGCATGGAGGACCCACTCGCGCTCCGCGAGGAGCGTGGGGAGGGTCGAGGGCATCGTGAAGGCGAGGGGGTCGACGAGCGCCGTGCCGGCGGCCTCGGTGCGCAGCTGGACGAGATAGGCGCGCGAGCTGTAGCGGTAGCTCGAGGCGCGCTCGGCGTCCACCGCGACGGGCTCGTCGGGAGCGCTCGCCGCGGCCTCGCACCAGGCGAGGAGCGGCTGGATCCGGTCGATCACGGGCACGAGCCCGTCTCGCGGCGCGGTGAGCGGGGTCGGGGCGGGGCGCTCGACGTCCTCGGCCGCGGGGTCCGGGGTGGTCTGGTCGCGGACGGGACCGGTCATCATTCTCCTGGGGAGGGGGCAGTGCTGGGGGAGCCGGGGGAGCGGGGTGCGCGCGCCCGGTGGCTCGGGGCGATCGGTGCGACGCGCGCCGGGGCGGGCGGCAGGCCCCCCGCGGCGGCGAGCATCGCGGTCCAGGCGTCGAAGTGCGGGGCGAGGTCCTCGCCCACGGGGGTCCACGAGACGCGCATCTCGACGTCGACCGTCGACGGACGCGAGGCGAGGGAGCCGTAGGACTGCGAGACCACGCGGGTCGCCGTGCAGCCCAGCTCTCGGGACTCGGCCTCGTGCAGCTCGAGGGACTCGGTCACCCAGGACCAGGCGACGTCGCCGAGCATCGACTCGATCGCGAACTCGGGCTCGAGCTGCGCCTGCACCAGCGCGACCATGCGCACCGTGCCGTCCCAGGCCTCCTGGCCCTCGGGGTCGTGGAGGATGACCAGGCGCCCGCTCGCGAGCTCCTCGTCGTGAACCACGATCTCCGCGGTCGCCGCCCACGCGGAGGGCGCCATGCGGGAGGGGGCGGGGATCTCCCGCCATTCCAGCTCGGGGCGCAGCGCGGTGGCGGTCATCGCCGCGACGGCGGAGCGGAAGGCGTCGTCGCCGGGACGGAATCGATGCACGGACACGCGTGGGAGCGTATCCGGACGCACCGGGCGCACGACGCAGGCGCGCCGCCCGCCGGGGAACCGGCTCCCGCGGTCCTGCTGGCGGTCACGGGAGCGGCGCCGGGCCCGGCCCGGAGGCGGGGTCCCGGCACCGATGCGGCTCAGGCGCCGGCGGCGTCGTCGGAGTGGACGAGGCTCACCGAGTTGATGCAGTACCGCTCGTCCGTCGGGGTGGGGAAGCCCTCGCCCTCGAAGACGTGGCCCAGGTGCGAGCCGCAGCGGGCGCAGCGCACCTCGACGCGCCGCATGCCCAGCGACGTGTCCTCGAGGAGCTCGACGGCGTCGGAGTCCGCGGGGGCGTAGAAGGCGGGCCATCCGCAGTGCGCGTCGAACTGGGTCTCGGCGGTGAACAGCTCGGCGCCGCAGGCGCGGCAGGCGTAGGTGCCGGCCTCGCGGACTTCCTCGTACTCGCCCGTGAAGGGGCGCTCGGTGGCGCCCTCGCGCAGCACCTGGTACGCGGCGGGGTCGAGGCGCTCGCGCCACTCCTCCTGGCTGATGGCCACGGGATAGGGGTGGGATCCGATGGGCTGGTGGGACACGTGGTCCTCCGATCTGCGGGAGCGGTCGCGGCGGGCGGTGGGAGCGCCGGGGGCGGCTCCGGGGGAGCGGGACCGGCCGTGCACACGACGTCGGGGACGTGCAGCTCGGGGCCGATCGCTCCCAGCGGGCGCCCTGACTCGATCCTAGGCCGATGTCTAGACTGCTGGGCATGAGCCGCGACACCTCCGGGACCACCCTCCGCCGCCGCGAGCAGGCCCCCCAGGAGCGTCGCACCTCCCTGCTCCCGCAGATCCGGTGGGCGGACGCCGCCGTCGTCGGAGGGATCGGCGCCGCCGGGGCCTTCGCCCTCAGCGCCGGGCTGCTCGCCCTCGGCGCGCGCGTCATGGCGCGCCTCCCGCTCGTGCCCCAGATGGGGATCCGCCAGCGGCCCGATCTCGCGGTCCGTGCCGTCTTCCCGGACCGTGTCCACCTCGACGAGTCCTCGGAGTCGCGCCGGGCCGGGTACCTCGCCCTGCGCCAGGGCGGGGGCGGCGTGCACCTCCGGCTGGGCCCCGTGGAGGGACGCCCGACGCCGCGCACCGTCGCCCGTCCCGTGCTCGCGAGGGACACGGACGCCCCGCTCCAGGTCGCCCGCACCAACGTCAACGGCTTCTTCTGGGCGGGCACCCCGTGGACGGCCCACGGCCTGCCCACCGAGGACGTCCAGGTCGACTCGCCGGTCGGGTACATGCCGGCGTGGCTGGTGCGGCCGGACGAGGCGGCGGGCTCCGCCCCGGGCAACGCCGACACCTGGGCGATCTTCGTGCACGGCCACGGCTCGACCCGCGGCGAGGCGCTGCGCAGCATCCCGCTCCTGCACCGCCTGGGGATCACGACGCTCGCGATCACCTACCGCAACGACGCCGGCGGCCCGGCCTCCGCCGACAGCATGTACCACCTCGGCTCGGACGAGTGGGAGGACACCGAGGCGGCGATCGAGTACGCGCTCGCGAACGGTGCCCGGCGCATCGTGCTCTTGGGCTTCTCGATGGGCGGCGGCATCGTCCTGCGCACTTCCGTGCGCTCCGCGCACCGCGAGGCGATCGCGGCGCTCGTGCTCGACTCCCCGGCCGTGGACTGGCAGGACATCCTCATCTACCACGCGACGGCGCTCAAGGCCCCGCGCCCCATGCGCCGGCTCGCGCTGTGGATGATGACCTCGAACCGGGGCGCGCGCATCGTGCGCCTCCACGAGCCGCTCGCGCTCGCCGAGATGACCCCCGACTTCTACGGCCGCACCCTGCGCCATCCCACGCTGCTCTTCCATGCGCTGGACGACGCGACGGTGCCGCCGGCCCCCAGCCGCCGGCTCGCCGCGCTGCTCCCGGACCTCGTGCGCTTCGAGCCCTTCGAGGGCGCGTCCCACACCCGCGAGTGGAACCGGGACCCCGGCCGCTGGGAGCGGATCCTCGCCGAGTTCCTCGTGGACACGCTCGATCTCGGGGTCGACGTCGGCGCGCTCGAGCTCCCGCTGCGGGACCCCGCCTCGCCGCCGCTGCCGCAGTCGGTCGGCACGCGGGTCTGAGCGGTCCCGGAAGGCGGTATCAGCCCCGTCGCCGCCAGCGCGGGATCATCGCCTCCTCGCCGAGCAGCAGCGAGTCCAGCGTCCAGCGCTGATCACGGGGCGCCCCGTCGATCACGTGCGGGGAGCTCCCTCCCACCGTGCGCGCCGTGACCGAGAAGCACAGCTCGTCGAGCCGACCCGCGGCGGCGAGCGTGCCCAGGGTGCCGGGCCCGCCCTCCGCCTGGATCGCGAGGAGGCCGCGCCCGGCGAGCACGTCGAGCGCCTCGACCGCGCCGGCGGCGGGGAGCACCTGCTCGGCCGGCAGCCCCGACCGCTCCCGGGCGGCGTCGAGGCCCGTCGCCGGGGTGAGCAGCAGCAGCGGCCAGTGCGCATCCAGACCCTCCGGGAGCTCACCGGTAGTGGAGAGCACGGCGAGCACGGGGGTGCGCGCACCGCCCGGTCGGTGGTCCCCGCCGGTGAGGTGCGCGTCCTCGGCCGGGTGCGTGTAGTCCTCGGCCCGCACGGTCCCCGCGCCCACGAGCACGACGTCCGCGAGGGCGCGCAGCACGCCGAAGACGAGCGAGTCGTCGGGATTGCGCAGCGGGCCGCTCGTGCCGTCGGCCCCGGTCACGGAGCCGTCGATCGTCGTGTTCATCATGGCGCGCACGCTCGTGCGGCCGGCGGGCGGCGCGTACAGCTCGGCGAGCGCGCGCGCCCCGGCGGCATCGTCGTCGATCCGGAGGGGGCGGGGGAGGAGGGCGCCGTCGCGCCGGACCAGCTGCAGGGAGCTCATGCCCCGATCATCCCGCACCTCCCCGTGGACCGGGACAGGCCCCGCGCGCCTCTACACTGGCCCGCGTGACCGCTGCCCTCGCCGACCGCCGCCCCGAGCCCACCCTGGACCGCCTCCTCGCGGACCTGGTGCCGCCGCCCCGGTTCGCGCAGGCGCGGCTGGAGACCTATCGCCCGGACCCCGAGCACCCCTCCCAGCAGCAGGCCAAGGAGCGGATCACGGCCTTCGCCGCAGAGCTCTCCCGCCCGCGGAAGGCCGGTCTGCTCTCGCGGCTGCGCCGGCAGAGCACCGAGGCGCGCGGCATCTACCTCGACGGCGGCTTCGGCGTGGGCAAGACCCACCTGCTGACGTCCCTCTTCCACGCCGTGCCCGGCAAGCGGGTCTACGGGACCTTCGTGGAGTACACGGACCTCGTGGGGGCGCTCGGCTTCCAGCGGGCCGTGGACCTGCTGGGCGAGAGCGTCCTGGTGTGCATCGACGAGTTCGAGCTCGACGACCCCGGCGACACGCTGCTCATGACCCGTCTGATCCGTGAGCTCTCCGACCGGGGCGTCGCCGTCGCGGCGACCTCGAACACCCTGCCGGAGGCGCTCGGCGAGGGACGCTTCGCCGCCCAGGACTTCCTGCGCGAGATCCGCTCCATGTCCGAGCGCTTCGACGTCATGCGCATCGACGGCGAGGACTACCGGCGCCGGGACGGGATCCGGGAGATCTCGGCGCTCCCCACCGAGCGGGTGCGCGAGCACGCCGCCGCGCAGGAGGGAGCGACCCTCGACTCCTTCGAGGGCCTGCTCGACCACCTCGCGACCCTGCACCCCTCCCGCTACGGCGCCCTCATCGACGAGGTGACCGCGGCGCACGTGACCGGGCTGCGCGTGCTCAGCCACCACCACCATGCGCTGCGCTTCGTCGTGCTCGTGGACCGGCTCTACGACCGCGAGGTGCCGATGCTGGTCTCCGCGGAGGACGACGCCGCCGTGGTGCCGACCCTGTTCACCGAGGAGCTGCTGCGCAGCGGTTACCGCAAGAAGTACTACCGCTCGCTCTCGCGGCTCGCCTCGCTCGCCCACGACGGGCTCGCGCTCGCCGAGGAGCCCGCGGGGCGCTGAGCCGGGCCCGGGACCCGGGGGTCGGCGGGTCAGACGGTGCGCGCCACGAGGACTCCCGGGCCGTCCAGCCCCGTCACGCCGCCGCCGTCGGCCCCGCGGAGCGGCGCGCCGAAGCGGGCGAGCACCTCGCCCGCGACGGGGAGCGTCGCCCGGCCCTCACCCCGATGGGCGAGCACGGCGACGTCGCCGCGGCGCAGGAGCACGGTCTCCTCGGCGAGCACCTCGACGCTCGTCGCCCGCAGATCGGGGTCGCGCAGGGCGGGCAGGGCGCGGCGCAGGCCGATCAGCGTGCGGTACCAGGCGAGCATGCGCGCGTGCTCGTCCCGGGAGCGCTCCTCCCAGCGCAGGATCGAGGCGGTGAAGGTCGCGCGGTCCTGAGGGTCGGGGACCTCCTCCGCCCAGCCCATCCGCGAGAACTCCTCGGTGCGGCCCGCGGTGACGAGCCGTCCCAGCTCCTCGTCGTGGTCGGTGACATAGGCGAAGGGGGTCGAGGCGGCCCACTCCTCTCCCTGGAAGAGCATCGGGGTGCCCGGTCCCAGGAGGATCAGCGCGGCCGCCGCGGCATGGCGCCGCGGGTCCAGTCCGTGGTGGATGCGGTCGCCGGCGGCGCGGTTGCCCACCTGGTCGTGGTCCTGGAGGAAGGTGACGAAGGAGTGGGAGTCGTAGTCCGCCGAGGCCGGGTCGACGGGGGCGCCCCAGTCCTGACCGCGGAAGCTCGAGTAGCCGCCGTCGTGGAGGAACACCCGCGTCAGGACCGTCGCGAGCACCTCGGCGGAGCCGAAGTCCTCGTAGTAGCCCTCCCGCTCCCCGGTGATCCAGGCGTGGACGCCGTGGTGGACGTCGTCCGCCCACTGCATGTCCATGCCGAGGCCGCCGCCCGCGACCGGGCTCACGGTCGCCGGGTCGTTGCGGTCGGACTCGGCGATCAGGAGCAGGGGACGTCCGGTCTCGCGCTCCCAGCCCTCCACGGCGAGCGCGAGCTCGGCGAGGAAGGGGAGCGCGGAGTCGTCGTGCAGCTCGTGCACGGCGTCGAGCCGCAGTCCGTCCAGGCCCATCCCCACGAGCCACTGGTGGGCGGCGCCGATCAGGAACGCCCGGACCTCCGGCGACCCCGGCTGGTCGAGGTTCACGGCCTCGCCCCAGGGTGTGTGGTGGCGGTCGGTGAAGTAGGGACCCTGCAGGCCGAGGTAGTTCCCGGCGGGCCCCAGGTGGTTGAACACCACGTCGAGCAGCACGGCGATCCCGCGCCGGTGGGCGGCGGCGACGAAGCGGGCGAGGGCCGCGGGCCCCCCGTACGCGGCGTGGACCGCATACAGCCCCACCCCGTCGTAGCCCCAGCCGCGGTCCCCGGGGAAGGCCGCGAGCGGCATGAGCTCGACCGCGTCCACCCCGAGCTCCACGAGCTCGTCCAGACGCCCGATCGCGGAGTCCAGGGTGCCGCCGCGGCCGTCCGGCCCGGGGGTGAAGGTCCCCACGTGCAGCTCGTACAGGACACGGCCCCGCAGCGGGCGACCCTCCCAGGGGGAGCCCTCCGCGGCGAGCGAGCGGAGCGCCGCGAGGTCGACGACCTCGCTCTCGCCGTGGACGCCGTCGGGCTGGGACAGCGAGCGCGGATCGGGGATCCACGGTCCGTCCCCGTCCAGCCGGAAGGCGTAGCGCTCGCCGGGGTGGGCGGGGGAGTCCGGCAGCGTGTGCCAGCCCCGCTCGTCCCGTCGCAGGGACGAGACCTCACCGTCGCGGCGGATCTCGACGTGCTCGGCCGACGGTGCCCAGACCGCGTGGCCACCGGCGAGATCGTGGGAGACGGGCGGCGGCGTGCCGGTCATCGTCCCGCCCCCTCCGCCTCGCGGACCAGCAGGGCGACGGGCAGCTCCTCGAGCAGCTCCCGCAGCGGCACGAGGCCGCCCTCGACGTCCCGCCCGGTGAGCAGATCCCGCCAGCGGCCCTCGGGCAGGGAGAGCCGCGCATCGCCCCAGCCGCCGCGCTGGGCGAGACCGTGCGCGAGGCGCGTGGCGACCGTGACCGCCTCGAGGGGCCCCTCGTCGACGGCACGGCCGAAGGCGACGGCGTGGGAGGTGGTGGTCGGCAGCGGGCGGTAGGCGGCGTGGCGGCCGGCGAAGAGCTCCGGCCGCTCCCGGCGCAGGCCCAGCGCGCGGTGCGTGAGCCAGAGCTTCTCGTCGCCCACGCCGCCGGCTCCGGCGCCCTCGATCATCCGCTCGAGCCGCGCCGCATGGGCCGCATGGTCGACGGGACGACGGTTGTCGGGATCCACCAGGGACAGGTCCACGGTCTCGTTGCCCTGGTAGACGTCCGGCACGCCCGGCATCGTGAGCTGCACGAGCTTCTGGCCCAGGATCGCCGCCCGCTGGGCGGGCAGGGTGCGTCGGGTCCAGTCGGAGAGGACGGCGTCCACCTCGGGGGAGGCGAGCGCCGCCCGCGCGAGGTCCTGGACCTCCTGCTCGTAGGCGGTATCCGGCTCGGTCCAGCTGGTGCGGGTCTTCGCCTCGCGCATCGCCTTCTCGAGGTAGCCGGTGAGGCGCTCCTCGGTGATCCGCGGGGCGTCCGCCCCGGGCAGGTCCCAGCACGCCGCGAGCACCTGCCACAGCAGCAACGCGATCGCGCCGTCGACCCGGTCGCCGCGCGATCCGGCGGTCGCCTGCTCGAGCGCCTGCACCGTCACGGCCCAGTCGAGCGGCGCCTCCGTGAGCACCGCGAGCCGCGCGCGCACGTCCTCGCTGCGCTTCGTGTCATGGGTGGACAGCGTGGTCATCGAGTCCGGGCGGGTGCGGACCATCATCAGGGCGTGGTCGTGGAGGTCGTCCGGCTCCACCCCGATCCGGTCCGGGTCCGCGCCGACCTCCGTGACGGGCAGGAAGCGCGGGTAGCGGTAGAAGGCGGTGTCCTCGTGCGCCTTCGCGTGGACGGGCCCGCAGGTCTGCGCGAAGCGCACCACCACCTCGGCGCGGTCGGCGCTCGCCGTGCGTCCCGCGCTGCCCACCTCGTCGCCGCACACCAGGGCGACGACGAGCTCGAGCGTCGCGACGACGTCCTCGTCCTCCCCGAGCGCGAGCCGTGCGCGCGCGGCGGCGTGCTCGATCACGGCCCGCTCGGAGCCCGGCGCGGGCTCCCCGGGCACGATGTACGCGCGGTAGCGGTCCATCGAGCCCAGCAGCGCGACGACGACCTTCTGCAGGTTGCGCCGGGTCGTGTCGCGCAGGCGGATGTCCTCCTGGCAGATGCGGTGGATGAGGGAGGTGAGCCTCTCGATCTCCGCCCACAGGCTCGTGGACACGACGAGCCGGGTCGACTCCTCCGCGACCTGGTCGAAGCTGCGCTGGTCGCCGGTCATCCGCTGCCAGAGCTGCGTGAGCCCGAGCGCACCCCGCGGGTCGTGGAACAGACCGCCCACCCGCCACAGGGCGTCGTAGCCCGTCGTCCCGTCGCACGGCATGTCCCCGGGCAGGGTCTCCTCGCCCTCGAGGATCTTCTCCACGACGGTCCAGGCGGCCCCGCTCGCCGCCTCGAGGTCCCGCAGGTACCCACGGGGGTCCGCGAGGCCGTCGGGATGGTCGATGCGGTAGCCGTCGATCACGCCCTCGCCCTGCAGCCGCAGCAGGGTCGCGTGCGTGGCCTCGAAGACCTCGGGCAGCTCGACCCGGATCGCGGCGAGGGTGTCCACGTCGAAGAAGCGCCGGTAGTTCAGCTCGTCGTCCGCGACCTTCCAGTAGGCGAGGCGGTACCACTGGCGCTCGAGGAGATCGGCGAGGCCCAGGTGCTCGGTGCCCGCCGCGAGCGGCAGGACGTGGTCGAAGTAGCGCAGCACCTGCTCCTCGCGGGCGGTGCCGTCGCCCTGCGGGATCATCGCGGTCCCGACGGAGAGCTCGCCGTCGGCGAGCACGGAGCCGATGGGCCGCCCGAGCACGGGCACGAGGATCCCCTGCCCCGCGGGGTCGAGGTCGAACCAGTCGGCGAAGGGGGAGGCGGGGCCGTCCCGCAGCACGGACCACAGGGCGTGGTTGTGCCAGATCGGCGTCGGGATCGCCATGTGGTTCGGGACCACGTCGACGATCATTCCCATGTCGTGCTCGTGGGCGGCGGCTGCGAGCCGGTGCAGCGCCTCCTCCCCGCCGATGTCCTCCGAGACGCGACGGTGGTCGACGACGTCGTAGCCGTGCATCGACCCGGGGGCGGCCTGCAGCACGGGGGAGCAGAACACGTGGCCGACCCCGAGCCGCGCGAGGTAGGGCACGAGCGCGGCGGCGTCGTCGGCCGTGAACCCCGCGTGCAGCTGCAGGCGGTAGGTCGAGGTGGGCGGTGCCGGGCGGTCCACGGCGGGGACGGCTCCGGTGCGATGGGCGGTGGTCACGGTGTGCCTCCCGGGGATCGATGGTCCGGCGGCTCCCCGGCCCGGTGCCGGGGAGCGCTCTTCAGCCGTGCGGGTGGTCTCAGCCCTGGTCCGTGCCGGCGGGGTCCTCGATCGCCGGCCGCATGAGCAGCAGCATCGAGTGCGCGGGGCGCGTGATCGTGGTCCCCGCGGCCAGCTCGGTGTCCACCTCGTCCTCGCCGTCGGTGCCGAGGACGGTGGTCCACACGGGGCCGTGGTCCTCGCCGGGCAGCGTGAACTCGACCCCGTTCCCGGAGGCGTTGAACAGCAGCAGGGCGGAGTCGTCGACGATCTGGGCGCCGCGGGCGTCCGGCTCCGGGATCGCCGAGCCGTTGAGGAACACCGTGAGGCACTTGTTCTCCGCGGCGTTCCAGTCCTCGTCCGTCATGGGGGCGCCGTCGGTGCCGATCCACTCCACGTCGGGGAGGCTCGAGGCGGAGCCCTCGCGCACCACGCCCTGCAGGAACCGCCGGCGGCGGAAGATCGGGTGCTCGCGGCGCAGGGCGATCATCCGCTGCGTGAACCAGAGCATGTCCATCTGGTCCGGCTCGAGCTCCCAGTGCATCCAGGAGATCTCGTCGTCCTGGCAGTAGGTGTTGTTGTTGCCGCCCTGCGTGCGGCCCATCTCGTCGCCGTGGAGGATCATCGGGACCCCCTGGCTGACGAGCAGCGTCGCCATGAGGTTCTTCGCGCGGCGCAGGCGGAGGTCGAGCACCGTGCGGTCGTCCGTCGGCCCCTCCGCACCCGAGTTCCAGGAGCGGTTGTGGGACTCGCCGTCGTTGCCGCCCTCGCCGTTGGCCTCGTTGTGGCGCTCGTTGTAGGAGACCAGGTCGCGCAGCGTGAAGCCGTCGTGGGCGGTGACGAAGTTGATCGAGGCGATGGGGGTGCGCCCGGTGTGCTGGTAGAGGTCCGAGCTGCCGGCCAGGCGGGAGGAGAACTCGCCGATCATCCCGGCCTCGGAGCGGTGGAAGTCGCGCACCGTGTCGCGGAAGCGGCCGTTCCACTCCGACCACAGCGGCGGGAAGCCGCCCACCTGGTAGCCGCCCTCGCCGAGGTCCCAGGGTTCCGCGATGAGCTTGACCTGGGAGATGATCGGGTCCTGCTGGATGATGTCGAAGAAGGCGGAGAGCCGGTCCACCTCGTGCAGCTCCCGGGCGAGCGTCGAGGCGAGGTCGAAGCGGAAGCCGTCCACGTGCATCTCGGTGACCCAGTAGCGCAGCGAGTCCATGATCAGCTGCAGCACGTGCGGGGTGCGCATGAGCAGCGAGTTCCCGGTGCCGGTGGTGTCGTAGTAGTGCGCCCTGTCCTCCTCCACGAGGCGGTAGTAGGACGCGTTGTCGATGCCGCGGAAGGAGAGCGTGGGCCCCATGTGGTTGCCCTCGGCGGTGTGGTTGTAGACCACGTCGAGGATGACCTCGATGCCCGCCGCGTGGAGGTTCTTGACCATGGTCTTGAACTCCTGGACCTGCTGGCCCCGGTCCCCGGCGTAGGCGTACTCGTTGTGGGGCGCGAAGAAGCCGATGGTGTTGTAGCCCCAGTAGTTGCGCATCCCCTTCTCCACGAGGTGGCCGTCCTGCACGAACTGGTGCACGGGCATGAGCTCGACGGCGGTGACCCCGAGCTCGGTGAGGTGCTCGATGATCGCGGGGTGCCCCATGGCGACGTAGGTGCCGCGGATCGACTCGTCGACGTCGGGGTGGAGCATCGTCAGGCCCTTGACGTGCGCCTCGTAGATCACGGTGTCGTGGTACTCGTGGGCGGGGGAGTGGTCGCTGCCCCAGTCGAAGTAGGGGGAGACGACGACCGAGTGCATCGTGTGCGCCGCGGAGTCCTCCGTGTTGCGCGCCTCGTGGTCCTCGAAGTCGTAGCTGTACAGCGAGGGATGGTTGCTGGCCATCCCCGAGATCGCCTTCGCGTACGGGTCCAGCAGGAGCTTGCTGGGATCGCAGCGCAGGCCGGCGGCCGGGTCGAAGGGACCGTGCACGCGGTAGCCGTAGCGCTGCCCGGGCTGCACCGCGGGAAGGTAGACGTGCCAGACGAAGGCATCGACCTCGGTGAGCTCGATGCGTGTCTCGGTGCCCGCGTCGTCGAGCAGGCACAGCTCCACGCGCTCGGCGACCTCTGAGAACAGGGCGAAGTTGGTGCCGGAGCCATCGAAGGTGGCTCCCAGGGGATACGACTGACCGGGCCAGATCTGCATGGGCACAGGCTAGCGGCACGGGGCCGGGGAACTCCCGTGAGCCGCACTCCTGGTCGGTTCCGCGGCCGAGTCGTGACCGGGGGGGGCGAGGCCCGGGGACGACGAAGGCCCCGGCGTGAGCCGGGGCCTTCGGATGGTGGGCGATACTGGGATCGAACCAGTGACCTCTTCCGTGTCAGGGAAGCGCGCTACCGCTGCGCCAATCGCCCGGTGCGCCCTGGGGCGCGGGGGAGGGATGGAGCGGACGACGGGACTCGAACCCGCGACCCTCACCTTGGCAAGGTGATGCTCTACCAACTGAGCCACGTCCGCACATCGGCCAGGCCGACGAAGAGCAACATTAGACCGACCTGCGGGTCGAGGCAAACCGAGGGGCCCGGTCGTGGCCGAGGTCACCGTCCTGCGCCGTCGTCCTGCCTGTGCGGCGCCCGCGCCGTCCCTGCGGAGCCGGCGGCCCGCCCTCGGGTGCGCGTCGGGGGCCGACGGGAGCGGCGAGGGGGAGGGGCGCCGTGACGACGTAGGTCACATCGGATCTGGTCCGGAGCTCGCCGAGGAGCGTGTAGGCTGTTCCAGGTCCGCTCGAGAGAGCAGGCCCCCGAGGGCGATTGGCGCAGGGGTAGCGCGCTTCCTTCACACGGAAGAGGTCACTGGTTCGATCCCAGTATCGCCCACGCAGGATCCCTGTGGATCCCGCACTGCGGACGTGGCTCAGTTGGTAGAGCATCACCTTGCCAAGGTGAGGGTCGCGGGTTCGAGTCCCGTCGTCCGCTCCACAGGGACGGCGCGCCCGACGAATCGTCGGACGCGCCGTCTCCGTATCGAGGGTGCACCGCACCCCGTGGTGGGTTGGCCGAGAGGCGAGGCAACGGCCTGCAAAGCCGTGTACACGGGTTCGAATCCCGTACCCACCTCCACCGCGTCCCCCCGGGACGCGGAGCGGGCGATTGGCGCAGCGGTAGCGCGCTTCCCTGACACGGAAGAGGTCACTGGTTCGATCCCAGTATCGCCCACCGACACGAGCCCCCGGCCGGGAGTCATCCCGGCCGGGGGCTCGTCCGTGTCCCGGCTCAGCGGGCGGGAGGGGCCGCTAGCTCCGGCGGTCGGCCGTCGGCGCTGAGGGACCGCGCCACGAAGCCCGCGGCGAGCAGCTCGCGCACCGCGCCCGCCAGCGCGTCCAGGTCCACCGCGGGCGTCGCTGCAGGGACGGCCACGCACTGCGGGATCCGCAGGAACGCGGGCTCGAGCAGGCGCCAGCCCGGGGACGCCCGGAGCGCGGCCGTGAGCGGGTCCCGGATCCCCGTGATCACGTCGAGCGCCGGGTCCTCGCCCGGCAGCGGGTGCTCGGGCAGGGGGACCAGCTCGGCGCTGCCGACCATGCGCGCGAGATGCAGGTGCAGCGCGGAGCCCCGCTTGGTGCCGATGCGGAGCCCGGGGCGGTCGACCTCGTCGGCGACCGTGGGCGGTGCGGCCTCCGGGACGGCGAAGCATCCCTCGATCATCACGTAGGGATCCGTGAAGGCGAGCGTCCGGGAGCGCTCGGGGTCGTGGGCGAGGAAGCCGAGATCCGCCGCGCCCGCCTCGAGGGCCTCCACGGCGTCACGGGCGGCGGTCACCGCCCGCAGCTCCACCGCGCGGCCGGCGCGCCGAGCGAGCTCCCGCGCGAGGTCGACGCTCACGCCCCGCGGGTCCTCCGGGTCGCCGTGCGCGAGCACCGCGTTGCCGAGGTTGATGACCGCGCGCAGCGGTGCGTCGTCCGATCTCCGTGCGTCGCCCATGACCTGACCCTAGGACGGGTCCCCGGGACGGGACGAGCCCCGGACCTCGAGGAGGTCCGGGGCTCGCGACGCAGCGGGGCGGTCAGGCCCGCGCGGGGCCGTCCTCGGGGGACGCGCCCGCCTCGACGGTCGACTCCGCGGTGGCGGACGACGCCGCCTCCGAGGAGGTGCCGGCCGACGTCGCCGGGCGGCCGTCGGACAGACGCTTCGCGTCCTCCGGCGTCACCTCGACCACGGCCTCGACCGTGTGCAGGGCGAAGGGCTCGCCGTCGTGCTCGTCGATCGCGGACTCGATCGCGTCCTCGAGCACGTGCCGCGCGAGGCGGTTGCGGATCATGAGCGGGTCCTTCGAGAGATCCTTCCAGATCGCCACGCACAGCAGCAGCATGACCAGGACGAACGGCAGCGAGGACACGATCGTGATGTTCTTCAGGCCGTTGAGGGCCTCCGCGGGCTCGTCACCGCCGGCCAGCAGCATGATCGCCGCGACGGCGCCGGTCGCGACGCCCCAGAAGACGACCGCCTTGCGGGTGGGCTCCTCCGCGCCGTGCTCGGAGAGGCCGCCCATGACGATGGAGGCGGAGTCCGCGCCGGTGATGAAGAAGATCGCCACGAGCACCACGGCCAGGACCATGAGGATGATGGTCACGAAGCCGGGGACGGGCAGGGCGTCGAGCGTCGAGAACAGGATCGTGTCGAAGTTGATGTCCGGCACGCCGTCCACGACCTTCGAGAGCATCGAGCCCTCGTCCTGGGCGCGCTCGGCGCGCTCCTGGATGCCGATCGCACCGCCGCCGAAGATCGAGAACCACAGCAGGGAGACGACCGAGGGGACCAGCAGCACGCCGGTGACGAACTGACGGATCGTGCGGCCGCGGGAGATGCGGCCGATGAACAGGCCCACGAAGGGGCACCAGGAGACCCACCAGGCCCAGTAGAAGACGGTCCAGCTGCTCATCCACTCGGCGAGCGACTCGTCACCGGCGGCAGCGGTGCGCGAGGCCATCTGCGGGAGCTGGTCGATGAAGCCGCCCACGGCGTTCGGGATCACGTTGAGGATGAAGAGCGTCGGGCCGCCCACGAAGACGATGACCGCGAGGACCACGGCGAGCACCATGTTGGTGTTGGAGAGGAGCTGGATGCCCTTCTCGATGCCGGAGACCGCGGAGGCCACGAAGCACGCGGTGAGGACCGCGATGATGAGGACGAGGACCGGGGAGGTCACCTTCTCCATGAGGCCCGTGGAGGTGATGCCGCCGCCGATCTGCAGGGCGCCGAGACCCAGCGAGCAGGCGGAGCCGAACAGCGTCGCGAGGATGGCGAGGATGTTGATGATGCGGCCGCCCACGCCCTCGGAGACCCGCTCGCCGAAGATCGAGGCGAACATCGCGGAGAACAGCTGGGCGCGGCCCAGGCGGTAGGTGCCGTAGGCCATGCCGAGGCCCACGATCGCGTACATGGCCCACGGGTACAGGGTCCAGTGGAAGAGCGTCGTGCCCATGGCGGTGGTCATCGCCTCGGGGGTCTGCGCCTCGACCGTGCCCGGCGGCGGGGACATGTAGAAGAACAGCGGCTCGCCCACGCCGTAGAAGATGAGGCCGATGCCCATGCCGGTCGCGAACATCATGGAGATCCACGAGGCGGTCTTGAACTGCGGCTCCTCGCCGTCACGGCCCAGCGGGATGCGGCCGAAGCGCGAGAACGCGACGACGAGCACGAAGATCGTGAAGACGGAGGCGGCGATGACGTACAGCCAGCCGAAGTTGCCGATGACGCCCGCGAGGGCGCTGTCCGCGACCGCGCCGAGGCCGGCGGGGGAGACGAGCCCCCAGATCACGAAGGCGATCGCGAGGACGGCGGCGACGCCGAACACGATGCGGTCGGTGCCCTGGGTGTGCTTCCGTCTGCGCCGTGGCTTCGCGTCGCGGAGATCGTCGAGGAGCTCCTTGGTCGTCTGTGTGTTCTGACTCATGGGGAACGTCGCCTCGGGCGGCCGCGATCGGGGATCGGCCGGAGGAGGGACGACTCCTTCCTGGGGTCGGGGATGTCGTTCCCGGACACCATAGCGGCGGCCGAAACGGTCAGAAGCGGCGAAAAGCGAGGTCGGTCCGGTCCGGGGCATGTCTGACGTGCACCGATTCACCCCGGGGGAGTGATGCCGGTCTCATCGTCCCGGGCGTGGTGAGGGCCCCGTCGGCCCGGATCGGGGTCGTGGTCGGAGACGGTTCCCCGATACCATCGGCCGCGGAGCCGGCATCGTCGGCCGGCTCGACCCGCACACCAAGGAGCATCCCGTGGCCCAGATCGCCATCACCCTCGACGGTTCACCCCAGCGAATCGAGGAGGGGACCACGGGCACGACGCTCTTCGAGGGCACCGCCTCGATCGTCGCGCTGCGCATCGACGGCGAGCTGCGTGACCTCGCCACGGCGCCCGTCGAGGGCCAGGTCGTCGAGGGTGTCGACATCTCCAGCCCCGACGGCCTCTCGATCCTGCGCCACAGCACCGCCCACGTGCTCGCGCAGGCCGTGCAGAAGGTCAACCCCGAGGCGAAGCTCGGCATCGGACCGCCCATCACCGACGGTTTCTACTACGACTTCGACGTCGCCGAGCCCTTCACCCCCGAGTCGCTCAAGGCGCTCGAGAAGGAGATGGGTCGCATCGTCAAGGAGGGCCAGCGCTTCGTCCGCCGCGAGATCAGCGACGACGCCGCCCGCGCTGAGGAGGCCGCCGAGCCCTACAAGCTCGAGCTGATCGGCCTGAAGTCCACCGCCGACGACGCCGGCGAGGGCGCGAGCGTCGAGGTCGGCGCGGGCGGCCTGACCATGTACGACAACGTCAACCGCCGCGACGAGGTCGTCTGGACCGACCTCTGCCGCGGCCCCCACCTGCCCACCACCAAGCTGATCGGCAACGGTTTCGCGCTCACCCGCTCGGCCGCCGCCTACTGGCGCGGCAGCGAGAAGAACCCGATGCTGCAGCGCGTCTACGGCACCGCCTGGCCCACCAAGGACGAGCTCAAGGCGCACCAGCAGCGCATCGCCGAGGCCGAGCGCCGCGACCACCGCCGCCTGGGCAGCGAGCTGGACCTCTTCTCCTTCCCGGACGAGATCGGCTCGGGCCTGCCGGTGTTCCACCCCAAGGGCGCCATGATCAAGATGGAGATGGAGGACTACTCGCGCCGTCGTCACGTCGAGGCCGGCTACTCCTTCGTCTCGACCCCGCACATCACGAAGAAGAACCTCTTCGAGACCTCCCGCCACCTCGAGTGGTACGCCGAGGGCATGTACCCCCCGATGCACGTGGACGAGGAGGTGGACGCCGACGGCAACGTCACCAAGCAGGGCCAGGACTACTACCTCAAGCCTATGAACTGCCCGATGCACAACCTCGTCTACCGCTCCCGGGGCCGTTCCTACCGCGAGCTCCCGCTGCGGCTGTTCGAGTTCGGCAGCGTCTACCGCTACGAGAAGTCCGGCGTGGTGCACGGACTGACCCGCGCGCGCGGCTTCACCCAGGACGACGCGCACATCTACACCACCCGCGAGCAGATGAAGGAGGAGCTGACGAGCCTGCTCGGCTTCGTCCTCGATCTCCTGCGCGACTACGGGCTCGACGACTTCTACCTCGAGCTCTCCACCCGCGACCCCGAGAAGTCCGTGGGCGACGACGCCACCTGGGAGGAGGCGACCCGCACCCTCGAGGAGGTCGCCACGGCCTCCGGGCTGGAGCTGGTCCCCGATCCGGGCGGCGCCGCCTTCTACGGCCCCAAGATCTCCGTCCAGGTGAAGGACGCGATCGGTCGCACCTGGCAGCTCTCCACGATCCAGCTCGACTTCTTCGAGCCCGAGCTGTTCGAGCTCGAGTACACGGCGACCGACGGCTCCCGCCAGCGGCCCGTGATGATCCATCGTGCGCTGTTCGGGTCGATCGAGCGCTTCTTCGGTGTGCTCCTGGAGCACTACGCCGGCGCGTTCCCCGTGTGGCTGTCCCCGGTGCAGGTGGTCGGCGTCCCCGTCGCCGCCGAGTACGCGCCCTACCTCGAGGAGATCGCGACGAAGCTCCGGGAGCGCGGCGTGCGCGTCGTCGTCGACGACTCCGACGACCGCATGCAGAAGAAGATCCGCACGCACACCAAGGAGAAGGTGCCCTACCTGCTCATCGCCGGCGGCGAGGACCAGGAGAAGGGCGCGGTCTCCTTCCGCCTGCGCGACGGCAGCCAGGACAACGGCATCCCCGTCGACGAGGCCGTCGAGCGGATCGTCGCCGCGATCCGGGACAAGGCGCAGGTGTGAGCGAGGCCCCCGAGCCCACCGTCGAGGACGCCCGCGGCTTCGCGGGCGTCCCCGACACCACGCAGCGCCTGTGGACCCCGCACCGGATGACGTACATCGGCGGGAAGGACAAGCCCGAGGACCCGGACGACGCCGAGCAGTGCCCGTTCTGCTCCGCGCCGGGCCGCGGTGACGAGGACGCGCTCGTCGTCCATCGCGGCGAGGTGGCGTACGTGATCCTCAACCTGTACCCGTACAACACCGGTCACCTCCTCGTGTGCCCGTACCGCCATGTCGCGGACTACACGGATCTCACCGAGGCGGAGGTCGCGGAGGTCGCCGCCCTCACGCGGACCGCGATGCGCGTGGTCCGCGAGGTGTCCTCGCCCGCCGGATTCAACCTCGGCATGAACCAGGGGGAGGTCGCCGGGGCGGGCATCGCCGCGCACCTGCACCAGCACGTCGTCCCGCGCTGGATGGGGGACGCGAACTTCCTGCCCATCGTCGGCCGCACCAAGGCGCTGCCGATCCTGCTCGCGGACACCCGCGCGATGTACGCCGAGGCCTGGCCCGCCTGAGGGCCGGGCGGTCCGCGGGCGGGACGGGGCGCTGGGCTACGATGCGACAGGTCGACGGGCGCGCCGGGGGAGGCGCGCCGCACCACCGCCGCGGGAGGAGACCGGAGCGATGAGCACGATGCCGGCGCCGCCGCGCGCACCGCAGCCGGGCCCCGCCGGTCCCGGCACCGCGACGGTGGGGCCGTCGGACGGGTACGGATACGACGTCCAGCGGGTCGACCCCCAGGGGCCGGGCCGCCTCAGCGAGCCCCGGGGCCAGGAGCGTCGACCGCGCCGTGCTTGGGTGCAGCGCCTCTACTGGATCCTCTCCCTGCTGGGGCTCGCCGCCACCGGTGCGGCCGTCTGGTTCTTCGTCATCCGCCCGCTCGGGCTCGGGACCTCCCTGGTCGCGTTCACCTCGGCGCTCGTGCCGGTCTCGATCGTGCTCACCGCCGTGTGGTGGGTGGACCGGTACACGCCCCAGCCGCGGATCACGCTCGTGTACGCCTTCGTCTGGGGCGCTGCCGGCTCGGTGGCGCTGACCTTCGTCATCGGCGGCGTCTTCACGGAGCTGGCCCTGCCGGAGGCGGAGCCGGGATCCGTGACCGAGAGCTTCCTCGGCGCCGCCGTGCAGGCGCCGCTCGTCGAGGAGTCGATGAAGGCCCTGGGCCTCGCGGCGCTGCTGATCTGGGGTCGGCGCTTCCTGGGCGGGCCGATCGACGGCGTCGTCTACGCCGTGCTCATCGCCGCGGGCTTCGCGTTCACCGAGAACATCCTCTACTTCGGCCGCTCCTTCCACGAGGCGCAGGCCGCCGGCACCGTCGACGTCTTCTGGCAGACCTTCCTCCTGCGCGGGCTGCTCTCCCCCTTCGCCCATGCCTCCTTCACGGCCCTGTGCGGGCTGGGCCTCGGCATCGCGGCCGAGCGCCGCTCGCTCATGCTGTACTTCGGGCTCGGCCTGGGCGGCCTCTCGCTGGGCATGTCCCTGCACGCGCTCTGGAACGGCTCGAGCTTCTTCCTCGAGCCGGATCCCGAGCACCCGCTCGCCGGCTTCCTGCGCTACTACCTGACCGTGCAGGTCCCGATCTTCCTGCTGCTCGTCGCGATCGTGCTCTTCCTGCGGCTGCGGGAGAAGCGGATCCTGCGCCGCCAGCTCTCCGAGTACGGCCGCGCCGGCTGGTTCTCGCCGGCGGAGGTCGAGGTGCTCATCTCCATGAGGGGCCGCGCCCGCGCCGAGCGCTGGGCCGCGCGCCACGGCGCCGTCGCCCGGATGGCGATGCACGATCTCATCCTCGCCTCCGTCGAGCTGGGCATGGAGCGCCACGGCGTGCTCCAGGGCCGTCCCACCGAGCGCACACGCCGGCGCGAGCGCGAGCTGCTCGAGCGGATCACCGTGGACCGCCGCCAGGTCTCCGCCCTCGAGCGGCCGGTGGTGCGCGGCGCGGGGACCTCCGCCCCCGTGCCCGTATGATGGTGCGGCGGTCCGCACCTCCCGCGGGTCCGCACGCGCTCGGCTCACCGTGCGCGGGAACTCGCTGATTCCTTCGAGAGGGGACCGATGTCCGGGCACTCCAAGTGGGCGACCACGAAGCACAAGAAGGCTGCCATCGATGCGAAGCGCGGCAAGCTTTTCGCCAAGCTGATCAAGAACATCGAGGTCGCCGCGCGTGTGGGCGGTCCCGACCTGGCCGGCAACCCCACGCTCTTCGACGCCGTCCAGAAGGCGAAGAAGTCCTCCGTCCCCAACGACAACATCGACCGCGCCGTCAAGCGCGGCGGCGGGCTCGACGGCGGCGGCGTCGACTACCAGACGCTCATGTACGAGGGCTACGCCCCCGGCGGCGTCGCCCTGCTCGTCGAGTGCCTCACGGACAACAAGAACCGTGCGGTCTCCGAGGTGCGTCTCGCCTTCACCCGCAACGGCGGCAACATGGCGGACTCCGGCTCGGTGTCCTACATGTTCAACCGCAAGGGCGTCGTCACGGTGCCCAAGGAGGGCAACACGGAGGACTCCCTGCTCGAGATCGTCCTGGACGCGGGCGCCGAGGAGATCACCGACGAGGGCGAGACCTTCGAGATCCTCTCGGAGGCGAGCGACGTGGTCGCGGTGCGCACGGCGCTCCAGGAGGCCGGCGTCGACTACGACAGTGCCGAGGCGCAGTTCGTGCCGAACCTCCGCACCCCCGTGGACCTCGAGGGAGCGCAGAAGGTGTTCCGCCTCATCGACGCGCTCGAGGACAGCGACGACGTCCAGAACGTCTACTCCAACGTCGACATCCCCGAGGATGTCGCCGCGCAGCTCGACGCGGAGGACTGATCGCGAGATGAGCCTGCGCGTCCTCGGTGTGGACCCCGGGCTCACGCGCTGCGGCTACGGAGTGATCGACGCGGGCTCCGGCCGCAGCGCCTCCCTCGTGGACGTGGGGGTCGTGCGGACCTCCCCGGAGGACACGATCGACGTGCGCCTGCTCGCGATCTCCCGCGGGCTCGAGGCCAAGATCGAGGAGCACGCCCCGGACGTCGTCGCCATCGAGCGGGTCTTCGCCCAGGCGAACACCCCGACGGTGATGAGCACGGCGCAGGTCACGGGGGTCGCGATCGTGCTCGCCGCCCAGCGCGGCATCCGCATCGCCCTGCACACGCCCTCCGAGGTGAAGGCCGCCGTCACCGGCAGCGGGCGGGCGGACAAGAAGCAGATCCAGGCCATGCTCGTGAAGCTGCTGCGGCTGGACGCCGCGCCGCAGCCGGCGGACGCCGCGGACGCCGTCGCGATCGCGCTCACCCAGCTGTGGCGCGGGCCGGGACCGGTGCGCCGCGACGCGAGCGGCGGGGCGCGCACGAGCGCCCAGTCCGTGTGGGCGGAGGCGGAGCGCGCCGCGCGGCGCGCCCGGGACACCTCGACCTCCCGCTTCTGATCGAACAGCTGTTCTAAGGTGGTCGCGTGATCGCAACCCTGACCGGGACCGTGGCCTCGATCGGCCTGGAATCCCTCGTGCTCGACGTCCATGGTGTGGGCTACCTCGTCCGCACCACGCCCGCCGCCCTCGCGCAGACCGGCCACGGCGCCGAGCTCACACTGCACACCGAGCTCGTGGTCCGCGAGGACTCGATGACGCTCTTCGGCTTCCCGTCCGCGCAGGACGCCGACGCCTTCCGCGTCGTGCAGTCCGTGAGCGGCATCGGCCCCCGTCTCGCGCTGTCCGTGCTCGCCGTGCTCTCCCCGGACGACCTCGCCCGCGCCGTCGCGGAGCAGGACGTCAAGAGCATCACCCGCACACCGGGCATCGGCCCCAAGGTCGCCAGCCGCATGATCCTCGAGCTCGGCGGCAAGCTCGCCCTCCCCGCGGAGCCCGAGGGCGGCGCACCCGTCGGCGCGCCGGCCCCCGCCGCGTCCGCCGCCGTGGACGCCCAGGTCGTCGAGGCGCTCGTGGGACTGGGCTGGCCGGAGAAGTCCGCCGCCGGGGCCGTGGAGCGCCTGCGTGCCGAGGCCGGCGAGGAGACGGAGCTCGAGCCCGCGTCCCTGCTGCGCACCGCCCTCCAGTCGCTCGGCGGTGCCCGGTGACGGCGGAGGGTGCGGACGGGATCGACGCGACCGCCGACGTCCCCGCGGAGGACGGCGTCGCGCTCACGAGCGCGACCTCCGGCGCCCTCGAGCGGGCGGCCGAGGCGGCCCTCCGGCCGCGCCGGCTCGCGGACTTCGTGGGGCAGGAGGTCGTGCGGGAGCAGCTCTCCCTCGTCCTGGACGCGGCACAGGCGCGCGGTCGCGCCCCGGAGCACATGCTCCTCTCGGGCCCTCCCGGCCTCGGCAAGACCACCCTCGCGATGATCATCGCCGCGGAGCTCGGCGCCCCGCTGCGGATCACCTCGGGGCCGGCCGTCCAGCACGCGGGGGACCTCGCCGCGATCCTCTCCTCCCTCGAGGAGGGCGAGGTGCTGTTCATCGACGAGATCCACCGCCTCGCACGCCCCGCCGAGGAGATGCTCTACATCGCGATGGAGGACTTCCGCGTCGACGTGATGGTCGGCAAGGGCGTCGGGGCGACCTCGATCCCGCTCGAGCTGCCGCCGTTCACGGTGGTCGGGGCGACGACCCGCGCGGGGTTGCTGCCGGCACCGCTGCGCGACCGCTTCGGCGTCGTCGGGCACCTGGACTACTACCGCGCCGAGGAGCTGCACCGCGTGGTGCTCCGCAGCGCGGGCGAGCTCGGCGTGGACATCGAGGGCGGCGCCGCCGCGGAGATCGCCTCCCGCTCCCGCGGCACGCCCCGCATCGCGAACCGGCTCCTGCGCCGGGTGCGCGACTGGGCGCAGGTGCGCGGCACGGGGGACCTGGACCTGGAGGCCGCCCGCTCCGCGCTCGCCATGTACGAGGTGGACGAACGGGGCCTGGACCGCCTGGACCGTGCGGTGCTCAGCGCCCTGTGCCGACGCTTCGCCGGGGGACCGGTGGGGCTGTCCACCCTCGCCGTCGCGGTGGGCGAGGAGACGGAGACCGTGGAGACCATGGTCGAGCCGTACCTCGTGCGGGAGGGGTTCCTCGTGCGGACCCCCCGGGGCCGGGCCGCGGCGACGGCCGCCTGGGAGCACCTCGGGCTCGAGGCGCCGCAGGGCGGCTCCGGCGCTGCCCCCATGCTCGGCAGGTTCTGAGCCGCGCCCGCCTCGGGGCACGGGAGCGGGGGTCCTGAGGGTGGGACTCCCACCGGACTCGGAGGGAGCGGCGGGTACAGTGGTCCGGTCAGCCGTCCGCGGCCGGTGGAGCCGCGTCACGTGCGCGGGCTGCCCGGTCCGTCGAGAGGATCTTCGTGGATCTCCTGCCCCTCCTGCTCATCTTCGCCGTCATGCTCGTGCCGCTGATGTTCATGTCCAGCCGTCAGCGCAAGGCCCAGCGCGAGCAGCAGGCGAAGGTCGCCCAGCTCGGCGTCGGCGACGAGGTCCGCACCCATTCCGGCTTCTACGGGCTGATCGTCGAGGAGTTCGACGACGTCGTGATCCTCGAGTCCGAGAACGGCGCCCAGACCAAGTGGGCCCGCCAGGCGATCGCCGGGGCCGTCGCGCCGACCGAGGACTCCGCCGCCGCCGCCGAGGACGACGACGCCGTCGTCGAGGGGACCGCGACCGACGCGGACACCGCCTCCGACGCGCCCGTCGAGCCCGTCGAGCCCGTCGAGGACGGCACCGTCCCCGGCGTCACCGCCCGGGACACCGACACCACCACCGACGGCCGTCGCGACGCCTGAGGCGCCCCCGCGCCCCGGCTCCCGCCGCACACCGAGGAACCCCGCTCCATGCCCGTTCGTCGCATAGCCCTCACGGCGCTCGCGGTGCTGATCCTGCTGCTCGGCGGTGGGATCGGCGCCGGGGTGCAGTGGGGCGGCTGGAACGCCGCCCCCAAGCTCGCCCTCGACCTCGAGGGCGGCACGCAGATCATCCTGCAGGCCCAGACCACCGACGGCTCGACGATCGACCGCGACGCCATGGAGCAGGCGCGGCAGATCATCAGCCAGCGCGTGAACGCCATGGGCGTCGCGGAGACCGAGATCTCCGTGCAGGGCGGCACGAACATCGTCATCGACGTGCCGGGCACGCTGGACCAGGCGACGTCCGACGCCCTGCGGCAGACGGCCGCCATGGCCTTCCGACCGGTGCTCGGCGCGGTCGCCCCCGAGGGGGACGGCAGCGCCCTGCCCTCCGACGGCGGCGGTGCCTCCGACGCCGGAGGCGACAGCGGCACGGGGGAGACCTCGAGCGCTCCCGCGGACCCCGCGCAGGGGCAGTTCACCGGGGCGCTCTCCTCGGACCAGACCCTCGCGGACCAGGCCGGCACCGATTCCGGTGAGCCCGCCGCCTGGTCCCTCGACCAGCTCGACGCGGACGTCCAGGCCGAGCTCGGCGCCGTCGACTGCACCGATCCCTCCGCGCAGCAGGAGCGGATCGCCCAGGCGAAGTCCGACGAGCCGATCGTGGCGTGCGCACCGGACGGCTCCGCGAAGTACCTGCTGGGCCCCGAAGTCGTCCCCGGCTCGGCGGTCGAGGACGCGAGCGTCGGCGCGGAGACCAGCTCGACCGGCCAGGCGACCGGCTACTACCTCGTGAACATGCGCTTCACGGACGCCGTCGGCCAGGACTTCGCGGACATGACCTCCGCGCTGTACAACGGCCAGGGCGCGACGAGCGCCTTCGCGATCGTGCTCGACGGCCTCGTGATCTCCGCGCCCACGGTCGAGGAGCCGTCCCCGGGCGGCGAGGCCTCGATCTCGGGCAACTTCACCCAGGACCAGGCGTCCCAGCTCGCCGACCAGCTGAAGTTCGGCGCGCTCCCGATCCAGCTCGACGTCGCCTCGGAGCAGCAGATCTCCGCGACGCTCGGCGCCGACCAGCTGACGATGGGCCTCATCGCCGGCCTGATCGGTCTCGCGCTCGTCGTGCTCTACGCCTTCCTGCAGTACCGCGTGCTCGCCATCGTCACCACCTCGAGCCTCGCGATCATGGCGGTGCTCACCTACGCGGTGCTCACTGTGCTCTCGAACCTCCCGGAGATCGGGTACCGCCTCTCCCTCGCGGGCGTCGCCGGCCTGATCGTCGCGATCGCCTTCACCGCGGACTCGTTCATCGTCTACTTCGAGCGCGTCCGTGACGAGATCCGTGAGGGCCGCGGGATCGTCGCGGCCGTCGATCACGGCTGGGACCGTGCCCGGCGCACCATCCTCGCCTCCGACGCCGTCAACCTCGTGGCGGCCGTGGTGCTGTACGTGCTCTCCACGGGCGGCGTGCGCGGCTTCGCCTTCGTGCTGGGCGTGACGACCGTGCTGGACCTCGTGGTCGTCTTCCTCTTCACCCATCCGGTGCTGCAGGCACTCGCCCGCACGCGCTTCTTCGGCAAGGGGCATCCGATGAGCGGGCTGGACCCCGCGGTGCTGGGACGCTCCGTGCCCGCCTATGCGGGGCGCGGCCGCCTCCGGGACGCCGAGGAGCGGCGCGAGACGATCGCCGAGCGGAAGGCGCGGCTCGCGCGCGAGTCCGCCGAGGAGTCCGGCGCGACCGAGCAGGAGGACGAGCGATGAGCGCGACCCTGGCCCAGCTGGGCAACTCCCTCCACGACGGCACCCGCTCCGCGCCGATCGTGCGGCGCCGCCGCCTGTGGTACCTGATCAGCGTCGCCGCGGTGCTCCTGCTCGGCACGCTCGCCGTGCTGCGCGGCCCCAATCTCGGGATCGAGTTCACCGGCGGCTCCGAGTTCCAGATCTCGGGGGTCCAGGACACCTCGCAGACCGCCGCCCGCGACATCGTGCGCGAGCACGTGCCGGACTCCGAGCCGAAGGTGACGGTGCTCGGCGGGAGCACGGTGCGCGTGCAGACCGAGCAGCTGGACTCGTCGGAGACCTCCTCGCTCGCCGCCGACCTCGCCGCGGGCTACGACGTGGAGTCCTCCGCGGTCTCGACCTCGTACATCGGCCCGGTCTGGAGCCAGGACATCACGCAGAAGATGCTCCGCGGCATCCTCGTGTTCCTGGTCCTCGTCGCGATCGGCATGGCCCTGTACTTCCGGGACCTGCGGGCCTCCGGCGCCGCGATGATCGCCCTGATCCACGACATGCTGCTCACCGCGGCCGTGTACGGGGTGGTGGGCTTCGAGATCACGCCGAGCACGGTGATCGGCTTCCTGACGATCCTCGGCTACTCGCTCTACGACACGATCGTCGTCTTCGACAAGGTGCGCGAGAACACCGCGGGGATGCGGGTGCTCAACGGACCCGACTACGCCGACCGGGTGGAGCTCGCCGCGAACCAGACCCTCGTGCGCTCGCTGAACACGTCCGTGGTCGCGCTGCTGCCCGTCGGCTCGATCCTTGTGATCGGCGCCTTCGTGCTGGGAGCCGGCACCCTCAAGGACATCTCGCTCGCCCTGTTCGTGGGCATCCTCGTGGGCACCTACTCCTCCGTCTTCCTCGCCCCGGGGCTGCTCGTGGACCTCCACCGGCTCACCTCCCGCTCGCCGCGCGAGCCCGTCGCCCCGGAGCGCCGCACGACGCTCGCCGAGCGCCGTGCCGCCGAGCAGCGGGCGACGGCCGACGGGACCGAGGTCGGCCCCGGCATCGAGGAGGGGACCGACGAGGCTCCCGACGACGAGACTGCCGACGGCGAGGACACGGTCAGCGAGCACACGTCCGAGGACCCTGCCTCGCCGGGTGACGCCACGCCGGTCTCCGAGGACGACGGGTCGTCCCCGAGCGCCGCCCCCGCCCGCCGTGTGCAGCCCCGCCGCAGCACCCGCAGCGGCCGATCCCACTCCCGACGAGGACAGCGATGAGCACCCACCAGGACGCCCCCGGATCCGCGCGGCTCGCGGAGATCCTCGCGACCCGGATCGACGAGTACCCCGACTTCCCGGCCCCGGGGGTCCTGTTCCGCGACATCACCCCGCTCCTGCGGGACGCCGGTGCCTTCCGCGAGATCATCGCGCACTGGCGGGCGATGATCCCCGAGGGCGTGGAGTACGTGGTGGGCACCGAGGCGCGAGGCTTCGTGCTCGGCGCCCCCCTCGCCTTCGAGCTGGGCGCGGGCTTCATCCCCGTGCGCAAGGCCGGCAAGCTCCCCGGGTCACCGGCGAGCCTCCGCTACGACCTCGAGTACGGCAGCGCCGAGGTGCAGATCCCTGAGGGCTCGCTCCCGGCCGGGGCGCGCACCCTGGTGGTCGACGACCTGCTCGCCACCGGCGGCACGGCGGCGGCCACGATCGAGCTCACCCGGAGCTTCGGCGTCGAGCTCGTGGGGGCGTCCTTCCTGATCGAGCTCGAGGGCCTCGGCGGTCGCGAGAAGCTGCCCGCCGACGTCCCCGTCACGACCGTCTGGTCGATCCCCGACTGACCGCTCCCGGTCGGCCCCGGCCGGGAGCCCGCGGAGGCCCCGGACGGGCACCCGCGGCGGGCCGGCCCGGCGACCGGGGCGGACGACGGTCATCGGCACGATGACCCGCGCGTAGACTGACGGGCCACGGTCAGGAGGCGCGCGATGCAGGACAGATCACCGCAGGACGGGACGTCCGTGCCCCCCGAGGTCGACGGCGGCGCCAGCGCGACCCGCTCGGGAGGGCCGGGGACGAGCGCGGCCTCCTCCCCGTCGAGCCCGTCGCCGTCCGGGCGGAGCACCTCCTCCGTCCCGCGGCGCTCCCGCTCCCGGCTGTCGTTCTTCGGCGGTCGCGGCGGTCCGAGCGTCGATCCGCTGCTCGCGCCCCTGCTCGACACGATGGCCTCCGTGAGTCCCAAGGAGGACACCGCGCTCGTCCAGCGCGCCTTCACCGTCGCCGAGGCCGCCCACCGCGG
Organism: Brachybacterium sp. SGAir0954; assembly: GCF_005490785.1. Taxonomy (GTDB): domain Bacteria; phylum Actinomycetota; class Actinomycetes; order Actinomycetales; family Dermabacteraceae; genus Brachybacterium; species Brachybacterium rhamnosum. The sequence continues at coordinate 2,653,127 of NZ_CP027295.1, read as the reverse complement.
CCAGATGCGCAAGAGCGGTGACCCGTACATCACGCATCCGGTCTCCGTCGCGACGATCCTCGCGGAGCTCGGCTCGCCCTCCGAGGTCGTCGCCGCAGCGCTGCTGCACGACACGGTGGAGGACACCGACTACCCCCTGGACCGGCTGCGCTCCGACTTCGGCGACGTCATCGCGGTGCTCGTGGACGGCGTCACCAAGCTCGACAAGGTGACCTACGGCGAGGCCGCGCAGGCGGAGACCGTGCGCAAGATGATCGTGGCGATGAGCCGCGACGTGCGCGTGCTCCTCATCAAGCTCGCGGATCGCCTCCACAACGCCCGCACCTGGAAGTACGTCCCGGCCGCCTCCGCGGAGCGCAAGGCCAAGGAGACGCTCGAGATCTATGCGCCGCTCGCGCACCGGCTGGGCCTGAACACCATCAAGTGGGAGCTCGAGGACCGCTCCTTCCAGGTGCTCTACCCCAAGGTGTACGAGGAGATCGTGGCGCTCGTCGCGCAGCACGCCCCCGCCCGCGAGCAGTACCTGCGCACCGTGTCCACGCAGATCCACGAGGACCTGCGCAAGGCGCGCATCAAGGCGGAGGTGACGGGCCGCCCGAAGCACTACTACTCGATCTACCAGAAGATGATCGTGCGGGGACGGGACTTCGCGGACATCTACGACCTCGTGGGCGTCCGCGTGCTCGTGGACTCGGTGCGGGACTGCTACGCGGTGCTCGGTACGCTGCACGCGCGCTGGTCCCCGGTGCCCGGCCGTTTCAAGGACTACATCGCGCTGCCGAAGTTCAACCTCTACCAGTCGCTGCACACCACGGTCATCGGGCCCACCGGCAAGCCGGTGGAGATCCAGATCCGGACCTGGGAGATGCACCGCCGCGCCGAGTACGGCGTCGCGGCGCACTGGAAGTACAAGGCGATGGCGGGCGGCGCCGCGGCGGCCGCGAAGCCCGTTGCGAGCGAGAGCGCCTGGCTGCGCCAGCTCATGGACTGGCAGAAGGAGACCACCGACTCCGGTGAGTTCCTCGACTCCCTGCGCTTCGAGATCGCCTCCCAGGAGGTGTACGTCTTCACCCCGAAGGGGGACGTGCTCGCGCTCCCGCAGGGGTCCACGCCGGTGGACTTCGCGTACGCGGTGCACACCGAGGTGGGGCACCGGACGATCGGGGCCCGCGTGAACGGGCGGCTCGTCTCCCTGGACTCGACGCTGAGCACGGGCGACGTCGTCGAGGTGTTCACCTCGAAGTCCTCCGAGGCGGGGCCCAGCCGCGACTGGCTCGGTTTCGTCACCTCGCCCCGTGCGCGCTCGAAGATCCGCCAGTGGTTCACGAAGGAGCGGCGCGAGGAGGCGCTCGAGCGCGGCCGGGAGGAGCTCGCCAAGGCGCTGCGCCGGCAGGACCTGCCGATGCGGCGCCTGCTTACCCACGAGACGCTCGCCGCCGTCGCCGGGGACCTCAACCTGCAGAGCGTCGATGCGCTGTACACGTCGATCGGCGAGGGGCACACGGGCGCGCAGAACGTCGTGGACAAGCTCCGGGCGACCTTCGGCGGCTCCGACGGCGCGGAGGAGGACGTCGCCGAGGCGACGATCCCGACCTGGGTGCGGCCCAAGCCGAGCACCCGCACCGAGCGCCACACCTCGGAGACGGACCAGGGGGTCATCGTCGAGGGCCATGCGGATCTCTGGGTGAAGCTCGCCAAGTGCTGCGCCCCGGTGCCCGGCGACCCGATCGTGGGCTTCGTGACCCGCGGGAACGGCGTCTCCGTGCATCACCGCGAGTGCGCGAACGCGATCCAGCTGACCGAGCAGCAGGGCGATCGGATGGTGGAGGTCAGCTGGTCCGGCCGTCACAGCACGGCCTACCTGGTGCACATCAAGGTCGAGGCGCTGGATCGACCCCGACTGCTCACCGATCTCGCGCTCGTGATCTCGGAGCAGCAGGTGAACCTGCAGTCCGCCTCGGCGCAGTCGAACGCGGACCGGCTCGCGGCGACCTTCTTCTCCTTCGAGCTCGCCGAGCCGAGCCACCTGCAGGCCGTGCTCGCTCAGGTGCGACGTGTGGAGGGCGTCTACGACGTCTACCGCGTCACCGCGGACGGCAAGCCCGTGGGCGCGGGGGAGCCGCTCACCCGCGGCTGAGCCCCGGGGTGATCGGTGCGGGGCGCCCTCATGCGGCGCGCGTGCCCCCGCCCACGTCGGTGACCGGCACGAGGGCGCAGGCACGGTCCATCGCCTCCTGCGCGGAGCGCGACCCGGGATGGTGGGTGATCGCCTCGAGCCGGCGGCGGATCCCCTCGGGTGAGGCGTGCCCCGCGGCGATCAGACGGGACACGGCCGCGAGCCGCTCGGCATCGGGGGAGAAGCGGAGCAGATCCATCGCGGTGCGGTCGGGGATCGTGAGCGGCGCCCCGCCGACGGTCTCCACCTCGTCCATGGCGACGCGGGAGCCGCGCAGGATCGTCCCGGCGATCGGTCCTCGGTGCGCGGTCGAGATGAGCTCGACCTGGACCGGCGCCGTCCCACCGAGCACGACCCAGGCGGCCGTCACGCCGGCGAGCACGTGATGGGGCCGCAGCGACGTCCCGAGCGCACTGCCCACGGCGAGCGCGCGACCCACGGCGGTGCCGACGATGTCCGGCGGGACGTAGATGCCCGGCAGCAGCCTCACGAGGTAGCCGTCGGCGACCATCCGCGCGGTGGTGGGGGTGTCCTCCCAGCGCTCGAGGGCGCGGGAGACGGGCACCGCGAGCTCCGCCGCATGGCGGGACCAGGCGAAGCAGGCGGGACCCAGGGGCGGCATCCGGGGACCGGGGGAGCAGGGAGGCGGGAGACCGTCGTCCTGCGGTGGCAGGGGCGGGCCGAAGGGCGCGGGCGGCGAGTTCTGCATGCACCGACTCTGGGGGCACGGAGGCCGCACGGCAACGCCCCGCCCGTCCTTGTGGACGGGCGGGGCGTGGGGAGGACCGACCGGGCCGTCCTCGTCAGCGGTGATCGCGGCGGTCAGCCGAGGTCGCGGGCCGAGCGCTCGATGACGGCGAGCCACTCGCGGCGGGCCTCGAGGGCGGCCTCCGCCTTCGCGATCCTCGCCGGGTCACCGGTCGCGCGCGCCTTCTCGAGGTCCTCCTCGTAGCCGGCGATCGCGGAGTGCAGCTGCGAGGAGGCGCCCTCGACGCGCGCCTTGGTGCGCGGATCGGTGCGTCGCCACTCGGCCTCCTCGGCGTCCTTCACGGCGCGCTCGACGCTGCGCAGACGGTCGTCGATCCGACGCATGTCGCCGCGCGGGACCTTACCGGCCGCCTCCCAGCGCTCCTGCACGGAGCGCAGGGCGTCCTTCGCCTTGTCGAGATCCTTCGTCGGGTCGATCTGCTCGGCCTCGGCCAGCAGCGCCTCCTTGACGACGAGGTTCTCGCGCTGCTCCGACTCGGAGGCCTCGAGATCGGCGTTCCGGGCGGCGAAGAAGGTGTCCTGCGCGGCCTTGAACCGGGCCCACTGGGCGTCGTCCTTCTTGCGCCCACCGCGCGGGGCGGCGCGCCACTCGGCCATGAGGTCCTTGAAGGCGCGGACCGTCGGACCCCAGTCCGTGGAGTCCTGCATCTCCTCGGCGCGGGCGATGAGCTGCTCCTTGACGGCCGCGGCCTCCTCGTGACGCTCGTCGAGCTGCGAGAAGAACTGCTTGCGGTGGCGGTCGAAGGTGGACCGCGCCGCGGAGAGCCGCTTCCAGAGGGCGTCCTCGGTGGGACGGTCGATGTTCACGTCCTCGCTCTGCATCTGCTTCCAGGTGGGGACCATCTGGCGCATGGTCTCCCCGGCGCTCTTCCACGAGATCTGCTCGGGCGGCGTGGCGACGAGCTGCTCGATCGACTCGACGAAGGCGGTGCGTCGGGCGATCGCCTCCTGGCGGGCGGCGGTGCGCGCGCTCTCGAGTTCGGCGATCTGCGCCTTCGCCTTCTCGCGGAGCTCGTGGGCGCGGGCCCGCAGCGCGGGGACGTCACCCACGACCTGCGGCTCCTTCATGTTCTTGCGCAGGTTCTCGAGGAGGCGGTTGAGCTCGTTGTGGGTGTGCCCGGTCGTGGAGAGCTTCTTCTCCGTGAGATCGAGGAAGGCCACGAGATCGAGGTAGGCGCGGGCGAACGGGTCCAGCGCGGTGTCGGGGTCGACGCCCTGGGCCTGGCCGGCCTCGCCGAGGGTGCGCACCTGGGTGCCGTCCTGCACGGTGACGGTGCCGTCCTCGGTGACGGAGCCGAAGGTCTTCGCCTCGGCGAGGAGGGCGGCGTCGTACTCGGTGACCGAGGGCGCGGCCGGCAGCAGCGGGGCGGCGGGCTTGCGCCCGGCGAGCGCGGCGGGGGAGGGCGCGCCCCCCGGCGTGGGCCCGGGGCGGCCGGGACGCGGTCGCGGCGAGGGGGCGGGTGCGGGAGCCGCGGCGGCAGGCGCCTCGGTCTCGGGAGCATCCGCGGCGGGAGCTTCCGCGGCGGCCGGCTCGGCGGCCTCCTTCGCAGACGCCTCCGGGGAGGCGTCGTCCGCGGCGGGTTCCGGAGCCGGGGCGGAGGGGGTCTCGGCGGCCTCGGCGGGCTCGACGGCGGCGACGTCGTCGGCGGGGGCGGCCATGTCGGCGGCGTCGGCCGCGGCGGTCTCCTCGGGCTCGGGGGAGGTGGGGACGGGAGTCTCGGACTCGCTCACGATGGAGCTCCTTCGAACGGATCCGCTGCGCGGCGGGACACTGCCGCCACGAGGGCGGCCGGGCGGTGCGGGACCCTCCCGCGGAGCGGGGTGGGAACCACGTCACGGAACTCTACAGCGAGCAGGCGTGCGCCCCGCCCCCTGCCCGCGCACGCACCGGGCCCCGACCGGGCGGAGCCCCGGGCGAGGAGGACGGGACGACGCCAGCGCGCCGAGGAGGGGATAATGGACCGGCCCGCTCTCCCCTCACCCTCGAAGGACGTGCACCCGCATGGCGAAGATCGCCGCTCTGTCCGGCTTCCCCGAATGGCTCCCCGCGGAGCGCCAGGTGGAGCAGCACGTGATCGACGTGTTCCGCGAGGTCGCGGAGCTCCACGGGTTCTCCGGCATCGAGACGCGCGCGGTCGAGCCCCTCGACCAGCTGCTGCGCAAGGGGGAGATCGACAAGGAGGTCTACCTCCTGCGCCGTCTGCAGGCCTCGGAGGAGGAGGACCCCGCCGCCGACGCCTCGCGGACCCTCGGTCTGCACTTCGACCTCACGGTGCCGCTCGCCCGCTACGTGCTCGAGCACCAGAACGACCTCGCCTTCCCGTTCCGCCGGTTCCAGATCCAGAAGGTGTGGCGCGGGGAGCGGCCCCAGGACGGCCGGTTCCGCGAGTTCTACCAGGCCGACCTCGACGTGATCGGGCAGGACGTCCTCCCCGCGCACGTGGAGTCCGAGGTCGCGATCGTCATGGCGGAGATCCTCTCGCGCCTGCCGCTGCCCGCCTTCAGCATCCACGTCAACACCCGCAAGCTCTCCGAGGGGTTCTTCCGCTCCCTCGGCTTCGAGGACCACACGGCGGTGCTGCGCAGCCTCGACAAGCTGCCCAAGATCGGGGAGGACGCCGTGCGCGCCCTCCTCGTCGACGAGGCCGGGGCCACCGCCGAGCAGGCCGACGCCGCCCTGGCCTTCGCGGGGATCCGCTCGCGGGACGCGTCCTTCGGGGACCGGGTCCGCGCGCTCGGCGGGACCGGGGGCATGGTCGAGGAGGGCATCGCCGAGCTGACCGCGGTGCTCGAGCGCGTCGAGGCGGCGGTGCCCGGGGTGATCCTCGCGGACCTCTCGATCGCCCGCGGGCTCGACTACTACACCGGCACCGTCTTCGAGAGCTTCGTCGAGGGCCACGAGTCGCTCGGCTCCGTCTGCTCGGGCGGCCGCTACGACCGTCTCGCGGAGGACAACCGCCACAGCTACCCGGGGGTGGGCCTGTCCATCGGGCTGTCCCGTCTCGTCTCGCGGCTGCTCTCCGCGGACCTCGCCCGGCCGAGCCGCCCGGTGCCCACCTGCGTGCTCGTCGCCGTCTCCGACGAGGCGTCCCGCGGGGCGAGCGAGGCCGTGGCCCGCACCCTGCGCGGGCGTGGTGTGCCCTGCGAGGTGGCGCCGACCGCCGCGAAGCTGGGCAAGCAGATCCGCTACGCCGACCGGCGGGGGATCCCCTTCGTCTGGTTCCCCGGGGCCGACGGCGCCGAGGACGAGGTCAAGGACATCCGCACCGGCGACCAGGCCACCGCGTCGGCCGGGTCCTGGGAGGTGCCCGAGGAGGACCGCACGGTGCGGATCCTCCCGGCGTCGGAGGTCGCGCGCCCGCGCTCGTGACCCGTCCCCGGGTACTCGCCGTCACACACGGCGGTGAGCACCCTCACCGTGTGCGACAGTGGGAATGATCCCCGCACCGAGATCGTTGGAGGAAGCATGGCTACTGTCACCCTGACCACCGAGAACCACGACACGACCGTCGAGGACGGCGTCGTCCTCATCGACTTCTGGGCGGGCTGGTGCGTGCCGTGCCAGCGCTTCGCCCCCATCTTCGACAAGGCGTCGGAGGAGCACCAGGACGTCACCTTCGCGAAGGTCGACACCGAGGACCAGCAGGAGCTCGCGATGCGCTACGGCGTCACCTCGATCCCCACGCTGGTCGCGTACCGTGAGGGCATCCCCGTGTTCTCCCAGCCGGGTGCGCTGCCCCAGGCCGCGCTCGAGGACCTCATCGGCCAGGTGAAGAACCTGGACATGGAGGAGGTCCGCAAGGCCTACGCCGAGGCGCAGCAGCCCTCCTGATCCGCGCCCGGCCCGCAGGGCCACGCCGATCGCACGACGAAGGGCCCGCATCCGTGAGGATGCGGGCCCTTCCCGCGTGCCGGGACGGGGCGGCGGTCGCCCGCCGCCCCGTCGGATCAGCCGTCGTGCCGGCGACCGCCGCTCCGCTTCGCGTCGTAGCGCGAGGAGCCCTCGCGACGGGCGCCGCCGCGGTAGCCCCCACGATCGCCGTCGCGGTGGCGCGGGCGGTCGTCGTCGAAGCGACGACGGGGACGATCGTCGCGCCCGCCGCGGCCGCCGCCGCCGCGGGGGCCGGTGTCCTCGCTGATGCGAAGCTCGCGGCCGGCGATGCGCGCACGGCTGATGTCGTCGATCTGCTTCGGGGAGAGGCTGCCCTTGATCTGGACGAGCGCGAAGTTGCCGAAGATCGAGATCTTGCCGACGTCCTTGCCGTTCAGGCCGCCCTCACCGGTGATCGTGCCGAGGATCGACGGCGGCTTCGCCCCGTGGGTGTGGCCCACGCCGATGCGGTACTGGGTGTAGCCGTGCTCGGTGCGCGATCCGCCGGAGCGATCGTCCCGACGGTCGCCGTGACGGTCGTCCCGACGGTCGTCGCGGTCGTGGCGACCGGTCTGCTGGGTGAACTCCTCGTCCTCGTTCGGCGCGCCCGGGCCGGCGTCGCCGACGGTCATCGCTCCCAGCACGGCGGCCAGCTCGAGCGGGTCGATGCCCTGGCTCTCGACGAACTCGCCGATCAGCTCGCGGTACAGCTCGAGGCGTCCGCGCTCCTGGCGGGCGGGGACCTCCTTGAGGAGGGTGGCCAGGCGATGCTTCGAGACGTCCCGCGGGGACGGGATCACGGCCTCCTCGAGCGTCTGCTTGGTGGCCTTCTCGATGGTGCGCAGCGTGCGGCGCTCGTGCCCGCCGATGAAGGTCAGCGCCTCACCGGAGCGGCCCGCGCGGCCGGTGCGGCCGATGCGGTGCACGTAGGCCTCGGGCTCGCGGGGCACGTCGAAGTTCACGACGAGCCCGATCTTCTCGACGTCGAGGCCGCGGGCGGCGACGTCGGTCGCGACGAGGATCTTCAGGGAGCCGTCGCGCAGGCGCTCCACGATCTTCTCGCGGTCCTTCTGCGGCACGTCGCCGGAGATGGTCGCCGCGATGTGACCGCGGGCCACGAGCTCGGTGCCCACCTCCTCGGCGGCGGCGCGGGTGCGCACGAAGACGATCGCGGCCTCGGCGTCGGAGGTCGCGAGCACGCGGGAGAGCGCTCCGGTGCGGTGACGGAAGGGGACGACGGCGAAGGTCTGGTGGACGCTCGAGACCGTCGAGGACTGCGGGGTGATGCTGATCCGCTCGGGGTCGGTCATGTGATCGGCCGCGACCTTGCGGATCGCGGGCGGCATGGTGGCGGAGAACAGCGCCACCTGGCGGGAGGCGGGAGCCTTCGACAGGATCTCCTCGACGTCCTCCGCGAAGCCCATGCGGAGCATCTCGTCGGCCTCGTCGAGGACGGCGAAGCGCACCGTGTCCAGTCGCAGGCTCGAGCGGCGCATGTGGTCCATGACGCGGCCGGGGGTGCCGACGACGACCTGGGCGCCGCGGGCCAGCGCGCGCTCCTGGGGCGGGTAGGGGGAGCCGCCGTAGACGGCGACGACCTCGAGGCCGCCGATCGAAGAGGCGAACGAGGTGATGGCATCGGCCACCTGCATGGCCAGCTCGCGGGTCGGGGTGAGCACGAAGGCCTGGACCTCGCGGAGGGACGGATCCACCGCGGCGAGCAGCGGGAGGCCGAAGGCGGCGGTCTTGCCGGTGCCGGTCTGGGCGACGCCGATGACGTCGCGACCCTGGAGCAGCACGGGGATGGCCTTGGCCTGGATGGGGGAGGGGCGCTCGAAGCCGAGGTCGGCGACCGCGCGGCGGAGCGCCGGCGGCAGGTCGAGGTCCTCGAAGGTGGGGCCCTCGCTGCGCGGGGCCGGTGCCTCTGCCGAGGGCTGCGCGGCGCTCTGCTCGTCCGTGCCGGGCTCGGCGGGGACGGAGGAGGCGGCGGCGCCCTCGTGATCAGGGGCAGGGGAGACGTCGGTCATGGTGTCCTTCGACGGAGGTGGGTGGTTTCCCGCACCAGGTCGAAGCGCAGGAGGCGGGCCCGCTCGGGGCCGTGACGGACCGGCGATGCCGCAGGTCGGCCGCTGGTCGGAACCCGCTCAGTCTACGGACGCCCCTTGCGCCGCGACAGGGGGCGCGGTGGCGAGATCGCTCACCTTGCGCGGTACTCTGAACCGGTGCCCCCGCGGCACGCCGACCTCTCGGCGGAGCCCCGCTCCCGCCGCCCCGAAGAACGAAGGACGACCTCGTGCTGCGCACCCACCACGCCGGCGAGCTCCGCACGGAGCACATCGGACAGACCGTCACCCTGACCGGTTGGATCGGCCGACGCCGTGACCACGGCGGAGTGACCTTCCTCGATCTGCGCGACGCGAGCGGCGTCGCCCAGGTCGTGGTGCGCGAGGACGAGGCGATGCACCTGCGCAACGAGTACGTCCTCAAGGTCGTGGGCACGGTCGACCGCCGCCCCGCCGGCAACGAGAACCCTCAGCTGCCCACCGGTGAGATCGAGGTCACCGCGACCGAGGTCGAGGTGCTCAACACCTCCGCGCCGCTGCCCTTCCAGCTCGACGAGCACACCGAGGTCGGCGAGGAGGCGCGGCTGCGCTACCGCTACCTCGACCTGCGCCGACAGGGCCCCGCCGCCGCGCTGCGACTGCGCTCGCAGATCAACCGCGCGGCGCGCGAGACGCTGCTGGACGACGGCTTCGTCGAGATCGAGACCCCGACCCTCACGCGCTCCACCCCCGAGGGCGCCCGGGACTTCCTGGTCCCCGCGCGCCTCTCGCCGGGCTCCTGGTACGCGCTCCCGCAGTCGCCGCAGCTGTTCAAGCAGCTGCTGATGGTCTCCGGCATGGAGAAGTACTTCCAGATCGCCCGCTGCTACCGCGACGAGGACTTCCGAGCGGACCGCCAGCCCGAGTTCACCCAGCTCGACATCGAGATGAGCTTCGTGGACCAGGAGGACGTCATCGCGCTCGCCGAGCAGCTGCTCGTGAACGTGTGGCGGACCGCCGGCCACGAGGTCAGCACCCCGATCCCGCGGATCACCTACGAGGAGTCGATGCGGCGCTACGGCTCCGACAAGCCGGACCTGCGCTTCGACCTCGAGATCGTCGAGATGACGGAGTACTTCGCGAACACGCCGTTCCGCGTGTTCCAGTCGCCGTACGTGGGCGCGGTCGTCATGGCCGGCGGCGCCTCGCAGCCGCGTCGCACGCTCGACGCCTGGCAGGAGTGGGCCAAGCAGCGCGGCGCGCGCGGCCTCGCCTACGTCCTGATCCAGGAGGACGGCAGCCTCACCGGCCCCGTCTCCAAGAACATCTCCGAGGAGGAGAAGGCCGGGCTCGCGGAGAAGGTCGGGGCGAAGCCCGGCGACTGCGTGTTCTTCGCCGCGGGCGAGGCCAAGCCGTCCCGCGCGCTGCTCGGCGGCGCCCGGGCCGAGATCGCCGAGCGCCTGGGCCTCATCGACCACGACGCGTTCTCCTTCGTGTGGGTCATGGACGCGCCCATGTTCGAGCCGGCCGGTGACGCGGTCGCCGCGGGCGACGTGGCCGTGGGCTCCGGCGCCTGGACCGCCGTGCACCACGCCTTCACCTCCCCGAAGCCCGAGTTCCTCGACAGCTTCGACAAGGAGCCCGGCGAGGCCCTCGCCTACGCCTACGACATCGTCTGCAACGGCAACGAGATCGGCGGCGGCTCGATCCGCATCCACCAGCGGGACGTGCAGGAGCGGGTGTTCTCCGTCATGGGGATCGACGAGGAGCAGGCCCGCGAGAAGTTCGGGTTCCTCCTCGACGCCTTCGCCTTCGGCGCCCCGCCGCACGGCGGCATCGCCTTCGGCTGGGACCGCGTCGCGGCCCTGCTCGCGGGCACCGACTCGATCCGCGAGGTCATCGCGTTCCCGAAGTCCGGCGGCGGCTTCGACCCGCTCACCCAGGCGCCGGCGGCGATCACGCCGCAGCAGCGCAAGGAGGCCGGGGTCGATGCGAAGCCCGAGCCCAAGGCCGTCGCGAAGGAGCAGCAGGCGACCGCCGAGGGCGCCGCGCAGGGCTCCGCCGAGGCCTGAGCGCCTGAGCCGACGCCACGACGAGGGAGGGCCCCGCACCGTTCGGTGCGGGGCCCTCCTCGTGCTGTCGGCCTGCCCGGCATCCGGTGTCCCGACGGACCGGGCCCGGGCGGGGCGGGAGCTCAGCGCTTCGCGCGGGACTTCTTCGGCTCGACAGGCGCGCCGCCGTGCTTGACCTGGGGCTTGGGCAGGCGGAAGCGGCGGATCTGGATCGCCCGCATGATGCCGTAGCCCACGAGCCCGCGCTTCACCTCGCCGAATTCCTCGGTGAGGGCGGCACGGAGCCGGCGGCGCAGGAAGAACGCGTCGATCACGCAGATCGCGATACCACCCCACAGCAGCGCGATGAGCAGGGTGCTCATCGCGAGGTACAGCGACTGGTCGATCAGCGGCAGGACGAGCGCGACGATCATGAACACGAGCGCGACCGGGAAGAAGTACTCGGCGACGTTGTGGCGGGTGTCCACCAGGTCCCGCACCCGGCGGCGCTCGGGGCCGCGGTGCTGGAGCGGCATCTTCGCTTCGTCACCGGTCACGAGGGCCTGCTGGGCCTCCATCTGACGGGTCCGCGAGCGCTCGCGGTCCCGGCGGCGGGCCTCCTTGCGGTCGGAGACGACGAGAGGCCGGCGACGGGCGGCCTCCGCCTCCTTGCGGGAGCGGGTGGGGCGGCCCTTCGCGGCGGTGCGCGCGGCATCCGTGTCGCGGGATGCGGGGCTCTCGGGGGTCGGCGGCTGGGAGGAGTTCACCACGGCAGTCTAGGCGGAGCGTCCCCAGGGACGCCTCCCAGGGGGCCGGTACGGTGGGAGCCATGAGCACGACCTCCTCCGCCCATCCCGTCCCGGCTCCCGATCCCGCCCTGGTCCAGGAGCTCCGAGCGCGGCTCGAGCCGATGCTCGAGCGCTCCGTCGCGGACCTCGAGGACCTCGTCCGCATCCCCTCGATCGCCTTCCCGGGCTACGACCGCGAGCCGGTGCAGCGCAGCGCCTCCGCCGTCGCCGCGCTGCTCGAGGACGCCGGGCTCCCGGACGTGCGGATCACGGCCGTCGAGGACGGTGCGCCCGCGGTGATCGGCCGTCTCCCCGCCGCGCCGGGACGCCCCACCGTCATGCTCTACGCGCACCACGACGTCCAGCCCACCGGGGACGTCGACTCCTGGTCGAGCGAGCCCTTCGCGCCCGAGCGTCGTGGGGACCGGCTCTACGGCCGCGGCGCGGCGGACGACAAGGCCGGCGTCATGGCTCATGTCACGGCGCTGCGTCTGGTGGGGGAGCGGCTCGCGGCCGAGGGGATCGGCGTGACCGTCTTCGTCGAGGGGGAGGAGGAGGCCGGATCGCCGACCTTCCGCCCCTTCATCGAGGCGCACCGCGACGCCCTCGCCGCGGACCTGATCATCGTCGCGGACTCCGCGAACTGGGCCGTCGGCACCCCTGCGATCACCGCCTCCCTGCGCGGCCTCGTGGACGCGGTGGTGGAGGTGCGCGTCCTCGAGCACGCCGTGCACTCGGGCATCTTCGGCGGCCCCGTCCTGGACGCGCCGACACAGCTCGCCCGGCTGCTCGCGACGCTGCACGACGACGAGGGCGAGGTCGCGATCGAGGGGCTCGTCCACGCCCCGGACCCGGCCGTCGAGATGCCCGAGGAGGACTACCGCCGCGATGCTGGCGTCCCCGAGGGGCTCGAGCTCTCCGGCCGCGGGTCCATAGCGGCGCGGATGTGGACGAGGCCCGCCCTCTCGGTGATCGGCATCGACGCGCCGTCCGTGCGCGAGGCGTCCAACACCCTCGTCCCGGTCGCCCGGGCCAAGGTCTCCCTGCGCATCCCGCCGGGCCAGGACCCGCAGGCCGCCGAGGACGCTCTGCTGGCGCACCTCGAGCGCCACACCCCGCGCACCGCCCGGCTGACCGTGCATCCCGGCGAGCAGGGCCGTCCCTACGGCGCGGATCTCGCGAGCCCGGCGACGGCGCTCGCCCGGCAGGCGCTCGGCGCCGCCTGGGGGACCGAGGCGGTGGACACCGGGCTCGGGGGATCGATCCCCTTCATCGCCGACCTCCTCGAGGTCTTCCCGCAGGCCTCCGTGCTCGTGACCGGGGTCGAGGACCCGCAGTCCCGCGCCCACGGGATCGACGAGTCCCTGCACCTGGGGGAGTTCGCCCGGGTCTGCCTCGCCGAGGCCCTGCTGCTCCTCGGTGCGGGCTCGCTCCCGCAGGCCGAGGGATGAGCCCGCTCGAGGAGGAGCGCCGTGCGGAGCCCGTGAGCGCCGCGGCCGTGCCGCTGCTCGGGCTGGGCCTCGTGCTCGGCTTCCTCGGCGGCTACATGCTCGGGTGGTGGGGAGCCGTCGTGGTGGCGCTCGTGCTGATCGCCGCGCTCTCGGCGGTGCTCGGCGGGCGCAGCCGCGCGGCCGCCGGGGCAGCGGCGATCGGTGTGGTCGTCGGCTACGTCGCCATCATGCTGGTCGCCGCGTTCCGCGGTCTGCTGTGGTGACCGGATCCTCCCGGGAAGGGGAGGGCCTGCACGAGCGGCAGGACGGGCCGTCCACGCGTGCGGTGCCACACACCATCCGCGGCGCCCGAGGCGTACGCTGGACCCATCCGCAGCACCCGAGGAGGACCGCATGACCACGACGACCGAGCGTCCCACCGCCGCGCACCAGGTGACCCTCACCCCGGAGGCGGCCGGCAAGGTGAGCACTCTGCTCGAGCAGGAGGGTCGCGACGACCTGCGCCTGCGCATCGCTGTGCAGCCCGGCGGCTGCTCAGGCCTCATCTACCAGCTCTACTTCGACGAGCGCCTCATGGACAACGACCTCACGGTCGACTTCGACGGCGTCGAGGTCGTGGTGGACAAGATGAGCAGCCCGTACCTCACCGGTGCGGTGATCGACTTCTCCGACACCATCGAGAAGCAGGGCTTCACGATCGACAACCCCAACGCGCAGAGCTCCTGCGCCTGCGGCGACTCCTTCGCCTGAGCCGCGAGACGGTCCGCGACGGCGGGCGACCCCTCGGGGGGTCGCCCGCCGTCGTGCGTCCTGCCCGGTCCCGGTCCTGCGAGGGCCGCGTCCGTGCACCGGTGACCGCGGCAGGTGGCAAGGGACACACCCTCCTTCGGTGAAGCCTCGTTCCCACAGCGTGCCGGTGGCCCGGGGCCCGCGAAGAGCACGTATGATGACGGGGTGCCGTGACGTGGAGGGCGCGCCGCCGTCGTGCGGATCGTCCCCCTCAACCCTCGTCCCCACGAGGCGCGGCGCCATGGGCACGTCCCCGCCCATGTGAGTACCAGCCCTGGCCCCCGCAGCAGTCCCGCCCTCCACGAGCGGGTCGCGCCACGGAACCGGTCGGGGACGACGAGCGGAAGGTCATCCTTGTGATCCCCCAGGCCCCCCAGCGCGCGCGGCGCAGTCGCCGCATGGCCGCCGGCATCGCTCTCGCAGCACTGGCCCTGGCCGGCTGCACCGAGAAGCAGCAGCGGGGGTTCCTCCCCGGATACAGCGACGGTCAGGTCACCGACCAGACCCAGCGCATCACCGACCTGTGGGTCGGGTCGTGGGTCGCGCTGGTCGTCGTCGGCCTCATCGTGTGGGGTCTGACGATCTGGTGCGCCGTCGCCTACCGTCGCCGCAAGAACGACACCGGCTTCCCGATCCAGCTGCGCTACCACGTGCCGCTCGAGCTCATGTTCACGCTGCTGCCCGTCGTCATGGTGCTCACACTCTTCTACTTCACCCAGCGCGACATCCACGAGATCGAGTCGCTCGACAAGGACCCCGCGGTCACCGTCACCGCCGTCGGCAAGCAGTGGAGCTGGGACTTCAGCTACGAGACCGCCGACGGCCAGCAGGTGCACGAGCCCGCCGGTGTGCAGTCCTTCGAGACCGGCGTGGAGGGCGCGTCCGACTCGCTGCCCGTCCTGTACCTCCCCGAGGGCGAGACCGTCGAGTTCCAGCTCGAGTCGCGCGATGTCATCCACTCGTTCTGGGTCGTGGACTTCCTCTACAAGAAGGACATGATCCCGGGGCACACCACGACCTTCCAGGTCACTCCCGAGCGCTCGGGCACCTACCGCGGCAAGTGCGCGGAGCTGTGCGGCGAGTACCACTCGGACATGCTGTTCAACGTCGTCGTGGTCCCGGCCGACGAGTTCCAGGCGCACCTCGACGAGCTCGAGGCCGAGGGCAACACCGGCGAGCTCGGCATCGACCTCAACCGCAACCAGGACGACTGGTCCATGCGCGAGAAGTACGACGAGGGCGTGGACCGCACGCAGCGCACCGCCGACACCACGACCACGCAGGAGGGGGACAAGTGAGCGCCCAGACCGAGACCCGCCCGGGAGCAGAGGCTCCGGCGCGGTTCAGGAAGACGCCCGAGACCGGCCTCGGCAAGCAGTTCTTCACCCTGCTCACCACGACCGATCACAAGATGATCGGCCTCATGTACATGGGGATGGCGTTCGCCTTCTTCTGCTTCGGCGGAATCCTCGCGCTCATGATCCGCGCCGAGCTCTGGGAGCCCGGCCTTCAGGTCGTGGTCTCCAAGGACCAGTACAACCAGCTGTTCACGATGCACGGCACGATCATGCTGCTCATGTTCGGCACCCCGCTGTTCAACGGCTTCGCGAACTACCTCGTGCCGCTGCAGATCGGCGCCGTCGACATGGCGTTCCCGCGCCTGAACATGTTCGCTTTCTGGCTGACCCTGTTCGGCTCGCTCATCGCCGTCGCCGGCTTCCTCACCCCGCAGGGCGCCGCCTCCTTCGGCTGGTTCGCCTACGCGCCGTTGTCGGACACCACGTTCACACCGGGCCTCGGTGGTGATCTCTGGGTCTTCGGACTCGGCCTGCAGGGCTTCGGCACGATCCTGGGCTCGGTCAACTTCATCACCACGATCATCTGCATGCGCATGCCCGGCATGACCATGTTCCGGATGCCGATCTTCACCTGGAACATCCTCATCACGGCCGTGCTCGTGCTGATGGCCTTCCCGCCGCTGGCCGCCGCGCTGCTCGCGCTGGGAGCGGACAGGCGGTTCGACGCCCAGATCTTCAACCCGGAGAACGGCGGCGCCATCCTCTGGCAGCACCTGTTCTGGTTCTTCGGCCACCCCGAGGTGTACGTGCTCGCGCTGCCGTTCTTCGGCATCGCCTCGGAGATCATCCCGGCCTTCAGCCGCAAGCCGATGTTCGGCTACAAGACCCTCGTCGGCGCGACGATCGCGATCGCCGCCCTCTCCGTGACCGTGTGGGCGCACCACATGTACACGACCGGCGCGGTCATGCTGGACTTCTTCTCCTTCATGACGATGCTCATCGCCGTGCCGACGGGCGTGAAGTTCTTCAACTGGCTGGGCACGATGTGGCGCGGCTCGATCACCTTCGAGACGCCGATGCTGTTCACGCTCGGCTTCCTCACCACCTTCACCTTCGGCGGCCTGACCGGCGTGATCCTCTCGTCGCCGGTGCTCGACTTCCACCTCTCCGACACGTACTTCGTGGTGGCGCACTTCCACTACGTGATCTTCGGGACCGTGGCCTTCGAGATGTTCGCGGGCTTCTACTTCTGGTGGCCCAAGATGTTCGGCCACAAGCTCCACGAGGGCCTGGGCAAGCTGCACTTCTGGCTGCTGATGATCGGCTTCCACACGACGTTCCTCGTCCAGCACTGGCTGGGCGTTGAGGGTGCGCCCCGCCGTTACGTGAACTACCTCGCGGAGGACGACTTCGGCTGGATGAACCAGCTCTCGACGGTCGGTGCCTTCATCCTCGGCGCCTCGACGCTGCCGTTCATCCTGAACGTGGTGCTCACCCACCTCAAGGGCAAGAAGGTCGAGGTCGACGATCCGTGGGGCTACGGCGCCTCCCTCGAGTGGGCGACCTCCTGCCCGCCGCCGCGCCACAACTTCCACTCGCTGCCGCGCATCCGGTCCGAGCGCCCCGCCTTCGACCTGCACCACCCCGAGGTCGCCGCGCAGGACCACATGCTGCACGAGGAGCCCGTGCAGAACCCGAGGAGCAACTGATCCATGAACACCACGTCGAAGATCTTCTACATCATCGGGACCTTCTTCCTCGTCGTCGGTATCGTGTACGGCGTGCTCTCGCACGGCAGCGAGCCGATGGGGATCGAGCCCGTGGGCGCGATCGCGCTCCCCGGCGCCTTTGCCATGTCGTTCATGATCGCGGCCTACACGGGCTTCAAGGCGAAGTCCTTCCCGGGCCGGCCCGATGACGACCACGACGCCGAGGTCGAGGCCGAGGCCGGCGTCCAGGGCAGCTTCGCCCCGTACAGCTGGTGGCCTCTCTGGACGTCCCTCGGCGCCGCGATGGTGTTCCTCGGTGTGGCCGTGGGCTGGTGGCTCTCGACCTTCGGGATCATCCTCGCCATGTACGGCGTGATCGGCTGGGTCCTCGAGTTCTCCCGCGGACAGCACGCGCACTGACACCCGGCTCCGCCTCGTGCGGATCCTCCGAACGGCCCCGCTTCTCTCCGGCGACGCGGGGCCTTTCCGCGTCCCGGGACGTCGAGGGGCCGTTCCGCGCCCCGAGATGCTGGACGGCGCGACCGCCACGCGGCAGGCTGTCGCTCGACGGCGCCCGGTCCGGGCAGCCGCGAGCCCCCGGAGGTCCCCATGTCCTTCTACCTGATCACCTTCCCGTCCCGCGCCATGCGGATCCCCGCCGAGGAGTTCCAGGACGTCGTGGACGCCTCCCATGCGGTCGTGGAGGAGGCGAAGGCCGCCGGGGTGTACCGCTTCGGCGGTGGGATCGACGAGAGCGTGGCGCCCGTGCTGATCGGGGCCGACGGCTCGCGGCAGGACGGGGCGCATCCGCTGCGGGCCCCGCTCGACGGCGGCTACACGGTCCTGGACCTCGCCAGTCGGGCGGAGGCGGAGCAGTGGGCCGCGCGCATCGCCGCCGCGTGCCGGTGCCCGCAGGAGCTCTACGTGTTCGGCGACGACCCGGCCAGCTGAGATCGCGGCAGCGGGGGAGCAGGCGGACCCGCACACGTCCGGAGGACAGGATTTAAAGGCTGTAGTAATGAGTACGTCCGGTCGAGTGTGTTCTGCAATGGCACTGCCCATCGGCGCCGGGCGGAGACGTGCTGGCCTCGGCAGAGCGGCCCACGATGAGCACGATCGGCAGCAGCCCGACGGACGAGCGCTGGGAGGTCCGCCTCTTCGACGGGACGAGGTGGGACGACTTCGCCGAGCTCGTGGAGCGCAACGGCGGCGTCCTCGGCGGCTGCTGGTGCAAGGGGCATCACGCCACGGCGGAGGGCATCTCGCATCATCAGGTCCCCGGGATCGACAAGAGGGCCACCAAGGAGGAGCTCGTCCGTTCGGGACGGGCGCACGCCGCCCTCGTGTACGACACGCACGGGGTCGCCCAGGGATGGGCCAAGTACGGAAGGCACGAGGAGCTGCCGCTGCTCGCGCAGCACCGTCGGGAGTACGAGAAGGAGCCCGGGACGCTGCCCGACTGGCGCATCCCCTGCCTCTCCACCGACACGCGTCATCGCCGTGTGGGGATCGCGAGAGTGGGTCTCGCGGGGGCGCTCGCCCTCATCGCCGCCGACGGCGGGGGAGTCGTCGAGTCGACGCCGGAGATCGTCGGGGGCCGGGTCGCCCTCGGGCGCTTTCTGTTCCACCAGGCGTCGGTGGAGCTGTTCGAGGAGCACGGCTTCGCGCGGATCCGCCGGCTCGGGACGTGGGCCTGGCTGGTGCGCCGCACCGTGGCGGCCGCGCCGCAGGAGTAGCGACGCCCGCGATCACGCCGCCTCCGCGGCGCATCACCGCCGGACACGAAGGAGCCCGGGAGAGTGGCTCTCCCGGGCTCCTGCGATCAACGGCGGCGGATGCTCAGTGCATCGCCTTCTCCGCAGGGATGCGGTAGTCGCCGTCCGTGACCTCGTCGATGACGTGCTTCTCGTGGTGCGCATGCTCCATGGCCTCCCGCAGCTCGGCGGGGGAGACGGGGGCGATGCGGTCCTTGAAGAAGAACGACGTGGCCTTGGCGCGCAGCGCCGAGACGCCGTTGCCGGCCTTGAGCGGACGGAAGTCGTCGTGCTGCACGAGGACCCAGCGCTCGAACTCGTCGAGCGGCTCGTGGATCTCGAGCATGTCGCCGGTCTTCGTCCGGACCACGCGTGAGGTCTCCTCGCCATGGAGGACGAGATTGCGCTTCTGACGCTGGATCGAGAGGCACAGGCGCTTCGTGATCCAGAACAGCAGCACCGGGGCGACGAAGATCGAGATCCGGAACAGCCACGTCAGGTCGTTGATCGACAGGTGCATCTTGAGCGCGATGAGGTCGTTCGTCGCGGCCATGGCGAGGATCAGGTAGACGCTGATCCAGGCGACGCCCAGACCCGTGCGGACCGGTGTGTTGTACGGAAGATCGAGCACGTGGTGCTCACGGTCGTCACCCGTCACCCACGCCTCGATGAAGGGGTAGAGCGCGAGGAAGGCGAGCAGACCGCCGTACACCACCATGGGCAGCAGGATGTTCAGGGACACCGTGTAGCCGAAGATCGTGAACTCCCAACCCGGGATCAGGCGGAGGCCGCCGTCGGTCCAGAGCATGTACCAGTCCGGCTGGGATCCCGCGGAGACCGGGGAGGGGTCATAGGGCCCGTACACCCAGATCGCGTTGATCGCCGTCGTGGCGGAGACGAGGGTGATGATGCCGAAGACGAGGAAGAAGAAGCCGCCTGCCTTCGCCGTGTACACCGGGAACAGCGGGAAGCCCACGACGTTGCGGTCGGTGCGGCCCGGGCCCGGGTAGTGCGCGTGCTTGTGGGCCACCAGCATGACGAGGTGGATCGCGATGAGCCCCAGGATCATGGCCGGCACCAGCAGGATGTGCATGGTGAAGAAGCGCGGGATGATGTGGGTGCCCGGGAACTCGCCGCCGAACAGCAGCATCGAGATGTAGGTGCCCACGATCGGGATCGCCTTCATCAGGCCATCCACCACGCGCAGGCCGTTGCCGGAGAGCACGTCGTCGGGGAGCGAGTAGCCGGTGAAGCCGGCGACCATGCCGAGGACCATGAGGGAGAAGCCCACGAGCCAGTTGAGCTCGCGCGGCTTGCGGAAGGCGCCGGTGAAGAACACGCGGAACATGTGCACGAAGATCGCGACCATGAACACGAGCGCGGCCCAGTGGTGCATCTGCCGGAACAGCAGGCCGCCCTTGACCTCGAAGGAGATGTAGAGGGTCGACTCGTAGGCGCGGGACATGTGCATGCCCTGCAGCGCCTCGTACGGCCCGTCGTACTCGACCTCGGTCATCGAGGGGTCGAAGAACATGGTCAGGAACGTGCCCGAGATCAGCAGGATGACGAAGCTGTACAGCGCCACCTCGCCGAACATGAAGGACCAGTGGTCGGGGAAGATCTTCCGCGCGAAGAACTTCACCAGGCCGCCGCCGCCGACGCGCTCGTCGAGCCAGTCGCCGCCCACGGCGCCGAGCTTCATCACGCGTCCGGGCTTCTCGCCGGCGCTCTGCGTCCGGGAATCAGAAGTCGTGGTCGTCACGTGATCACTTGTCCTTGTGGATGTCCCAGAAGCTGGGACCGATCGGCTCGGGGAAGTCTCCGGTGGCCACGAGGTAGCCCTCGGCGTCGACCTCGATCGGGAGCTGGGGGAGCGGGCGGTGCGCCGGGCCGAAGATGACCTTCGCGCCGTCCGTGACGTCGAACGTGGACTGGTGGCACGGGCAGAGCATGTGGTGCGTCTGCTGCTCGTAGAGGGCCACCGGGCAGCCCACGTGGGTGCAGATCTTCGAGAACACGAGGATGCCCTCGTGGCCGTTGGCGAGGCTCTCCTCGTTCTTGCCGAGGGCGGGGTCGATGCGGACGATCACCGCTGCGGCCTTCGCGCGCTCCTCGAGGAAGTGCTCGGTCTCCTCGGTCAGGTCCTCCGGCATGACGTGGAAGATCGAGTTCATGGCGACGTCGGCGGCGCGGATCGGCGTGCCGTCGTGGTCGCGGGCCAGGCGCATGCCGGCCTTCCAGAAGGTGTGGTGCAGCTTGTTGCCCGGGAGCGGGCCCAGCGTCGAGAGCGGGGCGAGCACGGCGATCGGCAGCGCGGCGAGCGCGGCGACCATCGTCGTGACGATGAGCGGGCGACGGCCGATGCCGGACTCCTGGAGACCCTCGGTGATGATCGCCGCGGCGGCCTGACGGGTCTCGTCGGTGCCGCGCAGCGCGTGGCGCTCCTCGACCATCTCCTCGTCGGGCATGAGGGTCTTGGCCCAGTGCACCGCAGCGGCGCCGATGAAGAACACCGCGATCGCGAGGCCGAGGCCCGTGATGAGGTTCGACCACCACACTGCG
Organism: Brachybacterium sp. SGAir0954; assembly: GCF_005490785.1. Lineage (GTDB taxonomy): Bacteria > Actinomycetota > Actinomycetes > Actinomycetales > Dermabacteraceae > Brachybacterium > Brachybacterium rhamnosum. The sequence goes on along the minus strand of NZ_CP027295.1, from coordinate 2,631,868 downwards.
CGGGTGGAGCCCTCCTCCGCGAAGATGTTCGTCCCGGTCGGTGTGACGAGGAAGTACGCCGCGATGAACACCGCGGTGCCGAGGACGGAGAGGAGGAAGAGGCCCGCGACCACGCGCTCGGCGCGGCGCTCCGCGCGCTTGTCGGAGTCGGCCTGGCGGTGGACGTGGGGGGCGAGGCCCGGATTCGGGAACCCGCCGCCCTCCTTCGGGGCGATGGCGCTGACCCCGCGGGCGGGGGAGCTGCCGTCGAGATTGTCGTTCATGTGCTCGTTCACTTGGCCTTCGCCCCCAGCCACGTGGCCGTGCCGAGGAGAAGGGCGAGGATGATGGTCCAGGCGTAGAGGCCCTCGGTGACGGGACCGAGCGAGCCCAGGGAGAGGCCGCCGGGGGAGCCGGTCTCCTCGAGGGAGTGGAGGTACGTGACGACGTCACGCTTGTCCTCGGCGGAGAGGTTCGTGTCGTTGAAGACCGGCATGTTCTGCGGGCCGGTCTCCATGGCCTCGTAGATGTGCTTCGCCTCGACGCCCTCGAGGGTCGGCGCGAACTTGCCGCGGGTCAGCGCGCCGCCGGCGCCGGCCGCGTTGTGGCACATGGCGCAGTTGATCCGGAAGATCTCCCCGCCCTTGGTCGCGTCGCCCTGGTCGGTGTCGAGGTACTCGTCCTCCGGCACCGACGGGCCGGGGCCGAGCGAGGCGACGTAGGCCGCGAGCTGACGGGTCTGCTCGTCGTCCATCTGCGCGGGCTTGCGCATGGCCTGGGCGCCGGAATTCTCCATGGGCATGCGGCCGGTGCCGACCTGGAAGTCGACGGCGGCGGCGCCGACGCCGATCAGCGACGGGCCGAGTGTGTTGCCGTCCGAGTCGGTGAGGCCCTCGGCGTTGGTGCCGTGGCAGGTCGCGCAGTTCGCGAGGAACAGCGACTTGCCGGCGTCCACGTCCTCCTGCGTGTAGGCCTCGGCCTGGGCGGTGCGCGGCTGGAAGGCGGCGTACAGCCCGCCGGTCGCGACGAGCGCGAGCAGCAGGATCACGAGTAGCGCCATCGGGTGATGGCGACGTGCGGCGAGTGCCTTCACGGTTCGAACCTCGATTCGTGGAGGGGACGAGCGGGGGAGGGATGGGCGAATCCGGTGGGACGGGCGACCGCGGGGCGGCCGACCGCACCGCGGATCAGAAGATGGTCCAGTCGAAGCTGACCGGGACGACGTGATCCGGGCTGATGGCGGTCATCATCGGATCGAGCATGTAGACGATGAAGAACAGACCGATCCACACGACGTCCACGAAGTGCCAGTAGTAGGAGAGGCAGATGACGGAGATCTGCTCGTGCTGCGTGAACTTCTTCGCGGACCACAGGCGCACCATCACGAGCAGGAACGTGACGAGACCGCCGAGGACGTGCAGCCCGTGGAAGCCGGTGGCGAGGTAGAAGATCGAGCCGAAGGGGGAGGACGAGAGCGTGACGCCCTTGTGGATCAGCTCCGTGTACTCGAAGGCCTGGCCGGAGATGAAGAAGGCGCCCATGAGGAAGGTGAGGACGAACCACTCGATCGCACCCCAGCCGGCGATGTTGAAGATCGATCCGGTGCGGCGCTTGCGCGGCGGGAAGACCTTCTTGCCGAGGCGACCCTCTGCCATGAACACACCCATCTGGCAGGTCACCGAGCTGAGCACCAGGATCGTGATGTTCAGCAGGGCGAAGCCGTGGGTGAAGTGGGCCTGGCCGTCCGCGAACGTGTCCGGCACCGAGGATCGCAGCGTGAAGAACATCGCGAACAGGGCGCCGAAGAACATCAGCTCGCTCGAGAGCCAGACGATCGTGCCGATCTGCGTCGGGTTGGGGCGGCCGACGGCTGCTGTGGCAGCGGCGGCAGGGCGCTCAGACAGGGTCGCAGTAGTCACGTCACCATTATGTCGTGCGGTCAGATTCGGTGGATGCGGCTCACGACTCCCGCGCCCACTGCAGGGCACCGCCCTGACGGACCCCGCCAGCATATCCCTCCTGACGGCCTGTCACGAACCGGGACACGCCCCCGACGTCCCAGGTGGGTGGCCACTGCAGGTCCGGGGCCCGCCGCACGCGGGCGGCGGCGCCTCCCGCGGGCCGCGGTCGTGACGAGCATCCCACCGGTTCGTCGCCCGGCACCGGGGATCCGAGGCGTGGGAGCTGTCGCCCCCGGGCCCCGCCCGGTGGGAGGATCGGGCCATGAGCGCTGTTCCCGCCGTCCCCTTCACCTGGTCCCGGATCATCGGCCGTCTCGTGCGCGGCGAGGAGCTGGACGGCGCCGAGGCCGGCTGGGCCATGGACGAGGTCTTCTCGGGCGGCGCCACCCCCGTGCAGCTCGCCGGCTTCCTCGTCGCCCTGCAGTCCAAGGGGGTCACGAGCACGGAGCTCGAGGCGCTCGCGGACGCGATGATCGCCCACGCGCGGCCCGTCTCGCTGCCGGAGCGAGCGATCGACATCGTCGGCACCGGCGGCGATCTCGCCCACACCGTCAACATCTCGACGATGGCCTCGGTCGTCATCGCGGCGAGCGGTCGCACGGTCGTCAAGCACGGCAACCGCGCCTCGACGTCGAAGTCGGGCTCCGCGGACGTCCTGGAGGCCCTCGGCGTGCGCCTGGACCTCCCGGTGCCCCAGGTGGAGGCGCTCGTCGAGGAGATCGGCATGACCTTCCTCTTCGCGCAGGTCTTCCATCCCTCGATGCGCTTCGCGGCGGAGGCTCGCAAGGGCCTCGGCATCCCGACCGTCATGAACATCCTGGGGCCGATCACCAACCCCGGACGACCCCGGGCGAGCGCCGTCGGCGTGGCGGATCCCCTCATCGCCCCGACCGTCGCCGGCGTCTTCGCGGCACGGGGGACCTCGGCGCTCGTCTTCCGCGGTCAGGACGGGCTCGATGAGCTGACGGTCACCGCCCCGTCGGACGTCTGGGAGGTGCGCGGGGGAGAGGTGCGCGAGCACGTGCTCGACCCCGTCGCGCTGCTCGACGTTCCCCGCGCGGGGCACGACGCGCTCCGCGGCGGCACCGCCGAGGAGAACGCCCAGGTGGCGCGCGACGTCTTCGACGGGGTCCGGAGCGGGAGGCTCGAAGCCGTGCGTCACGCGGTGCTGCTCAACGCGGCGGCCGGGATCCAGGCCCATGACGGGATCGATCTCCCGGCGGAGGGAGGCTTCGAGGAGCGCTTCACCGCCGCCTTCGCCGAGGCCGAGGCGACCCTCGAGGCGGGCGGGGCCTCCGACCTCGTCGATCGGTGGGCCCGCGCCTCCCAGCGGGCGCAGGCCGAGGGCTGATCCTCCGGGGCGACCGGAGGGGGGATCCGCTCCGGTCAGCCGTCGAGGCCGAGGTCGAAGGCCGCGTCGAGATCCTGCTTGGAGTAGGTGCGGAAGGCGATGTTGGTCGAGGTGTCGACGATGCCCTCGACCTTCCCCAGCCGGTCCGCGATGACGTCGGCGAGGTCCTCGTGGGCCCGGACGCGGACCACCGCGATGAGGTCCACGTCCCCGGTCACCGAGTAGACCTGCTCGACCCCGTCGATGTCGACGACGGCCTGGGCCACCTCCGGGATGCGCTGGGGCTGCACGACGATCGAGACGATGGCGGTGATCATGGGGCTCCTCCTGGGACGACGGGCCGCTCCCGGCCCCGGGGCGCGGGAGGACGGCATGCAGTGCCGACCCTATGCCCCGGCGGCGTCCGCGTCCGGGTCCTCGTCCGCGTCCGTTCCGGTGTCGGTGCTCTCGTCATGATCGGGAGCGGTCCTCGCGAACCGCTCCGCGAGGGCCTCGGCGTCGAAGCGGGCGCGCGCCGGCTGCTCCCACGTGCCCTCGACGAGCACTGTGCGCACGCCCTCGCCCTCGAGCCACCCCAGGAGGATCTCCGCCTCCTGATGGTGGCCCTGGCACATGGGTGCCGGGACGGGGAGATCGGGGTCGCGGCGCGCCGCGAGCTCCTGCGCGGCGGCGACCGGGTCCGTGGACCACGGGACGAGCGCGGTGGCCGCGAAGGCGCCGTGCCGCACCGCCAGCAGCTCCCACCCGCGGCCGCCGATCACCGGGTCCGAGCTCGGCCGCGCCGCCACGAGGAGGTCGACCGCTCCGATCGCGCGGAGCCGGGATGCCCTCCGCGCGGCGGCGAGATAGGTGAGGGTCGTGCGGCGAAGCCTCTCCGCCTCCTCGTAGCGGCCCGCCGCGACGTGCGCCCGCAGTCGGCCGGCGACGTGGTCGAGGACCTCGGAGGGGTCCTCGAGCAGCGCGCGGCGGATCCGCGCGCGATGACCGCCCTCGAGGGGCGTCCCGGACGCCCCGTGCTGCTCGAGCGCGCGGCCGCGCCCCATGACCGCATCGGTGAGCAGGGCCTTGAGGGGCTCGAGGTCGTGGCGGCTCACGAGCGGTCCGATCTGCGCGGAGCCGTCCTCCTCGGGACGGGCGAGCCGCGCGGCGCGCAGCCCCTCGCGCCCCGGCCCGAGCCGGAGCCAGAGCGCCTTCTCGGGGGTGAGGCCCTGGCGGTTCGACGGGGGCTTCTCCGCGGCGATCATCCGCAGCTCCCGGACCGATGCCTCCGTGGGGGTCCGGCACTCGAGGATCCGCACCTGCTCCGCCCGCGGGAGCATGTCGAGCACCTTGCGCCGCGTCTCCGCTGCCGTGAAGTACGTGCGCACGCGGGAGCGGAGGTTGCGGGAGGTGCCGACGTAGAGGGCGTTCCCCGCGATGTCGACGAAGGAGTAGACCCCCGGAACCGCCGGGATCCCCTCGGCGAGGTGCTTCTTGCGCATCTGCGCGGGGCTCGTGCGCCGGTGGGCGGATCCGAGGTCCTCCAGGGTCCCCGCCGCCGGGCCGAGCCGCGCGATGATCGCGTGCAGGACGTCCACGGTCGCGCGGGCGTCGGAGAGCGCGCGGTGATCGGGGGTGACGGAGGCGCCGACGTGCGCCGCGAGGGTGCCCAGCTTGTGATCGCGCACCTCGTCGCGCCGGAAGACCGTCCGGGCGAGCGCGAGGGTGTCCAGGACCGTCGGGCGAGGCCAGGTGAGCTCGAGCCGCGCGGCATGGGCGGTGAGGAAGCCGACGTCGAAGCGGGCGTTGTGGGCCACGAGCGCCGCGTCCCCCACGAAGTCGAGGAACATCGGCAGCACCGTCCCGATCACGGGGGCGTCGCGCACCGTCGCGTCGCTGATCCCCGTCAGCGCCGCCACGTACGCGGGGATCGGCCGCTGCGGGTCCACGAAGCTGCGGAACTCCCCGAGCACCTCCCCTCCGCGCACCTTCACCGCGCCGATCTCGGTGATGCCGTCCGTGCTCGGATCCGTCCCGGTGGTCTCGAGGTCGACGACCACGAGCGTCGCCTCCGCGAGCGGGGTGCCGAGGTCCTCGAAGCTCATCTGTCGGCGGCGGGCGGGCATGGCGGCAGACTACGACGGGGCCCTGACGAGCGGGTGGGGACCACCGGCCGTCAGGGCCCCGTCGGGACCGGGACGCTCAGGCGCGGGGCCGGGAGTAGATGCCCTCGATGACCTCGGAGAAGTCCTTGACGACGATGTTCCGCTTGAGCTTCAGCGAGGGCGTGAGGTAGCCGTTCTCCTCGGTGAAGTCCGTGTCGATGACCTCGAACACGCGGATCGACTCGGCCCGCGAGACCGTCTGGTTCGCGCGGTCCACGGCCGTCTGGAGCTCCGCGTGGATCCGCTCGTCCTTCGCGGCCTCGGCGACGGTCATCTCCGGGAGCCCGTTGTTCCGCAGCCAGGTCGGCAGCATCTCCTCGTCTAGGGTGAGGACGGCGGCGACGAACGGCTTCTGATCGCCCACGACCATGCACTGGCTGATCAGCGGGTGCGAGCGCAGCACGTCCTCGAGCGGCGCGGGGGAGACGTTCTTGCCGCCCGCGGTGACGATGAGCTCCTTGGTGCGCCCGGTGATCGAGAGGGAGCCCTCCTCGTCGAGGGAGCCGAGGTCACCGGTGTGGAACCAGCCGTCCTGGAGCGCCTCGGCCGTCGCCTCGGGGTTGTCGTGGTAGCCCTTGAACACCATGACGCCCTTGACCAGGATCTCGCCGCTGTCGGCGATCGCCACGGCGGAGCCCGGCAGCGGCGGGCCGACGGTGCCCGGCTTCACGTCCCAGGGCATGTTCACCGCGACGGGCGCGGTGGTCTCGGTGAGGCCGTAGCCCTCGAGGATCGTCACGCCGATGCCGCGGAAGAAGTGCGCGAGGCGCTCGCCGAGCGGGGCGCCACCCGAGACGGCCCAGCTCACCTGACCGCCCATCGCGTTGCGCAGCGTCGAGTAGACGAGGCGGTCGAACAGGGCGTGGCGGAGCCGGAGCGTGACGGGCACCGATCCGGCCATCTTCGCGCGGGACCAGGCGATGGCGGTCTCCGCGGCCATGGCGAAGATCTTCCCCTTGCCGCCGGCGACGGCCTTCGCCTCCGCGCCGTTGTAGACCTTCTCGAACACGCGCGGCACGGCGAGCAGGAAGGTGGGGCGGAAGGCCTCGAGGTCCGGCAGCAGGTTCTTGGTGTCCGGGGTGAACGCCGTGGTCGCCGGGTGCGAGACGGCGAGCACCGTGAGCAGGCGCGCGAAGACGTGCGCGAGCGGGAGGAACATGAGCATCCGCGACCCCGGGGGCAGGACGATGTCGCCGAGCAGGGTCACCGCGCTGCGGGTGGTGTCCACGAAGTTGCCGTGCGTGAGCTCCACACCCTTGGGCCGGCCGGTGGTGCCGGAGGTGTAGATGATCGTGGCGACGTCGGAGAGCGACTGGGAGGTGCGACGGGCCTCGAGCTCGTCGTCGGTCACCTTCGCGCCACGCTCCTTGAGGACGTCGAGGATGCCGTCCTCGAGCACGCCGATCTGCTCGAGCGCGGGGAGCTCGCCGCGCACGGACTCCATGTCCTCGCGGTGACGGGCCTGCTCGACGATCGCGAAGCGCACCCCGGAGTTCGAGGCGATCCACTGGATCTGGCTGGGGGAGGAGGTCTCGTAGATCGGCACGGGGACGCCGCCGATCCACCAGGTGGCCCAGTCCACGAGGGTCCACTCGTAGGAGGTCCGGGCGAGGATCGCGACCGCGTCGCCGACCTGCATCCCGGAGGCCATCAGGCCCTTCGCCACCGCGCGCACCTCGTCGAGGAACTCCTGGCCGGACATCGGCACGAAGGCCCCGGCGTCGTCCCGACGCTCGAAGACCGGGATCGAGGGGTGGGACGCCACCCTCCCCAGCAGAAGGTCCGTGATGTTCTCGTCCTCGCGGCTGGTGTGCTGGGCGGCCGTGCCGTACTGCTTCATCGAATCTCCTTCGATCCGGGTCGTGCCCCCGCTCCGCGAGCGGCGCGGGCGTCCGGATGCGCTGGTGGGGGTCGAGGCGAGTGTACGGCAGGGCACCGTACGATGTGGGCGGCCAGCCGGCCGGACGACCTGGATGACTTGGACGACGTGGAAGGGGAGCCATGCTCTCGATCGGTGTGGACATCGGCGGCACGAAGATCGCGGCGGGCGTGGTCGACGAGGACGGACGCATCATCGCCTCGACCACCCGACGCACCCCGGCCACCGATGCCGAGCTCATCGAGGCGGGTGTGGCGGACGCCGTCACCGAGCTGCGGGCGCAGCACGAGGTCGTGGGCGTCGGGGTGGGGGCCGCGGGCTTCGTGGACGCCGACCGTCGCGTGGTGCGCTTCGCCGCGAACCTCGCCTGGCGCGACCGGGCGCTCGCGGAGCACCTCGAGACCGCCACCGGCCTGCCCGTCGTCGTCGAGAACGACGCGAACGCGGCCGGCTGGGCGGAGTACCGCTTCGGCGCCGCGCGCGACGCGGCCCACATGCTCATGGTCACGGTCGGCACGGGCCTCGGCGGTGCCGTCGTCCTGGACGGCCGCATGCTGCGGGGCAGCGGCGGATTCGCCGGCGAGATCGCGCACATGACCGCCGTGCCCGACGGCCAGTGGTGCGGCTGCGGCCGCCGCGGCTGCCTCGAGCAGTACACCTCCGGCACCGCCCTCGTGCGGTCGGCGAAGCACCGGGCGGCGATTGGCGACCCGGTCATGGAACCGCTCGTCGCCGCCGCCGGCGGGGACCGGGAGGAGATCACGGGACCGCTCGTCACGCGCCTCGCGCAGCAGGGTGATCCGGGGTCGGTGGATCTCCTCCACGACCTGGGCACGGCGCTCGGCCGGGGCGTCGCCTCGATCGCGGCGCTGCTGGACCCCGGGGCGATCGTCGTGGGCGGCGGCGTCGCCGCGGCCGGCGACCTGCTGCTCGAGCCGGCGCGCGCCGCCTACGAGGCGGACGTCACCGCGCGGATGCACCGTCCGATGCCCACCTGGGCGATCGCCGCGATGGGCAACGAGGCAGGGATCGTCGGAGCGGCGGACCTCGCCCGCTGAGGCGCCGCGGGACGGACGCGCGAGGGGATCAGAGCTCGATCCCCTCGTCGTCCCCCGTCCGGCGGGTGGGCACCTGCAGCAGCAGCGCGATCAGCCCACCCACGGCGATCAGCCCGCCGAGACCGCCGAGCCAGGCCGGCAGGGTCGCGGAGACGGTCGCGACGAGCAGCAGCACGAGCCCGCCGACGAGCGCCGTCCAGGACCACAGCATGGGGGAGGACGCCGGCTCGAGGTCGGGGTCCGGCGGCACGAAGTCGCCGAGCAGGGCGGCCTCCTCCTCGTCCTCGGCCTCCCGGTCCCCGGGAGCGGGGCGCGCGCCCGCCGAGGGGTGAGCGGCGCGGGCACGGGCACGGGACTCCTCGCTCGTCACGGCGGGGGCGTCGTCCGTTCCGCCCTCCCACGGGTCCACGTCCTCGTCACGCCGGGCGGAGTCCTCCGCGGCCGGCTCGCGGGGCGCCTCGCCGGGGCCCACCACGAGCCCCTCGTCGGCGAGCATCCGCGAGAACTCGGCGTCGACGTCCCGGTCCTCCGGGCGCTCCTCCCGCGGCGCGGTCACGTCGGCCGCCCGGGAGCGGGGACGTGCCGGTCCAGGAACGCCGCCGAGCGCGCGAAGAGCAGCTCCGCGTCGTGGTCCAGCGGCGCCAGGTGATAGCTGCGGGGGAGCGGCAGGCGCTCGACGGGGCCGCTCACGCCGGACGCCACGATGTCGCTGTCGCTCGCCGGGACGGTGTGGTCCTGCGGCGAGGTCGCCAGCAGCAGCGGGACCTCGACCGCGCCGAGACCGGACCGCGTGCGGGCGAAGAGCCGGCGGAGCTGGGCGACGGCCCGCGTGGGCGTGCGGTCGTAGGCCTCCTCCACGGCGCCGGGCAGGGCGACGTCCGAGCCGATCGGGGCGACGGAGCGCACGACGGGGGCGATCACCCCTGCGACGCGGGCGACCGGGGGCACGGTCATTCCCGGGTTCACGGCGACGAGCGCCGCGATCCTCCCGCGCAGCTCCGGGTCCTCCCCGAGGGCGAGGGTCAGCGCGCCGCCCATCGACAGCCCGCCGATCGCGATCGGGCCGTGGTCCTCGGAGAGCGCGAGCGCCCCGTCCCGCAGGGCGCCGTACCAGTCCTGCCAGGTGGTGCCCGCGAGGTCCTGCCAGCGCGTGGCGTGGCCGGGCAGCAGCGGCAGCTCGACCTCCCAGCCGCGCTCCGCGTGGTGCTCCGCCCAGGGCCGCAGCGACTGCGGCGATCCCGTGAACCCGTGGCACAGGAGCAGCCCGCCGCGGGGGCTAGAGTGACCCCGCGCACGCCACGGCCGGGACAGTTCGCTGAACGTCATGTGCCCATCGTCGCACCCGCGCCCGCGTGCTTCATCACGGGCCCGTCCCCGACCCCGGGCCGACCGCCCGCGGGAGCACCCCGCCGCCCCAGGAGGAGACCGGATGCTCTACGACATCGCCAAAGGACCGGTGCGGACCGTGATCCGCGTCGTGTGGCGACCCGACCTGCGCGGCGCCGACCGCATTCCCACGACCGGCCCCGTCGTGCTCGCGTCGAACCACTGCGCCTACTCCGACACCGTCATCCTCCCCGCGCTCATCGAGCGCACCGTCCACTTCCTCGGCAAGTCGGACATGTTCTCGAGCCGTTCGGCGGCCGGACGGATCGGCGGCTGGATCATGCGCCAGCTCCGGGTGATGCCCGTGGACCGTGCCGGGGGCAGCGCCTCGGAGGCCGCGATCGGCGCCGGGCTCGCGGTGCTGAGGTCCGGCGGCGTGCTCGGCATCTACCCGGAGGGGACGCGCAGCCCGGACGGCCGGCTGCACCGCGGCAAGACGGGCGTCGCACGGCTCGCGCTCGCCGTGGACGCTCCGATCGTGCCGGTCGCGATGATCGGCAGCTTCGAGGCCCAGCGGGGCCGCCGGTTCCTCCCGCGGCGTCACCCGCGGATCCGGGTGCTGGTGGGGGAGCCGATCGACGCGTCCGCGATCGCCCGATCGCTCGGCGACGCGGAGAGCGCCGTCGTGCTCCGCGCCGTGACCGACGCGGTCATGGACGCCATCGCGGAGATGTCCGGGCAGGAGCGGGTCGACGAGTACGCCGGTGACGTCAAGCGCCGCCTGCGAGAGGCGGGGAGCGCGACCTCCCCGGGGGGCCGCCGCCCCTGAGCGCGCTCGCCGCGCGGTCGGACCTCCGACGTCCGGGCCGCCCACGGTCCGAGGCCCGGACCGTGGGCGGGAGAGCTCCGCGGGGCCCGTACCCTGTGGGGGTGACCCAGTTCAGTCCCGATGCCCCTGCCCGCGCCCACTCCTTCACGCTCTCGGCGGCCGACGACGGCCTCGCTGCGCTCGGGGGCTGGCGCGAGTATCCGCGGGTCCAGCAGCCGACGTGGCCGTCGGAGGACGCGCGCGCGCAGGTCTTCGACCGTCTGCGCTCCGCGCCGCCGCTGGTCTTCGCCGGTGAGGTGGACGTGCTGCGCTCGCGGCTCGCGGCCGCCGCGCAGGGCGAGGCGTTCCTGCTCCAGGGCGGGGACTGCGCGGAAACCTTCGCGGACTCCACCGCGGACAGGATCCGCAACAAGATCCGCACGATCCTGCAGATGTCCGCGGTGCTCACCTACGGCGCGTCCGTGCCGGTGGTGAAGATGGGCCGCATGGCGGGCCAGTTCGCCAAGCCTCGCTCCTCGGACACCGAGACCCGTGACGGCGTCACCCTGCCGACCTACCGCGGTGACGCCGTGAACGCCTACGCGTTCACGGAGGAGTCGCGACTCCCGGACCCGCAGCGCCTGTGGGAGACCTACACGACGAGCGCCTCGACGCTGAACCTGCTGCGCGCGTTCACGGGCGGCGGGTTCGCGGATCTCCGCGAGGTGCACTCGTGGAACCGCGGCTTCACGTCGGGCCCCGGCTACGACCGCTACGAGGAGCTCGCCGGTCAGATCGACAAGGCGATCCGGTTCATGGACGCGATCGGCGCGGACTTCGACTCGCTCAAGGTCGTCGAGTTCTTCTCCTCCCACGAGGCGCTGCTGCTCGACTACGAGGAGGCGCTGTCCCGCGTGGACTCGCGGACGGGCGAGATCTACGGCTGCTCGGGCCACTTCCTGTGGATCGGTGAGCGCACCCGCCAGCTCGACGGCGCCCACGTGGACTTCATGTCCAAGCTGCGCAACCCGATCGGTGTCAAGCTCGGGCCGAACGCCTCGGTCGACGACGCGCTGCGTCTGATCGACCGCCTCGATCCCGACCGTGAGCCGGGGCGTCTGACCTTCATCACCCGGATGGGCGCCGACAGGATCCGCGACGCGCTCCCGGCGCTCGTCGAGGGCGTCCGCGACGCGGGTGCCCGGCCGGCATGGGTCACCGACCCGATGCACGGGAACACGATCACCTCGTCCAACGGCTACAAGACCCGCCGCTTCGAGGACATCCTCGACGAGGTCGTGGGCTTCTTCGAGGTGCACCAGTCGCTCGGCACGGTCCCGGGCGGGCTCCACATGGAGCTCACCGGCGACGACGTGACCGAGGTGCTCGGCGGCAGCGGCCACATCGACGAGGCCGGTCTCGAGCGGCGCTACGAGACGCTCGTGGATCCTCGTCTGAACCACCAGCAGTCCCTCGAGCTCGCCTTCCTCGTGGCGGAGATGCTCTCCCGACGCTGAGACGGCACGACGCCCGGCTGCACGCAGGGGCGGTGCGATCCTCGGATCGCACCGCCCCTGCGTCGTCCCGGGAGCGGGAGGCTCAGAAGACCGAGATGGTGACCGTGGAGCCCTTGGCGACCTGGTCGCCGGCGGTCGCGGACTGCTGGTAGACGAGGCCGAAGGCTGGGTCGCCCTTGGGGTGCTCCACGGAGACCTTCAGGCCGGCGGCCTCGAGCGTCGAGCGCGCATCCGCCTCGGACTTCTTGAAGACGTCGGGGACCGTGACCATCTCGGGTCCCTGCGAGATCACGAGGTTCACCGTGTCCTCACGGTGGAGGGTGCCGGAGGCCGGGGACTGGGAGACGACCGAGCCCTTGGGCACGCTGCTCGAGTGGGCGCTCGAGGTGGTGACCGTGAACCCGGCCGCCTCGAGCGCGCTGCGTGCGGCGTCCGCGCCGCGGCCGGTCTGGTCGCTCACCGCGATCGGGACCCGGCCCTGGGAGACGACGACGTGGACCTCCCCGCCCTCGGGGAGGGAGTCGGCCTCCTGGCTCTGGGAGATGATCTCGCCCTTCGCGACGTTCTCGGAGTACTCCGGGTCGTCCTCGACGAGCACGAGGTTCTGCGCCTCGACCGCGTCGCGCGCCTCGTCCACGCCGAGCCCCGTGAGATCGGGGACCTCGAAGACCTGCTCGCCGCGCGAGACGACGAGCTCCACCGCGGTCCCCTTCTTCACGACGCCCCCGCTGCTGGGGCTCGCGGTGATGACGTGGCCGGCGGGGACCGTGTCGTCGTAGCGCTCGACGGTGCGGACGGTGAGATCGGCGGAGTCGAGAGCCTGCTCGGCGTCGGTGAGCTGGGTCCCCACGAGCACCGGGATCGTGCGGTCGGCCCCGGGGCCGGTGTTCGCGTACCAGTCGACACCGCTCCAGGCGCCGGTGCCGAGCGCCGCGACGAGCGATCCGATCGCGAGCATCGCGGCCGGACGCGAGCGGCGACGCGCCGCGAGCGGCAGGTGGCGTCCGCGCCGGGCGCGGGGTGCACGCATGACGACGGTCCGCGGAGGCTCGTCCGCCCCCTCGCCGTGTCCGTCGGAAGGGACGTCGTCCCCGGCATCCCCGGTCCCGGTCGTCGCCCCGTCGCCGTCCTCACCCGGGGGGAGGGCGGTCCGGCCGGTGTCGGCCCCGTCATCGGGGAGCGGCTCGGGGCCGACCGCCGCACTCGCACGTGGACCGGCGTCGGCGGCGGTGTCGGTCCCGGGCGCGTCGACGTCGGGGGCCTCCGCGGCGAAGGGGCGCGGCCCGGTGCGCAGGGACGCGAGCGCCTCGTCGAGCCGCGCGGTCGCCAGGCGCACCTCGCCCGTGCTGGTGTCCGGTCCGTTCTCGAGCGAGCGCGGCCGGGTGGCGAGCACCCCGGCCGGGAGGGTCCGGCGCAGGTCCTGGACGCTGCGGAGCAGCTCGGCGGCGCTCGAGGGACGGTGCTCGACCGTGCGCGAGCTCGCCCAGGTGATGAGCGAGTCGAGCTCGGTGGGCACGCCCTCGACGCGGCCCGAGGGGGCGGGGATGTCCTCGTGGACGTGCTGGAAGGCGATGTGCACGGGCTGGTCGCCGGTGAAGGGCTGAACGCCGGTGAGCATCTCGAAGAGCACGACCCCGAGCGAGTACAGATCGCTGCGCTCGTCCATCTGCCCGCGCGTGACGACCTCGGGGCTGATGTACGCGACCGTGCCGAGCAGTGTCGCGCTCGCGGAGGAGTTCGAGGTGCCGATCGCGCGCGCCAGCCCGAAGTCGGCGACCTTCACCGTCCCCTCGCGGTCGATGAGGATGTTCTCGGGCTTGATGTCGCGGTGCACGATCCCCGCGGCATGGGCGGCGACGAGCGCCTGGAGGGTCTGTGCGGTGACGTCGAGCGCATCCCCCACGGTGAGGCGCCCCTGGTCGGCGATGCGGGAGCGGAGGGTCACGCCCTCGACGAGCTCCATCGCGAGGTAGATGCGGTCCTCGTCCTCGCCCTGGTCGAAGACGCCCACGACGTTGCGGTGCGCGAGGCGGGCCGCGGCGCGCGCCTCCCGGCCGAAGCGCCGGCGGAAGTTCTCGTCGGTCGCGAGGTGGGGATGCATGATCTTGAGCGCCACGACACGGTCGAGGCGCTGGTCATGACCGCGATACACGGTGGCCATGCCGCCGCGCGCGATCGGCTCCTCGACCCGGTAGCGGTCATCGAGGAGCAGGCTGATGCCGGGGGAAGTCGACGTCGCCGCGCTCACGAGGCCCACTGTAGGTCGGGCATCCGGGGAGAATCATGTGCGACACGGCGGCGGAGCGACCGGGATGCCCCGTGATGTCGGGAACACCCCGTGCGGCCGCACGGCCCGCGGCAGGCGCCGGGAGCGGCGCTGTGGCACCCTGGGGGACGTGGACGACCTCGAGAACCTCATCACCCAGTGGCTCCCCCTGCCCGACGTCGCCGAGCGCCTCGATGCCGAGGTCTCCCAGGTGCGACGGCTCATCGAGGAGGGGAAGCTCGTCGCCGTCCGCCGCGGCGACCCCGTGGTCCGCTCGGTCCCCGAGGAGCTGCTCGTCGACGGCGAGATCGCACCGCACCTCGCCGGGACGATCACCCTGCTGCGCGACGGCGGCTTCTCCGACGTCGAGCTGCTGGCCTGGCTCTTCCAGGCGGATGACACGCTCCCGGGGCGGCCGATCGACCAGCTCCGGGCCGGACAGCGCGGAGAGGTGCGCCGGCGCGCGCAGGCGCTCGCCTTCTGACCGCCCGCTGACGGCCCGCCGCCCCGTGGCCGGCCAGGAGCCGGGGCTCCCGCTCAGCCGCCGATCGACTCCACGTCGGTCGCGGAGTCCGCGATCGACTGCAGCCCGGTGACGCCCAGCGCTCCCAGCTCGCCGCCCTCCGCGGCCCGGGAGAGGATCGACCGGGCCCGCTCCGCGGCGGCGCGCACATCACGCACGACGGAGTCCACCGCGCCCGTCCGCACCATGAGCTCCTGCACCGCCGTGACGTCCTCGGCCGCGGCATCGGGCCTCCCGACGGTGCGCTCGAGCAGGCGGCGGCCCGCCGCGTCCGTCGCGGCCACCGTGCGGGCCAGGAGCACGGTGCGCTTCCCCTCGGCCACGTCACCGCCGATCGGCTTCCCGGTCGCGTCGGCGTCGCCCACGACGCTGAGCAGGTCGTCGCGCAGCTGGAAGGCGGTGCCGATCTCGGCGGCCCAGGTCGACAGCAGCTCGAGCGCCTCCGCCCCCGCGCCCATGAGGGCGGCCCCAGCGCGGACGGGGCGCAGCACCGTGTAGGGGACCGTCTTCCACCGGATCACGGCGAGCGCGGCCTCCTCCTCCGAGGGAGCGGACGTGAAGCCGCCCGCCTGGTGGAGGACGTCGAGGTACTGGCCGCTCATGACCTCCGTGCGCAGGCGCGCGAACTCGACCGCGGCGGCGGCGGGACGGGGGCCCGCGCCCGGGGACGCGACCTCGGCGGCGAGCTGCTCGGACCAGCTGAGCGCGAGATCGCCCAGGACGATCGCGGTCGCGATGCCGAAGTCCGCGGCGGAGCCGTCCAGGCCCCGTTCGCGGTGCGAGGTCGCCGCCTCGACGTGGAGGGCGGGGCGCCCGCGACGGGTGGGGGAGTGGTCGATGACGTCGTCGTGCATCAGAGCGGCGGCCTGGACGAGCTCGATCGCCGTGCCGAGCGCGGCGAGACGCGACACCTCGTCCTCGTCGGGGGCGCGGTCGAGCGCCGCGATCCCGCCCCAGAAGCAGAAGCGCGGGCGCAGCAGCTTGCCGCCTGCGAGGTAGTCCTCGACCACGCCGACGAGCTCCTCGGCCTCGGGGGCGACGGCGCCGAGGTGGGCGCGGTGCGCGGCGAAGGTGCGCTCCCGGCTCTGCGCGATCGCGGCGACGAGCTGCGCGTCCAGCGCCTGGGGTGCGGTCGTGGTGCCGGTGGGTCCAGCGGAAGTCATCGGGGCGTTCCTCCGTACGGTGCGTCCCTGGATCCTCCCACGCCCCGCCGGGACCTTTCCTCCCCAACGTCCCGGCGTCCACACCGTCGGCCGTGCCTCCCCGGGCCGGGCCGGCACCGGTCAGGGTCGGGACATGACCACCCACGTCCCTGCGGCCGACGGCCCCCGCGCCCTCCGCCTCCACGACCCCGCCGAGCTCCTCGCCGGCATCCGCCTCTCCTTCGGCGAGCTGATCGCCGACGCCCTCGTGCTCGTCGGCCACGCCGGCGACGGCGGCACGCCCGTGCTCGCCCGCTCCGACCTGGTGACCCTGCTCGTCCCCGACGCCGAGCTCCAGCTGCGCCACCAGCTGGCCCTGCTGAGGGAGCAGGGCTGCACCGCCGCCGCGGGGGTCCTCGTGATCGGCGACGGCCGGGAGAGCCTGCTCCCCGGCCTCGTCGAGGACGCCGCGCTGTTCCTGGGCCCGCTGCTCCTGGGCGCCGCCCGGGTCGAGGGGTGCTTCGCCCTCGGCCCGATGTGGGTGGTCGGCGACGGGACGGGCGTCGAGGTGATGCTCGGCGAGCGCTCCGGGTCGTGCGTCGAGGTCCTGGTCTCCCCTCCCCGGAGGCTCCGGGACTTCGAGGAGACGGACGTCGCCGTACGGGCCGTCCTCTCCGGGGAGTCGCTCGTCGCACCGGTGACCGCAGGTCCCGGGCTCGAGGAGCTCGGGCGGTCGCTGCGCCTGGGCGGCGAGCGGATGCCCGCCTTCGGACGCCCCGGGGACGCGCACCTCGTGCAGCTGCTCGAGCGCAGCGGGGACACGATCGCGCGCCGCTGCGGCCCCGGCCCGGCGGGAGGTCACGACGGCTCGGTGACGGACTGTGAACACCTCGAGGAGCTGCTCAGCGCACTCGCCCTGGACAGCGTGCACTGGGCGGTCATCGGGATCTGCGCCGACCGGGGACGCGAGGGGCGGGTCCCGCGCGACGAGCTCCTCCAGGCCATCACGAGCGACCCGGATCTCCGGCCTCATCCCGACGTCTGCGCAGGTGGGAGATGGTACGAGACGCTCGAGGGGCTGCGGCTCCTCGCGCTCGCCGCGCAGGGCTCCGGGGACGCGGAGCATCGCGGGACCGCTGCGGCGGCGTGGAAGGGGGCGACCGTCGCCCTCACGGTCCTGGCCTGGTGGAACCATCGTGGCGCGACGGCCGGGCATCTCGTGGAGGAGCTCCGGATCCACGATCCCGCCTCCACTCTGGCACCCTTGCTGACGCGCCTGATCGACACCCCGATCCGCCCGGCCTGGTGGCCGGAGCGCTGAGGAGGGCGCCGGACGAGAGGAGAGCGAGGCGGTGACCATGATCGGCGAGCGCAGGCCAGCCGCGGTGACCCTGCAGGACGACCGCGCACTCTCCGGCGGCGCGTGGCACCCCGAGCTGGGCCCCGGGCACCGGAGCTTCGCGGGGATCGGCGATCTCCCCCTCGAGAGCGGCGACGTCCTCGCGGACGTCACGATGGCCTACGAGACCTGGGGGACGCTCGACGAGGAGCGCGGCAACGTCGTGCTCGTCCTGCACGCCCTCACCGGCGACTCGCACGTCATCGGCGCCCAGGACGCGTCCCACCCGAGCCCGGGCTGGTGGGAGGACCTCATCGGCCCCGGGAAGGCGATCGACACCGACCGCTGGTTCGTCATCGCCCCGAACGTGCTCGGCGGCTGCCAGGGCAGCACCGGGCCCAGCAGCCCGGCACCCGACGGCAGGCCCTACGGCTCGCGGTTCCCCCTGCTGACCGTCCGTGACCAGGTGGCCGCGGAGCGGGCGCTGTGCGACCACCTCGGCCTCCTCGACCTCGCTCTGGTCATCGGCGGGTCGATGGGCGGCATGCGGGCGATCGAGTGGGCGTGCACCCACCCCGGGTCCGTGCAGCGCCTCGCCGTCATCGCCTCCTCCGCCCGGGCGAGCGCGGACCAGATCGCCTGGAACAGCGCGCAGATCGCCGCGATCCGCGCCGACGCCGGTTTCCACGGCGGCGACTACTACGACCTGCCGGCGGAGGGGGGGCCGCATCGCGGGCTCGGCGTCGCCCGCCGGATCGCCCACACCACGTACCGCACGGCCTCCGAGCTCGAGTCGCGCTTCGGGAACCAGGCGCAGCCGGGGGAGGACCCCTTCCGCGGCACGGGCCGCCACCAGGTGACGAGCTATCTCGACCACCACGCGGCGAAGCTCTCCCGCCGCTTCGACGCGAACTCCTACCTCGTGCTGGCCCAGTCGATGAACACCCACGACGTCGGCCGCGGCCGGGGCGGCACCGCAGCGGCGCTCGCCGCCGTGCGGGCCCGCACGCTCGTCGTCGCGATCGACTCCGACCGGCTCTTCCCGCCCGCCCTCGTCGAGGAGACGGCGCGGTACGTCCCGGGCGCCGCCTGGCACGTGGCCTCCTCGCCCGTCGGGCACGACGCCTTCCTGCTCGCGCACCCCGATCTGGACGAGTGGATCGCCCGCCTCCTGGCCAGCTAGGCTGGCGGGAGCCGGATCGGCGCGGAGTCGTCGCGGACCGGTCCGCACGCAGCGCACCCGCAGGAGGTTCACGCATGACGATCGTCGTGGGATTCACCCCGTCCGGTCAGGGCATGGCGGCGCTCGCCGCCGCCGTGCGCGAGGCGCGCCGCAGCCGGGACGCGCTCGTCATCGCCTCCCACACGTACCACCACTCCGAGCACGGTCCCGCCGTCGCCGGGGAGGAGGAGACGCGAAGCGCGCTCGCCGAGGTCGGGGGTGAGGACGTGGACTGGTCGCTCCGCCGCAGCGGGGACCAGGAGGACGTGGGGGAGTTCCTGCTCTCCGCCGCCGCGGAGTCCTCCGCGCGCCTCCTCGTGATCGGCCTGCGACGGAAGTCGCCGATCGGCAAGCTGAACCTCGGCGCCGCGGCCCGGCGCGTGGTGCTCGGCGCCGACATCCCGGTGCTCGCCGTCAAGGACGAGACCCCGTCCGGCGCCCTCGCGTCCTGAGGTCCTCCGCGCACGGTCGCACCGCTCCTGCATCTCGCGCTCCCCGTCGGAGCGCGGCTCCGCCCCCGGGCGAGGTCTGCGTCACCGGTTCCCGCCCTCGGGGGGCCATGGGAATAGACCGTGCCCGGAGACGTTATACTTTCCAGGCTTGACGGCACCGTGCCTTCGTGCGCCATGAACCCGGTGGGGACCGGGACGGAGTGAGGCGCCGGTACCTGTCAGCCGCGCGAGAAGACCGAACGCCACAGCGCGCTCGCACCGCAGGGTGCAGCGCCGGAAGAAGGAACTCTGTGACCTCCTCCAAGACCCTTGAGACCACCGCCGACACCACGACCGAGGTGGATGTGCAGGCCGAGGAGACCCCTGCCGCCGGCACCGCGGCGAAGAAGACCGCCGCGAAGCGCGCCGGGGCGAGGACCACCGCCAAGAAGCCCGCCGCCAAGAAGGCCACCGCCAAGAAAGCGGCCGCGAAGGCCTCCGGCGAGGAGCCCGAGGTCGAGGAGCCCGAGGCCGAGGAGGCCGACGAGGCCACGGCGGAGAACACCGCCGCCGATGCCAAGGTCGAGGACCGCGGCGGCTTCGTGTTCAACGCCTCCGAGGACGATGCCCCCGCGCAGCAGGTCGTCACGGCCGGTGCGACCGCGGACCCGGTCAAGGACTACCTCAAGCAGATCGGCAAGGTCGCGCTGCTGAACGCCGCGCAGGAGGTCGAGCTCGCCGAGCGCATCGAGGCCGGCCTGTTCGCCGAGCAGCTGCTCAAGCGCGACGAGTCGATCGTCAAGACCAAGCAGGGCCGTGAGCTCGGCATGATCGCCGAGGACGGCCGCGCCGCGAAGGACCACCTGCTCGAGGCGAACCTCCGTCTCGTCGTGTCCCTCGCCAAGCGCTACACCGGTCGCGGCATGCTCTTCCTGGACCTCATCCAGGAGGGCAACCTGGGCCTCATCCGCGCCGTCGAGAAGTTCGACTACGCCAAGGGCTACAAGTTCTCCACCTACGCCACCTGGTGGATCCGCCAGGCGATCACGCGCGCCATGGCCGACCAGGCTCGCACGATCCGCATCCCGGTGCACATGGTCGAGGTCATCAACAAGCTCGCCCGCGTGCAGCGCCAGATGCTCCAGGACCTGGGTCGCGAGCCCACCCCGGAGGAGCTCGCCAAGGAGCTCGACATGACCCCGGAGAAGGTCGTCGAGGTCCAGAAGTACGGTCGCGAGCCGATCTCCCTGCACACCCCGCTGGGTGAGGACGGCGACAGCGAGTTCGGCGACCTCATCGAGGACTCCGAGGCGGTCGTCCCCGCGGACGCCGTGAGCTTCACCCTCCTCCAGGAGCAGCTCCACTCGGTGCTCGACACCCTCTCCGAGCGCGAGGCGGGCGTGGTCTCGATGCGCTTCGGCCTCGAGGACGGTCAGCCCAAGACCCTCGACGAGATCGGCAAGGTCTACGGCGTGACCCGTGAGCGGATCCGTCAGATCGAGTCGAAGACGATGAGCAAGCTCCGTCACCCCTCGCGCTCGCAGGTCCTGCGCGACTACCTCGACTGAGCCCCGCGCTCCCGGCCCTCGCGGCCAGGTCGCACGAGACGGCGCCGGCACCCTGTGAAGGGGGCCGGCGCCGTTCGGTGTCGGTGGCTGAGGCTGGAGCAGGGGAGACGGGACGAGGGCGCCCACCATCAGGTGGACGCCCTCGGATGCTCGGGTCCCGCAGGGGACGGGAGATCAGTCCTCGACCGGCTCCGGCTTCGCGTGGAGGCGCTCGGTCTCGTCGATGACCTCGGAGGCGATGTCCTTCAGGGCATCGCCGTGGGCGCGGGCGTGGTGCGCGCAGAACAGCAGCTCGCCGCCGGCCTGCAGCACCACCTTGACGTACGCCTGGGCACCGCAGCGATCGCAGCGGTCCTTCGCCGTCAGGCGGGGGGCTTCGAGAGTGAGGTTCATGGGTCCTTTTGTAGCACCTGGGCCCGCGCGGGGGGAGGGAGTCGTGACCCGGTTCGCCAGGGGCGCAACACCCTGTGACCCCGGTCCCCGTCGTGCCTGCGTCGGCGACGCCGACGGCGTGCGGGAGCGGGCAATGCCGGGCCCGGAGGCCTCGCGGCCGTAGGATCGCAGGGTGTCCAGCTCCTCCACCTCCTCCCGTCCCGCGGCCTCCGCCTACGACGCCCGCAACCTCCAGGTCCTCGAGGGTCTCGAGGCCGTCCGCAAGCGTCCCGGCATGTACATCGGGTCCACCGACTCGCGCGGCCTCATGCACTGCCTGTGGGAGATCCTCGACAACGCCGTGGACGAGGCCCTCGGCGGCAACGGCGATTCCATCGGCGTGCTGCTGCACCCCGACGGCTCCGTCGAGGTCCGGGACACCGGGCGAGGCGTCCCCGTCGACACGGAGCCCCGCACGGGCCTGACGGGCGTCGAGGTCGTGTACACGAAGCTCCATGCGGGCGGGAAGTTCGGCGGCGGCTCGTACGCCGCCTCGGGCGGCCTGCACGGCGTCGGCGCGAGCGTCGTCAACGCGCTGTCCGCGCGGCTCGACGTCGAGGTCGACCGTGCAGGGAAGACGTACGCGATGAGCTTCCAGCGCGGCCAGGCGGGTGTCTTCGAGGACGACGGCGACCCGAGTCCCGCCGCGCCGTTCACCCCGGCGGACGGCCCCGCCGAGCTGCGGATCGTCGGCAAGGCCAAGCGGGGTGTCACCGGCACCCGTGTGCGCTACTGGGCGGATCCCCAGATCTTCATCAAGGGCAGCCACTTCTCCCTCGACGACCTCACCCGCCGCGCTCGCCAGACCGCCTTCCTCGTCCCCGGGCTCGAGATCGCGATCACCGACCACCGCCCCGAGGCGTCCCCGGACCAGCCCGCGACCCGCACCTACCGCTACGACGGCGGCATCTCCGAGTTCGTGGACTACCTCGCCCAGGACCAGCGGATCACCGATGTCGTGCGGCTCCAGGGCACGGGCGAGTACACCGAGACCGTCCCCGTCCTGGACAGCAAGGGGCACATGGTCTCCCAGGAGGTGTCCCGCAGCTGCGAGGTGGACATCGCCCTGCGCTGGGGCGCGGACTACGACACGACCCTGCGCTCCTTCGTGAACATCGTCGCGACCCCCAAGGGCGGCACCCACGTCGCCGGCTTCGAGCAGGCCCTCGTGAAGGTCATGCGCAAGCAGGTCGAGAACCAGGCGCGGCGCGTGAAGTTCAACGTGAAGAACGAGAAGATCGAGAAGGACGACACCCTCGCCGGCGTCACCGCCGTCGTGAGCGTGCGCATCGACGAGCCGCAGTTCGAGGGGCAGACCAAGGAGGTGCTCGGCACCCCCGCGATCCGCCAGATCGTCGGCCGCGTCGTCGAGGAGCGCCTGACGGCCTTCCTCACCTCGACCGCGAAGGGCGAGAAGGAGCAGGCCGCGCTCGTCATCGACAAGGTCGTCTCCGAGATGCGCGCCCGCATCGCCGCGCGCATGCACAAGGAGGTCTCGCGGCGCAAGAACGCCCTGGAGTCCTCGACCATGCCCACCAAGCTCGCCGACTGCCGCTCGACCGACGTCGAGCGCTCCGAGCTGTTCATCGTCGAGGGCGACAGCGCGCTCGGCACCGCGAAGCACGCCCGCTCCTCGGAGTTCCAGGCCCTGCTGCCCATCCGCGGCAAGATCCTCAACACCCAGAAGGCGTCCATCACGGACATGCTCAAGAACGCCGAGTGCGCGGCGATCATCCAGGTGATCGGCGCGGGCTCGGGACGCACCTTCGATCTCGACGCGGCCCGCTACGGCAAGATCATCATGATGACCGACGCCGACGTCGACGGGGCCCACATCCGGACCCTCCTGCTCACGCTCTTCCACCGCTACATGCGTCCGCTCGTGGAGGCGGGGAGGGTCTACGCCGCGGTGCCCCCGTTGCACCGCGTCGAGATCGTCCACGGCGGGTCCAAGAAGAACGAGCTCGTCTACACCTACTCCGAGGCGGAGCTGCTGCGGCTGCTGAAGAACCTCGAGAAGCGCGGCAAGCGCTACAAGGAGCCGATCCAGCGCTACAAGGGCCTCGGCGAGATGGACGCCGACCAGCTCGCGGACACCACCATGGACCCCCGTCACCGCACCCTGCGGCGGGTCCGCATCGAGGACGCCGAGGCGGCGAGTTCCATGTTCGAGCTGCTCATGGGCTCCGACGTGGCGCCCCGCAAGCAGTTCATCATCGAAGGAGCCGAAGAGCTCGACCGGGAGAGGATCGACGCATGAGCGTCTCCGTGCGCGTCATCCCCTGCCTCGACGTCGACGCCGGTCGCGTCGTCAAGGGCGTGAACTTCCAGGACCTGCGGGACGCCGGTGACCCGGTCGAGCTCGCCGCCCGCTACGACCTCGAGGGAGCGGACGAGCTCACCTTCCTCGACGTCACGGCCTCCTCCTCCGGCCGCTCGACCATGATCGACGTGGTCCGTCGCACTGCCGAGCAGATCTTCATCCCGCTCACCGTGGGCGGCGGCGTGCGCAGCGTCGAGGACGTCGACCAGCTGCTGCGCGCCGGCGCGGACAAGTGCGGGGTGAACACCGCCGCGATCGCCCGCCCCGCGCTCGTGTCGGAGATCGCCGAGCGCTTCGGCAACCAGGTCCTCGTGCTCTCGATCGACGCCCGCCGCGTCACCGAGGGCACCCCCGAGGGCAGTGCGCGCACGGGCTCCGGCTTCGAGGTGACCACCCACGGGGGCCGCCGCGGCACCGGTATCGACGCGATCGCCTGGATCCGTGAGATCTCCGAGCGGGGTGCGGGGGAGATCCTGCTGAACTCGATGGACGCCGACGGCACGAAGGACGGCTTCGACCTCGAGCTCATCACGCTCGCCCGGGAGGCGACCGGGGTGCCGCTCATCGCCTCCGGCGGGGCGGGCACGCCCCAGGACTTCGCCCCCGCCGTGCACGCCGGGGCCGATGCGGTCCTCGCGGCGAGCGTCTTCCACTTCGGGACGATGACGATCGGCGAGGCGAAGGCCGCGATGGCGGCCGACGGCATCTCCGTGCGGTGAGCATCCCGCTGGGCACCGGGCCGGACGACAGCGGCTCCGGCGGCGTCCTCGCACCCCTCGACGTCGCCGCACCCGTGCTGGAACCGCACAGTCGGCGGCGCGTCCTGGCGGCCCGCGCCGTGCTGGCCCTCCTGCTCGCCCTCGCGGTCGGAGCGGCCTGGCTCGTGTGGGACAACCGCAGGCTCGTCGTCACCCCGGTCGCCGTCGCCGCGAGCACCTGGCCCGCGGGGGAGCGGCCGCTGCGGATCGCCCATGTCTCCGATCTCCACGGCGGCGGGGACAGCGCCGCCCGCGCCGCGCTCGTGGAGGCCGTCGCCGCGCAGCACCCGGACCTCGTCGTGATCACCGGAGATCTGGTGGACCGCCGCACCCGGGACCTCTCCGGGGCGCTCGAGGTCGCGTCCTCACTGGCCGGCATCGCGCCGACGACGATGGTGCTCGGCAACCACGAGGCGGACTCCCCGCTGCGCGACGAGCTGCTCGCGGGCATGACGGGCGCCGGGGTGCAGGTGCTCCGTGACGAGGCGACCACGATCGAGGTGCGGGGCACGACCGTGACCGTCGCCGGGATCGACGACCCGCGGGTCGCCTCGGTGGACGGCGTCGTCCCCGCGGACCCGGGCACGGTGCTCGACTCCCTGCGCCTCCCCACGGACGCTCCGGTCGTGCTGCTCGCCCATCGCCCCGAGCTCTGGGAGCACTACGTGCGCGAGGACGTGGACCTCGTGCTCTCCGGCCACGCCCACGGAGGGCAGGTGCGTGTGCCCGGGATCGGCGGTCTCTACGCCCCGCACCAGGGATGGCTCCCGGCGCTCACCGAGGGCGCGCACGTGAGCGGGACGACGACCATGGTGATCAGCCGGGGCCTCGGCGACGGCATGCTCCCGGTGCGCGTGAACAACCCGCACGAGCTGGTGATCGTGGATCTCGCCGCGTCGCCCAGCGGCTGACGCTCCGTCGCTGACCCTCAGCGGGACCTGCCGTGCACTGGGCAGCACGGACGAGACGGCCCCCGGTCCCACGAAGGGACCGGGGGCCGGTCGTCCGCGGCCGGGGTCACAGCACGTGCAGGACGCCGGAGGCGAGCAGCGCGCGCTGATGGCTGCGCTCCCGCTCCCTCAGGCGCTGCTCGTGGCGGAGCACCTCCTGGGGTGAACGGCGGCGCAGGAGCCTCCGCGCGAGGAGCAGGGCGCCCGGGAGCGCGGGCTCCTGGGGGCGGGCCGGCACGGTGCCCGGCGCCGTACGGTGCTCGTCCTCCGCGCGTTCGGCGAAGCTGTGATCGTCGAACACGGGGTGGTGGAGCGGAGCAGGATGGCGCGCGGTGACGGGGAAGGAGGGATCGGTGGTGTCGGTGGGGGGATGACGGCGGTCGACGTCGAGCTCGATGCTCATCTGGGGTCTCCTGAGTCGGTGGTCACGATCCTTCGCCGGTGCGCGGACAGCACCTGACCGCGGATCGGGAGGGATCCGGGCAGGGGAGGGCGCGCGGCAGGACCGCAGGGGTGAGGGGGGGGCGGAGCGGGCTCCGCCGGTGAGGGACGGGGACGCGGTGCGTCACCGGGCCCTGTCGGGTCTCCGCCCGGTCAGGACGGGAGGCGGGTGGCCGTCAGCGGACGGCGGCGGTGCCGGTCGGCGTGCCGGGGCGGGAACCCCCGGGGCCGAACGCCTTCCGCGCGGCGGGCTGCCGCAGGGACCGGGGGATCGTCGCGCCCAGCACGGCCGGACCGGCCGCGGGGGCCGTGGTCGTGGTCGGGGTCGTGATCTCCATGGGATGTACTCCATCACGGCGCCTCGCCCGGGTCCAGCGAATAAACCTGCAGGCAGCACGACGCCCCGTCACCGGGCTCGGGACGAGCGGCGGTGACGGGGCGAGGGGAGCGGGCGGCGGCCCGGAGCGGGCCGGGCCGGGAGGGTCAGCCGAGGACGGTGTAGGTGACGCCGATCGTGAGGCTGTCGCCGGTGGTGAGCTCCACTGCCGCGTCCTTGGCGACCGCCGGCTCGACGCACAGGAAGCCGGGCCAGGAGTCGTCGGGCACGTCGGCCATGCCGGCCGCGAGCTCGGTCCAGGGGTTCCAGACGACGGTCTTCGCGGTGCCCCGCGGGCTCGAGACGATCGTGCGGCCCGCTCCCTCGTCGACGATCCGCACCTCGCCGGCGCGGTCCACGACCCGGTCGGTGGGGCCGGTGAGCACGAGGTCCCCGGCGGGGAGGACGTCGGCGGCGAGGCCGCGCGTGTTGTCGAGGTACTCGGCGCCGCCGAGGCCCTCGATCCGCACCCGGCGCACGTCGGACACGGCGAGGTAGGTGTGCAGGGCCGCCTCGACCTCGAGAGCGATGCCCGCGGTGAGCGTGAGGTCCAGCGAGAGCTCCGCACCGATCCGCACCACGAGATGTGCGGAGAGCTCGGTGCGACCGGCGGGGGAGACGAGGTGCAGGACCACGTCCTCACCGGCGGTCTCGGCGCGCTCGAGCGTCCATCGGACGTTGCGCAGCCACCCGTGCTTGACCTCCTGGTCGCCATGCCGGCCCGGGCCGAACCAGGGGCCCACGAGCGGCACGCCGCCGCGGATCGCCGCCCCGTGCCCGAACGCCGAGTCGGGGGAGAGCCAGAGGACGTCCGTGGTCCCCGCGGGCGCCCAGCTGGTGAGGTGGGCGCCGTCGAGGTGCAGGGCCGCGCGGGCGGCGGGGGTGTCGACGAGCACGGCGTCGGCGCCGTGGTCCTCGCCCCGGCGCACGCCGGCCGGGAGGGGGAGGTCTGCGGGTGCTGTGGTCATGGCCCCATGCTCCCATCCGGGGCGGCGAGCGCGTCGTCGCCGTTCGTCGGCGGGTGCTCCTGCGCGTCCTCGGCCCGGGCCTCCTCGGCGCCGTCGGCCGCGGCGGAGACGATGCGGATGAACAGCAGCAGCCACGCGTAGACGATCGCGGCGGCGCCCATCTCGAAGGCCGTCATGTTGAGGTAGCGCACCTCCACGAACATCACGGTGATCGCGACGAGGAGCGCGAAGGCCGTGATCGTCACCGGCAGCAGCCCGCCGGGCATCCGGCGCAGCAGCACCGGGGTCACCACGAGGAGCGCACCGAACACCACCACGAGGGTCTGGGCGATGACGTCGTGCCAGGTGACGCTCACGTCGCGGGAGACGAGCGCGACGAGGGCCACGAGCACCCCCACGGCGGAGAGCAGGGTCCGGACCACGGCGGTCACCCAGGCCGGCTCCCCGGCGGAGGCGGCCCAGCGGTCGAGGTCGTGGGCGAGGAACTCGGTGACCGTGAGCAGCGCGACGCCGGTGAGGAGCAGCGTGAGGTTGAAGGTGACGCTCGCGAGGTCGCCGCCCTCGCCGAGCTCCGAGAAGTACCGCTCCCACCAGTACCGGTCCGTCGCGTTCATCGCGCTCGCGAGGACCCCGGCGGTGAGGAACACCGCGAGCAGCGTCGCGAGGGAGCGACCGGTGAGCGCGGACCCGGCCGCGGAGGTCGCATAGGCTCCCGCCGCGCTCGCCACGACCACCCAGAAGGTTCCCGCCATGCGGTCCAGGGCGACGCCCTGGAACGCCTGCTGGAACACGCCGAACAGCGCGCTCGTGAGGAAGAGCCCCAGCAGCCCGTACACGAGGGCGAGGCCCACGATGTCCAGCGCCCTGCGCCACCGGTGGGCGCCGCCGAACCACGGCATCGACCGCGGCGTGACGACGGCGAGGACGAGCGCCGCGGTCGCCGCGGCGCAGCCGAAGACCGACAGCGCCGCGACCTGGCCGATCGACCCGGTCCCCGCGAGCGGAGCGGTGCCGCGCAGGAACACGAGCCCCACGGCGAGGCCCACGACCGCCCCGCCGCCGCCGAGCACGAGGTGCAGCGACTCCTCCCTCGTCGCGCGGGAGGCCATGAGGGCGAGGCGGGGAGCCATGGGGGAGGTCAGCCCACCGCGGCGATCGGGACCGCGACCGGGGTGCCCGAGCCGTCGCGGCGACCGAGCGGATCGGGCAGGTCGATCGGCTGCCCGGCCTCCGAGCAGGCGCGCGCGGGGTGCGGCACGACCCAGGCGCCGATCAGCACGTCCTCACCGCGCAGGAAGCGGTGGCAGCGGACACCGCCGGTCGCACGGCCCTTCGCGGGGAACTCCGCGAGCGAGGACACCTTGAGCGAGCCCGTCTGCAGTAGCGGCAGGGTCGCCGAGGAGCCGGAGACGGTGACGACGTCCGCCGGGGCGGTGACGTCGACGACCCCGAAGGAGAGGACCCGCGCACCGGCGCCCAGCTTGACGCCCGCGACGCCGCCCGCGGAGCGCCCCTGCGGGCGCACGCCCGACGAGGGGAAGTGCAGCAGCTGCGCGTCGGAGGTGATGAGCACGAGGTCGAGGTCCGCGTCGTCCTCGAGGTCCACGACGCCGACGACCTCGTCGCCCTCCTTGAGCGAGATGATCTCGAAGCCGTCGGAGCGCGGGAAGTCCAGCTGGACCCGCTTGACGACCCCCTGCCGGGTGCCGAGCGCGATCGCCCCGCCGCGCTCGAGGTCCGCCGGCGCGAGGCGCACGAGCGCGAGCGCCCGCTCGCCGTCCTCGAGGTCGACGAGGTCCGCGAGGCGCGTGCCGCCCGCGAGCGAGGGCGCCCCGGCGGTGGGGGCGAGGGAGGGGAGGTCCACGACGGAGAGCTGCAGCACCCGGCCGCGGCTGGTCGCGACGCCGGCGGTCGCGCGGGTCGTCGTGACCACCCGCGAGACGATGACGTCGTGGGAGGCGCGGCCGCCCTCGCGCACGAGATCCTCGGTGCCCGCCGTGCGGGCGACGAGCCCGGTGCCGGTGAGCAGGACCGTGCAGGGCTCGTCGGCCACCTCGAGCCCGGCGCCGGAGGCCGCGGGGCGGCTCTGCTCGGAGGCCTCGAGCAGCACGGTGCGGCGGGGCGTGCCGTGCTCGGCGGCGACCGCGGCGAGCTCGTCGGAGACCAGGGCGCGCAGCACCTGGTCCGAGCCGAGGATCTCCTCGAGGCGCGCGATCTCGGCGAGCAGCTCGTCCCGTTCGCCCTCGAGCTCGATCTGGGAGAACTTCGTCAGCCGGCGCAGCCGCAGCTCGAGGATGTACTCCGACTGGACCTGCGAGAGGTCGAAGACCTGCATGAGCCGCGTCCGCGCGGAGTCCACGTCGTCGCTCGTGCGGATGATCTGGATGACCTCGTCGATGTCGACGAGCGCGAGCAGCAGGCCCTCCACGAGGTGGAGGCGCTCGGAGCGCTTGCGCAGACGGTGCTCGGTGCGGCGGCGCACCACCTGCAGACGATGGTCGACGAACACCTCGAGCAGCTGCTTGAGGCCCAGGGTGCGCGGCTGCCCGTCCACGAGCGCCACGTTGTTGATGCCGAAGGACTCCTCGAGCGGCGTGTAGCGGTAGAGCTGCTCGAGCACCGCCTCGGGCTCGAAGCCGGACTTCACCGTGAGCACGAGGCGCAGGCCGTGGTGGCGGTCCGTGAGGTCCTGGTAGTCGGTGATGCCCTGGACCTTCTTCGCCTGCACCGCGTCGCGCAGCTTCTCGGCGACCTTCTCCGGGCCCACCTGGTAGGGCAGCTCGGTGACGACGATGCCCTTGCGGCGGGTCGTGACGTTCTCGATGCGCGTGGTGGCGCGCATGCGGAACGAGCCGCGGCCCGTGCGGTAGGCGTCGCGGACCCCGTCGAGGCCCGTGATCCGGCCGCCGCTGGGCAGGTCCGGCCCGGGCACGAGGCGCATGAGCTCCTCGAGGGGGGCGTCGGGATGGGCGATGAGGTGGCGGGCCGCGGCGATCGTCTCGACGAGGTTGTGCGGCGCCATGTTCGTCGCCATGCCGACGGCGATCCCCGAGGCGCCGTTGACGAGGAGGTTCGGGTACTGGGCCGGGAGCACCTCCGGCTGGGTCAGCTGGTTGTCGTAGTTCGGGACCAGGTCCACGACGTCCTCGTCGAGGGAGTCCGTCACCAGCTGCGCCGCCCGGGCGAGGCGCGCCTCCGTGTACCGGGGCGCGGCGGGGCCGTTGTCGAGGGAGCCGAAGTTGCCGTGGCCGTCCACGAGCGGCAGGCGCATCGAGAAGTCCTGCGCCATGCGCACGAGCGCGTCGTAGATCGCGGTGTCGCCGTGGGGGTGGAGCTTGCCCATGACCTCGCCGACCACGCGCTGGCTCTTGACGTGCCCGCGATCCGGGCGCAGGCCCATCTCCGCCATCATGTAGAGGATGCGGCGCTGCACCGGCTTGAGCCCGTCGCGCGCGTCGGGCAGCGCCCGGGAGTAGATCACCGAGTAGGCGTACTCGAGGAAGGACGTCTCCATCTCGCTGGTGACGTCGATGTCGACGACGGTCTCCTCGAACGGCTCCTCGGCGGCCGGGGACTTCGTGGTGCGTGAACGGGCCATGGGGGCCATTCTTGCCCATGACCGGCACGGGGACGGGGAGGCGTGGCCCGGCGCGGGACCGTGGTCCCCGTCTCCCGGACCGTGCGCGACGATAGGATCCCGGCATGGCGGATCGGCACGGACCCTTCCCGTCCCCCTCGGAGCGGAGCGCGGGACGACGCTCGCGGCGCCGCGGCGCCCCCGCGCCGGCGCCGGCGGCGTACCCCGCCCACTGGGAGGCGGACATCGCGCTGCGCGACGGCTCCGCCGCGCACCTGCGCCCCATCCTCCCCGAGGACGCCGACGCCCTCCAGGACTTCCACGTGCGCCAGTCCGAGCACTCCCGGTACCTGCGCTTCTTCGCCCCGATGCCGCGGCTCTCCCCCCGGGACCTGGAGCGGTTCACCGTCGTGGACCATCACGACCGGGTCGCGCTCGTCGTGCAGCGGGGCGAGGAGATCATCGCCGTCGGCCGCTACGACCGGACCTCGCCCGAGGAGGCGGAGGTCGCCTTCAACGTCTCCGACGCGAGCCAGGGCACGGGGCTCGCCTCTGTGCTGCTCGAGCACCTCGCGGCCGCGGCCCGCGAGGTGGGGATCTCGGTCTTCACCGCGGAGGTCCTCCCGCAGAACGCCCGCATGCTCTCCGTGTTCACGGACGCCGGCTTCGACGTGCGGCGCGTGCTCGACGACGGGGTGGTCATGGTCACCTTCCGCATCGACCCGACGGCGCGATCGCTCGAGGTCATGGCGGAGCGCGAGCACCGCGCGGAGGCCCGGGCCATGGAACGGCTGCTGCATCCCTCCTCCGTGCTCGTGGTCGGCGTCTCCACGCGCGCCGACTCGATCGGCGGCCGTGTGCTCTCCGCCCTCGAGGGCTCGGGATGGCAGGGCGATCTGCACCTCGTCTCCCGTGACGCCTTCGAGGTGCGCGGGCACCTCGCCCGGCCCCGCATCGCGGACGTCCCCGGACCCGTGGACCTCGCCGTGATCGCCCTGCGCCCCGAGTCCTGGCTCGAGGCGATCGAGGAGTGCGCCGCGATCGGCGTGCGCAGCGTGCTCGTCCCCACCGAGGGGCACACGGACAGCGTGGAGGGCCGGCGCCGGCAGCGCGAGCTCGTCGCCGAGGTCCGACGCCACGGCATGCGGCTGCTGGGCCCCGGCTCGCTCGGCGTCCTGCGCACGGGGGAGGACGCGCTGAGCGTCTCGCTCTCGCCGCGCCTCCCGCGGCCGGGCACCGCCGCCGTCGCCGGCCAGTCCAGCGCGCTCGGCGCGATGCTCCTCGCGGGGGTCGACGAGCGCGGCACCGGCGTGCACGAGTTCGTGGCCGTCGGGAACCGGGCCGACGTCTCCCTCAACGACGTGCTCCAGCACTGGGAGGACGACGAGCGCATCGAGGTCATCGGCCTCGCCCTCGAGACGATGGGGAACCCGCGCAAGTTCACCCGGATCGCCCGCCGCCTCACCCGCAGCACGCCCGTGGTGGTGCTCCGCCCACCGGGGTTGCGGGTGAGCGGCACCCCCGGTCACGACGTGCGTGAGTCCTCCCTCCCGCGGCGCGCGCTCGACCAGGTCCTCGCCTCCTCCGGGGTGGTGCAGGCGCGGACGGTCGACCACCTGCTCGACGTGGTCGACGCCGTCTCCCGCCAGGGCGTCCCCAAGGGGCCGCGGGTCGCCCTGCTCTCCAACACGGCGGCGCTCGGCGCGAGCCTGCGCGGCGCGGCCGACGAGGCCGGCCTGCAGATCGTCATCGACGACCGGAACGTGCCGCTCGCGGCGGACCCCCGCGTCATGCAGCGCGCCCTCACCGCCGTCGCCGGTCCCGATCGCGCGGACCTCATCATCGCCGGGGTGATCGACCCGCTCGCGGGGGACCACCTTGGCGCCCTGCGGGAGATGGCGACCATCGCCCGGCACAGCGAGGTCGCGCTCGTCGTCTGCCTGGTCTCCGAGCGCAGCCGCTTCCAGGAGGTGCACGAGGCGGTCCGGGAGGACCTCGCCCTCCCGCCCGTCCACGTGACCCCCGCGCTCGCCGTGCGCGCGGCCGCCGGCATGCTCGCCGCCGCCGAGCGGCCCGCGGCGGACCGCGAGGAGCTCGCGGTGCGGGAGGACGTGGACCGCGCCGCCGCCCGCAGGATCGTCGAGCGGCACCTGCCGCCGGTGGGGGAGCGGGTCACCCTGGACCTCGAGACCACGCGCGCGCTGCTCGCGGCCTACGGGCTGCCGCTGCTGCCCTCGCTCCCCGCCGCGGACGCCGAAGAGGCCGTCCGCGCGGCCTCAACGGTGGGCTACCCCGTCGCGCTCAAGAGCACCGACCCGGTGCTGCGCCACCGCGCGGACCTCGGCGGCGTGCGGCTGGACATCACCGACGCCGTGCAGCTGCGGCACGCCCACGCCCGGATGCGCGAGGACCTGTCCTTCTCGAGCGCGCCGCTCGAGGTGCAGTCCATGGCCCCCACGGGCGTGCCGATGGTCGTGCGCAGCGTCGAGGACCCCTCGCTCGGCCCCGTGGTGTCCCTCTCCGTGGC
Source organism: Brachybacterium sp. SGAir0954 (assembly GCF_005490785.1). Taxonomy (GTDB): domain Bacteria; phylum Actinomycetota; class Actinomycetes; order Actinomycetales; family Dermabacteraceae; genus Brachybacterium; species Brachybacterium rhamnosum. The sequence continues at coordinate 2,599,002 of NZ_CP027295.1, read as the reverse complement.
CGGGGACGCGACGGACCTGCTCGAGGACATCGCCTACGCGATCCCGCCCTTCTCGCAGCGCGCCGCGCGGGAGCTCGTGGACGCCCCCGCGAGCGCCGTGAAGCTCTCGGGGGAGCGAGGGCTCCCGCCGGCGGACAGGGACGCCCTCGCGGACGTCGTGGTCCGCACCGGCCTGCTCGCCGAGGACGTCCCGGAGCTCGCCTCCTTCGAGCTGTACCCGGTCGTCGTCGCGCGGGAGGGCGCCTTCGTGGTCGGTGCGCGGGCGGAGCTCGCCCCGGCCCCCAACCGGACGGACGGCGCCCGCCGCGCGCTGCTGGGCGGCCGCTCCGGCTGAGCCGCTCCGCCGTCCCCTCCCGCATGGGACAATCGGAGGATGACGACCGCGCTCCCCGCCTCCCTGACCGCGGACCTCGAGACCGCGGGCTACTTCCCGCAGACGGCCGGCGGCTCGCTCGCCCTGTCGCTGCGCGGCGCCCCCGTGCTGGGGCACCTGGTGCGGCCGGAGACCACCTTCGACGGCCCCGAGGTGCGCCGCCACCTCACAGTGCTCGTGCTGACCCCCCGCCACCTCCTCGTCAGCCACCTCGACGACGACCCGGCGGACGACCTCAACCCCAGCCAGGTCATCGCGACCACGGAGCGCATCCGCCTCAGCCGCGTCACCGGCACCGGGCTCTCCCAGGTCTTCGACACCGAGGGGACGAGGGTGCGGGGCAGCGAGGCCGAGGTGACGCTCGGCATCACCTGGGGCGGCACCCGTCGCGTCGACCTCGAGCGCGCGGACTGCGGCGACCCGTCCTGCCAGGTGGACCACGGCCTCAGCGGCACCGTCGCCCCCTCGGACCTCGCCCTGCGGGTGAGCGCGCTCGCCGACGGCGAGGCCGCCGTCCAGGAGGCGCTCGCCTTCCACGGTCTGCTGCTCGACGCCGTCGACGCGCTCGACTCCTGAGCCCGGTGCAGCCCGCCGACTGGCCCTCCGACCTGCTGCCGCCGCCCTTCGCGGCGGGCGCCCGTCCCGCGCTGCTCGACGTCGTCGCCCCGCTGGCCCGGGCCGACGCCCGTGGGCGCGACGTCGTCGTGCTGATCGACGGCCTCGGCGCCGAGCTGCTCGAGGAGCACCGCGCGCTGACCCCGACCCTGCGCCGTCTCGCCGGGAGCACCGAGCGCATCCGCACCGTCGCCCCCTCCACGACGGCGACCGCCATGGTGTCGCTGCACACGGGCCTGGCGCCGCTCGAGCACGGGGTGCTCGGCTACACCGCCATCGATCCCGCGACGGGCACCGCCGTCAACCAGATCACCGGTGAGCCCGGGATCGACCCGCAGCGGTGGATGCCGCTGCCCGGGCTGCTCGAGGAGCACCCCCGCCGCGCCGTGCAGGTCGCCCCCGCGAAGCATCAGGGCTCGCACCTCAGCCGCGTCGCCTATCGCGGCTGGGACTTCCAGGGGCACGGCCGCCACGACCGCGCGGACGCGGTCCTCGTGGCCGTGCGGCGCGCCGGCCCGGACGGCCTCGTGCACCTGCACGTCGACGACGTCGACCATGCGGGGCACCACCACGGCACGGACTCCGACGCCTGGCGCGAGGCGCTCGCCGAGGCGGACGCCCTGCTCGGCACCCTCCTGCGGCGCCTGCCCTCGGGCACCCGTGTCACGGTCACCGCGGACCACGGCATGGTCGACACGGACCCCGCGCACACCGTGGACCTCGCCGACCATCCGTCGCTGCAGCGGCTCGCTGGCACCGTCGCGGGGGAGGCCCGTGCGCTCGCGCTCGCCGTGCGCGAGCGGGACGAGGCGCCGCTGCTCGCGGCGGGGCTCGCGGAGCTGCTCGTGGACCGCGCCCTCGTGCTCACCCGCGACGAGGTGCTCAGCTCGGGTCTGCTGGGTCCGCAGGGCGCCGAGCCCTCCGCCGTCGCCGCCGGACGGGTGCCGGACGTCCTCGTGCTCGCCCGCGGCCGCTGGGGTGTCGACGACTTCTCCCGCCGCCCCGAGGGCGCACGGAAGCTGGTCGGCGTGCACGGGTCGCTCACGCCGCGCGAGGCGCTCGTCCCGCTGCTGCGCACGGAGGCCTGAGCGCCGGGTCCCCGGGACGACGGATCACGGGAGACGTCGGGCACCGAGGACGACGACAGCGGCCCCGCCCGTGAGGACGGAGCCGCTGCCGAGGTGGGCGGTCGAGCCGCTCAGTCGTGCTTGGCGCCGAAGACGATCTCGTCCCAGCTCGGCATCGAGGCGCGGCCCTTCTTCGCGGGCTTGGACGCCTTCTTCAGGGCGGGGGCGCTCTTCTGCTCGGGCTTCCCGGTGCTCTCCGCAGCGTCCTCATCGTGCCCATCGGCGCCCGGGGCGTCGGGGACCGACGGGTCCTCGGTGGCTCCCGCGTCCTCGTCACGAGGGTCGTCGAAGCCGGGGAGCGGGGTGAGGTCCTGGGTGAGGTCCACCGTGTCCTGGTACTGGAGCGGCTCCGGGGCGGGGGCGCCGTCCTCGTTCTCGAGCTCGCCGGAGGGGGCGGTCGCGGCGTCGTCCGTCAGGTCCTCGGAGAAGGGGTCCTCCTCCTCGGGGGCCGCTCCCGCATGGTCCCGGTGCGCGTCGAGGTCCGGATCGGCGTCCAGGCCACGGTCGGCGGACGGCACGATGTCGGCGTCGGCGTCGGCGTCGTCGGCCGGACCGGTGATCCCGCGCGACGGCGTGCTCCGCGGCACGTCCTCGTCCAGGGTGCTCCACACGCCGGCGGAGTCGTCGTCCTCGAGCGGCGGCACCGACCGCAGCCCGCGCCGGGCGTTGAGCGCGTCCAGCTCGGCCTCGTCGAAGGCGGCCGGATGGGCGGAGCGCTCGGCCGCGCCGCGGCGCGGCCCGGCGGACTCGTCGAAGGAGCCGTCGGCCTCGAGGTCGTAGACGGAGCTCTTGACCGCCATCAGACGGGTGCGGCCGCGGGACGGCTCGACGGGGGCGTCCTCGTCGCTGATCCAGCGCGCCTCGTCGTCGACGGGGGCGAGGGAGCGGTTGTCGAGATCCGCGACCCAGTGCGCCTGCCGGGTGCGACCGGCGGCGTTGAAGCTCAGCTCGAGGGTCCAGGTGCCGTCCGGGCGGCGCCAGGCGTCCCAGGCGACGTCCTCGGCGGCCTGACGGGCGGCGAGCCGCTCGGAGACCACGGAGGTGAGGGAGGGGCCGCCGCGTCCCACGGGGAAGGTGCGGGCACGGCCCGCGGTCCACTCGCGCTCGGCGAGCACCGGGCCCTCGTAGCGACGCACGTGCTCGACGGTGATGGCCGCGAGCTCGGCGATCTCCTCGGCGCTGCGTCCCGACCGCAGCAGGCCCTGGATCTGGCGGGGGCTGAGCGGGGCGGCGTCGGCCGCCTGGATCATGCCCAGCGCCGGTCGGTCGCGCCGGACGGCGGCGCGGAGCGCCTCGTCGATGCGCAGGGTGTACCGCTCACCATCGGAGTCGAGGAGGATGAGGTGCTCCCCGTCGTCGTGGATCCCGTCGAGCTCGAGCTCGCGCATCGTCGTCCTCTCCGTCGGTGCCTGGTCGGAACGTGGACCGAGTCTAGACGCCGAACATAGCGTGTCGCGCAGGGAACTCGCTGATGCGCCGCGCCCGGTGGAGGGGACGCGTGGGACCCGTGTTGTCGCATGCCGGGCGGTCTGCAATAATGCCGCCGCATTCGGCGTTGTGTCGCGCATCGGCCCGCAGGGGACGGGCGCCTGCGCACAGCCGAGGATCCACCCCCGGAGGACGGCGGAGCTCGCCCCCGTCATCCCCCGGACCACCACCAGGAACGGACCGTAGATGGCCACAGATTACGACGCACCGCGCAAGAACGACGACGAGTCGAACGACGACTCGATCGAGGAGCTCAAGGGTCGATCGAACAAGGCGGCGACGCCGGTGGTCGACGAGGACGAGGCGGAGGCCGCGGACTCCTACGAGCTGCCCGGCGCGGACCTCTCCGGTGAGGAGCTCTCCGTCCGCGTGCTGCCGCGGCAGGCCGACGAGTTCACCTGCGCCAGCTGCTTCCTCGTGAAGCACCGCAGCCAGATCGACCACGTCGAGGGGACCCTCATCATCTGCACCGAGTGCGCCGCCTGAGCGCATCCGCAGAGCATCACCCCCGCATCGCGGGTCAGAGCCGACGGCGCCCCTCCGGGAGGAGGGGCGCCGTCGGTGCATCAGGGGAGAGGGGCATCAGGAAAGAGCGGCCGCCGCGCGGCGGCCGGGCTCGCGGGGCTCAGGCGCTGCGCAGGGCGAGCGCGAGATCCTCGGGACGGCGGGTCGAGACGACCCAGGCGGTCGTGGGATCGCCCTCGTCGAGCACCTCGGCGCGCAGGCCCGAGCGGATCCAGCCGCGGGTGAGGTGGAAGGCGAGGGGCTCGAAGCCGACGCCCATCGTGCGCTGCCAGTCCTCGCCCTCGAGCTCCTCGGGAGTCCCCAGCAGCCCCACCTCGATCTGCGCGCGTCCCGCGCGCAGGCGCCCGCCGCTCACCTCGACCACGGGAGCGGTGAGCACCCCGAGCACGACGGCCACGACGATCCCGACGATCCCGACGACCAGCGCGAGCGTGGCGCCCAGCGGCACGAGCACCACGCCGCACATGGCTCCCACGGCGATGATGACGATCCAGGTGCCGATCCCGGGCAGCAGGCGCTCACGGTGCAGGGGCGCGCCCGGCGGAGCGGCGGCCGGCCGGGTCCCCGCACGGGAGGACGGGACGGCAGGATCAGGGGGGATCGGGGCGGCGGGGGAGCTCCCCTCGGCGGCGTCGGACATGCCCCCATCGTCTCACGCAGAGCTTGGACCACTCCTCAGCACGGAGCGCCTACCCTGGGTCCCATGCCTTCCACCACCCCGACCGCCACCGCCGCGGGCGCCGTCCCCGCGGAGGGTGCACCCGAGCTGCGCCTCCGCCTTGCCGAAGGGGCCGTCGCCCCCGTCCGCGCCCACGCGGACGACGCCGGCCTGGACCTCTCCAGCGCCGAGGACCTCACGATCGCCCCGGGCGGCCGTGCGCTCGTGGACACGGGTCTCGCCGTCGCCCTCCCGCCCGGCACCGTGGGCCTCGTGTGCCCGCGCTCGGGCCTCGCCTCCCGCCACGGCGTCACCGTGCTCAACGGCCCCGGCGTCGTCGACGCCGGCTACCGCGGGCCGATCAAGGTCGCGCTGCACAACACCGATCCCGCCGAGCCCTTCGCGCTGCGACGCGGCGACCGGATCGCCCAGCTCGTCGTGGTCCCCTTCCTCGCCCCCGTCCTGCGCACCGTCGAGGAGCTCGACGACACCGAGCGGGCGGCCTCCGGCTTCGGGTCGAGCGGCGGCTTCGGGCCCGCCACGGACGGGGAGGTGGCCTGAGATGGGACTGTTCTCCCGCCGCGGCAGGAAGGCCGCCGAGGACGTCGACGAGTCCTGGGTCGGGACCGCGGACGGCACAGGGACCGCTGCCGGCGCCGCGAAGGCCGATGCTGTCGACGCCGATGACACGGCCGACGCCGAGAAGGAGCAGGGGCGCGCCGCGCACCTCGAGGACGGCCCCTACGACGCCTCCGACGCGCCAGAGGAGGAGCGCATCGACCTCGGCGGCATCCAGGTCCCGGGGATCGACGGTCTCGAGCTGCGCATGGAGGTGGACCAGCGCACGAACGCCGTGACCGGCGCGAACCTCGTGCTGGGCGGCTCCTCGCTCCAGGTCCAGGCCTTCGCGGCGCCGAAGACCAGCGGGCTCTGGGACGAGGTGCGCACCTCCCTGCGCGACTCCGTGGTCGGGCAGGGCGGCACGGCGGAGACCCGCCCCGGCCCCTTCGGCACCGAGCTCATCACGCGACTGCCCGTCAAGCGCTCCGACGGCCGCACCGGCTACCGACCCGCCCGTTTCCTGGGCGTCGACGGTCCCCGCTGGTTCCTCCGCGCGATCCTCACCGGGAAGGCGCTCGGCGACCCGGCGCAGGCGAAGGAGTTCGAGACGCTGATCTCGCGGCTCGTCGTGGTCCGCGGGCACGAGGCGATGGCCCCGCAGGAGCTCATCCCCCTGCACCTGCCGGGGGAGCGCGTCGCGCCGACCTCCGCTGCGCCCGACGAGCTCCTCGACCCGCTCGCGCGCGGTCCCGAGATCACCCAGATCGGATGAGCGCCGCCGACGGCGGCACGCCGGAGCAGGGGAGCGGATCCGCCCCGGGCGGCGGGCCGCGCCAGGACGGAGCCGAGGACCGGCGCGCCCGCGGCCTGGGCGGCGTGCTGCGCCAGGAGGAGTTCTCGGTGCGCGACGCCGTCGGCGGTCCGCGCGGGATCGCCGAGTCCGTCGCGCCCACGCTCCTGTTCGTCGTGCTCTTCGTCGTCACCCGCTCGGTGGCCGTCGCGGCGGTCGTCGCGGTCGCCGTGGTGGTCGTCGCGCTCGTGGCGCGGCTCGTCCAGCGGCAGAGCCCGCAGACCGTCCTCGGCGGGCTGATCGGGGTGGCGCTCGGCGCGGTGCTCGCGCTCCGCTCGGGCGACGGCACCGACTTCTACGCGCCAGGCATCGCGATCAACGTCGTGACCCTCGTGCTGCTCGTGGTCTCGGTGCTCGCCCGTCGTCCGCTCATCGGCCTCGTCGTGGGCGCGCTCGACCCACGGGTCGAGGACTGGGCGCAGGACCCCGACGCCCGCCGTGTCTACACCCGTGCGACCTGGCTGTTCGCCGGTCTGTACGCCGCGAAGCTCGCGGTGCAGGTCCCGCTGCTGCTCGCGGGACAGGTCGCGGCGATGGGCGTGGCCAAGCTCGCCATGGGTCTGCCGCTGTTCGCCGTGGTGGCCTATCTGGTCTGGCTCATGCACCGGTCGCTGCTCGCGCGCCGGGCGGCACGAGCGCAGGACGGACCGGCGCACCGCGCCGGGTAAAGAATCGATCCCGATCCGCCGCCACGGCGCCAGGTGCGTCCGCATCGCGATCATCGGGGTGGGAGACTGGCCCGGACATGAACGAGTCCGCGGCGGGTGCCGCCGCGGGAAGGGAGCGGGACGCATGAACGCCACGGACTCCGAGCCGGAGCGCACGGTCGAGGACGCCGCCGCGCAGGGCCGTCTCCTCTCGCTGACCGCCGAGCGTCCCGCCGCCGGCGGCACCTTCGTCGCCCGCCACGAGGGTCGTGTGGTCTTCGTCCGCGGCACCGCTCCCGGGGAGACCGTCACCGCCCGTCTGCTCGACGACCCCGAGCAGGCGGCCGACGCGCGCTTCTGGCGCGCCGAGGCGATCGACGTGCTCGAGGCCGGCGTGGACCGTGTCCCCTCCGTATGGGCCGAGGCCGGCGTGGACGGCGTGGGCGGCGCGGAGTGGGCGCACATCGCCCTCCCTGCGCAGCGCCGCATCGCCTCCGAGGTCATGCAGGAGCTGCTCCAGCGCGCCGGCGTGACGAGCTACCCGATCGAGGACGTCCAGGTCGAGCCGGCCACCCATGACATGGACGGACTGGGATGGCGCACCCGCGTGCGCTTCGCGGTGGACGCCGACGGCGCGGTGGGCATGCGCGGCTGGCGCTCCCACGAGGTGCGGTCCGTGGGGGAGAACCCTCTCGCCGCCCAGGCGATCCGCGACCTGGACCTCGGCTCGTGGACCGCGCCGGAGGGCGTCGAGGCGATCGACGTCGTCGCGCCCTCGGCGGGCCCGCCCGCGGTCGTCCTGATCGGCCGGGAGCTGGACCCCGCCTCGGTGAGCATCCCGGACTCGTGGGGGGACGCCGACGTCGCCGTGCGCACCGCGCAGGGGCTGACCCCGCTGCGAGGAGACGGCACCGTCACCGAGCGTGTGGGGGAGCGGCTGTTCACCGTCGCGGCGACGGGCTTCTGGCAGGTGCACCGTCGGGCCGCGGAGCTGCTCACGGAGGTCGTCTCCGGTGATCTCGCCGCGCCCCGAGGCGGCAGCGTCTGGGACCTCTACGGCGGTGTCGGGCTGTTCGCCGCGGCCGCGGCGGAGCAGGTGGGCCAGGACGGCTCGGTCGTGAGCGTCGAGGGCAACCGTCGGGCCTCGCAGCTCGCGGCGGAGAACCTCGAGGACCTCCGGCAGGTCTCCACCGCGACCGCGGACGTCACCGACTGGGTGCGGGCGCGTCGCGGCGGCGTCGACGTCGTCGTGCTGGACCCGCCGCGCTCGGGCGCCGGGGCGGAGCTCATGGAGCTGCTCACGAAGGTCGTGCGGGAGCGGATCGTCTACGTCTCCTGCGAGCCGTCGACCCTCGCCCGGGACCTCGCCGTCGCGGAGAAGGCGGGCTGGGGCATCGTGGACCTGCGCGTCTTCGACCTCTTCCCGCACACCCATCACGTCGAGTCGGTGACCGTCCTGGAGCGCCCGCTGCGCTGATCAGGCGCACTCCGGCGTGCCCACTCGAATATCGGGACGCAGGAATTCGCTAATGCGGTGAGCATGCCCTTGGCGGCGGAACTCACGGCCCCGCCGCAGTGTGGCGGCGGCGAGGCTCCGCCGGACGAGTGCCCTGCGTGCTAGGGTTATCTTGACGTCAAGATAACTGGTCCGTGGCCCCTCGCCCCGTGATCGCCGCGTCATTCCGGCGCCGACGGAGAAGTCCGTGCAGTCCGCTCCGCGACGCTGTGACCGCGATTACGATGGACGAGTTCGCCCACGACATGAAGGAGTGTGCCCCGTGAGCACAGTCGATTCGTTCTCCGCGAAGCAGAATCTCAGCGTCGGCGAGACCGACTACGAGATCTACGCCCTCGACGCCGTCGATGGCGCTGAGAAGCTTCCCTACAGCCTCAAGATCCTCCTCGAGAACCTCCTGCGCACCGAGGACGGCGCGAACATCACCGCCGAGCACGTGCGCGCCCTCGCCGGATGGGACCCCACCGCGGATCCCTCCGTCGAGATCCAGTTCACGCCGGCCCGGGTGATCATGCAGGACTTCACCGGCGTGCCCTGCGTCGTCGACCTCGCCACCATGCGCGAGGCCGTGCAGGACCTCGGCGGCGACCCCGAGCGCATCAACCCGCTCGCCCCCGCGGAGATGGTCATCGACCACTCCGTCATGATCGACGTGGCCGGCCGCCTGGACGCGCTCGAGAAGAACATGGAGCTCGAGTACGAGCGCAACCGCGAGCGCTACCAGTTCCTGCGCTGGGGCCAGACCGCCTTCGACGACTTCAAGGTCGTCCCCCCGGGCACCGGCATCGTCCACCAGGTCAACATCGAGCACCTGGCCCGCACCGTCATGACCCGTGAGGTGTCCGTCAACGGGGAGGCGCCGGTGCTGCGCGCCTACCCCGACTCCTGCGTCGGCACCGACTCCCACACCACCATGGTCAACGGCCTGGGTGTGCTGGGCTGGGGCGTGGGCGGCATCGAGGCCGAGGCCGCGATGCTCGGCCAGCCGGTCTCCATGCTCATCCCGCAGGTCGTGGGCTTCAAGCTCACCGGCGAGATCCCCGCCGCCGCGACCGCGACCGACGTCGTGCTCACGATCACCGAGATGCTGCGCCAGCAGGGCGTCGTCGGCAAGTTCGTCGAGTTCTACGGCGAGGGCGTCGCCCAGGTGCCGCTCGCGAACCGCGCGACCATCGGCAACATGAGCCCCGAGTTCGGCTCGACCTGCGCGATCTTCCCGATCGACGACGTGACCGTCGACTACCTGCGCCTCACCGGCCGCTCCGAGGAGCAGCTCGCGCTGGTCGAGGCCTACGCCAAGCGCCAGGGCCTGTGGCACGACCCGTCCACCGAGGCGCAGTACTCGGTGACGCTCGAGCTGGACCTCTCCACCGTCGTCCCCTCGATCGCCGGCCCCAAGCGCCCCCAGGACCGCATCGTGCTGTCCGAGGCCAAGGAGTCCTTCCGCGAGGTGCTGCCCTCCTACGCGACCGGCCACCCGGCCGTGAGCAACGGCGACGGCTCCTTCCCGGCCTCCGACCCGGCCACCCCCGACTCCGACAACGAGTCCGGCGGCCCCGCTCCCGAGCACCAGCACGTCACGGGCCGCGCCTCGCAGCCCACCGCCGTGAAGGGCGCGGACTACACGATCGACCACGGCATCGTCTCGATCGCCTCGATCACCTCCTGCACCAACACCTCGAACCCCTCGGTCATGATGGCCGCCGGCCTGCTCGCGCAGAACGCCGTGGACAAGGGCCTCGAGGCGAAGCCCTGGGTGAAGACCTCGATGGCCCCCGGCTCGCAGGTCGTCACGAACTACTACACGAAGGCCGGCCTCTGGCCCGCCCTCGAGCAGCTCGGCTTCCACCTCGTGGGCTACGGCTGCACCACCTGCATCGGCAACTCCGGCCCGCTCGCGCCGGAGATCTCCGAGGCGATCGCCGAGAACGACCTCGCCGTCACCGCGGTGCTCTCGGGCAACCGCAACTTCGAGGGCCGCATCAACCCCGACGTGAAGATGAACTACCTGGCCTCGCCGCCGCTGGTCATCGCCTACGCGCTCGCGGGCACGATGGACTTCGACTTCGAGAACGACGCGCTGGGCACGGACAAGGACGGCAACGACGTCTACCTCCGCGACATCTGGCCCAACCCGACCGAGGTCGAGCGGGTCATCGGCGAGAACATCACGCAGGAGATGTTCTCCGAGGACTACAAGGACGTCTTCGCGGGTGATGACCGCTGGCGCGGGCTCGACACCCCCGAGGGCGCGACCTTCGCGTGGGACGAGGAGTCGACCTACGTGCGCAAGCCCCCGTACTTCGAGGGCATGGGCGCCACCCCGGACCCGGTCGAGGACATCACGGGCGCCCGCGTGCTCGCCAAGCTCGGCGACTCCACGACGACCGACCACATCTCGCCCGCGGGCTCGATCAAGGCCGACTCCCCGGCCGGTCGCTACCTGCGCGAGCACGGCGTCGAGCGCAAGGACTTCAACTCCTACGGCTCGCGCCGCGGCAACCACGAGGTGATGATCCGCGGCACCTTCGCGAACATCCGCATCAAGAACCAGCTCCTCGACGGCGTCGAGGGCGGGTACACGAAGAACTTCCTGACCGGCGAGCAGGAGTTCATCTACGACGCGGCGCAGGCCTACGCCGGGCAGGGCATCCCGCTCGTGGTCCTCGCGGGCAAGGAGTACGGCACCGGCTCCTCGCGCGACTGGGCCGCCAAGGGCACCAAGCTCCTGGGCGTCAAGGCCGTCATCACCGAGAGCTACGAGCGCATCCACCGCTCCAACCTCATCGGCATGGGCGTGCTCCCGCTGCAGTTCCCCGCGGGCCAGAACGCCGAGTCGCTGGGCCTGGACGGCACGGAGACCTTCGACATCTCCGGTGTCACCGCGCTCAACGAGGGCACCACGCCGAAGACGGTCGCCGTGAAGGCCACCAAGGAGGACGGCTCCGTCGTCGAGTTCGACGCGGTGCTCCGCATCGACACCCCCGGCGAGGCGGACTACTTCCGCAACGGCGGCATCCTGCAGTACGTGCTCCGCTCGCTGGTCGCCGCCTGACGATCACCGCGCTCTGAGCGGCGCCCCGTCCACCTCCTGGTGGGCGGGGCGCCGTCGTTCGGGGCGGCGGTGGTGGCCCGGCGCGGGGATACGAGCACCCCTGAGCACAGGATCTGCACCCTGTTGCAGATGGCTCCCGTACGCCGTGAATCCCCGGTGAAGATGTGCACAGATGTGACCATGCCTCCCGTCGATCCTGGTCAGGGAGTCGTACGCTGGGCTGGTCCCGTCCCCGACCTCCTTGGGAGGAACGCGCGTGCCCACCACCCAGCAGCGCTCCTTCACCTCGCTGATGCGCACCGCCGCGCCGAGCGACCTGCCGACGGCGCCGTCGGCCCACGCCGAGGTCGCCCCCGCGGAGGTCGCGATCCCCGCGGACCCCGCCGCGCTGCGCGCCCTGGACCCCGAACAGCTCCCCGGGCTCGCGCGCACCCTGCGCCGGCGACTGCTCGAGATCTGCTCCCGCACGGGCGGGCACCTCGGCCCGAACCTCGGCGTCGTCGAGCTGACGATCGCCCTGCACCGCGAGTTCGTCTCCCCGCAGGAACCGATCGTCTTCGACACCGGGCACCAGGCCTACGTCCACAAGATGCTCACCGGACGCGCGGACCTCCCCGGTCTGCGCAGCGCGGGCGGCACCTCCGGCTACCCCGACCGCGGAGAGTCCGCCCACGACCTCGTGGAGAACTCCCACGCCTCCGGCTCGATCGCCTGGGCCCACGGCCTGGACCGCGCCCACCGACTCGCCGGGCAGGACGGCGCGAGCGTCGCGGTGATCGGCGACGGCGCGCTCACCGGCGGCGTGGGCCTCGAGGCCCTCAACGAGCTCGCGGCGGACCGCGGCTCCCGCACCGTCGTCGTGCTCAACGACAACACCCGCTCCTACGCCCCGACCGTCGGCGGTCTCGCCCGGCACCTCGCGTCGCTGCGCGACGGGGACGTCCCTGCGGGGACGGACGTCTTCACCGCGCTGGGGCTGACCTACGTGGGGCCGGTCGACGGGCACGACCACGAGGCCCTCGCCGTCGCCCTGCGCCAGGCGCGGCGCGCCGCGGAGGACCCCTCCCGCCCCGGTGTCGTCGTGCACGTGCTCACCCGCAAGGGCGCCGGCTTCGCCCGCGCCGAGTCCGACGCCGTGGACCAGTGGCACGCCACCGGCCCCTTCGCCCTCGACGACGAGACCGCCGCCCCCGCCGCCGTGGACACCTGGACCCGGCGCCTCGGCGAGGCCGTGCTCGACGCTGCCCGGGAGGACGAGAAGGTCCTCGCGATCAGCGCGGCGATGGTCGACCCCGTGGGGCTCACCCCGATGCAGGAGGAGATGCCGGACCGTGTGCTCGACGTCGGCATCGCCGAGCAGCTGGCGCTGGACACCGCCGCCGGCCTCGCCGCGGGCGGCCGACGGCCCGTCGTCTCCCTCTACGCGACCTTCTTGGGTCGCGCCCACGACCAGCTGCTCCTCGACCTCGCCCTGCACGGCGAGGACGTCCTCATCACCCTCGACCGCGCGGGCGTCACCGGCGACGACGGCCCCAGCCACCACGGGGTGTGGGACCTGGGCCTCGCCGCGCAGGTGCCTGGGCTGTCGCTGTGGGCGCCGCGGGACGGCGAGCGGCTCGCGGGAGCGGTGCGCTCCGGGCTCGCGACCTCCGGCCCTTCGATCGTGCGCTTCCCCAAGGGCGCCTGCCCGCCCGATCTCCCGGCCACGGCGACGATCCCCGCGGGCGACGTGCTCGCCGGGGATCCTGACGCCCCGATCGACGTGCTCCTCGTGAGCATCGGCGCCCTCGCGGGCCGAGCCGTCGAGGCCGCCCGCCTCGTCGCCGCGGAGCACGAGGGCGCGAACGTCCTCGTGCTGGACCCGGTGCAGGCGCTGCCGCTCGGCGATGCGCTGCTCGACCTCGCGAGCGCCGCCTGCGCCGTCGTCACGCTCGAGGACGGCATCGCCGAGCGCGGCATCGGTGCGGCCCTCGCCGTGCGCCTCGCCGCTCGGGGCACCCTGTCCCGCCCGGCACCGGTGCTGCGCACACTCGGCCTCGCCCAGGAGTTCGTGCCCCACGCCAAGCGCGACGCGATCCTCACCGCGCACGGACTGGACGCCGAGGGGATCGCCGCGAGCCTGCGCCGCGTGCTCGGCTGAGCACGCGGGAGAGCGGACCGTGGACGCCGCGGAGCCGTCCCCGGGGAAGCCCGCTCGCTCCCGGGGGTGACGGTCTGACAGGGTGGGGCACATGAGCACCCTCACTGCGGATCTCGCACGTCTCCGCGAGGCCTTCGCCCTCAGCGAGCTCGGGACCGTGAGCCTGACCCCCTTCGCCGCGGTGCACCGCTGCCGCACGCGGGCGGGCGAGGACGCGGTGCTCAAGCGCACCGCGCGCGCCGCGCCCGCCATGGCCCGCTGGCTGCGGGCACTGGACGCCGCCGGGGTCGACGTGGTCGTCCCGCTCGCCGAGGCGCAGGAGGTCGACGGCGCGACGTGGGTGCTCTACCCGTACATCGAGGGGGAGCGGTACAGGGGCACGACGGAGCAGCTCCGCGCCGCCGGCGACCTGCTCGGACGCCTCCATGCCGCGGAGGTGCCGCTCGAGGGCCTGCGCCGCTACGCCCACCCCAGCACCGTGCGCGCCGAGGTCGAGGCGGACCTCGTGACCCTGCGGGAGATCCTGCACCGCGCCCTGCCCGCGGAGCGCGCCGCCGCGGCGGACGCCTCGATCACCGCGCTCGGCGCCCGCTGGTTCGAGCGCTCCTGGCCCGCCCTGCGCGCCGCGGACCCGGACCTCCCGCGCACGGGCGTCAGCTCCGACTGGAAGGCCGCGAACCTCGTGTTCCGGCCGGAGGGCGCGGTGCTCGTGGACCCGGACAACGGCGGTGTGGAGCCGCGGCTGCTCGACCTCGCCCTCGCGCTCGTGCTCTTCCCCTGCGAGACGCCCGGCGCGCCGCCGCGCATGCTCGAGCCCGCCGAGTGGGACGTGCTGGCCGGCGCCTACGCGCGGCACGTCACGCTCACCGACCGGGAGCGGGAGCTGTGGCCCGCGGCGCTGGACCACCAGTGGTGGGAGGAGGGCACCTGGGTGCTCGAGGACGCCGGGGAGGACGGCTGGACGGATCCCGTCCAGGGCGGCTACCTGCGCTCGCTCGCCGAGTGGGACCCCGCCCCGTACCTCCTGCCCGTCTGACCGGCGCAGCGGGGGAGTCAGCCCAGCGAGGAGCGCGGGGCAGGATCGTCCGCGCGGGCGGTGAGCACGACCGGGTCGCCGTCGGTCACCTGCAGCGTGTGCTCGGCGTGCGCGCCGCGGGAACCGTCGGCGGAGAGCTGGGTCCAGCCGTCGCGCTCGTCGACCACGAGCCGGTCGGTCGTCGGGACGAGGAAGGGCTCGACCGTGATGAGCTGCCCCGCCACGAGGCGCACGCCCTCCCCGGGGGTCCCGTGGTTCGGCACGAACGGCGCCTCGTGCATCGTACGGCCCACGCCGTGCCCGCCGAAGCGGTCGTTGATCGTGTAGCCGAGGTCGTGCGCGGCCGTCATCACCGCATGGCCGATGTCGCCCACCGTGCCGCCGGCGCGGACCTGGTCGATGCCGGCCCACATGACGCTCTCGGTGTCGCGGATCAGCTGCAGGTCCTCGGGCCGCGGGGTGCCCACGGGGACCGTGACGCAGGAGTCCGCGACCCAGCCCTCGAGCTCGACCGCGAAGTCGAGGGAGAGCAGGTCGCCGTCGGCCAGAACCCGGTCGTGGGGGCGGCCGTGCAGCACGCCCTCGTTGACCGAGGTGCAGATGACGTGCCCGA
Source organism: Brachybacterium sp. SGAir0954 (assembly GCF_005490785.1). GTDB lineage: Bacteria > Actinomycetota > Actinomycetes > Actinomycetales > Dermabacteraceae > Brachybacterium > Brachybacterium rhamnosum. Next base: position 2,583,798 of record NZ_CP027295.1, on the reverse strand, counting down.
ACGGCGAGGCGCCGAAAGCCGGGTGGTAGTCGATGTAGCAGCTGGTCGCGCCCGCCTCCCGGATCAGGCGGTGCGCCTCCGCATCGACGTCCAGCAGGTTCCAGCCCGGCTCGACCACGGTGCGCAGGTGCGAGAGCACGGAGGCGACGAACTCGCCCGCGGGCCGCGCCTGCGCGAGCGTGGGCAGCTCCTGGGTCGAGGAGCGGCGGCGCCGCCCGATCATCACCGCGTGCCCTCCGGGGCGACCGGCTCGGGGTGCTCGCCCGGCGCCGCGGGATCCGTGCCCGCGGCCGGACGCCGCGTGACGAGCTCCGCACCCACCCAGGCGATGCCGCCGCTGAAGAGCGCGGCCCCGATGAGGTGGAGGAAGACGACCGCCGCGGGGAGGCCCGCGAAGTACTGGACGTAGCCGATGACGCCCTGCAGCGCGGTGAGCAGCAGGAGGACGATCGCGGCGCGGCGCGGGGCGCGGTCCGCGCGGCCCTTCAGCAGGATCACGAGCAGCGCCACGAGCAGGGCGCAGAAGACCCACACGGCGGCCGCGTGGGCGCGGGCGATCTCGACGGGGTTGATGAGCAGGCGGGTGATGTCGCCGCTGTCCCCGGAGTGGGGGCCGGTGCCGGTGACGATCGTGCCCAGCACGAGGACGACGAAGCCGGCCGCCGCGAGCGGCGCGTAGACCCACACCGCGGCGCGGGGCGCGGCGAGACGGCGCGGCCCCTCCACGTCCATGGCGCGCACGAGGAGCACCGTGGAGGCGACGACGAGCAGCGGCGAGATGAGGAAGTGGGGGCTCACGAGGCCCGGGTGCAGGTGGAGGATCACGACGAGGGCGCCGATGAGCGCCTGGGCGATGGTGCCGATCAGGGGCACGGCCGCGAGCAGGAGGAACGCCCGGCCGCGGTGCCGCATCCAGCGCCAGGTGACGATCAGGACGAGCACGGCGACGATGCCGAGCAGGCCGGTCATGGTGCGGTTGCCGAACTCGATGAACGGGTGGATCCCGGACTCCGGCGTGTACCGCGGGGTGAACTGGCCGGGCTCGCAGCTGGGCCAGGTGGAGCAGCCCAGTCCGCTGCCGGTGAGGCGCACGAGCCCGCCGGTGAGGATGATGCCCATCTGGCACACGAGGTTCGCCCACAGGACGATCGCGACGATCCGGGAGCGGGCGGCGGCACCGAGCCCTGGGAGGCGGGGTTCGGGCAGGGTGGTCAGGCGGCCGTGGCGCTCGGGTCGCGTCCCGGCGCCCGCGACGGGGGCAGCGGCGGTGGGCATGCGGTCGATCCTAGTGACCGGCCCGCGCACGACGGGGGTCCGAAGGTCCCGACGACGCGGGGATGGGACCAATCCCATCCCCGCCGGCCGCCCGGGGGTGCCGGGAGCGTCCGCGCACGCGGCGGTGCTCAGGCGTCGGTCCAGCGGAACCAGCGGACGACGGCCGCGGTGCCGCCCACGGCCCACGCGAGGAGCACGACGACCGAGCCGATCGAGAACGGGCCGTGGGCGAGGCACGCGCGCAGCAGCTCGCCGAGAGCGCCGGAGGGCAGCAGGTCGACGATCCCTCCGAGGAACCGCGGGTACCGGGTGACGGGGACGGCGATCCCGGCGACCACGAACAGCACGAAGACGAGGTTCGAGGCGGCGAGGACGCCCTCGGTGCGCAGGCGCCCCGCGAGCAGCAGGCCCAGGGCGCCGAAGGCGATCGTGCCGAGCGCCCACACGGGCACCGCGGCGAGCAGGCCGCCGATCCCCGGGCGCCAGCCCATGACGAGCGCGACCGTGCCGAGCACGAGCACCTGGAGCACGTGCACGAGGAGCGTCGCGAGGATCTTCCCGGCGAGATAGCCGTCCCGCCCCAACGGCGTCGTCGCGACCCAGCGCAGAACCCCGTTGCGGCGGTCGAAGCCGGTCTGGATGGCCTGCGAGGTGAAGGCCGTCGAGACGAGGGCGGTCGCGAGGGTCGCGGCGATCGCGGTGTCGATCGGGGCGGCGCCGTCGATGCGGCCCACGGGCAGCAGCCGCAGGCCGACGAGCACCATCGCGGGCAGGGCCAGCGCCACCATGAGCTGCTCGCCGTTGGTGAGCAGGGTGCGGGCCTCGAGCGCGGCGTGGGCGAGGATGCGCCGGCCGCGCGGAGCGGGGGTGGCCCCGTCGGCGGGGACGGGGGAACCGGGATCGAGGGCGGGGTCGAGAGTGCGGTCGGGCGTGCTCATCGGGTGGTCTCCTGCTCGGGCTCGGCCTGCGCCATGAGGTCCAGCAGCACGGCCTCGAGATCGGCCGCCCCGCCCGCCGTGATCCGCAGCCGGGCGCCGTGACGCTCGGCCGCGGCGCGGAGGTCGTCCTCGAGGGCGTCCCGTCGGGCCGGGTCGACCGCGTCGATGCGGGCGCTGAGGGACTGCGCGCCCGCACGGTCCCGGTGCGAGGCGATGACCTCCTCGACGGTGCCGGAGGCGACGGTGCGTCCCCGGGCGATCACGTGGACCTCGTCGGCCAGGCCCACCACGTCCTCCATGAGGTGCGTGGTGAGCACGACCGCCGTGCCCTTGCGCGCGAGGCCGCGCACGAGGGTGCGCACGCGCCGCCGGATCGCCGGGTCCATGCCGGCGGTGGGCTCGTCGAGGAAGACCAGCTCGGGGCGGCCGATGATCGCGAGCGCGAGGCCGAGGCGCTGGCGCTGGCCGCCCGAGAGCCGCCGCACGAGGGTGCGGGCGAACCCGTCGGGCCCGGTGATGCCGAGGTACTCGGCGATCTCGTCGACGTCGAGCGGGTGGGCGTGCATCGCGGCGCCGTAGCGCAGCAGCTGCAGGGCCGTCGCCCCGGAAGTGAGGCCGCCGTCCTGGATCATGACCCCGACCCGGGCGCGGTGCTCCGGGGAGGCGCGCCAGGGGTCCGCGCCGAGCACGCGGACGCTCCCGCCGCCGGGGCGGAGCAGTCCGGTAGCGCAGGAGATCGCGGTGGTCTTGCCGGCGCCGTTGGGGCCCAGCAGGGCGGTGACGGCGCCGCGCCGCGCGGTGAGCTGGAGGCCGTCGAGGGCGCGGACCTCGCCGAAGGAGACGGCGAGGGACTCGGCGACGAGGGCGGGGGAGTGGTCTTCCATGGCGGCGCCCATGCTAGGCCCCCGTCCCCGGTAGCCGCCTCGACGTCCCGGGCGTCGCTCAGCGCCCCCGGACGACCAGCGGCGTGTGCGCGGGATCGACGACCTCCGCGGCGAGCGGCGGCTGCGGGGCGGTGCCGCCGGGGCCCCAGGTGTCGGTCGGGAAACGGTCGCGGTCGTGGGGGTCGATCAGCGGCGCCGGGTCCGGGCCGAGCGGCACCACGCGGGTGGGGTTGATGTCCGTCTGGACCGCGTAGTAGTGCTCCTTGATGTGCTCGACGTCGATCGTGTCGCCGAAGCCCGGGGTCTGGAAGAGGTCCTTCGTGTAGTTCCAGAGGTTCGGCATCGTGAACAGCGGCTGCCGGTTGGCCTTGAAGTGGGAGTAGTAGACGAGGTCGAAGCGCACGAGGGTCGGGAAGAGGCGCACATCCGCCTCGGTGATCGCGGGGCCCATGAGGTAGCGGCTGCGGGAGAGGCGGTCCTCGAGCTCGTCGAGCGCCGCCCAGAGCTCCCGGTACTCGCGCTCGTAGTCCGACTGCGTGCCGGCGAAGCCGACCTTGTAGACGCCGTTGTTGACGCGGTGCAGCATCCAGCGGTTCAGCTCGTCGATCTCGCCGCGCCGCTCCTCGGGGTAGAGGTCCGGGGCGCCCTCGCGCTGGAGCGCGGTCCACTGGGTCGCCAGGTCGAGGGTGATCTGCTGGAAGTCGTTGGTGACGACGGCGCGGGTGGGGACGTCGACCATGGCCGGGACGGTGATGCCGCGCGGGTAGTCGGGATAGCGGGCGAAGTAGGCCTGCTGGAGCCGCTCGTAGCCGAGTACCGGGTCCACCCCGCCCTCGTCGAGGTCGAAGGTCCACGAGCGCTTGTCATGGGTGGGGCCGGCGATCGCGAGGGAGATCGCGTCCTCGAGGCCCAGCAGGCGGCGCGAGATGATCGTGCGGTTCGCCCAGGGGCAGGCCCGGGAGACGGCGAGGCGGTAGCGGCCGGCCTCGACGGGCCAGCCGTCGCGCGCATCGACGGTGATGCGGTCGGGGATGTAGGTCATGTCGCGGTCGAAGGGCTTCCCGGCGTGGACGTAGCTGCCCGTCTGGTCGTTCGCGTCGGACGTGCTCATGAGGTCTCCTCGGTGCAGGGTCATCGCTTGGACCCGGCCAGAATAGTTGAAAACCGTACGATCGGTCGAGGGTATCGACCCCCTCGATCGTCCCGCAGGTGACGCTTCTCATGGGGTGGTCCGGGGTCGACAATATGCAAGCTGGACATTGTAAAATCTTGGACCGATGATGGTCCCGGGACCTGCGGCACCGACCGCGCGTCCCCGTCATCGCGAGGCCCGTCGTCACGGGACCCGAACGCACCGGAAGGAGGGGCGCATGAGCACGAGCGCCGGCACCGTCGACAGCACGGGCACCGGAGCCCCGCCCGCCGCAGGAGCTCCCGGCGACATCCCCGGCGAACCCGCTCGGGGCGCCGAGCACCGCGACACCCGCGAGCGGCTCATCGAGACGATCTCCGCCCACGGACCCATCACCGCCCGGCAGCTCGCCGAGCGGTTCGGGCTCACGAGCGCCGCCGTCCGGCGGCACCTCGCGGCCCTCGAGGCCGACGGCGTCATCGCCGAGCACGAGATCATCGTGGCCCACCGCGGCCGCGGCCGGCCCAGCAAGGCCTTCGTGCTCTCGCAGTCCGCGCACGAGGCCCTCCCGGGCGGCTACGACGAGCTCGCCGTCCTCGCCCTCCAGGAGATCTCCGCCCTGGGCGGCGACGAGGCGGTGGCCCGCCTCGCGGACCGCCGCGTGGAGGACTGGGAGCGCGAGGTCGCCCGCCGCACCGCCGAGCGCGAGGCGGCAGGGGAGCACGTCTCCCTCGCCCGCAAGCTCGAGCTCCTGGCCGAGCTCCTCACCGAGCGCGGCTACGCCACGACCGTGCGCCCCCTGAACGTCCCCCTCCCCGCCGCCGGTGCGCGATCCGGCACGGGGACGCGTACGCTCGTCACGGCGCAGCTCTGCCATGGTCACTGCCCCGTCCTCGACGTGGCCGCGGACCATCCGGAGCTGTGCGAGGCCGAGACCCGCATCATCGCGCGCATCATCGGAGCACCCGTCCAGCGCCTGGCGACCCTCGCCCAGGGCGCCCACGTGTGCACGACCCACATTCCGCTCACCGAGGGAAGGACACCATGACGAGCGCACCAGAGCAGCTAAGCCAGGACGAGATCATCGACTCCATCGGCAACTACGCCTTTGGCTGGCACGACGAGGACACGGCCGGCGCGAGCGCCCGCCGCGGTCTGGACGAGGACGTCGTCCGCGACATCTCCCGCCGCAAGGACGAGCCCGAGTGGATGCTCGAGCGTCGCCTCAAGGCCCTCGGCATCTTCGACAAGAAGCCGATGCCCACCTGGGGCCCCGATCTCTCCGGGATCGACTTCGACACCATCAAGTACTTCGTCCGCTCCACCGAGGGCCAGGCCTCCAGCTGGGAGGAGCTCCCGGCGGACATCCGCGAGACCTACGACCGCCTCGGCATCCCCGAGGCGGAGAAGCAGCGCCTCGTGGCCGGCGTCGCCGCCCAGTACGAGTCCGAGGTCGTCTATCACCAGATCCGTGAGGACCTCGAGGAGCAGGGCGTCATCTTCGTGGACACCGACACGGGTCTGCGCGACTACCCCGAGCTCTTCGAGGAGTACTTCGGCACCGTCATCCCCTCGGGTGACAACAAGTTCTCCGCGCTGAACACCGCGGTGTGGTCCGGCGGGTCCTTCGTGTACGTCCCCCCGGGCGTCCACGTCGAGATCCCGCTCCAGGCCTACTTCCGCATCAACACCGAGAACATGGGTCAGTTCGAGCGGACCCTGATCATCGCCGACGAGGGCTCCTACGTGCACTACGTCGAGGGCTGCACGGCACCGATCTACAAGTCGGACTCGCTGCACAGCGCCGTCGTCGAGATCGTCGTGAAGAAGGACGCCCGCGTCCGCTACACGACGATCCAGAACTGGTCGAACAACGTGTACAACCTGGTCACCAAGCGCACCACGGTGGAGCAGGGCGGCACCATGGAATGGGTCGACGGCAACATCGGCTCCAAGGTCACCATGAAGTACCCGGCCGTGTGGCTGATGGGCGAGCACGCCCGCGGCGAGACGCTGTCGATCGCCTTCGCGGGCGAGAACCAGCACCAGGACACCGGCTCGAAGATGGTGCACATGGCGCCCCACACCTCGAGCTCGATCGTCTCGAAGTCGGTCTCCCGGGCCGGTGGGCGGACCTCCTACCGCGGCCTCGTGCAGGTCATGCCCGGGGCGGAGCACTCCGCCTCGACCGTGCTGTGCGACGCGCTGCTCGTGGACACGGTCTCCCGTACCGACACCTACCCCTACGTCGACGTGCGCGTCGACGACGTCCAGATGGGCCACGAGGCGACCGTCTCGAAGGTCTCCGAGGAGCAGCTCTTCTACCTGATGAGCCGCGGCATGGAGGAGACCGAGGCCATGGCGATGATCGTGCGCGGCTTCATCGAGCCCATCGCGCGCGAGCTCCCCATGGAGTACGCCCTCGAGCTGAACCGCCTGATCGAGCTGCAGATGGAAGGAGCAGTCGGTTGATGACCACGTCCACCACGGAGGGCACCGAGACCACCCAGGAGCGCTCGGACGGCGAGATCGTCGGCGGGGCCGCCGGCGCCGCCCCGGTCGCGGCCCGTGCGACGATCGACGGCCTCGCGCCCGTCGCCCCGCAGCTGGAGGACGAGCGGCTCACGCTGCCCGCCGACGGCCCCGCGAAGCACGCGGCCACGAGCCGTGCGGCGCGGCCGCGCTCCTTCGAGCTCGGTGACCACCCGGTGCCGACCTCGAAGATCGAGGAGTGGCGCTTCACCCCGCTGCGCCGCTTCACGTCACTGTTCCAGGACGACGCGACCGAGGACGGCGCGGTCGACCACGCGGTGACCGTCCCCGAGGGCGCGCCCGAGGCCTCGACCCTCGCGATCGGCGAGGCGCCCCGCGGCACCGCGCTCGTGCCCGAGGACCTCACCGCGGCGATCGCCTCCGCCCGCACGGAGCAGGCGCTGCACCTGGTCGCGCCCCGCAACGCGGAGCTCGCCGAGCCCTTCCGCGTCGAGATCACCGGGCGCGGGGCGGACCGCCGCGCGAACGGGCACCTCGTGCTCGAGACCGAGGAGTCGTCCACGGCGACCTTCGTGCTCAACCACACCGGCTCCGCGCAGTACGCGCAGAACGTGGAGATGATCGTCGGCGACAACTCGCGGATGACCGTCATCGCCCTGCAGGACTGGGACGACGACGCTCTGCACATCTCCACGCACCACGCCAAGCTCGGTCGGGACGCGAAGCTCAAGCACATCGTCGTCTCGCTCGGCGGCAGCGCCGTGCGCGTCAACGCGATCGGCGAGTTCTCCGCGCCCGGCGCCGAGCTCGAGAACACCGGGCTCTACTTCGCGGACGAGAACCAGTTCCTCGAGCACCGTCTCTTCGTGGACCACGCCGCCCCGAACTGCACCTCCGACGTCGCCTACAAGGGCGCGCTGCAGGGGCAGAAGGCCCGCTCCGTGTGGGTGGGCGACGTCCTCATCCGCAAGGAGGCCGAGGGCACCAGTACCTACGAGCTGAACCGCAACCTCGTGCTCACCGAGGGCGCGCGCGCCGACTCCGTCCCCAACCTGGAGATCGAGACGGGCGAGATCGAGGGCGCCGGCCACGCCGCCGCCACCGGGCGCTTCGACGACGAGCAGCTGTTCTACCTCCGCGCCCGCGGCATCCCCGAGAAGGAGGCCCGCCGCCTGGTGGTGCGCGGCTTCTTCGCGGAGCTCATCCAGAAGATCGACGTGCCGGAGATCCGCGAGCACCTCTTCGAGTCCATCGAGGCGGAGCTCACCCGGAGCATGAACTGATGCAGGACGTCTCCGACCGCTTCGTGCAGGTCGCCCGGCTCGAGGACCTCGCGCCGGGCACCGCGCTCGACGTCGTCGCAGGAGGGCTCGAGATCGCCCTCGTGCGCGACGAGGCCGGAGGCGTCCACGCCCTCGAGGACCGCTGCTCGCACGACGAGATCGCGCTGAGCGACGGCGACGTCGAGGGTTGCACCATCGAGTGCTGGAAGCACGGGAGCCAGTTCGATCTGAACACCGGCCGCCCGCTCCAGCTCCCCGCCGTCCGCCCCGTCCGGGTGCTGCCCGTGCGGATCGACGAGGCCGCCGGGACGATCCACGTCGATCTCGCCGGCGACGCCTCCCACCCCTGAACACTTCCACCGTCCCGCGAGGGATACCGGTCAAGGAGAAACCCACCATGTCTGTCCTGGAGATCACGAACCTCCACGCCACCGTCGACACCCCCGAGGGGACCAAGGAGATCCTCAAGGGCGTCGACCTCACCATCCGCGGCGGCGAGACGCACGCGATCATGGGCCCCAACGGCTCGGGCAAGTCGACCCTCGCCTACGCGCTGGCCGGCCACCCCAAGTACCAGATCACCGAGGGCTCGGTGACCCTGGACGGCGAGGACGTCCTCGAGATGAGCGTCGACGAGCGCGCCCGCGCCGGCGTGTTCCTCGCGATGCAGTACCCCGTCGAGGTCCCCGGCGTCACCGTCTCGAACTTCCTGCGCACCGCCAAGACCGCGGTGGACGGCGAGGCCCCCTCGCTGCGCACCTGGGTCAAGGACGTCAAGGGCGCCATGGACGACCTCCGCATGGACCCCGTCTTCGCCGAGCGCAACGTCAACGAGGGCTTCTCCGGCGGCGAGAAGAAGCGCCACGAGATCCTGCAGATGCAGCTGCTCAAGCCCTCCATCGCGATCCTCGACGAGACCGACTCCGGCCTCGACGTCGACGCCCTGCGCATCGTCTCCGAGGGCGTGAACCGCGCCAAGGAGAACACCGAGGTGGGCATCATGCTCATCACGCACTACACGCGCATCCTCAACTACGTGAAGCCCGACTTCGTGCACGTCTTCGTCAACGGCCGGATCGCCGAGCAGGGCGGCCCGGAGCTCGCCGAGCGCCTCGAGAACGAGGGCTACGACCGCTTCCTCGCGGCCGCGAACTGACCCTCCCGCCCCTCACCAGGAGGACACCATGACCGACCAGCTCCCGACGGCGACCGTGACCGTCGAGCAGGTGACCGAGGCGCTCAAGGACGTCATCGATCCCGAGCTCGGCATCAACGTCGTCGACCTGGGCCTCGTCTACGGGGTCACCGTCGAGGACGGCAACGCCGTGATCGACATGACCCTGACCTCGGCCGCGTGCCCGCTCACGGATCTGCTCGAGGAGCAGACCTTCGCGGCGCTCGATCCGATCACCGAGACCCACCGCATCAACTGGGTGTGGATGCCCCCGTGGGGCATGGAGAAGATCACCGAGGACGGCCGCGAGCAGCTGCGCGCGATCGGCTTCAACCTCTGATCGACCTCGCCCCGGACCCCCTGCCCCGCCTCGTGCGGGACAGGGGGTCCGTGCTGTGCGGGGGTCGAGCGACGTGTGCTTCCGCGGATGGGAAGCAGGCGTCGTCCGGCCGTTCGTGCAGCGCCGGGGTGCCGGCCGGACGGGGTCAGGCGAGGACGGTCGCGGGGTCGGTGACGTCGAGGTCGTGCGCCTCGCCGGTGCCCTCGTGCGTGAGCACACCCTCGTGGGTGTGCAGGCCCGCGGCGAGGGCGGCGTCGGCGCGCAGCGCGACCTGCCAGCCCTGGCCGGCGAGGCGCAGCACGTAGGGGAGCGTCGCGTTGGTGAGCGCCGCCGTCGCCGTGACGGGCACCGAGCCGGGCATGTTCGCGACGCAGTAGTAGATCGCGTCGTGCACCGTGAAGGTCGGGTCCGCATGGGTGGTGGGGCGGGAGTTCTCGAAGCAGCCGCCCTGGTCGATCGCGACATCGACGAGCACGGAGCCGGGCTTCATCGAGGCGACCATCTCGTCGGTCACGAGTTTCGGGGCGCGCTTGCCGGGGATCAGCACCGAGCCGATGACGACGTCGGACTCCGCGACCTGAGCCGCGACGTCGAGGGTCGTCGAGTAGCGGGTGAGGATCCCGCCGTCGTGGGTGGTCGCGATCTGGGAGAGCCGCGGGACGTTCACGTCCATCACGGTGACCTGCGCGTGCAGGCCCAGCGCCATCATCGCCGCCTGCTCGCCGACGACCCCGCCGCCCAGCACCGTCACCTTCGCCTCGGAGGTGCCGGGCACGCCGCCCATGAGCACGCCGGAGCCGCCGAGCGGTGCCATCAGGTGGTAGGCGGCGACCTGGGTCGCGAGGCGGCCTGCGATCGCGCTCATCGGGGCGAGCAGCGGCAGCGAGCGGTCCGGCAGCTGCACCGTCTCGTAGGCGATCGCGGTCGCGCCCGAGTCGATCAGGGCGTCGGTCAGGGCGCGGTCCGCGGCGAGGTGCAGGTAGGTGAACAGCACGAGCCCGCGCCGCAGGCGGTGGTACTCGGCCGGCAGCGGCTCCTTGACCTTGACGACCATCTCGGCGCGGGACCAGACCTCGTCCGCCTCGGTCACGAGGACCGCTCCGGCGGCCGCGTACTCCTCGTCGGTGATCCGGGCGCCGACGCCCGCGCCGGCCTCGACGAGCACCTCGTGGCCGCGCGCCACGAGCTCGTGGACGCCGGCGGCCGTGAGACCCACCCGGTTCTCGTTGTCCTTGATCTCCCGGGGGATGCCGATGCGCATGGGAAGCTCCTCGTCCTTCGCTCGTCGCGTGGCCCGGCCTCCTTGCCGGACCGGCACCAGCTTCGCATCGAGGGTGCCCGCCGCGGGCAGGAACGGCGCACCCCGTCGCCCGCCGAGACCGTGCTGTGATCCGGCGCCCCGGGGGAGGCGACGGCGCCGCCGTGTGGCGCTGGGCACCGCGGGCGATATGCGCGGGACCTCCCGCCGCCCGCGGACCTAGACTTCACGGGGCCGTCCGGCCCCCTGACCGTCCCTCCTGAGGAGCTCCTTCCGTGATCACCGTGCACGACCTCGCCATCCGGGTGGGCGCCCGCCTCCTCATGAGCGACGTCAGCTTCCAGGTGACCGCCGGGGACCGGGTGGGCCTCGTGGGCCGCAACGGCGCCGGCAAGACGACCCTCACCAAGGTGCTCTCGGGGACCCTCGCGCCCACCGAGGGCAGCGTCGAGATCACCGGCGAGCTCGGCTACCTGCCCCAGGACACGCACACGGGCGAGGACACGGAGCTGGTGCTCGCGCGGATCCTCTCCGCGCGCGGCCTCGACGACATCTTCGCCCGCCTGCGGAAGGCGGAGCACGAGATGGGCGACATGGACCTCAGCGAGGCCAAGCGGATGAAGGCGATGGACCGCTACCCGCGCCTCGAGGCGGAGCTCGACTCCCGCGGCGGCTACGCGGCGGAGGCCGAGGCGAAGCGCATGGCGGCGAACCTCGGCCTGCCCAGCCGGATCCTCGAGCAGGAGCTCGGCACGCTCTCCGGCGGCCAGCGCCGCCGCGTCGAGCTCGCCCGGATCCTGTTCTCGCAGGCGGACACGATGATCCTCGACGAGCCCACCAACCACCTCGACGCGGACTCCGTGATCTGGCTGCGGGAGTACCTGCTGACGTACCGCGGCGGGCTCATCGTCATCTCCCACGACGTGCAGCTCGTCGAGCAGGTCGTCAACAAGGTGTTCTACCTCGACGCGAACCGCCAGCAGATCGACATCTACAACATGGGCTGGAAGAACTACCTGCGCCAGCGCGAGGACGACGAGAAGCGCCGCAAGCGCGAGCGCCAGAACGCGGAGAAGAAGGCCGGCGCGCTCACCGCCCAGGCGGAGAAGATGCGCGCGAAGGCCACCAAGGCTGTCGCCGCACAGAACATGCTCAAGCGCGCCGAGCGGATGCTCGACGGCGTCGAGGGGGAGCGGCAGAAGGACCGCGTCGCCTCCCTGCGCTTCCCCAAGCCCGCCCCCTGCGGGAAGACGCCGCTCATGGCGGAGGACCTCTCGAAGTCCTACGGCAGCCTCGAGATCTTCACCGGCGTGGACCTCGCGATCGACCGCGGCTCGCGCGTGGTCATCCTCGGCTTCAACGGCGCCGGCAAGACGACCCTGCTGCGGATCCTCGCGGGAGTGGACCAGCCGGACACGGGCGGGATCATCCCCGGTCACGGGCTCCGCGTGGGCTACTACGCGCAGGAGCACGAGACCCTCGACGGGGAGCGCACGGTGCTGGAGAACATGATGACGGCCTCCCTCGACCTGCCCGAGGTCGAGGCGCGGAAGATCCTGGGCTCCTTCCTCTTCACGGGCGACGACGTGCACAAGCCGGCGAAGGTGCTCTCCGGCGGCGAGAAGACCCGCCTGGCGCTCGCGACCCTCGTCGTCTCGAGCGCGAACGTGCTCCTGCTCGACGAGCCGACGAACAACCTCGACCCGGCGAGCCGCGAGGAGATCCTCGGCGCCCTCGCCGCCTTCGAGGGCGCCGTGGTCCTCGTCTCGCACGACCCGGGCGCCGTGCAGGCGCTGTCCCCGGAGCGCGTGCTGCTCATGCCCGACGCCGTCGAGGACCTCTGGAACGCCTCCTACGAGGAGCTCATCCAGCTCGCCTGAGACCGCCCTCGCCGACGGCGGGATCCGATGATCCCCGCTGTCCCTCGAGGGTCAGCGGATAAGCGCTGTTCCGCGGTCGCCGGCTGGTAGCGTCCGAACCATGCTCGTCATCGCCCTCTCCCCGCCGCGCGGGCACCGCGGTCCCGACCCGCTGCCCGCCCTCCAGGAGGCGCTCGCCCCGCTGGACCTGCGCCGGCCCCCGGAGCGGACGGTCGGCAGCGCCGCGATCGCCCTCGCGGACCGCGCGGAGACGGCCGTGGACGCCGTGCGGATCGCCGCCGAGACGGGCGCCTGGGAGGTCGGCCTCGGCGTCGGCCCCGTCGAGCAGCCGCTCCCCGCGGAGACCCGCGCGGCCGGAGGGCCGGGCGTCGCCGCCGCGACCCTCGCGCTGCGCGCCTCCCGCACGACCGGCCAGGTGCCCCTGTCCGTGCGCGCCTCCGACCCCCGCCACGAGGCGACCGCCGCCGACGCCGAGGCGGTCCTCCGCCTCGTCGGCTGGATGATCGTGACCCGCAACCGGGGCCAGTGGCGCGCCGTGCACGCGCTGCGCGAGCACCCGGGGGCGACCCAGCGCGAGCTCGCCGCCCTCCTCGACATCACCCAGCAGACGGTCTCGCGGGCCGTGAAGACGAGCGGCTGGCGCGAGGAGAGCGCCGCCGTGCCGCTCGTCGTGCGCCTGCTGTCCATGATCGAGCTCACGTCGAGGCCCTGACCGTCGCGGCGTGCGCGGGGGAGCGGCGCCGCGGCACGCTATCCTGAATCGCGCGCGAGCCGCGGATGACCCGGCGGCGCCGACACTCATCCACATCGCCGCGGGGTCCCACGTGCCCGGCGGGAACCCGAGGAGACACATGGCGACGACGAACGACCTCAAGAACGGGATGGTCCTCAAGCAGGACAACGGCCTCTGGACCGTCACCGAGTTCCAGCACGTCAAGCCCGGCAAGGGCCCGGCCTTCGTGCGCACCAAGCTCAAGAACGTCCTGTCCGGCAAGACCGTGGACAAGACCTTCAACGCGGGTGTCAAGGTCGAGACCGCGACCGTCGACCGCCGCGACATGCAGTACTCGTACCTCGACGGCGAGCTGTACGTCTTCATGGACCCCAGCAACTGGGAGCAGACCAACGTCACCGCGGAGACCGTCGGTGACGCCAAGGACTTCATGCTCGAGGGACAGGACGTCATCATCGCCTTCCACGAGGGCGAGGCGCTGTTCGTCGAGCTCCCGGCCTCCGTGGTCCTCACGATCAGCTTCACCGAGCCGGGCCTGCAGGGCGACCGCTCCAACGGCGGCACCAAGCCCGCGACCCTCGAGACCGGCCGCGAGATCCAGGTCCCGCTGTTCCTCAACCAGGGGGACAAGGTCAAGGTCGACACCCGCTCCGGCAGCTACCTCGAGCGCGTGAAGTGACCGATTCCTCGGCGTCCTCCACCCCCTCGGCCCCGCGCAAGGGGCCGGGTCTGCCCCTGCCCGCACGGGACGGGGAGGAGATCGAGTTCGAGCGCACCCTCCCGGCCCGCACGGACCGGCTGCACACCCTGACCCGTCAGCGCATCCGTGCGCTCGACGTGCTCTTCGAGGCCGACGCCCGCCGCCTGCCCGTCCTCGAGGTGCTCGCGCAGCGTCTCCGGGTGACGGCCGCGCAGACCCCGGTCCCGGAGCGGGCCCGCGAGCTCGTCGAGGGGTACGCGGAGCACGCCGAGGAGGTCGACGACCAGCTCGAGACCCACTCGCGCGACTGGCCGCTGCACCGCATGCCCGCCGTGGACCGCGCGATCCTGCGCCTCGGCGCCGCGGAGGTGCTCTTCGACACCGAGGCGTCGGACCGCGGCCCCGTGATCGGCGAGTACACGAAGATCGCGGAGGCGCTCTCCACAGACGACTCGCCCCGCTTCGTCAATGGGCTCCTGCAGCGTCTGGCCGACGTGCGGGGCCTGCTGGGCTGAGCCCGCCCCGGCTCCGCGCCACGGCCCGCCGGCGCCGTCCCACGGGATGGGCGCCGGCGTGGCCCCGGCCGGGTCTCGCGTAGACTCGGCCCCGGTCCGCACGGACCGATCCACCCTTTAACGACACGTCCCGTGAGGCGTGGAAGGGAGAGACATGACCGAGAGCACGACCCCCGTCCCGGACCGCGTCAGGATCCTGGGGCCCGAGGAGATCCGACGTGCGCTCGTGCGCATCGCGCACGAGATCCTCGAGAGCGGCCACGGTGCCGACGACCTCGTCCTGCTGGGCATCCCGCACCGCGGCGTGCCCCTCGCCGAGCGGCTCGCCGCGCAGATCCTCGCCGCCGAGGGCATCGACCGCCCCGTCGAGGACCTCGCCGGCTCCCTCGACGTGACGATGTACCGCGACGACCTGCGGCAGCATCCCACCCGGGCCCCGAGCCCCACCCGCATCCCGCGCGGCGGCATCGACGGCCGCACCGTCGTCCTCGTCGACGACGTCCTCTTCTCCGGCCGCACCGTGCGCGCCGCCCTCGACGCCCTCGGCGCGATCGGCCGCCCCTCCGCGGTGCGCCTCGCGGTGCTCGTGGACCGTGGCCACCGCGAGCTCCCGATCCGCGCGGACCACGTCGGCAAGAACCTCCCCACCTCGCGCGGGGAGCGCGTCCACGTCGAGCTCGCCGAGACCGACGGCGAGGACGCGGTCGTCCTCGCCCGCCCCGCCGGCGAGGAGGAGACCCGATGAAGCACATGATCTCGATCGCGGACCTCTCCCGCGAGGAGGCTATCGCCGTGCTCGCGACCGCCGAGCACATGGCGCAGACCCAGTCCCGCTCGATCCGCAAGCTGCCCACTCTCGTGGGCACCACGGTCGTGAACCTCTTCTTCGAGGACTCCACCCGCACCCGCATCAGCTTCGAGGCGGCCGCCAAGCGCCTCTCCGCCGACGTCATCAACTTCTCCGCGAAGGGCTCGAGCGTCTCCAAGGGCGAGTCGCTCAAGGACACGGCCCTCACCCTGCAGGCGATGGGGGCGGACGCCGTCGTCGTCCGCTCCGGCTCCTCGGGCGCCGCGCACCTGCTGGCCCACGCGGGCTGGATCGACCAGCCGATCGTCAACGCCGGCGACGGCGCGCACGAGCACCCCACGCAGGCCCTGCTCGACACCTTCACCCTGCGCCGCCACCTGCGGCCGGGGGAGCCGGAGGCCGGGCTCGACGGCGCCCACGTCGTCATCGTCGGCGACGTGCTGCACTCGCGCGTCGCCCGCTCCAACGTCCTCCTGCTGACCCTGCTCGGCGCACGCGTCACGCTCGTCGCCCCGCCGGCCCTCGTCCCCGTCGGCGCGAGCGCCTGGCCGTGCGAGATCACCTACGACCTCGACGAAGCGCTCGGGCAGGGCCCGGACGCCGTCATGATGCTCCGCGTCCAGCGCGAGCGGATGGTCGGCGGCGGGTTCTTCCCGACCGCGGGGGAGTACTCGCGCCGCTACGGCCTCTCCACCGCCCGCGCCGCGGCGCTGCCCGAGCACACGCGCGTCATGCACCCCGGCCCCATGAACCGCGGCTTCGAGATCGCCGGTGACGTGGCCGACGGCCCCCGCAGCGTCATCGTCGAGCAGGTCTCCTCCGGCGTGTTCGTCCGGATGGCCGTGCTCTACCACCTGCTCGCCACCGACTCCCGGGAGGACGCCCGATGACCACCGCACCCACCCTCCTCCTGCGCGGGGGCCTGCTCTACGGCGAGACCGCGGCGGACCTCCTCCTCGAGGGCGGCGAGATCGCCGCCGTCGGCACGGACCTCGAGGCGCCCGCGGGCGCCGAGGTGATCGACGTGGACGGCTGCGTGGTCCTCCCGGGCCTCGTCGACCTCCACACGCACCTGCGCGAGCCGGGCGGCGAGGAGGCGGAGACCGTCGAGACCGGCACCCGCGCCGCCGCCCGCGGCGGCTACACGGCAGTCCACGCGATGGCCAACACGACCCCCACCGCGGACACGGCGGGCGTGGTGGAGCAGATCGCCCGCGCGGGCGAGAGCGCCGGCTGGTGCACCGTGCGGCCCGTCGGCGCCGTCACCGTGGGCCTCGCGGGGGAGCGGCTCGCCGAGCTCGACGCCATGGCGAGCTCCCGGGCCCGCGTGCGCGTGTTCAGCGACGACGGGAAGTGCGTGCACGACCCCGTCCTCATGCGCCGCGCGCTGGAGTACGTGAAGTCCTTCGACGGCGTCATCGCCCAGCACGCGCAGGACCCGCGCCTCACCGAGGGCGCCCAGATGCACGAGGGCGAGGTCTCCGCGCAGCTCGGCCTCGCCGGCTGGCCCGCCGTCGCCGAGGAGTCCGTCATCGCCCGCGACGTGCTGCTCGCCCACCACGTCGGCTCCCGCCTGCACGTCTGCCACCTGTCCACCGCGGGCAGCGTCGACATCATCCGCTGGGCCAAGCAGCGCGGCATCGCCGTGACCGCCGAGGTCACGCCGCACCACCTGCTGCTGACCGACGAGTCCGTGCGCGGCTTCGACGCCCGCTACAAGGTGAACCCGCCGCTGCGCACGCAGGCGGACGTCGAGGCGGTCCGCGAGGGCCTCGCCGACGGCACGATCGACATCGTCGCGACCGACCACGCCCCGCACCCCGCGGACGCCAAGGACCGCGAGTGGGACCAGGCGGCGATGGGCATGACCGGCCTCGAGACCGCGCTGTCCATCGTGCAGTCCACGATGGTGGACCGCGAGGCGCTCAGCTGGCGCGACGTCGCCCGCGTCATGTCCGAGACCCCCGCGCGGATCGGCCGGGACGAGGACCAGGGCCGCCCCCTCGAGGCCGGCAGCCCCGCGAACGTGCTCGTGTGGGACCCGCGCCCCACGACCGTCGTCGACCCCGCCGTGCACGCCTCCCGCAGCATGAACAGCCCCTTCACGGGCCGGGAGCTGCCGGGCCGCAACCGCCTCACCGTCCACCGCGGCCGCGTCACCGTGCGCGACGGCGCCCTCGTCGAGGGCTGAGGCGCGATGGACCGCCTTCTGCCCGTGCTCGTGCTCGCGGTGGTGTTCCTCGCGGCGCTCGGCCTCATGGTGCTCGGCTGGCGTCTGCGCGGCCGGCGCCAGTCCGGCCTACCCGCCCCGGACCGCCGCAGCGAGCTCGCCGACCTCGGCGAGGAGACCGAGGTGGGGCCCGTCGACGCGATCTACGTCGACACCGTCCTCGCCGACCGTCCCCTCGAGCGGGTCGTCGCCCACGGTCTCGGCGCGCGCTCCACGGCGCGCGTGAGCCGCGGCGACGGCGGCTCCTGGCGGATCCTCCGTCAGGGAGCCCCGTCCCTGACCATCCCCGCCGCTGCCGTCCTCGACGTCGCCTCCGCCCCCGGCATGGCCGGGAAGTTCGTGGGCGGCGACGGACTCCTCGTCATCCGCTGGCGCCTCGGCGACCAGGACCTCGACACCGGCCTCCGCCTCGGCGCACGCGCCGACCACGACCTGCTGCTCTCCCGGAAGGAGCACCCATGACCGCCCCCACCCCCGCTCGGGAGCGCCGAGGCGCCTCGCGCACCGAGCCCGCCCTGCTGATCCTCGAGGACGGCACCACCCTGCGCGGCAGCGCCTACGGCGCCCGCGGCTCCCGCCTCGGCGAGGTCGTCTTCTCGACCGGCATGACCGGCTACCAGGAGACCCTCACGGATCCCTCCTACGCCGGGCAGATCGTCGTGCAGACCGCTCCGCACATCGGCAACACTGGCGCCAACGCCCAGGACATGGAGTCCTCCCGGGTGTGGGTGCGCGGCTACGCCGTGCGCGAGGCCAGCCGCGTCGCCTCGAACTGGCGCTCCGAGCAGACCCTCGACGAGCTGCTCGAGAGCCAGGGCGTCGTCGGCATCGCCGGCATCGACACCCGCATGCTCACCCGCGTGCTGCGCGAGACCGGCTCCCTGCGCGGCGGCGTCTTCTCCGGCGACGCCCTCGCCGCGGGCGAGGCGGCCCTGCTCGAGCAGGTCCGCGAGCAGCCCTCCATGGAGGGCGCGAGCTTCGTCGACGAGGTCACCATCGCCCAGCCGCTGCTGCTCGAGCCCGAGGGCGAGGCGATCGGCACGGTCGCCGCCGTGGACCTCGGCATCAAGGGCGCGACCCCCCGCGCGATGCTCGAGCGCGGGCTGCGCGTGCACCTGCTGCCCGCGACGACGACCCTCGAGGAGCTCCGCTCCACCGGCGCGGACGCCGTCTTCTTCTCCAACGGCCCGGGCGACCCGGCGACCGCCGACGCGCAGGTCGAGCTCCTGCGCGGCGTGCTCGACGCCGGGCTGCCGTTCTTCGGCATCTGCTTCGGCAACCAGCTGCTGGGCCGCGCCCTCGGCTTCGAGACCTACAAGCTCAAGTACGGGCACCGCGGCATCAACCAGCCGGTGCTCGACCGCGAGTCGGGCACCGTCGAGATCACGGCCCACAACCACGGCTTCGCGGTGGACGTCCCGCTCGAGGGCGAGCACACCGCTCCCCACGACGGCGGCCGCTACGGGAAGGTCGTCGTCTCCCACGTCGGCCTCAACGACGACGTGGTCGAGGGTCTGCGCTGCCTCGACCTGCCGGCCTTCTCGGTCCAGTACCACCCCGAGGCCGCCGCGGGACCCCACGACGCCTCGTACCTCTTCGACCGCCTCGTCGACCTCGTGCGCGCCCGCCGCGCCGGCGACCAGAGCAAGGAGTCCTGATGCCCCGCCGCACCGACATCTCGTCCGTCCTCGTCATCGGCTCCGGCCCGATCGTCATCGGCCAGGCCGCCGAGTTCGACTACTCCGGCACCCAGGCCTGCCGCGTGCTCCGCGAGGAGGGCCTGCGGGTGATCCTCGTGAACTCGAACCCCGCGACGATCATGACCGACCCGGAGATCGCCGACGCCACGTACGTCGAGCCGATCGACCCCGACGTCATCCGGACGATCATCGCCGCCGAGCGCCCCGACGCGATCCTGCCGACCCTCGGCGGGCAGACGGCGCTCAACGCCGCCGTCGCCCTCGCCGAGAACGGCACCCTGGAGGAGTTCGGCGTCGAGATGATCGGCGCGAGCCTCGACGCGATCCAGAAGGCCGAGGACCGCCAGCTGTTCAAGGGCGTCGTCGAGCGCGTGGGCGGGGACTCTGCCCGCTCCCGGATCTGCCACAGCATCGAGGACCTGCTCGAGGCCGCCGACGAGCTCGGCTACCCGATGGTCGTGCGCCCGAGCTTCACCATGGGCGGCCTGGGCTCCGGCATGGCCTACGACGAGGCGGACCTGCGCCGCATCGGCGGCGACGGCCTGCACTACTCGCCGACCACCGAGGTGCTCCTGGAGGAGTCGATCCTCGGCTGGAAGGAGTTCGAGCTCGAGCTCATGCGCGACCGTGCCGACAACTGCGTGGTCATCTGCTCGATCGAGAACGTCGACCCCGTGGGCGTGCACACCGGCGACTCGGTGACCGTCGCCCCCGCGCTGACCCTCACCGACGTCGAGCTGCAGAAGCTCCGCGACCTCGGCATCGGCATCATCCGCGAGGTCGGCGTCGACACGGGCGGCTGCAACGTGCAGTTCGCGGTGGACCCCGCGACGGGGCGCGTGGTCGTCATCGAGATGAACCCCCGCGTCTCCCGCTCCTCGGCGCTCGCCTCCAAGGCGACGGGCTTCCCGATCGCGAAGATCGCCGCGCGCCTCGCGATCGGCTACACGCTCGACGAGATCCGCAACGACATCACCGGCACCACCCCGGCGAGCTTCGAGCCGACCCTCGACTACGTCGTCGTCAAGGTGCCCCGCTTCGCCTTCGAGAAGTTCCCGGCGGCGGACCCGACGCTCACCACGACCATGAAGAGCGTCGGCGAGGCGATGGCCCTGGGCCGCAGCTTCACCGAGGCGCTCGGCAAGGCGCAGCGCTCCCTCGACGTCAAGGGCGCCGCGGTCTCCTACGCGGGCCGGCCGCCGAGCCCCGCCGAGGTCACCGAGCTCATCGATGCCTCCCGGATCGCGACCGACGGTCGCCTCGGGGCGCTCGCCCGCGTGCTGTGGTCCGCCGCGGAGGGCGTCGTGGACGTCGACGAGACGCTCGAGCGGGTCCACGAGGCCACCGCGATCGACCCGTGGTTCCTGGACCAGATGCTGCTGGTCGCGGAGATCGCCGCCGAGATCCGCTCGGCCTCCGTGCTCGACGCGGAGCTCATGCGGCTGGCCAAGCGCCACGGCCTCTCCGATGACCAGATCGGCGAGCTGCGCGGCCAGGGCGGCGACGTCGTCAAGGGCGTGCGCGAGGCGCTCGGCATCAACCCCGTCTTCAAGACCGTGGACACGTGCGCCGCCGAGTTCGCCTCGAGCACGCCGTACCACTACTCGAGCTACGACCAGGAGACGGAGATCGAGCCGCGCGAGCGGCCGGCCGTGCTCATCCTCGGCTCGGGCCCGAACCGGATCGGCCAGGGTATCGAGTTCGACTACTCGTGCGTCCACGCGGTGCTCGCCCTCGGCGACCGGGACCTCCCCGGCGGCGGCTACGAGACCGTCATGGTCAACTGCAACCCCGAGACCGTGTCGACGGACTACGACGTCGCCGACCGCCTCTACTTCGAGCCCCTCACCTTCGAGGACGTCGTCGAGGTGTACGAGGCGGAGAAGGCCGTGGGCCCCGTGGCCGGCGTCATCGTGCAGCTCGGCGGGCAGACCCCCCTCGCCCTCGCCCGCCGGCTCGAGGCCGCGGGCCTGCCGATCATCGGCACGAGCCCCGCGGCGATCGACCTCGCCGAGGACCGCGGCCACTTCGGCGCCGTCCTCGCCGACGCCTCCCTCCCGGCCCCGCCCTACGGCACCGCCTGGGGGCTCGGCGACGCGCTCGAGGTGGCCCGAGAGGTGGGCTACCCCGTGCTCGTGCGCCCCAGCTACGTGCTGGGCGGCCGCGGCATGGAGATCGTCTACGACGAGGCGCAGCTGACGGACTACGTGGGCCGCAACCTCCCCGAGGGCGGTCGCGCCGAGGCGCCGATCCTCATCGACCGCTTCCTCGACACCGCGACCGAGATCGACGTCGACGCCCTGTACGACGGCGAGGAGCTCTACATGGGCGGGATCATGGAGCACATCGAGGAGGCCGGGATCCACTCGGGCGACTCGGCCTGCACCCTGCCCCCGGTGACCCTCGGCGACGGCGTGCTCGAGCGGATCCGCGAGTCGACCCTCGCGATCGCGCGCGGCGTGGGCGTGCGCGGCCTGCTGAACGTGCAGTACGCGCTCGCGCAGGACATCCTCTTCGTCCTCGAGGCGAACCCGCGCGCCTCCCGCACGGTGCCCTTCGTCTCGAAGGCCACCGGCGTTCAGCTCGCCCAGGCCGCCGCCCGCGTCATGGCGGGGGAGAGCGTCGCGCAGCTGCGGGCCGCGGGCGTGCTGCCCGCGGAGGGCGACGGCACCTCGCTCCCGGACGACGCGCCGATCGCGGTCAAGGAGGCCGTCCTGCCCTTCAAACGGTTCCGCACCGCCGAGGGCCGCGCGGTGGACTCCCTGCTGGGCCCCGAGATGCGCTCGACCGGCGAGGTGATGGGCCTGGACACGACCTTCCCGCTCGCCTTCGCGAAGTCGCAGCTGGCGGTCTCCGGCCAGGGTCTGCCCACCTCCGGGGCGGTGTTCGTCTCCGTGGCCGACGGCGACAAGCGCGGCGTGGTGCTGCCCGTCGCGCGGCTCGCGGCCCTCGGCTTCGAGATCCTCTCCACCGCGGGCACCGGCCGTGTGCTGCGCCGTTCCGGCATCCCGTGCCGGGTCCTGCGCAAGGCCTCCGAGGCCGGCGAGGGCGACAGCGTCATCGAGATGATCGAGTCCGAGCAGATCGCGCTCGTGCTCAACACCCCCTCGGGCTCCGACGCCCGCGCGGACGGCTACGCGATCCGCGCGGCGGCGACGAGCATGGACGTCCCGATCATCACCACGCTGCAGGAGTTCCAGGCGGCCGTGCAGGCGATCGAGGCGCTCCCGGAGGAGCCGTTCTCGGTGCTCAGCCTCCAGGAGCACACCGCACGCCTCGTGGCCGCGCGGACGGTGACGGCGTGAGCAGCACGGCCGGGGCGACCGGGCCGGTGAGCTTCGGCGCACGGCTGCAGGCCGCCGTCGCGGAGCACGGCCCGCTGCTCGCCGGCGTGGACCCCCACGCGGGGCTGCTCGCGCAGTGGGAGCTGCCGGACTCCCCGGCCGGGCTGGCCACCTTCTCCCGGGCGGTGCTCGACGCCGTGGACGGGCAGGTCGCCGCGATCAAGCCGCAGTCGGCGTTCTACGAGCGCCACGGCTCCCGCGGTCTGGCGGTGCTCGAGGAGCTGCTCGCCGGTGCCCGGGAGCGCGGCATCCTCACGATCCTCGACGTCAAGCGCGGGGACATCGGCTCCACCATGGGCGCCTACGCCGAGGCGTACCTGCGCCCCGGCGCCCCGCTCGAGGCCGATGCCATCACGGCGAGCCCGTTCCTCGGTGCCGGGTCCCTGGACCCCGCCGTGGACCTCGCGCTCGAGCACGGCAAGGGCGTGTTCCTGCTCGCGCTGACCTCGAACCCCGAGGGGCACGGCGTGCAGCACGCGATCGCGGCCGACGGCACGAGCGTCGCGCTCGGCGTGGCGCGACACGCCGAGGAGCGCGGCGGCGGCGACGGATCCGTCTGGGGCTCGGTCGGGCTCGTGGTCGGCGCGACGGTGGGGGACGCCTATCGTCGCCTCGGCCTGGACGCGGCCGCACCGAGCGTGCCGCTCCTCGCCCCGGGCTTCGGCGCCCAGGGCGCGGGCATCGCGGAGCTCGCCGACGTCTTCGGTGAATCCGCAGGTCACGTGCTGGTCTCGGTGTCCCGCGGGCTTCTCGCCGCGGGCCCGTCGGTCGAGGACCTGCGGGTGCGCGCGAAGGACCTGCAGGCCGACTACAGCTGAGCCGCGGCGACGGGGCGGGACCGGGGCGGATCACCGCTCGCCGGGCCCGCCCCGTCGGCGTCCCGGACGCCTCCCCGGGGGAGTGCACATGCCCCTGATCTGCGACACCTCGGGCGATCAGTGTGCTCCGACACGTCGATGGGGTTACGCTCTTCCCACGTGCGGGGGCCTTCCGGTTCCTGCGTACCACCAGCGACAGAAGAGGTTAGAACCGTGGCTCTCCCTCCCCTCACCCCCGAGCAGCGGGCCGAGGCCCTCAAGAAGGCCGCTGAGGCCCGCCGCGAGCGCGCCGCCATCAAGGCCCGGCTCAAGGACAGCGCCGGTCGTCGCAGCGAGGAGATCCAGAAGGTCCTCGAGGAGGCCGAGACCAACGAGGTGATCGGTCGCCTCCGCGTCGCGGCGCTGCTCGAGGCCCTCCCGGGCGTCGGCAAGGTCAAGGCGCAGCAGATCATGGAGGAGATCGGCATCTCCCCGTCCCGCAAGATCCGGGGCCTCGGCTCCCATCAGGCGGAGAAGCTCGTCTCGCACTTCTCGGAGTGACGCCGCTCGACGGGGCCGGTGCCGCCACGGCACCGGCCCCCGTGACGGTCCTCGCCGGCCCCACCGCGGTCGGCAAGGGCACGGTCTCCGCCGCGATCCGCGCGCGCTATCCCGAGATCTGGCTGTCCGTCTCCGCGACCACCCGTGCCCCGCGGCCCGGGGAGATCGACGGCGTGCACTACCGCTTCGTGAGCGAGGAGGAGTTCACCCGTCTCGTCGACGAGGGCCAGATGCTCGAGTGGGCCGTGGTCCACGGCCGCAACAAGTACGGGACCCCGCGCGGCCCCGTCGAGGAGATGCACGCGGCCGGCCGGCCCGTGCTCCTCGAGATCGACCTCGCCGGAGCCCGCCAGGTGCGCGAGACCATGCCCGAGGCGCACTTCGTCTTCCTCGCCCCGCCGGACTGGGACACGCTCGTGGACCGGCTCGTGGGACGCGGCACGGAGGACGAGGAGGAGCGGGCCCGCCGGCTCGAGACCGCGAAGGTCGAGCTCGCCGCCGAGAGCGAGTTCGACGTCACCATCGTCAACGACGTGGTGGAGCGCGCGGCGGACGAGCTCGCCGCGCTCCTCGGCGTCCGGCGCTGATCATCCGCCCCGCGCACCGGGCCAGGCGCGAGGGTCGGGGGAGTGCGCAGTCTCACCCGACCCCGCCCCGGAACGCCTCGCGCTCGCACGGCTCCAGGGCGTATCCTGGACCGTCGCACGCACACTTTCGATGAAGGGACTTCCGTGGCCGGAACCGTCGCCCAGCCCGAGGGCATCACGAACCCGCCGATCGACCGTCTCCTGGAGACCGTCGACTCGAAGTACGCCCTGGTGCTCTACGCGTCCCAGCGCGCCCGCCAGATCAACGCCTACTACTCGCAGCTCTCCGAGGGCCTGCTCGAGTTCGTCGGCCCGCTGGTGGACGTCGAGAACCAGGAGAAGCCCCTCTCGATCGCGCTGCGCGAGATCGACGAGGGCCTGCTGACCGTCCGCGAGGTGGACGAGGAGGAGCTCGCCGCGGCCGCCGCCCCGGATCCCGACGCCCCTGCCCCGCTCGTCCTCGGCGACGACGCCCCCGAGGCGCCGTCCACGGACTTCACGCTCTGAGATGACTCCTCCGGGACGCGCCGCGGATCTGAGCGGCGCACGGGTCCTGGTCGGCATCGGCGGCGGCATCGCCGCGTACAAGGCCGCGCACCTGGTGCGCGGCCTTGTCGGCGTCGGGGCCGAGGTGCGCGTGGTCCCCACCGCCGCGTCCCTCGAGTTCGTGGGCCGTGCCACCTGGGAGGCGCTGAGCCACCATCCGGTGCTCACGAGCGTCTTCGAGCAGGTCGACGAGGTCGCGCACGTGCGCCACGGCCAGGAGGCCGATCTGACGATCGTCGCCCCCGCCACCGCCGATCTGCTCGCTCGGATGCGGGCCGGCCGGGCGGACGACATGCTCACCGCCTCGCTGCTCGTGACCCGCGGGCCGGTCGTCGTCGCCCCGGCGATGCACACCGAGATGTGGGAGCACCCCGCCACCCGCGAGAACGTCGCCGTGCTGCGCGAGCGCGGGACGATCGTGCTCGAGCCGGCCGTGGGGCGCCTGACCGGCCCGGACTCCGGTGCGGGGCGACTGCCCGAGCCCGAGGCGATCCTCGCCGCCGCGCGCGCCGTGCTCGCCGCACCGCGCGCCGAGGACGGCGCCGTGCGCCGCGACCTCGCCGGGCGCACCGTGCTCGTTACCGCCGGTGGCACGCGTGAGGAGCTCGACCCCGTGCGCTATCTCGGCAACCACTCCTCGGGCAAGCAGGGCTGGGCGCTCGCCCATGCCGCCCTCGCCCGCGGCGCGCGCGTGCAGCTGCTCGCCGCCAACGTCGACCTCGAGACCCCTCCCGGCGCCGAGCGCGTGGACGTGGGCAGCGCCGCCGAGCTCGCCGAGGCCGTCGAGGCCCGTCTGGACGGCGTGGACGCCCTCGTCATGGCCGCCGCCGTCGCGGACTTCACGGCGGCCTCGCGCTCCGGGGACAAGATCAAGAAGGACGAGTCGCAGCCGGACTCCGTGCCCGTGCTCGCGCTCGCCCGCACCCGCGACATCCTGCGTCACAGCGTCGAGGTGCGCTCCGTCTCCTCCCACCCGGCGCGGCCCGTGATCGCCGGCTTCGCTGCGGAGACCGGGGGAGAGGGCGGCACCGCCCTCGAGCTCGGGGCGCAGAAGGCGCGACGCAAGGGCGCGGACCTGCTCGTCCTCAACGACGTCTCCACGGGCGTCTTCGGGGCCGAGGACAACGCGGTGCGGATCCTCGACGCCCAGGGGGAGATCCGCGGCGAGGCGAGCGGGAGCAAGGTCACGGTCGCCCACGCCGTGCTCGACGCGCTCGTCCCGCGCCTGCCTGTCCTACCCTGGGACGCATGACGTCCAGCGACCTGCGCACCTTCACGTCCGAATCGGTCACCGAAGGGCACCCCGACAAGATCTGCGACCAGATCTCCGACGCCATCCTCGACGACATGCTCGCGCAGGACCCCGGCGCCCGCGTCGCCGTCGAGACGATGGTGACCACCGGACTCGTGCACGTCGCGGGCGAGGTGCGCACCACCGGCTACAGCGACGTCGCCCGCATCGTGCGGGACGTCATCCGCGAGATCGGCTACGACTCCTCCGCGAAGGGCTTCGACGCGGACTCGTGCGGCATCGAGGTCTCGATCGGCGCGCAGAGCCCCGACATCGCCGCGGGCGTCGACGAGTCCTGGGAGCGCCGCGACGGCGGCTCCACGGAGGCCTTCGCGAACCTCGGCGCCGGGGACCAGGGCCTCATGTTCGGGTACGCCTGCAACGACACCCCCGAGCTCATGCCGCTGCCCGTGCACGCCGCGCACAAGCTCTCCGAGAACCTCTCCGAGGCCCGCCGCAGCGGAGTGCTGCCCTTCCTCCGCCCGGACGGCAAGACCCAGGTCTCGATCGGCTACGACGCCGACGGCGTGGCCCGCAGCGTCGAGGCCGTCGTCGTCTCCTCCCAGCACGACGACGATGTCGACGTGCGCGAGCAGCTCGACCCGGGCCTGCGCCGCGTGGTCATCGCCCCCGTGCTCGAGGAGCTCGCGGGCATCGGCCTGGACGTCGAGGACGTCACCTTCCACGTGAACCCCTCGGGCCGCTTCGTCATCGGCGGCCCCAAGGGGGACGCGGGCCTCACGGGCCGCAAGATCATCGTCGACACCTACGGCGGCATGGCGCGCCACGGCGGCGGCGCCTTCTCCGGCAAGGACCCGAGCAAGGTCGACCGCTCCGCCGCGTACGCGATGCGCTGGGTCGCGAAGAACGTCGTCGCCGCCGGCCTCGCGGACCGCTGCGAGGTGCAGGTCGCCTACGCGATCGGCGTCGCCGCCCCCGTCGGCCTGTACGTCGAGACGTTCGGGACCGGCAAGGTCGCCGACCACCTCATCGCCCGCGCCGTCGAGAAGGTCTTCGACCTGCGCCCCGCCGCGATCATCGACGCCCTGGACCTGCTCCGCCCGATCTACGCGCGCACCGCCGTGCACGGCCACTTCGGTCGCGAGCTGCCCGAGTTCACCTGGGAGCGCACCGATCGGGTCGCCGAGCTGGAGCGTGCCCTGTGAGCGCCGCGGACGCCGCGGCCCCCACCGCCTCCTCACCGGCGGCCCCCGGGCTCGACCCCGCCCTCGCCGCCCGGCTCAAGCGTGACCCGCAGGGGCTCGTGACCGCCGTCGTCCAGGACGCGAGCAGCCGTCGCGTGCTCATGGTCGGCTGGATGGACGACGAGGCCCTGCACCGCACGCTCACCACGGGCCGCGCGACCTACTGGTCCCGCTCCCGCCAGGAGCTGTGGGTCAAGGGGGAGACCAGCGGGCACGTGCAGTACGTGCGCTCCGCGTCCCTGGACTGCGACGGCGACACGCTGCTGCTCGAGGTGGACCAGATCGGCCCGGCCTGCCACCGCGACACCGACACCTGCTTCGACGGCGGGGAGCTGGAGGCCGTGGTCCTGCACCCGGAGGAGCGCACCGCATGAGCGCCGAGTCCTACCCCGAGCTCGTGGGCGGGATCGAGGGGGACGCCCTCGGCGTCGTCCAGCCCGACCGTGAGACCTTCCGCGCCCTCGCCGCCCGCCAGCGCATCGTCCCGGTGACCCTGCGGCTGCTCGCCGACGAGGACACCCCGATCTCCCTGTACCGCCGCATCACCCGCGGCACCGACGCGCGGGGCACGTTCCTGCTGGAGTCCGCCGGGGAGGGCGAGGACTCCCGCTGGTCGATCATCGGCGCCCGCGCCCGCGCCGTGCTCACCGAGTCCGGCGGCCGCGCCCGCTGGATCGGCGACGTGCCCGCGGGCCTCGCCGAGGGCGGCACGCCCGTCGAGGCGCTGCAGGAGATCACCTCCGCCTTCCGCGCCGCGCGGCTGCCGCACCTGCCCCCGTTCACGGGCGGCATGGTCGGCTACCTCGCCTACGACGCGGTGCGCTACTGGGAGCGCCTGCCCGACTCCCCGCCGGACGAGATCGGCCTGCCCGACCTCTCGATGCTGCTCGCCGAGGACGTGCTCGTCCACGACGCGCACGACGCGACCGTGCTGCTCGTCGCGAACGCCCTGAACATCGACGGCTCCCCGGACAACGTCGACGCCGCCTACGACGCGGCCGTGGACCGCCTCGACGCGCTGCGCGGGAAGCTCCGCGGCCCGGGCGGCGACGGCGCGGTCGCCTACACGGGCGTGCGCGAGGTCGAGCCGAAGTCCCGCACCGCCCAGCTCGAGTACGAGGCCGCGGTGCAGGAGGCGGTGCGCGACATCGTCGACGGCGAGATCTTCCAGGTCGTGCCCTCGCAGCGGTTCTCGCTGCCCACGGCGACCGACCCGCTGGACGTGTACCGGGTGCTGCGGCGCATGAACCCGAGCCCCTACATGTTCCTGCTGCGCACGACCGATGCCGACGGCGCCCCGATCGACGTGGTCGGCGCGAGCCCCGAGTCGCTCGTGACCGTGCGCGGCCGCACCGCGACCACCCACCCGATCGCCGGCTCCCGCCCCCGCGGCGCGAGCCCGGAGGAGGACCAGGCCCTCGCGGAGGAGCTGCTCGCCGATCCCAAGGAGCGCTCCGAGCACCTCATGCTCGTGGACCTCTCCCGCAACGACCTGCAGCGCTTCTGCGAGCCGGGCACGGTGGTGGTGCGCGACTTCATGCACATCGAGCGGTTCTCGCACATCCAGCACATCGTGTCCACGGTCACGGGCCGCCTCCGCGAGGACGCCCGTGCCTACGACGCGCTGCGCTCGACCTTCCCCGCGGGGACGCTCTCGGGCGCCCCGAAGCCCTCCGCGATGGCGATCATCGACCGGCTCGAGCCGGTGCGCCGCGGCGTCTACGGCGGCACGGTCGGCTACATCGACTTCGCCGGGGACATGGACATGGCGATCGCGATCCGCACCGCCGTGCTCAAGGACGGCACCGCCCACGTGCAGGCCGGCGGGGGAGTGGTGGCGGACTCGGTCCCCACGATGGAGCATCGCGAGACCCAGTCCAAGGCGGCCGCCGCCCTGCGCGCCGTCGCCTCCGCCGAGACCCTGCGGCCCGCATGAGCGCCGACGACACCACCCCGGCGCCGTTGCCCGAGCGCACCGACAGCGCAGACAGCGCTGTCGAGGCTCGCACGACCGGCGCCCCGGACGGACCGACGGGCCGCCGCCGCGGACCGGGCCGCCGGGGCGCGGTCCTGGGCGGACTCGTCATCGCGGGCCTCGTCGCCGGCAGCACCCGCACCAGCTGGGCGACCGCCACCGCCCCGGACATCACCGGAGCCGTGCAGACCTATCCCGTGACCGGTGCGGACGCCGCCCCGGCCGTGCTCGCCCTGTCGCTCGTGGCCCTCGCGGCCGCGGCCGCGACCTCCCTCTCCTCGCGCTGGGTGCGCTGGGTGACCGGCCCCGTGCTGGCCCTCGCGGGCATCGGCACCGTCGTGGCCGCCGCCGGCATGCTCGGCGACCCCACGGCGGCCTCTGCCGGCGCGGTCGCCGACGCGACGGGCATCTCCGGCGTCGAGCTGCACGCGACCGCGAGCGCCTGGCCCGTCGCCGCGATCGTCGGCGGCGCGCTGCTCGCCCTGCTGGGCGTCCTCGTGCTCGTCGTGGGCGGCCGCTGGCCCCGCGGGAGCAGCCGCTACTCGCGGGCGACGCTCGCCCCGCGCCGCGCCGTGGACCCGGAGCAGGACCCGGCCGCCGCCTGGGACGCCCTCACCCGGGGCGAGGACCCCACCGAGCCCCCGGACGACGACGCCGACCCCGATGCCGACGCGGAGCCCGCGCCGGCCCAGGAGCACGCCGACGCAGCGGACGAGCAGGTCCCCGCGACGTCCGATGACCCGCGTCACAGCGCCGCGTCAGGACCCGCCGCACGCCCCGCGGACCGCGAAGATCCGCCCGCTGGCGTGGCACAATGACCCCGTACCCCACGCCTTCGATCGGAGCTGGACGATGACCAAGACCTACACGGTGCCGCCGCCCCCGCCGCACAACGAGGGCAAGACCCCCGCCGCCTGGACGCTCAGCCTCGGCGTCGTGATCGGCATCACGCTCGCGGCGCTCGGCATGGTCATCGGAATGCCCGCGCTGCTCGTCGTCGGCATCGTCGTCACGGCGCTCTCCGTCGTCGCCGGCGTCGTCATGTCCGTCGTCGGCCTCGGGAAGAAGCGCCCCACCCGCTCGGCCGCCACCTCGTGAGCTCCGCGGTGCGGGCCGGGGACGGCCTCCCCGCGCCGGAGGACCCGCGGCCCCGCGGCCCGCACCGCGCCCTGCTCCCGCTCGGCATCGCCCTCGGCGGCGCCGGCCTCGCCCTGCTCGTGCAGCAGGTGTTCGACCCCTTCCGCACGGACATCCCGTTGTGCGCGGTGTACCACCTCACCGGTCTGTACTGCCCCGGCTGCGGCGCCACCCGCGCCGTGCACGCGCTGCTCGACGGCGATCCGCTGCTCGCCCTGCGCAACAACGTCCTCATCGTGGTCGCCCTGCCCGTCGTCGCCGCGGGACTCGTACTCTGGACCGCACGGCGAGTGCAGGGACGCACCCTCGGCCCGCCGCCGCAGGTCGTGGTCGTCCTCCTCGCCGTGCTGGCCCTCGTGTTCGCGGTGCTCCGCAACATCCCGGCCTTCTGGTTCATCGCCCCGACGTCCCTGATCGGCGCCTGATCTGGCCCCGCCGTGATCGGCCCGACCCCTGCAGGAGTGCACCCGTGACCCTCACCGGAACGGTCCTCGACGAGATCATCGTCGGCGTCCGCGAGGACCTCGCCGCCCGCCGCGCCGAGGTCCCCCTCGCCGCGGTCGAGGAGCGCGCCGCGGCGACCGCCCCGGCACGGGACGCCCGCGCCTCCCTCGCGGGCGACGGCACGACCATGGGTCTGATCGCGGAGGTCAAGCGCCGCAGCCCCTCCAAGGGCGCGCTCTCCGAGATCCCCGAGCCCGCCGTCCTCGCGGCTGCCTACGCGGGCGCGGGGGCGAGCGCGATCAGCGTGCTCACGGAGGAGCGCCGCTTCGGCGGCACCCTCGCGGACCTCGACGCCGTGCGCGCCCGGGTCGAGGTGCCCGTGCTGCGCAAGGACTTCGTCGTGGACCCCTACCAGGTGACCGAGGCGCGGGCCCACGGAGCGGATCTCGTGCTGCTCATCGTGGCCGCGCTCGACGACGCGCTCCTGCGGGACCTGCACGACCAGATCACGGGCCTCGGCATGCAGGCCCTCGTGGAGACCCACACCGAGGAGGAGGTCGAGCGCGCCCTCGCCCTCGGCGCCGACATCGTCGGCGTCAACGCCCGCAACCTGCGCACCCTCGACGTGGACCTCGACCGCGCCGCCGCGCTGCTGCGGCGGATCCCCGCCGGCCCCCTCGCGATCGGCGAGTCCGCCGTCGCAGGCGTCGCGGACGTCGAGGCCTACGCGGCCGCCGGCGCCGACGCCGTGCTCGTGGGCGAGGCCCTCGTGACCACCGACGACCCGGCCCGCGAGGCCGCCGCCTTCCGCGCGGTCACCCGCCGCGGCCGGCCCCAGCAGGACGGAGAGAGCCGATGACCGACACCGCTCCCCAGGACGGCCCCGTGCTGCCCGAGCTCACCCGCCCCACGACGCCGCTGCGCGCCGTCACCGGCCCCTACTTCGGCGACTTCGGCGGGCGCTTCCTGCCCGAGGCGCTCGTGCCCGCCCTCGACGAGCTCACCGAGGTCTACGAGAAGGCTCTCGTGGACCCGGAGTTCCTCGCCGAGTACCGCCGGCTGTGCGCCGAGTACACCGGCCGCCCCTCCCTGCTCAGCGAGGCGCCGC
This sequence comes from Brachybacterium sp. SGAir0954, assembly GCF_005490785.1. Taxonomy (GTDB): domain Bacteria; phylum Actinomycetota; class Actinomycetes; order Actinomycetales; family Dermabacteraceae; genus Brachybacterium; species Brachybacterium rhamnosum. The sequence goes on along the minus strand of NZ_CP027295.1, from coordinate 2,551,460 downwards.
GGTTCTCGAGGCTCGCCGGCGGCGCGCGGATCCTGCTCAAGCGCGAGGACCTCAACCACACCGGCAGCCACAAGATCAACAACGTGCTGGGCCAGGCGCTGCTCACGCGGCGCATGGGCAAGACCCGCGTCATCGCGGAGACCGGCGCCGGCCAGCACGGCGTCGCGACCGCGACCGCCGCGGCCCTGTTCGGCCTCGAGTGCACGATCTACATGGGTGAGGAGGACACCGAGCGGCAGGCGCTGAACGTCGCCCGGATGCGCCTGCTCGGGGCGGACGTCGTCGCCGTGTCCCAGGGGTCCCGCACGCTCAAGGACGCCATCAACGAGGCCTTCCGCGACTGGGTCGCCAACGTGGAGACCACCCATTACCTGCTGGGCACGGTCGCCGGCCCCCACCCCTTCCCGACGATGGTCCGCGACTTCCACCGGATCATCGGCGAGGAGGCCCGCTCCCAGGTCCTCGAGCGCACCGGCGCCCTGCCCGACGCGGTCGTCGCGTGCGTGGGCGGCGGCTCCAACGCCATGGGCATCTTCCACGCCTTCCTCGACGACACCGACCCGCTCGTGCGGCTCGTCGGCTGCGAGGCAGGCGGCGACGGGATCGCGACCGGACGCCACAGCGCGACCCTCACCGGCGGGACGCCCGGCGTGCTCCACGGGGCGCGCAGCTTCGTCATGCAGGACGAGGACGGCCAGACCATCCCCTCGCACTCCGTCTCCGCGGGGCTCGACTACCCGAGCGTCGGCCCCGAGCACGCCTGGCTCGCGGCGACCGGCCGCGCCGAGTACCGCGCGATCGACGACGGACCCGCGATGGACGCCTTCGCCCTGCTCTCCATGACCGAGGGCATCATGCCCGCCGTCGAGTCCGCCCACGCCCTCGCGGGAGCGCTCGAGCTGGGCCGTGAGCTGGGGGAGGGGTCCACGATCCTCGTGAGCCTCTCCGGCCGCGGCGACAAGGACGTCGACACGGCCTCGCGCTGGTTCGGCCTCGTCGACGACCAGGACCGCCCCGCCGAGCAGGGCACCTTCCCGGGCGTCCCCGGCGATCTCGAGCACCTGCGCGAGCTCGCCCGCGGCACCCTCGACACCCCTGCCCAGGAGGCCACGCGATGACCGCGCCCCGCTCCGTCGCCGCGAGCGGCACCGACCGGCTGCGCGCCGGCCATGCGATCGACGCCGCCCGCGCCGAGGGCCGCCCCGCCCTGATCGGCTACCTGCCCGTCGGCTTCCCGTCCGTGCAGGGCTCGATCGATGCCGCTCGCACGCTCATCGACCACGGTGCGGACATGATCGAGCTGGGCCTGCCCTACTCCGACCCCGTCATGGACGGCGCCGTCATCCAGCAGGCCGCGAGCGCGGCCCTCGCCGCCGGGACCCGCACCCGCCACGTGCTCGAGGCCGTCGAGGCGCTCTCCGGCCGCGGCGCCGCGATCCTCGTCATGTCCTACTGGAACCCGATCCTGGCCTACGGCCCGGACGCCTTCGCCCGGGACCTCGCCGGCGCCGGCGGCGCGGGGGTCATCACCCCGGACCTCATCCCCGACGAGGGCGCCGACTGGATCGCCGCGAGCGAGGAGCACGGGGTGGACCGCGTCTTCCTCGTCGCCCCGAGCTCCCCGGCCGACCGCCTCGCCTACGTCGCCGGGCACAGCCGCGGCTTCGTCTACGCCGCCTCCACGATGGGCGTCACCGGCACCCGCGCGAGCGTCTCCGCCGCGACCGAGGGCCTCGTCGAGCGCACCCGCGCCGCGGGCGCCCGCAACGTGTGCGTGGGCCTCGGCGTCTCCGACGGCGCCCAGGCCGCGCAGGTGGGCTCCTACGCCGACGGCGTGATCGTCGGCTCCGCCTTCGTGCGCGCGCTGATCGAGAGCCCCGAGGGCGACCTCGCGCCGCTCGCCGCCGTCGCCGACGACCTCCGCGCCGGCGTGGACCGCGCGCGCGGCGCCGGGGCACGGCCATGATCCCCAGCTCCCCGATCTCCGCGATCCACCTCGGACCGCTGACGATCCACTTCTACGCGATCTGCATCCTGCTGGGGATGGGCGTCGCCCTGTGGTGGGCCACGAAGCGCTGGGTGGCCCGCGGCGGGGACGGCGACGACCTCTTCGACATCGCCTTCGCGGGGATCATCGCCGGCATCGTCGGCGCCCGGGTCTGGCACGTCCTCACCTCCCCGGAGCCGTTCTTCGGCCCCGGCGGGAACCCTGTCGCGGTGCTCTACATCTGGCAGGGCGGCCTCGCGATCTACGGCGGCGTGGCCGGCGGCGCGATCGCCGTGTACGTCATGTCGCGGATCAAGAAGGTCTCCTTCGCCGCGCTCGCGGACACGATCGCCCCCACGCTGATGGTCGCCCAGGCGATCGGCCGCTTCGGCAACTGGTTCAACCAGGAGCTGTACGGCCCCCCGACGGACCTCCCCTGGGCCTGGCAGGTCACCTGCGTCACCAACGGCGAGACCATCGCCGGCTGCACCCCGGGCGGCTACCACCCGACCTTCCTCTACGAGCAGGTCTGGAACCTCCTCGGCGTGATCGTCCTGCTCGCGATCTCCCGCCGCCTCCACCTCGCGGGCGGCCGCGTGTTCTGGGCCTACGTCGGCATCTACTCCGCCGGGCGCGCCTGGATCGACGCGATCCGCACCGAGCCCGTCCTCATGGTGGGACCGCTGCGCATCCACACCGTGGTCGCCCTCGCCATGGTCGTGGTCGCAGTGGGTATGTTCTGCCTCCTGACGGTCCGCCGGCGTCGCCGCGGCGGTGAGACCGTCGCCGCCGACGGCGCCTTCGAGCTCTCCCCCCAGAACCCGGGGAACGGGCCCGACGAGACCGCCGTCGCCACCTCCGGCACCCCGCCCTCCGACCAGGACGAGCCCCGCACCGGATCGTAGGACCGGGCCCCCGCGCCACCGCGCGGCAGGCGCCAGGCCACGTCCGGAACCCGTCCCTCCCGACGCGCCCTGGCCGTCGGCCGAACCCTGAAGGGTCCCGCATGATCCCCCTCGACTCCCGCTTCTCCAGCCTCCCTCCCGCTCAGGGCCTCTACCGGCCCGAGAGCGAGGTCGACTCCTGCGGCGTGGCCATGGTCGCCACCCTCCGCGGCACTCCCGGGCACGACATCGTCGAGGCCGGGCTCACCGCCCTGCTCAACCTCGACCACCGCGGCGCCGTGGGCGCCGAGGAGAACACGGGCGACGGCGCGGGCATCCTGCTGCAGATGCCCGACGCCTTCCTCCGCGAGGTCTCCGGCCTCGAGCTCCCCGAGCGAGGCGCCTACGCGGCCGGCATCGGCTTCCTTCCCCGCGAGGACGCCGCCCGCGGCGAGGCCCTCGCGGCCCTCGACACGATCGCCCGGGAGGAGGGCCTGAGCGTCCTCGGCCGGCGCGAGGTCCCGATCGTCGAAGGGCTCGTGGGCCCCTCGGCGGCCGCCGTCCAGCCCCGCTTCGAGCAGGTCTTCCTCGTCGACGCGGCGGGGGAGCGCACCGGCCTCGCCCTCGAGCGCGCCGCCTTCGCGGTGCGCCGCCGGTTCGAGCACACGACCGGCGCGTACTTCCCCTCGCTCTCCACCCGGGTCATGGTCTACAAGGGCATGCTCACCCCGCAGCAGCTCGCGGACTTCTACCCGGACCTCGCCGACCCGCGGATGACCACCGAGCTCGCGGTCGTCCACTCGCGCTTCTCGACGAACACCTTCCCCGCCTGGCCGCTCGCGCACCCCTTCCGCGTGCTCGCCCACAACGGCGAGATCAACACCGTCATCGGCAACCGCAACCGCGTGCGCGCGGCCGAGGGCGTCATGTCCACCGACGTGTTCGGGGAGGACTTCTCGCGGCTGCTGCCCGTGAACAGCGAGGGCGCCTCCGACTCCGCGAGCCTCGACGAGGTCCTCGAGCTGCTGCACCTCTCGGGCCGCTCCCTCCCGCACGCGCTCATGATGCTCGTGCCGGAGCCGTGGGAGAACGACCCCCACATGGACCCCGAGCTGCGCGCCTTCTACGAGTACCACGCGGCGCTCCAGGAGCCGTGGGACGGCCCCGCCTCGCTCGTCTTCACCGACGGCACCCAGGTGGGCGCCCGTCTGGACCGCAACGGACTGCGCCCCCTGCGCTACTGGATCACCGAGGACGACCTCGTCGTCCTCGGCTCCGAGACCGGCCTGCTCGACGTGCCCCGCGAGCGGATCGCCCGCACCGGCCGCGTCGCCCCCGGCGAGATCTTCCTCGTGGACCTCGAGCGCGGCGAGGTCGTCCCGAGCGACGAGGTCAAGCACGAGATCGCGAGCGCTCAGCCCTACGGGCAGTGGGTCGCCGAGCAGAAGGTGCGCCTCGCGGACCTCCCGCGCCGCGAGCACATCGTCCACTCCCGCTCCTCGGTCGTGCGCCGCCAGCAGACCTTCGGCTACACGGAGGAGGAGCTGCGGGTGCTGCTCGCCCCCATGGCCGCCAAGGGCGCGGAGCCGCTCGGCGCGATGGGCACCGATACCCCGATCGCGGTGCTCTCGGACCGCCCGCGGCTCCTGTTCGACTACTTCACGCAGATGTTCGCGCAGGTGACGAACCCGCCTCTCGACTCGCTGCGCGAGGAGATCGTCACCAGCCTCGGCGTCACCATCGGCGCCTCGGGCAACCTGCTCGACGAGACGCCGGAGCACGCGCGCCAGCTCTCGCTCGACTTCCCGATCATCGACAACGACGAGCTCGCCACGATCTACGGCGTCCACACGCTCGAGGGCACCGCGGACTTCCGCGCCGCGCGCCTCAAGGGGCTGTACCACGTGGCCGGCGGAGCGCGGGCGCTCGAGGAGCGGCTCCACGAGATCTGCGAGGAGGCCGTCGCCGCGATCGACGCGGGCGCGACCTTCCTCGTGCTCACCGACCGCGACGCCAACGCGCTGCTCGCCCCGATCCCCTCGCTGCTCATGACCTCGGCCGTGCAGCACCACCTCGTGCGCACCGGTCGCCGCACCCGCGCCGCGCTCGTGGTCGAGGCGGGCGACGTGCGCGAGGTGCACCACGCGGCGCTGCTCATCGGCTACGGCGCGAGCGCCGTGAACCCGTACCTCGCGATGGAGAGCGTCGAGGACCTCGTGCGCCGCGGCGTCCTCGGCGACGTGACCCCGGAGAAGGCCGTCGCGAACCTCAACTACGCGCTCGGCAAGGGCGTCCTGAAGATCATGTCGAAGATGGGCATCGCGACGGTCGCCTCCTACCGCGGCGCGCAGATCTTCGAGGCCGTGGGCCTCGCCGAGGACTTCGCGGAGACCTGGTTCCCCGGCACCACGACCCGGATCGGCGGCATCGACCTCGAGGTCGTCGCGAAGGAGAACGCGGCGCGCCACGCGCTCGCGTACCCCGTCGAGGGCGACCAGCTCGCGCACCGCCGCCTCCCCGTGGGCGGCGAGTACCAGTGGCGTCGCGAGGGCGAGCCGCACCTGTTCACCCCGGAGACCGTCTTCCGCCTCCAGCACTCGACCCGCAGCCGCCGCTACGACGAGTTCCGGAAGTACACGGACGCCGTGGACGACCAGCACGAGCGGCTCATGACGATCCGCGGCCTGCTGCGCCTGCGCACCGGCCAGCTGAACCCGGTGCCGATCGAGGAGGTCGAGCCGGTCGAGTCGATCACCAAGCGCTTCATGACCGGTGCGATGAGCTACGGCTCGATCTCGCAGGAGGCGCACGAGACCCTCGCGATCGCGATGAACCGCCTCGGCGGCATGTCCAACAGCGGTGAGGGCGGCGAGGACCCCGAGCGCCTGCACGATCCCGAGCGCAGCAGCGCGATCAAGCAGATCGCCTCGGGCCGCTTCGGCGTGACGAGCGAGTACCTCAGCTTCGCCAAGGACATCCAGATCAAGATCGCGCAGGGCGCGAAGCCCGGCGAGGGCGGCCAGCTCCCGCCGGAGAAGGTCTACCCATGGATCGCGCGGACCCGTCACTCGACCCCCGGGATCGGTCTCATCTCCCCGCCGCCGCACCACGACATCTACTCGATCGAGGACCTCGCCCAGCTGATCCACGACGCGAAGTCCGCGAACCCCGCGGCCCGCGTCCACGTCAAGCTCGTCTCCCGCTTCGGGGTGGGCACGGTCGCGACCGGCGTCTCGAAGGCGCATGCGGATGTCGTCCTCATCTCGGGGCACGACGGCGGCACCGGCGCGAGCCCGATGAACTCGCTCAAGCACGCGGGCACGCCCTGGGAGCTGGGCCTCGCCGAGACCCAGCAGACCCTGCTCCTGAACGGTCTGCGGGACCGCATCACCGTCCAGGTCGACGGTCAGATGAAGACCGGGCGCGACGTCGTCATCGCCGCACTGCTGGGCGCCGAGGAGTACGGCTTCGCGACCGCCCCGCTCGTCGTCTCCGGCTGCGTCATGATGCGCGTGTGCCACCTGGACACGTGCCCCGTGGGCGTCGCGACCCAGAACCCTGAGCTGCGCGCCCGCTACACCGGGCACGCCGACCACGTCGTGACCTTCTTCCAGTTCATCGCCGAGCAGGTGCGCGAGCACCTCGCGGCGCTGGGGCTGCGCTCCCTCGACGAGGCGGTGGGCCGCACCGACCTGCTGGGCCTCGCCGAGGACGACCGCTCCCGCAGCGAGCTCGCCCGCGCCAAGCACCGCGGGCTCGACCTCGAGGCGATCCTCGCGGCACCCACGATCATGGAGGGCGACTTCCCGCGCCGCCGTCGCGGGCAGGACCACCACCTCGACCTCGCCGCGGACCACCCGTGGATCGAGCAGGCGCTCCCCGTCATCGAGGGGGAGCAGGAGTCCGTGCGCATCACCGGCTCCATCCGCAACGTGCAGCGCACGACGGGCACCCTGCTGGGCCACGAGGTCACTCGCCGCACGGGCGGCGCGGGCCTCGCGGAGGACGCGATCGTGCTCGACCTCGACGGCACCGGCGGCCAGAGCCTCGGCGCCTTCCTCCCGGCGGGCGTGACCCTCGAGCTCACGGGCGACACGAACGACTACGTGGGCAAGGGGCTCTCGGGCGGCATCGTCGCCGTGGGCCACGGCCGCGGGACGACCGGCTCGCTGACCTCCGCCGCGATCGCGGGCAACACCTGCGCCTACGGCGCCACGAGCGGGAAGCTGTTCCTCGCGGGCGCCGCGGGCGAGCGCTTCGGTGTGCGCAACTCCGGCGCGACGCTCGTGGTCGAGGGCATCGGCGACCACGGCGCCGAGTACATGACCGGCGGCGTCGTCCTGGTGCTCGGCCCCACCGGCCGCAACCTCGGCGCGGGCATGAGCGGCGGCACGCTCTTCGTGCTCGACCTCGACGAGAACGACCTGAACCCCGCGGACGCCGCGACCTTCGAGATCTCCCCGGTCCGCGAGGACCACCGGGAGTTCGTGGTCTCCGCGATCCGTGAGCACGCCCGGCGCACGGGCTCCGACCGCGCGGCCTCGCTGCTCGCGGACGAGGACGAGCTGTTCGCGCGCCTCACCGAGATCGCGCCGCGCGCGTTCCTCGAGATCACCGGCATCCGCGAGGACGCCCTCGCCGCCGGGATCGACCCCGATTCGAACGAAGTCTGGAACACCATCATGGAGGCCACCCATGGCTGATCCCCGCGGATTCCTGCGGTACCGCGAGCGTGAGCTCCCCGAGCGTCGCCCGGTCCCCGTGCGCCTCATGGACTGGCGCGAGGTCTACGAGGCCCGCGAGAAGGGCACCCTCGACGTCGTGTCCCGGCAGGCCGGACGCTGCATGAACTGCGGCATCCCGTTCTGCCACCAGGGCTGCCCGCTGGGCAACCTCATCCCCGAGTGGAACGACCTCGTGTACCGGGGCGACTGGCAGGAGGCCGCCGAGCGGCTCCACGCGACGAACAACTTCCCGGAGTTCACCGGTCGCGCCTGCCCCGCGCCCTGCGAGTCCAGCTGCGTGCTCGGCATCAACCAGCCCGCGGTGACGATCAAGAACGTCGAGGTGTCGATCATCGACCGCGCCTTCGACGAGGGCTGGGTCCAGCCCGTCGAGGCGAGCCGCCAGACGGGTCGCTCGGTCGCCGTGGTCGGCTCCGGGCCCGCGGGCCTCGCGGCCGCGCAGCAGCTGACCCGGGCGGGCCACTCGGTCGTGGTGCTCGAGCGCGACGACCGCATCGGCGGCCTCCTGCGCTACGGCATCCCGGAGTTCAAGCTCGAGAAGCGCCACGTGGACCGCCGGCTGAAGCAGATGCGGGCCGAGGGCACGCGCTTCCGCACGGGTGTGGACGTGGGCGGCAGCGGCGAGGGCGCGATGAGCGTCGAGGAGCTGCGCAGCCGCTTCGACGCGGTGCTCGTGGCGACGGGCTCCTCCGCGCCGCGCGACCTGCCCGTCCCCGGCCGCGAGGCCGCGGGCATCTTCCCGGCGATGGAGTACCTCACCCAGGCCAACCGGCTCGTGGAGGGGGACACGCTCGAGGCGCCGATCTCCGCGGAGGGCAAGGACGTCGTCATCATCGGCGGCGGCGACACCGGCGCCGACTGCCTGGGCACCGCTCTGCGCCAGGGCGCGCGCTCGGTGACCACGCTGGCGATCGGCACCCAGCCGCCGGTCGAGCGCGACGAATCGCACCCGTGGCCCACGCACCCCGTGCTCTTCGAGGTGACGACCGCGCACGAGGAGGGCGGCGACCGCTCCTTCCTCGCCTCCACGACCGGCTTCGAGGTCGACGAGGACGGCGCCGTCACGGGCCTGCGCGTGGCGCGGACCCAGTACCGCGACGGCAAGCGGCTCCCGACCCCGGGCACCGACCAGGTGCTCCCGGCGACGCTCGTTCTCGTGGCCATGGGCTTCACCGGCCCGCAGCAGGAGGGTCTGGTCGAGCAGCTCGGTCTCGTGACCACCTCCCGCGGCAACATCGAGCACGACGACAGCTGGGAGACGAGCGTCCCCGGCGTCTTCACCGCGGGCGACTGCGCGCGCGGTCAGAGCCTCATCGTCTGGGCGATCGCGGAGGGTCGCAGCGCGGCCGCCGCGGTGGACCGTCACCTCATGGGCGCGAGCTCCCTCCCGGCGCCTGTCCACGCCGGGGAGACCGCGCTCACGGTGTGAAAGACTAGGCTCTGATCACGCGATGCTGCGTCCCCCGAGGCGGAGCGTCCCCACTCCGCCCTGGCCCGCGGCCCCTACAGGAACAACAGATGGGTTGACATGCGAAAAGCGAAGATCGTCTGCACTCTCGGTCCGGCGACGAACACGTATGAGCAGATCCGTACCCTGATCGAGTCCGGGATGAACGTCGCCCGGATGAACCTCAGCCACGGCTCTCACGCGGACCACGAGCAGGTGTACGCGAACATCCGGCGCGCGGCCGAGGACCTCGGCCAGAACGTGGCGATCCTCGTCGATCTGCAGGGCCCCAAGATCCGTCTGGGGAAGTTCGAGGACGGCCCGCACTTCCTCGAGGTGGGTGACACCTTCACGATCACGGTCGACGACATCGTCGGCACCAGGGACCGCGTCTCGACGACCTTCAAGGGCCTCCCGGGCGACTGCCGCCCCGGCGACGTGCTCCTGATCGACGACGGCAAGGTCTCGGTGCGCGTCACCGACGTCTCCGACACCGACGTCACCACGGTCGTCGAGGTCCCCGGGCCCGTGTCCAACAACAAGGGCATCAACCTCCCCGGCGTCGCCGTGTCCGTCCCCGCCATGAGCGAGAAGGACATCGACGACCTCCGCTGGGGCCTGAACCTCGGTGCGGACCTCATCGCGCTGTCCTTCGTGCGCGATGCGCACGATATGGACGACGTGCTGCGGATCATGCAGGAGGAGGGGCGCCGCGTCCCGGTCATCGCGAAGATCGAGAAGCCCCAGGCCGTGCGTGCGCTGCGCTCGATCGTGGGTGCCTTCGACGGCATCATGGTCGCCCGCGGCGACCTCGGCGTCGAGCTCCCCTTCGAGCAGGTCCCGCTCGTGCAGAAGCGCGCGATCGAGCTGGCCCGCCGCAACGCCAAGCCGGTCATCGTCGCGACCCAGGTGCTCGAGTCGATGATCGAGAGCCCGCGCCCCACCCGCGCCGAGGCCTCCGACTGCGCCAACGCCATCCTCGATGGCGCGGACGCCGTCATGCTCTCCGGCGAGACCAGCGTCGGCAAGTACCCCTTCGAGGCGGTGCGGACCATGGCCCGCATCATCACGAACACCGAGGAGAACGGTGCGGACCGCATCCTCCCGCTCGGCACGATCCCGCACACCCGCGGCGGCGCCATCACCCGTGCGGCGGCGGAGATCGGCGACCAGCTCTCCGCGCAGTACCTGGTGACCTTCACGGAGTCCGGTGACACGGCCCGTCGTCTCGCGCGCCTGCGCCCGACGATCCCCCTCATCGCGCTGACCCCGTACCCCGAGGTCGCGCGTCAGCTCGAGCTGTCCTGGGGCACCGAGACGCACCTCGTCCCGATGCAGAAGGACACCGACGCGATGGTCTCCGTCGTGGACGAGCTGCTGCGCGAGCAGAAGGGCCTGCAGAAGAACGATCTCGTCATCGTCGCCGCCGGCTCGCCCCCCGGGGTCCACGGCTCGACGAACACGCTGCGCGTGCACCGCATCGGTGACCTCGACGGCACCGAGTCCGCCCGCATCGAGGCGGACCGCATCGCCTCCGGTCTGGACAACTGACACGGACGACGCCCCCGGAGGGCCCGCGAGGGCCCTCCGGGGGCGTCGTCGTGGCGTCCTCGGCGGGGCAGGCGCCCCTCGCCGCGGTACCGGATGCGGGACTCGAACCCGCACGCCCTCACGGACAGCGCATTTTGAGTGCGCCGCGTCTACCATTCCGCCAATCCGGCTCGTCCACCCCGGAAACGGGGCTGGACTAGGATAGCGCCGATGACCATCCGTCCCGTGCACCGCCGAGCGCGGCCGCGCGCTGCCGACGTGCAGCGCGGAGCACCGCTCCCGCGGCAGGTGCGGGACCCTTTCCCGAGACACAGGGTGACATGAACGACGACACCACCACGCTTCCCGACGACGCCCCGGAGCAGACCGGCACCGAGGACGCGGCCGCCCGCCGCACGGCGGTGGTCGCGGAGGACGAGAGCCTCATCCGCATGGACATCGTCGAGACCCTGACCGAGGCGGGCTTCGAGGTGCTGGCCGCCGTGGGCGACGGCGAGAGCGCCGTGGAGAAGACCCGCGAGCTGCGACCCGACGTCGTCGTCATGGACGTGAAGATGCCGCAGACCGACGGCGTCACCGCCGCGGCGAGGATCGGCGAGGAGAACCTCGCGCCGGTCGTCATGCTGACGGCCTTCTCCCAGACCGAGCTCGTCGAGCGGGCCCGTGACGCCGGCGCCATGGCCTACGTGGTCAAGCCCTTCACCCCGGCGGACCTGCTCCCGGCCGTGGAGATCGCGATCTCCCGCCACCAGCAGATCGTGCAGCTCGAGTCCGAGATCGCGGACCTCGGCGAGCGGTTCGAGACCCGCAAGCGCGTGGACCGCGCGAAGGGCCTGCTGCAGACCAACATGGGCCTCTCGGAGCCCGAGGCCTTCCGCTGGATCCAGAAGACGTCCATGGACCGTCGTCTCACGATGCGCGAGGTCGCCGACGCGGTCGTCGACCAGCTCGGCGGGCAGTCCAAGGAGTGACGCGAGGGCCGTCCGCGCCCTGAGGGCGGGACGGCCCTCCCGTCGTGCCGCGGGGGAGCGGCGCACCACGAGGAGCGGGGGGACCATGGCCATCTCACGTCGCCGCCTCATGCGCGGGCTCGGGATCGGGGCGCTCGGGGTCGGGGCGCTCTCCGCCTGCGACCAGCTGCCCTCCCGCGGTCGCGGTCGCCGGCAGGCGACCACCCCGCCGCCCACCGGTGTCGCCCTCGGCGAGCCGGAGACCCCGCTCGTGATCGCCTCGATCGGCGCCTCCCACGGACGCACCGCGCAGTGGGAGCGTCCGATCTCCCTCGCGGTGCAGGAGGCGCTCACGGACGTCGACGCCCGCTGGGACGGGCTCTTCGGCCAGGAGGTCACCGGTCCGGAGCGCCACGTCCAGGAGACGGCCGGCGAGGACCTCGCCGGGCTGGTCGCCGACTGGCAGGAGCAGGGTGTCACCGCCGTCGTCAGCTCGCTGGACGAGGACGCGCTCGTCGCCGCGATGCCCCTGTTCGCCGAGGCCGGGATGGTGGTCATCGACGTCGCGACGGCGGGGATGAGCGTGCGGGACGACGCGGTGCAGGACGCGGGCCTGCTGTTCCGCCTCGCACCGAGCACGCGGGCGATCGCCGCGCTCTACGCCGAGGAGGCGTGGTCCGGGTCGAGCGACCGCGGGGGCCGCCCCGGGACCGTCGCGATCGTCTCCGAGGACACCGCGCAGGGCCACAGCCTCCGCGACGAGATGAAGCTGATCCTCGACCCGATGTCCGGCTCGATCGTCCTGGAGTCCTTCCACGAGCCGGGGAAGCTCGGCGACGTGGGGAAGCTCGCGGGGCAGATCATCAAGAAGAAGCCCGCCCTGCTCGTGGTCCACGGCGGCCCGGAGTCCGGGGCGCTGCTCTCCGCCCTCCAGGACGCCACGACGGACGAGAACGGCCGCTCGGACCTCCAGCTGCCCGTGCGCCTCTCCCCGGGCGGCACCGTGGACCAGTCCGAGGCGGGGCTGGTCGCCGAGGCGATGACCCGCGCCACCGGCTACGAGCCCGGCGGCGATCTCACCGAGGTCCACGTGAACATGATGCTCAATGCGGACTCGACCCTCCAGAAGAGCGGCTACGCCTACTCCCAGCAGGCCTACGACGCGGTCGTGATCCTCTGCCTCGCCGCGTACCAGGCGCTGTCCGTGGAGGGCACGGCGATCGCCGCCCAGGTGCCCGTGGTGCTCACGGGCGCCGAGGAGTGCGAGGACTACGGGACGTGCCGCTCGGCGCTGCGCGACGCGCTGATCGCGGGCGGCACGACCACCGTCTCCTACCAGGGGCGGTCCGGCGCGATCGAGCTCGGGGCGGATCGTGACGCCCGCACGGGGCAGCTGCGCACGTACTCCTTCACCGGGACCGGGGCGCTCGAGGCGCCTTCCACGACGGGCTTCGAGATCCCTGCCTGAGCAGCGGTGACCATTGCCGGTGCCGGCGCCGGTGCCGGGGCCGTCGACTCAGCGGGGCGGCAGGAGCATGGTCTGCACGGTGATCGTGCTCAGGAGCGCACCGGCCTCGTCGTGCACGTCCACGAGGTAGCTGGCCGTCTGCCGGCCGGCGTGGCGCACGGTGCACACGGCACGCACCTCGCCCGACCTCCCCGAGCGGTGGTGGAGCGCGGAGACGGAGGTCCCCACGGCCTGCGCCCCCTCGCCGTGCACCTCGCGGGCCCGCAGGATCGCCGCGAACGACGCGACGGACTCCGCGAGCGCGATCGTCGCCCCGCCGTGGAGCAGGCCCGCGGGCTGGGTGTTCCCCGCGACCGGCATCGTCATGACGCCGCCGTCGGCGCCGAGCGAGACCAGGCGCATGCCCAGGCGTTCCACGAGCGTGCCTCGCGTGGACTCCTCGAGCTGGGTGCGGAGGGCCTCGGGGATCGCGGCGAGCGGGGTGCCGGGATCACGTTCGGCCACAGGGCGGGGGAGCTGTTCGTCCATGTCCCGAGCGTGCCACAACCGACCCGCCCGCGCGGGCGGAGCCTGCCGCGGCGGACGGGCGGATGTCGCCCGGGCGTGGGAGGATGCTCGCCATGAGCGCGAGCGACATCACCGACGTCCCCGGGACCACCGACCCCGAGGAGCGGCGCATCCTCCTCATCGACGGCCATGCGATGGCCTTCCGCGCCTTCTTCGCGCTGCCGGCGGACGGCTTCAGCGACGGCCGCGGGCAGGCGACGAACGCCGTCTACGGGTTCACGCGCATGATCTTCAACGTCGTCCAGTCGGAGCGGCCCACCCACGTGGTCGTGGCCTTCGACCTGCCCGGCGGCACCTTCCGCGACCGGATCTACGACCAGTACAAGGCCGGCCGCGACGAGACCCCACAGGAGTTCAAGGGGCAGATCGGCCTCATCCAGCAGGTGCTCGATGCGCTCGGCGTCGCCTGGCACACCGTGCCGGACTACGAGGCGGACGACATCATCGCCACCCTCGCCACGCGCAACGCCGCGGAGGGCATCGAGGTCTCGATCGTCTCGAGCGACCGCGACGCGATCCAGCTCGTGGGGGAGCGGGTCACCCTGCTCCAGCCCGTCAAGGGCGTGACCGAGATGAAGCGCATGACCCCGGCGGCGGTCGAGGAGAAGTACGGCATCCCGCCGGAGCGCTACCCGGACCTCGCCGCCCTCGTCGGCGAGCAGGCGGACAACCTCCCCGGGGTGCCGGGCGTGGGCCCCAAGACCGCGGCGAAGTGGATCGTGCAGTACGGCGACCTCCCGGGAATCCTCGCCCACGCCGAGGAGATCAAGGGCAAGGCGGGCCAGTCCCTGCGCGACCACGTCGAGGACGTCGAGCGCAACCGCCGGATGAACGCCGCCGTCACCGATCTCGACCTCCCCCCGCTCGAGGGCTGCGTGCTGGGCCGCGGCGACGCCGCGGCCGTGAGCGCCGTCTTCGACGAGCTCGCGTTCGGTCCGACCATCCGCAAGGACCTCCCGGCGGTGCTGCTCGACGCGAGCACCGCGGAGGACGCGGCCGCCGAGGCCGCGCGCGAGCTGCCGCCGATCTCCCGCCCCGGCTCCGAGGAGCTGCCCGCCCTGCTCGAGGGCGAGCTCGCCGGCGGCGCCGCGCTCGTCGTGGAGGGACGCTGGGAGCTCGGGGAGGGCGACGCGCACCAGCTGGCGCTCGCCACCGAGGAGTCGATCGCCGTGATCGACCTCGCCGGGCTGGACGACACCGCCGAGCGGGCACTCGCCGCTTGGCTCGCGGACGCCGGGATCCCGAAGTCCGCGCACGACACGAAGCTCGCGAACCATCAGCTGGCAGGGCGCGGGCTCGAGGTCGCCGGATGGGCGACGGACCTCGCGATCGCCGAGTTCCTGTGCCGTCCCGACCAGCGCCCCGTGGATGTGGCCGCGCTCGCGCTGCGCCACCTCCAGGAGGACCTCCAGGTCACGACCGCTGCAGCGCAGCAGGAGCTCGACCTCGGGGCGGGCGACGAGGACGCCGCCGCCCGCGGCGCCGAGCAGCTCGGCCGCACGGCGGACGCCGTGCGGCGGCTCGCGGAGCTGCTGCGGGCCGAGCTCGAGGAGCGCGGGGCGACCTCCCTGCACGACGACCTCGAGCTGCCGCTGTCCCAGGTGATCCGGGTCATGGAGGCCACCGGGATCGCGACCGAGGACGCGGTGCTCGCGGAGCTCGACGCCGAGCACGAGACCCGGCAGGCGGAGGTCGCCGAGTCGGCCTTCTCCCACCTCGACGGCGATCGCATCAACCTCGGCTCGCCCAAGCAGCTCCAGGAGGTGCTCTACGAGCGCCTGGGCCTGCCCAAGGGGCGGCGCACGAAGACGGGCTACAGCACGAACGCGGAGACCCTCGCGGACCTCCTCGACAAGACGCAGCACCCCTTCCTCGTGGACCTGCTCGCGCACCGTGACGTGACGAAGATGCGGCAGATCATCGACACCCTGCGGCGGTTCATCGCCGCGGACTCGCGCATCCACACGACCTTCCACCAGAACATCGCGGCGACCGGCCGGCTCTCCTCGAACAATCCGAACCTCCAGAACATCCCGGCCCGCACCGAGGAGGGACGCCGGATCCGCTCGGCCTTCCGCCGCTCCGACGGCTACGTCTCGCTCATGACGGCGGACTACTCGCAGATCGAGATGCGGATCATGGCGCACCTCTCCGAGGACGAGGGGCTCATCGAGGCCTTCAACTCGGGGGAGGATCTCCACCGCTTCGTCGCCTCGCGCGTGTTCTCCGTCGAGCCGGAGGAGGTCGACGGCGCCATGCGCTCGAAGACCAAGGCCGTGAGCTACGGCCTCGCCTACGGGCTCTCCGCCTTCGGGCTCTCCCGGCAGCTGCGCATCTCCCAGGGCGAGGCGACGGCGCTGCGCGACGGCTACTTCGAGCGCTTCGGCGGGGTGCGGGACTACCTCCGCGAGAGCGTCGAGAAGGCCCGCGCGACCGGCTACACCGAGACGATCCTCGGCCGCCGCCGCTACCTCCCGGACCTCACGAGCGACAACCGCCAGCGCCGCGAGAACGCCGAGCGGGTCGCGCTGAACTCCCCGATCCAGGGCAGCGCGGCGGACATCATCAAGCTCGCCATGCTGCGGGTGGACGCGCTGCTGCGCGAGCACGGCCTCACCTCACGGGTGCTGCTCCAGGTGCACGACGAGCTCGTGCTCGACGTCGCCGAGGGCGAGGAGCAGCGGCTGCGCGAGCTCGTCGCCGAGGGGATGGGCTCCGCGTACACGCTTTCGGTGCCGCTCGAGGTGGGCATCGGCGTGGGCGAGGACTGGCTCGCCGCCGCCCACTGATCCCGTGGGCGGCCCGGACCGAGTGCAGGAGGTCACAGTCCGCATCCTCGCAGGGGAGGGCTGCGTCCTCGCACGGAGCGGGCGCGGCTGGTAGGGTGACGGGGGTCTGTGCGCCTACGCGCATCGATCCGCCCCACGGATCACCCCCGAGCACGGCTCAGCCCGAGCACGGATCAGGGTGGTCCCGACCGGGCACTGCACGTCCACCGTACCTACTCATTCCTGTCCCGACGGAGTTCCTGACTACATGACCGAGACCACGACCCCCCAGATCGCCATCAACGACATCGGCGGCGCCGACGAGCTCATGGCCGCCATCGATGCCACCATCAAGTACTTCAACGATGGCGACATCGTCGAGGGCACCGTGGTGAAGGTCGATCACGACGAGGTCCTCCTGGACATCGGCTACAAGACCGAGGGCGTCATCCCCTCGCGCGAGCTGTCCATCAAGCACGACGTCGACCCCGGCGAGGTCGTCGGCGTCGGCGACGAGATCGAGGCCCTCGTCCTCCAGAAGGAGGACAAGGAAGGCCGGCTGATCCTGTCCAAGAAGCGCGCCCAGTACGAGCGCGCCTGGGGCACGATCGAGCAGATCAAGGAAGACGAGGGCGTCGTCACCGGTCGCGTCATCGAGGTCGTCAAGGGCGGCCTCATCGTCGACATCGGTCTGCGCGGCTTCCTCCCCGCCTCCCTCGTCGAGATGCGCCGCGTCCGCGACCTGCAGCCGTACGTCGGCCAGGAGATCGAGGCGAAGATCATCGAGCTCGACAAGAACCGCAACAACGTGGTCCTGTCGCGCCGCGCCTACCTGGAGGAGACCCAGTCCGCGGTCCGCTCCGACTTCCTGCAGACCCTCCAGAAGGGCCAGGTCCGCGAGGGCGCCGTGTCCTCGATCGTCAACTTCGGCGCGTTCGTCGACCTGGGCGGCGTGGACGGCCTCGTGCACGTCTCCGAGCTGTCCTGGAAGCACATCGACCACCCGTCCGAGGTCGTCGAGGTCGGTCAGAAGGTCAAGGTCGAGGTCCTGGACGTCGACATGGACCGCGAGCGCGTCTCCCTGTCGCTGAAGGCGACCCAGGAGGACCCCTGGCAGCTCTTCGCCCGCACCCACGCCATCGGCGAGGTCGTGCCCGGCAAGGTCACCAAGCTGGTCCCCTTCGGCGCGTTCGTCCGCGTCGAGGACGGCATCGAGGGCCTCGTGCACATCTCCGAGCTGGCCCAGCGCCACGTGGATCTGCCCGAGCAGGTCGTCACCGTCGACCAGGACGTCTTCGTCAAGGTCATCGACATCGACCTCGAGCGTCGCCGGATCTCGCTGTCCCTCAAGCAGGCCAACGAGGGTGTGGACCCGGAGGGCGACGACTCGACCTTCGATCCCGCGCTCTACGGCATGGCCGCCGAGTACGACGCCAACGGGGAGTACAAGTACCCCGACGGCTTCGACCCGGAGACCAACGAGTGGCTCGAGGGCTACGACGCCCAGCGCGAGGAGTGGGAGGCCCAGTACGCGGCCGCCTACGAGCGCTGGACCGCGCACAAGACCCAGGTCGCCGAGGCCATCAAGGCTGACGAGGAGTCCGCGAACGCCCCGGCGGCGAGCGCCTCGAGCTCCTCGTCCTCCTCGGCCCCCGCGGCCCCGGCGCAGGCGTCCTACCAGTCGGCGTCGTCGGACGAGGGCACCCTCGCCTCCGACGAGGCGCTGGCGGCGCTCCGCGCGAAGCTCACCGGCAACTGATCCCCTGATCAGCGCCCGCTCCGGCGGGTACGCCTGAGGAACGGCCCGATCCCCGGAGGGGGTCGGGCCGTTCCGCGTCCCGGGGGAGGGGCGGGTCGCCGCGAGTCCTCGCGGACGTGCACACTAGGGGCATGAACACCGGTTTCGACGAGTCCCCGATCCACAGCTGGCTCACCGACATGGACGGCGTGCTCGTCCACGAGCAGTCCGCCCTCCCCGGCGCGGCAGAGTTCATCGCCGAGCTCCAGCGATGCGGTCGGCCCTTCCTCGTGCTGACGAACAACTCGATCTTCACCCCGCGCGATCTCGCGGCGCGCCTCTCCCGCGCCGGCATCGAGCTGCCCGAGGAGTCGATCTGGACGAGCGCGCTGGCGACCGCCCGCTTCCTCGCGGAGCAGGAGCCCGGGGCGAGCGCCTACGTGATCGGCGAGGCCGGGCTCACGAGCGCCATGCACCAGGAGGGCTTCATCCTCTCCGACACCGACGTCGACTTCGTGGTGCTCGGCGAGACCCGCACCTACTCCTTCGAGGCGATCACCCGGGCGATCCGCCTCGTGGGCCAGGGCGCGAAGTTCATCGCCACGAACCCCGACGTGACCGGGCCGAGCGCCGAGGGCCCGCTGCCGGCCACCGGCTCCGTCGCCGCGATGATCACCGCCGCGACGGGGATCTCCCCGTACTACGTGGGCAAGCCGAACCCGCTCATGATGCGCACCGCGCTGAACCGGATCGGGGCGCACTCGGAGACCTCGGTGATGATCGGCGACAGGATGGACACCGATGTGAAGTCCGGCCTCGAGGCTGGCATGCGCTCGATCCTCGTGATGACGGGCTCGACGCGCGCGGACCAGATCGCGCAGTACCCCTACCGGCCCACCGTCGTGCTGGACGGCATCGCCGACGTCGTCCCGCTCGTCGAGCAGCTCACCCCCGGGATCTCCGAGGAGCTGGGGGAGGACTGACCCGGTCCGGGCCCGGCGCCGGGGAGACGGGCGCTCCCGGCGCTCCGGGGTCCGGCCGCCGGGCCGCCCCCGCGCTCTGGACGAGGGGGCCGGGGCCTGCGGCGACGTGAGAGAATCGGGGCCATGCTGCGCTGGCTCACGGCCGGGGAATCCCACGGCCCCTCCCTCATCTCCCTGCTCGACGGCGTCCCCGCCGGGATCGAGCTGACCGGCGACGACCTGCGGGCGGCGCTCGCACGGCGTCGCCTCGGCCACGGCCGCGGGAGCCGTCAGAAGTTCGAGCAGGACGTGCTCACGATCCACGGCGGTCTCCGCCACGGGCTCACGATCGGCTCCCCGCTCGCGATCGAGATCGCGAACTCCGAGTGGCCCAAGTGGGAGAAGGTCATGAGCGCGGACCCGGTGCCGCGCGAGGATCTCGTGGTGGACGCCGGCACCGGCGACGAGCGGGAGATCGCCCGGAACCGGCCGCTCACGCGCCCCCGCCCCGGTCACGCCGACCTCTCCGGCATGCTCAAGTACGGCTTCGAGGACGCCCGTCCCGTGCTCGAGCGCGCGAGCGCCCGCGAGACCGCCGCGCGCGTGGTCGCCGGCCGGGTCGCCGCCGCCCTCCTCGAGCAGGCCGCGGGCATCCGCCTCGTCTCCCACACGCTCTCCGTGGGCGCCGTGCGCGTCCCCGAGGACGCCCCGCTCCCCGCCCCCGAGGACGTCTCTCGCCTGGACGAGGACCCGCTGCGCTGCTTCCACGCGGAGACCTCCGCGGCGATGGTCGCGGAGGTCGACTCCGCGAAGGAGGACGGCGACACCCTGGGCGGCGTCGTCGAGGTCCTCGCCTACGGCGTGCCCGTCGGCCTCGGCTCGCACACGCAGTGGGACCGCAAGCTCGACGGCCGCCTCGCCCAGGCCGTCATGTCGATCCAGGCGATGAAGGGCGTGGAGATCGGCGACGGCTTCGCGACCGCCGCCCGCCGTGGCTCCGCCGCGCACGACGAGATCCTCGTCCCGCAGGAGGACGGCTTCGGCCGCGTCACGAACCGCGCCGGCGGTCTCGAGGGCGGCATGAGCAACGGCCAGGTGATCCGCGTGCGCGGCGCCCTCAAGCCGATCTCGACCGTCCCGCGCGCGCTGCGCACCGTCGACGTCGCCACCGGCGGCGAGGCCACCGCGAACCACCAGCGCTCGGACGTGTGCGCCGTCGCCCCCGCCGCCGTGATCGCCGAGGCCGTCGTCGCGCTGACCCTCGCCGACGCCCTCCTCGAGAAGGCCGGCGGTGACAGCGTCCAGGAGATCCGCGCGCACCTCGCGGGCACCGCGGAGCTGCAGGAGCACCTGAGCGCACGGCGCCCGGATCCGGCCTCGTGAGCGACGGGCCCGTGACCGGGCCGCTCGTCATCCTCATGGGGCCGATGGCGGCGGGGAAGACGAGCGTGGGGCGCTCCCTCGCCGCACGGCTCGGCGTCCCCTTCGCCGATCTCGACGAGCTGATCGTCGCCGCCGCCGGCCGCGGCATCCCGGAGATCTTCGAGGATCGTGGGGAGGAGGGGTTCCGCGCGCTCGAAGCGGAGGTCCTCGCCCGCGCCCTCGAGGAGCGGCCCGGGGTGCTCGCCCTGGGCGGCGGTGCTCCGCTCCGCCCGGAGTCCGGGGAGCGGCTCCGCGGCCGGCCCGTGGTGCTGCTCGAGATCGACGAGCAGGCGGCGGCGCGACGCCTGGGCCGCGGCGCGGGCCGGCCGATGCTCGCGGGGGACGACCCGCTCGAGCGCTGGCGGCGCCTCATGCAGGAGCGCGGCCCCGTGTACCGCGACCTCGCCGCGCACCGGGTCGACGCCGGCCGCGGCAGCCCCGGGCACGTGGCCCGCACGATCATCAGCACGCTGGGGCTGTCGGCTCCCGGCGCCGAGGAGGAGAACGCATGAGCACCACCACGATCCCCGTGACCACACCGACCGGCGGCTACGACGTGCTCGTGGGCCGCGGTCTCCTCGCCGAGATCCCGGCGCTCGTGCCCGAGGCGACCCGTCGCGTGCTCATCGTGCACCAGCCGCCGCTGCGGGAGGTCGCCGAGCAGATCCGCGAGAGCCTCGTCGGCTCCGGCCGGGAGGCCTTCGCCGCGGAGGTCCCCGACGGCGAGGAGGCGAAGACCGCCCAGGTCGCCGGGTTCCTGTGGGGCGTGTGCGGGCAGGCCGAGATCGGCCGCCAGGATCTCGTGATCGGTCTCGGCGGCGGCGCCGCGACGGACCTCGCGGGCTTCGTCGCCGCGTCCTGGCTGCGGGGCATCGCGGTGCTCCAGGTGCCCACCACGGTCGCCGCGATGGTCGACGCCGCCGTCGGCGGGAAGACCGGGATCAACACCTCCGAGGGCAAGAACCTCGTGGGCGCCTTCCACCCGCCGATCGCCGTCGTCGAGGACCTCGACGTGCTCGCGGGCCTCGGCGCGAACGACGTCGCCGCGGGGCTCGCTGAGGTGGTCAAGGGCGGCTTCATCGCCGACGAGCGGATCCTCGAGATCATCGAGGAGGACCCGCAGGCCGTCCTCGACGTCACCTCCGACGCCTTCCGGGAGGTCGTCGAGCGCAAGATCCGGATCAAGGCCCGCGTGGTCTCCGAGGACCTCACCGAGCAGGGGAACCGCGAGATCCTCAACTACGGCCACACCCTCGGCCATGCGATCGAGCGCAACGAGCGCTACCAGTGGCGCCACGGCGCCGCCGTCGCGGTCGGCATGATGTTCGCCGCGGAGCTCTCGCACCTCGCGGGGAAGCTCTCCGAGGCGGACGTGGACCGCCACCGCGCCGTGCTCACCTCCCTCGGACTGCCGACGACCTACCGCGACCGCCAGTGGCCGAAGCTCGAGGACGCCATGAAGCGGGACAAGAAGACCCGCGCGGGCGTGCTGCGCTTCGTGGTCCTGGACCGCATCGGGACCGTCAGCCGCCTCGAGGGACCGGACCCGGCCCTCCTGCTCGCCGCCTACGCGGCCGTCACCGCGGACTGACCGCCGTGGCCTCCCCGACCCTCACCGTCCGCGGCGTCGAGCTCGGCGCCGGTCGGCCCGAGATCATCGTGCCCGTCGCCGGGGACGACGAGGCCGCGCTGCACGGCCACCTCGCGGCCGCCCGGCGGGCGCCGGCGCGGATCGTCGAATGGCGCACCGACCGCTTCGCCCGTGGGGCCGGCACCGCCGAGCACCGGGCGGCCGTGCTCGCGGCGCTGCCCGGGGTGCGGGAGGCGCTGGGACAGGAGCGCGCGCTCCTGCTCACGCTGCGCACGAGCGCCGAGGGCGGGGACCGGGAGATCGCCGACGAGGATCTCGCGGCCCTGCTCATCGGCGCGATCCGTGCCTCCGCCCCGGACGGCGCGCCGCTCGTGGACCTCGTCGACGTGGAGACCGCGCGGGACGCGGGCGCCGTGCGCGCCGTGGCCGAGGCGGCCCGTGCGCGCGTGGTGGCCGTCGTCGGCTCCTTCCACGACTTCGCCGGCACCCCGGAGGAGGCGCGGATCGTCGAGATCCTGCGCGGTCAGCGGGCGCTCGGAGCGGACCTCCCCAAGGTCGCCGTGACCCCGCGCGATCCGCGGGACGTGCTCGCGCTGCTCGGGGCGAGCCTCACGGTCGCGGCCGACGCGGCGGGGCCGCACCTCGCGATCTCCATGGGGTCGCTCGGCGCGGTGAGCCGGGTCGCCGCGGAGACCTTCGGCAGCGCGGCGACCTTCGCGAGCGCGGGCGAGGCCTCGGCCCCCGGTCAGCTGGATGCCGAGGACGTCTCCCGTCTCCTGGACCTGCTGCGTCCCTGAGCCCCGGGTCCCGACGGGGGAGCGGGGACGGGATCAGCGCCGCTCGGGATCGGTGGAGTCCCGGAACGGGTTGATGCCGTCGAGGGCGACGTCCTGGCCGAGCACCCGGTCCTCGTACGCGGCGGCGTCGTCGTCGTCGATCGTGACGTCGTCCGCGAGGTCGTCGTGGCCGACGCCGACCACGGGGATCGTGCCGGTCTCCGCGGCGACGCGGGACCGCTCGCTGCGCCGCACCCGTCGCACGAACGCCTTCATCTGCGCCGCGGACATCGTCACCTGCCAGCCGCCGTGCGCGGGGAGCGTCCAGCGCCGCCAGGCGGCGAGCCCGGCGAGCAGGGCCCCTGCGGCGACCGCGACGAGCACCCACGCGGCCGGCACGTGCAGCGCCACGACGCCCCACGTGCCCACGGCGGTGAGCAGGGCGCCCGTCGCGTAGAGCGGGCCGCCGCCGAAGATCGCCGGGATCCGCCCCACGAGCACGTCCCGGATCACCCCGCCGCCCACCGCGCTCGTCACGCCGAGCAGGATCGCCGGCAGCGGGTCCAGGCCGTAGCCGATGGCCTTCGCGGTGCCGGTCGCGGCCCAGAGCGCCATCGCCATGATGTCCAGCACCGTCACGAGGTGCCGCCACCAGGCGCCCTCGGGGGAGAGCAGGAAGGTGACCGCGGAGCCCGCGAGAGCGCACGTGAGGTAGCCGGCACCGGAGAACGCCGCGGGCGTGCCGTAGTCCAGCACGAGGTCGCGCACGATCCCGCCGCCCAGGGCCGCGACGATCCCGATGATCGCGAAGCCCACGGCGTCGAAGTTCAGGCGCGCGGCGAGGGCGCCCGCCGCGACGCCCATGATGAACACGCCGAGCAGGTCCAGGGCGCGCAGGAGGTCGTTGGAGACCAGGAGCTGCAGAGGATCCACGGGCCCGACGGTAGTCGCCCGGGGGGCGGGCGCGCCCGTGGTCGTCGGTGAGAGGTGCCGGGCACCACTCCGCCGGTGGGACGGCGGGGGACGCGCCCCGTAGCATCGGGGCCATGGAGCGCACCGCCACCCGCGAGGGGTCCCCCGTCCGTCTCGGGCTCACGGGCGGCATCGGCGCCGGGAAGTCCACCGTCGCCGCGATCTGGCGGGAGCGGGGCCTGCGCGTGATCGACCTCGACGCGCACTCCCGGGCGGTGCTCGACGTGCCCGGCGCCGGGGTCGAGGAGGCGATCGCCCGCTTCGGCGAGGAGTACCGGCAGGACTCCGGGACCGTGGACCGTGCGGCGCTCGCCCGCCTCGTCTTCGCCGACCCCGACGCCCGCGCGGACCTCGAGGCGATCGTGCTGGGCCGCGTCGACGAGGCCGTCGCCGCGGAGGAGGAGCAGGCGCGCGAGGCGGGGGAGGGGGTCGTCGTGCACGACAGCCCGCTGCTGCTCGAGAAGCGTCACGACGCGGGGGACCGCTATGCCGCGGTGGTAGCCGTGCTCGCCCGCCGTGACGACCGCATCGACCGGGTGGTCAGGGACCGTGGTCGGGACCGCGCCTACGCCGAGTCGGTCATGGCGGCGCAGGTGAGCGACCTCGAGCGGATCCGCCGGGCGGACCGTCTGGTGCTGAACACGGGGGACGAGCAGGTGCTGCGAGGGCGGGCGCTGCACGCCCTCGCGACGGTGCTCGCGGAGCTCGGCCTGCAGCTCCCGAGCTGAGCCGCGCCCGCACCGGGCGCGGGACGGGCGTCCGCCGGCGGCGGAACACCGGCCTGCGGCCTGCCGTGCGTCGGCCCCGCGACGTAGGCTCGACCCATGCGTCCCGTCACCGATCTCGTCCGTTCCGAGCATCCCTTCGAGGTCGTCTCCGAGTACACGCCCTCCGGCGACCAGCCGGCCGCGATCGACGAGCTCGCGCGCCGCATCGAGAGCGGCGAGCAGGACGTCGTGCTGCTCGGCGCGACCGGCACCGGCAAGTCAGCGACGACCGCCTGGCTGATCGAGAAGCTCCAGCGGCCCACCCTGGTGATGGCGCACAACAAGACCCTCGCCGCGCAGCTCGCGAGCGAGTTCCGCGACCTGCTGCCGAACAACGCGGTCGAGTACTTCGTCTCGTACTACGACTACTACCAGCCGGAGGCGTACGTCCCGCAGTCGGACACCTACATCGAGAAGGACTCCTCGGTGAACGCGGAGGTCGAGCGGCTCCGGCACAGCGCGACCAACTCGCTGCTCACGCGCCGCGACGTGGTCGTGGTCTCCTCCGTCTCCTGCATCTACGGCCTGGGCACGCCGCAGGAGTACGTGGACCGGATGGTGCAGCTGAGCCGCGGTGACCAGGTGGACCGCGACGAGCTGCTGCGCCGCTTCGTGGACATGCAGTACGACCGCAACGACGTCGCCTTCGAGCGCGGCACCTTCCGCGTGCGCGGCGACACCGTCGAGATCATCCCGATGTACGAGGAGCTCGCGATCCGCATCGAGTTCTTCGGGGACGAGATCGACGCGCTCTACACGCTGCACCCGATGACCGGGGAGGTCATCCGCGAGGAGGACCACATCCACATCTTCCCCGCCTCCCACTACGTCGCCGGCCCGGAGCGCCTCGCCCGCGCGATCGGCACGATCGAGACCGAGCTCGAGGAGCGGCTCGAGGAGCTCGAGGGGCAGAACAAGCTGCTCGAGGCCCAGCGGCTGCGCATGCGCACGAGCCACGACCTCGAGATGCTGCGACAGACGGGCTCCACCAACGGCGTGGAGAACTACTCCCGGCACCTCGACGGGCGCGGTCCCGGCACCCCGCCGAACACCCTCATGGACTACTTCCCGGAGGACTTCCTGCTCGTCATCGACGAGTCGCACGTGACGGTCCCGCAGATCGGCGCGATGTACGAGGGAGACCGCTCCCGCAAGCGCACCCTGGTGGACTTCGGGTTCCGTCTGCCCTCCGCGCTCGACAACCGGCCGCTCACCTTCGGGGAGTTCACCGAGCGCACCGGGCAGACGGTCTACCTCTCGGCGACGCCCGCCCAGTACGAGCTCGACCGGTCCGACGGCGTCGTCGAGCAGATCATCCGCCCCACGGGCCTCGTGGACCCCGAGGTGATCGTCAAGCCGGTCAAGGGGCAGATCGACGACCTCCTCGAGCAGATCCACGAGCGGGTCGAGAAGGACGAGCGGGTGCTCGTCACGACCCTCACCAAGCGGATGGCGGAGGACCTCACCGACTACCTGCTCGAGAACGGCGTGAAGGTCCAGTACCTGCACTCCGACGTCGACACCCTGCGCCGCGTGGAGCTGCTGCGCTCGCTGCGCACGGGCGAGTTCGACGTGCTCGTGGGCATCAACCTGCTCCGCGAGGGACTGGACCTGCCGGAGGTCTCGCTCGTCGCGATCCTCGACGCGGACAAGGAGGGCTTCCTCCGCTCGCGCACCTCGCTCATCCAGACGATCGGCCGTGCGGCCCGCAACGTCTCCGGCCAGGTGCACATGTACGCGGACAGGATCACCGACTCCATGGAGGAGGCGATCGACGAGACCAACCGCCGCCGGGCGAAGCAGATCGCCTACAACGAGGAGCACGGGATCGACCCGACCCCGCTGCGCAAGCGGATCGCCGACGTCACCGACATGCTCGCCCGCGAGGACATCGACACCGAGACCCTGCTCGCGACCGACTACCGCTCCGGCAAGGAGCGCGTGCAGCGCGACCGCGCGAGGTCGCAGGCGGTCGATGCGGTCACGGCTCGCACGGTCGACCTCGGTGACGATCCCGTCGGCGCGCTGACGGCGATGATCGACGAGCTCACCGCCCAGATGCACCAGGCGGCGGAGTCGCTGCAGTTCGAGGTGGCGGCGAAGCTCCGCGACGAGGTGCAGGGGATGAAGAAGGAGCTCAAGGCGATCCAGCGCTCCTCCTGAGCCCCGGCGGACGCCGACGACCTGGGGCGCCCGGACGCCGACCATGGTCGGGGGCCGTGGGGGAGGGGCCCCGCCTAGCGTCGTGGGGGACCGGCCCGGTCCGCGCTCCGACCGTCCGGGCCCCTGACCCGGAAGGACCACTCATGACCCGGAACCGCCGCTCCCGACCCCGTGATCTCGCGGTCCAGGCCGTGGCCTCGGCCGCCCTCGGTACCCTTCCCCTGCATCGCGCGCCGCGCCCCCTCCGCGCGGCGATGGTCTGGGGTCCGGCCGTGCTGACGGCCGGGGTGATGGCGCGGGCGCTGCTGCGGGGCCCCGCGGAGACCGGCCCGGCCGACACCGATGTGGTCGCCGACGGCCGACCGGTCGAGGCGGAGGCAGACCCCGCGACGGGGGCTGCCGAGGAGCTCGAGGCGTGGACCCGCCCGCCGCTGGCGATGGTGGTGCTCATGCCGCTCGCGTTCGGCGGGCTCGTCGGCGCGGCGAGCGCCGCGGGGATCCGCGCGGACCGCTGGGTCGAGGAGACGCTGCGGCGCCGCGGGGCCCCCGCTCCCCGGCTGATCATCGGCGTGCTCTCGGGCGTCCTCATGACAGGGCTGACCCTGCTCGAGGACCGGTTCGAGGACGCCGACGGAGCCGACGAGCCGGGCCGCGCCGGGGGCGCCTGAGCGCCGCCGGGGGTCAGCTCACCAGCCGCGCTCGCGCCACTGCGGCAGCGAGGGACGCTCCACGCCCAGCGTGGTGCCGTCCCCGTGCCCGGGGTGCACCCGCGTGGCGTCGGGGAGCACGGCGAAGACCCGCTGCTCGACGTCGTCGATGAGCTGCCCGAAGCGCACCGGGTCGTGATCGGTGTTGCCGACGCCGCCCGGGAACAGGGAATCGCCCGTGAACAGGTGGTCGCCGTGCACGCCGCCGCGCCAGAGCAGCGCGATCGAGCCCGGGGTGTGCCCGCGCAGCGCGATCACCTCGAGCTCCGCCTCCCCGACCCGCACGCGGTCGCCGTGCGCGAGCTGCACGTCGATCGTTGTGCCCGTCTGCTCCCGGATCGCGTCGGCGTCCTCCGCCCCGGCGGCCGTGCGGGCGCCGGTCGCGCCGACGACCTCCGCGAGCGCCCCGATGTGATCGTGATGACGGTGCGTGGTGACCACCTGGTCGAGCCGTGGCCACGCGCCGCCCGCCGCGTCGCCGTCGGCCGCGCCGGCGCCCTCGGCGATCAGCGCCCGCAGCCGCTCCGGCTCGGCCGCGGCGTCGATCAGGAGCTGCTCCCCGGTCGCCGTGCAGGTGAGCAGGTAGGCGTTGTTGTCCATCGGGCCCACGGAGGCGGTGCGCAGGGTGAGCGTGCCCAGCCCATGGACCGCATCGGCGCCGCGGGGGAGAGGGGTCGAGGGGTCGTTGTTCTCGCTGCGGGTGGTCATGGGACCAGTGTCGCGCATGTCGACGCTGGTGATCCTCTCGACGAACAGTTGTTCGAAGTCGGGGGTGCGCTCGTAGGATGGGCGGGTGACTGATTCCCTCGTCGTCCGCGGTGCACGCGAGCACAACCTCAAGAACATCGACATCGAGATCCCCCGCGACAAGCTCGTGGTGTTCTCCGGCCTGTCCGGCTCCGGCAAGAGCTCCCTGGCCTTCGACACCATCTTCGCCGAGGGCCAGCGCCGCTACGTGGAGTCGCTCTCCGCCTACGCGCGCCAGTTCCTGGGCCAGATGGACAAGCCGAGCGTGGACCTCATCGAGGGCCTCTCCCCGGCGGTGTCGATCGACCAGAAGTCCACGAACCGCAACCCCCGCTCGACCGTCGGCACGATCACCGAGATCTACGACTACCTGCGCCTGCTGTTCTCCCGCACCGGCGTGCAGCACTGCCCGAAGTGCGGGGAGCGGGTCTCCTCGACCTCCGCCGAACAGATCGTGGACATCCTGCTCGAGCTCGAGCCCGGCACCCGTTTCCAGCTCATGGCGCCCGTCGTCCAGGGCCGCAAGGGGGAGCACGCGGATCTCCTCAGCTCGCTCCGCTCGCAGGGCTACGCCCGCGCCCGGATCGACGGCGAGGTGCGCCGTCTCGACGATGACCTCAGCCTCGACAAGAAGTACAAGCACACGATCGAGGTGATCGTGGACCGTCTCTCGGCGAAGCCCGACGCCCGGCGCCGGCTCACCGACTCCGTGGAGACCGCGCTGCGCCTCGCGGAGGGGCTGCTGCTCGCCGACTTCGTGGACCGCGACGAGGACGATCCCCAGCGCACCCGCAAGTTCTCCGAGAAGCGCGCGTGCCCCAACGGGCACCCGATCGAGATCGACGACATCGAGCCGCGCACCTTCTCCTTCAACGCCCCCTACGGCGCCTGCCCCGAGTGCACGGGCCTGGGCTCCCGTCTCGAGGTGGACCCCGAGCTCGTCATCCCCGACGAGGACCTCACCCTCGCCGAGGGCGCGATCGCCCCCTGGGCCATGGGCAGCAGCGACCACCACCAGGAGATGATGGCGGCGCTCGGCAAGGAGCTCTCCTTCTCCCTGGACACGCCCTGGCGCGCGCTCCCCGAGCGGGCCCGCGAGGCGCTCCTGCACGGCAAGGACTTCGAGGTCCACGTGCGCTACCGCAACCGCTTCGGCCGCGAGCGCACCTACTCCACCGGCTTCGAGGGCGTCATGCACTTCCTCGAGCGCCGCCACTCCGACACCGAGTCGGACTGGGCCAAGGACCGCTACGAGCAGTTCATGCGCGAGGTGCCCTGCCCCGCCTGCCACGGCACCCGCCTGCGCCCCGAGGTGCTCGCGGTCACCGTGGGCGGCCGCTCGATCGCCGAGGTCTGCGACCTGTCGATCCGCGAGGCCCTCGACTACGCGACGGGCCTCGAGCTGGGCGTGCGCGAGGCCGCCATCGCCGACGAGGTCCTCCGCGAGGTGCGCTCGCGGCTCGGCTTCCTGCTCGACGTGGGCCTGGACTACCTCTCGCTCTCCCGCGCGGCCGGCACCCTCTCGGGCGGCGAGGCCCAGCGCATCCGCCTCGCCACGCAGATCGGCTCGGGCCTCGTGGGCGTGCTCTACGTGCTCGACGAGCCCTCGATCGGCCTGCACCAGCGCGACAACGAGCGCCTCATCGGCACCCTGACGCGGCTGCGCGACCTCGGCAACACCCTCATCGTCGTCGAGCACGACGAGGACACCCTCAACGCGGCCGACTGGGTCGTCGACATCGGCCCGCTCGCGGGCGAGCACGGCGGCGAGGTCGTCCACTCCGGCACCGTCGAGGACCTGCGCAGCAACGCGCGCAGCCTCACCGGGCGCTACCTCTCCGGGGATCTCGAGATCCCGCTCCCGGAGAGCCGACGCCGGGTGGACAAGGGACGCATGCTGAAGGTCGTCGCCCCCGCGGCGAACAACCTGCGCGGCGAGGACGTCTCCTTCCCGCTCGGCGTGCTCACGGCCGTCACGGGCGTCTCCGGCTCGGGGAAGTCCTCCCTCGTCAACGACATCCTCTACTCGGTGCTCGCCAAGGAGCTCAACCGCGCCCGCGTGGTGCCCGGCAAGCACAAGCGCGTCACGGGCCTCGAGCACCTCGACAAGGTCGTGCACGTGGACCAGTCGCCGATCGGCCGCACGCCCCGCTCGAACCCCGCGACCTACACGGGCGTCTGGGACCGGGTGCGCACCCTCTTCGCGCAGACCGCCGAGGCGAAGGTGCGCGGCTACACGGCCGGGCGCTTCTCCTTCAACGTCAAGGGCGGCCGCTGCGAGGCCTGCTCGGGCGACGGCACGCTGAAGATCGAGATGAACTTCCTGCCGGATGTCTACGTCCAGTGCGAGGTCTGCCACGGCAAGCGCTACAACCGCGAGACCCTCGAGGTGCACTTCAAGGACAAGAACGTCGCCGAGGTGCTCGAGATGTCGATCGCCGAGGCGCTCGAGTTCTTCGACGCGGTGCCCGCGATCCGCCGCCAGATGCAGACCCTCGTGGACGTGGGCCTCGGCTACGTGCGTCTCGGCCAGAGCGCGACGACCCTCTCCGGCGGCGAGGCGCAGCGCGTGAAGCTGTCCTCGGAGCTGCACAAGCGCTCCAACGGCCGCTCGATCTACGTGCTCGACGAGCCCACGACGGGCCTCCACTTCGAGGACGTGCGCAAGCTGCTCGAGGTGCTGAACGGGCTCGTGGACAAGGGCAACACCGTCATCGTCATCGAGCACAACCTCGACGTCATCAAGAGCGCCGACCACATCATCGACCTGGGTCCCGAGGGCGGATCGGGCGGCGGCCGGATCGTCGCGACCGGCACTCCCGAGCAGGTCGCGAAGGTCGAGGGCTCCTGGACCGGGCACTTCCTCGCCCCGATGCTCGGGGCGGGCCGCGCGGGACGGGGCTGATCCGCGTGGCGGACCCCTCGACCTACCGTCCCCCGGCGGGGACCATCCCCACCTCGCCGGGGGTCTACCGCTTCCGCGACGCGGACGAGCGCGTGATCTACGTGGGCAAGGCGAAGAACCTCCGCCAGCGCCTGTCCAACTACTTCCAGGACCTCTCGGTGCTCCACGAGCGCACCCGGCGGATGGTCACGACGGCCGCGCGGGTCGAGTGGACCGTCGTCGGCACGGAGGTCGAGGCGCTCACCCTCGAGTACACCTGGATCAAGGAGTACGACCCGCGGTTCAACGTCAAGTTCCGCGACGACAAGTCCTACCCCTTCCTCGCCGTGACGATGGGGGAGAAGGTCCCCCGGGTGCACATCACGCGGCGCCCGCGCGCGAAGGGCGACCGGACCTTCGGGCCCTACCCGCAGGTGGGGGCGATCCGCGAGACGCTCGACCTCATGCTGCGGGTGTTCCCCGTGCGCTCCTGCAGCGCCGGCGTCTACCGCCGCGCCGAGCGCTCTGGCCGGCCCTGCCTGCTCGGATTCATCGGCAAGTGCTCGGCGCCCTGCGTGGGTGACATCTCGGAGGAGGACCATCGCCGGCTCGCCGCGCGCTTCTGCGACTTCATGGCCGGCAACACCGCCGCCTACACGAAGGACATCGAGCGGCGCATGCGGGAGGCCGCCGCCGCGATGGACTACGAGACCGCCGCGTCCCTGCGCGACGACCTGCAGGCGCTGAACAAGGTCATGGAGAAGAACTCCGTGGTCCTCTCCGACGCGACCGACGCGGACCTCCTGGGTCTCGTCCAGGACGAGCTCGAGGCCTCCGTCCAGGTGTTCCACGTGCGCGGGGGGCGGATCCGCGGCCAGCGCGGATGGACCGCGGAGATCCTCGACGAGTCCGAACCCGAGGACCTCATCGAGCGCGCGCTCACGACGCTCTACGCGGAGGGCTCCGCGCCCCGCGAGGTGCTCGTCCCCGTGCTCCCGCGGGACGTGGAGCAGGTGCGCGGCATGCTCGGCCCCGGCGTGGACCTGCGGGTCCCGCGCCGCGGGGAGAAGAAGGACCTGCTCGCGACGGTCACGAAGAACGCCGAGGAGGCGCTGCGCCTGCACCGGATGCGCCGCACCGGGGACCTCACCTCCCGCACCAAGGCGCTCGAGGACCTCGGCGAGGCGCTCGACCTCGCCGAGCCGCCGCTGCGCATCGAGTGCTACGACATCTCCCACTCGCAGGGCACCAACGTGGTGGGCTCGCAGGTCGTCTTCGAGGACGGCCTGCCCCGCAAGAGCGAGTACCGCCGCTACTCCGTCCACGGCGCCGCCGCCCGGGACGACACCGCGTCGATGTACGACGTCATCCTGCGCCGCATGAAGCACCATCTCGACCCGCCCGAGCCGGCGGTGGACGAGCAGGGCGCTCCCCGGCGCTTCGCCTACCCGCCCTCGCTGCTGCTCGTGGACGGCGGGCCGCCCCAGGTCGCCGCCGCGCAGCGCGCCCTCGACGATCTCGGCATCACGGACGTCGCCCTCGCCGGCATCGCGAAGCGCCTCGAGGAGATCTGGCTGCCGGGGGAGGAATACCCCGTGATCCTCCCGCGCACGAGCGAGGCGCTGTTCCTCGTGCAGCGGCTCCGCGACGAGGCGCACCGCTTCGCGATCACGTACCACCGCTCCAAGCGCGGCCGGGCCATGCAGGCGAGCGCCCTCGACGGGATCGCCGGGCTCGGCGCCGCACGCCGGCGGGCTCTGCTGGACCGCTTCGTCACCGTCTCCGCGATCCGCGAGGCGGAGCCCGAGCAGCTCGAGGAGGTCGACGGCATCGGGCCCGCGCTCGCCGCCAGGATCAGCGCCGCGCTACGATCCGATCAGGGGAGCGCGCCGGCGGAGGCCGACGGCGCCGCTGAACCCGAGGCCATCGGCCTCAGCATCGACATGGCCACCGGCGAGATCCTGGACCCCGGCCCCGGCGGGAACGAGCAGGATCCCCGCCCCGACCCCGAAGGAGCCCCCGGTGACCGCTGATCGTGCCGATCGCGCCGATGACGCCACCGCCGAGCCCGGCGCCCTCGACGAGCCCGCGGGACCCGCGTCCCGCGGCGACGTCGTCATCATCACCGGCCTCGCCGGATCCGGTCGCGAGACGGCCGCCCACGCCCTCGAGGACATGGGCTGGTACGTCGTCTACAACATCGTCCCGCAGCTGATCCCGCGCCTCGTGGAGCTGCATGCCTCGGCGGAGGGCCGCGACTACCGCGTGGCCGTGGTCGTCGACCCCCGCTCGGGCCCCTTCTTCGCGGAGCTCTCCGACGTCGTCGCCGAGCTGCGCCGGTCCCAGCACAGGCTGCGCCTGGTGTTCCTCACGGCGGACGAGGCCACCCTCGTGCGCCGCTTCGACTCGGTGCGCCGACCCCACCCCCTGCAGGGGGAGGAAGGTGTGCTCGAGGGCATCCGCCGGGAGCGGGAGATGCTCGCCGCCTATCGGCGCATGGCGGACCTGGTCATCGACACGTCGCCGCTGAACGTCCATCAGCTGACGATGAAGATGCGCTCCGCCTTCGGCACGAGCGCGGAGACGCGGCTCACGGTGACGATGCTGTCCTTCGGCTTCAAGTACGGCATCCCGCTCGAGGCGGACCATGTGAGCGACGTGCGCTTCATCCCCAACCCGTACTGGGTGCCCGAGCTGCGCGCCCTGCGCGGCACCGACCAGCCGGTCTCCGACTTCGTGCTGCGTGACGCCAACGCGGGCGAGTTCGTCGAGAAGTACCTCGAGATGATCACCCCGGCGCTGCGGGGGTACGTCTCGGAGAACAAGCACTTCACGACCCTCGCGATCGGCTGCACGGGCGGCAAGCACCGCTCCGTGGCCGTCGCCGAGCGGATCGGCGAGGAGCTGCGCCGTGCCGGCCACGCGGTGCGGATCCGGCACCGGGACCTGGGGCGCGAATGAGCATCGCGCACCGCTCCGGGGGCCGGCGCCCCACCGTCTCCTCGCGTGCCGCCTCCGCGCGCGCGGCCCGGCGCCGTCGCGGGGAGGGCGAGCCGCTGCGTGTGGTCGCCCTCGGCGGCGGGCACGGCCTCGCGGCGAACCTGCGGGCCCTGCGCCTGCTCGCCGACGACATCACCGCGATCGTCACCGTCGCGGACAACGGCGGCTCCTCGGGTCGTCTGCGCACGGAGATGCCCGTGCTGCCGCCCGGCGACCTCCGCATGGCCCTCGCGGCGCTGTGCGAGGACTCCGAGTGGGGATCGATCTGGGGCGAGGTCATCCAGCACCGCTTCTCGACGAGCGGCGACCTCGACGGCCATGCGCTCGGCAACCTGCTGATCGTCGCCCTGTGGCAGATCCTCGAGGACCCCATCGAGGGGCTCGACCAGATGGGGGAGCTCCTCGGCGCGCGCGGCCGGGTGCTCCCGATGGCCCTGGACCCGCTCCACATCGAGGCGGACGTCCGTGAGGCGGGCGGCGAGCTGCGCACGATCCGCGGGCAGTGGCAGGTCGCGACCGCGGAGGGGCGCGTGGAGCAGGTGCGGCTGGACCCGCCGCGCCCCCGCGTCCCCGCGGACGTCGTCGAGGCCATCGAGCGGGCCCACTGGGTGATCGTGGGGCCCGGCTCCTGGTACACCTCGGTGCTGCCGCACCTCATGATCCCCGAGATCGCCGAGGCGCTGCGCTCCACCTCCGCCCGGCTCTGCGTGACCACCAACCTCTCCGTGGGGCAGCAGGAATCGGAGGGCATGTCGAGCCTCGACATGCTCGACGTCCTGCTCCATCATGCGCCGGGCCTCCGGTTCGACGCCCTCGTCGCGGACCCGACCGCGCTCGAGGACGCCCTCGAGCTGGCCTCCGTCGCCGAGTCCCGGGGCATCCGCACGCTGCTGCGGCAGGTCTCCACCGGCGACGGCACCCCGCAGCACGATCCCGTCCGGCTCGCCGCTGCGTACCGTGACGTCTTCGCCGACGTCTACGGCGACGTCGACGGACCGTCCGATCACACCGGTCCCACCGATCCCGAGGAGCACGCCCATGGCGCTGACCGCTGACGCCAAGGAGGAGCTGAGCCACCTGGAGGTGACCCGGCCCTCGGCCCGCAAGGCGGAGGCCGCCGCGATGCTGCGCTTCGCGGGGGGACTGCACCTCGTCGGAGGTCAGGTGGTGGTCGAGGCGGAGCTGGACTCCGCAGCGGTCGCCCGCCGGCTGCACCGCACGATCGCGGAGATGTACGGCCACCGCGCCGAGCTGGGCGTGCTGCAGCCCTCGGGCATCCGACGCTCGATGCGCTACATCGTCCGCGTCGAGCGGGAGGGCGGTCAGCTGGCCCGCCAGACGGGTCTCATCGACGCCGGCGGTCGTCCCGTGCGGGGCATGCCGCCGACCGTCGTGGGCGGGGCCGCGGTGGACGCCGAGGCCGCCTGGCGCGGCGCCTTCCTCGCCCGCGGCACGCTCACCGAGCCGGGGCGGTCCTCCGCGCTCGAGCTGTCCTGCCCGGGCCCGGAGGTGGCGCTCGCGATGGTCGGCGCGGCCCGTCGCCTCGGCGTGGCCTCGAAGGCGCGGGAGGCGCGGGGCGCTGATCGGGTGGTGCTGCGCGACGGCGACGCGATCTCCGCGCTGCTCGCCCGGATGGGCGCCCAGCAGACGGTCGTCGTCTGGGAGGAGCGGCGCACCCGCCGCGAGGTGAAGGCGACGGCGCATCGGCTCGCGAACTTCGACGACGCGAACCTGCGGCGCTCCGCCCGGGCGGCAGTCGCCGCGGGGCAGCGGGTCCAGCGCGCGCTCGAGATCCTCGGCGACGACGTCCCCGAGCACCTGCGCACGGCGGGGGACCTGCGCCTGGAGCACCGGCAGGCGAGCCTCGAGGAGCTGGGACGGCTCGCGGAACCGCCGATGACGAAGGACGCCGTCGCCGGTCGCATCCGCCGTCTGCTCGCGATGGCGGACAAGCGCGCCGAGGACCTGGGGATCCCGGGCACCGAGGACGGCGTGGACGAGGAGCATCTGCCGCCCTCGCCCGACCAGGAGCGCTGAGCGTCCCGAGCCCGTCGCCCCGCGGCGCCGCCGCGGGCCGGGCGGCCCGGGACCGAGGTCCCGCGCCGGGTGCCCGGGCGCCGGTCCGTCCCACAGAGTGTGCACGCCGTCCCGCTCCTCGGACGGACAGTGATGTGGATGACCCTCCTCATTGATAGGATCACCGCGGTCGTCGGCCCAACCGGCGTCCTCTCGAGCGTACGACGGGGTGCGCGCCATCAGTCCACACCCGCAGACACCCTGCGGAACGAGGAGGAACCGTGACCATTAAGGTCGGAATCAACGGATTCGGTCGCATCGGGCGCAACTTCCTGCGCGCTGCTCTCAAGCAGGAGGCCGACATCCAGATCGTCGGCGTCAACGACCTCACCGACAACGCGACCCTCGCGAACCTCATCAAGTACGACTCCATCGGCGGCGTCCTGCCGTTCGACGTCTCGCACGACGAGGACTCCATCACCGTCGGTGACCTGACGTTCAAGGCGTACGCCGAGCGCGACCCGAAGAACATCCCCTGGGGCGAGATCGGCGCGGACGTCGTCATCGAGTCCACCGGCATCTTCACCGACGCCGAGAAGGCCAAGGCCCATCTCGAGGCCGGCGCCAAGAAGGTCATCATCTCCGCCCCGGCGAAGAACGAGGACGCGACCTTCGTCATCGGTGTGAACGAGGGCGACTACGACCCCGCCGCGCACACCATCGTCTCGAACGCCTCCTGCACCACCAACAGCCTCGCGCCGGTGGCGAAGGTGCTCAACGACGAGTTCGGCATCGTCAAGGGCCTCATGACGACCATCCACGCGTACACCTCGGACCAGGTCCTCCAGGACGGTCCCCACAAGGACCCGCGCCGTGCACGCGCCGCCGCCCTGAACATCGTCCCCACCACCACCGGTGCGGCCAAGGCCGTCGCCCTGGTGCTGCCGGAGCTCAAGGGCAAGCTGGACGGCTACTCCCTGCGCGTCCCGGTCCCCACCGGCTCGATCACCGACCTGACCTTCGAGGCGAGCCGCGAGGTCACCGCCGAGGAGATCAACGCCGCGATCAAGAAGGCCGCCGAGGGTCCCCTCAAGGGCATCCTGCGCTACACCGAGGACCCGATCGTCTCGAAGGACATCGAGGGCGACCCGCACTCGTCGATCTTCGACGCGCAGCTGACCAAGGTCAACGGCAACCTCGTCAAGGTCTTCACCTGGTACGACAACGAGTGGGGCTTCTCCAACCGCCTCGTCGAGCTCTCGCAGCTCGTCGGCAAGTCCCTCTGATCCTCCCCGGATCATCGACGGAGCCCGTCCGGAGCTGAGTCGCCCCCGGCGACCCGGCGTCCGGGCGGGCTCCGCCCTGTCCACCCCACCCTGCGAGGAGCTCTCGTGCTGAAGACCATCGATTCCCTCGGTGACCTGCGCGGCCAGCGCGTCATCGTGCGCGCCGACCTCAACGTGCCGCTGGACGGCACCACCATCACCGACGACGGCCGCATCCGTGCGGCGCTGCCGACCCTCACGCGCCTCGTCGAGGCCGGCGCGAAGGTCGTCGTCGTCTCCCACCTCGGCCGCCCCAAGGGCGCGCCGGAGGAGAAGTACTCCCTGCGACCGGTCGTCTCCCGCCTGGGCGAGCTGCTCGGCCAGGAGGTCGCCTTCGCCGAGGACACCGTGGGCGACGCGGCCACCGCGACCGTCGGCGCGCTCGAGGAGGGCCGCGTGGCCGTCCTCGAGAACCTGCGCTTCAACGCGGGCGAGACCGCGAAGGACGACGCCGAGCGCCTCGCCTTCGCGGAGAAGCTCGCGGCCCTCGGCGACGCCTTCGTCTCCGACGGGTTCGGCGTGGTCCACCGCAAGCAGGCCTCCGTCTACGAGCTCGCGACGCTGCTCCCGGCCGCGGCCGGCGAGCTCGTGCTCCGCGAGGTCGAGGCGCTGCGGAAGGTGACCGACGAGCCCGAGCGACCCTTCGTGGTCGTCCTCGGCGGCGCGAAGATCGCCGACAAGCTCGGCGTGATCGACAACCTGCTGGGCAAGGCCGACCGCATCCTCATCGGCGGCGGCATGGCCTACACCTTCCAGAAGGCCCAGGGCCTCGAGGTCGGCAAGTCGCTGCTGGACGAGTCGAAGGTCGAGGTGGTCAAGGAGTACCTCGATCGCGCGGCCGCGAACGGCGTCGAGCTGGTCCTCCCGGTGGACACCGTCGTGGCCCCCGAGTTCTCCGCGGACGCCACGCCGACGGTCGTCGCCGCGGACTCGATCCCCGCGGACGAGGAGGGCATGGACATCGGCCCGGAGACCGCGAAGCTGTTCGGGGACAAGATGGCGGACGCCGCCACCGTGTTCTGGAACGGCCCCATGGGCGTCTTCGAGTTCCCGTCCTTCGCGAAGGGCACCGCGGCGGTCGCGGAGTCCCTCGCCTCGGCCCCGGGGTACACCGTGGTCGGCGGCGGCGACTCCGCCGCGGCCGTGCGCACCCTCGGCGTGGCCGAGGACCGTTTCTCGCACATCTCCACCGGCGGCGGTGCGAGCCTCGAGCTCATCGAGGGCAAGGAGCTGCCGGGCATCGCGATCCTCGAGGAGGGCAAGGCATGACCACCCGCACCCCGCTCATGGCGGGCAACTGGAAGATGAACCTCGACTGGAAGCAGGGCCTCGCCCTCGTCGAGGACCTGGGCGACGCGCTCAAGGGCCTGGACACCTCGGCCGTCGAGGCCGTCGTGCTGCCGCCCGCGGTGGACCTGCGCACCGTGCAGACCGCCGTGGACGCCGGGAAGCTCCCGATCGGCTACGGCGCCCAGGACATCTCCGAGCACGAGTCCGGCGCCTACACCGGCGAGATCTCCGGTGCGATGCTGACCGCCCTCGGCGCGACCTACGTCGCCGTCGGCCACTCGGAGCGCCGCCAGTACCACGGCGAGACCGAGCAGGTCACGAACGCCAAGGTGAAGGCCGCCTTCGCGGCGGGCCTCACGCCGATCCTGTGCGTGGGCGAGGCGCTCGACGAGCGCAAGGCCGGCAAGCAGGTCGAGTTCTCCCTCGCACAGGTCGAGGGCGGCCTCGAGGGCCTCGACGCCGAGCAGGTCGCGAGGACCGTCATCGCCTACGAGCCCGTGTGGGCCATCGGCACCGGCGAGGTCGCCACCCCGGACGACGCGCAGGAGGTCTGCGCCGCGATCCGCGAGTGGGTCCGCACCGTCCACGGCGACACCGCGGCGGACGCCGTGCGCGTCCTCTACGGCGGCTCGGTGAAGTCCTCGAACGTCGCCGAGCTCATGCAGCGCCCGGATGTGGACGGCGCCCTCGTGGGCGGCGCCTCGCTCAAGGCGGACGAGTTCGCGAAGATCGTCCGGTTCCAGGACGCCTGAGCGATCGTTCCTTCGGTCGCCGGCGCCCCGGCGACCTCGACGCTGTGACGGGCCGGACCCCGCGGGGTCCGGCCCGTCCGCGCACCGTGCCGTATCCTTGACCGGTACGTCCGACCCCTGTGGAAGGTGCACTCCCTCGTGGATCTCAGCCTCATCAAGACCATCCTCCTGGTGCTGCTCGCCGTGACGAGCCTGCTCCTGGTGCTGCTCGTCCTCCTGCACAAGGGGCGCGGCGGCGGTCTCTCCGACATGTTCGGCGGCGGCGTCTCCTCCTCCGCGAGCGCCTCGGGCGTCGCGGAGCGCAACCTCAACCGCCTCACGGTGACCGTGGCGATCCTCTGGGGCGCGTGCTGCGTGGGCCTCGGCATCCTCGAGCGCATGCTCTGACCCGGCTGCCGGCGCCCGGCACCACCCGCCGCATGCGTCGCCGTACCGCAGACGAAGAGCCCGTCCCCCTGCTCGGCAGGAGGACGGGCTCTCTCGTGTCAGGAAGCGGTCAGAGCTTCCCGGCGGCCGCCTCGTCGAGGAACCAGGTCGTCGACTCGAGCCCGCGCACCGAGGACGCCGGCACCTGCAGCGGGTCGATGTCGCCATGGGCCTTCGCGACGGCCTCCGCCTTCTCCGCGCCGGCCACGAGCAGCGCCACATGGCGCGCCGAGTTCAGCACGGGCCAGGAGAGCGACACCCGCAGCGGCGGGGGCTTGGGGGAGTCCTCCACCGGGATCGCGCTCGCGCTCGTGACCCGCTGCGCCGGGTGGCCCGGGAACAGCGAGGCCACATGGGCGTCCGGACCGACCCCGAGCCACAGCACGTCGAAGAACGCGCGGCCGCGGGTGCGGAACGGCTCGTCGCCGCCCGCGGAGTCGAGCTGCTGGCCGTACCAGGCGGCGGCCTCCGCGAGGGACATGCCGTCCTGCGTGGAGGGCACGAGGTGCACGTTGCGCTCGGGCAGCCCCGCCGCCTCGAGCGGCTCGAGCAGGCCCTCGCGGACCTGCACCGCGTTGCGGTCGTCGTCGTCCGGGCCGACGAAGCGCTCGTCGCCCCACCACAGGTGGAGGGTCGAGAGGTCCACGCCCGCGGCCTCGAGCGCCGCGGGCAGGGCACCGGCGGCGCGCACGCCGACGGTCCCGCCCGTGACGACGAGATGCGCGACCCCGCGCTCGGTCTGCGCCTCGGCCAGACGCGCCGCGGCGGCGGTGGCAGCCTCGGTCGCGACGCCGGCGGCGTCCGCCGAGACGACGTCCGTGGGCGCGGGCTTGCCGGAGGCGAAGGTCGCCGCGTCGTCGACGCCCGTGAAGGCATGGGCGAGGACCTCGCCGTAGACCTCGTCGGGATCCAGGCGACGCAGCTCTTCCGCGAGCAGCTCGTACAGCGAGCGCTGCGGCATCGTCACGTGCTGGTCGGAGTCGTCGCCCGGGAGCGACAGCACCACGGTGTCCTCGCCGGTGCGACGCAGGGCGATCGTGCCGTCGGGACGCTCGAGGCTGAGCCCCTGCACGCCCTGGCCCGCGGCGTCCTGCTCCGGGGCGCGGAGGGTGACCTCCACGCCGAGCGCGTTCTCGAGCCATGCCTTCATGAGGACGACCGAGGGATCGTCCTCCTGGCCCGTGACCTCGACGGCCGAGGGGACGGCGACGGGCGTGATCTCGTACAGGCTCGCCACGAGACCGCGCCAGGTGGTCAGTCGCGACCAGGCGAGGTCCGAGTCGCCGCTCGTGTACCCGCGGCGGAGCCGCTTGAGCGTGCCCACCGGGTTCGAGCAGGCGGCCGCGTCGGTGATGCGACGCTGCGACATGGAGCCGAGGACGTCGTTCACCGGGGCGGACGGAGCCGCCTCCGGCCACCAGGTGACGATCGGGGCGTCCGGCAGCAGCAGCGGCATGACGAGCGTGTCCGGGGCGATCATCGTGTTCCCGCGGGCCCGCAGGATGATGATCTCGCCGGCGCCGGCGTCGCGGCCCACGCGGATCTCCGCGTCGAGGCCGGAGGTCTCCGCCTCCTGGTCCACGTCGACCACGATGACCCGCGCGGGGTGCTCGTGCGAGGCGTGGACGGCGGCCTCGAGGGGCTCGTCGATCGTCTCACCGGTCGCGACGATGATCAGCGTGAGGACCCGGCCGATGGTGTTCGCGCCGAAGGTCTCGCGCATCTCGGTCATCGTCTTCGCGACGGCCGAGGCGGTGGTGTCTTGCAGGGTGGTGATCACGGTCGCCTCCAGGTACGTCCGTCACGGGCGAGCATCTCGTGCGCGGTGTCCGGTCCCCAGGAGCCGGGGCGGTAGGGAGCGGGCCTCAGGTGCTCGGCCCAGTACGCGGTGATGGGGTCGAGGACCTTCCAGGACAGCTCGACCTCCTTCTGGCGCGGGAACAGCGGCGGATCGCCGAGCAGCGCGTCGAGGATGAGCCGCTCGTAGGCCTCGGGGGACTCCTCGGTGAAGTTCATGCCGTAGGCGAAGTCCATCGAGACGTCCCGCACCTCCATCTGGGTGCCGGGGACCTTGGAGCCGAAGCGCAGGGTCACGCCCTCGTCCGGCTGGACGCGGATGACGATCGCGTTCTGGCCGAGGTCCGCGGTGTCCGTGGAGCGGAAGGGCAGGAACGGCGCGCGCTTGAAGACGACGGCGATCTCGGTGACGCGGCGTCCCAGGCGCTTGCCGGCGCGCAGGTAGAACGGCACGCCCGCCCAGCGGCGGGTCGCGATGTCCAGGCGCATGGCGGCGAAGGTCTCGGTCGCGGAGTCGGCGGGGATGCCGTCCTCCTCGAGGTATGCCTTGACCTCCTCGCCGCCCTGCCAACCGCTCACGTACTGGCCGCGGGCGGTGTGCGCGGCGAGGTCCTCGGGCAGCTCGATGGCCGCGAGCACCTTCTCCTTCTCCGCGCGGAGGTCCTCGGCGCGGAAGGAGACGGGCTCCTCCATCGCGGTGAGGGCGAGCAGCTGGAGCAGGTGGTTCTGGATGACGTCGCGGGCGGTGCCGATGCCGTCGTAGTAGCCCGCGCGCGAGCCGATGCCGATGTCCTCGGCCATCGTGATCTGCACGTGGTCCACGTAGCTGGCGTTCCAGACCGGCTCGAAGAGCTGGTTGGCGAAGCGCAGCGCGAGGATGTTCTGCACCGTCTCCTTGCCGAGGTAGTGGTCGATGCGGAAGACGTCCTCGGGACGGAAGACCTTCTCGACCACGGCGTTGAGCTCGCGGGCGGACTCGAGATCGTGCCCGAAGGGCTTCTCGATGACGACGCGCCGCCAGGAGCCGTCGCGCGGCGTGTTCAGCCCGGAGTTCGCGAGCTGCTCGCACACCTGCGGGAAGGCGTCCGGCGGGATCGAGAGGTAGAAGGCGTGGTTGCCGCCGGTGCCGCGGGTGCGGTCCAGCTCGCCGACGACCTCGGTGAGGCGCTCGAAGGCGGCTGGGTCGTCGAAGGTGCCGGTCACGAAGCGCAGACCGCCGCGGAGCTGCTCGAAGACGCTCTCCGAGAAGCCCGTGCGGGAGTGCTCGGAGACGGACTTCTTCACGTACTCGGCGAAGTCGTCGTCGGACCAGTCGCGGCGGCCGTAGCCGACGAGCCCGAAGCTCGGGGGCAGCAGGCCGCGGTGGGTGAGGTCGTAGATGGCGGGCAGCAGCTTCTTGCGGGCGAGGTCGCCGGTGACGCCGAACATCACCATCGAGCTGGGCCCGGCGATGAGCGGGAGCCGCCGGTCACGCGTATCGCGCAGGGGGTTGAGGGCGTCCTGCGCGTCGCGCCCTGACGTGGGCGCACTGGAGTCGGTCACTGTGGTCCCTTCCTGGACACTGGACACGGAACCGTGCGCACGGCCCCTCCCCGGGCCGGGGTCGGGGGAGGGGCCGTGCGCACGGGCGGGATCAGGCGCGGGCGGCGTCGATCGAGGCGGAGACGGTCTCGAGCAGCTGGCCCCA
Organism: Brachybacterium sp. SGAir0954; assembly: GCF_005490785.1. Classification (GTDB taxonomy): domain Bacteria; phylum Actinomycetota; class Actinomycetes; order Actinomycetales; family Dermabacteraceae; genus Brachybacterium; species Brachybacterium rhamnosum. Next base: position 2,508,071 of record NZ_CP027295.1, on the reverse strand, counting down.
GGCCTGCTCGAACTTCTCGACGCCCTCGGACTCGAGGACGGCGAAGACGTCGGCGAGGTCGACGCCGGCGGCGGCGACCTGGTCGAGGACGGCCTGGCCGGCCTGCGCGGCGGCCGCGTCGAGCGCGGGGGCCGGCGCGGAGTGGTCGGCCGCGGCGTCGAGGGTCTTCTCCGGCATGGTGTTCACGACGGGGGAGGCCACGAGCTGGTCGACGTACATGGTGTCGGAGTACTCGGGGTTCTTCACCCCGGTGGACGCCCACAGCGCGCGCTGCACGTTGGCGCCCTTGGCCTCGAGCGCGGCGAAGCGCTCGGAGCCGAAGGCGGCGAGGTAGATGCCGAAGGCGGCCTGCGCGTTGGCGACGCCGGCCTTGCCCTTGAGGGCCGCCGCGTCGCCGCCGATCTTCTCGAGGCGGGCGTCGATCTCGGTGTCGACGCGGGAGACGAAGAAGGACGCCACCGAGTGGATGGTGGAGAGGTCCTTGCCGGCCTCCGCGGCCTTCTCGAGGCCCGCGAGGTAGGCGTCGATGACCTGCTGGTAGCGGTCGCCCGAGAAGATCAGGGTCACGTTGACGCTGATGCCCTCGGCGATGACCGCGGTGATCGCCGGGAGGCCCTCGAGGGTCGCGGGGATCTTGATCATGACGTTCTCGCGGCCGACGATCTCGAAGAGGCGCTTGGCCTGCTCGATGGTCTTCTCGGTCTCGTGGGCGAGGCGGGGGTCCACCTCGATGGAGACGCGGCCGTCGAAGCCCTTGCTCGAGGCGTAGACGCCGGAGAAGAGGTCCGCCGCGGAGCGGACGTCGTCCGTCGTGAGCTTCTCGATGACGGCCTCGACGTCCTTGCCGTCCTTCGCGAGGGCGGCGATGTCCGCGTCGTAGTCCTCGGCGCCGGAGATGGCGGCCTGGAAGATCGAGGGGTTGGTGGTCACGCCGACGATGTTCTTCGTGTCGACGAGCTCCTGCAGGTTGCCGGAGCTGAGGCGGCCGCGGGAGAGGTCGTCGAGCCAGATGGAGACGCCGGCGTCGCTGAGGGCCTGGGTCTGGGGGTTCTGTGCCATGGGTGGCGATGTCCTTCCGGGCGCTCGTGGCGCCCCGTGCGAACGATGGGGATGGCGGGGTGAGGGGCGGGACCCCAGGGGTCCCCCCCCCTCGTGCGGATCAGGCGCCGGCGGCGGCCAGGGACTCCTTGGCGGCGGCGACGACGGCCTCCGCCGTGAAGCCGAACTCCGTGAACAGCGTCTTGGCGTCGGCCGAGGCGCCGTAGTGCTCGAGGGAGACCGCGCGGCCGGCGGTGCCCAGGAAGCGGTACCACGGCATCGCGATGCCGGCCTCGACGGTCACGCGGGCGGTGACCGAGGAGGGGAGCACGGACTCCTTGTACTCGTCGGACTGCTCGTCGAACCACTCGACGGACGGCATGGAGACCAGGCGGGTGGGCGTGCCCTCCGCCTCGAGCTGCTTCTGCGCCTCGACGGCGTACTGCACCTCGGAGCCGGTGGCGATGAGGATGACCTCGGGGGCGCCGTTCGAGGCGTCCTTGAGGACGTAGCCGCCCTGGGCGAGGCCCTCGGCGCCCGCGTACTCGCTGCGGTCCAGCGTGGGCAGCGCCTGGCGGGAGAGGATCAGGCCGACGGGGCCGTTGTCGCGCTCGAGCAGGGCCTTCCAGGCCTGGGCGGTCTCGTTGGCGTCCGCCGGGCGCACGATCGAGAGGTTCGGGATCGCGCGATAGGCGGCCAGGTGCTCGACCGGCTGGTGGGTCGGGCCGTCCTCGCCGAGGCCGATCGAGTCGTGGGTCCACACGTAGGTCGCGGGGACCTTCATGAGGGACGCGAGGCGCACGGCGCCGCGCATGTAGTCCGCGAACTGGAAGAACGTGCCGCCGTAGGGACGCGTCAGGCCGTGCAGCGAGATGCCGGAGAGGATCGCGCCCATCGCGTGCTCGCGGATGCCGAAGTGCAGCGTGCGGCCGTACTCGTCACCGGCGAACTCGGAGGAGGAGTACTCCGCGGGGATGAAGGACGGCTCACCCTTCATCGTGGTGTTGTTCGAACCGGCGAGGTCGGCGGAGCCGCCCCACAGCTCGGGGAGCACCGGGGCGAGCTTCTCGAGGACCGTGCCGGAGGCGGCGCGGGTCGCGACGCCCTTGGCGTCGGCCTCGAAGGTCGGGAACGCCTCGGCGAAGCCCTCGGGGAGCTCGCGCGCCTGGAGGCGGTCCAGGAGGGCCGCCTTCTCCGCGTTCGCGGAGCGCCACGCCTGGTAGCCCTTGTCCCACTCGGCCTTCTGCTCGGCCGCGCGGTCCGCGAGGGCGCGGGTGTGGGCGATGACCTCGTCAGAGACCTCGAAGGTCTTCTCGGGGTCGAAGCCGAGCTCCTTCTTCAGGCCGGCGACGGCCTCGTCGCCCAGGGCGGAGCCGTGGACGGAGTGGCTGCCGGCCTTGCCCGGGGTGGGCCAGCCGATGACGGTGCGCAGACGGATGAAGGTCGGCTTGTCGGTGACGCCCTGCGCCTCGACGATGGCCTGCTTGAGCGCCGCGACGTCCTCGACGTACTCGGTGCCGCCGTTGGTCCAGTCGACGGTGCGCACGTCCCAGCCGTAGGCCTCGTAGCGCGCGGCGGTGTCCTCGGTGAACGCGATCGAGGTGTCGCCCTCGATGGAGATCTCGTTGTCGTCCCACAGGACGATGAGGTTGCCGAGCTTCTGGGTGCCCGCCAGGGAGCTGGCCTCGCTCGAGACGCCCTCCTCGAGGTCGCCGTCGGAGGCGATGACGTAGGTGAAGTGGTCGAAGGGGCTCTCGCCCGCGGCCGCCTCGGGATCGAGCAGGCCGCGCTCGCGGCGCTGCGCCATCGCCATGCCCACGGCGGAGGAGATGCCCTGGCCGAGGGGGCCGGTGGTGATCTCCACGCCCTTCGTGTGGAAATTCTCGGGGTGGCCAGGGGTCTTGGAGCCCCAGGTGCGCAGCGCCTCGATGTCCTCGAGCTCGAGCCCGAAGCCGCCGAGGTACAGCTGGATGTACTGGGTCAGGCTCGAGTGGCCCGCGGAGAGGACGAAGCGGTCGCGGCCCAGCCACGACGGGTCCTTCGGGTCGTGACGCATGACGTCCTGGTAGAGCAGGTACGCGGCGGGGGCGAGGCTCACGGCGGTGCCGGGGTGGCCGTTGCCCACCTTCTGCACGGCGTCCGCGGCGAGCACGCGCACGGTGTCCACGGCGCGCTTGTCGAGCTCGGTCCAGCCCTCGGGGGCCTTGAAGGTGTCGGTCACGGGGAGTGCTTCCTTTCGCCGGGTGACGGCCTGTGCCGTCGGGATCACAGGCTCTGCGTCCCGCAGGAAGCGACGTCGGCGCTCGGTGCGGGACGCGGAGCGACGGGGTCCACCTTAGTGCGCACGAGGGGTGGTGAGGCGAGCCGTCCCGTCCCACGGGCCCCTGGTTCGCCGAGGGCGGAGCGTCTGCGGGCGTGGGGGACGGCGCCGCCGGGGCCCGGGAGTGAGCTGACAGACACCTGGATGTCGGCGCGCCGTCCGTGCCCGGACTCACCCGACTCACCCCTCGTGCACCGCCCACCTGGGCCTCGTCGGCACCTACACTGGGACCCGTCTGCATGCGGCGGGACCGTCGCGACCTCAGGAAGGACGGTGGGCGGTGACCGCCACCCCGGGAATGCCCTCGCAGGGCACCGACCAGCACGAGCAGCGCGTCCAGCGGCAGGATCATGAGGGTGCGGGGGCGGAGAGCTCCGCGGCCGCGCCGTCGGATCCCGCGTCGACGCCGGCCCTTGCGGCGAGCCCCTGGCGCCGTGTGCTCGCCGTGCTCAAGCCCTACGTGGCGCTGACGAAGCCGCGGATCATCGAGCTCCTGCTCATCACGACGATCCCCACCATGTTCCTCGCCGCGGGCGGCTTCCCGAACCCATGGCTGATCGCCTGGACGCTCATCGGCGGCTACCTCGCCGCAGGCGGCGCGAACACCCTGAACATGTACCTCGACCGCGACATCGACGCGAAGATGAAGCGGACGAAGAACCGTCCGATCGTCACCGGCGAGGTCTCCCCGCGGGCCGCGCTCGTCTTCGGCATCGCGCTCTCCGTGGTCTCCGCGCTGTGGCTCGGGGCCCTGGTCAACGTGATGTCCGCCGTGCTCGCGGTCGCCGCGATCCTGCTGTACGTCGTCTTCTACACGATGATCCTCAAGCGACGCACGAGCCAGAACATCGTCTGGGGCGGCGTCGCCGGCTGCATGCCCGTGCTCATCGGATGGTCGGCCGTGACCGGCACCGTGTCCTGGACCGCGGTGCTGCTCTTCCTCGTCATCTTCTTCTGGACGCCGCCGCACTACTGGCCGCTCGCCGAGAAGTTCTCCCGCGACTACGAGACCGCGGGCGTGCCGATGCTGCCCGTCGTCGCCTCCCGCTCCTCCGTGGCGCGGCAGATGATCCTGCACACCACGCTCATGATCGCCTCGAGCCTCGCGATCATCCCGCTGGGCCACACCGGGATCGTCTACACCGTCGCCGCCCTCGGCTCCGGCGCCTGGTTCGGCTTCCTCGTGGGCCGCTACGCGCTGCGCACCCGGAAGGGCCTCACCGGGAAGAAGCTCGACCCGATGGTCGTCTTCCACGGCTCGATCACGTACCTCACCGTGCTCTTCGTGGCCCTCGCGGTCGATCCCTTCGTGCACCTGTGAGCGGGCCGGCGGTGATACCGGACGCGGACGACCTGCGCCCGGCCCACCGCCGCCTGCTCGAGCAGTACCTGAGCCACCTGCGCATCGAGCGCGGACTCTCCGAGAACACCCTCGCCGCCTACCGGCGGGACCTGCTGCGCTACCTCGGTCACCTGGACCGCACCGGCACCGAGGCCGCCGCGGTCAGCACGGAGGACGCCGCCGCCTGGGTGCGCGCGCTGCGCACCGGGGAGGACGGCGGCGCCCCCCTCGCCGCCGCCTCCGCCGCCCGCGCCCTCGCCGCCGTCCGCGGTCTCCACGCCTTCCTCGACGCCGAGCGCGCATCGGAGACCGGGGACCCGACCCGGCTCGTGCCCGGCCCTGCGCTGCCCTCGCGGCTGCCGCACCCGCTGCCCGTGGACCAGGTGCTCGAGCTCATCGAGGCCGCGGGCCGGCCCGGCACCGGCGCGCTCCCCGCAGAGCGCGCGCTGCGCGACCGGGCCCTGCTCGAGGTGCTCTACGGCCTCGGCGCCCGGATCTCTGAGGCGATCGGACTGGACGTGGACGACGTGGACCGTGAGCAGCGGGCGGCACTGCTGCACGGCAAGGGCGACAAGCAGCGCACGGTGCCCGTCGGCTCCTTCGCCCTCGACGCCCTCGACGCCTACCTGACCCGTGCCCGGCCCGCCCTCGCCGCTCGCGGCCCCGGCACCCCGGCGATCTTCCTGGGCTCGCGGGGGACGCGGCTCACGCGGCAGGCCGCCTGGCAGGTGGTGCGGCGCGCCGCGGAGGACGCCGGTCTCGCCGAGGCGGTGAGCCCGCACACGCTGCGCCATTCGTACGCGACGCACCTGCTCCAGGGCGGGGCGGACGTCCGCAGCGTGCAGGAGCTGCTCGGGCACGCCTCGGTCACCACGACCCAGCTCTACACGCAGGTGACCGTGGACTCGCTGCGCGAGATCCACGCGAGCGCCCATCCGCGGTCCGGAGCGGGGGCTTAGACTTGGGCGGCCGGATCGCCCCCGGGCAGGGGAGCGAGGGCACACCACTGCCGGGCGGCTGTCCTCAGCCGTCCCTCCCGGGGCTGGGGCCGCTCGTCGGCCCCCTCGGCGCCTCCGCCACGGCGGCGCGCCCCGCACGACCACGACGCCGACGACAGGACTCCTCCGTGAACGCGAACCAGCAGCTGGACATCGACCTCGGCCCCACGGGACGGCCGATGCCCGAGCTGCCGGAGCCCGCGCCCCTCGACGGGCACGGACCGGCGCGGATCATCTCGATGGTCAACCAGAAGGGCGGGGTCGGGAAGACGACCTCCGTCATCAACCTCGGCGCGGCCCTCGCGGAGATCGGCCGCAAGGTGCTGCTCGTGGACCTCGACCCGCAGGGCGCGCTGAGCGCCGGCACCGGGGTGAACCCCTACGAGCTCGACGTCACGGTCTACAACCTGCTCATGGACCGCAAGCACGACGTGCGCGACGTGATCCAGGAGACCGGCACCGAGAACCTCGACGTGCTGCCCGCGAACATCGACCTCTCCGCGGCGGAGGTCCAGCTCGTCAACGAGGTCGCCCGTGAGATGGCGCTCGCCCGCGTGCTGCGGCCCGTCGCGGACGACTACGACGTCATCATCATCGACTGCCAGCCGTCGCTGGGCCTGCTCACCGTCAACGCCCTCGCAGCGAGCCACGGCGTGGTGATCCCGCTCGAGGCGGAGTACTTCGCCCTGCGCGGCGTGGCCCTGCTCGTCGAGACGATCGAGAAGGTGCAGGACCGCATCAACCCGCGCCTCGAGATCGACGGGATCCTCATCACGATGTTCGACCCGCGCACGCTGCACGCCCGCGAGGTGTGCCAGCGCGTCGTGCAGGCCTTCCCGGACAAGGTCTTCCACACGACGATCAACCGCACGGTGAAGTTCCCCGACGCCTCCGTCGCGGCGGAGCCGATCATCTCCTTCGCCTCGTCGAACAAGGGCGCGGACGCCTACCGCCAGCTGGCCCGCGAGCTGATCTCGCGCGGCGGCGCGGCCTGATGGCCGGCCCGCGGGGCCAGGGCGCCGGCGGCGACGGCCGGAAGGACGCCTCCGGCGAGGGACGGGGACGCCGGGGCGGTCACCGCGGGGCGCGCACCGGGACGTCGCGGCAGCGCCGACGCAGCGCGTTCACCCCGCCGCGCACGGTCACGCTGCGTGACGACGAGGGCCGGAAGGGGACGACGCCCGCCGCCGCGGGATCCGAGCCGGGAGACCATCACCAGGAGGGTGGCGAGCGCCTCCAGAAGGTGCTCGCCCGCGCCGGCTTCGGCTCGCGCCGCGCCTGCGAGGCGCTCATCGCCCAGGGGCGCGTGAGCGTGGACGGCGAGATCGTCACCGAGCAGGGCCTGCGGATCGATGCCGCCACGCAGGCGGTGCACGTGGACGGGCGCCGGCTGCAGCTGGACGAGAAGAAGCTCACCGTGGTCCTCAACAAGCCGCGGCACGTGGTCTCCGCGATGCACGATCCTGAGGGTCGCCGCGATCTCACGGAGTTCACCGAGCGCTACGACCAGCGGCTCTACCACGTGGGTCGCCTCGACTACGAGACCGAGGGCCTGCTGCTGCTCACGAACGACGGTGAGCTCGCGCACCGCCTGACCCATCCCTCCTTCGCTGTGGAGAAGACGTACGTGTGCCGCTTCGACGCGCCCGGCGGCCCGCCCCGCGGTCTCGTCAAGGCCCTGCGCGACGGCGTCGAGCTCGAGGACGGCCCCGCGCGCGCCGACCGCGCCCGGGTGCTCGCCCAGGACGGCCGCGAGGCCGTCGTCGAGGTGAGCCTGCACGAGGGCCGCAACCGGATCGTCCGCCGCATGTTCGCCTCCCAGGGCTTCGAGCTGACCGGCCTCATGCGCACGCGGATCGGGCCGGTCCTGCTGGGCGACCTCGCCCCCGGCGCGACCCGCGAGCTGACGGGCCGCGAGCTCGGCACGCTCATGGCGGAGCTGGGGCTGTGAGCGCCGACGCGCTCGTGCCCTCCCCGGTGCGGATCATCGGGACCGGGCTGATCGGCGGCTCCCTGGGCCTCGCGCTGGGCCGCGCGGGCGCCCGGGTCCAGGTCGAGGACGTCTCCCCGGGGACCACGGCCCTGGCCGTCGAGCTCGGCGTGGGGGAGCGGCCCGTCGAGGGCGGTCCCGAACCGCGGCTCGTCGTCGTCGCCGCGCCGCCCGACGTCGCCGCGACGCTCGTCGCCGACGCCCTCGCCCGCTTCCCCGAGGCGCTCGTGACCGACGTCGCGAGCGTCAAGGGCACCGTGCTCGAGGGCGTGCGCGCCCTCGCCGCCCCCGCCGACCTCCCGCGCTACATCGGCGCCCACCCGATGGCGGGCCGCGAGGTCTCCGGCGTCATCTCCTCGCGCAGCGACCTCTTCCAGGGCCGGCCCTTCGTCGTGGTCCCGCACCCCGCGACCCGCGATGGCGCCGCGAGCGTGCTCCGGGGCCTCGCGACGGAGATCGGCGCCGTGCCGGTGGTCATGGACGCCGCGGCGCACGACGACGCGGTCGCCCACGTCTCCCACGTGCCGCAGGTGCTCTCGAGCCTGCTCGCGACGAGCCTGCTCGAGCCGACGGAGCAGGCCCTCGGCCTCGCCGGCCAGGGACTGCGGGACACGACCCGCATCGCGGACTCCGACGCCCGGCTCTGGGTCGAGATCCTCGGCGCGAACGCGGCCGCCGTGGGCGGTGTGCTGCAGGGGCTGCGCGAGCGGCTCGACGACGTCATCGCGGCGCTCGGCACCCTCGAGGGCGATCCGCGCCCGGAGCTCGGGTCCCGGCGCGCGATCGCGGACCTCGTCGCCGACGGCAACCGCGGGGTGCGGCGCATCCCCGGCAAGCACGGCGGGGCCACCGACTCCTTCGCGACGGTCGTCGTGCTCGTCCCGGACAGCCCGGGCGAGCTGGGCCGCCTGCTGACCGAGATGGGCGAGATCGGCGTGAACCTCGAGGACCTCCGTCTCGAGCACACGCTCGGGCAGCCGGTGGGCCTCGCGCACATCGCCGTGGACGTCCGCGCCGAGAACCTGCTCACGAGATCGCTCACCGAGCGCGGCTGGACGGTGGCCGACGCCTGAGCGCCCCGTATCCTTGACGGATGCACACCAGCGCTCCCTCGACCGCCCCCGGCGGCGTGACCATCGCGATCGACGGCCCCGCCGGCTCCGGCAAGTCCACCGTCTCCCGCCTCGTCGCGGAGGCGCTGGACGGCGGCATGCTCGACACCGGCGCCATGTACCGGGCGGTGACCTGGTGGTGCCTCGAGAACGACGTGGCCCTCACCGACCAGGAGACCGTGGCGCGCGTCGCCGAGGCCCTCGACCTCGAGCTGGGGACCGACCCGGCCGGGGCGAGCGTCGTCGTCGACGGCGAGGACGTGACCGGGGAGATCCGCAGCGAGCGTATCTCCCAGCAGGTCAGCGCCGTCGCCACCAACACCCTGGTGCGGCCCGTGCTCCAGCGCCGGCAGCGGGAGCTGCTGTTCGCGACCGCCGCCGAGCGCGGCAGCTGCGTCGCCGAGGGCCGTGACATCACGACCGTCGTCGCCCCCGACGCCGCCGTGCGGGTGCTGCTCACCGCGAGCCCCGAGGAGCGCATGCGCCGCCGCGCGCAGGAGCTGGGGCTCCCCGACTCGGAGGAGTCCCGCGAGCGCATGGAGGACCAGGTGCTGCGCCGCGACCGCGACGACGCGACCGTCTCCGAGTTCGCGACCGCGGCCGACGGCGTCCACGAGGTCGACACGACGGGCCGCGGCGTGACCGAGGTCGTCGCCGCCGTGCTCGAGCTCGTCGAGCAGGCCCGCACCGCCTCCGCCACCGCCCCCGCCGCCGGCGGCACTGCCCCTGCCGCCGCCGGCGCGGGACTCGACACGAGCGACGACGACGCGGTCGAGGCCGCCCTGCGCGCCGGCCTCGAGGACTTCGACCTCGACGCCGACGACCTCGCCCTCCTGGACGCGGACGACCTCGAGGACCTCGGCTACGGGGACCCGGCGCCGAACCTGCCGGTCGTCGCCGTCGTCGGCCGCCCCAACGTCGGCAAGTCGACCCTGGTCAACCGCATCCTCGGCCGCCGCGAGGCCGTCGTCGAGGACGTCCCCGGCGTGACCCGCGACCGCGTGTTCTACGAAGCCGAGTGGGCCGGGAAGGACTTCTGGCTCGTCGACACCGGCGGCTGGGAGGAGAAGGTCGACGGCATCGCCTACCGCGTCGCCGAGCAGGCGGAGGTCGCGGTCGAGCTCGCGGACGTCGTCATGTTCGTGGTCGACGCGAACGTCGGCATCACGACCACCGACGAGCAGCTGCTGAAGGTGCTGCGCCGCTCGCAGCGCCCGATCGTGCTCGTCGCCAACAAGGTCGACGACCAGCGCGGCGAGCTCGAGGCCGCCGCCCTGTGGAACCTGGGGCTGGGGGAGCCGTTCCCGGTCTCCGCGCTCCATGGCCGCGGCTCCGGCGACCTGCTCGACGCCGTGCTCGCCGTGCTCCCCGAGGAGGGCCGCGGCGACGCCGTGGACCACGGGCCGCGGCGCATCGCCCTCGTGGGCCGGCCGAACGTCGGCAAGTCCTCGCTGCTGAACCGGCTCGCGGGGGAGCGGCGCGTCGTCGTCGACGACCTCGCGGGCACCACGCGTGACCCGGTCGACGAGAAGATCACCCTCGGCGGCAAGGAGTGGACCTTCGTGGACACGGCCGGCATCCGCCGCCGCGTGCTGCAGTCCTCCGGCGCGGACTACTACGCCTCGCTGCGCACCCGCTCCGCCCTGGACCGGGCCGAGGTCGCCGTCGTCCTCATCGAGGCGAACGAGCCGATCTCCACCCAGGACCTCAAGATCATCGACATGGTCCTGGAATCCGGGCGCGCGCTCGTGCTCGCCTTCAACAAGTGGGACCTCCTGGACGAGGAGCGCCGCCACCAGCTCGAGTTCGAGATTGAGAAGGACCTCGGCCACGTCTCCTGGGCGCCGCGCGTGAACCTCTCCGCCAAGACGGGACGTCACGCGGAGAAGCTCGTGCCGGCGCTCGAGCAGGCCCTCGAGTCCTGGGACCAGCGCATCCCGACCGGGCGCCTCAACGCCTTCCTCGGCACGCTCGTCGCGGCGCACCCGCATCCGCTGCGCGGCGGCAAGCAGTCGCGGATCCTCTTCGCGACCCAGGCCCGCACGCGCCCGCCGCGCTTCGTCATCTTCGCGACCGGCTTCCTCGAGCACGGCTACCGCCGCTTCATCGAGCGCCGCCTCCGCGAGGATTTCGAGTTCACCGGCTCACCCGTCGTGATCGGCGTCCGGATCCGCGAGAAGCGCAAGCGCTGAGCGGCGCCGGGTCGCCGGTACTGTGGTGCCCATGAGCTCCACGGACCCGCAGCGACCCGGTGACCACCCCGTCGACCCCTACGGAGCGCCCCAGCCCGGGGGCCGGGACCCGTACGGCGCGGGGTCGGGTGACCTGTCCTCCGGAGGACCCCAGGACCCGTGGGCCGCGCCCCCGCAGTCCGTCGGGTCGGCCGCACCGGCCGACCATGACCCGTGGGCGGCACCGCGCGCGGAGCCCTCCTGGCACCCGGCCCCGGCGGATCCCTACGGCGACGGTATCCCCTCGGCGGGCGCACCCTCGGCAGGGGCCCCGTACGGCGGATCGCCCTACGGCGCCGCACCGCAGGGAGGGGCCGTGCCCGCGCCCCTCCACGGGGCACCCGGCCAGATCGGCACGAGCAGGCTTCTCGCGGGGCTGATGGGGATCTTCCTCGGCGGCTTCGGCGTGCACCGCTTCCTGCTGGGGTACACCGCGATCGGCGTCGTCCAGATCATCGTCACGATCCTCACCTGCGGCGCCGGCCACCTGTGGGGCCTCATCGAGGGCATCATGATCCTCGCCAAGGCGGAGCCCTTCACCCGCGATGCGCAGGGCCGCCCGCTGACCGACTGACCACCCCCGGCACTTCCCGAGGAGCACCATGGCCACGCCCGAGTTCGTGCTCGCCCTGCGCGAGCGGATCGGCCACGCCCCGCTGTGGATGAGCGGTGTCACCGCGATCGTGCTCGACGCGGATCGCCGCCGGATGCTCGCCGTGCGCCGCGCCGACAACGGCGCCTGGACCCCCGTCACCGGCATCATCGACCCGGGGGAGGAGCCGGCCGTCGCCGCCGAGCGCGAGGTGCTCGAGGAGGCCGGCGTGCGCTGCCGGGCGCTGCGCCTGATCGACGTGAGGACCGTCGGCCCCGTCACCTACCCCAACGGCGACGTCGCCGAGTACCTCGACCTGTGCTTCCTGTGCGAGCACGAGGACGGGGACCCCCATCCCGCGGACGGCGAGAACACCGAGGCCCGGTGGTTCCCGATCGACGCCCCGCCCCCGATGAACGAGAGGTTCACCGAGATGCTGACCATCGCCCTCGCAGGCCGCCCCGAGGCGAGGTTCCGCCGATGAGGGACCCGCTGCCCGGCACCCAGGTGGCGATCGCCCTGACCGAGGACCCGCGGGACACGGCCGAGGTGCGCGTGCTGGCCGCGCCGCGCCGCGACCTCGCGCGCGACGGTGTGCTCTCCGCCCCGCTCGGCCCCTTCGCGGACGCCCTGCTCGTGGACGTCCACCGGGAGGGCCGCCTCGTGCTGCCCGGCGCCTGGGTGCAGCCCGAGGTGCTCGAGCGGGGGACCCCGCTCGCCCCGCGGCCCGTGCGCGCGAGCGACCTGCGCCTGCCCGCTGTGATCCGCGGCAAGGGCGCCGGCGCGGAGCTGCACTGGGGCGAGACGATCTGGCCCCTCGCCCTGGACGGCCACCTCGCGGTGCCGCCCGCCTCCCGGCCCTCGCCGCACCCCTACTCGCGGCTGCGCCGGCTCCTGCTCGTCGCGACCGGCCGCCGGGAGGAGGTCGCCCTGACGCTCTGGCAGAGCCCCTCATTCGAGGTGCCCTGGCACGACGTGCGGCTGCTCCCGCGCGCCGAGCGCTGGTTCGAGCTCGCCCAGGTCCCCGCCGGCATGCGCTACGCGGACGCTGAGCAGGCCCAGGGCGTCGGGCGGGCCGCGCGCCGCTGAGCCCTGCGCGCGGCGGCGCCTCCCCGCGGGCGGCGCCGCCACGCCGTCTCCTCCCTGATCATGTGATCCGCGCCATGGTCTGTGTAAGGTCGACGCGCGGTCCCGGACCCGGGCCGCCGTCACCGTCGACGAGGAGGACCCGTGCCCGCCGGTACCCCGATCCGCCCCCGCCCCGCGCGGCGCAGCTTCCTGCGCTGGACCGCGGGCGTGGCCACGGTGCTGCCGCTGGGGGCCCTGGCCGGCTGCTCCGGCAGCAGCCGCGACCCCAGCACCCTGCGCATCGCCTACCAGCAGTTCGGTTCGAACACGATCAAGGAGAAGTGGATCCAGGGGGCCGCGAAGGAGTTCTCCGCGCAGAACCCCGACCTCGTCGTGGACCTCGTGCCGATCGTGGCCGCGGAGAACGACTACTTCACGAAGAACGAGCTGCTCATGAGCTCGCCCCGCACGAGCCCCGACCTCGTCTACGAGGACTCCTTCATCCTCCTGTCCGACGTCGGCGCCGGGTACCTGCAGCCGATCACGGACCTCGTCGAGGGCTGGGACCACTGGAAGGACATCGCCGACGCCTCCAAGCTCGCCGTCACCGGTGAGGACGGCGAGGTCTACGGCGTCCCGATCACGACGGACACCCGTGCCATCTGGTTCCACCGTGGCGTGTTCGAGGAGGCAGGGCTCCCCGCGCACTGGCAGCCCACCAGCTGGGAGGACATCCTCGAGGCGGCCCGCGCGATCAAGGAGTCCGACTCCGAGGCGACCCCGTTCTTCCTGTTCGCCGGCACGCCGCAGGGCGAGAAGGCCTCGATGCAGGGCTTCGAGATGCTGCTCTACGGCACCGGCGACGGCACTGGCCTCTACGACGACGAGACCAAGAAGTGGGTGCTCGGCTCGGCGGGCTTCGTGGACGCGCTGACCTTCCTGCAGACGATCGTCCAGGAGGAGCTCACGCTCCCGCTCGGCCAGCTGCTGGACCCCAACATCTCCGAGCAGATCTACACGCAGCTGCTGCCGGACGGGAAGCTCGGCATGCTCGTGGACGGCTCCTGGATCTCCCAGAACTGGACAGAGTCCGCCGGCCGTCCGTGGCCCGAGTGGCCCGACGAGGTGGGCCTCGCGGACATGCCCACCCAGGACGGCGGCGGCACCGGCACGGTGACCCTCGCCGGCGGCTGGGGCCTGTCGATCCCGGGCCACGTCACCGACCGCGAGACCGCCTTCGCGTTCCTCGAGGTGCTCGTCTCCACCGAGACGCTCGTGCAGTACGCGATCGCGGACAACCACATCACCGTGCGCTCCGACGTCGCCGAGGTGAAGGAGTACCTCGAGTACTCCCCGGCCGTCGAGTACTACACGAACCTGCTCGAGACCGCGTACTACCGGCCCGCCCTGCCCGCCTACCCGGAGGTGTCCTCCGCGATCCAGGAGGCGATGGAGGCGGTGCTGACCGGCAGCGACCCGGCCTCCGCGGCCGCCGCGTACGACTCCACGGTGACGGACATCGTCGGTCCCGAGAACGTCCAGGAGGCGAACGGATGACCACCGCGACACCCACCACCACTGCGGGCGCGCAGGTCCCCACGCCGCGTCGCCGCTCCCGGCTCGGGGACCGGCTGACGGCCGTCCGCGCCGTGCCCATGCTCCCGGCAGGGATCCTCCTGGTCGTGTTCATGCTCGGCCCGATCCTCTACTCGCTGTACCTCGCCTTCACCGACAGCGCGATCCGCGGCGAGGGCGCCTCGGACACGAGCTTCGTGGGCTTCACGAACTTCACCGACGCCTTCACCGACGCGGACTTCTGGAACTCCGTCGTGCTGACGCTGGTGTTCACGCTGATCTCCGCGGTGATCGGCCAGAACGTGCTCGGCATGCTCCTGGCCCTGCTCATGGAGCGCGCGAACCGGCTCATGACCTTCACGGTCACCTCGATCGTCATCGCCGCCTGGATCCTGCCCGAAGTGGTCGCCGGGTACCTGCTCTACACCTTCTTCGCCGACGGCGGCAGCCTGAACACGCTGCTCACCTCCGTCGGCCTGCCCGGCCAGGACCTCCTGTTCAGCGCGCCGATCATCGCGGTGTCCTTCGCGAACATCTGGCGCGGCGCGGCCTTCTCGATGCTCGTCTACTCCGCGGCGCTGAGCTCGGTGCCCGGCGACGTGTACGAGTCCGCGGCGCTCGACGGCGCCGGCCCGGTGCGGCGCTTCGTGTCCGTGACGATCCCGCTGCTGCGGCCCGCGATCGCCACCAACCTCATGCTCACCACCCTGCAGACCCTCTCCGTCTTCGGCCTGATCTTCATCATGACCGGCGGCGGTCCCGCCCGGCAGAGCCAGACCCTGCCCCTGTACATGTACGAGCAGGCGTTCTCGTACGGGCAGCTCGGCTACGGCACCGCCGTGGCCCTGCTGCTCCTGCTGATCGGGGCGCTTGCCTCCGTCGCCTACCTGCGCCTGCTGCCGGAGGAGGACAAGCGATGACCGCCGCCGACCCGACCGCCACCGCCCCCGCCGCGGGCCTCCGGGACGCAGCGCCCACCACCACGACCGCGCGCCGGGATCCCGGACCCCGCCGCCGGAAGGCCACCCGCGCCGCCGGCACCTCCCTCGCGAGCACCATCGCGATGGTCGTCATCGGCATCGTGTTCCTGGTGCCGCTGCTGTGGGTGGTGCTCGCCTCCTTCGACACGGAGGCCTCGCTCTCCGTGGGCTGGCCGAAGCGTTGGAGCCTAGGCAACTACGCCGCCATCTGGAACACGGAGACGACGTTCCGCCCGCTCGCGAACTCGCTCGTGCTGTGCGGCGGGGCCACGATCCTCACGATGGTGACCGCGGTGCTGTGCGCCTACCCGCTCTCCCGCTACCGCTTCCGGGCCAAGCGCCCGCTGCTGCTGACGATCATCTTCTCCACGGGCCTGCCGATCACGGCGATCATGATCCCCGTGTACTCGATGTTCGTGCAGGTGAACCTCATCGACTCGATGGGCGGGGCGATCCTGTTCCTCGGGGCGAGCTCGCTCCCGTACGCCATCTTCCTCACGAAGGGGTTCATGGACGGGGTGCCGCTCGAGATCGAGGAGTCCGCCTGGACGGAGGGCGCCGGTGTCTACCGCACCCTGTGGTCCGTGGTGCTGCCGCTCATGCGCTCAGGTCTCTCGGTCGCGACGATCTTCACCTTCGTCTCCATGTGGGGCAACTTCTTCGTGCCGTTCATGCTGCTGCTGAGCCCGGACAAGCTGCCCGCCGCGGTCACCCTGTACACCTTCTCCTCGCAGTACGGGCAGGTCGCCTACGGCCAGCTCGCGGCCTTCTCGATCTTCTACTCGCTGCCCGTCGTGGTGCTGTACCTGTTCCTGGGCCGCAACCTGGGCCAGGGCTTCGCCGCCGCCGGCGGCGTGAAGGGCTGACGGGACCTCCGACCGCATCCGTCGAGGTGCGCTGGGGCGGCGTCCGCGCAACGAGAGCGGTCCTCGCGCGCTCCCGGATGGTCTCGCTCCCCGGGGCACCCACCGACCGGTCGACCGGGGCGCGGGACGCGGAGGGGGTGCACGGCATAGCGTGGCGGCGCACGCCCTGGATGCACCCGCCCTCGATGAAGGAGCCGTGATGACCGAGAAGAACAGCACCCTGGAACCGCAGGTGGCCCGCCGCGCGCAGGAGCTCTCCACCCGCGACGGCGAGCCGTCGTTCCCCGCGCAGGACCAGCAGCCGCCCGGACTCACCGCGCCCATGACCCCGGTCCCCGACCACGGCGAGGAGAGCTACGTGGGCCACGGCCGCCTCGCGGGGCTCTCCGCGCTCATCACCGGCGGCGACTCCGGGATCGGCCGCGCCGTCGCGATCGCCTATGCCCGCGAGGGCGCCGACGTCGCGATCTCCTACCTCCCCGAGGAGCAGGAGGACGCCGAGGAGACGGCCCGCTGGATCCGCGACGCCGGCCGCCGCGCACTCCTGCTGCCCGGCGACATCCGCGAGGAGGAGATGGCGCGGTCGCTCGTGACCCGCACGGTGCAGGAGCACGGCGGCCTCGACGTGCTCGTGAACAACGCCGCGTTCCAGTGGGGCCGCGCGGAGCCCCGCGGCCTCGCGGGCATCGATTCCGCGCGCCTGCACCGGACCCTGACCACGAACCTCGAGGCGCTGTTCTGGATCACGCAGGAGGCCGCGCCGCACCTGCGCGCGGGGTCCTCGGTGATCAACTGCTCCTCGATCCAGTCCTACGATCCCTCGGTGCCGCTCATGGACTACGCGGCGACGAAGGCCGCGATCAATAACGTCACCGTGAACCTCGCCGCGGACCTCGGCCCGCAGGGGATCCGCGTGAACGCGGTCGCCCCAGGACCGATCTGGACCCCGCTCAACGTCGCCACGCGCGTCAGCGACGACTACGTCGCCTTCGGCGGGAACACGCCGCTGGGGCGCGCGGGCCAGCCCGCGGAGGTCGCGGGGGCCTTCGTGTTCCTCGCGAGCCCGACGGAGGCGAGCTACGTCTCCGGCACCGTGCTCGGCGTGACCGGCGGGCGACCGGTGTTCTGAGACCTCTCGGCCGCCCTCGGCATATCGATCAGCGGAAGATGACCGTCCGCGTGCCGTCGAGGAGGACGCGCGACTGCGAGAACCAGGTGACCGCCTGGCGCAGCGTGCGCACCTCGGCGTCCTGGCCGATCGCCATGAGCTCCTGCGGCGAGCGCGTGTGGTCCACCCGGATGACGTCCTGCTCGATGATCGGGCCCTCGTCGAGGTCGCTCGTGACGAAGTGCGCCGTCGCACCGATCTGCTTGACCCCGCGGGCGTGCGCCTGGCGGTAGGGGTTCGCGCCCTTGAATCCCGGCAGGAACGAGTGGTGGATGTTGATGCAGCGCCCCTCGAGCTCCTCGCACAGCTCGGGGGAGAGGATCTGCATGTAGCGCGCGAGGACCACGAGCTCCACGTCGTGCTCGACCACGGCCTCCCGCACCCGGTCCTCGAAGGCGGCCTTGGCACCCTCACCCTTGGTGGGCAGGTGCTCGAAGGGCACCCCGTAGAACGTCGCGAGCGGCTCGAGCGTGGGGTGGTTGGCGAGGATGAGCGGCACCTCGATCGGCAGGTGGCCCGCGTCGATCTGGAACAGCAGGTCGTTCACGCAGTGCTTCGCGGTGGAGCCGAGGATCAGCGTGCGCACCGGGCGGGCGACCTCGTCGAGCCGGTGCTCGATCCCGAAGCGCTCCACGACGGGTGCGAGCGCCGCGGCGATCTCCGCAGGGGATGCCGAGGTGGCCAGCTGGAGCCGCATGTAGAAGCGCTGGGTGGCGCCGCTCTCGAACTGGCGGCTCTCCGTGATGTTGCCGCCCACCTCGACGATCGCACCGGTGACGGCGTGGACGATGCCGGGCCTGTCCTCGCACACGACGGTGAGGACGTACTCGACGGTGGGGGAGGCGGTGGGGCTGCTCATGCCCGGAAGTCTAGAAGGGTGGCCGCCTCGCGAGGACGGACGCCGCGGGGTGGACGTCGTGAGTGGGGTCGAGGTCACGACGGGCGGGGGCCTGCCGGACGTTCCGATCGCCGATGGGGCGCGGGGGATCCGGCGAACCCCGGGATGACCGTCGGGGCGAAGGGGGCCGTGGACCAAGGTCGCCGTGAACGGGATCGTGACGTCGGATCCGCGCCTGCCCTGCGGCGGGATCACGTGCTCCGGCCACGGCCACGGCTACGAGCCGGGCCCGCTCGGCATCTGCGCCCTCGCCGACGCCCAGCAGGTGCGGATGGGCGCCGTGCGCACCCGAGGTGGACGGCCCCGGAATGAGAACAGGCAGGTCCGGGCTTCCGGACCTGCCTGTTCCTGCAATCTTCTCGGTCGGGCTGACAGGATTTGAACCTGCGACCCCTTGACCCCCAGTCAAGTGCGCTACCAAGCTGCGCCACAGCCCGAGAGGGCGAGCCCCGAAGGGCCGAGAGAAACGATACCCCGCCGGGGGCCGTGCCCGCGAATCGGGAGGCACGTGACCTGCGGCACCCTCCGTTCGGGCGTCCACGACGCGTCGCACAGCAGGGGCACAGGAGCGCCGAAGCCGCGGCATAAACGGGCTCCGTAGCGTCGCTGTCATCATCACCGAGACGAAGGACGTGACCCGCATGACCGACCAGGACCCCCGCCTCCAGCGCGACGCCGACGGCACTTTGCATTACGAGGGCCGACGCCTCGCCCACCAGGACGAGCCGCTCGCGGACCAGGGCCTCGGCTTCGACATCACCACGATGGTCACCCGTCGCCGGGCCCTCGGCGCCCTGGGAGCCGGTGCCGCGGTCGCCGGTCTCGCCGCGTGCAGCACGTCGAGCTCCTCGGACTCGAGCACCTCGGCCGCCTCCGACGGCGGCTCCGACTCGACCACCTCCGACGGCGAGATCCCCGAGGAGACCAACGGCCCCTACCCGGCGGACGGCACCAACGGTGTCAACGTCCTCACCGAGTCCGGGATCGTCCGCTCCGACATCACCGCGAGCTTCGGCGACTCCACGACGGCCGTCTCCGGCGTCCCGATGACGCTCACCCTCACCCTCACGAACATGGAGGAGGACAACGCCCCCTACGCCGGGGTCGCGGTCTACGTCTGGCACTGCACGGGCGACGGTCTCTACTCCCTGT
Organism: Brachybacterium sp. SGAir0954; assembly: GCF_005490785.1. GTDB lineage: Bacteria > Actinomycetota > Actinomycetes > Actinomycetales > Dermabacteraceae > Brachybacterium > Brachybacterium rhamnosum. The sequence continues at coordinate 2,488,741 of NZ_CP027295.1, read as the reverse complement.
ACTCCGAGGGGCTCGAGAACGAGAACTTCCTGCGCGGCGTGCAGGTCGCCGATGAGAACGGCCAGGTCACCTTCACCAGCATCATGCCGGGCTGCTATGCAGGCCGCTGGCCGCACATCCACTTCGAGGTCTACCCGGACGAGGCCTCGATCACGAGCACCGACAACCTGCTCGCGACCTCCCAGGTCGCGATCCCGCAGGACGTGGCGGAGACCGTCTACGCGGAGGACGGCTACGACGGCTCCACCGAGAACCTCGCGAACATCACGCTGGACTCCGACAACGTCTTCGGGGACGACGGCGGCGAGCTGCAGCTCGCGACCGTCGACGGCGACGTCACCTCCGGCTTCACGGTGACGCTCCCGGTCGCGATCGATCCGTCCACGGAGCCGGGCGTGAGCGGCGGCGACATGGGCGGGACCCCGCCCTCGGGCGGCGGTCCGTCCGACGGCGGCGGCATGGGCGGCACCCCGCCCGAGGGGGGCACCCCGCCGTCCGGCGCCTCCGACGGCGGCGGCGAGAGCAGCCTCGTGGGAAACAACCTCGTCGGCTCCCGCTGATCCTCCGGGGCCCGCCCGTCACGGGCGGGCCCCGTCCCGCGCCCGCCCGGTGCGCCGCCGCCCGGCGCGCCGGGCGGTCATGCGTCCGCCCCGCCTTCGCCTCCCGATATCGTGGCGGCCATGCCGGAGCCGTCCCGCGAGACACCTCATGGCGAGACCCCGTACTCGCCGATGTCGCTGCTGCGCGCCCTGACCTCGAGCCCGCTCGACGTCGACGAGCTGCGCGGCACCGAGGAGGACTCCGAGGCGGACTCCCACCCCGACACGCCCGCGAGCCGCGTCGTCACCCTCGCCATCGCGATCCTGCTGGGGCTCGCCGTCGCCGTCGCCGTGACGAACCTCCGCGCGGACGCCGTCTCCGAGGACTCCCCGCGCGCCGCCCTCGAGCAGGAGGTGCGGGACTCCCGCGAGCACGCCGTCGGCCTCGAGCAGCGCCAGGAGGAGCTCCAGTCGGAGATCAGCGCGCTCCAGGAGGACGTGCTGCAGTCCTCCGACTCCGCCGCGGCGGCCCGCCTGTCCACCTACGAGACCGCGACGGCCTCGACCGCCCTGAGCGGGCCGGGCGTCGTGCTGCAGGTCGAGGACTCCGCCCCGCTGCCGGCCTCGCCGGGTGTCGCCGAAGGCACCGTGAACCGCGCGACCGACGAGGACCTCCAGATCGCCGTCAACGGCCTCTGGGCCGCGGGCGCCGAGGCGATCGCCGTCAACGGGCAGCGGATCTCCGCCTCGAGCGCCATCCGCACCGCGGGATCGGCCGTGCTCGTGGACCTCCGCCCGATATCGCCGCCCTACCGCATCGTCGCGCTCGGCGACGGGGCCGCGATCGAGCAGGCCGTCCAGGGCGAGGCGACCGGGGAGTACCTCTCCGAGATCTCCTCCCGGTTCGGGATCGTCCTGTCGTGGGAGACCTCCGAGGACCTCTCCGTCCCGGCCCGCGCTCCCGCCGCCCTCCGCGAGGCCTCCTCGACGCCGCCGGGGGAGGCCGGCGCCGACGCCTCGCCCACCGACCCCGACACCGACCCCGGTGCCACCGACAAGGAGACCACCCCATGATCGCGATCCTCGGCCTGCTGATCGGCATCGCCGTGGGGCTGTTCCTCCAGCCGGACGTCCCCGCGGTGCTGCAGCCCTACCTGCCCATCGCCGTGGTCGCGGCGCTGGACACCCTCGCGGGCGGCCTCCGCGCCGTCCTCGACGGCGTCTTCAACGCCCACGTCTTCATCACCTCCTTCCTCTTCAACGTCCTGATCGCGGCGCTGCTGGTGTTCCTCGGCGACCAGCTCGGCGTGGGAGCCCAGCTCTCCACCGCCGTGATCGTCGTGCTGGGCATCCGGATCTTCTCCAACGCGGCCGCGATCCGTCGCCGCCTCTTCCGCTCATGAGCGACGGCTCCCGGATCCCCGAGTCCCGCCAGGAGCAGCGGGAGGTGCTGCGGCGCCTGCGCGAGACGCTGCGCCCCCATGCGAGCGCGCAGCAGGTCATCGTCGGCGTGCTCTGCTTCCTGCTCGGCATCACGATCGTCGTGCAGGTGCGCGCCCAGGACGAGGACGCCCTGCAGGGCGCGACCCAGGAGGACCTCGTGCGGCTGCTCGACGAGTCCGACCGCCACGTGAGCGACCTCGAGCAGGAGAACGAGGACCTCGACGGATCCCTCGCGACCCTGCAGGCCGGCCACGAGGACGACGTCGCCGCGCAGAACGCCGCGCAGCAGCGGCTCGAGGACCTCGAGATCGTCGCCGGGACCGCGCCCGCCTATGGTCGCGGGATCTCCGCCCGGGTCACGGAGAGCACCGGCACCGTCCGAGCGCGCACCGTCCTCGGCGTCGTGCAGGAGCTGCGCAACGCCGGCGCCGAGGTGATCCAGGTGGGCGACGTCCGGGTCGTCGCCTCGACGTCGTTCACGACCGCGGAGGACGGCACGCTGCTCGTGGACGGGACGCGCGTGCCCGCCCCGTTCGACGTCCTCGCGATCGGCGACCCGACCGTCATGGAGCCGGCGCTGAGCATCCCCGGCGGCGCGGTGGACTCCGTCACCGCGGACGGCGGGAGCCTCGAGGTGAGCGCGGAGGAGCAGGTCGCGATCGAGGCGCTCGCGACGGTCCGCGAGCCCGAGTACTCGCGGGTGGTCAAGTGAAGGTCAAATCCTGACAGGACCTGGGGCCGATGGTCCCCAGCGGGCTCTCGGCGGGCTCTCGACGTGCGAGGATGTCTCCGCCGTATCCTGTCGGACCAGAAGACAGGACGCGCCGCAGGTCCGGGAAGGGGTGCACGGTGTCCACGACGAACCACCAGTGGAACGACGACAATCTCGATCACACGTCGAAGCTGAGCGCGATCTCGCCCAGCGACCCGGTCGAGGAGGCCGAGCCCGGCCTCACCGCCCAGGACCGCCGGGCGATCGAGAACCTGCCGCGCGGCAGCGCGCTGCTGGTCGTGCGCAAGGGGCCGAACCTCGGCGCCCGCTTCCTGCTGGACGCCGACACCACGGTCGCCGGTCGCCACCCCGGCTGCGAGATCTTCCTCGACGACGTCACCGTCTCCCGCCGCCACGCCGCCTTCGTGCGGGACGGGGACTCCTTCCTCGTGCGTGACCTCGGGTCGCTCAACGGCACCTACCTCGGCAAGGAGCGGGTCGACGAGGCCGTCCTCCAGGCCGGGCAGGACGTCCAGATCGGCAAGTACCGCCTCACCTTCCATCCCTTCGTCGGGACGGACTGAGGCATGCCGGCCTCCGCATCGCGCAGGCCGGGGAGCTCGCCGTCCGCGCGGATGAGCATCGGGCAGGTGCTCGAGCTGCTCCGGGACGAGTTCCCCGATCTCGCGCACTCCAAGCTCCACTACCTCGAGGCGGAGGGGCTCATCACCCCCGAGCGCACGGCGGCCGGGTACCGCAAGTACTCCCGCTCCGACGTGGATCGGCTCCGCTTCGTGCTGCGCGCGCAGCGGGACCGGTTCTGGCCGCTCAAGGTCATCAAGGAGCACCTCCTCGAGCACGGGGTCGAGGGCGACGGGGAGATCACCTCGATCGCCTCCCGGCCCGGTCCCTCGGCGACGATGCACGCCGTGCGGCTGGACCGCAGCGGCCTCTGCTCCCGCGCCGCGGTGGACGACGCCTTCCTCGTCGAGCTCGAGCAGTACGGGATGCTCCCCGAGGGTCAGCTCTTCTACGGCGCGACGGAGCTCGAGATCACGACCGCCGCCCGCGACCTCGCGGCGGAGGGTCTGCACCCGCGGCACCTCGTCATGCTGCGCACCTCCGCCGAGCGCGAGGCGCACATGATCCGCTCGGTCGCCTCGCCGCGCTCGCGGCCCGCGGATCCCGCCTCGCGGGGTGAGGCCGAGGACTACGCGCGGGATCTCGGCGAGTCCATGATCACCCTGCACAGCTCCCTCCTCCGGTTGCGGCTGCGGGGCAGCTGACCAGCGGATCCTCGGTTCGACGCCCCTTCGTCGGGGCGTTGGCGGGGCGGGACCGTGACCGGTCCGTGACCCGATCGCGGCGCGTTGCTTCCGGCGCGCCGCCCCTTCGCGCTACGCTGAGCCGGAGCTCCCATCTTCCCCGTCGGGAGCCGGAACCCGGAGGCAGCTGTGAACGCCACTCGCGGCGATGATCGACAGGCGCAGTCCACTGTGCCCGCGGAACCCCAGCAGGGAGTGCTCTTCGACGAGGTCGTCGACACTCCCGGAGAGCTCGGGTACCGCGGTCCTGCCGCGTGCAAGGCCGCCGGCATCACCTACCGCCAGCTGGACTACTGGGCCCGCACCGGCCTGGTCGAGCCCGGCGTGCGCGCCGCCTCGGGCTCCGGCAGCCAGCGCCTCTACGGCTTCCGCGACATCCTCGTGCTGAAGGTCGTCAAGCGCCTCCTCGACACGGGCGTCTCCCTGCAGCAGATCCGGGTCGCCGTCGGCGCCCTGCGCGAGCGCGGTATCGACGACCTCGCCGAGATCACCCTCATGAGCGACGGCGCCTCCGTCTACGAGTGCACCTCCGCCCAGGACGTCTTCGACCTCGTCCAGGGCGGCCAGGGCGTCTTCGGCATCGCCGTGGGCCGCGTGTGGCGCGAGGTCGAGAGCGAGCTCTCGGTCCTGCCCGGCGTCAATCCGGCCGACGACGCCGAGCTCGCCCTGCACGACGAGCTCGCCGCCCGTCGCCGCAGCCGCGCCGCCGGCTGAGACCGCATCGCCGGCCGCGGCCGGCACCTGCAGGCCGCACACGAACGGCGGGCCCCCGGGGGAGGGGGCCCGCCGTTCGTGCGCGGGAGCCGCATGCCCGGCGCCGCGGGTGCGCGGGGCGGCGGGCTCAGGAGTGCTGTCGGGAGTCGAGCACGCGGCGCAGCAGCGCGTCGAAGTCCTCGGTGAGGCGCTTGCCGGAGGCGCCCTCGTAGCGGTGCAGCGGCACGGCACCGCCCTGCGCCTGCTGCAGTCCCACGCGCTCCTCGATGACCGGCTCGAGCACGAGGTCGCCGAAGAGGTCGCGCAGCTCCGCGAGACGGTACTGGTGCTCGACCGAGCGGGGCCGGTAGCGGTTCACGGCGAGGCCCAGCGGCATGAGCCGGGGCGCGATGCCGTCCTCACGCATCTCCGAGGCGAGCTTGAGCGCGCGATCGGCGGCGGTGACGGCGAAGAAGCCCGGCTCGGAGACCACGAGGGCGCGGTCCGAGGCGGCGAGGGCCGTCTGCGTGAGGCCGTTGAGCGACGGCGGGCAGTCCACGAGCACGAGGTCGTACTGGTGGGTGCGCTTGTCCAGCGCCTCCCGCAGCCGGCGCACGTCCTTCGCGGCAGGGGCCGGGGAGTCCAGGAGCGCGGAGCGCCCCGTGCCCGGGATCAGGTCGAGATGGGAGGACTCACCCTCCGACCACGGCACCGGCACGATGGAGCGGTCCACCGTCTCCGTGCGCGGGGAGGAGAGCACCTCCGCGATGTCGAGACCCGTCGCGGGCTCGCCCAGCAGCCCGAGGGTCGAGTCGCCCTGCGGGTCCAGGTCGATCACCAGGGTGTTGATCCCCTGGTGGAGAGCGGCCGAGGCCAGCCCGAGGGTCACGGACGTCTTGCCGACGCCGCCCTTCAGCGAACACACACTCACGATGAACACCCGGGCAGTCTACCGATCCGCGGCCCGCGAGCCCGGTAGCCTTCCCGAGGGCCGCACCACAGATCGCAGATCAGGCGGCCGTCGGACCCCGCAGGACGGAGCAGGATGTCGCAGATCACGCACGAGCTGGTGCTCGAGGTGCTCGAGGGCTGTGCTCCCTCCGCCCTCGCGGAGGCGCGGCGGCTGGGCCCGGCGGCGGTGCGCACCCCCACCGAGCTCACCCTGCGCACCGCCGACCTCGACGCCGTGCGCGACCTCCGCCGCGTGGTCGCGGCCTCGACGACGCTCACCGCCGCGGCGCGCCGTCCCCGGGAGCTGCTCGAGACCTCGCTCCAGCAGCGGATCGCGGCCCTCCTCGAGGACATGGCCCGCCAGCGCCCCCGGCAGGTGTTCCACGGGCTCCGGCTCGAGGCCGCCGGTGCGGACTCGACGGACATGCGCCGGCTCGCCGAGGCCCTCGCCGACGCCGCCGGACTCCCCGTGGACGACGCCGACGGCGATCTCGTGGCCCGGGTGCGGCGCACCCCGAGCGGCGAGGCCGGCTGGCAGGTGCTCCTGCGCACCACACCCCGGCCGCTCGCGACGCGCGCCTGGCGGACCGTGAACTACCCCGGAGCCGTCAACGGGACGATCGCGGCGACCGTGCTCGACCTCCTCGGCGTGCGCGCCGAGGACTCCCTGCTGGACATGACCTGCGGCTCCGGCACCTTCCTCGTCGAGCAGCTGCACGTGGCCGCCCCCGCGCGGGCCGTGGGCGTCGACCTCGACCCCGCCGCGATCGCCGCGGCCACCGCCCATCAGCGCGCAGCACGGCGCCGCGGCCGGATCGAGTGGATCACGGGGGACGTGCGGGACGCGCCGATCGAGGGCGGCTTCACCCGCATCCTCACCAACCCGCCCTGGGGCACCCTCCACGGGGAGCACGAGAGCAACGAGCAGCTGCTCGCCGACCTCCTGGACCGCGCGGCGGCACTCGCGGCACCCGGGGCACGGCTCGGCGTGCTCACCCACGAGATCCGGCGTATGCACGCCGTCCTCGAGCGGCCCGGCACCGCCTGGGCGCTGCGGGACGAGCACCGCTTCTTCCAGAAGGGGCATCACCCGCGGCTGTTCCTGCTCACGTCACGCTGAGGGGCGCGCGGGTCAGATGCCGCGGCGACCCTCGCGGAGCGCCGCGAGCCCGGCCTCGTCCCCCTGGATCTGGACGCGGGCGACCTCGTCGCGTCCTGTCACCCACAGGAGCAGCTCGAGCACCTCGCCGTGCACGCGCAGGCTGCCCTCCGCGCGGCGCGGTCCCACCTGCTTGCCGCCGCGCGGCGAGACCAGCGTGACCCGGGCGTCGACCCGCAGGGAGAGCCGCGCGAAGACGCCGATGCCGCGCCAGGCCGCACGCTCGACCTCCGGGGTGATCCGGCGCGGGCGCCAGCCGTCCTGCGCGCGGCGCAGGTCCTCGTGGTGGATGAGCTGCTCGAGGTCGCCGGTGAGCGCATCGGCGCGGCCGGCGGGGGAGAGACGCCCGGGGCCCTCGCGCAGGAGCGCGACCTTCTGCTCCCAGGGGAGGTCGAGCGCCGCCTCCTTGCGCTGCGTGAGCGCCGTCCCTGCGGGGCCCGGGAGCGCGCCGCCGAGCTGCAGCGTCCAGAAGCGCTCGCGCAGCAGCAGGTGGTCGAGCAGCTCGCGCGCGTCCCATCCCGGCAGGATCGTGGGCGCGGCCGGGCCCAGCTGCGCGAAGGCATCGGCGATCTGGGCGCGCTCGGACCGGGGATCCGGGCCGGCGGCGCCGTCGGCGGGGCGGGGGTCGCTGGAGGGCGTCATGCCTGCATCCTAGGAGCGGGTCGCCGGGACGGTCACGGGGAGCGCACAGGGTGCGCGGGCGCGCACGGCGCCGAGGCGGCCGGCCGTGGCAGGCCGCCCCGGCGGGCCGTCAGGCGGGTGAGCTGAAGGCCGCGTCGAAGGAGGTCTCCGAGGTCGGGTAGTCGAAGCGGCGCAGCACCTCGATGGCCTCCGCGGCGCCGTGCAGACGGTCCATGCCCGCGTCCTCCCACTCGATGGAGATCGGGCCCTCGTAGCCGATCGAGCGCAGGGCGCGGAAGGCCGCGTCCCACGGCACGTCCCCGCGGCCGAAGGAGACGAAGTCCCAGCCGCGGCGCGGATCTCCCCAGGGCAGGTGCGAGCTCAGGCGCGTGTTGCGCCCCGTGATGCGCACCCGGATGTCCTTGCAGTCCACGTGGTAGATGCGGTCCGCGAAGTCCGTGATGAAGGAGACTGGGTCGATCTCCTGCCACAGGAAGTGCGAGGGGTCCCAGTTCAGACCGAAGGACTCCCGGTGCCCGATCGCCTCGAGGGTGCGCTGCGTGGTCCAGTAGTCGTAGGCGATCTCCGAGGGGTGGACCTCGTGGGCGAAGCGCACCCCGCACTCCTCGAAGACGTCGAGGATCGGGTTCCAGCGGTCCGCGAAGTCCTGGTAGCCCTGGTCGATGACGTCCTGCGGGACTGGCGGGAACATCGCCACGTACTTCCAGATGCTCGAGCCCGTGAACCCGACGACGGTGTCCACCCCGAGCTTCTGGGCGAGCCGGGCGGTGTTCTTCATGTCCTCCGCGGCCCGCTGCCGGACGCCCTCGGGGTCGCCGTCGCCCCAGACGGCGGGGCCGACGATCGCCTCGTGGCGGAAGTCGATCGGGTCGTCGCAGATCGCCTGGCCCTTGAGGTGGTTGGAGATCGTCCAGACCTTCAGCCCGTGCTTCTCGAGGATCCCGAGGCGGTCGGCGACGTACTCCTCGTCGTCCCAGCGGCTCGCGTCCAGGTGCTCGCCGGAGACGGCGATCTCGAGGCCGTCGTAGCCCCAGCCGGCCGCGAGCTCCGCGACCTCGTCGAGGGTGAGATCGGCCCACTGGCCGGTGAAGAGGGTGTGGGGGTGCGCCATACTGCAGTGCTCCTTCGCAGGGTGGTCGATGGCAGGACAGGGGGAGGACGAGCGAGGGGCCCGCCCCGGGGGAGCCGGGCTCCCGGGTCAGAGGGTGACGGTGCGGCCGCCGTCGGCGTCGGAGGCGATGACCGCGTCGAGCACGCGCTGGAGGGCGAGGCCGTCGGCGAAGTCAGGGGCGTAGGCCTCGCCGCCGGCGATCGCGGCGAGCAGGTCGTGGGCCTGGTTCGTGAAGGCGTTCTCCCAGCCCAGGATGTGGCCCTGAGGCCACCAGCCCTCGAGATAGGGGTGCTCGGGCTCGGTCACGAGGATCCGGGAGAACCCCTGCTCGGTCACGGGCACCGTGGTGTCCAGGAACCACAGCTCGTCGAGGGACTCGAGGTCGAAGCGCAGCGCCCCGCGGGTCCCGTACAGCTCGAGGGTGAGCGCGTTCTTGCGGCCCGTGGCCATACGGCTCGCCTCGACGGAGGCGATCGCCCCGCCGTCGAGCTCGAGGGTCGCCCAGGCCGCGTCGTCGACCGTGACCTGCTCCGGCCCGTCCGCGCCGGGCCGCTCGGGGACCATCGTCGCGAGGCGGCCGCGCACGGCGCTCACGCGCTGCCCGGTGAGGAACTGGACCTGGTCGATCGCGTGGGATCCGATGTCGCCCAGGGCGCCCGAGCCCGCGGTCTCCGCGCGCAGGCGCCAGCTCATCGGCGCCTGCTCGTCGACGAGCCAGTCCTGGAGGTAGGAGGCGCGCACCTGGCGGATCTCGCCGAGGCGCCCCTGCGCCACGAGGTCACGGGCGTGGGCGAGGGCCGGGACGCGCCGGTAGGTGTGGCCGAGCGCCGCGACCTGCCCGCGGGCCCGGGCGGCCTCCGCGGCGGCGACCATGCGCTCGGCCGAGGCGGTGTCGTTGGCGAGCGGCTTCTCGCACAGCACGTGCTTTCCCGCCTCGAGCGCGGCGATCGCGATCTCGGCGTGCAGGTGGCCGGGCGTGCAGACGTCGACGACGTCCACGTCCTCCCGCTCGAGCACGGCGCGCCAGTCCGTCGCGTGCTCCTCCCAGCCGAGCCGCGTGGCCGCCTCGCCGACGGCCTCCTCGTCCCGGCCCACCAGGACCTTGCGCGCCACGGGCGGGCCGTCGAAGGCGGCGCCGACGGTGCGCCAGGCCTGGGAGTGGGCTCGGCCCATGAAGGCGTAGCCGACGAGGGCGACGCCGAGGGGACGATCGGCGGGGAGGGGCATGGAGCTGCTCCTTGCGACGGTGGAGGGGGCGGCGCGACGGGACATCGCGGCAGGGCCTCCACACTATGCCGCGGATCACTCCTGACCAAGGGCGGCCCGCGCCCCGGCGCGTTCCCTCCCGCGGCGCCCGTGCCGCACACTGGGACGGTGAAGCGGAACGTGCGGGCATGGATGAGGGCCGAGGTCGTCGAGGGGACCGAGGTGGCGCTGCTGGTCGCCGTCTCCCGGGCGCCGATCGCCGAGGAGGAGCTCACGGTGACCGCGGGCGGCAAGCCGGCGAGCGTCGTCGAGAGCCGCGACCCGGCCGGGAACCGGCTGCACGTGCTGGGCCCGCTGCCCGCGGGGACGCTCGAGATCACCTACACGGCGACGGGAGTGGGGCCGGCGCCCGTGCCGGAGCCCGAGCCCGTCGACGCGGTGGTGCACCTGCGGCCGTCGCGCTACTGCGAGGTGGACGAGTTCGGTCGCATCGCCCCGGAGGTGGTGGGGGAGCGGACCGGCCTCGGCGCCGCCCGCGCCGTCGTGGACTGGGTCCACGGCCACCTCGACTACGTGCCCGGCTCCAGCACGATCTCCGACTCCGCGCGCAGCACCTACATGTCCCGGAAGGGGGTGTGCCGCGACTACGCCCATCTCACCGCGACGCTGCTGCGGGCGAGCGGGATCCCGGCGCGCTGCACCTCCGTCTACGCGCCGGGGCTCTCGCCGATGGACTTCCACCTCGTGGTCGAGGCGCTCGTCGAGGGCTCGTGGCGCGTGCTCGACGCGACGCATCTCGCGCCGCGCGCCTCGATGGTGGCGATCGCGAGCGGCCAGGACGCCGCGGAGACCGCCTTCATGACGACGCTCACCGGGGACGTGCAGCTCACCGCGATGCAGGTATCCGCGGTCGTGGACCCGGAGCTCCCCGTCGAGCGCTGGGACGAGCCGGTCGTCCTGCGCTGACGGACCCCGCGGCCGGGATCAGGCGGGGGAGTGCCCCTCGTCGTCCTCGGGAGCCCGGTGCTCCTCGGCGGCCGTGCCCTCGTCGGTCTCCGGCAGCTCCTCCGTGGTCGGGCGCGGCTCGGTGGCCGGACCCTCCGCGGAGCCGAAGGGCCCCTGGGGGCCGTCGGTCGCGTCGGCGCCGTCTGCCGGGACGTCCGATGCGTCCTCGTCGAGCCCCGCGAGGTACTGCTCGACCTCCGCGGCGATGTCCTCCGCCGAGGGGACCTCCGCGGTGACGCCGGCGGTGATCATCCGGTCGTACCGCTGCTCGAGGCCGTGCACCATCTCCTGGAGCTGCTCCTGCTCCTCGACCTGGGAGGCGATCGCCTCGCGCACGGGGATCGCCTGGGACTCGAGCGCGCCGACCGGCAGCTCCGGGCCCTTCTCCTCGCGCACCGCGCGCAGCAGCGCGATCGCGGCATCGGGGTAGGTCGCGTCGTGGAGGTACTGCGGCACGTGCGCGACCAGGCCCACCACGTCGTGACCGGACTCCGCGAGGCGCAGCGTCAGCAGCGCCGTGAACGGCGCGCGCAGGCGGAAGGTGCCCGGCATCGTGCGCCGCACGGAGATCGAGTCCGGCCTGCCGGCGAAACGGGTCACCGGGAGCTCGCGGGTATGGGGGACCGGCGCGGGGAAGCCCTGCAGCAGGAGCGTGCGCTCGATGCCGAGCTGATCGACCACGATCCGCAGCGCGCTCGCGACGCGCTCCCACTGGAAGGACGGCTCGGGCCCGGTGAGCAGGAAGAAGGGCTCGCCATCGGGGTCGATGACCTCGTGCAGCAGGATCTCCGGGCGCTCGTAGTCCGCGAAGTGGTCGAGCTCGAGGGTCACCTCGGGGCGGCGCCCCGCGTAGTCGTGCACCTGGTCCATGTCCAGGCGGCCCACGACCCGGCTCGAGAGCGAGTTCAGGAGGTGGTCGTCGACGAGGTCCTGCACGGAACCGGCGTCGGAGAACGCCCCGAGCGTCACGAGCAGCGTGCGCCCGCGCAGGGACCGGGAGTCGACATGGCTCTCGTAGCTGAACAGGGTCGTGGCATCCATGATGACCTCCTCGAGGACAGGTGAAGACGTCTCCTGCAACGAGACCTCACTGCGGCGTATTCCCCCTGTGACGCCCTCGGTGCTCAGGTGAGCAGGGCCACGGTGTCCGCTCCGAGACGGATCGCGAGCGCGCCGGTCACGCCGAGGAACACGATCCGCACGAAGCGCGATCCGAAGCGCAGCGCGAGCCGCGCGCCGAGGTAGCCGCCCGTGAGGTTCGCGACCGCGAGCACGGCCCCCAGCAGCCACCACACCTGACCCTGCAGCCCGAAGACGAGCAGCGCGCCGATGTTCGTGGTGAGGTTCGCGATCTTCGCGTGCACGCTCGCCTCGAGGAACCCGTAGCCGAGCCACGCGACCATCGCGATGATGAAGAACGAGCCGGTGCCGGGTCCCAGCACCCCGTCGTACAGACCCACGCCGCCGCCGATCGCCCCGGCCCGCAGCACGTGCCCGCGCCCCTCGTGCCGCGGGCGGTGCACGAGCCCCATCGTCGGGCGCAGGAGGGTGTAGGCGCCCACCGCGAGGATCGCGACGAGCACGATCGGCGTCATCCAGGCCCGGGGGATGAACGAGGCGAGACCGGCGCCCGCGGCGCTCCCGGCGAGCGCGAACACCACGAGCGGCAGCACGGTCGCGAGCACCGGCGTCACCCGGCGCACATAGGTGAGCGCCGAGGTCGCCGTGCCCGCCGCGCTCGCGACTTTGTTCGTGCCGAGCACCGTCGCGGTCGAGGTGTCCGCCGGGAGGCCGGTCAGCAGCGCCGGCAGCTGGACGAGGCCGCCTCCGCCCACGACCGCGTCCACCCACCCCGCGACGAAGGCCGCCGCGATCAGCAGGACGAGGGTCAGGGTGCCGAGGTCGGCGAGCTGGTCGAGGAGGGGCACCCGTGCACAGTAAGGGATCCTCGGCAGGGGAGCGGCCATGATCCAGGTACCGCTGTCCCCTGGCAGGACCGGCGCCCACCTGGTGCGATGATCAGCAGACCCGGCATGCGGCGGGGCCCGCGGCGCCGGGAGCGTCCGGGAACACCGCGCGCCGCATGCCCCGGTCGCCTACCGTGACCCCACCATCGGAGATCCGACGTCACCTCGGAGAGGAGCGCCACCGTGCCCAGCCCCACGCTCGCCGACGTCGCCCGCGAGGCCGGCGTGTCCAAGGGGACCGCCTCGAAGGCGCTCAACGGCGTCACCGGGGTCTCGGCGGGGACCCGCGAGCGGGTGGCGGCGGCCGCCGCGGCGCTGGGATGGACGCCCTCCTATGCGGCGCGGGCGCTGTCGCGGGCGTCGACCGGGGTGTTCGGCCTCGCGCTCGCGCGCAGCTCGGAGACCGTGGGCACGGAGAGCTTCTTCATGGCCATGGTCGCGGGGCTCGAGGAGGAGCTCGCGCTCACGGACCGCGCCCTGCTGATCCAGCTCGTGCCGGACGTCGAGGCGGAGTCGGAGCTGCTCGCGCGCTGGGCGGCGGAGCGGCGGGTGGACGGGGTGGTCCTGCTCGACGCCCGCTCCGAGGACCCCCGGGCCGCGGTGATCGAGCACACCGGTCTCGCCGCGGCGGCGATGGCGAGCTCCCCGCTCTCGCCGATGATCTCGCGCCTCGCCGTGGACGAGGACGAGCGGATGGACCTCGTGCTGGATCGGCTGATGACGGTGGTCGACGACAAGCCCGCCGGTGCCGGTCGGCACCTGCTGTACCTCGGCGGGCTGCCCCAGTTCCAGCACGTCATGGCGCGGGAGCGCCGGTTCCGTGAGCGCTGCGGCGCAGCGGGGATGGGCGCCTCGGTGCTGCACTCGGACTACCAGCAGCACGACGTGTCCCGGTGGACGCGGGAGCTGCTCGCGCTGCACCGTGAGGCGGGGTGCCGCGGAGTGGTCGTCGACAACGACCTGCTCGCCGCGCAGCTGCTGGTGGAGCTCGGGAGGGACGGGGTGCGGGTGCCCGAGGATCTCGCGATCGTGGCGCTCGAGGACTCGATCCTCTGCACGGTGACGAGTCCGGCGATCACGGCGCTGCACCGCGACACGCGGGAGGCGGGCCGGCTGCTCGCGCGGCTGCTCGTGCGCCACATCGAGGAGGGAACGCTCACGGAGGACATCGGCCCCGGTGGGATGGTGGTGCGGGGGAGCGGGTGACCGAGCGGTCACCGAAACCGGTTGCGATCGTGACCCGTTCGTGACCCGTGTCACGGGCGTTTATTCGTCGCCAAGGCCTATTTTCTCTGCAACGGATCAAGGTCGATCCGCGGCTCCAACGGCGGAGCCCACCCAGAGAGGCAGTGGCCATCATGACCCATCGCGGCACGCTCGGCAGTTCCCCTTCTTCTTCCCGTCTCCTCCCGCAGCTGCCCTCCACGCGGCGCGGATTCCTCGCGGTCACCGGCGCCGTGGGCGGCGCGGCCGCCCTCGCGGCCTGCGGCGGCGCGACCGGCGGCGGTGCCGGCGGCGGCTCCGACGACGGCGGCGACCTCCAGGGCGTCGGCAACAACGGCCAGGCCGGCAGCGGCCGCAAGGGCGACGCGGCGGACCAGCTCTACATCGCCGGCTTCCAGTGGAGCCCGCCCACCAACTTCAACACCTTCGCCGGCGCCCCCGCCTGGCCCGCCTCGAGCAACGTCGCCCAGTACGTCTACGAGACCCTGCTGCGCTTCGACATCGTCACCGGCGAGCTGCTCCCGGGCCTCGCGAAGGAGTACAAGACCGAGGGAACCGACTCCGTCTCCCTCACCCTCCAGGACGGCATCACCTGGAGCGACGGCACCGAGTTCACCGCGGACGACGTCCTCTACACCTTCGAGCTCGGCAAGATCGACCCGAGCCTCGGCATCGCCTCCTTCTGGATCGAGGCGGACGAGATCACGGCGGACGGCTCCACGATCAACATCGCGATCAACCAGGACCGCAAGAACGTGGGCAGCGTCCTCACCCAGCTCGCCCAGCAGTTCATCGTCCCCAAGGCCGTGTTCGAGAAGGCCGCCGAGGAGACCGGCAACAAGCTCGCCACCTGGGAGACCACCGAGCTGCTCGGCACCGGCCCCTTCACCCTCGAGCTCGCCGACCAGACCCAGATCATCCTCGCCCGCAACGACAACTACTGGGGCAAGGACTTCTACGGCGGCCTCCCGCCGATGACGAAGATCATCCACCCGATCTTCAAGTCCAACGAGGACGGCAACCTCAAGTTCCAGAACGGTGAGCTCGACGTCATGCAGCAGTTCGTCCCGCAGCTGTGGAAGATGTGGGAGGGCGGCAAGCCCGTGGGCACCTACCTCCAGGACAAGCCCTACTTCACGCCCGGCTCGATGCCGATGCTGCTCATCAACACCACCAAGCCCGGGCTCGACGACCCCGCCGTGCGCAAGGCCCTCGCGCACGCCGTGGACTACGGCTCGATCGCCGAGACCGCCATGTCCGGCTACTCCGCGGAGGTCCAGGCCTCGCTCGTCATCCCGGGCGGCGCGGAGGACGCCTTCCTCGACGCCGAGAAGGCGAAGGCGGACGGCTGGAGCTTCGACGCGGCGAAGGCCGAGCAGCTGCTCCAGGACGCCGGCTACGCGAAGGGCTCAGACGGCTTCTACGCCAAGGACGGCGTGAAGCTCGGGCCCTGGAAGCTCATCACCCCGCAGGGCTGGACCGACTGGAACGCGGCGCTCGAGATCGTCGCGAAGAACCTCCAGACGATCGGCGTGGACGCGGCGACGAACTTCCCGCAGCAGGCCCAGGTCACGACCTCCATCCAGAACGGCGACTTCGATCTCGCCTGCTGGTACGTGGCCGGCACCAACCCCTCCACGCCCTGGCAGCGCTTCAGCGACGTCATGAGCAACGTCGACATGGTCGAGCTCGGCCAGACCGCCTACCGCAACTACGGTCGCTGGGAGAACGGCGAGGTCAACGACCTGCTGCAGGCCGCGGCCGCCGCGGCCGACGACGCCGCCAAGAAGGAGGCCATCGGCGCGCTCGATGACCTGTACCGCAAGGAGGTCCCGGCCTTCCCGCTCATGTACCGGCCGGACGAGTTCTTCGAGTTCAACGCCACCAACTGGTCGAACTTCCCGACCGAGGAGAACGACTACGCGCCGCCGATGTTCCGCGGCGCCGGCAACGGCTGGATCTTCAAGCTCAAGAAGATCGGCGGCTGAGGGCACCCGTGAACCTCGGCCGTTACATCCTTCAGAAGACGGGGTGGTACCTGGTCGCGCTGGTGGCAGCAGTGGGTCTGAACTTCCTGCTGCCCCGGCTCGTCCCGGGCAACCCCGTGGACGTCATCGTCTCGAACCTGACCCGCGGCGGCTCCATCACCGGCGAGCAGCAGCAGCAGATCTACGAGACCTACGTGGCGGAGTTCGGGCTCGACAAGCCGCTCTGGGAGCAGTTCTTCACGTACCTCGGGAAGGTGTTCACGGGCGACCTCGGCACCTCCTTCGCGAACTACCCCGCCTCCGTCAACGACCTCGTCGGCCAGGCCCTGCCCTGGTCCGTCGCGGTCCAGCTGCCCGCGATCCTCATCGGCTGGGTGCTGGGCAACCTCGTCGGCGCGATCGCGGCGTTCCGCGGCGGGAACTGGGACCGGAGCGTGTTCACCAGCTCGCTGTTCCTGTCCTCCATGCCGTACTACTGCCTCTCGATCCTGCTGCTGTACGTGCTCGCCGTGGTCGCCGGGGTGTTCCCGGTGGGCGGGGCGTATTCGCTGGGCCTCACCCCGGAGCTGAGCGCGGAGTTCCTCTGGGACGCCGTGAGCTACTACTGGCTGCCGTTCCTGTCCCTCGTGATCGTCTTCATCGGCGGTCAGGCCGTGGGCATGCGCTCCATGGCGATCTACGAGCTGGGCGGCGACTACGTGAACTACGCCCGGGCCATGGGCATCCGCGACAACACGATCACGAAGTACATCTTCCGCAACGCGATGCTCCCGCAGATCACGGGGCTCGCGCTGTCGATCGGCACCCTCGTGGGCGGCGCGCTCATCACCGAGCTCGTCTTCAACTACCCCGGGGTGGGCACGCTGCTGTTCAACGCGATCTCGCAGAACGACTACCCGGTGATCCAGGCCATCACGCTGATCATCACGGTGGCGGTGCTGCTGGCCAACTTCGTCGTGGAGATCGTCTACGGCTTCGTCGACCCGCGGATCCGCGCGGCCAAGTCCGGGGAGAAGTGACATGTCGACTCCGAACGCACCGGTGACCGACGAGAAGTCGGCACCTCGCAGCAACCCGTTCCGCAGCTTCAACTTCTCCACCCGGTTCTGGGTCTCGCTGGTGATCGTCGTCGCCGTCGTCGTGCTCGGCCTGGCCGGCCTCCTCTACCCCACGGGGTCGGGGGAGAAGGTCGGCTCGCTGTACGACGCCCCCGGCGGCGGGCTCCCGCTCGGCACGGACAACTTCGGGCACGACGTGCTCGCCGTGCTCATGGCGGGCACCCGCACCTCGCTGATCATCGGCCTCGTCGCCGGGACCATCGCGACCGCGATCGGCGTCGCCGTCGGCCTGGTCGCCGGCTTCGTCGGCGGCTGGCTCGAGGAGGTCCTCATGGGCATCACCAACGTGGTGCTCGCGATCCCCTCGATCATCGTGCTGATCCTCATCTCGATCTCGCTGCCGCAGAGCAGCATCTGGTCGCTCGCGGTCGTCATCGGGATCACCGCCTGGCCCTGGACGGCACGCGCCGTGCGCGCCCAGGCCTCCTCGGTCGCCACCCGCGAGCACATCGACGTGGCCCGGCTCTCCGGCGCGCGGCTGCCCAGCATCCTGCTGGTGGACGTGCTGCCCTACATCCTGTCCTACGCGGTGATGGCCTTCGTGCTGCAGGTCTCCGGCGCGATCCTCGCCGAGTCGGCGCTGTCGATGCTGGGCCTCGGCCCCTCGGGGACGGACTCGCTGGGCACCCAGCTGCACTGGGCGCTCGCCTTCCAGGCGGTCGCCACGGGCGCATGGTGGGCCTTCCTGCCGCCCACGATCGTGCTCACCCTCGTCTCCTTCGGCTTCCTGCTGCTGCAGGCGAGCCTCGACGAGGTCTTCAACCCCCGCCTGCGGCGCGGCAAGAAGAAGCAGATGAAACAGGCCGCGGCCCGCCGTGCGAAGGAGGCCGCCGCGCTCGCCGCCGGCGAGCAGGCCCCCGCCGCCGGCGCCGATCCCCGGCCCGTCCCCACCAGCGCAGGAGGAGCGGCATGAGCCACGCCACCACCCCGCCCGCCCCCGCATCGGCAGGGACCAAGGACCGGTCGGGCCTGCTCGCCCGGGTCACCGACGTCCGCTCCGTGTACGGCGGCGGCGAGCAGGACTTCACCGCCGTCGACGGGGTCTCCCTCGAGCTCGGCGAGGGGGAGATCCTGGGCCTCGCCGGCGAGTCCGGCTGCGGCAAGACGACGCTGGGCAACACTCTCGCGATGATCGCGACCCCGCCGCTGTACGTGCTCTCCGGCACGCTCGAGATCGACGACGAGGTCATCGACCTCTCGACGCTCTCCCCGGCGGACGTCAAGCGCCACCGCCCCTACCGCGGCAGCACCGTCTCGATGCTGCCGCAGGGCGCGATGAACGCGATCAGCCCGACGGTGCGGATCCGCAGCCTCGTCCACGACGTCATGAGGGCCCACCGCACGGGCGTCTCGAAGGACGAGGCGCTGGACCGGGCCCGGGACCGGCTGAAGATGCTCGAGATGCCGGTGCGCGTGCTCGACTCCTACGCCCACCAGCTCTCCGGCGGCATGAAGCAGCGCGTCATCACCGTGATCTCGACGCTGCTGGACCCCCGGCTGCTGATCGCGGACGAACCCACCTCAGCCCTCGACGTCTCCAGCCAGCGCATGCTCGTGGAGATGCTGCTGGCGATGGTGGAGCAGCGGATCATGTCCGGCGTCGTCTTCGTGACGCACGACCTCCCCGTCCTCTCGCAGGTCTCGGACAAGCTCGCGATCATGAACGCCGGCTCCATCGTCGAGATGGGGCCTACGCGCCAGCTCGTCGAGGACCCGCAGCACCCGTACACCAAGAAGCTGCTCTCCTCGGTGCTGGACCCGACTGCGGAGACCCGGGAGCGCGGTCGCGACCGCGCCCAGGGCGGGGCGCCCGCCCCGGCACCGAGCACGGAGGAGGCACGATGACCGAGAGCGCCACCGGACCCGCCGCGGCCCCGGTCGACGACGGCGGCGGGATGATCACCCGCTCCGAGGCGGGGACCCCGCTGCTGTCCTGCCGCGACCTGACGAAGACGTTCAGCGTCGCGGGCGGCAGCATCACGGCGGTGGACTCCGTGAGCCTCGACTTCCCCGCCTCGAGCGTGCTCGCGGTGGTGGGGGAGTCCGGCTCCGGCAAATCGACCCTCGCGCGGATGCTGCTGCGGCTCATGCCCGCGACCTCCGGCACGATCACCTTCCGCGACCAGGACGTCACGAGGATCAAGGGCCAGGAGCTGCGCTCCTACTGGTCCGAGGTCCAGGCCGTCTTCCAGGACCCCTTCGCCTCCTTCAACCAGTTCTTCACCGTGGGCTCGCTGCTGCGCCGCAGCCTCAAGCTCGCGGGCGTGGAGAAGGAGGAGGGCGACCACCTCATCGAGGAGTGCCTGGGGTACGTGGGCCTCACGCCCAAGGAGGCGCTGCACAAGTTCCCGCACCAGATGTCCGGCGGGCAGCGGCAGCGCGTCATGGTCGCCCGCGCGCTCATGATGCGGCCGACGGTCCTCCTCGCGGACGAGGCGACGAGCATGCTCGACGCGTCGCTGCGCGTGAACGTCCTCAACGTGCTCCACGACCTGCGTCACGAGCTGGGCCTGACGGTCCTGTTCATCACCCACGACATCGGCCAGGCCTGCTACCTCGCGGACCGCGTCGCGGTGATGGAGCACGGCGTCGTCGTCGAGCGCGGCAGCACCGAGGAGGTCATCTTCGCGCCGCAGGCGGAGTACACCAAGCGCCTGCTCGCGGACGTCCCGGACCTCCGGGGCAGCCTCAAGCACCACGCCTGAGCGACAGGCACGACCGGCCCGGTGGCCGTGGGGGAGACCCCGCGCCCACCGGGCTCTGTCGTGCCCGCGGGACGGGGCGCATACTGCCCCCATGGCGATGACGCTGAGCGATCCTCCCGTCCCTGCGGACTGGGCGCGGCACACCCCCACCTCCGACCCGGGGCCCTGGGCGAGGCTGCTCGACGCGGTACCGCCGCGACCCGCCGAGATCGGGCAGGTCGTGCGGAACCTCGGCGCCCACTACCGGGGTCAGGAGGCCGACCTGCCACCCGCGACCCGCGGCGACGTCGACCTGCGCTGGGTCACCGACATGCTCGCCACCGACCAGCGCCGCCACGACGGCCTCCCGCTGCGCGCGGAGCGGCCGGTGGGGGAGCGGCTCCAGGGCTGCTGCCGTGACCACTCCCTGCTCGCCGTCGCGATCCTGCGCCACCACGGCGTCCCGGCGCGCTGCCGGGTGGGCTTCGCCGACTACTTCGTGTCTGGGTGGCACGCGGACCACGTCGTCGCCGAGTGGCACGACGGCACCCGCTGGCGACGCTTCGACCCCGAGGTCGACCCGGCCTGGGGGCTGCTGCCGGACCCCCTGGACCTCGACACGGAGGTCGTCCTGCACGGGGGCCCGGGCTTCGTGACCGCGCGGGAGACCTTCCGCCTGGTGCGGGAGGGCCGCCTGGACCCGTCGGCCCACGGGGTCGCGCCGGGGATCCCGGAGCTGGCAGGCCAGGGCTTCGTGCTCGCGGAGCTCCTCTGGGAGCTCACGCGCCGCTACGGGGACGAGCTGCTGCTGTGGGACTCCTGGGGCGGTGTGCCCGGGCCGGGCGAGGCGATGGACCCGGCGCTGCTCGACGTGCTCGACCGCGCCGCCGCGCTGCTCGCCGCCGCCGACGCCGGGAGCGAGCAGGCGGAGGCGGAGCTCCATGCCCTCTACGTCTCCGACGCCCGGCTCCACCCGGGGCACGAGGTGGTCCGCCACTCTCCCGTCACCGACGACGCCGTGACGGTGCGCCTGCGGTGACGACCCGCCGCGCGCCCCGTACCGTGGGGGCATGGCGATCATCCATCGGGCCGATCTGAGCCCCACCAAGCCCGAGATCCTGCACGCCTTCCTCTCCGACCGCAGCTGGGGCGACGGCGGCGAGATCACCGTGCTGGGCGCCTACCGCTTCGACGACCCGGCCGGCGAGGTGGGCGTCGAGTGCCACCTCGTGCAGGCCGGGGACTCGGTGTTCCACCTGCCGCTCACCTACCGCGCCGCGCCCCTGGAGGACGGGGAGGACGCCTTCGTGGGCACCATGAAGCATTCGGTGCTGGGGGAGCGGTTCGTCTACGACGGCCTCGGCGACGAGATCGCGATCGACTGCTTCGCCCGCGCGCTCGCCGGGGAGCAGGAGCAGGCCGAGCTCGACGTGTACGACGGCGAGACCCTCGTCGAGCGCCGGCCCCAGTCCGTGCTGCTGCACCTCGAGACCGACGAGGGCGAGGAGGCACCGAGCCTCGCCGCGCTCATGGAGGACGGCGAGCCCTTCACCGTGGCGCGCACGGTGGGCGGCCTCGACGGCGCGGTCCGGCTGGTCGCCACCTGGGGCGGCGAGCACGCCGGCAGCGGCGTCGTCGCCTCCTGCTGAGACCGGGCATTCCCGGCCCGTGCAGCCGGCGGAGCGAGGTCAGGCCAGGAGCGCGAGGGCGCGCCGCCCGTGAAGAGCAGGCCGATCGTGTGGAACGGCTGCTCCTCGCCGTGGATCCCGCCGCCCAGCCAGACGTCGGTGGCGAGGATCAGATGCCGCAGGTTCTGGGCGAGGGACCATTCGTCCGGGACGTGCGCGTCCACGAGCTCCGGGGGAGTGGCCTCGAGCGTCGCCTGCCAGGCGTCCTTCACCGCGGCCCAGCCCTCGCGCAGCCCGTCCGGCGTGCGGGAGCGGGACAGGTCGCGACCGGGGAACAGCCGGTCCAGCTCCGCCTCGACGAAGGGCACGACGTCGACGCCGTTGACGAGCAGCGTGCCGAAGGCGAGGTCGTGGCTGTCGAGGTCGAGCCCGTTCAGCTCGCTGCCGCGCACGGTGATCTCGCTGATGTCGCACTGGCGGAGCGTCGCCCCGCGGAAGCTCGTGCGGAGGAATCGCGCGCCCGCGAACTCACGGCTGTTCTCGATGGTGCTCATGGGGCCGCCTCGGGTCGTGCCGCTCAGGATCCTGCGCGGTCGCGCCCAGCCTCGTCACGTGCCACGGGACGGTCAAGGGACGGAGCATGATCTGTCGAGCTGCCATCGGCCGAGCGACGAGGGGCCCCCCCTTCCCTCAACTTTACATAACGTACATTATCGGCGTTGTGTACGGAGGTAAGGAAGGGGCGAGCGGGCTGCGACGGCGCGCGGGTCGCCCCGGCTCCTTACGCCGGATCCTGCGGAACCCGCCGTCCCGTCGTCCCACGTGGGACATGAACGGTGCACGCCCCGTTCACCCCGGTTCGCCACGGTCGTGGGGTTCGCCGTCCCGACCCGACGGAACCCCTGACCTCACGACATCGGAGACCAAGGATGACCACCCTCATGCGCCGCACCCTTCTCACCACCGCGACCGCCGCCGGCCTCGCCGCCGTCGCCGTCCCCGCCGAGGCCGCGCCGTCGGCCTCCGGCAAGGCGCTGATCGGCAAGGCCCGCAAGGATCAGCTCCACGTGATGACCTTCAACATCCGCATGGACAACTCCACGAACACCCAGCCGGGCGACGCCGACCACTGGCCCGAGCGCCGGCCGCTGCTCGTGGAGCTCCTCGAGCGCGAGCAGCCCACCCTGCTCGGCGTCCAGGAGGCGAAGTACTCCCAGCTCGGCGCGCTCGAGGAGGCGCTGCCGAAGCACCGGATGATCGGCTACGGCCGCCAGGGCGGCAGCCGCGACGAGTACTCCGCGATCCTCTACGACGCCACGCGTCTCGAGGTGCTCGCCTGGGACCAGTTCTGGCTCTCGGACACGCCGGACGTCATCGGCTCCGCCACCTGGGGCAACACCGTGACCCGCATCGTCACCTGGGCGCACCTGCGCGATCTGCGCAGCGGCACCGAGCTCGTCCACGTCAACACCCACTTCGACCACCGCTCCGAGGAGGCCCGGATCCGCAGCGGCGAGGCGATCGCGGCGCTGCTGGAGGACGAGGAGCTCGCCGGGCTCCCGCTGATCCTCACGGGCGACTTCAACTCCCCCGCCCCGAACTCCGGCGCGTACACAACCCTCGTGACCGACGGCCCGCTGCTGGACACCTGGGACAGCGCCGAGGAGCGGCTCACCCCGGCCTGGGGCACGTTCCCCGGCTACGAGGACCCGGTCGAGGGCAACGACCGCATCGACTGGATCTGCACGAGCGAGGGCGTACGCGCCCTGCGCACGGCGATCAACGTGTGGCGGGACGCCGACGGCCGCTACCCCTCCGACCACGCGCCCGTGCAGACGCTGATCGCCCTCCCCTGATCCTCGGCCGCCTCTCCCCCTGTCCGCCGTGACCTGTCCGTGACCTGCAATTTCTCAGACACCCGCCCTCGAAGCGGGGCATGGTGTCAGACTCCTCACAGGTGGACGGCGCGGTTCATCGGACGTTCCCGTCCCGGTCTCTTCCCGGTCGGCGGGCCGTCCCGATCCGGTCATTCCCGTCACCTGTGATGGCGAACGGCCGCCGATCGGGCGGCCCCGGACGGAACGAGGAGCGGATGTCGAGCACGACCACCGGGCAGGGGGCGCCCCCGCGGCGCCGCCGGCTCTCGGGCAGAGGGCGCCGCGACGCGATCTGGTTCCTCGCCCTCGCCCTGCCCAACATCGTCCTCATCGCGCTGTTCACGTACCGGCCGCTGCTGACCAACGTGTACTACTCGACGCTGGACTGGACGCTCGGATCGGCGAGCGCGACCTTCATCGGGCTGGGCAACTACGTCGAGTTCTTCACCTCGACGGCGGGCCACGAGAGCATCCGCATCACCGTGGTCTTCACGCTCGTCACCGTGGGCGGGTCGATGGTGCTCGGCCTGCTGCTGGCCCTCGCGCTGAACGCACGGATCCCCGGCACCGCGATCGCCCGCTCCGCGGCCTTCGCGCCCTACGTGCTCTCCGGGGTGGGCGTGGGCCTGGTGTGGCTGTTCATCTTCGATCCCGACTTCGGCGTGCTCGCGTGGTTCCTCCGCCAGCTCGGCCTCAGCAGCCCCGAATGGATGAACGATCCGACGATGGCCCTGGTCATGGTCATGGTCGTGTACATCTGGAAGAACCTCGGCTACTGCGCGATCGTCTACCTCGGCGGTCTGCAGTCGCTCCCGCAGGACGTCCTCCAGGCCGCCGCGCTCGACGGTGCCGGCCCGCTGCGACGGTTCTGGTCGATCAGCCTGCCGCTGCTCTCCCCCACGACCTTCTTCCTGCTCATCACGACGATGCTCAGCAGCCTCCAGGCCTTCGACATCCTCCGGATCATGACGCCTACGGGACGCGGCACCAACGCCCTCATCTTCGAGAGCTACCTGCAGGCCTTCGGCGGCTACTCGCGCGCCGGGTACTCCGCGGCGATCTCGGTGGTCCTGTTCCTCATGCTCATCGTCATCACGGTGGTGCAGGTCCGGTTCGTCGAGAAGAAGGTGCACTACGCATGAGCGCCCCCGCCGCCACCTCCCTCGGCCCCGTGACCCCGCCCGTCGGCGAGACGCCGCCCCCGCCGATCCGCCGGCGCGGCGGCCCGTTCTCCCGCGAGAACCTCGCCGCGACGATCCTCACCGGCTACGTCCCGCTGATCATCGCGACCGCCGTGGTGGTGCTGCCGCTGCTGTGGATGATGATCAGCTCGTTCAAATCGCCGTCGGAGATCCTCACGACGGACCTCGTGGTGCTCCCCTCGGATCCGACGCTGCACAACTACCGGGTCGCGATGACCTCCGTGCCGATCCCGCGGTTCTTCCTGAACTCCGTGATCGTCACCGTGATCGGCGCGACCCTCAAGGTCACCCTCGCGATCATGACCGCCTATGCGCTCGTGTTCGTGCGCTTTCCCGCCAAGCGCATCATCTTCGTGGGCATCCTCGTGGCGCTCATGGTGCCGCCGCAGGTCGCGATCCTGCCCAACTATGTGCTCATCGCCGGCTGGGGCGGCGTCAACACCTACTGGGGCATCATCCTCCCGGGCCTCGGCACCGCCTTCGGCACCTTCCTGCTGCGCCAGCACTTCCTCACGATCCCGCCCTCGATCCTCGAGGCCGCAAGCCTGGACGGCGCCGGCCACTGGGGCAGCATCTGGCGGATCGTCGTGCCGATCTCCCTGCCCTCGATCGCGACGGTCGCCCTCGTGACCGTCGTCAGCGAGTGGAACGACTACATCTGGCCGCTGATCATCACCACCGACTCCTCGATGATGACGCTCCCCGTGGGCCTCACGGCCCTGCAGAACTCCGAGGGGAACACGGGATCCGGCTGGGGGATCCTCATGGCCGGCACCGTCGTCGTCATCATCCCCGTGCTGCTCGTCTTCGCCGCGCTCCAGCGCTACATCGTCTCGGGGCTCACCCAGGGCAGCGTCACCGGCTGACCGCCGCTACGCCCCCTCTCGCACGTCTCCCTCCGCCGTCACCCCTGCAGGTCACCACCTCCCGTCCCGAAAGGACACCCGCCATGACCGGACTCCCCCGCCCCCTCACCGCCTCCACGACCCGGCGCTCCCTGATCGGGCTCGGCGCCGCCGGCGCCGGCGCCCTCGCCCTCGCCGCCTGCGGCGGGCCCTCCGTGGGCGGCGGCTCCGGGGGCAGCGACGGCGGCTCGGCCGCCGAGGAGACCGACTTCTCCTCCGTCGAGCCCGCGACGGAGATCGCCTTCTGGACCAGCCACCCCGGCGGCTCCAAGGACGTCGAGGCCGAGCTCATCACGAAGTTCACCGAGGAGACGGGTATCACCGTCAAGCACGTGACGGCCGGCTCGAACTACGAGGAGATCGCGCAGCGCTTCCAGACGGCCCAGGCCGCCAAGGACGATCTCCCCGCCGTCGTCGTGCTCTCCGACGTGTGGTGGTTCCGCTACTTCCTCGAGGGCAACATCGCCGCCCTGGACCCGATGATCGAGAAGCTCGGCATCGACATCGCGGACTACCGCGACTCCCTCGTCGCCGACTACCAGTACGAGGACAAGCAGTGGGCGCTCCCCTACGGCCGCTCCACGCCGCTCTTCTACTACAACAAGGACCACTTCGCCGCCGCGGGCCTGCCCGACCGCGCCCCGAAGACCTGGCAGGAGTTCGAGGAGTGGGCCCCGAAGCTCACCCAGGGCGACGTCGCCTACATGTACCCCGACCTCGCGGGCTACGCCGGCTGGACCCTCCAGAACGTGCTCTGGGGCAAGGGCACCGCGTGGTCCGACGACTGGACCCTGAAGGTCTCCGACCCCAAGACGATCGAGGCCATGACCTGGGTGCAGGACACGGTCCACTCCGCGGGCTGGGCGCAGGTCGCCTCGAGCGACTCGGCGGACACCTTCGCCGCGGGCGTCTGCTCGACGACGATCGCCTCGACGGGCTCGCTCGTGGGCGTGCTCGAGGCCGCGAGCTTCGACGTGGGCGTCGGCTTCCTCCCCGCCGGCCCGGTCGACGGGCCCGTGTGCCCGACGGGCGGTGCGGGTCTCGGCGTCCCCTCCGCGATCACGCCCGAGCAGCAGCTCGCCGGTGCGATGCTCATCGAGTTCATGGGCCGCCCGGAGTCCACCGTCGCGTTCTCCGGCGCGACCGGCTACATGCCGATCCGCAAGAGCGCCGACGTCTCCGCCCTGCTCGAGAAGACCCCGCAGATCCAGACCGCGATCGACCAGCTCGAGGTCACCCGCACCCAGGACTACGCCCGCGTGTTCCTCCCCGGTGCGGATCAGGAGATGGCGACCGCGGTGGGCTCGATCCTCACCGAGGAGGGCGACGTCGAGAAGGCCATGACGGACCTCCAGACGAAGCTCCAGGACATCTACACCAAGCAGGTCGAGCCGAAGCTCTCCTGACCTCCCGCCCGCCGCGAGCGGCGGCACCGCGCGAGCAGGGACGGCGTCCCCGGCCACGGCCGGGGGCGCCGTCGAGTCATGTGTGGGGCACTCAGGCCGCGGCGGCCTCGCGCAGGCGCGCCTGGTAGGTGGGGTCGGTGCGCTTGAGCCAGCGGATCACCGCGGAGGTCACCGGGATCATCGCGTACTGGACGAGCACCTTGTAGAGGAAGCCGAGCACCGTGTACTGGGCCCACTGCTCGATGGTCGTGATGCCGATCGCCGCGGAGGCGATCGTGCAGAAGATGATCGTGTCCACGAGCTCGCCGAGCCCGGAGGAGGTGAAGAGCCGGCCGATCAGCCCGCGCTCGCCGAGGCGCTGCTTCATGCGGCCCACCACGAAGGAGTTCAGGCTCTGCCCGCAGGCGAAGCCGGCCAGACCGGCGAGGACGACGATCCACACCGGGCCGAGCGCGAGCTCGAGGGCCTCCTGCTTCGCCAGGCCGTAGTCGTCGGGGAACGGCGGCAGGGCGATGATCGCCCAGTAGCTGAGGGAGGCGAGGATGCTCGCGGCGAAGGAGACGATGATCGCGCGGCGCGCGGTGCGGGGGCCGTACAGCTCGGTGACGATGTCGCCGAGCACGTAGGCGAGGGGGAAGAGGATGAACCCGCCGTCGGTGATGATCTCGAGCCCGGTCCCCGGGACCGTGCCGAAGCTGACCCCCTTGGCGGCGCCGATGCCGGAGAGGATCACCACCGCCACCATGGCGGCGAGGAGGATGTCGAAGTGGGAGGACCCCCGGTCGGCGTAGACGGCGCCGGCCGGGCGTCCAGTGGTCGTTGATGCGTCTGTCGTGGTCACCGGGGAAGGCTACACAGCCCTCTCCCCCGCGACGTCAGATGCCGCGCGCCGTGTAGTCGACGTCGCTCACGAACGACTCGAAGGAGCTCTCTCCCCCGTGCCACTTCACGGAGTCGCCCGCGAAGGGGCCGGACTCGGAGTACTGCCACAGCTCCCACGCCCACCAGTTGCCGGGCAGGTTCGTCGGCTCGGAGGACTGGTAGGCGGCGAGGAAGAGCGGCGTGTTCGACGGGGTCCAGGTGCCCACGTTGTCGTCCCACCAGTGGGCGTTGGTGTAGATGACGGGGCGGCGGCCGACGGCGTCCTTGTAGGCGCTGAGGAAGCCGATGATCCACTGCCGCAGCTCCTGCTGGCCGAGCCCGTAGTCCGAGGGGAGCCCGGCGTAGCCCTCGAAGTCGACCATGCCGGGCAGAGTGATGCCGTCGTCGGTCCAGCCGCCGCCGGCGCCGAGGAAGTTCTCGACCTGCTTCTCCGGACCGCTGCGGTCCGGTCGGGCGAAGTGGTACCCGCCGCGCACGAGCCCGGCGCGGCCGGCGCCGGTGTACTGCTCGTTGAAGGTCGAGCTGCGGTAGGTGACGCCCTCGGAGGCCTTGACATAGGCGAAGCGGGAGCCGGCGGAGGCCTGCGCCTCCCAGTCCACGGAGGACTGCCAGCCGGAGACGTCCTGTCCGTAGATGCCGGCGGCCTGGGCGGCGGGGGCGGTGAGGGCGGTCGCGCCGACACCGAGGGCGGCGGCGCCGACGACGCCCCCTCGGAGGAGCGACCGTCGTCCGGCATCGGCGCCGGAGGAGGCGGCGGGCGGTGCGGGGGCGGCGAGGTGCTTGGGGCGGTAGGGAGCCATCGGTGTCTCCTGGGGAAGCGGGGACGCGGGGGAAGGGAGGATGCGACATGCGTCGCACCTGGGGCCGACCCTAGGGGCCGCTCGCTCGCCGCGCGTGCCTCTGGGACCCGTCACGGCGTGTCGGTACCGGATCTCCGGGACGTTCGGGGCGAACCGGGCGGGCTCGTCCCTTCGCTCCCGGCCCGCCTCCGGGACCGCCTCGCTGTGCGCTCCGGCCTCAGGAGGGCTCGAGGAAGGCGTGCAGCGTGCCGAGGATCGTCGTCGCGGCGAGCTCGGTGACGTCCTCCCGGCCGTCGAGCAGCTCCCGCAGCATGAGGTCCAGGAAGATGCCCACGAGGAGCTGCGCGAGATCCGGCAGCGGGAGCCGGCTGCGCTCGCCGTTCTGCTCCATCCCGAGCGAGAGCAGGCGCGCCACGGCGTCGCGCAGCCGGCCCAGCTCCGAGGACAGCGCGGCGCGCATCTCCGCCTCACGGAGGGAATGCGTCACCGCGTCGGTGTAGAGGAGGTACCACTGGCGCGAGTACGGGCGCAGCGCCTCGAAGGCGGCGATGAGGACGGTCGCGTCGGGGTCCTCGCAGGGGCTCAGGTCGGGGGCGGTGACGGGGAGCGCCCCCTCGACCTCGGTGCGCAGGATCGTGAGGAGCTCGTCCGTGACCGAGGAGAACAGGGCGAGGAAGACCTCCTCCTTGTTGGAGAAGTTCGAGTAGAACGCCCCACGGGTGAAGCCGGCCGCCTTGACGATGTCGTCGACCGTGACGCCGTCCACGCCCTTGTCGACGAAGACGTCGAGGGAGGCCTGGACCAGGCGCTGACGGGTGTTCTCCTTCCGGCGCGTGCCCGCGGAGCTGGGCAGCGGCTCGAAGAGGTCGGTCATGGGGGCGGGGGCTCCTCGCGGGGAAGGCCCCTCGACGTCGAGGAGGCCGGTGATCGTGTTCCTCCGCAGTCTAGACCACCGATACACGTCTGTATCGAATGTGCGTACACTCGTGCATCGAGTGTGCCGTCGGCCTCGCCGGGAGGTGCCCGCGCCCATCGCCCTGCCCCGCCCCGGAGGTCCCGTGTCCTCGTCGCTCTACCGCCTCGGCCGCGCCATGGCCACCGCCCGCTGGAAGGTCGCGGCCGTCTGGGCCGTCCTCCTCATCGCCGTGGGCGGGCTCGCCGTCGGCCTCGGCGGCGCCTTCTCCACCGAGTTCCAGATCCCCGGCACCGACGCCCAGCGCGGCATCGACCAGCTCTCCACCCGGTTCCCCGAGATGAGCGGCACCGCCGGGGAGGTCGTCTTCGTCACCGAGGACGGCACCACGGTCGACGACCATGAGGCCCGCATCCAGCGCGTCATGGAGCAGATCGGCGACGTCGAGGGGGTCGAGGTCTCCTCCGATCCCTTCGACGAGGACGCCCCCGGCACCCGCAACGACGACGACACCGCGCTCATGGCCCAGTTCCAGATGGAGGGCCAGGTCGGTGAGTACCCCGAGTCCTCCGTCGAGCAGATCACCGACATCGTCGCGGACGGCGGCGATACCGGGCTCGAGGCGCATGTGGGCGGGCAGTTCCTCCAGAGCTCGGAGATCCCCTTCGGCGCCGGAGAGATCATCGGGCTCGTCATCGCGCTGATCATCCTTGCGGTCGTGTTCCGCTCCCTCGTGCCCGCCGTCATCCCCATCGTCACCGCGATCACCGGGGTCGGCATCTCGATGATGGCCGTCATGGCGCTCGCCGCGGGCATCGACATCCCCTCGGTCACGACCTCCCTCGGCGCGATGCTCGGCCTCGCCGTCGGCATCGACTACGCCCTGTTCATCCTCTCCCGCCATCGCGACCAGCTCTCCCGCGGCGACGACGTGCGCGAGTCCGTGGGCGCCGCGATCGCGACCTCCGGCAGCGCCGTGATCTTCGCGGGGCTCACCGTCATCGTCGCCCTCGTGGGGCTCTTCGTCACCGGGATCCCCTTCCTCACCGTCATGGGCATCGCCGCCGCCGGCACCGTCGCCCTGAGCGTCGTCGTCGCCCTGACCCTGCTGCCCGCGATCATGGGCATCCTCGGAGAGCGGCTCCGGCCGCGCCGCGTGCGCCGCCTCATGGCGGAGAACGGCGGCGTGCTGCCCGAGGAGGAGATCGCCCGGCACGACGCGCCCAAGCGCGGGATCGGACTCGCCTGGGTGCGCCTGGTGACCCGCGTCCCCGCCCTCACGATCATCGTCGTCGTGCTCGGGATCGGCGCCGTCGCCATCCCCGCGAAGGATCTCGCGCTCGCCCTGCCGGACCTCGGCACCGAGCAGCCCGGCACCGACGCCCGCGACACCTACGACCTCGTCTCGGAGACCTTCGGCCCCGGCTACAACGGCCCGCTGCTCGTCACCGCCGACATCATCAACACCTCCGACCCGCTCGCCGCCGTGGACTCCCTCGAGAAGGACATCCAGGCCCTCCCCCACGTCGAGGCGATCCAGATCGCGACCCCCAACCGCGGCGCCGATCTCGCCGTCGTCGCGGTCATCCCCGAGGGCGGGCCGACGGACGACAGCACCAAGGAGCTCGTCGCGGACCTGCGCGACCACGCCGCCGGCTGGGAGGACGAGCTCGGCGTCTCCGACGTCATCGTCACCGGCGCGACCGCCGTCGGCATCGACATCACCGCGAAGCTCTCCGGGGCCCTGATCCCCTTCGCGATCTTCGTCGTCGGCTTCTCGCTGATCCTGCTCGCGCTCGTGTTCCGCTCCGTGTGGGTGCCGATCAAGGCGTCGCTGGGCTACCTGCTCTCCGTGGGCGCGGCCTTCGGCGTGACCGCGATGGTCTTCGAGTACGGCTGGTTCAACGGGCCGCTGAACGTCTCCGTCAACGGCCCCGTCGTCGCCTTCATGCCGATCATGGTGATGGGCGTGCTGTTCGGCCTCGCCATGGACTACGAGATGTTCCTCGTGACCCGGATGCGCGAGGAGTTCGTGCACTCCGGCGACGCCCGCCGCTCGATCGAGCGGGGCTTCACCGGCAGCGCCCCCGTCGTCGTCGCGGCCGCGCTCATCATGACCGCCGTGTTCGCGGGCTTCGTGACCGCGGGCTGGTTCATGCTGCAGCCCATCGCGATCGGCCTCGCCGTGGGCGTTCTCGTGGACGCCTTCGTGGTGCGCATGACCCTCGTCCCCGCCGTGCTCGCCCTGCTGGGCCGCCACGCCTGGTGGCTGCCGCGCTGGCTGGACCGGATCCTGCCCACGGTCGACGTCGAGGGCGAGGGCCTCGCGTCCGTCCTCGAGCACCGCCGCTGGACCGCGGAGCACGGCGAGGCCGCCCTCCGCCTCCAGGACGCCGTCGCCCCGCTCCTCGGTGCGCGCGGCGAGCTGGGCCCGCTCACCGGCTCCGTGCTCCCCGGCCGGGTGCTCGTGGTGCGCTCCGCCGGCGCCCCCGCCCGCGACACCTTCCTCGCGCTCGCCGCCGGTCGCGCCGTGCCGAGCACCGGCGTCCTCGCCGTGCACGACCGCCTCGCCCCGGACGACCTCGGCGCGATCCAGTCCCGCGTCCACCACCTCGCCGCAGGCGCCGATGTCGTCTCCCGCCTCGGAGAGGTCTCCGGCCGCCACCTCGACCAGCGGCTCGTGGTCCTCGAGGACGCGACCGACCTCGAGCGGGCCCTCGACCGTGACCCCGATGCCGTCGCGGCCCGGATCGACGCGCTGCTCGACGCGGGCGTGACGATCCTCGTGGGCGCCGAGGGCGAGGACGCGGTGCCGATCGAGCACCACCTCCACGACATGCTCCGCGACCCCGGCCGGCTGCTCGCCCTCACCGTCCGCCCCGCCGACGCCTCGGCACCGACCACCGACACCGGCACCCACCGACCCGACGCCTCCGCCCCCGCCGCCGAAGGAGCCCTCGCATGAACCGGCTGCGCCACCCCCGCACCCTCATCGTGATCCTGCTGCTGCCCGTGCTCGTCGCGGGCGTGGGCCTGTGGGCCCTCAGCGGTCGCGTGGACCGCATCGACACCGTCCCCGCCGCCGTCGTCAACCTCGACGAGGGCGCCGAGATGACCGTCGACGGGAAGACACAGACCGTGCCGCTCGGGCGCTCCCTCGCCGGGGCGCTCACCCAGCCCGACACCGCGCAGAGCGACGATGACGCGGCCTCCTCCGGGCTCGGCACCACCGGCTTCGACTGGCAGCTCACCGACGCCGACGACGCCGAGGCCGGCCTGCGCTCGGGCGAGTACGCGGCCGTGATCACCCTCCCGAAGGACTTCTCGAAGAAGCTCACCTCGATCGGCACCACCGACGCGGTCCCCGCGATCGTCGAGGTCACCACCAACGATGCGAACACCGCGCTGAACTCGCTCATCGCGACCGCCGTCTCCTCCGCCGCCGCGAGCTCCCTGGGCGGCGAGATGACGAGCCAGTACCTCGACGGCCTCTATGTGGGCTTCGGCGACCTCAAGAGCGGCTTCCAGGACTCCGCAGACGGCGCCTCCGAGCTCTCCGACGGCGCCTCCCAGCTCGACGACGGCGTGCAGCAGACCGCCGACGGCACCCGGCAGCTCGCCGACGGCGCGCAGCAGGCGGCGGACGGCTCCCAGCAGTTCGCGGGCGGCGTGTGGAGCCTCGCCGACGGCGCCCGGCAGGCCGCCGACGGCAACGCGCAGCTCGCGACCGGCCTCGACCAGCTCGCCACCGGCGCGGACGGCGCCGCCCAGGGCGGCTCCGAGCTCGCGGTGGGCCTGGACCAGCTCGCGACCGGCAGCGCCGGCGTCGCCGACGGCAGCTCGGACCTCGCGACCGGCCTCGGCAGCCTGGCCGACGGCAGCGACGGCGTCGCGACCGGCACCTCGGACCTCGCGACCGGGCTGGATCAGCTCGCCGACGGCAGCGATGGCGTCGCCGACGGCACCTCCGACCTCGCCACGGGCCTCGACCAGCTCGCCACCGGCAGCAGCGACCTCTCCGACGGCGCCGCCGCGCTCAAGGCCGGCATGCACGGCACGGACGAGACCCCCGGCCTGCTCGACGGCGCC
This sequence comes from Brachybacterium sp. SGAir0954, assembly GCF_005490785.1. Lineage (GTDB taxonomy): Bacteria > Actinomycetota > Actinomycetes > Actinomycetales > Dermabacteraceae > Brachybacterium > Brachybacterium rhamnosum. The sequence continues at coordinate 2,455,272 of NZ_CP027295.1, read as the reverse complement.
GACCAGCTCGCCGCCGGCGTCACGGGCGACGGCACCGCCGAGAACCCCGGCCTCGCCGCCGGCGCGGACCAGCTCGCGACCGGCCTCGAGGACTACGCGGACGGCGTGAAGAAGGCCGAGGGCGCCCTCACGGGTGACGGCAGCGACGCGAACCCGGGCCTGTCCACCACCGCGCAGGGCGTCGCCGACGGCGCCCAGGAGCTCGGCCAGGGCGCCCAGGACCTCGCCGACGGCGTCACCGGCTCCGGCGACGAGCCCGGGCTCGTCGACGGCTCCGACCAGGTCGCGGACGGCGCCGAGCAGGTCGCCGACGGCGCCTCGCAGCTCTCCGCCTCGATCGGCGGCGGCGACGGCACCCCCGGCATGGTCGAGAACGCCCAGGCGCTCCGCGACGCGGTGTGCGAGGGCGATCAGGTCGACCAGACGCTGTGCGCGCAGGCCGAGGGGAACCTCGCCTATGCGCAGGGCGTGGACCAGGGCCTGAACGGCGGCGACGGGGAGGACGGCATCGTCGACGGCACCGCCCAGGTCGCCGAGGGCGCCCGCGGCGTCTCCGACGGCACCACCGGCCTCGCCGACGGTGCGCAGCAGCTCGCCGACGGCCTCACCGGCACCGACGAGCAGCCCGGCCTCGTGCAGGGCGCCGAGGGCGTCCAGCAGTACGCCGACGGCCTCGCCACCGCCTTCGACGGCGACGGGACGCAGGAGAACCCGGGCCTCGTCGCCGGCGCCGACTCCCTCGCCGAGGGTGCTCGCGCGAGCGCGGACGGCGCCACCCAGCTCGAGGACGGCGTCACCTCCCTCGCCTCCGGCCTGCACGACTACGCGGACGGCGTGGACCAGCTCGCCGGCGGCGCCTCCGATCTCGCCGACGGCACCCGGCAGTCCGCCGACGGCGCCTCCGACCTCGCCGACGGCGCCTCCCAGGTGGCCGACGGCACCCGCTCGAGCGCCGACGGCGCGACCCAGCTCGCCGACGGCTCCTCGCAGCTCGCCGACGGCGCCCGCTCGAGCGCGGACGGCGCGACCCAGCTCGCCGACGGCACCACCCAGCTGGCCGACGGCACCCGGCAGTCCGCCGACGGCGCCGGCCAGCTCTCCGGCGGCCTCACCCAGCTCGCCGACGGCACCCGGTCCAGCGCGGACGGCGCGACCCAGCTCGCCGACGGCTCCTCGCAGCTGGCCGACGGCGCGACCGAGCTCGGGACCGGCGCGGACCAGCTCGCCGACGGCTCCTCCCAGCTGGCCGACGGCACGGGGGACCTCGCCGAGGGCACCGATCAGCTCGCCGACGGCTCCTCCCAGCTCGCGGACGGCACCTCGCAGCTCGCCGACGGCCTCCAGGAGGGCGCCGACAACGTGCCCTCCTACACCCAGGCGGAGCGGGACCGGATGAGCGCCCAGGGCGCGGAGCCGGTCACCACGGACGTGACCCGCTGGAACGAGGCGGACGGCGCGGAGACCGCGATCTTCCCCTTCGTCGTGGCGCTCGCGCTGTGGCTCGGCGCCTTCGCGGCCTTCCTGCTCCTGCCCGCGCTGCAGAAGCGCCTGCTGGACCGGGCGATGCCCATGTGGCGGGTGGCCCTGCGCTCCCTCGCCCCGGCCGTCGCCCTCGGCGTCGCCCAGGCGGTCGCCGTGCTCGCGGTGCTCACCGCGATCGGCATCGCCCCGGTCTCCCCGCTCGCCGTGGGGCTCGTGGCGCTCGGCGCGGCGGTCATGTTCGCCGCCCTGCACCAGGCGCTGCTGACGCTGCTCGGGGACCGCATGGGGCGCATCGTCTCGGTGCTGCTGCTCGTGCTGCAGGTCGTCGCGCTCGTGGGGATCCTGCCGCTGCAGACCGCTCCCCCGCTGCTGCAGGCCGTCAGCGGCGGCATGCCGATGACGATCGTCGCGCAGGGCCTCGTGCACGCGGCGCTCGGCGGGTCGCTCGTCTCGACCACGGGCACCCTGGGCCTGATCCTCGTGGTGACCGCGGCGAGCTTCGTGGTGACCCTGCTCGCCTCGCGCGGCGCCCGCCGTGCGGACGGCCGCCACCCGCGCGAGGTGGTGGGCGCCGAGCCGCTCCCCGCCTGAGCGGCCGGCCCGCTCAGCGGAAGTCGCGGGAGGCGGTCGCCGCGGCGACCTCCAGCGGCGCGGCGTCGTCGGCCACGAGGTTGACGGCGCCGCTCGCGTTCTCGACGATGCCGCGCAGCACGACCGCGCGGGAGCTGCGCAGCAGCGCCCGGTGGCGGGTCCAGAACCCCACCGAGCAGACGACGTTGAGGATCCCGGTCTCGTCCTCGAGGCTGAGGAAGGTGACGCCGCTCGCGGTCATCGGGCGCTGCTTGTGGGTGATGACGCCGCCCACCCGGATGCGGCTGGCGTCGGCCGCGTCCCGGGTCCCGCGGATCGTGAGCACCCCCGCCTCCTCGAGGCCCGCGCGCACGAGCGCCATCGGATGCTCCCCCGGCGTGATGCCGGTGGCCCAGGCGTCCGCCGCGGCGAGCTCCGCGTCGCTCATCCCCGGCAGCATCGGCGCCTCCGCGCCCACCGCGAGGTGCGGCAGCGTGCCCGGCGTCTCCTGGGCGGCGGCGCCCGCCGCCCACAGCGCCTGCCGGCGGGACGGGGCGAGGCCGTCGAGCGCCCCGGCCGTCGCGAGCGCCTCGAGCTGCCGGGCCGTGAGCCGCACCCGCCGGGCGAGGTCCGGGACGGAGGTGAAGCGCCCGCCCTGCTCCCGCGCCTCGACGATCCGCTGGGCCGTCGTGGTGGAGATCGTGCGCACCTGGTCCAGGCCCAGGCGGATCGCCGGACCCTGCGCCGCGGCCTCCCCCTGCACCTGCGGGCGGGCCGCCCCGGCGGCGACCTCCTCGTCCGAGGGGACGCGGTAGCCATGATGCCCCTCCCCCGTCTCCAGGTCGGTGAGGGCGCCGGAGACCTGCACGTCCGGGCCGAGCGTGAGCACGCCGTGGCGGCGGGCGTCGGCGACGAGCGACTGCGGGGAGTAGAAGCCCATCGGCTGGGAGCGCAGCAGCGCCGCCGTGAACGCCGCCGGGTAGTGGCACTTGAGGTAGCAGCTCGCGTAGACGAGGTACGCGAAGGAGTAGGCGTGTGACTCCGGGAAGCCGTAGTTCGCGAAGGCGAGCAGCTTGCGCTGCACGGCGTCCGCGTCCTCCCCCGTGATGCCGTGGCGGGCCATGCCGGCGTACAGGGCGTCGGAGAGCTCCATCATCCTCTGCGTGGAGCGCTTGGAGCCCATGGCGCGGCGCAGCTGGTCCGCCTGGGCGGGGGTGAAGTCCGCGACGTCGACGACCATCTGCATCAGCTGCTCCTGGAACAGGGGGATGCCGAGGGTGCGCCCGAGCGACTTCTCCAGCAGCGGGTGCAGGAAGGTGACCTCCTCCTCCCCGGTGCGGCGGCGCAGGTAGGGGTGGACGCTGCCGCCCTGGATGGGGCCGGGCCGGATCAGCGCGACCTCGACGACGAGGTCGTAGAACTCGCGCGGCCGTAGCCGCGGCAGGGTCGAGATCTGGGCGCGGGACTCGACCTGGAAGACGCCCACGCTGTCCCCCGCGCACAGCATGTCGTAGACGGCCGGATCCTCCTGCGGCAGGGTGCGCAGCTCGAAGTGCTGGTCGTGGTGCTCGGCGACGATCCTCAGGGCGTGGTCGATCGCGGTGAGCATGCCGAGGCCCAGCAGGTCGAACTTCACGAGCCCGGCGTCGGCGCAGTCGTCCTTGTCCCACTGCAGCACCGAGCGGTCCGCCATCGCCGCCCACTGCACGGGGCACACCTCGATCACCGGCCGGTCGCACAGGACCATGCCGCCGGAGTGGATGCCGAGGTGGCGGGGCGCGTCCCGCAGCTGCTGGGCGAGGGAGACGACGTCCTCGGGGATCTCCGCCTCCGCGAGGGAGGAGAAGGAGCGCTCGATGCGGCGCGCGAAGGCGTCCTGCGCGCCGGGATCGTGGCCGAGCGCCCGCGCCGCGTCCCGCACCGCGAGCTTCGCCCGGTAGGTGATGACGTTGGCGACCTGGGCGGCGTTCTCCCGGCCGTAGCGGCCGTAGACGTACTGGATGACCTCCTCGCGGCGGTCCGAGGCGATGTCGATGTCGATGTCCGGCGGGCCGTCCCGCTCGGGCGCGAGGAACCGCTCGAACAGCAGGTGGTGGCCGACGGGCTCGACCGCCGTGATCCCGAGCGCGTAGCAGACGGCGCTGTTCGCGGCGGAGCCGCGGCCCTGGCAGAGGATCCCCTCGCGCCGGCAGAAGGCGACGAGGTCGTGGACGATGAGGAAGTAGCCGGGGAAGGCGAGGTCGGTGATGACCTTCAGCTCGTGGTCGATCTGCGCCCACGCGCCGGGCACCCGCTCGGGGCGGCCCTCGGCGGGGCGCGGTCCGTACCGCTCGCGGCCCTCCTGCTCCACGAGCTCCACGAGCCAGCTCGCCTCGTCGTGCCCCGCGGGCACCGGGAACGGCGGCAGCGAGGGGGCGATCAGCCGCAGGTCCAGCGCCTGGTCCCGGCCGATCCGTGCGGCCGCCTCGATCGCGCTGGGGTAGCGGGGCAGCAGCTGCGCCATCTCCTCGCCGCTGCGCAGGTGGCGCAGGTGCCCGGGGAGGTGCGGATCCGCGCGGGACAGCGGCACCGCGGCGCGCAGGGCGGCGTGGGCGTCGGCGAGACGCTTGCCCGACGGGGTCGCGTAGTGCGCGTTCGAGGTCGCCACGAGCGGCAGGCTCACCGTGTCCAGGCCGTGGGACTCGCGGACCATCCTCGCGCCCTGGGCGAGCGCGTCGTGCAGCTCGTCCGCCTCTCCCCCGCCGCCCGCCACGAGCTCGACGGCGACGTTCCCCGCGCCGAAGAGGTCCACGAGCCGGCCGATCCCGTCCGCGGCGGCGTGCGCGGCCGCCTCGAGGTCCCCGGCCGCGAGGTGCGGGGCGACGGCGCGCGTCACGGCGCCCTTGCGGCAGCCGGTGAGGATCAGCCAGTGCCCCTCCCGGCCGGTGCGGGAGAGGTCATCGAGGCGGTAGCGGGGCACGCCCTTCTCCCCCGAGTCGAGGTGGGCGCGGGCGATCGCCGCGGAGAGCTGTGCGTAGCCCTCCGCGTCCCGCACGAGCACGAGCAGGTGCTCGCCGTCCGGGTCCTGCACCCCGGTGCGCGGCGCCGAGCGCACAGGGGTGGCCGTGGCGACCTCCGCCCCGGGCTCGAGGCCGAGGGTCAGCTCCGCGCCGATCACGGTCGCCACGCCCTCCTCCGCGGCGGCCTTCGCGAACCGGACCACCCCGTAGAGGCCGTCGTGGTCCACGAGCCCGATCGCCTCGAGGCCGAGCGCCGCGGCGTGGCGCGCCATGTCCTCCGGCGCGGAGGCGCCGTCGAGGAAGCTGAAGTGCGAGTGGGCGTGCAGCTCCGCGTAGGGGACGATCGTCGCCGGCCGTTGCGGCGTGCTGCGCCTGCCCGTGTGCTCCACGGTGATCGGTGGGGACACCACCGACGCGGGGCGGTCCGAGAGGATCGCCTCGAGGTCCTTCCATGCGGGAGGTCCCAGGAACCATCGCGCCATCGGAGCCCTCCTCCCTGATCGTTCTGCTGCTAGTCGTAGATGCCCTCGACGCCCCACTCCCCCGTGCGGGACAGGGTGAGCAGGGCCGTCTCCTCGTCCTCCGCGCCGCGCACCACGAGCGGCAGGCGGGCGGCGCGGTCGCCGTCGGCCGCCCACCAGCGCTCGTCGAGCACCGTCGGTGCGCCGTGGGCGAGCACCGTGAGCGCCGTCCCCGCCCGCAGCCCCATCCGGTCCAGGGCGGGCACGCCGGGCGCGACCACCCGCAGCTGCGCGGGGGCGCCGCTGAGCAGTCCGCGCGCGGTGACGACGACGGGCGCGCCGTCGGCGTCCAGCAGCGCCACCGGCGGCGGGTGGCGGAACACGGTCGCCGGCACCGGGCGCGGCAGGGCCCCGGGCCACGGACCGGGCTGCGGGTCGGGGCGCTCGCTGCGCCAGGGCACCGCGGTCAGCTCGCGGGCCAGCAGGCGCCCGCCCGCGGGGGCCGGCACGAGCACCGCGTCCTCCCCCGCGAGGCCCTGGGCGCGGGCCAGCGCCCGGGCCGCCCGCTGCGCGGACTCCCCTGCGCCGCCCCACAGCGCCGGGGCGCTCTCCCCCGCCGGGGCGAGCTGCGCGGGGTGCAGGCCGATCCTCACGATCGCGCCGGTCGCGGGGCCGCCCAGGCGGGCCCGGGTGATCCAGCCGTCGCACTGCCAGCGGATGCGGTCCACGACGTCCGCGACGCTGAGCGCGCCGTCGTGCCGCCAGGTGCGCTCCATCTCCTCGCCGCCCTCGGTGCGGGCCACGATCCGCAGGCGCGTGCACACCAGCCCGCGGCTCACGAGCTGCTCGTGCAGCTGCTCGGCGAGCGGGCGGGCGACGAAGGCCGCCTGGTCGGTGCGCACCAGCGGCGGGTCCAGCACCGTCTCGGCGAGCACCGGCTGGGTGGGATGGTGCGCCGCCGGGGGTGCGGGCTCCTCGCCGCGGGCCAGCAGGTGCAGCTCCGCGACGTCGGGGCCGAACCTGTCCGCCACGGAGGCGGAGGGCAGCGCGGCGAGGTCGCCGAGGGTCGCGATGCCCAGGCGCTGGAGCAGGTCCACCGTCTCGGCGAGGTCGAGCTTCTTCTCGGGGCGGGTCGCGGAGGGCTGACCGCGGTGCCCCCAGCCGGGGCCGACGGGGGCGTGGCGGAGCGCGGCGACCGGGTGCGGGGCGAGGTAGTCGGCGCTGCGTCCGGGGCGCACGATCCGTCCGGCCCCGGCGGCGAGCAGGGCCGCGAAGGGGCCGTCGGCCACGCCCACGGCGGCCTCCCAGCCGGTGTGGTCCGCGACCGCGTCGAGGATCCGCTCGGCGAGCTGCTCCTCCCCGCCGTGGTGGCGGGCCGGGCCGCGGGCGGCCATGAGCAGCGTGCCCGGGCGCAGCACGTCCACGCCCGCGGCGACCGTGTCCACGGCGGCGGCGACGAGCTCGAACAGGCCGGACTCGCTCTCGCGGTCGGCCTCGAGCACGAGCGCCTCGGGGCAGGCGGCGCGGGCCGCGCGGCGGGTCTGGCCGGGCCGGGCCCCTGCCTGCAGGGCGGCGGCGGTGACCTCGACGACGCGGTGGTTCTCCAGCAGCAGCACCGGGTCCTGCAGCGGGTCCACGGGGGCGGGGGGCTCCTCGCCCCGGGCGTCGGCCTCCGCGCGCCGCTGGTGGCGGTCCAGTGCGGCCATGAGCGGCCACTGCGGGACGCGGACGGCGACGGTGCGGGTGGGCGCACCCATCAGCCGGCCCTCCGCGCGGCGTGCAGCGGCCGGGGCGCGGGCGCCTCCGTCGGGGGCGCTGCCGTCGCGGGCACAGCCGCCGTGGGCGCCGCGGTGGCGGCGACCTCCGCGGGGACGGTGACCGTCCTGGGGGCGGCCTGCTCCCGGCGGGCCGGCGGGGCCACGCCGATCATCCCGCCCACCTCCGGCAGCAGCACCTCGACGCGATGCTCCCCCGCGAGCCCCCGTCCGGCGGAGGTCACCGTGAGGCGCCGCCGGCGCAGGCGCCCGGTGCCGGCGCCGAGGCCCTGCCAGCCGAGCGTCGTGGCGGTGAGGGCGAGATCGGCGCGGCCCGGTGGGCGGCCCGCGAGCACGAGCGTGTCCGCCGCCCGGGCGCGGCCCAGGAGGCTCCGCCAGAGGGCCGGGGCGAGGGCGAGGTCGGGGCCCAGCACGAGCACCCCGACCCCGTCGGCCAGGGCGGAGAGCACCTGCGGGGCCTGCTCGCCGGGAGCCGGGGCGAGGGCGAGGCGGGCGGGGTCCAGGCCGGCGTCGATCGCGGCGCGCAGGCCGAGGTCCGGCATGCCGGCGATCGCGCACCAGGCGTCCTGGCCGGCCGCGGCGACCGCGAGGGAGAGCAGGAGCGAGGTCGTCGCCGCGCCGTCCACCGCGACCGCGCTGCCGGCGCGCAGGCCGGTGCGGGGGAACAGGCCCGCGAGCGGGGCCGGGACCGGGAGGCGGGTGCCGTCGGCGAGCGGCTCGAGGGCCGGCTCCGTGGCGAGGGCGGAGGTGGGGGCGGTCCGGTCCGGATCCGCGGTGCGCTCCGGGCCGGCGGGCACGGCTCGCATGCGCGGGGCGCCGGCGGGGTCGCCGCCGATGCTGCGCAGGGCCGTGCGGTCCAGCCGGCCGCCCCAGCGGGCGGCGCTGCGCTCGGCCGCGCCGAGGGCCGCGCGGGCCCGGGCCAGCCGGTCCTCGTGCGGGGTGCCGGCATCGCGCTCGGCCTCCGCCGCGCGCTCCGTGCCGAGCTCCGCGCCGGACGCCGATCCGGAGACTGCGCCGGACACCGTGCCGGACGCCGAGCGCCGGACCACCAGGGACATGACCACCTCCGTCTCCTGCCTTCCTCTCGGCGCCGACCACGACGCGACTCGAACTGATGTTCGAACGATACGCGCGTCGGGTGGGGGTCTCAAGGTGTGCAGGGTGATGCTTCGAACAACCGTGCGAAGCCTCGCAGGAGGGTGCGACGGACGGAGCGAGGAGGTGCGGAGCCCACGGGCAGGTGGGCAGAGCCGACGGACGGGCAACCGGGCAGCCGGGCAGTCGGGCACTGATGCTGTTCAGAAAACGGCGCACATCATGTACATGATGTCCCGAGAAATTCGCACAGGCCCTTCGCCTCGAGCGGTCTCAGCCCTCGCGGTGAGCGCGCGGAGGGCGGCCGTATCCCGCCCCCACCCCGTGACGCGGAAACCCGCTCGCGCCGGCTCGCGGCATGGACGAGGATCAGGGCATGAGCACGTACGAGGACACCCGCCGCGCCTGGGAGCAGGCCTCGCAGAAGCATGTGCGGGAGTACGAGGAGCTCCTCGACGAGGCCCGCACCGCGCGCCTGCTGCCGCTCGAGGAGGGGCTGCTCGCGCCCCTCGTGGACGGTGCCCGCGTGCTGCACCCGCAGAGCGGCCACGGCATCGACGACCACGGCCTCGTCGCGCTCGGCGCGCAGGAGGTGCTGGGCCTGGACTACAGCCCCACGGCGGTCTCCGCGGCGCGCCGACGGGCGGAGGAGCTGGGCCGGCCCTGCCGCTACGAGGAGGTCGAGCTGCCGGCCACCGAGCTCGCGGAGGGCACGCAGGACCTCGTCTACACCGGCAAGGGCGCGCTCATCTGGATCGAGGACCTCGCCGCCTGGGCCTCCGAGATGCACCGGGTGCTGCGGCCCGGCGGGCACCTCTTCGTCTACGAGGCGCACCCGCTGGTGCCGCTGTGGGAGTGGGATGCCCACGATGCCCGCGTGCGACGCGACCGCGGCTACTTCGCCCGCAGCCACGTCAACGACAGCTTCCCCGCCCTCGGCGCGACCGAGCACCAGCGCACCCTCGCCGAGCTCGTCATGACGATCACCGGGGCCGGCTTCGAGCTGCTGCACCTCGCCGAGCATCCCGAGCCGTTCTGGACGCCGCAGGACGAGGAGCCCGCCGCCGCCTGGGACGGTCGCCTGCCCAACGCGATCAGCCTGCTCGCCCGGCGCCGCTGACGTGCACCTGCTGCTCGACCTCGACAACACCCTCGTGGACCGCGAGCGGGCCTTCGCCCGCTGGGCGGAGGGGCTGGTCGCCCAGGTCGGCGGCGGCCCCGCGGACCTCGCCTGGCTGCTCAGCGCCGACGCCGACGGCCTCACCCCGCGCCGCGAGCTCGCCACGCGGATCGCGGAGCGCCTGCTCCCCCGCGCCGCACCGGACCACCTCGAGCAGCGCCTCCTCATGGAGCACGTCGAGCACGTGACCTGCGACCCCACGGTGCTCGCCCACCTACGACGACTGCGGGGACAGGGAGCGCGGCTGACCGTGCTCACCAACGGGACCGGACCGCAGCAGCGGGCGAAGCTCGAACGCACCGGGCTCGCGGTGCTGCTCGACGCGGTCGTGATCTCCGAGGAGGTCGGAGCGTCGAAACCGGACCCGGCGATCTTCGCCGCCGCGCTCGCGCAGGCGCCGTCGGACCCCGACACCTGGATGATCGGCGACCACCCCGAGGCCGACATCCGCGGGGGCGCCGCGGCGGGGCTGCGCACCGGATGGGTGAGCCGCGGCCGCCCCTGGCCGTACGCGGAGCCGCCCACCCTCCAGGCGCCGACCCTCGGCGCGCTGCTCGACCTGCTACCGCCGTCGGGTCACTCCCCGGCTCGATGAGCAACGCCCGGCATCGGCGTGACGTCGCGGAGGAGCACCGCGAGCAGGACCGCCGCGTCGAGCTCGAGCGGGGCTCCGAGGTGCTGCACCTGCCCGAGAGGAACAGACGCTCAGCCCGCGCCGAGCATCGCCCGTCGCTGCCAGAGCACCACGGCGCTCGCCGCGGCGACGTTCAGGGAGTCCACTCCCCCGGCCATCGGGATGATGACGTGCTCATCGACGGCGGCGAGGGTCGAGGGCTGCAGGCCGTGCCCCTCGGTGCCGAACACGAAGGCGACCTTGCGGTCCGGGCCGAGATCCACCTCGTCCAGCGGCACCGCCTGATCGGTCAGCGCGAGGGCGAGCACCTCGAAGCCGGCCTCGTGCAGCAGGTCCACGCCGGCCACGGGGGCGGGCTCGCCCGGCGGGTGCGGGGCGTGCGGCCAGGCCTCGAGCCGGGTCCACGGGACCTGGAAGACGGTGCCCATGGAGACGCGGATCGAGCGGCGGTACAGGGGGTCCGCGCAGCGCGGGGTCACGAGCACGGCGTCGACGCCGAGCGCGGCCGCGGAGCGGAACATGGCACCCACGTTCGTGTGGTCCACGATGTCCTCGAGCACCGCGACTGTGCGCGCGCCCTCCAGCAGCTCCGCCGCGGCGGGCAGCACGGGCCGCTGCATGGCGGCGAGGGCCCCGCGGTGCAGATGGAAGCCGGTGAGCTGCTCGATCAGCGGCTCCTCCCCCACGAACACCGGGACGTCGGGGAAGCGCGCGTACAGCGGGGCGAAGCGCTCGATCCACTTCTCGCTCATGAGGAAGGAGCGGGGCACGGCGCCGGCGTCGAGCGCCCGGGAGATGACCTCGAAGCTCTCGGCCATGAACAGGCCGCGCTCGACCTCGACGCGGGAGCGCAGGCGCACGTCCGTCATCCGCACGTAGTCCTCGAGGGCGGGGTCCTCGAGATCGGTGATCGTGACGAGCTGCGCGGCGGCGCCGTCGGGCGTCACGCGCTCAGCCCAGGGCCAGGGAGCGCGCGAAGTAGCGCTCGCCCACCCGGTCCACGACGAGCGGCAGGCCGAAGGTCGCGGTGAGGTTCTGGGAGGTGAGGGTCTGCTCGATGGGCCCGGCGGCGACGACGCCGCCCTTGCGCAGCAGCAGCACGTGCGTGTAGCCCGGCGGGATCTCCTCGACGTGGTGGGTGACGAGCACGGTCACCGGGGTCGCGGGGTCCTTCGCGAGCCGGCCCAGGGTGCGCACGAGCGCCTCGCGGCCGCCGAGGTCCAGGCCCGCGGCGGGCTCGTCGAGCAGGAGCAGCTCGGGGTCCGTCATGAGGGCGCGGGCGGCGAGCACGCGCTTGCGCTCGCCGGTCGACAGGGTGCCGAAGTGCGCCTTCTGGAGATGGCCCACGCCGAAGGCGGCGAGCAGCGTCGAGGCGCGCTCGAGGTCGAGGTCGTCGTACTCCTCGCGCCAGCGGCCCACCACGGAGTAGCCGGCGGTCACGACGACGTCCAGGGCGGTCTCGTCGGCGGGGATCGTGTCCGCGAGCTCCTGGGAGGCGAGGCCGATCAGGGTGCGCAGCTCGAACACGTCGACCCGGCCCAGGCGCTCGCCGAGGATGTCGACGGTGCCGGAGGTGGGGTGCAGGCGCGTCGAGAGCAGGCGGATCATCGTGGACTTGCCGGCGCCGTTGGGCCCGAGTACCGCCCAGCGGTCCCCCTCGGAGATCTGCAGGGACACGTCGTCGAGGATGTTGCGCCCCGCCCGGCGGACGACGACGTCCGTGAACGCGGCGGCGGTGGCGGTGTCGGCTGTGTCAGCGGAGGGGAAAGCCATGGCCGCAAGCCTATCGCCCGGTGGTGCACCGTCGGCCCACGACCCGCCCGCGCCGGGCGCCCGCCTCACCCTGCTCCCCGCCCGCCCCGCCATAGACTGGCGCGGCCCGGAACCGACCCCGAGGAGTCCCCGTGCCGCACCGACCGCTCACCCTTCGCGCCCCGCGCGGCTCCGTCGCCGCCGAGGAGATCCGCGCGGGCCTCGACGCCCTGCTCGCCGACGCCGCCGACGACCTCCCCCTCGCGTTCCCGCCCGAGGTCCTCGCCGCCGCGGAGGCCGCCGCTGCCCGGGCCGACGGCGGCGACCGCGCGGACCGTACCGACGTGCCCTTCGTGACGCTCGACCCCGCGTCCTCCACGGACCTGGACCAGGCGATGCACCTCAGCCGCGAGGGCGAGGGCTTCCGCGTGCTCTACGCGATCGCCGACGTCCCCTGGTTCGTCGAGCTCGACGGCCCGATCGACCACGAGGCCCGCCGGCGCGGGGCGACCGTCTACCTCCCGGACCGTCGGATCCCCCTGCACCCCGAGGTGCTCTCCGAGGGGGCGGCGTCCCTGCTGCCCGGGCAGACGACCCCGGCGTTCGTGTGGACCCTCGACCTCGACGCGAGCGGCGCCGTCACCGGCGTGGACCTCGAGCGGGCGCTCGTGCGCTCCACCGAGAAGCTCGACTACGCGGGCGTGCAGGAGCAGCTCGACGCCGGCACGGGCCACCCGCAGATGCTGCTGCTCCAGGAGATCGGAGCGCTGCGCGCCCGCCAGGAGCTCGAGCGCGGCGGCGCGAGCCTGAATGTGCCCGAGCAGGAGATCGTCGAGGACGGCGACCAGGTGCGGCTCGTGTGGCGACGCCCCGCCCCGATCGAGGATGCCAACGCCCAGATCTCGCTGATGACCGGCATGGCCGCCGCCGATCTCATGCTGCGCGGCGGATCCGGGATCCTGCGCACGATGCCGCCCGCGGAGCCGGCCGCGGTGGAGCGCTTCCGGCGTCAGGCGGCGGCGCTCGGCGTGCCCTGGGAGGAGGGCGTGACCTACGGGGCCTTCCTGCGCACGCTGGACTGGCAGGAGGGTCGGCACCTGGCCCTGCTGAACCAGGCGACGGCCCTGTTCCGCGGCGCCTCCTACGCGGCCTTCACGAGCGCCGCGGAGGTCCCCGAGGACCCGGCGCAGGCCGCGATCGCCGCCCCCTACGCCCACACCACCGCGCCCCTGCGCCGCCTGGTGGACCGCTTCGTGCTGCTCGTGTGCCACGCCCACGCCCGCGGCGAGGCGCCCGCCCCGGAGCTGCTCGCCGCTCTCGGCGAGATCCCCGAGGCGATGCGCAGCGCCGGCGGCCGCGCCGGGGACCTCGAGCGGCGCGGCATCGCGCTCGTCGAGAGCGCCGCCCTGCGCGCCTGGGTCGGTGAGGAGCTCGAGGCGACCGTGATCGACAGCCGCGGGGCCTCCCCCGCGAAGGACGGCAACGAGGGCACGCCCGCCCGGGTCGAGGTCCAGCTCCTCGACCCGCCGGTCACCGCCTGGGTCCCGGCCCAGGCCGAGGTCGGCTCCAGCCTGCGCGTGCGGATCGTCTCCGCGGATGCGGCCGACGGCCCGGTGCTCGAGGCGGTGCAGGGATGACCGACTCCCCGCTCGCGGGCAGGGACCTGCTCGCCCTCCCCCGCGGCGCCGTGCTCATGCTCTGGACGGCGGCGTACCTGCGCGGCGACGTCGGTCCCGATGACGCCGCGGAGCTCGCCCACGGCGCCTCCGGCGGCACCGCGGTCCCCGGCGGCGAGGACCTCTTCGCCTGGCTCACCGGGCTGCGACGGCTCCCGCTCGCGCAGCTGCGGCTCGTGCTGCCCGTCCCCGGTCGCCTCGCCGGTCTCGTGGGTCCGCCGCCGGCGATCGCGGCGGCGCTCGCCGCGGAGCAGGCCGTCGTCGTCACGGCCGCCGGCATCGCCGACCACACGCTCGTGCCGGGCATCGACGTGGACCGCGCCGAGGGACCGCGCGGGCCCCGGGTGACCTGGCAGCGCTTCGCGGCGCCCCTGGGCGCGCAGGTCCCGCCGCCGGCGAGCTCGGGCCGCGCCCGCACGGAGCTGCTCACCGCCCTGCAGGAGGCGGCGCGCAGCACGGTCGACCTCGACATCGTGCCGGACGAGCCCGTCCCCCCGGACCGCATCCCCGCGGGTTGGACGGCGACCGGTCTGCCGCGGCACCTCGAGGGGCCGCAGGCGCACCTGCTCGTCCTCGCCGGTCGCACGCTGCTGCTCGCGCAGGGCGAGCTCGCCGATCCAGATCCGGGGGCGCGCCAGCTCTCCGACGCCCTCGCGCGGCGCGAGATCCTCGCCCACCTGCAGGAGACCGCGCGCGCCGCGCTCGTCGAGACCGTCGAGCGGGTCGTCCACACCGAGATGGGCTGATCCGGCGGTCCGCCTCAGCCCTCGAGGACCGCCCGGTACACGTCCAGCGTGCGCTCCGCGATCGAGGTCCACGCGAAGTGCTCCGCGGCGCGGCGCCGCGAGGCCTCGCCCATCGCCCGGGCGCGCTCCGGGTCGGAGACCATCCGCTCGAGGGCGGCGGCGAGGTCCGCGACGAACTCCTCGGGCCGCAGCGGGGTGCCGGTGCCGTCCTCGGCCTGGTCGAGCGGGACCAGGTAGCCGGTCTCGTCGTCCACGACGACCTCGGGGATACCGCCGGTCGCGGAGGCGACGACGGGGATACCGCAGGCCATCGCCTCGAGGTTCACGATGCCGAGCGGCTCGTAGATGCTGGGGCACACGAAGGTCGTCGCATGCGTGAGGATCTGCGTGAGCTCGTGGCGCGGCAGCATCTCGCTGATGAGGTGCACGTTGCCGCGCTCCGCGGCGAGCTCCTCGACGAGGCCGGAGACCTCGGCGGCGATCTCGGGGGTGTCCGGGGCGCCGGCGCACAGCACGAGCTGGATCTCGCGGGGCAGCTCGCGCACGGCCCGCAGGAAGTAGGGCAGGCCCTTCTGCCGGGTGATCCGGCCGACGAACACGATCGTCGGCGCCGCCGGGTCGATCCCCCGCGAGGTGAGCGCCGAGGTCTCCGGGTTCGGGGACCAGGTGTCGATGTCGATGCCGTTGTGCACGACGTGCACGCGGGCCGGGTCGACCGAGGGGTAGGCCCGCAGGATGTCGGCGCGCATCCCGCCGGAGACCGCGATGATCCCGGCGGCCGCCTCGTAGGCGGTGCGCTCGGCAAAGGAGCTCAGGCGGTAGCCGCCGCCGAGCTGCTCCGCCTTCCACGGCCGCAGCGGCTCCAGGGAGTGGGCGGAGAGCACGTGCGGCATGCCGTGCAGCAACGACGCGAGGTGGCCGGCGAAGTTCGCGTACCAGGTGTGGGAGTGCACGAGGTCCGCACCCTCGCAGTCCTGCGCGATCAGCAGGTCCGTGCCCATCGTGGAGAGCGCGGCGTTGGCCCGGGCGAGCTCCGCGGGGGCGCGGTAGGAGTGGGTGCCGGGCTCGTCCCGGTCCTCCCCGAAGGCGCGCACCTGCACGTCGATCCGGGGCCGGAGCACCCGGGTCAGCTCGGCGACGTGCACACCGGCGCCGCCGTAGATCTCCGGCGGGTACTCCTTGGTCAGCAGATCCACGCGCACGGGGTCCTCCTTCTTCCGCTTCCTACGCTTCTGATTCTCGTCCGGGTGACGACCGATCGGCGTGATCGGGCCCACTCCTGCATTATCCTCGCAGCATGTCCACGAAGGTCCTCGCGATCGTCCTCGCCGGTGGCGAGGGGAAGCGCCTCATGCCCCTCACGCTCGACCGCGCCAAGCCGGCCGTTCCCTTCGGGGGGATCTACCGGCTCATCGACTTCGCGCTGTCGAACATCGTCAACTCGGGCTACCTGCGGGTGGTCGTGCTGACCCAGTACAAGTCCCACTCCCTCGACAAGCACATCGCCCAGACCTGGCGGATGAGCTCGCTGCTGGGCAACTACGTCGCGCCGGTCCCGGCGCAGCAGCGCCTGGGCAAGCACTGGTTCCGCGGCTCGGCGGACGCCATCGCCCAGTCCCTCAACCTCATCCGCGACGAGAAGCCCGACCACGTGCTCGTCGTCGGCGCGGACAACATCTACCGCATGGACTTCTCCCAGATGCTCGACGCGCACATCGCGTCCGGGAAGTCCTGCACGGTCGCCGCGATCCGGCAGCCGATCGAGCTCTCCGACCAGTTCGGCGTGATCGAGACGGACCCGTCGGACCCGACGACCATCCAGGCCTTCGTCGAGAAGCCGAAGCAGACCGAGGGGCTCGCCGACGACCCCACGCAGATCCTCGCCTCGATGGGCAACTACATCTTCGACGCGGATGCCCTCGTCGAGGCCGTCACCCGCGACGCCGAGGACGACGACTCCGCGCACGACATGGGCGGCAACATCGTCCCGGAGTTCGTGGACAAGGGCGACGCCGCCGTCTACGACTTCATCCGCAACGACGTCCCGGGCTCGACCGACCGTGACCGCGACTACTGGCGGGACGTCGGCACGCTCGACGCGTTCTACGACGCGCACATGGACCTCATCGCGGTCCATCCCGTCTTCAACCTCTACAACAACGACTGGCCCACCTTCACCGGCCATCGCAACGAGGCGCCGGCGAAGTTCGTGCACGCGGGCCCCGGCCGCGTGGGCACCGCGGTGGACTCCGTCATCTCCCCCGGCGTCGTCATCTCCGGCGCGCAGGTCTCCAACTCGGTGCTCTCGCCCGGGGTGCGCCTGAACTCGTGGTCGACCGTCTCCGACTCGGTGCTGATGGACAACGTGACGGTGGGCCGGCACTGCCAGATCCACCGCGCGATCATCGACAAGGACGTCGTAGTCCCGCCGCGCACCCAGATCGGCCTGGACCGGGAGACGGACCTCGCCCGCGGCTGGGTCGTCACCGAGTCCGGCATCACCGTGATCGGCAAGGGCACGGTCATCGAGCCGTGAGCGTCGACGCTCCCGCCCGCGGCCTGCTCGTCTCCGACGTCGACTCGACCTTCCTCACGCAGGAGGTGATCGAGCTCGTCGCGGAGCACGCCGGGGTCCGCGACCGCGTCGAGGAGATCACCACCGCCGCCATGCGCGGCGAGCTCGACTTCGCGGGCTCCCTGCGCGCCCGCGTCGCACTGCTGGCGGGGCTCGACGCCTCCGTGCTCGCCGCGGTGCGCGAGGTGCTCGTCCCGACCGACGGCGCGATCGAGCTCATGCGGCGCGCGCATGACGCGGGCTGGGTCACCGCCCTCGTCTCGGGCGGCTTCCACGAGGTCATCGACCCGCTCGCCGCGGAGGTCGGCATCGACCACGTCGTCGCGAACCGCTTCGCGGTGCAGGACGGAAAGCTGACCGGCGAGGTCTCCGGCCCGATCATCGACGGCGAGGCGAAGCGGGCGACCCTCGAGGAGCTCGCGGAGCGCCACGGCGTGGACCGGGCGCGCACGGTCGCCGTGGGCGACGGCGCGAACGACGCCGCCATGGTGCGCGCGGCGGGCACGGGCGTCGCGTTCCGTGCGAAGCCGGCGCTGCGGGAGGTCGCCGACGTCGTCCTCGACGGGCCCTCGCTGCTGGACCTCTGGCCGCACCTGGAGGGGGCGCCGGTCGCCGGACCCGCCTGACACTGACACGACCGAGACGACGAACGGGCCCGGGACCTCGCCGCGCGAGGTGCCGGGCCCGTTCGGGTGCCGCCCGCTCAGGGGCGGACGATGGTGTGCAGCGTGAGGCTCTCCTCGCCGAGCTCCGCCCAGGTGGGCAGCTCGCCGGAGAGGACGGCCGTGCCGCCGGTCGGCATGCCGATCCGGGCCTGCGCGGCGGAGGCGGGGTCGGAGTCGTCGTCCGCGAGGCCGGTGACCAGGTGGGCCATCGTCGGCTCGTGGCCCACCACGAGCACCACGGCGTGCTTCGCCTTCACGTCGCGGATCAGCTCGAGCACCTCACCGGTGCCGCCGGAGTAGATCTCCTCGTGGAAGGTGACCTTGCCGTCGAAGCCGGGCATCGACGCCTTCACACCCTCCCAGGTCTGCCGGGTGCGCTCGGCGTCGGAGACGAGGACCCGCGTGGGCCGCACGCCCTGCGACTCGAGGTACTCGCCCACGAGACGGGCCTGCGCCCATCCCTTCTCGACGAGGGTGCGCTCCTGATCGGGCTGACCGCCGCCGCTCTCCGCCTTGCCGTGGCGCATGATGAGGAGGAGGCGACTGTCGGGGTCGGAAGCTGACATGGGGGCGCGATCACACCTTGTCGTGGTCGAGGGCTGCGGGTGGGCGGGATCGCCCGGTGTCGGTCCTCAGTGTCCCATGCCGAGGCCGCCGTCGACGGGGATCACGGCACCGGAGATGTAGGCCGCGTCGTCGCTCGCGAGGAAGCTCACCACACGGGCGACCTCGACCGGGTCCGCGAAGCGCCCGGCGGGGATCGCCGCGCGGTAGGAGGCCTGGACATCCCCGGGCAGGGCAGCGGTCATCTCGGTGTCGATGTAGCCGGGGGCGACGACGTTCGCGGTGATGCCGCGGGAGCCGAGCTCGCGGGTGAGCGCGCGGGCGATGCCGATGAGGCCGGACTTCGAGGCGGCGTAGTTGACCTGGCCGGGCGAGCCGTAGAGGCCCACGACGGAGGAGATCAGGACGATGCGGCCCTTCTTCTTGCGCATCATCGACCTGATGACCCGCTTGACGGTGCGGAAGGAGCCGGTGAGGTTCGTGTCGAGCACGGACTCGAAGGAGTCGTCGCTCATGCGCAGCAGGAGCTGGTCGTCGGTGATGCCGGCGTTGGCGACGAGCACCTCGATCGGGCCGTGCGCCTCCTCCGCGGCGGCGATCGCCGCGTCGAGCGAGGCGCCGTCGGTGACGTCCGCGGCGAGGGTGAGGGCGCCCTCGGGCCCGCCCTGACCGGAGCGGCTGGTCACGGCGACCGCGTCGCCGCGCCGCAGGAACTCCTCGGCGATGGCGCGGCCGATGCCGCGGTTGCCGCCCGTGACGAGGACGCTGCGGGGGGTGGTGGGCTCGGTCATGCGTGCTCCTCGGAGGATCGGGGCGCGACCCGCTGTGACGGACGCCGCGCCGTGGTGTGGCGGTGCACTACGATACGTGGCGGAACAGTGTCGGGATCCTCGGGGGAAACTCGACGTCGACTCACCTCTGGAAGGTGCTCCTCCTCATGGCATACCGCTTCAACCCGCCGCCGAACTGGCCCGTCGAGGATGCCGATTGGACGCCTCCGCCCGGCTGGCAGCCGGATCCCTCGTGGGGCCCCGCGCCCGAGGGCTGGAACTTCTGGGTCGAGGGCGACGCCGCTCCGGCCGCTCCGGTCCCCGGCGACTCCGCGCCGTCCGATCAGGCTGCTGCCGCGTCCTCGCAGGGTGATCTCGGTGCGCAGCAGGACGCGCCCGCCGAGCAGCAGGCTCCCGCCGACGCGCCGGTCCCCTCGGACGAGCCGACGGTGCTCGGATCCGCCTCCGACGTCGCCGCGCCCGCCGATGGCGCGGTGACCTCCGATGACGCGGTGACCTCCGATGACGCGGTGACCTCCGATGACGCCGTGCCCTCCGAGGCGCCCGCCACCGGCCACAGCCACCTCGACAGCGACGCCACCCACGTCGCGAGCAGCGATCAGCGCGCCGCCCTCGGCGAGGACCGCTCGGCCGAGCTCGACGCCGACGCGACCCACGTCGCCGGCAGCGCCGAGCGCGATGCCCTCGACGGCGCCGAGGCGACCGACACGAGCTCCGAGACGGCCGAGTACACCGGGCCCGATCGTGAGGCCGGGCTCGCCGAGCGCGCTCCGTACGAGGAGGGCGCCGATGCCGCTCCCGCCGCGGAGCCCGCTGCCGATCAGGACTTCGGCGCCTCCGCTCCGATCGCCGGCGCCGCCGGTGCAGGAGCCGCCGGCGCCGCTGCCGGAGCCTCCGGTGCGCACGCTGCCGATCAGGGCGCCGCCGCTGATCAGGCTCCGGCCGCTCCGGCGTACGGTCAGCAGGATCAGGGCCAGGGCTACGGCCAGGCGTCCCCCGCCGGCTACGGCCAGGACTCGGCGGCTCCGGCCTACGGTCAGCAGGATCAGGCGCAGGGCTACGGCCAGGCGTCCCCCGCCGGCTACGGCCAGGACTCGGCGGCTCCGGCCTACGGCCAGCAGGATCAGGGCCAGGGCTACGGGCAGGGATACGGCCAGGCCTCCCCCGCCTACGGACAGTCCTCGCCCGCCCCGGGCTTCGGGACCTCCTCCGCCTCCGACGGCGCCGCCTGGACCGCCTCCACCGGCGCCGGCGAGCCCCCGAAGAAGGGCATCGTCGCGCGGTTCTGGTGGATCGGCTGCATCGCCCTGTTCCTCGTCGCCGCGCTCATCGCCGCGATCATCGCGGTCGTCGTGATCACCTCGAACAACGGCGACGACCAGGCCGGCGGTGACCCCACCACCGAGGTCGCCACCACGGACGAGGCGACCCCGACCGAGGAGGAGACCACCGACGAGGCCTCCGACGGCGGCGACGAGACCATCACGCCGTCCGTGCTGCCCACTCTCGGCGCGGACCCGCAGTCCCAGGACGTCGTGTCCTCCGATGGCAGCGGCAAGATCACCGTCACTCAGGAGTGGATCGCCCCGGACAAGCTCGAGAGCACCTACGGCGGCACCGTCACCCCGGGCGAGCAGGGGGACGAGTACCTCGTCGTCACCGCCCAGGTCGAGGTCACCGAGGGCACGCTCATGCTGGCCTCGTACAACTTCAACCTCACCACCCCCTACGGCGGTGACATCTCGCCGGCGACCGCGACCTACGAGCTCAAGGACGCGGGCCTGGACTACCAGGCGCCGGACGAGTTCACGAAGGGCGAGACGTACACGATCCGCGTGCTCTTCGACGCGAAGAAGGCCAAGGGCATCAAGCTCGTCTACGACACCTTCTCCGACCAGTACACCTGGGACGTCCCTGCGTGACCGACCGCTTCAACCCTCCGCCGAGCTGGCCGGAGCCGCCCCAGGACGGGTGGCTGCCGCCGGACGGCTTCCGGCCGGGCCCCGCATGGGGCCCGGTCCCGGCGGGGTGGCGTCTCTGGGTCGCCGGCACGGATGAGGCGACCGCCGAGGACGCCCCGCTGCAGCGCTCCGAGGACGTCCCCGCGAGCGGGGTCCGGCCCCGTCCGCGGGTGGAGACCTACCCGGTCTCCGTGCTGAACCCCGGGATGTGGTCCCAGAACCACCTCGAGGACGAGGACTACGGCTTCCCGCCCGCAGCGCCCGTGAAGCGCCGGCCCGGGCGGCGGCTCGCCGCGCACATCACCGTCACCGCCCTCGGCTTCGTGATCGCGGCGCTCGTCGCGATCGGCTTCGTGCGGCTCACCGATTTCGCGGTGGAGGACCTGCCCGGCATGCTCAGCTCCTCCGGGAACCTGGGGGACGCGAGCTCCCCCGGGGGCGAGGCATGAGCGGCCGTTCCCTCCGCTCCCGGATCATCCTCAGCCGCGACACCCTGGTGGGCCTGCTGATCGTGCTCCTCTGCGCGGCGATCTGCGTGGGGCTCGGCCTGTGGCAGTACGGCCGCTTCGAGACCAAGCGGGACACGGCCGCGGTGATCGCGGAGAACTACTCGGCCGATCCCGTCCCGCTCGCCGAGGCGCTGCCGGATCCCGCCCAGCCGCTCGCCGCGAACGAGCGCTGGCGCGTCGTGGAGATGACCGGCAGCTACTGCACCGACCCCGGATGCGTGCTGTACGTGCGCAACCGGCCCCTGAACAGCCAGGTCGGCTTCTGGCAGCTCGCCCCCTTCACCGCCGAGGACGGCACCACCCTGCTCGTGGTGCGCGGCTGGGTGCCGGCGCAGGAGACCGCCTCCCAGCCCCTGGACCCGCCCGCCGTCCCCACCGGAACGACCACGGTGACCGTCCGCATGCGCCCCGCGGAGGGGACCGTCGACCGGCAGGACCCGCCCGGGCAGGTGCAGACCGTCACGCCCGAGGCGATCGCCGCGAAGCTCCCCGCCGGCGTCGCGGACTCGCTCGTGACCGGTGCCTACGGCGAGCTGGCCGCGGAGGATCCGGAGGCGGCGAGGCCCCAGGCGCTCGAGTCCCCGGACACCTCCCTCGGCCCCCATCTCTCCTACGCCTTCCAGTGGTGGATCTTCGCGCTGTTCTTCCCGGCCGCGCTCGTGTACCGCACCCGCAAGCTGATCCAGGACGCGGAGGCGGAGCAGGCGGTCGCCGCCGACACCGCCCCGGCAAGGAGCAGGGGCGCGCACGAGGGCGAGGGCGGCGACCGTGCCGAGCCCGCCGCACCGCAGGACGGGCCCGACGGCAGCGCCGGGAGCTCGGACACCGCCGGGAAGGCCGGCTCCCCTGCTCCCCCGTCCTCACGCCGGGAGCACCGGCCGGTCACCGCGGAGCACGACCGTCGCCGGCGGGCACGCCGGCGCAGCCACGACGAGGAGGAAGAGGATGCCCTCATCGACCAGCAGCGCTGACCGCGCACGCTTCCTGCCCGGACCCAGGCCGCGGCGCATCGCGCACCGTGGCCTGGCCACGGACGGCGCCGAGAACACGATGCGGGCCTTCGCCGATGCCCTCGCCGCCGGCGCGACGATGCTCGAGACGGACACCCGCGCGACGCGGGACGGGCTCGCCCTCGCCGTCCACGACGAGGACCTCTCGCGGATCGCGGGTGACCCCCGCCGGATCGACGCGATCGACGCCGCCGCGGCCGGTGCCGTGCGCCTCGCGGGCGGCGAGCGGCTCGCCCTGCTCGAGGACGTGCTCGACACCTTCCGGGACGTGCCCGTGAACATCGACGTCAAGAGTGCGGACGCCGTCCTCCCCGCCGTCACCGCGATCGCGCGCACCCGCAGCGCGGACCGTGTGTGCATCGCCGGGTTCGACGGTCTCGTCGCCCGCAGCGCGGCCAACGGCGTGCGCCGGGCGACCAACCGGCTCCCGAAGCGCAGCCCGTCCCGCGGGGTGATCGCCGCCTTCCTCGCGGCGCGGGCCGTCGAGGCGCCGGACGCCGTGATCCGACGGATCCTGCGGCCCTACGGCGCGCTCCAGGTCCCCGAGCGCGTCGACGGGATCCCGGTCGTCACCGCGGCGAACGTGGCGGCCGCCCACCGCGCGGGGTGCGAGGTGCACGTGTGGACGATCGACGACCCTGCGACCATGGCGGATCTTCTCTCGAAGGGCGTGGATGGTATCATCACCAATCGCGTCGATCTGCTGTCAGCACTGCTCGAGACCGGCCGCGGTCGTCACTGACCGAGGCCTTTCCCGTCGGGCCCCGGCACCTCTGAGGTGTCCGGCGGCGATCCCGCACCATCCGTCCCATCCGTCTCATCCGTTCGAGGATCCCTCCCCTCGACGTCCCCGGCGCGCCACGCGCCTCCCGATCGTCCGTGACCGGGAATGACCTCGCCCTCCGGGGCGTTGACCCCGGGGCAGAACTCCGGGCGTGCCGCCGCCCGCACCGAAAAACCGGCAGGAAGCGAGAACCGCATGAGCAGCCGAAGCCTGCGAGGCACCCGCCTCGGATCCCTCTCCATGGAGACCGACGAGGGCGTGCTCGCCGCCCCGCGCCAGGAGACCGTCTACGACTGCCCGAACGGGCACACGATCGTGCTGCCCTTCTCCGTCGAGGCCGACGTCCCGGCCGTGTGGGAGTGCCGCTGCGGCGCGACCGCCGTGCGCCGTGACCACGAGAAGCCCGACGAGAAGCCGGGCAAGCCCCAGCGCACCCACTGGGACATGCTGCTGGAGCGCCGCAGCGAGGAGGAGCTGCAGGTCCTGCTGGACCAGCGGCTCGCTCTGCTCCGCGCCGGCAAGCTGCACCAGCGCCGCAACCTCTGATCCCGACTGGATCAGCACGAGGCCCCCGCACCGGGAACGGTGCGGGGGCCTCCTCGCGTACGGGGTCCGTCCTTCCTGCGCCGGTCACCGGGCGCAGGAAGGGCTCAGGGCGTCACTGCTGGATCGTGGGCGGGGTGCGCTCCTCACCCTGCGGGGGCGTGCGGGCGTCGATGACGATCTCGCCGTCCACGACCCCGCCGCCACTGCGCCGGTAGAGCACGCGGCGCGCGGAGGGCGACCCGCCGGAGAGCCCCATCGCCCGCACGGTGCGCTTCTGCACCGGCGTCACGAGGAGCACGAGCCCGATCACGTCGGTGATGAGACCCGGGAAGAAGAAGAGCAGCGCCGCGATGACGGTGAACGCGGGCCGCGAGAGATGGTCCTTCACGTCCCCGCTCCCCCGCAGCGCCCGCACGAGCGAGCGGAGGCGCACGAAGGACTGCTGGCCGGCGGCGACGAGCAGGGCGACGCCCACGACCCAGCCGATCACGACGATCAGCACGGACCACCACAGGCTCGTCTGCACACCGATGAGGACGAGGATCGCGATCTCCAGCACGCCGAGCACGACGATGCCCACGGGGATCAGCGAGGCGAGGCGTCCCCTGCGCTCGCCCGGGGCGCCCTGACCTCCGGCTCGCGGAGCGGCGCCGGAGCGCGGGGTCGGATGGGGGGTGGAGCTCATGGCGGGTCCTTCCCGGGAGTCCTCGTGACCCCCGCCAGCCTAGCGGAGCAGCCCGAGGAGCTGCTGGGTGCGGTGCGAGAGTCCCCAGAGCGTCACCTTCACGAGCGCCTCGCGCACGATGCCGGAGCTCATCTTGCTCACGCCCTCGGCGCGCTCGTCGAAGTCGATGGGCACCTCGGCGATCGCGGCGCCGGCCGCCCGGGCCCGGCGCGTCATGTCCACCTGGAAGCAATAGCCCTGGGAGGCGACGTCCCCCCGGACGAGCGTCGTCAGGAGCTCCGCGCGGTAGGCCCGGAACCCCGCCGTCGCGTCGGCGACGCCCAGGCCCAGCACGGCGCGCACGTACAGGTTCGCGCCGCGGGAGAGCAGCAGCCGTCGCAGCGGCCAGTCGTGGACGCTCCCGCCGGGCACCCAGCGGGAGCCGATCGCGAGGTCCGCCCCGCGGCGCACGGCCTCGAGCAGCCCCGGCAGCTGCTCCGGGCGGTGGGAGGCGTCGGCGTCCATCTCGCAGAGCACCTCGTAGCCCTCACCGAGACCCCAGGCGAAGCCCGCGAGATAGGCCGGGCCGAGACCCTCCTTGCCGGCACGGTGCAGCACGTGCACGTGCGGGTCCTGCGCGGCGTGCTCCTCCGCCCAGGCGCCGGTGCCGTCGGGCGAGTTGTCGTCGACCACGAGGACGTGCGCGGCGGGCACCGCGGACCGGAGGCGGGCGAGGGTCCCCGGGAGCGCCGCCCGCTCGTCGTAGGTGGGGACGACGACGAGGGCCGGCGGGGCCGGGGCGTTCGAGGCGGTCACGTCAGCTCCTGGTGCGGGGTCGTTCGCGGTCGCGGCGGCGAGGGGTGGGCAGGGCGCTGCGGCGCGTGCCGAGCGCACCGAGCAGTCCGATCAGCCCGATCGCGGAGATGCCGATGCCGATCCAGGGACCGGCGGCGACGGCGGGCGTGATGCCGGTGCGCAGGGGCACCTCGGCGAGCAGCGCGCCCTGCTCCCAATGGCCCACGGAGGAGAGCCGGCGGCCCTCGGGGCTGAAGATCGCCGACTCCCCCACCGTGGCCACGTGGACCACGCTGCGGCCGGAGACGACGGCCATCACCTTCGCCTGGGCGAGCTGCTGGATCGACTCGTCGGAGTCGCCGAAGAGCGCGGTGTTGGACTGCACGACGATCACCTCGGCGCCGTCACGCACCGTGTCCTGGACGAGGTTGTCGTAGGCGATCTCGAAGCAGATGAGCACGCCGACCTTCGCGGAGTCCTCGTCACCGGTGATGCTCGCGAGGTCCATGACGCCGACTTCCTGGCCAGGCAGCATGTCGTAGCCGACCAGGTCCACCTTGTCGGTGAGGGTGCGGAAGAAGGACCGTGCGGGGATGTACTCGCCGAAGGGCACGGGATGGCGCTTGGCGTAGGTGTAGGGCACGTCGCCGTCCGCGGAGTCCGCCGTGTACAGCAGGGAGTTGTTCAGCCGCTCGTGGTCGCCGACGAGGGTCTGGGTGCCCACGAGGAGCGGGGCGCCGGCGTCCGCGGAGGCCTGGGCGAGCTGCGCGGAGCGCACCGGGTCCTGCCGGGGGTCGTACTCGGTGGAGTCCTCGGGCCAGACCACGAGCTCGAGCTGCTCACCCTTCTCCTCGGTCGTGGTGATCGTGTCCCGCGTGACCTGGAGGTGGTTCTCGTAGACGCCGTCGGGCATGGTGAGCGTCGCGGGGTCGATCGGGTCCATGTTCCCCTGGATCCCGGCGATCGTCATGCTCGAGCGGCCCTCCGGCGCGCGGTTCTGGGGCAGCGGCACCACGACGGTGACGAGCACGAGGCCGACGGCCAGCGACAGCGGCCAGACCCCGGCGACCCCGCGGAGCCCGCGCCGCGTGCGGCCCGTGAGGGCGAGCACGCCGTGCAGGAGGAGCATCCCGAGGATCCCGACGACGAGGGCGAGCCCGGCGGTCCCGATCCAGGGTCCGAGGTTCAGCAGGGGCGACTCGGAGAGGGCGTAGGCGCTCGTCCCCCACGGCAGGCCGCCCCACGGGGCGTGGCTGCGCAGCAGCTCGACGCCCGTCCACAGTGCGGCGACGACGAGGCAGCTCGAGGCCCGCAGTCCCCGGCGCACGATGACCGTGCGGGCGAGGAGCCCGAAGAGCACCGCGGAGAGCGACTCGAAGATCCCGAGCGCGATCCACGGCATCGCCCCCGCATAGGTGTTCGCCCAGACGGTCAGCGGGACGAAGAAGGCGAGTCCCCAGAGCAGGGACACGAGCACAGCCAGCACCGCCGAGCGCACCATCACGCCGGCGACGAGCAGGGCGACGGAGACGGGCAGCAGCGGCCAGAGACCGTACGGCGGGAAGGCGACGAGGCAGGCGACGCCGCCCGCGACGCCGCACAGCAGCGCGATCGGCCACGGGGTCGGGACGAGCTCGGCGGCATGCTCCGCGTCGCGTCGGCGCGCCGGGGACCGCGCGCCGCTCCGGGTGGCCGTCATGCGCCGCTCTGCGGCAGGGCGTCGTGGACGATCGCACCGCCGATCACGGTGCGCAGCGCCCGGGGCGCGCCCTGTTCGAGGTCGGGCAGCAGCGGGGTCCGCGAGCGGGGGTCCGTGGACCAGGTCTCGATGAGGTCCCCGTGGCCCCGCACGGTGAGGTCCCACGGCTCCCAGACCACGAAGGTGGCCTCGATGCCGGTGCGCAGGGAGCCGGGATGGCGACGTCCCGCGACCCGCTGCCCGCCCCGGCTCGCGGCGAGGAAGGCGGCGCGGTCGCTGATGCGCTGGGAGGGCTCGCCCTGCTGGGCGGCGGCCCGGACCCAGCTCCACGGGTCCGCGGCGCCCTCCTCCCCCGCGGAGGCGAGGGCGAGCGGGGTGCCGTCGGCGACGAGGTCGAGGTACGGGGCGCTCTCGGTGACCGGCGCGACGACGCGGACCCCCTCGCGCGTGCCCGTCGGTCCGGGGAGCCGCAGCACGATGCCGGCGGCGGCCGCCGCGGCGTCGCCGGCAGGATCCGGCGCGGAGCCGTCGGCGGTCGCGGCGGCGTCGACGAAGCCGGGGGTGATCAGGCATCCGGTGACGTCCACGCGCCGGGCGTCCGGGTGCAGGACGGCCGCGGAGTCCTCCGTGCCGACCCAGGCGATGAGGCCGTCCGCGACGAGCATCGCGGTCGCCTCGGGCTCGTCCGTGCTGTACAGGACCATGCCCGTGTACAGGGTGGGGAGGCGGTCGTCGTGGGGCGCGGGAGCGTCGGTGCTCGAGGAGGGCGCTGAGGGTGCGGTGGGCATGGGCTGTAGGCTCTCCTGCCCGCCTGGGAGAACGCTCATCGATCGATCTCCTGGGCGACGAGTCCCCGGCGCACGGCGAGGATCGCGGAGCGCGCCACGGCGCCGAGCTGCTCGTCGACGGTGAGCTGGTCGAGCAGGTCGATCACCTGGCGGCAGTGCCGCACGAAGTCGCCCGCCGGCATGCCGGTGCCCTCGAGGGCCCCGGCGAGGTGCACGCCGCGCGCCCAGCGGTGCACGGTCGCGGCGACGGCCGGGTCCGGCGGCGGCGTCGCGTCGATGCCGTGGCGCGTCTGCGCGGCCTGCAGCTGCTGCGCCGTCCGCGCCGTGGCCTCGAGCGCGGCGTCCACGGCGGCGTCGATGATGATCTCCGGGGCACCGCCGTCGTCCCGCCGTGACTCGTGCACCGCCGCGGAGACCACGGCCGCGAGACCGGCGGCGTCCAGCCCGGTCCAGGCGCCGTGCTCGATGCACTCGGCGATCATGAGGTCGCGGTCGGAGAAGATCCGGCGCAGGCGCAGCCCGCGCTCCGTGGGGACGAGCTGTCCGTGCTGCCCCTCGAGGTAGCCGAGCTCCTCGAGCAGCGCCGTGAGGCGGTCGAGCTCGCGGGCGAGGGAGCTCGTGCGGCCCTCGATGCGGCGGTGCACGGAGGCGAGCTCCTTGCGGGTGCTCTCGTAGCGGTGCACCCAGCGCAGGTGCGCCTCGAGATCCGGGCACTGCGCGCACGGGTGCTCGGCGAGCTCCGCCTTCAGCGCGAGCAGCGTCGTATCCGTCGCGGCGGTCGACGGCACCCGGCCGGCCCGCCGGCGCACGTCCGCCCGGGCGTCGTCGTGGCCGGCGAGGTGCTGGCGCAGCGCGGCGGCGGTGTCCCGCCGCACCTTCGCCGCGGAGAGGGTCTCCGCCCGCGGCAGCTTCATCGCGTCGATGACGGCCGGGGAGGAGGGGAGGTCCGACGGGCGGATCGTGCGACGGCGGCCCTCGGTGTCGAGCAGCTGCACCTGGGGCCCGCCGAGCACGGCGGTGTCCACGTCGAGCACGACCGCGTAGCCGCGCCGCTTCCCGCCGGGCAGCGCGAGGATCTCGCCGCGGCGCAGGCCCTTCAGGATGCCCGCGGTCCGGTCGCGGTCCCGCTCGGCGCGGTGGCGGGAGAGCACCTTCTCGCGGTCCGCGATGCGGTCGCGCAGCGCGGCATAGCCGAGCAGGTCGCCGCGGTCGCAGTCGAGCGCCTCGCGGTAGGAGGCGGCGGTGTCCTCGAGCTCGCGGGCGCGCCGGGCGAGACCCACGACGGAGCGGTCCGCCTGGAACTGCGCGAAGCTCGTCTCGAGGGTCTCCCGGGCGCGGGAGAGGTCGAAGCGCTCGAGCAGGTTCACGGCCATGTTCGCGGTGGGCCGGAAGGCCGAGCGCAGCGGGTAGGTGCGCCGGGAGGCGAGGGCGGCGACCCCGGCGGCGTCGAAGTGCGGCCCGGCGAGAACGACCGCATGGCCCTCGGTGTCGATGCCGCGGCGGCCCGCGCGCCCCGTCAGCTGGGTGTACTCCCCCGGGGTGAGATCCGCGTGCTCGACGCCGTTGAACTTCACGAGCTTCTCGAGCACCACGGAGCGGGCGGGCATGTTGATGCCCAGCGCGAGGGTCTCCGTCGCGAAGACCACCTTCACGAGACCGGCGGCGAAGAGCTCCTCGACGACGGTCTTCAGGAGCGGGAGGATCCCGGCGTGGTGGGCGGCGTAGCCGTCGAGGGCCGCACGACGGAAGGCATGGATGCCCAGCACCTCCTCGTCCTCGATCCCGATCGTGGAGAGTCGCTCGTCGAGCACGCGGCGGATCCGCAGCCGTTCGTCCTCGCTCGTCAGGCGAAGCCGTCCCTGGGCGCACTGCCGCACGGCGGCCTCGCAGCCGGCGCGGGAGAAGATGAAGACGATCGCGGGGAGCAGGGCGGCGTCGTCGAGCATCGAGATGACCTCGGTGCGGCGCGCGGGGCGCGGCAGACTCCCGCGATGGTCGCGAGGGTCCCTGCCCTCCCTGCTGTCCCTGTCGCGATCGCCGCCGCGGTGGTCACCGCCGCGATGCTCGCTCCCCCGGTGGCCGCCGTGACCGCCCCGGCCGGCACCGCGACCCCGGCCGCCGCCGTGCCGCTGTCCGCTGCCGCGCGGGCGATGGCGACCGCTCGTGCGGCGACGGCCCGCGTAGCCGCGTCCGCCGCCGTCGGCCGGGAGGGAGACGGAGGCGATCTGCTGGATCTGCGGGTTCACGAGCCGATCGCTGCGCGCCCCCGGACCGTGGGAGACGACCGGGGCCCCCGCGTCGTCGACGAAGAGGTCCAGGAGCTCGTCGCCGACGACGACGTGCTGCCACAGCGGCACGGGCCGCGTCTCGGAGACCACGATC
Organism: Brachybacterium sp. SGAir0954; assembly: GCF_005490785.1. GTDB lineage: Bacteria > Actinomycetota > Actinomycetes > Actinomycetales > Dermabacteraceae > Brachybacterium > Brachybacterium rhamnosum. The sequence goes on along the minus strand of NZ_CP027295.1, from coordinate 2,425,169 downwards.
CCGGTGTCGCCGCGGACCTCCTGCAGCCAGGCGCCGAACTCCTCCGCGTTGGAGACCGTCGCGGAGAGCGCCACGAGCTGCACGGCGCGGTCGAGGTGGATGATGACCTCCTCCCAGACCGGCCCGCGGAGGCGGTCGGCGAGGTAGTGCACCTCGTCCATGACAACGAAGCCGAGGCCCTCGAGCAGCGGGGAGTCCGCGTAGAGCATGTTGCGCAGCACCTCGGTGGTCATGACGACCACCTCGGCGTCCGGCCGCACGGAGGTGTCCCCCGTCAGCAGTCCCACGCGCTCCGCGCCGAGCCATTCGGCCAGCTCGCCGTGCTTCTGGTTGGAGAGCGCCTTGATGGGCGCCGTGTAGAAGACCTTGCGGCCCTGGGCGAGCGCGAGGTGCACGGCGAACTCCCCCACGACCGTCTTGCCGGCGCCCGTCGGCGCGGCGACGAGAACGGAGCGGCCGGACTCGAGCTCCCGGCAGCCCTCGAGCTGGAACGGGTCCAGCGCGAAGGGGAAGCGGCCGGTGAACCTCCCGAGCTCGGAGGCGTCGAGACGTCGCTGCGCGGCCCAGGCCGCGTACTGCTCGGACGGGGAGGTCATGCCTGCTCCTTGCGGTCGGGCCCCTCCGGTGCGGCGGCTTCGGCGGGGCGCAGGGCGCCGGGATCCACGAGCAGCCGGACGGCGCCGGGCAGCACGCGGACCGTGAGCGGGAGCTGCGCGGCGGCCTCGCCGTCGGCGAAGGCCCGCTGGGCCTCCCCCGTGCGCAGCCCGACGGTCACCTCGTGGACGGGGCGCACGGCGAAGCCGGGCACGCCCGTGTGGGTGCCGCGGAACACCCGCGGGAAGAAGCGCAGCAGCTTCGCCCGGCCGACGCCGGTGAGCGTGACGAGATCCGCCGCGCCGTCGTCCATCCGGGCGCTCGGCACGAGGTGCATGCCGCCGCCGTACCAGCCGGTCGAGCAGATCGAGAGCAGGGACGTCTCGATCTCCTCGCGGGGGCCGCCGTCCACCTCGATCCAGAAGGAACGGTCGTGCAGGGTGAGCAGCTCGCGCAGGACGGCCGCGGTGTAGCGGGTCGAGCGACCGCGGCGGTAACTGTTCGCCCGCGCGTTCACCTGGGCGTCGAAGCCGATGTTCACCGTGCCGAGCGCGACGGAGCGGTGATGGGGCACCTGGTCCCCGGCGGAGACCACCTCGAGCGCGTCGACGCTCACCGCGGGGCGCGAGAGGGCGTGGAGCAGGGCGCGCGTCGAGGCCTCCGGATCGTCCACCGGGAGGTCCAGCGCGCGGGCGATGTCGTTGCCGCTGCCCGCGGGGACGATGCCGAGGCGCACGGGGGTCCCGGCGACGATCTCCGCCCCGAGGGCGACGGTGCCGTCACCGCCCACGACGACGAGCGCGGTGAGCGAGTCGCGCACCTCGAGCGCGCGGGCCCGGGCGACGTGCATCGTGGGGCCGGAGAGGTCCACCACGGACACGCCGGCGAGCCGGAGCAGCTGGCCCACCTGGCGACCGACGCGGTGGGAGGCGCCGAAGGCGGCGGCGGGATTGGCGAGCAGGCCGACCCGGAGACGGCTCACCGGCCCTCACCGTCGTCGTCGAGGTCCGAGGGACCGTCGATGCGGCTCGCGGTCTCGTCGTCCAGCTCCTCGTCCTCGACCCGGGGGTGTCGACGGTCGTGGAGCAGCGCGATGCCGACTGCGGCGAAGAAGAGCGAGGAGATCGCGAGGGACATGCCGATGAGGGTGATGGGCTCCGGGGTGGGCACCATGACCGCGGTGAAGGCGAAGCAGACGAAGACCACCCAGCGCCAGGCGCGCAGCATGGTCTTGCCGCGGAGGACGCCGAGGAAGTTCAGCAGCACGAGCACGACCGGCATGACGAAGGCGATGCCGAAGGCGAGCATGGTCTTCACGAGCAGGGCGAGGTACTCGTCGTACTTGATGTACTGGGTGACGGTGTCGCTGACGGGTGTGAAGCTCAGCATCACGGGGACCAGCTGGTTCACGGCCCAGTAGCCGGCGACGCAGCCCAGGAAGAAGAGCGGGATCGCGCTGCCGAAGAAGCCGATCGCGTACTTGCGCTCGTTCTTGTGCAGGCCGGGCATGACGAACAGCCAGATCTGCAGCATGAGCATGGGGCTCGACAGGATGATGCCCACGTACGCGGACATCTGGAGCCGCACGTTCAGACCCGTGCCCACGCCCTGGAAGTTGAGGTCCGCCTGCATGCCCTGGGCGGCTGCCTGCGTGAAGGGACGCTGGAGCGCGTCGAAGACCCACGGATAGACGAGCCATCCCACGATCGAGAGCAGCACGATCGTGACCGCGGAGATCACGAGGCGGTTGCGCAGCTCGATGAGGTGCTCGCCGAGGGACATGCGTCCCTCGGGATCCTTGGGGCGGCGACCCTTCTTGGGGGTCCCCTGGGCCTGGGTGTCACTGGCCACGGACGTGCTTCCTCCCGGCAGTCGCGGTCCGGGCCGTCACCGGCCCGGACCCCTGACCTCGTCGGGCGACGAGGTGATCAGTCGCGGCGGTACGAGTCGTCCTCGTCGCGCGGGGCGCGGACGGGGGTCGTCTCGTCGGCGGTGTCGCGGGGGTCGTACTCGCGGCCGCGCTCGGAGGTGCGCTCCGTGCTGCGTCGCACGGGGCGGTCGTCCTCGTCGTCCTCGTCGGAGGACCTGTCGTCGCCGCGCATCTCCTCGACCTCGCTCTTGAAGATGCGCATCGACTTGCCGACGTTGCGCGCGAGGCTCGGCAGCTTGCCGGCGCCGAAGAGCAGGACGACCAGGATCAGAAGCACCACGATCGCGACCGGGCTCTTGAAGAAGCTCATGGGGGTTACCTTTCAACATCGCCGTGGTCGTCACGGCTCGGGCCATGGTCCCACATCGGACCGGGTGCAGCCCGGGAGGCTCCGGAGGGGCTCCGCCCACCGCTCGGTGGGCGGTCCCAGGGTAGTCCCTGGACCTAGGAATGGTGTGCCATGGCGGTGCGCGCCACGGTCACGATCGTGTCTCTCAGCGACGGGGGCGAGAGCACCGTCGCCGCGCCCGCGGTCTCGAGCACCGCGTCCACGAGCGGAGCGCGCAACGGGGCGTCGAGCCGGGCGTAGACCACGGCTCCTTCACCGTCCCGCAGCGCGGTGGCCTCGAAGGACTCCGCGATCCAGCGGGCCGGCGGCTCGAGCCGCAGCCAGGTCCCCTCGAGCTCGCTCATGGGGTCGCTCCCCACCACGCCCTGCAGATCCGCGGCGTCCTCGCCCGGCAGCGCCGGGTGCTGCTCCGTCCCCGGTGCGGGGAGCTCGACGATCCTGTCCAGGCGGAATCGCCGCTCCGCGCCCGCGAGCTCGCACTCGGCGAGCAGGTAGGACCGGGCTCCGTCCGTCTCGAGCCGCAGCGGGCGGATGCGCCGGACGCTCGTCCCGGGGCGGTCGGAGGCCGAGTAGCGGATCATCAGCCGGGAGGCGGGGTCGTCGTCGGCCGCCCGCAGCGCGGACTGCACCGCGGCGAGCACGGCGTCGGCGCGATGGGCGGTCCGCTCCTCGGGGCGCTCACGGGGTTCGTCGTGCGACGGCGGCTCGGTGCCCGTGCCCCCGGTCCCCGGGGCGTCCGCGTCCTCCGACGGGGCCCCGCCCCCTGTGGGCGCCGCGACGGCAGGACGGTCCAGGCCTGCCGCGGCGAGCAGCGTGGCGCGGGCGGAGGCGATCGCCTCGGCCGCCTCCCCCGCCGTGGCCTCGAGCGCGGCGAGGCCCGCGAGCAGCGCCGTGACCTCGACCGCGCTCAGGCGCAGGGCGCGACGCAGCGGCTCCGCGTTGCGCACACGCACCACCCCGTGCTCCCACTCCGCCTCGATCAGGTCCTCCCAGCCCGTGCCGAGGTCGCCGCACAGGAAGAGCACCTGCAGATCGGCGGTCACCTGCTTCTCGGTGACCCCGAGCGCCTCGGCGAGCTCGACGAGCTCCACCTCGCCGCGCTGCATGACGTAGGAGGCCACCGCGATGAGGCGGGAGACGTCGTCGTTGCTCGAGCTCGAGACCCGGATCCGGGAGGCCGTGCGCTCGGGGGCGGCCTCGAGGGGAGCGAGATCGGCCGGACCCTCGTGCGCGGCGGCGATCTGGGCGAGCACCTCGTGGATCTCCTGGCGCCACTCCGGCGGCGCGGTGACCTCTGTCCAGCGGATCTCGCCCAGCAGCAGTCGGCGCGCGGCGGCGCGGGGCAGCTCGGGCAGGGTGAGCTCGGGGGCGGCGAGATCCGCGCCCGCGCGATCGCGCAGGGCGAGCGCCTTGAAGGGCTCGGCGCGCAGCACGGCGCGGTCGCGGTCGTCGCCCGTGTGCATGCGGGAGAGGACCTCCTCGAGGTCCACCTGCTCCGGTCGCGGGCGGGCGGCCTCACCGGCCGCGCGGGGGAAGGACTCGATGCGGGAGGCGCGGAACATGCGGACGTCCTCGCGGCCGGTGTCCCAGCCGTAGACGTACCAGTGGCCGTCGTGCACGCCCACCACCCAGGGCTCGACGGTGCGCTCGGCGACGGAGCCCGTCGCGGCGCGGTAGGAGAAGCGCACGCGGGTGCCGTCGGTGACGGCCTCGAGCAGCGGGCTCAGCACGGGGAGGGACTCGACGGCGCCGCGGGGCGTGCGACGCAGCAGATCAGGATCGGCGTCGTGGCCGAGGCTCAGGAGCTTCGCCCGCACCCGCCGGGCCGCGCCGCCGGCGGCGGCCTGGTCCCAGGCCCGGCTCGCGGCGAGCAGCACGGTGTACTCCGCGGTGCTGAGGTCCAGCACGGCGTCCTCGCGCGGCGAGGCGATGCGGTAGTAGACGGTGTTGTCGTCCAGGACGTCCGACTCGGTGACGAGCGGGAGCCCGAGCTCGAGGATCGCGGCCTTGTCGCGCTCGAACATGCGCTCCGCCGCCTGGTCGCTCACCGCCTCCTTGTACTCGGGGATGACGGCGAACAGCTTCGCGCGGTCGATCCGACGGCGCGAGCCGATCGTCATGATGACGTTGAGCAGTCTTTCCACACCTCGTGCAGCCACCCGTCCAGGATAGTGGTCGCTGGAGCCCGCCCTGCGGATCTCCGTAGGATGGCGCGCATGCTGCGCTGGGAACGAGGAACCGTCGTCACGATCCTCCCCGCCTGGTCGGGAGTCGTGCGCTGCGAGGTGCAGCTCGAGGGCGGCGAGCGGGTGCCGGCGCTCGCCTACCCGGAGCTCACGGGCGCCCCCTCCCCCGGTGAGCTGGTCCTCCTGAACACCAATGCGCTGCGGCGCGGCCTCGGCACCGGCGGGCAGGCCTTCGTCGTCGCCCGTCCCGACGCCGTCGCCACGACGGGCGGGTCCGCTGCCCAGCCGGATCCGGCCGGGCACATGGTGAAGGCCCGCTACACCCCGATGCAGACGGTGCTCGACGCGATCGACGACCCCGCGAGCCCTCACCATGCGCAGCTCCAGGACGTCGAGGACCTCGGTGGCATGCCCGTGGTCGTCACGGACCTCCACTCCGCGCTGCCCGCCGTGGTCGCCGGCATCCGGGAGACGGACCCGGACGCCCGGATCGTGCACGTGCACACCGATGCCGCGGCCCTGCCCGCGGCGTTCTCCCGCACCGCCGCCGAGCTCCGGGAGCGGGAGCTCGTGCAGGGGGTCATCAGCTCCGGGCAGGCCTTCGGCGGCGAGCACGAGGCGGTGACCGTCCACTCGGCTCTGCTGGGCGCGCGGCACGTGCTGGACGCCGACGTCGTGATCGCGGTCCAGGGGCCGGGCACGCTCGGCTCGGGCACGCCGTGGGGGTTCTCGGGCCTCCAGCTGGTGGAGTCCCTGCATGCCGCCCATGTGCTGGGCGGCACGGTCGTCGCCGCGCTGCGGGTCTCCGAGGGGGACGCGCGCGACCGCCACCACGGGCTGTCCCATCACGCGTCGACGACCCTCGGCCGCGCGGCCCTCGCCCCGGCGCTGCTGCCGCTGCTCTCCCCCGCGGATCCCGAGTACAGCGCATTCCATGCGTCGGTCGCGGAACAGGTGGATTCCATGATCATCGACCGGGCGCGGATGCGCGGGGTCGAGCACCGGAGCGTCGAGGTGCCCGGGGACGGGCTGCGGGCGGCGCTCGAGCGGATGCCGGTGCGGCTCTCGACGATGGGGCGGTCTCTCGACGAGGATCCCGCAGCCTTCCTCTTCGGCGCCCTCGCGGGGCGCGCCGCGGCGCAGCGGATCACCCGCGGCTGAGCGCGGCCCTGCAGTGAGCGGCGCCGCACCGTCTCCGACGGTGACGCGCCGGATCAGCCCAGGGTGCCGGGGCGGGCCTCGCCGCGCTCGCGCACGAGCGCCGCGAGCCGGTGCGCGGCGGCGACGGCGCGACGGCCGTCCGCGCGCTGCAGCGCCATGGTGTCCAGCGTGGTGCCGTCGGCGAGGTCGAGGTGGGCCCAGGGATCGCCCATCGGGAAGCTCACGCCCACCACCTCCGCCCAGTCCACGGTGCGGGTGCGCAGGTGGTTGACGACGACGAGCGTGTCCGGGCGGGCGATCAGCCGCACCCGCGCCTCGAGATGGCAGATGGCGAGCGCGACCACGCCGGCGCCCATCAGCACGGCGCGGCCGCCCGGGGTGAAGCCGGGGATGACGAGGGCCCAGAAGACGACGCCGGCGAGGGTGAGCAGCCCCGTCGCGTAGCCCGCGACCCGCACCAGGCGGGGTCGCAGGACGATCGTCGGCAGCTCCTCATCGGTCATCGTGACCGCCCGGCCTCCTCAGATGCGGCAGGACTGGATCGCCGTCGCGAGGATCGCCCGCGCGCCGACGTCGTACAGCTCGTCCATCATGCGATGGGCGCCGCTCTTGTCCACCATGACACGGACGGCGGACCACTCGCCGCCGTGCAGCGGCGAGACCGTGGGCGACTGGAATCCCGGCGAGACCGCGACGGCCCGCTCGAGCTGCGCGGTGGGGATGTCGTAGTCGAGCATGACGTAGCGGTGCGCGACGAGCACGCCTCGGATGCGCCGCTCGAGCACCTCGAGGGAGCGCGCGGCGGCGTCCTCGAGCTCGAGCTCCGGGCGGGAGAAGAGCACCGCCTGGCTCGTCATGATCGGGTCGCCGAAGGGCTCCAGGCCCGCCTGGCGCAGGGTCGTGCCGGTCTCGACGACGTCCGCGATCACGTCGGCGACGCCGAGCCGGATCGAGGACTCGACGGCCCCGTCGAGGTGGACGACCTCGGCGTGCACGCCGTGCTCGGCGAGGTGGTCCTCGACGAGGTTCTCGTAGCTCGTGGCGATCCGCAGGCCCTCGAGCTCGGCGACCTGCGAGCGGGTGCCGCTCGGCGCGGCGAAGCGGAAGGTCGAGCGGGCGAAGCCCAGGTCGAGGATCTCGCGGGCCGGGGTGCGGGAGTCCAGGAGCATGTCCTGGCCGGTGATGCCCACGTCCACGGTCCCCGAGCCCACGTACACGGCGATGTCGCGGGGGCGCAAGTAGAAGAACTCGACGTCGTTCTCGTGGTCGACGACGACGAGCTCCTTGGCGGTGCCGCGACGGCGGTACCCCGCCTCCTGCAGGAGGTCGGCGGCGGGCTCGGACAGGGCGCCCTTGTTGGGCACGGCGATGCGCAGCATGGAAGCTCCTCCGCCGCCGGGAGCGGCGGCGTGCTGGGTCGGGGGACGGAGGGGGGACGGTCCGGGCGGGGCCCGCAGCAGCTGCGGGCCCAACGCTCAGAGCTTGCGGTAGACGTCCTCGAGGGTGAGGCCCTTCGCGACCATCATGACCTGGACGTGGTACAGCAGCTGGCTGATCTCCAGGGCGGCGTCGTCGTCGGTCTCGTGCTCGCAGGCCATCCAGACCTCCGCCGCCTCCTCCACGATCTTCTTGCCGATCTGATGGACGCCGCCGTCCAGCTCGCGGACGGTGCCGGAGCCCTCCGGTCGGGTCCGGGCCTTCTCGATGAGCTCGGCGTACAGCGCCTCGAAATCCTTCACGGGTCCAGGGTACCGATCCCCGGCGCCCGCCCGCGCCCGCGCCCGCCCACCGGGCGCGGGCGGGGCGCGGGACGCGGCGCCGGGACGACCGGCAGGGGGTCAGCTGCTGCGGCGTCGGCCGTGGCCGCCTCGGCCCACGGTGGGGTCCAGGTGCGCGGTCTCGACCGTCACTCCCCCGCCCTCGGCATCCTGGCGACGGCGCACGCGCCACCACACGAAGAACCCGGTCAGCGTGAAGGCGCCGTAGAAGACGTACATGAGGGCGCTCGCCCAGTAGCCCGCGCTGATCAGCAGCGGCACGCCGACGATGTCGACGGCCACCCAGATCAGCCAGAACTCGACCCAGCCCTTGGCCATGCCGAAGGTCGCGAGCAGGGAGCCCATGAAGATCCAGGCATCCGCCCACACCGGCTCGTAGGAGCCGAGGGCGCGGAACAGCGGGGTGAGCGCGGCCGTGCCGCCGACGAGGGCGACGAGCAGCAGCGCGCGGGTGCCCCAGGAGGCCCAGGTGGGCTCGACGGCGGTGCCGCCGGAGCCCTTCGCCTGCTTCCAGCGGACCCAGCCGTAGACGCTCGTGACGATGAACATGACCTGGCGACCCGCCTGGCCCAGCAGGTCCACGGCCTGCGGATCGCCGAAGAGGGTGCCCATGAACACCGTGAGCAGGAGCAGGTTGCCGAGGATGCCGATCGGCCAGGCCCAGACCTTGCGGCGCATGCCGCCGAGGGCGCTGAGGAGTCCGAAGACGTTGCCGAGCACCTCGCGCCAGAGCAGGAACTGTCCGTTCCCGAAATCGAGGCGGGCGGTGAAGAGCCACTGCAGAAGATCCATGTCGGTGCCTTTCTCCCGTCGGATGCAGTGACTCCGGGGGACAAAGCTGTGCCGACACGGGAGGACGGATGCGCGGAGGCGCCCGACCGCGTGCGGACGTGCGCCTCTCTTCCAGGCTGTACTGTCGGTGCCGGAATCCCACCGGCTCCACCGCCGAAGCGGGTCGCGGACTGTCACCGCCGGCTCGGACTTCCACCGACCCCGGAGCACGTCACGTTGCGTGACAGGGGAACTCTAGACCAGCCCGACAGGGACGACGACGCCCGTCCGCCGAGGGCGGACGGGCGACGGACGAGTCACTCCTCGCGGGGATCAGTGCCCGGCGGCGAGCTCCCGCAGCACGGCGATCTCCTCCGCGGCGTCGCGAGCCTTGTAGATCGCGGAGCCGGCGACGAAGACGTTCGCCCCCGCCTCGGCGCAGCGCTCGATCGTCTCGCGCGAGACGCCGCCGTCCACCTGGATGGAGACCTGCAGGTTCGCCTCGCTGATCGCGCGGCGCGCGCGGCGGATCTTCGGGAGCATGCTCTCCAGGAAGCTCTGCCCGCCGAAGCCCGGCTCGACCGTCATGAGCAGCAGCATGTCGAACTCGCCGATGACGTCGAGCAGCGGCTCGACCGGCGTCGCCGGACGCAGCGCCACCCCGACGGCCGCGTTCTTGCGACGCAGCTCACGGGCGAGGCGCACCGGCGCCGCCGCCGCCTCGAGGTGGAAGGTGACCGAGGACGCCCCCGCCTCGGCGTAGACCGGCGCCTCGCGGTCCGCGTCGGCGATCATCAGATGCGCGTCCACGGGGATCGGGCTGCGCTCGACGATCTGCTCGACCATGCTCGCGCCGAAGGTGAGGTTCGGGACGAAGTGGTTGTCCATGACGTCGACGTGGACGCTGTCCGCGGTGGAGATCTTGTCGAGCTCCGCGCCGATGCTCATGAAGTCGGCGTTGAGGATGCTGGGGTGGATGTAGCGGCCGTCGGTCGCGTAGGCGGAGTTCATGAGGCCTTCGGTCCTTCCTCGGAGGGGGTCCTGCGCAGCAGGGCGATGAACATGGCGTCGGTCCCGTGCACATGGGGCCACAGCTGCACGGAGGGTCCCTCGCCGAGCTCGGCGGCCTCCTGCTCCTCGGGCAGGATGCCGGCGCGCACGGCGGGGCGGGCGTCGAGCTGCTCGACGTCGTCGCGGCGACGCAGGACGTCCGCCACGACGAGCCGGGTCTCCGCGAGGTGCGGCGAGCAGGTCACGTAGGCGACGACGCCGCCGGGGGCGGTCGCGTCGAGGGCGGAGCCCAGCAGGTCCCGCTGGAGCGCGCCGAGGTGGCCGATGTCGCCCGGGCTGCGGCGCCACCGCGACTCCGGGCGCCGGCGCAACGCACCGAGGCCCGAGCAGGGGACGTCCGCGAGGACGCGGGAGAAGCGGCCGGGCATCTGAGCGCCGATCGCGGTGCCGTCGCCGGTGCGCGTCTCGATCTCGCACCCCGCCTCGCGGAGCGTCGCGACGGCGCGGTCGACGAGCTCGGTGCGGTGGGGCTGCAGCTCGAGGGCGAGCAGGTCCGCGTCGTGGTCCACGGTGAGGCCGCCCAGCAGCGCGGTCTTGCCGCCAGGCCCTGAGCAGAGGTCCAGCCAGTGGGCGTCGTCCGCGGTGACGAGGTCGTCGGCGCCGAGGGCGAGGGCGAGCGCCATGAGCTGGCTGCCCTCGTCCTGGACGGCGGCGCGTCCCTGCTTGACGACGTCCATGCCGCCCGGGTCCCCCGAGGGCCAGGCCGCGCCGAACACGGAGAGGTGCCCGCCGGAGGCGCCCTCGTCGATCAGCTCATCGAGGTCGGTGAGACCCGGTCGCATGACGAGGGAGACGGCGGGGGCGGCGTTCTGGGCGGCGAGCAGGGCATCGATCTCGGACCGGTCGCGGCCGTGGCCGGCGAGGGCGTCGGAGAGCGCACGGACCACCCAGCGGGGATGCGAGTGCCGCACCGCGAGATGTCCGGTCTCGTCGCTCGCGCGATCCGGGGCCACCTCCTCGAGCCACTCCTCGAGCGTCCGCTCCCCCACCCGTCGCAGCACGGCGTTCGCGAAGCTCGCGGCCCCCGCGCCGACCTCCTGCCGGGCCAGCGCCACGGTCTCCGAGGTCGCGGCGTGCGGGGCGACCGCCATGTCCAGCAGCTGATAGGCGCCGAGCCGCATGACGTCCAGGAGATCCGGGTCGACGTCCTCGAGGTCGCGGTCGATGCAGGCGGCGAGCACGGCGTCGAGACGGCCCTGCGCGCGCAGGGAGCCGTAGAACAGCTCGGTCGTGAAGGCGGCGTCCCGGCCGGGGAGGCGGTGTCGGCGCAGCAGCTGCGGGAGCACGAGGTTCGCGTACGCGTCGTCCTCGCGCACCGTGCGCAGCCCCTCGAAGGCCACGAGCCGGGAGCCGGTGGTGCGACCACGGCGCTCGGAGGGCCGCTGCTGCGACCACCCGCGGCGCGGGCCGCCGCTGCCCCGGGAGCCGGAGCGCTCGTGGCCGTGCTGGTCCCGGCCGCGGCCCTGGCCGCCACGGCCCTGTCCGTCCCGGCCGTTCCCGCTGCGGCCCTGACCCCCGCGGCCCTGACCGCCGTGGCGGTCCCCGCCCGGGACGCCGGAGCGGCGCTGTCCGTCCTCGCGGCTCATGCGCGGTCCTCCTCGTTCTCGAAGCTGGTGCCGGGCTCGAGGCCGGCTCCCCGCGCCCAGTCCGCGGCGCGCATGGCCCGCTTCCCGGCGGGGGCGACGACCGACAGGGCGATCGGCACGGTGCCGGTGCCCACGAGCAGCTGCCGACGGGTCGCGACGAGCTCGCCGGGAGCGGCGGTGACGGAGTGCTCCGGTGCGGGCTCCTCGGTGCCGAGGGCCTTGAACCGCTCCCCCCGCAGCAGGGTCCAGGCGCCCGGGTCCGGGCTCATGCCGCGCACGTGCGCGTCGACCTCCTCGGCGGGGCGCGTCCAGTCGATGCGGGCCTCCGCGGTGGTGAGCTTCGCGGCGTGGGTCGCGGCGTCATGGTCCTGGACGGTGAAGGAGGCCGTGCCGGCCTCGAGCGCGTCGAGGGCCTGCAGCAGGAGGCCCGCACCGTCGTGGGACATGCGCTCGAGCAGCTCGCCGGCCGTCTCGTGCGGGCCGATGGCCGTGGGCGCCGAGGCGATGACGTCGCCGGTGTCCAGGCCCTCCTCGAGACGGAAGACGCTCATGCCGGTCTCCCGCTGGCCCGTGAGCACGGCCCGCTGCGCGGGGGCGGCGCCGCGCCACGCGGGCAGCAGGGAGAAGTGCAGGTTGACCCAGCCGTGGGCGGGGATCGAGAGCGCGGCGGCGGGGACGAGGTTGCCGTAGGCGACGACCGGGGCGGCGTCCGGCGCGAGCGCGCGGATCTCCTCCTGCACAGCGGCGTCGCGGAGGGTGCGCGGCGTGAGCACGGGCACGCCCGCCTCGAGGGCGAGCTCCTTGACGGGGCTCGGGTGGAGGCGGCGACCGCGGCCGCGGGGGGCGTCGGCGCGTGTGAGGACCCCGACCACCTCGTGGGGGGAGTCGAGCAGGGCGCGCAGGGACGGGAGGGCGGCCTCGGGGGTGCCGGCGAAGAGCAGACGCATGATGGCTCGATTCTACGGGGACGGCAGGGTCAGAAGACGTCGGGCGGGTCGAGCCGCACCCGCAGCGAGCCCCGCTCCTTGCGGGCGGAGCGGCCCGCGACGCCCGAGCGCAGCGCGGTCGTCAGCTCCCGGGAGCGCGAGGGGGTGATCCTGACCACCGCGCGCGCCGTGCCCGCCTGGCCCGGACCGTCGAGGTCCACGGGGCCGAAGCGGTCCGTTCCGTCCGGGAGCTCGACGTTCTCCAGGAAGCGGCGGCAGGCGTCCCGGTCCCCGACGATCTCCGCGAGCCGGCTCGCGGGAGGCAGGTCCAGCTCGGCGCGGTCGGCGAGCACCCGGTCCAGGAACACCGAGGAGCGGTGGGCGACGAGGTCGCGGATCGCGGGGAGCGTCGAGGTGCCGACGACGAGCACCTCCCCGCCGTGCTCGGCGGTGCGCACGAGGGCGATCGCGTTGCGCCAGCGGCGCACCGCCTCGACGTCCGCGTCGTAGGCGGCGCGGGCGAGCATCGCGTCGGCGTCCAGCAGGAGGCCCGCGGCGAAGCCGCCCACGGGAGCGGGCTCCGCCCCGGGGGTCGCGACGACGATCCCGGCGGGGTCGACGTCGGCGTCCTCGAGCGGTCCGTGGGCGCCGCCGGCGACCTGGAGGCGTGCGGACGGGAAGGCGCGGGAGAGCTCCTCCGCGGTGCGCGTGGAGCCGACGACCATCGCCCGCACCTCGGTGCGATGGCACTCGGGGCAGCGGTAGCCGTCCTCCCGGCGACCGCAGACCCGGCAGTGCAGCGGGCCGGAGCGGCCCGTGAGTGAGAGCGGGGCGGAGCACTCGGGGCAGTGGCAGCGGGTGCCGCAGAAGGTGCAGGCGATCGCGGGGACGTAGCCCGATCGCGGCACCTGCACGAGCACGGGCCCCCGGGTGAGGCCCTCGCGGATGACCCGCAGCGCCTCGCGCGGCATCCGGGAGCGGCCGGAGGCGCCCTCGCGGTCGCGCAGGTACTGGTCCATCGCGGTGATCCGGGGCCGCACGGCCGTCACCGGCGCGGGCAGCGGCTCGAGCCGGCGGAGGTAGCCGGCGGTCTCGAGGGCGCGCAGCGGCACGGACTCGCTCGAGGCGAGGAAGAGCAGCGCGCAGCGCTCCTCGGCAGAGCGCGCCTGCAGCACCGTGCGCACATGCGGATAGGGGGCGCGCGGCTCGGTGAGGAGGTCGTCGGAGGCGTCGTAGCAGATCACGAGGGCGAGATCGCGGACGGGGGCGAAGGCCGCGGAGCGGTTGCCGAGCACCACGCGGGTCGCGCCGCGCAGCACCCGCCGGAAGGTGCGGTACCGCTTCTCCGGACCCTCGGTGCCGGCGAGCACCTCGTGCTCGATGCCGCGCTCCGTGAGCACGCGGGACAGCCGTGCCACGTCGCGCTGGTCCGGGGCGATGACGAGGGCGCCGCGGTCGGGGCCGAGGTCCTCGAGGGCTCCGGCGGTCACGGCGGTCCAGGGGTCGCCCGCGTCGAGGGTGAGGCTCGCGCGGGGCACGGGCCCCTCGGCACCGCCCGCGCGGGTCAGGAGGGCCGCGAGCCCCGGGTAGCGGTCGCCGGGGCGGGGCGGCGTCGGCGCGGCATCCGCTGCGGGAGCATCCTCGGTGTCGGTGTCGGTGTCGGTGTCGGTGTCGGTGTCGATCTCGGCATCGGCGGAGGCAGCCGCTTCCGCTTCCGCGGCCGACGCGCGGGCCGCGGCGGCGTCCCGCTCCGCGGCCGCCATCTCCCGATCGCGCTTCTCGGCGCGGGCGTGGCGCGGCGGCAGCGCGAGCCGGAGCACGTCGCCGACGGTGCCCGCGCAGCGATCGGCGACGTCCTCGCACACGCGCATCAGGGCGGACGGCACGACGACGTCCTCGGAGACGAGACGGACGAGCGGGGCGAGCGCGCGGTTCGTCGTCGGCGCGTCCCGCCGCTCGAGGACGATGCCCTCGGTGTCCTTGCCGGAGAAGCGGACCCGGACCCGCATGCCCGCCTCGGCTGCGGAGGTCTCGGCGGTGACCGCGTACTCGAAGGGGCGGTCCAGGTGCGGCAGCACCCCGATCAGCCGCACGGAGGCGACCGGCCGCTCCGGCGCGAGGGCGAAGCCGGCGGTGGTGCGCAGACCACCGACCCGGCCCGCGGAGTCGCGGGCCGGGTCGGTCGGGGCGGGCGCGGCGGGGGCAGGGGCCTCGAACAGGCCCTGCTGCTCCCCGCCCGTCGCGTGGGCGGAGGGGCTCAGCGCTTGTGCACCGCCACCAGGTCGCACACGAAGATGAGGGTCTCGCCCGGGGCGATGACCGGCGGCGCGCCGTGGTCGCCGTAGGCCAGGTGCGCGGGGATGTCGAGGCGGCGGCGGCCGCCGACCTTCATGCCCTGCACGCCCTGGTCCCAGCCGGTGATGACCTGGCCCACGCCGAGCTGGAAGCGCAGCGGCTCGCCGCGGTCCCAGGAGGCGTCGAACTGCTCACCGGTCGAGTGCGAGACGCCGACGTAGTGCACGTCGACGACGTCGCCGCGGCCGGCCTCCTCGCCGTCGCCGACCGTCTCGTCGACGATCACGAGCTCGGTGGGCGCGGGGCCCTCGGGGGCGTCGATCTCGGGCTTGCTGCGGTTCATCGTTCCTCCGATGTTGGGGGTGGTCAGGCGTTGGTGTGGGCGGCGTCAAGGACGTCGACCACGAAGATCAGGGTCTGGCCCGCGAGCTCGGACCCCGAATCGGCAGGATAGGCCTCGTCACCGGGGATCACGAGCATGACCTGGCTGCCGACCTTGAGGTCCAGCAGGTTGTCGTCCCAGCCCGTGATGACCTGGCCCTGGCCCTGCACGAAGCTGAACGGGGCGCCGCGCTCCCACGAGGAGTCGAACTGCTCGCCCGTCTCCCAGGCCCAGCCGGTGTAGTGCATCGTCAGGTAGTCGCCCTTGCGGGTGGTGTCGCCGGTGCCCTCGATGAGCGCCTCGCGGACGGTCTTCGCGGGGGCGTCGCCCGAGCCGGGACCGTCGATCGCCGGGGCGCCGTCCTTGCCGAGCGTGACCTTCGGGTAGGAGCCCGAGGGCTTCTGCTCGGCGCCCTCGGCGCGCAGCGGGGAGACGACGCGGTCCACGTCGCCCACCTGGACGAGCGAGACGGCGTTGCCGCTGCTGTCCTGCTGCCAGCCGGCCATCGCGAAGCGGGAGCCCACCGTGACCGTCTGGAAGAAGGCGAAGGCCTCCGCCCCGAGGCCGTCGGAGGTGACCTGCAGGCCACCCGCGGGAGCGCCCTGCCACCACGACTGGAGGGTCTCCCCCGTGCTCGCGTCGACGTACATGCTGCGCATGATCACGGTGTCGCCCTCGGCGAGGGTCGCACCGTCGCCGGCCGCGATCACCCGGGCGTCCGCGGCATCGATGCTCAGCGGCGTGGTGAAGGAGACCGTCGGCTCGGAGCCGAGGTCGTCGCTCACGTCCACGCCGGAGAGCGCGGCGGCGCCGCCGCCGTCGGACCCGCCGTCGGAGGCGCTCGAGCCGCTGTCGTCCTTCGAGCAGGCGGCGAGGCCGATGGCGGCCGTCGCGGCCAGGGCGGTGGACAGCAGGGTGCGGCGACGGATCACGGAGGACCTTTCGGATCATGGGCCCCGGGGTGGGACACGAGGACCAGGGTACGGGGGCGCGCCGGGAGGGTTCACGCGGAAGCTGGGAAGCGGCGGCCGATGCGGCTCAGACGGCGCCGGGGGTCGGGGCACCGCCGCCGCGGATCCGCGCCAGGAGCGCGTCCACCTCGTCGCTGCGGGTCTGGAACGGGTCCAGGATCTGCACCGGCGCGGAGCCCGAGCGGGTCAGCCGCAGCGTGGTCCAGTCCACGACATGGTCCACCCCGTGCTCGAGCGCGGCCGTCACGACCTGCCCGCGCAGGTGGGCGCGGGTGCTCGCGGGCGCCGTCGTGACCGCCGCGGCGATCCGCTCCTCGTCGAGCACCGCCGGGGCGAGCCCGCGCCGGCACAGCGAGGCGAAGACCGAGCCGCTCGGGTCGATGTCGTGGTAGCCGAGGTCGAGGCGCTCGATCACCGAGTCGTCGAGCGCGACGCCGCGCCTCTCGACGACCTGGGAGACCAGACGCTCCTTGATGGCCCAGTCGAGGTGCTGCGCGGCCCAGGAGCGGTCCCCCGTGCGCACCGCGTCGAGCGCCTTCTGCCAGGTCTCGAGCACCCCCTGCTCGGCGGGCTCGGCGACGGTCGAGGCGAGGTCGAGCCAGCGCTGCTGCACCTCGAGCGCGGTCGTGGTGCCCCCGGCGGCGAGCTCGAGCGGCTCCGCACCCGTGAGATCGCGGGCGACGACCCGGATCGCGGCGATGTCGTCCGCGAGCGCGAGCTCGGGGAGGGTGCGCCCGGACTCGATGAGCCGCAGCACGAGGTCCGTGGTCGCGAAGCGCAGGTGGGTGGAGACCTCGCTGCGCGTGGAGTCGCCGACGATCACGTGAAGGCGCCGGAACCGCGTGGGGTCGCCGTGCGGCTCGTCGCGGGTGTTGATGATCGGACGGGTGCGCGTGGTCGCGGAGGAGACCGCCTCCCACATGTGGTCGCTGCGGCGCGAGAACACGAAGCGGGGGGTGCCGGGGGCGGTGGGCTCCCCGAGCGGCCGGTCCACGACGACGCCGCCCGCGCCGGTGACGATCTGGCGCGTCACGAGGAAGGGCAGCAGGTAGCGCGGCAGCCGCGTGAACTCCCCGCGGCGGTCCACGAGGTAGTTCTCGTGCGAGCCGAAGGCGTTGCCCTGGGAGTCGACGTTGTTCTTGAGCAGGTGGATGCGGGCGTCCTGGCCGTCCTCGGCCAGGCGCGCGTTCGCCGAGCCGACGAGCTCGGCGAGGATCCGTTCCCCCGCGGCGTCCTGGGCCACGAGGTCCCACCAGTCGTCGCACTCGGCGGTCGCGTACTCGGGGTGCGAGCCCACGTCGAGGTACAGCCGGGCGGCGTTGCGCAGGAAGACGTTCGAGGAGCGCCCCTGGGCCACGACCGGTCGGAACAGCTCCCGGGCGGCGGCCTCCGGCTCGAGGGCGCGCGTGCCGTCCGCACGGACGCACACGAGCCCGAACTCGGTCTCCAGCCCTCCCACGCGGCGCCTCATCGGCTCACTCGCCGCCCTTCTGGACGAAGGAGCGCACGAACGTCTCGGCGTTCTCCTCGAGCACGGCGTCGATCTCGTCGAGGAGATCGTCGGCGCCCTGCGCGGAGGCGAAGGTCTGGCCGCCGGTCACGGCGTCGGACGCGTTCTCCTCGTCGTCGCCGGGACGCGGGGCGTTGATGCTCTGCTGGGACATGGTGGCCTTCTTCCGTCGGGAGGGATGGGTGGGGTCGGGGGCGGGGTCAGCGGTCGCCGACGGCGCGGTGCAGGGCGGTGAGCAGCGTGTCGAGGTCCGCGACGGGGTCGACGCCGTGCTGCTCGCACCAGGCGGCGGATCCCTGCCGCGGATCGGCGAGGCGCAGGCGGTGGCCCTCCTCCTCGCCGGCGAGGGTGATGACGTCCCAGCCGGCCGAGGGCACGGCGCCCGGATGATGGGTGATGAGCTGCCCGCGCAGGTGGGCGCGGGTGCTCGCGGGCGGGGTGGTCACCGCTTCGGCGACCTCCTCCTCGGTGACGAGGGTGCGCACCTGCCCGGCGGCCCGGAGCTTCCCGAACAGCCCGCGCCCGGGGCGGAGGTCGGAGAACTGCAGGTCGATCGCGAGCAGGCGGGGGTCCGCCCAGTCGAGATCCCCGTGGCGCCGCCGGTACTGCTCGAGCAGGCGCAGCTTGGCGACCCACTCGACGCGGTCCGCGGCGAGCATCGGGTCCTCGGCGAGCAGGTCGAGCAGCTCGCCCCAGCTCGTGAGCACCTGATCGGTCTCCGCGTCGGTGCGATCGGCGACGGCGGCGACCGCGTCGAGGATCTCCCGCTGGATCTGCAGGGCGGTGAGGGAGCGGCCGTCGGCGAGCTCGACCGTGGTGCGCAGGCTCGGGTCGTGGCTGATCGCGCGGACCGCCGCGACCGGGTCGGCGAGGCGCAGCTCCGGCAGGATCTCCGCACCGGTGCGGTGCTGCGCCTCGAGCGCCGCGAGCACGAGGGAGGTCGTGCCGAGCTTGAGGAAGGTGGACTCCTCGAGGAGGTTCGCGTCCCCGATGATCACGTGGAGCCGGCGGAAGCGGCTCGCATCGGCGTGGGGCTCGTCGCGGGTGTTGACGATGGGGCGGTTCAGGGTGGTCTCGAGGCCCACCTCGGCCTCCATGAAGTCCGCCCGCGAGGAGATCTGGAAGCCGGGCTCGGAGCCGCGGGCCCCGCGACCCACCCGGCCGGCGCCCACGAGGACCTGCCGCGTGGTGAGGAAGGGCAGCAGCACCGCGACGACGTCCTCGAAGGGCACCGAGCGGTCCAGCAGGTAGTTCTCGTGCGTGCCGTAGGAGGCGCCCTTGCCGTCGGTGTTGTTCTTGTAGAGCGCGACGTCGGGGATGCCCTCGGCGCGCTCGACGATCGCCATCGCCTCGCGGGCGACGAGCTCGCCGGCGCGGTCCGCGACCACCGCCTCACGGGCGCGCAGCACCTCGGGCGCCGAGTACTCAGGATGGGCATGGTCCACGTACCAGCGGGCGCCGCTGCGCAGCACGGAGTTGCCGATCGAGCGGTGCACCGCCCAGGCGAGCACCTCGTCGTCGGTCCCCTCCGGGGCGACGTCGGATCCCCGGACGGGTCCGTCGAGCTCGACGCTCGGCAGGTGCGCGTCCTTGACCTCGTCGGTCAGCTGGGTGGGGTGCGCCGCGGCGCGCTGCAGCTCGAAGCCGCGCGCGTCCCGCAGCGGGGACTCGTCCCCGTAGTCCCAGCGGACCCGGCGCCCGCGCTCCCCCTCCGCGGGGGCGAGCAGCGCGTAGGCCGCGACCGTGAGGTGACTCAGCAGGATCGCGCTGCCGGCCCCGGCGCGCGTGCGCTCCTCGAGGTCGACGTGGAGCACGCCGAACTCGGTCTCGATGCCCATGGGGCGCTCGGTGGTGAGACCGCCGCCGCTCATCGCCGCTCCTCCTGCCCGGTCTCCTGCGCCTCGTCCTGCCCGGCGCCCGCATCGGGGCGCCGGAGCGGGACGATCGCCTCGACGCGCGCCCCGCGGTGCCCGGAGATCCGCGCCCACTCCTCGGGGTGCGCGGCGGAGGGCATGTCCTCGTTCTCGGAGAACTCGTCGGCCACGGCGTCCAGCAGGTGCTTCTCGCTCACCCCGGCGACGCCCGTGGTGAGCTGGTCCTTGACCGCGTTCTTCTTCGCGCGGTCCACGATGTTGCGCAGCGTCGCCCCGGAGACCACGTCACGGAAGTGCAGCACCGCGTCGCTCCCGTCGGAGTAGTCGATCCGCACGAAGGCGGAGGCCGGGGAGTCGTCGTAGATGCGGGCGACGGCCGCGTCGAGCAGCGCCTCCCGGTTACCGCGCAACGGGACGTCCTCGTCGAGGTAGAGGCCCAGGATCTCGCGCCCCGCGGCGGCGTCGGGTCGCTGCACGCGGATCTTCACGTCGAGCCGGCCCGGGCGCAGGATCGCCGGGTCGATCATGTCCTCGCGGTTGGAGGCGCCGATGACGATCACGTTGTCCAGGCCCTCGACGCCGTCGATCTCCGCGAGAAGCTGCGGCACGATCGTGGTCTCGACGTCGCTCGAGAGCCCCGTGCCGCGCGTGCGGAACAGCGCCTCCATCTCGTCGAAGAAGATGACGACCGGGTGGTGGGCGCTCGCCTTCTCGCGGGCCCGCTCGAAGACGAGCCGGATGGAGCGCTCGGTCTCCCCCACGTACTTGTTCAGCAGCTCCGGTCCCTTGACGTTGAGGAAGGCGGAGTTCTCGAGCGCCTCGGCGACGCTCACGCCGCGCACCTCCGCGGAGCGGAGCACGAGCTCGTGCGCGACCGCCTTCGCGATCATCGTCTTGCCGCAGCCGGGAGGGCCGTAGAGCAGCACGCCCTTGGGAGGTCGCAGGCCGTAGGTGCGGTACAGGTCCTGCTGCAGGAAGGGCAGCTCGACCGCGTCGCGGATCGTCTCGATCTGGCCGGAGAGCCCGCCGATCGACTCGAAGGCGACATCCGGGACCTGCTCGAGGACGAGATCGGTGATCTCCGCGCGGTCGATGCGCTCGAGCACGAGCTGCGCCTTGAGGTCGACGAGCACGCTGTCCCCCGGATGCAGCAGCTCGTCCTCGAGCTCGCCCGAGCGGCGCAGCACGCGCGTGTCGTCCGGGGCGACGGCGACGAGCACCCGCGAGTCGGCGAGCGGCTCGACGACGGCGACGACGTTCCCGGCGTCGCCGGGGGTGATCGTCTCGACGGCGGCGAGGGACTCGTTCAGCCGGAGCTCCATGCCGGGGCGCAGCGCCTCGAGGTCCACCTCGGCGGAGGTCGCGACGCGCAGGCGCCGGCCGTTGTGCAGCACGTCGACGGTGGTGCCGTCGGTGCGTCGCAGGAAGGTCGCATAGGAGTTCGGCGGGTCGCCGATCCGCTCGAGATCCGCCTTGAGCTCGAGGATCTGCCCGCGGGCCGCGCGCAGCGCCGCGGTGAGCCGGTCGTTGCGCTCCGCGAGCTGCTCGAGCTCAGAGCTCATCTCCGCGTAGGTCTTCATGGCGCTCCTTCCGAGGGGGTGAGGGGGTGCGGGCGGGTCAGCGGTCCCGGCCCTGGCGGATGTCCCGCAGCGCGCGCTTGATCTTGCGCGGGGCGACGCCGCGCTCGCCCACGTCCTGCGCGGTCCAGTCGCCGGTGCCTCCGCCGAAGCCCTCGTTGTCGGGGTGGTTCAGCTCCTCCTCGTCCCGGGAGCCCGGGGCCGGACGGGTCACGCGGCTGAGCGCGCGCGTGCCGTGGGCGGTGCGGCGCGCCGTGATGAGGAAGCCGGTGTGCGCGTTCATCCGGTGCTCGGGGCGCACGGCGAGTCCCTCGAGGTGCCAGGGCCGCACGAAGCACTCCCAGGCGTCCGGCTCGGTGAACTCCCCGTGGTCCCGCAGCGCCTCGGCGGTGCGGGAGAGCTGGGTGACCGTCGCGACGTAGGCGAGGAAGACGCCGCCGGAGACGAGCACGTCCCCGGCCGCCTCGACGCACTCCCAGGGGGCGAGCATGTCGAGCACGACGCGGTCCACGGCGGACTCCCCGAGGGTCGGGGCGACGTCCTGGAAGTCGCCGATCGTGAGGTCCCACCAGGGGTGGTCCTCGCCCTCGGCGACGCCGAAGAAGGTGTCGACGTTCTCCTTCGCGACGGTCGCGAAGTCCTCACGGCGCTCGATCGAGTGGACGGCGCCCTCCGGGCCCACGGCGCGCAGCAGCGCGGTGGTGAGGCCGCCGGAGCCGACCCCCGCCTCGAGCACCCGCGCGCCGGGGAAGATGTCGCCCCACATGAGGATCTGCGCGGAGTCCTTGGGGTAGATGATCGCGGCGCCGCGCGGCATGGAGAGCATGTAGTCGGCGTAGAGCGGGCGCAGCGCCTGGTACGGGGTGCCGTGGTTGTCCTCGACGACGACGCCGTCCTCCGCGCCGATGAGCTGCTCGTGGCGCAGCACGCCGCGGTGGCTGTGGAACTCGCCTCCCTCGCGGAGGGTGATCGTGTGCAAGCGACCCTTGGCGTCGGCGAGCTGCACCTTGTCGCCGAGGGTGAGGGGGCCGGTGCGGTCCAGGCCCGGGCGGGCCGCGCGGGGGGCGGGCCCCGCGGCGGGGGCGGGGGCCGGGACGCCGGCGTCCGGGGAGGGGGTCGAGGTCATGCCCGCCAGCATAGGCGGAGGTCCGCTCCCGGTCCGGGCCCGTTCACCGTCCCCGCAGGCGCGCCGCGACCTCGGAGCCGATGATCACACCGATCGCGGTGCCGTCGTCCTCCCGGACCAGGTACACGGGATGCGGCCTCGTCATCATCGCCTCGACCAGGTGGTCGCCGGCCAGCCCCGCCGGGAGCTCCCCGAGCTCGCCCAGCGGTGCCGCGACCGCGGTGACCGGGACGGAGGGGCGGCTCGCCGCGGGGACGCCCCGGGCGGCGTCCACGTCGATCCGCAGCACCCGCGGCGCGCCTCCCCCGGGGGCCGGGGCGAGGACGAGGGCGCGCGCGAGCGCGTCCGGGTCGTGCCAGAGCGCGCCCGGGAGCTCGCCGAGGAGCGTCTGCGGCGCCAGCAGCGGCACGCGGCGAGCGAGGCCCCGGGCGGTGAGCTGGTCGATCCGCTCCTGGAGGCTCGCCCCGCGCAGCGCCGCGGAGGCGCCCTGCCAGAGCATCGACGCGATGATCACGGCCCACAGCAGCGTGAGCATCAGGCCGGTGCCCGCTCCCCCGGCGCGCATCATCCGGTAGAGCGGGACGAGCACGACGAGCACCGCGATGGCCATCCCGAGCACGGCCGTGATCCGGGTGCCGAGCGCCCGGCGGCGGAGCACCGCGCCGAGGGCCGTCTCGAGGGCGCGGCCGCCGTCCATGGGCAGCCCCGGCAGCAGGTTGAAGACCGCGAGGGCCACGTTCAGCGTCGCCGTCAGCCCCACGACCTGCGCCGGAGCGGTCCCGACGGGGAGCAGCGCGGCCGCCCCGGCGGCGAGACCCGCGAGCACGAGGTTCGCAGCGGGGCCCGCCAGGGAGACCAGCAGCGAGCCCAGCGTGCCGACCTTCTCGCCGTGGTACTGCGTGTGGCCCCCGGCGAAGGTGAGCGCGATGTGGTCCACCCGGCCGCCGAAGGCACGGGCCACGAGGGCGTGCGCAATCTCGTGGCCCAGCACGGAGAGGATCAGCGCGAGCGCCGTCAGCACGGCGAGCAGCACCGCGACCCCCGTCGGCCGGTCCGGGGCGGAGAGCAGGGGCAGCACGAACGCGGCGAGCACGACGACCGTGAGCAGGGTGCTGGTGCGGATCTCGAGCCGCGGGAGACCGGGCAGCCGGAGCGAGGGTGAGGGCATGGGCTCCGGTTCCTCCGTGTCAGCGGGACGGCGGGACAGCAGGTCGACGGGCGGCCGGTGGAGCCGCCCCGCCCGAGCGTATCCGGGCTTCCTGGCCCGCCCCTGGTGACGGGTCACGCGCCACCGCCAGGCGCAGCGGCGCGGTCCTATGATGAAGGGATGAGTCGCATCGCCCTCACCGCCTTCAGCGGATGGAACGACGCCGGGGAGGCCGCCACCGGAGTCCTCGAGCACCTGCTCGAGATCTGGCCCTCCCGCCCGGCCGGAGCGGTGGACGCCGAGGCCTTCATCGACTTCCAGGTGAACCGTCCCGAGATCCGCACCACCGAGGAGGGGCTCCGGGTCCTGGACTGGCCGGACACGGAGCTGCGCATCCTGCAGCCGCCGCAGGGTCCGGAAATCGTCACCGTCATGGGCCCCGAGCCCTCGCTGCACTGGAAGCGCTTCTGCGACGAGGTGCTCGAGCAGCTCCAGGTGCTCGACGTGAGCTCCGTGATCTCCCTCGGCGCCCTGCTCGCCGACGCCCCGCACTCCCGGCCGCTCCCGGTGAGCGTGGGGATCGAGCCCGGCGCGGCGGAGAAGGTCGATCCGGTGGGCCAGTACGAGGGGCCCGTCGGGGTGCCGACGATCCTCGCCCGCCGCACCACGAGCGCGGGCCTGCGCACCACGAGCATCTGGGTGCAGGTGCCGCACTACGTGGCGCAGAACCCCTCCCCCAAGGCGACCCTCGCGCTGCTGCGGGCCGTGCAGGACTCGATCAGCGCGCCGATCCCGATGGAGGAGCTCGTCGAGGACGCCGAGGCCTGGGAGCGCGGCGTGGACGACCTCGCCCGCACCGACGAGGACGTGGCCGACTACGTGCGCCGGCTCGAGCGCGCCCAGGACGCCGCGGAGCTCCCCGAGGCGAGCGGGGACGCGATCGCCCGCGAGTTCGAGAAGTTCCTGCGCCGGCGCGACGGCGAATGATCCACACCTGAGCGGGCGGTCGCGATTCCCCGCGACCGCCCGCTCGTGGCGTCGGTGATCAGCCCGCCAGGGAGATGCCGAACAGCGCATCCACGGCCTGGGCGGTGTCCGACGGGGCACCCGCCGGGAGCTCCGACGTCTCCGCGCCGTCCCCGTGCGGGGCCGCGGCCCAGGCGTCGAGCGCCGCGAGCGCCCGCGGGGTGTCGAGGTCGTCGCGCAGGGCGGAGCGCAGCTCCTCGACGACGTCGGCGCGCGGTGCGCCCGCCGCCGCGGCGGCGCGATAGGCGCTCAGCCGCTCCTGGGCCTGCTCGAGCTCGGCGTCCGTCCACTCCCAGTCGGAGCGGTAGTGGTGGGCCATGAGCACGAGGCGGATCGCCGCCGGCTCGATCCCGTCGCGCACGAGACGGTGCACGAACACGAGGTTGCCGAGCGACTTGCTCATCTTCGTGCCCTCGTAGGCGACCATCCCGGTGTGCGGGTAGAGCGCGGCGAAGGGGTATCCGAGCCCGGCGGCGTGCGCGGCGCTCATGTCGTGGTGGGGGAAGACGAGGTCGCTGCCGCCGGTCTGCACGTCGAAGGGCAGGCCCAGGCCGCGCTCCGCGATGGACAGGCACTCGACGTGCCATCCCGGGCGGCCGCGGCCCAGCTCGCCGGCGTCCCAGGCGGGCTCGCCCGCGCGCTCGGCGCGCCAGAGCAGCGGGTCGAAGCGGCCGCGCTTGCCGGCGCGGTCGGGGTCCCCGCCGCGCTCGGCGAACACCTCGAGCATCGCCGCCTCGTCCCAGCCCGAGACGTCGCCGAGGGCGCCGTCGATCGAGAGGTCCTGGTACCAGTCGGGGCCCGCGGCCTCGTCGCCGTTGTCGACGGGATAGGCGCGACCGCGCGCGCGCAGGGCCTCGACGGTCGCGATGATCTCGTCCATCGCCTCGCTCACCGAGAGGTAGGTCTCCGGGGCGATGATCCGCAGCGCCTCCATGTCCTCGGCGAAGAGCTCGACCTGGGAGGCGGCGAGGTCCTGCCAGTCGACGCCGTCACGCTCGGCCCGCTCGAGCAGCGGGTCGTCGACGTCGGTGACGTTCTGCGCGAGCTCGACCTCGTGGCCGGTGTCACGCAGCGCGCGCCGCATGAGGTCCGCCGCGTGATAGGTCGCCGCATGGCCCAGGTGGGTCGCGTCGTACGGCGTGATCCCGCAGACGTACACCCGGGCGGTGCCGGGGGTCTGCGGGATCACGGGGGTCATCCGGCCGAGCCGGTCGTCGTGGAGACGCAGCGGGCGGCCCGACGCCGGGAGGGGGGTGAGGGAGGGGGAGGTCCAGGAACGCACCGCACGATCATACGGGCGCGCCCCCGCCGGTGGTTCAGGAGCCCGCGAGGGGGTCCAGCACGCCCACCAGCAGCAGGACCAGCAGGAGCACGCCCGCGGCGACGCGGTAGACCACGAACGGTAGGTACGAGCGGTTCTCGATGAGCTTCATGAACCAGACGATGACGACGTAGCCGACGCCGAAGGCGACGATCGTCGCGATGACGATCGCGAGCAGCGAGGGCTGGCCGGCGGCGACCGCGGCGGCCTGCCCGTCCGAGCTCAGCAGGGTCGGGATCTCCTTCGCGGCCTTGTACAGGCCCGAGGCGAAGACGGCCGGGACCGCCAGCAGGAACGCGTAGCGGGCGGCGGCCTTGCGGGAGTAGCCGAGCAGCAGGCCGGCGGTGATCGTGCCGCCGGAGCGGGAGACACCCGGGATCAGCGCGAGCGCCTGGGCGAGGCCGAACAGCACGCCGTCGCGCACGGTCATGTCCGAGAGCTCCTTGCGCTGCGGCGCGATCCTGTCCGCGAGGCCCAGCAGGAGGCCGAAGAGGATCAGCATCGTCGCGGTGATGTAGAGGTTCCGCAGCGCGTGGTCGATGGGGTTCTCGAAGAGCAGCCCGAGCACGCCGATCGGGATCGAGCCGAGGATCACGAACCAGCCCAGCCGCACGTCCGGGTCGGACTGCGGGACCCTGCCCGCGAGCGCCCGGAACCAACGGCCGATGATCCGCGTGATGTCCTTCCAGAAGTACAGGAGGACAGCCGTCTCCGTGCCGAGCTGCACGATCGCGGTGAAGGCGGAGCCCGGGTCCTGGCCCGGCATGAGCAGCTCGCCGATGATGCGCAGATGGGCGCTGGAGGAGATCGGCAGGAACTCGGTCAGCCCCTGGACGATGCCCAGGATGATCGCGTCGAGGACGGACAAGGAGGCTCCTTCTCGGTGCTCCGCTCAAGCGGTGCACCCAGGTCGGGACGGGGCGGGCGCCCACGTCGACGGTCGGGCCGCATCGCGGCCGGAGACAGACTACGCGGCGCCGGGCACAGGGCCCGGCGCCGCGTAGGCACCGTCGGTGAAGAGTCGGTGGAGGTCCTGCGTGGAGTGCCGGAGGGCGCTCGTCAGCGCCGATCAGCGCTCCTCGGCGTCGCCCTCCTCCTCGTCGTCGAAGTCGTCGTCATCGTCGTCCTCGTCGTCGAGGTCGTCCAGATCGTCGAAGTCGTCGAAGTCGTCATCGTCGTCGTCCTCGTCGCCGTCGAAGACGATGAGGGGCGTCGCGATGTCGTAGGCCTCGAAGAGGGCATCGTCATAGGTGTCGAACGCGCTGGTGAGCTGCTCGGTGGCGGCCTCCAGCGCGGGATCGTCGTCACCGCGGGAGGCGGCGGCCGCCTCATAGTGACGTTCCAGGGCAGCGATCAGCGCGGCGAGAGCGGAGCGAGGATCCGTGTTCATGCTTGGACGGTACCCCGTCCGGCGGCAGAATGGACAGCACGGACGACCGGAGAATCCTGGGAGACCTGCAGGACCCTCGGCCCGGCGCCCGCCCGCCGACCACCCACGTCCCGGAGGCCCCGCCCGTGCCCTCGCCGTCCCGTCCGCCGCTCGGCCGCATCGTCCACGTCCGCGACCCCCGAGGGGTGCCGGACCTCCCCGTGGAACAGGGCAGACGCCCCGAGGACTACGAGTTCCAGATCATCACGGTCCCTCCCCGCACCTCCGTGGGCCAGGTGCGGGCGCACCTCACCGAGGAGGCCGAGTACGGCCGCTGGGAGCTCGCCCGCACCCGGAGGTACCTCGGCGGCGGGAAGAAGGTGTGGATGCGCCGGCGCATCATCCGCGTCCGCTCGACGCTCGGGGACCCGAGCGGCCTCTGACCCATCGTCGCCGGGGCCGACGGCCCCGTCCACAATCAGGGCCGCAGCGGAGCGCCGGAGCGGACGCTCTGCTGGAATGGGCCGATGCCGACCCCGGACCCGACCACGCTGCTCCCGCAGCTGGTGCTCGTCCTCGCCTATCTCCCGCTCGCGATGCGGCTGTCCTGGTGGGACGCTCGGGAGCACCGGCTCCCCAACCCTCTCGTGGGGGCGCTCACGGCGGTCACCCTCCTCGGCCTCGGACTGAGCGCGCTGGTCGAGCCGGCGCTGCGCTCACCGCTGCGGGTCGCGCTCGTGCTCGCCGCGGTCATCGGCACCGGTGCGGTGCTGCTGGCCCTCCTCACCCCGCCGCTGCTCGGCATGGGGGACGCGAAGACCCTCCCCGTCGTCGTGCTCATGACGAGCATGCTCGGCGGCGGCGCCGTCGTGGCCGGGGCCTGCGGTGCCCTGCTGCTCGCCGGGATCGCCGGCGCCGTGACGCTCGTGCGCACGGGGACCGGGAGGGCCCGCTTCGCCCTGGGACCGGTGCTGCTCTCCACCCCGTTCCTGGGGCTGCTCAGCGTCCCGCTGCTGGGCCCCGCGCTCGGAGGCTGAGCCCGCCCCGGTTCGGCAGGGAGGTCCGGTCGGGTCAGCCCAGCTGTCGGCGACGCTCGTAGAGGGCGATCGAGCCGGCGACGGAGGCGTTCAGGGAGGACGCGCTGCCGCCCATGGGGATCTCCGCGACCTCGTCGCAGGCCTCGCGCCACGGGGCGCTCATCCCGGTCGTCTCGTTGCCGACCACCAGCACCGTCGGCCCCGTGAGGTCCACCTGGTCGAGGGTACGACCGCCCGCCTCGTCCAGACCCACGATCGTCCACCCCTCCCCCGCCGCCCGCCGCGCGTCCAACACCGCGAGCAGGTCCCGCGGCGCAGCGAGGCGGAGCACGGGCAGCGCCATGAGCGACCCGGTGCTCGCCCGGATCGCGGCGGGGTCCCAGGCGTCGGCGCTGTGGCCGGTCGTCACGAGCGCGCTCGCGCCGAGGGCGTCGGCGGTGCGGGCGAGGGAGCCGATGTTCCCGGGGCTCGACGGGCGGTCGAAGGCGACGATCACCGGCGCCCCGCCGGCGTCGTCCAGCACCGGCCCGAGGCGCGCGGGATCGTCCTGCGGCACGGCGACCACGGCGAGCAGCTCGGGCGGTCCGCCCTCCCGCTCCCCCAGCTCGGCCATGAGATCGGGGGCGAGCTCGACCACCGGGCAGGGCGCGGCGGCGAGCAGCTCGGCCGCCCAGCGGGAGTGCCGCTCCCGACCGTCGGTGAGCAGCGCCCGCAGCTCCATGCCGTGGGCGACGGCCTGGCTGATCGGGCGGACGCCCTGCAGGATCATCTCGCCGCTGCGGGTGCGCTTCGTGCGCGAGCGCAGGAGGGACTCCCACTGCTGGAACCGGGCGTTGCGACGCTCGATGCGCGAGGGGAGGGCCGGTCCGCCCCGTGAGGAGCCGCTCATGCCCCGGCCCCGTCGAAGCCGAGCTGCCGCCAGGCCTCGTAGACCGCGATCGAGGCGGAGTTCGCGAGGTTGAGCGAGCGGCGCGCGGGGAGCATGGGGATCCGCACCCGGTCGCTCACCCGTGGGTGCGTCATCGCCTCCTCGGGCAGCCCCGTGGGCTCGGTGCCGAAGAGCAGCACGTCCTCACGCCGGTACTCGACCCGTTCGAAGCTGGTGCTCGCGCGGGCGGTGAAGGCGAACACGCGGGAGTCCGGGACGGCGGCGAGGGCGGTCTCGAGATCCGGGTGGATCCGGACCTCGGCGAGGTCGTGGTAGTCCAGCCCGGCCCGGCGCAGCTTCGCGTCCTCGAGGTCGAAGCCGAGCGGCTCGATGAGATGGAGGCGGGCACCGGTCACGGCCGCGAGGCGGATCGCGTTGCCGGTGTTCCCGGCGATCACCGGGTTGTGGAAGAAGACGTGCACCATGGTGGCGATCATGGCATGCGCGCCGGGGCCTGCGGGAACCGGGGCGGGCACGAGGATCGCGGACCATCGAGAGCTGTCACGGGACATCGAGGACCGTCGACGGCCATCCGGGAACGCCGAAGGCCCCGGCTCAGGGAGCCGGGGCCTTCGAGAAACGTGTCCGAGGGGGGACTTGAACCCCCACGACCTAATACGGTCACTAGCACCTCAAGCTAGCGCGTCTACCAATTCCGCCACCCGGACGAGTGGTCGTTGCGACGACTCCTGAACAGTAGCACGGGACTGACCCCACTCCTGCACCGAAAGGGTCCCTGCCAGCAGTTTCGTGGCGACGATCACGCTCTGACGGACAGCGGCCCCGCGGGGATCTGCCCTGTCAGCACTCCGAGCGCGTCCGCGACCCGCGCGGCGAGCACGGTGGCCGTCCCCGGGATCCTGTCCGCGAGGTCGAGCAGGGCCGCGGCGCACAGGGCGAGCATCGTCGGATCGGGATCGTCGAGGCGGGAGCCGGACCAGGAGATGATCTCGTCGAGGACCTCGGAGAGCTCGTCGGCCGCGCGGTGGCGATGCTCGGAGAGCAGCTCGACGCGGGCCATCGTGGCCAGTGCCGTGCATCGTCGCAGCAGCGGGGTGGTGACGTCCGGCGTCAGGTCCATGGTGACTCCTCAGCCCCCGGCGGACGGGCCGGGGATCGACGGTCACTTTACGTTCCCTTGACCGAGCGCGGCAAGGATTCCGGACGGTTGCCGGGCCACGTCCCGGGGCAGGCGGTCCGATCAGCGGCGCAGCTGCTCCCGCGCGGCGTCGAGCATCGCCGCGACGGGGGCGGAGGGCGCGCCGACCATCGACCGGATCTGCATGTCGGCCTGGTGCACGAGCATCTCCAGCCCGTTCGCCACCTCGGTGCCCCGCTCGCCCAGCAGACCGGCCAGCGGCGCCGGCCACGGGTCGTAGAGCACGTCGAGCAGGAGCGGGACGACGGGGAGGTCGGGGCGGGCACGCCACTCCTCGGCGACCGCGCGGGCACCCGCGGCGACGAGGGCGCTGACGACGACCTCGGTGCCGAGCAGCTCGGCGGCATCGTCCCAGGGGACGATCCGTGCGTCGGCGCCCTGCGTGGTGACGAGGTCGACGACGGGGGCGAGCCTCTCCGGGCGGCGCGCGCTCAGCAGGATCTCCTGCGCCCCCATCCGGCACAGCGCCAGCGCCGCGCTGAGCGCCGTGGCCCCCGAGCCGAGCACGCCCGCGCGGCGCACGGTCCCGGCGCCGTGGTCGCGGAGCGCGGCGACGATCCCGTGCACGTCGTGGTTCTCCGCGCGCCAGGATCCGTCCCTGCGTCGCACGAGCGTGTTGGCGACGCCGAGGGCGGCGGCGGTGCCGTCGTGCTCGGCCGCGAGGACGAACGCCTCCGGCTTGCCCGGCATCGTGACGGAGAGCCCCTGCAGCCCCGCGCCGTCCCCGGTCAGGAAGCCGGCGAGCTCACCCGCGCCCACCTCGTGGCGCTCGTAGACGGCGTCCTCGATGCCCAGCTCGCGATACGCGACGGCATGCAGCAGCGGGGAGAGGGAGTGCTCGATCGGTGAGCCGACCACGGCGAAGCGGCGCACGGGATCAGCCGCCCTGCTTCGCGTCGTACCAGTCACGCCACTCCTGCACGTTCTTCTCGTGCTCGGAGTAGGTCGCCGCGAACTTCGTCTCGCCCGTGTCGGTGTTGACCGTGACCCAGTACAGCCAGTCGCCCTCCGGCGGGTCGATCGCCGCCTGGATCGTCGCCTTGCCGGGATTGGAGATCGGCCCGACGGGCAGCCCCTCGTGGAGGTACGTGTTGTACGGGCTGTCCTGCTTGCGCTGCGCGGGGGTGGTGGAGATCGTGTCGCTGCCCGTGAAATAGGCGACGGTCGAGTCCAGCTGGAGCTTCATCGGCTTCCCCTTCGCCTCGCCCACGCCCTCGAGGCGGTTCTCGAGGGTGCGCACCACCCGGCCGTAGTCGTCCGGGTCGCGCGCCTCCTTCTCGGCGATCGAGGCGAGCGTGAGCACGCGGTGCTCGTCCTCCGGGGCGACGCCGAGCTTCTCGAGCTCCGTCTGCATGCGGTCCGTCATCATCGAGATGACCTCGCCGGCGGTGGCGTCCTCCGGGACGTCGTAGCGGCCCGGCCACAGGTAGCCCTCGAGGGATTTCGCGTCGTTCTCGGGCACGCCGAAGGAGGTGTAGTCCTTCGCGGCGGCCTCGAAGTCCTCGACGGGGATGTCGGTCGCCTCGCTGAGCACGGCCCAGATCTTCTCCGCCCGCAGCCCCTCGGGGACGATCACGCGGTGGCCCGCCACGTTGGCCGGGTCCAGGATCATCGTGAGCGCGTCGGAGGAGGTCATCCCCTTCTTCAGCCGGTACAGGCCAGGCTCGATGCCGGAGGCGTCCGGGGAGTTCGAGAACTGGGTGATGAAGGGCCCGGTGGTCTTGATGACGCCGGCATCGACGAGGGTCTTGGCGATGTCGGTGCCGGTGTCGCCCTCGGCGACCTGGACGAGCGCCTCGCCGCTGCCCGGCCCGGGGAAGTCCGGGTCCTCCTGCTCGAGGCTCACGTTGGAGGTGAGCCACTGGTAGCCGTAGACGCCGCCCACGCCGAGACCTCCGAGCACGAGCAGGACGAGCAGCACCGGCAGCGCCCGGCGCAGCGGGCCCCGTCGTCGCCGTCGGCGCACCGGGCCGGCGGCGCGCCGACGGCCGTGGCCGGTCGAGGCGTCCTCGTCCCGCGCGTTCTGCGACTCGGCGAGCTCGTCGAAGCTGACGGAATCGTCCTCGCCCTGGCCCTCGCTCATCAGCCGTCCTCCTGCTCGGGTCCCCCGGCGGCGCCGGGCTCGGAATCCGCCGCGGCCACGAGCTCGCCGGCGCGACGGCCGGCGCTGCGCTCGAGGTCCAGCGCCTGCTGCAGGATCATCACGGCAGCGACCTGGTCCACGACCTGGCGGTGCTTCCGCCCCTTGCGGCCGGACGCGTGGAGCGCCTGGTGCGCGGAGACCGTCGTGAGCCGCTCGTCGACC
The DNA here is from genome assembly GCF_005490785.1 of Brachybacterium sp. SGAir0954. Lineage (GTDB taxonomy): Bacteria > Actinomycetota > Actinomycetes > Actinomycetales > Dermabacteraceae > Brachybacterium > Brachybacterium rhamnosum. The sequence goes on along the minus strand of NZ_CP027295.1, from coordinate 2,392,790 downwards.
ATCCGCACCTCGGCGGGGTCGGGATCGCCGGCGAGCTCGGCGACGAGCTCCTCGGCGACCTGCCGCGCCTTCTCCGCGGCGGGGCCCTCGGCACCGCTCAGGGTGCGGGGAAGCCCGACCATGATGGCACGCGCGTCGGTCTCCCGGGCGCAGGCGGCGATGGCCGCGACCGCCGTGTCCCGGGGCACCGTCTCGACCGGGGTGGCGAGCATGCCGTCCGGGTCGCTGCGGGCCAGGCCGACGCGGACGTCGCCGACGTCCACCCCGAGCCTGACCCCGCGCCGGAGCTCGCTCATGCGGCCGCGATCGCCGACACGGCCCCGCGGACGGCCTCGAGGGCCTCCCCCGTGCGCGCCGGCTCGCCGCCGCCGCCCTGGGCCATGTCGTCCTTGCCGCCTCCGCGGCCGCCCATGGCCTCCGCACCGATGCGCAGGAGCGCGCCGGCCTTCAGGCCCGCCTCACGGGCGGCGGCGTTGGTGGTGACGACGAGCGCCGCACGACCGTCCTCGTGGCCGGCGACGGCCACGACGGCGGCGGAGTCCTCGCCGAGGCGCGCACGGAGATCCTGAGCGAGGGTGCGCAGGTCGCCCGCGGCGATGCCCTCGCCCGCGTCGTGCACGAGCAGCCGCACGCCGCCCGCGTCCACCACGTGCTCGAGCAGCTGCCCGGCCTGCGCCTGGAGCTGTGCCCCGCGCAGGGTCGCGAGCTGCTTCTCCATGTCCTTGAGCCGCTGGGTCAGGGAGCGCACGCGCTCGGGGATGTCCTCCGCGGTGCCGACCTTCAGCAGGTCGGTGAGCTGGGAGACGAGCGCGCGCTCCTTCGCCTGCCGGCGGTAGGCCGAGAGGCCGACGAGCGCGTCGACGCGGCGCACGCCGGAGCCGATCGAGGACTCGCCCATGAGCTGCACGGAGCCGATCGCGCCGGTCGAGCCCACGTGGGTTCCGCCGCACAGCTCACGGGACCAGTCACCGCCGATCGAGACCACACGGACCACGTCCCCGTACTTCTCGCCGAACAGCGCCTGGGCGCCGAGCGCCCGCGCCTCGTCGATCGGCATCTGCCGGTCGGTGACCTCGAGCTCCTCCTGGAGCAGCGTGTTCACGCGCCCCTCGACCTGCTCGAGGCTCGAGTGCGGCACCGCCTGACCGTAGCGGAAATCGAAGCGCATGCGGCCCGGTGAGTTCTCCGAGCCGGCCTGGGTCGCGCCGTCGCCGAGCTCCTCGCGCAGCGCCTGGTGCACCATGTGGGTCGCGGTGTGCGCGCGGGCGATCGCGCCGCGACGCTCGAGGTCGATGCTCGCGACCGCTCCCGCACCGGGATGGACCTCGCCCTCGACGAGCCGGCCGCGATGCACGGGAAGGCCCTTCACGGGCGCCTGGACGTCGTCCACCTCGACGATGCCGCCGGAGGCGAGGGCGATGCGGCCCTGATCGGCGAGCTGGCCGCCCATCTCCGCGTAGAACGGGGTCGCCGCGAGGACGATCTCGACGTCCGCCGGGGCGGTGACCGTGTCGACGAGCGCGCCGTCCACGAGCACCGACTCGACGGTCGTGGCGACCGTCGACTCGGTGTAGCCGAGGAAGGGCACGGCCTCGCCGCGCTGGCCGAGCAGGCGGTTGTAGAGCGCGGTGTCGGTGTGGCCGGTCTTCTTCGCCGCGGCGTCGGCGCGGGCACGCTCGCGCTGCTCCTGCATGGCGGTGCGGAAGCCGGTCTCGTCGACGGAGAGCCCCACCTCCTGCGCCATCTCGAGCGTGAGGTCGATCGGGAAGCCGTAGGTGTCGTGCAGGCGGAACGCGGCGTCGCCGGGGACGGCGCGGCCGCCGTCCTGCTTCACCTCGCCCACCATCTGGTCGAAGATCGTGGTGCCCGTCGCGAGGGTGCGCCGGAACGCCTCCTCCTCGCCGAGGATGAGGTCCCTGATGCGCCCGCGATCGGTCTCGAGCTGCGGGTAGGACTCCTTCATGACCTCGAGCGAGGCGGGGAGCAGATGCGGCATCGACGGCTCGGCGTAGCCCAGCAGGCGCATGGAGCGGACCGCGCGGCGGATCAGCCGGCGCATCACGTAGCCGCGGCCCTCGTTGCCGGGGCGGACGCCGTCGGAGGCGAGCATCATCGCGCTGCGCACGTGGTCGGCGACGACGCGCATCCGCACGTCGTCCTCCGCGTCGGCCCCGTACTCGCGGCCGGTGAGCTGCTGCGCGACCTCGATCACCGGGAAGACCTGGTCGATCTCGTACATGTTCTGCTTGCCCTGCAGCAGGAACGCGAGGCGCTCCACGCCGAGGCCCGTGTCGATCGCCTTCTGGTCGAGCTCGCCGAGCAGCTCGTAGTCCTTGCCCTTGCCGGGTCCGCGCAGGAACTGGTCGAACACGAGGTTCCAGATCTCGAGGTAGCGGTCCTCCGCACGCTCGTCCCCGGGCCACTCCGGCAGGCGCCCGGTGGGGGCGTCCGGGCCGTACTCGGGGCCGCGGTCGTAGTACCACTCCCCCGTGGAGCCCGCGGGGCCGGGCTGGCCGGTGTCCCAGCAGCTCTCCTCCCAGGGCAGCTGCACGATGCGCGCGGGGTCCAGACCGATGACCTCGGTGAGGTGGGTGAAGGACTCCTGGTCCTCCTCCCACAGCGTGATCCAGAGCCGCTCGGGGTCGAGGCCGTAGCCGCCGTCCTCGACGGAGGAGGTCAGGAGCTCCCAGGAGAAGTCGATCGCGCCGGTCTTGAAGTAGTCGCCGAAGGAGAAGTTGCCGGCCATCTGGAAGAAGGTGCCGTGGCGGGTCGTGCGGCCCACGTTCTCGATGTCATTGGTGCGGATGCACTTCTGCACGCTCACCGCACGGTCGTAGGGCGCCTTCTCGGTGCCCACGATGTACGGGATGAAGGGGACCATGCCGGCGATCGTGAAGAGGATCGAGGGGTCGGCGGAGACCAGGGAGGCGCTGGGCACGACCGTGTGCCGCTTCTTCTCGAAGTGGGCGAGGAAGCGCCGATGGATCTCGGAGGTGCGCATGGTCGTGGGGGTCCTTCCGGGCACGAGGGGCAGGGAGGCCGCACGGACCGGGGCCGGATGGCGGTGCGGTCGTGGGGCCGAGGAGGCAGATGGGGACGCGAAGGCCCCGGTCAGCGTACCGGAGCACGCCAGCCGGGGCCTTCGCCGTGATCCCGGGGGATCAGCGGGCGTAGTACTCCACGACCATCTGCACGTCGCAGGTCACGGGGACCTCGGCGCGCTTGGGACGGGAGACCAGCTGAGACTTGAGCTCGGACAGCTCGACCGAGAGGTAGCTCGGCACGGAGGCGAGCACGTCGGAGTTGCCGCCCTCGGCAGCGACCTGGAAGGGCTCCATGGCCTGCGACTTGGGCTTGATCTGGATGGTCTGGCCCGGCTTCACGCGGAAGGAGGGACGGTCCACCAGCTTGCCGTCGACCAGGACGTGGCGGTGCACGACGGCCTGACGGGCCTGGAGGATGGTGCGGGTGAAGCCGGAGCGGAGCACGAGCGCGTCCAGGCGCATCTCGAGGAGCTCGACCATGCTCTCGCCGGTCAGGCCCGGCTGCTTCTTGGCGTCCAGGTAGGCGCGGTGCATCTGCTTCTCGCGCAGGGCGTACTGCGCGCGCAGACGCTGCTTCTCGCGGAGGCGCACGGCGTAGTCGGACTCGGTGCGGCGGCGGGCGCGGCCGTGCTCGCCGGGCGGGTACGGACGCTTCTCGAAGTACTTGACGGACTTCGGGGTCAGCGGGAGCCCGAGTGCTCGGGACAGACGCGCCTGGCGGCGCGCGCGGGTGACGTTGGTCACGAGGTCTACCTCTTGTTGTCGACGGGGGTTGAATCCAATGAAGCAGCCGCGGATTCAGCGACCCAGACTAGCGCAGCCCCGCTCGCGGCTCAACGGCTCGCGGTGCAGGTCGCACCGCGCTTCCTGTGGAGTGCCTCACGCCGTGCCGCCGTCCCCGCCCCCACCGCCGCCGTTCGCGCCGTCGCCACCTCGCACGATCCGCCGCAGGGCCTGCACGCGCTGGGCCACGCGACCCTCGGGACCGGACTCCCGCGGACGGTAGTAGTCCGTCCCGACGAGCTCGTCCGGGGCGTACTGCTGCGGGACCACGCCGTGCGGCGAGTCGTGCGCGTAGCGGTACTCCGCGCCGTGACCGAGGCTCTTCGCCCCGGAGTAGTGGGCGTCGCGCAGATGCGGGGGGACCACCCCGGCGCGGCCGGAGCGGACGTCGGCGATCGCCTCGTCGAGCGCCTTGTACGCGGCGTTGGACTTCGGGGCCGTCGCGATGTGCACGACCGCCTGGGCGAGCGGGATCCTCCCCTCGGGCATGCCCAGCATCTGCACGGCCTGCATGGCGGCGACGGCGACCTGGAGCGCGGTGGGATCGGCCATGCCGACCTCCTCGCTCGCCGCGATGACGACGCGGCGGGCGATGAAGCGCGGGTCCTCCCCCGCCTCGATCATCCGGGCCAGGTAGTGCAGCGACGCGTCCACGTCGCTGCCACGCATCGACTTGATGAAGGCGCTCGTGACGTCGTAGTGCTGGTCCCCGGCGCGGTCGTAGCGCAGCGCGGCGCGGTTCACGGCCTGTGCGAGCACCTCCGCGTCGACGACGGGCGGGTCCTTGGTGAGCGCGGCGGCGGCGGCCGCCTCGAGCGAGGTGAGGATCTTGCGCGCGTCCCCGCCGCCCAGGCGGAGGAGCGCCTCCCGGGCGTCGTCGGTGAGCTCGACCGCCCCGCCCAGACCCTTCTCCTCGGCGAGGGCGCGGTCCACGAGGGTGTCGAGGTCGGTCCGCTCGAGCGGCTCGAGGGTGAGCACGATAGAGCGGGACAGCAGCGGGGAGATGACGGAGAAGTGCGGGTTCTCCGTCGTCGCGGCGATGAGGGTGACCCAGCGGTTCTCGACGCTCGGCAGGAGGGCGTCCTGCTGGGACTTCGAGAAGCGGTGCACCTCGTCCACGAAGAGCACGGTCTCCTTGCCCGTGGTGCGCAGGCGACGACGTGCCGCGTCGACGACGTCACGGATGTCCTTGACGCCGGCGAGCACCGCGGAGACCTCCACGAACTCCCGGTCCCCGGAGCTCGCGACGACGTACGCGAGGGTCGTCTTCCCGGTCCCGGGCGGACCCCAGAGGATGACCGAGGACGGCGCGGTGCGGGAGTCGTCGGCTGCGACCAGGCGTCGCAGCGGGCTGCCGGGGTCGAGCACCTGGTGCTGCCCCACGACCTCGTCGAGGGACGCCGGGCGCATGCGCACGGCGAGCGGCGCCCGGTGGTCCCGGTTGCCCTCGCTCAGGGTGCGCGGCGCGGGGGCGTCCCCGCCCAGCGAGAAGAGGTCCTCGTCCATGCTCTCCAGGGTAGGCGCGGTCTCAGACGATGCCGCGGGCGGCGAGCGCGCGCGCGATCCGTCCGGGCCAGCCGGGGCCCTCGTAGATCAGGGCCGTGTAGCCCTGGACGAGATCCGCGCCGGACTCGAGCCGCTCGGCGACGTCCGCGGCGGTGGTCACGCCGCCGCAGCTGATGACGACGGTCTCCGCCGGCAGCTCGCGGCGCAGCAGGCGCAGCACCTCGAGGGAGCGGCGAGCGAGCACCGGACCGGAGAGGCCGCCCGCGCCGATCGACTCGACGAGGCCGCGGTCGCTGCGGAGGTCCGCCGGGCGGTCGATCGTCGTGTTGGTCGCGATGACTCCGGCGAGGCCGACGTCCGTGGCGAGCCGCGCGACGGCGACGACGTCCTCGTCGTGGAGGTCGGGGGCGATCTTCACGAGCACCGGGACGTCCCGGCGCAGGCGCCGCTCCGCGGAGCGCGCCTCCTCGAGGACGGCGGCGAGCACCGGGCGCAGCGCGTCCACGGACTGCAGGTCGCGCAGGCCCGGGGTGTTCGGGCTCGAGACGTTGATCGCGAGGTAGCTCGCATACGGGGCGAGCAGGCGCGCCGAGGAGCGGTAGTCGTCCGCCGCGTCGTCGAGGGCCGTCGCCTTGTTCTTGCCGATGTTCACGCCGATCACGGCGCGCTGGCCGCGCTCGGTGCGACGGGCCCTGGCGAGGCTCTTCGCGAGGGCCCGGGCCCCCTCGTTGTTGAAGCCCATGCGGTTGATGAGGGCGCGGTCCGGGATCAGGCGGAAGCTCCGCTTGCGCGGGTTCCCGGGCTGCGGCCGCGCGGTGACGGTCCCCACCTCGACGTGGCCGAAGCCGAGGTCCAGCAGGGCCAGCGGCACGATGCCGTCCTTGTCGAACCCGGCAGCGAGACCGAGGGGGGAGGCGTGCTCGGCGCCCAGCACGGTGCGCGTCGGCCGCGGGTCGCGCGCCGGGTGCGGGGTGCCGAAGAGGGTGCGCAGGAGAGCGTGGCCCCCGGGCAGGGACTGCGCGAGGCGCAGGGCGTCGATCGTCAGATGATGGGCGCGCTCCGGGTCGATCCGTCGAAGGACGTGCTGGAACAGCGCCTCGTAGGCGGTGCTCGAGGAGTAGTCGGCGGTGGTCACGGCCCTACCGTACGCGGTCATCGGCCCTCCGCCGCGGTCGGTCCGACGTCCTGGCCGCGGCTGGCGCGGCGCCTGCTGCGCGCGATGTGCGCGAGCGCGGCGAGCGGGAGCACGAGCGGGACGAAGCCGTACCCGATCCCGAAGTCGGACCACACCGTGGGCTCGGGGAACAGCGCCGGGTCCGCGAGGGTGAGCGTCCCCACGGCGATCACGCCCACGAGCTCGACGATCACGAGCGCGAGGGCGAGCGGCGAGCGCGGTCCGCGCAGCGCGAAGGTCAGCGTGACGGCGATGTAGGTGAGCGCGGCCACGAGCGAGAGCGTGTACGCGACGGGCGCGCGGTCGAACTCGCGGAGGATCTGCACGAGGGAGCGGGCGGTCGCGGAGAGCGCGAACAGTCCGTACACGAAGACGAGGAGGGTCGTGAGACCGCGGGAGGGGCGCGCGCTCATGCGAAGCCCCCCGCCCAGATCTGCGGGAGCCGCATCATGAGCACCATCTCGGTCACGGCCGCGGCGCCGATCACGAGGCTCCCCCAGCGCGTGCGCTCCCAGAGGCCCGCCCATCCTCCCGCGAGCGGGAGCACGAGGCCGGTCAGGAGGTAGCCGTAGAGCGTCACGGGATCGTCGACGCTCCCGCCGCCCAGGTCGCGGGCCAGCAGCGCGCCCCCCATCACCGCCCACACCACGAGCGTCAGGGCGCTCGCCCCGAGCAGCACGAGATCCGCGCTCAGATCCCGCACCGTGTAGTAGACGGCGAGCAGCGCCGTCAGCGCGCCCACCACGTAGACCAGGGTGCTGAGCACCGCCATGTCCGGTCCGTCCTCGTCCTGCCGCCGTGCCGAAGTCCGGGTGCTCCCCGGCGGCGGGATGCCCGGGCCCGGGACGTGCCGCCCCGAGGGCGCCGGACCGGTGCCTACGATAGATGCCATGCCTTCGATCACCGTTTCCGATGCCAGTGTGACCTCCGTCGACACGGACGTCCTGGTCCTCCCCCTGCTCCGCGGCGCCGACGGCGCTCCGTCCGTCGTGCCCGGTGAGGACGCCGTCACCGCGGCCATCGCCGCCCTCTCCCCCTCCGCCGGACGCGGCGAGACCCACCGCCTCCCCGCCGGCGACCTGACCTCCGCGGGCAGCCTGCTGCTCGTCGGTCTCGGCGCCGAGGAGCTCGCGGACGTCTCCGACCAGGACGTGCGTCTCGCCTACGGCGCGGCCGCCCGGTCCCTCGCGGGCGTCGGCTCCGCCGCGATCGCGCTCCCGGGCGCCACGGGCGAGCAGCTCGCCGCCGCCGTCGAGGGTGCGGCGCTCGGCGCCTACGCCTTCATCGCCCACAAGTCCGAGGCCGCGGGCGCCAAGCCGGCCCTCGGCGCGATCTCCGTGCTCGGCGACCTCGCCCCGGCCGCCGTCGAGCGGGCGGAGATCCTCGCGGACGCCGTCGCCGCCGTGCGCGACCTCGTCAACACCCCGCCGAACCTGCTGTACCCGGCGGCCTTCGCCGAGCGCGTCCAGGAGCTCGCCGCGGATCTCCCGCTCACCGTGACCGTGCTGGACGAGGAGCAGCTCGTCGCGGGCGGCTACGGCGGCATCGTCGGCGTGGGGCAGGGGTCGGCGCGGCCGCCGCGCCTGGTGAAGGTCGAGTACGCCCCCACGGGCGCGGTCTCCTCCGTCGCCCTCGTCGGCAAGGGGATCACCTTCGACACCGGCGGCATCTCGCTCAAGCCGCCGGCCGGCATGGAGGAGATGACCTCCGACATGGCCGGCGCCGCGACCGTGCTCGGCGCGACCCTCGCCGCCGCGCGCCTGGGCCTCCCCGTCGCCGTGACGACCTACCTCGCCCTGGCCGAGAACATGCCCGGCGGCGGCGCCCAGCGCCCCGGGGACGTCGTCACGATGCGCAACGGCCGCACGGTCGAGGTGCTCAACACCGACGCCGAGGGCCGCATGGTCATGGCCGACGCCCTCGTGGACGCCGCGGCCGGCGAGCCCGACCTCGTCATGGACGTGGCGACGCTCACGGGTGCGGCCGTCGTCGCGCTCGGCAAGCGCACCGCCGCGGTGATGGGCACCGAGTCCGCTCGTGACGAGGTGCTCGGCGCCTCCGCCGCGACCGGTGAGCCCTTCTGGCCGCTCCCCTTCCCCGAGGAGCTGCGCCCCGCGCTCGACGGCCTCGTCGCGGATCTGCGCAACATGGGTGCCGGCCGCTGGGGCGGCGCCCTCACCGCGGGCGTGTTCCTCCAGGAGTTCGTGGGCGACGTCCCGTGGGCCCACCTCGACATCGCCGGCCCCGCCTACGCGGACGCGCCCTTCGGCTACATGGGCAAGGGCGCGACGGGCATGAGCATGCGCACCGTGCTCTCCGTGCTCGAGCAGCGCGCAGCCCGCGCCTGAGCCGACCGCTCGACGCACCCTGCGGGCCGGACCGACCATCGGGTCCGGCCCGCACGGCGCGGACGCCGCTCAGGTCACTCCCGAGGAGGCCCCGACTGGGCCTCATGAGCCGCTGACGTGGCCTAGCATGGACCCCGCAAGCGGCAGCGTCGGCCACGGGGCCGGCGGCCGTGCCGCATGATCCCCCTACGCACCGAGGAGCACACAGGTGGCGGATACAACCACTGACCAGTACGACGTCGTGATCCTGGGCGGTGGCAGCGGCGGGTACGCGACCGCGCTGCGCGGCGCCCAGCTCGGCCTCAGCATCGCCCTCGTCGAGAAGGACAAGGTCGGCGGCACCTGCCTGCACCGCGGCTGCGTCCCCACGAAGGCCCTGCTGCACGTCGGCGAGATCGCCGGCGCCCCCGCCGAGGGCTCCGCCCTGGGCCTGGACATCACCCTGAACTCGGTGGACTACTCGAAGGTCCTGGGCTTCAAGGACAAGATCATCGGCCGCCTGTACAAGGGCCTCCAGGGCCTCGTGAAGTCCGCGAAGGTCGAGTACGTCGAGGGCTACGGCAAGCTCACCGGCACGAACACCGTCACCGTCGAGACCGAGGGCGGCACCCGCACCCTCACCGGCAAGAGCGTCGTGCTCGCCTCCGGCTCCTTCTCCAAGACGCTCCCCGGCCTCGAGCTGGGCGGCCGCATCATCGACTCCGAGGCCGCTCTGCAGCTCACGGACATGCCGAAGAACCCGATCATCCTGGGCGGCGGCGTCATCGGCGTCGAGTTCGCCTCGGTGTGGAAGTCGCTCGGCGCGGAGTCGGTGACCATCGTCGAGGGCCTGCCCCATCTGGTCGCCAACGAGGACGAGTCGCTCTCCAAGGCTCTCGAGCGCGCGTACAAGAAGCGCGGCATCGCCTTCTCGCTCGGCGTCTTCTTCGAGAAGGCCGAGCAGACCGCCGACGGCGTCAAGGTCACCCTCGCCGACGGCACCGTCTACGAGGGCGACTACCTCCTCGTCGCCGTGGGCCGCGGACCGAACACGAAGGGCCTCGGCTACGAGGAGCAGGGCATCGAGATGGACCGCGGCTTCGTGCTCGCGGACAAGCAGACCCTCGAGACGAACGTCCCTGGCGTCTACGCCGTCGGCGACATCGTCCCCGGCCTCCAGCTCGCCCACCGCGGCTTCGCCCAGGGCATCTTCGTCGCGGAGCGGATCGCCGGTCTGAACCCCGCGCCGATCGTCGAGTCCGGCATCGAGCGCATCACCTACTGCGAGCCGGAGCTCGGCTCCGTGGGCCTCACCGAGAAGCAGGCCAAGGAGCAGTTCGGCGAGGAGGGCGTGCAGTCCTACGAGTACAACCTCGGCGGCAACGGCAAGTCCCAGATCCTCAACACCACCGGCTTCATCAAGCTCGTGCGCGAGAAGGACGGCCCGATCGTCGGCGTCCACATGATCGGCACGCGCGTCTCGGAGCTCATGGGTGAGGCCCTGCTCATGGTCAACTGGGAGGCGTACCCGGAGGACGTCGCCTCGCTGATCCACGGTCACCCCTCGCAGCACGAGGCCATGGGCGAGGCCGCCCTCGCGCTCGCCGGCAAGCCCCTCCACGCCCACGCCTGAGCCTGACGACTCCCGAAGGAGACACCTGATGTCCGAAACCGTCAAGATGCCCGCACTGGGCGAGTCCGTCACCGAGGGCACGGTCACCCGCTGGCTGAAGAGCGTCGGCGACACCGTCGAGGTCGACGAGCCCCTGCTCGAGGTCTCGACCGACAAGGTCGACACCGAGATCCCCTCCCCCGTCGCCGGCACCATCGAGCAGATCCTGGTGCAGGAGGACGAGGACGCCGAGGTCGGCGCCGATCTCGTCGTGATCGGGGACGGCTCCGGCTCCGGCGCCGCCGATTCCGGCGACTCCGGTGCCGAGGCCCCGGCGCAGGAGGCTCCCGCGGAGGAGCCCGCCGCCGAGCCCTCCCAGGGCGAGGACCTCGCGTCCGACGAGACCGCCGCCCCCTCGACCGACACCCCTGCCTCCGAGGAGAAGCCGGCCACCGGCGGCTCCGGTGAGGGCCAGGAGGTGACGATGCCCGCGCTCGGCGAGTCCGTCACCGAGGGCACGGTCACCCGCTGGCTGAAGAGCGTCGGCGACACCGTCGAGGTCGACGAGCCCCTGCTCGAGGTCTCGACCGACAAGGTCGACACCGAGATCCCCTCGCCCGTCGCCGGCACCGTGATCGAGATCCGCGTCCAGGAGGACGAGGACGCCGAGGTCGGCGCCGTGCTCGCGATCGTCGGCGACTCCTCCGGCTCCGCCCCCGCGGCGGCCCCGGCCGCCCCGGCGCCCGAGGCGAAGGCCGAGGAGAAGGCTCCGGAGCCCGCGGCCGAGGAGAAGTCGGCCGCGGCCCCTGCCCCGGAGAAGGCCCCGGCCCCGGCCGCGGCTCCTGCCCCGGAGAAGGCCCCCGCCGCTCCGGCGGCGCCCGCCGCTCCCGCCCCGCAGGCCGATGCCTCGGTCTCCGGTGCGGAGTCCTCCGGCTACGTGACCCCGCTCGTGCGGAAGATGGCGGCCGAGGCCGGGATCGACCTCTCGACGGTCTCCGGCACCGGGCTCGGCGGCCGCATCCGCAAGCAGGACGTCCAGAAGGCGATCGACGCGCAGGCGCAGCAGCAGGCGGCCCCGGCCGCCTCGGCTCCCGCCGGCGCCCCCGCCGCCGCTCCCGCTGCTCCGGTCGAGGTCTCCCCGCTGCGCGGCACCGAGGAGAAGATGACCCGCATCCGCAAGGTCACCGCCAAGCGGATGATGGAGTCGCTGCACTCCATGGCCCAGCTGACCACTGCGGTCGAGGTCGACATGACCCGCGTCGCGAAGCTCCGCGGCCGGGCCAAGGACTCCTTCGCCCAGCGTGAGGGCGCCAAGCTCACCTTCCTGCCGTTCATCATGCAGGCGGCGGTCGAGGCGCTGAAGACCTACCCGAAGCTCAACGCCACGATCGACGGCGAGACGATCCGCTACGGCGCGTCGGAGAACATCGGCATGGCGGCGGACACCGAGCGCGGCCTCGTGGTCCCCGTCATCAAGAACTCCGGCGACCTCAACCTGGCGGGCCTCGCCCGGCAGATCGGTGACCTGGGCGCCCGGGCGAAGGCCAACAAGCTCACCCCGGACGATCTCCAGGGCGCGACCTTCACGATCACGAACACCGGTTCCGGCGGCGCCCTCTGGGACACCCCGATCGTCCCGGATCCGCAGGTCGGCATCCTGGGCTGCGGCACCATCGTGAAGCGCCCGGCGGTCGTGCAGAACGCGGAGGGGGACGACTCCATCGCGATCCGCTCGATGATGTACCTGTTCCTCTCGTACGACCACCGTCTGGTGGACGGCGGCGACGCCGCCCGCTTCCTCACCCACATGAAGAAGCGGCTCGAGGAGGGCGCCTTCGAGTCCGATCTCGGGCTCTGAGCCTGATCGACGCCCGGCCCGCTCCCCCGCGGGCCTGAGCGAGCACCGGTGGCCCGGCATCCTGCCCAGGATGCCGGGCCACCGGCTTTCCTACACGGCCTCGGTGGAGGCGATGCGCCAGCGGGTGCCGGTCCACTCGAGGTGCAGCACGACGGCCGACGGCGCCGTCGCCTCGACGGCGCGCACCGTGCCGTCCTCCTCCTGCACCTCGTGGGCGGGGGTCGAGGTCACCACGCGCAGCGATGCCGTGCCGGGGCCCTCCTCGACCGCGAGCAGCTCCGCGGCCTCGACGACCGGCTCCCCGCCGCGCACCTCGCTGCCGGCGTAGGCGGCGCGCAGCGCGTCGTCCTCCGCCGCGGCGTCGCTGCCCGGGACGGCCACCGAGGTGCCCGAGGCGCCGGTGACGTAGGCGTGGCGTGCCGTGCCCAGCTCCGTGGCGAGCTCGAGGGCGTCGGTGATCTCGGCGGCGGCCGGCGCCTGGACGGCGGGGGCGTCGGCGGTGACCTCGCCCGCGGTGCCGGTCCCGGCGAGACGCGCCCCCACGACGACTCCTCCGCCGATCAGGACGGCACCGGCGAGCACCGCGGCGAGGAGGGCCCGGGGGCGTCGTCGGACCGTCCGGCGGACCCGGTCCGCGGTGCGACGGCGCAGACCGGAGCGGGATCGAGCCCGTGTGCGGTGCTCCTCGCCGGCGGCGCGGGGAGCCGGGAGCGGGAGGGCGGTCGACGGGACGGGCCCGTGCCATGGCAGGGACGCCGCCGGTGCGGCCCCCGGTACGGCCTCCGGTGCCGGGACCTCGGGCGGCACCTCATGGTCATGGTCCGCCGAAGGTCCCGCGTCGCCGGCGTCTCCGGTGGCGCTCCCGCCCTCGAGGTCCGTCCAGCTCCGCGAGGGGGCGCGGCGTCGGAGGGTCCGGTCGCCGTCCTCGAGCACCGAGTCCGCCCAGAGCCGGTCGAGCTGCCGGTCGCCGACGCTTCCCGAACGCCGGAGCCCGTCGAGCCGGATCGGCGCGACGCCCCCGGAGGCCCGTCGGCCGAGGCCCGTGCCCGGCGGCGCCCCGAGCACCCACCCGCGATCGTGGAGAGCGGCGAGCAGCTCGTCGAGATCCTCCCGCGCCGCCACCAGCGCCTCGCGCTCCCCGGTGTGCGGGGCGCCGGCGGGGTCGCTGCGGCGCCCGGTCCCGGCGCGCACCGGCGCGAGGAGCTCACGCAGGTAGCCCTCCTCCTCGACGGCGAGCACGGCCGGCGCCGCGCGCACCCCGGCCAGCTCGAGCTCGGCGAGCAGCTGCATCTCCTCGCGCACCCGGAGCTCCCCCGCAGCGGTGAGCGGTCGCACGCGCACGCCCTGCCGGCCGTCCTCGAGCAGCGTCTCCTCCCGATCCTCCTGCGTCGTGAGGGAGCGGGGAGCGCGTGCTCCGTCGCCGCGTCGGCGTCCGTGCCCCCGTACCCCGGCTTCGTGCCCCGCCGGGGTCGGTGCGGGGGCGGCGTCGTCCGATGGCTGCATGGCGGCAGTGTCGTCCACCGTGCGCGTCGGACCCGCTGGTCGTCCACAGTGCGCAGGTCGTGGCCGGAGTAAGGTGGCCGGGTGCTCGACGTGATCCGCCTCGGCCTCAGCGACCCCCGTCCCGGGGAGGACCGCCATGAGGAGTTCGACCTTCCCCCCGGTCCCCTCGAGTACCGGGCCGCGTGGGACCTGCAGCGCAGGATCCATGCCGAGGTCGTCGCCGGCGAGCGGCCGAACACCGTCCTCCTCCTCGAGCACCAGCCCGTCTACACGGCCGGGAAGCTCACGGCGGAGGCCGAACGGCCGCAGGACGGCGCACCGGTCGTCGACATCGACCGCGGCGGCAAGATCACCTGGCACGGACCCCAGCAGCTCGTCGGCTACCCCATCGTCACGCTGCCCGCCCCGATCGACGTGGTGGGCTTCGTCCGTGCCCTCGAGCGCGCGATCATCGACGTGTGCGACGAGATCGGACTCCCCACGCGACCGGTCGAGGGCCGCAGCGGGGTGTGGGTGGTGCGCGACGGCGAGGAGGACCGCAAGGTCTGCGCGATCGGCATGCGCGTCTCCAAGCGCACCACGATGCACGGCTTCGCCCTGAACTGTGCGAACGATCTCTCGTGGGCGCAGAACGTCATCCCCTGCGGCATCGACGATGCGGGCGTGACGAGCCTCAGCCGGGAGCTGGGGCGCCGCGTGCCCGTCTCCGCGGTGATCGACGTCGCGGAGGAGCGGCTGCGCGAGCTCGTGGCGGAGCGCACTGCCCCGCGGGCGCGCTGAGCCGCCGCCCACCCTCCATGCTCGATAGACTGCCGTGACAGTCGACTCCGAGGAGGCACGAGGGTGACCATCGCTCCCGAAGGACGGCGCCTGCTGCGCGTCGAGAAGCGCAACGCCGAGGTCCCGATCGAGCGCAAGCCCGAATGGATCAAGACCCGTGCCGTGATGGGCCCCGAGTACAGCGCCATGAAGAAGCGCGTGCACGGGCAGGGTCTGCACACCGTCTGCGAGGAGGCAGGCTGTCCCAACGTCTTCGAGTGCTGGGAGGATCGCGAGGCGACCTTCCTCATCGGCGGTGACACCTGCACCCGCCGCTGCGACTTCTGCGACATCGCCACCGGCAAGCCGATGGCCGTGGATCCGATGGAGCCGTTCAAGGTCGCGCAGTCCGTCAAGGAGATGGGACTGCGCTACTCCACGATCACGGGTGTGGCCCGCGACGACCTGCCCGACGGCGCCGCCGGGCTCTTCGCACAGACCTGCCGCCAGATCCACGCGATGAACCCCGGCACCGGCGTCGAGCTCCTCATCGACGACATCAAGGGCAACGGCGAGGCGCTCGCCCAGGTCTTCGAGTCCCGCCCCGAGGTGTTCGCCCACAACCTGGAGACGGTCCCGCGGATCTTCAAGCAGATCCGCCCCGCCTTCCGCTACGACCGCTCCCTCTCGGTGATCCGCCTCGCCAAGGACAACGGCATGATCACCAAGTCGAACCTCATCCTGGGGATGGGCGAGACCACCGAGGAGATCGTCGACTCCCTCCAGCAGCTGCACGACGCGGGCTGCGACATCATCACCATCACCCAGTACCTGCGACCGTCGAAGCTGCACCACCCCATCGACCGCTGGGTCAAGCCCGAGGAGTTCCTCGAGCTGTCCCGGGCGGCCGAGGAGATGGGCTTCCTCGGCGTCATGGCCGGTCCGATGGTCCGCTCCTCCTACCGTGCCGGCAAGCTCTGGGCACAGGCCATGCGCAAGCTCGGCCGTGAGATCCCGGAGAACCTGCGGCACCTGGACGTGGACCAGCCGGCACGTCAGGAGGCGGCGAGCGTCGTCGCCCGCCAGCAGCAGGTCGCAGCGGGCTGACGCCCGACCACCGAGAGGACCGAGTACCACCATGGCCCGCAAGAGCGAGTCCACCGCGCCCCGGGGCGCCGCCGCCGAGAAGCCGAAGAAGGAGCCCGGCCGGCTCAAGCAGATGCTCGAGGTGTTCAAGTACACCCAGAGCGTCGACAAGGCCACCGCGCCGCTGATGATCGGGGCGATCGTGCTCTCGATCGTCGTGTTCGTCCTGCTGAGCTGGCTCGTCTTCGACAGCCCCTGGTACGGCGTGTTCCTGGGTCTGGCCGTGGGCGTGCTGCTCGCGATGATCATCCTCGCCCGCCGCGCGGAGCGCGCCGCCTTCGAGCGGATCAAGGACCAGCCCGGTGCCGCTCTCGCGGCCATGCAGTCGATCCGTCGCGGCTGGAACGTCTCCGAGGAGCCGGTGCAGATCGATCCGCGCAGCCAGAAGATGCTCTTCCGCGCCTCCGGGCGCCCGGGCATCGTGATCGTCGCCGAGGACGCCTCGAACCTGTCGCTGAAGCTCATCGAGAAGGAGCGCCGGGCGATCGGGCGTGTGCTGCCCCATGACGAGGTGCCCATCCACCAGATCGTCGTGGGCGACGGGGAGGGCCAGGTGCCGCTGCACAAGCTGCCCTCGCACATGACGCGTCTGAAGAGGACGCTCACGAAGGACGAGGCGGCGCAGGTGACCAAGCGTCTCGCGGCTCTCCAGCGCTCGATCCGCCAGGCCGTGCCGAAGGGTGTCGACCCGATGCGCGCACGCCCGAACCGCAAGGCGATGCGCGGCCGCTGAGCCTCGGATCGTCTCAGCATACGGAACCCCGTCGGCTCCTGCCGGCGGGGTTCTGTGCTGTCCGGCCTCTCTCCGGCGACACCGGACGGACCGATGGTGGACGCCCGTGAGACGGCGTTACCTTTTCGTTACCTTCGTTATCGGAACGTTATCGTACTGAACATGCAGGTCAGCGGTCACATTCGGGTGGTCCTGGAGTGCCGATCGCGGCGCCGTCGGCAGCGCGTCGGCGGGGCGACGGGGCGGGCGGGGACGCGCCGCATGCGCAGGCTCGCGGGCCGCAGTCGCGTCCAGCGGGCGGTCAACGGCCTCTCGGCACGGCGTCTGCGCCGACGGTCGCTGGACGTGCGCGGGGGCTCAGGCGCGCACGACGGCGGTCCCGGCGACCGCGTCGTGGAGGGGCTGCCGGTCGCGGTTCCAGATGACCGCGGGCAGGACGAGCAGCAGCAGGAGCGTGCGGATCAGCGCGCGTAGCACCATCGGCGAGCGGCCGCTCACCGGGGTCACCCGCAGGCGCAGCAGGAACTGCCCGGGCGTCGCACCGAAGAACGTGATGAGCAGGACGTTCATCGTCGCGAAGAGGGCGAGGGTCGCCACGGACCCGTAGTCGAACACGAGGGCGGAGACGACCGAGGCGAGCGCCCAGTCGACGAGCAGCGTGGCGAAGCGGCGGCTTGCCGGGGCGACCGCGCCGGGGCCGTCGGCCGGCAGTCCCCAGGTCGACCCGGGGACGTGCCCGGCCTCGCTCGGGGCGCCGTCCATCCAGCTGCCCAGGTCCTTGCGCTCGATCACGCGCCCAGCCTAGCCATGGGCGCGGAGCGGTCCCTGGGACCCGCCCCGCTCCCGCGCGAGAGCGGGTCCGGGGCGCCGCGACCGGTCCGCGGGAGCGCAGGGCGACCGGCATCCCCACGGTCTACGCTGGGCGCACCCGCGAACGGCGCTCATGCTCGGGCGCCGGGACGTCCGGGGGCACGAGATGGCCCCGGGGTGAGACAGCACAAGACGCACCGCCCGGTGCGGATGGAGGAGATGTGT
The DNA here is from genome assembly GCF_005490785.1 of Brachybacterium sp. SGAir0954. Taxonomy (GTDB): domain Bacteria; phylum Actinomycetota; class Actinomycetes; order Actinomycetales; family Dermabacteraceae; genus Brachybacterium; species Brachybacterium rhamnosum. The sequence goes on along the minus strand of NZ_CP027295.1, from coordinate 2,375,310 downwards.
TCAACAATCCCAGCGAGGTCGTGAAGTTCATCGAGGAGGAGGGCGTCGAGTTCATCGACATCCGCTTCTGCGACCTTCCCGGCGTCATGCAGCACTTCAACCTGCCGGCCAGCTCCTTCGACGAGGAGGCCATGGAGACGGGGCAGCTGTTCGACGGCTCCTCCATCCGCGGCTTCCAGGCGATCCACGAGTCCGACATGAAGCTCGTCCCGGATCTGGACACGGCATACCTGGACCCGTTCCGTGAGCGCAAGACGCTCATCATCAACTTCTCGATCGTGGACCCGTTCACGGACGAGCCCTACTCCCGCGATCCGCGCACCGTCGCCTCCAAGGCGCAGGAGTACCTCACTTCGACCGGCATCGCGGACACCGCGTTCTTCGCCGCCGAGGCCGAGTTCTACATCTTCGACGACGTCCGCTTCAAGACCGGGATCAACTCCGGCTTCTACGCGATCGACTCCGACGAGGCCTCCTGGAACACGGACCGGGACGAGTCCGAGTTCGGCGGCAACCAGGGCTACAAGACCCGCGTCAAGGGCGGCTACTTCCCCGTCCCGCCGAACGACCAGATGGCCGATCTGCGCGACGAGATCTGCGCGATCCTCGGCGACACCGGCCTCGAGGTCGAGCGCGCGCACCACGAGGTGGGCACCGCCGGCCAGCAGGAGATCAACTACCGCTTCAACACGCTGCTCAACGCGGCGGACGACGTCATGAAGTTCAAGTACGTCGTGAAGAACACCGTGTGGGACGCCGGCAAGACCGCGACCTTCATGCCGAAGCCCCTCTTCGGCGACAATGGCTCGGGCATGCACACCCACCAGTCGCTCTGGAAGGACGGCGAGCCGCTGTTCTTCGACGAGCGCGGCTACGGCGGCCTCTCCGACCTCGCCCGCTGGTACATCGGCGGCCTGATCGAGCACGCCCCCTCGCTGACGGCCTTCACCAACCCCACGGTGAACTCCTTCAAGCGCCTCGTGCCCGGCTTCGAGGCCCCGGTCAACATGGTCTACTCGGCCCGCAACCGCTCCGCCGCGATCCGCATCCCGGTCACCGGCTCCTCCCCGAAGGCCAAGCGCATCGAGTTCCGTGCGCCCGACCCCTCGGCGAACCCGTACCTGTCCTTCGCGGCGCAGCTCATGGCCGGCATCGACGGCATCCGCAACCGCATCGAGCCGCCCGAGCCGATCGACAAGGACCTCTACGAGCTGCCCCCCGAGGAGCACCAGCTCATCAAGCAGCTCCCGGCCTCCCTCGGCGAGGCGCTCGACGCGCTCGAGGCGGACCACGACTACCTCACCGAGGGCGACGTGTTCCCCGAGGACCTCATCTCGACCTGGATCGAGCTCAAGCGCACCACGGAGATCGATCCGTTCCGCTTCCGCCCGCACCCCCACGAGTTCGAGCTGTACTACGACATCTGAGCCGATCTCGGTGTCCCGACGGGCCCCGGTCCTGCATCCGTGCAGGGTCGGGGCCCGTCCCCCGTTCCGGGGGCCGAACCATCGGCTCGCACCGATCTCGTTCCCGGGGGCCCCGGGACCCGCGGATAGGCTCGCACCATGTCCCACCCGCGCCACGAGCCCGTCGCCTCGACCCCGGACCCCGTTTCCCCGGCCGTGCCGTCGCAGGACCTGACGGTGGACCTGGTGGGCACGCCCTTCGCCGCGGCGCTGCGCTGGGCGGTGCACGCGCTGGTCTACCTGCTGATCGCGCTCGCGGCGGGCCTCGCGCTCGCCCCGCCCTCGACCTCGGCGGATCTCCTGCTCGTCGCCCTGCTGGTGGTGCTGGCCTCCGTGTACTCGATCGGTGCGCGCCGGGCGCTGCGCCACTCCCCCTCGCCCCACGGGAGCTGGTGGGCGCTCGGCTACCTCGCCCCCACGGTCCTGGTCTGGGCGGTGACGCTCGTCCTCGACCCGGGCACCGTGTGGATCGCCTTCGGGCTCGACTTCGCCGTGCTGTACGCCCTGCCCACCGTGGGCGGCGTGGTCGCGCTGATCGTCGTGACCGCCCTCGCCGTCCTCGGCTACGGCGGGCGGGACGGCAGCCCGAGCGCCGGGGAGATCGTCGGCCCCGTGGTGGGGGCCCTCGTCGCCCTCGCCGTCGTGCTCACGGTGCGCGCCCTCCAGCACGAGGTGGACCGGCGCACCCGCCTCGCCCGGGAGCTCGCCGAGGCCCGGGACCTCATCGCCGAGCAGACCCGTACCGCCGCGACCGCCGCGGAGCGGGACCGCATCGCCCGCGAGCTGCACGACACCGTCGCGCAGTCCTCGTTGTCCATCCAGCTCCTGCTCGATGCGGCCGACGGCGCGCTGCACCGCGAGGACGCTGGGGAGGCCGGCCGCCTGCTCGCCGAGGCCCGTGCAGCGGCCCGACGCACCTCGGTGCAGACCAGGCGCTTCGTGGACGACGCGGAGCCCGAGCTTCCCACCCCCGCCGCCCTCCACACGGAGCTCGAGCGGATCGTCGCGCGCGGCGCGGCGGAGGGCGACCTGGACCTCCGGCTCCGGGACGAGCTGCTCACCGACCCGGCGTGCCCGATGCTCCCCCGCAGCCTCTCGCGCGCCCTCGCCCGGCTCACCGAGAACCTCGTCGCGAACGTGGTGCGGCATGCCGATGCCCGGCAGGCCGTCGTGACCGTCTCCCTGCAGGGGAACGCGGTGCTGCTCGACGTCGTCGATCACGGCCGCGGATTCGACCTCGCGGCGGAGGGGTTCGGGCTGCGCTCAGCCCGCGCCCGCGCCGCCTCGGTGGGCGGGACGCTGCTCGTGGAGTCCGCTCCCGGCGAGGGCACGGCCGTCCAGGTCTCGCTCCCGCTCCCGGAGGACACCCCGGTCCCCGGTGCCCCCACCGGCCCCGCCGACCCCCAGGAGGCCCGATGACCTGCCGTGTGCTGCTCGCCGACGACCATGCGATCGTGCGCCGCGGCCTGCTCGCGGTGCTCGCCGCGGAGGACGGCATCGAGGTGGTGGGCGAGGCGGGGACCGCGGAGGCCGCCCTCGACCTCGCCCGGCGGGTCTCCCCCGACGTCGTCCTGCTCGACCTGCAGTTCGGCGCCGGCACCCGCGGCACCGCCGTGATCGGCCCGCTGCGTGCGCTCGACCCGCCGCCGGCGGTGCTGGTCCTCACGACCTACGACAACGACCAGGACGTGCTCGCGGCGATGGACGCCGGCGCCGCGGGCTACCTCCTGAAGGACTCCCCGGCGGAGGAGCTCGCGGCGGCCGTGCGCCGCGCCGGGCGGGGCGCCGGGTCGCCCGGTGCCGCGAGCGCGTCAGATGCCGTCGGGGCGCAGCTGGACCCGCGGATCGCGCGCCGGCTCCGGGACCGGGACTCGCCGACGGCGCTGAGCGCACGTGAGCTCGAGGTGCTCGCCCTCGTCGCCGCCGGGCGCAGCAACTCCGCGATCGCGAGCGAGCTGTTCCTGTCCCAGGCGACGGTGAAGACGCACCTGGTGCACGTCTTCGACAAGCTCGCGGTGACGAGCCGCACGGAGGCCGTCGCCGCGGCCCGGGAGCGGGGGATGCTGCGCCCGGAGCACTGAGCCCGGCGGCTCAACCCAGGTCGTCCAGGCCGCCCTTGGCGCGCAGCAGCGACAGCAGCAGCTCCTTCGGCGATCCCGCCGCGGGGAGGGCGCAGTCCTCGGGGACGAACGACCAGGCGGCGCGCAGCGCGCGGAACACCTCGAACTCGGCGTCCCCGGTGCGCAGCGGCACCGCGGCGAAGCCGCCGCCCTCGGGCAGGTGGATGACGAAGGCGCCCATGAGCTCGGGCATGTCCCGGATGGTGCCGTCGTCGTCGAGCAGGTGCTCGGCGCGGGTGACCGCGACGCCCTGCAGCGCGTAGTCGCCGCGCACCTTCTTCGAGGTCTTGATGTCCGCGCTGAGCACGGTGTTGCCGATCCTCACGATCGCATCGGTCGTGCCCGCGTAGCCCACGGTGTGGTTGACGACGGTCTGCTCGACCTCGACGAACTCCGGCTGGTAGGCCTCGAGGAAGGCGCCGTACCCGTCGAGGCGCTCGTCCGCGCGGGTGAGCAGCGTGTCGAGGTCCTTCTCCGTGGCGAAGGCGCCGCTCGCGGAGCGCATCTCGGCGACGATCTCCCCCACCTGCGCCCGCGCCGGGCGCGCGCCGTCGCGACCCCAGACCTCGCAGGCCGCGTGGACGAGCGTGCCGAAGTCCGCCGCGCCGCGGGTGTGCTCCTCGGCGGCGGCGGCGATCTTCTTCTGCGAGCCCCAGCGGTCACGTGTGACGCGGGAGATCTCCGCCCCGGCGCGGTCGGGGTTCCGGGCGAGCCAGCTGTACATCTCGAGCGCGCGCTTGGAGGCCATCGTGGCGTACCAGCCCTGGAGGTGGTCCTTCGCGCGCATCCCGGAGACCGTCGTGATCGAGGGATAGACGAGCGGACCGTCCGGCTCGAGGCGGTACATGCGTCCGCGCGGAGTGTCGGCGCTCAGTCGGGGCGTGGTCATGGCACCTCAGGGTGGTGGAGGGACGGATCGAGGGTGGGGGGCGGCGATGCCGGAGGGAGGAACGGTGGCGGGAGCCCGGCCCAGGCTACGCCGGGCCCGGCCTGCGGTGCGGGAGGCCGTCCCGTGCGCACCGGGGCGAGGTGGCGCGCCCCTCAGCGGTCGGACTTCCCCGAGCTGTCGCCGAAGAGGATCTCCTCCGCGATCGTCCGGGAGCGGCGGGTGAGCCGCAGGTACCGCTCCTCGAGGTCCGCGGCGGAGTCCTCCTCGCCGTCCACCAGCCGGGCGAGGGCGCGGAGGTCCCAGCGGTCCGTCGGCAGCAGGTCCCCCTCGCGTCCCTTCCACAGGAACAGGCAGCGGCGGATCTGCCAGCACAGCGCCCAGGCGTCCGTGAGCTCGCGGACCTCGCGGGCATCGAGCAGCTCCGCCTCCGCCGCGGCCTCGAGGGTCGCGAGGGTGGACGGTGTGCGCAGCTCCTCGTGGTCGTGGGCGTGCTCGAGGGCGACGAGCTGGGCGCACCACTCGACGTCGGTCATCGCTCCCCTGCCGAGCTTCACGTGGCGGGCGGGATCGGCGCCGCGGGGCAGCCGCTCCGACTCGATCCGTGCCTTCATGCGCGTGATCTCCCGCCGGGCATCGCGATCGAGGCCGCCGGTCGGATAGCGGTGGCGGTCCATCTCCGTGGTGATCTCCTCGGCGAGGGACTGCGAGGCGACGACGGGCCGCGCGCGGAGCAGCGCCTGCTTCTCCCAGGTGAGGGCGTCGCGTCGGTAGTAGTCGACCCATGCGGGCAGGGTGCGGGCGAGCAGGCCGTTGCGTCCCTCGGGGCGGAGGTCCGCGCTGACCCTCATGTCGGTCCCGGAGGCGGGGGCGTTGAGAATGTGCTGGACCTGCGTCGCGACGGCCACGCCGATCTCCCCGCTCGCCGCGCCGGCGCCGCGGTCCAGGACCAGGAACTGGACGTCCGCATCGGAGGAGTAGCCCATCTCCCGGGCGCCGAAGCTGCCCATCGCGATGATCGCCATCTCGATGCCGAGGGCGCGGGCGGGGTCGGAGCGTCGCTCCCGCAGCTGCGGCGCGGTGTGCTCGTCCACGGCGTCGACCTCGGGCAGCGGCACCGAGTCGACCGCCACGACCTTCCGCTCCCGCGCGACGGCGTGGTACGCGACGAGCAGCCCGGCCTCGAGCACCGCCTCCGCGAGATCGGTGAGCGCGTGCGCCACCTCGCGCGGGGCGGCGAGGCCGGTGAGGTGGGCGAGCGCGATGCGGAGCAGCTCGCGGTTGCGGGTGCGTCGCAGCACGTCCCGTGCCGCCTCGACGGTCTCGACGCGGCGGATGACGGCGAGGAACTCGCGGCTCAGGTGCTCCCGGCCGAGCGGGCGGAGGTCCTCGTCGCGGGACAGCCAGCGCACGGCGCCGGGGATCTGCTCGAGCTGCTCCCCCACGAAGCGGCTCGTGGAGAGCACCGCGGTGAGACGGCGGGCGGCGGTGCCGGAGTCCCGCAGGAGCCCCAGGTACCAGTGCTCGGAGCCGATGACGTCGGAGAGCCGCCGGAACATGAGCAGGCCGAGGTCCGGGTCCGTGCCCTCGGAGAACCATTCGAGCAGCGCGGGCAGGAGCTGGCGCTGGATGGCGGCGCGGCGCGAGAGCCCGTCCGTGAGGGCCTTGATGTGGGTCAGGGCGCGTGCCCCGTCCCGGTAGCCGATCGCGGAGAGCCGCACGGCGGCGCCCTCGGGGCTCAGCGCGATCTGGTCGTCGGAGAGCTTCGCGGAGGTGACGAGCAGCGGTCGGTAGTAGATCTCCTCGTGGAGCTGCCGCACGCGCCGACGGGTGCGCTGGTAGCGGCGTCGGAACTCCTCAGGGCCCAGCCGCAGCGAGCGGGCGAGACGGCGCAGGTCTCCCTCGGCCGTCGGCAGGACCTGGGTGCGGCGCATGCGGTGCAGCTGCAGCCGGTGCTCGGTGGCGCGCAGGAAGCGATAGGCCTCGTCCATCTCCTCGACCTGGGAGCGGGCGATGTAGCCGCCCTCCCCCAGCCGCGCGAGCGCCTCGAGGGTCGTGCGGGCGTGGAGCTGCTCGTCGGTGCGGCCGTGGACCATCTGCAGCAGCTGGACGGTGAACTCGACGTCGCGCAGTCCGCCCGGACCCAGCTTGAGGTTCCTGTCCGCCTCGCCGGCCTTGATGTGCGCGATCACCCGGCGGCGCATGGCGCGGGTGTCCTCGACGAAGCCGTCGCGGGTCGAGGCCTTCCAGATCCAGGGCTCGACCATCGCCTCGAAGTCGCGGCCCAGCTCCCGGTCGCCGGCCGCGGCGCGCGCCTTCAGCAGCGCCTGGAACTCCCACGACTTCGCCCAGGTCGTGTAGTAGCGCCGGAACGAGTCCGGGGTGCGCACGAGCGGGCCGTCCTTGCCCTCGGGGCGGAGGTTCGCGTCGACCTGCCACAGGGAGCCCTCGGCCGTGCGGTCCGAGCAGACCCGCGCGAGCTCGCGCGCGAGGGCGGATCCGCGCGCGACGAGCTCGTCCTCGTCGATGTCCGCGCCGTCGGCCACCGCGACGACGTGCATGACGTCGACGTCGGAGAGGTAGTTGAGCTCCCGGGCGCCCGTCTTCCCCATGGCGATGACGCTCCAGCGCACCGCCTCGTGCCCGTCCACGGCGCCGCGGGCCACGGCGGCCGCGGTCTCGAGGGCCGCGTCGGCGAGGTCGGCGATCGCGGCGGAGACCTGCGGCTGCAGCGGCACCGGCTCCTCGGCGACGACGTCCGCCGCGGCGATCTGCAGCAGGCGCTCGTGATAGGCGACGCGGAGGGCGTCCCGCGCCTCACGGCCGGTGAGCGCGGCGAGGGGGACGTCGGCGGCGGGGTCGGCGCCCACGGCGCGCAGCAGGTCCTTGCGCACGGCGTCCCGGGGCCGGGTCAGCCCGTCGTCACCGCGGCGCAGCACCTCGAGCAGCTCGGGGTGGCGGGTGAGCACGTCGCCGAGCGCGACGGAGGTCCCCAGCAGCCGGATCAGCCGGTGCCCGGGCTTCCCGGGCGTGGAGACGTCCCCGAGGAACTCCTGGAGCAGGGTCCGGTGCCCCGCCTCGATCGCGGACTCCGCGAGGCGGAGCAGACCGAGGACTGCCTCGTCGCCGTCCGGGGTCGCGCCGAGCGCGGCCGCCGCGCCCTTCTCGAGCCCGGCCAGCGCCGGCTCGGTGAGGAAGCGGCGCACCCGCTCGGTGCTCGTGAAGCCCAGTCGTGCGAGGGCACCGGTGGTGGTGGGCGGCTCGGGGGTCACGGGATCCCCTCCCTCACACGCGCCCGAAGGTCGCGTCGAGCTCGTAGTCCGTGACCTGCTCGCGGTAGCGGGACCACTCGTTGCGCTTGTCGCGCAGGAAGAACTCGAAGACCTGCTCGCCGAGGGTGCGGGCCATGAGCTCGGAGCTCTCGAAGATCTCGAGGGCGCGGAAGAGGTCCGTGGGTAGCGGCTCGATGCCCATCGCCTGGCGCTCGCGCTCGGTGAGGTCCCACACGGCGTCCTCGGAGCCCTCGGGCAGCTCGTACTCCTGCTCGATGCCCTCGAGCCCCGCCGCCAGCAGCACCGCGAAGGCGAGGTACGGGTTGGAGGCGGAGTCCAGGCCCCGGAACTCCACGCGTGAGCTGGTGCCCTTGGTGGGCTTGTGGAAGGGCACCCGCACGAGCGCTGAACGGTTGTTGTGCCCCCAGCAGACGTAGCTCGGGGCCTCCTGCGCGCCCCACAGGCGCTTGTAGGAGTTCACCCACTGGTTCGTCACCGCGCAGTACTCCCCCGCGTGACGCAGCAGGCCGGCGATGAACTGCCGGCCCATGCGGGAGAGGCCGTACTCGGCGCCGGGCTCGTGGAAGGCGTTGCGCCCGCCCTGGAAGAGCGAGAGGTGGGTGTGCATGCCGGAGCCGGGGTGCTCGATCATCGGCTTCGGCATGAAGGTCGCCACCTGGTCCATGCCGAGCGCGACCTCCTTGACGACGGTGCGCAGCGTGATGATGTTGTCCGCCGTGGTGAGCGCGTCCGCGTAGCGCAGGTCGATCTCGTTCTGGCCGGGGCCGTTCTCGTGGTGGGAGAACTCCACCTGGATGTTCATGCCCTCGAGGTGCTCGATCGCGGCGCGGCGGAAGTCCTGGCCGTTGCCGCGGTGCACGTGGTCGAAGTAGCCGGCGTGGTCGATCGGCTGGAGCGCGCGCCCGGTCCGGTAGGGCTCCTGGAAGAGGTAGAACTCGATCTCGGGGTGCGTGTAGAAGTCCAGGCCCTTCTGCTCCACGCGGGCGAGCATGTCCTTGAGGACACGGCGCGGGTCCGAGGCGGCGGGCTCGCCGTCCGGCGTGAGCACGTCGCACATCATGCGGGCGGTCGCGTTGCTCGTGCCGCGCCAGGTGAGCAGCTCGAAGGTGCGCGGGTCCGGCCGCAGCAGCATGTCGGACTCGTAACTGCGGGTGAGCCCCTCGATCGTGGAGCCGTCGATGCCGACGCCCTCGGTGAAGGCGGTCTCGAGATCCGCGGGTGAGATCGCGATGGACTTCAACGTCCCCACGATGTCGCAGAACCACAGGCGGATGAACCGCACGTCGTGATCGGTGACCCGGCGGATGACGTCGTCCTGCAGCTGATCCATGCCCTTAGTGTGCACGACTCGACCCGCCCCCGGGATGCTGTCCCGGGGGCGGGTCGGGTGTGCGTGGTGTGCGCTGGTCGGGCTCAGCCGGCGGAGATGCCGGCGTCGATCAGCCAGTCGCCGGACTTCCCCTTGACGATCGAGAAGCTCGGCATCTCCTGCTCCATGAAGACGATCTTCGCGGTCCCGTCGCCGTTGTCCTCGGCCTTGACGTTCTCCTCGGTGAACATGCTCTTCATCGAGGGGTCGACGGAATCGCCGAGCTGCTTCTCGAGAGTGCTGCCACAGGCCTCGAGAGCCTGTCCGGACACCGCGTCGCCGGTGGTCGGATCGACCATGAGCGCGCAGGCACCCTCGCCGTCGCCGTCGGCCGCCTTGCTCATGAAGTCGATGAACGTCGTGCTCGCGGCCGAGAGGTCCTCCTCGGACAGCGGGCCGGAGGCGGCGGCGTCGTCACCGGCGTCCTCGCTCGCGGCGCCGCCCTCGTCGGAGGCGCTGTCCTCGGCGGCGGCCGCGTCGTCCCCGGCCTCCTCGGCGGCGCTGGCGGCCTCGGTGGTCTTCTCCTCCGGCGCGGCGGCGTCGTCGGAGCTGCCGCCGCACGCGGCGGCGCCGAGCACCACGGCCAGGCTTCCGAGCACGACGGCCCCGCGGCGGGCGTTCCTGCGGATCATGGTGGTCATCGGTGTTCCCTCTTCCCCGGAGGGACCCACCTTCTGTGCGTCCCCTGTGAGCATCACCCTGCCACAGCCCTGCGGGCGGTGACCATGGGGAGAGGTCCCCACGTACCGCCCTGCGCGGGCACAATGGGAGCCGTCCGTCACCGACCCGCCCAGGAGACCCCGTGAGCAGCGCCCCGACACCCCCGACCTCCGGCCCGGCCAAGATCCGCCTGCGCCACCTGCTGGACGCGAAGGAGCGCGGTCGCCCGTTCACGATGCTCACCGCGTACGACCAGGTCTCCGCGCAGGTCTTCGAGGCCGCCGGCATCGACGTGCTGCTCGTGGGCGACTCGGTGGGCACCGCCGTTCTCGGGTACAGCTCGACCACGTCGACCACCCACCAGGACATGCTGACCTTCACGGGCGCGGTCGCCCGCAGCGTGCACCGCCCGCTCGTCGTCGCCGACCTCGCCTTCGGCACCTACCAGACCGGCCCCGAGGACGCCGTGCGCCACGGCGTCGAGCTGATCCGGGCGGGCGCCGAGGCCGTGAAGCTCGAGGGCGGCCACGAGATCGTGCCGCAGGTGCGGGCGCTCGTCGCCGCGGGGATCCCCGTCATCGGCCACCTGGGCTTCACGCCGCAGTCCGTGAACGCCCTCTCCGGGCATCGCGTCCAGGGCCGGGAGACCGCCGGGGCCGATCAGCTCGCCGACGACGCCATCGCCCTCCAGGAGGCCGGGGTCTCCGCGATCGTGCTCGAGCTCGTGCCCGCCGCGGTCGCCGCCCGCATCACCGAGGTGGTCGCGGTGCCGACGATCGGGATCGGCGCCGGCCCCGACTGCGACGGCCAGGTGCTCGTGTGGCAGGACATGGCCGGCCTCTCCGGCTTCGAGGGCCGTTTCGTGCGCACCTTCGCGCACCTGCGCGGTCAGCTGCAGACCGCGGCGGAGGACTACCGCGCCGCGGTCACCTCCCGCGCCTACCCGGGCCCGGAGCACTCCTTCGAGTGACCCCGGGCCGGGAGGGCTGATCCGCGGAGGTCAGTCCTCCGCGTCCCAGGCCGCGTCGTCGCGGTCCCAGGACTCGTTGCGCGCGGCGGCCTTCTCGAGCGCGTGCTGCGCCTCCTCGCGGGAGGCGTAGGGACCCATCAGCTGGCTCCCCGGGGACTGGTGCCCCTCCTCGACCTGCTTCGTGTCCAGGTTGTAGTAGAACGGCGTGGGCTCGCTCACGGTGTGCTCCTTCCCAGAGCTGAGAGGATGGTGCCCATGACTGTAGAGCAGGAATGGATCCGTCCGGAGGGACGCGCGGAGCTGGTGCCCGGCGAGCTCTCCCCCCGTCGCAGCGTGCCCGCGAGCATCGAGCGCCCCGAGTACGTCGGCAAGGACGAGGCGGTCTCCGACTCCGGTCCCTACGTCCAGACGCCCGACGTCATCGCCCGCGTCCGCGAGGCCTCCCGCGTCGCCGCCCTCGCCCTGCAGGCCGCCGGCGAGGCCGCGCGCCCCGGGGTGACGACCGACGCGATCGACGCGGTCGTCCACGAGGTGCTCCTCTCCGAGGGCGCGTACCCCTCGACCCTCGGCTACCTCGGCTTCGAGAAGTCCTGCTGCACGAGCCTCAACGAGGTCATCTGCCACGGCATCCCCGACTCGACGGTCATGGAGGAGGGCGACATCCTCAACGTCGACGTCACCGCCTTCCTGCACGGCGTGCACGGCGACACCAACGCCACCTTCCGGGTGGGCGAGGTCGACCCGCGCGTCGACGAGCTCGTCACCCGCTCCGAGGAGGCGATGATGCGCGGCATCCGCGCCGCGAAGCCCGGCCGCGAGGTCAACGTCATCGGCCGGGTCGTCGAGAAGTACGTGCGCCGCTTCGGCTATGAGTCCGTGCACGACTACACCGGTCACGGCGTCGCGGAGGGCTTCCACAACGGGCTGGTCATCCCCCACTACGACTCGGCCCCCATGTTCGACGACGTCATCGCCGAGGGCATGACGCTCACGGTCGAGCCGATGGTCACGCTCGGCTCGCAGGCGTGGGAGCAGTGGGACGACGGCTGGACCGTCGTCACCCGCGACCGCGGCTTCACCGCGCAGTTCGAGCACACCCTCGTGATCAACGAGGACGGGCCGGAGCTGCTCACGGTCGTCTGAGCGGGCCGACGGGCAGGACGGGGTCCGTGCCGTGAGGAGATCTTCGGCATACTGTCCCTCGCGGCCGCCCGTCGGACGGCCCCGGACCCGGCGGACCGGGACGAGGACCCATCGTGAGCTCTGACAAGCAGAAGACGGCCTTCGGCATCGACATCGGCGGCAGCGGCATCAAGGGCGCCCCCGTCGATCTGCGCAAGGGGAAGCTCGCCGCGGACCGCGTGCGCATCCCGACCCCCCAGCCGTCCCTCCCCGATGCCGTCGCGGACACCGTCCGCGACCTCCTGGACTCCTTCGACGTCCCCGCCGGCATGCCGGTGGGCGTCACCTTCCCGGCGGTCATCCAGCACGGGATCGCCCGCACCGCGGCGAACGTGGACGACTCCTGGATCGGCACGGACGCCGACGCCCTGTTCACCGAGCGCACCGGCCACGACGTGTTCGTGGTCAACGACGCGGACGCCGCCGGCATCGCCGAGGCCGAGTTCGGCGCGGCCCGCAAGCAGAAGGGCGTCGTCATCGTGACCACGCTCGGCACCGGCGTGGGCAGCGCGGTGTTCAACGACGGCGAGCTCGTGCCCAACACGGAGCTCGGGCACGTGCTGCTCCACGACATGGACGCCGAGAAGTACATGGCGGACTCCGCCCGGGACCGCGAGGACCTCGACTGGACGACCTGGGCGGCGCGCCTGCAGGAGTACTACGCGCACATCGAGTTCCTCTTCAGCCCCGACCTGTTCGTCGTGGGCGGCGGCGTCTCCAAGCACCACGAGAAGTACCTGCCGCTGCTGGATCTGAAGACCCCGATCGTGCCCGCGAAGCTGCGCAACGAGGCCGGGATCATCGGCGCCGCGGCGCTGGCCCGCAAGGAGGCCAAGCGGGCGAAGAAGGCGGCGTCCTCGGACTGAGGACCGCCCCCGCCGACGAGGAACGGGCCCGGACGCTCTCGCGTCCGGGCCCGTCCATGTCGAGCGGACCAGCCGGCCTGTAAGCCGGGTTCTGTGTTCGACAGTCATCCCTCTCGGATCGCCGTTGCCGACGACCTCCAGCGGTCCACCCGGACGCTCGGGCTGGCACCCTCGAACGCGTCCTGTCCGACCTTGCTCCCGGTGGGGTTTACCGTGCCGGCCTCGTCACCGAGACCGCGGTGGTCTCTTGCACCACCCTTTCACCCTTACCGCCCCGCCCGAGGGCGGGGAGGCGGTCTGCTCTCTGTGGCACTGTCCCGCGGATCACTCCGGGTGGGCGTTACCCACCACCGTGCCAGACGGAGCCCGGACTTTCCTCGGCCCCGCACGAGTGCGGGGACGCGACTGCCCGGCCGACTGGTCCGCCCAGGATCCTACGCCCGCGAGTCCTTGCCCTGCGCCGGGCCCGGTCGCGGCGTGCGCAAGCTCTCCGCCCCGCCTGCCGGCCCCGACGCCGCGGCCCGGGACAATGGACGGGTGCTGATGCTGCTGCCGCCCTCCGAGACGAAGACCCGCCCCGCCGACGGGAGCGCACCGCTGGATCCGTCGACGCTCACCCACCCGGAGCTGGCGCGGGCGCGGGAGACGATGCTGAGGGCGGCGCGGCGCACCGCCGAGGGGCGCGACGGCGGGGAGCGCCTCGGCGTGCCCGCCTCCTCCCCCGAGCTCGTGGCGCGGATGGCCGCGATCCACGAGGAGCCCGCGGGGCCGGCCCTCTCCGTCTACTCCGGGGTGCTCTACGACCAGCTCTCCGCCGGCGCGGTGATCCCCGAGGACCGACGGGTGCTCGTCATGAGCGCCCTTCTCGGCGTCGTCGACGCCGCCGGGGACCACGTGCCCGCCTACCGGCTCTCCGCCGGGTCCCGCGTGCAGCGGCTCGGAGCGGCCGGGCCTTGGTGGTCCGACCACCTGAAGCCGCTGCGCACGCGCCTGCTCGAGGAGACAGGGGCGGGGCCCTCGCCGCTCGTGGTCGACTCCCGCTCGGGGGCGTACCGCTCGATGCTCCCGCTGCGCAGCGGGCACGGGGCGCGGGTTCTGCAGGTCGCGCCCGTGCAGGAGCGGGGAGGCGTGCGGAAAGTGATCTCGCACGATGCGAAGCGCTACCGCGGGATCGTCACCCGGGAGCTGATCGCCGCCCCGGAGCTGCCCGGCGACGCGGACGCCCTCGTGGACCTGCTGCGCGAGCGTCTCGCCGCGGTGCCGGGTGTCGCCGGTGCGCCGCTCGGTGTCGAGCTCGACGGGGATCAGCTCGTGGTCGTCGACCCGGTGGGCTGAGGCCCCTCCGCGCCGCCGTCGTCCTCCGTGACATAGTCGGCGGACTCCGCCGCGAGGATCGCGGCGCGAAGTCGCTCCCGCACCTCTGCGATCCCGCCCCGGGCGTCGATCCGCCGCGCCCGCGGGCGGATCTCCTCGATCCTCTCGAGCGAGGCGATCAGCTGCGGCGCGTCCGACGGCGGCGTGAGGGCGGTGTTCACCGCATGCTCGGGTCGGTCCGGTCGCTCACCCCGAGCGGCGAGCCGGGCCGCGAGGGTGGAGGCGTCGAGATCGAGCACGAGCTCGTGGAACCGTGCGCCGCGGCGGCGGGCCGCCTCCTCGAGCGCCGCGGGGAACTCGGGCCGGGCGAGGTACTGCCCGAGCACCGCATCGGCGCCGGCGGCGAGCTGCGCCTCGAGAAGCGCGAGGGCGAGCTCCCGTGCCCGGAGCCCGGCCCGCTGCGGGTCGCCGGGCCACGAGCCGAGGCCGTGCTTGATCTGGTCGACGTCGATCGCGAGGGCATCGGGGTCGCCCGCGACGAGCTCACGCGCGAGCGTCGACTTCCCGCTGCCGGGCGCGCCGTTGAGGAGGACCAGACGGGCCACGGCTCAGCCCGCGCGCCCGGTCCAGGGATCGGTGGGGCGCGCGGAGACGGCCACCTCGAGACCGGGAAGGGCCGCGGTCAGCAGCTCCTGGGCGAGCGGGAGCCACAGGGCCTCGCTCGCGGCATGCGGCACGTCCACAAGCGCCGGCACCGCGAGCGGATCCGCCGCGGACTCCACGTGCTCGAGGGCCGGATGGTGGCGGAGGTCCGAGGTCACGTAGGCGTCCGCCCCCGCCGCGGCGGCGTCGGAGAGGAAGGAGTCCCCCGCGCCGGGGCAGACGGCGAGCGTGCGGACGACGCGGCCCGGATCGCCGGTGCGGAGGATCCCGCGGGCCGTCGCGGGGACGATCCCGGCGATCCGCTCGCTCAGCGCGGCGACGGTCATCGGTGCAGGGAGCGTGCCCACGGCGCCCAGGCCGAAGCGGGCGGAGCCGTGGGCGGCGCTCTCGCGGGCACCCGTGTCCCGTCCCTCGCCGCCACCCAGCGGTCGTGCGTCCTGCAGGTCGAGCGCCCGGATCCAGGCGCCGACGGTGCCGAGGGTGGAGCGGTCCACGTTGGTGTGCCCGCACCACAGGCCCACGCCGGCGCGCAGGAGGGCGGTGACGACCGCGCCCTTGCCGTCCTCGGCGGGCAGGAAGCTCGCGCCGCGCAGCAGCAGCGGGTGGTGGGTGACGAGCAGCTGGTGGCCGCCGTCGATCGCCTCGCGGGCCACGTGAAGGGTCGGGTCGACGGCGAGCAGCACGGAGCGCACCGGGGCCTGCCGCTCCCCCAGGACGAGGCCGGCGCGGTCCCAGTCCTCCGCCCAGGAGAGCGGGTAGGCCTCCTCGAGGACGCCGACGACGTCGTCGAGCACCGGGGCACCCATCAGGCGCCCAGCACGCGGGTCTCGACGAGCGCGGCCTGGAACGCCTTCCAGGACATGAGCACGCACTTCACCCGGTTGGGGAACTTCGCGGCGCCCACCAGCGCGATGCCGTCGCCGATGATCTCCTCGTCCCCGGCCTGCTTGCCGCGGGCGTGCATGACCTGGTCCATGTGGGCGGCGATCGGCTCGATCTCGGCGAGGGTGCGCCCGATGAGCAGGTCGCTCATGATCGAGGCGGAGGAGCGGCTCATCGCGCAGCCCGTCGCGTCGTAGGAGACGTCCTCGACGCGCACGGCGCCGTCCTCCCCGGTGGCGAGGTGCACGCGCAGGGTGATCTCGTCGCCGCAGGTGGGGTTCACATGGTGGACCTCGGCGTCGAAGGGCTCGCGCAGCCCCGCGTGGAGAGGGCGCTTGTCGTGCTCGAAGATGATGTCGGTGTACAGAGAGGTGAGATCCATGGGGTCTCCGATCACTCGAAGCGGGCGAAGAAGTCGATGACGGCGCCCATGCCCTCGACGAGCGCATCGACCTCCTCCGGGGTGGTGTACACGGAGAAGGTGGCGCGCGTGGTGCCGGGCACGCCGTAGCGGCGGTGCAGGGGCCACGCGCAGTGATGGCCCACCCGCACCTCGACGCCGCGGGAGTCGAGCACCTGGCCGACGTCGTGGGGGTGGCGCCCCTCGAGGACGAAGGACACGGCGCCCACCCGGTCCGGACCGGGGCCAGGGCCCAGGATCCGCACCCCGGGGAGGGCGGCGAGGCCCCGCACGGCGCGGTCGGTGAGCTCGCGCTCGTGGGCGGCGACCGCGTCCATGCCGAGCGAGGAGAGGTAGTCGCAGGCGGCGGCGAGGCCGACGGCCTGGGAGATCATCGGGGTGCCCGCCTCGAAACGGGCCGGCGGCTCGGCGTAGGTCGTGCGCTCCATGGTCACGGTCTCGATCATGGATCCGCCGGTGATGAAGGGCGGCAGCTGCTCGAGGATCTCGTGGCGTCCCCAGAGCGCGCCGATCCCCGTCGGCCCCAGCATCTTGTGCCCGGAGAACGCGGCGAGGTCCACGCCGAGGCCCGGCAGGTCCACGCTCATGTGAGGCACGGACTGGCACGCGTCGAGCACCACGAGCGCGCCCACGGCGTGGGCGGCCTCGGCGAGCTCGGCGACCGGGTTCACGGTGCCCAGCACGTTGGACTGGTGGGTCAGGGCGAGCACCTTGGTGCGCTCGGTCAGGAGGGAGCCCAGGTCGGAGAGGTCGAGGTGGAAGTCGTCGCCGAGCGGGATCCAGCGCAGCGTGGCGCCGGTGCGCCGCGCGAGCTCCTGCCAGGGCACGAGGTTCGCGTGGTGCTCCATCTGGGTCACGAGGATCTCGTCGCCCTCGCGCACCCGCAGCCGCTCCGGCGTCGAGGCGTCCCCGTTGCCCAGCGAGTAGGCGACGAGGTTCAGCGCCTCGGTCGCGTTCTTGGTGAACGCGATCTCCTCGGGTCGCGCGGCACCGACGAAGCCGGCGACGGTCTCCCGCGCGGTCTCGTAGGCGTCGGTCGCGGCCTCGGCGAGGCGATGGGCCCCGCGCTTGACGGCGGCGTTGTCGTGACGGAGGAAGGCGACCTCGGCGTCGATGACCTGCTGGGGGCGTTGGGCGGTCGCTCCGGAGTCCAGGTAGATCAGCGGGGTCGTCTCGTCGAGCCGGCGGCCGAGGATCGGGAAGTCCTCCCGGATCCGGGCCACGTCGAGCGGGGACGGGACGGTGGACGCCTGCGGCGCGGTCATGCGGTGCCTTCCCATAGGGGGCCTTGGGGGGTCTCCCAGTATAGGAACGGGAGGCGTCGGTGGCGGGGTCGAGGTCAGGCATGCCACCTCACCTCCGTTCACCGAGGGGTGGTGCCGGGTCGGAGGACACGATCACGGCGGGGATGCCAGACTGGGGTCCGTGGGCACCGTCATCCTCATCGTCTTCGCGATCGCCATCGTCACCACACTGGTGGTGATGATCCCTCGCACCGTACGCGCCCTGCGCGCCGATGCGGCGCGACCCCGATCGGAGCGCGAGCGTGAGCGCGACTCCCGCTCCGCCGTCATCTGGCTGCTCGTGGTCGTGATCGTCGTCGGAGCGCTGTGCCTGGCCTACCTGCTGACGCGCAGCGCCTGAGCGCGAGCGCCCTCACGGCGCGGCTGCGCGCCTCCGGCAGCGTCTTCGCCGAGGAGGAGGCGCAGCTGCTCTTCTCCCGGGCCCGCTCCGCCGAGGAGCTCGAGGAGCTCACCGCGCACCGGATCGCCGGGGCCATGCTCGAGCACGTGGTGGGCGAGGTGGAGTTCTGCGGGCTCCACCTTCCGCTTGGCCCCGGCTGCTTCGTGCCCCGGCGCCGCACGCGCCTGCTCGCCCGGCTCGCGGTCGCCGCCCTGCGCGGTCACCCCGCCTCGCCTCGCGGCCCACGGTTCGTCGAGGCCTGCTGCGGCATCGCCCCGATCGCCGCGGTCGTGCACCGCGCGCTGCCCTCGGTCTCCCTGGATGTGGCGGACGTGGACCCGGTCCCGCTCGACCACGCACGCCGCCACCTGCCGCCCACGGCGGGCGTGCACCGCGGGGACCTGCTCGATGCGCTCCCGGCGTCGCTGCGCGGCGCGGTCGACGTGATCGCGGCGGTCACCCCCTACGTCCCGACCACGGCGCTGCCGCTCCTCCCCCGCGAGGTGCGCGAGCACGAGAGCGAGCTCGCGGTGCACGGCGGGGAGGACGGGCTGGACCTCGCGCGGCGGCTCGTGACCGAGGCGCCGACCTGGCTCGCCCCGGGCGGGATGCTGCTGCTCGAGCTGCACCGCGAGCAGGCCGCCCTGCTCGCACGGGAGGCATCGGATCCGGCGCTCACGGCCCGGTTCCACGGCGCGCTCGACGGACGCACCGGAGTGCTCGCCCTGCGTCGAGGGTGCTGATCGGGTGGGTCGTGAGGGGTTCGAACCCCCGACATCCACGGTGTAAACGTGGCGCTCTACCGGCTGAGCTAACGACCCCGTCGGGGCGGGGCCCCGTGGGCGCCGCCCCGGGAGGGCGGCGCCGGTGGATCACTGACGGGAGGCGAGGCGGGTGCCGGTCCAGTCCGCAGCGAGGCTCACGGTGCTCATGACGCGCAGGCCCGCGGTGCCCGCGGCCTCCTGGACCTCGCCCGGGGTGACGTGGCCGTCACGGCCGGCCTTGGGCAGCAGCAGCCAGATCGGACCGCCCGCGGTGAGGGTGGTCAAGGTGTCGACGAGGGCATCGGTGAGGTCGCCGTCCTCCTCGCGCCACCACATGATGACGGCGTCGACGATCTCCTGGCAGTCCTCGTCCTCGAGCTCCTCGCCGATGGCGTCCTCGATCGCGTCCCGCAGATCGAGGTCGACGTCGTCGTCGTACCCGAACTCCTGCACGATCTGCCCCGTCGAGAGGGCCATCACCTCTACGGGCGAGCTGGTGGCATTGACGTCGGACGACGGTGACAAGAACGGACTCCTCACGGGACGGGGATGACGGACGGCGCACGAGCGGCGCCGGATGCGGAGCGGACGAACGGAGACGGAGGCCCCGAGGCACTGCTGCTCGCAGGTCGATGCTATCCCACGGCCCGTCGGCACGCACCGGCGGGGGCGGGATCCTCGGCCCACCCGCCCTCCTCCACCCGCGGCGCGTGTCGGGTCTCTCACGGTCCCAGGGGCCGACAGGAACCTCGGGAGCGGTGCGCACGACGGTAGGCTGACGGGCACCATGGCCGAAGGTCCGGGCGCACCGTCGCACCATCCGTCGGCTGGTCCGACGCCTCCCGTAGAGAGAAGGACAGTGTGAGTTCGTTCGAGACGCCTCGTCCCATCGGTATCAACCTGCCCAGCCATGCGCAGGATCCTGATCCCGAGGAGACGCGGGAGTGGCTGGACTCCTTCGACGGCCTCGTGGAGCAGCGCGGCGAGGACCGCGCCTCCGAGATCGTCCAGAACCTCATCCAGCATGCCCGCCACCAGGATCTCCACCTGCCCGATTCGCTGACGACGGACTACGTCAACACGATCCCGGCGGATCAGCAGCCCGAGTACCCCGGTGACCTCCGCCTCGAGCGCGAGATCCGCGACATCAACCGCTGGAACGCGGCGATGATCGTCCATCGCGCCCAGCGCCCCGGCGTCTCCGTCGGCGGCCACCTCTCGAGCTACGCCTCGATCGCGACGATGTACGAGGTGGGCTTCAACCACTTCTTCCGCGGCCGTGACCACGAGGGCGGCGGCGACCACGTCTTCTTCCAGGGCCACGCCTCCCCCGGCATCTACGCCCGCGCCTTCCTCCAGGGCCGCCTCACCCAGGAGCAGCTCGACGGGTTCCGCCAGGAGAAGTCCAGCCCCGTCGGCATGCCGTCCTACCCGCACCCGCGGGCGATGCAGGACTTCTGGGAGTTCCCGACGGTCTCGATGGGCATCGGCCCGGTCAACGCGATCGAGCAGGCCTCGTTCGACAAGTACCTCCACAACCGCGGGCTCAAGGACACCTCCCAGCAGCACACCTGGGCGTTCCTCGGCGACGGCGAGATGGACGAGGTCGAGTCCCGCGGCGCGCTGCACATCGCCGCCAAGGAGCACCTGGACAACCTCACCTTCGTCGTGAACTGCAACCTGCAGCGCCTCGACGGCCCGGTGCGCGGCAACGGCAAGATCATCCAGGAGCTCGAGGCGCAGTTCCGCGGTGCGGGCTGGAACGTCATCAAGGTGATCTGGGGCGCGGGCTGGGACCCGCTGCTCGAGGCCTCCGACGACGGCGCCCTCATCGACCTCATGAACTCCACCCCGGACGGCGACTTCCAGACCTACCGGGCGGAGAACGGCGGCTTCATCCGCGACAACTTCTTCGGGCGCGACCCGCGCACGAAGGCGCTCGTCGAGGACATGTCCGACGACGACATCTGGTGGAAGCTCAACCGCGGCGGCCACGACACCCGGAAGATCCACGCCGCCTTCCAGGCCGCGATGGACCACAAGGGCCAGCCCACGGTGATCCTCGCGCACACCATCAAGGGCTACCGCCTGGGCAAGAGCTTCGCGGGCCGCAACGCGACCCACCAGATGAAGAAGTTCACGCTCGAGGACCTCAAGGCCCTTCGCGACACCCTGAACATCCCCTTCACCGACGAGCAGCTCGAGTCCGGCAGCGTCTACGACGCCCCGCTCTACGTGCCCGAGCCCGACTCCGAGGTCATGCGCTACTTCGAGTCCCGTCGCGCCGAGCTCGGCGCGGTGCCCTCGCGCCGCACCGAGCACACCCCGCTGCCGATGCCCGAGGAGAAGGTCTGGGAGGTCGCCAAGCGCGGCTCCGGCAAGCAGGAGATCGCCACGACCATGGCGCTCGTGCGACTGCTCAAGGACCTGCTGCGCGACAAGCAGAGCGGCAAGCGCTGGGTGCCGATCATCCCCGACGAGGCGCGCACCTTCGGCATGGACTCGCTGTTCCCGACGGCGAAGATCTACAACCCCGACGGCCAGAACTACCTCTCGGTGGACCGCGACCTGCTCCTGGCCTACAAGGAGTCGGTGCAGGGCCAGATCAAGCACATGGGCATCAACGAGATCAGCTCGACCTCCGCGTTCACCGCGGCGGGCACCTCGTACTCCACCCATGACCTGCCGATGATCCCGCTCTACATCTTCTACTCGATGTTCGGGTTCCAGCGCACCGGCGACTTCTTCTGGGCCGCCGGGGACCAGATGGCGAAGGGCTTCGTCATCGGCGCGACCGCCGGCAAGACGACCCTTGCCGGCGAGGGCCTCCAGCACATGGACGGCCACTCCCCGATCCTCGCCTACACGAACCCGGGCGCGGTCATCTACGACCCGGCGTACGGCTACGAGATCGGGCACATCCTGCGCGACGGCCTGCAGCGCATGTACGGGGAGGACGAGACCCGCCTCCAGGAGGTCTTCTACTACCTCACCGTCTACAACGAGCCGATCGTGCAGCCGGCCGAGCCCGAGGGGCTCGACATCGAGGGCCTGCTCAAGGGCATGTACCTGCTCGAGGGCGCCGCGGAGGGCGAGGGCCCCGAGGTCCAGCTGCTCTCCTCCGGCGTCGGTGTGCCGTGGGCCCGCCACGCCCGCGAGATCCTCGCCGATGACTGGGGCGTGCGTGCGAGCGTGTGGTCCGTGACCTCGTGGACGGAGCTGCGCAAGGACGCCCTCGAGGCGGAGAAGCACAACCTGCTCCACCCCGAGGACCAGCGCACCCCGTGGATCTCCTCCCGCCTGCAGGGCGTGACCGGGCCGTTCGTCGCCTCGAGCGACTACGACTTCCTGGTCCCGGACCTCATCCGCGAGTGGGTCCCGGGCAGCTACGGCGTGCTCGGCGCCGACGGCTGGGGCTTCTCCGACACCCGCCCCGCCGCGCGCCGGTTCCTCAAGATCGACGCCCACTCGATGGTCGTCAAGGCGCTCCAGCTGCTGGCCCGCGAGGGCACGATCGATCCGTCCCTGGTGCGCCAGGCGATCGACAAGTACGACCTCACCGACGTGAACGCCGGCCAGTCCGGGTCGTTCGGCGGCGAGTCCTGATCCACGCACCGGGCCGTCCGTCCTCCGGGACGGGCGGCCCGGTGCCGTCTCCCCTCACCCCCGCGGGTCCCGCCGTCCGGTCGGCCCGCCCCGTCCACTCCCTTGGAGGTCCCCGTGCTCGCGATCGTCTGCCCCGGACAGGGGGCGCAGAAGCCCGGCTTCCTCGCCCCGTGGCTCGAGCTGCCCGGCGTCGAGGCGTCCCTCTCCGGGCTCTCCGAGGCCGCGGGCGTCGACCTTCTCCGCCACGGCACCGAGTCCGATGCGGATACCATCCGCGACACCGCGGTGGCCCAGCCGCTGCTGGTCGCCGCGGGTCTGACCGCCGCGGACTGCCTCACCGAAGGGGACGGCTTCGCGGCCGGCGCGCAGGCGGATCTGCTCGCCGGTCATAGCGTGGGCGAGGTGACCGCCGCGGCCCTCTCCGGTGTTCTCACGGCCGAGGACGCGATGCGACTGGTCGCCGTGCGCTCCCGGGCCATGGCGACCGCCGCCGCGGCCGAGCCGACCTCGATGGCCGCGGTCGTAGGCGGAGTGCGCGACGAGGTCATCGCAGCGATCCGCGAGCACGATCTGGCGCCGGCGAACCTGAACTCCGCCGCCCAGGTGGTCGCCGCGGGCACCGCCGCGCAGATCCAGGCCCTCGTGGAGAACCCTCCGGCTCGTGCCCGCGTCATCCCGCTGCAGGTCGCGGGGGCCTTCCACACCGCCTTCATGGCCGGGGCCCGGGAGGAGCTCGCCGCCTTCGCCCCCGGCCTGACGGTCTCGGACCCCCTGGCTCAGTGCCCGCTGGTGTCCAACGCGGGCGGCGAGATCGTGACCACGGGCTCCCGCTACCTCGAGCTGATCGTCGACCAGGTCTCCGCTCCGGTGGACTGGGAGTCCTGCATGGGGGTCTTCGCGCAGAGGCAGGTGACCGGGATCCTCGAGGTGGCCCCCGCGGGGACGCTCACCGGCCTCGCCAAGCGGGAGCTGAAGGGCGTCGCTCTGATGAACCTCAACACCCCCGACGATCTCGAGGCCGCACGGGTCTTCGTCGCCGAGCACGGACTGTTCTCCTCGGGCTCCGACGACCGCTCCAGTGCGCACCAGGAGGACTGACCATGGCACCCGCGCTGAAGACCCAGCCCGTCGTCGCCGGCTCCCGGGTGCTCGCCTACGGCGCCGCCCGCGGCGACCTGGTGGTCCCCAACGACGACCTCGTGGGCCCCATCGACTCCTCCGACGAGTGGATCCGCCAGCGCACCGGCATCATCACGCGGCGCCGCGCGAGCGCCGAGCTCGGGGTGAGGGACCTCGCCCTCACCGCGGGTCGCGAGGCGCTCGAGCGCTCCGGCATCGCGATCGACGAGCTCGACGCGATCATCGTCTCCACGATCTCCTTCCCGTACCCCACGCCCTCCCTCGCGACCTGGCTCGCGGGGCAGCTCGGGCGTCCCGACGTCATCGCCTACGACATCTCCGCCGCGTGCGCGGGCTTCGCCTACGGCATCGGCCAGGCGGACGCGCTGATCCGCTCGGGCAGCGCCCGGAACGTGCTGGTCATCGGCGCGGAGAAGCTCTCGGACTTCGTCTCCCCCACCGATCGCTCGATCTCGTTCCTGCTCGGCGACGGCGCGGGCGCGGCCGTGGTCGGCGCGAGCGACGAGCCGCTGATCGGCCCGACCGTGTGGGGCTCCGACGGCGACAACTGGAGCACGATCCGGATGACCGGGTCGATGATCGACTACCGCGACGGCACCGCCGAGTGGCCCACCCTCGAGCAGGACGGCCGCACCGTGTTCCGCTGGGCCGTGTGGCACACCGCGGAGAAGATCCGCGAGATGCTCGAGCTGTCCGGCCTGACCGTCGACGACATCGACGTGTTCGTGCCGCACCAGGCGAACATGCGCATCATCGACGAGCTCGCCAAGCAGCTGAAGCTGCCCGAGCGCGTCGTCATCGGGCGGGACATCGCGGAGACCGGGAACACCTCGGCCGCGTCGATCCCGCTCGCGACCCATCGTCTGCTCGAGGAGGGCGCCGCGAGCAGCGGTGACGTCCTCGTGCAGTTCGGCTTCGGCGCGGGCCTCGCCTACGCCGGCCAGGTGATCGTGCTCCCCTGAGCACCCGCCACCCGGTGCGGCATGTCGTGACCGTCACGCCGCGCCGGACCAGGACGGACCATCACCGCTCGGACTCCGTCCGTCGCGGGTAGTCTGTCCCCGCCAGAGAAACCGACCCACAAGGAGCACCCATGGCCAGCACCGAGAACGAGATCCTCGAGGGCCTCGCCGAGATCGTCAACGAGGAGACCGGTGTCGCCACGGAGGACGTCAAGCTCGACAAGTCCTTCACCGACGACCTCGACATCGACTCCATCTCGATGATGACCATCGTCGTCAACGCCGAGGAGAAGTTCGACGTCCGCATCCCCGACGAAGAGGTCAAGAACCTCGTCACCGTCGGCGACGCCGTCACCTACATCGCGGGCGCCCAGTCCTGACCCGCTCCTGGCGCCCGGGGCCCCAGGTCCCGGGCGTCGCTGCACCTCGCCCCTTCCCGTCCCCGTCGTTCCGGAGGTCCAGATGACCGCTCCTCGCCCCCGTGTCGCCGTCACCGGTCTCGGCACCGTCAACCCCCTCGGCGGCGATATCGCCACCACCTGGGAGAACGCGCTCAAGGGCACGTCGACGGCCCATACCCTCGACAACGACTGGAAGGAGCGCTACGGCCTCGCCGTGGACTTCGCGTGCGAGGTCACGATCGACCCGTTCGACGTGCTCGCCCGTCCCGAGGCGAAGAAGCTCGACCCCTCCGGCCAGTTCGCCCTCATCGCCGCGCGCGAGGCGTGGTCCGACGCCGGCACCCCCGAGGTCCCCGGTGAGCGCCTCGGCGTCGTCATCGGCACCGGCATCGGCGGCGTCTGGACGATCCTGAACCAGTGGGACGTGGTCCGTGAGCGCGGCGCCCGCCGCGTGAACCCCTTCACCGTCCCGATGCTCATGGCGAACTCCTCGAGCGCGCACATCGAGATCGAGCTCGGCGCGAAGGCCGGGGCGCACACGCCCGTCTCCGCGTGCGCCTCCGGCGCGGAGGCCGTCGCCCAGGGCTTCGACATGATCCGCTCCGGCCGCGCCGACGTGGTCGTCGTGGGCGGCACCGAGTCCTGCGTGCACCCGCTGCCGCTCGCCGGCTTCGCGAACATCCGCGCGCTGTCGACCCGCACGGGCGACCCCGAGCACGCCTCCCGCCCCTACGACACCGATCGCGACGGCTTCGTCCTCGGTGAGGGCGCCGCCGTGCTCGTGCTCGAGTCCGAGGAGCACGCCGCCGCCCGCGGGGCGAGCGTCTACGCCTACGTGGCCGGCCGCGGCATGGCCTCGGACGCGCACCACATCTCCGCCCCCTCCACGGAGGGCCAGGCCCGCGCGGTGCGCGAGGCGCTCGAGGACGCCGGTCTGGAGGCGGCGGACGTCAAGCACGTCAACGCCCACGGCACCTCGACCCCGCTCGGCGACATCGGCGAGCTGAACGCCGTCTCGCAGGCCCTCGGCGGCGTCACCGACCAGCTCGTCGTCACCTCGACGAAGTCGATGACCGGTCACCTGCTGGGCGGCGCGGGCGCGCTCGAGTCGGTCTTCTCCGTGCTCGCGGCGCACCACCGCATCGCCCCGCCGACGATCAACATCGAGAACCTCGACCCCGAGACCCCGATGCGGATCGCGCAGAATGCGCCGGCGGAGCTCCCCTCGGGTGATCTCGCGGTCCTGAACAACGCCTTCGGGTTCGGCGGTCACGACGTGGCCGTCATGTTCACCAGCGCCTGACACGACCCGTCACGCGCGGAGCGCCCCGTCCCGGGTCCACCGGGGCGGGGCGCTCCGCGCGTGAGAGGCATGAGCCCGTCCGACGGTCGGAAGGACGTGGCGAGGCCCAGAGTGAGGCGAGCGGTGACCGGTGGGCGGTTCAGCCCACGCGGTGGAGCCAGCGCATCGGTGCGCCCTCGGCGCCGTGCCGGTAGATCTCGAGCTCCTCGTCCCAGGGCTCGCCGAGCGCGATGCCGAGCTCGCGGTGCAGGGCCGTGGGATCCGCGCCCGCCCGTTCCATCGCTCCGCGCACCTGGTCCTCACCGAGGACCGTGTTGCCGGCGCGATCGGTCATGGCGTAGTGGATGCCGAGGTCGGGGGTGCAGCTCCAGCGGGAGCCGTCCTGCTGGGTGGTGGCCTCCTGGGTCACCTCGAAGCGCACCTCGTGCATGCCGCGCAGGGCGCTCACGAGGCGGGCGCCGGTGTCCTCCCGGCCGCGCCAGGTCATCTCGCCGCGGAGCATCCCGCGGTGGGCCGGCTGCTCCTCCCAGCGGATGCGGCACGGCATGCCGAGAACTCCGCTCGCGGCCCACTCGATGTGAGGGGTGAGGGCGCGCGGGGCGGAGTGGATGTGGACAACACCCTGGGTCATCGCGTTCCTTCCGGTCTCCGAGACGTCTTCCCCACGAATCGGCGGACAGGATGCAGGCTGCGATGGACTGCAGGTGGCGGGCCGGGGCCCGGGGACAGACTAAAGGGTCTCGCGGATGGCGCGCAACGCCTGCTTGCGCACGGAGCGCTCGAGGCCGTCGATGTACAGCGCCCCGTCGAGGTGGCCCACCTCGTGCTGGATGAGGCGCGCGATGATCCCCTCCCCCTCGAGCTCGATCTCCTGCCCCTCGACGTCCATGCCGACGCAGCGCGCGTAGGCGGAGCGGGTGCGCGGGAACCAGAGGTTCGGGACGGAGAGGCAGCCCTCGTCCCCATCCTGCAGCTCGTCCGAGAGCTCGACGATGACGGGGTTGAGGATGCAGCCCAGCGGCTGGTCGAGGTCCGGGAGGTTCCAGGAGAAGGCGCGCACGGAGACGCCGATCTGGTTCGCGGCGACCCCCGCGCGGCCCTCGTCGTCGACGGTGTCCACGAGGTCCGTCACGAGGCGGCGCGTGGAGTCCGTGATCTCGCGGACGGGATCGCAGGGGGTGCGCAGCACGGGATCGCCGACGATCCGGATGGGGCGGATGGTCATCGGGCGTCCTCCTCCGTGACGGTCTCGCCCTCGGCGCCGAGGATCCGGTGCGTGACCTCGACCCCCGGGACGATGCTGCGCTCGACGGTGCAGGCGGCGGCGACCGCACGGCCGAACACCTTCACGACCGCGGCGATCTCCTTCTCGTCCAGGCCCTCGAGCGGCAGCTGGATCTCCTCGCCGATGCGGAGGTAGCGGTCCTGCTCGGCGTCGGACTCGTCGTGCGCCCACAGTCGCATCGGGAAGTCCTCGCCGAGGCGGCGCGCGAGGGTGCGGTCCGAGCTCATGCCCGCGCAGCCGAGCAGCGCGATCTTCAGCAGCTCGCCGGGGTTGACCTGCCCCTCACCGGAGCCGATGGGGATCTCGACGCCGCGCTGGTTGCGGCCCACAAGGGACCGCTCGCCCACGCGGTCCACCCAGACGCTCGCCTCGGTGACGCCCTCGGGGAGGGGGAAGCTGTCGTGCGGCAGGACCATGGGATCTCCCGGGTGACGGAGGGGCGGGGGCAGGGGAACGAGAACAGCCCCGGCGCTGGGCCGGGGCTGTTCTCGGTGATGCTCGCTCCCGCGACTGGACTTGAACCAGTAACCGTTCGATTAACAGTCGAATGCTCTGCCGATTGAGCTACGCGGGATCGACCTGGACAACTCTAGCAAGCCTCCGGCCCCCTCGCATCCCGAATCGGCCTCCGACCGGTGACTATGCCCTAGATCACGGCTCCACCGGGCGCAGAGGACGCCCATCGTGCGCTTCGGGGCGGAGAGGATCGACGGAGGCCCGCGCGAGCAGCTCGGGCTCGACCCCCCGGGACGAGAAGGCGCCCGAGCGGCGGGCCGCCCGGTGCGACGAGGGCCTGCAGGCCGGTGATAGATTCAGCGCGGCCCTCCTGCAGGGCCGCGGCCCAGTAGCTCAGCCGGTCAGAGCAGCGGACTCATAATCCGTCGGTCGAGGGTTCAAGCCCCTCCTGGGCTACTCCGCTCCGGCGCACCCCGAGCTCGTCGTCCGGCCCGTGCCGAGGAGAGCGAGGAGGGTCTCCTCACCTACGCTCGACCTGGTCGACGCGCGGAGACGGTCCGGGCCTGCCGCCTTCGGCCCCCGCACCCCCTCGAGGGTGCCGGCGAGGCGGAGGCCGCGCCCGGGCATCGGGGGCCGGAGGGGCCGAGGGCGACGTCAGTCGCCCGCGCCCCGCAGCGAGCGACGACGCTCCTGCACCTGGGCGAGACGGCCGAGGATCTCCTGATAGCGCTCGCCGTCCGAGGGATCCGTCCGCTGCAGGCGCTGCTTGAGCACCGAGTACTCACGCGTGATCGACAGCTCCGTGAGCCGGTCCATGAGCGAGTCGCCGAGCTTCTCGAGGGCCGGCTCGGTGCGCGCGGGCAGCTCGAGGTTCGCGATCTCCACGATGAGCGGGCGCACCGTCTCCCCCGCGATCTCGAGGACCTGCTCGAGGTAGCGGGCAGAGTGCAGGGCACCGGTGACCGCGTCGAGCAGGGTGCCGGCGGCGAGCATGACGTCCCACACGCCCTGCAGGGAGAGGACGTGGAAGGCGTCGTCCGGGAGGGCGGC
Source organism: Brachybacterium sp. SGAir0954 (assembly GCF_005490785.1). Lineage (GTDB taxonomy): Bacteria > Actinomycetota > Actinomycetes > Actinomycetales > Dermabacteraceae > Brachybacterium > Brachybacterium rhamnosum. The sequence goes on along the minus strand of NZ_CP027295.1, from coordinate 2,346,568 downwards.
GACCTTCGCCTCGTCGAGCAGCTGCGGGGCCTGGAGCATGACGGCGAGGGACTGCACCTCGACCTGACCGACCGGGTCGCGGCGGCTGACGACGTCCGCGAGGCGCGGCACCGGCAGTGCGGGGGCCTCGTCCCCCTCGGGAGGGCGGGTCCCCGAGGGCGGCTCGACCGTCTCGGCGTGGCGGCCACCGCTGCGCCCCTCGGAGCGGGCGGCGTCGTGCACGGCGCGCAGCACCGTCCGCTCGTCCATGCCGAGCCAGCCGGCGAGCCGCCGTGCGTACTCGGGGCGCATCGCCCGGTCCCGGATCCCGGCGACGACCGGCGCCGCCATGCGCAGCGCCGTCACCTGTCCCTCGACGGTGTCGAGGTCCACCTGCGCGATCGTGCTTCGGATCGCGAACTCGAACAGCGGCCGACGGGACTCCACGAGGTCCACGACGGCCTGGTCGCCCTGGGCGATGCGCAGCTCGCAGGGGTCCATGCCGCTCGGCTCGACGGCCACGTAGGTCTGGGCGACGAAGCGCTGGTCCTCCTCGAAGGCACGCAGCGCGGCCTTCTGCCCGGCGGCGTCGCCGTCGAAGGTGAAGACGACCTCGCCGGCGAGGCCGCGGCCGTCGGTGTTCAGCCGCAGGCCGGCCGAGGGGTTCGAGTCGCCCATGACGCGGCGCACGATCTTCACGTGGTCCGCGCCGAAGGCGGTGCCGCACGAGGCGACGGCGGTGGTGACGCCCGCGAGGTGCGCGGCCATGACGTCGGTGTAGCCCTCGACGACGACGACCCGGTGCTGGGTCGCGATCTCCTTGCGGGCGAGATCCAGCCCGTAGAGCACGCTGGACTTGTGGTAGATCGCCGTCTCCGGCGTGTTCAGGTACTTGGGGCCCTTGTCCTGCTCGAGCAGGCGACGGGCGCCGAAGCCGATCGTGTTGCCGGTGATGTCGCGGATCGGCCAGACGAGCCTCCCGCGGAAGCGGTCGTAGACCCCGCGCTGGCCCGCGGAGACGAGGCCGCTCGCGGTGAGCTCCGCCTCGGTGAAGCCGCGGCCCCGGAGCACGTTGGTGATCGAGTCCCAGCCCTCGGGGGCGAAGCCGACGCCGAAGCGCTCGGCCGCCTCGCGGTCGAAGCCGCGCTCGGTCAGGAAGCGCCGGCCGATCTCCGCGGCCTCGGTGCCGAGCTGCTCGCGGTAGTACTCCTCCGCGATCGCGTGCGCGTCCAAGAGACGGCGGCGGGTGCCGAAATCGGGACGGTCGCCGCCGCCCTTGCCGCTCTCCTCGTACTGGATCTGCACGCCGTACTTCGCGGCGAGCATCTCGACGGCCTCGACGAAGCTCAGGTGGTCGATCTTCTGGACGAAGGCGATGACGTCCCCGCCCTCGCCGCAGCCGAAGCAGTGCCAGTGGCCCAGCTGGGGCCGGATGTGGAAGCTCGGGGTCTTCTCGTCGTGGAAGGGGCACAGGCCCTTCATCGAGCCGATGCCGGCGCCGCGCAGGGTGACGTGCTCCCCCACCACCTCGTCGAGCCGTGCGCGCTCCCGCACGAGCTCCACGTCGGAGCGTCGGATCAGTCCCTGGGCCACGGGCTCAGAGCTCCGCGCCGAGGCCGGGCAGCGGGGTGTCCGCCGCGGTGACGTGCGTGGCGCCGCGGTCGAAGAGCCGCTCGTGGAGGCGCCCGGCGGTGACGTCGGTGTAGGAGGCGATCTGGTCCACGATCACGCGGCGGCGGGCGTCGTCGTCCTCCGCGGCCTCCCACAGCTCGGCGAAGAGCGGGCTGAGGTGCGTGGTGCCGGTGTTCCACAGCTGCGCGTAGAGGTCGCGGATGATCTCCTCCTGCCGCTCGTAGACGGGCTGCTGCGAGGCGGAGGACATGACGTACGCGGCCGCGAGGCCCTTGAGCACGGCGATCTCGAGGCGGGACTCCTCGGGCAGCTCCGCCTGGCCGCGGTAACGGGCGAGCGGGGCGTCGCCGTGCCGCTCCCGGGTGGTCGTCACGACGGCCCGGGTGAAACGGCCGATGAGCTGGCTGGCCATGTCCTTGAGCGCGGCGGCGGAGCGCATGTCGCCGGTGAAGTCGAGCACCCACCACGGCTCCGCCTCGAGCCGGCCGAGCGCCTCGTCGAGCGCGGCGATCGACTCGCCGGGCACGTACCAGTCCTGGACGACGTACAGCGCCGCCGCCCGCTCCATGGGGTCGCGCAGGCGTCGCAGGTCCAGGGTTCCGCCCGTCACCGCGTCCTCGACGTCGTGGACGGAGTAGGCGATGTCGTCGGCGAGGTCCATGACCTGCGCCTCGAAGCACTTGCGCCCCGGGATCGCGCCCTCGCGCGCCCAGGTGTAGACGTCGAGGTCGTCCGCGTAGGCGCCGAACTTCGGGGAGGCCGGGTCCGGTCCCTCGGCGCGGGCCCAGGGGTACTTGATCGCGGCGTCCACCCCGGCGCGGGTGAGGTTCAGGCCGTAGGGACGGTCCTCGCCGATGACCTTGGGCTCGAGCCGGGTGAGCAGGCGGAGGGTCTGCGCGTTGCCCTCGAAGCCGCCGAAGTCCTCGGCGATCGCGTCGAGGACCTTCTCCCCGTTGTGACCGAAGGGCGGGTGGCCGAGATCGTGGGAGAGGCAGGCGGCGTCGACGACGTCGGGGTCGCAGCCGAGCTCGGCGCCGATGTCGCGGCCCACCTGGGCCACCTCGAGCGAGTGGGTGAGGCGGGTGCGGACGAAGTCGTCGGAGCCGGCGCCGAGGACCTGCGTCTTCGCGCCGAGGCGGCGCAGCGCGGAGGAGTGCAGGACCCGCGCCCGGTCGCGCTGGAAGGGCGTGCGGGCCTCGGACTTGGGCTCCTCGGGGGCCCAGCGCTCGAGGTCGGGCTCCGTGTAGCCGACGGGGACCCGGGACGCGCGCGCGGGGGCCGCGGCGGAGGTCGAGGAGGCGGCGGTGGTGCTCATCGCTCAGCCCCCCGAGACGTCGAGCTCGGCCTCGTGGAGGCTCTCCCGGTGGTCGGCGCTGAGGGAGCGGCTGTCCATCCAGCCCTGGGGCACGACGGCGTTGCGGGCGTGCCCGCTGCGCCCCCGTGGGCCCTCGACGGCCTCGCCGGGGTACGGCGCGTCCAGGTCGAGGTCGGCGAGCTTCTCGTCGAGGTCCGCGAGGGACTCCATGGTGGTCAGGCGGCGGCGCATGTCCCCGCCGACGGGGTAGCCCTTGAAGTACCAGGCGACGTGCTTGCGCAGGTCGCGGACGCCGCGGCCCTCGTCCTCGTAGAACTCGGCGAGCAGCTCCGCGTGGCGGCGCACGATCGCCGCGACGTCGCCGAGACCCGGGCGCACGCGCTCGTCGCTGCCGGAGAACCCGGCGGCGAGATCGGCGAAGAGCCACGGCCGGCCCTGGCAGCCGCGGCCGACGACGACGCCGTCGGCTCCGGTCTCGTCCATCATCCGCAGGGCGTCCTCGGCGGACCACACGTCGCCGTTGCCGAGCACGGGGATCTCGGTGACGGTCTGCTTGAGGTCGGCGATCGAGGTCCAGTCGGCGGTGCCGGAGTACTGCTCCTTGACGGTGCGGCCGTGCAGGGTGATCGCGGCCGCGCCGACCTCCTGGGCGATGAGGCCCGCGTCGCGGTACGTGAGGTGGGCGTCGTCCACGCCCTTGCGGGTCTTGAGGGTGATGGGGACGCCCCCGGCGGCATCGACCGCGGCGCGGAGGATGCGGGTGAACAGCTCGTCCTTCCAGGGCAGCACACCGCCGCCTCCGCGACGGGTCACCTTGGGCACGGGGCAGCCGAAGTTGAGGTCGATGTGATCCGCAGCGTCCCGCTCGAGGATCATCTCGATGCTGCGGGCGACGACGGTCGGGTCGACCCCGTAGAGCTGCACGGAGCGCGGGCGCTCGCGATCGGCCATCCGCAGCAGGCGCCAGGACTCGGTGTGGTCCTCGATGAGGGCGCGCGTGGTGACCATCTCGGTGGGGAACAGGCCGCCGTCGTCGACGCTGTGCCGGGCACCGAACTCGCGGCAGAGCACGCGGAAGGCCATGTTCGTGACGCCGGCCATCGGCGCGAGCATGACGGGGGTGTCGACGGTGAGCGGGCCGATCGTCAGCGGCCGTCGCTCGCGGGAGCCCTGCGCCGGGGCGGGCACGGATCCGGCGGGGGCTGCCGACCTCGCGTCAGCGCTCGCGGCGGTGCCGGGCGCGGAGCCGTCCGGTGAGGTGGGGGCGTCGTGGAGAAGGGTCATCGTCTGCTGATTGTCCCACCCGGGCCCGTCGCGCGGGAGGCGCCGCAGGGGTGATGTGCATCCGGCTGTCCTGGGGAGGGCCGGCCGTTCTCGGCGACACGAGGGCCGATGACGCCCGAGGACACCCGATGACCCGGGGGTGCGGCCCCGGCGGCGGGGACCTAGGCTGTTCTTGACCCTTCAATCACCCTGGTCGGCATGCGCCCGGCCATGAGGAGCAGCCATGACCTCCCCCGCCGACTCCCCCGCCCCCGCGGCAGGACCCCTCGCCCATCTCGGCATGGGGTTCCTGGCCTTCGTCGACCACACCGGCATCGACGCCGCCGGCGGCCGCTCCCACGGGCTCGACGACGGCCTGGACCTCTTCGCGCGGGCGGAGAGCATGGGCCTGGACAACGGCTACGTGCGGCACCGCCACCTGCAGGACTACCTCTCCTCCCCGCTGCCCTTCCTCGCCGTCGCCGGCCAGCGCACCTCGACCCTGACCCTCGGCACCGCGCTCATCCCGCTGCGCTTCGAGAACGCGGGACGGCTCGCCGAGGACCTCGCGACGACGGACCTCCTGGTGGGCGGCCGCCTGCGGATCGGCGTCGGCTCCGGCTACGCGAAGCAGGACCACGTCAACGAGCGTGCCTTCGGCCCCGTGCCCGAGGGGGTCCGCCCGCGCGTGGACGCCGTGCTCCACGACCTCCTGGACTTCGTGGGCGGCGAGCAGGTCTCCACCGCGGACGAATACTTCGAGACCGAGGCGGAGGGCACGCCGCTGCGGATCCGCCCGCAGGTGGCCTCGCTGCGCTCCCGGATCGCCTACGGTGCGGGATCGGTGGCGAGCGCCGAGCGCGCCGGGAAGCTCGGCATCGGCCTGCAGGTCTCCACGCTCCAGCCCGGAGAGGCGGGCCGCTCCTTCGAGGAGCTCCAGCTCGCGGTCATCGAGGCGTACCGCGCCGCGAGCCGCGCAGCCGGTCACGGCGAGGGGCACGTCTCCGCGAGCCGGCAGATGCTCCCGGTCGCCGACCCCGCGGACCTCGAGGCCTTCGCGGACCTCATCGAGCGCGACCGCTCCCGCCAGCAGGCGATGCGCGAGGGCGGCGCGGGGATCGGCGGCATGGCCGTCGCCTTCGGTCGCGTGGTGGCCGACTCGCCCGAGGCCGTCGCGGCCTTCCTCGCCGAGGACCCGGCGCTCGCCGCCGCGGACGAGCTCGTCCTCGCCCTTCCCTTCGGCCATCCCTACCCCGTCGTGCGGAAGATCCTCACCACCTGGGCCGAGCAGGTCGTCCCGCTGCTGCGCGGGGCCTGACGCGACCGGCCACCACGGCCGGGAGCGGACCGCGGACGGGCGAGGCCCCCGCCCCGCTGCTGCGGGACGGGGGCCTCGGGCCGCGCGGCTCAGGCGCCGAGCAGTCGCGCCGCGAGGTAGGACTCGACCTGGTCGAGGGCGACGCGCTCCTGCGCCATGGTGTCGCGCTCGCGGATCGTCACCGCCTGGTCGGTCGCGGTGTCGAAGTCGACGGTGATGCAGAACGGGGTCCCGATCTCGTCCTGGCGGCGGTAGCGGCGACCGATCGCCTGGGAGACGTCCATGTCGACGTTCCAGTGCTTGCGGAGCTTCGTGGCGAGCTCCTCGGCGCGGGGCACGAGGTCCTCGCTCTTGGACAGCGGCAGCACCGCGGCCTTGACGGGCGCGAGGCGCGGGTCGAGCTTGAGCACGGTGCGCACGTCGACGCCGCCCTTGGTGTTGGGCGCCTCGTCCTCGGCGTAGGCGTCCACGAGGAAGGCCATCATCGCGCGGGTGAGGCCGAAGCTGGGCTCGATGACGTACGGCGTGTAGCGCTCGTTCGCGGCCTGGTCGAAGTACTGCATCTTCGTGCCCGAGCCCTCGGTGTGGCTCGAGAGGTCGAAGTCGGTGCGGTTGGCGATGCCCATGAGCTCGCCCCACTCGCTGCCGGAGAAGCCGAAGCGGTACTCGAGGTCGATCGTGCCGGCGCTGTAGTGCGCGCGCTCGTCCTCGGGGACGTCGAAGCGGCGGAGGTTCTCCTCCTTGATGCCGAGGTCGATGTACCAGTCCCAGCAGGCCTCGACCCACTCCTTGAAGTGCTGGTCGGCCTCCGCCGGCGGCGTGAAGAACTCGATCTCCATCTGCTCGAACTCGCGCGTGCGGAAGATGAAGTTGCCGGGGGTGATCTCGTTGCGGAAGGACTTGCCGACCTGGCCGATGCCGAAGGGGGGCTTCATGCGGGAGGCGGTGACCACGTTGAGGAAGTTCACGAAGATGCCCTGCGCGGTCTCGGGGCGCAGGTACGCCAGGCCGGCCTCGTTCTCGACCGCGCCGAGGTAGGTCTTCATGAGCCCGGAGAACTGCTGGGGCTCGGTGAACTCGCCGCGCACGCCGCAGTGGGGGCACGGGATCTCGGCGAGCCCGCCCTCGGGCTTGCGGCCCTTCTTCGCCTCGAACTCCTCGAGCAGGTGGTCCTCGCGGAAGCGGTTGTGGCAGCTGCGGCACTCGACGAGCGGGTCGGTGAAGGTCGCGACGTGGCCGGAGGCCTCCCACACCTTCGAGGGCAGGATGATCGAGGAGTCCAGGCCCACCATGTCGCCGCGGGACTGCACGAAGGTGCGCCACCACTGCTTCTTGATGTTCTCCTTGAGCTCCACGCCCAGGGGGCCGTAGTCCCATGCGGAGCGCGTACCGCCGTAGATCTCACCGGCCGGGAACACGAAGCCGCGCTTCTTGGCGAGTGCGATGACGTTGTCCAGCGTGCTGGCGGGGGCCTTGGCCACGGGGGTGCTCCTGGTGACGGGTGGGACGGACGGTGTCCCAGCATAGCCAGCCCCGCGGCTGTGACGGTGCCCACGAATGCCGCATCTCACCGCGATGCCGCTTGCCGTCGGCCGCACTGCTCGTGAGAATGATTGTCATGTCGTTCGCACCCAGCCGCCGCCACCTCCTCGCCCTCCTCGGCGCCGCCTCCGGCTCCGCGGTCCTCGCCGCCTGCGGGGAGGGCGGATCCGGCTCCGGCGGGAAGCCCACCGTGGTCGCCGCCTGCTACCCCATGGAGTACCTCGCGACCCGCGTGGCCGGTGACCACATCGACATGATCCAGCTCGCGACGCCGGGCGCCGACGCCCACGGCCTCGAGCTCTCCGTCAAGCAGACCCTCGAGATCCGGAAGGCCGCCCTGGTGCTCCAGATCCCGGGCCTCACCACCGCCCTCGACGACGCGATCGCGAGCGAGGGCACCGACAACGTGCTCGACGTCTCGAGCGTCGTCACCCTGCTCGCGAGCTCCGGCGAGGACGAGCACGAGCACGAGCACGAGGACGGGACGTCCGACGAGGGCGGCGAGGAGCACGACCTCGCCGGCGACGACCCCCACCTGTGGCACGACCCGCAGCGCATGGCGGACATCGGCGACGCGATCGCGAAGCGCCTCGGTGAGCAGCTGCCGGACGTCGCCGAGGAGCTCACCGCCAACGCGGCGACCCTCCGCTCGGACCTCGAGGCCCTCGACACCGAGCTCGAGGAGGACTTCTCCTCGGTGAGCGGGAACCGCACCTTCATCACGAGCCACACCGCCTTCGCCTACCTCGCGGACCGCTACGACCTCCACCAGGTCGGGATCAGCGGCGTGGACCCCGAGACCGAGCCGTCCCCCCAGCGTCTCCTCCAGCTCGAGCAGGTCGTGAAGGACGAGGAGGTCACGACGATCTTCTTCGAGACCACGGCCTCCCCCAAGGTCGCCCAGACGCTCGCGGAGAACGTCGGCGTCACCGCCGCCGAGCTCGACAACCTCGAGACCCAGCTCTCCGAGGACCAGGACTACCCTGCGGTCATGCGCAGCAACGCGAAGGCCCTGATGGCGAGCTGGTCATGAGCCGCCCCTCTTCCGATCCCGTGCTCGAGGCGCGCGACCTCCGCGTGAGCCTCGGCGGCACCCCCGTGCTCGACGGCGTGGACCTCCGGATCGCGCCGGGCGAGATGGTCGCCCTGCTCGGCGCGAACGGCTCCGGCAAGTCCACCCTGCTGCGGGCGCTGCTGGGCCTGCTGCCCCTCGAGAGCGGCGAGGTGGCCCTGCTCGGCTCCCCCGCCCGTCGCCGCGCCGGGCACTCGCGCCTGGGCTACGTGCCCCAGGACAGCTCGAGCGGCGGCTCGATCCCCGCCACCGCCCGCGAGGCCGTCGCCGCCGGGCTGCTGGGACCGCGCACCTGGACCGTGCGCCGCAGCGACCGCCGCGTGCAGGAGGCGCTCGAGGCCGTGGGCCTCGGCGACCTCGCCGGCCGCCCCGTCACCCGCATGTCCGGCGGTCAGCGGCGCCGTGTGATGATCGCGCGCGCCCTCGTGCGCCGCCCCGAGCTGCTCGTGCTCGACGAGCCCTTCGCCGGCATCGACCTGCCCACCCAGGAGCTCATCGCCGGCCTGTTCCGGGACCTCTCCGCGAGCGGCACCACGATCCTCGTCGTCCTCCACGAGACCGGCGCGCTCGCCGAGCACCTCAGCCGCGCCGTCGTCCTCGACCACGGCCGCATCGTGCACGACGGCCCCGTCGCGGCCCTGCCCGCGCAGTCCCACGGCGACGACCACGACGACCACAGCGGCCCCGCGGGGCACATCGACGACTGCCTCGGACAGGAGATCCACCCCGCATGATCTCGCCCCTCGACCTCCTCACCTCCGACGTCCTGCGCTACCCGCTGATCATCGCCGTGCTCATCGGTCTCACCGCGCCCGTCGTGGGCACCTTCCTCGTCCAGAAGAAGCTCTCCCTGCTCGGCGACGGGCTGGGCCACGTGGCCCTCACGGGCGTGGCCGTCGGCTGGCTCGTGGGCGCCTGGCTCGCCGCGAGCCCCGCGGACCTCCTCGCGATCCCCGGCGCGCTCGTCGCCTCGATGATCGGCGCGATCGCGATCGAGTACGTCCGCGAGATCGGGCACACGAGCAGGGACGTCGCCCTCGCGATCCTCTTCTACGGCGGCATCGCCGGCGGCGTCGTCATCATCAAGCTCGCGGGCGGCACCTCCCAGTCGCTCATGGGCTACCTCTTCGGCTCCCTCTCGACCGTGACCGGGCCCGACGTCGTCATCGCGGTGGTGCTGGCGGTCGTGGTGCTCGGGATCGGCCTCGGCCTGAACGGGCTGCTCGCCGCCGTCACGAGCGACGAGGAGTTCGCGCGCGCCTCGGGCCTGCCCGTGCGCGCCGTCAACGTGCTCATCGCGATGATGGCCGCGCTCACCGTCACCCTCTCCATGCGGATCGTGGGCGCGCTCATGGTCTCCGCGCTCATGATCGTCCCCGTCGCCGCCGCCCAGACCCTCGTGGTGGGCTTCGCGCGGACCATGCGCACGGCCATGGTCATCGCGGTCGTGTGCGCCGTGGCGGGGCTCGTCATCACCGCGAGCGTGGACCTCCCGCCCGGCGGCGTCATCGTCCTCCTCACGATCGGCGTCTACGTGCTCGGCCTCGTCGTCAAGGCGGTGCGACCCACGCCCTCGCGGCGCCCCGCGGCCGAGCCGTCACGGGCCCGGGCATGACGCGGCACGGGTCACCCGGGATGGAGGTCCCGACCCCCATGAGGGAGAATCGGGGCATGCAACGGAACACCCGCCAGCGCTCCGCGATCCTCGAGGCGCTCTCCCGGCAGGACGACTTCCGCAGCGCCCAGCAGATCCACGAGCAGATGCGGGCCGACGGCGAGACCGTCGGCCTCGCGACCGTCTACCGCAACCTCCAGGCGCTCGCCCAGTCCGACCGCCTCGACGTGCTCGTGGGCGACGACGGCGAGACCCGCTACCGCCAGTGCGAGGCGACCGGCCACCACCACCACCTCGTCTGCCGCGAGTGCGGGCGGACCGTCGAGTTCCTCGCCCCCGAGCTCGAGGCCGCCATGTCCCGCATCGCGCGCGAGCAGGGCTACACCGACCTCGACCACACCCTCGAGGTGTTCGGCCTGTGCACCGGGTGCGAGGCCGCCCGGGCGGAGGCCACCGCGCGATGATGGAGTGGGTGCGGTCGCTGCCCCTGCTGCCGGCGGTCGGCGTGCTCTACGTCGTCATCCTCTGCCGCGCCGGGGCCACCTACGCGATCGCCCGCGGCACCCGCTCCGTCGCCGATCGCGGCCGGGTCGCGGAGCTGCTCGCCTCCCCGCGCGTGCGCCGCGCCACCGGGATCGTCAACTCCTGGGGCGCGCCGGTCGTCGCGCTGAGCTTCCTCACCGTGGGCTTCCAGACCGCCGCCAACGCCGCCGCGGGCCTCACCGGGATGCCGCTGCGCCGGTACCTGCCGGCGCTCGCGATCGGCGGCCTCGCCTGGGCGGTCGTCTACGCGACGATCGGGCTCGTGGCCCTCGCCGCCTGGTTCGAGCTGTTCCTCCGCTCGCCCTGGGCGGCCGTCGCGGTGCTCGCGCTGATCGTCGTGCTGGTCGTCGTGGTCGTGCTCAGCCGTCGGTCCCGGGCGCATCGTCGCGCTCAGGATCCGACCCCGGCAGATCCACGGCCCCGCCGTAGCGACGATCCCTCCGCGCGTATTCCGTGATCGCGCGCCACAGCACCACGCGGTCCACGTCGGGCCACAGCTCCGGCACGAAGACCAGCTCCGCGTAGGCGGCCTGCCACAGCAGGAAGTTCGAGGTCCGCTGCTCCCCGCTTGTGCGGAGGAACAGGTCGACGTCGGGCATCGTCGGATCGGTGAGGTGCCGGGCGAAGCTCTTCTCGGTGATGCCGCGGCCGCGCAGCCGCCCGGCGCGCGCCTGCTCCGCGATCTCCCGCACCGCGTCGACGATCTCGGCGCGGCCCCCGTAGTTCACGCACATGTAGAGGGTCATGCGGGTGTTGCGACGGGTGAGCTCCTCGGCCTCCTTCAGCTCGGAGATCACCGATCCCCACAGCCGCTGCTCCCGACCGATCCACACGATCCGCACGCCCCAGCTGTTCAGCGTGTCGCGCTGGCGACGCAGCACGGAGCGCGAGAAGCCCATGAGGAAGCGCACCTCGTCCGGGGAGCGCTTCCAGTTCTCGGTGGAGAAGGCGTACGCGGAGAGGTGCGTGACGCCGATCTGGAGGGCGCCCGCGACCACGTCCAGCAGCGCCGCCTCCCCCGCCTCGTGGCCGGCCGTGCGCGGCAGGCCCCGACGGTTCGCCCAGCGGCCGTTGCCGTCCATGACCACCGCGACGTGCCCCGGCACCAGCTCGGGCGGCAGCTGCGGGGCGCGGGCGCCGCTCGGGTGCTCGAAGGGCTCGGCGTACGGGGCGTCGGCGGGCATGGGAGGGCCTCCGGGGCAGGACGGGGACGGACTCGCTGATCGTATCCGCGAACATGACGGCGGATGACACGGCGCTTGGGGGCGGGACTCCCCCGCCCGTAGCGTGCCGCGGGGCCGTGCCTCGTGATCAGCTCCCCGCTGCGCCGCCGGCCCCCGCCGCGCACCGCGGCTCCTGTGTCACCGCTCGAAAGGCCCCCCATGCCCCGCACCCTCACCGCCCCTCCCGCGCTGGGCACCGACCTCGCCGCGCTGCGCGCGCACTTCGCCCCGCTCCTGGAGCGCATCCGGGCCGGCGCCGTGGACCGGGAGATCGGCCGGGTCCTCCCCCACGAGGAGATCCGCGCACTCGACGAGGCGGGCTTCGGCACGCTGCGCGTCCCCGCGGAGCACGGCGGTCCCGGCGTGAGCATCGCGACCTTCACCGCGCTGCTCGTGGACCTCGCCGCCGCGGACTCCAACGTGGCCCACCAGTACCGCAGCCACGCGGGCTTCCTCGAGTCGCTGCGCTTCCAGCCCGCCGCCGTGCAGGAGCACTGGTACCCGCGGGTCCTCGCCGGCGCGACCGTCGGCAACGCGTCCACCGAGCGCGGCGGCAACCGTCTCGGCACCCTGAGCACGACCCTCACCGCGGGGGCCGACGGCACGACGCGGCTGAACGGCACGAAGTACTACTCCACCGGCACGATCTTCGCGGACTACACGCGGGTCTCCGCGGCACTCGAAGGGCAGGACGGGCGGCGCTTCGCCGTCGTCGCGACCGACGCACCGGGCGCGCGGATCGAGGACGACTGGGACGGCTTCGGCCAGAAGCTCACCGGCACCGGCACGACCGTCCTCGAGGACGTCGAGGTGGAGGACCTGGCCGTGCTCGAGCGCGAGCCGCGCGGCCTCGAGGCGACCCATGAGGCCGCCTTCTTCCAGCATGTGCTCCTCGCGGTGCTCGCCGGCATCGCCCGAGCGGCGCGCGACGACGCCGCCGCCCTCGTCGCCTCCCGGGCGCGCACCTTCAACACCGGCAGCGGGGTGCCCTTCCGCGAGGACCCGCTCATCCTCGAGGCCGTCGGCCGGATCGCCGCGAAGGCGCACAGCGCCGAGGCGATCGTCGAGCGCACCGCGCGCGCCCTCGACGCGGGCATCGCGGCCGCCACCGATCCCGCCTCCGGGGACCCCGCCACCGGGGAGAGCGGGCTGCGCGGCGTGGACCGGGCGGAGCTCGAGGTGGAGCAGGCGCAGATCAGCGTCCCCGAGCTCGCCCTCGGCGCCGCCCAGGACCTCTTGCTCACCGTCGGCGCCTCCGCGACCTCCCGCACGAAGGCCTACGACCGGCACTGGCGCAACGCCCAGACCGTCGCGACCCACAACCCGATCGCCTTCCGCGCCCGGGCGATCGGCGACCACCTCGTCAACGGCACGGTCCCCGAGGGGCTCAACGCGATCGGCGACGCCACCTCCGGATCCGCCGCGTCCGCCACCGCGGTGGCCGGCCAGGGGCAAGGGGCCCGCGCATGACCGCCGCCCTCGAGCAGGCGCCGCCCGCGCCGGAGCTCGCGAGCCCGCGCGAGCAGCGCCGGGTGCTCGCCTCTGCCTTCGCGGGCACCACGATCGAGTGGTACGACTTCTACCTCTACGGCACCGCGAGCGCCCTGATCTTCACGACCCAGTTCTTCCCGAGCAGCAGCCCGCTCGCGAGCACGGTCGCCTCCTTCGCCTCCCTCGCGATCGGCTTCCTCATGCGGCCGCTCGGCGGGATCGTCGCCGGTCACCTCGGCGACCGGATCGGGCGGAAGTCGCTGCTCGTGGGCTCCCTGCTGCTCATGGGCACCGGCTCCCTGCTCATCGGCCTGCTGCCGACCTTCCAGGCGATCGGCCCGTGGGCCGCCGTCGCGCTCGTCGCCCTGCGCATGGTGCAGGGCCTCGCGGCGGGTGCCGAATGGGGCGGCTCCGCGCTGCTCTCCGTCGAGCACGCCCCGCCCGCCCGGCGCGGCCTGTTCGGCTCCTTCACGCAGGTGGGCTCATCCGCGGGCATGCTGCTCGCGACCGGCGCCTTCGTGATCGTGCGGGCGGCGACCACCGAGGAGCAGTTCGCCGCCTACGGATGGCGGCTCCCCTTCCTCGCCTCCGCGGTGCTCGTGGGCCTCGCCCTGTGGATCCGCCTCGGGGTGAAGGACGCGCCGGAGTTCACGGCCGTGCAGGAGGAGGGCCGCACCTCCCGCGCCCCCGTGCTCGAGGTCCTCCGGCACCACCGGCACCCGCTGCTCATCACGATCGCCCAGCGCGTCGCGCAGAACAGCATCTACTTCCTCATCACGGTGTACCTGCTGAGCTACCTCTCCACCGCCCGCGGCGACGACGAGGCGGGCGTGACCGCCGTGATGATCGCCTCGGCGGTCGGCATCGTGACGACCCCGCTGTGGGGGCTGCTCTCGGACAAGGTGGGCCGGCGCCCCGTCGCCGTCTTCGGCTACGTCGCGATCGGCGGCTTCGTCTGGGTGCTGTTCCTCTTCCTGGACTCCGGACCGCTCTCGCTGCTGCCGCTCGTGATCATCGCCGGCATGAACGTGGCCCACGACGCGGTCTACGGCCCGCAGGCGGCCTGGTTCGCCGAGCAGTTCCCGGTCGAGGTGCGCTACTCGGGCGTGAACATGGGCTACCAGCTGGGATCGGTGATCGGCGGCGGCATCATGCCGATGGTCGCCGCGCTGCTCTTCGCCGCCGGCGGGGACACGCCCTGGCTCATCTGCGCCTACGTCACCGCGATCTCGGTGCTCTCGCTCACCGCCTCGCTGCTCGCGAAGGACCCGCTCGGCAGCGCGCTGCGCGCCGCCCGCCGCTGACCTCCCCTCACCCGGCGGCCGGGCCCCGCGCCCGGTCGCCCCTCCCTCCGAGAAGGAGACCCATGACCTCGCGCCCGATCCTCCTGAACGCCTTCGACATGCTCACCCCGGTGCACCAGTCCCCCGGCCTGTGGCGCCACCCCGAGTCGCGCAGCGGCGACTTCCAGCGCCTCGGCCACTGGACGGAGCTCGCCCGCACCCTCGAGGAGGGCGGCTTCGCCTCGCTGTTCCTCGCCGACATCGTGGGCGTCTACGACGTCTACGGCGGCGGGGCCGACGCGACCTCCCGCGGCGGCGTCCAGTTCCCGCTGCTGGACCCGCTCGTGGCGGTGCCGGCGATGGCGGCCGTGACCGAGCACCTCGGCTTCGGCGTCACCGCCTCCGTCTCCTACGAGGAGCCGTACCTGCTGGCCCGCACCCTCAGCACCCTGGACCACTTCACCGACGGCCGCGTCGCCTGGAACATCGTCACGAGCTACCAGGACTCCGCCGCCCGCAACCTGGGGCGCAGCGCGCAGATCCCCCACGACGAGCGCTACGACCGCGCGGACGAGTACCTCGAGGTCATGTACGAGCTCTTCGAGGGCTCCTTCGCCCCGGACGCCCTCCGCCTGGACCCCGAGGCCGACGTCGTCGTGGATCCGGCGAAGGTGCGGGACGTGGAGCACCACGGCCGCTACTTCGACGTGCCCGGCCGCGCGCTCTCCGCCCCCGGTCCCCAGCGCACACCCTTCCTCTTCCAGGCCGGCGCGTCCTCGCGGGGCCTGCGCTTCGCCCAGGAGCACGCGGAGGCGATCTTCTTCTCAGGCCCCACCCCGGGCCATGTGCGGCGCTGGGTCGACGCGGTGCGCGACGGCCTGGAGAGCGCCGGCCGCGGCCGTGACGCCGCCCGGATCTTCTCCCTCGCCACCGTCGTCGTCGACGAGACCGACGAGGCGGCGCAGGAGCGCCTGGACGGCTACCGGCAGTACGTGGACACCGAGTCCGCGCTCGCGCTGTTCGGCGGCTGGACCGGCGTGGACCTCGCGGGTGCCCGACCCGAGGACCCGATCGAGCACGTGCGCACCGAGGCGAACCAGTCCGCGCTCGCCTCCTTCACGACCCTCTCCCCGGACCGCACCTGGACCGTGGGCGACCTCGCGGAGTTCGTCGCGATCGGCGGCCGCGGCCCCGTGATCGTCGGCTCGCCGCAGACGGTCGCCGACGAGCTCGAGCGCTGGATCGAGGAAGCGGGGGTCGACGGCTTCAACATCTCCGCCGCCGTGCGGCCCGCGGATCTCGAGCGCTTCGCGCGCTTCGTGACCCCGGAGCTGCGCCGGCGCGGACTGCTGCCCGAGGCGGGCGATGCCCCGGTCACCCTGCGGGAGCGGATCGGCGGGGCCGGGCCTCACCTGCCCGCGACGCATCCGGGCGCCCGGCACCGCTGGGACGGCTGAGCGCGGGACGGCCTGCTCGGAGGATCCGGGCGGGCCGCCGTCCGCGGAGCGCGGGCCTGCTCAGCGCTCGACGTAGCTGAGCGAGCGCACGGAGCGCTCGAGGTGCCAGGTGATCGTGTCCGCGATGATCCGCCCTGCCTCGTGCACGACGGACTCCTCGGCGGTGACGGCGTTCTCCCAGTCGCCCGCGAGCAGGAAGATCATGTGCTCGACGGCGGCCTGGCG
The DNA here is from genome assembly GCF_005490785.1 of Brachybacterium sp. SGAir0954. GTDB lineage: Bacteria > Actinomycetota > Actinomycetes > Actinomycetales > Dermabacteraceae > Brachybacterium > Brachybacterium rhamnosum. The sequence continues at coordinate 2,330,610 of NZ_CP027295.1, read as the reverse complement.
CACGGCCCGTGCGCCGGGCTTCCGGCAGGCGGTGCACACGAGCCCGCCCACGCGGATGTCGAGGGCGTGGTGGGGACCGTGGGCGCCGCAGGAGGCGCAGACGCTCAGCTCCGGCGCCCAGCCGGAGAGGGCGAGGGTGCGCAGCAGGAACGAGTCGAGCACGAGCGGCGGTGGGATGCGGCCCGCGGCCATGGTGCGCAGGGCGCCCACGAGCAGCAGGAACCCGCGCTGGGAGGGGTCGACGACCTCGTCGGTCAGCCGGTCCGTGGTCTCGAGCATCGCGCTCGCAGCGGTGAAGCGCGCGTAGTCCGCGCTGATCGGACCGGCGAAGGCCTCGATCGTCACGACCTGGTTGACGGTGTGCAGGCCGCGGCCCGCGTGGAGCTGGACGTCGACGAGGGTGAAGGGCTCGAGGCGGGCGCCGAAGCGGCTCGCGGTGCGGCGCACGCCCTTGGCGACGGCGCGCACCTTCCCGTGGGTGCGGGTGAGCAGCGTGATGATGCGATCGGCCTCGCCCAGCGGGTGGGTGCGCAGGACGATCGCATGGTCACGGTAGAGCTTCTGCATGGTCCCTCGAATCTACCGCCGCACGGGGACGCACGGCGGCAGGCGGGCCGGGCTCAGGGCCTCCGCGCGACGGCGAACACACGCCGGAAGGGCAGGACGACGTCGGTGCCGGTCTCCGGGTAGGCCTCCCGCAGCCGCGCGCCGAGCTCGGCCTCGAAGCGGGCGCGCAGGTCCTCGGGAAGGGCGAGCAGGGTGGGCCGGGCGCCGGTGCCCTTGACCCACTCGAGCACCGGGTCCTCGCCGTGGAGGAGGTGGAGGTAGGTGGTCTCCCACGCGTCGACCTCGCAGCCCAGCTCCTGCAGGGCACGCAGGTAGACCGCGGGGTCGTGGGAGGCGGGGTGGTCCACCCCGGCCGTGTGCGCGGCGAAGGGCTCCTGGGCGGCGAGCTCGCGGCGCAGGGTGTGGCTGGGCTCCTCGAAGTTCCCCGGCACCTGGAGGACCAGCCATCCGCCGGGGGCGAGATGGTCGATCAGCCGGGGCAGCAGCGCGAGGTGGTCCGGCACCCACTGCAGGGAGGCGTTCGCGACGATCACGTCCACGGGTGAGTCGGGTCGCCAGCTGCGCAGGTCGGCGTGCTGGACCCCGATGCCCTCGATCGCGCTCGCGCGCTCGATCATCTCGGCGCTCGAGTCGACGGCGGTGACCTGTGCCTCGGGCCAGCGCTCGTGGAGCAGGGCGGTGAGCGTGCCGGGCCCGGCGCCGAGGTCGACCACGGTGCGCGGCGCCTCGGCGCGGATCCTCGCGGTGAGCTCGAGGAAGGGGCGGGCGCGCTCGTCCGCATAGGCGAGGTAGGTGTCGGGGTCCCAGCGCATGGCCATCGGTGTCCTCTCCGTCGGGCCGGGGGTCCGACCCACATTTATCTTGACGTCAAGATATCACCGGAGGGCGCTCCGTCGACCGGAAGGTCCGCCGACGAGGCGACGTCGGCCCCGAGTCACGGCATGATGAGGGCGGGCGGCGTCGTCGCCCCGCGAGCACCGACCGAGGAGGGGCCATGGGGATCAGGCAGATCCTGCGCCAGGACGAGAACGCCCGCAGCACCACCCGCGCGGCGATGAAGGCCGCCCGCCGCGACCGCGGCCGCGGCGACGAGGAGCACATCCATGCCGAGCGCGGCGCCCTCGCCCGCACCGTCGAGACGATCCGGGACATCGGGCTGGACGGCCGCCTCACCTACTCCTCCGCCGCGGCCGTCGCCGAGCGCGCGCGCCGGGGCCGCGGCCGGCACCACCCCGAGGTCGCGATCCGGCGCCTCGTGCGCAGCCACCGGCGCGGCGTGACCGTGGGCGGCTTCCTCACGGGGCTCGGCGGCTTCATCACCCTCCCGGTCCTGCTGCCCACCAACGTGCTCGAGTTCTACGTGCAGGCGACCCGCATGGTCGGGGCGATCGCCGTGGTGAGAGGGTACGACCTCGACGACGAAGAGATCCGCACCCGCGTGCTCGCGAGCCTCGTGGGCGAGGACTCCCAGGACCTGCTCAAGGGCCTCGGCCTCGGCCCGGTGGCGGGCGCGGCCGCGCGCGTCGCGACCCAGCGCATGCAGCGCACCCCGCAGTCCGACGTCGCCGCCGCGATCGCGAGCCGCGCGCTCTCCCGCTTCGGCATGCGCTCGGTGCGGCTGTTCGGCAAGGCGATCCCCGGGCTCGGCGCCGTCATCGGCGCGTTCTCCGACCGTCGGCAGCTCTCCCGCATCCTCGCCGCGGCGCTCGCGCAGTTCCCGGACCGGGGCTGAGGCGCGACGGGCGACGCGGGCATCGGACCACGGCGCCGATCTGCACGCGAGGCTGCATGAGGGCGACGTCCTCCCCTCCGGGAAGCGCTCAGCCGCCGATCCGGTCCAGACCGGCGAGGTCGCGCGGGGCGGCGCCGGCCTCGAGCAGCGCGGCCCGGAAGGCCAGCAGCGCGGGGTGGCCCGCCGCTCCGGCCCGGGCGGCCGTGTAGAGCGAGCGCTGGGGGTCACCCGGCAGCCGCACCGGACGGGTCCCGCCGAGGTGCTCGGAGGCGATGATGCCAGGGACGAAGGCCACGGCGTGGCCGGAGCGCACGAGGTGCACCTGCAGCAACGGGTCCGGGGTGTCGAAGCGGATCCTCGGCTCGATGCCGGCGGAGCGCAGGTAGGTGCGCTCCCAGTCGCCGGTGCGGGTGTCCTCCGGGTCCAGCGCCCACGGCGCCTCCGCGAGGTCCGCGAGGGTCGCCGGGGCGGACCACGTTCCGGTGCTCGGAAGCACGAGCAGCAGCGGGTCGTCCAGCAGCCCCTCACGGTCGGTGCCGCGCCGCACGACGCGACGCCCGCCCGGGTAGTCCTCCCCGAGGATCACCTCGAAGCGGTGGGCGAGCAGCCCCTCGTAGGCCTCGTCCACCTCGCGCTGGGCGAGCTCGATCCGGAGGTCCGGATGGCTCTGCTCGAGGATGCTCACCGTCGCGGGGGCCAGGGCGATCATCGGCGTCTGGAAGGAGGCGACGCGCAGCACCCCGCTCGCCTCGCCCTGGGCGAGGGCGAGCTCGGCCTCGGCGGACTCGATGAGCCCGAGCATCTCCTCGGCGCGGCGTGCGAGCTGCATGCCGGCGTCCGTGAGGATGACGCGCCGTCCCGCCTGCTCGAACAGGGTGACCCTGGTCTCCCGCTCCAGGTGGGAGAGCTGCTGGGAGACCGCGGAGGGCGAGAGCGAATGCGTCGCCGCGACCGCGGACATGGTCTCCAGCCTGCGCAGTTCGTGCAGCAGGAACAGTCGGTGCAGGTTCAGCACGGCAGGCCCTCTCGTCCATGAAGCATCGCTTCACGGTACACGTCGGGAACATGCGCTGGACCGAAAGGGAGACGGGGCCTCAGAGTGGACCCGTGACGACCTCCTCCCCCGCTCCCACCACCGCCCTCGGGACGACCCGCGGCGGCTCCGGCATGCCCTTGACGCCGGTGCTGTTCATCCTCGGCTCCTGCACCTCCCTCCAGTTCGGCGCCGCGCTCGCGACCCGGCTCTTCCCGGAGCTCGGCTCCTGGGGCACGACCGCCCTGCGCCTCGGCATCGCCGCCGTGGTGCTGCTCGTGATCGTGCGCCCGAAGCTGCACCGCTTCACCCGGGAGCAGTGGATCGCCGTGCTCCTGTTCGGCGGGGCGATCGGCGGGATGAACGGCGCCTTCTACGTCTCGATCGCGCGCATCCCGCTCGGCACCGCCGTCGCGATCGAGTTCCTCGGGCCGCTCGCGGTCTCCGCCGTGCTCTCCACGCGGCGCACCGACCTGCTCTGGGTCGTGCTCGCGCTGGGCGGCGTGAGCCTGTTCGGCCTCGAGTCCGCCACCGGCGACACCGCCCTGAACGGGATCGGTGTGCTCTTCGCCCTGATCGCCGCCGTGTTCTGGGGCCTGTACGTGCTCGCGAGCGCACGGGTGGGTCGGCTCGTCCCGGGCCAGGACGGCCTCGCCGTCGCGATGGCCGTCGGCGCGCTCGTGGTGCTGCCCCTCGGGGCGCCCGGGGCGGTCGCGGGCCTCACGGACCTGCACCTGCTCACGCTCGGCATCGGCACCGCCCTGCTCGCCTCGGTGCTGCCCTACACGCTCGAGCTCGCGGCGCTGCGCCGTCTCCCCCGCCACGTGTTCGGGATCCTGCTGAGCCTCGAGCCCGTCATCGCCCTGATCGCCGGGGTCCTGCTGATCGGCCAGGGCGCGACACCTCTGCGCATCGCCGCGGCGCTGCTCGTGGTCGGGGCGAGCGTGGGCATCACGCTCACCGCGCGCGGCGCGGCCCCGGACCAGCCGCAGCCGGCCGACGAGCAGCCCGGCTGGGAGCTCCCCACCCCCACCCACGCGACCCTCACCGGGGAGATGCCCGTGGTGCTCCCGGACGCGGAGCTCGCGGAGGACGCCGAGCGGCGCTGAGCAGCAGGACGGCCGCCCGGCCGGCGGCGGAGGGGACTCCGTGCCGGCCGGGCGGCCGTCCGCTCACCGGGCTCAGACGCGGGCGCGGTGCTCGCGGTTCAGCGCGGAGACGATCGCCTCGAGGGAGGCGCGGGTGATCGAGCCGTCGATGCCGACGCCCCAGAAGATCCGGTCGCCGATCTCGCACTCGATGTAGGACGCGGCGAGCGAATCGTCGCCCTCGGTGAGCGCGTGCTCGGCGTAGTCGAGGATCCGCACCGGGATGTGACGCTCCGCGAGCGCCTTCGTGAAGGCGTCGAGCGGGCCGTTGCCGATCCCGGTGATCTCGTGCTCCTCGCCGTCCACGAGCAGGGTCACGGTGAGGCGGTCCTCGCCGTCCCCCGTGGACTCCTGCTGCACGCCGCGGAAGCCGAAGCGGCCCCAGCGACGGTCCGGATCCGTGGCCGGCAGGTACTCGTCGGTGAACGCGTCCCAGAGCGCCTCGGAGGAGACCTCGCCGCCCTCGGAGTCGGTGCGCTGCTGCACGATCCCGGAGAACTCGATCTGCAGGCGGCGCGGCAGGTCCAGCCCGTGCTCGGTGCGCAGCAGATAGGCCATGCCGCCCTTGCCGGACTGCGAGTTCACGCGGATCACGGCCTCGTAGGAGCGGCCCAGGTCCTTGGGGTCCACGGGCAGGTACGGGACCCGCCACTCGGACTCCTCGAGGGTGCGGCCCGCCGCGTCGGCGTCCGCCTCCATGCGGTCCAGGCCCTTCTTGATCGCGTCCTGGTGGGAGCCGGAGAACGCCGTGAACACGAGGTCGCCGCCGTAGGGGCTGCGCTCGGGCACGGGCATCTGGTTGCAGTGCTCGACGGTGCGTCGCACCTCGTCGAGGTGCGAGAAGTCGATCTGCGGGTCGATGCCCTGGCTGAACAGGTTCAGGCCCAGGGTCACGAGGTCCACGTTGCCGGTGCGCTCACCGTTGCCGAACAGGCAGCCCTCGATGCGGTCCGCGCCCGCGAGATAGCCGAGCTCCGCCGCCGCGACGCCGGTGCCGCGGTCGTTGTGCGGGTGCAGGGACAGCACGATCGAGTCCCGGCGGTCCAGGTGGCGGTGCATCCACTCGATCGAGTCGGCGTAGACGTTCGGGGTCGCCATCTCGACGGTCGCCGGGAGGTTGATGATCATCTTGTCCTCGGGCGTGGGCTTCACGACCTCGATGACCGCGTTGCACACGCGCACGGCGTACTCGAGCTCGGTGCCCGTGTAGGACTCCGGGGAGTACTCGTAGGTGATCTCGGTGTCCGGGATCGTCTCCTCGTACTTCTTGCACAGCAGGGCGCCCTGCACCGCGATGTCGAGGATGCCGTCCTCGTCGGCACGGAAGACGACGTCCCGCTGCACGATCGAGGTCGAGTTGTACAGGTGCACCACGGCGCGGCGCGCCCCCGCGAGCGCCTGGTAGGTGCGCTCGATGAGGTGCTCGCGGGACTGGGTGAGCACCTGGATGGAGACGTCCTCCGGGATGCGGTCCTCCTCGATGAGGGTGCGCACGAAGTCGAAGTCGGTCTGGCTCGCGGAGGGGAAGCCGACCTCGATCTCCTTGTAGCCCATCTGCACGAGCAGCTCGAACATCCGCAGCTTGCGCTGGGCGTTCATGGGATCGATGAGGGCCTGGTTGCCGTCGCGCAGGTCCACGGCGCACCAGCGGGGCGCGCGCGTGATGCGGCGGGAGGGCCAGGTGCGGTCCGGGAGGTCCACGGCGATCTGCTCGTGGAACGGCCGGTAGCGGTGCACGGGCATGCCGGAGGGCTGCTGGGGGGCGTCGCCGCGGGGGCCGACGACGGGGACCGAGGGGTCCAGGGTCGCGGGCACGTCGGCGACGACGGGGGCGGTGGTGGAGCTGGGGGTGGTCATCGATGATCCTTCACGAGACGGGGAGCCGAACGCCGGGGCACGACATCAGCCACGGCGGGGTTCCGGCCGTCAGGCCCCGTCGCGGCGGAGAAGCAGGAGCATCGATCCACGCACGCGGTCACCGTAGCACCGCCGCCGCGGTGCCCCGCCCGCGGTCGCGATGCGAGACGGCGCGAGCCCGGGCGGACCGCCGGCGCGGCGTGGATCGCACCGCGGATCAGAAGCCGAGCCGGCCGAGCTGCTTGGGGTCGCGCTGCCACTCCTTGGCGACCTTGACCCGCAGGTCGAGGTGCACCTTGCGGCCCAGCAGGCGGTTGATCTCCCCGCGGGCCGTCGAGCCGACCTCCTTGAGCCGCGATCCGCCGCGCCCGATGATGATGCCCTTCTGGCTGTCGCGCTCGACGAAGAGGCTCGCCCGCACCACGAGCCGCCCCTCCCCCGGGGCGACCTCGGCGAAGGGGTCGTCGGGGTCGGTCTCCACGACCTCCTCGACGACGACGGCGATCGAGTGCGGGAGCTCGTCGCGCACGCCCTCGAGCGCCGCCTCGCGGATCAGCTCGGAGATGCGGTCGTCGCGGGACTCCTCGGTGAGCTGGTCGTCGGGGTAGAGCTGCGGTCCCTCCGGGAGCAGCCCGGCGATCACCTGCAGCAGCAGGTCCACCTGCTCGCCGGTGACGGCGCTGATCGGGACGATCTCGTCGACGTCGAGCAGGGAGTCCACGGCGAGCAGGTGCTCGGCGAGCTGGTCGCGGGTCACGAGGTCCGTCTTCGTGACGACGGCGACGACCTTCGGCCCGCGCCGGCCCGAGCGCATCTCGGCGAGGTCCTCCGCGATGAAGCGGTCGCCGGGACCGATCCTCTGGTCGGCGGGGAGGCAGAAGCCCACGACGTCCACCTCGCCGAGCGTCTCGCGGACGAGGTCGTTCAGCCGCTCGCCGAGGAGCGTGCGGGGACGGTGCACCCCGGGGGTGTCCACGAGGATGATCTGCGCATCCTCGCGCGTGACGATGCCGCGGATCGCGCGGCGCGTGGTCTGCGGCTTCGAGGAGGTGATCGCGACCTTCTCGCCCACGAGCGCGTTCGTGAGCGTCGATTTGCCGACGTTCGGCCGGCCGACGAGGGCGACGAAGCCCGCGCGGTGCTCGGCGGGATCGGAGGCGGGGGTCTCAGCGGTCATCGGGATCCTCCGGAGGGGACGGGTGGTGGTCGTCGCCGGGGCGCGGGGCCCGCGAGACGAGAAGGGTGGAGAGGCGCTTGCGGCGCCCGGAGGTGGCCTCCGCCTCGAGCCGCAGGCCGTGGGCCTCGCCCGAGGAGCCGACGATCGGGACCTGGCCGAGGACCTTGCCGAGCAGGCCGCCGACGCTGTCGACGTCCTCGTCGTCGATGTCGAGGCCGAAGATCTCGCCGACCTCGCCGACGCCGGCGCGGGCCGGGACCCGGAACGTGCCGGGCTCGACCTCCTCGATCTCGGGCTCGACGCGGTCGTGCTCGTCGGCGATCTCGCCCACGATCTCCTCGACGATATCCTCGATCGTGACGATCCCGGAGACTCCGCCGTACTCGTCGACGACGATCGAGATGTGCACGCGGCTCGCCTGCATCTGCCGCAGGACCTCGTCCGCGGGGACGAACTCGGGCACGAAGCGGGCCGGTCGCATGATCTCGGAGACGGGCCGGCCGGGCCGGGGGTCGCGCGGCGCGTGGATCGTGCGCATGACGTCCTTGACGTAGAGCATGCCGCGCAGGTCGTCGACGTCGTCCCCCACGACGGGGACGCGGGAGAAGCCGGAGCGCACGAACAGCCGCATGGCGGCCTCCGCCGTGCCGTCCGCCGGGACGGTGACCATGTCCGTGCGCGGCACCATGAGCTCACGCACCATGGTCCCGCCGAGCTCGAAGACGCCGTGGATCATCGAGCGCTCGTCGGAGCGGAGGTGCTCGTTCTCGAGCGCGCGGTCCACACCGCGGCGGGCCGCGGCGGCGGCCTCGTACGGGTCCTCGGCGACGCCCGGGGTCACGGTCGCCCCGATCCGCAGCAGCGCCCCGGCGACCGGCCAGAGCAGCACGCGGGCGGCGGCGGTCGCGTGACGGGTCGAGACGATGACCCGGGCGGAGCGGCGACGGCCCACGGTGCGGCCCGCGACGGACGCGGCGCAGAACAGCACGAGCGCGCTGCCGAGCACCCCGATGATCAGCGGGAGCACCCAGCCCTCGAGCACGAGTACGAGCGCCGCGGTCGCCGCGCCCGTCGCGAGCGTCTCGCCGAGCACGGTGCCGATGCCCACCGAGGCGAGGGTGCGCCCGGCGTCCTCGTACTGCCGCCGCACCTGCGCCGCGGCCTCGTCGGGCTGCTCCTCGAGGACGCCGGTGACGTCCTGCCGGGTGACGGAGCGGTGCGCGGAGTCCGCGGCGGCGAGCACCGCGGCGACGACGGCGCCGAGGACCGCCAGGGCGGCGAGGGCGAGCGGGGTGAGGAGGTCCGCGGTCATGGGGTGGGCGGGGTCCTCAGGATCCGGGCCGCGAGGCGAGGAAGGTGAGCAGCAGGGTGCGCTGCAGGTCGAACATGACCTTGCGCTCCTCCGCCTCCATGTGGTCGTAGCCCAGCAGGTGGAGGATCGAGTGCACGGTGAGCAGCAGCAGCTCCTCGACGGTGCTGTGGCCGGCCTCCGCCGCCTGCTTCGCGGCGACCGAGGGGCACAGCACGACGTCGCCGAGCAGACCCTCGGGCGCGGGATGCTCGGCGGAGCCGGGGGTGAGCTCGTCCATCGGGAAGCTCATGACGTCCGTGGGGCCGGGAAGATCCAGCCACTGCACGTGGAGGCGCTCCATGGCCTGCTCGTCGATGAGGATGATCGACAGCTCGGTCGCCGGGTGCAGGTGCATCGACTCGAAGACGAAGCGGGCGAGCTCGACGAACTCGGTCTCCTCGACGACGGCGGTGGTCTCGTTGCGCACCTCGATGCTCATCGCTGACCGCCCTTCCCGCCGCGGTGGCGGGAGTCGCGGTTCCCGCCCGGGCCGATCTCCCAGCGCCCGTAGGCCTCGACGATGTCGCTCACGAGACGGTGGCGCACCACGTCCCGCGGCGAGAGGTGGCAGAAGGAGATGTCCTCGACGCCCTGGAGCACCTGCTCGACCACCCGCAGACCGGACTTGTGGCCGCTCGGCAGGTCCACCTGGGTGACGTCGCCGGTGACGACCATGGTCGAGTTGAAGCCGAGGCGAGTGAGGAACATCTTCATCTGCTCGGGCGTCGTGTTCTGCGCCTCGTCGAGGATGATGAAGGCATCGTTCAGGGTGCGACCACGCATGTACGCGAGCGGGGCGACCTCGATCGTGCCGGCGCCCATGAGCCGCGGGATCGACTCGGGATCGAGCATGTCGTGCAGGGCGTCGTACAGCGGCCGCAGGTACGGGTCGATCTTCTCGTTGAGCCCACCGGGCAGGAAGCCCAGCCGCTCCCCCGCCTCGACCGCGGGGCGGGTGAGGATGATCCGCTGCACGCGCTGCGAGAGCAGCTGCTGGACCGCCATCGCCACGGCGAGGTAGGTCTTGCCCGTGCCCGCGGGACCGATGCCGAAGGTGATCGTCGAGGTGTCGATCGCCTCGATGTACTCGCGCTGGCCGAGGGTCTTGGGTCGGATGCTCTTGCCGCGCGAGGAGAGGATCGTGCGGGAGAGGACCCGCTCGAGCTGCTCGCCCTGGGCCCGCTCGTCGCCGTAGAGCGCGGCGGCGCGCTGGACGGCCTCGGCGGTGACGGCCTGGCCGGTCGCGGCGAGCTCGATGAGGCTGCGCATGATGTGCTCGCTGCGGCGCAGGGCGTCGCCGGTGCCGCGCAGGGTCACCTGGTGGCCGCGCACGTGGACGTCGGTCCCGGGGACGGCGTCCTCGAGGGCGGCGAGGGCCTGGTCGTTCTCGCCCAGCACCTGGAAGGGGCTGAGGTGGTCGGGGATCGCGAGCCGCCGCTCCTGCACCTCGGGGGTGGTGCCGGGAGGCGGGGTGAGTCCATCGGTCGAGCTGGTCACATCGCTCCTTCTGCGAGCGTCCCGCCCGCGAGGACGTGCGCGTGCACGTGGAAGACGGTCTGGCCGGCGTTCTCGCCGGTGTTGAAGATCAGGCGGAAGTCGCCGTCGTCGGTGTGCTCGGCGGCGACGCGGCCGGCGACCTCGGCGACATGGGCGAGCAGGGCGGGTTCCGCGGCGAGCTCGCGGACGTCGCGGGAATGCGCGCGCGGCACGACGAGCACGTGCAGGGGCGCCTGGGGGCTCAGGTCGCGGAAGGCGATCACGGCGTCGTCCTCGTGGACGCGGTCCGCGGGGATCTCGCCGGCGACGATCCGGCAGAAGACGCAGTCCGGGTCGGCGTGCGGGGCGGCACCGGGGGTCGTGGAGCTCATGCCTCGAGTCTACGCGTGACGCAGCTCGCGCCGGATCCGGGAACAGATGAGGCCGCCGCGGAGTTCTGGTCACCATGACAAAGCTCGGAATCCTCGTCTCCAGCGCCCGCCCGAACCGCGTCTCCGACTCCGTCACCCAGTGGGTGCGCGAGTCCGTCCCGACCGACGTCGAGATCGACCTCATCGATCTCGCCGCCGAGGTGCTCCCCGCCTTCGACGAACCCCACGCCCCGAAGTCCGGTGCCCGCCCCACGACCGCCCACGGTCAGGCCTGGGCCGAGCGGATCGGCGCCCTCGACGCGATCGTGATCGTGACCCCGCAGTACAACGGCTCCTACACCGGCGCGCTCAAGAACGCCGTGGACTGGCTGTACACCGAGTGGGCCGAGCTGCCCACCGTGATCGTCGGCTACGGCTGGATGGACGCCGCCGAGGTGCTCGGCCACCTGGGCGCCCTCATGCGCCGCGTGGGTGCGGACGTCGTCGCCGAGATCGGCCTCGGCTTCGGCGAGGACCTCTCCGTGGAGGGCGAGATCACCGCCCGCGAGGAGAAGGCCGCCGCGCTCACCGCCGGCCTCGAGGCCGCGACCGCGAAGGCCCTGCAGGCCGCCGCCGTCTGACCGCGACTCCCTCATCACTCAGGACCCCGTCGGCCACGAGCCGGCGGGGTCCTGGGCGCTCCGTGGCCGGGGCGCGTGCCATGTGCTGGGAGAGGCGGGTGAAGACGACGACGCCGAGCACCAGCAGGAGCGGACGGGAGTGCGGCGAGCAACCACGCGATGGCCCCTCCGGCCGTCGCTCTCCCGATTCCCGCCGAGTGCGGGATCAGCCCCAGCGACCCACGAGCGTGCTCAGCACCGCGAGCGCGGCGGGTCCGGCGGTCGACGAGCGCAGCACCTCGGGTCCCAGCAGCACGGAGCGGGCGCCCGCAGAGCGGAGCCGGTCGAGCTCAGCGGGGGCGATGCCGCCCTCGGGGCCCACCACCACGACGATCTCGGGCACAGCTCCCCCGGCATGGCGGAGCTCGGCGACGAGCGACATGAGCCCCACCGACTCCTGCTCGTGCAGGACGAGCACGATCCCGCCCGAGGCGGTCGTCGCGGCGACCTGCTCGGCGAGGGCGGCGGTGGCGACGGGCTCGTCGACCTCGGGGATGCCCGGTCGCCGGCACTGCTTGACCGCCGCGCGGACGGTGCCCTGCCAGCGGGCACGGCCCTTGCGCAGCTTCTCCCCGCGCCACACGGAGACGGAGCGCTCCGCGATCCACGGCACGATGCGATCCGCGCCGAGCTCGGTCGCGGACTCGACCGCCTGCTCGTCGCGCCCGCCCGTCGCGAGCGCCTGCACGAGGGCGAGCCGCGGGAGCCGCGGGGCCGGGGCGCTCGGATCGCCGAGCAGGCGCAGCCTGAGCTGCTCCTTGGCCGCGGCGGTGACCTCGGCGAGGACCTGGCGGCCCGGGCCGTCGGTGAGGAGCACCTGCTCCCCCACGCCGATCCGGGCGACCTTCGCGGCGTGGCGACCCTCCTCGCCGTCGAGGGTGAGCGCATCACCCTCCGCGGCGCCCTCGAGGGCGTCGTCGAGGATCAGGAATCCGGGGGGCGTGGTGGGCATGTCCGCTCCAGGTGCCGGGATCGGGGGTCAGCGCGCTGCGCGGCTCAGAGGTCGCGCAGGCGCTCGCGGAGCTTCGCGAACGGGCCGTGCGCACGCGGGCTGGGGCGGTCCGCCTCGTCGCCGCGCAGCGCCGCGAACTGCTCGAGCAGGTCACGCTGCTCGTCCGTGAGCGAGGAGGGCACATCGACGTCGAGCACGACGCGGATGTCACCACGGCGCTCGCGACGCAGCGGCGTGACGCCGAGGCCCTTGAGCACGAACTCCTCGCCGGGCTGGGAGCCGGCGCGGATCTCCACCTGCTGGACGCCGTCGAAGGTCTCGAGCGGGATCGTCGCGCCGAGCGCCGCGGAGGTCATCGGGACCGCGAGGGTCGTGACGAGGTCGTCGCCCGAGCGTGCGAAGGTCTCGTGGTCGTTGACCGAGAGCTCGACGAAGAGGTCGCCGGCGGGGCCCCCGGCCTCGCCCACCTCGCCCTCGCCGCGCAGCTGGATCCGGGTGCCGGTCTCGACGCCCGAGGGGATGCGGACGGTGACCTCGCGCTGCTGGGAGATCCGGCCGTGGCCGGAGCAGGCCGTGCAGGGCGACTCGATGACGTCGCCGTGGCCCTCGCAGGTGGGGCAGGGCGCCATGGTCACCATCTGGCCGAGGAGCGACTGGGCGACGCGCTGCACGTGGCCGGAGCCGTTGCAGGCGGTGCAGCGGGTGGGGCTCGTGCCCGGCTCGCTGCAGGAGCCGTCGCAGCGCTCGCAGAGCACGGCGGTGCGGTAGGAGACCTTCTGCTCGGAGCCGAAGACCACGTCGCGGAGGTCGATCGTGGCGCGGCGCAGCACGTCACCGCCCCGGCGGCGGCGCGGGATCGGGCCCTGGCCGCGACCGCGGCCGCCCATGCCCGCGGCCCCGGCGAACATGTCGAAGATGTCGCCCATGTCGAAGCCGCCCGCGCCGCCGAAGCCGCCGAACCCGGCGCCGCCCATGCCCGGGCCGCCGCCCATGTCGTACTGGCGGCGCTTGTCCTCGTGGGAGAGCGTCTCGTAGGCCTGGGAGACCTTCTTGAACTTCTCGGCGGCCTCCGGGTCCGGGTTGACGTCCGGGTGGAGGGAGCGGGCGAGCTTCCGGTACGCCTTCTTGATCTCCTCGGTGGTGGCGTCCTTCGAGACGCCGAGGAGCTCGTAGTAGTCGTCGTTCACCTGGTGGGTCCTTGCGTGGTCGGGAGGGGTGCGTTCAGGAGGAGGGTCATGCGAGGAAGCGGGAGACGTAGCGGGCGATCGCCTGCACGGTTGAGATCCCGGTGACGTAGTCCATGCGGGAGGGGCCCAGGATCGCGACGTGCGATCCCGCCCCGTAGCCGGCGCCCACGACCGCGGCCTGGTTCAGCGCCTGGTCGCGCAGCTCGGAGCCGATGCGCACCTCGACCGCGCCCGGGGAGGCGTGCATCTCGGTGAACAGCCGCAGCAGCACGAGCTGCTCCTCGAGCACGTCGAGCAGCGGCTCGACGTCCCGGGAGAAGTCCTCGGCGGAGCGCGCCAGGTTGGCGGTGCCGGCCATCATGATCCGGCCCTCGGCGCGGCTCGCCGCGAGCGCGACCAGCGCCTCGGAGACCTCCACGACCGCCGGACGGTCGATCGGCGGCACGGTCTCGAGCAGCTCCCCGAGCGGGGCGGCGAGATCGGTGACCTCACGGCCCGCGACCGCCCGGTTCAGCGCATCGCGCATGCCCGCGTAGTGCTCCGCGGAGCGCCCCGGGGTGACGGGGATCGTGCGCTGGTCCACGCGGCCGGACTCGGTGATGAGCACGACCAGCAGCAGGGACTCGGCGACCTTCACGAGCTCCACGTGGCGGATGCGGGCCTGCCGGCGGGCCGGGTACTGGACCATGGCGACCTGCTGGGTGAGCTGGGCGAGCAGCCGCACCGTGCGGGCGAGCAGCTCCTCGACGTCGCCGGAGTCCTCGAGCAGCGCACGGATCGCGCGGCGCTCGGGGGTGGAGAGCGGCTTGATCGCCGCGACGTGGTCGACGAAGGCGCGGTAGCCCTTGTCCGTGGGGACGCGGCCGGCGGAGGTGTGGGGCTGCGTGATGAGCCCCTCCTCCTCGAGGGCGGACATGTCGTTGCGCACGGTCGCGGCGGAGACGCCGAGCTCGTGCCGTTCGAGCAGGGACTTCGAGCCGACGGGCTCGCGGGTCGCGACGTAGTCCTCGACGATCGCGCCGAGGATCTGCAGCTTGCGGGGATCCGTCCCTCTCACCTCCCTGGTCCGTGTGCGGTGGTGCCGTGATGCGGCCGTGCTGCGGGGCGCCGGCGGGACGCTGGCACCCGGGGCCACCGAGTGCCAATCTTACGCGTCCCCGGGACCCCTCCCCGGGAGGCGTTCGCCACGGGCGTGCACCACGGCGGGCGACCGCCTCACGTGCCCGCCTCACACGACGGCGCCGGCAGGCGACTACCGTGCATGACGACGGAGATCCAGGAGGTCCCGATGACCGCACGCCATGCCGTCCTGCCGAGCACCCTCGGCCCGCTCACGACCCTCGCCGAGGGTGACGCGCTCGTGGGCCTCTACTTCCCGGGCCACACCTACCCCTTCGCCCCCGGCAGCGAGGGCCCCGAGGTCGCCGCGGGCGAGGATCCCGTGCTCTCCGCGGTCGCGATCCAGATCGGCGAGTACCTCGACGGGGAGCGCACGGACTTCGACGTGCCCGTGCGCACCGCCGGCGGCGAGTTCTCCGAACGGGTCTGGGCCCGGCTGCGCGAGATCCCCTACGGGACGACCATCACCTACGGCGAGATCGCCCGCGAGCTGGGCGGGCCGGGCCTCGCCCAGCGCGTCGGCCAGGCCGTCGGCCACAACCCGATCAGCATCATCGTCCCCTGCCACCGCGTCGTGGGGGCCGACGGCTCCCTCACCGGCTACGCGGGTGGTCTCGAGCGCAAGCGGGCCCTGCTCGCCCTCGAGGAGCCCTCCGCGGAGGACGGGGCGCGGCTGTTCTGAGCACCGAGATCCTCGTCCCCTGCCGCGGGCCCCTCGACGCCGTCGCGGCGCGGGGCTCCCTCGCGGCGCACACGATCACGGGCCTGGACCATCTCGATCCGGAGGCCGGCGCCCTGACCCGCCTCCTCACCGGCCCAGCCGGCCCCGTGCCCGTCACGCTCACCCCGCGGCCGGACGGCATCACCTTGCGCACCCCCGCCGAGGACCCGGCCGTGCTCGAGGACCTGCAGGCCCAGGTGCGCCGCTGGTTCGACCTCGACGCGGACCTCGCGCCGATCGACGCTCACCTCTCCCGCTCCCCCGTGCTCGCCGCGCAGGTCGCGGCGCGGCCCGGGCTGCGCATCACCCGGTACCCGGATCCGTTCGAGGCGGTGGTCCTCATCGTCCTCGGTCAGCAGGTCTCCCTCGCGGCCGGCCGCCTGTTCGGCTCCCGGCTGCTCGCGGCGCACGGCGAGGGGACGGCGGCGACGCCCGTCGGCCCGCTGCGCCGGTTCCCTCGCCCCGGAGCGCTCGCCCGGGTCGATCCCGATCGGCTGCGCGACGAGCTCGGGCTCACGCGGTCCCGCACCCGCACGGTGCTCGGGACAGCCGCGCTGTTCGCGGATCTCCCGGACCGGGCGCCGACCTCGGAGGAGCTCGCCGCGGTGCCCGGTATCGGACCCTGGACCCTCGCCTGCGCGGCGATCCGCGCGGGCAGCGATCCGGACGCCTTCCCCGCCTCCGACGCCGTCCTGAAGCGGGCGATGGTCGCCGCCGGTGCGGGTGAGGACCCCGCGGTGGTGGAGAGCTGGCGGCCGTGGCGCAGCTATGCGGCGGTGCGGCTGTGGGCCGGGTCCGGAGCGCATCCAGCCTGAGACGGCCGCCGTCCTGGCCGCCGTTCCGGCTGCCCCAGCGTGGTGCCCCGGAACGGCGCCGATGCCGGTGTACGGTGCCGGGCGTGCCTGCCCCGACCTCGCGATTCCCCGACCGCTACAGCCGAGACGTGCTCGCCTCCGGCCCGCCGTCCCACCACCGCAGCCGTCCCGCCTCCCGGGAGGTGCCGGCCCAGCGCGGCCTCGTCGTCGAGGAGGCCTCGACCGGCTTCACCGGCGCGATCCTGCGGGTCGAGAAGATCGCCGGGGAGACGGTCGTCGAGCTCGAGGACGGCCGCGGCAGGGTCCGCTCCTTCCCGCTGGGCCCCGGCTACATGATCGACGGCAAGCCCGTCGTCCTCACCCGGGCCGTCGCGATGCAGGCCCCCGCGGGTCCCAAGCGCTCCGCGAGCGGCTCCGTCTACGTCGAGGGCGCCCGCGCCCGCACCGCCCGGGCGTCCCGCATCTGGGTCGAGGGCAAGCACGACGCCGAGCTCGTCCAGAAGGTCTGGGGCCACGACCTGCGCATCGAGGGCGTCGTCGTCGAGCTGCTCGACGGCGCGGACAACCTCGTGGAGCGCATCCGCGAGTTCGGCCCCTCCCCGACCCGCCGCATCGGCGTGCTCGTCGACCACCTCGTGACGGGCTCCAAGGAGACCCGGATCGCGCAGGAGGCGCTCGCGCAGCCCGGGGCCCGCGGCAACGTCCTCGTGCTCGGGCATCCGTACATCGACGTGTGGCAGGCCGTGAAGCCGGCCCGCGTGGGCATCCCCGCCTGGCCGCACGTGCCGCGCGGCACCGACATCAAGGTCGGCACGCTCGCCGCGCTCGGCTGGCCCCACGAGGACCAGGCGGACATCGCCCGCGGCTGGCAGCGCATCCTCGCCACCGTCCGCTCGTACGCGGACGTCGAGCCGACGCTCTCGGGCCGCATCGAGGAGCTCATCGACTTCGTGACCGTCGACGCCTGACCCCCGGCGGTCCCCCGCGCCTGGGGGATGTCCCCCGGGCGCCACGGCGGCTCGCCACGGTGACGCGTGCGCCCGCGCTCCGTAGGCTGGACCCTGTCCACGAGATCGCCGGTCCCGCCGGCGCCGTTCCCGAGGAGGGGCCATGAGCCAGAACGAGTACCCGCACGATCCCTTCGGCGGTCGTCCCGCGACCGATCCTTACCAGAGCGCCCCGCAGAGCTCGGGAGCCGAGAAGGCCGCGTCGGAGCCGGCGCCCGGCACCGGCCAGGCCCCGGGCTCCCAGCCCGCTGCCGCCCCGGAGGGCGCCGCCGCGTCCTCCCCGTACGCGGCGCCGCAGTCGCCCTACGGGGCGCCGTCCTCCGCCGGCACCGGCTCGCCGTACGGCGCGCCCTCGCCCCACCAGGCTCCCGCCGCGGATGGCGCGGCCTCCGCCGGCCCCGCTCCGTCGGGCCAGCAGCCGGGCGCCCAGCACCAGCCCTACGGCGCCGGTCAGCCCGGCGCGGGTCAGGCCCCGTACGGTGCGCCCCAGGGCGGCCCCCAGGGCTACACCGGCGACGCGCACCCGTCGGCCGCGCCGCTTCCCCCCGGCTTCTCGGGCGCCTACGACGGGCCGCTCTCGGGGCAGCCCGTGAGCCCCTCCGACTCCCGCATGTGGTCGATGTTCGCGCAGCTCTCCGCCGTGCTCGGCTACGTCATCGGCGCGGGCTTCCTGGGCTGGGTCGGTCCGCTGATCATCTTCCTGGTCTACAAGGACCGTGACCGCTACGTGCGCTACAACGCCGCGGAGTCGCTCAACGCCGCGATCGCCACCGTGATCGCGGAGGTCGTGCTCTCCATCGTGATCACGATCCTCGCGGTGGTCACCCTCGGCATCGGCTCGATCCTCTTCCCGCTCGTGTGGGTCCCGGCGCTGCTGCACGTCATCTTCGCCATCATCGGCGCGGTCAAGGCCAACCAGGGCATCTGGTGGAACTACCCGCTGAACATCCGCCTGGTGAAGTGAGCCCCGCGGCCGCGGGCCGCACCACCCACCCGGCACGGAGCCCCCGCCGGTCCTCGGACCGACGGGGGCTCCGTCACGTGGGGCGCGGGCCTCCGCTCAGGGCACGAGGTCGCGGACGACGGCGTCGGCGAGCAGCCGCCCGTTCCGCGTCAGCACCAGCCGGCCCGCCTCGAGGGCCGCCGGGTCCAGGTGACCGCGCGCAGTGTGCACGGCGATCTGGTCGCGGGTCTGCTCCGGCACCGCCTCGACGGGCAGGCCGTCGGCGATCCGCAGCTCGAGCAGGATCCGCTCGGTGGCCCGGGTGGCCGCATCGAGCGTCTCCGACTCCTGCACGGGCAGCTCCCCCTCCGCGAGACGGGCGGCGTAGCGGCTGGGGTGCTTGACGTTCCACGAGCGCAGCCCGTCGCGATGGCGGTGCGCCCCGGGGCCGATCCCCCACCAGTCGCCGCCGCGCCAGTAGGCGAGGTTGTGCCGGGAGCGGTGCGCGGGAGTGCGCGCCCAGTTCGAGACCTCGTACCAGGACAGGCCAGCCGCGCTCGCGAGGTCGTCGACGAGCTCGTACTTGTCCGCCATGTCGTCGCCGTCGGGCTCCGCGATCTCGCCCTTGCGCAGCTGCCGCGCCATGGCCGTGTTGCCCTCGATGATGAGGGAGTACGCGGAGAGATGGTCGACCTCGCAGGCCAGGGCCGCCCGCACGGAGGTCTCGACGTCCGCGAGGGTCTCCCCCGGGGTGCCGTAGATGAGGTCGAGGCTCACGGCGAGCCCGGCGTCCTTCGCCCACTGCACGACCTGCGGCACGCGCTCGGGGTCGTGGGTGCGGTCCAGGGTCGCGAGCACGGAGCGCACGGCGGACTGCATGCCGAAGGAGACGCGGGTGATGCCGCCGTCGGCGAGGACCCGCAGCGACTCCGGGGTGACGGAGTCGGGGTTCGCCTCGGTCGTGACCTCCGCGCCCGGGGCGAGGGGGATCCGGCCCCGGAGGTGGTCGAGCATCGAGACGAGGTCCGGGGCGGGCAGCAGCGTGGGAGTGCCGCCGCCGAAGAACACGGTGGAGACCTGCTCGTACTCGTATCCGGCGGCGCGGTCGTCGGCGAGGACGAGGTCCATCTCGCGCCGCGCGTTGTCGGGGTACTCGCGCTGCGAGCCGCCGCCGCCGAGCTCCGTCGCGGTGTACGTGTTGAAGTCGCAATAGCCGCAGCGCACCGCGCAGAACGGCACGTGGATGTAGACGGAGAGGTCCCGGCTGCTGCCCGCGGCGCTCACCGCTCGTCCTTCAGATGACGCTGCGCGCGGGCCTCGAGCTCGCGGTGCAGGGCGAAGCCGGCGCCGTCGGCCCAGCGGACGAGGCTGCGGGTGAGATCGCGGTCGCGGGCGCCCGCGTAGACCGCGGCGACCGTCGCGCCGTGCCCGGGCACGGACTCCACGAGGAGCTCGTCCCCGGCGCGCACCTCGCCGCGCTCGAGCACCCGGAAGTAGACGCCCGTGCGGCCGCGCTCGTGGTAGCGGGCGCGGAAGTCGTCCGTGCCCATCCACCGCTGGAAGGTCAAGCACGGGGTGCGCGGCGCGGTCACCTCGAGCAGCGCCGAGCCCGCCCGCACGCGCGCCCCGATCTCGAGGTCGTCGACAGCGAGGCCGCCCACGCGCAGGTTCTCGCCGAGGCCACCCGCAGGAATCGGGCGCCCCAGCTGCGCGGACCAGTGCTCGGCCTCCGCGGCGTCGATCGCGTAGACGGCCTGGTCCGGCCCGCCGTGGTGGGCGCGGTCCGCCTGGACGTCCGCGTACAGTCCCAGCTCGCCGATCGCGACGGGGCCGTCCACCGGGCGCTTGTCGATCGCCGTGGTGCCGACGCTGCCGGCATCGGGGCGCAGGGCGCCGACGACGCACACCGCCTCGACCGCGCCGCGCGAGCCCGCCGCGAGGGCGCTCACTTCTTCTTCCCATCCTTGGGCTCGGCGGCGTCGGAGGAGAGCGCGGCGATGAAGGCCTCCTGGGGCACCTCGACGGAGCCGATGTTCTTCATGCGCTTCTTGCCCTCCTTCTGCTTCTCGAGCAGCTTGCGCTTGCGGGAGATGTCGCCGCCGTAGCACTTGGAGAGCACGTCCTTGCGCATCGCGCGGATGTTCTCGCGGGCGATGATCCGGGCGCCGATCGCGGCCTGGATCGGCACCTCGAACTGCTGGCGCGGGATGAGGTTCTTGAGCTTCCCCGCCATCTCGACGCCGTAGTGGTACGCCTTGTCGCGGTGCACGATCGCGCTGAACGCGTCGACGGGCTCACCCTGCAGCAGCATGTCGACCTTGACGAGGTCCGCCGTCTGCGAGCCGGAGACGTCGTAGTCGAGGGAGGCGTAGCCCTTGGTGCGGGACTTCAGCTGGTCGAAGAAGTCGAAGACGATCTCCGCGAGCGGGAGCGTGTAACGCAGCTCGACACGGTCCTCGCTGAGGTAGTCCATGCCGCCGAGGGTGCCGCGCTTGGACTGGCACAGCTCCATGACCGCGCCGATGAACTCGGCCGGGACCAGGATCGTCGCCTTCGTGATCGGCTCGTGGATCTCCGCGACCTTGCCGGTCGGGAAGTCCGAGGGGTTCATGACCTCGACCTGCGTGCCGTCCTCCATCCGCACCTGGTAGACGACGCTCGGCGCCGTCGAGATGAGGTCGAGGTCGAACTCGCGCTCGAGGCGCTCGCGGATGATCTCGAGGTGCAGCAGGCCCAGGAAGCCCACGCGGAATCCGAAGCCGAGCGCCGTCGACGTCTCCGGCTCGTAGTTCAGCGCGGCGTCGTTGAGCTTGAGCTTGTCCAGCGCGTCGCGCAGGTTCGGGTAGTCCGAGCCGTCGATCGGGAAGAGGCCCGCGAACACCATCGGCTTGGGGTCGGAGTAGCCGGCGAGCGGCTCCGTCGCGCCGCGCACCGAGGTGGTGATCGTGTCGCCCACCTTGGACTGGCGCACGTCCTTCACGCCGGTGATGAGGTAGCCGACCTCGCCGGGTCCCACGCCGTTCGTCGCATGCGGCTCCGGGGAGCTCACCCCGATCTCGAGGAGCTCGTGGTGCGCGCCCGTGGACATCATGTCGATGCGGTCGCGCGAGCGGAGGTAGCCGTCGACCACGCGGATGTAGGTGACCACGCCGCGGTAGGTGTCGTAGACGGAGTCGAAGATCATCGCCCGGCAGGGGGCGTCGGGGTCGCCCAGGGGCTGCGGGAGCGTGCGCACGAGGTGGTCGAGCAGCTCGGGCACGCCCTGGCCGGTCTTGCCGGAGACGCGCAGGACGTCCTCGGGGTCCACGCCGACGAGCTGGCCGATCTCCGCCGCGTACTTCTCGGGATCCGCGCCCGGCAGGTCGATCTTGTTGAGCACGGGGATGATGGTGAGGTCGTTCTCCATCGCGAGGTACAGGTTCGCGAGGGTCTGAGCCTCGATGCCCTGCGCGGCGTCGACCAGCAGGATCGCGCCCTCGCAGGCGGCGAGCGAGCGGGAGACCTCGTAGGTGAAGTCGACGTGCCCGGGGGTGTCGATCATGTTCAGCGCGTAGTTCGTGCCGTCGACCTGCCAGGGCATGCGCACGGCCTGGCTCTTCACGGTGATGCCGCGCTCGCGCTCGATGTCCATGCGGTCGAGGTACTGGGCGCGCATGGAGCGGTCGTCGACCACCCCGGTGATCTGCAGCATGCGATCGGCCAGGGTGGACTTCCCGTGGTCGATGTGCGCGATGATGCAGAAGTTGCGGATGCGCTCCTGGGGGGTGGACGCGGGCTGGATGTCCCGTGCCTCGTCGGCAGCGATCCTGGGGGTCACCGGCGGTGGTCCTCTCTGTGGTGGGGACGGGCCCGGGGCGCGCGGAGGCGCCGCCCGGACGGCGTGTCGCCCCATGCTCTCACGCGGCGCCGCGCAGGGCCCGCCACGGCGCACGGAGCCCGGGGCAGGTCACAGGCCGCGTGCGAGGCCGCCCTCCGGCGGGATACCGCCGGGCAGGATGATGCGCACCACCCGCGAGCCTCCGATGAGGGAGGGGCGCAGCCCAGCGAGGACGGTCCCCGATGGGGCGGCACGGTCCTCTCAGTGCGCCGGGTGGAAGTAGGTCGAGCCGAGCGTGCGGGTCACCGCACCGGTGACCTGCTGGAGCTGCTCCATCTCCGCATCGAAGTCCGAGGTGAGCTCCTCGAGCGAGCGGTAGCGCAGGCTCGCCACGGCCCGGCCGACGATCCGCCGGCCGGGATCCGCGGTGCCCAGGCGGTCCGGTCCCGCGCCGTGCATCCGCGCGAGCACCTCGAGCGCCTCGTCGATCTCGAGCAGGCAGTGCGCGGCGGACCGCGGGAAGATCGAGTCCAGGAGCAGGAAGGAGATCGCGGCGGAGGCGTCCACGCGACCCCGGTAGGAGCGGATGTAGGCCTCGTGGGCGCTGCAGGTGCGCAGCAGCAGCACCGTCGCCTGGTCCGAGGAGTCCTCGAGGTCATGGGCCTGGAGTATGCGCGCGCCCATGTCCACCCGCTCCACGAGCTGGCCGAGCCTCCAGAACAGCCACGCCTCGTCGCGGGTCATCGAGCCGTCGACGAGCCCGTTCACGACCGCGCAGCGGTCCTTCGCGTACTGGAAGACGCTGTGCATCCGCGCCGGGCGCACGCCGCGGGGCATGCCGAGCGTGGTCGTGTTCAGCGACTCCCAGACCTCGGTCGAGAGCACCTCGCGGGCGCCGCGGGCGTTCTCGCGGGCGGTCTGCAGGGAGCCCGCGATCGAGGACGGGTTCGACCGGTCGGTGACGAGGCGGTCGAGGACCTTCTGCACGGACTGCTCGGCACCCTCGGGCGCGGGGCTGCCGAAGATCTCGTGCACCGCGGCGCAGGCGGGGGCCACGTCCCCGCTGACGTCCTCGGTGATCGACTGCAGCCTCACGTCGAGCACGCGGGCCGTCTGGTCCGCCCGCTCCACGTAGCGGCCGATCCAGAACATGGCGTCGGCGATCCTACTGAGCATCGTGCGCCTCCTCGGTCGTGCGCCCGTCATCGGTCCGGTCCTCGTGCTCCTCGGCGAGGTCGTCGGCGTCGAGCATCGGGATGGCGGCGGTGATCGGCATCGGCTCGAGGGCCCGGTCGGGCTCGCGCTCGGCGGCGTCCGCGACGAAGGACTCGTCCACGCCGGTCTCGAGCGGGGCGTCGGCCGCGTCCTCCTCGACCACCCGCACCGTGCCGGCGGAGGTCGGGACCTCGACCCGGGAGGGCCTGGTCCCGGCGAGCACCCAGGTGTCCTTGGAGCCGCCGCCGCGGGAGGAGTTCACGATCATCTCCCCCTCCGGCAGGGCCACGCGGGTGAGGCCGCCGGGCAGCACCCACACGTCCTCGCCGCTGTTCAGGGCGAAGGGGCGGAGGTCCACGTGCCGGGGCCGCAGGCCGTCCTCGACGAGGGTCGGGATCGTGGAGAGCTGGACGACGGGCTGGGCGATCCAGCCGCGGGGATCGGCCTGCAGGCGACGCCGGAGCTCGTCGAGCTCGTCCCGCGACGCGGCCGGGCCGATGACGATGCCCTTGCCGCCGGAGCCGTCCACGGGCTTGACGACGAGCTCGGCGAGGCGGTCCAGCACCTCCTCGCGGGCCTCCGGCTCCTCGAGCCGCCAGGTGTCCACGTTGCGCAGGATCGGCTCCTCGTGGAGGTAGTAGCGCACGAGGTCCGGCACGTAGGTGTAGGTGAGCTTGTCGTCGGCGATGCCGTTGCCGATGCCGTTGGCGACGACCACGTTGCCGGCGAGGACGGCCCGCACGAGCCCGGGCACGCCGAGCATCGAGTCGGGGCGGAACACCTCGGGGTCGATGAAGTCGTCGTCGGTGCGCTTGTAGATGACGTCCACGCGGCGCAGGCCCGCGGTGGTGCGCATGTAGACGCGGTTGTTCCGCTCGACGAGGTCCGACGCCTCGACGAGCTCGACGCCCATGGTGCGGGCGAGCAGCGAGTGCTCGAAGTAGGCGCTGTTGTAGCGGCCGGGGGTGAGCACGACGACCGTCGGCTCGTCGCCGCCGACGTCCGGCGAGGCGGCGCGCAGGGCCGCGAGCAGCCGACCGGGGTACTCGCCGACGCTGCGCACGGGCCTGTGGGCGAAGAGCTCCGGGAAGGTCTGCACCATCGCGCGGCGGTTGGAGAGCACGTAGCTCACGCCGGAGGGGGTGCGGACGTTGTCCTCGAGCACCCGGAAGCCGCCCGATCCGTCCCGCACGAGGTCGATGCCGGCGATGTGCAGGCGCACCCCGTTGGGCGGGACGTAGCCGCGCATCGCGTCGACGATGTAGGTGGAGGAGTCCACGAGCTCCCGCGGGATCACGCCGTCCGCGACCGCGCGGGAGTCGGTGTAGAGGTCCTCGAGGAAGGCCTCGAGCGCGCGGACGCGCTGGGCGATGCCCTCGCTGACCTCGGCCCACTCCTCCGCGGCGATCAGCCGCGGGATCGCGTCGATCGGGAAGGGACGCTCCTCCCCCGCGTAGTCGAAGGTGACGCCCTGGTCCAGGTAGGAGCGGGCGAGGGATTCCGAGCGCGATCGGAACTCCTCCTCACCCAGCTGCACGAGCGCGTCGTGGAGCGGTGCGTAGGTGGGACGGAGCCCGCCGTCCGCGGCGAACATCTCGTCGCCGTCGGTCCCGGGCCCGGTGCCGTCGAAGAGGGAGCGGTCGGACATGGCTACCATTCAACACCGTCTCCCGTCGGGGACCGTGCCCCGCCCTCGGGCGTGACCCGCTCGAGACCCGGCGTCCGTGCCCGTCCCCAGGAAGGTCCCCCATGCCCTTCGGCTCCCGACTGTCCTCCGTGCTGCGCTCCGTCCTCCGCTCCCCGGCCGCGAGGCGCGCGGCCCGTGACCTCGGCCGCTCGGCGATCGACGCCCTCCAGGACTCCCGCCGCGGCGGCGGCTCGGGCGGGGATACCGGGAGCACCGGGCGGTCCTCGACCACCACCCGGCGCGAGGGCGGAGAGTCCGCCGACGGTCGCGCCGGCAGCGGTGCCGGTGGGAACGCCGACGTGCTCGCGGACCGCAGCACCTCCTCGCCGGTGACGATGACCTACGCCCCGCACCCCGACGACGTGCCCGACCCCGGCGAGGTCGTCTGGGCCTGGGTGCACTACGAGGAGTCCCTCGAGCAGGGCAAGGACCGGCCGGTGCTCGTCATCGCCCTCGAGGACGCGGCCGACGGCGGCGCGGACGGCTCGGGCCCCACCCTCGTGGCGCTCATGCTCACCTCGAAGGACCGCGTGGGCTCCGGCGACACGTCCCGGGACGAGCACGGCAACCTATGGGTGGACGTGGGCACCGGCGACTGGGACTCCCAGGGCCGCGCCTCCGAGGTGCGGGCGGATCGCCTGCTGCGGATCGCCCCCGCAGCGGTGCGGCGGGCCGACGGCCGCCTGCCCGCCGAGGCCTTCGAGCGGGTCGCCGCCGCGGTGCGCTCGGCCCACGGCTGGGGCTGACCCCGGGCCGCCGACGCCCTCCGGACCTGCTGTTCCGCGGGAGCGGGCGGGCGCGGATGGGATGCAGGACACGCCGCGTGCATCGTGACCGGGGCGTTCGCCCTCTGCTAATGTCTCTCCTTGTATGTGTGACATACCGCGAGGTGTGCGCATCTCGGCGACCCGCCGTGTCAGGGTCCGCCGGTCGGTGCGACCTGAGCGAGTACCCGTGGCAGCGACCCGGGTCCGACGTCTCCCGGCGAATCCCCACCGCCCGTCCCCGTCGGATCCGATCCTCAGCCGCTGCGGACGACCCATCACAGCAGCAGCACAAGAGAAGAGTCTTCGTGGCAAACATCAAGTCCCAGATCAAGCGGATCGGCACCAACGAGAAGGCGCGCCTGCGCAACCGTGCGGTCAAGTCCGAGCTCAAGACCTACACCCGCAAGGTCCGCACCGCGGTGACCTCCGGTGACGCCGAGGCGGCGGGCGAGGCGCTGAAGCTCGCCTCCCGCAAGCTCGACAAGGCCGTCTCCAAGGGCGTCATCCACAAGAACCAGGCCGCGAACCGCAAGTCCGGTCTCGCGAAGCTCGTCGCCGGCGTCTCCGCCTGATCGCTGATCTCCTGATCATCTGATCGGCGGGCCCCCGGGTCCAGCAGCCACGGAGCCTCGTGCACCTCGGTGCACGGGGCTCCGTGCTGTCCGGGGCCCTTCGCCCGGCAATCCGAGAGGTCAAGGATCCGGGAGGTGACGACTGCCCGGCGGCGCGTCGTTCAGCGGGACCGGCGGGCCCGGCAGATCTCCATCACCATGCGCTGGACGGACCAGCGGGGATCCCGGCCGGCGCCCTTGACCTCGTGATCGGCGCGCGCGACGGCCTCGATCGCGCGGGCCAGGGAGCGGTCGTTCCAGGCGCGGGCCTCCCGGGAGAGGTTCCGGATCATCCAGTCCGGCATGCCGAGGGTCCGCGCGCTCGCCCCGGGTGAGGTGATCTTCGCGAGCTGGCGCATCTTCATCGCGACCGCCGCGACGATCGGCACCGGGTCCGCCCCGGCGAGCTGCGCCTGGGCGAGGAGCTGGAGGGCCTCCTGCTCGCGGCCGGCGATGGCGGCGTCCGCGACGGCGAAGGCGGTGGACTCGACGCGTCCCGCCGTGAGGGCGTGGACGTCCTGCGCGGTGATCGGTGCGGGCTGCTCCCCCGGCTCGGGGGTGGTGTCCTCGATGAGCTGGCGGCTGATCGCGGCGAGCTCGGCGAGATCGGTGCCGAAGGCGTCGACGAGGGCGGTGATCGCCTCGGGCTGCGCGCGACGGTCGGCGCGCGCGAACTCCGCGGCGATGAAGGCCTGCTTGTCCGCGGGGCGCTTGACGGGGCTCGCGTCCACGCGCGGGACGCCGGCCTTCTTGAGCGCGTCCAGGAGCTTCTTGCCGCGGTTGCCGCCGCGGTGGACGAGCACGAGGGAGACGTCCTCCTCGGGGCGGGGCAGGTAGTCGAGGAGCTCGAGGATCAGTGCCTCGGGCGCGGCCTGCAGCTCGGGGACGACCACGAACCGCGGCTCGCCGAAGAGCGAGGGGCTCGCGACCTGGGTGAGGGCGCCGGCGGTGAGCGCCTCCCCCGAGAGGTCGTGGATCGCCACGCCCGGGTCCTGCTCGCGCGCGAGGCCTCGCAGCCGCTGGACGGCGCGGTCGGCGATCAGCGTCTCGGTGCCCTGGATCAGCACGATCGGGGCGGGCGTGACGCTGTGCCACTCGACGTCGCTCACAGTGCTCCTTCTCATCGACGGGGACCGGATCGATCCTAGCGGCCGGGACCGACGCTCCGCGGCGCGAGGGGGTCCTCTGCGGGAAGCACCACGGTCCCGTGGAGGTCGGTGCGGGCGACGTCGGCGCCTCCGCCCGCGAGCATGTCGAGGGTCCGGGTCGTGGGGTGGCCGAAGGTGTTCTCCTTCCCCACCGTGACCAGCGCGAGCTCCGGGTCGAGCTGCGCGTACAGCTCCTCGTCCTGGTATCGCGAGCCGTGATGGGCGACCTTGACGATGTCGGCCCGCCCGGGCGAGAGCGCCGCGAGCTCGGCCTGGGCGGCGGGCTCGAGGTCCCCGAGCGCCACGAGCCGCGTGCCGCCGCCGTCGGCCGCGTCGGTGCCGAGGCGGGCGTCGACGGCGAGCGAGCAGTCGTTCTCCGCTCCCTCCTCCCCGCCGTCCTCCCGCGCGGCGGCGTCCTCCGCGGCCTCCGCGCTCGGCGGCCACAGGACGCTCAGCGCCAGGCCCTCCTGCTCCCATGCCGTTCCGGTGATCGCCCCGGTCACCGGCACGCCGGGGACGATCGCGGAGCGCGCGGAGGGCAGCGGGCAGATCCACTGCTGCGCGGGCGCCCGGTCCCCGGTGAGCGCGGCGAGACCGCCCACGTGATCGGCATGGGGGTGGGTGAGGACGAGCAGGTCCAGTCGATCCACCTGGAGCCGGTCCAGGCACTCCTTGAGCGCGCTCGAGTCCGGCCCGGTGTCCACGAGCACGGTCACCGGGTCGGCGCCCGTGCCCCGCAGCAGCAGCGCATCGCCCTGGCCGACGGCGCAGGCGGCGACCACCCAGGAGGGGGCGCGCTGCCCCGGCAGCCAGCGCGCCGCCCCCGGAGCGAGGACGACCACGAGCACCGCGGCGACGACCCAGCGCGTGAGCGGATGCCGCCGCATCGCGACCGCGACGGCGAGGCCGATGATCACGGCGATCGCGCCGAGCACCCCGGGCGCGCCCTCGGGGACCGCGATCCTCGATCCGGGCAGGGCATCCGCGGTGCGCGCCACGAGCAGCACGAGATGCGCGCCGCCTGCGGCGAGCGTGCTCAGCGCGCTGCCGGCCGGCGGCCAGAGCATGCCGACCAGGAGCGCGAGCAGGCCGATCACGGTGCTGGGCCCGACGAGCGGCCCGACCACCATGTTGACGGGGACCGCCCAGATCGAGATCTCGGGGGCGAGCAGGATCAGCACGGGGGTGCAGGCGAGCTGGGCGACGAGGGGCACAGCGAGGACGAGCGCCGCCGTGCGGCCCACGCGGCCGCCGCTCATTCCCGAGATCGCCGCGGCCAGCGGCGGTGAGGCGAGCAGGATCGCGGCCGTGGCGAGGGCCGAGAGCAGGAAGCCGATGGAGGCGGCGGTCACGGGGTCCAGCACGGACCACAGGGCCACGGTCATCGCGAGCGCGGCGACCGGGGAGGCGCGCACCCCGGCGAAGCGGGCCGCGAGCAGCGGGGCGGCCATCGTCGCGGCGCGCTGCACGCTGGGCTCGTCCCCCACGAGCCACACGTAGGAGGCCATCGCGAGGGCCGCGAGCGCGATCCGGCGCCGGCGGCGCACGCCGAGCAGCAGCAGCGGGCCGAGCACGGCCGCGATCACGAGGGCGATGTTCGCCCCGGAGACGGCGACGAGGTGCGAGATGCCGGCGCGACGCATGATCTCCTCGCTCGTCTCGGAGAGACCGCGGGTGTCGCCGGTGGTCATCCCGCGCACGAGCGCGGCCTCGTCCGGCGGGAGATGGGCCGTCGCACGGCGGTTCTGCTCCCGCAGGGCGTGGCGGGCGTCCTCGAAGGCGCCGCGCACGCCGCCGGCCGGCACGACGCGGACCTCGCGGGCGCGGAGCACGACCAGTCCGCCGTCCGCCCGGACGGTGCCGCGCACGGCGATCACGCTCCCGTCCCTCGCGCCGCGCAGCTGCTCGGCCGGCTCCGTGCCCTGCGCCCGCACCAGGAGCGGGACGGAGGCCGGGAGGAGCTCCTGCTCCGTGCGGAGGCGCACGGGACCCCTCACCGTGCGTGCCATCGCCCCGACGCCCTCACGGGCCCAGACGGGACCGGTGCTCGGGGCCTCCGGATCCGCGCCGAGGCGCACCTCCAGCTCGACCACGAGACCTCGCGCCGCGGCGTCCTCGAGCAGCTCCGTCGCGGTCTCGGCGCGGTGAAGGGCGGGGAGCAGGAGCGCGGCGGCGAGCACCCCGAGCCCCAGGTGGGCGAGGAGGCGGTGCGCGAGGCTCCGGCCGCGCCACCAGAGCACGGCGGCGAGGACCAGGGCGGTGAGCAGGGCGCCGCCGCCGATCGCCGCGGCGGTGCCCGCACTCATGCCGAGCACCGCGAGGGCCCAGGCGGCGGTCGCCGCGGGCAGCAGGCGCAGGTCACCGCGGCGCATCAGACGGTCGCCCGCGGCCGGATCTCCTCGAGGGTCGCCGGGCCGATCCCGGAGACCTCCTCGAGCTGGTCGACGGAGGTGAAGGGGCCATTGGCCTCGCGGTGCTCGACGATGCGCTGCGCGATCGCGGGCCCCACCCCGGGCAGCGCGTCGAGCTCCTCGACGCTCGCGGTGTTGAGGTCGACCGTGCCTCCCTCTCCCCCGCCCGCACCGGCGTCGCCACCGCTCGCACCGCCGGTGCCTCCCGCGCCGCCGCCTGCGGCCTCTGCACCTCCTCCAGCGGGGATCTCCTCCCCGGGCGCGGGCACGTGGATCTGCTCGCCGTCGGTGAGGGGGCGTGCGAGGTTCACGGCCGCGAGATCGGCATCGTCGGTGGCGCCGCCGGCGGCCTCGAGGGCATCGGCGACGCGGGATCCGGCGGGCAGCTCGACGACGCCCGGGCTGGCCACCTGCCCGGAGACGTGCACGACCACGGGAGCGCCGTCCGCCGGCTCTCCCCCGCCCGACGCCGGCGCCGCCTCCTCCGTCGCGACCGGCGCGGAGGACGCCGGGCCCGCCGGGGATGCTCCACCGGAGGCCGAGGCACCGGCGTCGTCCTCCCCGCTGGAGGCCGTGCCGCTCGCGGCGATCGCGACGGTGCCCTC
Source organism: Brachybacterium sp. SGAir0954 (assembly GCF_005490785.1). Lineage (GTDB taxonomy): Bacteria > Actinomycetota > Actinomycetes > Actinomycetales > Dermabacteraceae > Brachybacterium > Brachybacterium rhamnosum. The sequence continues at coordinate 2,300,213 of NZ_CP027295.1, read as the reverse complement.
GCCCTCGGTGAGCGGGACTGCGGACCCGGAGGTGGAGAGGTGGACGACGCCGACGGCGAGCAGCACGAGCACACCGATCCCGAGCAGCGAGGCGGCCGAGGGCGCGGGGAGGCCGCGGCGCGGGGGTCGCAGCGGCTCGTGGTGGATCTCCTCGACGAGCGGCTCCGGGCCCGTCCGGCCCCGGCGACCTCCCCGGCCGCCGTCCCTGTGCCCTCCACGGCCGCCGGCCGTCTGCCCTCCCCGGCCGCCCACCCGGTGCCGTCCCGGTCGTGGGGCGATGTCCCGACTCCTGCTGCGTGCTCCCATGCCCCGAACCGTAGGGACCGGCAGGGGGACGCACGACGCCCCGCCGTCCGGTGGGGACGACGGGGCGGTGGGGAGGAACGATCAGGCGATGCCGAAGGTCGCGAGCCACTGGTTCCAGAAGGCCACGGCGATCACGAGCACCACGAGGACGTACCAGGCGATCGTCAGCAGCACCCAGCGCCGCAGCACGGCGGCGAGCGGTGCCGGGACGCGCAGGTCCCCGGACTCGACGGTGTGCGCGAAGGTCGCGAAGAACATCGGCGCCGTCACCGTCCACACGACCATGCACCAGGGGCACAGCGCTCGGATCACGAAGATCGCGGAGACGGCGAGGAAGTGCACGAAGGCGAAGGCGAAGGTCATCCCGCCGAGGCGCGCCCACCGGAACCACCTCGGCAGCGCCGCCCCGGAGAGCATGAGCGCACCGATCGCCCCCATGATCGCGAAGCCGCCCAGGCCGATCGCCATGTTGGGGATGCCGAGCGCGCTCGCCTGCCAGGTCATCATGACCGTGCCGCAGGAGATGAACGGGTTGATGTCGCAGCCGAGGCTCGCGCCGGGGTTCTCGAGCAGGAAGATCTTGTCCATGAACAGCGCGAGCGCGGCGATCCAGCCCGCGAGGCCGCCCACGAGCAGCACGGCGCCGACGGTCCGGGAGCCCGCCCGGGGACGGGCGGCGCGCTCCGCCGCGAGCTCGGCGTCGATCTCGGCGAGCAGCGCGGCGTCCTGATCGGACGCACCGCTCCCGCTGTCCCGGTGACGGTCGCCCTCGGCAGGGGTCGGAGTCATGGCGGTTCTCCCTCGGTCTCGAGCTCGGGCTCGGTGTCGGTCCTGCAGCAGTCTCAGGCGGTGACGGGGTGCTCGCGGAACCAGGCGGCGAGGCGGTCGAAGCCCTCGTCCACGCTCACCGCGGGGGTCCAGGCGAGGCGCTCCTGCGTGGCCCGCTGGTCGAACCAGTGCGCGGTGGACATCTGCTCGGCGAGGAACTCGGTCATCGGCGGCTCGTCCTCCCCCGGTCGCACCGCCCAGACCGCCTCGACGAGACGACCGGCGAGACGGCCCACGGCGCCGGGGACGCGGAGCGTCGGCCGCGGCACCCCCGCCGCGTCGCAGAAGCCGCCGAACACGTCGCGCACGGTGCGCGGCTCGCCGTTGGTGACGACGAAGCTCTCGCCGTGGACGTCCTCGACGCGGTCCAGGGCCGCGACGATCGCGTCGGCCGCGTTGTCGACGTAGGTCGTGTCGATGAGCGCCATGCCGTCGTCCAGCAGCGGGAGCCGGCCGGCGGCGGCCCGCTGGACGATGCGGCCCACGAGCTGCGTGTCGCCGGGGCCCCACACGATATGGGGGCGCACCGAGGTGACGAGCAGGCCGTCGTGGCCGTCCGCGGCCATGGCGAGCTGCTCCGCGGCGGCCTTGGTGCGCGCGTAGGGGCCGCGGGCGTGCGCGGGATCCGCCGGGGTCGCCCCGAGGCCCACGATCGCGGTGCCGAGGTGGGCGACGGACGGCGAGGAGACGTTGACCAGGGCGCCGCCGCCGCGCTCGCGCAGGGCGTCCACGACGTTCCCGGTGCCGCCGATGTTGATCGCGCGGTACTCCTCCTCCGGTCCGGAGATGGAGACCTTCGCGGCGAGGTGCACGACCGCGTCGACGCCGTCCACGGCGCGCCGGACGTCCTCCGCGCTCGTGAGCGAGCCCTGCACGTCGGCGACGCCGGGGATGCCGGCGGGTCGCCGCTGGAAGGCGCGGACCGAGTCGCCGCGGTCCCGCAGCCGCTCGGCGACGGCGCCGCCGAGCATGCCCGAGGCGCCGGTGACGAGGACGCTGCGGGCGCTCACAGGGCGTCCGCGCGCTCGCCGCGGAGCGTCTGCTCCGCCCAGCGGGACAGTGCGGCCCGGTCGATCTTCGAGTTGTGGCGGATGTCCGTGGGCAGCGAGCGCGTCGTGAACACGGCGACGACGCCCACCCCGGCGGCCTCGCGGACGCCGCGGCGCACCGCCTCCTGGAGCGCGGGCGACGCCGGACGCGGCCGGGTCGCACGCCCGGGACGGTGGTCGTCCTCCGTCTCGAGCACGACCACCACCTGCTGGGTGCCGCGGGGGCCGACGACCGCGGCGCCGGCCCGGCGCACGGTCGGGACGGCCTCGGCGGCCTCCTCGATCCGGACCGGGGTGAACAGGCCCTCGGCGGTCGCGAGCACATGGGTGGTGCGCCCCTCGACCCAGAGCCGGCCGTCCTCGTCGAGGTGACCGGCGTCGCCGGTGGCGTACCAGCCCTCGAAGCGCCGGGAGGTGCGTGTCGTGCCCCAGAGCATGAGGTAGCGGTCCCGCACGTGCGGGGCCCGGACGAGGATCTCGCCGGTCACGCCCGGCTCCTGGGTGATCTCGGCGGTGGTCCTGCCCTCGGCGTCCAGCGGCGCGAGGGCCACCTCGACGCGCGGGACGGGGGTGCCGACGCACACACCGGAGCCCTCGCCGGCCGCCTCGATCCCCTCGAGGGAGATCGCGGTGACGGCCAGGCACTCGGTCATGCCGTACGGCGTGAGCGCGCTCGCGGCCGGCATGAGGTCCTTCAGCCGGCGCAGCAGGTGCGCGGGGATCGGGGCGCCGGCGGAGAAGAAGCTCGGCACCCGGGCGAGGGCCGCGCGGCCGCGGTCGTCGAGCGACGCGGCGGTGTCGAGGATGTTGCGCAGCGCCGCGGGGGCGGTGAACACGGCGGGCGAGCCGAGGGCGTCGACCGCGTCGGCGAGGGCCTGCGCGGTGAGCTCTCCGGGCCGGGTGACGTCCATGTCGGGGACGACGCTCGGCGCGCCGAGCGCCGGGCCGAGCAGCGCGAAGGGCGCGAAGCCGGCGACCAGGCCGCGGGACGGGTCCAGCCGGAGCGTGTCGCCGACGGCCGCGAACATGGCGCCGAGCTGGGCGTGCGTGTACACCGCGCCCTTGGCGGGACCGGTCGAGCCGGAGGTGAAGAGCACGGCGGCGTCGGCGCCCGGCGCGGGGTGCGGGGCGTCGAGCGGGGCGCCGAGGTCCCGCATGCGGGCGCCCTCCGCGGCGAGCTGCGCGATCGAGGTGTCGACCCCGAGGGCACGGCGGTCGACCGTCGGCAGCTGCTCGACGCTGATCCGGCGACCCGGCCAGCCGAGCGCGCGGGCGCCGACCAGCGCCTTCGGGATGCCGATGATCCAGTCCGGGTGCGAGCCGATCACGGCGCGCGTGAGGCCGTCGACGCCGAGTCCGGCGTCGGCGATGACGGCGACCGCGCCGATGCGCAGGCACGCGTAGAGCACGACCGTGAGATCCGCGCCGGGGGTGATGAGCACGCTGACCCGGTCCCCGGGGCGCACCCCGTGGGCGAGCAGGCCGCAGGCGACGTCCTCGACGCGGCGGTGCAGCAGCGACCAGGAGATCTCGCGGCCGGCGCTGCCGTGCCCCACGATCTCGACGACGGCCGGCCCGTGGGCGTGCGCGGGATCCGCAGCGAGGCGGGCGATCGGCGCGCCGACGGGCTCCGCGGGCGCCTGCTCGGCGTAGGTGGAGACCGCGGCCGGCGCCGGCGCGGGCGGTGCGGACGCGTCCTCGCCGAAGGTGTCCGCGAGCCAGGTGGCGACGAGACCGGCGACGTCGGCGTCCTCCCACACGAGGTGCGAGGCGCCCTCGAAGCGGTGCACGGCGGCGTGCGGGACCCGCGCGATGAGATCGCGCAGGTAGCGGTCGGAGAAGGTGATGTCCTTCGGGCCCCAGGCGAACAGGGTGGGCACCTGCATCTCGCGGATGCCCTCGGCGAGCCGCTCGAGCGTGGCGCGGGAGGGGTGGTCCTCCGCGGCGGGGATGTCCGCGACGAAGGTCTCGATGCCGCGGCGACGCGAGCGCCCCCGGTAGGGCGCGAGGTACGCGTCCTGGACCTCGCGCGGGAGCGCGGGCTTGGACAGGGCGAGCGTCGTGCGCAGGAAGGCGTCGGTGATCGACGTCGTCGCGGGGAGCACCGCGGGGGTCGTCGCGAGCTGCAGCGCCCTGGGCAGCTGCTCGCCGATCCGCTGGTGGATGCCCGTGTTCGTGAGGACCATGCCGACCACGTCGTGGCGGTTGTCCAGCGCCCATCCCACCGAGACGATGCCGCCCCAGTCGTGGCCCACGGTGACGACAGGGCCGCGCAGGTCCAGGGCATCGGTGAGCAGGGAGAGGTCCGTGATGCGGTCCTGCAGGCGACGGGTGGTGCCCGTGCGCTCGGACCAGCCCATCTCGAGCTGGTCCACGGCGATCACGCGCCACGGGATGTCCTCCCGCACGAGCGAGCGGTAGAGGAAGGAGTACGTGGGGTTGCCGTGCACCGCGAGCAGCGTGCCCCGCGGGGTGACGCCGCGCTCAGCGAGCAGCGGGGCGGAGTCCAGGAGGTGCCAGCGGCGCTCCTCCCCTGCGTGGTCGCGCACCTCGAGGGTGCGCTGGATGCGCGGGTCGACGCCGGGCAGGGCGGGGGGCTCGGGCTGCGGGCGGCGGGTGCTCACCACTCGACCTCCATCATCGCGGTGTTGAGTCCGGAGCCCACGCCGAGCAGCAGCACGCGCTCGCCCCGGGCGATGTTCTCCTGGTGGTGGGCGAGGGTCATCGGCACGGCCTCTGCGGCGATGTTGCCCCAGTCCGGGAAGGTCACGGGGATGCGGTCCATCGAGACGCCGGTGATCTTCGAGAAGTTGCGGGTGTACACCATCGAGACCTGGTGCGGGATGATGTGCTCGATCGAGCGGAAGTCGTGGCCCGCGTCGTTCGCGTCCTTCCAGGTGTCCAGGATCAGCGAGATCCCGTTCTCGAGGAGGCCCGCGGAGTCGGTGCGCATGTCGTGCATGTCGCCGATGCAGAGCTCGTGGTGCTGGGTGCCGGCCCGGGCCTGCGTGACCTTCAGCCGGTGGCCCTCGGGGTGCTCGTCCGCCGGGCCGATGACGGCGGCGGCGGCGCCCGAGCCGAGGGTCAGCGAGGCGAACTGGTTGTTGAAGTCGTCGCGCACGGCGGTCTTCGAGTTCAGGCGCTCGATCGTGCCGCGCTGGGCGCGCTCGACGTCCTCCGCGCCGACGATCAGCGCGTAGCGGACCTGCCCCGAGTCGATGAGGCCCGCGGCCATGGTCATCGCGTTGACGAAGCCGAGGCACGCGTTGGTGATGTCGAAGTTCATGGCGCTCGTGGGCAGGCCCAGCGAGTGGTGGACCGTCGTCGCGACCGCGGGCTCGAGGTGCTGGCGGGAGACCGAGGCGTTGATGATGAGGTCGACCTGGTCGCGCATGATGCCGGCCTTGGCCATCGCGCGCTCGGCGGCGAGCACGACGCCCTGCTTCCAGCCGTTCTCGCGGTCACGCCACCAGCGGCGCTCGTAGACGCCCGCGACGCGCTGGAGCACGCCCTTGGGCAGGCGCAGCCGCTTGCGCGCCGGGGCGAGCATCTCGTCGATCTCGTCGGACGTGACGGTGACCTGCGGGAGGCTCATCTCCACGGCGAGCAGCGCCGCGTTCCTGTGCACGAATCCCGTGTTCGCATTCCCCATGTACGTGCGCTACCTCGTCTGTCGTCGTCGGACTCGGCGCCGGACCCCCGCTGGATGCACGGGTGGATCGGGCGCAGATGGCCCCTATCCTCCCACCGGCACCTGGCAGTGGGCCGTGGGGTGTCGGATCCCACGTCAGGGAGCGGTGGTCTCCCCCGGCTCGTCGAGGTGGTGGCCCAGGTGGTGACGTGCGAAGGAGAGGCACTGGCGGAGGATCCGCTCGCGGCCCTCGGCCCCGCCCGCCCCACGGGTGTTGACCTCGAGCAGCACGGAGCCGCCCCAGCCCGTGTTCGCGAGCCGTCGCAGCACCTCGGCGCAGGGCTGGTTGCCCTCCCCCGGCGGCAGGTGCTCGTCCTTCGTGGTGGAGCCGGAGCCGTCCGCGAGGTGGAGGTGGGTGAGCCGGTCGCCGAGGCGGTCGATCATCGCCAGGGCGTCGTCCCCCGCGGTCGCGGCGTGCGAGAGGTCCACCGTGACGTGCTCGTAGTCCTCGTCCGTGGGGTCGTGGTCGGGGAGGTAGGTGAGCACCTCGCGCACCCCGAGCCGCCACGGGTACATGTTCTCCACGGCGATCGCGACGCCGTAGCGCTCCTCGAGCTCGGCGACGCCGTCGACGAAGCCGTGGGCGTACTTCCCCTGCCAGCGGAACGGCGGGTGCGCGACGACCGTGGGGACCTCGAGGTCGACGGCCATCTGCACCGTGCGCTCGATCTTCACCCACGGGTCCCGGCCCCACAGGCCCTGCAGGAAGAACAGGGTGGGCGCATGGAGGGACATGATCGGCTGCTCGTAGAGGCGCGAGTAGCCGCGCAGCTCGGCGACGTCCTGGCTGTCCTTGGGGTAGGAGACCATCACCTCGACGCCGTCGTACCCGATGAGCTGGCCGAGCCGGAAGGCCTCCTCGACCCCGGAGGGGAAGACGCACGAGGTCGACAGGCCCACGGGGATCCGGCGCGCGGGATCCTGGTCGCTGCGCGGGTCACCGGCGGAGAGCCGACGGTGCAGGGCCTCGCGTCCCGAGCGGTGCGCGGTGCTCGGGCGGGTGATGGGCTTGCGGGGCGCGGGGCGCGACCCCTGCTCGCTGCGCTGGTTCACGGGACCTCCTCCTGGCCGGGCACGAGCGCGGCCGCGACAAGTATGCAACGGCTCCCCTGGGCGCAGCGGGAGCCCACCTAGACTCGCACCATGCCCGTTCGAGAGCTCACGACCTCCGACGCCGCCGCCTACCGCCGTCTCAGCGCGCTCGCCTTCGGCGGGAGCGCCGGGGAGGACCCGGGCAGGCCCTTCTCCCCCGGGCTCATCCCGCTGGGCATCGACTCGACGTCCCTGCCCGGCGGCGCCGAGGGCGTGCTCGCCGCGGGCGCGCAGATCCGCGAGGACCGCGTGACCCTCGCCGGCGGCACGGTCGCCTGCGGCGGGATCGGTGGGGTCGCCGTCCACCCGGCGCATCGGGCGGGAGGCCTTTTCCGGGAGCTCATGACCGCGGTGCTCGCGCGCTGCACGCATGAGGGCATGGCCTTCTCGATGCTCTACCCGGCGAACGTCGCGATCTACCGGGCCCTCGGCTATCAGGTCGTCACCGAGGTGGGGTTCCTGCGCGTGCCCCTGCTGGACCTCCAGCGGCTGCGCCCGGTCCCGGACCGTCGCACGGTGCCCGTCACCGCCGGGTCCTTCGAGCGGGTGCGTGCCCTGTACCGGGAGCTCACCGCCGGGGACAACGGCATGCTCACGCGGGAGGGGCCGCTGTTCGGGACCGAGCTCCCCGCCGAGCCCTGGCACGCGCTTCTGCTCGAGGACGGGGCGGGCACCGCCCACGGCTACGTCTCCTTCACCCGCACGGGTGGGGATGACGGCGTGGGGCTCGAGGTGCATGAGCTGCTGGGTCGCAGCCGCGAGGACCGTCGCGAGCTGCTGCGCTCGCTCGGCACCTGGTCCACGGTCACCGAGACGCTGCGGCTGCGCCTCCGCGTGGAGGACCCGGTGCTCGACGCCCTCCCCGGGGGCCGCGCCCGCCACGACCCGCAGGTGATGCCGCTGGTCATGGTGCGCGTGACGGACACGGCCGCCGCGCTCACCGCGCGGCCCGCCCCGGCGGGGCTGCAGGGCGCGCTGCGCCTCGAGGTGGACGATGCCGCGCTGCCTGCGGGCACGACGGCCGCGGCCGGTGCGTGGCGCGTGGAGATCGCGGACGGCGCCGTGCGACCGGTCCCGCTCCCGGACTCCGGTGCGACCGACGGCGCGCAGGACCTCCCCGCGGTGCGCCTGGACGTCCATGCGGCGTCGCTCCTGCTGATCGGCGGCCGCTCCCTGGCCGACGCCGAGCGGCTGGGCCTCGGCGTGCAGGCGGACCCGGCGGCCCGTACCCTGCTCGATGCGCTGCTCGCCGGGCCCCGGCCCGCGGTCATGGACCAGTTCTGAGCGCCGCCCCCTCACGGAGCCCCTTTCCGACACCCCGACACCGGAGCGACCACCCCGCATGGCGAAGCTGCACTTCAAGTACGGAGCGATGAACTCCGGGAAGTCCGACACCCTCATCAAGACCGCCTACAACTACGACGAGCGCGGCCTCGCCACGATCACCGTGAAGCCCGCGCTCGACACCAAGGGCGAGGACTGGGTGGTCGCGCGCGGCGGCGCGAAGCGCCGGGTCGACGTCCTCGCCACCCCCGGCGAGGACCTGCGCCGGCACATCCTCGACGCGGCGGACGCCCTGGACCGTCGGCCGCTGCACGCCGTCCTCGTCGACGAGTCGCAGTTCCTCGAGCCCGCGCAGATCGACCAGCTGCTGCGCCTCGCGAAGGCGGAGTCGATCTCGGTGATCTGCTACGGGCTGCGCACCGACTTCCGCACCGCCGCGTTCCCCGGTGCCCAGCGGCTGCTCGAGCTCGCCGACAACGTCGAGAAGCTGCCGACCATGTGCCGCTGCGGCTCCCAGGCCGAGTTCAACACCCGCACCGTGGACGGCCGCTTCGTCTTCGAGGGCGAGCAGGTCGCCATCGACGAGGGCGCCGACGGCGCGACCGGGGCGGTCACCTACGTGTCGCTGTGCGGGCCCTGCTTCATGGAGGAGCAGGAGCGGGCCGGGGTGCACGTCCTGGGCTGAGCGCTCCGCACCGTCGAGCGGGACGACGGCAGCAGATGGCCCCCGTCCCTCAGGGACGGGGGCCATCTGCTCACCGCTGCGAGGAGCGAGGACGCTCAGGGCCGCACCACCTCGCGAGCACGTGCGATCAGGAGCTCAGCGGACGGTCCTCGCCGACCTCGGCGTCGCCGCCGGCGGCCGCGGTGGAGTCCTCGGCGACGGTGGCGTCGGCCGCGTCGTCGGAGGAGCCGGAGACCTTCTCCTTCGCGGCGCTCGCGGCACCGGAGACGGCGCCGCTCGCGGCCGAGGCCACCTCGGGCGCCTTGGCCTTGACGGTCTCCGCGGCGTCGTGCGCGACCTTGCCCGCGGCCTCCTTGGCCTGACCGGCCCGGCGCTGCACCTCGGGATCCCCGGCGACCTGCTTCGCGGTGCGCTCGAGGGACTCGTAGGGACCGCGGCCCAGGCGGGAGCCGACCACCACGCCGATCGCGAGACCGGCCAGGAACACGAACTTCTTCACGATGATCTCCTTCGTCGGACGGCACGCCGGATGCGACGTGGGACACGTCGAGCATGCCGGAATCCGGTCACCGTGTCACGTTCCGACCAACGCGGACCCGTCGCCGACCGGTCGGTCGCGCAGGGCAGCAGGATCGTCGATGCGGTCCTGCCCGAGGCCCTACGATGCAAGAGGCGGGGCAGCGTCGCCCCGCGGCCCACCACCCCCGCCGGGGATCCGGCGACCCAAGGAGCAGTGCACGTTGTCCTCGTCCTCCCCTCAGCGCGAGACCCCCCGTCCCACCAGCCTCACCCCGCAGGAGGTCACCGCCCAGGTCAGGGCCTGGGTCTCCGAGGCCGCGACACGGCCCGTGCCTTCCTCCTCGCAGCTCCTCACGGGGCTGCTGCGGGACCCGAAGGGCCTGGACTTCACGCTCGCCTTCGTGGACCGCGTGATCCGCCCCGAGGATCCCCGCGCCGCCGCCGTGGAGCTGCGGCGTCTCGCCCAGGACCCGCCGCGCTTCCTGCCCGCGCCGCTGCGGCGCGTGCTCGGCCTCGGCGGCGCGGCCTCGCGGCTCGCTCCGCAGCTCGTCGTCCCCACCGCACAGCGGGTCATGCGCCAGATGGTCTCCCATCTCATCCTCGACGCCCGGCCCGCCCCGCTCACCGCCTCGATCGCCCGTCTCACCGCGGACGGCACGACGCTGAACATCAACCTCCTCGGCGAGGCCGTGCTCGGCGCCCAGGAGGCCGCGCGCCGGCTCGCCGGGGTGCACGAGCTCGTCGCCCGCCCCGACGTGGACTACGTGTCCATCAAGGTCTCCTCGATCGTCGACCACCTGCCCCTGTGGGCCGCCGCGGAGACCGTCGACCACATCGTCGAGACGTTGCTCCCGCTGTACCTCGAGTCCGCCCGCTCCGAGCACCCCACCTTCCTCAACATGGACATGGAGGAGTACCGCGACCTCGAGCTGACCCTGCAGGTCTTCGAGAAGCTGCTGGACCGGCCCGAGCTCGCCCACCTCCCCGCCGGGATCGTCCTCCAGGCCTACCTGCCGGACGCTCCGCGCGCCATGGAGCGGCTGCGCGTCTTCGCCCGCCGCCGGGTCGCCGCCGGGGGCGAGCCGATCAAGGTGCGCCTGGTCAAGGGCGCCAACCTCGCCATGGAGAAGGTCGAGGCGTCCCTCCACGGCTGGCAGCAGGCGCCCCTGCTCACCAAGGAGGAGACCGACGCCCAGTACGTGCGGATGCTGCTGGACTGCCTGCGCCCCGAGGAGCTCGCGGCGGTGCGGCTCGGCGTCGCCGGCCACAACCTCTTCGACATCGCGCTGGCCCACCTGCTCATGACCGAGCGCGGCATCCCCGGCGGCGGCGAGGGCGGCGTCGAGTTCGAGATGCTCGCGGGCATGGCCCCCGGCCACCAGGCCGTCGTCGGCGAGGCGGTGGGCAGCATGCGGCTGTACGTCCCCGTCGTCCACCCCCAGCACTTCGACGTCGCCGTCTCCTACCTCGTGCGCCGGCTCGAGGAGAACGCCGCCCCCGAGAACTTCATGTCCGCCCTCTTCGAGCTGGACCGCTCCGAGGAGCTGTACGCGCGCGAGGAGGAGCGCTTCTCCCGCTCGCTCGAGCGGGCGCTGCGCGAGGTCTCCGTCGACTCCCACCGCACCCAGGACCGCCGCGAGGAGCCGCTCGACGGCGGCCCCGAGCTGGGCGACCCCGCCCTGCCCACGGTGCCGGGACGCTTCCGCAACACCCCCGACACCGACGTCTCCGTGCGCGCCAATCACCTGTGGGCCGGCCAGATCACCCACCGGATCCGCTGCTCGACCCTGGGGACCGACGAGGCCGAGGCGGCGCGCGTGGACACCCTCGAGGGCGTGGACGCGGCGATCACCGCGGCGCTCGAGGCGCAGCGGTCCTGGGCCGCCCTCGGCACCGAGAAGCGGGCGCTGCTGCTGCGGCGCGTCGCCCGCGTGCTCGCCGCCCACCGCGCCGAGCTGCTCGAGGTGATGGCCTCGGAGACCGGCAAGACCCTCGCCCAGGGCGACGCAGAGGTGAGCGAGGCGATCGACTTCGCCCTCTACTACGCCGAGCAGGCGGAGCGCCTCGAGCGCCACGGCGAGCTGTCCCTCGCCCCGCGCCCGCTGACCCTCGTCACACCGCCCTGGAACTTCCCGCTCGCGATCCCGACCGGCGGCACCCTCGCCGCCCTCGTCACCGGCAGCGCCGTGATCATGAAGCCCGCCCCGCAGGCACGGCGCACCGGCGCCCTGATCGCGGCGCTGCTCCACCAGGCCGGGATCCCCGAGCACGTGCTCACCCTGATCGACGTCCCGGAGGACGAGGTGGGCCGCGCGCTCATCACGGATCCCCGGATCGACCAGCTGATCCTCACCGGCGCCTACGACACGGCGAGCCTGTTCTCCTCGTGGCGCCCGTCGCTCCGGGTGCTCGCGGAGACGAGCGGCAAGAACGCGATCATCGTGACGCCGCAGGCGGATCTCGATCTCGCCGCGAAGGACGTCGCCGACTCCGCCTTCGGACACGCGGGCCAGAAGTGCTCCGCGGCGAGCCTCGTGATCACCGTCGGCTCCGTCTCCCGCTCGCGGCGCTTCAACGCGCAGCTCGCCGACGCCGTGCTCTCCCTGCACGTGGGCGAGCCGCTCGACCCCACCGTGCAGATGGGACCGATCATCGAGCCGCCCGGCGAGAAGCTGCTCTCCGGCCTCACCGAGCTCGGCGAGGGCGAGTCCTGGCTCGCGGAACCCCGGCAGCTGGACGACTCCGGCCGGCTCTGGTCCCCGGGCGTGCGCGTCGGCGTCCGGGAGGGCTCCGCCTTCCACCTCACGGAGTACTTCGGCCCCGTGCTGGGCGTCATCCACGCCGACACCCTCGAGGACGCCGTCCGCATCCAGAACGGCACCGACTACGGCCTCACCGCGGGCCTGCACTCCCTGGACCCCGCGGAGATCGCCTGGTGGACCGAGCACGTCGAGGCCGGGAACCTCTACATCAACCGCGGCATCACGGGCGCGATCGTGCAGCGCCAGCCCTTCGGCGGGTGGAAGCGCTCGGCGATCGGCCAGACCTCGAAGGCCGGTGGCCCGCACTACCTCGTCCATCTCCAGGACCTCGCCGACTCCCCCGCCGTGCCCTCGCGGGAGCAGGACCCGGCGGCCTGGCTCGAGGCGGCGAAGGCCTCGGACCGCGATCACCTCGCCGGGCTGCTCGCCCCGCGGGACGTGCAGGACCTCCACGGGGAGATCAACGTGCTGCGCCACCTGCCGCTGCCGGTGCTCGTGCGCGGAGCCGCGGGGACGAGCGCGGCGGAGCTCGAGCGGGTGCTGCACGCGGCCGCGACGGCGGGCGCCCCGGTCGAGGTCTCCCTCGCGGACCCGGCGCTCCTCGCGGTCGCCGTCGCCGCCGGGCAGGAGCCCGGGGCGGTGCGCGTCGAGGACGCGGCCGCGTTCGCGGGCCGGATCGCCATGCTGGATCAGCACCGGGTGCGGGTCATCGGCGAGGTCGACGACGCGCTGCGCGCGGCGCACGCCGAGCGGGTCGAGGTGGGCCTGTTCACCGGCCCCGTGCTCGCGAGCGGCCGCGTCGAGCTGCTGCCCTTCCTGCGCGAGCAGGCGATCAGCGCGACGGCCCACCGCTACGGCAACCCGCTGCCGCATCCGCTGGACCTCACGGGCGGCCGGGGCTGGGAGCGCGGCGAGCTGTAGGCCCGCCTCCCCCGGTGGGGCGGCGCCGGGGTGCACGGTCCCTCCGGGGAGCCGGATCCCCGGTTCCCGGGACGTGGCGGGAGGACGCGGGTAGGGTTCCGGGACCTGTCCTCGGTCGCACATCGAGGTGCCACCACGTCCCTGCAGGTCCCCCTCCGCCCCACGGCGCTCCCCCTGTCCACCGACGCCGCCGGACGAGCTCCCGGCCCGGCCCGGCGCCCGCTCCTGCTCGCCGCGGCGGCGGGCGCCGTCGCGGCGCCCGTCCTCGGCTCCGCCGCGATCGCCCACGCGGCGCCGTCCCCCGGCCCCGCGGAGCGTCGACGCCGCGCCCTCGCCGTGACCGACGCGATGCTCAGCGCCTTCCGCGCCGAGAGCGATCCCGACATGCTCCAGGAACGCGTGCCCCGGCAGCCCGAGGACCCGGAGTTCAGCTACGTCTGGCCGCTGTCCCAGGCCCGCGCCGCCGTGACCGAGCTGCTCGCCGGGCTCGACGCAGGCGGCCCGGACGCCGGCGACGCGAGCGCCGTCGAGGAGGCCCACGCGGCGCTGATCCGCGCCCAGGAGCACTACTGGTACCCCGAGGGCGGCAGCACCGGAGTGCCCGGGTACACGGCCGCGACGAACTCCGAGCAGGGTGCGAACGGCGACTTCTTCGACGACGACAACGACTGGATCGCGCTGCTGGAGATCGAGCAGCACCTGCTCACCGACGGCGCCGCGGGCGACCTCGAACGAGCGGTGGAGCTGCTCGAGCTGCTCCGCTCCGGGGAGGCGACCGACCCGGGTCTCCCCTCGCCAGGAGGGATCTGGTGGACCCAGGCCGACTGGAACGACGACCGCAACACCGTCTCCACGGTCCCCGCCGCGAAGCTGGCCCTGCGGGTGCACCAGCTGACCGGGGACGCCGCGGCGCTCGAGGACGCCCTGCGCTGGCTCGACTGGACGCGCGGGGCGCTGCTCTCCCCCGAGGGTCTGTTCTGGGACAACGTGAAGCTCGACGGCACGATCGACCGCACCTTCTGGGCCTACAACCAGGGCGTGCCGCTCGCGACGGAGGCCCTCGCCCACGAGATCACCGGGGACCGGGTCCACCGCGACCGCGCGCTCGATCTCGTCGCCGCGATCGAGGAGCACTTCTCCCCGCTCGAGGAGGGCGGCCCGCTCGACGAGCAGCCGCTCCAGTTCACCGCGATCCTGCTCGCCGGCATGCTCCACGCGGAGGCCCTGCTCGGCGCCCGGGTGGGCGGTCGCCGCACCGTGCAGGCCGTCGCGGAGCGGCTCTGGCGCACGCGCCGCGACCCGGCGACGGATCTCGTCACCGGCTCCCGGGAGACGGACGTGGGCACGCACCTCCTCGACCAGGCGGGTCTCGCGCGCATCCTCGCGCTCGCCACGCTGCCCCGGAGGGCCTGGCGACACCTGAGCTGATCCGCCCCGGGGCCCCGGGTGGTGCCGCTGCCCGGGTGGTACCGCCGGAACCTCCCGGATCGCCGCAGGCGCACCTACGCTCGTGGGATGAGCCTGCAGTCCGACGTCCGCGACTTCCTCACCTCGCGCCGCGCCCGCCTCACCCCGGACCGGGCCGGTCTGCCCGCGTACGGCGGCCATCGGCGGGTGCCCGGGCTGCGCCGCGAGGAGGTGGCGATGCTCGCGGGGATGAGCGTGGACTACTACATCCGCCTCGAGCGGGGGAACCTCTCGGGTGCCTCCGGCTCGGTGCTCGAGGCGCTCGCCCGCGCGCTGCAGCTCGACGAGGCGGAGCACGACCACCTGCTGGACCTCGCACGGCGCGCCGACGTCGGCACGCGCCCGCCCCGCTCGACCTCCTCCGCGCGCTGTGTTCCCGCGGTGGTCCAGCAGGTGCTCGACGCGATCACCGACGCCCCCGCGTGGGTGCGCAACGCCCGCCACGACGTGCTCGCGGCGAACGCGCTGGGACACGCCCTCTACGCGCCGCTCATGGAGAGCCCCGTCCGTCCCCTCAACACGGCCCGCTTCCTGTTCCTGGACCCCGCCTCCCGCACGTTCTTCCGGGACTGGGAGCGCTCCGCGGACGACGTCACCGGCATGCTCCGCATCGAGGCGGGGCGCCACCCCGGCGACCGGGACCTCAGCGACCTGATCGGCGAGCTCTCCACTCGCAGCACGGAGTTCTCGGTGCGCTGGGCGCGGCACGACGTCCGCTTCCACCGGGCGGGCTCCAAGCGCCTGCACCATCCGGTGGTCGGCGACCTGGACCTCGACTACCTCGCGATGGATCTCGCGGAGCAGGACGACCTGCGGCTCCTGGTCTACACCGCGGCGCCGGGATCGCCCTCCGCGGACGGCCTGCGCGTGCTCGCGGCGTGGGCCGCCCGCGGTCCGGAGGCCGCAGGAGGCCCGACGGCGGGGGCTCAGGCCTCCGGGCCCTCGGGGATCACCATGTCGAAGTAGGCGTCGCTCGGGGTCTCGGGGTCGGGGCCCCCGCGCACGCCGGTCTCGAGGGCGTCGAGGCGGGCCAGCTCCTGCTCGTCGAGCTCGACATCGAGCGCTTCGAGGTTCTCGCGGATCCGCGAGGGCGTGACGGACTTGGGGATCGCCGAGCGGCCCTGCTGGAGGTGCCAGCGGAGCATGACCTGCGCCGGGGTCGCCCCGTGCGCGGCGGCGATCTCCCCGATCGTGGGGTCCTCGAGCACGCTGCGGCGGGCCTCGCCCCAGCCCGGGTAGAAGGTGATCCCGCCGATCGGCGACCAGGCCTGGGTGAGCACGCCGTGCTCGGCGTCCTTCGCCTGCACGTCCGCCTGCTGGAAGTAGGGGTGCAGCTCGACCTGGTTGACGGCCGGGACGACGGAGGCCTGCTCGAGCAGGGCGTCGAGGTGGCCGGGCATGAAGTTGCTGACGCCGATCGCGCGCACCTTGCCGTCGGCGAGCAGTATCTCGAGCGCCCGGTACGCCTCACGGGTGCGCTCGAAGCGGGTGGGGATCGGCTGGTGGAGGATCAGCAGGTCGAGGGTCTCGACGCCGAGCTTGCCCGTCGCCTTGTCGAAGGCGTGGAGGGTCTGGTCGTAGCCGTAGTCGCTCACCCACACCTTGGTCTCGAGGAACACGTCCTCGCGGGCCACGCCCGAGCGGCGCAGGCCCTCGCCCACCTCGCGCTCGTTGCCGTAGGCGGCGGCGGTGTCGATGTGGCGGTAGCCGGCGCGCAGCGCCGTGTCGACCGCGGCGGCGGTCTCCTCGGGCGGGCTCTGGAAGACGCCCAGTCCGATCGGCGGCATGGTCACGCCGTTGTTCAGGACGAGATCGGGGATCGGTGCGGTCATGTGCTGCTCCTTCGTCGGTGGTCGGATCCCATCCGACCACCCCCCGGGAGCGCGTGGGAGTCCCTGGCGTTCCGGGGACCGGCAGTACCTGTCACACGGGGGCAGGACGCGGAGCGGGCCCCGGTCCTCGAGGAGACCGGGGCCCGCTGTCCAGCAGCAGAGGGAGGCGGAAGGGATCAGCCCTCGGTGCCCACGCGGGCGCCCTCGGGGACGGTCCCGCCCTCCTCGCCGAGCACGGCCGCCCCCACGACGGAGACGTCGGCGCCGAAGGTCCAGTCGCCCTGCACGTCGAGGCTCGTCGCCTCCTTGAGGGAGGGGACGCCCTGGGGGAAGCGCAGCTCGAAGTCGCCGATGAGCTTGTACGGCTCGGAGGTCAGCGACACCCCGGGGACCGTGTCGACCTTCTGCACGAGCGCGCGGCGCTCGTCGAGGTCGTAGACGTCAGAGCGCACGAGCAGCAGGTCGCTCGTCGCCTTCACGGGGAGGAAGCGGTCGCGGCCCACGACGATCGCGGTCGCCCCGTCGAACACCTCGATCGCGGCGCCCATCGCCGACTCGATCTGGTAGACGGGCGTCGAGGTCTTGTCGCCGGGGTCGACGGTCTTCTCGTTGCGGATGAGCGGGAGGCCCATGACGCCGCCGCGCTCCTTGAGGATCGCGTCGAGCTTCTCGAGGTCCCACCACAGGTTGTTCGTGTGGAAGAACGGGTGGCGGTGCTCGTCGGTGAAGTAGTCCATCTCCTCCGGCGGGGTCTGCGCCGTGTCGCGCAGGATGAGCCGGCCGTCGGAGCGGCGCACGGCGAGGTGGCCGCCCTTGCGGTCCGCGGGGGTGCGGCGGCACAGCTCGGCGGCGTACGGGGCGCCGGTCGAGGCGAACCAGCCGGCGAGGACCGGGCTCGGGACGGTGCCGAGGTTGTCGGAGTTGGAGACGGAGGCGTACTTGAAGCCGGCGTCGAGCAGCTGCTGGAGCAGGCCGGAGGTCTGCAGGGCGGTGTAGATGTCGCCGTGGCCGGGCGGGCACCACTCGAGATCGGGATCGGCGTCCCAGGTGACGGGCTGGAGGCCGTCCACCGTCAGCTTGGGCTCCTTGTTCTGCAGGAAGTCCAGCGGCAGGTCGCCCACGGGGAGGTCGGGGTGCTTCGCGAGCACCTCGAGGGTGTCCTCGCGGGTGCGGAAGGAGTTCATGAACACGAGCGGCAGGCGGGAGCCGGTGGCGCGGCGGGCCGCGAGGACCTGCTCGACGATGAGGTCGAGGAAGCTCTTCCCGTCCCGCACGGGCAGCAGGGACTTCGCGCGGTCCATGCCCATCGAGGTGCCGAGGCCGCCGTTGAGGTTGATGACGACGAGCTGGTCGAAGGCGCTCTTCGCCTGCGCCGGGTCGATGGTCACGTCCTCGAGGCGGGGCGGGTCGAGGTAGGGCTCGATGGTGTCCTCGGGGATCGACCCGGTGACGCCCTCCTCGAGCTGACCGTAGTAGTGGGAGAAGACGTCGATCGCCGTCTGCGCCACGCCGGCGTCGGCCATCTTCCGCTGTGCGGCCTGGAGTCCTTCGTTGCTCATGCGCACCAGCGTATCCGGAGGGGGCCCGCTCCTCCTCCCCCGACCCGCGCCCGGTGCGCGACGGGGCCCGGAGCCCGGCGGGAGTCCGCCCGCGGGCGCTGCTCGAGGAGGAGCGATGACCGCCACTGATCCGGCCCCCACCGCAGCCGGCCGCCCGCCCGTCGTGGACGAGGCCGCGGGGGTCAAGATCGCGGATCCGACCCCCGCGCGGCTGATCCTCACGCGCCACGGCCCGTGCGAGGCCGGGGACCCTCCCGCACAGGAGCCGGTGGGGACCGGCGCAGATCCGGGGGAGGAGCTGGGGGGCTCCTGCGCGGCCGGGGGCGCCCGGCGCCTCCGCCCTCCCCTAGAATCGGTCCCCATGAGCACAGTCCTGTCCGCGGTCGCCTGGCCGTACGCCAACGGTCCCCGCCACATCGGCCACGTCGCCGGCTTCGGCGTCCCCTCCGACGTCTTCTCGCGCTACATGCGGATGGCCGGCCACGACGTGCTCATGGTCTCCGGCACGGACGAGCACGGGACCCCGATCCTCGTCGCGGCGGACGCCGAGGGCGTCACCGCCCGCGAGCTCGCGGACCGCAACAACCGCGTGATCGTCGAGGACCTCGTCGCGCTGGGCCTGTCCTACGACCTCTTCACCCGCACCACGACCCGGAACCACTACCAGGTGGTCCAGGACATGTTCGTGAGCGTGCGGGACAACGGCTACATGATCGAGCAGACGGGCCACGGCGCGATCTCGCCGTCGACCGGGCGCACGCTGCCGGACCGCTACATCGAGGGCACCTGCCCGATCTGCGGGGCGCCGGGCGCGCGCGGCGACCAGTGCGACACCTGCGGCAACCAGCTCGACCCGACGGATCTCATCGACCCCGTCTCCCGCATCAACGGCGAGACCCCGGAGTTCGTGGAGACCACGCACTGGTACCTCGACCTGCCCGCCCTCGCCGGCGAGCTGGGCCGCTGGCTCGACGAGCGGGAGGCGACCGGGCTGTGGCGCCCCAACGTCATCCGCTTCAGCCAGAACATCCTCAAGGACATCCGCCCCCGCGCGATGACCCGCGACATCGACTGGGGCATCCCGGTCCCGGGCTGGGAGGACCAGCCCACCAAGCGCCTGTACGTCTGGTTCGACGCCGTGATCGGCTACCTCTCCGCCTCCATCGAGTGGGCGCGGCGCAGCGGCGACGCCGACGCGTGGCGGAAGTGGTGGAACGATCCCGAGGCGCTCACCTACTACTTCATGGGCAAGGACAACATCGTCTTCCACTCCCAGATCTGGCCGGCGGAGATGCTCGCCCAGAACGGGAAGGGCGATCGCGGAGGCGAGCCGGGCCGGTTCGGCGAGCTGAACCTGCCCACCGAGGTGGTCTCCTCCGAGTTCCTCACGATGGAGGGCCGGAAGTTCTCGAGCTCGAAGAACATCGTCATCTACGTGCGCGACGTGCTCTCCCGCTACCAGCCCGACGCGCTGCGCTACTTCATCTCCGCCGCCGGCCCCGAGAACCAGGACGCGGACTTCACCTGGTCCGAGTTCGTCTCGCGCACGAACAACGAGCTCGTCGCCGGCTGGGGCAACCTCGTGAACCGCACCGCGGCGATGATCGCCAAGAACGTGGGCGAGATCCCGGAGGCCGGGGAGCTCGAGGAGATCGACCGCGCGCTGCTCGAGCAGATCGAGACGGGCTTCGAGACGGTGGGCTCGCTCATCGCCGCGCACCGCCAGCGGGCCGCGATCGCCGAGGCCATGCGCCTGGTGGGCGAGGCGAACCGCTACGTCTCCGAGACGGAGCCCTTCAAGCTCAAGGCCGAGGAGCAGCGCCCGCGCCTGCTCACGGTCCTGCACGTGCTCGCGCAGGCCGTCACGGACCTCAACACGATGCTCGCGCCGTTCCTGCCCTTCTCCGCGAACGCGGTGGAGCGGGCGCTGGGCGGGGAGCTGGAGATCGCGCCGCTGCCGCAGCTGCAGGAGGTCGAGGACCTCGACGGCGGCCCGGCGTACCCCATCATCACGGGCGACTACACGGGCGTCCCCGCGTGGGGGCACCGCGAGGTCGTCACCGGCCGGCCGGTCGCGAAGCCCACGCCGATCTTCACGAAGCTCGACCCGAAGATCGTGGACGAGGAGCTCGACCGCCTCGGCACCGACTGATAGGTCCTCCGACCCCTCCTGGACCGCCGACGGCTCCTTGCTTACACTTTCCGAGAAACGGTAAGCAAGGAGCCGTCGTGGTTGCACTTCCGCCGCTCGCGGTCCCCCCGCTGGGCCACCGCGAGGGACGCTGGGCCGTCCCGGACTCCGGCCTGCTCTCCCGCCGTGCCCGCGCGGCCGGCACCGGCACCTACCGTGCCGCGCTGCCGGCCCCGATCGCCTCGCTCCCCCTCCCCCTCCCGGCGGATCTCGCGGCCGACGTCGCCGACGCCGAGGCCGCGCTCGTCGGCCTGGACCGCGAGACCGCGGCCGCGCTCGGCGAGGACGCGCCCGTGCTCGGCCCCATGGGCGCGATCCTGCTGCGCACGGAATCCGCCTCGAGCTCCCAGATCGAGGACCTCACCGTCGGCGCCCGGCAGCTGGCGCTCGCGGAGCTGCGGAGTCCTCGAGCGCGAACGCCGCCCTCGTCGTCGCGAACATGCGCGCGATGGAGGCCGCGCTCGCCCTGGCCGACCGCCTCGACCTCGCGGCGGTGCTCGACATGCACCGCGCCCTGCTGGGCGACGACGCCGTCCACGGCCGGGGCGCCGGCCGCCTGCGCGAGCAGCTCGTCTGGGTGGGACGCAGCGCGAGCTCACCGGTCGGGGCGGGCTTTGTCGCCCCCGAGGCCGAGGACGTGCCCGCGGCGATGGAGGACCTGCTCGACTTCGTCGCCCGCACGGACCTGCCTCCCCTGCTGCACGCGGCCCTCGCCCATGCCCAGTTCGAGACGATCCACCCGTTCACCGACGGCAACGGCCGCACCGGGCGGGCGCTCGTGCACGCCATGCTGCGCGGGAGCGGCCTCCTGCGCACCGTGACCGCGCCGGTCTCCGCGGGGCTGCTGCGGGACGTGACCGGCTACACCGCGGCGCTCGCGGCCTTTCGCGAAGGAGACGCCCGGCCGGTGGTCGAGGCGTTCACGGGCGCCGCCCGGTACGCGGCGACGACCGGAGGGGTGCTCGTGCGCGATCTGCGCGCCGAGCTCGCCCGCTCCCGGGAGGCGCTGCGGGGCCTGCGCCGCCAGGCGACCGGGCACCGCCTCCTGCCGCTGCTCGTGGGCCAGCCGGTGATCGACGCCGCCTACGTGCGCGGCGCCCTCGGCGTCGCGGACCCGACGGCGCACCGCGCGATCACCCAGCTGGTCGAGGCCGGGGTGCTCGTGGAGCGCACCGGCGCCCGCCGCAACCGGGTGTGGCAGCATCCGGGCATCCTCGCCGTGCTCGACGACTATGCCGACGCCCTCCGCCGCGAGGGCTGAGCAGGATCCGCGACTCGCCCCGGGCCCGGCGCCGTGGGACGATCGCCCCATGAGCCAGCGATGCGATCAGTGCCGGAGCAAGATCCGCGGGACCCCGCACCGCACCTACACGGGCAGGATCCTCTGCGAGCGCTGCAACGACCGCCTCACCGGCGCGACGGCCGGCGCGATCATGGGCGGCGGCCTGCCGAACATGATCTCCACCGCCGGCTGGTACCAGCGGGCGAAGAAGGCCATGCGCCCGAGGAGCCGCGGCTGACCTGTCCCCGGTGGAGCGCGCTGCCCCGCCGGGGACGGCCCCTCACTTGACGCTGCCCGCCGCGAGGCCGCCGATGATCCGGCGCTGGAAGGCGAGCACCATGATGATCAGCGGCACCGTGACGATCACACCGGCGGCCATCTTCGTGCCGTAGGGGGTGTCGAACTGCGAGATGCCCGTGAACTTCGAGATCGCCACGTTCGCCGTCTGCATCTCGGGGCGGTTCACCATCGTCAGCGCGATGAGGAACTCGTTCCAGGCGGCGATGAAGGTGATGATCGCCGTGGTGAACATGCCCGGTGCGGCGAGCGGCAGGATCACCCGCACGAAGGCCCCGAACCGCGTCGTGCCGTCCACCATGGCCGCCTGCTCGAGCTCGACGGGCAGCTGCCGGAAGAAGGCGTTGAGGTTCCACACCGCGAGCGGCAGCGCGAAGGAGATCGACGGCAGGATCATCGCCTGGTAGGTGTTGATCCAGCTCCAGGGCCACCAGTCGAAGCCGCCCGTGAAGAGCTTCAGCAGCGGCACCACCAGGATGATGACGGGGAACATCGACGTCGCGACCACGAGGAACATGACGAGCACCTTCCCGCGGAAGCTCAGCCGGGCCAGCGCATAGGCGCCGAGGGTCGCGAGGAGCAGCACGAGCACGGTCGTGCCCCCGGCGACGACGAGCGAGTTCCCGAGCGCCCTGCCGAAGTGGTTCGCGGGGTCGAAGACTGCCCGGTAGTTCTCCACGCTGATCGGCCACGGGATCAGCGCGGTCGAGCGGCCGTCGCTCGGCCGCCGCAGCGAGGAGATCAGCATCCAGACGAACGGGGCGAGGCAGTACACGAGGATCAGCGCCATGCCGATCCCCACCACGATCGCGCCGAGGCGTCGGCCCCGCCGCGCCGCGCTCGCCCTGTCGGCCCCGACCGGGACCTGGTCGCGCGGGGAGGTCGTCGTCGTGCTCATGGCAGGTCTCCTTCGGCGGTCGTGCGCAGGCGGCGCGGTCGTGCCCGACGGGCGCGCCCGTCGGCGTCCCCGATGACGTCCGCCCCGAGGCCGCGGACGAAGATCACCGCGACGAGGCAGATGTAGAGGAAGAGGACGACGGCGTAGGCGGAGGCCATGCCGAAGTCGGTCTTCGAGGCGGCGTCCGCCGCGAGCATCGAGAGGGTCTGCCCCGAGCGGAGCCTCCCCAGCAGCACGTACGGCAGGTCGAACATGCGCATCGCGTCGAGCAGGCGGAACAGCACGGCCACCATGAGCACGGGGCGCACGAGCGGCAGCGTGATCCGCCAGAAGGTCTGCCAGCGGTTCGCCCCGTCCACCTTCGCGGCCTCGTAGACCTGCTCGTCGATGGTCTGCAGACCGGCGAGGGTGAGCAGGCCGATGTAGGGCGCCGTCTTCCAGATGTCCGCGATGAGCACGGCGGCCTTCGCCTGGAGTCCCTCGGTGGTCCACAGGATCTGCTGCCCGATGATCTCGTTGGCGATGCCGTTCGCGTCGAAGATCAGCTGCCACATCAGGGCGGAGACCACGGTCGGGATCGCCCAGGGCACGAGGATCGAGGCGCGGATCAGTCCGGTCGCCCGGAGCGCGCGGGCCATGATCAGCGCCATCGCGACACCGAGCACCGTCTCGATCGCGACGCCCACCACGGTGAAGAGGGTCGTGTTCCAGAAGGCGTTCCAGAATCCCGCCCCCGCCCCGGAGGAGGTGAAGGCGTCGAGGTAGTTCTGCAGGCCCACGAAGGTGTCGCCCTGCTGGATGATCCCGGTGGTCGGGTCGATCTCGTCCCCGCCCTGGAACAGCGACTGCCGCACGGACAGCACGAGGGGGAAGCCGACGACGAGGGCGAGCAGCAGGAGCGTCGGGGAGAGCAGGAGACCTGCGAGGCCCTCCTGGCCGTCGCCCCGTGCCCGGCGCCGGTGCGCGAGCGTGCTCATGCTCAGCTCTCGACGAGACCCGTGAGCTGCTCCTGCAGCTGGGCGAGGGCGTCGGCGGCCTCCGCCTCACCGGAGATGCAGGAGTACGCCGCCTCCTGGATGGCCTGGGTGACGTCGCCGTACTTGACCACCTGGGGGCGGCTGACGCCCTTGTCGATCGCGCTCTTGAGCGTGTCGAGGAACTCGAAGGTCTTCGCGACCTCGGCGTCCTCGTAGACGGCGGCCGTGGCCGTGGGCGTCGCGGTCTCGATCATCCAGGCCTTCTGCTGCTCGAGCGCGGTCATGAAGGCGATGAAGTCCACCGCGGTGCCCTTGTTCTTCGCGAACGCGCTGATCGCGTAGTTCGCGCCGCCGATCGTCGAGGTCCCCTCCCCGGCGACCGCCGGCACGAGCGAGACCTGGACCTTGTCGACGACCTGGGAGGAGCCGTCGTCGTTCTGGAAGTGGTCCCACACGTACGGCCAGTTCTGGAGGAAGATCAGCTTCCCGTCCTGGAAGGCCTGCCGGGACTCCTCCTCCTTGTAGGTGAGCGCCTCCTGGGGGATGTGGCCCTGGTCGAACCCGTCGCGAAGGGTCTGCAGGGCGGTGGTGGCCTCGGCGGAGTCGGCGTGCGGGGCGCCCTCGGCGTCGAAGATCTCGCCGCCCGCGGAGGCGACGACGTCGGTCAGCTGGCAGGTGAGGCCCTCGTACTTCGCGTACTGGGAGCCGAAGCCGTTGATCTCGGGATGCTTCTCCTGGACCTTCGCGACGATCTCCCACATCTCCTCGAAGGTCGCGGGCGGCTGGTCGTACCCCGCCTCCTCGAGCAGGTCTTTCCGCGAGAACAGGAGCTGGGCGTTGGTGGTGAAGGGGACCGCATAGAGCTTGTCGAAGTAGGTGCCGGTGGTGACGGTCGCGGGGATGAGGGCGTCGAGGTCGAACGTGTCCTCGGGCAGGGCCACGACCCATTGGTTCGCCGCGAACTCCGCCGTCCACACGACGTCGAGGCCGAGCACGGTGTAGGAGTCCGACTTCGCCTGGGCGTTGGAGATGAACTGGGAGCGCTGGTCGTCCGCGCTCTCGGGCAGCTCGATGAGGGTGACCTGCTCGTCGGGATGGTCGTCGTTCCAACGGCTGAGGAAGTCCGCGAGCGCGCCGGTGGTGTCCTTCCCACGGGCGAGCGTGATGGGGCCGCGCTCCTCGAGGTCGATGCTCGTGCCGCCGCCGTCGGAGGAGCCGGAGTCCCCGCCGCTGCTGCAGGCGGCGAGTCCGGCCGCGGCGGCGGCGAGACCGCCGACGGCGAGGGCCGAACGGCGGGTGGTGAGCGGGAGGGACCTGGTCATGGGGACTCCTTCGTCGCAGTCGTCCGCGGGTGCACGGGAGCGCCCGGGTCTGGCGAGAGTATGTCGTGAGTCACATCACGGGAGGTTGGTCCGTCGGCGGTGACCTATTCGTGACCTCTGACCGGAGAAGCACGACGGCCGCGCACCCGGAGGGGTGCGCGGCCGTCGAGGGACCGGGGCGGAAGCCCGGTCGGGAGGTGAGGCTCAGTGCCCGTGGCCCCCGGCGGGCATGTCCTCGGTCTCCTCCGGCTTGCGGACCAACCAGGCGAGGACCACCGGGAGCAGCGCGATGAAGGCGGCCACGAGGAACGCGGCGCGCGCTCCGGGGGCGCCGGCCGCGGCGGTCACCAGGGCGTCCTGCTCCCCCGTGTGGAGGATGCTCGAGTACAGGCCGATGAGCACGGCGACGCCGGCGGCGCCGCCCACCTGCTGCAGCGTGTTCAGCGCGGCGGAGCCGTGCGAGTACAGCCGCGGCACGAGCGAGCCGAGCGAGGCGGAGAACAGCGGCGTGAAGGACATCGCGAGGCCCACGCTCATGACCGACTGCACGATCATCAGCACCGGCCACGGGGTCGTCTCCGACACCGTCGCGTAGTAGAAGAGCGATCCCGCGATCATGATCGTGCCGGGCACGAGCAGCGTGCGCGGCCCGCGCGCGTCGTAGATGCGTCCCATGACGGGGCCCAGCAGGCCCATGAGGATCGAGCCCGGCATGAGGATCAGCCCGGACAGCAGCGCGTCGAGCCCGGCGACGTTCTGCAGGTACTGCGGCAGCAGGGTCAGCGTGCCGAACATGGCCATCGCGATGACCGCCATGATGACCACGGAGATCGTGAAGTTCCGCGAGAGGAACACGCGCAGGTCCAGGAGCGCCGCGTCCTTGCGCTGCAGGGTGAGCTGGCGCCAGGCGAAGCCCGCGAGGATCACGATGCCGAGGGCCAGCAGGATCCCGCCGGAGGTCTGCGCCGTGGTGCCCGGGATGACCCCGGTCGCGGAGCCCTCCGCGGAGTGGGAGCCGAACAGGCTCAGGCCGTACACGATGCCGCCGAAGCCGCCGGCGGAGAGCACGATGGAGAGCACGTCGATCGGGGCCTTCGTGGTCTCGCCGAGGTTCGTCATCCACTTCGCGCCGAGCAGGAGGGCGATGATCGCGATCGGCAGGACGATGCCGAACAGCCAGCGCCAGCCGAGCGTGTCCAGCACGAGGCCGGAGAGCGAGGGGCCGATTGCCGGGGCGAGCGAGATGACCATGCCCACGCGGCCCATCATGCGGCCGCGCATGTGCGCGGGCACGACGTTCATCATGGTCGTCATCAGCAGCGGCATCATGACGCCGGTGCCGACGGCCTGGATCACGCGCCCGCCGAGCAGCATCGGGAAGCCCGTCGCGAGCAGGCTCACGAGGGTGCCGAGCGTGAACGCGCTGATCGCGGCGAGGAACACCTGGCGCGTGGTGAAGCGCACCAGGAGGAAGCCGGTGGTCGGGATGACCACGGCCATCGTGAGCATGAAGGCGCTCGTGAGCCACTGGCCGAGCTCCGGCGGCAGGCCCAGATCCGCGTTGAGGTGCGGGATCGCGATGCCCATCGTGGTCTCGTTGAGGATCGCCACGAACGCGGCGACCAGCAGCAGCCAGATGACGCGCATGCCCTGCGGGTCGATCTCCGGCTGCGCGGCGCGCGCGGCGGTGGTGTCGGTGGTGGTCATGCGTCTCCTGCATGGGAACGGACGGCCGTCAGCGGGTGACGGCCGCTCGAGGCGGACGGGAAGGGGGGCGGCCACCGGGGAGGAGGCGGGCACGGGTGCGGCCGGGCGATCGGGGCTGACCGCGGCCGGGGACGGCTACGGGAGATCGCAACGACGCCCCGCAAAGGACTATTCCCGGGACGGGGCCTTTCCGCCAGGTTTTTTGTGCGCGTCGCCGGCGAGGGTGACCAGCAGCTCGGTGACCGCCGCGCGCCCGGCGCGGTTCGCACCGATCGTCGACGCGCTCGGACCGTAGCCGAGGAGGTGGATGCGGGGATCAGCGGCGACCGCGGTCCCCTGCATCCGGATCCCGCCGGCGGGGCCGTGGAAGTGGAGGGGTCGCAGGTGGCGCAGCTCGTGGCGGAAGCCGGTCGCCCAGAGGATGACGTCGACGGCGCGCCGTCGACCCTCGGCCTCGAGGACGCCGTCGGGGAGGATCCGGGTGAACATCTCGTGGCGGTGCAGCAGGCCGCGGTCGGCGGCGGCGCGCAGGGCGGGTGTCCAGGCGAGGCCGGTCGCCGAGACGACGCTGCGCACGGGGAGCCCGGCCTCGACCCGCTCGGCCACGCCGGCGACGGCGAGCCGGCCCGCCTCCTCGGTGAAGGGCTCGTCGCGGAACACGGGCTCCCGCCGCGTGTACCAGGTGGTCTCCGCGACGCCTTCGAGGTCCAGCAGGAAGCCGAGCGCGCTGATCCCACCCCCGACCACCGCGACGCGGAGGCCGGCGAGGTCCTCGGCGCGGGTGTACTCGGCCGTGTGGAGGGTGCGGCCGCGGAAGTCGCGCGCCCCGGGCACGGCGGGGACGAAGGGACGGGTCCAGGTGCCGGTCGCGTTCAGCACCGCGCGGGTGCGCAGCGGCGCGGGGGCCGGCCCGCCGTCGGTCCGCTCGGCGTGGACGCGCAGCAGCGGCAGTCCGGTCGCCGGATCGGGGGGTGAGGTGCGGTCGTCCTCGACGCGGGTGACGCGGACGGGGCGCAGGATCGGCAGCGGGTTCCGCCCTTCGAAGCGGGCGAAGTAGTCGGGGACGGCGCGGCTCGCGGGCTCCTCGGGGACGGGCTCGACGGGCGGCATGCCCGGCAGCTCGCGGATCCCGTTGACCGTCGCCATGGTGAGCGCGTCCCAGCGGTGGCGCCAGGCTCCGCCGGGACCCTCCTCGGCGTCGAGGACCACGACGCCCGGTCCCCCGGGCGGCGCCCCCTCGATCGGTGACGGCGCTCCCGGGGCGTGGGCGCCGCGGCGCAGGAGGTGGTGCACCGCGGAGAGCCCGGCCTGGCCCGCCCCGATCACGACGGCGTCGACGACCCCGACCGCGTCGACGACGCGGGCCTCGCCCGGGCGGGCGGTGCTGGCGGGAGCGCTCATGACGCGGTCAACCGGCGTCGGCCCGATCGTGTTCCCCGGGGCGACGGGGCTCACGCCGGCCGGCGCGCCGACGGACCGGCGGGAGCGCTCAGACGGCGGCGGTCTCGGTCGCGGCGGACGCGGCAGCGGTGACCTCGGGGGCGAGGCGGCGCACCGCGGCGAGGCCCCGCTGCAGATCCGTCCAGAGGTCCTCGAGGTCCTCGAGCCCGGCGCTCAGGCGCACGGTGCCCGGGGTGACGCCGCAGATGCCCCGCTGGGCCTCGGTGAGGTGGGAGTGCGTGGTGGTGCCCGGATGGCACACGAGCGAGCGGACGTCGCCGATGTTCACGGCGATGGTCCACAGCTCGAGAGCGTCGGTGAAGGCGCGGGCGCCCGCCTCCCCCGCCGGCAGGTCTACGGAGAACACACCCGCGGTCCCGAGCGGGAAGTCGCGCTCGGCGATCGCACGGTCCTCGCGGTGGGGCAGCTGCGGGTGGTTGACGCGGAGCACGCCCGGCTCGGCGTCGAGCCGCTCGGCGAGGGTGCGCGCGGTGCTGCTGATCGCCCGCATGCGCAGGTCGAGGGTCTCGATGCCGAGCAGCACCTGCTGGGCGCTCGAGGCGGGCAGGGTCGCCCCGAAGTCGGTCATGTACTTGGCGCGGGCGAAGGCGAGGAGCCCGGAGCGTCCGTGCTCGTACTCGCGGGCGAAGGTCACGCCGAAGCGTGCGTTGCGGGTGGTCAGGCGCGGCCAGCGCTCCGGACATCGGCGCGGGTCGAACCGGCCCGTGTCGACGATCAGCCCGGCGAGCGTGGTGCCGTGCCCTGCGAGGTACTTCGTGGCGGAGTGGACGACGACGTCGGCCCTGTGGTCGCCGGGCCGGTACAGGGCGGGGCTCGCGAGCGTCGAGTCGACGACGACGGGGACGTCCCGCTCGTGGGCGATCCGCGCGATCGCGGGGAGGTCGACGAGCTCGCCCCCGGGGTTGGCGATCGACTCCACGAGCACCGCGCGGGTGTCCTCCTCGATCGCCCCGGCGAGGGCGTCGAGGTCCCACGGGTCCACGACGGTCGTGCGCACACCGAGATCGGCGAGCGTGTCGTCGAGGAACTCGGTGGTGCCTCCGTACAGGCGCTGCGAGGCGACGACGTGGGTGCCGGGGGCGAGCAGCGCGCACAGCGCGATCGTCACCGCCGCCTGGCCGCTCGCCACCGCGATCGCGTCGGTGCCGCCCTCGAGGGCGGAGATCCGCTCCTCGAGCACGGCCGTCGTCGGGTTGCCGGAGCGGGAGTAGGCGTAGCCCTCGGTGCGGCGGGCGAAGAGGTCCTTGAGCGAGTCGTGGTCGGGGTGCGCGTAGGCGCTCGTCGCGTAGATGGGCGGGTTGACGGCGCGGTGCGCGTCCTCGGCTCGCCACCCGGCGTGGATCGCGGCTGTGCTCATGGTGTCCTCCCGTGCTTCGCTGTGGGTCCACCGTGGCGCACGGGAGGGGCAGGGGTGAAGGTTCGTGAAGAACTGTTTCGCCACCTGCCGGTGCGGTCCTCCCAGCCGCGGTCGCCGCGGGAGGGAGGACCGTGGGGCTCAGGAGTCGATCGCGCCGATCGGCTCGCGCTTCTCCGCCTGGAACTGGTCCTCCACCCGTCCCAGCGCCCAGTACGCGGAGATCGAGAGCTGCTCCTTGGGGACGCCCCGCTCGGACACGAGCAGGCGACGCAGCGACTTCGTGAGGCCCCGCTCGGCGTGGCAGAACACCTGCAGGCCGCTGACGTCGGAGAGGTCGAGGGTGGCGGCCTCGGAGAGCAGCTGCTCGCGCTCCCCCACCACCCAGCGCAGCTCGACGCCGGCGGGGTGCGGGATGTCCAGCGCGTCGTCGGCGTGGTCGAGGTGCACCAGGGCGGTGCCCGTCGCGTGCGCCGGCAGCGACTCGAGGGCGGCGGCGACGGCGGGGAGCGCCGCGTGGTCCCCGAGGAGGAGGTGGCGGGCGGCATCGGGGTCGGGCGTGTAGGCGCCGCCTGCCCCGCTGAGGGCGATGCGGTCCCCGGGCAGCGCCTCGTCCGCCCAGCGCGCGGCGACGCCGGCGATCCGGGTGCCGCCGTCGGCGTCCTCCTCGGCGTGGAGGACGACGTCGAGGTCGAGGGCCTGCTCGGCATCGTGCCAGCGGCGCACCGTGTAGGTGCGGCGCACGGGGAGCTTCTCCGGGGCGGCCTCGCGGATCGCGTCGAGGTCGTAGGGCGGGGTCAGCCCGGAGGAGGGATCAGCGAGCAGCAGCTTCACGTAGGAGTCGGTGTGCTCGTTGCGACGCAGGAGCCCGAACTGCTCTCCGCCGAGGCGGATCCGCAGGAGTCGCGGGGAGATCCTGGTCTTGGCCTGCACCTCGAGCACCGCCTGCACCCGCTGGGGGCGCTTCTGCGGGGCGGGGGCGGCGGTCGCGGTGCTCGTTCTGTCCATGCCCGCCAGATTACGCGCAGATCCTGTGACGAAAAACACCTGTCCAGCAGACGGTGCCGTGGGACCGCCGTCCCCGCACGGCGCGCCGACCCCGGATACCGTGGGCCCATGAGCGCCGCGCCCCGTCCGCACGAGCACGACGTCGTCGTCGTCGGCAGCGGGCCCAACGGCCTCGCCGCCGCCGTCACCCTCGCCCGCGCCGGGCTGGAGGTGCTCGTCCTCGAGGCGACCTCCACCCTCGGCGGCGGGTCCCGCACCGAGGACCTCGGTCTCGCACCGGGCATCCGCCACGACCTCTGCTCCGCCGTGCACCCGCTCGCCCTCGCGAGCCCCTTCCTGCAGCGCTTCGACCTCCCCGCGCGCGGCGTGGACCTGCGCGTCCCCGAGGCCTCCTACGCCCAGGTGATCGGGACGGAGCGCTCGGCCGTCGCCTGGCACGACCTCGACCGCACCGTCGAGGGGCTCGGGGCGGACGGCCCCGCCTGGGGCAGGAGCGTCGGCGCGCTGGCCGCCCACGCAGGGACCGTCGTCGATCTCGCGCTCGGGGACAAGCGCTCCGTCCCGCCCTCCCTGCTCTCCCCCGGCGGCGTGGTCACGGCGGCCCGGTTCGGCGCGCTCCTCGGGCTCCAGGGCACCCCGCTCTGGGACCGGCCGCTGCGCACCGAGCGCGGCCGGGCCCTCCTCGCCGGGGTCGCCGCCCACGCGATCGGGCCGCTGCCCGGTCTCGCCCCTGCCGCGACCTCCCTCCTGCTCGCCTCGCTGGGCCACGCGGGCGGCTGGCCCGTCCCCGTGGGCGGCTCCCAGGCCATCGCCGACGCTTTGCTCGCGGACCTGCGCGCGCACGGCGGGCAGGTGCGGACCGGCGAGCGGGTGCGCACCTGGAGGGACGTGCCGCCCGCGCGAGCGGTGCTGCTGGACACGACGGCGCCCGCCGCGGCCGGGATCCTCGCGAACCGCCTGCCCGGCCGGCTCGAGCGCTCCCTGCGACGGTTCCGGCACGGGGACGCCGCCGCGAAGGTGGACCTCGTGCTCTCCGGGCCGATCCCCTGGCGCGATCCCGAGGTGGGGCGCGCCGGGACCCAGCACGTGGGCGGCACCCGCGCCCAGATGGCGCGCGCCGAGACGCAGGTCGCCGCGGGCCGCATGCCCGAGGAGCCGATGGTGCTCGTGAGCGACCCCGCCGTCGCGGATCCCTCCCGGGCCGTGGGCGGGCTGCGCCCCGTCTGGGCCTACGCCCACGTGCCGCACGGGGACCCGACCGATCCCACCGAGCTGGTGCTGCGCCGGCTCGAGACGATGGCGCCCGGGGTGCGCGACCTCGTCGTCGCCGCGCGCGGCGTCCCGGCCTCGGAGATAGCCGCGCACAACCCGTCCCTCGTGGGCGGGGACATCGCGCTGGGCGCCGTGACGATGCGCTCGATGATCGCGCGGCCCACCGCGACCGCGGACCCGTACCGCCTGGGCGCCGACGGCTGGTACCTGTGCTCCGCGGCGACGCCTCCCGGTCCCGGGGTGCACGGGATGAGCGGCTGGCACGCCGCGCGACGCGTGCTGCGCGATCGCTTCGGGATCCGCGACCTCCCGGAGCTCGCGCCGCTCCCCCGCTGAGGCCGGTCAGGGCCCGTCGCCCCAGGCCAGGGTGACGCAGGGCACCCGTGGCCGCACCCGACGATGCACAGTCATGCACGCGGCTGCATGCAGGGGAACGGGTCACATCGAGGGTTCTCACGTTGATCCGTGAACTTATGCGGCGCAGGATGGATGATCGTGAATTCCACCGGACCCCAGAATCCCCCGCGCCCGCAGGACGCCGTGCCCGCGGGCGCCACCGCCGGCGGCACCGTCGCCACGGCGGGCACCGGCGCCCAGGACCCCCACAACCCCACCGGGAAGACCTTCTTCGGTCACCCGCGTGCGCTCGCGAACCTGTTCAGCGTCGAGATGTGGGAGCGCTTCAGCTTCTACGGCATGCAGGGCATCCTCGCGATCTACATGTACTTCGCGGCGACCCAGGGCGGCCTCGGCATCGACGAGACCACCGCGCTCGGGATCGTCGGCGCCTACGGCGGCTCCGTCTACATCTTCTCGATCCTCGGCGCCCTCGTCTCCGACCGCCTGCTCGGCCCGGAGAAGACCCTCTTCTCCTCCGCCGTGATGATCATGCTCGGCCACATCGCGCTCTCGCTGCTGCCGGGCGTGCCGGGCCTCGTCATCGGCCTCATGCTCGTCGCCGTCGGCTCCGGCGGCCTGAAGTCCACCGCCGCGACGCTCGTCGGCTCGCTCTACGAGGTCAACGACCCCCGCCGCGACGCCGGCTTCTCGCTCTACTACATGGGCGTGAACATCGGCGGCCTCTTCGGCCCGCTCGTCACCGGCCTCGCCCAGGACCTCTGGGGCTTCCACCTCGGCTTCGGCCTCGCCGCGATCGGCATGGCGATCGGCCTGGTCCAGTACGTGCTCACCCGCAAGGGGCTGC
Organism: Brachybacterium sp. SGAir0954; assembly: GCF_005490785.1. Taxonomy (GTDB): domain Bacteria; phylum Actinomycetota; class Actinomycetes; order Actinomycetales; family Dermabacteraceae; genus Brachybacterium; species Brachybacterium rhamnosum. Next base: position 2,267,245 of record NZ_CP027295.1, on the reverse strand, counting down.
CCGAGTCCGTGCACAGCGTCCCCGACCCGCTGCCCCGCTCGCAGTACCCGGTCTGGGCGGCCACCGCGCTCGTCGTCGTGGTCGCGATCATCGTGCTCGTCGCGACGGGCCTCGTGAACCCGGGGAACCTCGCCACGATCGTCTCCGCGCTCGCGGTGATCGGCGCGGTCGTCATCTTCGCCCTGCTGCTGCGCAGCCGGAAGCTGGACGCCGACGAGCGCTCCCGCGTGGTCGCCTTCATCCCGCTGTTCATCGGCACCGCCGCGTTCTTCGCGCTCTTCCAGCAGCAGTTCACCGTCATCACCCTGTACTCGGACACGCGGCTGAACCGCTCCGTGCTGGGCTGGGAGATGCCGATCTCCTGGGTGCAGTCCTTCAACCCGTTCTTCATCATCGTGCTCGCCCCGGTCTTCGCAGCGCTGTGGACGAAGCTCGGCAGCCGCAACCCGATCACGCCCACCAAGTTCGGCGTGGGCATCATCCTCATGGGCTCCGCCTTCGTGCTCTTCCTGCCGATGGCGGCGATCACCTCGGTGCCGGTGCTGTGGATCGCGCTGATCATGCTCGTCGCGACCCTGGGCGAGCTGTGGATCTCCCCCGTGGGCCTCTCGCTCGCGACGAAGCTCGCGCCGCGCTCCTACCCGGTGATGATGATGGCGCTGTACAACCTCGCCGTCGCGCTCGGCACGTCGCTCTCCGGCTCGCTCGCGACCTTCTACTCCGCGGATGCCGAGGTCGGCTACTTCGGTGTGCTCGGCGCGGTGACGATCGGCATCGGCGTCATCATGCTGCTCATCGCCCGCCCCGTCTCCCGGGGGATGCGCGGGGTGCGCTGATCCCCTCCTGAGCCCTCGCGGCCGGGTCCCGACGGGCCCGGAGCCGCGAAGGTCACACCACGGCCCGCCGGGACGATGTCGCTCATCGTCCGGCGGGCCGTTAGCGTGGAACGCATGCTCACTCTCGATGAACTCGGGCTGAACGCGGCTTCCGGCACCTGGGAGCTCGACGCCTTCCACGGCGACGGGGAGGGCGTGCTCACGTCCGATGCGCGCCTGGCCCGGTCCTGGACCCGCTCGCCCGCGGAGGATCTCCCCCCGCTGTCCCCGGCGAGCGGTCTGACCCTGCACATCTCCGACGACGGCCACCTCGACGAGGAGGCCGCCGCCGGCGCCGACGAGCAGGTCGACATCTTCGCCTCCGATGGCGTGCTCGGCACGACGGCCGACGCCTTCCCGGGCCGCGTGCTGTGCGAGGGCGGCCGGCTCTTCGTGCTCTCCGACGACGAGGAGCCCTGCGGCATGCGCCGCCTCTCCGACGGCGACACCGAGATCCTCGACGAGCTGCGCCCCGCGGGCGACCAGCTGCTGCGGATCGTCTCCGTGGTCACCGACGACTCGACGCTGCACCGCTTCGTCTACCGCTACTCGCGCGCGGACTGACCCGCCTGCGCGTCCCCGCCCCGCTCAGGGACGCAGCACGACGAGATCCGCGGTGGCCCGCGTCATCGCGACGTAGCGGGAGACGGCACCGGCGACGCCCTCCCCGAGGCCGTCCGGGTCCGCGAGCTCCCCCCCCCACCTGGGCGTATCCTGCTCACGGCGGACGGATCGGGGGAGCCTCCGCGCCGCATCCGTGTCCTCCCCCTCCTCACGCACCGGAGCGCACTGCACCATGCCGCGGCCCTCGGCCCGCCCCACCATCGCGACGATCGCCCGTGACCTCGGCATCTCCCCCGCGACGGTCAGCTACGCCCTGAACGCGAAGCCCGGGGTCAGCGCCGCCACCCGCGATCGCGTGCTCGCGCACGCCGCGACCGTCGGATGGACGCCGCACTCCGGTGCCCGCGCCCTGCGGCAGGGGCGCAGCGGCAACGTCGGCCTCGTGCTCGCGCGTGACCCGCGCGAGGTCTCGCACGAGCCGTTCTTCGCCGCGCTCACCGCGGGCATCCAGTCCGCCGCGAGCGACGCCGGACGGGAGCTGCTGCTGCGCTTCGTCGCGGGCGGCGCCGAGGAGGAGATGACGGTGTTCCGCTCGTGGACGGAGCAGCGCCGGGTGGACGGCGTACTGCTGCTGGACCTCCATATCGAGGACCCTCGGCCGGCGCTCCTCGCCGAGCTGGGCCTGCCCTTCGTGGTCCTCGGCGCATGGGAGGGCAGCGGCCCCGGGGTGCGCCTGGCGGGGGCCGAGGCGGCCGACGCGGCGACGCTCGTCGAGCACCTGCGCACCACCGGGAGGGACGCCTGTCTGCAGCTCACGGGACCGCTGGTCTACGAGCACGAGCACCGGCGCACGGAGCTCGTGGCCGGGCTCTGCGCCCGTGCCGGCATCGCGCACGCGGCGGTCTCCGCGCCGTACACGCGCTCCGGCGGCGAGGAGGGGCTGCGACGCCTGCCGCTCGACCTCGGGGAGCGCCCGGCGGTCGTCGCCTCGAGCGACCTGCTCGCGCTCGGGGCCCAGCGGGCGCTGCTCGCCGACGGCCGTGCCGTGCCCGGGGACGTCGCGGTGCTGAGCTGGGACGACTCGGCCATAGCGGAGAACGTCGATCCGCCGATCACCGCCCTCGCGCGTCGCCCGTACGAACAGGGCCAGGAGGCGGGATCACTGCTGCTGGGACTGCTCGACGGCGGCGCGACCGCGGGCACCGTGCGCCGCTCCGCGCCGTCGCGGCTGATCGTGCGCGCCTCGAGCGTCGATCCGGGGGCGGGACCGCGTTGACACCGTCCTCGGCACCCGGGAATACTTCCGTTCGAATCGATTAAGCGACGGCCTGCCGCCGTCCACCGTGCGAAGGAGCACCCGTGCAGATCTCCGTCCAGATGTACAGCGTCCGCGACGCCCTCGCCGAGGACTACCAGGGGACCGTGGGCCGTCTGGTCGAGCTCGGGTTCGCCGTCGCCGAGCCCTTCGCCCTGCTCGAGCGCCGCGACGAGCTCGTGAAGGCTCGCGACTCCTTCGAGATCGCCTTCCCGAGCGCGCACCAGTCCTTCCTCGGGGACGACGACTTCACCCCGGTGCTCGAGGCCGCGAAGGCCGTGGGCGTCACCTACCTCGTGGACCCCTTCTGGAACCCCGAGGACTGGAAGGACGAGGCGGGCGTCGCCTCGATCGCCCAGCGCCTGAACCAGCGCGCCCAGCAGGCCGCCGCCGAGGGGATCCGCGTGGGCTACCACAACCACGCCTTCGAGGTCTCCTCCCGGATCGGCGACCGCAGCGCGCTCGAGGTGCTCGCCGAGCAGCTCGACCCTGAGGTCGTGCTCGAGGTGGACACCTACTGGGCCGCCGTCGGCGGTGCGGACGTCCCCGCCCTGCTCTCGGCCCTCGGCGACCGCGTGCGCCTCGTCCACCTCAAGGACGGCGACCTCGCCGAAGACCCCGCCGGCCAGCTCCCGCTCGGTGAGGGCCGCATGCCCCTGCCCGGCACCCTCGCCGCCAGCGCCGGGGTCGACTACGGCGTCATCGAGTTCGACCAGTACGCCGGCGACATGTTCGACGGCATCGCCACCTCGCTCACCTACCTGCGCGACCGCGCCTGAAGCCCCTACGGAGAGAGAACCTCATGACCAGCACCTCCACCGGACCCGTCGGCGTCGGCATCATCGGCGCCGGCGTCATCTCCGAGCAGTACCTCACGCACCTCACCTCCTTCCCGGACGTCGCCGTGCTCGCGATCGGCGACATCGTCCCCGAGGCGGCCGCCTCGCGCGCCGGGGAGTACGGCATCGAGCTGCACGGCGGCCCCGAGGTCGTCCTGGACCACCCGGGCATCGAGATCGTCGTGAACCTGACGATCCCCACCGCCCACTTCGACGTCTCCCGCCGGATCGTCGAGGCCGGGAAGCACGTGTGGACCGAGAAGCCGATCACCACCGCCTCCGAGGACGCGGCCGCGCTGCTCGCGCTCGCGGCGGAGAAGGGCGTGCGCGTGGGCGGCGCCCCGGACACCGTCCTCGGCGCCGGCATCCAGACCGCGCTGCGCACCCTCCGCGAGGGCACCATCGGCACCCCCGCGAGCGCGCTGACCCTGTTCCAGACCCCCGGCCCGGAGGACTGGCACCCGAACCCCGCCTTCCTCTTCCAGGAGGGCGCGGGCCCGCTGTTCGACATCGCGCCCTACTACGTGACGACCCTCGTCCTGGCCCTCGGCCCGGTCCAGAGCGTCTCCGCGGCGGGCTCCAAGGCCCGCGAGCAGCGCACGATCGGCTCCGGCCCCAAGGCCGGCGAGGTCTTCGACGTCACGGTCCCCACCCAGGTCACGTCGATCCTGCGCTTCGAGTCCGGCCAGAACGCGACGACCCTGCTGAGCTTCGACAACCCCAACTCGCGCGCGGGCTTCGTCGAGGTCTACGGCACCGAGGCGACGCTCTCGTTCCCGGACCCCAACGTGTTCGACGGCGACTCGGAGCTCACGGTGTACCGCGGCAAGGAGGCGACCGCGATCCCGGCCGCCGGCCCCGTCACGGGTCGTGGCCTGGGAGTGCTCGAGATGGCCCGCGCGATCCGCGCCGGCGTCCCGCACCGCGGCCAGGGCGAGATCGCGGCGCACGTCCTCGACGTGATGCTCGCGATCGAGGCCTCGATCGGCTCGGGCGAGACCGTCGAGGTCACCTCGACCTTCACCCCGGTCGAGCCCATGCCCGCGGACTTCGATCCCTTCGCGACCACCCTGTGATCCCGGCGCCCCGCACGGGGCGCCCGATCACCTCCCGTCGCGGGACGCTCCGGCCACGACCTCTCCCCCGAGGTCGTGGCCGGAGCCGTTCCGGGCACGCCACCCCCGGGGCGTGACGGACAGGACAGCCCGATAGTTGCATTCTCAACCATCGAGGTCTAAAGTTGCCTCATCAACCACTTCCGGGGGTGCGCGACAGCGGGCCCCGAACCCAGGAGGACAACCCCATGACCACCGTCTCGATCTTCGGCACCGGATCCATGGCCACCGCGATCGCCGGCGTGCTCGCGAAGGGCGGCGCCGACATCCAGCACGTCGCCCACGCCGATGCCGCCTCCGCGACGCTCGCCGGCGACATCGTCGTGCTCGCCGTCCCGCACCCGGCCGTCGCGGAGATCCTCGACGCCCACGCCGAGCAGCTCGCCGGCAAGGTCGTCGTGGACATCACGAACCCGCTGGACTTCTCCACCTTCGACTCCCTCGTCGTTCCCGCGGACTCCTCCGCGGCCGCGCAGATCCAGTCCGCCCTGCCCACCGCGAAGGTGCTCAAGGCCTTCAACACGAACTTCGCCGCGACCCTCGCGAGCGGCACCGTGGGCGCACTGACCACCACGGTGCTCGTGGCCGGGGACGACGACGCCGCCAAGCAGACCCTCCTGGGCCTCGTCCGCGAGGGCGGCCTCGAGGCCGCCGACGCGGGCGCCCTCTCCCGCGCCCGTGAGCTCGAGGCCGTCGGCTTCCTCCAGCTCACCCTCGCCGCCGGCGAGAAGATCTCCTGGACCGGCGGGTTCGGCCTGGCCCGCTGAGGTCATCCCCTCGCAGCAGGGAACAGGCGGGGACGGGGCGAGCACGCCCCGTCCCCGCCCGTCCGTCGTCGGAGGACGCCCCGGTCAGCGCAGGACCGACACGACCTGCCCGCTCACGGCGCTCTCCCGCGCGGCGTCGAGCACGGCGAGCACCGCGACACCCTCGTGCGCGGGGGACGGTGCGGCCCCTCCCCCGCGCAGGCCCGCGCGAACTGCTCGTAGAAGGCGGCGTAGTCGCCCTGGACAGAGGGCACCCGCTCCTCCCCCGCGGCGGTGCGGAGCAGTCCGGCGCGGGAGGGGTCGTCGAACCCCCAGCCCGCCCGTTCCTCCGCCGGATGACGTCCCGCGGCGACCGCCTCGGCCTGGACGTCGGCGCTCGTGACCACGTAGGAGCCCGCGGAGCCGTAGGCCCGGAGCGTCCTCTCGCGCAGGTGGGTGAGCTTGGTGGAGCTCACGCAGGAGGTCACGCCGGAGTCGTGGCGCAGCGAGAGGACGAAGGCGGCATCGGTGCGCCCTGCGGGGAGCTCGACCTCGTCCCACTGGGCGTGCACGCTCGAGACGGGGCCCAGCAGCCACATCATCTGGTCCACCAGATGGGTGCCGAGGTCCCGCAGCAGCCCCCCCGTCGGGCCCGGCCTCGGGCTGGTCGAGGTCGAAGCGCGAGTGCACCCGCCAGATCTCGCCCAGCCTCCCGCTCCCGAGGACGCCGCGCAGCGTGAGCAGGTCGGCGTCGAAGCGGCGGTTGTGGAACACCGACAGGACCCTCCCCGCCTCCTGTGCGGCATCAGCGAGCTCCTGCCCCGCCGCAGCGGTGGGGGCGAAGGGCTTGTCCGCGACGACATGCACGCCGGCGGCGAGGGCCTCGAGCACGAGATCCCGCCGCGTCGCGGGCGGCGTCGTGATCGTGTCGGCGTCGACTCCCGCGGCGAGGAGCTCGGTGAGCGAGCCGTGGATCGGCACCCCCCGGGAGATCCGCCGCCACGGCCTCCCGGGTGCGAGGGGCGCGGGCGACGACGCCCGCGATCTCCACCCCCTGCGCCGCCTCGATGAAGGGCGCATGAAAGAGCCGCCCGCCGTTCCCGTATCCCACCAGTCCCAGTAGCACGGCGTCCTCCTCGACAGCTCCATCGGTCTCTTGTCCGCACATAACCCATCCCATGTCCCGACACGAGGCATGCTCGCCGGGAAGTGCGAGGACGGCGCCCACCGCACCGCTCCGCAGGACCGCCCGCGAGCGAGCAGGGAGAATCCCTGGATCGACGCCCGGGAAGCGCTCGCCCTCACCTAGGCTGAGCCGGTGACGTTCACCGTGGAGCCCCCGATCAGCGCCGTCCTCACCGCCGCCGCCCAGCGCGTGCGCGAGCAGCTCGGCGACCGCGCAGGCCTCCTCGTCGAGCAGGCCCTGCTGCGCACCCTCACCGACACCATCACCGCACCGGGCGACGGCACCGCCTTCGTCATCACCGGGGACATCCCCGCGATGTGGCTGCGGGACTCGACCACGCAGATGCTCCCCTACCTGCGGTTCGTCGGCGAGAGCCCCGAGCTCGCGGAGCTCCTCGCGGCCGTCGTGCGGCGGCAGCTGCGCTGCATCGTCCACGACCCCTACGCGAACTCGTTCAACCTCACGGGGAACGGCGCCCACCACGACGACCGCGACCTCTGCGAGGACCCGTACGTCTGGGAGCAGAAGTACGAGGTGGACTCCCTCGCCTACCCGGTGATCCTCACCCACCGCCTGCTGCGCCTCGCCGGGAGCGAGGAGCTGCGCCGCGGCGTCCTGGACGACACGGCGCATCGCGCCCTGCGCACCGTCGTGGACCATTGGCGGCTCGAGACGGACCACGAAGCCCGCAGCAGCTACCGTTTCGTGCGGGACATCGGCATCCCGACCGAGACCCTCGAGCGCGACGGCCGCGGCACGCCCGTGGGCGTCACCGGCATGACCTGGTCCGGCTTCCGCCCCTCGGACGACGCCTGCACCTTCGGCTACAACATCCCCGCGAACCTGCTCGCCGCCCAGGCGCTGCTCGCGATCGCGGACCTCGCCCGCACGGACCTCGAGGACGAGGCCCTCGCCGCGGACGCCGACGCCCTGCGCGAGCAGCTGCTCGAGGGCGTGCGCCGCCACGGCGTGCTCGAGGAGGGCGGACGCTTTGTCTACGCCTACGAGGTCGACGGCCTGGGCGGCACGCTCGTCATGGACGACGCGAACATGCCGTCCCTGCTCTCCCTGCCGCTGGACGCCGCCTCTGTCCATGACCAGGCGATCACCGCGGCGACCCGCGACCTCGTGCTGAGCGAGCGGAACCCCTTCTACTTCAGCGGCTCCGTGGCCTGCGGGGTGGGCAGCCCGCACACGCTGCCCGAGCACGTCTGGCCGATCGCCTTCGCGGTCGAGGGGCTCACCGGGACCCGGGAGCGGGCCCTCGAGATCCTCGACCTGCTGCTGCGCAGCGACGCGGGGACGGACCGCATGCACGAGTCCTTCCACGTCGACGACCCGACGAGCTTCTCCCGCCCCTGGTTCTCCTGGGCGGACTCGATGCTCTGCGAGCTCGCCCTGCACCTCGTGGACGGACCGCACCCCGCGCTCGCCGCCGAGCGCGCGCTCTCCGAGGCCCTCACGGCCTGAGGCGAGCCCTCGCGAACGCCCCGCCGTGGGCCTGCGTCAGCCCTCGTCGAGCAGGGCGAGGGGGTCCTCGCGGAGCCGGTCCAGCGCGAGCGCGACCGCACCGCGCAGGACGACCTCCCGTCCCAGCGTGCTCGCGGTGAGCTCGGGCCACGGAGGGGAGAACTGCTCCTCGAGCACGGTCCGGGCCTCGTCGAGCACCGGGCCGATGCCCGTGACGTCGGCGCCGCAGAGCACGATCTCCTCGACGTCGAGGAGGCTCTCGATCACGGCGACGAGCCGGGCGAGTCGCTCCCCGAGCCTGCGCAGCACGCCGAGCGCGAGCACGTCCCCGTCCGCCGCGGCGGCGAGCACCTCGGCGATGCCGAGCACCTCGGGGTCCACGGACCGCAGCGAGGAGGATCCGTCGTCGCGGGCGAGCGCGCCGAGCGCCCAGCGCCTCGCGAGGGCACCGAGGCCGTCGGTGGTGCCCGCATCCGGGTCGCTGCCCACGAGGAGCTCGAGCATGCGCATCTCGCCCGCACCGCCGCGGCGTCCGCGCAGGAGCCGACCGTCCACGACGAGACCCGCGCCGAAGCGCTCCCCCGTGAGCAGGGCGGCCATGTGGGCGACCTGCCGATGAGCGTGCTCGGCGAGGACGGCGAGGTTCGCGTCGTTCTCGACGAGCACGCGGGCGCCGGGGGTGTCCGCGAAGCCGGGGTTCATGGCCGCCCAGAAGGGCGGGTCGTCCGTGGGTGAGGCGCCGTCGGCGTCGACCGGGGCGGGGACGCCGATGACCGTCAGGAGGGAGGGCGCGCCGCCCACGGCGGGCTCGGCGAGGACCTCGGCGACGGTGCGCGAGACCAGCTCGCGGCGCGCGGGACCGTCCCGCGTGGGGCCCTCGAGCTCCAGCGTGCGCTCCGCGAGCCGCCGCCCGCGCAGGGAGCACACCTCCACCCGGAGCACGGCCTCGTCGGCGTCGACGCCGACGAGCACGCCGACCTGCTCGCGCAGCCGGTAGCGACGAGCCGGGCGGCCGCGCTGGGTCAGCCCCGCCTCACGGGAGTCCGCGAGCTCCTCGAGCCAGCCGGCGGCCACGAGATCCGTGCACACGCCGAGCACGGTCGCGCGCGTGAGGCCGCTCGCGGCCATCGCCTCCCCCGCTGTGAACTCCTCGGTGTCCAGGGCGAAGCGGAGCAGTGCGGCGGAGTTCATCCGCCGCAGCAGCCGAGGGGATCGTGCCGTGCCGTGGACCATGGCTTGACGGTAGCGGACGGGCGGGTCTATTTTCTCCACTATCTAAATCTAGACCCTAGATTTATCTGGATCCCCGGCCCCGTGGACGCCCCGCCGTCCTCGCCCGACAAGGAGACGCCGTTGTCACCTGCTCGCCCCGCCCACCCCTCCGCGACCGCGCGGCCCGGCCGCCGCGCCCTGCTCGCCGGCGGCGCCGCGCTCACCGCGGGACTGCTCGCCGGATGCTCCGGCGGCAGCCGCCCCACCGTCACGCTCTACCAGTCCAAGCCCGAGGCCATCCCCTTCTTCCGCGACCTCGTCGGCGAGGCGAACGGCGCGCAGTCCGCCTACCGCTACATCCACGACGTCGCCACCAACCTCTCGGCGAGCTTCGTCCGCACCTCCCCGCCGGACATCGCCTGCCAGAACTACAACCTCGAGATGGCCCGCTTCATGGAGCGCGGCGCGCTCAGCGACCTCTCCGACATGCCCGAGGCCGCGACCATCCGCGAGGACGTGCTGGCGCTCGCGGACTGGTACCCCGGCTACGAGGGCCGCACGAGCGTCATCCCCTACTCGGTCACCGCGGCCTCGGTCATCTACAACAAGCGGATCTTCGCCGACCACGGCCTCGAGGTCCCCGTGACCTGGGACGAGCTGCTGGAAGTCTGCCGCACGCTGCAGGACGCCGACGTCACCCCGATCTACGCGACCCTCGCGGACACCTGGACGATCACCCAGGGCCTGTTCGACTACACCGTCGGCGGCATGGTCGACGTCCGCTCCTTCTACGAGACCATGAATGCCCAGGGCACGGACATCGGCCCGGACTCCGAGGTCTCCTTCCAGCGCACGCTCCTGGAGCCCATGCGACGCATGGTCGAGCTGCTGCAGTTCCTCAACCCCGACGCCTCGAGCCGCGCCTACGGCGACGGCAACACCGCCATGGCCAACGGCGAGGCCGCGATGTACTTCCAAGGTCCCTGGGCGCTCGCGGAGATCGACAAGGCCGGGACCGACGTCGAGCTCGGGACCTTCCCGCTGCCCATGACGGACTCCGCCGAGGACCTGAGGATCCGTGTGAACATCGACCTCTCGCTGTGGATCCCCGAGGAGGCGGACCAGCCCGAGGGCGCCCGCGAGCTGCTCACCCGCTTCATGGAGCCCGCCGTGCAGGACGAGTACAACGCGTCCTTCCTCGCGTTCGGCACCACGAAGGACGCGCCGCCCGTGAGCGACCCCCGCATCGCCCCCATGCAGGAGTACTACGACCGCGGCGCATTCACCATGGGCGCCTCGCAGTTCATCCCGCTGACGATCCCCTTCGAGAACTACGTCCAGTCCATCGCGTTCGGTGCGGACCCGGAGACCGTGCTGCGCCGCATCGACTCCGACTGGGCCCGCCTCGCCTACCGCCAGTGACCACCCCGCCGCCCACCACCGAAGGAGTCCGCAGCATGTCGACGACGACACCCGGATCCGCGACCGGCACGGCGCCCCGCTCACGCCGGCGCCGCACCGATCCCGTGTACTACCTGTTCCTCTTCCCCGCGCTGATCCTGTTCACGCTCGCGATCACCCTGCCCGCCCTGCTCGGCTTCGGCTACAGCTTCACCAACTCCATGGGCTTCGGCGACTGGGACCTCGTGGGCGTGCGCAACTACATCGCCCTGTTCCGCGACGAGGGCGTGGTGAGCGCGTACCTGTTCACCCTCGGCTTCGCCCTCGTCACCGTCGTCGTGGTCAACGCGATCGGCTTCGCCCTCGCGCTCGGCCTGACCTCACGGATCCGCCTGCAGTCGCTGCTGCGCACGATCTTCGTGCTGCCGATGGTCATCTCCGGCATCATCATCGCCTTCGTCTTCCAGTTCCTGTTCTCGAACTCGCTCCCGGCGATCGGGCAGGCCCTCGGGATCGACGTGCTCTCCTCCTCGATCCTCGCGAACGAGGACCTCGCCTGGATCGCGATCGTCGTCGTCACGGCGTGGTCCACGATCCCCTCGACGATGCTGATCTACATCGCGGGCCTCGTCACGATCCCCGCCGAGGTCTACGAGGCGGGCGCCATCGACGGCGCCACCGGCCTCCAGCAGCTGTGGCGGCTCACCCTGCCGCTCGTCTCCGGATACGTCGTCATCAACACGATCCTGGGCTTCAAGAACTACCTCAACGCCTACGACATCATCGTCGGCCTCACCGACGGCGGACCCGGCACCGCGACCCGCAGCGTCGCCATGTCGATCTTCAAGGGCTTCAGCGGCGGCGACTACGGCTACCAGATGGCCAACGCCGCGGTCTTCTTCGTCATCAGCATCATCATCGCCGTGGTGCAGCTGCGCATCACGCGCGGGAAGGCGAGCTTCGGCGCATGAGCACCTCGACCACTCTCCCCCGTCCCGGCGTCGCGAGCGACGCCTCCCCCGCCCCGCGCACGCCGAGGCGCCGCCCGCGTCGCGGCACCGTTCTCACGGTGATCCTGCTGGTCTGCTCCCTCAGCGTCATCGTGCCGCTGCTGGTGACCGTCTCGATGGCCTTCAAGACCGGCGCCCAGGCGGTGGACGGGAAGGCCTTCAGCCTCCCCTCCCCGTGGAGCCTCGAGGGCTTCGTCGAGGCCTGGGATCTCACCGACTTCCCGCGTGCCTTCGCGGTCTCCGTCTTCGTCACCGCCGTCTCCGTGGCCGGGGAGATCATCATCTCCGCGCTCGCGGCCTACGCGATCGTGCGCAACTGGGACCGGCGCCTGTTCCGCTGGTCGTTCTTCTACCTGCTCGCGGCGATGTTCATCCCCTTCCCCGTGGTCGCGCTGCCGCAGGTGCGGCTCACGGGCATCGTGGGGCTCGACAACCCGCTCGGCGTCGCGATCCTGCACATCGTCTTCGCGCTCGCCTTCAACACGATGCTCTTCACGGCTTTCCTGCGCTCGATCCCGATCGAGCTCGAGGAGTCGATGCGCATGGACGGCGCGAGCACCACGAAGGTGTTCTGGCGGCTGATCCTGCCGCTGCTGGGCCCCATGGCCGCGACCGTCGGCATCTTCGCTTTCCTGGGCTCGTGGAACGACTTCATGATGCCGAGCCTCATCACCTCGAACCCCGAGCTGCAGACGATCCCCGTGCTCCAGCAGATGTTCCAGACGCAGTTCTCCAACAGCTACAACGTCGCCTTCGCGAGCTACCTCATGGCGATGGCCCCGGCGGTCGTCGTCTTCGCGATCACGCAGCGCTGGGTCATCTCCGGCCTCACCCAGGGCGCCGTGAAGTGACTCGGCCCCGCCGCTGACGTCCCCACCCCGACCACCCGACACCGATCCGAGGAGCCCCCTCCCATGACCCTCCCCGCCACCGGCCCCTCCGCCCCGGCCACCGACCCCACCTGGTGGCGCCAGGCCGCCGTCTACCAGATCTACCCCCGCTCCTTCGCCGACGCGAACGGCGACGGCATCGGCGACCTGCGCGGCGTGACCTCCCGCGTGCCCTACCTGAGCGCGCTCGGCGTCGACGCCGTGTGGCTGAGCCCGTTCTACCCCTCGGCGCTGGCCGACGGCGGCTACGACGTGGACGACCCCCGCGGCGTGGACCCGCGGATCGGGACCCTCGAGGACTTCGACGCCATGGTCGCCGCGCTCCACGAGTCCGGGATCCGCGTCGTCGTGGACATCGTTCCCAACCACTCCTCGGACCGTCACGCCTGGTTCCGGGCGGCGCTCGCGGCGGGGCCCGGCTCCCCGGAGCGGGAGCGGTACATCTTCCGCGACGGCCTCGGCGAGCACGGCGAGCTGCCGCCCGCGGACTGGACGAGCGCCTTCGGCGGCCCCGCCTGGACCCGCGTCGAGGACGGCCAGTGGTACCTCCACACCTTCGCCACCGAGCAGCCCGACTACAACTGGGCGCACCCCGAGGTGCGCGAGGACTTCCTGACCACCCTCCGCTTCTGGGCGGATCGCGGCGTGGACGGATTCCGCGTGGACGTCGCGAACTCCCTCGCCAAGGACCTCCCCGAGGTGCTCCCCTCCGCCGCGGAGCTCTCCGCGATGCCCAAGGACGGCACCCACCCGCTGTGGGACCGCGACGAGGTCCACGAGATCTACGCCGAGTGGCGGCGCGTGTTCGACGAGTACGATCCGCCCCGCACCGCCGTCGCCGAGGCCTGGGTGGACTCCCCCGAGCGCCGCGCACGCTACGCGAGCCCCGAGGGTCTCGGGCAGGCCTTCAACTTCGACCTGCTCGTCGCCGACCCCGAGGCGGGCGCCTTCCGCCGCATCATCACCGCGAACCTCGAGCAGTCCGCCCTCTCCGGATCCTCGAGCACCTGGGTGCTCTCGAACCACGACGTGGTGCGCCACGCGACCCGCTACGGCCTGCCGCCTCTCGAGGGCCGCCGCGAGAAGCAGGGCACCGCCTGGCTCGCCGAGGGCGGCCCCGAGAAGGGCATCGACCGCGAGCGCGGGCTGCGGCTCGCCCGCGCGGCGACGCTCGTGGAGCTCGCCCTGCCCGGCAGCGCCTATCTCTTCCAGGGTGAGGAGCTGGGCCTGCACGAGGTCGCGGAGATCCCCGACGCCGACCGGCAGGACCCGGCGTTCTTCCGCACCACGCCGGAGGACCGCGGCTTCGACGGCGTGGGCCGCGACGGCTGCCGCGTGCCGCTGCCGTGGACCCGCGAGGGCTCCTCCTTCGGCTTCGGCGAGGGCGGCGCGCACCTCCCCCAGCCCGCCTGGTTCGGCGGCTCCTCCGTGCAGGCGGAGGACGGCGTCCCCGGCTCGACCCTCGAGCTGTACCGGGAGGCGCTGCGCCTGCGCCGCGAGCTCCAGGGCGCCGAGGAGCTCAGCTGGGCCGAGGGCATCGACGGCGGCGACGTGCTCGCCTTCGAGCGACCCGGCGGATGGCTCACCGTCGCGAACCTCGGCGCCGCGGGCACGACGCTCCCCGCCGGCGAGCTGCTCCTCGCGAGCGGCCCGCTCGAGGCGGCGGCCGACGGCGCCGCCGTGCTCCCCGCGGGCACGACGGCCTGGATCCGGCGCTGAGCCGGGCCCCGGGACCGGCCACGCAGAACGACAACGACAACGCCAACAGGAGCATCCGCGACATGACCACCCGCGTCCTCGTCTGGAACGAGAACATCCACGAATCCACCCAGGAGGAGATCCGCGCGATCTACCCCTCCGGCATCCACGGCGCGATCGCCGAAGGCCTCGCCGAGCTGCTCGGCGACGAGGTCGAGGTCGCCACCGCGACCCTCGCCGATCCCGAGCACGGTCTCACCGCCGAGGTGCTCGAGCGCACCGACGTCATCCTCTGGTGGGGCCACATCGGCCACGACCGGGTCGACGACGCCGTCGTCGCCCGCGTCCAGGAGGCCGTCCTCGGCGGGACGGGGCTGATCGTCCTGCACTCGGGTCACTTCTCGAAGATCTTCACCCGCCTGCTGGGCACCACCTGCTCGCTGTCCTGGCGCAACGAGGGCGAGCTGGAGATCGTGTGGACCACCTCCCCCGGCCACCCGATCGCCGCGGGCGTCGAGCAGCCCTTCGTCATCGACAAGCAGGAGATGTACGGCGAGCACTTCGACATCCCCGAGCCCGAGAACCAGGTGTTCATCAGCTCCTTCGAGGGCGGCGAGGTGTTCCGCTCCGGCGTGACCTTCACCCGCGGCCGCGGGCGCATCTTCTACTTCAGCCCCGGCGACCAGGAGTACCCCGTCTACTTCCACCCGCAGGTGCGGCGCGTCCTCGCGAACGCCGTGCAGTGGGCGGCGCCGGCCTCGGAGGACCGCGCGACCCCGGCGGTCTCGAACCCCGCCCGCCGCGACTGGGCCGCCCTCGCGGGCGCCGCCGCATCCACCGCCGAGACCGCCACCACCACCGAGGAGGCCACCCGATGACGCTCCGGCTCATCCACGTGGGCCTCGGCGGCTGGGGCGGCGACTGGGCGCGCACCGCGATCCCCGCGGTCGACGCCGTCGAGGTCGTCGCGATCGCCGACCCGAGCGAGCCGACCCTCCGCGCCGTCCAGGAGCACCTGGGCCTGCGCGAGGACCAGGCCTTCCCTAACCTCACCGCCGCCCTCGCGGGCGTCGAGGCCGACGCCGTCGTCATCACGGCGCCGGCCGTCACCCATGCCCCGCTCGCCCTCGAGGCGCTCGAGGCCGGCAAGCACGTGATCGTCGAGAAGCCCTTCGCCACGAGCGTCGAGGACGCCGCGACGGTCTCCCGCCGCGCCGCGGAGCTGGGCCTCGTGGTGCAGGTCAGCCAGAACTACCGCAACTACCCGGCCCCGCGGGAGGCGCAGCGGCTGCTCGCCGAGGGCGCCGTCGGCGAGCTCGCCGGGATCAGCATCGACTTCCGCCAGTGGGACAACGACCGGCCCTTCGCCGACCACCCCCACTACCGGTTCCCGCACCCGCTGATCCACGACATGGCGATCCACCACTTCGACCTGCTCCGCAAGGTCACCGGTCAGGAGGCCGTGCGGGTCTACACGAAGGTCAAGGACCCCTCGTACAGCAAGTACGTCGAGGAGGCCTCCGCCCTCATGACGATCGAGATGGCCGACGGCCTGCTCGTCTCATACCGCGGCAGCTGGCTGAGCCGCGGCGAGCCCACCCCGTGGGCGGGCGAGTGGCGGATCACCGGCGAGGACGGCGAGCTGTCCTTCACGAGCCGCGGCGGCGGCCACCTCCCCCACCCGGCGGACGAGGACCGCGTCTCCCTGCGCGGCGCCGACGGCACCGTCGAGGAGATCGCCCTGCCCGAGCAGGAGCTCTACGGCCGCTCCGCGGGGCTCGCCCTGTTCGCCGAGGCGATCGCGGACGGCACCGCCCCGGAGACCGCCGGCGCGGCGAACCTCGGCAGCCTCGCCCTCATGGAGGCGGCGACCCGCTCCGCCGCCTCCGGGCAGGTCGAGGAGGTGCGCCTGCCCTGACCGGCGCAGGAGCCCCGCACCGGACCCCGTCGCAGCTCAGGGCGCGGCGGGGTCCCGTCGTGCCCGGGGACGCGCGATCAGCCCGTGCCGGGCGAAGACCTCCGCGAGACCGTCCTCGTGCACGGCCCCGGTGATCTCGTCCGCCGCGGCGAGGGCCTCGGCGGTCGCATTGCCCATGGCGATGCCCACCCCGCACGCCGCGAGCATCTCGAGGTCGTTGTTGTTGTCGCCGATCCCGATCGCCCGGGACGGGGGATGTACAGGCCCTGCTCGGCGAGCATCCGCGCGGTGGTAGGGCCGTCGACGTGCCGGCCCACGGTCTCCCCGCCTCCTCGCGGCACCACCGAGTGCATGATCGTGTCCTCGTGGACGTGCACGAGGTTGAACGCCGGCGACGTGTCCCGGCCGCGGGTGCCGCGGTCCGGGGTCTGGAGGTCCTGCGTGTAGCAGGTGGCGGACGCGACGGAGACGGGGATCCCCGCGAAGCTCGCGAAGGTCGAGCAGTGGAAGTGGCCGCCGATGATCGCCCGCACGTCCGTGCCCTCGAGCACCTTCGCGAAGGGGCCCTGGTCGCGCAGCTCGACCGTGACGGCGAGGTCCTGGACGCACGGGATCGGCGGATGGTGCAGGGCGAGGACCGTCCCCTCCGGGGCCGGGGTCGCGAGCACCTCGCGCAGCCAGGCGTGCTAGGCCGGGCGGATCTCGCCGTGGGCGCGGCTGGGCACGGTCGTGTCCAGGACGATGATCCGCAGCCCGCTGAGCTGGACGACGCGGTCGTACGGGGAGTCGTTTGCCGGGAGGTCCAGCAGCTCGGTGCGCATCGTGGAGCGGTGGTCGTGGTTGCCCATCACCCAGATCAGCTCGGCGCCGAGGCGCTCGGCCACGGGCTCGACGAGGCCGCGCAGGTCCCGGTAGGCGAGCGCCTCGCCGGCGTCCGCGAGGTCGCCCGTGACGACGAGCGCCTCGGGACGGAGGTTCGTGGCGACGAGGTCCTCGAGCAGCGCGATCGCCTCGTCGAACCTGTCCGCACCCGGTCGGTACACGAGGCGGTGCACGGTCGCCCCGCTCTCCTCGAGCGCCCGGGCGCAACGGATCCGCGGGGGTGTCGAGGCTCACCCGGGACACCCACACCATCCTCACTCCCTATCTCATATCTGAGATACGCTCCCCGCATGACGACGACCGAGGACTACCGCTCCCGCATCGGATCCCTCATCCGCGACGCACGGCAGCACGCCGGGCTCACCCAGAGCGAGCTCGCCACCGAGCTCGCCACGAGCCAGAGCGCCGTGCACCGCATGGAACAGGGCCAGCAGAACATGACGCTCGACACCCTCGCGAAGATCGGTCGCGTGCTCGACTCCGGCTTCGTCGGCATCGGCACCTCCGGCCCCACCCACCTGCGCGTCGAGGGCGGCCGCACCCTGAGCGGCGCGATCGATGTGAAGACCTCGAAGAACGCGGGCGTCGCACTCCTGTGCGCCTCGCTCCTGAACCGCGGCACGACCGTGCTGCGCCGCGTGGCGCGCATCGAGGAGGTCAACCGCCTGCTCGAGGTGCTCACCTCCATCGGCGTGCGCACCCGCTGGCTCAACGAGGACAACGACCTCGAGATCATGGTCCCCGAGCAGCTCGACCTCGAGGCCATCGACGCCGACGCCGCCCGCCGCACGCGCTCGATCATCATGTTCATGGGCCCGCTCATGCACCGTGCCGAGCAGTTCCAGCTCCCCTACGCCGGCGGCTGCGACCTCGGCACCCGCACCGTCGAGCCGCACATGACGGCGCTGCGTCCCTTCGGCCTGCAGGTCGTCGCGACCGAGGGCCACTACCAGGCGACCCTCGACCCGGGCACCTCCCCCGCCAAGCCGATCGTCCTCACCGAGCGCGGCGACACCGTCACCGAGAACGCGCTCCTGGCCGCCGCCCGCCGCGAGACGGAGACGGTGATCCGCAACGCGAGCCCCAACTACATGGTCCAGGACCTCTGCTTCTTCCTCGAGAAGCTCGGCGTCCGCATCGACGGGATCGGCACGACGACCCTGCGCGTGCGCGGCGTCGCGGAGATCAGCACCGACGTGGACTACGCGCCCAGCGAGGACCCGATCGAGGCCATGAGCCTCATCGCCGCCGCGATCGTCACCTCCTCCGAGATCACGGTGCGCCGCGTGCCGATCGAGTTCATGGAGATCGAGCTCGCCGTCCTCGAGGACATGGGCTTCTGGTACGACCGCTCCGAGGAGTACCTCGCCGCGAACGGCCGCACCCGCCTGGTGGACATCACGACCCACCCCTCGGAGCTCACCGCCCCGATCGACAAGATCCACCCCATGCCGTTCCCGGGGCTGAACATCGACAACCTGCCGTTCTTCGCCGTCATCGCGGCGACCGCGCAGGGCCGCACCCAGCTGCACGACTGGGTCTACGAGAACCGAGCCATCTACCTCACCGACCTCACGAAGCTCGGCGGCCGGGTGCAGCTCATGGACCCGCACCGCGTGCTCATCGAGGGCCCCACCCGCTGGAGCGGCGCGGAGCTCGTGTGCCCGCCCGCTCTGCGGCCCGCCGTCGTGATCCTGCTGGCCATGCTCGCCGCCAAGGGCACGAGCGTGCTGCGCAACGTCTACGTCATCAACCGCGGCTACGAGGACCTCGCCGAGCGCCTCAACGCCCTGGGCGCGAAGATCACCACCTTCCGCGACATCTGATGCACCTCCGCTCCGGCCGACGCCCGCTCCCCTCACCCGGGGTGCGGGCGTCTCCCGTCCCTGCCGCGCCCGGGGCCTCCTGCCCGGGCCACCGAGCATTCATCCCCTGTTCCGGATAAATCGGTTGCCACCCGCCCCGCCCTGCGGCAGTCTGGACGAGGTTGCGGGCGCTGTGCCCGCGACGACCAGCAGCATCAGGGGAAGGAGGAGCCATGGAGCCGATGCGCACGCAGCATCACGAGCACCGACGAACGGCCGATGCGTCGGCCGGCATGCTCCTCCTGCCGATGCCCGCGGTCTGAGCACCGCGGCGAAGGGAGGGCAGCGACATGGCACGTCGCACCGCTCCCTGCCTCACGGCGAGAGCGCCCTTCGCGGGTTCGATCCCCGCCCCTCCCACGGGTCCCCTGGCACCGGGACATCCAGAGCCGCTCCCGCGCCTGCGCGCGGCGATGCGGAGAGTGCTGAACGACGAGTCGTTCGCTCCGGCCCCGATGCCGGGGCGGCGACTCATGCTCCGTGGAGGTGGTCGGTGATGGGCCAGGTCAGAGTCTTCAACAAGGGGTACGACCCCTTCACCGGCATCGGCGAGATGCTCCACACCACGAGCGTGCGCCATGCCTCCGGCATGATCCGGCGCGGCGTCGCGGAGCCCGTCGAGCTCGCGATCGTCGAGGACCGCATCGTGCCGACGGTGCTCGCCCTGACACGTGAGCTCAGCGGCGCCTGGGTGGAGGGCATCGGCCAGCGCTCGATCGGCTTCTCCTACCGGGCCGTGCACGAGCGCGATCACTGGAGCTGCGCCTACTGCGGCCGCAGCGTCTCCCGCACGCCCGCGTGCGACGCCCTGCTCGCGACCGTCGACCATGTGCTGCCCAGCTCCCGCGGCGGCGAGTCCTCCTGGCTGAACCTCGTGTGCGCCTGCAAGGAGTGCAACAACCGCAAGGCGGACCGGACTCCCGAGGAGGCGGGGATGGCGCTGCGCTTCGATCCCTACGACCCCTCCCGCGCCTACCGCGCGGCGGGCGGGCACATGGAGCTGATCATCGTGGGCACGGACCGCATCGCCGGCTGATCCGCCTCCCGGGCCCGCGAGCCTTGTGGTCGTCGCCTGGGGCGGGTGGAATGAGTCGCCCCAGGTCCGATCGACGACGAGGAGCCGTCCCGTGCCCCGCTCATCCGCCCCGTCCGTGCGCGCCGCACTCCTCCGTCGCCGTCTCCTCACGCTGCTCGCGGCGCTGCCGCTGCTCCTGCTGGGTGTCACCGCGTGCGGCGGTGCGGCGGAGGAGCAGCCCTCCGCCTCGACGAGCGGCGCCGAGGAGTCCGCGACGCCCACGGAGGAGGCCACCGGGGAGGACTCCGCGAGCCCCACGTCGGAGTCGACCTCCGAGGCCCCCACGGAGAGCACCTCCCCCATGTCGATCGAGGCCACCCGCGCCGGGGACGACGCCGAGACCGGGGATCCGACCGAGCCCGAGGACGGCGGCGAGGACGGCACGGCGGAGGAGGACACCTCGCCCGCGCCTGGCGACGCCCCCGCTCCCGGCTCCACCGAGCTCACGACGCTCTGGGTGGACGACTCCTGGACGATCGAGGAGCGCGAGGACGACCCGTGCTCCTTCGGCGGCCCGACGGTCTCGCCCTACTCCGAGCAGGACGACGTGTTCACCTGCGGGGCGACCGCGGACAGCCTCCTCGCCTGCATGATCGAGGACGGCGACACCGCAGTGTGCATCACGAACCCGCTCGAGCGCACGGCCATGCGCTTCGACTCCCTTACCGCTCGCGACGCCCTGGACGCGGGGCTCGAGGTCGAGGGGGAGCCGATCCCGATGACGGTGGAGCTCGCGGACGGTGCGCTCTGCGCGACGGTCTCCCACGACCACGACACGCACTGGGACGGGAAGTTCAGCTGGTACCGCTGCGAGGACGGCTCGGAGCTGCTCACGGACGAGGACATCACCCACACCTTCGACGAGGGTGATCCCTGGACGGTCCAGCGCTCCGTGGACACGGGCGCCCCGGAGGAGACCGCCGTGGCGGTCGTGGCCTTCGCGGGGGTCTGATGGGGCGGGGCGGGACCGGGCCGGTCAGACCGCGGCGAGCGGCCCCGCGGTGATCGAGGCGGCGGCGCGGCGGCGCTCGACGAGCACGTCGACGACGGCCGGGTGCGCGCCGAGCGGTGCCGTCGTGAGGTCCGCGCCGGCGGCGGTGACGAGGTTCGCGAAGTGCCCGGGGGCGAGCACGTAGCTCACGGCGATCACGCGCCGCGCACCGGAGGAGCGTGCGCAGTCCACGGCGTCCGGGATCGACGGCGCGGCGCCGGCCCCGTAGCCGATGGTCACCGGGCAGGGCAGCCAGCGGGCGAGCAGGTCCCGCATCTGGCGGACGGCCACGGCGGCGGCGGGGTCCGAGGAGCCGGCGGCCGCGAGGACCACATGGTCGCCGGGCCGGTGGCCGGCGTCGTTCCCGGAGAGGTCCGCGATGCGGTCGCGGAGGGCGAGGACGAGCCGCGGGTGCGGCCCGATGGGGGCGGCGGCGACGGCCTCGGGCCACGGCTCGACAGATCCCGCGATGTCGACGCCGGTGTGGAACCCGGTGGAGAGCAGCAGGGGCACGACGACCACCTCGGCGCTGCGGGCGGTGTCGTCCTCGGATGCCGGGGCGGACTCGCGCGCGGTGGCGACGGCGCGGGCGACGACGTCGGCGACCTCGGGCTGCTCGACGTCGACGAAGGCCTCGAGGACCGTGTCTCCGGGGAGCGCGGCGGCGAGGGCCTCGCGCACGCGGGCGATCTCGGCGCGGCCCTCGGCGAAGCGCGTGCCGTGGGAGCAGGCGATGACGATGCTCATGACGGGTTCCCTCCTCGGGGACCGGCGGGGTCGGCGGGGGCGTCGGCGACGTCGGACGTGTAGTGCTGGACGACGGCGCGCACGAGCGCCCCCATGCGGCTGCGCTCGGGGAGCAGGGCGGGCAGGCCGCGATCCACGAGCGGCCCGGCGGTGAGCGGGCCGACGGCGGCGAACAGCAGGTCACCGGCCTCCGCGTGCTCCGTGATGCCGGGCATGACACCGGCGGCCTCCGCGGCCTGCAGCCAGTTCTCGGTGCCGGGGGCGGCGGTGAAGAGCACGGCGTCGACCTCGCCGCGGCTCGCCTCGAGCACGGAGCGGTGCACGGCGGCGGGGTCGCGCGGCGGTCCCCAGCGGTAGACGGTGAGGTTCACGACCTCGGCGCCGAGCGCGGCGAGGTGCTCGTCGAGGCCGTCGGCCCCGGAGCCGTGGTGCTGGACGGCGACCCGCCCACCCTGGAGGTCGAGGGTGGACAGGTGCTCGGCGATCTCGGCGGAGGTGCCGTTCTCCGCGACCCAGTCGACGGCGAGCCCGGCCTGCTGGGCGGCACCGCGCGCCTTGGGCCCGCGCGCGATGACGCTCGCCCCGGCGAGGGCCTCCCGCAGCCGCTCGTCGACGTCCGCGGACTCCGCCGCCTCGAACCAGCCCCGCAGGCCCACCCCCGTCGTCACCACGAGCATCGACGGCGGATCGGCGAGCAGCTCACGGGTCGTGGCGAGCAGCTGCGGATCGTCGACGTGCGGGATCATGCTCAGCGCCGGGGCGTGGTGGATCTCGGCGCCGTGCCGCTCGAGGGCGGCGGCGAGGTCCTCGGCCCGCCGGTCCAGGGCGAGCACGATGCGACGGCCGCGGAGGGTCGTCGAGAGCATGGCGGGGGCGGTGGTCACGTGATGAGCTCCCTGGGGGTGGTCGGGCCCGGCGTCGCCGTGCCGGCGGCGGGGGCGGTGAGGGGGACGGGCAGCAGCAGGCCCTCGCGGGCGACCTCGCCGATGACGACGACGGCCGGGCTGCGCACCCCGGCCTCGCGCACGGCGCGCTCCGCCTCGCCGAGGGTGGTGCGGGTGGTGCGCTGCTGCGGGGTGTGACCGTTCTCGACGACGGCGACGGGCCGTGCGGCGGGCACCCCGTGCTCGAGGGCCGCTCCGACGAGACCGGGCAGCGCGGCGACGCCCATGAGCACGATCGTCGTGACGGCGGGGTCGGCGAGGGCGGCGAGGGTCGCCGGGCTCGCGCCGAGCGGGCCGAGGGCGTCGTGCCCGCTCACCACGTGCAGGGCGGTCGCGGTGCCGCGCTGGGTGACGGGGATGCCGGCGGCCTGGGGGACGGCGATCGCGCTCGTGATCCCGGGGACCACGTCGACCGCGATCCCGGCGGCGAGGCAGGCGGTGTACTCCTCCCCGCCGCGGCCCAGCACGAACGGGTCCCCGCCCTTGAGGCGCACCACGCGGTGTCCCGCGCTCGCCTCCTCGACGAGGATCCGGTTGATCTCCGCCTGCGGCACGGGGTGGTGACCGGGATGCTTGCCCACCGGGATGATCCGGGTGCGGGCGCCGAGGATCTCCGCGACGGCCTCGCCCGGGCCGAGCCGGTCCGCGACGACGACGTCGGCCTCGGCGAGCAGGCGTCGGGCGCGGACGGTCAGGAGGTCGAGCGGGCCGGGCCCGCCGCCCACGAGGGCGACGCTCCCGCTCGCGGCGGGCCGGCGGGGCTGCAGGGGCAGCGCGCCCTCCGCGAGGAGCAGGGAGATCCCGTCGCGCACGGCCATCGAGCGGCGGGGGTCGGCGCCGACGGCGGAGACGACGCCGACGGCCACGTCCCCGGCGGTGGTCTGCGCGGCGAGTCGCGCGGTGCCGTGTCCCGCCTGGGAGGCGTTCGTGCAGAGGAGGCGGCGTCGCTCGCAGTCCGCGGCGACCTGACGGTCCACGGCGGGGCGGCCGGTCGCCGCGTGCACGAGCCAGGCGCCGCGCAGGTCACGGCGCCGGTAGGTGCGCGGGGTCCACGTGATCCGGCCGCGCGCGGCCAGGTCGGCGAGCACCGGGTCGAGCCGCGGGGCGACGACCCGCACCCGGGCGCCCTCGTCGAGGAGCCGTCGGGCGCGGCGCCCCGCGACCTCTCCCCCGCCCACGAGGAGCACCGTGCGCCCCCCGAGGGCGACGCCGAGCAGCAGGGTCATCGCGCGCCGCCGCGCAGCAGGTAGACCTCGCCGCCGCGGTCCTCGATCGGCCACACGTGCAGGCGCCGGTGCTCCTTGCCGCGGGGGTCCACGCAAGTGCCCGAGCGGAGGTCGAAGACCTGCTTGTACATGGGCGAGGCGACGGTGGCCCGGCTGCCGCGCGTGCCGACGATCCCGCGGGAGATGACGTTCGCCCCGCTGTAGGGGTCGTGGTTGTCGAGGGCATGGAGGCTTCCGTCGGGCAGGAGGAACAGGGCCACCTGGTCGCCGTCCACGAGGGCGGCGCGGCCGCGCTCCACCTCGAGGTCGCCGAGCGCGCACACGCGCGTCCACTCGGTGCTCGAGCGGGTGGCCGGGGAGAGGGTCTGCGTGCTCATCGTCGTACCTCCAGGGTAGTGCCGGCGATGAGGACCTCGCCGGATCGTCGTTCATCGGGACGTGCGGGGCGCACCTGGCCGCGCTCGGGGACGTAGGCCAGGGACGGGTCGGGGGTGGTCGGGGCGTTCACGAAGGAGCTGAAGCGGGCGAGCTTCGCGGGGTCGGCGAGGGTCGCCGCCCACTCGTCCTCGTAGTGCTCGACGTGGCGGTCCATCGCCGCGTCGAGGTCCGCGCAGATGCCGAGCGAGTCCTCCATGACGACCTCGCGGAGGCCGTCGATGCCGCCGTCGAGGGCCTCGAGCCAGGGCGCGGTGCGCTGGAGCTTGTCCGCGGTGCGGATGTAGTACATGAAGTACCGGTCCAGGGTGCGGATGAGGGTGTCGTCGTCCAGCCCCTCGGCGAGCAGCTCGGCGTGCCGCGGGGTCGCACCGCCGTTGCCGCCCACGTACAGGTTCCAGCCCTGGGCGGTCGCGATGATGCCCGCGTCCTTGCCGCGTGCCTCGGCGCATTCGCGCGCGCAGCCGGAGACGCCGAGCTTGAACTTGTGCGGCGCCCGCAGGCCCCGGTACCGCAGCTCGAGCCGGACGGCCATGCCGGTGGAGTCGAGCACGCCGTAGCGGCACCAGGCGGAGCCCACGCAGGACTTCACGGTGCGCAGGGACTTGCCGTAGGCGTGGCCGGACTCGAAGCCGGCGTCGACGAGCCGCTGCCAGATCAGCGGCAGCTCCTCGAGCCGCGCGCCGAACATGTCCACCCGCTGGCCGCCGGTGATCTTCGTGTACAGGCCGAAGTCCCGGGCGACCTCGCCGACGACGATGAGCCCCTCCGGGGTGACCTCGCCGCCGGGCATCCGCGGGACCACCGAGTAGGTGCCGTCCTTCTGCATGTTCGCCATGACGTGGTCGTTGGTGTCCTGGAGGGTCGCGTTCTCGCCGTCGAGCACGTGGCTCGGGGTGAGGACCGCGAGGATGCTCGCGAGGACCGGCTTGCAGATGTCGCAGCCGCGACCCCGGCCGAACCGCTCGATGACGGCGCTGAAGGTGGTCAGCTCCGAGACGCGGACGGCGTCGAAGAGCTGGCGGCGGGAGAGCTCGAAGTGCTCGCACAGGGCCGTGGAGACCGTGCGGCCCATGCGGGTGAGCTCGGTGCCGACGAGGCTCTTCACCATGACCAGGCACGAGCCGCAGGTGGCGCCGGCCTTCGTGCAGGCGGTGACCTCGGCGGGGTCCGTGCAGCCGTCGACGCGGACGGCGTCGCGGATCGTCCCGGCGGTCACCGAGGAGCACGAGCAGACCACGGCCTCGTCGGGCAGCTCGGCCGTGGGGGCGGCGGCGTCGGCGGGCAGGAGATAGGCGGCGGGGTCGGCGCCGAGCGCGCTGCCCACGAGCGGGCGCAGCGCGCCGTAGGCGGAGGCGTCGCCCACGAGCATGCCGCCCAGCAGGGTCTTCGCGTCGTCGGAGAGCACGAGCTTCTTGTGCACGCCGCCCACGGGGTCGGTGTAGACGACGTCGAGGGCGCCGGGGGTCGTCGCGAAGGCGTCGCCGAAGCTCGCGACCTCCACACCGGAGAGCTTGAGCTTCGCGGAGAGGTCGTAGCCGCCGAAGGTCGCCTCCCCGCCGAGGATGCGGTCACAGGCGACCTCCGCCATCGCGTAGCCGGGGGCGACGAGGCCCACGCACTGCCCGTCGAAGGAGGCGACCTCGCCGATCGCGAGGACCGCGGGATCCGAGGTCACGCAGCCGGCGTCGATGGTGACGCCGCCGCGCTCGTGGCAGTCCAGACCGGCGGCGCGGGCGAGCTCGTCGCGGGGGCGGACGCCGACGGTGAGGACGACGACGTCGGCCTCGACCTCGGAGCCGTCCGCGAAGGCGACCGCGCGCACCTCGCCGTCCTCCCCCGCGAGCACCGCGGAGGTGCGCGAGCGGGTGCGCACGGCGATGCCGCGCTGCTCGATGAGCCGCTGGAGGACGCCGCCCGCGGGCAGGTCCAGCTGGGCGGACATCAGCCGGTCGCCGGACTGTACGACGGTCGCCTCGGCGTCCATGCCCTGCAGGGCGCCGGCGGCCTCGAGGCCCAGGAGCCCGCCGCCGATGACGACGCCGCGCGCGGGCCGGCTGAGCTCCGCGGAGCGCCGGGCGACGTGGGCGCGCAGCCCCTCGACGTCGCCGAGGGTGCGGTAGACGAAGCAGCCGTCGAGCTCGGCGCCCTGGACCGGCGGCCGGGCCGCGTAGGAGCCCGTGGCGAGGACCAGATGGTCGTAGGGGTGGACCGTGCCGGCGGCCGTGGTGACCGTGCGCGCCTCGCGGTCGATCGCGGTCGCGGCGTCGCCGCTGTGGAGGGTGATGCGCGGGTCCTCGAAGATCGTCGCGGGAAGGGTGAGGTCCTCCGCCGTGGCGCCGTCGAAGAAGCGGGTGAGCCCGACGCGGTCGTAGGGGTGGCAGGACTCGTCGCCGAGGACGGTCACCTCGAGCTTCTCCTCCGCGCGGGTGACGAGGGAGTCGACGAACCGGTGCGCCACCATGCCGGCGCCGATGACGACGATGCGGGCGCTCATCGGGTGGCCCCCACGAGCTCGGACTGCGGGGCGAGGGCCACGCTGCCGGGGGCGGCCTCCGCCGCCTTCGCGGCCGAGCGGCGGCCGTGGGCGAGGTACAGGGGGACGGCCACGAAGGTCACGCCGCCCACGAGGTTGCCGAGCACGGTCGGGATCTCGTTCCACACGAGGTAGTCGGTGAGGGTGAAGTCGGCGCCGAGGAGCAGGCCCGAGGGGAACAGGAACATGTTGACGATCGAGTGCTCGAAGCCCATGTAGAAGAAGAGCATGATCGGCATCCACATCGCGATGATCCGGCCCAGGAGGTCCTTGCTGAGGAAGGCGACGACGACGCCGGTGGAGACCATCCAGTTGCACAGCACGCCGCGCACGAACAGGGTCAGCATGCCGGCGGCGCCGTGGTCGGCGTAGCCGACGGTCCGCCCGTGGCCGATCTCGCCGATCGCCTCGCCGACGGGGCTCGGCGGTGCGGAGAAGCCGTAGGTGAAGTAGATCGCCATGAGCACGGCGACGGTGATCG
This sequence comes from Brachybacterium sp. SGAir0954, assembly GCF_005490785.1. Classification (GTDB taxonomy): domain Bacteria; phylum Actinomycetota; class Actinomycetes; order Actinomycetales; family Dermabacteraceae; genus Brachybacterium; species Brachybacterium rhamnosum. The sequence goes on along the minus strand of NZ_CP027295.1, from coordinate 2,239,824 downwards.
CCCCGCCGAGGTTGCCGAGGAACACGAGGCCCCAGGTGCGGAGCATCGCGCCCCAGGTGACCTCCTTGCGCCGCATCATCATCGCGAGCGGGAGGAGCGTGAACACCCCCGTGAGCAGGTCGTACCCGAGCAGGTACAGGAGGATGAAGCCGACGGGGAAGAGCAGCGCGCCCAGCAGCGGCTGACCGGTCTGGGTCGAGACGGTGACCGCGAACGCGGCGCCGAGGGTGAGGATCGCGGCCCCCATGTAGGAGCGCACCAGGGTCTGCGTGCGGGTGTAGGAGACCTTGGAGGCGCCGACGGCGGCGAGGCGGTCGACGAGCTCGGCGGGCGAGAGGGAGGACATGGCAGCTCCTCAGCGAGAAGGGGAGTGTTCACATGTCCCGTGCGCCTGCAACGGGGTGCGGCCATCGTGGGCTCTGGTCCCGGGGACACGAAGCCCGGGAGGGCGCCGTGACCTTCTCGTGATCTGGGGTCTCAGTCCTGGATGCCGCGCGGCGCCGCACTCAGCAGGTCTCGCGGAGGTGGCCGTGCTCCCCTTCAGGGGCGAGGTCCCGGTCGCGGAGCACCATGAGCGGGGCGCGGTCGGTGCGCGCGCAGGCATCGGCGGAGGTCAGCCCGGCCTCGTCGATCTTCGGGAAGCGGGCGAAGGCGTCGAGGTTGCCGACCACGGCGGCGTCCGTCGGGGAGGCGCCGCCCAGCTGGTCGTCGGGCCGCCGGTGGTGGGCGGGAGCGCGATGTCGCCCCTGCCGCCGTCGGAGGTGAGGCCCCGGGGCGCGGGCGGGTCGCCCGGCGCCGCTCACCCGTGGGCCGGTGAGACCCCGAGCGTCGCGGCGTGCTGGGCGACGATCTCCGCGAGGTCGAGGTCGCGCCGGGTCACCCCGCCGACGTCGTGGCTCGTGAGCGTCACGGTCACGGAGGGATAGGTGAGGGTGAGGTCGGGATGGTGCGCCGCGGCCTCCGCGGCCGCGCCGATGCGGTTCACGAGGTCGAGACCGGTGGCGAAGTCACCGGTGTCGTAGCCGGCGGTGATGCTCTCGCCGCTCTGCGTCCAGCCGCTGGGCAGGGACGCGGCGATCTCGGTGGAGGTGAGGGTCTGTTCTGCGTCAGCCATGGGGCCATCGTGCCGCAGTTCGGCTCCCGGTGCCTCGGGCAGGCGTCTCGGTGCTCGCGGTGCGCGAGCGAGTGCGGCTGCTGCGGGAGGCGGGCGCGGAGCCCCGCACGACGCTGCTGCCCCCCGCAGCGGGCAGAGGCCGTCGGCGCTGCCCGGACCTGCTGACGCCGCCGACCCCGATCGGCGGCGCCCACCGGGTGTCCCACCCCTGCGCGAGACTGTCCCCATGAACGCGACCGATCCTGCCTGGCACCGCGGCACCTGCCCCCGCTGCGAGAGCCCGGAGGTGCTGCTGCACGTGATCGGCCTCCCGCTCGCCGGCGTCATGGAGTCCTCCCCGCACTGGGTGCGCTGGGACGGATGCCTCGGGCTCGGCCCCGATCGTGAGTGCACCTCCTGCGGCTGGACCTGGTGGGAGCACGACCACGGCCACGCGGAGCGGGAGGAGTTCGATCCCGACGACGCCGAGGAGGAACCGGCGGCGCCGCTGCGCGTGGTGGGCGCGGTGCTCGTGGACGCGCAGGACCGGGTCCTCGCGGCGCGGCGGCGCGCCGGCCTGCGCGAGGCCGGGCGCTGGGAGTTCCCGGGCGGCAAGATTGAGCCGGGCGAGTCCCCGCAGGAGGCGCTACGGAGGGAGCTGCGCGAGGAGCTCGGCGTCGAGACCCGGGTGGGGTGGCTGATCGGCCGCGGCACCACGGGCGCGGGCGGGCGCGAGCTGCACCTGGACTGCTACTGGGCGCGCGTGCTCGGCGCCCGCCCCGCGGGCTCCACCGATCACGACGAGCTCGCATGGCTGGATCGTGACGCGCTCGCGGAGCGGGACTGGCCCGAGGCGGATCAGCCGATCGTGGATCTGCTCGTCGAGGGTGCGCTCCCCCGCTTCTGATCGCCGCGACACACCGGCCCGGCGAACGGCCGGGGTCCGGTCACGGAGGAGTCAGCTCGCGGGCTTCCGGGTCTCCGCGGAGAGGAACCAGGCCTGCTGCTCGAGCTTCTCGATGATGCCGTGGAGGATGTCCGCGCTCGTCGGATCCGCCTCGTCGACCTCGTCGTGCACGGTGCGCATCGTGCGCACCGTCTGCTCGACGGCGGCGGTCATGAGGTCGATCGCGTCATGGGTGAGCACCTCCCCGGCGGGGAACTCGGCGAGCGAGGTCTGCTCGGCGACCACGTCGGGGCGGCCGTCGGGCGTGGCATGGAGGGCGCGCATGCGCTCGGCGACGTCGTCGGAGCTGTCCCGGGCGATCGCGACGACCTCGTCGAGGTTCAGGTGCAGGTCCCGGAAGTTGGGGCCGACGATGTTCCAGTGCGCCTGCTTGCCCGCGAGGTGCAGGGCGGTGAGGTCCACGAGGACCGCCTGGAGGTTCTTGGCGAGCGCGTCGTCCGCCAGGAACCCGCTCTCGGCGTTCTCGGTGGGGGTGGTCTTCGCTGACGCCTTCGAGGATGAGCTGGTGGACATCATGACGATCCTTCCGTCGGTGGAGCGTAATGCCTGACCCCGTCGACGGTACTCGGATCCTCGCGGATTGTCCCGACCTCGTCGCAGTTCGGGTCACAGGACCGTCACCTGCGCGGACTCGCCCCGCCGCGGCCCCTCCTCCCCCGCTATCGTCGCGCCCATGCCCTCCGGTCACGCCGCCCCGCTCAGCGCCGGAGCGATCTCCGCCCTCGTCGCCTTCACGAGCTCCTTCGTCGTCGTCCTCACCGGCCTCGAGGCCGTGGGCGCGAGTCCCGCGCAGGCAGCGAGCGGGCTCACCGCGGTGAGCGTGCTCATGGGTCTTGGCTCGATCGTGCTCTCGCTCATGACACGGCTGCCGATCACGGTCGCCTGGTCCACCCCCGGCGCCGCGCTGCTCGCCGCGACCGGCACCGTCGAGGGCGGCTGGCCCGCCGCGGTGGGCGCCTTCGCGCTCGTCGCCGTGCTCATCGTGCTCACCGGGCTGGTGCCCGCCCTCGCGGACCTCATGGCGCGGATCCCGCCGGCGCTCGCGCAGGCGATGCTCGCCGGGGTGCTCCTCCAGCTGTGCCTCGAGCCGGTGCTGGGCCTCGCGGCGAACCCGCTCGAGGTCGCGCCCGTCGTGATCGTGTGGCTGCTCGCGCTGCGGCTCGCGCCCCGCTGGGCCTCCCCGATCGCCTTCGCCGCGGCGGCCGTCGTCATCGTGGTGCATCTCGTGTCGACGGGCGGGTCCCTGCCGGCCGGCGCCCCCGCCGGTCATCTCGAGCTCACCGCGCCGCGGCTCACCCCGGGCGCCGTGATCGGCATCGCGCTGCCGCTGTACCTGGTCACCATGGCCTCGCAGAACGTGCCGGGCGTCGCGGTGCTGCGCAGCCTCGGCTACGAGGTCCCGTGGCGACCCGCCATGCTCGTCACGGGCGGGGGCTCCCTGCTGGGGGCGCCGCTCGGCGGGCACGGCATCAACCTCGCCGCGATCAGCGCGGCCCTCGCGGCCGGGCCGGGAGCCGGGGAGGACCGTTCGCGCCGCTGGATCGCGAGCCTCACCTCGGGGATCGTCATGGTCGTCCTCGGCGTGCTCGCCTCGGCGGCCGCGCAGCTCGTGGCCCTCGCCCCGGAGGGCGTCGTCCCCGCCGTCGCGGGGCTCGCGCTGCTGGGCACCTTCGTCGCTGCGGTGAAGGGGGCGCTCGCGCGCGAGGAGGAGCAGCTGCCCGCGGGGATCACCCTGCTCGTCGCCGCCTCCGGCATCGCGGTCGCCGGGATCAGCGCGGCGTTCTGGGCGCTGCTGGCGGGGCTGGTGGCGCGCTCGCTGCTGCGGGCGCGTCCGCGTCGCTGACGCCCTCCCCGGTGGGGCCGTCGGCGGCTGTGCCGTCGGCGGGCTCGTCGGCCCGCTCCCCGATCCGCTCGCTCGGCGACTCGACCGCCGCGCGCGGCGTGTCCGCGACGAAGGCGTTCAGCCAGCGGGCCGACGGGTCCGCGTCGAGGAACAGCTCCTTCACGAGCAGGGTCATCGGCACCGAGAGCAGCGCCCCGGCCGCCCCGAGCACCCAGGACCAGAAGAGCACCGAGAGGAACGAGATGCTCGGCGCGAGCCCCACCGCGCGGCCCGTGACGCGCGGCTGCACGAGGCCCTGCAGGAGCATCGCGACGACGACGCACACGGCGACCACGAGCGCCGCCGTCCACGGGCCCTGCGCGAGCAGCGCCATGAGCGTGGGCGGCACCATCGCGATGAGGAAGCCGATGTTGGGGATGTAGTTGCACACGAACAGCAGCACCGCCCACACCGCGGGCAGGGGCACCCCGAGCGCCCACAGGGCGAGGCCGTCGATCACGGCGACGACGACGCCGAACACGGTCGTCACGATCCAGTAGGTGCGCACGGCCCGGGAGAAGTCCACGAGGGCGTGGGCGAAGCGCGGGTGCGTGCGCTCGACGACCGCCATCCGCTCCGGCAGACCGGCCGCGTCCATGCCGAAGAAGATGATCGTCGCGACGGCCGCGGCGACGAGGGCGCCGATCGCGCTCACCGAGGACAGCGCCTGGTTGAGCAGGCCGAACAGGCTCGAGAAGTTGAACTGCGCGAGCCAGGTGCTGATCTGGTCCTGGCTCACGCCCACCCCGGCGAGCGCGTCGAGCGAGCTCTGCAGCAGCGCGTCGAAGGAGTCCGAGTAGCCGGGGAGCTCGAGCACGAGGGTGCGCACCGCCCACGTGATCGAGAGGAAGAACGCGGCGAGGGCGAGCAGCACCGCGAGCATCGCCGCGATCGATCCGAGCACCCGTGGCGCCCCCGCCCGTTCGATCACCGCCGCGAGCGGGTGCGCCGCGATCATGAGGTTCAGCGCGAGGAAGACCGGCACGACGAGGGAGGCCAGCTCCTGGAGCCCCGCGAGGACCAGCCAGGCCGCGGCGAGGCCGATCAGCAGGAGGATGCCGCGCGGGAGGACGGGGTTGCTCATGCGGCGATCGTAGAGCCCTCGCACGGGCAGGTCAGCGGGGCCACTCCAGGGGTGCCGGGCCCGTCGTTGTAGTAATGGACGTAGGTGTGGGTGCGGGTGCGCACCCCGTAGTAGGCGGGGGCGTGGTGCTCGGGGTCGTCGTGCTCCCAGTAGCGGTAGTAGCCGGCCTCGGGCCAGTCCTCGACGCGCTCGCCCCGCAGCAGCGGCAGGAAGCTGCGCCCCTGCTGCTCCGGGAGCGCGGTGGGTGAGATGCCGGCGGCCTCGAGCAGGGTCGCGGCGACATCGACGTTGGTGACCATCTCCTCGACCCGGGTGCCCGCCGGGATCCCGTCCGGCCACCGCACCACGAAGGGCATGGTGAACGACTCGTCGAACATGGGCCGCTTGTCGAACCAGCCGTGGTCGCCGAGGAGGAACCCCTGGCCGGAGGTGTAGATGACCAGGGTGTTCTCGGCGAGGTCGTGCTCGTCGAGGTAGTCGAGCAGCTCGCCCACGGAGTCCTCGACCGCCTGCACGCAGCGGAGGTGGTCGCGCATGTACCGCTGGTACTTCCAGGAGGAGCGCTCGGCGCAGCGCTCCTCCCCCTCGAGCTCGGGCGGCACCGGCTCCTTGACGTCGGTGAGGGTGAGGTCGTCCAGGCGCATCGCGACGCGCCGCACCGATGCGCTGCGGCCGGCGTGGTCGTCGGCAATGGTCTCCGGCTCGGGGATCGTGCCCTCCGTGTAGCGCCCCTCGTAGCGGGGGTCCGGGATCCAGGGGCGGTGGGGTGCCTTGTGGTGGACGAGGAGGCAGAAGGGCCGCTCGGGATCGCGACGGTCCAGGAAGTCGATGCTGCGGGAGGTGACCTGTCCGTCGCGTAGCCCGGGACCGTCTCCTCCCCCGCGGGGCCGATCATCACGGGATCGACGTAGGCGCCCTGGTCCGGGAAGATCGACCAGTCGTCCATGCTGCGGGGCAGCGAGGCCTCGGAGGTCCCCAGGTGCCACTTGCCGTGGACGGCCGTCTGGTAGCCCGCGTCGTGGAGCACCTCGGGGAAGGTCCCCACCCCGTGGTCGAACTGGGAGTAGATCGAGCAGGCCCGGTTCACGTGGCTGTAGGTGCCGGTGAGGACCGACGAGCAGGATGTTGGGCCGGGGCATCGCGCCGTCCTCCCCCCCCGACCGTGCCCGCGGTCACAGCGACGCGGCCGCGGAGGCCCTCTCCGACCGCCCGGCAGGGCCCCTTCATCACGGTGTGATCACACGGGGGTCGATTGTCCGGGCAAGGATAGAGAATCGTGCCATGACCTCACAGCAGGATGAGCCCACCCCCGAGTCGACGGGCGATCGGGGCAGCGGCACGCCTCCCTCCCAGGCGACCCCGCACCGGCTCCGGCGGCGGCGCCGGGGCATCACCCCGGCACCGCCGCCCTGCGCCGGCTGGCGCCCGGCCCGCGGCTGATCCTCCGCCCTCCACGAGCCTTCTCCTCTCAGTCCCCGGTGAGCAGCAGCCACCCGTCGTCGGTGACCTCCCCCTGCGAGGCGATGGCGATCGCCGGGGCACCGTCCTTCGTGGTGTCCACGATCGCGACCGCCCAGACCCTCCGCTCGCCCGCACCGGGCTCGAGCGTGACCGCGAGATCGTGGTCGGCGTGGTCCCCGCGCAGCCAGTCCGACGGCTCCGCCTCCTCGTCCACATAGGTGCGCAGCACCCGGTGGTCCGCGGCGTCCAGCAGGGCGAAGGCGACCCGGTACCGGTGCCCCCACTGCGGGAGGTCGTTGGGGAACATGCCCCAGCCGAGGTTCGTCCAGCGGTGCCGTATCGTGCAGCGGCCGGCGCGCTCGGCCGGCGGCAGGACGACCTGCTCGAGCTGCAGGCGGTAGCCGCCCTGGGACTCGAAGTCCGCGACGAGGTCGGGGACGTCCCGGAACCAGGACTCGGTCTTCCCCATCCGGAAGTCGAGCATGTTCACGTGGGCCTCGACGGCGTCCTCGTACTCGCCGCGGCGCACGTCCTCGACGGTCTCGTAGCCGCGAGGATCCACCGAGAAGTCGTGCTGCTTGGTGACCCAGCCGCCCTCGAAGACGATCGGCCGCCGGCCGATCCACTCCGCGGCGAGGTCCCGCTCCCACTGCCCGTAGTAGACGCTCATGCCGAAGGCGTCGTGGCGCAGCATGCACCCCTTCTCGAAGGCGTACTCGAGCAGGCCCCGGGAGTCGGGATCCGCGGGCCCCCAGTCGCCGGCCGCGCCGATCATGCGGTGGTAGTTGATCGCGAGCGGGACGTGGTCGAAGAGCCGGTGGTACAGGTCGATGTTCCAGTGGAAGACGTCCGCCCGGTTCGCGGGGTCGAGGTAGCGCATCGAATGCCCCTCTCCCCATTTGCCCAGGCCGTAGGCGTCGATGAAGGCGACCTCGTCGGGGTCGTCGAAGCGCGCGGCGAAGGCCTCGAGGAAGGTCTCGTAGCTCGACCGGAACACCGGGTCGTCCGGGTAGGGGGTCCACACGGTCCTCGAACCGGTCTGGGTCTCGTAGCCCTCGGCGCCGGCCGCGCGCACCCAGGCGGGGGTGAAGTCGCTGGACTTGTCGCGGCTGTCGACGACCACCCGGAAGGCGAGGCGGAGGTCCCGCTCGCGGGCGCCCTGGATCATGCTGCGCAGGCCCTCGTGCACGTCCCAGCCGTAGACGCCCTCCTCGGGGTTCAGCACGGTCCAGCTGAGGCGCATGTAGAGGGTCTGGGCGTGGTCGGCGACGCGCACGGGCTCGTCCCGCCCCTCGATCTCGAGGGCGTCGTAGGTCGTCCAGTAGTCGGCCGACGGGGACCCGGTGCCGTACAGCACCCATCCGGTGAGGGGGTTGCGCAGGATGCTGGTGGTGTCCGCCGCGAGGGCGAGGGTGCGGCCGGGCGGGGCGGCGTGGGCGGCGGGGGCGGCGAGCAGTCCGGCGCCGGCGGTGGCCGCGGCGGCGCCCATGCCGAGCATGCTGCGACGGGGGATGCGGGATGCGCTGGTCATGGTTCTCTCCTTCGAGAACACCCCGGAGGGTCCGGGGAGCGGATCAGGGGACGGGACAGGGATCGAGGTGTCGGTCGGGAGTGGGGCCGAGCGGCGGGAACGGCAGGAGCAGGGAGAGCTCAGAGCTGCTCCTCGTACTCCGCGCGGATCGTGTCGCCGCTCTGGGTGGTCCAGGTCGAGGTCGCCTCCTTCACCGCGTCGAGGGAGCCGCGGCCCAGGATGTACTCGTCCAGCGCGGTCATCACGGCACCCGCGGCGGAGGAGTTCTTGGCGGCCGTCGGCGAGTAGAGGCCCGCGACCGCGCTCTTGAGCAGCATCGGGGAGGAGTCCTCCTGCCAGGCGTGGGAGCGGCGCAGCTGGTCGTCGATCCGCACGGCGGAGGTGAGGATCTGCGGCGGCGCGGAGATCCTGTTCAGCGAGGTCGGGCCGATCTGGGCGGTGCCGGCGTCGGTCACCGAGATCGAGCCGTCGCCCGCGCGCTCGAAGTGCTCGCCCTTCTTCCCGTACTGGAGGAAGAAGCCCTCCTCGCTGCCGTAGGGCGCGGCGAGGTAGTTGAGGACCTTGAGCTGCTCGAGGATGCGGCCCTCCTCCGCCTTCTTGAGCGCGGTGAAGGAGAACAGCGAGCTGCCCTGGTAGATGATCCCGGCGCCACCGTCGGCCGCGAAGGGGACGATCGCGCCGGTCGCGGTTCCCTCGGGGAGCGAGGTGTCCAGCAGCGCGGAGATCCCGTCGAGGTGCATGAGCACGCTCCCGTTCGCGATGTTGGTCTTCGCCTGTGAGCCGGACATGCTCGGGGTGTCGGGGTGGTAGTACCCGGCGTCGTGCATCTCCTTGATGTACGACGCCATCTCGAGGTAGCCCTCGTGCTCGAACTTGTGGACGAGCTTCCCGTCCACGAGGCCCCAGCCGTTGGGCACGCCGAACATCGCGGCCATGAAGTCGTAGCCCCAGTCCACGCTGTCGCCGGCGGTCTGCCCGCACAGCGCCCAGCGACCGGCCTTCGCGTCGGTCACCGCGTCCAGGAGGGCGGTGAACTCGTCCTTCGAGGAGGGGGCGGGCGCCTCGCCGGTGAGCTGCTCGACGAGGTCGGTGCGGGTGACGAGGATGCTGCCGAACGGCGGCCGGTGCACGGGGGTGCCGTAGATGCGGCCGTTGACCCGGCAGTTCTCCCACGAGGAGCTGGGGATGTTGGCGAGGTTCGGGTAGTCCGCGATCGCGTCCCCGCCGAGCAGCTCGGAGAGGTCCGTGAACTGGGCGTCCAGGAGCTGCGGCGCGTTGGTGGGCATGTCGAAGGCGATGAACTCGACCATGTCGGGGATGTCGCCGCCGGCCATGACGGTCGCGAACTTGGCGCTGAAGTTCTCCGAGGAGACGATCTGCACCTCGAGGTCGGTGTCCAGCCGCTTCCGGGCCTCCTCGAGGTAGCTGTTGGAGGAGGGCGCCGGCGGGGCGTAGGAGATGACGAAGGCGGAGACGGGGTCCGTGGTGTGCGGCAGCTGCGCGTCGGTGACCGAGGTGAAGAGGTCCGCCTCCTGGGGCGCCTCGAAGTAGACGGGCTGGACGTTCTCGTCGCCGGGGAGGTCCGGGGTGGGGCCGCCGGTGACGGGCGTGTAGGTGGGGACGGCGGCGAGCTCGGTGGCGATCTCCTCGGTCGCGGCGGAGCCGCCGCAGCCGGCGAGGGCCCCGGCACCGGCGATGCCGGCGATGCCGACGGCGGCCCCGGTGAGGGCACGGCGCCGGGTGAACGCGCGGAGGGGACGGTCGGACGCGTGCAGGGATGCGGACATGGTGATCTCCTGTGATCGGGTGGCGGGATGGTAGAGCGGTGGGGTCTGCGGGGACGACGGGCGGGGGCGCGCGGTGGTGTCAGCCCTTGACGGCGCCGGTGAGCACGCCCTTGGTGAGGTGGCGCTGGACAAGCGGGTAGGCGCACAGGATCGGGATGATCGCGATCATCACGACGGCCATCTGGATCGACTGGGCGGGCGGTGTCACGGAGTCCGTGCTCGCCTCGACGAGGGAGGAGCCCTGCAGCACGTAGGTGCGCAGCACCAGCTGGAGCGTCCACTTCGAGGTGTCGTCGATGTAGAGCATCGCGTTGAAGAAGGAGTTCCAGTAGCCGACGGCGTAGAACAGGGCGACCACGGCGATCACGGCGCGGGAGAGCGGGAGGATGATCCGCAGCAGGATCCGCAGCTCGCCGGCGCCGTCGATCTTGGCGCTGTCCACGAGCTCCTGCGGGATGCCCATCATGAAGCCGCGCACGACGATCATGTTGAAGACGCTGAACGCCGAGGGCAGGATCAGCGACCACAGGCTGTCCAGCAGTCCGAGCTGCTTGACCATGAGGTACAGCGGGATCATGCCCGGGGAGAACAGGAACGTCAGCAGCACGAACATCAGCACGGGCCGCTGGAAGAACGAGGGCCGGCTGAGCGCCCAGGCGGCGAGCACCGTCGAGGCGACGCTGATCGTGGTGCCGACCGCGGTGACGGCGGCGGTCACGAGGATCGCCCGGGTGACGAGACCCCCGGAGAGGATCTGCTCATAGGCCTCGAAGGTCACCGAGCGGGGCCAAAGCACGTAGCCGCCGGCGGCGGTGACGTCCGCTGCGCTGGACAGGCTCGTGGAGATGACCATGAGGAACGGGAAGAGCACGACGGTGAGGGCGACGAGGATCGCGAGCGCCTTCAGCAGGAGGACGACGGGCTGGGGTTTTCCGGCCCACACGGGCCGCACGACGGTGCTCATGACTTCGCATACACTCCTTGCTCGCCGAGCATGTGGGCGGCCTTGTTGGCCGCGAGGATCAGCACGAGGCCGACGAGTCCCTTGATGAGTCCGGCGGCGATGCCGGTGGACCAGTTCCCGTCGATCACGCCGTGGTAGTAGACGTAGGTGTCCAGGACCTCCGCGGCGCCCGGTCCGACGGCGCTGCGCTGGAGGATGATCTGCTCGAAGCCGACGCTCAGCGCGTCGCCGAGCCGGAGGATCAGCAGCAGCACGATGATCGGGCGGATGCCCGGGAGCGTCACGTGCCAGAACCGGCCCCAGGCGCCGGCGCCGTCGATCGCGGCGGCCTCGTAGAGGGAGTCGTCGATCGCGGCGAGCGCGGCGAGGAAGATGATCGTGCCCCAGCCGGCGTCCTTCCAGATGACCTGCGCGGAGAGCAGGAGCTTGAAGGTGGAGGGCTCCGCGAGGATGTTGATCGTGTGGATGTCCAGCTCGCGCAGCCAGCGGTTGATGATGCCGGCGGAGCCCAGGCTCTGCTGGAAGAACCCCACGACGATCACCCACGAGAGGAAGTGCGGGAGGTAGAGCACCGACTGCACGACCGCGCGCAGCCACGGCCACACGAGCGAGTGGATGAGCAGCGCGAGCGCGATCGGCACCGGGAAGAAGAGCACGAGCTGGATCGCTGTGATCTCGAGGGTGTTGACGACCGCGGCCCAGAAGGCGGCGTCGGTGAACAGGGCGGTGAAGTTGGACAGCCCCGCCCACGGGCTCTGCAGGATCGGGATGTAGGGCTGGTAGTCCATGAACGCGATGACATTGCCCAGCAGCGGCACGTACACGAACAGCAGCAGCAGGATCACCGCGGGGGCGACCATGAGCGCGAGCGGGTAGTCGCGGCGCAGCCGCTGCGCCCACGGCACGGTGCGCCGCGGGATCGCGGCGCCGGTGTCGCGGCGTGCGGCGGCGCGCCGGAGCACGCCGGTGCCCGGCGGCCTTGTCGGTGTCCTGACGGTCATGTGGCTCCCTCGCTCACGGGACGGTTCTGTCCTGACCTGGGGAGCGGCCACTCGGCCGTCCCGCTCGGGCGCGCCTCTTCGCGGTGGCCCGGGTGCTGGACAGTGAACGCAACCGTTACGATCACGGTCAATCACCTTCGATCACTCGCACAGAACTCGAACAGGAGTTGTCATGAACGTCCCGGGGCGCCAGGAGCGCATCCTCATGGAGCTGCGGATGCACGGCACCGTCTCCGTCGCGGACTTCGCCGCGCGCATGGGGATCTCCCCCATGACCGTGCGCCGCGACCTCCGTGAGCTCGCCGACGCCGGCGCCCTGCGACGGATCCACGGCGGCGCCGAGGCGATCGAGGTGCCGCCCTCCACGACCGTCCGTCACCGGCCCTCGGCGCGCCGCGGCCCGGATGCGGATCCCGAGGGCGGGGCGCTGTTCACGCTCGGTGTGCTGAGCCCCGACCCCAGCTACTACTTCCCCACCGTCGTGGACGGCGCCCTCGAGCGCACCCGTGAGCTCGGCGGCCGGATGATGCTCGGCGTCTCCCGCTACGACCCCGACCGCGAGCGCGTCCAGCTCGAGCGCCTGATCGCCGGCGGCGCCGATGCCCTGCTCGTGACCAGCGCCTCCGCCGACGACCCGGCGCTGCGCGAGCGCCTCGTCGACTGCGGCCTGCCGGTCGTCATGGTCGAGCGCGGCGTCGCCGAGGAGGCCGAGGGCGCCGTGCTCGAGTCGGTGCGCACGGACCACGCCGCGGGCGCCGCCCTCGCCGTCGGCCACCTCGTCGAGCTCGGCCACGAGCGGATCGGCATGTTCACCTACGACACCCCCACCGCCGGAGCGCTGCGCCCGGGCTTCGCACGGGCGCTCGAGCGCCGGGGCCTTCCCGGCGACGCCCCCGTGATCGTCATCGAGGAGGGTGAGGACACGGCCGCGCAGTCCCGACGCTGCCTGGACCGGGCGCTCGAGGCCGGGGTCACGGCGCTGCTCGTGCACTCCGACCACTACGCGGCGGACTTCCTCGGCACGGCGCTCGAGACCGGGCTCGAGATCCCCGGGGACCTGTCGCTGATCTCCTACGACGACGAGATCGCGGAGCTCGCCGCGGTGCCGCTCACCGCGGTCTCCCCGCCGCGCCGGGACGTGGGCCGGATCGCGGTGGGGCTCGTGTTCGATCGGCTCTCGAGCGGCGCCCAGGCCGGTCTCGCCGCACGTCACGTGGCCGTGCGCCCCTCGCTCGCGGTCCGCGCCTCGACGGCCGCACCCCGCCGGTGATCGGTATCTGTTCGATCGCACGGTGATGGTTGACGTGGTCGTTCGGGAGCCGGTGAGATGACGGGGCCACCGAACGAGGAGACACACCCCATGACCGATCACGCCTCCGCATCCCGTCGCAGCGTCGGGATGCTCCTTCCCGAGGAGACGTTCCGACGGGTCTTCGGGCAGGTCGACCTGCAGCGGCTCGAGTCCCATCCCGCCCTGCGCCTGCTCGCGGACCGTCCCCTGCGCATCGATGCGCAGGACGCCGCGCTCCTCTCCGAGGTCGAGATCCTCGTGACCGGCTGGGGCTCCCCCGTGCTCGACGCGGCGCTCCTGGACGAGATGCCCGCCCTGCGCGCGATCGCCCACTCCGCCGGCACCGTGCGCACCCTCGTCACGGACGAGGTCTACCGCCGCGGCATCGCGGTGAGCTCGAGCGCGAGCGTCAACGCGATCCCCGTCGCCGAGTTCACCGTGGCGCTGATCGTGCTCGGCGCGAAGCGCGCCTTCTGGGCCGCGCAGCGACTGCGCGAGGGCGCCGCGGAGATCGACCTCGAGGGCAGCTGGCCCGCCGTCGGTATCCGCTCCCGCACCGTCGGCATCATCGGCGCCTCGAGCGTGGGCCGGCTCGTCATCGAGCGCCTGCGCGCCTTCGACCTCGACGTCGTCCTCGCCGATCCCACGCTCACCCCCGCCCAGGCCCGGGAGCTCGGTGTGGCCCTCGTGCCCCTCCCCGAGCTCATGGAGCGCAGCGACATCATCTCCCTGCACGCCCCGCTGCTGCCCTCGACCTCCCGCATGATCGACCGCGAGCTGCTGCGTCGCATGCGGCCGGGGACCACCTTCGTCAACACCGCCCGTGGCGAGCTCGTGGACCAGGACGCCCTCGCCGACCGCCTCGACGACGGGGACGTGACCGCGCTGCTCGACGTCGCCGAGGAGGAGCCTCTCCCCCTGGGCTCACGTCTTCGCACGCACCCCCACGCGTTCCTCACCCCGCACATCGCCGGGTCCGTGGGCACGGAGCTGGGCCGTCTCTCCGCCCATGCGGTGGACGAGGTCATCTCCTTCGCCACGACCGGCACCTTCGCCGAGGAGATCTCCGCCTCGACCTTCTCCCTGCGCGCCTGAGGAGGCCCCCGATGACCGTCCCCTCCCGCCTCTCGGACCTCCTCACCCCTCCCGTCCTCGCCGCCCTCCGCCCCGGCGCCTGGCGCGCCGCCCCGCCCGTCGCGGACCGCGCCGCCTGGGAGCACGTGCCCGCCGCGCACCGCGGGAGGGTGCTCGAGGCGGCGGAGGCCTGGCAGCGCGACTCGCGCGAGACCCCGCCCAGCCTCGAGCTGTGGAATCACTACCACCGCACCGGGGAGCGGCTGCCCTACGACACCGCGCAGCGGCTGCTGCTGAACGCGACCGCCTCCGCCGCCCTCGCGCTCGCGCTCACCGGCGAGGACCGCTGGCGGCGCGACCTCGCGGACGACGTCTGGCGGCTGTGCGAGCTCTCCGCCTGGTGCCTGCCCTCCCACTACGCGCTCCCCGAGGACGGCTCCCGGCCGCCGCTCCCCCAGCCCGGGCGGGACGTGCTCGACCTCGCCTGCGGCTACGCGGGCGGGATGCTCGCCGCCGTCGACTCCTTCGCCGGTGAGGCGCTCGAGGAGGAGTACCCCGGGATCCGGGCGCGCATGCACCACGAGATCCGCACCCGGGTGCTGCGCCCGTGGCGCGAGGAGGTCTACTTCTGGCACGGGATCGAGGAGACCCCCAACAACTGGGCGCCGTGGATCGTCTCGAACGCCCTGCTCTGCGCGGCGGCCCTCGAGGAGGACCCGGCCGTGCTCGCCGAGGACTCCCGCCGGGCGCTCGCGATCCTCGACCGCTTCCGCGCGGGCTATGCGGCCGATGGCAGCTGCGACGAGGGCGCCACCTACTGGTGGTGGGCCGGGGCGACGCTCTTCGAGGCGCTCGACCTGCTCGAGGAGATCACCGACGGCGCCCTCGACGGCTTCGTCGTCGAGCCGGTCGCGGCGATGGCCGCCTTCCCCATGCGCATGCAGATCAGCGCCGACTCCCAGGTCAACTACTCCGACGGCGCCGCCTCCCTGCCGCCGAACGCCTCCTGGCACCTGCTCGCCCGCTTCGGCGAGCGGGTGCAGGACGAGGCGGTCGCCGCGCACGCCCGCTGGATGGGCGGGCTGCACCCGCTGCGCCTGCCCGAGCAGCTCGCACCCCAGTTCCTGCGCACGCTCCACGAGCTGCGCGATCCCGCCTGGCGCGAGGCGGGGCCCGAGGCGCCCGGCATGCCGCGCTCCTGGTACGCCCCCGGCACCGAGATCGCCGTGATGCGCGAGGAGGAGGGCGAGGTGCGCGGCTGGTTCCTCGCCGCGAAGGGCGGCCACAACGACGTCAGCCACAACCACGACGACGTGGGCGGCGTGATCGCCTCGCTCGACGGCCTGCCCGTGCTCATCGACGCCGGCGTGGGCGACTACCGGCGCGAGACCTTCCTGCCCGAGACCCGCTACACGATCTGGACGATGCGCAGCAGCTTCCACAGCTGCCCGCTGCCCGGCGAGCTCGAGCAGCCACCCGGGATCGGCTTCCGCGCTGCGGGCACCGTCTTCTCCGACGACGGCGACCGCGCCGCGCTCTCCGCGGACCTCGCCGGGGCGTACCCGGAGGAGGCAGGGCTGCGGCGCTGCGACCGTACCGCGACCCTGGACCGACGGTGCCGGGAGGTGCGGATCGAGGACGACTGGGAGGCCGCCTCGCCGCTCGTGATGGAGCAGGTGCTCATGACCCTGGACCGGCCCGAGCCGCTCGGCGAGGGGCGGCTGCGCATCGGCCCCGCCGAGCTGCGGCTGGATCCCCCGGACCTCGCGGTGCGCATCGAGGAGATCCCGCTGACGGACGTGCGGCTGCGCGGGACCTGGGGTGAGCGCGTGCATCGCACGGTGCTCACCCCGGGGACGGCGACGGCCCGCGGCCGGAGCTCGTTCGTGCTCCGCCGGGGGCCGGGTGCCGGCGGGGCCACCGCCTGAGCGGGGGCCTCCGGACGGCCGTCGGCCCCGCCCCGCAGGACATGCGGGGCGGGGCCGAGGTGTCTCACACGGTGGGGACGGGCTCCGCCTTGCCGGAGCGGGAGCTCTCGTACGCCGCGAGGATGATGCCGAGCACCGCGATGCCCTCCTCCTCGGTGTTGATCGGGCGACGGCCCGTCTCGAGGCAGGTGACGAAGTCCGCGATCTCAGCGGCGAAGGTGTCGATCGGCTCCGCCGCGTACACCTGCTCCTCCTCCTCGGCGCGCAGCTTCACACGCAGGGTCGAGCCGTCGGAGCTCAGCGAGCCCTTCTCGCCCACGACGGAGAAGCGGTCCGTGCCCGGCGCGGCCTGGTAGGCCCACGAGGTCACGAGCTGGCCCACCGAGCCGTTGTCGAAGCGCACGAGCACCTGGGCGGAGTCCTCGCCCTCCATGAAGGTGAGGCGGTGCGTGGACATCATGGAGAACGCCTCGACCGGCTTGCCGCCGGAGAGGTGCATGAGCAGGTAGGTCGGGTGGTAGCCGGTGTCGATGTACTCGCCGCCGCCGGAGGTCGCGGCCTTCGCGCGCCAGCCCATGGACTCCGGGTCGAAGTCGTTGAAGAACGAGTCCGTCGTGCGCACCTCGTAGACGGTGCCGAGGGCGCCGGAGTCGATGACCTCCTTGGCCTTCGCGACGGCGGGCATGAACAGCTGGTTGTGGGCGCACATGAGGGTGACGCCCGCCTTCTGCACGGCGTCGCGCACCTCGCGCGCCTCCTCGGCGGTGAGGCACAGCGGCTTCTCGCAGAGGATGTGCTTGCCGGCCTCCGCCGCGGCGATGATCGCGGGCTTGTGGAGGTGGTGGGGCAGGCAGATGTCGACCGCGTCGACGTCCGGGTCCGTCACGAGCTCGGTGAAGTCGCTGTAGCCGGTCGCGCCGAGCTGCTCGACGCGCTGGGCGAGGGTCTCGGGGACGGCGTCGGCCACGGCGGTGACCTTCACGCGGTCGGGGATGGTGGCGTAGCCGGCGAGGTGGGCATTGGCGATGCCGCCGCCGCCGATGAGGCCGATGCGGACGGGAAGGGTGAGGGTCATGGTGTCTCTCCTGAGGGGTCAGGCCGCGGCGTTCGCGGCGACGACGAGCTGGGTGAGCGCGCGGGCGCGCTCGAGGTTCTCGGTGGCGGGGGTGCCGGTGCGGATCGCGGTGACCCACTGGGCGAAGGGGGCGTCGATGTCGGCGGGGACCTCGAGGTCCTTCCACCCCTCGGCGGTGCCGAGCTGCATGCGGCCCTCGTCGAACCCGTACAGCAGGGTCCCCTCGGTGCCCTGCACCTCGATGGTGAAGGGGCTGAAGGGGGTCACGAAGCCGGTCTCGATGACGCCGATCGCGCCGTCCGGCGTGGTGATCGTGACGACCGCGTTGTCCTCGACGCCGCGGCCGGTCATGTCGGTGTACGCGGCGCGCACGCTCGAGGACTCGGCGCCCAGGATCAGCTGGGTGAGGTACACGGGGTGCGCGGCGAGGTCGCTGAACGCGCCGCCGATCGCCTCGGCCGGGTCGTAGAAGCGGGCGGGCAGCCAGTCGCCGGTCGAGCCGTTGTGGGCCAGGCGCACGCGCGAGTAGCTGATGCGGCCCAGGGTCCCGGCCTCGAGCACCTCGCGCAGGGCGACGGTGTACCCGTGCGAGAGCCGCGGCAAGGACACGGTGATCTGCACGCCGGCGGCGCTCGCCGCGGAGGTCAGGGCGTCGCAGCCCTCGACGGTGGGCGAGAGCAGCTTCTCGGTGAAGACGTGCTTCCCGCTCGCGATCACCTTCCCGAGGATCTCGTCGTGGTCGGTGGTCGCGGTCGTGTTCGTGACGCCGTCGAGGTCCTCGCGGGCGAGGAGCGCGTCGAGGTCCGCCTCGAAGGGCACCCCGAGGGTCGCGGCCAGGGCGGCGCCGCGCTCGGCGTCGTCGTCCCAGACGGCCACGAGCTCCGTGTCCGGGTGGTCGAGGGCGGCGCGCCCGTACTCCTCGGCGTGCACGTGCCATGCGGAAAGCACGGCGATGCGCAGGGGGTGGGTCATGGGGAGGGTTTCCTTCTTCTCTTCTCGTGGGTGGGGTCCTGTCCGGCCCGTGCGGCCGGTGGTTGTGGGGGCGGCGCTCAGGCCGCCTCGATCTCCTGTCGCTCCCCGTAGGTCTCCGGCATGCGGAACCCGGGGAAGAGATCCATCTTGGGGACGACCATCGCCTGGGTCTCCTCGAGGACCTGCTGAGGGGTCTTCGAGCCGAGGGCGACGGAGGTCTTCGCGCGGTCCATCGCGTCGGAGGCGACGGAGCCGACGGGCAGCGGCGGGCGCGAGGTCGATCCGGGCAGCATCTGCCGGAACAGCTCCGCGGTCGGGTCGTACGCCTTCTCCTCGATCGCGTGCAGGTGGGTGGGCAGGCTGCCGAGCTCGGGCACGTAGCTGCGCTGACCGTCGAGCCCGGTGTGGAACGTCATGAAGTCCCAGGCGGCCTTCGACATGCTCGACCCCTTGGGCATCACCAGGGAGAAGCCGCCGGACCACGTGTACGTGGGGTCGCCCTCCTCGGCGACCGGCAGCCAGGTCCAGGTCAGCGGGAGGTCCGGGGCGTACTTCCTGTTCCCCGAGTTCTGCCAGGGG
Organism: Brachybacterium sp. SGAir0954; assembly: GCF_005490785.1. Lineage (GTDB taxonomy): Bacteria > Actinomycetota > Actinomycetes > Actinomycetales > Dermabacteraceae > Brachybacterium > Brachybacterium rhamnosum. The sequence goes on along the minus strand of NZ_CP027295.1, from coordinate 2,221,135 downwards.
CCGGTCGCCGTGATGGCGAGGCGCTGGCTGAACAGGGCGATCCGGGAGGGCGGAGCGTTCGGCGGCTGGTAGGTCGCGTAGAACGCGTCCACACGGGAGAAGGGGAACTCCTCGCCGGCGCCCTGGAGGACGTCCTGGTTGCACAGCAGGCCGCGGGCGTCGGTCGAGGTGGGCAGGCCGTAGACGCTGCCCTCGTAGGTGAGCTCGTCGATCGCGAACTGGAGCCACTGCGAGGTGAACTCCTCCACGGAGACGCCCTCGTACTCCTCGATGAGGTCGTCGAGCGGCTCAAGCAGCCCGATCGAGGCGTTCAGGACCGCGTTGAAGCGGTCCATCCACCACAGGTCCGGGGCGGTCCCGCCGCGCACCGCGGTGATGATCTGGGACATGTCCGCGGCGCCGCTCGAGGGCACCTGGTCGATGTGGATCTCGACGCCGCGGCCGGCGTCGGTGGCGAGGAAGGCGGCTTTGACCGCCTCGTCCTTGTCCTTGACCGCCGCGCCCATCCCCCAGTAGCGCACCGTGCTGGCGTCGCTGTCGGGGGTGCGGGCGCAGGCGCCGCCGCCGAGGGCCGCGACGGCCGCGAGGCCGGTGCCCTGGAGCAGGTGTCGTCTGTCGATCATGGTGGAGCGCCTTCGCTCGTCGGGTGGTGCGGCAGGGGGACTCGCCCCCTGCCGCACCGGGTCAGCTGCCGGGGACGGGACTGGGCTTCCCGTAGGTCTCCGGCATCTTGTAGTCGGGGAACAGCGCCATCTTCGGCTCGATCATCTGCTGGTTGGAGGCGACGGCCTCCTCCGGGGTCGATGATCCCAGCGCCACCGAGGACTTGGTGCGGGTGAGCGTGTCCCACATCGCCGAGCCCACCGGCAGCGGGGGCCGCGAGGTGGAGTTCGGGAGCATCGTGCGGAACAGCTCGGCCTTGGGGTTGTACTTCCCCTCCTCGATGGCCTGCAGGTTCGTGGGGAGGTTGCCGTACTGCGGCACCACCCTCGACTGCCCCTCGTAGCCGGCGTAGAACTTCAGGAACTCCCAGAGGGTCTTCGTGATGTTCGCGCCGCGCGGGATGACGAGGCACTGGCCGCCCGACCACGTGTAGGTGGGGTCGCCCTCCTTCGCCACGGGGAGGTAGGTGAACTTCAGCGGGAGGTCCGGCGCGTACTTCTCGTTGCCGGAGATCTGCCAGGGACCGGTGGTGTCGATCCCGAGGCGTCCGCTGAACATGGCGGTCTGCGTGGGCGGGGCGTTCGGCGGCTGGTAGGTCGCGAAGAACGCGTCCACCGAGGCGTAGGGGAACCGCTCGGCCCAGTCCGCGTAGAGCTCGTACACCGACTGCCACTCGGGCGAGTCGAGGGTGACGGTGCCAGTCGCGTTGTCGTAGGCCGACGCGCCGAGGCCGAAGCCCCATGTGTAGGGCCAGCCCTCGGAGAGCCAGGGAGCGAAGCCGAACCGCGTGTAGTTGCCGCGCTTGTCCTGCTGCACGATCTTCTCGACCGCGTCGTCCATCTCGTCCCAGGTGATGGTGTGCTGGGAGGGGTCGAACAGGTCCAGGTCCACGCCGGCGTCCTTGAGGACGTCCTCGTTGTACATGAGCCCGCGAGCGTCGGTCGTGCAGGGCAGCCCGTAGAGGCGGCCGTCGTAGGTCAGCTCGTCCACGGCGAACTGGATCCACTGCGACTTGAACTCCTCCGGGGAGACGTCCTCGTACTTCTCGATGAGGTCGTCGAGCGGCTCGAGCAGCCCGATCGATGCGTTCTGCACCGCGTTGAAGCGGTCCATCCACCACAGGTCCGGAGCGGTCCCGCCGCGTACCGCGGTGATGATCTGGGACATGTCCGCCACGCCGGAGGAGGGCACCTGATCGATGTAGATCTGGGCGTCCTTCCCGGCGTCGGTCATGAGGAACGCATCGCGGACCTGCTCGTCCTTGTCCTTGTCCGCTGCGCCCACACCCCAGTAGCTGATGGTGTTGGGCCCTGAGGCGGGACGGGAGGCGCAGGCGCCGAGGCCCAGCGCGAGACCGGCGGCGGAGGTGCCGGTGAGGAAGGAACGCCTCGAGATCACTTGAAGCCTCCGATCGTGATGCCGCGGATGAAGTACCGCTGGAAGACGAAGAACAGGACCAGCAGCGGGAGGATCACGAGGAACGAGGCCGCCATGAGCTGGTTGAAGGTGACGTCCTGCGCGTTCACGGAGCGGAAGGTCTGCAGACCGATCGAGAGGGTCTGGACCTTCGAGTCCTGCAGGTAGATCAGCGGGCCCATGAAGTCGTTCCACGAGCCGACGGCCGCGAAGATCGCGACGGTGGTCAGCGCCGGCATCGAGGTGGGCAGCGCGATCTTCCACAGGATCATCCACTCGCTCGCACCGTCCACGCGGGCCGCGTCGAGCATCGCCCGCGGGATCTGCAGCAGGAACTGGCGCAGCAGGAACACGTAGAACGCCGAGCCGAACGCCGCCGGGATGATGAGCGGGAAGAGCGTGTTGACGAGTCCGAGCCGCGCCCACATGTCGAACATCGGGATGAGGGTCACCGGGAAGGGCAGGAACAGCGTCGCGATGACGACGTAGAAGATCTTGTCCCGGCCCGGCCAATCGATGCACGAGAACCCGTAGGCGATGACGAAGTTCGAGATCACCGAGAGGATCACGACGCTGATCGTGATGATCGCGGAGTTCGCGAAGAACTGCAGGAACGGCATCGCCGTGACGGCCTTGACGAAGTTCCCGAACTCGGGGACGTGGGGCCACAGCGTGGGCGGGAACTTCGCGAGCTCCTGGTCGGACTTCAGCGCCGAGGCGATCATCCAGTACAGGGGCAGCAGGAAGAGGATGCTCAGCGCGATCATGACGACGCGCGCGATCACGGTGGAGTACCAGGGGCGACGGGTGCCGTCGGCCCGGCGGTTGTAGAGCTCGGCGTCGGACTTCTTGCGTCGGACGACGTTCTCGGTATCGGTCTGGATCATGCTGCTCATCAGCCGGCCTCCACGTCGTAGTTCACGAACCGGCGCGAGAGCCAGAAGATCAGCAGGGCCAGGGCGAGGCCTGCGAGGAACAGCAGCACGGCGAGGGCGGAGGCGTAGCCGAGCTCCGCGAAGCCGAAGGCGTTCTTGTAGAGGTACATCATGTAGAAGAGCGCGCCGGCGTCGGGGTCGCCGGTGCCGTTGGTGACGATGAAGGCCTCGGTGAACACCTGGAGGGCGCCGGAGACGCCGGTGATGAGGTTGAAAAGCAGCACCGGGGTGAGCAGCGGGAAGGTGATCGAGAAGAACTGCCGGATCGGGCCGGCACCGTCCACGCGGGCTGCCTCGTACACGGTGCGCGGGACGTTGCGCAGGCCCGCGAGGAAGATCAGGGCCGCGTTGCCCGCTCCCAGCTGTGCCATGAGGATGATCGCGATCTTCACACCCGTGGGGTCGCCCAGGAGGTTGACGTTCGCGCCGCCGAACAGGTTCAGCACCTGGTTGAAGACGCCGAACTGGGGATTCAGGAACACGATGAAGATGAAGGACATCGCGAAGGCGGGGATGAGCGAGGGCGCGTAGAAGATCGTCCGGTAGAGGGCGACCTCGCGCACGTTCTGGTTCATCGCGATCGCGAGCGAGAGGGCGACGATCAGTCCCAGCGGCACCGCGATGATCGCGTAGAAGATCGTGTTGCTCGCGGCCTTGGCGACGAGGGGGTCCGTCACGGCGGTGACGTAGTTCTGGATGCCCACCCAGGTGGGCGCCTCCATGCCGGAGTACCGCGTGAAGCTCAGCGAGATCGAGTAGATCACCGGGTACAGGATGAAGACGACCACGCCGATGATCCAGGGCGAGATGAACAGCAGGCCCGTGCGCAGCTTGCGCCGCTGGCCGGAGTTCATCCGCCGGGGTAGGTCCGGTGGTCGGGCGGCCGCCCGGTCCGAAGCCGCGGCGCGCTGCACGCCGGGTTCCGTGACCTGGGGGCCGACGGTGTCGGGGACACTCATCGTGCTTCCTTCCTCCGCGACGTTGCGGAGTGGAGAGGGGCGGGGATCGGGTCCGTGACGGCGCCGCCGTCGGCGTCGTGCTGTGTCTCGGGGCCGTGGTGGTCCCGCTCGAGCATCGGATCCGGGGTGGGACGACCTGCGGCCGTCCGGGACGTGTCGTACATTACTCACACTGTTGGACTAAAGGCAATGAGGGCGGAAGGACGGTCATGCGCGGCTCCTCGATGGTGGACATCGGCGCACGCAACGAGCTCGTGGTGCTCGATGCGATCCGCAGCGATCCCGACGGCAGCTCCCAGTCCGAGGTGATCCGGCGCAGCGGTCTCTCGCGTCAGGCGGTCTCGCTCATCACGCGCCGCCTGCTCGAGCGCGGCATCGTGGAGACGGCCGGGACGCTGGGCGGCGCCCGCGGCAAGCCCCGCACGCTGCTCAAGGTCGTGCCCACGGCGCTGCTCGCCGCCGGCGTGCACCTGGACCCCTCGGGCATCGCGATCGCGATCGTGGACCTCGAGGCGCGGGTGGTCGCGGAGGAGACGCTCCCCGCCCCCACCACCGACCCGGAGGCCGACGTCGCCCGCATCGCGGCGGGCCTCGACGCGGTCCTCGACCGTCTCGAGCGGGAGGGCTGGCGCGCACCGGACGGCGGCACCCCCGCCGAGACGCTGCTCGGGATCGGCGTCGCCTCCCCCGGCAGCCTCGACGCCCGCAGGGGTCTCGTCGAGAGCCCGCCGTGGCTGCCCGGCTGGCGGGACGTCCCCCTCACCGAGCTCCTCGGCGCGGCCACGGGTCGCCCCGTCATGCTGGACAAGGACACCAACGCCGCGCTCACCGCGGAGCTCTGGTACGGCCGGCGCACCGTCGAGGGCACCGTGCTGTACCTGTACGTCGGCGCGGGCGTCGGCTCCGCGGTCGCCTCCGGAGGGAGGGTCCGCGCCGGCGCGACCACGCAGGCCGGCGAGATCGGCCACCTCCCCACGGGCCTGCCGGGGACGCGCTGCGGCTGCGGCCGTCTCGCCTGCCTGTCGATGTTCACCGACGTCGCTGGGATGCTCGAGCGCACCGCGCAGGGCGTGCCCCTCTCCGGCGGCGCGCCCACCTCCGCGCACGTCGCCGCGCTCGTCGCCCGGGCGGACGCCGGCGAGGAGGGCCCGCTCGCCGAGGTGCGCGGTCACGGCACGGCGCTCGGCGAGGCCCTGCGCACCCTCATCAGCGTCCACGACCCGTCCCTCGTGATCATCGGCGGCCCCTACTGGGAGCTGCTCTCCCCGCATGCCCTCCCGGGACTGCTGGAGCGGGCCCGCTCCACCGATCGCGGCGCCCCCGAGGTCGAGATCCGCTCCTCGGTGTTCGGTGACGACGTCGGCGCGATCGGCGCGGCGACCCTCCAGATGGGGCGGGCCCTCTCCCCCGCTACGCTTCCCGCATGAGCGAGCAGAGCAGCGTCCAGGGCACGTCGGGGCACGGGACCTCCCGGGACGAGGGCACGGCGTCGTCGCTGCTCGAGCCCGGGGCGGCCGTCGAGAAGGTCGCGAGCGGCGCCACCTGGGCCGAGGGGCCGCTCTGGCTCCCCCGCCGCCGGGCGCTCCGCTTCAGCGACATCCCCGGGGACCGGATCCTCGAGTTCTCCGAGGAGACCGGGGAGCTGAGCGTCTTCGCGGAGGGTGTCGAGTTCACCAACGGCCGCACCCTGGACCTCGAGGGGCGCGTCGTGGAGTGCTCCCACGGCCGCCGCGCCGTGCAGCGCGACGACTCCGCCGGCCCCGGAGACGCGCACCGACCCGAGGTGCTCGTGGACCGCCTGGGGCCGGTGCGGCTGAACTCCCCGAACGACGTCGTCGTCGCACCCGACGGCGCCATCTGGTTCACCGATCCGTCTTACGGCATCCAGAAGCCCGAGGAGGGCCACCTGGGCGAGGAGGAGTACGGCGACCGCTGGGTGCTGCGCCTCGACCCCGCGACGGGCGAGCTGCGCCCCGTGGTCACGGACATGGAGGCACCCAACGGGCTCGCCTTCTCCCCGGACGCCTCGCTGCTCTACGTCGCCGACTCCGCCGGCCCGGAGCGCGGTCACACGATCCGCGTCTACGACGTGATCGGCGGGGACCGCGCCCGCTACGGGCGCCCCTTCGTCGAGGTCTCCCCGGGCGTGCCCGACGGGATCCGCGTGGACACGGCCGGCAACGTGTGGAGCTCGAGCGCCTCGGGCGTGCAGGTCTTCTCCCCCGACGGCCGGCCGCTGCTGGACCTGCCCGTCCCGGAGACCGTCTCGAACCTGTGCTTCGGCGGGGACGACGGCCGCACCCTCTACATGACGGCGACGACGAGCCTGTATCGCGTGCGCACGACCGCGCAGGACGCCGCCGCCCGCTGAACGCGGCTCAGGAGAAGGGCAGCGCCGCGGGCCCGCTCGCGCCGGTCCCCTCGTCGTACCAGCGCAGCACGCGCAGGGCGATCATCGTGACCCATGGCGAGGGCTCGCCCTCGGGGACGTCGAGCGGGAACCACACCTCACCCGGCAGCACCCGGCCCTGGTGCCAGGTGCCGTCGCTCTCCCGGGACTCGCGGATCATCTCGATCGCCTCGCGCATGCGCGGATCCGGCGGGGTGCCCTCGTGCAGGGAGGCGCGGCGCATGTGGTCCGCGCTGTTCAGGGCGCTCGCGATGTGTCGGAAGGGGTAGCCGAACCACGGGATGAAGCTGCCGACGACCTCGTGGGTCGAGGCGCGGCGCATGAGGCCGCGCGAGAGCAGGTACTCCTCGCCCCGGCGGCGCGCGAGACGCGTGGCGGGCGTGCCGCGGGTCGCGATCTCGTGGTCGAGCAGACCCTTGAGGGCGTTGAGCGTCGAGTGGAAGCTGCCGCGGGTGGAGCCCTCGACCCACTCGCAGTTCCAGCCGCCGTCCCGCATCTGGTGCTCGACGAACCAGGCGGCGTTCGCCTCCATGTCGCGGCCCAGCCAGAGGCCGTTGGCGAGGGTCATCGCGTTGATGCAGCAGTCCACCTCGCCGTCCCAGTAGGGCAGGCCGTCGTACTCCCAGCGCGCGTTCCGCTCGAGCTTGCCGGCGGTGTCGTTCGCGATCAGCGGCGCGGGGTCCATGCCGTCCTCGCGCATCGTCGTGAGGGTCCAGGTGGTCGCGGTCCAGGGCTGACCGGGCAGCTGCTGGTTCGCGGGGTCGTCGAGGAAGCCGCCCGGGAAGAAGGAGCCGCCGGCCCAGCGGCCGTCCTCGTCCTGGAGGGAGAGGAAGCGGGCCCCGCGCCCCTCGGTGGCGATCCGTGCCCGGGTCGCGAGCCACACGTGCTCGGGGGCGTCGAGCAGGTCGCGCTCCACCTGCCAGCGCAGGGCGGGGTCGGTGTCCAGGAGCCAGGTCCGGAGGTCGGCGTCGATCATGGCTCGATCCTGCCACCTCCGGACCGGCCCGGCACTCGGGCCGTGACCTCGGGCGCTCAGCCCTGCGCCCACTCGGCGGGCCAGGGCTCGCCGTCGGAGCGCGCGTTGAGCTCGTAGGTGCCCTTGCCGTCGAGGCTCTCGCGCAGGATGTCCGCGTGCCCGGCGTGGCGGGCGAGCTCCTCGACGAGGTGCAGGGCCACCCAGCGCACGGTCCACTCCCCCTCGGTCGGGAACCAGGGGGCCTGCGGGATCGGCACGCTCGTCGCCGGGTCCGCCGTGAGCAGAGCGGCCCCGAGCGCGGCGCCGGCCTCCCGCAGCGCCGTGCCGAGGGACTCCGCCGTGTCCTCCTCGCGCAGGGCGGAGGGGTCGATCGCCCCCTCGGCCGCCGCCTGCTCGGGGGTGCGCGGAGCGGGGGCGGAGGCCTCCGGGGCGGCCTGCACGCGCAGCACGGTGCCCTCGATCATGAGCAGCGCGTGCCGGGCCAGGGCGCCGAGGGTCATCGCGGACGCGCTCGCGGCGCGGCCGAGGTCCTCGTGGGAGAGCCCGTACAGGCTCGTGGCGATCTGATCGGCCTGCTGCTCGACGAAGACCGCGAGCAGCTCGCGCTCCCCGGTGACGTCGTGGCGGGTGAGGAAGGACATCGGGACTCCGTCCGGTGGGGCGGGGCCGCTCCCCGCCGTCAGGGACCAGTCTTCGACGTCGGGAGGACAGGTCCTGTCCGCGGACCACGGCCGACGGCGGCACGACGGACGGCAGGATCTCCGGCGCGTGCCCCGCCGCGGGGCGCACAGGTTCCGCTGGGCCGCACCACAGCGCCCTCCCCGGTGCGCGCGATGGACTGGGTCCCGCGTCGCAGCCGGCGGCGCCCGAGGACCGGAGGCCACCATGAGCACGTTCGACCGCCTGACCGGGAAGCTGCGCCGGGTGCTCGGCGCGAGCACCCCGAGCGCCGTCCCCGCCACACGCGGCGGCACCGACCGCGCCGCCGCACCCGCCGCGCCCGCCGCGCCCGCCGGTTCCGTCCCGGCGACGGGCGCCCCCACCTCCGCCGGGGCCTCCACGGGCACCTGGCAGAGCTCCTTCACCGCGCACTCCGCCGCGCTCACCGAGCAGGACCATGAGGCGATCGCGCAGTACGAGCGGATCGTCCGCGTGGCGAGCCCCGAGCAGCTCGAGGCCGTGCACCGCGAGGCGCTCGAGCGCCTCACGCCGCTCCAGCGGCAGGAGGTCGAGGCCCGGCTCCGCGCGGAGCTGCCCGAGGAGGAGCGTCCCCGCTCCTCCCGCGTCGAGGACCTCGCCGGCTCGCTCACCGCGGGCGCCGCGACCCTCGGCGGCGGCGGCCTGCTCGGCGCGGGCGGGCTGCTCGCCGCCGTGGCGGGAGGGGTCGTCGTCTCGTCGGCCGCCTCCTCGCTCCTGCACGGGGCGGTCTCCCCTGGTCACGACCTGCCCGGCGCGCCCGTCGGCCCACCGGGCGGCGAGGACTTCTGGGCGCAGGGCGACACCGACCTGCTCGGGGACGCAGGGCTGCTCGGCGGCCTGCTGGGAGGGTTCGACCTCGAGGACCTCCTGGGACGCTGAGGCCCCCGCTCAGAGCGGGTACGGCCCGAAGCGGCCCCAGGCGAGGAGCGTGGAGAGCACCAGCAGGACGATCGCGGGGAGCGTCTGGGCGAGCTGGTCGCCGCGGCGGATGTGGGTGAGGAAGGCGAGGGCCATCGTGATCGCGAGGCCCGCGGCGGCGAGCGGGACCAGCACCGGCGCGATGCCGAGCAGCCCGGGGAGCAGCAGCCCTGCGGCGCCGAGCACCTCGACCACGCCGATCGCGAGCACCACGGAGTGCGGGAGATCCGCCGCGTAGGGCGTGCGCTCGATGAGCTTCTCGCGCGGGACGGTGAGCTTCATGATCCCGGAGGCCGCGAAGACGGCGGCGAGGGCGAACGCGAGCACCCAGAGGACGACGTTCATGGGAGCACCTCCTCCCCGCGGCACGGGCGGCCGGGCCTGCCAGTATGCGCCGCCCGGCGGGAGATGTCAGCGGTTCGCGGGGGCGTCGCGTCGGGCGAGGGCGACGAGCTCCGCCGCCGCCCCGGAGAGGCGGCGCGGCCCGCCCCAGACGGCGGTGAGCGGCCGGCGGAGTGGCTCTCCGGCGAGCCCCACCTCGAGCAGGTCTCCCCCGCTCAGCGCGGAGCGCACGGCGAGACGGCTGAGCACCGCCGGTCCCGCCCCGCCCGCGACGGCGACGCGCACGGCCGCGTTGCTGCCGAGGACCTGCACGGGCTCGGTCCCCGCGGCGGCGGGCACGAGCTGCTCGAAGGCCTCCCGCGTGCCGGAGCCGCCCTCGCGCACCACGAGCGGCGTCGCGGCGAGCTCGTCGCGGGAGAGGTCCGTGCGTCCTGCCCAGGGATGGCCCGGGGCAACGACCACGACGAGCTCGTCCTCGCCGACCGTCAGCGCATGGAGCCCCGCGGGGAGGTGCGGGGTCTCGATGAAGCCGAGCCGCAGCGTGCCCTCGCGCACCTGGGAGACCACGCCGGTCGAGTTCAGCACGTGCGGGGTGACGCGCACGGCGGGCGCCACGGAGCGCAGCGCGGTGAGCCAGGCGGGCACCAGGTGCTCGGCGACCGTCATGCTCGCCCCGACCTCCAGGAGCGTGGCCTCCTCCTCGGTGCTGTGCTCGATCCAGTCGGTGAAGGCGGCGGCGGCCTCGAGCAGCTCCCGCGCATGGGCCGCGAGCACGAGACCGGCGGAGGTGGGCCGGGCACCGCGCGGGCTGCGCTCGAGCAGGGCCTGCCCGGCCTGCGCCTCGAGCCGGGCGATCATGCGGCTCGCGTTGGGCTGGGCCATGCCCTGCCGTCGGGCGCCGGCGCCGAGGCCGCCCTCGTCGATCACGGCGACGAAGAGGGCGAGGGCAGGGAGGTTCGGCAGCGACGACGTCATATCAGCAGGATATGCCCCCGTGCCGGATCGGGGTCTACTGCATGGCGGCGCAGCGGGCCAGGGTGGATCCATGCTCCAAGCCCGCGGCCACACCCCCCTCAGCACCCCCACCTCGGGCCCCGCTCCCCGCCCCGCCGGCCCGGGCCGCGGCGCGCGCCTCGCCGCCGCGCTCCCCGGGATCGGGGTGTGCCTCGCCGTCGCCGTCGCCGCCCAGCTCCTCACGGCGCCGCTGCCCCTGCTGAGCCCGCTGCTGCTCGCGATCGTCGCCGGGGTGGTGACCGCGAACCTGCTCCCGCCGCTCCCCGCGCTCACCCCGGGCATCGGCGTGGCCACCAAGCTGCTGCTGCGCCTCGGGATCGTGCTCCTGGGGCTCCAGCTCGCCCTCGGGGACGTGCTCGCCCTCGGTGCCGGGATGATCCTCGTCGTCGTCGCGGTCGTGGGGATCGGCGTGGGCGGGACGCTTCTGCTGGGCCGGCTGCTGCGGGTCGATCCGCGCCTCACCCTGCTCGTCGCGTGCGGGTTCTCGATCTGCGGTGCGGCGGCGGTCGCCGCGGCGGCCGACGTCACCGACCCCGACGGCGAGCACGAGACGCCCACCGCGACGGCGATCGCGCTCGTGGTCGTGTGCGGGACGGCGATGATCCTGATCCTGCCCGCCGCCGTGACGCTGCTGGACCTCGGGACCGCGACCGGCGGGCTCTGGGCCGGCGCGGCGATCCACGAGGTCGCGCAGGTGGTCGCCGCCGGAGGGCTGATCGGCGGCGGGGCCCTCGCCCTCGCGGTGGTCGTGAAGCTCGCCCGCGTGCTCATGCTCGCCCCCGTGATGACGGTCCTCGCACTGCGCGAGCGGGCGCGGACGCGTCGGTCGCCCGTCCCGGAGGCCGGGGCGACCGCACCGCGGCTCCCCCCGATCGTGCCCTGGTTCGTCGCGGGCTTCCTCGCGCTGGTGCTCGTGCGCACCGGGCTCCCGGTGCCGACGGCGGTCCTCGACACCGCCCACCTGCTGCAGACCACGCTGCTCGCCGCGGCCATGTTCGCGCTGGGCTCCGGGGTGCGGGTGCGGGAGCTGCTCGGCGTGGGCGTGAGGCCGCTGCTGCTCGCACTCTGCTCGACGGTGCTCGTGGCGCTCGTGGCGCTCGGCGGGGTCCTGCTCGCCTCCTGAGCCTCCAGCCACCTCGACCCGCACTCGCGCATGGAAGCGGCTCAGCAAGGCGCATCTGCGCGGCTAGAATGCCTGACCATGACGCAGCTGCGGGTGAGAGAAGCCGCCGACCTCCTGGGGGTCAGCGAGGACACGGTGCGACGGTGGATCGAGCGGGGGACGCTCACGGCCGGCACCGACGAGAGCGGCCGCAAGGTCCTCGACGGCGCGGAGGTCGCCCGCGCGGCACGCGAGCACGCGCGCACGCCGAGCGGCCGCCACGCCCGCACCTCCGCCCGCAACCGCTTCACCGGCCTCGTCACGGCCGTCACGACGGACACGGTCATGGCGCAGGTCGAGCTCCAGTGCGGCCCCTTCCGCGTGGTCTCGCTCATGAGCACGGAGGCGGTCCAGGAGCTGGGCCTCGCCCCCGGCAGCGTCGCGACCGCCGTCGTCAAGGCCACCACCGTCCTCGTCGAGGCCGAATCGATCGGAGTCCCCGCATGAGCCGCCGCACCGTCCCCGCCCTCGCCGCAGCGCTCGCGGGCGCCCTGCTGCTCGGAGGCTGCTCGGGCTCCTCCTCCGACACCGCCGGGGCGAGCGACGCCGGTGGCTCCACGACCCTCACCGTCTTCGCGGCGGCGAGCCTGAAGAGCTCCTTCGAGGAGATCGCCACCGACTTCGAGGCCGACCATCCCGGGGTCGACGTCCAGCTCTCCTTCGCCGGCTCCTCCGACCTCGTCACCCAGATCGGACAGGGCGCCCCGGCGGACGTCCTCGCCACCGCGGACACCGCCACCATGGACCAGGCCGTCGAGCAGGAGCTCGTCACGGGGACCCCGCAGGACTTCGCGACGAACACCCTGACGATCGCCGTGCCCGCCGGGAACCCCGCCGGGATCACCGATCTCGCCTCGCTCGCCGAACCGGGCGTCCAGCTCGTGCTCTGCGCACCCCAGGTGCCGTGCGGACGCGCCGCGGAGAAGGTCGAGGAGTCCGCCGGCGTGACGCTCTCCCCCGTCAGCGAGGAGCAGAGCGTGACCGACGTGCTCGGCAAGGTCACCTCCGGCGAGGCCGACGCCGGCCTCGTCTACGTGACCGACGCCGCCTCCGCCGGGGACGCCGTCGAGCAGATCGACCTCCCCGAGGCGAAGGCCGCCGTGAACACGTACCCGCTCGCCGTCGTCGCCGGGACCTCGCAGGAGGAGCTCGCGACGGAGTTCACCCAGGAGGTGCTCGGGGAGCGCGGTCAGGAGGTGCTCGCGGCGCAGGGCTTCCAGGCGCCGTGACGAGCACGCTGCCCCGCTGGGCCTGGCCGCCCGCCCTGTTCGGCGCGCTCTTCGTGCTGCTGCCCCTCGCGGCGGTGCTCGTGCGCGTCGACCCCTCGACGTTCCTGGCCCTGATCAGCGCGCCGTCCTCGCTCTCCGCCCTGCGCCTGAGCCTGGTCACCGCCGCCTGCAGCACCGTGCTGTGCCTCCTGCTCGGGGTACCGCTCGCCCTCGTGCTGTCCCGCTCACGGATCCCCGGACCGGCGCTGTCCCTGCTCCGGGCGCTGCTGCTGATCCCGCTCGTGCTCCCGCCCGTCGTCGGCGGTCTCGCGCTGCTCTTCACCGTGGGCCGCCAGGGGCTGCTGGGCGGGCCGCTCCAGGCGCTCGGGCTCCAGGTCGCGTTCTCCACCGCCGCCGTCGTCCTCGCCCAGACCTTCGTCGCCCTGCCCTTCCTCGTCCTCACCCTCGAGGGGGCGCTGCGCAGCACGGGCGGGGGCGCGGAGCGCGCGGCCGCCGCGCTCGGCGCACGGCCCACCCGCGTGCTGCTCGGGGTGACCCTGCCCGGGGTGCTGCCGGCGCTCGCCTCGGGGACGGTGCTCTCCTTCGCCCGCGCGCTCGGCGAGTTCGGTGCGACGATCACCGTCGCCGGCTCCCTCGAGGGGACCACGCGCACGCTGCCGCTCGAGATCTACCTGCTGCGGGAGACGGACCCCGACGCCGCGGTGGCCCTGTCGCTGCTGCTCGTGCTCGTCGCGCTCGTCGTCATCCTGCTGGCGCACCGGAGGGCGCGGGGATGAGCCTGCACGTCGAGGCGCAGGTGCCCGAGCGGGGGCTGGACCTGGCGCTGGACCTCCCTGCCGGCCGCACCCTCGCGCTCGTCGGCCCCAACGGCGCCGGCAAGTCGAGCCTGCTCGCGCTGCTCGGCGGCGACCTCCGGCCCGCCCGCGGGGAGGTCGTGCTCGGAGGGCGCGTGCTGACGTCCGTGCGCCCGGGCGGCCGGACCGTGCAGGTCCCCGCGCATGCGCGGCGTGTGGCCACGCTCGGCCAGGAGGCGCACCTGATCCCCCATCTCACGGCGCTCGGCAACGTCGCCTTCCCGCTGCGCGCCCGGGGGGTCCCGCGCCGCGACGCCCGGGCCCGGGCGCACGAGCTGCTCGCGGAGGTGGGCGCCGCAGACCTCGCCGAGCGCCGCCCGGGCCGGCTCTCCGGGGGCCAGCAGCAGCGCGTCGCGATCGCCCGCGCGCTCGCCGCGGATCCCGAGCTGCTGCTGCTGGACGAGCCGATGTCCACCCTCGACGTGGACGCCGCCGCGGAGATCCGTGCCCTGCTCCCCCGCTTCCTCGAGGGCCGCTCCGCCGTGGTCGTCACCCACGACGTGCTCGACGCGATCACGATGGCGCACGACGTGCTCGTGCTCGAGGGCGGGGAGGTCCAGGACCGCGGGCCGACGGCGGATCTGCTCGCCCGCCCCCGCACGGCCTTCGCCGCGCGCTTCGCGGGCCTGGCACTTCTGCACGGCCGCGCCGGCGCCGCCCCGACGGCGGGCGGGGTCGCCGAGGGGGCGGGGGCCGTCGACCCGACAGGGGTTCCCGGCACCGACCAGGACGCCGCGCTGCGCTTGCCCACGGGGGAGCTGATCCAAGGCCGCCGCAGCGGCGACCTCCGCGAGGGCGACCCCGCCCTCGCCGCGCTGCGACCCGCCGCCGTGACGCTCGCCCCCTCCACGGGCGACCGGACCGCCGGGACCGTCCTCGCCCGGACCGTCACGGGCCTCGAGCCCCGCGGCGACCTCGTGCGGGTGCGCACGGCGGATCTCGAGGCGGACCTCGCGCCCGAGGCGGTCGCGGCCGGGACCCTGCGACCGGGTTCCGACGTGCGCCTGCTCGTGCCGCGGGACGCCGTGACGATCTACCCTGCGAGGTGAACCAGGAGAGCAGGGGCAGATGGACGAGCGAGCAGCGAGCACGGCACGGCCGGCAGGCACAGGGAACGGGATCGACGCGGCGCAGCAGGAGGGGAAGGACTCCGGTGGCGGGAGCTCGCTGACGGTGCTCCTCGCCTTCGGGGCGAACCTGCTCGTCGCGATCGCGAAGACGGTGGTCGCAGGGCTCACGGGCTCCGCCTCGCTGCTCGCGGAGGCCACCCACTCCTGGGCGGACACCGGCAACGAGGTCTTCCTGCTCGTGGGCGAGCGGCGGGCACGGCGCTCCCCGGACTCCTCCCACCCGCTCGGGTACGGCCGCGTCGGCTACGTCTACGCGATGTTCGCCGCGATCGGGCTGTTCGCCGTCGGCGCCGGCGTCTCCGTGTGGCACGGCATCCAGTCCCTCGGCGAGACGGGCACCGAGGAGGCCGGCTACGGCTGGGGCTACCTCGTGCTCGCGATCGCCTTCGTGCTCGAGGGGATCAGCTTCCTGCAGGCGTTCCGGCAGTCCCGCTCGGGCGCCCGTGACCGTCGCATGCCGCTGCTGCACTACGTGGGCCGCACCTCGGACCCGATGCTCCGCGCGGTCTTCGCGGAGGACGCCTGCGCACTGATCGGCCTCGTCATCGCCGCCGCGGGCATGGGCCTGCACCAGATCACCGGACAGGCCGTGTGGGACGCGATCGGCTCGATCCTCGTGGGCGTGCTGCTCGGCATCGTCGCGATCATCCTCGTGGGACGCAACGCCGCGTTCCTCAGCGGCGAGGGCGGCTCCCCCGCGCTGCGCGACCACCTGCTGCAGATCATCGCGGGGCACGCGGACGTCGAGCAGGTGACCTTCCTGCACACGGAGTGGGTGGGCGCGGACCAGCTGTTCGTCGTCGCCTCCGTGGACCTCGTGGGGGACGTCCGCGAGTCGGTGCTGCAGGAGAAGGTGCAGGCGATCGAGGACCTCCTCGAGCGCGAGCCCTCCGTCTCCCGGGCCGTGCTCACCCTGCGCAACCCCGCGGACGACTCCCGCCTGCTGCCGGAGCACCCCGGCGCGTGAATCCCGACCTGCGCGCCCTGTACACGGAGCTGCTCCGGGCGCACGGCCCGCAGGGGTGGTGGTGGCCCGGGGAGGCTCCTTTCGAGATCGCCGTCGGCGCGATCCTCGTCCAGCGCTCCCGCTGGGAGCAGGCCGACGTCGCCGTCACGGCGCTGCGCGCGCGGGGGCTGCTCGAGGCGGCCGCCCTCGCGGCGACGCCCGAGGAGGAGGTGCGCGAGCTCGTGCGCGCGGCGGGTTTCCCCTCGCAGAAGCCGCGTCGGCTGCGCGCCCTCGCTGCCTGGTGGGCGGAGCGCGCCCCGCAGGTGCCGGGGCTGACGGACGCCGAGCTGCGCTCGGAGCTGCGCGGGGTCGACGGCGTGGGCGAGGAGACGGCGGACGCGATCTCCCTGTACTGCTTCGGTCGCCCGGCGTTCCTGTGCGACGAGTACGCGCGGCGCGCGCTGGCCGAGCGCGGTCACGCGGTGCCGCGCTCCTACACGGCCTTCGCCCGGTGGATCGCGCCCTCCCTCGAGGAGGCGGCATTCACGGTGGCGGAGCTCGCCGAGCTGCACGGCCTCATCGTCGAGGAGGGCAAGGCCGCCGCTCTCGCGCGGTCGCGCCCCGCCGTACAGGGCCGCGCGCCGTCGGGCCTCAGACCGTCGAGCCGCGCACCTCGAGCCGCGGCGGCACGACCACCCGCTGCTCGCTGAGCTCACGGCCCTCGACGAGGTCCAGCAGCATCTCGCCGGAGCGGCGGCCGATCTCCGCGAGGCAGAGATCCGCGGTGGTGAGCGCGGGGCGGGCGGCGAGCGCCATGACGTCCCAGTTGTCCACGCCCGTCACGGCGACGTCGGCCGGCACGGACAGCCCCCGCTCGCGGAGCCGGTCCAGCACCCCCCGGGCGATCTGGTCGGAGCCCGCGCAGACCGCGTCGAACTCGAGGCCGGAGGCGAGGGCGAGGTCGATCGCCCGCAGGCCCCATTCCTCGCTCCAGGCGCCGAACATGGGCTCGCCCACGAGCGCCTCCCCCGCGACGCGGCGCACCTCCTCGGCGCGCACGCGCGAGGAGCGGTGCCGCTCGGGGCCGGTGACGTGGAGGATCCGCCGCCGCCCGATCGCGAGCAGGTGCTCGACGACGAGCCGCGCCGCCCCGGCCTCGTCGGTGAGCACGGCGGGGGCGGAGTCGTCGTTCGAGGGGGCGAAGGCGTGGACGACGGGGATGTCGACGTCGAGCGGGTCGCGGGCGTCGGTCGTGCGCCCGGTGACGATGAGCCCGTCGACGCGCCGGGAGCGCAGCGAGCGCAGGAGGTGCTGCTCGCGGGCGTGGTCGTCGCGGGTGTCCGCGAGGATCACGGCGATCTGCCCCACGGAGAGGGCGTCCTCCGCCCCCATGAGGATCGGGAGCATGAAGCGGCCGAAGCTGTCCGTCGTGAGGAAGCCGACCGTGTAGGTGCGACCGGCGACGAGGCCGCGGGCGCGGGCGTCGGCCACGAAGCCGAGCCGCTCGGCGGTCTCGCGGACGTGCCGCCGGGTCTCCTCGCGGAGGCTCCCGGTGCCGTTGAGCGCCTTGGAGACCGTCCCCACGGAAACTCCTGCGGCGCGCGCGACGTCACCGATCCTGACGGTGGTGGAGGACGGCCGCTGCGGTGACATGCAGGAACAGTACTGCGAACCCTTGCGATCCGCATCCGTCGGCGCTCATACTGATCCGGACAGGCAATCGTTTGCGTACCTTTCCGGTGGCGGCTCAGCTTCCGCCGCCGGCCCAGGTTCCGCTGCCGGCGGAAGCTGCATCCGACCGGCACGCTCACAGGAGAGCTCCCCCATGACGACGACGTCCGTCCTCGCCCCTCCCGTCGCCCCCACCGCCTCCGCCCGCACCGCCCTGCGGCCGCTCGCCCCGGGCGCGGCCCGGATCACCGGCGGGTTCTGGGCCCTGCGTCAGGAGCGCAACCGCCGCGACGCGCTGCGCGCGGGCCACCGCCAGCTCGAGGAGTCCGGGACCCTCGCGAACTTCCGCATCGCCGCCGGCCTCGAGCAGGGCGAGGCGCGCGGCATGATCTTCCAGGACTCCGACGCCTACAAGTGGCTCGAGGCCGTGGGTCACGAGCTGGGCCGCGGGGACGATCCCGAGCTGCGGGCCCTGCTCGCGGAGGTGACCGCCGCGGTCGCCGGCGCGCAGCAGGAGGACGGCTACCTCAACGCCGTCCACCAGCTGCGCCACACCCGCGAGGAGCGCTACACCGACCTCGCCTGGAACCACGAGCTCTACTGCTACGGGCACCTCATGCAGGCCGCCGTCGCCACCTCCCGCTCCGCCGGGGACGACGCGCTGCTCGAGGTGGTGCTGCGGATCCTCGACCACCTCGTCGAGGTGTTCCTGCGCGGCGGCCACCCCGGTGTGCCCGGCCACCCCGAGATCGAGATGGCCCTCGTGGAGCTGCACCGCCTCACCGGCCGCGCCGACGCCCTCGACCTCGCCCGCCACTTCCTCGATGCCCGCGGGCACAACGCGAACGGGAAGGACAACCCCGGCTACTTCTCCGACCGCGTGCCCGTGCGGGAGGCGAGCACCGTCGAGGGCCACGCCGTGCGCGCCCTCTACCTCGCCGCCGGCGCGACGGACCTCGCGATCGAGGACGGCGACGCCGCGCTCCTGGAGCAGCAGCGCGCGCTCTTCGCGACGACCCTCGCCACCAAGACCTACGTCACCGGCGGCATGGGCGCGCGCTGGGACTGGGAGGCCTTCGGCGACCCCTTCGAGCTCTCCACGGACCGCGGCTACGCGGAGACCTGCGCGGGCATCGCGGCCGTGCAGTGGGCGTGGCGGCTGCTGCTCGCGACCGGCGACCCTGCCTACGCGGACGAGATCGACCGCCTCCTGCACAACGCCGTCCTCCCGGGCGTCTCGCTCGCGGGCACCGAGTTCTTCTACGTCAACTCCCTGCAGCTGCGCGACGGCGCGATCGCGGACGAGGGCCGGTCGATCGTCCACGGCCGCCGCGGCTGGTTCGACTGCGCGTGCTGCCCGCCCAATGTCATGCGGACCCTCTCCTCCCTCGACCAGTACATGGCCACCGCCACCGAGGACGGACTCCAGCTGCACCTCTACGCGAGCGGCACCTGGAGCGGCGGCGGCCTGACCGTCGAGGTCGAGACCGCCTACCCCCACGACGGGCAGGTCGCCGTGCGGATCCTCGAGGCGCCGCAGGGAGAGGCGGCGCTCAGCCTGCGCGTCCCCGCCTGGGCCGCGGGCGCCACGCTCACCGAGGGCGGCACGAGCACCGAGGTCTCCCCCGGCGCGCACACGATCCGCCGTGTCCTCACCCCGGGTGAGGAGATCCTGCTCGAGCTGCCCATGACGCCGCGCTTCGTGCGCGCCCCGCA
Source organism: Brachybacterium sp. SGAir0954 (assembly GCF_005490785.1). Classification (GTDB taxonomy): domain Bacteria; phylum Actinomycetota; class Actinomycetes; order Actinomycetales; family Dermabacteraceae; genus Brachybacterium; species Brachybacterium rhamnosum. Next base: position 2,202,095 of record NZ_CP027295.1, on the reverse strand, counting down.
TCGTGTGGACGCCTCCCGCGGCGCCGTGGCCCTGCTGCGTGGCCCGCTCGTCTACGCCCTCGAGCAGGCGGACCAGGAGGGCCGGGGCACCGTGGACGACGCCCTGATCGACCCGTCGTCCCCCGTCACGGAGCACCGGATCGACGCGCTCGACGGGGTCGTCGCCCTCGACCTCGACGGCGCGATCAGCCCTGCTCCCGCGGGCGACGGCTACCTGCCCTGGGACGCCCCGGCGCCCGAGCCCGCACCGCACACCTGGCGCGCCGTGCCCTACTACGCGTGGGCGAACCGCGAGATCGGTCCGATGCGCGTGTGGCTGCCGCTGCGATGACCGGCTGACCTACGATTCTGCGATGACCTCGCGCATCGCCGTCGTCGGCACCGACCCGTCCTTCTACTCCGAGCTCGACGCGGACGTCGACTCCCCGCTCCTGGTCGAGGCGCTGCGCCTCCGCGGGGTGGAGGCCGAGGCGGTCAGCTGGCACGACGACTCCGTGGACTGGTCCGGCGTCGACCTCGCGGTGCTGCGCAGCCCCTGGGACTACCCCCTGGACCCGGAGGGCTTCTCGCGCTGGCTCGCGAGGGTCGGGGAGGCGACGACGGTGCTGAACCCGCCCGCGCTCGTGCGCTGGAACATGGACAAGCGCCACCTCGCCCAGCTCGCCCTCGCGGGCGTCCCCGTCGTCCCCACGACCTACCACGAGGACGAGGCCTCCCTGCAGGAGGCCCTCGGGGCGGCCGACGCGGAGCACGTCGTCGTCAAGCCCGCCGTGGGCGCGGGCTCCCTGCACACGGGTCTCTTCGCCCGGGAGGACCCCGCGCTGCTCGGGCCCGCGCGCGCGATCCTCGGCGGCGGCGGGACCGTGCTGCTGCAGCCGGAGGTCCCCGAGCTCTCCGAGGGCGTGGAGAAGGCCGTGTACCTCGTCGACGGCCGCGTCACCCACGCGATCTCCAAGGGCGCCCTGCTCGCCCGCGGCGGCGGCCTGCGCGGCGGGGTCTACCAGGAGCACCCGGAGCTCGTGGAGGTGAGCGCCGCGGAGGCCGCCCTCGCGGAGCAGGTGGTCGCCGCCACCGGTGCGGTCACGGGCGCGCCGCTGCCGCTGTACGCCCGGATCGACATGGTGGACTCCGCCGCCTTCGGGCTCGTGCTGCTCGAGGCGGAGCTCTTCGAGCCGACCTTCAACCTGCACCTCGTGCCGGAGGTCGTCGAGATCCTCGCCGAGGCGGTGCTCGCCCGCGCCTGACCAGCCGCGCACGGCACCGCCGGGCACCGGGGAGGGACAGCTTCGCGCGGAATGCAGCCGGAGCGCTACCCTGCCCGAGGGCCGCCGTCGGCCCCACCCCTCCCCGATCCGAGAAGAGCTCCCGCATGCCCACGCCCCGGTCCTCCGGCACCACCCGTTTCGCGCAGAAGCAGAACGAGGTGCTGCATCGGACCTTGGGCCGCTTCGACATCGTCTTCATCGTCGTCTCCGCCGTGGTGGGCCTCGAGATGCTCGGCTCGGTCTCCTCGCAGGGCCCGGAGACCTTCACCTGGCTCGTCGTCCTGATCCTCGTGTTCCTCGTGCCCTACGCGCTGATCTTCGCGGAGACCGGCAGCGCCTTCGTGGGCGAGGGCGGCGTGTACCTGTGGGTGCGGGAGGCGTTCGGCCGGCCCGCCGCGGCGGTCGCCTCCGCGTTCACCTGGATCACCCAGCCGGTCTGGGTGGGCGGGTCCATGGCCTTCCTCAGCACCGAGGCGGTGCGCGAGCACCTCGTGGCCTTCGAGGCCGGCTCCGTCGCCGACTACGCCGTCAAGCTCGTCATCATCTGGGCGACCGTGCTCGCCGCGGTGCTGTCGCTGCGCCGGGCGAAGTGGATCCCCTCGATGGGCGCCGTCTGCAAGATCGTGTTCCTCGGGATCTTCATCGTCACGGCCGTCGTCTACGCCGCGGAGCACGGGGTGCAGGGCCTCGCCCTTGGGGACTTCTCCCCCACCGTCTCCGGCTTCATCACCCTCACCCCGCTGCTGCTGTTCGCGTTCCTGGGCTTCGAGTCCGGCTCGAGCGCCTCGGGCGAGATGAAGGACGCCTCGAAGGACGTCTCCTTCGCGGTGCTGCGCTCCTCCGCCCTCGCCGGGGTCCTCTACCTCGTCCCGGTGCTGACGATCCTGCTGGTCATCCCGCACCAGGACATCGACGGCCTCACGGGCCTCATCACCGCCGTCGCGACGGTGTTCGACGTCTACGGCCCGGCCGCACCGGCCATGCTCACCCTCGCGGTGGTGCTCTTCCTGCTCGCGAACGTGGGCCAGGGGGCGGCGTGGATGATCATGTCCGACCGCATGCAGGCGATCGCCGCGGCCGACGGCTCCTTCTTCGGCGGCTTCTTCGGGAAGTTCCACGCGACCCTCGGCACCCCGATCCGCGTGAACCTGCTCTCCGGCACGATCTCGACGGTGTTCATGCTCGCCGCGATGCAGCTGACGGGCACCTCCGCGGCCCTGTTCGACGTGGTGCTCTCCGTCGCGATCACGACCTATCTCTTCAGCTACCTCATCGTCATCCCGGCGGCGATCCGCCTGCGCTTCTCCCGTCCCGACCAGCCGCGGCCCTTCACGGTGCCCGGCGGGAACGGCGTCATGCTCGCCTTCGGGATCGTGACCACGGGCTTCGTCGCGCTCGGCTCGTGGGTCTCCGTCTTCCCCGGCACCCTCGAGACGCTGCTGGGCCTGGACTACGACTTCTCCGAGGCGATGGGCGTGCCCTATGCGGCGTTCGAGGCGCTGACCCTCGGCACGATCGGCGTGATCGTCGCGATCGCGCTCGTGGGATACGTGGCCGGGGCACCGCTGCGCCGCGACATGGTCGAGGCGGACCTCACCGGCGGCTCGGACCGGTCAGCGCTCACGTCCTGATCCGGACGACCACGCGCGTCCGAGACCACTGCTCCCCCGTTTCACCGTGCGGGAATCTACGCCGAACGTAGACCGGTGCACGATGAAGCGAGGTGAGTTCAGGGACCGATTCGAGCTGATCAGGGCTACCGCCCGCGCACCGATGCGCACGGTGCGCCATCGGAGCATCCGTGATGCGAGGGGCAACACCTGGCGTCAGCTGGATGAGCTGTCGCAGCAGGGCGTGCTCGTGCGCCTGGCCCATGGCGTCTGCACCGCTCCTCCGGACGGCCGGGACGGCCGGGACGGCAGGACACGGACTCCCGGTCTCGAAGCATCAGGACCGGCCCTCGCGACACCCCGGTATGGTGATCGCCGCGTCGCGCTCATGGGGATCGGGGCCGCGCGATTCCACGGTGCGATACCGCGCGCCCTCGGCTCGACGACCGCCGCCGTTCCGCTGCAGGGGATCCGACCGGTCCGGCTGGCCACCGGAACAGCGCACTTCGTCGGTCGGGAGATGGAGCGCCTCGACGTCACCCCCGAGAGCACCGAGCTCGGGACCGGTTTCGTCACAACACCCGAGCAGACCGTCGTCGATCTGCTCCAGCGTCCCGGCCAGGGCGAAGCCGAGGACGAGGCGCTCCGGGCAGTGCCCAGCTGTCCTCGAGCGTCGATCCCGAGGTGCTCGCGGCCATCGTCGACGACGCCCCGCGTGTACGTCGGGAGACCCGCCGAGCTCTCGATTAGCTGGGTGGTGTTCTTCGGAGGCACCGCACTGTCACGCACGTATCTGACCGATCTTCGGCTCTCCGAGGACGTCGGTCTGATCTGCACGTCAGACAGGGCGTCGACGGCGGCTCGGATCGAGGAGGCGATACTGCGTGGACTGCGACGCTCGATCGGACGGACGACGTTCACCCCGTCGCTGACCGAGCTTCGACGTGCCGACCACAGCGTTCTCGACGTCGGCGGCGTCCGCATCCAGCTCCAGCTGCTGTGCGCCGTCGGACATCCCTCGTGGCCGACCGCGACCAGCACTCGGCACCGACGCTATGCGGACGCGCCCGCGGCCAGTCTCCGCACCCTCATCGGGAGTGCGTTCGTCGCCACGGACCGCACACACGCGTCACCGACACCGACGTCGCGCGGCAGGTCACCCAGGATCTCCGGATGTCGTCCCTCGGTGACCAGTGCCGCCCTCGCATCTCCGCCGAGGAGGCCCTGAAGGTCGTCGAGTCGGCGTGGCGATCCGCGGCGCACGAATGATCGGTGCCATGCCACGGGCGGAGGGGCTCGTCCGAGCCGGCGAACGCACCGCTACCGTGACCCCATGCAGCTGCTGACCTCGGACGACCCGCAGCGCCGCACTCTCGAGGCGCTCCCGCGGCGCACGGGCGGCGTCACGGCGGTCGACGTCGACCCTCCGCGGGGCATGGAGCGGATGGAGATCGGGGCCGCACTGCCCGGCCGGTCCCTCGCGGACCTCGGCGAGGAGCTGCTGACCGGCCGGGTCCAGGAACGAGCCGGGCTCCACGTGGCCTCCACGACCGCGCGCCTCGAGGTCGGCACCCGCCTGCTCATGACGCTGCGGCTCGGGCCGCTGCGCATCGACGTCCCCTGCGAGGTGGTCGAGGTCCGTGAGGCGCAGGACCTCGCGAGCTTCACCTATGCGACCCTCGCGGGGCATCCGGAGCAGGCTCTCGAGCGCTTCACGGTCTTCGCCTCCCCTGGCTCCGAGCCGGAGCTGAGGATCACCGCGGTCTCCGCCCCGGCGCTGTGGTGGTCACGGCTCGGCAGCCCCGTCACCCGCCTGTTCCAGCGGCGGATCACCGCCCGCTATCTCGACGCGCTGCGCACGCGCACCCCGGAGCCTCCGCGCCGCTAGCGTGGGCGCATGGTCGCCGATGATCCCCTCCTCGCCCGCGTCGCCGCGGCGCTCGACCCGCAGCTGAGCTCCCCGGAGCTCGCCGCGCAGCTCACGGCGCGGATCCGGGCGCTGGATGCGACGGCGCCCATCGGCTGGGAGCAGCAGGTCCTCACCGGCGCCCCGGGGACGGCGGAGGCCATCGTCACGGACGCGCTGTACGAGCACGGGCTGCAGCACGGCAGGGTGGGGCCGGACCTCGCCCCGCACGTCGACGCCTGGTCACCCCCGCCCGCCGGGCAGCGCCTGCCCACCCTGCTGGGCCCGGACTCCTTCCTCGACCCGGCCGCCCTCCAAGAGCGCTACGACGCGGTCGTCATCGGCTCCGGGGCGGGCGGCGGCATGGCGGCGCAGGTCCTCGCCGAGGCCGGATGGTCGGTGCTCGTGCTCGAACGGGGCGCCTGGCCGCAGCGCGACCGCCTCCTCGAGGACCACCTCACGACCCCGCGGGCCACCCTGGGCCTGCCGCCCAGCTCCGGTCCCGCAGCGGACGCCGAGCCCCGCCTCACGGCCACCGGGGAGGTCCCGCCCAGCTCCCCCGCCTGGGGCAACAACGCGATGACCGTGGGCGGCGGCACCCGCATGTACGGGGCGCAGGCCTGGCGCTTCGTTGCCGAGGACTTCACGATGGCGAGCACCTACGGCGTGCCCGACGGCAGCTCCCTCGCCGACTGGCCGCTCACCGCCGCGGAGCTCGCCCCGTTCTATGCGCGGGTCGAGGACATGCTCGGCGTGAGCGGCGGCGGGGACCTGCCCATGCCGCCGCTGGACCCCTCGCCGCTCGGCGGGCGCCTCGCCGCGGCGGGCGAGCGGCTGGGGCTCGCGACCCGGCCGGTGCCGCTGCTGATCAACACCGTCGCGCGGCGCGGCCGGGCGGCGTGCGTGCGGTGCTCGCAGTGCGTCGGCTTCGACTGCCCCGTCGGCGCCCGCGCGGGCAGCCACACGACGACCCTCCCGGCGGCGCTCGCCACCGGCCGCGCGCACCTCCTGCCGGGCGCCGTCGCCACCCGGATCCTCACCGGCGCCGGGGGCCGGGCGACGGGGGTGGAGATCGTCCTCACCGGCCCCGGCGGCGCGCAGGACCGTCGCACGGTCCTGACCGAGCAGGTGGTGCTCTCCGCCGGCGCGATCGAGTCCGCGCGGCTCGTGCTGGACAGCGGGCTCGGCGGGGACGAGGTGGGCCGGCACCTGCAGGGCCACGCCTACGGCGGCGCGACGGCCCTGTTCGAGGATCCGGTGGTGGACCTGCGCGGGCCGGGCCCGGACGTGTCCACCGAGCGCTTCCGCCACGGCAACGCCGGGATCATCGGCGGCGGCATCCTCGCCGACGAGTTCGTCCCCACCCCCGCGGCCACCCAGCGCTACCTGCGGGAGGCGGGGCTGGTCCCCGCCGGGGCACGTGCCGGGTCGCCGGAGCTCGAGCGGGCCATGCTGCGGCTGGGGAGGGTCGTCGGCCCGGTCCAGGAGGTGACGACCGCGAGCGCCCGCGTGCGCCTGGACCGCCGCCGCGACCGGCTCGGGCGCTCCCTCGTGCGCCTCGAGGGGCACCTGCACGCGGAGGACCTGCGGGGCCGGGACCTGCTCTCCGCGCGCGCCGCGGAGTGGCTCGCGGAGGCCGGCGCCCGCCGCGTGGTGCCCGCCGCCCCGCTCATGGGGACGATCGCCGTGAGCAACGGCCAGCACCAGGCCGGGACGCTGCGCATGGGGACGGATCCGTCGGCCTCCGCGACCGATCCCCACGGGCGGCTCTGGGGGCACCCGAACGTGCTCGTGGCCGACGCCTCCGTGCACGTCACCAACGGCGGCGCGAACCCGGTGCTGACCGTGCTGGCCCTCGCCCTGCGCCACACCGAGCAGCTCGTCGCGAGCGCCTAGGCTGAGAGTTCGTCCTGCATCGAGGATGGCTGTCGACGGTGGATACCCGGGGGCTTGGCTGCGTCACGGAAAGGGGATCGCGCATGCGTGCATCAATGAAGCTCGTCCTGGCTGTGCTTGTGGCGGGCTTGGTGGTTCAGATTCTTGGCTGGGCTGGGGTTTTAGGTAACACGTTCACAGCCGTGGTGACAGCTACCTGCATGCTTCTAGCGCTCCCATTCTTCATCAGGGCTGCGTGGAACCGAGGCCGAAGTAGCTAGGGCCTGACCCATGTCAGGCAGCTCGAGACACCCCAGCAACTCCCGCCGGCGGCACTCCCGGCACTCCCACGTCCGATGCCCAGGACCGAGCGTGTCTGCGCGACACGAGCACGCCATCCACCCCACCAGGAAGCGCCGGCTCCCGCACGCGCACTCCCGCGGGCGCTGCTCAGCCCAGCCCTCGGCGGAGCGCACCAACGGCGGGATCAGCCGCATCCCCCCGTACGCCTCGATCACCTTCTCCACGGCGTGGACCCTAGATCTCGCGGCAGACATCCCGCCCGCCCGTGGTCAGGGAAGAACCGGGGGCTGGGCGCGTGCCTGCCGTACCCGACTCGGCGGCAGGTTGTCCCAACATCACGGCGGGACCCAGCGACCGGGGGACCGTGGTCCAGCCGCGAGCGTCCTGACTAGGCGTTGGCTCCAGTGAGCTCGGCGTAGCGCTTGGAAGAGCCTGCGCGACTGCGGCCTCGAGGTCCTTGCCCGTCGACTTCATCTCGATGGCGCACAGGCCGGGCACGAGAGCGTCGATGTACCCGCGTCCGCCGGTTGAGGACCGCTTGGCTCGCTTCTCGTAGAGCGCCGCCTTGGTTGCCGTGATGTCGTAGACCTGTAGCAGGTCACGAATGAAGGACTGCTCGCTCTGGCGCTCGTCGCCGGGGCTGTCTCGCCACTCGATGGCGAACTGCGCACTGCGTCGTCGGATCTCGTTCAGTGACAGCGACTTGGCCACGCATCCCCCTCATACCGGCCAGATGGGATGAGCGTACTGGGCAACGGCTGGCGCTCATGGCGGTCCGCCAGCGGACGGCTGATGAGACACTCTCCGCAACAGACAAAGCGAGGTCATCATGAGTCGCCAGCAGCCCACTCAGCTCGAGACCGATGACGACCACGCGATGCGTCTGCGCCGCGCCGTCGAGCGATCCCGAATAGCACTGACATGCTCGCTCGCGCAAAGCCCGTCAGCACCAGCCCTCGGCACCAGGCTGCATGTCACCTTCTCGCGCAGTGAAGAGACGGGCGAGTTCTTACCCTCGGGGATCCGCCACGATCAGGTCGATCGCGAACAACTGGAAGTGGCCGCCACGCGGGCTCGAGTCTTCACACTCTGGAAGGATGGACTACACGGCACCGAGGTCGCCAAATCGATCGCACACTTCGCTACGGATCCGGATCATGTCCAGATGTGCGAGACGCTGACTGGATGGTGGCGAGCCGGGAGATTCAACCGGGCCACCGTGATGGCATCGCAGGACGGCAGAGCACTTACGCCCCCGGGTGGGGTGGGGTCGGCGATGGTGGCTAGGAGCGTCCTGTACTCCGAGCTATGGCATGCCGACGACGTCTCGGAGGTCCTTAACGGGGTCGACTCAGAGTTCCAGCTTTGGAGCGTTGCAGGCCTGGTCGGAGACTGGTTGGCCGTGATTTCTTACCAGGAGTCTCTCATCATGTCGGTGCGCCCCGACCTCTGCGCCTCGCTGACGCTTTGGGGAGGCACTCCAACCACGATCCTGAGGCGCTTGGACGTTAAGGCTGGCGGGAGCACAGACGCCACGCCGCCCACATAGAGGGACACCCCTCTCCTCGTGTACCCAGATCTTCCGCCGCAGTCTTCGTGCACACCGCGTTCTACTCACTCGACTAACAGGCGACTATGAGGGGTTCAGGTACCGGTACAGCGTGGATCGGCTGATTCCATGCTCACGTGCGATACGTGCTTTCGGAATGCCTTGAGCTGCCTGGTCGCGCATGGCCTGGATCGCAGTGTCATCGTGGGCTCGAGCCCTACCCTTGTAGATGCCTCGAGCTTTGGCGATCGCGATGCCTTCGGACTGGCGCTCGCGGATCATCTCATGCTCGGACCGGGCCACCGCGGTGGTGATGTGCAAGATCAGGCGCGTGGTGAGGTCGCACGTCGGGCCGGATCGTGAGGCCCTGGGATACGAACTCGACGCTGACGCCCTTCTGCTCGAGCTCCTCCATGATCTCGAGCATGTCGCGCAGGGAGCGGGCGAGCCTGTCTATCGAGGCGACCGCAAGGATTTCTCCCTAGCGCACGTAGTCCAGTGCCTCGCGGAGCTGCGGGCGTGCGGAGGCAATCGCGGTGGACTGGTACTCGCGACAGGTCTTGTCCGCGTAACCGATTGCCTCGAGCTGCCGGTCGAGGTTCTGGCCTGCGGAGGAGACTCGGACGTAGGCGACGCGCTGCGTGGTGGGCATGAGGCGATCGTGTCGCAGTGAGGTGGAAAACCTACGGAGCGCTACAGAAGTGTTGCAAAACCGTCTCCGCGCACCCTATTGGTAACCGTGGCTGGAGCTCGCTCCGGGTGTCGCACTGGGGTATACCCCAAAGGTACTTGTTCGCGCAGACTAGGGGCCTTCTGCGGTCAACACTTCGCGCGAGGCTGTCGACAATTTCATGCTCCGCTTCGAACATTAGTCTCCGTCCGTAGAGCAACGTCCACTTCAAGTAGATGGCCGGGGTGTTGGCTGAGCGCGGCCACTGCGACAGTCGGGTTGACAGTCATGTAGTTGAGTACATGTTGCATCCTTGTCGAGATCGAACACTCGTGCGACACTGAGTGTGCGACAGCCTCGTCCGAGTCTGCCGAAGCACAAGGGAGGAACGTCATGGGTTTCGAGGTGTTCGACAAGCGCCAAGCTCCGATGCGGGGCACTCCGAGTGTCACTGTGCAGAAGCGGGGCATCATCTCGATCAGTGGTGCAGCCCATGCGTTCATCGACCGTGCGAGGGTGGTGGAGCTGCTGTTCGACCGGGAGCGAAAGGTGATGGCGCTTCGTCCGTCGGAGCCATCCGCGCAGTCTTATGAGCTACGCGAACCCGCAAAGTCGGGCCAGACGCTGCTGTCAGCTATGGCGTTCACGCAGGCCTACGACATCGACACGTCCGTCAGCCGGCGGTTTGAACCGTTCGTTGAGGACGGGATGCTGTGCGTGGCGGTCGAGGGGCCCTCCACGATCGTGCGAAGCAACCGCACCAAGAACAACTCTGCCGACTCCAGTAGTGATGAGGCGGAGTAGAGACGAAGCCTGGACCCGCTGCAACGGGTCCAGGCTTCACACCACTAGGGCCTCGAGCATCGTCGTGATGCCTCTCGAGGATACTTCCTACCTCCCTGGTGGCGGAAAGGAGACCTCGTGTCTCGTGCAGAGAAGTCACTGAAGCCCGGGCAGGCCACGCCGGCCTCGGGGCAGTACCAGATCGTGGGACCGCGCGGCGGTTCCACGGGTGAGGAGCGGACGAGCGTGTATGGCTCTCCGCTTCCGCCGACACCGCGGCCGGGCCAGAGCTACGTGCTCACTGACCGGACGCGCAACGGCGACGGTCGCCGGAAGTGACCAGCAGCCGGGGTCGTCTCGCGTGAGGCGGCCCCGGCTCGCGTCAGAGAGGATTCCGATGAGGGCATGGGTCGACGAGAGTGCGCGCAAAGATGGTGTTGCCCTTCGGATGTATCTTCTCGGCGCTTCGCTCTCCGATGTCGACGCCGAGCGGGAGGCGTCCGAGATGTTGCGGGCCCTCGCGCCGCGCGGTCGCTAGCTTCACTGGCGGGAACTCGGCGATCGCGGCCAAGCAAAAGATGCTGACCTCCTTCCGACTCTCGGCATCCGGCACGTCGTGGTGATCGCTGCCCCCCTTCGGCCAGATGTGAAGCAGGAGCGGGCACTGCGAGGGCCAGGAGCATCACGGCGAGGGCAACCTCGCTCACGGGCCCGCCTACGACACGATGAGCTGCCTGCCGGGCGTGAAGGTCTCGTTGCTGCGCACTAATGCGCCCCGGCCGCGAAGGGCGATCCCGGTCCAGGGGGCGCCCACCGGCTACGTCAGCAGTAGATCTACTCAAACAGGGCGACGATCGCGATTCGAAGCTCCCCCAGGCCTTCTCGTACTGCCGGCCGAACATCACCGTCCTGGTCGTCGGGAAAGCAGAGCTTCCTGGGCTGGATCCGCCCAAAATTCAGTAGCACCTCCGGCCTGATCTTCAATTGGGCCGCAAGTCAACTAATGGTCAAGCACGTAGAATGGTACGCGAAAGACACTTCTGAAAATCTACGAATAAGGCATTGAAAACGGTTGTGGCGCCTTGAGATATGCGGAGTCTATCCTACCTAGACATCCCCCCGGAAAAGTCTGCGCACCATTTTCGATCATGCACAAATTGTTCAATGTTCACTTTGCGACCATCTTGAAGATAGGCGCTTCCTGACTCTGGGATCGGCCGCTCATTAATCGCCGGAAGCCGCAAGAACACAAATGAATACAGTGTGGTGTCCAGGGTTACATCGACCTCCCTCTTGGCGATGTCGGCACTCCCGTACTCAACCCTAAACCCTGCCATCTCCGGGGCTACTGTACCAAGCATCAATTTGGATGGCGATCCGAGCCTCCAAATACTCTCGGAGTCAACAGATGCCACATCCTGCAGCGTCATCCCAACAACATATCCGTAGCATTCGGGAACCGCGAATGACAAGTTGCCGTCACGGTAGAAGTACGCAATGGGAGGATCGCTGTCTAACGCTTCTTCGCTCGCTGGCTTGATCTTAGCGGTGTCGCACGCGATACATGCCACCGATATCACGCATGCGGCTACTAGAACAGGGAGCCGTCGCCAAAGCTGCATGTATAACCCCCCTCTGCTATCAATTTGGCTGAGAATACGTCTCCGGCCCCATTGACGAATTCGTCACTCTCTTTTGGGTAGACCGATTCATCGGTTCCAAGCCAGAAAATATTTCGGGATACTCGATCTGACCTCACCGCGATGTACATGCTTTGAGACGGGTCGTATGAGCCGCTGGATTCGTCGAAGCTATCTTTGCTCAGGGTTGCGATACTTACATTCACATTCGCAACCTTCAGTCCCCACCAACTATTCGTAATGTAGGCGGTGCTCGACTGGATCGCACGACGAGTCGAGGTGAACCAGATGTCCCCATCGCACTCAGGAATGCAGACTGATAGGACTCCGTCATCGACTCTGGCCCCGCAGAGCTTCTCGGATTCAAGCAGGTCGCGCGTCCTTGCTACGGGGCGCGAGATCCCATCCGCTCCTTGCTCACCACCGCAGGCCGTCAAGAGACTGGCGGTCGGGATTGCGAACAGGCGCAGGGCATCTCTCCGGCGCAGCGGCTTCATTCATCTTCCTCATTCAATCGAGTCACAGAAGTCCCTTGAGGTTGTTTCGGAATTTATTCCAAGTGCTCCATGCTTGCGCCATGTAGGCAGCGCGACCATTGATGTTCATTCCGGCGGCCCACGCGAGACTGCCGAACTTTACCTCTCCGTGGGTACGCAGCCAAAGATTTCCGTTGGACTTATAAAGCTTGAAGTTGATATATGAAGTACCGACAGGCGAATAGTCTGGATGGCCCTTCAGGACACCAAATGTCCATCCCACGGTATACATTCGGGTAACCTTAACGGGGAATGGAATTATCGCAACCTTGAGAGGCATGACGGCCCCCAGATAGAGGCGCTTCCCTGCGCCTTTGATTGGGAAGTACTTGGAAAAACTCGCCCGGAGGGCGGAGAATATTGCACTCGACGACTTGCGGGTCTTCCCGACCTTGAAATTGTATGTATACCCCCAGGTGCCCTCTGTGTCATAGCTATTAACGGGGTCGGTGGGATACCCGTAAGACGTGCTATTTCCGCCATTTACCGGGTCCTTACCGGTGAAGTTCCCTGTAGCGGCGTTGTAGAGTCGCGCGCCCATGAGAGTCAGGCCGGCGGTCTCGGTGGTGGTGGAGCGTTCCTTGGCTCCGAGCCAGCCGTAGCCGGCGCTCGTGCCGACATTTGCGGTTTGGGCGGGGTCGATGGGGGTGCCGTATTCGGTGTAGCTGGACCAGCCGGCGATCGTCGTCGCCGCAGTCGTGCCCGGGGTGCCGCTCGGGATGGGGATGGTGGTGACGGTGTCGCCGTGGATGTTGGGCAGCATCAGCGACGTGCCACCGTCGGTCGCGATCGACGCGCCGAGGTCCCCGCTGATCGAGCTCGTGTACCGAAGCGTCTCGCTCGTCCCGTCCGGGCGGGCCGTCTCGATCCAGGCGGGATTGTCCGAGCCGTCCGTGTAATGCCGTGTGGTGGTCGTGGTCTTCGCGCCGGTCACGGAGGACTGCACGAGCCGCCGCTGCGCGACGTCCAGGGTGAACGACGTGACCGTCCCACCCTGCGTCACCTTCGCCGGGAGGTCACTGTCGAAGTACCCAAGCGTGATGTCCCCACCCGCCGTGTTCGGGGCGTGCGCGGCCGGGACCGTGGTCTGCCGACCCAGCAGGTCATACACATACCCACCGGTCAGGCGATCCGCCGTGTCGTAGGTGAGGGACTGGTTGACCCCCGTGGTCGCGGCCCCCGTCGTGGTGCCGTCCGCGCGGATCGTCTCCTTCGCCGTCTTGCGGGCGCCGTTGGTGGTGAACGTGTACTCCCGCACCGTGTACGGGCTCACCTCACTGCCGCCGACGGGAAGGCCGGTGAGGTCCTCGACCTTGGTGAGGTTCCCTCCCTTGTCATAGGTGTAGCGGTGGTCGAAGTCCAGCGGGTCCTCCACCGCGCTCTCCGCATCAGCCTCGACGCCGGCGGCCGCCGCGATCTGCGAGGCGAAGGTCGCGGAGTCGGTGCGGACCCGGCCGAGAATGTCGTTGGTCTGGGACCAGGCCAGCCACGCCCCCGTGCTCACCTCACCGGTTTCCGGGTCGGTGAGCTGGCCCGCATAGGTCAGCCCCACCTCCTCGCCTGCCTCGTCCACGAGGTGGGTGGCGGTGATGGCGCCGGGGAGTTTCTCCGTGGTCATCGCGCCGTCGGCGTCGTAGGCCGCGGCATAGGTGAGGACATCGCTGCCGGTGCGAGTGACGGTCTGAGTAGTGACCAGGCTGCGCCGCTCGGCCTTGCCGTTCGCGTCGTTGCCGTCATAGGTGAAGGTGGTGGTGCCCTTGGGGTCGGTCACCTTCACCACCCGCGCTGCGGTGTCGTAGGCGGTGGTGGTCTTGTCGCCGAGCTGGTTGGTGTAGCTGGTCTCCTTGCCCCACAGGTCGTACGTGTAGGAGTCCTTGACCGTCCCGATGCCGGTGTTCATCGCATTGGAGACACCGACCGCGTCGACCAGGCCCGTGGTCTGGTTGTACTGGGTGAAGATCGCGTCCTGCGCGACTGATCCCGTGACCCCGCTGGTGGAGGTCTTCGTCCAGATCGCCCGCCCTGCCGCGTCGTAGGTGACCTGACTGGTGCGCGACGCGGACCCGGACGTCTCGACCGTGGTGGTCGGGGCGAGCCAGAAGTCATAGCCGGTGACCTTCGTCGAGGGCAGGGTCGGGCCGCTGCTCGGCGCCGCAGCCGGGAACGTCCGGCAGATCTCGCCGGCCCACGCCTTCGCCTGGTCACTCGCCCCGCACGAGGCGTCCTCACTGTTGGCGGCGGCGGTGTAGTAGATCGTCTTCGTCGTCCCCGCGTCCGTCCCGTTCGAGGCGGGCATGCGCGACTCGACCAGCTTCCCGCGGTCGTCGAAGCGCTGTTTCGTGGTGCGCCCGAGACTGTCCTTCACCGTGGTCGGGACGCCGAGGACCCATCCGGAGGTCGGGTCATCCACGCCCTTCCCGTCGATCGGGGTGTAGGTGTTCGTGGTCGTGGAGACCTGCTCGAGGGCGGTGATGTTCCCCGGCGTGCTGTCCGTGGTGACCGCGTCCATGGTGACGGTGGTCGGCAGGGCGTAGGCCTGACCGGTCGCCGGATTCACGCCGCTGTTCGGCGCGCCCTGGTCGTAAACGGTCGCGGTGTGCGGGCGCAGTCGCGCCGTGGTGCTCCCATCGGCCAGGAGCACGTCCCGCGCCGGCCCGAACTCGTCGGTGACCACCGACCCCGCCGGCAGCACCACGACATCACCGTTCTTCTGTTCGGTGTTGTAGAAGGTCTGCGTGGACAGGGCATCCACCCCCGGGCCGTCAAGATCCGGGGTCGCGATCGCCGTAGCGACCGCCCCCGCATCAAGCTCGCGGATCACGTTGCCCTGCTCGTCGTAGCGGGCGGCGGTGATCTGCCAGGCCCCTGCCCCGTAGGAGGCGGAGTTGATGGTGTACGCCTCGGCGTTGATGTACTGCAGATCCGCGTACTGCAGATCCGCCGCCGTCAGGGACTTCCCCACCAGTGCGGTGACCGGGTGATCCGAGGAGAACACCGCGTACCCGTTCACGGGCTTCTGTCCCGCGTATTCCGCAGAATCCTTCTCGTCCTTCACCCAGGCGCTGATCCCCGTCTCGGAGAGGTTCGGCAGGCCCGTCCCGGAGACCGGGACGTCGTAGACGATCGAGGCGATCTGCACCGCCGCGCCGCCACTGGTCTGCGCGCCGCGCTGGACGTTCTTGACGACCTGCGTGGGGATCGAGGTGTCAGGGTTCGCGGCGTAGGTCACCGTGTACCCGGCCAGACCCGAGGGGGTGATCGTCTTGATCCGCGTCGTGGATCCGTCCCACGTGTACGTGGTGGAGAGGTTCGAGCGGACGTCCGTCACCTTCGACAGGCGCGTGAGCGCGTCGTAGGTGTAGGTGGTCACCGGCTTCGACTCGACCTGCTTCGTCGCCGGGTTGTACATCACCGCCGCGACGCTCGACAGGCGCTGCGCCTGCTTCCCGTTCGGATCGGTGACGGTGGTGTAGGTCAGGTCGATCGCCCGGCACCCCGGAGCAAGCGTCCCACTCGTCGGACACGCCGTGCCGGTGAGCCCGTCGGGCAGCGGCGCGACGATCCGCGTCACGGCGCCCGTCGTCGCATCGTGACCGAAGGTCGTCGCACCGGCCTGGCCCGGCTCCGCGATCGATGCCGGATGCCAGACGAGGTTCTTGCTCGCACCGCCCGTCACCGGGGTGAACGTCGTGATCGTGCCGTCGTCCTCGGTCACCAGCAGCTTCGGCGCCGCCGCGGTGCCGGTGATCTGCGCGGTGGTACCGGAGAGTTCGGTGTCCTCCGTGCCGGGCAGCAGGGCACCGGTCACGGTGCCGACCTTCCCGGTGGGGTTCACGAACACCAGCGGCTCACCCTCGTCATCGACCAGGGCGATCGTCCCATCGCTCATCCGCTGATCGAGCACGTCCATCCCGGCGAGGCCGGTCGCGTCATCACCCTCGAGGTTCGCGGTGAACCCGGGGCCGAACACCCCGGTTACCCCATCGAGGGGCCAGTCCTTCACGTCCCCGGTCCCGGTGTAGGAGAGGTGGGAGCGCTCGAGGGAGATGTTCGACCCGTACCCCGGCACGGACACATCCGTCGCCGTCGTCTGGAACTCCCCCGTGTACAGGGCGACCTGCCCCGCCTCCACGTCCGTGGTCGGGTAGCCACCACCGAAGGCGTGCGGGACCCGGACCAGGGTGGTGGGCCGGGTCTGATCCGTGCACAGCGGCGTGATCGAGGGGTAGGTGAAGCAGATCCGGAACTCCAACCGCACCGGACCACGGGACGTGTTCCCCGCACTCGCCAGCGCCGTGGACGCATCGAACGTCCCCTTGTACGGGAGGGGCTTGCCGACCGTGCCGCTGAGCGTCGCCGCGCTCCCCGCGTTCGTCCACGCCGCGGTCGTCCCGGCCAAGCGCCACTGCTGCTGCGCCGTCACCGACTGCCCGCTCGACGTCACCGGCGGTGCCGACGCCTCCACCGCGAAGCTGCCGTTGCTCGCCGCCAGCGGCGCCGGCCGGATCACCGACGGACCACCCCACCCCGTCTGGAACGACACCGGCGCAGACGCCATCGTCGACGCCGTGGAGACCCGCACCGTCAGCTTGTGCGCACCCTCGGTGAACGCGATCGCCGGCAGCGCCACGGTCCGCGGCCCCGGATCGATCCGCATGACCGTCTCCGCCGTGGCACCGTCGACCATGTAACGGACGTTGATCGGGGAATTGTTCGACAGCCCCTGCGTGATCACCACCGAACAGGACAGGCTCGCAGACGGCTTCGTCTGCGACCACGACCCGTTCGCGACATTGCAGGTGATCCCCGGGGCGGACGGCGCAGTCTGCGCCGTCTTCACCGTCTTCCAGCCCGACCACAACCCGGCGACACCGATCTCATCGGTCGCCTTCGCACGCACATACAGCGTCGTGTTGTCGGGGAAGTCGAACCCCGGCGTGCACGAGAGCGTCTGCCCCGACGTCCCCGTCGCCGTGTAACAGCGGCCCAGCAGCGTGCTTGCATTCCCGGCGGTCGAGGTGTGCACCTGGATCTCGGCGGAGACGGTGTTGCCATCCGGGTCCGTGGCGGTCGTGGACAGGAGTGGCCGCTTCTTCCACGCGTACGACGTGCTCTCGTACGTCCCCGTGTTCCCGACGACCGGCACCGTCGCCTGGTTCGGCTTGCGGTCGTAGGTGAAGGTGATCGACGGCGGCGTCGTCGACTCCATCGACCCGAACCGCTTCCACCCCACCGTGTCCGTCTCCGACCCGGCCTTCAGACCCAGCGATACCGAGGTCGCGCTGCTCGTGGACCACGTCTTCGCGAGGTTCGTGATCGACAGGTTCACCCAGCCCGCCGCGCAGGAGCTGTTCGCGCCCTTCGCGACATTCACCGACGTCTGCTTCGCGGCCATCGCCGGCTGGTTCGTCCACCGCACCGAGGAATCCACCGCCGGCCCGACCGACCAGACCTCCAGCGCAGATGCCGTGCACGAATACGACCACGTCTCATACAGGTTCAGCGTTGCGGACTGGATCTGCAGGCCCTTGAACGAGGAGTTCGCGAAGGTGAGGAACGAGCGGGCCTTGTTCGTCCCGTCGTACGTGCCGACCTTCAGCTCCTGCTCGCTGGAACGATCCGAGGAGTAGTTGGTCTGCACGAACGCATCGAACGTCGGCTTCGCCGTCGCCTTCGCATACACCGGGTCCACCGTCACCGGGAACACCCGAGCACCATCGAGCAGCCACCCCCGGTCCACACCCAGCCGCAGCGTGACCAGACCGTTCTTCCGCTCGAGAACCTCGACGCTCACCTCCGAGCGGGCAAGATGCTCCCGCGAGGCCTTGTCCACGCTCGCATCCCACGCCAGCGGCACCTCGAACGTCGAGACGACCTTGTCGTCCTGATCGACGAACTCGACCCGCTCACCCTTGACCTCACGGACCGTCAACGAGTCATCGACCTGCAGCGGCACATCCCACGTCACCGGTCCCGTCCCCGCGGCGGGTGCATCGCCACCACCGTCGCTCGGCGCAGGCTGACCGCCGCCGCCATCACTCGCAGCAGACGACTCACCCGCGTAGTCCAGCAGCGCCTCGCGGTCCGCAATCACGAAGGACTGCTCAAAACCGTCACGTGTCGCATGCACAACCAGATCGATGCCCGGCCATGCCCCCTGGTAGGTCGCCACCGACCCCTTCACCACCGGATCAGCGAGGGAGTCCTCCCACGCCAGCGCCACGGAACCATCCTTGCCGGCGTCGACCGACGCGACCTCCGCGGGCTTCTTCTCCGTCCCCTCGACCTCACCGGCGAGCACCACCCCATCGGGCACGGCCTTCGGGGAGATCGACCCGTCCTCCTGCTCGACCAGGGTCGTGTCGTACTCGCGCCACGCCCCCTCATCGTCCTGGAACCGGACCGGCGCGGCGTACTGCGTCGTCGTCACCGTCCCGTCAGGGTTCGCCCACGTCGTCGAGGACTCCCCCCGCTCCGCCGTGGCCTCCACCCGCTCACCGGTCGCCCGGGCCTGCACCACCGCCGACGGGAAGTCCAGCTCCTCCGGCGACACCGGCGCAGACACCTGCGGCGCCGGCTCCACCGGCGGGTCCTCCGCCCGCGCCGACCCCATCGGCAACCCCGAGACGACCAGGCCCGCGATGCTCAGCGACGCCACCGACAACAATGCACGGCGATACCACCGGCTCGACACACGACCACCCAACGCAGGCTCCTACCCACTCGCAGCAACCCCGCTGCTCCACCCCTCCGAAGCCGAAGATTGAAGCCATCATCCAGCCCACACCCAGACATTCACGTCACGAGTCCATAACGGACCAAACACCCCAGGGGGCACCACCTGGACGAGCGACCAGGACAGCCAGGACAGGCCCCCCGCCGAGCAGTACCACGACGCACCCCAACGCGACACGGGGACTGCTGCACGAACTGGAGGCACCTCAACCAGACACATCTGCCAGTTTGAGCACCACCCTGCGTGACACCTACGGCGCCGTAGGCTCACCCGTCCCACAGGGTCGAAACCCGCAGTTTCGTGACACTTCTGCACCGTGGGGTATACCCCATCGGGGCATCCATGGACCCGGTGGCGCGGGACTGGAAGGACTCTTGATGCGCTCCCACCTACCGCGAAAGCTATGCTCATCTCCTTATGGCTCAACATCGCGGCTTGTTAGGTGACATCGAGAACGATCTGCTGTCAGATCAACCTATCGCGAGCGTCCTCCGCAAGGTTGTCATCCTCGGCGGACGGGCAGGATCGGCGGAACTGCGGGAATGGGCATCACAAGAGTTGAAGGGGTTCTCCGGGGTCGAAGCGGAGGAGCTGCCGCCGTACCGACGCATCATGGCGCCGATGTTGATGGACGCGGTTACCGGTCCCACGATGGTCGAACGGCAGCCCCTGCCCTACTCAATGCTTCCGGACTTCGTTCGTGAAGAGATGCCGGAGGAACTGCCAATCCGAGTCGGCGTTGGAGAGCTCGAAGCCTGGGCAAAGAGTGAGAAGCCCATCTCGATCGCCGTCCCCGGGGCCGAGATCATCGGACACCACTTCGATCGAGAATCAGGCAACCCATTCCAGAAGATTCAACGCATCTACTGGTCCGTCTCGCCAGCGGTGATCATCGGCATCCTGGATCAGGTCAAGACGGCTCTGGCAGAGCTGATCGGTGAGCTGATCGCGGGAACTCCAAGCTCTCAAGACACCCCAACTGCAGATCAGGCCGCCCAGGCCGTTAACGTGGCGATCAGCGGCTCAAAGGGGGCTCGAGTCACAGTCACGACTCAGCAGAGCGGGGAATCCTCATCGCTGGCGACACAACCGGAGGACACCGAACCCACGTGGTGGACCCGCGGCCGCAAGATTGGCGCTGCCGTAGTTGGCCTCTCCACGATCATCGGCGCGATTGCAGCCGTGGTGGTTCTGCTCTAGATGGTCATCAAGACGGGCAGGTCCCCCGAGTCGGCTGCACAGTGGGTGCACTTGGCTATCTCCCCGCGCACTGGCCGATAGTGCCAGTTATCGGATACTCGAGAGATGATGACCCGTCTCGTCCGAGTTAGCCGGTTCGCGGGGGGGGCTTAGCTGGTTGCTCTGAGCGGGGCTCCAGCGCGCACATGGACGTGCAGGTGCTTGGAGTCTTGATAAGTACCGAGATGCGTCATGATGCCGGCTCTCCCCTCGCGGGCGGTCACGTCAGCGGCGACGTCCTGGACTACTCGGAGGAGTTGCAAAGCAACGTCCCGGGCGGCGAGCGACAACAGCGAGTCCACGTGACGCTTGGTCACGACGACGATGGGGGTTGGCCAGGAAGGTCACGTGCGGTGGAACGCGAGCACCTCGTCATCCTCGTGGACCACCTCGATCGGCTCACGTCGCGGGATCGCGATGTCGCAGTAGAAATCCCCACCGTCAAAGCCCGTCACCGGGACACCCTAGGAACCGCACGCGAGCAGCGAGAACCCGAGAGTCGAAGCGACCTGCGGCATCTACCAGCGCGTCGCCGCCGCCTACCGCGACCCCAACCGCGCTAGCGAGAAGAGGGCTCTCCGGACCGTCATCGACGACCTCACCGACGGCGTACCCAAAGAGCTCAAAGAGCTGGCCACCCTCGGCCGGACCTTGGACGTGCTGGCCTACTTCGACCATCCCGACACAAGCAACGGACCTACGCGCAACCTCACCCACTACGTCATCCGCGCACAGCTGGACACCGGAGGATTCAGAACCGAGCTATACCCTCATCTGCGAAGAGCCCGTCAAAGAACACTATTCGAGCCAAGTCACTTTGTTTGTGACCATGAATTCAATCTCGTTTGCAATCTGCAGAGAGTCTAGCTCCCCCACCAGGCACTTCGCTTCCTTAGACTCCTCCAAATCGACCGCCAGGCGAGGGATGAAATCTTCATACTCGCAGTAAAACCCGCGATCGCCGAGTGACTTCGCCATACCTTCAAGGTGTGCGCGCGCCGCGCTCTTTTCGCTCGAAAGAGATTGGATCCAGACGTTCGCATGACCTCCAAACGTTTCGGTATCCGCAGCCCACAGAAGATCTCCTTCCATATTCACCGTGACACAGTCGCCCACTGCAAGCCCTGTGAAATACATTGGCGTGTTGTCTATCGAGTACACGCCATCGCCCACCCGCCTGGCCCATAGGCCCTCGCTCGCAACTTCCGCATCCTCATGAAGATGGAAGTTCACTTTAATATGCTGGCCATCCATACTTTTGCCTTTCGGTTCACAAACCGCCAATATTGCCTCTTCGGGGCAGATTAAGGCGATTCGGGCATGCTATCTGAAGCTCTTCAAGTAGGGCTTCCCGCCACCAAAGCCTCCTGCTGCTGCAAATCCTCCCCTGCCGCCACCTCCGCCGGGCCCCGAGCGGGCCCCCTTAGAGAGGTTGCAGGGAGAGCACGTTCTCTGCAAGTTCCTGGGTGTCGAGTTACCGCCGTTAACTCTAGGCACGATATGATCTCCATGCCCCTCGCCCGCTTTTAGATGCTTCTGGCAGTACGCGCATCGCCCTGCACTCCTTTTGAGCTTACGCAGTTGCTTGCGGGAGAACTTCTTTCCTGCCGATGGGCCTCCAGCGGATCCGCGCTTATTCCCCCAACGCACCCTCTGCACCGGATCGCTTTTCTTCCAATGACGGTCGGCACGATGATTCGATCGCCTTTTATTTCTCGGTTTCTCGCCATCAAGATCATACAGTCCGACCGGATTAGTTGGGTAATTGTATGCGGTATTATTTGCGCCAACAATGTTATCAGTGCTGGTAAATGCTCCTGTAACTCTATTGTAGATCCGCACGCCCATGAGGGTGAGGCCGACGGTTCCTGCGGCGGTGGAGCGTTCCTTGGCTCCGAGCCAGCCGTAGCCGGCGCTGGTGCCGACAACGGCGGTCTGGGCGGGGTCGATGGGTGTGCCGTATTCGGTGTAGCTGGACCAGCCGGCGATCGTCGTCGCCGCCGCAGTGGCGGGGGTGCCGCTGGGGATGGGGATGGTGGTGGCAGTGTCACCGTGGATGTTCGACAGCATCAGCGACGTCCCACCGTCGGTCGCGATCGACGCGCCGAGGTCCCCGCTGATCGAGCTCGTGTACCGAAGCGTCTCGCTCGTCCCGTCCGGGCGGGCCGTCTCGATCCAGGAAGGGTTGTCCGAGCCGTCCGTGTAATGCCGTGTGGTGGTCGTGGTCTTCGCCGCGGTCACGGAGGACTGCACGAGCCGCCGCTGCGCGACGTCCAGGGTGAACGACGTCGCCGTCCCACCCTGCGTCACCTTCGCCGGGAGGTCACTGTCGAAGTACGCCAGCGTGATGTCCCCGCCCGCCGTGTTCGGGGCGTGCGCGGCCGGGACCGTGGTCTGCCGACCCAGCAGGTCATACACATACCCACCGGTCAGGCGATCCGCCGTGTCGTAGGTGAGGGACTGGTTGACCCCCGTGGTCGCGGCCCCCGTCGTGGTGCCGTCCGCGCGGATCGTCTCCTTCGCCGTCTTGCGGGCGCCGTTGGTGGTGAACGTGTACTCCCGCACCGTGTACGGGCTCACCTCACTGCCGCCGACGGGTAGGCCGGTGAGGTCCTCGACCTTGGTGAGGTTCCCTCCCTTGTCATAGGTGTAGCGGTGGTCGAAGTCCAGCGGATCCTCCACCGCGCTCTCCGCATCAGCCTCGATCCCGGCGGCCGCCGCGATCTGCGAGGCGAAGGTAGTGGAGTCGGTGCGGACCCGGCCGAGAATGTCGTTGGTCTGGGACCAGGCGAGCCACGCCCCCATGCTCACCTCACCGGTGTCCGGGTCGGTGAGCTGCCCCGCATAGGTCAGCCCCACCTCCCCGCCCGCCTCGTCCACGAGGTGGGTGGCGGTGATGGCGCCGGGGAGTTTCTCCGTGGTCATCGCGCCGTCGGCGTCATAGGCCGCGACATAGGTGAGGACATCGCTGCCGGCGCGAGTGACGGTCTGAGTAGTGACCAGGCTGCGCCGCTCGGCCTTGCCGTTCGCGTCGTTGCCGTCATAGGTGAAGGTGGTGGTGAAGCGCCCTGGGTTTCGTTCCGAGTCTCACGGAGAAGAATCGGAGCATGCTCAAGAAGTTCAGTCCCGAGTTGCGCGAACGAGCGGTCCGCATGGTGTACGACCGGCACTCGCTCGAGGGTGGTCCCAGTTCTGAGTCAATCCGAGCGGTCGCACCCCAGCTCGGAGTCGGTACGGAGACCCTGCGGATCTGGTGCAACCGTTACGGCCCCACCGAGCCCACGGTGGCTCATGGGGAGTCGCTCGAGGAGGAGAATCGTCGGCTCAGGCGCGAGCTCGCCGAGTCCCGGCGGGCCAACGAGATCTTGAAGGCCGCCTCGGTGTTTTTCGCCAAGGAGCTCGACCAGCCCACGACGAAATGATCGCTTTCATCGACGAACAGCGTGATCGCTTCGGGGTCGAGTGCATCTGCCGCATCCTGGGAGCGACAGAGCGTGGGTTCATCACCTCCCGCGGCTACCGTGCTGCGAAGCAGCGTCCGCCGTCGAAGAGGGCCGTCCGCGACGATACCTTGACCAGCGAGATCCGCCGGATCCACGCGAAGAACTACAGCGTCTACGGTTACCGGAAGATGCATCGCGCGATGCGCCGCGCCGGCTGGGACATGGGGCGCGATCAGACCAAGCGGCTGATGAAAGCTGCTGGTCTGTGCGGGATTCGCAGGGGCCGAAAGGTGTTCACGACGATCTCTTCGCAGGGGCCGGATCGT
Source organism: Brachybacterium sp. SGAir0954 (assembly GCF_005490785.1). Classification (GTDB taxonomy): domain Bacteria; phylum Actinomycetota; class Actinomycetes; order Actinomycetales; family Dermabacteraceae; genus Brachybacterium; species Brachybacterium rhamnosum. The sequence goes on along the minus strand of NZ_CP027295.1, from coordinate 2,178,214 downwards.
CGCCCGGATCTTGTCGAACGGGCCTTCACTGCCGCCAAACCGAATCAGCTGTGGGTCGCGGACATCACCTACTTCCGCATCCCGACGGGGTTCTGCTACACCGCGTTCATCACCGACGTCTGCACCCGGCGGATCGTGGGCTGGTCGGCCGCTACGAGCCTCCACACCGAGGCGCTGCCGCTGCAGGCTCTGGAGCAGGCTCTCCAGACGACGCCGGCGGAAGCATCTCGGGGCGGGCTGGTCCACCACAGCGACAGGGGCAGCAACTATGTCTCGCTGGCCTATTCCGATGCCCTCCTGGCCGCTGGAGTCCAGGCCTCGGTCGGATCGGTCGGGGACAGTTACGACAACGCCCTGGCTGAGACGGTCAACGGTCTCTACAAGGCTGAACTCATCCACAGGCGCCGAACCTGGCCAACGGCGACGGCGGTCGAGATCGCGACCCTTGACTGGGTGACCTGGTGGAACACTAAACGCCTCCATCAGGCCCTCGACTACCGCACCCCCGCGGAAGTCGAGTCGTCCTACACTCACCCCACGACGACCGCGCCCGCGACCGTCTAACCACGGAACGAAACCCAGGGCGCTTCACTTGCGAGCCTCTAGCAAACCCGGGGCGATTCAGAGTGGCGTCAGCGCGGCATGACGGTGGGTCATGGAACGGGTCCCCTCCCGCGAGATCGCTGTCTCGACGCCACCCTTCGTGCCGGTCAGGGACCCGTTCCTTTGTCCCTAACGCGGTGACCACAACGTCATGACCCGCAACACCTAGGCTGGAGGGCATGCCTCCCGCCTCGCCGTCCGACGCCCCTGCCCCCTCCGACGGCTCCGTGCCCTCCGACGGCCCCGTGCCCTCCCCCGCCCCGGCGGGCGGCGACGCGCTGCAGATCCTCTCGACCGTCTTCGGCTACGACGCGTTCCGCGGCGAGCAGGCGCAGATCATCGACCAGATCGCCGGCGGCGGGGACGCCGTCGTCCTCATGCCCACCGGCGGCGGCAAGTCGCTGTGCTACCAGATCCCCTCGCTGCTGCGGGAGGGCACGGGGATCGTCGTCTCCCCGCTCATCGCGCTCATGGCGGACCAGGTCGCGGCGCTCGGCGCCGTCGGCATCCGCGCCGCGTTCCTCAACTCGACCCTCGATCCGCATGAGGCGCAGGCTGTCGAGCAGCAGCTGATCGCCGGTGAGCTGGACCTCCTCTACATGGCGCCCGAGCGGCTCGTGCTCCCCCGCACCGTGCAGCTGCTGCAGCGGGCGAAGCTGGCCCTGTTCGCGATCGACGAGGCGCACTGCGTGTCCCAGTGGGGGCACGACTTCCGTCCCGACTACCTGGGCCTGTCGATGCTCGCCGAGGCGTTCCCCGGGGTGCCGCGGGTGGCGCTGACGGCGACCGCGACGGAGGCGACGCACCGGGAGATCACCGAGCGTCTGCAGCTGCAGGGAGCGCGGCACTTCGTGGCGAGCTTCGACCGCCCCAACATCCAGTACCGGATCGGCCCCAAGGACCGGGCCCGCGAGCAGCTGCTGCGGCTCATCCGCACCGAGCACGCGGGGGACGCGGGCATCGTCTACTGCCTCTCGCGGCGCAGTGTGGAGCAGACGGCGCAGTTCCTCGCCGACCAGGGCGTGCCGGCCCTGCCGTACCACGCGGGGCTCGACGCCCGGATGCGGCAGGACCACCAGGAGCGGTTCCTGCGCGAGGAGGGGCTCGTCATCGTCGCGACGATCGCCTTCGGCATGGGCATCGACAAGCCGGACGTCCGCTTCGTGGCGCACCTGGACCTGCCCAAGTCCATCGAGGGGTACTACCAGGAGACGGGCCGCGCCGGCCGTGACGGGCTCCCCTCGACGGCCTGGATGGCCTACGGCCTCGCCGACGTCGTGAACCAGCGGCGCTTCATCGACGAGAGCGAGGGCGGCGAGCAGTTCAAGCGCAATGCCCGCGCGCACCTCGACGCGATGCTCGCGCTGTGCGAGACGGTCGGCTGCCGGCGGGTGCAGCTGCTGCGGTACTTCGGCCAGGAGGCGGGCGAGCCCTGCGGGAACTGCGACACCTGCCTGTCCCCGCCGGAGACCTGGGACGCGACGACGGCCGCGCAGAAGCTGCTCTCCGCGCTGATCCGGCTCGACCGGGAGCGTGACCAGCGCTTCGGCTCCGGCCAGGTGATCGACGTGCTGCTGGGCAAGGAGTCGGACCGTTCCCGGCAGTCCCGTCACCACGAGCTGAGCGTGTGGGGCATCGGCACGGAGCTGACCGAGCGCGAGTGGCGCACGGCCCTGCGCCAGCTGCTGGCCCGCGGGATCGTCGAGGCGGTGGGCGACTACGGCGTGCTCGTCCCGGGGCGTGCGGCGGGGCCGGTGCTGCGCGGCGAGGAGACGGTCGAGCTCGCGGTGGACCGCACGCCGGCGAAGGTGCGCGGCGGGGCCGGTCGACGGCGCGGCGGCGGGGCGGCGGAGTCGCTCGAGCCCGCGCAGCGCGAGGTGTTCGAGGCGCTCCGGGCCTGGCGGACGGGCGTGGCGAAGGAGAAGCAGATCGCGCCGTACATGGTGTTCTCCGACGCGACCCTCGTGGGCATCATCCAGCAGCGGCCCGGAACCGTCGCGGAGCTCGGCGGGGTGAGCGGGGTGGGCGCGAAGAAGCTCGCGGAGTACGGCGAGCACGTGCTCGCGACGCTCGAGCAGGCGAGCTGAGCCGTCGCGCGACCCCTCGACGTCCAGCGCGACCCCGGCGAGGACCAGGCGCACGCGGGGAAGATGTACCCGCCTCGTGGTGCCGCCACACCGCTGGCTCACGATCGACAGCCACGGCGATCCGACCACCACCCCGCACTCACGGGACGCCTTGCAGACGCTGCACCCGTTCAGATACGCCCTGAAGGCTGTGTGCCGAGAGGAGCCGGCCCGCGCACCGCGGACCGGGTACCCGGAGCGGGGGCGGGGCCCGATCATGCCCGGAGCACGACGAAGGGCCCCACCTCGCGGTGGGGCCCTTCGGACGAGTCACTGTCTCAAGAGTTTCTCGAGTGGAGCTAGGGAGATTCGAACTCCCGACCTCTTCCATGCCATGGAAGCGCGCTACCAACTGCGCCATAGCCCCGTAGGGTGCCGCCCTCACGGTCCGGATCATCTCGCGATTCTCCGTCCCCGCTCCGTGGCGACTCCACTAGATTACATGGTCAGGGGGCTCCCGTGAAATCCGGAGGGAGGTTGTGTGACAGCAACCTCATCGCCTGCCCCGAGGGGTCCGAGACGAGCGGCTCGAGCACGCTGCGGTGGCAGTTCTCGAGCCCGCCGAGGCCCCGGAAGGTCTCCGGGTCCTCGCCCAGCAGGGCCGAGATCCCGAGAGTGATCGCGGCGCCGTGCGCGACGACCATGACCGTGCCGCCGGTGTTCTCCGCGATCAGCGAGCGTGCCGCGGCCGCGACCCGCTCCCCCACCGCGAGCCGTTCCTCGATGTCGAGCCCCGGCACCGGCCGGTGCGCGCGCCAGGCGGCGTGCTCCTGCGGCCAGCGGCCGCGGATCTCCTCGCCGCGCAGACCCTCCCACGCGCCGAAGCTGCGCTCGAGGAAGGCGGCGTCCGTGGTCACCGCGACCCCGCAGGCCGCACCGATGATCCGGGCGGTCTCGTGGGCGCGATCCAGCGGGGAGGCGACGATGAGGTCCGGCGGGTTCTGCGCGATGCTCGCGGCGGCGCGCGCGGCCTGCTTCCGGCCCGTCGCGTTCAGCGGGATGTCGACCTGGCCCTGGAGCCGGCCGTCACGGTTGTGGTCCGTCTGCCCGTGGCGCACCAGGACGAGACGGGTGTGCACCGGATGGTGCACCCCGGCATGACTGGTGCTCACGCGGTGGCGTCCCGGTCCACGTCGATGTCGAGATCCAGCACGGGGGCGTCGCGCCACAGGCGCTCGAGCGCATAGAAGGCACGGTCCTCGGCGTGCTGCACGTGGACGACGACGTCGCCGTAGTCCAGGAGGACCCAGCGCGAGTCCCGCTCGCCCTCGCGGCGCAGGGTCTTGCGGCGGCGCTGCTTGAGCAGCTCCTCCTCCACGGCACCCACGATCGCGGAGACCTGCCGCTCGGACTCGCCGGAGCAGACCAGGAAGACGTCGGTGATGACGATCTGCTCGGAGACGTCGAGACCGATCACCTCCTGGGCGAGCTTGTCCGCCGCGGCCTGGGCGGCGACGCGGGCGATGTCGAGGGCTTCGTCGGATGCGGTCACGCGGGGAGCTCCTGGATGCTCGAGGGGAGGGAGGCCGCCGGGGAGCCGGGGCCGGAAATGCTGGACAGGCTGGCGAGGTGGGCGTCGAGGGCCGGGGCGAGCGCCGAGGCGCTGCCCGAGCCGCCGAGCACACCGGTGATCAGCAGCACGACGAGCACGACGATCGCGAGGGCGATGAGCCCCCACACGACCCACAGCAGCGGGCGGCCGCCCGAGCGCTCGGGGCGGTGGAGGACGCGGCCGTCGAACCGCGGCGCGGGCCGGGGGTCGGGGGCCTGCGTGACGGAGAGCTCGCCGAGCTCCACGCCGTCGGCGTCCCGCTCGATCGTGGCGGTCGCGGCCGGCGTGCCCGTGGGCCGCGCGGCAGAGGCCGTCGCCGCGGCGCCGGCGGTCGCGGGCGCTGCGCCGTCGGCGGTCGGCGTGGACTCGGACGACGCCGTGCCGGACCGGGCGGTATCGGACGGGGCGGTGCCGGACGGCGCGGCCTCGGAGGACGACGCGTCACCGGTCGTGGCTGTTCCCGTGCCTCCCGTGCCGCTCGCCGCGCCGGTGGTGCCCGAGGTCAGCGCCGCCCCGGTGGAGACGGTGCCGGCGCCCGCCGCGCTGCCCGGTCGGGGCGCGGCCGGGGCTGCGGGCTCCTCGGCGGCGACCGCAGGGGATGCCGCGTCCGGTGCGCCGTCGGCCGACGGCTGCGCGGAGGGCTGCCCCGCCTGCTCGGGCGGCTCCTCCGTGAGCTCGATGATCCGCGCGCGCTTGCCGAACTTGCGCAGCGCGGGCGTCGGGGCGTCCGCGCCGGGGGCCGCGACCGCGCCGCGCACCGCGGGCGCGGCGGGCTGGTCGCCCCCGGCCTCCGCCACGGGGTGCGGGGCGAGGGCGGCGGCCTCCTCCTCGCTGAGCCGACGGGCGCGACGGCCGTGCCGGGGAGCCGCGGTGGACTCACTCATGAGCGTCTCCTCCTGTGTAGAGGGCGTACTTGCTGATGTATTGGACGACGCCGTCGGGCACCAGGTACCAGACGGGGGCCCCGGCGGCCACGCGGGTGCGGCAGTCCGTCGAGCTGATCGCCATGGCCGGCACCTCGATGAGGGTGACGCCGTCGGCCGGGAGACCGGAGGTGTCGAGCTCGTGCCCCGGCCGGGTGACCCCGACGAAGTGCGCGAGCTCGAAGATCTCCTCGTTGTCCTTCCAGGTCAGGATGTTCTGGAGGGCGTCAGCGCCGGTGATGAAGAAGAGGTCGGCGTCGTCGTGCTGGGCGTGGAGATCGCGGAGGGTGTCGATCGTGTAGGTGTCCCCGGGCCGGTCCACGTCCACCCGCGAGACGGTGAAGACGGGGTTCGCGGCCGTCGCGACGACGGTCATGAGGTAGCGGTGCTCCGGATCGGAGATCTCCCGCTCGGACTTCTGCCATGGGCGGCCGGTGGGCACGAACACCACCTCGTCCAGGGCGAAGACGCTCTGCACCTCACTCGCGGCGACCAGGTGGCCGTGGTGGATCGGGTCGAACGTCCCGCCCATCACGCCGATCCGTCGCCGCTGCTGCTCCATGGGGCTCAGTGATCGGTGTGGTGCTCGGAGTCCTCGTCACGCTGGTGGCTGCCGCCGACGAGGCTCGCGATGCCGAGCAGGATGAGCATCGTGATGAACGCCCCGATGCCGATGTACTGCGGCGGCACGCCCTCGGTGGCCTCGTGGCCGGCCTCGGCGAGGATGATGAGCTGATCGATCATGACTGGAAGCGCCTTTCCTGGGTGACCGCGTCATCATCCCACAGCACCCGGGGTCAGGGGCGCACGTGCCCCTGGCCCACGACGATCCATTTCGTGGCGGTGATCTCGGTCAGGCCCATCGGCCCGCGGGCGTGGAGCTTCTGGGTCGAGATGCCGATCTCCGCGCCGAAGCCGAACTCGCCGCCGTCGGAGAACCGGGTCGAGGCGTTCGCCATGACGACGGCCGAGTCGACCTCGGCGAGGAACCGCTGCTGCGAGGGGAGGTGGGTGGTGAGGATCGACTCGGTGTGCCCCGTGGACCAGGTGCGGATGTGCTCGAGCGCGGCGTCGAGGTCCTCGACCACGCGCACCGCGATCTCGAGGGCCAGGTACTCCGTGTCCCAGTCCTCCTCGGTGGCGGGCTCGCTCGCCACCCCGGCCTCGGCGAGGATCTCCCCCGCGCGCTCGTCGGCGTGGATCCGCACCCCGGCCTCGACGAGGCCCGGGGCGATCGCGGGGAGCGCCCGCTCGGCGACGTCCGCGTGGACGAGCAGCGTCTCGAGGGAGTTGCAGACCCCGATGCGCTGGGTCTTCGCGTTGTGGACGATCGCCGCGGCCTGCTCGAGGTCCGCGCTCGCGTCGACGAAGACGTGCGTGTTGCCGGTGCCGGTCTCGATGACGGGCACCAGGGAGTTCTCCACGACGCGCCGGATGAGGCCGGCGCCGCCGCGCGGGATGAGCAGGTCCACGAGGCCACGGGCGCGCATGAGCACGTCCACGCCGTCCCGACCGTGCTCGTCGATGCCGATGACGAGGTCCTCGGGCAGGCCCTGCGCGGCGAGCACGGAGCGGAGGACGGCGATGAGCGCGGTGTTGGAGTGCAGGGCGGCGGAGCCGCCGCGCAGCACGACGGCGCTGCCCGCCTTGAGGGAGAGGCCGGCGGCGTCGACCGTGACGTTGGGCCGGGCCTCGTAGACCATGCCGATCACGCCCATGGGCACGCGCACCTGGCGCAGCTCGAGGCCGTTGTCGAGCAGCCCGCCGCGCACCACCTCGCCCACCGGGTCCGGGAGGGCGGCGGCGTCGCGCAGCTGCTGGGCGATCGCGGCGACGCGCTCCTCGCTCAGCGCGAGGCGGTCCCGCAGGCCCGCCTCCATGCCGGAGGCGTCCGCGGCGGCGAGGTCGTGGGCGTTCGCCTCCACGATCTCCGTGCTGCGCTCGACGAGGGCGTCCGCCATGGCCAGCAGCAGGGCGTCCTTCTGGGAGCGGTGCAGCCGGGCGAGGGCGGGCTGGGCCTCCTTCGCGGCGCGGGCGGCCGCCAGGACGGCGGTCTCGACGTCGGTGTGCTCGCGGGTGACAGTCATGCGCTCCAGCGTACGCGGGGCGCGGCGAGGCACGATGGAGTGCATGAGTGATGAGATCGTCGTCGTGGTGGGCTCCCTGAACGTGGACCTCGCCCTCACCGTGGACCGCCACCCCTCCCCCGGGGAGACGCTGATCGCGGGCGGCGGTGGCCGCTCCCCCGGCGGCAAGGGGGCGAACCAGGCCCTCGCCGCCTCGCGCGCCGGCGCCGCGGTGCACATGGTGGGTGCCGTCGGGGACGACCCCGACGCCGAGGTCGCCCTCGGGCTCCTGCGCGAGGACGGCGTGGACCTCTCCGCCGTGGCGGTCGTCCCCCGGCCGACGGGCCTCGCCGTCGTCACGGTCGCGGCGGACGGCGAGAACGCCATCCTCGTGGTGCCCGGAGCGAACGCCTCCGTGGACGCGGCCGCCGTGGACCGGCACGCCGACCTCCTCGCCCGGGCCGCGGTGCTCGTGCTGCAGGGCGAGATCCCGCGCGAGGGCATCGAGGCGGCGGCGCGGGCGGCCCGCGCGGCGGGCGTCCGGGTGGTGCTCAACCCCGCCCCGGTGCTCGCCCTGGACCCCGCGGTGATGCGTGCCGCGGACCCGCTCGTCGTCAACGAGCACGAGGCGGCGGCGGTGCTCGAGCAGCTCCAGGGTGCAGGCACGGGCGCGACCACGGACGCGGGCGGGGACCGGGATCCGCAGGAGCTCGTCGCCGCCCTGCGGGGCGCGGGGGTGCGCTCCGTCGTGCTGACCCTCGGCGCCCGCGGGGCCGTCGTCGCGGGCCCCGCCCTCGATGCGGGCGACAGGACGGAGGTCGACGAGCCCGCGGTGATCCCGGCGGCGCAGGTCGAGGTCGTCGACACGACGGGGGCCGGGGACGCGTTCATCGGCGCGCTCGCCGCCCACCTCGCCGCGGGTGAGGGACTCGTGCGGGCCGCCGAGCGGGCGACTGCCTTCGCGGGGAGATCCGTCACCGCCCGCGGGGCCCAGTCGAGCTACCCGCGCTGAGCACCGGTGCCGCCGGGCGGGGGACCCCGCCCGTGCGGGCGCGGACCCCGTGGGGCTCAGCCCAGCATCACCATCGCGTCGCGGTGCACGACCGAGCGGCCGTAGTGGTCGCCGATGCGCTCGCGGAGCTCCGCGGTGGTGAGACCCGCCATGGCGCGGAGGTCCTCGCTCGAGTAGGCGACGAGGCCGCGGGCGATGACGGTGCCGTCGGGATCGGCGATGTCCACGGGGACCCCGGCGGAGAACGCCCCGGTCACCTCCGTGATGCCGACGGCCAGCAGGGAGCGGCGGCGGGAGCGGATCGCCGCCGCGGCGCCCTCGTCCAGGCGCAGCGTGCCCGCGCCGCGCGTCGCGTAGCGCAGCCACACGAGCCGGGAGCGGCGACGGCCCGTCTGCGCGGGGAAGAACGTGCCGACGTCCTCCCCGCGCACGGCGGCGCCGAAGCGGTCAGCACGGGTGAGGATCGTGGCCGTGCCGGTCGTCGAGGCGTGGTGGGCGGCGTCGAGCTTGGTGACCATGCCGCCCGTGCCGACCTTCGAGCCGACCGAGCCGACCTTCACGTCCACGAGCGCCGCGAAGTCGTCGACCACGCTGATCCGCTCGGCATCGGGCTCCGCCGGGTTCTTCGTGTACAGGCCGTCGACGTCCGTCAGCAGGACGAGGAGATCCGCGCCCAGGAGCTGCGCCACGAGCGCGGCGAGGCGGTCGTTGTCGCCGAAGCGGATCTCGTGGGTCGCCGTCGTGTCGTTCTCGTTGATCACGGGGATGACGCCCACGGCGAGCATCGCCTCGAGGGCCGAGCGCACGTTGCGGTAGGTGTCCGGGCGGATGACGTCCGCCTCGGTCAGCAGCAGCTGACCGGAGATCCGGCCGTGGGCGCCGAAGGCGGCGGCCCAGGCCGTGGCCAGCAGCGACTGGCCCACGGCCGCGCACGCCTGCTGGGTGGGCACGTCGCTCGGGCGCTCGTCCAGGCCCAGCGGGCCCAGCGCCGCGGCGATCGCACCGGAGGAGACCAGCACGACGTCCCAGCCGCCGTGCAGGAGCTCGGCGACCTGGTCTGCGATGAGCCGCAGTCCGGTCTCGTCGAGGTGGCCGTCGGCGCGGGTGAGGCTCGAGGAGCCGATCTTGACCACCGCCCGCCGCGGTCCGGGGATGTCGGTGCGTGCGAGCAGCCTCGCCGGCTGATGCGGTTCGGCGGGGACGGTGACCATGCTCAGTTCTCCTCGTCGCTGATCGTCGGATCGGCCCAGTGGCCGGCGCGTCGCTCCTTCTCCATCGCCTCGATCCGCTGCATCCGGGACGCCGTGCGCTCCCGCTGCTCCTCACGCTTCTGCTCACGCGTGGGGCGGTGGTGGTCCTCGAGGCGGCGATCCGCGCCGCGCGCGCCGAGCAGGAGCTCGGCGCCGCCCACCATTGTGGGCTCCCAGTCGAAGACCACGGCGTCCTGTCCAGGACCGATGATCACGGTCGAGCCCGCGACGGCCCCTGCCTTGTACAGCGCCTCCTCCACGCCCACCTTCGCGAGGCGGTCCGCGAGATAGCCCACGGCCTCGTCGTTCGCGAAGTCGGTCTGCTTGACCCAGCGCTCGGGCTTGTCACCCACGACGCGGAAGGCGTTGTCGCCCTCGAACTGCTCCTTGACCACCTCGAACTCGCGGCCGCCGCGCGCACGCGGCGTGAGCACGATGGGTGCCTCCTCGGGCTCGGGCAGCGAGGCCCGCGCCTCCTCGACGAGGCCCGCGAGGACGAAGGACAGCTCGCGCAGGCCCTTGTGGGACACGGCGGAGATATCGAGGATCGGCACGCCGCGGTCGCCCAGGCGCTCACGGACGAGGTCCGCCATGTCGGCGCCGTCGGGCACGTCCGTCTTGTTCAGGACGATGACGGTGGGGCGCTCCATGAGCGGCACGCGGTCGCCGGCGCCCTCGTCGAGGCCCGCGGCGTAGGTCGCGAGCTCGTTCTCGATGGTCTCGAGATCGGAGACCGGGTCGCGGTCCGACTCGAGGGCGGCCGTGTCCAGCACGTGCACGATGACGTGGCAGCGCTCGATGTGGCGCAGGAACTCCAGTCCCAGTCCCTTGCCCTGGCTCGCGCCGGGGATCAGGCCGGGGACGTCGGCGATCGTGTACCGGTGCTCGCCGGCCTCGACGACGCCGAGGTTCGGCACGAGCGTGGTGAAGGGGTAGTCGGCGATCTTGGGCCGGGCGGAGCTCATCGCGGCGATGAGCGAGCTCTTGCCGGCGCTCGGGTAGCCCACGAGCGCGACGTCGGCGACGGTCTTCAGCTCGAGGACCAGGTCGCGCTCCTCCCCCGGCTCACCGAGCAGCGCGAAGCCCGGGGCCTTGCGCTGGCGGGAGGACAGGGCCGCGTTGCCGAGGCCGCCCTGGCCGCCCTGGGCGGCGACGAAGCGGGTGCCGACGCCCACGAGGTCCGCGAGCACCTGGCCGTCGGCGGTCGCGACGACGGTGCCGTCGGGCACGGGGAGGATCAGGTCCTCGCCGCGCGCCCCGGCGCGCATGTCGCCCTTGCCGAAGCCGCCCGAGGTGGCCTTGCGGTGGGGCTTGTGGTGGTAGGCGAGCAGGGTCGTGGTGGACGGGTCCACCTCGAGGATCACGTCGCCGCCGCGGCCGCCGTCGGCGCCGTCGGGCCCGGCGAGGGGCTTGAACTTCTCGCGGCGGATCGAGGCGGCGCCGTTCCCGCCGGCACCGGCGATGACGTGGAGCTGGACGCGGTCGACGAACGTGGCCATGGGTGCCCTCCCGAGGGCTCTGGAGCGGATATGCATCGAGGGGCGGAGCAGCGGCTCCGCCCCTCGAGAGGCTGGGTTCCCGGACGGGCCGGGAGCGGGATCAGGCAGTCTCGACGACGCTGACCACGCGACGGTCGCGCTTGCGGCCGAACTCGACGGTGCCCGCGGTGAGCGCGAACAGCGTGTCGTCGTTGCCGCGGCCGACGCCGTCGCCCGGGTGGATGGAGGTGCCGCGCTGGCGGACGATGATCTCGCCCGCGCCGACAACCTGGCCGCCGAAGCGCTTCACGCCGAGGCGCTGCGCGTTCGAGTCGCGACCGTTCTTGGAGGAGCTTGCGCCCTTCTTATGTGCCATGAGGAGTGACCTTCTCTCGAGTCTTCGACGTCGCTAGGACGATCAGGCGATGCCGGTGATCTTGAGGCGCGTGAGCTCCTGGCGGTGGCCCTGGCGCTTCTTGTAGCCGGTCTTGTTCTTGTACTTGAGGATCCGGATCTTCGGACCGCGGAGGTCCTCGACCTTCTCCGCCGTGACCTTGACCTTGCCGAGGTCGGCCTGCGTCGAGGTGATCTTGTCACCGTCGACCAGCAGGACGGGGGCGAGCTCCACGGAGTCGCCCGCCTCGCCGGCCACGCGGTTGATCACGATGGTGTCGCCGACCGACACCTTCTCCTGACGGCCGCCTGCGCGGACGATTGCGTACACCACGTCACTGCTCCATCTCGATGAGTACTGCTGCTTCTGCTGAGGGGCGCCGTTCCCCGGGTCGAACCGCCGACCTGCGACCGTCGACCGGTCCCGCGGACGGGAGGGAGGCTGCGGCCAGGCGGACCCGGAGGGGAAGGGCATCGGCGCGCTGAGCGCCACGGGACAGCCTACGATCCCCACACCCTGCGGTCAACCACGGTGTGCGCCGCGACCTGCAGGAATGCTGTGGAACGCGTCACGCCTCGGAGTTCAGGGCGCTCTGGTCCTCCCCCTGACTCTCCTCCTGGCTCTTCGCCTGGGTGTCATCCGCGGGCGCGGCCTCGACGTGCGCCGGAGCAGGCTCCTCGCCCTCCGTCACCGCCACGACCTCGCCGTCCACGACGACCTCCGGGTGCGGGTGCGAGGTGGTCGCCGCCGCGATGGAGGCGATCGTCGCGCGCGCCAGGGCCCGCGTGTCGTCGTTGCCCAGGCGGTGCACGTCGCCCGAGTCCTCGGCGTGCTCGCCGGCGCTCTCGCCGCCGTTCTCGGCGCTCTTCTCCGCCTCACCGCCCTCGGAGTCCTTGCCGCGACCGCGGCCGCGGCGGCGCTTGCCCGAGCGGGAGGAGCCGGAGGAGGACTGCTCGTCCGGTCCGTCGATGCGGGCGCCTCCGCCGTCGCCGTGCTGGTGCGCCTCGCCGTCGATGTCCACGAGGACGCCGCGGCCGTTGCAGTGCTCGCAGGTGGTGGAGAAGGTCTCCACGAGGCCCTGGCCCACGCGCTTGCGGGTCATCTGCACGAGGCCCAGCGAGGTGACCTCGGCGACCTGGTGCTTGGTGCGGTCACGGCCCAGGCACTCGACCAGGCGCCGCAGCACGAGGTCGCGGTTGGACTCGAGCACCATGTCGATGAAGTCGATGACGATGATGCCGCCGATGTCGCGCAGCCGCAGCTGGCGCACGATCTCCTCGGCGGACTCGAGGTTGTTGCGGGTCACCGTCTCCTCGAGGGAGCCGCCGGAGCCGGTGAACTTGCCGGTGTTGACGTCGATGACCGTCATCGCCTCGGTGCGGTCGATGACGAGGGAGCCGCCGGAGGGCAGGTAGACCTTGCGGTCCATGGCCTTGAGCAGCTGCTCGTCCACGCGGTGCTTCGCGAAGGAGTCCTTCGGGCCGACGTGCGCGGTGACGCGCTCGAGGAGGTCCGGGGCCACGTCCTTGACGTACTCGTGGACGGCCTCGTAGGTCGAGGAGCCCTCGACGATCAGCGAGGTGAAGTCCTCGTTGAAGACGTCGCGGACCACCTTGATCGCGAGGTCGGGCTCCTGGGAGAGGGCGATCGGCGCGGAGCGCGCCTTCTGCGCCTTCTGGATCTTCTCCCACTGGGCGCGCAGGCGCTCGACGTCGTGGGTCAGCTCCTCCTCGCTCGCCCCCTCGGCGGCGGTGCGCACGATGACGCCCGCGTCCTCGGGGATGAGCTGGCGCATGATCTTCTTCAGGCGGTTGCGCTCGGTGTCCGGGAGCTTCCGGGAGATGCCCGTCATCGAGCCACCGGGCACGAAGACGACGTAGCGGCCGGGGAGCGAGATCTGGCTCGTGAGCCGTGCGCCCTTGTGGCCGATCGGGTCCTTGGTGACCTGGACCAGCACCGGGTCGCCGCTCTTGAGGGCGAGCTCGATGCGGCGCGGCTGGCCCTCGAGGCCCACGGCGTCCCAGTTGACCTCACCGGCATAGAGCACGGCGTTGCGGCCCTTGCCGATGTCCACGAACGCGGCCTCCATGGAGGGCAGCACGTTCTGGACCTTGCCCAGGTACACGTTGCCGACCATCGAGGTGTGCGACTTCGCGGCGACGTAGTGCTCGACGAGCACGTCGTCCTCGAGCACGGCGATCTGCGTGCGGCCCGGGCGCTCGCGCACGATCATCGAGCGCTTCACGGACTCACGGCGGGCGAGGAACTCCGCCTCGGTGATGACGTTGCGACGACGACCGTTGTCACGGCCCTCGCGGCGGCGCTGCTTCTTGGCCTCGAGGCGCGTGGAGCCCTTGACGGCCTTCACCTCGTCGCGGGCCTCGCGGACCTTGACGACGGTGTTGGGCGGATCGTCGGGGGAGGTCGACTCGCCGTCCCCCGCGTCGGAGCGGCGACGGCGGCGACGCCGGCGCGAGCTCGAGGAGGAGCCGGCCTGGTCCTGGTCGTCGGGACCGGAGTCCTCGGAGCCGGAGCCCTCGGTCCCGGCGTCCTCCGCCGAGCCCTCGGGGGCGCTGTCGCCCTCGGCGGGCTCCTCGGAGCGGGCGCCCGCGCCGCGACCGCGGCCCCGGCGGCGACCGGAGCGCGAGCGCGAGGAGCGACCCTCGCCCTCGGCACGCTGCTCGGCGTCGTCCTGGGGGTCCTCGTCCTGCGGGGTGTCGGCTTCGGCGTCGTCGGCGTCACCGGCGGCATCGCCCCGGTCGTCCTCGCCCTGCTCCTCGTCGCGGGCGTCGTCCTCGCCGCGACCGCGGCCGCGGCGACCGCGGCCACCGCGGCGGCGACGGCGGCGGGAGGCGCCGGAGCGCTGCTCGTCGTCATCGTCGGAGCCCTGGGCGTCGCGCTCGTCCCGGTCGCGGTCGTCCGCGTCGGTCCCGTCGGCGTCCTCGCGGTCCTCCGCGCTGTCGGGGGTCTCGTCGTCCTCGTCCTCGGCGAACACGGGCAGACCGGGGCCGACGGTGGTCCGGGGCTGCACGGGCGCCGGCGCCTGGAACAGGAGCGAGGCGAAGTCGAGCTGGGCGCGCTCGCGGCGCTCCCGACCGTCCTCGTCGGCGCGGTCGCCGCTGCCGCGGGCATCGGCGAGGGCGCGGAGATCCGCGACGACGCTCGAGGTGTCGTGGTCGTCCTCGGCGGGACGCTCGCGCTCGGCGCGGGCGGCGGGCTCGGGCGCCGCAGGGGTGTCCTGCTCGACGTCGGCCTCCGGCGCGGGGGCCGGGGCCTCCTCGACCTCGGGCTCGGACTCGGGAGCGGGATCGGTGGCCGCGCGGAACACGGGGGCACCGGCCGGGGCGCCGGCCGCGCGGCGGCGGGTTCGCTTCGGAGCGGCGGGCTCGGCAGACGCCGCGGCCTGCTCGGGCACCGAGGTGCGGGGCGCCGTGGCGGTCTCGGAGGACTCCGCGGCGGACGTCTCGACGACGGACGGCGCCGGGGCGCCGGCGGGGGCTCCCGCCGCGCGGCGGCGGGTGCGACGGGGTGCGGGATCCGCAGGATCGGGGGTGGTGGTGCTGTCAGCCATGAGGCCGTCTCCTTCGAAAGGATCCAGCGCACCCTGGGTCCACGTGGTCATCGTCCTGGGGGACGGAAGTCTCCGGCCCTCGCCAGGCGCTGCTCCCGAGGGGAGCGCAGCGTGTCGATGGAGGAGCCGACTCGGTCGCGACGGACGCGTCACCGGTGCTCCGGCGCATCGACGCCGGGAGGTTCCCCCACCCGGTACGGAGCAGGAGAGTGCCGCGGTCAGTATGGCACAGCGGAACCCTCGGAACGGGGTGCGTGTCACGCGGTCAGGAAGGACCATGGTCCTCGTGGGCGCGCCGCGGTGCGCCGTACGGTCGTCATGGCGTCCCCGTCGCCCCCCTCGACTTGGAGCATTCATGGAAGCCCTCGATCTCGCCCGGTGGCAGTTCGGCATCACCACCGTCTACCACTTCCTCTTCGTCCCGCTCACGATCGGCCTCTCGCTGCTCGTCGCGGTCATGCAGACCTTCTCCGTGTTCGCGAAGGACCCGGACCGCAAGGACGCCTGGACCCGTATGACGAAGTTCTTCGGCTCCCTGCTCGTGCTGAACTTCGCGATCGGCATCGCGACGGGCATCGTCCAGGAGTTCCAGTTCGGTCTGAACTGGTCGGAGTACGCGCGCTACGTCGGGGACGTGTTCGGCGCGCCGCTCGCCCTCGAGGGGCTCATCGCCTTCTTCCTCGAGTCGGTGTTCCTGGGGCTGTGGATCTTCGGCTGGAACAAGCTGCCCGAGAAGATCCACCTGCTGACGATCTGGGCGGTCGCCCTGGGCACCACCTGCTCGGCCTATTTCATCGTCGCCGCGAACTCCTTCATGCAGCACCCCGTGGGCGCGACCCTGAACCCGGAGACCGGCCGCGCGGAGCTCGACTCGCTCTGGGCGGTGCTCACCAACGTCACGACGCTCGCCGCCTTCCCCCACGTGATCGCGGGCGCCTGGCTCGTCGCCGCCGCCTTCGTCACCGGCATCGCCTCCTGGCACATGGTCAAGCACCACCGCGCCGCGGACGACGTGGGCCGGGACACCGAGGAGGGCTCGCGCCAGCACGAGCTCGCCCGCGGCCTCTACCGGCCCACGGTGCGCTTCGGCGTGCTCGCCATGGTCCTGGCCGCGATCGCCCTGGTGGTCTCCGGTGACCAGCAGGCGCAGATCATGTTCAAGCAGCAGCCGATGAAGATGGCCTCGGCCGAGGCGCTGTGCGAGACCGAGACCGGCGCCTCCTTCTCGATCCTCACCGTGGGCGGGCCCGACGCCTTCGCCCAGGACTGCTCGAGCATCACCCACCTCATCGAGGTCCCCTACGTGACCTCCTTCCTGGCCACCCACACCTTCGACGCGACCCTCCAGGGCGTCGACGAGCTCAACGCCCAGGCGCAGGAGGAGTTCGGCTCGACGGTGACGGACATCCACGGGAACCAGGTCACCGCGGAGTACCGCCCCAACCTCTTCGTCACCTACTG
The DNA here is from genome assembly GCF_005490785.1 of Brachybacterium sp. SGAir0954. GTDB lineage: Bacteria > Actinomycetota > Actinomycetes > Actinomycetales > Dermabacteraceae > Brachybacterium > Brachybacterium rhamnosum. Next base: position 2,161,778 of record NZ_CP027295.1, on the reverse strand, counting down.
GTCCTTCCGCCTGATGATGGGTCTCGCGGCGTTCAGCGGCGTCGTCGCGCTGTGGGCCCTGTGGGCCACGAGGAAGGGCCGCACCACCGGCTCGCGCGCCTTCCAGTGGTTCACCGTGCTCGCGATCCCCATGCCGTTCTTCGCGAACTCCGCCGGCTGGGTGTTCACCGAGATGGGACGCCAGCCCTGGGTGGTGCACCCCAACCCCGACGACCCGACCGTGCGGCTCATGACGCTCCAGGGGGTCTCGAGCCATCCCGCGGGCTGGGTGGTGGCGAGCCTGATCGCCTTCACGCTCGTCTACGGCGTCCTCGCGGTCGTGTGGTTCCTGCTCATCCGGCGCACCGCGCTCCAGGGCGCCCCGCTGCCCCACCGCGACCCGGACACGGGGCAGCTGGACACGCCCATGCTCTCCTTCGACTACTGAGAACGGAAGGACGACCACCATGGACCCCCTCCTCGCCCCCACCGGCCTCCAGATCGCCTGGTTCGCGCTCATCGCGCTCCTGTTCGGCGTGTACTTCGTGCTCGAGGGCTTCGACTTCGGCGTGCAGATGAACGTGGGCACCCTCGCCCGCGACGACCACGAGCGCCACACCCTGCTGAGCACCATCCACCCCGTCTGGGACGGCAACCAGGTGTGGATCATCACCGGCGCCGCCGCGATCTTCGCGGCCTTCCCCGAGTGGTACGCCACGCTCTTCTCCGGCTTCTACCCCGTGCTGCTGCTCCTGCTGTTCTCACTGATCGTGCGCGTGGTCGCTTTCACCTATCGCGACGCGCGACCCGGCGACGCGTGGCGCCGCGCCTGGGACGGGATCCACGTCGCGACCGGCTTCCTGCCGCCGTTCCTCTGGGGCATCGTGCTCGGCGACGTCGTCGCGGGCGTCGAGATCGACCAGAACCGCTGGGTCGTGACCTCCGCCGCCGGGCTCCTGCAGCCCTTCGCGCTCCTCGCCGGGGTGGTGCTCGTGCTGCTGTTCTGGCTGCACGGCTCTCACTACCTCACGCTCAAGCTCCAGGGCGACCTGCGGGAGCGGGCCCGCCGCCGGGCACGACTGCTCATGCTCCCCGCCCTCCTGGGCGGCGCCGCGCTGCTGCTCTGGTACCAGCTGGCGTACTCGCACCAGTCGTGGACCTGGGCGCCGCTGCTCGTGGCGGCCCTCGCCCTCGTGGGGACTCTTCTCGCCCAGCGCGGCCGGCGCGAAGGGCTCACCCTCGTGGGGACAGGCGTCGCGATCCTCGCCGCGGCGGCGACGCTGTTCGGCGGACTGTTCCCCTACGTCATGCCGTCCACGGGCCTCGAGGGCACCGGGCTGACGGTCGCGGGCTCCTCCTCGACCCCGCACACGCTGACCATCATGCTCGTCGTGACCTGCATCCTCGTGCCGGTGATCCTCGTCTATCAGAGCTGGGCGTACTGGGTGTTCCGCCATCGTCTGAACGAGGACGGCTCCACCCGGGCCACCGTGAAGCCCCTCGCCGCCCGCCTCGCCGAGGGCCACCGTCGGGCGTTCGAGGCGGAGTGACCGCCCCCGCCGAGACCCCCGTCGGCAGCCGGGTCGACGCCCCGGCGGCGCCCGCCCGCCGCAGCCGCGCGCCCCTGGACCCGCGCCTCGTGCGGGAGGTGCGGGCCGCCCGGGGCCACGTGCTGCGCACCGTGCTGCTGGGGCTCGTGCAGGCGGGCTGCGCGATCACCGTCGCGCTCGGGCTCGCGCGGCTCGGCACGGCGCTGCTGCAGGACGGCACCCTGCCGACGGCCCTGCCGGGGACGCTCGCCGCCGTCCTCCTCGCCCTCGGCGTGAGGGCGCTCGCGGCAGGGATCACCGAGCGCTACGGCCACCGCTCCGCGACGGCCACGATCGCGGACCTCCGGCTGCGCCTGGTCTCCCACACGGCGGAGCTCGGCCCCCGGGCCGGAGCGGGGCGCGGGGCGGACGTCGCTTCGCTCGCGACGAGCGGGCTGGAGAAGCTGCGGCCCTATCTCGTGGGTTACGTCCCCCAGCTCCTGCTCGCCGCGACCGTCACCCCGCTGTGCCTCCTCGTGATCGCCCTGCTGGACCCGCTGAGCGCCGTCATCACCCTCGTGACCCTGCCGCTGATCCCGCTATTCATGATCCTCGTGGGCTCCCTCACCGTGGGCCGCTCCGCCCGGCTCATCGAGGACATGCGCTCGCTGTGGGCGCAGCTGCTGGACCTCGTGGACGGGCTGCCCACCCTGCGCGCCCTGGGCCGCGAGCACGGGCCCGAGCGCACCGTGCGCGCGCTCGGCGACCGCCACCGCGCCTCCGCCCTCGGCTCGCTGCGCTACGCCTTCCTCTCCTCGATGGTGCTCGAGTTCCTCTCGACCCTGTGCGTCGCCCTCGTCGCGGTGAGCATCGGTCTCCGGCTCGTCGCCGGGGAGATGGAGCTCGCCCCGGCGCTCGCGGTGCTCGTGCTCGCCCCCGAGGTGCACCTGCCGCTGCGGAGCGTCGGCGCCCGCTACCACGCCTCGACCGATGGCCTCGCGGCGCTCGACGCGACCTTCACCGTGCTCGCGGAGCCCCTGTCCTCAGCGGGAACGCTGCCCGCGCCGGACCTGCGCCGCTCGACCCTCGCCCTGCGGGACATCGCCGTGGCCTCCCGCCATGGTCTCGCCCCGGACGGCGCCGAGCTCACCCTGCGCCCGGGCCGCGTGCTCGCGCTCACCGGCGCCTCCGGGACCGGCAAGACCACCGCCGTGCAGGTGCTGCTGGGCCTGCTCGACCCCGACCGCGGACGCGCCGAGGTGATCGGGCCCGACGGCGCCGTGACCGACGTCCGCGACCTGGACCGGCGCAGCTACTGGGACCAGCTGACCCTGCTCCCCCAGCGCCCGGTGCTCCCACCGGGCACGCTCCGCGAGGTGCTCGCCGCCGCCCGTCCCGATGCCGGCGCGGAGGAGCTCGAGGAGGCGGCGCGGCTCACGGGGCTCGCCCCGGTCATCGCGGCCCGCGGCTGGGACGCCGACCTCGGCCGCGGCGGTCGCGGCCTGTCCCTCGGCGAGCGGCAGCGCCTCTCCCTCGCTCGGGCGCTCCTGTCCCCCGCCCCGCTCGTGGTCCTCGACGAGCCGACGGCCCACCTCGACGGCGGCACGGAGCAGATCGTCCTGGACCTCGTGGACCGCCTGCGCGAGCAGGGACGCACCGTCCTCGTCGTCGCGCATCGTGAGACCCTCCTCGGACGGGCGGACGACGTCGTGTCCCTCGGGACGGAGGTGACCCGATGATCGCGCTGCGCACGGCGGAGCGGGCCCTCGCGCTCCCGCGGGGTCGGCTGCTCGCCGCCGTCCTCGCCGCCGCCGCGACCGCCGGGGCGGCCTTCGCCCTCGCCGCGGTCTCCGCCTATCTCGTCACCCGCGCCTGGACGATGCCGCCCGTGCTCGACCTGACGGTCGCGGTGGTCGCCGTGCGCGCCCTCGGAGTCTCCCGGGCGGTGCTGCGCTGGCTGGACCGGATGCTCGCGCACGACGTCGCCCTGCGCGGCGTCGTCTCCCTGCGCGCCACCCTGTACACGGCGCTCGCCTCCCGTCGCGACGACGCGCTGACCCGCCTGCGCCGCGGCGACCTGCTCACCCGGCTCGGGGACGACGCCCAGGAGCTCGGCGACCACGTCGTCTCCGCGATCGTCCCCGCGCTCGTCGCGGCCGTGATGGCCGTGGTCGCCGTCGTCACGATCGCGCCGATCTCGCCGCTCGGCGCGGCGGCGATGCTACTGGGACAGCTCGTCGCCGCTCTCCTCGCCCCCGCCGCCGCGCACCGCGCGGCCCGGGTGCGGGAGGAGGCGGTGGTCGAGGGCCGCGCGGGGGTGGGCACGAGCCTGCTCGAGATCCTCGACGACGCGACCTCCCTGCGGCTCGAGGGCCGGCTCGAGGACTCCCTGACCGGTCTCGCCGCCTCCCAGCGGCGCCAGGACCGCGCCCTGGACCGCGCCGCCCTGCCTTCCGCCCTCGCGACGGCCGCCGTGCCGCTCGCGATCGCCCTGACCGTGCTCGGGTCCCTGATCGCGGCGGGCGCCGCGTGGTCCGCCGGCGCCGCGACCGCCGGGCAGATCGGCGTCCTCGTGCTCCTGCCGCTCTCCGCCTTCGAGGCCGCGACCGCGCTGCCCGCCGCGGCCGCCCAGCACGCCCGCTCCCGCTCCGCCGCCGCCCGCCTCGAGGCCGCGGCCGGTGAGCGCTGGGACGCGGCCCGACCGGAGCCCTCCCGCACCGCCGAGCGCGCGATCACCGCGCCGCTGCGCGCCCAGGGGCTCACCGCGGGCTGGTCGGCCGGGGCGCCGGTCGTCCGGGACCTCGACCTCGACCTGCCCGCCGGGTCGCGGCTCGCGGTGCTCGGTCCCTCCGGCAGCGGGAAGACCACGCTGCTGCTCACGCTCGCCGGGCTGCTCGACCCGCTCGCGGGCACCGTCGACGCCGCGGGCCAGGACCCTCGCCAGCAGGTCACGGCCTTCCCCGAGGACTCGCACGTCTTCGCGACGACGCTGCGGGAGAACCTGCGCGTGGTGCGCGGGGACCTCGCGGACAAGGAGGCGCTCTCAGCGCTCGGGGCCGTCGGCCTCGCGGCATGGGTGGGCACCCTCCCGGCGGGGCTCGACACCCTGCTCGGACCGGACGGCACCACCGTCTCCGGCGGCGAGCGGCGTCGCCTGCTGCTCGCGCGCGCCGTGGTGCGCCGCGGCCCGGTGCTCCTGCTCGACGAGCCCACCGAGCACCTCGACGCCGCCCGCGGCGACGCGCTGCTGCGCGCCCTGCTCACCCCCGGGGACGAGTCCCTCGTGCCGGCGACGAGCACGGTCGTGGTCGTCACCCATCGGGAGTCGGCGATCCCGCCCGGCACCCCCGTGCTCAGGATCGAGGAGCTCCGATGACCCGCACCCGGATCCAGGACCTCACGAGCGCCGTGCTCGCGGGCGCGGAGCCCGAGGAGCTGCTCGAGCTGCTCGTCCGCTCGGCGCGCACGGACCTCGGGGCGGAGAACGCCCTGCTCGTGCTCGCCGACGGCGCCGGCGGCTGGATCGTCGAGCTCGCGGACGGCCCCTCCTCCTCCCGTCTGCTCGGCGCCCCCGTCCCGGCGGCGTCGGGTCTCGGCACCGCGCTGCGCACCGGTTCGGCGGAGGGCGTCGAGTCGATCGCGACGGTGGACCTCGGCTCCGGGATGCTCGCGGTGGACGCCGCGGTGGTCGATGCCGGGGAGCACGGGACCGGCGCCCTGCTGGTGCTCGGCCCGCCGACGACGACCGGTCCCTCACGCGCCGGCACCGGCAGCCGGGAGCGGCTCGACGCGCTCGCCGCGCTCGTGGCGCTCACGCTGCGCCTCCCGGACCTCGGCGACGCGGGCGAGCTCGACGACGAGCGCGGGCGCATCGCCCGCGACCTCCACGACCTCGCGATCCAGGAGCTCTTCGCGGTGGGGATGGAGCTCGAGGCCCTCGCCCAGTCGCTCTCCTCCACCGGCGAGCCGCCCAGCAACGCGCGGATCCGCTCGGCGGTCGCCGCCGGCGTCGAGGGCGTCGAGAACGCGGTGGCGCAGATCCGTCAGATCGTGCAGTCCCTGCGCCGCGAGCGCAGCGAGGCGACGCTCGCGGAGCGGCTGCGCCACGAGGTGGGCCTCGCCACCAGCGGGCTCGGCTTCGTGCCGACCCTGCGTATGCCCGCGGACCCCTCGGAGCTCGACCGCATGCTCCCCCGGGAGATCGCCGAGGACGTGGTCGCCGTGGTGCGCGAGTGCCTCGCCAACGCCGCCCGGCATGCCCATGCGAGCGCGGTCGCCGTCTCGGTCAGCGTGATCGAGGAGGGGGTGGACCGGGTGGTCCAGGTCGACGTCTCGGACAACGGCCGCGGGATCGACCCGTCGGTGCGCCGCCGCAGCGGTCTCGCGAACATGTCCTCGCGGGCGCGGCGGCACTCCGGCTGGGTCGACGCGATCAGCCTCGAGCCCGGCACGATGATCTCGTGGCGGGTGACGCTGCCCCCGGAGGACTGAGGAGGACTGGAACCGCTCCGTCGGGCTCAGCGCCAGCCGGCGCGACGCCGGGCCGCGACCATGGCGACGACCTGGGTGCGGCGCTGCATGCCGAGGGTCTGCAGGATCACCGTGATCCGGTTCTTCACCGTCTTCTCCGCGATCCCCAGCTGCTCGGCGATCTCCCGGTTCGAGTGGCCGTCGCCGATGAGCTCGACGATCCGGGCGTCCGACGGCGACAGCTCCGGCTCCTCGCTCTCATGGCCGGCGGGCCAGATGCTCCCCCCGCCGTGCACCGCGAGGATCGCGTCGACGATCTCCTGGGAGCGGGCGGACTTCAGCACGAGCCCCGCCGCGCCGCTCTCACGGGACTCCCGCACGGCTGCGTCGTCGTCGAAGCTCGTGAGCACGAGAATCGTCTGCTCGGGCTCGACCTCCCGGGCGCGGCGCATGACGTCGAGCCCGGTGCCGTCGGGCAGCTGGAGGTCCACCACGAGCACCTCGGGGCGGATCGCGGGCAGGCGACGGTTCGCCTCGGCGACCGTGGACGCCTCCCCCACCACCTCGAGCCGGGGATGGGAGGAGATGACGGTGACGATGCCGCGGCGCACCACCTCGTGATCGTCCACGAGCATGACGCGGATCGGGGGCGGGGTCTGGTCGCTCATCGCGAAGGTCCTTCCGTCGGGCGGGATCGGGGTGGTCGCGGGGCCCGCTGGCAGCGCGGGCAGAAGTGGCTCGAGCGGCCGGCGAAGGCACGGCGGCGGATCGGCGTCCCGCAGCGCGGGCACGGCTCCCCCTCCTTGCCGTAGGCGGCGAGGGAGCGGGCGAAGTAGCCGCTGCGGCCGTCGACGTTCACGTACAGCGCGTCGAAGCTCGTGCCGCCCACCGCGAGGGCGCGGCGCATGACGGCGGCGGTCTCCCGCAGCAGGGCGTGGGCGGTGCGCTGGGAGAGCGCCGCGCCGGGGGTGTCGTCGCGCACGCGGGCGGCCCAGAGGCCCTCGTCCGCGTAGATGTTGCCGATCCCGGAGACGAGCGCCTGGTCCAGCAGCAGCGCCTTCACCGGTGCGCGACGGGTGCGCATCCGGCGGGCCACCTCGGGGAGGTCGATCGCGGGGTCGAGGAGGTCGCGGGCCACGTGCGCGGCGGCCTCGGGCAGCAGGGCGTCCGGGCTGCCCTCGCCGGCGGGGAGACCGTCCGGGGCGGGGACGAGCGGGCTCGCCCAGAGCCCTCCGAAGAGCCGCTGATCCACGAGGTCGATGCGGGAGCCGTCGTCGAGCCAGAGCGAGACCCGGCGGTGGCGGAGCGGATCGGAGGCCGGCCCCTCGGACGCCTCGCGCGCCGGGTCCGGGGTCTCCCCCGTCGTGAGGCGGAGCTGGCCGCTCATGCCGAGGTGCGCCATGAGCGCCTCGCCGGTCTCCGCGCCGTCCGACCCCCCGCCGTCCGACACCGCACCGTCGGCCGTCGGCCCGTCGGCCAGGCGCAGCCACAGGAACTTCCCGCGGCGCACGACGGCGCTGATCCGAGCGCCCAGCAGCACAGCGCGCAGGCGGTCCTCCCCGCCGCTCTGGCGGCGCAGGCTGCGGGCGTCGAGCACCTCGAGCCCCGTGATCGTGCGGCCCACGGCGCGCGCGGCGAGACCGCGACGCACCACCTCGACCTCGGGCAGCTCCGGCATGCGCGGTCCCGGCTCAGCCGCGCGGGATGAGCGTCTCGCCGCGCTCGGCGAGGATCGCCCGCACCGCGTTCTGGGCGGCCGCGAGCTCGGCGTCCTTCTTCGAATGCCCCTCGCCGCTCGCGGAGACCACGCCCTCGACGCTCACCTGCGCGGTGAAGGTCTTGTCGTGCTCGAGGCCGGTCTCGGTGATCCGGTAGACCGGGGTGAGCCCGGAGGCCGCGGCGATCTCCTGGAGACGGGACTTGAAGTCGTAGCTGGACTCGAGGAACTCGTCGGAGTCCAGCAGCGGCGACATGAGGTCCAGCACGAAGCGGCGCGAGACGTCCTGCCCGCAGGCGAGGTGCACGGAGCCGATGACGGCCTCGGTGGTGTCCGCGAGGATCGAGACCTTCGCACGGCCGCCGGAGAGGTCCTCCCCGCGGCCCAGCTTCACGTACTCCCCCAGGCGCAGCCGGCTCGCGATCACGGCGAGCGCGCGGGCGCTCACGGTCGCGGCGCGGCGCCGGGCGAGATCACCCTCGGGCAGGCTCGGATGGTCCGCGTAGAGCTTCTCGGTGACGGCGAGCTGGAGCACGGCGTCGCCGAGGAACTCGAGGCGCTCGTTGTGCGGGATGCCGTCGTTCTCGTAGGAGTAGGAGCGGTGGGTGAGCGCGAGGTCCAGCAGGCCGGACTCGCGCAGATCCGCCGCCTGGCCGCCGTCGAGCGGGAGCACGTCGATCAGGCCCTGGGGGTCGGCGGCCTCGGTGGAGCGTCGCCGACGGCTCATCGCTCGTCGTCCTCGAAGAAGCCCTCGAGGGCGGCGAAGCGGTCGTCGATCACCTCGTGGTGGTGCTCGGGGTCGTCCTCCATGCGGAAGCCGCAGGTGGGGCACAGCCCCGGGCAGTCGGGACGGCACAGGGGGCGCTCGTCGGCGTCGACGGCGAGCGCGTCGCGCACGAGCGGGTTGAGGTCCGCGGTGTCGTCGTCGGCGAGCAGCACGGAGTCCTCGCGGTCCGCGGCCTTGACCTTCTGCGGGTAGAGGAACAGCTCGTCGAGGCGGGAGGAGAACTCCTGCTCGACGGGGTCCAGGCAGCGGGAGCACTCCCCCACGAGGTGGGCGCCGACGGTGCCGTGGGCGTAGATCCCCTCGACGACGGACTCGAGCTCCACGTCGATGAGCAGGTCCGCGCCCTCCTCGGGCTGCATGGCGGGGCCCAGGTCGTCGCGCGCGGGAGCGGGCACGGTGCGCTCCACGTGGCGGTGGGAGCCGGTGCGGCCCACGAGGTCGACGGCGTCCAGGCGCAGTCCGGGCGCGAACTCGGGCTCGCGTGCGTCAGGGGTGGCAGGCGTGGTGGGCATGGGATTCAGGATACGCGGGAGGCGGCGACGAGTGCGTCGAGAGCGGGCGCCGGGAGCATGTCGGAGACGTCACCGCCGAGGGCGTGCACCTCCCGCACGAGGCTCGAGGAGATGTGCGCGAGATCCGCGGCGGTGAGCAGGAAGACGGTGTCCACCTCCGCGAGGTGGCGGTTCATCCGCGCCATCGGCTCCTCGTAGGCGAGGTCGATCTGGGAGCGGAGCCCGCGCACCACGGCGTGGGCCCCCGCCTCGCGGCAGAAGTCGACGAGCAGCCCGCGGCCCAGGGTCCTCACCTCGCAGCGCTCGGTGAGCCCCTCCGCCGCGAGGGTCTCGCGGATGACCTGCTGGCGGGTCTCGAGGTCCAGGACGTTCTTCTTGCCGGGGTTGTGGCTCACGGCGATCACGACGGAGTCCGCGAGGGCGGCCGCGCGGCGCGCGAGGTCCAGGTGGCCCAGCGTGAAGGGGTCGAAGGATCCGGGGAGGACGACCGTGCTCATGGCCCCCACTCTAGGGGCCGGAGCGGCCGGGGACCGTCGGTCAGGCCGGGGTGAGGGCGGCGTGGTGGGTGCCGTCCTCGGCGATGCCCTCGATCGTGATCTCCCCGCGCAGCCCGGCGAGCGCGCCGCTGCCGCCGCCGGGCACGATCCGGTACGTGAGGCCCACGTCCTCGCCCTCCATCGTCCCGGACTGCTGGAGCGTGAGGGTGCCGGCGTGGCCGCCGACGGCGCCCTCGAACACCTCGAGCGCCACGTAGCCGGCGCTGCCCGCCTCGGGGTCCCCCGCGGTGAGCATGACGCCGCGGCTGGTCCCCTCGATGCCGCCGTGCCAGGTCTTCTCGAGGTCGAAGCGGCCGGTGCCCTCGAGCACCGTGTCACCGGGGACCATGGAGACGGTGAAGGTCGCCGTGACGGGCACGGCGGGCTCGACGGGGCTGACGCTGGTGCTCATCGGGTCTCCTGGTGGGAGGCGGTCTCGTCGGACCCGGTCATCCTCTCACCGGCGGCGCGCTCGGAGGCGAGGATCGCGTAGGTCGCACCGTCCATCCAGTGGCCGGAGCGGTGCAGGGAGTCCTCGCGGTGCACGGCCTCCAGGCGCATGCCGATCTTCTCCATCACGCGGCGGGAGGCGGTGTTGACGGCGAAGCACTCGGCGACGACGCGGCGGATCCCGAGGCCGTCGATCGCGACGTCGAGCAGGGCCGCGGCGAGCTCGGTGCCGATCCCCTCGACCTGCCGGCCCGGGTCGACGGTCCAGCCGAGCTCGGCGAGGGTCCCGCGGGCCTGCTCGACCACGTCGGACTGGCCCCAGGCGTCCTGGACCTTGATCATTCCGGTCGCGACGATCACCCCGTCCCGCTCGGCGACGACGGTGCTCGCGAGGCGGCTCGGCTCGTCCCACCACTCCTGCATCGCCGCGAGGTCACCGGGGTGGGTGGTCGTGTACTCCTGCACGTCCTCGTGCCCGTACCAGGGCCAGATCGCGGCGGCGTCCTCGGGGCGCGCGGGGCGCAGGGCGAGGTGGGCGGTGCGCAGGGGCCAGTCGAGGTCGGCGAGGACGGGGTGGGCTGGAGGCGTGTCGGTCACCGGCTCAGGGTAGGACCGGAACCGCCGTGAGCCGGCATCGACCGAGGTGACGCCCCCTCGCCGCCGGGGCCGGCGACCGCCTCGATCGCGAGATGAGGGCGGCTCCCGGGGTCGGTGCGGCGTACCACGTCGACGGGCTCGAGCCCCGCCGCCCGCAGCAGGGCGACGACGACGGACACCGGCCAGCGGTGCGCGGTGACCACCGCATGCTCGAAGGGCTCAGGCCCTGGCGCGTCGCCGCCGTCGAACAGTCCCAGCAGCAGCCGGCCGCAGGGTCGCAGCGCCCCACGGATCCTGGCGAGCGCCCCGGGCAGCGCCGCGGGGTCGAGGTGGATCAGCGAGTACCAGGCGAGGATCCCGCCGTACCCGCCGTCGGGCCCGGGCACGCCCGGGAGGTCGTCGACACCGCCGAGGCGCACGTCGACGTCCGGCCGGCGAGCCCGCGCGATCTCCACGAAGGCCGGCACCGGGTCGATCCCGCGCACCTCGTGACCGCGGTCGACCGCTCAGTGGCGCGCCGGTGACGGGGTCAGGCGAGCGGGGGGGTTCAGCCGCGCCTCGGCCTCCTCGTAGCTGCCGCGCACCTCCGCGAGGCGCAGCGGCTCCACGTGCCGCACGAGGATCTTGCGCGAGACGCGAGGATCCGCGGGCTCCGTCGCGAGCTTTCGCCCAGCTGTGGGAGCGGCAGGAGGTGGGGCACCGCTTCGAGGACCGCAGGACCGTCGTGCACCCGCAGATCGGGGAGATCGACGTGGACTCCCAGGCCCTGTTCACCGCGGGCGAGTCCCAGGTGCTGCTCGTGCTCACCGCGCCGCCCCGTTCCGAGGCCGCGAGCCGGCTCGCGCTGCTCGCGGTGATCGGCAGCGAGGATCCGATCACGGCGGAGCCCGGTGTGCGCCGGTCCACGGGATCGTAGGCTCGGCGCAGGGACGACGTCGCGCCGATCGACGCCGCTGGAGCGTCGTCCACCACCGGGCCGTTGCTGCGGGAGCTCGTCGGCGCGGTGCGTCCTTCCCGCGGATGGTTCGATTCCGTTCCATATCGGTGCCGCGGTGGGAACGGAATCGGACCATCCGCGGGGGGGGGAGCGCGGGCGGGTCGGCGGGGGGCGCGTCAGGACGCGGGCGGGGGCAGGTGAGCGCGGCGGGGACCGTTCCGGCCGTGGGTCTGCTCAGGAGGGGCCGCCGTACTGGAGCACGGTCTCGCCGTAGCTCTTGGTGCCGTCGTCCGCCCAGCCCTCGGGCCAGGTGATCGGGCGGGTGCGGCTGCTGCGTTCGATCACCACGAGGGCGTCGTCGGCGAGCGCGGGCCGCAGGGTCACCAGCAGCGCCTCGAGGGTCTCCGTCGGGACGTCGTAGGGCGGGTCGAGGAACACGAGCGTCCACGGCTCACGGGAGCCGGCCGCCTCACCGGAACCGGCCGCCCCGCGGGAAGCAACCGCCCCGCCGGAACCGGCCGCCCCGGACGGTGCCCGCGACACCGCGCCCTCTCCCACCTCCGCGCCCGCCCCCGCCTCCGCGGCGAGCTGGGCGGCGACGGTCTCGGCGCGGCCGGCGCGCACGGTGCAGCGATCGGCGAGGCCCAGCTCCCTCGCGGCCGCGCCCAGCGAGCGGGCGCTCGGCGCGTGCAGCTCGACGAGCAGGGCGTGTGCGGCGCCGCGGGAGAGGGACTCGAAGGCGAGGGCGCCGGTGCCGGCGTACAGGTCGAGCACGCGCGCGCCGGTGAGGGCGTCCCAGCCGTCCAGCCGGGAGAAGAGCGCCTCGCGCACCCGGTCCGAGGTGGGCCGGGTGCCCTTGGAGACGATGCCGGGGATGGTGCGGCCCCCGAGGCTGCCGGAGACGATGCGGGGCACGTCAGCTCCTCTCCACGTCGGCGTCCGCCAGACGGGTCTCGATCGCCGCGGCGAGCACCGGATGGTCGGCGAGATCCGGGTCCGCGGCGACGAGCGGGAAGGCGTCCTCGCGGGCCCGGGCGATGACCTCGCCGTCGCGGATGACGTCGAGGTGCTGGAGCGTGCGGCCCAGGCCGGACTGCAGCTCCCCCACGAGGTCGCCGGCGCCGCGGCGGTGGAGGTCGAGCTCGGCGAGGGCGAAGCCGTCGGTCGCCTCCGCGACGGACTGCAGGTGCCGGGAGGAGACGGAGCCCTGCTCGACCCGGGTGTCGAGGAACGCGATGCCGGGGGCCTCGCCGCGCCCCACGCGCCCGCGCAGCTGGTGCAGCTGGGACACGCCGAAGCGCTCCGCATCCAGCACGATCATGGTCGAGGCGTTGGGGACGTCGACGCCCACCTCGATCACGGTGGTCGCGACGAGCACGTCGATCCTCCCTGCGACGACGTCCTCCATGACCTGCTGCTTCTCCTCGGTGGAGAGGCGGCCGTGGAGCACGCCCACGCGGGCGCCCGCGAGCTCGGGGCGGGAGGCGAGGCGGGCGGCGGTCTCGGTGACGCCGCGCGCGGGCGGCAGCGGCTCGCTCCCCTCCGGGTCCGGTGGGGCGGCGTCGTCCTCGTCGATGCGCGGGCAGACCACGAACACCTGCCGGCCCGCGGCGACCTCCTCCCCGGCGCGCGCCCACATCCGCTGCTCCCAGCGCGGGAGCGACTCGTGGACGACGAAGCTCGTGACGCCGGCGCGGCGCCCGGGGCTCTCGCGGAGGGTGAGCACGTCGAGGTCGCCCACCTCGGCGAGCGCGGCGGTGCGCGGGATAGGTGTCGCGGTCATGACGACGACGTGCGGGCTCATGCCGCCCGGCCCCTTGGAGCGGAGGCGGCGGCGGTGGTCCACGCCGAAGCGGTGCTGCTCGTCGATGACGACGAGGCCCAGCGAGGCGAACTCGACGGACTCGGTGAGCAGGGCGTGGGTGCCGATGACGATGCCCGCCTCGCCGGAGGTGACGTCGAGGAGGGTGCGCCGCCGCTCGGCGGTGCGCTGGGAGCCGGTGAGCAAGCGCACGGAGGTCGCGTCGGCGTGTCCGTCGAGGCGACCCGCGGCGGCGAGATCGCCGAGCAGGCCCGTGATCGTGCGGTGGTGCTGCTCGGCGAGGACCTCGGTGGGCGCGAGCAGTGCCGCCTGGTGCCCGGAGTCGACCGCCCTGAGCATGGCCCGCAGCGCAATGACGGTCTTGCCGGAGCCGACGTCCCCCTGGAGCAGCACCGAGGTGGGGTGCTCGCGGGCGAGACGCTCCTCGAGGGCCGCCCCCACCTCGAGCTGCCCGTCGGTGAGGGTGAAGGGCAGGCGTGCGTCGAGGGCGGGGCGCAGCGGGCCGTCGCCGCGCAGGGCTGGCGCGGGGGTGCGCTCGTCCTGGGCGCGGCGCTGGGCGAAGATCGCCTGCAGCACGAAGGCCTCCTCGAACACCAGGTGCGCCCGGCCCGCGAGCGTGTCCTCGACGGTCAGCGGGTGGTGGAGGGCGCGGGCGGCGTCGGCCAGCGACAGCAGGCCGCGCCGGCGGACCACCGCGTCCGGGAGGATCCGCTGGAGGCCGTCGGCGAACTCGAGCCCCCGCTCGGTCGCGTCCCGCATCGTCTTCTGGGCGACGTTCTTCTTCAGCGGGTACACGGGCAGGGGCCGCTCGGCCCGGGCGCGCCCCTCCGGGGTGTCCTCGTACTCCTCGTAGCGCGGATGGGTGAGCTGGGGGGTGCCGGTGCGCGAGTCGCGCCCCGCGATCCCGTAGACGGTGTACCGCTCCCCCACGCGCAGGTGGGACCGGTGCCACGCCACCTGGTGCTCCTTGGCGAGGAAGAAGACCAGCTCGAGGGCGGAGTCACCGTCGGTCACGTCGACGATGAGCAGGGTGCCGCGCCGGTTGCGCATGCTGCGCGCGGTCAGCCCGGTCACGGTGACGACCGCGGCCATCTCCTCCCCCTCGGCGACCTCGTGGATCGAGCGGAGGGCGGCGGGCACGGTGTAGCGGCGCGGGGCGAAGCGGAGCATGTCGTCGAGGGTGTGCACGTCGAATCCGTGCATCGCCTTGAGCTCCTTGGACTCGAGGACCTCCTCGAGCGGCAGGGAGCCGGTGCCCCGTGCCGGGGTTCGCGTCCGCGCCACCGCAGCCTCCTGTCCTGTGCAGTCGCCGAGTCCATCGTGCCATCCCCGCAGGGTGCTGTGGCGGAGTCCACAGGGCGCGACGGGTGCTGTGCACTTCTGGTCCGGGGTCGCTCTGGGATATGGTGTCGGGGTTGCCCTGACCACCCGGGGGCCGTGCGTCCCCATCGCGCTGTCCAGGTCACCGAATCTCGTGCGGCGCGGATCCCATGGTCCGCGAGCCGGCCAGGTTCGGGCGGGCACCAGGTACAGCATTTCGACCCTTCAGGAGACGACAGTGGCTTCCACGTGTGACATCTGCGCCAAGGGCCCGAGCTTCGGCAAGAGCGTGTCCCACTCGCACCGCCGCACCTCGCGCCGCTGGAACCCGAACATCCAGACCGTGCGCACCGTGATCAAGGGCACGCCCACGCGCCTGAACGTCTGCACCTCCTGCCTCAAGGCCGGCAAGGTGCAGAAGCTCAGCGCCTGAGCGCCTCTGCTTCACCGCGTTGAAGGGCCCTCGCCGGGAACGGCGGGGGCCCTTCTGCATGTCCGGGGACGGGTCCGACGGCGGTTCCGCGGGCGGTTCCGACGGCATCCCGGCCGACGGGCCCCGCGCGGGGTACCCGTAGGCTGGCCGCTCCCGCCGCCCGATCCTGCTGAAGGAGCGCCATGACGGCCTCTGCCCCCACGATCCTCGCCACGAGCGCGGGCCTGCGCCCGCACCCTCGGCTCCGCTTCGGCTTCGGCCCGATGATGGCGCTCGCCACCGAGCTCGCCCAGGGCGACCGGATCTGCGTGATCGGCACCGCCTCCGGGGACGACAAGGGCTTCCAGCGGGACATGGAGGAGGCGGCGCGCGAGGCCGGCTATCGCCTGCACCACCTGAGCCTGTTCTCCATGCCCAACGTGTCCGATGTGGAGTCTTACCTGCGGGGCTTCGACGTCATCTGGGTGAACGGCGGCTCGGTCGTGAACCTGCTCGCGGTGTGGCGGGCGCACGGGCTGCCGGAGATCCTGCACCAGCTGTGGCAGGAGGGTGTCGTCCTCGCGGGGATCTCCGCCGGGTCGATCTGCTGGTTCGAGGGCGGGGTCACGGACTCCTTCGGCCCTGATCTCGCGCCGGTGACGAACGGACTGGGCTTCCTGCCCGGCGCGAACGGCGTCCACATGGACTCCGAGGCCGCTCGGCGCCCGCTGATCCGCCGCCTGGTCGCCGAGGGGGTGCTCGGCCCGGCCCTGTGCACGGACGACGGCGCCGGGCTGCTGTTCCGCGGCACCGACCTCGAGCGGGCCGTGACCGAGGTCCCGGGGGCCCGGGTCACGCGGATCGAGTCCGACGGCGCCGGCGGCGCGGTCGAGACGGACCTGCCGGTCGAGCTCCTGGCATGAGCGTGCCCGCGCTCTGCACGGGGCAGGGCGCGGGCACGATCGGGACCGGCACGGGGCCGGGGACGGCCTCGGACGGGGACCGTCTCAGACGGCGACGGGCGCGTCCTCGAAGGTCGCGGTGTCGATGACGGCGCGGAAGAACACCTCGCCGGCGACGACGCGCTCGTAGGCCGCGTCGACCTCGTCGACGGAGACGACCTCGACTTCGGCGCCGAAGCCGTGCTCGGCGCAGAAGTCCAGCATCTCCTGGGTCTCGGGGATGCCGCCGATGTTCGAGCCGGCGAGCACCTTGCCGCCGCCGATGATGGAGGCGAAGCTCAGCGACTGCGCGGCCGGCGGGAGGCCCACGACGGCCATGACGCCGCGCGGGGTGAGCAGGCGCAGGTACGCGTCGACGTCGATGTCCGCGCTGATCGTGTTGAGGATCAGGTCGAACTCGCCGCGGTGCGCGGTGAAGAAGTCGTCCTCGGTGGTCGCGAGCACCCGGCTGGCGCCGAGGTCCATCGCGAGCTGCTCCTTCTTGAGCGAGCGGGAGAGCACGGTGACCTCGGCGCCCATGGCCGCCGCGATCTTCACGCCCATGTGGCCGAGGCCGCCCATGCCGAGCACGGCGACCCTCTTGGCGGAGCCGTCGGCCCGCTTCTCGGCGGCGCCCCAGCGGGCGAGCGGCGAGTAGGTGGTGATGCCGGCGCACAGCAGGGGCGCCGCCTGCTCGAAGGAGAGGGCGTCGGGGATGCGGCACACGAAGCGCTGCTCGACGGTGACCTTCTGGGCGTAGCCGCCCTGGGTGATCGTGCCGTCGACGTCCTTCGCGTTGTAGGTGCCGACGCTGCCGTTGAGGCAGTTGTTCTCGAAGCCGGCGAGGCACTGCTCGCACTCGCCGCAGGAGTTCACGAGGCAGCCGACGCCCACGCGGTCGCCGACCTTCCAGTCGGTGACGGCGGAGCCGACGGCGGAGACGACGCCGGCGATCTCGTGGCCGACGGTGAGCGGGAAGTGCGCCTCGCCCCACTCGTTGCGGATGGTGTGGATGTCGCTGTGGCAGATGCCCGCGGCCTTGATGTCGATGACGACGTCGGTCTCGCGGGGATCGCGACGCTCGATCTCGACGACGCGGTAGGGCTGGTCGGGCCCGGTCTTCTGCAGGGCCTTCACGGTGATGGACACAGGGGTCTCCTCGGTGTCGGGATGTTCGGGCAACCTCCTCAGACTAGACCCGTCGGGGCCTTCCCGGGAGGCGGACCGGTCTCAGGAGAAGTGGTCGAATCCCACTCCGGACACGGGGGCGCCGCCGAGCGTGACGAGGCCCTCCGGCCCGGGGGTGAACCTGCCCACGGCGCGGAACCCCGCAGGCACCGCCTCGGCGGCGGCGAGCATGAGGTGCTCCTCACCGCCGTGGAGCACCCAGTCCAGAGGCTCCGCGCCGAGCACGCTCGCGAGCGGACGCAGCGTCTCGACGTCGGCGGCGAGCAGCGCGGGGTCGAGGTCCACGGCCAGGCCGCTCGCCGCGGCGAGCCGGGCGCCGTCCCGCACGAGACCGTCGGAGAGGTCCATCTGGGCGCTGACCGCTCCCCCGCTCCCCCAGCCGAGGGCGAGGTCCGGGTCCGGGGCATCGTGCCATTCGAGCAGCACGGCGGCATCGGTCGCGGCGAGCTCCGGGTCCAGGCGGGCGGGGCCGTCGGCCGGGTCGTCGAAGGCCAGCGCGGCGCGGCCCGAGAGCGCGACGGCGAGGCCGGCGGCGGAGCGGCCGAGACGCGGCCCGCCGATGACGAGCAGGTCGCCGGCGCGGGCCCCGTCGCGCCGGATCGGCGGCTCCTCCCCCGGCAGGGAGCCCACCGCGGTGATCGTCACGGAGAGCTGCTCGGCGCCGCCGAGGTCCCCGCCGACGACGCTCGCGCCCCAGGCCGCGGCCCGCTCGGCGATCCCCGCGGTGATCTGCTCGAAGGTCGAAGGCGGCTCGTCCGACGGGGCGGAGATCGCGACGACCAGCGCCTGGGGCCGGGCGCCCATCGCGGCGACGTCGGCGAGGTTCTGGACCGCTGCCTTGCGGCCCACCCGCCGGGCGCTCGTCGTGGTGCGCAGGAAGTCGTGGCCCTCGACGAGGGAGTCGGTGGTGATGACCAGGCGCGGGGAGTCCAGCCGCAGCACGGCGGCGTCGTCCCCCGGGCCCACCTCGGTGCGCGGGTCGACGGGGAGCTGCGGGAGCATCCGGGCGAGCAGCCCGGCCTCGCCGATCTGCGCGTGCCGCGCGTGGGGAGCCATGCTCCCAGTGTGCCGGATCGTCGGCACGTACCCTGGTGGAGTGCGTGCTCCTCGACCTCTGACCGCCGCCGTGATCGGCGGGATCGCCCTGGGCCTCGCGGGCTGCGGGACGGTGAGGGTCCCCGCCGGCCCCGAGGCCGGGGATCCCACCTGCGCCGGCGTGGTGCTCGGCGCCCCGGACGAGCTGCTGGGGCTGCCGCGTGCGGAGACCTCGAGCCAGGGCACGATCGCCTGGGGCTCCGGGGAGGACACGATCGTGCTGCGCTGCGGGGTCACCCCGCCCGGGCCGACGACGGATCTGTGCACGCGCCTCGAGGACTCGAGCGGCGTGCAGGTCGACTGGATCGTGCGTGAGCAGGACGATCTGGTCTTCTACACGACCTACGGCCGCTCCCCCGCGATCGACGTCTCGGTGCCGCGGGCCGTGGCCCCGGACCAGCCCTCCGCCGCCGCCCTGGACCTGGGGCAGCTCGTCACGACGAACGTGGACGCGACCGATCACTGCGTGGGCGCGGAGGACGTCTCCTGACCCCTGCCCCGCGGGCTCGGCCGTCCGCCGTGGTGTCAGCGGGAGCCGAGGGGGCGCGCGAGCGCCTGCTCGAGCAGGTCGGTGATCAGCGCCGTGTACTCCACGCCCATGTTCCTCCAGAGCACGGGGAACATCGAGTAGGGCGTGAACCCAGGCATCGTGTTGACCTCGTTGACGACGACCTCGCCGGCCTCCGTGACGAACACGTCCACGCGCGCGAGCCCCTCGAGGCCCAGGGCGGTGAACGCGCGGGCGGCGACCTCGCGCACCTCCTCGAGGGCGGCGTCCGGGAGCGCGGCGGGCACGTCGATCTCGACGGTGCCCTTGCCGAAGTACTTCGCCTCGTAGTCGTAGAAGGCGAGGTCCTCGCCGATCCGCACCTCACCGGGGACGGTCGTGCGCACCTCGCCGCCGTCCCGCGGGCCGAGCACGCCGCACTCGACCTCGCGGCCGGTGACGCCCTCCTCGACGAGGACCTTCGGGTCCTCCGCGAAGGCGGTCTTCATGGCGTGCTCGAGCTCTTCCGGGCGGGTCACCTTGGACACGCCGAGGCTCGACCCGGCGCGGGCGGGCTTCACGAACCACGGCAGCGCGTGGTGCTTCTCGAGGTGGGCGAGCACGGCGTCCGCCTCCTGGGCCCAGTGGTCCTCGCGGACCACGATGCCCGGGGCGCAGGGCAGGCCCGCGGCACGCAGCGCCTGCTTCGTCGCGGCCTTGTCCATGCAGGAGGCGGAGGCGAGCACGCCGGAGCCGACATAGGGCACGTCGAGGAGCTCGAGCATGCCCTGGAGCGTGCC
Organism: Brachybacterium sp. SGAir0954; assembly: GCF_005490785.1. Classification (GTDB taxonomy): domain Bacteria; phylum Actinomycetota; class Actinomycetes; order Actinomycetales; family Dermabacteraceae; genus Brachybacterium; species Brachybacterium rhamnosum. Next base: position 2,142,199 of record NZ_CP027295.1, on the reverse strand, counting down.
GTCCTCGCCGTAGGGCCCGTGCAGCAGCGGGAGGACCACGTCGACGTCCGCGAGCGGCACCACGCGGCCGGATGCGTCGACCGTGCGCAGCGTGATCGGCTCGCCGGGACGGTGACGGGTCGAGGGCAGGAGCACCTCGGGGCCGTCGTCGCCGACGGTCGGCGCCTGCCCGGAGACGAGGGTCCAGTCCGCGGGGTCGTCGGAGGCCTGCACCCAGCGGCCCTCGGGCGTGATGCCGACGGCGACGACGTCGAAGCGCTCGCGGTCGATCGCCCCGAGGATGCCGCCGGCGGTGACGCAGGAGATCCCGTGCTCGCCGCTGCGTCCGCCGAACAGGAGTGCCACTGTGGTTCTCATAGGGGGAACCCTAGTCACTCCGGGCGCACCGACCGTGACAGCAGGGCCGCTGTGACCTGGTCGATCCTCGCGCCGTCGTCGACGACGGCGACGACGGACCGGGTGATCGGCATGTCCACGCCCAGGCGCTCGGCGAGGGAGGCGACGGCGCGGGCAGTCGCGACGCCCTCCGCCGTCGAGCCCACGCGCTCGGCGGCGGCCTCGACGTCGAGCCCCTGGCCGAGGGCGAGGCCCAGTCGGTGGTTCCGTGAGAGCGGCGAGGAGCAGGTGGCGACGAGATCGCCCATGCCCGCGAGACCGGCGAAGGTCTCGCGGTGCCCGCCGAGCGCGACGCCGAGCCGGGTGATCTCGGCGAGGCCGCGGGTGATGAGGGAGGCGGTCGTGTTGTGCCCGTGCCCGAGACCCGTCGCCGCTCCCACGGCGATCGCGATGACATTCTTCACGGCTCCCGCGATCTCGACGCCCGTGACATCGGTCGAGGTGTAGGCGCGCAGGTACGGGGCGGCGCAGGCCTCGGCGACGGCCGCGGCGCGCGCGGCGTCGGGGAAGGCGATGACGCTGCCGCAGGGGCGGCGCTGCAGGATCTCCGCGGAGAGGTTGGGGCCGGAGAGGACGCCCACGAGCGCCGGGTCAACGCGGCCCGCCTCCGCGATGATCTCGCTGACCCGTGCGTCGGTCCCCCGCTCGATCCCCTTGACCAGGGAGAGCTGCGGGACCGCCGGCAGGGGCAAGGCGAAGGAGCCCAGGGTCGCGCGGAGCTGCTGGGCGGGGACGGCGACCGCGACCGCGTCGGCCCCCTCGAGCGCCTCCTCGGGACGTGAGGTGGCGGTGACGGAACGGGGCAGCTCGTGCTCGCCGAGGTAGTCCGGGTTGCGGTGCTCCGCGGCGATCCGATCGGCGATCTCCTCGCGGCGGGCCCAGACGGTGACCTGGGCGTCGGAGTCCGCCAGGACCTGCGCGAAGGTCGTGCCCCAGGCGCCCGCTCCGAGCACGGCCCAGCGGGTCATCGGCCGGCCCCCGTCGTGTGCGCGGTGCGGGCCTGCTCGAGCACCTCGGTGCGCAGGCTCGCGGCGGCCGCCGCGTCCCGCAGCACGGCGCGGTCCTCGGCGTCGAGCCGGTGACCGGCCTCGGGGCGCACGGGGTCGCGACGCGGGTCGTGGAGCACGGCGGGCGGCTCCTCCCCGCGCGTCTCGCCGAGGAGCGCGGCGATCGCGGCCATGAGCTGCTCGGTGAGCCGCTGGGCGGCGGCGTGCTCGGTCTCCCCCGGGCCGCGGAGCGCCGGGATCGGGGCGCCGATCCGCATGGTCAGGGTGCGCCGGGGCACGGGGCGCGGCAGCGCGCGGCCCACGGGCCAGGCGCGGCGCGAGCCCCAGGCGGCGACGGGGACGAGCGGGGCCCCGGTCGAGAGCGCGAGCCGGGCGGCACCGGTGCGGGCCTGCATGGGCCATTCCCCCGGGTCCCGCGTATAGGTCCCCTCGGGGAAGACCATCATGATCTCGCCGCGCTCGAGGGACTCACGGGCGCTCGCGAGGGCGTCGCGCCCGTCGCGGCTGCCGCGATGCACGGGCACCTGGCCGCTCGCGCGCAGCAGCGCACCCAGCACGGGCACGTCGAACAGGGATCCCTTGGCGAGGAAGCGCGGGGCGATGCCGGAGGCCTGCAGCAGGTGGCCGTAGGCGAGCGCGTCGAAGGGACCCGTGTGGTTGCCCGCGAGGATCGCCCCGCCGCGCTCGGGCAGGTGCTCACGGCCGATCCACACGGGCCGCGCGATCGCCGTGACGAGCGGCCGCAGCGGGATCTGCGCGAGGCGGATGACCGCCGGGGAGCGGCGCTCGGGCAGCCGCGCGGAGCCCACGTCCCAGCTGCGACGCCGGCTGATCCCCGGGCGAGCAGTCCTCGCAGGACGTCCGACAGGCTCGCGTCGCGTCATCTCAGGAGTCGAGGGCGCGCCGGTCGCGGCCGCGACCCAGGCTCCGCCGCGACGGGCCCGTCGCGAGCGCGCCGCGACGCCGCAGGGTGGCAGGCGCGCGGCGGGCGAGGGTGTTCACGGCCGCCGCGTGCATGAGCCGGCGCGGGGCGTACGCGAGGCGGCCGCGGATCGAGCGGTACTTCACGGCGGTCGTCACCTGCAGCAGCTGCCCGCCGGGCAGGAGCGCCACGCCGATCCGCACGCGCAGGTTCTCGTCGTCGTCCTTGATGAGCGCCTCGGAGCCCACGATCTCGTCGGCCACGTACTCCTTCTCGGGCGGCGGCACCATGTCCATGAGCCGCACGGCCTCGTCCCGCAGGGCGAGCAGGCCGCGGCGGGACAGCGGCGTGTTCTCGTGGGAGAAGATCGCCTCCGCCCACACCCGCGGATCCGTCTCGTCGACCCCGCGCGTGGGGACGATGACCACGTCGCAGTAGTCCGGGACGGGGATGTCCCGCAGGGCGAGCGAGCTCGCCGGCGAGGGGACCTGCTCCCCCGCCCGGGGGCCGACGGCGTCGCTCATCTGCTCAGTCCTCCCAGAAATCCGCGCCGAGCGCGGTCAGCTTGTCGCGGAACTGCTCGTAGCCGCGGTCGATCAGGTCGATGCCGTGGATCGAGGAGACGCCCTCCGCGCCGAGCGCGGCGACGAGGTAGGAGAAACCGCCGCGGAGGTCGGGGACGGTGATCTCGGCGCCGTGCAGGGGCTTGGGGCCCGAGATCACGGCGGAGTGGTTGTAGTTGCGGCGGCCGAACCGGCACGAGGAGCCGCCGAGGCACTCGCGGTACACCTGGATGTGGGCACCCATGTCGTTGAGCGCGGAGGTGAAGCCGAGCCGGTTCTCGTAGACGGTCTCGTGGACGATCGAGATGCCGTCGGCCTGGGTGAGGGCGACGACGAGCGGCTGCTGCCAGTCCGTCATGAGACCGGGGTGGACGTCGGTCTCGACGGCGATCGCGCGCAGCGGGGTGCCCGGGTGGTAGAAGCGGATCCCCGCCTCGGTGATGTCCATCCCGCCGCCGATCTTCCGGAAGGTGTTCAGGAAGGTCGACATCGGCTTCTGCTGGGCGCCGCGCACGAGCACGCTGCCCTTGGTGGCGAGGGCCGCGCAGGCCCAGGAGCCGGCCTCGATGCGGTCCGGGAGGGCCACGTGCTCGTAGCCGCCCAGGCGGTCGACGCCCTCGATGATGATCGTGCGGTCCGTCTGCACGGTGATGAGCGCGCCCATCTTCTGCAGCACGGAGATGAGGTCCTCGATCTCCGGCTCGACGGCCGCGTTGGACAGCACGGTCACACCCTGCGCGCGGACGGCGGTGAGCAGCACCTGCTCCGTCGCGCCGACGCTCGGGTACTCGAGCGCGATCGTCGTGCCCTGGAGGCCGGACGGCGCGGTGATGTAGATGCCCATCTCGCGCTTGTCCACGACGGCGCCGAAGCTGCGCAGCACGTCGAGGTGGTAGTTGATGGGGCGGTCGCCGATCCGGCAGCCGCCGAGGTCCGGGATGATCGCCTCGCCGAGGCGGTGCAGCAGCGGGCCGCAGAAGAGGATCGGGATGCGGGAGCTGCCCGCATGGGCGTCGATCTCCGTGGCATGGGCGCGCTCGACGTTCGAGGGGTCCATCCGGATCGCGCCGCCGACGACGTCCCGCTCGACCTTCACGCCGTGGATCGCGAGCAGGTCGGAGACGATCTGCACGTCACGGATGTCGGGGACGGAGTGGAGCACGCTGGGCTCCTCGCCCAGCAGCGCCGCGACCATGGCCTTCGAGACCAGGTTCTTCGCTCCGCGGACGGTGATCTCGCCGTCGAGGGGCCGTCCTCCGCGCACATGGAAAGTCGAGCTCATGGTGTCCTTGCTTCGCTGGACAGGCGCCCGGGCGCCTGGTGACTGACCGGCACACCCTACCGGAGGGGGGTGGGGGCTCCCCGCGACGCGGGTCACTCCCCACCCCCTCCGATGGTCGTGGACCTCTCAGGCGTCCTCGGCGATGCGGGCCGGGAGCGTCTTCGGCATCCAGGAGGGACGCGTCGCCTCGAAGGCGGTGATGTCCTCCTCGTGGCGCAGGGTGAGGCCGATGTCGTCGAGCCCCTCCATGATCCGCCAGCGGGTGTAGTCGTCGATCTCGAAGGGGAACACGGCGCCCGTGTCCCCGGCGTGGACCTGGCGCTCGACGAGGTCCACGGTCACCTCGGTGCCCGGGTTCTCCTCGAGGATCTTCCAGAGCTGCTCGATGTCGTCCTGCGTGAGCTGGGCGGCGACGAGGCCCTGCTTGCCCGCGTTGCCGCGGAAGATGTCCGCGAAGCGGCTCGAGAGCACGGCCTTGAAGCCGTAGTCCCGCAGCGCCCACACGGCGTGCTCGCGGGAGGAGCCGGTGCCGAAGTCGGAGCCGGCGACGAGCACGCTGCCGCGCGAGTACGGCTCGCGGTTCAGCACGAAGTCGGGGTCGTTCGCGCGCCAGGCGTTGAACAGGCCGTCGTCGAAGCCGGTCTTGGTGACCCGCTTGAGGTAGACGGCGGGGATGATCTGGTCGGTGTCGACGTTGCTGCGGCGCAGCGGGACGCCGATGCCGGTGTGCGTGGTGAAGGCTTCCATGGTGGTGCTCCTCAGGCGGTGGGCTGGAGGTCCGACGGGGAGGACAGGGTGCCGCGGATCGCGGTCGCCGCGGCCACCACCGGGGAGACCAGGTGGGTGCGACCACCCTTGCCCTGGCGGCCCTCGAAGTTGCGGTTGGAGGTGGAGGCGGCGCGCTCGCCCGGCTTCAGCTGGTCCGGGTTCATGCCCAGGCACATCGAGCAGCCGGCCTGGCGCCACTCGGCGCCGAAGGCGAGGAAGACCTCGTGCAGGCCCTCCTGCTCGGCCTGGACCCGCACGCGGGCGGAGCCCGGGACGACCATGACCCGCACGTCGGGATGCTTCTCGCGGCCCTTGACGGTCTCGGCGAAGGCCCGGAGGTCCTCGATGCGGCCGTTGGTGCACGAGCCCATGAAGACCGTGTCGACCTTGATGTCCTTGAGCGGGGTGCCGGGGACGAGGTCCATGTAGGCCAGTGCGTTCTCGGCGGCGGTGCGCGAGGTGTCGTCGGTGAAGTCCTCGGGGGCGGGGACGCTCGCGGAGAGCGGGAGGCCCTGGCCGGGGTTCGTGCCCCAGGTGACGAAGGGCTCGAGCTCGTCGGCGTCGATGTGCACCTCGGCGTCGAAGACGGCGTCGTCGTCGCTGCGCAGCGTGCGCCAGTAGGCGACGGCCTCGTCCCAGTCCGCGCCCTTCGGCGCGTGGGGGCGACCCTTCACGTACTCGAAGGTGGTCTCGTCCGGGGCGATCATGCCGGCGCGCGCGCCCGCCTCGATGGACATGTTGCACACGGTCATGCGCCCCTCCATGGAGAGGGAGCGGATCGCCTCGCCGCGGTACTCGAGCACGTAGCCCGCGCCGCCGCCGGTGCCGATCTTCGCGATGACGGCGAGGATGACGTCCTTCGCGGTGACGCCCGGCTTGAGCGTGCCGTCCACGGTGATCGCCATGGTCTTGAAGGGCTTGAGCGACAGCGTCTGGGTGGCGAGCACGTGCTCGACCTCGGAGGTGCCGATGCCGAAGGCGAGCGCGCCGAAGGCGCCGTGGGTCGAGGTGTGCGAGTCGCCGCAGACCACGGTGATGCCCGGCATGGTCAGGCCCAGCTGGGGTCCCACCACGTGGACGATGCCCTGGTCCTTGTCGCCGAGGGAGTGGATGCGCACGCCGAACTCCTCGGCGTTGCGGCGCAGGGTGTCGATCTGGGTGCGCGAGGTGAGGTCCGCGATCGGCTTGTCGATATCGATCGTGGGGGTGTTGTGGTCCTCGGTGGCGAGCTGCTGGTCGACGCGGCGGGGCTGGCGCCCCTCCTGCCGGAGGCCGTCGAAGGCCTGGGGGCTGGTCACCTCGTGGAGGAGCTGGAGGTCGATGTAGAGCAGGTCCGGTTCGCCGTTCTCACCGCGGCGGACGACGTGGTCCTGCCAGACCTTCTCCGCGAGCGTGCTCGCCATGTCTTTCCCTCCTCGCGCCCGGGGTGCGGGCACTGAATCTCGGCGCCGCGAGGGTCCGCGACGGCCACGTCCGGGATCGGACGCAGGACAAGTCTTGGGCGGTGCCCGACACGTCGCACTTGCGTCTCACCAAATAAGACGGCAGTATCGGAGCATGGACAACACCCCGTCGGAGGAGAACGGCAGCGGCGTCGGCGTGCTCGACAAGGCCGCGATCGTGCTCGGAGCCCTCGAGGCCGGCCCCGCCACCCTCGCCCAGCTCGTCCAGTCCACCGGACTGGCCCGCCCCACCGCGCACCGCCTCGCCGTGGCGCTCGAGTACCACCACCTGGTCTCGCGCGACATGCAGGGCCGCTTCGTGCTCGGCCCGCGCCTGGGCGAGCTCGCGGCCGCCGCCGGCGAGGACCGCCTGCTCGCGGCCGCCGGCCCCGTGCTCGCCGCCCTCCGCGACCACACCGGGGAGTCCGCCCAGCTCTACCGCCGCCAGGGCGACCACCGCATCTGCGTCGCCGCGGCCGAGCGCCCGATCGGCCTGCGGGACTCCGTGCCGCTCGGCGCCGCGCTCACGATGAAGGCCGGCTCCGCCGCGCAGATCCTCCTGGCCTGGGAGGAGCCGGACAGGCTCCACCGCGGCCTGCTCGGGGCCCGCTTCACCGCGACCCAGCTCTCCGCCGTGCGCCGTCGCGGCTGGGCGCAGTCCATCGGGGAGCGCGAACCCGGCGTGGGCTCCGTCTCCGCGCCGGTGCGCGGTCCCAACGGGCGTGTCGTCGCCGCGCTCAGCATCTCCGGCCCGATCGAGCGCATCACGCGCCAGCCGGGCCGCCTCCACGCGGCCTCCGTGATGAGCTCCGCGAACCACCTCACCGAGACGCTCCGCCGCGCCGGCGCCTGACCCCGCCGAGCCCCGCCCCGCCAGTCGTCCTCCCCCGCACAGGAGCCCCCGTCCCCGCCATCAGGCGAGGGCGGGGGCTGCGTCGTCAGGTGAGCGCGGGGGCTGCGTCGTCAGGAGCGCTCGATCCAGACGGGTGTGTTCGCGTAGCGCAGCACGGTCACCAGCTGGCGCGGAGCGTGGATGCGGGACGCATCCTTGGCGGACCGCTCCCCCGCGACGACCATGAGGCTCGCCCCCTCGCTCGCGTGCACGAGCTCGCGGGCCGTCTCCGCGGAGGCGATGACCACGTCCCGCACGTAGACCTGCGGATGGGTGCGACCGAGCCGGTCCCGCACCGCGCCGAGCACGTGCTGCGCCTCGTCCGGCGAGGTCATCGCGCGCACGATGAGGACCAGGTCGCGACCCCAGGCCGCGGCGAGATCCGCGGCGAGCTGCTCGTTCGCATGATCCTCGCCGTGGTCCACGAGCCCGATCGGGCCGTCACCGTCGATGTCGCCGCGCACCACGACGACCGGGCAGCGGGACTTCGCCGCGAGCGCGAGGGACTTCGAGCCGACCACGAGCGTGAGCAGCCGGCCCAGACCGCGGCCGCCGACGACCATGAGATCGGACTCGCCGCTCGCCCCGACGAGCACGGGCACGGCGTTGCCGTCGACGATCTGCGAGGTGATCGGGACGTCCGGGGCGATCTCGCGCGCGATCCTCACGGCTTCGACGATGAGGGCATTCGCGGCGGAGCGGATGCCGGATCCGGAGAGACCCGGCACGGGGTCGGTGTTGACGTCCAGCTCGGTCCACACGAAGGCGTGGAGGAGATGGAGGGTGCCGCCGGTGTGCTGCGCGTGCCGGGCGGCCCAGCGGACGGCGTCGTCCGCCTCGGGGGCGTCGAAGACGCCGACGGTGATCCTCGGAGCTGTGGCCTGCGTCATATCCTGACGATACGCCCGGTTCGACGCCCTGGCCAGGGTCACTGCCCCGGGAACGGAAGAAGCCGGTGTCCGTAGACACCGGCTCAGCCGTACCCCGTACCGGATTTGAACCGGTGTTACCGCCGTGAGAGGGCGACGTCCTAGGCCGCTAGACGAACGGGGCGTTCGGGAACCCGAGGGCTCCTCACGGATCGCGAACGATCCGTGTCGTACCCCGTACCGGATTTGAACCGGTGTTACCGCCGTGAGAGGGCGACGTCCTAGGCCGCTAGACGAACGGGGCGCGGGCCATGCAGCCGAAGCTGCGAAGCGCTGGGGTACCAGGACTCGAACCTAGAATGACGGTACCAGAAACCGTTGTGTTGCCGATTACACCATACCCCATGGTGAGAGCACGTTTCCGAAGCTTCCCGTGCCGTCCGAGCCTCTGGTGTGGCTCTTCCGATCCGGTCTGCCGCGGGGGCCGTACCGAGAGACAACATTAGCGGGTCCGAGCCGGATGGACAAAGCGAGAGGGCCGTTTCGGGCTGTGAGCCTCGGCACCCCGGCTGGTCACGCGCCGTTCACCCGCCTGCGGATGAACGGCGCGCGGCCCGTCAGGCGCCTGCCCAGAGCCTGCTCAGGCCTCCGCGGCGGCCGCGAGGCGGTCGCGGAGCGCGCGCAGCCGTGCGAGGCTCGAGGGGCGCCCCAGGAGCTCCATGGACTCGAACAGCGGCGGGGAGATGCGGCGGCCCGAGATCGCGCTGCGCAGCGGCCCGAAGGCGAGCCGCGGCTTGATCCCCATGTCCTCGACGATCGCGGCGCGCAGCACCTCCTCGAGGGTCGCGGCGGCGAAGGCGTCCGCCGGCACCGTCTCGACCTCGGTGATCGCGCGGTCGAGCACGGCGACCGGGTCGTCGCCGAGCTTCTTCAGGGCGTCGTCCTCGACGACGAGGTCGGCATCGGCCACGAAGAGGAAGCGCAGCATGTCCGGCGCCTCCCCCAGCAGGTTCATGCGGGGCTGGACGAGCGGCGTCGCCGCCACGAGCAGCGCGTGCTGCTCCGAGGTGACCGGGTCGGAGACGACGCCCGCCTCCTGGAGGTGGGGCACCATGCGCTCGGTGAACTCCGCGGGGTCCAGCAGTCGCATGTGGTCCGCGTTGATCGCGGTGGCCTTCTTAAAGTCCACGCGGGCGGGGTTGGGGTTGACGTCGGACGCGTCGAAGCGCTCGACCATCTCCTCGCGGGAGAAGACGTCCTGGTCCGCGCTGTAGCCCCAGCCGAGCAGGGCGAGGTAGTTGACCATGCCCTCGGGCAGGAAGCCCTGCTCGCGGTAGAGGAAGAGGTTGGACTCGGGGTCGCGCTTGGAGAGCTTCTTGCTGCCCTCGCCGAGCACGTACGGGAGGTGCCCGAACCGCGGGATCACGTCGGTCACGCCCACGGAGATGAGCGCCCGGTACAGGGCGATCTGCCGCGGGGTCGAGGAGAGGAGGTCCTCGCCGCGCAGCACGTGGGTGATGCCCATGAGGGCGTCGTCGACCGGGTTCACGAGCGTGTAGAGCGGCTGGCCGTTCGCGCGGACCACGACGAAGTCCGGGGTGGCGCCGGCCTTGAAGGTGATCTCGCCGCGCACCATGTCCTCGAAGGTGATGTCCTCGTCGGGCATGCGCAGGCGCCACACGGGCTCGCGGCCCTCCGCGCGGAAGGCGGCCTTCTGCTCCTCGGTGAGGTCGCGGTCGGAGCCGTCGTAGCCGAGCTGCGGGTCGCGGCCCGCGGCGCGATGGCGCTCGGCGATCTCCTCCGCGGTGGAGTAGGACTCGTAGATGTGGCCGCCCTCACGGAGCTTCGCGATGACGTCCTGGTAGATGTCGCCGCGCTGGGACTGGCGGTAGGGGCCGTGCGGGCCGCCCACCTCGACGCCCTCGTCCCAGTCGATGCCGAGCCAGCGCATGGCGTCGAGCAGCTGGTGGTAGGACTCCTCGCTGTCGCGCGCGGCGTCGGTGTCCTCGATGCGGAAGATCAGCTTGCCGCCGTGATGGCGGGCGTGGGCCCAGTTGAACAGGGCCGTGCGGACCATGCCCATGTGCGGGGTGCCGGTGGGGCTGGGGCAGAACCGCACGCGGATGTCCGCGCCGGTGGCCTCGGTGACGGGGGCGGGCGCGGGGGCGGTGGGGGTCACAGGGATGTCCTCCTGAGGACGGGGTTGGTCAGGGTGCCGATGCCCTGGATGGTCACGTCGATGCTCGAGCCGGCCTCGACGGAGCGGACGCCGGCCGGGGTGCCGGTGAGGACGACGTCGCCGGGGAGCAGGGTGACGACGCGGGAGATCTCCGCGATGAGCTCGGGAACGGAGCGGAGCATGTCCGCGGTGGTGCCGTCCTGGGCGGTCTCGCCGTCCACGCTCGAGGAGATCGCGAGGGCGGCGGGGTCGAGGTCGGTCTCGACCCAGGGGCCGATCGGGCACGAGGTGTCCCAGGCCTTGGCCCGGAACCACTGGTTCTCCCCGCGCTGGGTGTCCCGCGCGGTGAGGTCGTTCGCGCAGGTGTAGCCGAGGATCACGTCCTCCACCTGCTCGGGCTCGAGATCCTTGGCCATCCGTTGGATGACCACGGCGAGCTCCGCCTCGAGGCTCACCTCCTCGCTGTAGGCGGGCAGCACGATCGGGTCGCCGGGGCCGACGACGGCGGTGTTGGGCTTGAGGAAGTACAGGGCCTGGTCGGGCACCACGTTGCCGAGCTCGGCGGCGTGCGCCGCGTAGTTGCGGCCGACGCACACCACCTTCGAGCGCGGGATGACGGGTGCCAGCAGGCGGACGTCCTCGAGCGGATGGATCTTCCCGGTGGGGCGGATCTCGGTGTACAGGGGATCGCCGGTGATGCCGTAGACCATGTCACGGCCGTCCTTCTCCTGGACGATCCCGTACATCGGGTCCTCACCGGTGGTGAATCGAGCGATGCGCATGGGCGCCAGTCTAGGCCCGGGCGGATCAGCCCCTCCTGCGGCCGGGGCTGTGAGCCGGCAGTCGCGAGCCTGGACAGCCCACGAGACCGGGCCTATGCTTGAATTATCAACGAGATTGCGCGAGGAGCCCGATGAGCACCGCACCCACCCCATCCGTCCCCCGGCCTGTCAGCTTCGGCTTGGACACCTTCGGCGACGTGACCGTCGACGCCGATCGCCGCAGCGTCGGCCACGCGCAGACCCTGCGGGACGTGGTCGCCCAGGCCGAGCTCGCCGACCGCGTCGGCATCGACCACTTCTCCGTCGGCGAGCACCACCGGCCCGACTTCGCCGTGAGCGCGCCGGACATGGTCCTCGCCGCGATCGCGAGCCGCACCGAACGGATCACCCTCGGCACCGCCGTGATCGTGCTCAGCTCCGACGACCCGCTGCGCCTCTACGAGCGCTTCTCGACCCTCGACGCCCTCTCCGGCGGGCGCGCCGAGCTCACGGTGGGCCGCGGCTCCTTCACCGAGTCCTTCCCCCTGTTCGGCCACTCCCTCCAGGACTACGAGACCCTCTTCGAGGAGAAGCTCGACCTGCTCGCCACCGCCCTGCGCGAGCGCCCCCTCAGCTGGTCCGGGAGCATCCGCCCGCCGCTGAAGGACCAGGAGCTGTTCCCGCCGCTCGAGCGCGAGCTGCCCACCTGGGTCGCCGTCGGCGGCAGCCCGAACTCGGTGGTGCGCGCCGCCCGGCACGGCCTGCCCCTCATGCTCGCGATCATCGGCGGCTCCCACGAGCGCTTCGCGCCCTACGTCGAGCTGTTCCGCGAGGCGAGCGGCCAGCTGGGCACCGGCGCACTGCCCGTGGGCGTCCACTCCCCTGGGCACGTCGCTGCGACCGACGCGGAGGCCCGCGAGCAGCTGCTCGAGCACTGGATCGCCCAGCGCAACCAGATCGGCGCCGAGCGCGGCTGGGGTCCGACGGGCCCCGCGGAGTTCGACGCCGAGATGCAGCACGGCGCCCTCTACGCCGGCTCCCCGGAGACCGTGGCGCGCAAGATCGCCCGCACCGTGCAGGACCTCGGCCTGGACCGCTTCGACCTCAAGTACGCGAACGGACCCGTGCCCCACGAGCAGCTCATGACCTCGATCGAGCTGTACGGCACGGAGGTCATCCCGCGGGTGCGTGAGCTGCTCGCGCAGGGAGCCTCCGACGCCGCGATGCCGCGCCGCTCCCCCGGTCTCTGACCTCCGCGGGATCGGCCCGCCCCGCCCGGCGTCGGGCATCCCTCCGGGGTGGGACCTATCCTTGCGTCCCTCCCGCGCCACGTCCGTGACGGCGAGCACCCCGCCTCGAAGGAGCGCCACGATGCGCGACCCTGCGCCGCACGTCGGGCCGCGGCTCGTCTACCGCGCGGGGCCCGGCATCCTCTACCGGGTCGCCGTGGGCGTCCTGCTCGCGGGCCTCGCCGTCGCGTTCCTCGGCGGTGCATCGATGTCGCTCCTCAGGCCGGAGCGACCTCGCGTGCTCCTGGCGACCCTCCTGGTCGCCGCGTTCCTCCTTCTCGGCACAGGCGTCGCGCTGCTCCTGCGCCCCGCGTTCATCGTCACCACCGAAGGCATCACGGTGCGCGGCTACGTGCGCACGCGGCGAATGGCCTGGGCCTCGATCGCGCACGTGGAGGTGGACAGGTCCTTCTTCGACCGAGGAGCGACCGTGGTCGTGCTCCGGGACGGCCGACGCGTGCGGTGCGCGCTCACCGGCTCACGGTTCGCCCTGCACCGCGGGGAGAGCATGTTCGACCACGGCTCCGACCTCCTGCAGCCCGCGCGTCCCACCCGGGCGGCGATCGACGCCCATCGACGGTGGCTGCGGGGCGGGCGCTGAGCGCGGTCGGTCACGCGCAGGAGCCGGGACCGGCGGGCCGCTGGCACACTGCTGGGATGACCGCCCCTCCCCCGCTCCGACGGATCCCCGCCGACGAGGCGCGCGAGCAGCGCCGCGCCCACGAGGAGCGGGCGGATGCGCTGACCGCCGGCCACCGGGAACGCCGGCGCCGCGGGGAGAAGCATCCGGTCGAGGACTTCCTGTTCACCTACTACCCGTTCTCCGCCGCGCGCCTACGCCGCTGGCACCCGGGGGCCGGCGTCGCGTACGACGCCGCCGCGGATCGCGACGAGCACGGGGAGAGCGTGATCGCGGATCTCACCGAGGACGGCTCCCGCTCCTGGTACGTCGACGTGGCCGACGGCCCCACGACCTGGCGGCACGCGGACGTCGAGCGCTTCCGCACCGAGCGCGCGAGCGCCCTGGGTTTCATCCAGCGCCTGCTCTCCTCCTCGACGCTCACCGCGCGGCGCCCCGAGTTCGGGTGCTTCGGCCTGCACGAGTGGGCGATGGTCCACGGACTGCGTCCCGGGCGGCAGCGTCACGAGGACCTCCCGCTGCGGCTCGGCCAGGAGGAGACCGACGCGGTCGTCGAGCGGGAGCAGCTCGTGTGCTCCCACCTCGACGCGTACCGCTTCTTCACCCCGAGCGCCGCTCCGCGCAACGCGATCACCCCGAGCCGCGAGCGGCAGGTGGAGCTCGACAACCCCGCCTGCCTGCACGTGGGGATGGACCTGTACAAGTGGGCGATGAAGCTGGGCCCGCTCGTGGACTCCGCGCTCGTGCTCGACTGCTTCGAGCACGCCCGCGCCACGCGGGTGCTGGACATGGAGGCGAGCCCGTACGACGTGCGCCCGCTGGGCTACGGGGTGGTCCCGATCGAGACGCCCGGCGGGAAGGCGGAGTACGTGCGCCGCCAGCGGGAGCTCGCCACCGGTGCGGACGCCCTGCGGGCGCGGCTGCTGGAGCAGCTCGCGCCGCTCACCGCCGACGCCTGAGACGCCGAGGGCCGGCATCTCCAGGGGATGCCGGCCCTCGATCAGGAGGAGGGACGTGCTCAGAGCGCGCCGGCCTCCGCGTACGCGGACTGCGCGTCGGCGCCGAAGTACGGGCCGTACATGACGTTCTTCTGGGTGTTGTAGCCGAAGCTGTTCACCGAGTTCTGGGCCCCGTCGCCGAGGAACCAGGGGCCGCCGGAGGAGCCGCCGGTCATGTCGCAGGAGATGCCCTGGGACTGGGTGTCGCCGATCGTGTCGTCGCTCGCGGTGCCGGAGCAGGACTCGAGGGACTCGCCGTCGAAGGGCGCGGCGGCCGGGTAGCCGTAGGACGTGTACGACGCGCCGCGGGCCTGGTTGAAGGCGATCGCGGTGGTGCCGACGGTGGACTCGAGGGTCGCGGTGCCGCTCTCCGGCTCGACCTTCGCGAAGGCGACGTCGTAGCTGATGTCCTCTTCGGAGACCCACTGGTCGGTCGAGACGAGGTCCGTCGCGGCCCAGGTGCCGTAGGGGGCGTCGCCGTGGTCGTAACCGGGCACGAAGACCCAGTTGGTGGCCCAGGTGCCGGCGTCGTTCACGCAGTGCCCGGCGGTCGCCACGGTCGAGCCGTTGCCGGAGGCGACGGCGTTGCCGGAGCAGACGTAGTCCACGCCGCCCTGGGTGAAGAAGACCTTGCCCACGGTGTCCTTGGCCGCGGCGGCGGCCTGGGGCTTCTTGCCCTTCTCCGCGCTCCTGCCGGCGACGGTCTGGGGCTTGCCCTTCTCGACGGCGTCGGTGACCGGAGAGTCCTCGGGGGCGAGGTCCTCCGCGGGGACGGCGGACTCCATGCGGGAGGCGGTCCAGTACTCGTGGGCGTCGGACTGCGCGCTCGAGGAGAGCGTGGTGCGCTCGCTGTCCGGGCCGTCGGCGGCGGCGATGCCGGCGCCGCCCACGGCGAGTCCGGCGACCAGGGCGGCGCCGCCCAGGAGTCGGGAGCAGCGGCGGAGGAGGGGGCGTTGCGTCACGGTGGTGCCTTTCGACAGGTTCCTGGGGAGGGATGACGACCTCGGGAGGCCGTGGCGGCAACCTACGTCACGTGATGGAGGTCACCCGCCCGTTCGTTCCGGCTCCTCCCGGTCCGCCCGGATCGCCTCCACCACCCGTCGACTACTCCTCGGTAGCCAAGCCTTCGCCCGAGCCCTCCGAGCGCCCGTCGCCATCACTGCAGGTCGCTCCGCACTCCGTCGCACAGTCATCCGAGGGGCTCTCGACCCCCGAGCCATTTTGATCACGATCAGGTAACGATCGCCCGAACGGGACGGGTCGCGCGGCGGCCCGTCGCTCCTCGTCCCAGTGCTCGACCGCGCCCTCCCCCGCTCTCTGCTCGTCGGTGAGCGAGGGGTCCTCGGATCGTCGTGCCGGCATCGTCGTCCTTCCGTCGCAGGAGGCACCGCAGTGCCCGGGCGCTCGAGGGTAGCCGCCCGGGCGCCCCGGCCCTGGCAGACTGGACCCATGCCTGCGCTGACCCCGTTCCTGCCCCCCGACCTCGACGGAGACGGTCAGGACGCGATCGTCGACGGCTTCATCGCCGCGCAGGAGTCGCAGGGCCGCACCCTCTACCCGCACCAGGAGGAGGCCCTGCTCGCGATCGCGGCCGGCGACCACGTCATCGCCGCGACCCCCACCGGCTCCGGCAAGACCACGATCGCCTACGCCGCGATCTTCGCCGCCCTCGCCCGCGGGGAGCGCGCCTACTACACGGCCCCCATCAAGGCCCTGGTCTCGGAGAAGTTCTTCGACCTCGTCGCCCAGTTCGGCGCCGAGCGCGTCGGCATGATGACGGGCGACTCGAGCGTCAACCACGACGCCGAGATCATCGTCTGCACGGCCGAGATCTTCGCCAACCACGCCCTGCGCGACGGCCCCTCCTCCGACGTGGGCCTCGCCGTCATGGACGAGTTCCACTACTACGGCGACCCCCAGCGCGGATGGGCCTGGCAGGTGCCTCTCGTCGAGCTCCCCCGCTGCCAGTTCGTGCTCATGAGCGCGACCCTCGGTGACGTGACCTTCTTCGAGGTGGATCTCCTGGAGCGCACCGGCCGCGAGGTCACCACGATCGCCGACGCGCCCCGACCCGTGCCCCTCGACTTCCGCTGGGCCCTCGAGCCGCTGCCGGACACGATCGCGACGATCCTGCAGGACCGCGACGCCCCCGTGTACATCGTCCACTTCACCCAGAAGGACGCGCTCGAGCAGGCGCAGGCGCTGCTGGGCCAGAAGATCCTCTCCCCCGAGGAGAAGCAGCAGGTCCGCGACATCATCGGCGATTTCCGCTTCGCCAAGGGCTTCGGGCAGGTGCTCTCCAAGCTCGTGCGCGAGGGCATCGGCGTCCACCACGCCGGCATGCTCCCGA
Source organism: Brachybacterium sp. SGAir0954 (assembly GCF_005490785.1). Taxonomy (GTDB): domain Bacteria; phylum Actinomycetota; class Actinomycetes; order Actinomycetales; family Dermabacteraceae; genus Brachybacterium; species Brachybacterium rhamnosum. Next base: position 2,125,841 of record NZ_CP027295.1, on the reverse strand, counting down.
AGTACCGCCGGCTCGTGGAGAAGCTCGCGCAGTCCGGCCTGCTGAAGATCATCTGCGGCACCGACACGCTCGGCGTCGGTATCAACGTCCCGATCCGCACCGTGCTCCTCACCGGCCTCGCGAAGTTCGACGGCAAGCGCATGCGGCTGCTGAACTCCCGCGAGTTCCACCAGATCGCCGGCCGCGCGGGCCGCGCCGGCTACGACACCGTCGGGCACGTGGTCGTCCAGGCGCCCACCTGGACGATCGAGTTCGAGCGCGAGCGGGCCAAGCAGCGCGCCCGGGAGGAGGCCGGGAAGGCCCCCAACAGCGCGAAGAAGCGCAAGAAGGAGCCCAAGCCCCGGATTCCCGAGGGCGCCGTCTCGTGGTCCGAGGAGAACCTCACCAAGCTCGTCGAGAACGCCCCGGAGCCCCTGCGCCCGCACCTGCGGATCACCCCGTCGATGGAGCTCGCGCTCATCGCCCGCCCCGGGAACGCCGTGAGCGCCGCCCGGCACCTCATCATGACCAGCCACCAGACGACGCGGCAGAAGCTCGCCCTGGTCAAGCAGGCCGCCGAGATCTTCCGCGGGCTCAAGGACGCCGAGATCGTCCAGCTGCTGCCGGAGGCGGACCACCTGGGACGGCGGCTCGCGCTCGTCGAGGACCTCCAGCTCGACTTCACGATGAACCAGCCGCTCGCGCCCTTCGCGATCGCGATGATCGACTCCCTCGACGAGGAGTCGCCGACCCTCGCCATGGACACCGTCACGATCATCGAGTCCGTCCTCGAGGATCCCCGGCAGATCCTGCTCGCCCAGCAGAGCGCCGCCAAGGGCGAGCTGCTCGCCGAGCTCAAGGCCGACGGCGTCGAGTACACCGAGCGGATGGCGCGGCTGGACGAGGTCACCTGGCCGAAGCCGATGGCGGAGGAGCTCGAGGCCGCCCTCGAGATCTACCGCCGCACCCGGCCCTGGGTGCGCGCCGAGGACCTCTCCCCCAAGTCCGTGGTGCGCGAGATCCACGAGACCGGGCAGACCTTCAGCGAGTTCGTCCAGCGCTACGGGCTGCAGCGCTCCGAGGGCATCGTGCTGCGGTACCTCTCCGACGCCTACCAGGCCATGCGCCGCACGATCCCCCAGGACCTGCGCACCGAGGAGCTCGAGGACACGATCGAGTGGCTCGGCGTGCTCGTGCGCGGCATCGACTCCTCGCTCCTGGACGAGTGGGAGGCGCTCACCCACCCCGAGGACGGCCCCGGCGCCGAGGAGGAGGTGCGGCCCAGCTCGCCGCGCGGCCTCTCCGCCCAGACCAAGGTGCTGCGCACCATGGTGCGGGCCGCGATGTGGCAGCGGGTCGAGCACTTCGCCTTCGAGCGCGAGGAGCGCCTCGCCCAGCTCGACGGCGCCGCCGGCTGGGACCGCCGCGCCTGGGCGGACGCCATGGACGCCTACTACGACGCCTACGACGAGGTCGGCATCGACGGCCCCGCCCGCTCACCCCAGCTGCTGCAGATCGCCGAGGAGTCGAAGGTGTGGCGGATCCGCCAGGTCCTCGACGACCCCGACGGGAACCACGACTGGGCGATCGAGGCGGAGCTCGACCTCGAGGCGACCGACGAGGCCGGCGAGCCGGTGCTCTCGATCACCCACGTGGGGGACATGGCCTCCCGCTGAGTCACCGGCGGCTCATGCGCACGGTGAGGACCATCGCCCCGACCGCCGCGAGGAGCAGCAGCGCGAGCGCCGGGGCGTAGCTGCCGAGGCCCTGCATCGTCGCGGCCATGAGCAGCGGCGGGACGAACCCGCCGAGCCCGCCCGCGGCACCGACCACGCCCGTCACGGCGCCGATCTCCCCGGCCGGGGCCACCCGCGCGACGAGCGCGAACACCGCGCCGGCGCCGAGGCCCAGCGCCCCGGCGGCGAGCAGGAGCGCGAGCGTGCCCGTGGGGGCGAGCGGCGGGTGCAGCGCGAGGACGGCGGCCGCGACGGTCAGCGCCGCGTAGGAGACCAGGAGCGTGCGGGCGGCGGTGAAGCGGTCCGAGAGCACCCCGCCGAGCGGGCGCAGCAGCACCGCCATGACCACGAAGCCGGCCGTGCACAGCGCCGCCTCCCCCGGCTCGAGGCCGTACCAGCGCACGAGCAGCGTGGGCAGGAAGACGGAGAACGCGACGTACCCGCCGAAGGACAGCGCGTACAGCGCGCTCGCCTGCCAGGTCACGGCCAGGCGGAGGGCCGCGGCCGTCGCCCGCACGGGATCGCCGACGGCCGGGCGCCAGGTCGGGGCGGTGCGCATCGACGTCGCCGCGACCACGGCGAAGGCGACGAGCGCGGTGGCGGCCACGAGGAAGGGCGCCGCCTCTCCCCCGGCCCGCACGAGCGGCACGGTGGTGAAGGCGGCGATCGCCGTGCCGCCCATGCTCGCGCCGTAGATGCCCGTCGCCATCCCGCGCCGCGAGGGCGGGAACCACGAGTTCACGTACGGGATGCCGATCGCGAAGGCCGTGCCCGCGATGCCGAGCAGCAGCCCGCCGAGGAGGAGACCGGCGAGCGAGTCCTGGCCGACCAGGCCGAGCAGCAGCACCGGCACGACGGCGGCGAGCGAGACGGCGGTGAACATGACCCGGCCGCCGAGCCGGTCCGTGAGGGCGCCGATCGGGACCCGGCCGAGCGCGCCGACGAGCACGGGCACGGCCACCACGAGGGAGGCGTCGGTGATCGTGCCGCGCTCCACGAGCACCGGCCCGAGCGGGCTCAGCAGCGCCCAGGCCCAGGAGCTCACGCCGAAGCCGAGCGTGGCGAGCACGAGAGCCCGCACCGCCCCGGCGGGCAGGGTGACGGCAGTCGGGGCGGCGCCGGCGGTGGGGGCGGCGCCGACCTGTGGGGCGAGGTCGACGGACGCGGAGGGATCGACCGCGAGGGCGGGATCGACGGGAGGGGCGGGCGGGGCGAGCGGCGACGAGGTCACGGGGACTCAGCTCTCACGGGACGACGGGTGAGACCTCAGCCTGGGAGCGCCCGCGCTCCCGGACCAGCACCCCGGTCACCGGCAAGACCGTCGATCACGGTTCGGTCACGGAGCCCTCGAGGGCTCCGTGAACACGCCGCCCGGGGTCAGGCTGTCGCGTCGAGGTCCAGGTCCACCATGAGCTCGGCGGCGATCGCCTCGAGGGCCTCGCGCACCTCCGACTCATCGGCCCCCTCGGGGAGGCGCACCACGGCCTCCGCCTCGAAGAGCATGCCTCCGCCCTCGGGCGCCTCGCGCGTGAGCGAGCGGAGGGAGTCGATGGTCGCGCCCTGGGAGTGCAGCGCCTCGGTCACCTCACGCACCATGCCCGTGCGGTCCTGGCCCAGCAGGGAGAGCACGAGGCCCGTGCCCGCGGGAGCACCGTCGGCGGCATCCTCCGGGTGCGCGGGCGCGGCCTCGACCTGGAGACCCACGCCCGCCGCGAGCCCGGGCAGGGCGTCGAGGAAGCCGGCCGCCCGCTCCTCGGGGAGGTCCACGCGGACGATGCCCGCGAACTTCCCGGCGAGGAGGGCGAGCTGGCTGTCCACCCAGCTCCCGCCGTGGTCGTCCACGGCCGCGGCGAGGGTGGACACGAGGCCGGGGCGATCATCGCCGATCGCGGTCAGCACATAGGTCAGCATGCTCCCAGGGTAGCGCCCGGCACGCCCCGGGAGGCGGGTTCCCGGACGTCCCGGGCCGCAGGCCGGCGCCCCGCACGAGCGAGCAGGAGGTGAGCTCAGATGCCGAGCTTGTGGAACGCGTAGGTGTACGCGTCCACGATCGCCTCCCAGGCGGCGTCGATGATGTTCGTGCCCACGCCCACCGTGTGGAACTCGAGGCCCGCGCCGCCCGTGCGCACGAGCACCCGGGTCGTCGCATCGGTGCCGTGGTGGGAGTCGAGGATGCGCACCTTGAAGTCCTGCAGCTCGAGCTCGTCGATCTGCGGATAGGTCTCCAGGAGCCCGCGCCGCAGCGCCGTGTCCAGGGCGTTGACCGGTCCGTTGCCCTCGGCGATGGTGACCGAGCGCGAGCTCGGGTCGTCCGCCCGGGCGAGCAGGCGAACCGTCGCCTCGGTCTCGAGGGAGCCGTCGCGCAGCAGGTGCGAGGTCGCCCTCCAGGACTCGACCGAGAAGAACCGCGGCACGCGCCCCATCTCGTCGAGCAGGAGCAGCTCGAAGGAGGCGTCGGCCGCCTCGTAGGAGTACCCGGCTGCCTCGCGCTGCTTGACCGTGGTCGCGAGCCGCGCGAGCAGGTTCTTCTCCCCCGTGAGGTCGAAGCCCAGCTCGCGCCCCTTGAGCTCGATCGAGGCGCGACCGGCCATGTCGGAGATGATCATGCGCATGTCGTTGCCGACCTCGCGCGGATCGATGTGCTGGTACAGGTCCGGGTCCACCCGGATCGCGCTCGCGTGCAGGCCCGCCTTGTGGGCGAAGGCGCTCTGGCCCACGTAGGGGCTGCGCGGGGAGACCGGCATGTTGACGATCTCCCCGATCGCGTGGGCGATCCGGGTGGAGTCCTCGAGCGCGGCCTCCGGCACGAGCTCGAGGCCCATCTTCAGCTGGAGGTCAGCGAGCATCGTGACGAGGTCGGCGTTGCCGGTGCGCTCCCCGTAGCCGTTGACGCAGCCCTGCACGTGGTCGATGCCGGCGCGCACCGCGGTGAGGGCGTTGGCGACCGCGCAGCCGGAGTCGTTGTGCGTGTGCACGCCGAGTCGCACCGGCGCGTCGCCGACGGCGCTCCCCGCGTCCAGGCGCGCCCGGAGGTCCTCGACGATCTCGGTGACCTGGTGCGGGACCATGCCGCCGTTCGTGTCGCACAGCACCACGGCGCGGGCCCCGGCTGCGTGGGCCGCCGCGACCACGGAGGTCGTGTAGGCGGGGTCGTGGAGGAAGCCGTCGAAGAAGTGCTCCGCGTCCACGAACACCTCGCGCCCGAGCGCCACCAGGTGCTCGACCGTGTCCCGGACCATCGCGAGGTTCTCCTCGGCGGTGGTGCGCAGCGCGCCGGTCACGTGGCGCAGGTCCGACTTCGCGACGAGGGTGATCGTCGGCGCGCCGGAGTCCACGAGGGCCTGCACCTGCGGGTCCTCGGCGACCGCGACGCCGGCCTTGCGGGTCGCCCCGAAGGCCGCGAGGCGGGCGTGCCGCAGCTCGAGCTCGCCGGCGGCGCGGGCGAAGAACTCGGTGTCCCGCGGGACCGCGCCCGGCCAGCCGCCCTCGATGTAGGTCACGCCCAGCTCGTCGAGCAGGCGCGCCACGGCGAGCTTGTCCGCGACGGAGAGCGTGAGGCCCTCCTGCTGGGAGCCGTCGCGCAGCGTCGTGTCGTAGAGGTGGAAGCCCGGGATCGCCGCGGGCGCCGAGGTCTCGGGAAGCGCAGGGGTCGTCGTCATGGGGGCCTCAGACCAGGCGGGTGAGCCAGCCGTGACGGTCCGGGACCCGGCCGTACTGGATCCCGGTGAGCTCCTCGCGCAGGGACAGGGTGGTCTCGCCGGAGCCGCCGTCGGCCACGGTCCACGAGCCGCCGTGGGCGCGCAGCTCCCCGATCGGCGTGATCACCGCGGCGGTGCCCGCCGCGAACATCTCGGTGATCTCGCCGGCCGCGATCTGCGAGGTGAGCTCGGCGAAGTCCAGCCGCTGCTCGACGGGCTCGAGGCCGCGGTCCTCCGCGAGGCGCAGGATCGAGTTGCGCGTGACGCCCTCGAGGATCGACCCGGTGAGCGAGGGGGTGAGGATCCGGCCGTCCTTCGTGATCGCGAAGACGTTCATGCCGGAGAGCTCGTCGACGAAGGTGTGCGACTCGGAGTCCAGGAACATGACCTCGTCCGCGCCCTGGGCGGCGGCCTGCTTCTTCGCGAGCAGCGAGGAGGCGTAGTTGCCGCCGCACTTCGCGTCGCCGGTGCCGCCGGCGCCCGCCCGCGCGTACTCGTCCGTCACCCACACCACGAGCGGCTGCACGCCGCGCGGGAAGTAGGCGCCGGCCGGGGAGGCGATGAGGTAGTAGTCCGCGATCGCGGAGGAGTTCACGCCGAGGAACTCCTCGTTGGCGAACATGAAGGGGCGCAGGTACAGGGAGGTCTCCCCCTCCGGCTGCGGGACCCACGGCTCGTCGGCCGCGACGAGCGCGCGCAGCGAGGCCACGAAGTCCTCCACGGGGAGGTGCGGCAGCGCGAGGCGGTCCGCGGAGTGCTGGAAGCGCTCGGCGTTGCGCTCGGGGCGGAAGGTCCAGATGGAGCCGTCCGCGTGGCGGAAGGCCTTGAGCCCCTCGAAGATCTCCTGGCCGTAGTGGAGCACGGCGGAGGCCGGCGAGATCTCGAAAGGGCCGTAGGGAAGGATCTCGGCCTCGCCCCAGCCGCCCTCGGCGGTCCAGCGGGCACGGGCCATGAAGTCCGTGAAGTGCCGGCCGAAACCGGGGGCGGCGAGGATGCGGGCGCGCTCGTCGTCGCCCACGCGACGGGTGGTGGTGGTCGAGGTGAAGGTGAGCGCGCTCATCGGAGGCTCCTGGTACGGGACGGGACGGAAGGGGTGGGGGTCAGTGATCGGTCACGGCGGCGACGAGGGCGTCGCCGATCGCGACGGTGCCACGGGCACCCAGGGAGGCGCGCTCGGCGAGATCGGCCTCGACGGCGCCGCGGACCTTCTGGGCGGGACCCGCGTGGCCGAGGTGGTCCAGCAGCAGGGCCACCGAGAGCACCGTCGCGGTCGGGTCGGCGAGGTCCTTCCCGGCGATGTCCGGCGCGGAGCCGTGCACCGGCTCGAACATCGAGGGGAAGGCGCCCGTGGGGTTGATGTTGCCGCTCGCGGCGAGGCCGATGCCGCCGCCGATCGCGCCCGCGAGGTCCGTGACGATGTCGCCGAAGAGGTTGTCGGTGACGATGACGTCGAAGCGGGCGGGGTCCTGGACCAGGTAGATCATCATGGCGTCGACGTGCGCGTAGTCCACGCTCACGCCCGGGAACTCCGCGCCCACCTCGTCGACGACCCGGCGCCACAGGTGCCCGGCGTGGACGAGCACGTTGTGCTTGTGCACGAGGGTGAGCTTCCCGCGGCGCGCGGCGGCCTGCTCGAAGGCGTAGCGGACCACGCGCTCGACGCCGACGGCCGTGTTGAGGGACACCTCGGTCGCGACCTCGAGCGGGGTGCCCGTGCGCATCGATCCGCCGTTGCCCACGTACGGGCCCTCGGTGCCCTCGCGGACCACGAGGAAGTCGACCTCCCCCGGCTCCGCGAGCGGCGTGGAGACGCCGGGCACGAGCCGGGTGGGGCGCAGGTTCACGAAGTGGTCGAAGCCGAAGCGGAGCTTGAGCAGCAGCCCGCGCTCGAGCACGCCCGAGGGGACCTCCGGGTCGCCCACGGCGCCCAGCAGGATCGCGTCGTGCTCGGCGAGGCGGCTCATGTCCTCGTCCGTCAGGGTCTCCCCGGTGCGGTGCCAGCGGCCCGCGCCCAGGTCGAAGGGCGTCGTCTCGACGGCGACGCCCGCCGGCTCGAGGGCCGCGCGGAGCACGCGCAGGCCCTGGGGCACGACCTCCTGGCCGATGCCGTCGCCCTCGATGACGGCGAGGCGGAGGGTCGAGTCGTTCATCTGCTGCTCCTGGAGAGGTGTCGGTCGGAGTGGTGGGCGGGGATCAGTAGACGAGATCGGCGGCGTGCACGGAGTGCGCACCGATCTCGCGACCGATCTCCTCGGCGAGCTCGCGCGGGGCGGACTCGTCGAGGTCGAGGACGACGAGCGCCTCGGAGCCCTGGGTGGTGCCGGCGCGGGAGACCTGCATGCCGGCGATGTTCACGCCCGCGGCGCCCAGCCGCGCGCCGTACTGGCCGATCATGCCGGGTCCGTCGACGTAGCGGATGACCAGGAGGTGGTCCGAGAGCGGGACCTCGAGCTCGTGGCCGCCGATCTCGACGAGCTTGTGCTCCTGGCGGGCGCCGCTGAGGGTGCCGGCGACGGAGACGACGGAGCCGTCGCGGAGGGTGCCGCGCAGCGCGACGACGTTGCGGAAGCGCTCGCTCTCCTCCTCGGTCTCGAGCTTCACGGAGATGCCGCGCTCCTCGGCCATGACGGGGGCGTTGACGTAGGAGACCTGCTCGGTGACCGTGCCGCGGAACATGCCGCGCAGCGCGGAGAGCTTGAGGGCGGTGACGTCGTGGGTCGCGATCTCGCCGCGCACGACGATCTCGAGCACCTCGGGGGACTCGGCGGCCAGCGCGGTGAACAGCTGGCCCAGGCGGTCGGCGAGGGCGACGCCGGGGCGCACGAGGTCGTCGAGCGCACCGCCCGCGACGTTCACGGCGTCCGGCACGAGCTCACCGGCGAGGGCGAGGCGCACGGAGCGGGCGACGGCGACGCCGGCCTTCTCCTGGGCCTCGGCGGTCGAGGCGCCGAGGTGGGGCGTGAGGGTGATGTTCTCGAGCTCGAGGAGCTTCGCGGCGGTCTCGCTCTTCGCCGGCGGCTCGGAGCTGTAGACGTCCAGCGCGGCGCCGGCGATCTGGCCGGTGGTCAGCGCCGTGTAGAGCGCCTCCTCGTCGATGAGCCCGCCGCGGGCGGCGTTGACGACGTGGAGGTTCGGCTTCGCGATCGCGAACTGCTCGGCGCCCAGCAGGCCGGTGGTCTCCGGGGTCTTGGGCATGTGGACGGTGATGACGTCGCTCTCGCGCATGATCTCGTCGAGCTCGACGACCCGTGCGCCGAGCTCGGCCGCGCGGGCGTGGCTCACGTACGGGTCGTAGGCGAGCAGGGTGACGCCGAAGGGGGCGAGGCGCTCGGCGACCAGCTGCCCGATCCGGCCGAAGCCGACGACGCCGACGGTCTTGCCCAGCAGCTCGACGCCGGTGAGCTGCTTGCGCTCCCACTTCCCGGCCTTGACGGAGGCGTCGGCCCGCGCGAGGTTGCGCAGCGAGGCGAGGATGAGGGCCACCGCGAGCTCCGCGGCGGAGGTGATGTTCGAGGTCGGCGCGTTGATGACCATCGCGCCGGCGACGGTCGCGGCGGGGACGTCCACGTTGTCCAGGCCCACGCCCGCACGGGCGACGACCTTGAGGTTCGGCGCGGCCGCGAAGACCTCGGCGTCGACCTGGGTCGCGGAGCGCACCAGGAGGGCGTCGGCGTCGACGACGGCGGCGAGCAGGGCGGCGCGGTCGGCGCCGTCGACGTGGCGGACCTCCACGTCGGGACCGAGCACCTCGACGGTGGCGGGCGACAGCTCTTCGGCGATGAGGACGACGGGACTCGTCACGGAATCTCCTCCGGTACAGACGGCGATCGTCGCACTCATCCTCGGGGCGACGCGTATGAGCACAGCGTAATCCGCTGTCCGCCATGCGGTCGCCATGATCACGATCCGAGAAGGTGCTCAAGGGGCTCGCTGAGGACGCCGGACGAGGGACGGGGCGGGCACCCGATCCTGCGATCGGATGCCCGCCCCGCCGTGAGGGGACGCCTCGGGATCAGCGCGCGGCGCTGCCCTCGGTGTAGTCCGCGTCGACGCTCGTGGTGGACCACGAGAACATCTTGCGCAGGTCGCGGCCGACGGTCTCGATCGGGTGCGTCGCCTCCTTGGCGCGCAGCTCCTGGAACTCGGTCGCGCCGTTGTCCTGGTCGTCGATGAAGCGCTTCGCGAAGGCGCCGGACTGGATGTCGGCGAGGATCGCCTTCATGTTCGCCTTGGTCTCGTCGGTCACGACGCGCGGGCCGGAGACGTAGTCGCCGAACTCGGCGGTGTCGGAGATCGACCAGCGCTGCTTGGCGATGCCGCCCTCCCACATGAGGTCGACGATGAGCTTGAGCTCGTGGAGGACCTCGAAGTAGGCGATCTCGGGCTGGTAGCCGGCCTCGGAGAGGGTCTCGAAGCCCGCCTGCACGAGGTGGCTCATGCCGCCGCAGAGCACGGCCTGCTCGCCGAAGAGATCCGTCTCGGTCTCCTCGGTGAAGGTGGTCTTGATGACGCCGGCGCGGGTGCCGCCGATGCCCTTGGCGTAGGCGAGCGCGAGGTCCCAGGCGGAGCCGGTCGCGTCCTGCTCGACGGCGACGATGTCCGGGATGCCGCGGCCCGCGACGAACTCGCGGCGCACCGTGTGGCCGGGGGCCTTGGGGGCGATGAGCAGCACGTCGACGCCCGCGGGGACCTCGATGTAGCCGAAGCGGATGTTGAAGCCGTGCGCGAAGGCGAGCGCCTTGCCCTCGGTGAGGTGCGGCTGGATCGACTCGGAGAAGACCTTCCGCTGGTCCTGGTCCGGGGTGAGGATCATGATGAGATCCGCCCACTCGGCGACCTCGGCGACGGAGCCCGTCGTCAGGCCCTCCTCCTGCGCCTTCGCGGCCGACTTCGAGCCCTCGCGCAGGCCGACGCGGACCTCGACGCCGCTGTCGCGGAGGTTCAGCGCGTGGGCGTGGCCCTGCGAGCCGAAGCCGATGACGCCGACCTTCTTGCCCTGGATGATCGAGAGGTCTGCGTTGTCGTCGTAGAAGATCTCCGCCACGATGTGCTCCTTTGTGTGTGGTTGTGTCCGCGCCGGGGCGGGGTTCGCACCCTCGGCGCCGGCGACAGGTCGATCCTATCGCCGTCCGTCTTACGTTGTGAGAGGCCGTCTCAGCCCGTGACCCTCGCGGGTCAGCCGAGGAGACTGCGGTCGGTGATCGCGCGGCCGCCGCGGCCGATCGCGACCTCGCCGGACTTCACGATCTCGCGGATCCCGAAGGGCTCGAGCATTCCCAACAGGGCGTCGAGCTTGTCCTGGGTGCCCGTGGCCTCGATGGTCACGGCGTCGGTGGCCGCGTCGACCACCTTCGCACGGAACATCTGGACCACCTCGAGGACCGAGGTGCGCGAGGCGTTGTCCGCGCCCACCTTGATGAGGATGAGCTCGCGCTGGATCGTCTGGCGAGGGTCGAGCTGGACGATCTTGAGCACGTTGACCAGCTTGTTGAGCTGCTTGGTGATCTGCTCGAGGGGGTGCTGGTCCACGTCGACGACCACGGTGATCCGGGAGATCTCCGGGTGCTCGGTGGGGCCCACCGCGAGCGAGGCGATGTTGTAGCCGCGGCGCGCGAACAGCGCGGAGACGCGGGTGAGCACGCCGGGCTTGTTCTCGACGAGGACGGACAGGGTCTGGGTGTTCGGTCGCATCACGGAATCGGTGGAGTTCATGCTCAGATGTCCCTCTCCCACTCGGGGCTCATGCCCTGGGCGATCTGGATCTCGTCGTTGGAGACGCCGGCGGGGACCATCGGCCACACCATCGCGTCGGCGCTCACGGTGAAGTCCACGACGACCGGGCGGTCGTTGATCGCCATCGCCGCCTCGATGGTCGCGTCGATGTCCTCGTCCCGCTCGCAGCGCAGCCCCGCCGCGCCGTACGCGTCGGCGAGCTTCACGAAGTCCGGGATGCGGCGCGAGCCGTGACCGGTGTTGAGCTCGGTGTTCGAGTAGCGCTGGTCGTAGAACAGGTTCTGCCACTGGCGCACCATGCCGAGGCTCGAGTTGTTGATGACCGCGACCTTGATCGGGATGTCGTTGATGACGCAGGTCGCGAGCTCCTGGTTCGTCATCTGGAAGCAGCCGTCGCCGTCGATCGCCCACACCGGGACGTCCGGGCGGCCCACCTTGGCGCCCATGGCCGCGGGGACCGAGTAGCCCATCGTGCCGAGGCCGCCGGAGTTGATCCAGCTGCGCGGGTTCTCGTAGGAGATGAACTGGCTCGACCACATCTGGTGCTGGCCGACGCCGGCGACGAACACCGAGTCCGGGCCGCTGATCGCGCCGATCCGGGAGATGACCTTCTGCGGCGCCGTGAAGCCGTCGGCCGTCTCGGTCCAACCCAGCGGGTAGGAGCTGCGCAGCGTGTCGAGCATCTGCCACCACGCGGCGTAGTCGCGCGGGTCCTGCTCCGCCGCATCGAGGCGGGAGCGCAGCTCCGCGGTGAGGGCCGTCGCGACCTCCCCGGCCTGCCCGACGATCGGGACGTCGGCGGTGCGGTTCTTGGAGATCTCCGCGGGGTCGATGTCCGCGTGGACGATCGCCGCGTCCGGGGCGAAGGAGTCCAGGCGCCCGGTCACGCGGTCGTCGAAGCGAGCGCCGATCGCGATGATGAGATCCGCCCGCTGGAGGGCCGAGACCGCCGCGACCGTGCCGTGCATGCCGGGCATGCCGAGCTGCTGGGGGTGGGAGTCCGGGAGCGCACCGCGGCCCATGAGGGTCGTGACGAAGGGGGCGCCGGAGAGGTCCACGAGCTCGCGCACCTCGGCCGAGGCGTTCCCGCGCAGCACGCCGCCACCCAGGAGGAAGACGGGCCGCTTCGCGGAGAGCAGCAGCGAGGCCGCCTCGCGGATCTGCTTGAGGTGGGGCCGGGCCTCGGGGTGGTAGCCGGGGAGGTCGAGGTCCTCGGGCCACACGAACGGGGCGGTCGCCTGCTGGGCGTCCTTCGTGACGTCCACGAGGACGACGCCGGGGCGGCCGGTCGAGGCGATGTGGAAGGCCTGCTTGATGGTGCGCGGGATGTCCGCGGCGTCCTTCACGAGGAAGTTGTGCTTGGTGACCGGCATCGTCATCCCGACGATGTCCGCCTCCTGGAAGGCGTCGGTGCCGATGAAGGAGGAGCCCACCTGGCCGGTGATCGCGACCATCGGGATCGAGTCCATCTGGGCGTCCGCGATCGCGGTGATGAGGTTCGTCGCGCCCGGGCCGGAGGTCGCGAGGCACACGCCGACCTTGCCGGTCGCGTGGGCGTAGCCGCTCGCCGCGTGGCCCGCGCCCTGCTCGTGGCGGACGAGAACGTGGCGGAGCTTCTTGGCGTCCAGGAGCGGATCGTAGGTGGGGAGGATCGCGCCGCCGGGCAGGCCGAAGACGACCTCGGCCCCGGCATGCTCGAGGGACTCGACCAGCGCCTGCGCGCCGGTCATCTGCTGCGGGGACATCGTTGCTCCTTCGGATCGCGGACGGGGGACCAGGGGCGGCCGTGCCATGTTCCCCTCCCCCTCTCGGGTCCGTGCCCGCGGATCACGCTGAACACGAAAAAGCCCCTCGGCCTGGGGCTCTGGAGGGGCGCGGAGGACGTCTCGTAGGGACGAACGGGCGTCAGCCGCGCTCGATGACTACGAGAAGGATCTTCTGCATGGGCACACCATAGCCCGCCCGGCCTCGCCCTCCGCCGCGTCCGTCCAGGATGCGGACCCGCACGGGACGGCGACCGGTCGACACCTCGGGGGCCGGCCATGCGGCGACACAATTCGACCCAAGCATTTGTTCGAGGCCGCATAACGCGTCACTATGGATCGCATGGACAGCCCTGACACCGACCTGCGCACCCCGGCCCCGAGCGCCGCCGGCGCCGCGCCCGCGCGTGTGCGCCCCTCCCGCTCCGGGAAGCCCCAGGGTCAGTGGAAGGTCGACGGCCCCACGCCCCTGAACTCCAACGAGGAGGTCAAGGCCGCCGGCAACGGGCTCGACGTGCGCCGACGCATCGAGGAGACCTACGCCCGCGAGGGCTTCGACTCGATCGACGGCGACGACCTCCACGGCCGCTTCCGCTGGTGGGGCCTCTACACCCAGCGCAAGCCCGGGATCGACGGCGGCCGCACCGCCCAGCTCGAGCCGCACGAGCTCGAGGACCGCTACTTCATGCTGCGCGTGCGCAGCGACGGCGCCCTGCTGCCCCCGCGCGCTCTGCGCGTGCTCGGCTCGATCGCGACCGACTTCGCCCGCGGCACCGCGGACATCACCGACCGTCAGAACGTCCAGTACCACTGGATCGGCATCGAGGACGTCCCGGAGATCTGGCGGCGCCTGGACACCGTCGGCCTCGAGACGACGACCGCGTGCGGCGACACCCCGCGCGGTTTCCTCGGCAGCCCGGTCGCGGGCATCGCGGCGGACGAGATCATCGACCCCACCCCCGTGATCGCGGAGATCAAGCGCCGCTTCATCGGGGACCCCGAGCTCGCGAACCTCCCCCGCAAGTTCAAGACCGCGATCACCGGCCACCCGAGCCTCGACGTCGCGCACGAGATCAACGACGTCTCGCTCGTGGGCGTCGTGCACCCCGAGCTGGGCCCCGGCTACGACCTCTGGGTGGGCGGCGCGCTGTCGACCACGCCGCGCCTCGCGGAGCGCCTGGGCGCCTTCGTCACGGAGGAGCAGGCGGCGGACGTCTGGCACGGCGTCATCCGGATCTTCCGCGACTACGGCTTCCGGCGCCTGCGCAACAAGGCGCGCCTCAAGTTCCTCCTCGCCGACTGGGGCACCGAGCGCTTCCGGGAGGTGCTCGAGACCGAGTACCTCGGCTACGCCCTCGCGGACGGCCCCGCCCCGGCGCCCGCCACCGGACCCGGTGACCACGTCGGCGTGCACCCTCAGAAGGACGGCCGCTCCTACATCGGCGCCGCGCCGACCGTCGGCCGCATCGGCGGGGACCTGCTCACCCGCCTCGCGGACCTCGTCGAGGAGGTCGGCGCCGAGGGCGTGCGCCTGACCGCCTTCCAGAAGCTCGTCGTGCTCGGCGTCCCCGCCGACCGCGTCGAGGACGCGGTCGCCGGCCTCGAGGGGCTCGGCCTGCGCACCCGGCCCGGCGCCCTGCGCCGCTCCTCCATGGCCTGCACCGGCCTGGAGTTCTGCAAGCTCGCGATCGTCGACACGAAGGACACCGCCGAGCGCACGATCGACGAGCTCGAGACGCGTCTCGCCGACGTCGAGGACCAGCTCGAGGCGCCGATCAGCATGCACGTGAACGGCTGCCCGAACTCGTGCGCCCGCATCCAGACCGCGGACATCGGCCTCAAGGGCCAGATCATCACGACCGACGCCGGCGAGCAGGTCCCCGGGTTCCAGGTCCATCTGGGAGGATCGCTGGGACGCCACGATCTCGAGGTGCCGCAGCTGGGACGCACGCTGCGGCAGCACAAGGTCGCGGCGACCGAGCTGGGCGAGTACGTGGAGAGGGTCGTGCGCCGTTACGTCGCAGGTCGCGACAGCGGGGAGACCTTCGCCGCGTGGACGCACCGCGCCGAGGACGAGGAGCTGCGATGACCGAGAACCGACCTTCCACCGCCGCCGACACCACGGGCGAGTCCCCCGAGCAGCGCACCGCGCGGCTCCGCGCGATCGCCGAGGAGGCCTCCGCGCGCTTCGCCGAGCTCGAGAAGGAGCTCGGGCCCGAGGAGCTCGCGAGCGCGGTCTCCGCGTGGGCCGCCGAGCAGTTCGGCCCCTCCCTCGCCGTCGCCTGCTCGATGGCCGACGCCGTCCTCCCGCAGGTCGTCGCCGCGCAGCGACCCGGCGTCGACGTGCTCTTCCTCGACACCGGCTACCACTTCCCCGAGACGCTCGCGACGCGCGACCGGGTCGAGCAGGAGCTCGACGTGACGATCGTGGACGTGCTCCCCGAGCACACCGTCGCGGAGCAGGACGCCGAGCACGGGCCCCGCCTGCACGACCGCGACCCGGGCGCCTGCTGCGGCATGCGCAAGGTCGCCCCGCTGAAGCGCGTGCTCGCCGGCTACGACGCCTGGGTGACCGGCGTGCGCCGCGAGGAGGGCCCCACCCGCGCCGCGACCCCCGTCGTCACCTGGGACGAGGGCTTCGGGCTGGTGAAGATCAACCCCCTCGTGACCTGGAGCTACGACCGGCTCATGGCGTACTCCTCCGAGCACGGCCTGCCCGAGAACCCGCTGCTGCACCAGGGCTACCCGAGCATCGGCTGCCTGCCCTGCACGCGCGCCGTCGCTCCCGGCGAGGACCCCCGTGCGGGCCGCTGGGCCGGCAAGGAGAAGACCGAGTGCGGGCTGCACCCGTCCGAGGGCGGCACCGGCACCGAGCAGGACGCCCAGGGCGCCCCGATCGCGGCCGTGCCCCTGCAGCTGATCACCGTGAACACCGCCGAGGAGGACCGATGACCACCGTCGCCCGCCCCCCGCAGGAGCTCGGCGCGCCGACCTCCCTGCTCGACGCCCTCGAGAGCGAGGGCATCCACATCATCCGTGAGGTGGTCGCGGAGCTCGAGCGCCCCGTCATGCTCTTCTCCGGCGGCAAGGACTCGGTGGTCATGCTCCACCTCGCGGTGAAGGCCTTCTGGCCGGCGCCCGTGCCCTTCCCCGTGCTCCACGTCGACACCGGCCACAACTTCCCGGAGGTCCTCGAGTTCCGCGACCGCACGGTCGAGCGCCTCGGGGTCGAGCTCAAGGTCGCGCGGGTCCAGGACTACCTTGACGACGGCCGGCTCGAGGAGCGGGCCGACGGCACCCGCAACCCGCTCCAGACCCTCCCCCTCCTCGACGGCATCGAGGACGGCCGCCACGACGCGGTGTTCGGCGGCGGCCGTCGCGACGAGGACAAGGCCCGCGCCAAGGAGCGCGTGGTGAGCCTGCGCAACTCCTTCGGGCACTGGGACCCCAAGAACCAGCGTCCCGAGCTGTGGCACCTCTACAACACGCGCCACCGCCCCGGGGAGCACGTGCGCGTCTTCCCGCTGTCGAACTGGACCGAGCTCGACGTGTGGCGGTACATCGCCCGCGAGGGCATCGAGCTGCCGTCCCTGTACTACGCGCACGAGCGCGAGGTCGTCGAGCGCGACGGCATGCTCCTCTCCCCCGGCGAGATCGTGCCGCTGCGCGAGGGCGAGGCCACCTCCGTGCGCACCGTGCGCTACCGCACCGTTGGCGACGTGTCCTGCACCGGCGCCGTCCCCTCCGAGGCCCGGGACGTCGAGGCCGTCCTCGCCGAGGTCGCGGCGACCACCGTCTCGGAGCGCGGCGCGACCCGCGCGGACGACCGCATCTCCGAGGCCGCCATGGAGGACCGCAAGAAGGAGGGCTACTTCTGATGAGCACCGCATCACTGCTCCTGGATCCCACGGGATCCGCCGAGGGCGGCTCCGGCCCCACCCTCCTGCGCATCGCGACCGCCGGCAGCGTGGACGACGGCAAGTCGACCCTGATCGGCCGGCTCCTGCACGACACGAAGTCCGTCCTCGCGGACCAGCTCGCCTCCGTCGAGGCGGCGAGCCGTCAGCGCGGCTGGAAGGGCGAGCTCGCCGATCTCGCGCTGCTCACCGACGGCCTCCGCGCCGAGCGCGAGCAGGGCATCACGATCGACGTCGCCTACCGCTACTTCGCGACGGCGACCCGCTCCTACGTGCTCGCCGACACCCCCGGCCACGTGCAGTACACGCGCAACACCGTCACCGGCGCCTCCACGGCGGACGTCGTCACGGTCCTCGTCGACGCCCGCAACGGCGTCGTCGAGCAGACGCGCCGGCACCTCGCGATCGCGGGCCTGCTGCGTGTCCCCCACCTGGTCGTCGCCCTGAACAAGATCGACCTCGTCGAGAACCCCCAGCAGGTGCACGAGGAGGTCGTCTCCCAGCTCGAGGAGATCGCGAGGACCCTCTCGATCGCCGACCTGCGCGTGGTGCCCGTCTCCGCGCTGCACGGCGACAACGTCGTGACCCCGTCGGAGAAGACGCCCTGGTACACGGGGCCCACCCTCCTGGACCTGCTCGAGTCCTTCCCGGGCGGCCAGGACCTGCGCGAGGGGCCCTTCCGCCTGCCCGTGCAGCTCGTGATCCGCCCCCAGCAGGGCGCCGTGGACCCCGCGCACGTGGACTACCGCGGCTACGCGGGCCTCATCACCTCCGGCTCGATCGCCGTGGGCGACGAGGTGGGCGTGGCGGGCTCCGGCCGGAGGACGCGGGTTGTCGGCATCGACCGCGGTCCCGAGTCCGTGGACCGCGCGGAGGCCGGCATCGCCGTGACCCTGCGCCTGGCCGACGATCTCGACGCCTCGCGCGGTGACCTCATCGCCGGGGGCGACCTGCCCGTCACGGCGGAGTCCACGACCGCGGTGCTCTGCTGGCTCGCGGAGAAGCCGCTCGTCCCGGGGGCCCGGGTGCTCGTCAAGCACGGCACCAGCACCGTCCAGGCGCGCGTCACCGCGCTCCTCGAGAAGCTCGACATCGCGGCACTCGAGCGGGTGCCCGCGGAGCAGGGCGAGCTCAACGACCTCGTCCGGGTCGAGCTGGCCTTCGCCCAGCCCCTCCCCCTCGAGCCCTACGGCGCGAGCCGCGAAGGCGGCTCGTTCATCGTGATCGACCCGCAGAGCGGCACCACGCTCGCCGCGGGCATGGTCGGCGCCGAGCTGCGCGCCTGAGCCGCTCGCCCGTCGGACCGACCGGTCCGACGGGCGAGCGTTCACGGAGAACAGGGCCGGAAGTCCTGCGGTGCGGCCCCGGGGGGAGTCCACAATGGCGGCAGCACCTCGCCGACCCGCCAGGAGAACGTCATCATGACCGTCCCCGCTCCCTCGCCCCTCGTCCCCGTCCGTGCGCGCTCACCGCTGGACGGCACCCGCCTCCTCGTCCTCGGCGGCGGCATGACCGGCCACCGCCTCGCAGCGCGGCTGCGCGCCGAGGACCCGGACGGCGACTGGTCCCTCACCGTGATCGGCGAGGAGCCGCAGCGGCCGTACGACCGCGTGCACCTGTCGGACTGGTTCGATCATCACCACGAGGACCTCCTGTCCCTCGAGACCGGCGTGTGGGACGACCCCCGCATCACGCTCGTCACCGGCGACAAGGCCGAGTCCCTGGACCGCTCCGCGCACACCGTCACCTGCGCCTCCGGCACCGTCCACGAGTACGACCGGCTCGTGCTCGCGACCGGCTCCTGGGCCTGGGCGCCGCGCGCCGAGGGCAAGGACCTGCCCGGCTCGTTCAGCTACCGCACGGTCGCGGATGTCGAGTCCCTCGCCGCCTGGGTCGCCGAGCGCGGCGAGACGCTGGGCCGCGAGGTCCGCGGCGTCGTCGTCGGCGGCGGCGTGCTCGGCCTCGAGGCCGCGGCCGCGCTGCAGGGCCTCGGCGCCCACTCGACCGTGGTCGAGTTCGCGGACCGCCTCATGGCCGTCCAGCTCGACGACGGCGGCGGCGAGATGCTGCGCCTGCTGATCCAGGACAAGGGCATCGACGTGCGCACCGGCGTCGGCGCGACCGCGTTCCGCCCCGCCGCGGACGGCGCGATCGGCACCGCCGAGCTGACCGACGGCAGCGAGCTGCCCGCGGACGTCGTCGTCTTCTCGACCGGAATCCGCCCCCGCGACCGGATCGGGCGCGAGGCGGGCCTGGCGGTCGGCGAGCGGGGCGGGATCGTGGTCGGCGAGAGCTGCCAGACCTCCGACCCGGACATCTGGGCGATCGGCGAGTGCGCCTCGTTCGAGGGCGTGTGCGCGGGACTCATCGCCCCCGGCAACGACATGGCCGACGTCGTCGTGGACCGCTTCCTCGGCGGCACCCGCACCCATAGCCGCGGCGAGGGCGGCACGAAGCTCAAGGGCGTCGGCGTCGACGCGGCGGCCTTCGGCGACGTCAACGCGATGACCCCGGACGCGCTCGAGGTGTCCTTCGTCGACCCCGTGCACCGCCAGTACCGCAAGCTCGTCCTGAGCGACGACGCGACGACGCTGCTCGGCGGCGTGTTCGTCGGCGACATCTCCCTGTACTCGCAGCTGCGGCCGCTGACCGGGCGCGCCCTCGGGGCGGACCCGTCGGCCGTGATCGCCCCCGAGGGCGGCGGCGACGCGCTCGCGGGCGCCGAGCTGCCGGACGACGCCGTCGTCTGCTCGTGCAACAACATCGCCGCGGGTGCCGTGCGCCACTCGGTCAACGAGCAGGGCTGCCACACCGTCGGCGCGATCAAGGAGTGCACGACCGCCGGCACCGTCTGCGGCTCGTGCGTCCCCACCCTCACGAAGATCCTGAACCAGGAGCTCGCGAAGAGCGGCATCGAGGTCTCCCGCGCCCTGTGCGAGCACTTCGACCACTCCCGCGCCGAGCTGTACAAGCTCGTCGAGGAGGGCGGCCAGGAGACGTTCACCGAGGTCGTCGCCGCGCACGGCACCGGGGCGGGGCGCGGCTGCGCGGTGTGCCGCCCGACGGTCGCCTCGATCCTGTCCTCGCTCGGCGCGCTCGCGGGCAAGCGGCACAACCCCGTCGGCCGCCAGCTCGGCTCGCTCCAGGACACGAACGACCACGTCATGGCGAACATTCAGAAGGACGGCACATACTCGGTCATCCCCGCGATGCCCGCCGGCGAGGTCACCCCGGAGAAGCTGCTCGTCTTCGCGCAGGTCGCGAAGGACTACGGCCTGTACGTGAAGGTCAACGGCGCCCAGCGGATCGGCATGTTCGGGGCGCGCCTCGAGCAGCTGCCCGAGATCTGGGAGCGCCTCGTCGCAGCCGGGTTCCAGTCCGGCCACGCCTACGGCAAGTCGCTGCGCATGGTGAAGTCGTGCCTCGGCACGAACTGGTGCCGCTTCGGCGTCGGAGACTCGACCGCGATGGCCGCCCGCCTCGAAGCCCGCTACCGCGGCCTGCGCTCCCCGCACAAGCTGAAGATCGGCGTCTCCGGCTGCGCCCGCGAATGCGCCGAGGCCCAGGCGAAGGACGTCGGCGTGATCGCGACGCACCGCGGCTGGAACCTGTACGTCGGCGGCAACGGAGGCGCCCAGCCCGCGCACGCCCAGCTGCTCGTCGAGGATCTCGACGACGAGACGCTGCAGCGCTGCATCGACCGCTTCCTGATCCTCTACATCCGCGAGGCGGACAAGCTCCAGCGGACCGCCCGCTGGGTCGAGGAGTACCCGGGCGGCATCGCCGAGCTGCGACGCGTGGTCGTCGAGGACTCCCTCGGCATCGGCGAGGAGCTCGAGGCCGCGATGCAGCGCCACGCCGACTCGTACGTCGACGAGTGGGCCGAGGCGGTCAACGACCCGGAGCGCCGCGCCAAGTTCGTGTCGTTCATCAACGCCCCGGACCTGCACGACAAGAGCCTGCGCTACGTGATCGAGCGCGAGCAGATCCGCCCGGCGCGCTCCGAGGACGATCCGGCCGACACCTTCCCGACGCCGCTCGCGGCGAAGGAGCACGCCCTCGCGGGCGCCGCCCAACTCTCGCAGGAGGACCAGTGATGACCGCCCCCGCCGACTCCCTCGTGGCGATCTGCCCGCTCGAGGCCCTGACCCCGGAGCGGGGCTCGGCCGCGCTGCTGCCGGACGGCACCCAGATCGCGGTGTTCCTGCTGGACGACGGCAGCGTGCACGCCGTCCAGCAGCACGACCCCTACTCGGGATCGAACGTCCTCTCCCGCGGCCTGGTCGGCACCCACCGGCTCACGGCCGAGGGCGAGGACGCGGAGAGGCTCGTCCCCACCCTGTCCTCCCCCATGTACAAGCAGACCTGGGACCTCTCGACGGGGGCCGTCATCGATGCCGGCGGCGGTGCGAAGAAGCCGATCCGGGTGTTCGACGTCGAGGTCCGCGACGGTCAGGTGCACGTCGCCACCGCCCCGCGCCCGGGCACAGGGTCGCAGGACGACGAGGCGTGAGCGGGCAGCCCGCGTCCCGCCCTGCTGAGGGCCCACAGGTCGAGGCCCGCCTGGTCGAGGCCCGCCTCGAGCCCGGGACCGTCGCCCTCGTGGGCGGCGGCCCCGGCGCGTGGGACCTGATCACGGTGCGTGGCCTGACGCTGCTGCGCCAGGCCGACGTGGTGGTCGCCGACCGGCTCGGCCCGCGCTCCCTGCTCGATGAGCTCGCGGACGACGTCGAGGTGATCGACGTCGGCAAGCGGCCCGGCGCGCACCCCCTCTCCCAGGAGGCGATCGGGGCGCTGCTCGTGCGGCTCGCACAGGACGGGCGCCGCGTGGTGCGCCTCAAGGGCGGGGATCCGTTCGTTCTGGGCCGCGGCGGCGAGGAGGTCCTCGCCTGCCGCGCCGCCGGGATCGACGTGATGGTCGTGCCGGGCGTGACCTCGGCCCTGGCCGGCCCCGCCGCCGGCGACGTGCCCGTCACCCAGCGGGGCACCGCCGTCGCCGTGCACATCGTCAACGCCCACGGCGACCTCGGCCCCGCGGACCTCGCGGCCCTCGCCGATCCCGGCACCACGACCGTGCTGATGATGGGCGTCGGGTGGCTGCCGCGGCTCGTCGCCCAGGCGCTGCTGAACGGCATCTCCCCCGCGACACCGGTCGCCGTGGTGCAAGAGGCGACCCTCCCGACCCAGCGGACGGTGCGCGGCACCCTCGCCGACATCGAGCAGGTCGTCGCGGACGCCGGCATCGGGCATCCCGCGGTGATCGTGGTGGGGCGCACCGCCGCGGACGGCTTCCTGCACCCGGAGGAACTCGCCGCCGCGGCCGACGTCCCGGCGCACGGCGCGGGGCGCGAGGCCCTCGCGGAGGGTGCGGAGATCGCCGAAGGCCTGACCGCCGACGGTCTCCCGGCCCCCGCCGCTCCCGGCACGGCGCCGGTGCTGATCGGCTGCTCCCACGGCACGCGCTCCCGTGAGGGCCGCGACGTGCTGCGCGCCCTGCTGACCCGGATCGCCGCACAGGCCCCGGGTCCCGTGCGTGAGGCGTTCGTGGACGTGCAGGCCCCCGACGTCCCGGCCGTGGTCGCCGCCCATGCGGAGCTCGCCGAGATGCGCACCCGAGAGGCGGAGACGGTGCAGGCCGTGGTCGTGCCGCTGCTGCTCTCCGTCGGCTATCACGTGAAGGACGACATCGGCGGGGCGGTCGCGGGGCGCGCCGCGACGGCCGCCGGACCGCTCGGCCCCGACCCTCGGCTCGCCGAGGTGATGGCGCAGCGTCTCGACGAGGCAGGTCTGCGCGACGGCGACGCCGTCGTGATGGCCGGGTCCGGCACGCGGGATCCCGAGGGGGTCGCGCAGGTCGAGGAGATGGCGCGCCTGCTCTCAGCGAGGCTCGGCCGAGAGGCCACCGTCGGGTTCGCGTATGCGGCGACGCCGTCGGTCCCAGCTGCCGTGGCCGCGGCGCGCGAGGGGCTGCCGAAGGGCGGCCGGGTCGTCGTCGCGAGCTACGTGCTCGCCCCCGGTCACTTCCATGACCTGGTCTCCGGCGCCGGGGCCGACGTCGTCGCCGCGCCCCTCGGCGACCACGAGCTCGTCGCCGAGATCGCGCTCGAGCGCTACGAGGCCGCACTCGGGGCGTGAGCGGGAGTCCTCGCAGCGTCTGATCGACTGGTCTGCCGGCCCAGCGGATCGCCGTGCCGGAGGGAGGAATCGACGGCGCAGGCTGTAGACCCTGACGAGCTCTCACCGCAGGCGGACCTCTATTGCACGACGTACTCCGTCGTCAACAAGTCCACCCTGAGCATCAATTGGACGAACATGTCCCAGATCGTCGGCAGTTGCGAAGTCTCCACGTCCGGCTCCACGTGCTCGATCACCAGTGGAAAGTCTGCCACTGTGACACTGTCCACCTCACTGGGCGCCACTCAGAAGTTCGTCTCCGGCCAACTCGGAATATCGGCTGGGAAGACTGCCACGATGACCACCAGCTGCACGTCACCCAAGATGTCCGCGGGTTCCGAGTACCGCGCGGCCGCGGTGGGCACCAGATACCGCTACAAGGTCAAGAAGGACACCCGTATGGACGGCCGGGTCGTGTCCAGCACGACGAGTGGATGGCTATACGCCTTCAACCCGAACCCCACCAGAATCCACTGCGGGGTGTGATGCGACGCGTGCACCTCGCCGTTGTCCTCGCAGCGATTCTCGTCCTCACGGTCTCTTGTACGGCTGGTCCTCGCGACAAGGTCGATCTCGACGACCTTGCGGGACGGCCGCTCGACGTCGCCCTCATGGAGTTCTCCGAGGACGATCGTGTCAACGTCATCGATGCCTCCGGCGCCTTCAGCATCACCAGCACGTACAACGGCGATCCCGGTCTCGACGCCGCATGGATCGCGGGAGCGGCGTGCTCCACCTACAGCGAGGTCGAAGACGACGACATCGTGGAGCTTGCGGTGATTCCGCGGGAGGAATGGGAGAAGCAGACTCCATCGAATGAGCTGAAGAAGGAGATTCAGGCGTATCTCACCTGCGGAGACGCCTGATCACGGAAAACGGCCGCCTGCCCCGTACAGGGTCGACGGCCGTTCTCGGCATCCGGTGTGTTCGCGGATCAGTCCAGCGGGCGGCGGGTCGCGCCGTAGGTCGCCGAGCGCACGAGGTGCGCGTAGACCTTGAGCGCCTGGGAGACCTCGCGCTCGCGGTGCTCGGGGCGCCACGGCAGCGCACCCTTCGCGGTGCGGCGGCGCTCGATCTCCTCGTCCGGGACCTGCAGCTCGAGCAGGCGCTTGTCGACGTCGAGCACGATCCTGTCGCCGTCCTCGACGAGGCCGATCAGCCCGCCCTCGGCCGCCTCCGGGGAGATGTGGCCGATGGAGACGCCGCTCGTGCCGCCGGAGAAGCGGCCGTCGGTGATGAGCGCGCAGGCCTTGCCGAGGCCGCGGCCCTTGAGGAAGGAGGTCGGGTAGAGCATCTCCTGCATGCCCGGGCCGCCCTGGGGGCCTTCGTAGCGGATGACCACGATGTCCCCCTCCTTGACGGTCTTGTCGAGGATCTTCTGGACGGCCTCCTCCTGCGAGTCGCAGACGACGGCGGTGCCCTCGAAGTGGAAGAGGTCCTCGGTGATGCCGGCCGTCTTGATGACGGCGCCCTCGGTGGCGAGGTTCCCCTTGAGGACGCAGAGCCCGCCGTCCTTCGTGTAGGCGTGGGCGACCGCGCGGATCGCGCCGGACTCGCCGTCGCGGTCGAGGTCCTCCCAGACGGCGGACTGCGAGAACGCCTGCGTGGTGCGCACGCGGCCGGGGGCGGCGTGGAAGAAGGCCTCGGCCTCCGCGGTGGTGCTCCCCGAGCGGATGTCCCAGTCGCCGAGCCAGGTGTCGAGGTCCGGCGAGTGCACGGAGTGCACGGAGTGGTCGAGCAGGCCCGCGCGGCTCAGCTCGCCGAGGATCGCGGGGATGCCGCCCGCCCGGTGGACGTCCTCGATGTGGTACTTCTGGCTGTTCGGGGCGACCTTCGCGAGGCACGGCACGGAGCGGGAGAGGCGGTCGATGTCCTCGAGGCCGAAGTCGACCTCGCCCTCGATCGCGGCGGCGAGGATGTGCAGCACGGTGTTGGTGGAGCCGCCCATCGCGACGTCCAGGCTCATGGCGTTGGAGAACGCGGCCTTGGTGGCGATGTTGCGCGGGAGCACGGAGTCGTCGTCCTCGCCGTAGTAGCGGCGGCACAGGTCCATGATCGTGCGACCCGCGCGGAGGAACAGCTCCTTGCGGAAGGCGTGGGTGGCGAGGGTGGTGCCGTTGCCGGGGAGCGACAGGCCCAGCGCCTCGGTGAGGCAGTTCATGGAGTTCGCGGTGAACATGCCGGAGCAGGAGCCGCAGGTGGGGCAGGCGTTCTCCTCGATCTCGGCGAGCTGGACGTCGGTGATCGTCTCGTCCGCGGAGAGCGAGATCGCGTCGACGAGGTCGAGACGGTGGTCGACGACGCCCTCGACGGGCTTGCCGGACTCCATCGGGCCGCCGGAGACGAAGACGACCGGGATGTTCAGCCGCATCGCGGCCATGAGCATGCCCGGGGTGATCTTGTCGCAGTTGGAGATGCACACGAGCGCGTCGGCGCAGTGCGCGTTGACCATGTACTCCACGCTGTCGGCGATGACATCGCGGGAGGGCAGGGAGTAGAGCATGCCGCCGTGACCCATGGCGATGCCGTCGTCCACGGCGATGGTGTTGAACTCCCGGGCGGTGCCGCCCGCCTCCTTGATCGCGCCGGCGACGAGGTCGCCGAGGTTCTTGAGGTGGACGTGGCCGGGCACGAACTGGGTGTACGAGTTCGCGATCGCGATGATCGGCTTGCCGAAGTCGGAGGTCTCCATGCCGGTGGCGCGCCACAGGGCGCGGGCGCCGGCCATGTTGCGGCCGTGGGTCGAGGTGCGGGAGCGGAGCTGAGGCATACCCCCCACTGTACGCCGGTATGCGAGATCATGGTTCCAGCATCCGGACAGTAAAAACCAGTTCGAGCAGCACCATTCCAGCGCTGGGCAGAACTCCCCATCGACAGCGCGGGAGCCTGTTGGCATCCTCAACCGGGACGACACGAGAGACGGAGCACAGCGATGGCATTCTTGGGAGGCGACCCGGAGACGCTGCGTGCCTTCGCGCGGGCGGTGCGGGAGAGCACGCTTGCTCTGGAGTCGGCCCGAGCCTCGATCTCTCGAGCGGTGGCGAGCGAGGGTATCTGGTGCGGCCAGGACGCGAATGCCTTCCGCTCCTTCGCCTCGGCGGGCGTCCTCCCGACGTTCGACGCCCTCAGCCATTCCCTCACCTCCTTTGCAGTCACGGCCGAGTCCGACGCCGATCAGCAGGATTTTGCCTCGGCGCCGGACAGCGCGAGCCCGCTCAACCTCCTCCCGGCACCTACCGGCGTGCCGCGTCCGGAGACCATCCCTCGGGCGGGAAGGGAAGCGGGGCGACGCACTGATGGAACCGGTTCCGATCCCGACGAGGGCCCACTCGGCAACGGTCTCCCCGATGGTCTCGGCGAACCAGTCGAAGGAACCTCCGTGACGGACCCGGGAATGCCCGAGTGGCATCCGGTGGACGAGGGGGCCGGCGACTGGGGGAGCGAGGACCCGACACGCGGCGATCACGCCAATCACGAGGCCGCCACACTGATGGCATCACTGATGGCCGCGCTGTGGCCGGACGCCTCCGAGAACCTCTTGCACTTTCTCGGCAACTCGGGCGCGGACAAGGAGATGGACCTCGACTCCTACCTCGGGGATGAGCCTGCCGTCCGCGGACAGATCGAAGAACAGGAACGCGGCATCGGCCAGGCAGCGCTGGATCGTGCACGGCAGTCCGGCGCAGACGGCCCAGTGACCTTCCCCGTCCAGACGGGATGGCCGGGAGTAACCGCCTCCGACAAGAACTGGTTCTACGCCACCGGCTCCGGCAACTACTCAATGAACGGGCAGGTCACCGTGTATCCACCGGATGAGACGCATCCAGACTGGAGATACGAGATGGACACCACCCTGAACTATCGTGACCAGTACAACTGGGACGGGAGCAAGTCGACGTCGATCGACCTGCCCGGCCCTTTCGACCCCACGATCACGGACGAGCAGCTGGCCGAGCTCCACCGATCAGGCCTGGCGAAGGAGTTCACACTCCACGGCTCATCAGAGAGGCGGACCACCGGCCCATGATGTTCATGATCAGGACCGGGCGCAGGGGCGCGATCCTCGCCACAAGCATGCTTCTCACGTCGTCGATCTTCACGGTCGCCGGATGCAGCACTGCCCGCAGATCCCAGGAGGACCCCACGATGAACGCAGACTCCCCCACCGCCGAGGAGGCCCTCGAGCTCGTCGGCCTCCCCGCCCCGGACGCCGAGCTCTCGGTCAGCGAGGGGATCATCGTCTCCGATCTGGACGAGTGGAGCGTGCGCGTCTCCTTCACCGCGCCCGCCGACGAGGTGGATGCCTGGCGGCAGGACGCCTTCGACGGGGCCGACGGGCTTCCGGTGACTCGCGACGGTGCCACGATCTCCCAGCGGTTCGCCGGCGAGGAGGTCAGAGAGGGCGCCCGATACATCGACGGCTCGAACCCCGAGGATCCGGCCGCCGTCTACACCGTGCTGGTCTCCCCCGAGGGGACCGACGTGGTCGTCGCCGCGGCGCGCACCTCGCGCTGAGGGCCGCCCGGGTCCGGCACCCCGGCCCGGGCGGCCGGCTCACGCGGGGACGGCGAGCCGCGCGACGGGGTTCTCCATGCGCCCCGCATAGAGCAGCGACGAGGCCTGGTCGCCGAGGTCGACCATCTGCAGCGTGTTGCGCAGCTGGAGCCGGTTCAGGCACGAGTGGGCGAAGCTCCCGGCGCGCAGGTCCACGTCCCCGCCGATGCCTCGGGCGAGGTCCGGATGATCCGCCTCGTACTCGTCGAGCACCTGGCCGACGAGCCCCCAGAACTCCTCCGCGCCCAGCAGGCCGTCGGCGTCGAGGATCCCGGAGAGGTGGCGCAGCACGCCGTCGAACACGTCGGTGAAGATCGACAGCGCCTTCTCCTCCCCGCCCACGAGGGCGCGGATCCGCTCGACGTCCCGGGGCAGCTCCCGCTCCCCCAGCACGGCCATCTCCTCGCCGATGTCCTTGAGGAAGGCGCCGACCACCTGCTGGACGCGCACGCGCAGGATGATGTTCTCCCCGTGCGGCATGACGACCGTGTCGTGGGCGAGCAGCAGGTGCGCGAGCGGCCGCAGGTAGGCGCGCAGGTAGCCCGTGACCCAGTCGGCCGGGGTGAGGCCGGAGGCGAGGATCAGGGCGCCCGCGTAGGAGCGGCCCTCGTGGTCGCGGTGCAGCAGTGCGGCCATGGTGAAGGCGCGCTCACCGTCCTCCAGCAGCGGCAGCGGGCTCTCCCGCCAGAGCGCGGCGAGCATCTTGCGGTGCGGGTTGCTGCTCGCTGTGCGGTGGTAGGCGTCCCCCATGTAGCCGATCGCGGCGCGCTCCCGCAGCACGGTCACGCCGCAGCGGGCGAACTCCGCGTCCTCGGCGACGAGGCGGGCGAGCCAGTCGTTGATCGCGGGGGTGTCCCGCATGTACGCCGGGGACAGCCCGCGCAGGAAGCCCATGTTCTGGATCGCGAGCGCCGTCTTCACGTACGGGGCGCCGGGGCGCGTGCGGTCCAGGAAGGTGCGCAGGGACTGCTGGGGCTGGAGCTCCGCCCCGCCCTCCCCGAGCGGTACGAGGTCCCCGCGGGCGACGTCGGCGGCGAAGGTGATCGCGAGGCGGTGATCGGCCTGCCAGGGATGCAGGGGGAGGTAGTGGTAGCCCACCGGGTCCAGGCCCCGGGAGCGCAGGCGCGCGGCGAACACCTCCCGCTCCTCCGGCGAGAGGGCGGCGTCGAGGTGGGACTGCTCGTCCAGTCCCTCGCCGAGGGCGAGGTGGCCGAGCTCGCGGCGCAGGGCGACCCACTGCAGGCGGGTGCGGCGTCCCTGCTCGGGGGCGTAGGTGCGGTAGTCGGCGAGGCCGTAGCCGATCCGTCCGTTGGTCGCGACGAAGCCGGGGTGCCCCTCGGTCATCGCCGCCTCGATCTCCTCAAGGCCCGCCGAGAGCAGCTCGGCGCTCGTGGGGCGGCCGCCCCCGAGGGCCTCGGTGAGCGTCGCGCAGCGGGCGGCGAAGGTCGAGGAGAGCTCCTCGAGGTAGGTGGAGGCGAGCTCCTCGGGCAGCCCGAGCTGCTCCTGGAGGTCGAGGACGAGGTCCAGCACGTCCAGCCGCGTCTCCTCGCCGTCCTCGTGGCGCCGGATCGAGACCGGGTCCACGAGCCAGTGCTCGAGCGGCAGCTCTCGGGCGGTGAAGGTCCAGCGCACGGCGCCGTCGCGGGCGGTGATCCGGTAGGCCCCCTCGGCGCCCCCGTCCGGCTCCGGGGTGAGCATGCGCTCATGGCTGAACTCGGCGATGGCCTTGGCGAGCAGCTGGCGGTGCACCCGCTCCCCCACCTCCGCCCCGAGGTGCGCGAGCGGGTCCGCTCCCTCGCCGAGGAGGGCGGCGGCATGATCGGCGCGCGTGCAGACGCTGAGCGCCGCGCGCTTCGCCTCCGCGCCGCTGCCGAGCTCCACCGTGCGCAGCACCCGGAAGCCGGCGGCGGCGTTCTTCGCGAGCACCGCCGTGTTGCGCTCGTCGGGCTCGACGACGATCCGCGCGGCGCCGCGCCCGTGCAGGCACCAGCGCACCACGGCGCCCATGACGGCCGTGGTGAGCCCGTGCTCGGGCTCG
This sequence comes from Brachybacterium sp. SGAir0954, assembly GCF_005490785.1. Classification (GTDB taxonomy): domain Bacteria; phylum Actinomycetota; class Actinomycetes; order Actinomycetales; family Dermabacteraceae; genus Brachybacterium; species Brachybacterium rhamnosum. The sequence goes on along the minus strand of NZ_CP027295.1, from coordinate 2,096,249 downwards.
CCCTCCGGCGGGGCGACGAGCAGGTGCATGCCGAGGTCCCCGGGCTCCGGCTCGAGCACCCCGGCGGGGAGCAGCAGCGCGGGGTCGTAGGTCTCGACGTAGACGAGGGGCTCGCCACCGCGCATGCCGATCCACCCCTGCTCGTGCGCGGAGCAGGCGATCTGGTCGAGGTAGGTGCGCACCTGCGCGGGCGTGTGCTCGGTCATCATCCAGAAGCGGGCGCGGGGCATGCTCAGCCAGCGGTGCAGGAGGGTCGCGTCCGCGGCCGGGTCGAGCGGGCGGAAGCTGAGGTCGAGGGGACGTGTCGTGAGGTCCATGGCGGTTCCTGGGTGGCGTGGGTGGGTGGAGGGGAGGGCGGTCATCAGCGCTCACCCTCCGGCCCGAAGCTCTGGAAGGCGATGCGGCGCTCGATCGGGTACGGCTCGCGGCCGGTGATCGCCGCGAGCACCACGGAGGCGCGCCAGGCGCCGAAGCCGAGGTCCGGGGCGGTGACGCCGTGGGTGTGCTCCTCGGTGCCGAGCACGTGGAGGCGGCCGTCGGCGTCGAGGGTGTAGTCGCGGCGGGGCGCGGGGTGGCCGTGCTCGTCACGCAGCACCCGCTCCCCCAGGGCGTCCAGCAGCTGCGGCTCGCGCGGCGCGTAGCCGGTCGCGGCGACGACGGCGCCGGTGCGGTGGGTGCGGCCGGTCCCGGTGAGCTCGTGCTCGAGGTCCAGGACGATCTGCTCGCCCTCGCGGCGGGCCGCGGTGACAGCGGTGCCGGCGCGCAGGGTGCTCGGCACCTCGGCGCCCCCTGCGGAGAGCCGGTAGAGCAGCTCGTGGATCTCGTCGATGAGCGGGGCGCTGATCCCCTTGTGCAGCTGGCGCTGCTCGCGGGAGAGCCGGTCCCGCACCTCCCCGGGCAGGGAGCGGTGCAGATCGGTGTACTCCGGGGAGGTCATCTCGAGGGTGAGCTTCGTGTACTCCATGGGGAAGAACCGCGGGGAGCGGGTCACCCAGTCCACGCGGGTGCCGCGCCCCTCGCTCGCCTCGAGCAGGTCGCGGTAGACCTCCGCGGCGGACTGCCCGCTGCCGACGACGGTCACCGAGTCGCGGGACAGCAGCTCCTCGCGGCGGTCGAGGTACCCGGCGCTGTGAAGCACGGGCGCGCCGTCGGCCGACTGCTCGGCGAGGGCGGCGAGCGGCCCGGGCAGGTGCGGGGCGGTGCCGAGCGCGAGGGCGAGGTGCCGGGTGCGCAGGTGCTCCACGCCCCGGGCACGGCCGTCCTCGCCGAGCACCTCGACGGTGACGAGCAGGTGCTCGCCCTCCTCGACCACCTCGACCGCGCGGCGCCGCCAGCGCAGCGAGTCCAGCTGCTCGGCGACCCAGCGGCAGTAGGCGTCGTACTCGGCGCGCAGCGGGTAGAACGACTCGCGGATGTAGAAGGGGTAGAGCCTGCCGGTCGCCTTGAGGAAGTTGAGGAACGAGTAGCGGGAGGTGGGGTCCGCCATCGTCACGAGATCGGCGAGAAAGGGCACCTGCAGGGTGGTCCCCTCGATGAGCAGGCCGGGGTGCCAGGAGAAGCCGGCGGCCTGGTCGAGGAACACCGCGTCGACGTCCTCCAGGGGATCGGCGAGGGCGGCGAGGCCCAGGCCGAAGGGTCCGATGCCGATGCCGATGAGGTCGTGGACGTGGGGACTCGTGGTGCCCGTGCTCATCGCGTCGCCTCCGTCCCCGCGAGCAGCTGCTCGCCGGTCGCACGGACGTGCTCGAGCACGGCGGCGACGTCGGCCACGGTCGTCTCGGGGTTCAGGAGCGTGAGCTTGAGGCAGGGCACACCGTCGATCGTGGTGCGGGCGACCATCGCGCGGCCCGAGCGGAACAGGTCGCGGCGGATCCGCGCCTGCAGGTCGTCGGCCACGGCGTCGGGCACGCCGGGCGGCTGGAAGCGGAGGATCACGGTGCTGAGGTCCGTGGTGCCCTGCACGTGGAGGTCCGGGTCCTCCTCGAGGTCCGCGCGCACGGCGATCGCGAGGTCGCAGATCGCGTCGACCATGCTCCCGATGTGCTCGGGGCCGAGCGCCCGCAGCGTGGTCCAGAGCTTGAGCGCGTCGAAGCGGCGGGTGGTCTGCAGGGAGCGGTCCACCTGGTTGGGCTCGGCGTCCTCGGAGGCGGCCTCGGCGGCGGGGTTGAGGTAATCGGCATGGTGGGCGGCGGCGGCGAGGTCCGCGGGGTCGCGGACCACGAGCGCGCTCGAGGAGACGGGCTGGAACCAGGTCTTGTGGTAGTCCACGGTCACGGAGTCCGCGTGCTCGATGCCGTCCAGGAGATGCCGGCGGCGCGGGGAGACGAGGAGCCCGCCCCCGTAGGCCGCATCGACGTGGAGCCACACGCCGGCGGCACTCGTGACCTCGGCGATCGGGGCGATCGGGTCCACGAGACCGCGGTCGGTGGTGCCGGCGGTCGCGACGACGGCCATGACCGTGTCCCCGGCGGCGTGGAGGTGGGCGAGGAGGGTGCGCAGGGCGCGGGGGTCCATGCGCCCGTCGGCATCCGTGGCGACCGTGCGCACGGCGTCCTCGTCCAGGCCCAGCAGCGCGGCGGAGCGGGAGACGGAGAAGTGGGCGGCGTCGGTGCTGAGCACCCGCAGCCGGGGCAGCAGGGAGGAGCGGGGCTCGCCGCTCGTGCGCTCGGCGCGGGTGCGGGCGAGGAAGAGCGCCTGCAGGTTGGACTGGGTGCCGCCGGAGGTGAAGACGCCGTCGCCGCCGGTGAACCCGATCCGCTCCGCGGTCCAGGCCACGAGCCGCTGCTCCATGAGGGTGCCGACGAGGGACTGGTCGTAGGTGTCCACCGAGGTGTTGATCGCGCCGAGCATCGCCTCCGCGGCGACGGCGGGCACGGCGACGGGGCAGTTGAGGTGGGCGAGATAGGCGGGGTGGTGGAACCACACGGCGTTGCGCGCATAGAGGGAGTCCGCCTCGGCGAGGGCGGCGCCCGATCCGACGCCGGGGCCGTCGAGGTCGGCGGCGCCGACGAGGTGGCGGAGGCGCTCGAGGTCCGGGCCGGCGCTCGGGGCGTCGACGCTCGCGAAGCGGTCGGCGAGGCGGTCCACGGTACGGTGCAGGAGCGCCGCGTAGTCCTCGGAGGTGCGGGCGGTGAGCAGCCCGGAGGGTGCCGGTCCGGTGGGGCTCTGCGGCGGGTCGACGACGGTCGCGGTCTGCCGGCGGGCGGCGGTCGACGGGGCGGGAGCGGTGGCGAGGACGGCCATGGGCGGGACCTCCGGGTGAGGCGGGCACGGAGCCCGGCGCGACTAAGGGTTGGCTACCCTAAATATGCAACCGTCGACGCGCGCAACTCTGCCCCGCCTGGCGCATGACATGTCCCACGATCCCTGAGGATCGGACATAAGACCTGGACAGAGCGCTGTTCCGGTGCTGCTGCACCGAATGGTCACGGCGGGTCGTCGCCCACCAGACCGTCGATCGCCTCGCGCACGGTCGACGCCTGCCCCGGGTGCAGGAGGTTCTCCTCGAGGATGTCGACGAGCCGTCCGCGCCGGGTGAGCCGATCGGCTCGGGCGCGGCGGCGAGCTGGTCCGTCCGCGTCACCCCGGGGACGACGGAGCGCCGCACCCCTCATGGGTGCGGCGCTCCGGTGCGCGGTGGCGGGCTCTCAGCCCTGCACGCCGAGCTTCTCCATGATGATCTCGCGCACGCGGCCGGCGTCGGCCTGACCGCGGGTGGCCTTCATGATCGGGCCGATCAGCGCGCCGATCGCCTGGACCTTGCCGCCCTGGATCTTCGCGACCACGTCGGGGTTGTCCGCGATGGCCTGGTCGACGGCGGCCGTGAGCACCGAGTCGTCGGAGACGACGGCGAGGCCCTCGGCCTCCACGATCGCGGCCGGGTCGCCCTCGCCCTCGAGCACGGAGCCGAGGACCTTCCGGGCGATCTTGTCGTTGATCTTCTTGCCGTCGACGAGGCCCTGCAGCTCCGCGATCTGCGCCGGGGTGACGGTGAGCTCCTCGAGCTCGACCTCCTGCTCGCGGGCCACCCGGGCCAGCTCGCCCATCCACCACTTGCGGGCGGACTGCGCGGAGGCGCCCGCGGCGACGGTCTGCTCGATGAGGTCGAGCGCGCCGGCGTTCTGCACGTCCCGCATCTCGAGGTCGCTGAAGCCCCACTCGCCGAGCAGGCGGCGACGGCGCGCGGCCGGCAGCTCCGGCAGCGCGTTGCGGATCTCCTCGACCCACTCGCGGCTCGGCGCGACGGGGACGAGGTCCGGCTCCGGGAAGTAGCGGTAGTCCTCGGCGTCGGACTTCACGCGGCCCGAGGAGGTCGAGCCGGTGTCCTCGTGGAAGTGCCGGGTCTCCTGGATGACCGTGCCGCCCGCGTCGAGGATGCCCGCCTGGCGGGAGATCTCGAAGTGCACGGTGCGGTCGATCGCCCGGAACGAGTTGACGTTCTTGGTCTCGGTGCGGGTGCCGAGCGGGGACTCGGGCGTGGGCCGCAGGGAGACGTTGACGTCCGCACGCACGTTGCCGCGCTCCATGCGGGCCTCGGAGACGTCGAGGGTCCGGAAGATGTCCCGCAGGGTGCGCACGTAAGCGGCGGCGACCTCGGGGGCCCGCTTGCCGGTGCCCTCGATGGGACGCGTGACGATCTCGACGAGCGGCACGCCGGCACGGTTGTAGTCGACGAGGGAGTGCGTGGCGCCCTGGATGCGACCGGTCGCGCCGCCCACGTGGGTGTTCTTGCCGGCGTCCTCCTCCATGTGCGCGCGCTCGATCTCGACGCGCACGATCTCCCCGTCCTCCAGCTCGACGTCGACCCAGCCGTCGAAGGCGATGGGCTCGTCGTACTGCGAGGTCTGGAAGTTCTTCGTGAGGTCCGGGTAGAAGTACTGCTTCCGGGCGAAGCGGCAGGTCTCCGCGATCGAGCAGTTCAGCGCGAGGCCGATCCGGATCGCGTACTCGACGGCCGTGCCGTTGACGACCGGCAGCGAGCCGGGCAGCCCGAGGGAGACCGGGGTGATCGCCGTGTTGGGCTCCGCGGCGAAGATGTTCGGCGCACCGTCGAACATCTTGGTGGCGGTGCCGAGCTCCACGTGGACCTCGATGCCGAGCACCGGGTCGTAGCGGTCCGTCGCGTCGTCGTAGTCGACCAGCTCGGTCGTGGTGGTGGTCATCGGTCCGCACCTCCGGCGAGATCGGGGGCCCGGTCCAGCAGCGGACCGCCCCAGGAGTCCTCGAGCAGCGCCTCGAGAGCGCCGCCCACCTGGTAGAGACGCTCGTCCCCGCGGGCGGGGGCGAGGAACTGGATGCCGGCGGGCAGGCCGTCCTCGGCGAGGCCGCTGGGCAGCGAGATGCCGGGGACGCCCGCGAGGTTCGCCGGGATCGTGGCGATGTCGTTGGCGTACATCGCCAGCGGGTCGTCGACCTTCTCGCCGAGGCGGAAGGCGACCGTGGGCGCGGTGGGCGAGGCGAGCACGTCGACCTTCTCGAAGGCGGACGCGAAGTCCCGCTGCACGAGCGTGCGGACCTTCTGGGCGCTGCCGTAGTAGGCGTCGTAGTAGCCCGCGGAGAGCGCGTAGGTGCCCAGCAGGATGCGTCGCTTGACCTCGTCGCCGAAGCCCTGGCCGCGGGTCGCCTTCATGACGGACTCCGCCGTCGGGCTCTCCTCCGGGACCACCCGCAGGCCGAAGCGCATGCCGTCGAACTTCGCGAGGTTCGAGGACGCCTCCGACGGCATGATCAGGTAATAAGCGCCGAGCGCGTAGCCGAAGTTCGGGCAGGAGACGCGCACGATCTCCGCGCCGGCCTGCTCGAGCAGGCTGAGCGACTCGGTGAAGCGGGCGCTGACCTCGGGGGCGAAGGCCTCGCCCTCGAGCTGCTCGATCACGCCGATCCGCAGGCCCTTGACGTCCTTGCGGCCGGCCGCGGCGGCGTAGGCGCCGACGGGGTCGGTGAGCGAGGTCGAGTCGCGGGCGTCGTGCCCGGCGATGAGCTCGTGCAGCAGCGCTGCGTCGGCCACCGTGCGGGTGACGGGGCCGGCCTGGTCCAGGGAGCTCGCCATGGCGATGAGGCCGTAGCGGGACACCGAACCGTAGGTGGGCTTGACGCCCACGGTGCCGGTGACGGAGGCGGGCTGGCGGATCGAGCCGCCCGTGTCCGTGCCGATCGCGAGCGGGGCCTCGAAGGCGCCCACCGCCGCGGCGCTGCCGCCGCCCGAGCCTCCCGGGATCCGCTCGCGGTCCCACGGGTTGCGGGTCAGGCCGAAGGCGCTGTTCTCCGTGGAGGAGCCCATGGCGAACTCGTCCATGTTGGTCTTGCCGAGGATCGGCAGGCCGGCGGCGCGGAGCTTCTCGACGAGGGTCGCGTCGTACGGCGGGACCCAGCCCTCGAGGATCTTCGAGGCGGCCGTGGTGGGGATGCCCTCGGTGACGACGACGTCCTTGACGGCGACGGGCACGCCCGCGAGCGGGTGCAGCTCCTCCCCCGCGGCACGGCGGGTGTCGACGTCACGGGCGGTGGTCAGGGCCTCGTCGCGGCTCACGTGGAGGAAGGCGTGCAGGTCGCCGTCCACGGCGTCGATGCGGTCCAGGTGGGCGGCGGTGAGCTCGGCGGAGGAGATCTCCCCGGCGGCGAGCGCGGCGGCCTGCGAGGCCGCGGAGGTGCGCAGGATGTCGGTGCTGGTCATGGTCACTCCTCCCCCAGGATCTGCGGCACGGCGAAACGGCCGTCCTCCGCCTGGGGCGCGGCGGCGAGGGCCTGCTCCTGCGTGAGGGTGTCCGTGACGACGTCCTCGCGGTACACGTTCGTCATGGGGATGGGGTGGCTGGTTGCGGGGACGTCGGCCGTGGCGACCTCGGACACGGAGGCGACAGCGTCCATGATGGCGTCGAACTCGCCGGACAGGCGGTCGACCTCCTCATCGGTGAGCTGGATCCGTGCGAGGTCGGCGAGGCGTGCGACGTCGTCTCGTCCGATCGAAGGCATGGGGACAGTCTAGGCCGCGACGCCCGCGCAGCCGGACCGTCGCCGTTCAGGCGCGGCGGAGGTAGTGGTACTCGCCGCCCGCGTGGAAACAGGCGCCCCGGTAGAGGGCGCGGGCGGCGGCGTTGCGCTCCTCGACCTCGAGCAGGGCGTGGCCGGCGCCCTGGACGGCCGCGAGCGCGAGCAGGGAGCCGACGACGGCGCGGCCCAGCCCGTGGCGGCGGTGGGCGGGGTCCACGGCGATCGCGTCGAGCACCGCGACGGTGCGTCGGCCCTGGGTGACGAGGGCGGCGCGGCCGACGGCGGCGTCCGCCGCGCCATCGGCCGAGGGCAGGGAGACGTAGACGGCGGGCGTGCCGGCCATGAGGTCGCGCGTGGTCTCCCGGGCGCCCTCCTCGGGCCGCGGGGAGAGGCGCCAGGAGGCGGCGAGCCAGTCCTCGTCCGGGGCGCCCACGAGGATCCGGGCGCCGGGGTGCGGCGCGGTCCCGGCGGCTGGGAGCTCGCGCTGCTGGACGAGCGTGTGCCCCTCGGGGACGTAGCCGCGGGCCAGGAGCAGCTCCCACAGCGGGCCGTGCTCGAGGCGCGGAGCCGTGAACAGGCGGAAGGTGGGGGTCTGCCCGGCGGCCTCGGCGAGGCCCTCGAGCCGCTCGACGGCGGCGGCGAGAGCGGCGGGCTCCGCGGGCGGGTCGATCGGCACGATGCTGTTCGCACGGCGGGTGACCCCGCGCGAGCGCAGCAGCGCGAAGCCGTCCACGTCGAGGCGGGCGAGCGCGCGCCAGCCGCCCAGCAGGGACTCCACGAGGGCGGAGCCGTCGATGTCGGAATACGAGGAGGACGGAGAGGACCGGGAGGTGGGGCGGCGGGAGCGCTTCGGCATGATCACGACCCTACGCGGCGCCCGCCGACTAGACTCACCGTCCAGCCTGCGCAGCGACGCGCGGGACCGCCCGATGCCGAAGGTGGAGGACATGTCCGTCGATCCCCATGTGGACTACCACTCGCACGACCCGAAGGACGAGGAGCCGCTCTCCGACAACCCCGCGATCCGGGAGGCGCAGCTGCACGAGCGGCGCATGCGCCGGGCGCTGGCCTCGAAGGAGGACCCGATGCACGACGACGAGTCCACCGTCGAGCGGATGCGCCGCCAGGCCGCGGAGGACGAGGAGGCCGAGCGCACGCGCGAGGAGACCGAGCGGGACGCGGGCCCCGGCTACGACATCTGAGAGGACCGTCCCGGCCGACGGACGGCCGCCCGCGCCGGTGAACAGCCGTTCCTCCCCACACCGCCGGCGTCCACCGAGGGGTCCTGCCGCCGCCGCACGTCGGGGAGGACCGGCACACTGGGGGCATGTCTGCACCGTCCTCCCCCGCCGTCCGCGATGACCATGACGCTCTGCACGAGGAGGCCCTCGCGGGGCTGAGGGCGCTCACCGGCCGGGAGGACGCCCGGTTCCATGAGGGGCAGTTCGAGGCGATCGAGGCGATCGTCGCGGAGCACCGGCGGGTGCTCGTCGTCCAGCGCACCGGCTGGGGGAAGTCCGCCGTCTACTTCCTCGCCGCGCTGCTGCAGCGCCACCGGGGGGCCGGTCCGGCGCTGATCATCTCCCCGCTCATCGCGCTCATGCGGGACCAGGTCGCCGCGGCCCACCGCGCCGGGGTGCGCGCCGAGGCGATCAGCTCCGCGAACCCCACCGAGTGGCGTGACATCGAGGACGGCCTCGCGGCCGACGCGATCGACGTCCTGCTGGTCTCCCCCGAGCGCCTGGTCAACCCGCGCTTCCGCGAGGAGCAGCTGCCGCGCCTGGTGGACCGCTGCGGGCTGCTCGTGATCGACGAGGCCCACTGCATCTCCGACTGGGGCCACGACTTCCGGCCCGACTACCGCCGGTTGCGGGATCTCGTCACCGAGCTCGGCGGGCACGTGCCCGTCCTCGCCACGACCGCCACCGCGAACTCCCGCGTGGTCGCCGACGTCGCCGAGCAGCTCGGCACCGGCGAGACGGGCGCGGAGGTGCTCACCCTGCGCGGCTCCCTCACCCGCGAGTCGCTGCGGCTCGGCTCGCTGAGCCTGGAGGACGACCGGCAGCGGCTGGACTACCTGGTGCGCCACCTGGACTCCTTCGAGGGCTCCGGGATCATCTACGCGCTGACCGTCTCCGCCGCGGAGGATCTCGCCTCCCTGCTGGACCGGCCGGGGCGGCGCGTGCGCGCCTACACCGGGCGCACCGACCCCGAGGAGCGGGCCGAGCTCGAGCAGGCGCTCAAGGACAACGAGGTCAAGGCGCTCGCCGCGACGAGCGCGCTGGGGATGGGCTTCGACAAGCCGGACCTCGGCTTCGTGATCCATCTCGGGGCGCCCTCCTCCCCCGTCGCCTACTACCAGCAGGTGGGCCGCGCGGGGCGCGCGACCGACCGGGCGGACGTGCTCCTGCTGCCAGGCCGGGAGGACCGCGCGATCTGGGAGTACTTCGCGACCTCCTCGATGCCCTCGCAGGAGAGCGCCTCGCAGGTGCTCACCGCCCTCGCGGAGTCCGGGGCGCCGCTGAGCACCCCGGCGCTCGAGGCGCGGGTGGACGTGCGCCGCAGCGCGCTCGAGCTGCTGCTCAAGGTGCTCGCCGTCGACGGCGCGGTGCAGAACGTCAAGGGCGGCTGGATCGCGACCGGGGCACCCTGGCACTACGACGCCGAGCGCTACGCGACCGTGGCCCGCGCGCGCCGGGAGGAGCAGCAGGCCATGCTCGAGTACGAGCGCCTCGCGGGCGGCCCCGAGCAGTGCCGGATGGTGTTCCTCGCCCGGCAGCTCGACGACGCGACCGCAGAGCCCTGCGGCCGCTGCGACGTATGCGCCGGGCCGTGGTTCCCCACCCCCGACGCCCCGGCCTCCGGTGCCGACGGCTCCGAGGGTGCCGAGGGCGCCGATGCGCGCGTCGCGGCCCTGCTCGACCGGGTCGGGGTGCCGGTCGAGCCGCGGGCGAGCTGGCCCTCGGGCCTGGACCGTCTGCTGGGGGCGGGCGCCCCCAAGGGACGCATCCCGGAGGGCGAGCGTGCCGCGGAGGGGCGGGTCATCGCCCGCATGTCCGACCTCGGCTGGGCGGTCCCGCTGCGGGAGCTCCTGCGCACGGACGAGGACGGCCGCCCCGTGGACGACGTCGTGCCCGAGCGGATCGGCTCCCGGATCGTCGAGGTGCTGAAGGACTGGGACTGGGCGCAGCGGCCCGCGGCGGTCGTCGCCGTCCCCTCGAGCACGCGGCCCCGGCTGGTGGGCTCGCTCGCCGCGGGGATCGCGGGGATCGGCCGGCTCGAGGACCTCGGCGCCCTCGACCTCGCCGCGGGCGCCGGCCCGCTGCGGGGCGGCGGGAACAGCGCCTTCCGCGTCGCGGACCTGTGGGAGCGCTTCACCGTGGGCGAGCAGCTGCAGGCCCGGCTCGAGCAGCTCGACGGTGCACCGGTCCTGCTGGTCGACGACGTGATCGACACCCGCTGGACCATGGCGGTCGCGGCGCGCCTGCTGCGCCGTGCGGGCTCCGGGCCCGTGCTGCCGCTCGCGCTCGCGCAGCAGGCGTGAGCGCCGCGGAAGGTCAGCTGTAGCCGCTCTGCTCCACGGCGAACACCGCACGGAACCCCTCGCCCTCGGTGAGGGACCACAGGAGGTCGGGGCCGTCCGCGTCCTCCCAGTAGCTCAGCGACTGTCCCCAGGAGACCCAGGGATAGGTGGTGAGCGCTCCCTCGCCGGGCCAGTGGGAGAGGGTCTTCCGGCGGGAGCTGTTGAACCACCAGCGCCCGTTGTGGGAGCCGACGCCGTTGAGGTTGTGCAGCGGCACCTCGAGCGCCTCGCTCGCGGTCGTGGACCGGGCGAAGGTGGGGCCGCCCTGCTGGAAGCCGAAGCGAACGGCACGGGTGGTGCCCGTGGGGTGGTCGTCGCAGTCCTCGCAGCGGTACTCGGTCATGACGATCGACCGGGTCACGCGGTCCAGCGAGATCGTCGACCACACGAGCGGCGCGGTGCCCGCGTCCACCTCCGAGGAGATCGTCCCGACCTGCGGCAGGGCGTAGGCGTAGTTGTGCGCGTAGAAGGTCCCGCCCACGCGACCGATCTGGTCCTTCGTACCGCCGGTGTCGGTGGTGAGGATCCTGCTCATGTCGAACACCCGCATCCCGCCGGGCTTCGCCGCGGAGTCCGCGACGTAGAGCAGGTCCCCGTACCAGGCGATCCCGCCGGCGTGGATCTCCACGTCACGGAAGCTGGGCTCCTCCGCGGTCCCGGTCGGCTCGACGAGCAGGATCCGCCGATAGGCGTCGGGATGGTCCGCGTCCCAGTCGATGAGGTTGATGCGGCTGGACTTCGGGGAGTTGTTGTAGAAGCTGACGGCGATCACCTGGCGCCCGTCGTAGCGACCGTTCCCCGCGGTGCCCACCGCGTCGCGGCTCGTGGCGATCCCCTGCGGGAAGGCGTCGGGGTCGTTCTCGTCGCTCGTGGCGAAGCGGAACCCGTGGACCTGCGTGTCGATCACCGTGGCGGGAGTGCGCTCGTGGTTGGCGTGGTCCATCACCTCGCTGACGCTCGCCCGACCGGCCTGCTCCAGCAGCGCCTCGACCCGTGCGGTGAAGGACGTGTAGTCGGCGGTCAGGCGGAAGGCGGCTGGATCCACCGTCGCGGGCGCCGGGGCGGCCTGGGCGGGAGCGATCGCCGCCCCGGTCGCGGCGACGGCCCCGAGCAGACCGGCGCCGCGCAGCAGCGCGCGTCGGTCCACACCGGGGCCAGAGGGCTGCGGGTGAGGGGCCGTGGACCGGCCGGGACGGTGTGCGGGACGTGGGGCGCTCACGGGTGAGCAGCCTTCCTGTCGGGTGCGAGGTGCGTTACACACCGTTCCATCAGCCGTGGGCGATGTCGAGACCGTCGGCCCTCTCGTCCCCGGACGCCGCGAGCGCGGCGAGCCCGTCGGCCACCCGGGCGCGCCCGGCGGCGTCGAGACCGCGCAGCGGGCGTGGGAGGGGATCCTCCCCGACCAGCCCGCGCTGCACGGCGATCTCCGCGATCACGCGCACGCTCCCGCCGTGCTCCGCGAACAGGGAGAAGAAGCCGTCCAGGTGGGCCGCGAGGGCGCGCGCCTCCTCGTCCCGTCCCGCCTCGTGCGCGCGGACGATCGCCATGGTCTGCTCGGGCAGCACCCCGCCGATCGCGGAGAACCACAGGTCGCAGCCCGCCTCGAGGCCCACCGCGCCGACGGCGTCGCCGGAGACGCCCACCCGCACGTGCTCCGGGACCGCGGAGCGCACCTGGGCGACCCGCTCGCGCGCCGCGGGGAGCGCCGCGGGAACCGGCGGGATCTTGATCCCCGCGACGGCCGGCAGCGCCGCGACCTCGGCGTGGAGCTCCGGGGTGAAGGTCACGTGTGTGGTGCCGGGGTTGTCGTAGACCACGAGCGGGACGGACAGCTCCGCGGCGACGTCGGAGAACAGCCCCACCACCTCGGGATCGGCGAGCGGGTGGTAGCTGACGGGAGCGAGGAGCACGCCGCCCGCCCCGGCGGTCTGGGCGTCCTCGGCGAGCGCGAGCACGTCCGCCGTGGCGAGGGCGCCGATCCCGGCGAGGACCGGCACGCCCTCGGAGGCGGCGACGGCGACCTCGATCGCGCGGCGTCGCACGTCCCGGGGCAGGTACGGGTACACCCCCGTCGAGCCGAGCACGCCGATCGACGCGGGGCCCGCCTCGACGATGCTCCGCACGAGGGCGGTGAGGGCATGCTCGTCGAGGGCGCCGTCCCGCAGCGGGGTGAGAGGGAAGGCGCTGAGCCCCCGCAGCCAGGTCGCCTCCGCGCTCATGCCTGCTCCGCCTCGGCCCCGTCGGCGTCGTCGGGCTCCGCCTGCTCGGGCAGCCCGGCAGGCCCCTGCTCGAGCAGGATCGTGAAGCCGGCCTCGTCCAGGATCCGCAGGCCCAGGTCCCGGGCCTTGGTCTCCTTGGAGCCGGCGTTCTCCCCCACCACCACGAAGTCGGTCTTCTTCGAGACGGAGCCGGAGGCCTTGCCGCCGCGGGAGATGATCGCCTCCTTCGCGCCGTCGCGGGAGTAGCCCTCGAGGCCGCCGGTGACGACGACGGTGAGTCCCTCGAGGGTCTTCACGAAGCCCTCCTCGACGTCGTCCGCCATGCGCACGCCGGACGCGGCCCAGGCATCGACGATCTCCCCGTGCCAGTCCACGGCGAACCACTCGCGCAGGCTCTCGGCGATGATGCCGCCCACGCCGTCGGTCTCCGTGAGCGCCTCGAGATCCGCCGCACGGATCGCGTCCATCGTGCCGTAGGCGGTCGCGAGGGAGCGGGCCGCGGCAGGGCCCACGTGGCGGATGGACAGGGCGACGAGCACACGCCACAGCGGCTGCTCCTTCGCCTTGGCGAGCTCGTCCATGAGCTTCTGGGTGTTCGCCCCGGGCGCCGCGGGCTTGGTGAGTGTCCACTCGCCGCGGGACTTGTAGTACCGCCACTGGGGGCGGGACCAGAAGGCGGGCACGAGCTGCCAGTCCCCCGTCGGCTCCCCGTTCCGCCGCAGGGGCTGCCAGACGGCGACCTCCTCCAGCTGCTCGGGGGTGAGGTCGAAGAGGTTCGCCCCGGTCGTGACGACGGGCTGCTGCGGGGCGGGCAGCATACCGGCGGTCTCCTCGGTGATGCGGAGCATGGGGACGCCGTCGTTGCCCTGCGTCTCCTTGCCGCCCCGGACCGTCACGAAGACCGGGGAGTCGAACTCCTCCTCGCGACGCAGCGGCAGGTAGATCGCGTGCCCGGCGCGCAGGGCGGCGAGGGCCTCCTCGCGCCGTCCCTCCGGGTCGGTGAGCGCGATCGCGCTCTCCTCGCCGAGGGTCTCGATGTCGAAGCCGCCGCGGGAGGCGGCGTGCTCGACGCGGCCCGTCACCTGGGCGGGGCAGTCGCGCGTGTTGGGGCAGCGCCAGTCCTTGTCGCCCTCCTTCTCGGGGCGGATCTCCGTGCCGCAGGAGGGACAGCGCTCGGGCATGACGAAGGGCGTCTCGGAGCCGTCGCGCAGGGCGTCCACCGGGCCCAGGATCTCGGGGATCACGTCGCCGGCCTTGCGCAGCACGACCATGTCCCCGATGAGCACGCCCTTGCGCTCGACCTCGAACTGGTTGTGCAGCGTCGCCTTCTCGACCGTGGACCCGGCGACCTGCACGGGCTCCATGACGCCGAAGGGGGTGACCCGGCCGGTGCGGCCCACCTGCACCTGGATGTCGATGAGGCGGGTGGTGACCTCCTCCGGCGGGTACTTGAAGGCGATCGCCCAGCGCGGGGCGCGGGAGGTGGAGCCCAGGCGACGCTGCTGCGCGAAGTGGTCGACCTTCACGACGATGCCGTCGATCTCGTGCTCGACGTCGTGGCGGTGCTCGCCGTGGTGCTCGACGTAGGCGACGACCTCGTCGATCGAGGTGACGACGTCCTTGTAGCGGCTCGTGGGCAGGCCCCAGGAGGCGAGGAGGTCGTAGATCTCGCTCTGGGAGCCGACGGGCGGATCGGGCCAGGCGCCGAGGCCGTGGACGGTGAGCCTCAGCGCCCCGAGGCGCGCCTCCCCCGCCTCGCGCTCGAGGCCCTCCTTCTTCTCGAGCTGCTGGCGCAGGCCGCCCGCGGCGGTGTTGCGGGGGTTCGCGAAGGTCGGGAAGCGACGGGTCGCGGCGAGCTGCTCGCGCTCCTCGTCGAAGGGCCGGGAGGTGGCCAGGCGGGACTCCCAGCGGGTGCGGGACTCGGCGACGGCGCGCTCGCGCAGCTCGACCTGGAGATCGTTGAGTCGGGCGAAGGCGGCGGTGGGCATGAAGACCTCCCCGCGCACCTCGACCAGGGCGGGGTGGCCCTCGCCCTCGAGGCGGCGCGGGATCCCCTCGATGCGCAGGGCGTTGGTCGTGATGTCCTCGCCGGTGCGGCCGTCGCCGCGGGTGGCGGCGGTGACGAGCTCGCCGTGCTCGTAGCGGAGGTTGATCGCGAGGCCGTCGATCTTGAGCTCCGTCAGCCAGCGCACCTCGCCGCCGATCTCCTCCACGGCGTGGGCGCACCAGTCCCGCAGCTCCTGCACGGAGAACACGTTGTCCAGGCTCTGCATGCGCTCGGCGTGGTCGATCGTCGCGAGGCCGGTGGCGGCCCGCCCGCCGACCGTCCGTGTGGGCGAGTCCTCCTTCGCGAGCTGAGGGTTCTCCTCCTCGAGCGCGCGCAGCTCCTTCTCGAGGGCGTCGTACTCGCCGTCGGTGAGGGTGGGGGCGTCGTGCTCGTAGTACTCCGCGCGCGCCTGCTCGATGCGGGCGGTCAGCTCCGCGATGCGCTCCTGCGCGTCGCGGGTCCGGGCGTCATGACCGCCGTCCTCGGGGTCGCGGGGGTCGAGCTCGGCATCGGTGCGGGGGTTCTCGTGCGTCACGCCCGTCATTGTCCTCCATGGCCCCGACGACCCTCCACCCACCCCGCTCCCCCTCGATCCCCCGTTCGCGTCGATAGGGTGCCGGGATGGAGCTGATGGAGGACGTGAGGGCCGGTGACTGGCTGCTGGCCCGCGCCGGCGGCTGGGCGCAGGTGGACGGCGTGGCCGGCACCGGCTTCGAGGCCTATGCCCGCATCCTGCACCCGGTCCCGGCGTGGCGGGTCGAACCGGCCGACACCGATTCCTGGGGGATCCCGACGACGGTCGAGGAGGGCCGTTGGCGCTGGGCGGACGTCGCCGCCCGCACGGGCGCGACCATGCATCCGCTGGTCCAGTGGCGCTCCCTGACCGGCGGCGAGCAGGATCCGGAGCTGCCCGGGGACTGGAGCGTGCAGTCCCCCGAGCAGGGGCTGTTGGACACCGACCTGCTCGCGGCGCTCACCGAGCATCTCGCCCCGGCCACCTCGACCCCGCAGCAGCTCGTCGCCGGTCTCTGGACGGGGCACGGCGAGCTGCACGACGGCGGCGTGCACTTTGTCGCGCTGGTCACCGACGGGGAGGCCCACGAGCTGCCCGACACCGCCCCGGTCACGGAGCACGCGGTGCCCCGCGACGTCCGCGCGCGGGCGCTGTCCGGTCCCTTCCTCGACTGGCCGGGTCGGGAGATGCTCCTGTTCTCCACCTCCGCGCGCGAGCTCGCCGACCCGTCCTGGCCGCGCACCGCGAGGTGGGGATGGTCCGAGGAGTGGGGTGCCGGGATGACCCCACAGCTGCTGTGGCCCGCGGGCCACGAGTGGGCGCTCGCCTCGGAGATCGACTGGGACTCGACGATCGTCGCGGGATCCGCGGAGCTCGTGGCGGCGATCCTCGCCGATCCCCGGCTCGAGGCGTTCCCCGTCGGCCCCGAGGACGCGCTCACCGAGGACAGCGACCTCGTCAACGGCTCCTGAACCGGCGCGTCGCCGGCCCTCGCGCCGGTCAGTCCGCGACGCGCTCCGCCCAGGCGGGGGCGGCGCGCAGCAGGGCGACGAGCGCGTCCTCGTCCAGCAGGTCCTCGATGGCGGGAGCCGTGGAGGGATCCGTGCGTCCCTCGTGGACGCGGTGGGAGGCGCCCGTGTGGGCGATGAGGGTGAACCCGGCGGCGTCGGACTCCGCGTAGCCCAGCTCGTGCCAGATCCGCAGCACCGCCCCGAGCTCCCGCTCCATGCCGCCGGCCGGGCGCGGGTCCACGACGAGCTCGAGCGCCACGCCCGCCTCGTGCACGTTCGCGATCTCCTCCCAGAGCGCCCGCCCGGCCCCCGCGAGGGCGGGGAGGCGGCGCGGGGCGAGGGCGAGCCGACGGGCGCCCGCGGTGCGGGCCTCCGCGATCAGCCGTGCGTCGGCGCCCACCCCGAGCGTCACCTGCGCGGGATCGAGCCCCGCGCCCGTGCGCAGGGCCTCGAGCAGGCTCTGCCAGAGCAGGGCCACACGCGCCGGCGGCACCGGGTCGTAGTGGCGGCGCCCCGAGGGGGTGGGGATCGAACCGGCGACCACGGCCGCGACGGCGTCCTCCCGCACGAGCAGGTGCGGCGCGGCGCCGGGGACCCGCTCGCGCAGGGCGTGCAGGTGCTCCGCGAGCCCCTCGGCGAGCAGCAGCGGCAGGTCCCGCACGGCGCCCGTGTCCGAGAGCGTCCGCTCCCCGGTCGCGACGAAGGTCGAGGCGGCGAGGGTCGCCGGCCCCAGCACGGTGCTCTGCAGCGGTCCCTCGTAGCCGAGCAGGGCGATGCGGGCCGCGTCGAGCATCCGACCGCGCAGGTCCGTCGCATGCGCCCAGGCCCGGCCGAGGCCCGGGCCGATCCGCCAGCCGTAGGGGGCGAGGTCCCCCGTGATGCCGGAGAGCAGGGAGAGCGTCGCGGGGAGCAGGTGGTCGGTGGGGTCCGAGCCGAGGGCGGCGGGCAGCGCGAGCCGGGTCGCGATCTGCGCATCGAGGTCGTCGCCGAGCAGGGCGCGCAGGCGCATCAGCGCGGCGAGCGGCGGATCCGCCGGCAGGTCCAGCCGCTCGATGCGGGAGGCATCGGGGGCGCGAAAGGTGCCGTCACCAGCGAGGGTGACGAGGGTCGGGGCGGGGCTCATGGGGTGCGGCGCTCCAGGGTCGCGGCGGCGAGCACGCGGTCGCCGTCGTAGAGGACGAGGGTCTGGCCGGCGGCGACACCGCGCACCGGCTGCTCGAGGTGCACCCGCAGCAGCGGGTCGCCCTCGGACGGGATCGAGGAGACCTGCGCGGGCACGGCCTCGCCGTGGGCGCGGATCTGCGCGGAGACCGCACGGCCCGGCTCGAGCTCCTCGAAGGTGACGAGGTCCGTCGCCTCGAGCTCCGTGGTGGAGAGCAGCTCGGAGGCACCGATGACGACACGACGGGAGGCGGGGTCGACGTCGACGACGTAGCGGGGCCGGCCGTCCTCCGCGGGGCGCTCCACGCCGAGACCCTTGCGCTGGCCGACGGTGAAGCCGTGGGTCCCGCGGTGGTGGCCGAGCACGGCGCCCTCGGTGTCGACGACCTCGCCGGGGGCCTCGCCGAGGCTCCGCTCGAGGAAGCCGCGGGTGTCGCCGTCGGGGATGAAGCAGATGTCGTAGCTGTCCGGCTTCGTGGAGACGCCGAGCCGGCGCTCGCGGGCCTCGGCGCGCACGGCCGCCTTGTCCTCCATCTCCCCGAGCGGGAACAGGGAGCGGGCCGCGGCCTCCGGGCCCATCACGGCGATCACGTAGGACTGGTCCTTGCGGGCGTCCCGCGAACGATGCAGCGAGGCGGCGCCGCCCGGGCCCTCGGCGCGCACGGAGGCGTAGTGGCCGGTGCAGACGGCGTCGAAGCCCAGCAGGGTGGCCCGCTCGAGGAGGGAGGCGAACTTGATGCGCTCGTTGCAGCGCACGCACGGGTTCGGGGTGCGGCCGGCGGCGTACTCGGCGAGGAAGTCCTCGACGACGAGGTCGTGGAAGTCCGCGGAGAGGTCCCACACGTAGAAGGGGATGCCGATCCGCTCCGCCGCGCGGCGGGCGTCCTCCGCGTCCTCGACCGTGCAGCAGCCGCGCGATCCGGTGCGCCGCGCCTCGCGCGAGGTCGACAGGGCCATGTGCACGCCCACCACCTCATGGCCGGCCTCGGCGGCGCGGGCCGCCGCCACGGCGGAGTCCACCCCGCCGCTCATCGCCGCGAGCACCTTCATCCCGCGCACCTCCTCCGTGTCCCGGGCGAGTCTACGGAGCCGTGCCCCGCTCCCCCGCACCGCGGAGGCGTGAGATGCGTCCAGCGTCCCGGCTCAGCGGGCGAGGGCCCCCACGGCCCGTGCGCGCCGCAGCGACTCCGGCAGCGCCGCGAGCAGCAGGTCGACGTCCTCCGCGGTGCTCGTCCACCCCAGCGAGAGCCGGAGCGCCCCGCGCGAGCGGGCCGCGTCCATGCCCATCGCCGCGAGGACGGGGCTGTGCTGGGTGACACCTGCGGAGCACGCGGACCCCGCGGAGCTGTCCACCCCGCGCTCGTCGAGCAGGAACAGCAGCGCGTCCGAGTCCGCCCCGGGGAAGACCACGTGCACGATGTGCCCGGACTGCGGGGAGTCCTCGGGGAGGGTGAAGCGGGCCTCCGGGTCGATCCGGGCGATCCCCTCCCGCATCCGCGCCGCGAGCTCCCGCAGGCGGCCCGCCTGCTCGGCCCGCTCCGCGAGCACCTCCCGCAGCGCCGCGGCGAAAGCCGCCGCGTGCGGCCCGTCGAGCGTGCCCGAGCGCACGCCGCGCTGCTGGCCGCCGCCGGTCGAGAGCGCGGCGAAGGGCACCTCGGGCCGGGCGACGAGCACGCCGACCCCCACCGGGGCGCCGATCTTGTGCCCGGTCAGCGACATGAGGTCGAGGTCCTCGAGGGCGGGGAGGTCGACGTGCCCGAGCGCCTGCACGGCGTCGGTGTGCACGAGGGTGCCGTGGCGGCGGGCCGCGGCGGCGAGGGCGGCGACGTCCTGCCGCGCCCCGGTCTCATTGTTCACGAGCGCCGCGCTGAGGACGCCGACGGCGCCGTCGGCGAGCACCTGCTCGACCGCCCCGGCGTCCAGCAGCCCCGCGGCGTCCACGGCGAGCTCGCGCGCCTCGATCGTCGGGGCGAGGGAGCGCGCGGTCGCGAGCACAGCGGGGTGGTCGGTCGCGCAGACGGCGACCGCGGTGCGGGCGGGGTCCTGCGCGAGCACGCCGAGCGGGGCGGCCCGCAGAGCGAGGTTGTCCGCCTCGGTGCCCCCGGAGGTCATGATCAGCCAGCTGCGCGGCACCCCGAGCAGCTCGCCGATCTCCTCGAGGGCGTCGTCGAGCACCGTCCGGGCGGCACGGCCCGAGGCGTGCATCGCGGAGGGGTTGCCGCGCACGGCCGCCGCGCGCAGGTACGCCTCGGCCGCGGCCGGCCGCAGGACCGTCGTCGCCGCATGGTCGAGGTAGGCGCGACGCTGCGCGCTCTCCTCAGGATCGGGCACAGCGGGATCGGGCGCGGCGGGATCGAGGGCGCTCACCATGGCTGAGACGGGTCCTCGTCGGTGCCGCCCTCGGTCTCCTCGCCCTCGCCGCCCTGGGCGTCGCGGTTGCGCTGCTCGAGCTCGTCGCCCTTGTCCGGGTCCTCCGTGGGGCCCTCGGTCGTGGCCTCCTCGGTGGGGCCGTCGCCCTCGGGGTCCTCGTGCTTCGGGGTGCCGGGGTCCATCGGCTCACCGCCCCCGGGGTCGGTGCTCTCAGAGCCGTCCTCACCGCGCGCGTCGGGGTCCTTGCCGGCCTGCTCGTCCGCCTCGCGACGCTTCTCCTTGATGCGCTCGCCGTTCTCGCCGGTGGTGCCCTCGTCCTCGTTCCCGGTGCCGCCGCCTCCGCCGCCGCCCTGGCCCTCGCCCTCACCCTCGCCGCCTCCGCCGCCGCCCGCGCACGGGGCGAGCAGCTCCTCGGCCTCGTACAGACGATCCGCCTTCTGGGTGGGATCGGTGAGCTCGTCGGCCTGGTTCTCGATGGAGATCGCGAGATTGTTGAGGATCTTGCACTGGGCGTGGGCCGGCTGGTTGAGGTCCGTGCCCGCCTCCCACGCGGAGAGCGAGGCCCGCAGCTCCTCCTCGGCCTCCGCGTCCTTCCCCTGCCGCAGCAGGTCCGTGCCCTTGGTCAGGTGCGGGAGGTAGGGCTCGAAGCGGTTGACCACCCAGACCGGCGCGAGGCGCTCGATCGCGCCCTCGTAGTCGCCGTCGCCGTACGCGGACTGGTGGTACGCCTGCGTGATCGGCATCGACACGAACTTCACCGCGAGCAGGGACAGGAAGAGGATCGGCAGCGCGAGCACCGCGAAGACGATGATCCGGGTGCGGCGCAGCCGGCGCCGGTTCAGCCCGAAGTCCGCCGGGCGGCCTCCCGCGTCCTGGTGCAGCGGGTCCCCCTCAGGCCGTCCGGACGGGCCCGACGACGGGGCCGACGGGGTCGCCGGGGTCGACGAGGGCTGATCCTGCACGGGTGCGCTCATCGCGAGGCTCCTTCGAGGTCGTGCCGGTCGAGCTTGCGGGGCAGGCGATAGGTCATCTCGCCGAGCTCCCAGATCATCAGGGCGGCGAGAGGGATCGCCGCGATCCAGTACCAGTCGCGGAAGTTCGTCGTCTCGCGGGTGGACTCGATCGGCACCGGGCGCAGCGTCACGCCGTCCATGGTGCCCTCGATCGGCTCGTCCGGCGAGGTCCGGTGCAGATAGGGCACGCCCATCTGCCCGGCGATCGTCTGCAGCTGCTTCTCGTCGATCTTCGACAGGCCCTGCTGGCCCGAGCCGTCGGTGATGTAGTCCCCGTCGTGGGCCCCGCCCTGCGCCCTCATCGGCCCGCCCTCGGCGGTGCCGTAGCCGAGCACGCCGCCGCCGTCCACGAATCCGGCGACGGCGGAGTACGGCTGGGTCTCCTTGCCGTCGGTGTTCTCCCCGTCGGAGAGCACGTAGACGAGCACCGAGGAGTCCGGGTCCTCCCGCTGGGTCTCGGTGACCGCGGTGGTCAGCGCCTGCAGCGGCCGGTCCACGTTCGAGCCCTGCGAGTAGTCGGTGGGCTCGGTGGTGAGCGTGTCGATCCAGGCCTTCGCGGCGCCCGCGTCGGTCGTCAGCGGCAGCTGCTGGGTCGCGGTCGAGTCGAAGGCGATGATCGAGTAGCGCGCCCCCTCGGTCATGCCCATGATCCGGGTCATGTCGGCCTTGACGCCCTCGAGCCGCGGCTGGTCGCCGTCGGCCCCGTAGTCCTCGGCGTTCATCGATCCGGTGCGATCCACGAGGAAGAACACGTTCGCGTCCATGCGCTGGGTCTGGCGGTCGTCGAGCGGCGTCACGGGGCGCAGGGCGACGACGAGCAGCAGAAGGACCATCAGGCAGCGCCGCAGCCAGGCCGTGCGCTGGCGCGGCCGCCGCACCAGCAGCACCACGCACAGCACGAGCATCGCGCCGAAAAGCGGGACCGCGGCCCACGGCGTGAGCAGGGGCTCGAGGCGGATCATCGCGACCTCCATCCGAGCGCGAGGACGGCCATCAGCGCGAGCAGCGTGAGCACGAACATCGGCCCGGGGTGGTCGCTGCGCACGAGCACAGGCTCCGCCCCCATCTCCTGGGCCTGGCTCTTCTGGATCTGCTGGATGATCGTCGGGATCGCCTGCGGGTCCGAGGACTGGTAGAGCTTCCCGTCATGGGACTCCGTCGCGCTGCGGAGCTCCTCGAGGCACTCGGGACCGCATTCGTAGGCGCCCGGGTAGAAGGTGAACAGCGAGATGTCCCGCGAGGTGACGGCGTCCGCCGCCTCGTCGAGCGTGAAGATCGACTCGCCGTTGACCTCGTTGTCCGTCGCGAAGATGATCGAGCGCGAGCGGTCCTCCTCCGCCTGGTCGAACAGCTGGGCGCACGAGGCGAGGCCGTCGGGCACGATCGAGGCCTGGTCCGCGACGCCGCGGGTCCCGTCGACGAAGTCGACGTACTGGCGCACCTTGTCCTCGGAGTAGTCGCGCTGGCCCAGGCGGTAGCCGAACTCGTCGAAGTCGATCGCCTCGGAGCCCTGGCGCAGCTGCTTCTCGATGAGGTCGTAGTCGTTGGTGAGCGGGAAGACCGTGCGGCTGGTCGAGTTGAAGATCGACAGCGCCACCCGCTCCCCGTCGAAGGAGTCCACGAGCTCAGCGAAGGTCGCGAGGATCTGGGTGTCGTACTCGTACATCGACCCGGAGACGTCCAGGCACAGCACGATGTCCCGCGAGGCGAAGGACGGCGTCTCCACGCGCTCGGAGGCCACCCGCCCGGAGAGCACCGAGGAGGAGAGCACACCGATCACGGTGACGCCGACGAGCGCCACCCGGAGCACGCCGGCGACCCGCTGGGCGCGCGTGAAGCTCGGGATGCGGTCCATGAATCGGCTGTTCGCGACCACCACCGGGGAGCGCCGCATCGCCCGGCGGTTCCAGAACGTGATCGCCCAGACCGCGATCGCGGCGAGCAGGAGCAGGAGGGTCACCCACCACAGGGTCATGACCATCGGCGCACCACCTCCCGGGCGCGGCGCACGGAGTCGCGCAGGGCGGTGTCCGAGGCGGCGGCGAAGTCCGGCTCGTAGAGCGCGGCGATCAGCTCGCCCACCTCGCGGGTGCGGGGGTCGGCGCGGAGCGTGCCGACATCCTGGCTCGTGACGTCGTGCCCCGTGGTGCGCCGCACGAAGCGGCGCATGATCGCGGTGAGCTCCTGGTGGCCCTCGCGGGCTTCGAGCTCCCCCGCCTCGTGGCGGTCGGCGAGGTCGTTGACCGCGCGCAGGAACTCCGCCTTCAGGGTGTCGACGTCCGTGGGCCGGGCCCGGTAGGCGATGCGCCGCTCGATGCCGCGGGTGATGCGCAGCGTGCCCACGATCAGCGCGGCCACGACGATCACGCACAGCGCCGCGAGGATCAGCCAGGCGACGGAGTACTGCGGCGGGTCGATGATCTCCGGCGGGGCGGGCTCGGCGAGCACGGTGCCCGCGGCCAGCAGGGGCTCAGGCACGGGCATGGCGGTACTCCCGGGAGCGGAGCATGGCGATCATGTCCTCGACGACGGTGGACTCCCCCTCGGTGATCACGTGCGTGAGGTGGAGGCGGTCGAGCATCTCGGTGATGCCCTCCTCACGGGCGCGGCGATAGTTCTCCACGTCCCGGCGCACGCGCTTCGAGGTGCGGGCGAGAGAGGTCAGGTCCCGCGGGTCCTCGATGTCCACCACGTCGTTCTCGAGCGCCTCCGCCTGCAGCGGGTCCGCGTCCCGGATCCGCACCACGAGCACGTCGTGGCGGGTCGTGAGACGGCGCAGCGAGGCGAAGTCCTCGACGGAGGGGTGCGCCTCGTCGGTGATGATCGTCATGAGGGTGGAGCGACTGGTGACGCGGAAGGCGCGCTCGAGCAGCCAGGCGCTGTCCGGCGCCGGGGAGCTCGCCGTGGTGCCCTGCTGGATCGAGCGCAGCAGCAGCTCGAGATGTCCGTCGCTCGAGCGCGCGGGCAGCTGCATCGGCGAGCGCTCGGAGCCGCCGACGAGCCCCACGAGGTCACCGCTGCGCTGGGCGAGGAAGCAGATGAAGCCCGCGGCCATCACGGCGGCGTCGCGCTTGGAGGTGCCGTCCGCCGCGGTCGCGGACATGGCGGAGGAGGTGTCCGCGACGATCGAGAGGTGACGCACGCGCTCCTCGTTGAACTGGCGGATGAGGGGCTCGCCGGAGCGGGCCGTCGCCTTCCAGTCGATGTCGGAGATCTTGTCCCCGGGCTGGTAGTACTTCAGGTCGTCGAAGTCCTCGCCGCTGCCCTTGAACAGGGACCGGCCGCGGCCCTGGATCAGTCCCCGGGCGCGGTGGGAGGTGTGCAGGTCCACCCGGGCCTTGACCCGGGTGATCAGCGAGGTCGCCATGGCGTGACCTCCTTCCGCGTGCTCGTCGGCACCGATCAGGGCATCGGCACGGCGTGGAAGACCGCGTCGATGATCTGCTCGGGCTTGATGCCGCCGGCGAGGGCGTCGAAGGTCAGCACGAGGCGGTGGCGCAGCACGCCGTAGCGCATGGCGCGGACGTCGTCCGGGGTGACGTAGTCGCGGCCGTGGAGCAGGGCGTGCGCCTGGCCCACCCGCATCAGCGCGAGGGAGCCGCGGGGGCTCGCGCCCACCCGCACGGACTGCGTGAGGTTCGGGACGGGGCGGGGGCCGGAGCCGCGCGTGGTGAAGACGAGGTCGATGATGTAGCGCTTGACGGCCGGGTCGACGTGGACCTGGTCGACCTTCTCCTGGAGGAAGCGGATGTCCTCGAGGGAGACGGTGCCCACGCTCTCGCGGGGCCCGGTGAGGCTGCCCGCCGTCGAGCGGTCGAGGATCTCGTGCTCCTCGCCGGGACGCGGGTAGGTGAGCACCTCCTTCATGAGGAAGCGGTCCATCTGCGCCTCGGGGAGGACGTACGTGCCCTCCTCCTCGATCGGGTTCTGGGTCGCGAGCACCATGAACGGCTCGGGCAGGCGGTGGATCTCGCCGCCGATGGAGGTCTGCCGCTCCTGCATCGCCTCGAGCATCGCGGACTGCGTCTTCGCGCTCGAGCGGTTCACCTCGTCGAGCAGCACGACGTTCGCGTGCACGGGGCCCAGCTGGGTCGTGAAGGTGCTCGTGCCGTAGTTGAAGATCTGCGTGCCGATGATGTCGTTCGGCATGAGGTCGGGCGTGCACTGGATACGCGAGAAGGACCCCGAGATCGCGGAGGCGAGCGCCGAGGCGGCGGTCGTCTTGGCGAGGCCGGGCACGGACTCGAGCAGCACGTGGCCGCCCGCGGCGAGCGCGGTGAGCAGGGTCAGACGGAGGTTCTCCTGGCCCACGACGCGGGAGCCGAAGACCCGCGAGATGGTGCGCACGATCTCCGCGCTGCGCTCCATGTCACCCGGGGCGATCGCGGCGCCGCCCGGAGCGGCGAAGTCGCCGCTGCGGCGGGGACGACCGGTCGCCTGCGCGCCGGGCTGCGCGGGGGCGGGATGCCCGGACGCCTGGACCTGGGGTGACGGCTGGGGCGCGGCGCCGCGCGCGGCGGGCTGCGGGATGGGTGGCTGTGTCATGTGCTGCGTGTCCCCCGTCGGAGCGGCGTGCGCCTAGCGGTCTGCGGTCGTGGACGGACCGTGAGGTCCGCTGCGGTGCGGGTCCCGGCTCCCCCGGGCCGCGTCGGCGCCCGGCCCTCCCCGGAGCGGAGCGCGGGGCACCGGGCCGATCCTAGCCGCTGTGGTCCAGGTCGCGTCGCCGCGGCTCAGGCGCGGGGACGGCGGCCGGCCCCCGGGTGGGAGAATGCGCGGGTGCAGGCAGACCGATTCGACCGCGCGACCCCGCCGCTCGCGCCCACCTCCCCCGGGCTCGTCGTCGACGAGCTGGGTCGCGGGACCTTCGCCGTCGCCGCCCCCCGCGCGACCGCGGTGGACCTGTGCGTGCGCTCCTCCGGGGCGGAGCGGCGCCAGCGCCTGCGGCACTTCGACGGCGGCCTGCGCTGGGACCACGTGACCGGCATGCTGCCCGGCACCCAGTACGGCCTGAGGGTCGAGGGACCCTGGGACCCCGGCGCCGGGCTCTTTGGGAACCCGCGCCAGCTGCTGCTGGACCCCACGGCCCGCGGCATCTCGCACGCCTCGCCGCTGCTGAGCTCCTTCTTCCCCTTCGAGGTGGACTCGATGCTGGAGGCCGTCGGCCCCGCCGCCGAGCCCAGCCCCGTGGACTCGGGCCCCGAGGCCGTGTGGTCCGTCGTCGTGCGGGACGACTTCGACTGGCAGGACGACCTGCGCCCGCTCGTGGACTGGGACGCGACCGTGCTCTACGAGCTCCACGTCAAGGGCTTCACCCGCCTCCACCCGGCGCTGCCGGCCCCGCTGCGCGGCACCTACGCGGGGCTCGGCCATCCCGCGATCACCGGCTACCTGCGCGAGCTCGGGGTCACCTCCGTCGAGCTGCTGCCGATCCACGCGGCGATGGACGAGCCGCACCTGACCCGCCTGGGCCTCACGAACTACTGGGGCTACTCCTCGCTCTCCTTCTTCGCGCCCGAGCCCTCGCTCGCGACCGCCGCCGCCCAGCGCGCCGGCGCGCAGGCGGTGCTCGACGAGGTGCGGACCATGATCCGCAGCCTCCACGCGGCAGGGCTCGAGGTCATCCTCGACGTCGTCTACAACCACACCGCGGAGGGCGGGGCGGAGGGCCCCTCGCTGTCCCTGCGGGGACTGGACAATCTCGCCTACTACGCGATGGACCACGGCTCCTTCCAGGACGTCACGGGCACCGGCGGCACCCTCGACGCGACCTCCGTGCACGTCGTGGACCTCGTGCTGGGCTCCCTGCGGTACTGGGTCCAGGAGATGCACGTGGACGGCTTCCGCTTCGACCTCGCCGCGACGCTCGGCCGGGACGCGGGCGGCTTCCGCCCCGATCATCCGCTGCTGCGCGCGATCGTCACCGACCCGGTGCTGCGCGGGGTGAAGCTCATCGCCGAGCCCTGGGACGTGGGCACCGGCGGCTGGCAGACGGGCGGCTTCCCGCCGCCCTTCGCCGAGTGGAACGACGCCTTCCGCGACGACGTGCGCTCCTTCTGGCTCTCCGACCGCGCCCACCGCGAGCGCTCCGGCGACCGGGCGGTCGGCGGGGTCCGCGATCTCGCGACCCGGCTCGCGGGATCGAGCGACCTGTTCACCGGCGGCGACCCCGAGCACCTGCCGCAGGGGCGCAGCCTCCGCTCCCCCTGGGCATCCGTGAACTACGTGAGCGCGCACGACGGCTTCACTCTCCACGACCTCACGGCCTACGAGGAGAAGCACAACGAGGCCAACGGCGAGGAGAACCGGGACGGCACCGGGAACAACCGCTCGTGGAACCACGGCGTCGAGGGCGAGCCCGAGGACGGACCCGAGGGCGGTGCCGCGCGGGAGTCCCTGCGCCGGGAGCGGCTGCGCACCCAGCGGGCGCTGCTCGCGACCCTGATCCTCGCCTCCGGCACCCCATGCTCACCGCCGGGGACGAGATCGCCCGCACCCAGCGCGGCAACAACAACGCCTACTGCCAGGACAACGAGATCTCGTGGCTGAGCTGGGACGTCGACGAGCTCGCCCGCGTCCAGCGGGAGGCCGTGCGACGGCTCCTGCAGCTGCGGGCGACCTACCCCTCGCTGCGCACCCCTCACTTCCTCCAGCCCGCTCACGCCGAGGCCCTGGACCCGGGGCAGGTCGCCTGGTTCCGCGCCGACGGCGAGGGCATGACCCATGCCGACTGGATGGACCCCACCCGGCACCTGCTCGCCATGCTCCGGCCCGGGATCCCGGGCGAGCCCGGCACCGGGGAGGCGACCGAGCACCTGCTGATCGTCGTCTCCGCGGAGTCCGAGCCGGTGCCGCTGCACCTCCCCGGCGCGCCCTGGCCGCAGGGGGTCGCCCGAGTGCTTTTCGACAGCGATCTCGAGGACATGTCCTCCCTCCCCTCCGCTCCCCTGGCCCCGGGCTCCCGCCTGATCGCCCCCGGGAGCGTCCTCGTGGTCGGGATCGCGGAGCCCTGACCCCGGCGGGACGGCTAGGGTGAGCACCGTCACCGCGCCCGGGTGCGGGCGCGCGTCCGCGCAGTCAGGAGAGCTCGTGTCATCTTCGTCGTCCCCCCTGGACCGGACCCCGGCGACCACCGCTCCCACCGGGAGCGGGAGCCGCCCGCTGCAGCACGCCGCACCGTCCACCACCGCCGCCCCGGCCGTGGCAGCCACGGCGCCGGACCCGCTGGACGCCGGCGTCGGCCGGATCCCGATCATGGGCGTCACCCCCGTGGTCGACGGCGGTCGGTTCCCCGCCTCGTGCGTCGTCGGCGAGAGCGTCCGGATCACGGCGAACGCCTTCCGCGAGGGCCACGACGCGATGGGCGTGCAGGTGGTGCTCACGGACCCGCAGGGCGCCGAGACCGTGCGCCGCCTGCGCTCGACGAACCCCGGCCTGGACCTGTGGGAGACGCGCGTGGGCCCGGACTCCGCGGGTCACTGGTCCTTCCGGATCGAGGCCTTCTCCTCGCCGTACGACACCTGGGCCCACGTGGCGGAGGTGAAGATCCCCGCCGGCATCGACGAGCCGCTCGTGTGCGCCGAGGGCGTCGCCGTGCTGCGCGCCGCCCTCGCCGAGGTCGCCGACGGCACCCGCCCCGCCGCGGACCGCCCCCTGCTCGAGGCCGCGATCGCGAGCCTCCAGGACTCCTCCCTCTCCCCCGCCGCGCGGGTGGCCCCGGCGCTCGCCGCGGACCTCCGCGGGGTGCTCGACGTGCGCCCGCTGCGCGAGGGGGTCACCGTCTCCGGCCCCCACGCGCTCGTCGTGCACCGCCCCCGCGCCCTGTTCGGCTCCTGGTACGAGATGTTCCCCCGCTCCGAGGGCGCGCGCTTCGACCCGGAGAGCGGCTGGGTCTCCGGCACGCTGCGCACCGCGGCCGACTCCCTGGACCGCGTCGCCGCGATGGGCTTCGACGTCGCCTACCTGACCCCGATCCACCCGATCGGCACCGCCTTCCGCAAGGGCCGCAACAACTCGCTGGACCCGCGGCCGGGCGATCCCGGCTCCCCCTACGCGATCGGCGCCGCGGAGGGCGGCCACGACGCGATCCACCCGGACCTCGGCACCATGGAGGACTTCGACGCCTTCGTCGCCCGTGCGAAGGAGCTCGACCTCGAGGTCGCCCTCGACGTGGCCCTGCAGTGCTCGCCGGACCATCCCTGGGTCACCGAGCACCCCGAGTGGTTCGTCGTGCGGCCGGACGGCTCGATCGCTTACGCCGAGAACCCGCCGAAGAAGTACCAGGACATCTACCCGCTGAGCTTCGACACGGACTACGAGGGCCTGTACGCGGCGATCCGCGACGTGCTCGAGCTCTGGGTCGAGCACGGCGTGACCCTGTTCCGGGTGGACAACCCGCACACGAAGCCCGTGCGCTTCTGGGAGCAGCTGCTCGCGGAGTTCGACGAGAAGCACCCCGAGGTCGTCTTCCTCGCCGAGGCGTTCACCCGCCCCACGATGATGCACACCCTGGGCAAGGTCGGCTTCCACCAGAGCTACACCTACTTCACCTGGCGCCACACCCCCGCCGAGCTCCAGGAGTACCTCGAGGAGCTCGTCGAGGCGGCCCCCTACATGCGCCCCAGCTTCTGGCCGACGACCCACGACATCCTCACCCCGTTCATGAGCTCCGGGGGCCGGGCGGCCTTCGCGCTGCGGGCGGTCCTCGCCGCGACCCTCGTGCCCACCTGGGGCATCTACTCCGGCTACGAGCTCGTCGAGGACGTCCCCCGCCCGGGCGCGGAGGAGCAGATCGACAACGAGAAGTACGAGTACCGGCCGCGCGACTTCGCCGGGGCGCTCGCCCAGGGCACGAGCCTCGAGCCGCTGCTGGGCGACCTCAACCGGATCCGTCGCGAGCACCCCGCCCTGCAGACCCTCACCACGATCCGCTTCCACGAGGCGGAGGACGAGGACGTCGTCGTGTTCTCCAAGCACCTGCCGGCCGACGAGTCCCCCACCGGGCAGGCGGACACGGTGCTCGTCGCCTCGCTCACCGTGCACGACCGCGGCGCCTGGACCCGCCTCTCCCTGGACCTCGGCGCCCTCGACGTCGGCGCGTCCTTCGAGGTCGAGGACCTGCTCACCGGGGAGCGCTTCACCTGGGGCGAGGACCCCTTCGTCATCCTCGACCCGCACGACCGCCCCGCGCACGTGCTGCGCATCGTCCGACCCGAGGAGGACCCCCATGTCCGATGACGCGACCCCCGTCGTCCCCGCAGGCGCCGGACCCGCCGGTGACCGGACGACACCCGACGCCGGCCCCTCCCGGCTGCAGCTCGCGGTCCACGAGCTCGGCGCGGCGGCGACCGGCTCGTACCACGACCCGCATTCCGTGCTCGGGGCCCAGCCCTACGAGGGCGCCGTCACCGTCCGCGCCCTCAAGCCGCTCGCGCACGCGGTCGAGGTGGTGCTCGAGGACGGCACCTCCGTCCCCATGGAGCACGAGTACGACGGCATCTGGGTCGCGGTCGTCGACCGCCCCGAGATCGAGCGCTACCGTCTGCGCGTGACCTGGGCCGCCGGGGAGCCCGCGGTCGAGGTCGAGGACCCGTACCGCTTCCTGCCCACCCTCGGCGAGCTCGACCTGCACCTCATCCGGGAGGGCCGCCACGAGGAGCTGTGGCGCGCGCTCGGCGCGCACGTGCGCACCGTCGACGGCGTGCCGGGCACCTCCTTCGCGGTCTGGGCCCCCGGGGCAAGGGCCGTGCAGGTCATCGGCGCGTTCTCCGGCTGGGACGGCCGACAGACCGCCCTGCGCTCCCTCGGCGCCTCCGGCGTGTGGGAGATCTTCCTGCCCGGGATCGGCGCGGGAGAGGTCTACAAGTTCCGGATCCTCAGCGCCGACGGCACCTGGCGGGACAAGGCGGACCCGATGGCCCGCCGCGCCGAGGTCCCGCCCGCGACCGGCTCGATCGTCGCCGAGAGCGACTACGAGTGGACGGACGACGCCTGGCTCGCCCGGCGTGCGCAGCAGCAGCCCGTGAGCTCCCGCATGTCGATCTACGAGCTGCACCTGCCGAGCTGGCGACCGGGCCTCGGCTACACCGAGCTCGCGACGGAGCTCGTGGACTACGTGGTCGAGATGGGCTTCACGCACGTGGAGTTCATGCCGCTCGCCGAGCACCCCTTCGGCGGCTCCTGGGGATACCAGGTGACCGGCTACTACGCCCCCACCTCGCGGCTGGGCTCCCCGGACGAGCTGCGCGCGCTGATCGACGCCCTGCACGCGGCGGGGATCGGCGTGATCATGGACTGGGTGCCCGCCCACTTCCCCAAGGACGAGTGGGCCCTGGGCCGCTTCGACGGCACGCCCCTGTACGAGCACGCGGACCCGCGGCGCGGCGAGCACCCCGACTGGGGCACCTACGTGTTCGACGTGGGACGCCACGAGGTGCGCAACTTCCTCGTCGCCAACGCCTGCTACTGGCTCGAGGAGTTCCACGTCGACGGCCTGCGCGTGGACGCCGTCGCCTCGATGCTCTACCTGGACTACTCCCGCGAGGAGGGCCAGTGGGTGCCCAACGTCCACGGCGGGCGGGAGGACCTCGAGGCGATCGCCTTCCTCCAGGAGGCCAACGCGACCGCCTACAAGCGGGCCCCGGGCATCGTCATGATCGCCGAGGAGTCCACCTCGTTCCCCGGGGTCACGCGCCCCACGGACGCCGGCGGACTGGGCTTCGGCTTCAAGTGGAACATGGGCTGGATGCACGACACCCTCGAGTACCTCGGCGAGGACCCGGTGCACCGTCAGCACCACCACGGCGAGCTGACCTTCTCGATGGTCTACCAGTACTCCGAGAACTTCGTGCTGCCGATCTCCCACGACGAGGTCGTCCACGGCAAGGGCTCGCTGCTGCGCAAGGCGCCCGGCGACGACTGGCAGCAGGCCGCCTCGCTGCGCGTCTACCTGGCCCTGCAGTGGACCCATCCTGGCAAGCAGCTGCTGTTCATGGGCAGCGAGTTCGCCCAGGGCACCGAGTGGTCGGAGCAGGACGGCCTGCCCTGGTGGCTCGTCGAGTACCCGCTGCACCGCGGCGTCCAGCAGCTCGTGAAGGACCTCAACGCGCTGCAGGCGGAGCTCCCGGCCCTCCACGAGCTGGACCAGGACCCCGCGGGCTTCGAGTGGCTGATCGGGGACGACGCGGGCCACAACCTCGTGGCGTTCGTGCGCCGCGACGGCGCCGGGGACCCGGTCGTCGTGGTGCTGAGCTTCTCCCCCGAGCCGTGGCTGGACCTGCGGGTCCCGCTGCCCGAGGGCGGCACCTGGCTCGAGGTCCTCAACTCCGACGCGACCGTCTACGGCGGCAGCGGCGTGGGCAACCTCGGCCGCGTCCACGCCGAGACGGTGGCGGCGCACGGCCGGGAGCACTCCGTGCGGCTCGCGGTCCCGCCGCTCGGCGCCGTGGTCCTCGTGCCCGCACGGCTCCGCGAGGGCTGAGCGCGCCGCCTCCGATGCACGAGGGCCTGCCCGATCCGCGGATCGGGCAGGCCCTCGTGCGTGCCCCGGCCGCCCGCGAGGGGCGGGCGGGACGGTGCGCTCAGTAGAGCAGGTTCGCGAGGCGGCGGCGCGCCGGCCCCACCCGCGGGTCCTCGGCTCCGGCGACCTCGAACAGCTCGAGCAGCCGGGCGCGCACGGCGTCCTTCGTCTCCTGGTCGGCGCCGCGCAGGAGGTCGAGCAGGCGCCCGAAGGCGTCGTCGACGTGGCCGCCGAGCATGTCGAGGTCCGCGACGAGCAGCTGCGCGTCGAGATCGGCGGGAGCCTCGGCGGCGGCGGTGCGGGCGGCCGCGGGATCGGCCTGCTGGGTGCGACGCATGAGCTCGACGGTGGCGCGTCCGGCCTTCGCCTCGTCGTCCGCCGGGCTCTGCTGGAGGCGGCGGTCGTAGGCGTCGACGGCGGCGTCGAGGTCCCCGCGCTCGATCGCGGCGTAGGCCTCGGCGATCAGCGGGTCCAGGGGCTCCTCCGCCGGGGCGTCGGCCGCGTCGTCGGCGCCGGCCGCGGCGCCGGAGACGTCCATGCCCTGCTGCTGGGCGAGCTGGACGACCTGGTCGAGCAGCGGGCCGATCTCCTCCGCGCCGAGCACGGAGTCCACGATCGGCTGGAGCTGACCCTGCAGGAGCAGGAGGAGCGTGGGTAGCTGCTGCACGCGGAGGGCGCCCGCGACGCGGGGCTGGGTGTCGGCGTCGACGACCGCGAGGCGCACGGCGCCGCCGCGCGCGGTCACGCCGTCGCGGAGCGACTGCAGGAAGGCCTCGCCCTCGGGGACGCGGGAGCTCGTGACGAGCAGCAGCGTCGCGACCTGCTGGGAGTCGGCGATGAGCTGCTCGAGCCCCTGCTCGGTGACCGCGACCTCGTAGGGACCGGCGGTGCCGGATGCGCCGACCGCGTCCCCCGCGGGCTGCTTGAGCTGGGCGAGATCGATGATGCCGTAGGGATCGGACACGGAGGAGCTCCTTCGACGGGGGCGGAAACCCCCTCAGTCTACGAAGCCCGCGGCCGCCGGCCGCTCGTGTTCGCCAGCGGCTGTGCGCCGCGCCCCGGGAGCGTCCCCGGGCGGGAGCGCACCGGGACGACAGCGCCCCGGGCCCGCCATGGCGGGGTCCCGGGGCGCGTCACGGGGAGGGCCGGTCAGGAGCCGCTCGTGCCCGTCGCCGTCTGGGTCGCGCCGATGGGCTGGACCTGGGCGTCGGAGTCCTTCGCGGGGATGTACACGGCGACCTGGGTGCCGAACTCGCGGATGAACTCCTTGGTGAACTCCTTGGTGCCGATCACCGTCGTGTACTTGTTGTCCTCGGCGTAGCGGACGGTCGCGCCGTCCTTGATCGCCACCTTGCGCACGGACGTGAGGGTCGCGAGCACGATGGCGCCGCCGTCCGCGGTGCGCAGACCGGCGAACTCGTCCTCGACGACCGTGAACACCTCCTTGATGGTGGCCACCTCGTCCTTCTCGACGCCCGCGTTGAGCTCCTTGCGCTCCGTCTGGATGCGCTTGTGGGTCTCGGTCTGGAACGGGTTCTCGGCGAGCTTGTCGTCCTTGTCGGCGGCGTCGCCGTCGGAGAGCACCTTCGCGTAGAGCGCGAGGGCGTCCTTCGGGGTCATCAGCAGGTCGTCGGTGTCCGGGGTGACCGGAGCGGAGCCCACGACATCCGCGGGGACCTCCGGCATCTCGACGCCGCTCGCCTGCTGCGCCCAGCCCCAGGTGGTGTACGGGGAGCGGGCATCAGCCTGCTGGAGCGCCATGAACATCGGCACGCCGTCCTTCGCGGAGCTCGCGACCAGCGCGATCGCGGTGCGCGGGAACTCGGCGTCCGTCGAGGTCATGGGGACCATGAGCGACTCGCCGGGAGCGGTGAGGTCCTCCGCCCACTGGTCGTCCTTCTCGATGAGGCCGTACATCGCCTTGCGGAACGCGGCGACGGAGCCGACGACGCGGGGTGCCAGCTTGCCCGCGTCCCGGGCCTTGTCCGCCGCGGCGACGGCAGCGCTGATCTCGGTGACGACGGTCGTGAGCTGGCCCTCGGTGGTGTTGGGGGTGGGCTCGGCGAGGGTGGGGCCGGCCTCGGCGGCGGGCGGGGCCTCGGGGGTCTCGGCGCACGCGGCGAGGAGGCCGGCGAGGGCGAGACCGCCTCCACCGAGCACGAGACGACGCCGGGCGACGGTGCGGGGGCGGGGGCTGGTCATCGGTCCTCCTCGGGGGACTCGACGCGGCGCTGGTCCTCGTCGACCACGGACCAGAGGTCGGCGTCGTCGGCGGAGGCCGGGGCCTCCGGGGCGGTGGGGGCGGTGGGAGGGGTCCGGTCGGAGGCCGCGGTCGCGGCGCCGGCAGCGCTCGACGAGGTGGGCGCGAGCGGGGCGCCGCCGTCCTCCGCGCGCGGCAGCTCCTCGGTGGGATCGACGGCGGCGACAGGCTCCTCGCCCTCCGCGCTCCCGTCCGCATCCTCGATCCCCTCGTCGCGGCGGCGGCCGCCGCCCAGGGAGACCACGAGCAGCACGAGGCCGATCACGGCGATCGCGGCGCCGCCGGCGTAGGCGAAGGGCACCCAGCGGTTCTCCGCCTCGACCGGCCAGGTGATGCTGACCTTCTCCGCGCCCGCGGACTTCCCGTCCGTGACCAGGAGGATCGGGCGGTACTCCTGCTCCTCGTCCCCGGTCTCCGCGGCCGCGAAGTCGGCGATGTCGATCGTCACGGGGCTCGGGGAAGTCTCCACCGTGCGCCACAGGTCCGAGCTGGTCGGGTCATCGATCTCAGTCGCGCCGTCCGCGCCCACGACCTCGGTGGTCAGCGTGGACCAGTCGCTCGCGCCCGTGATGCGGGTGTACTTCGTGCCGTCGAGGTAGGCGGTCACGTCGCCCTCGGGGGCGGTGATGACGGAGACGTCGGAGGCACCGGTCACCGTGACCGTGCCCTCCTTGCCGCCGATGTACAGCACTCCGGGATCGATGACGACGGCGGGGCCGGCGTCGGCGAGCTCCGCGGTCGCGGTGACCTCGGTCGCGGGAGCCCAGGTGGTCTCTCCGAGACGGCCCAGCACGAGACCGATCACTCCGATCAGGACCAGCAGGATGGCCAGCAGACGTTGCACGGTGGCAGCTCCTTCGAGTTTCACCGGGCACCGCCCGGGCAGGGGACCCGCCCACGATACGGGCGCTCACTCGACGGGACCACCCCCACGTGAGCACTCGCACCCGGCGCCGCTCCGCGATCGGCTAGCCTTACCGGGTGCGTCTCGTGGTTGCCCGTTGCTCCGTCGACTACACCGGTCGACTCACCGCCCATCTCCCGCTTGCCCCTCGGCTCCTGATCCTCAAGGCCGACGGCAGCGTGCTGGTGCATTCCGACGGCGGCAGCTACAAGCCGCTGAACTGGATGAGCCCGCCCGCGACCCTGCGCACCACCGAGCGCTCGGCCGCCGAGGCCGAGGCCGATCCGGAGGGCGCCTGGATCCAGCAGTGGGACGTGACCCACACCAAGACCGGCGACACCCTCCGCGTGCGGATCCACGAGCTGATCGAGGAGTCCGCCCACGAGCTCGGCGAGGACCCCGGTCTGCAGAAGGACGGCGTCGAGGCGCACCTCCAGGCGCTCCTGGCCGAGCACATACACACCCTCGGCGAGGGCTGGAGCCTGGTGCGCCGCGAGTACGGCACCGCGATCGGCCCCGTGGACATCCTCGCCCGCGACGCGCAGGGACGCGCGGTCGCCGTCGAGATCAAGCGGCGCGGCGAGATCGACGGCGTCGAGCAGCTCACCCGCTACCTCGAGCTCCTCAACCGCGACCCCCTGCTCGCGCCCGTGCGCGGCATCTTCGCCGCCCAAATCATCAAGCCCCAGGCCCGCGTCCTCGCGCAGGACCGCGGCATCGAGTGCGTGACCCTCGACTACGACGCCCTGCGCGGCATGGACGACGCGGAGTCCCGCCTGTTCTGACGCGCACCCAGCAGTTCCCACCCCGCCCGGATTCCGGGACCCGTCCCGCCCCGGCCCTGTCCCACCGAGGAGTCCCGTCGTGAGCACCACCCCCTCTCCCGCCGTTCCCCACGGCGGCGACGCCGACCTCGCGGTGCGCGGCACGGCCGTGCTGCCCGGCGGGCTCGTGCCCGACGCCCTCGTCCTCGTCGCCGGCGGGACGATCCGCTGGTCCGGACCCGCGGCGTCCGCGCCGGAGCATCGCGCGACCCGCACGATCGAGCACGAGGGCCTGATCCTCCCCGGCCTCGTCGACCTCCACTGCCACGGCGGCGGCGGCGCGTCCTTCCCGGACTCCACCACCTCCGAGGAGATGCTCACCGCGGTCCACGAGCACCGGCGCCACGGGACCACCTCGCTCGTCGCCTCGCTCGTCACCGCCTCCGCGGACACGCTCCGCGCCCGCGTGCGCGACCTCGCCCTGCTCGCCGCGGCCGGGGAGATCGTGGGGATCCACTCCGAGGGCCCCTTCGTCTCGGTCGAGCGCCGCGGCGCCCAGAACGCGCAGCACATCGTCGACGGCGACCCGCACCTCGTCGCGGAGCTCGCGGAGCTGGGCGGGGGCGCCCTCGCGACGATGACGCTTGCCCCGGAGACCCCGGCCGCCGAGGCCGTCATCGACGCCCTCGCCGCCGCCGGCGCCGTCCCCTCCCTCGGGCACAGCGACGGCTCCAGCGCGGAGATGACGGCCGCGATCGCCCGCTCCACGCAGGCGCTGCGCCGTCACCGCGGCCGCAGCCCGCTGCCCACCGCGACGCACCTGTTCAACGGCATGCGCCCGGTGCACCACCGCGATCCGGGTCCTGCGCTCGCGGCGCTCGACGCGGGGGCCCGCGGCGAGATGGTCCTCGAGGTCATCGCCGACGGTGTCCACCTCGACGCACGGACCGTCGCCCATGTCCTCGCGATCGCCGCCCCGGACCACGTGGCCCTCGTGACCGATGCGATGGCCGCCGCCGGCATGGCGGACGGCACCTACACGCTCGGCGCGCAGGAGGTCACGGTCGCCGGCGGCACCGCCACGCTCACCGACGGCGGGGCGATCGCCGGCGGCACGGCGCACCTGATCGACGTGGTGCGCTTCGCGGTGCAGGAGGCGGGCGTCGATCTCGCGGTCGCCGTGCGCGCCGCGAGCATCGTCCCGGCCCGGGTGCTGGGGCTCGAGGACTCGATCGGCTCTCTCGCCGCCGGCCGGAGCGCGGACCTGCTGCTCACGGATCGAGGTCTCCAGGTCACCGAGGTGCTGCGCCGCGGGGAGATCGTCACCGTCTGAGCCGGGGCGCGGCCCCGGGCCCGAGGGTCAGTCGGCGTCGCCGAGGACGAGGCCCGTCGGCGCCGCCTCGAGCCAGGACTGCAGCGCCGCGGCGGCGGGGGCGTCCATGAGCGCCTGCACGGTGCGGCCGCCCCGCAGGAAGAAGGCGACGAGCACGCGCTCGGGCGCCGGTCCTCCGGGTCCCGTCGGGCCCGAGGGCTCTACGAGCCGTTCCCGCTCGACCTCGAGGATGTCCCGGCGCGGGATCATCAGCTGCGGCCCGGGCAGCAGCGACAGGTCACGGAACCAGCGCAGGCGGTCGTTGCCCACCTGCAGCACGCCGTGCTGCCAGACCTCGCGGCGCCCCAGGAGGCTCCGCGCCATCTGGCACTGGACGGCGCCCGCGCGGTCGAGGACGACGGCGCGGCGCACGTTGAGCGCGAAGAGCACGACCAGCGCCAGAACGACGAGCATCCCGACCCCCACGAGGAGGATCGGGATGCTCGGATGATGCATCGGCGTCAGCGCCGGTTCAGCGCTCGGCCGGATCGCGGCGCGCCGCGCGGTCGACAGCGATGGTGACGACGTCGGCGTCCACGGAGACGAACCCGCCCGCGACCTCGCGCTCGGTGACCTGGCCGGACTCGTCGTGGATGCGCACCACACCGCGGTCGAGGATCGCGAGGGTCGGCTGCATGCGGGGCAGGATGCCCATCGAGCCGTCCGCCGCCGGCACCACGACCTGAGAGGCGCTGCCGGACCACACGGTCCGGTCCGAGGTGACGAAGGTGACCGCGAGGGAGCTCACTGGCCGAGCTCCTTCTGGATGTTGTGCCAGTTCTCGAGCACCATGTCGATGCCGCCGACGTTGAAGAACGCCTGCTCCGGGACGTGGTCGAACTCGCCGTCGCAGATGCCCTTGAACGACTCGATGGTGTCCTTGAGGGGCACGTCGGAGCCGTCCACGCCGGTGAACTGCTTGGCGAGGTGGGTGTTCTGCGAGAGGAACTGCTGGATGCGCCGTGCACGCGACACGGTGACCTTGTCCTCCTCGGAGAGCTCGTCGACGCCCAGCATCGCGATGATGTCCTGGAGCTCCTTGTTGCGCTGCAGGATCTGCTTCACGCGGACCGCGACGTCGTAGTGCTCCTGGCCCACGTAGCGCGGGTCGAGGATGCGCGAGGTCGAGGACAGCGGGTCGATCGCCGGGTACAGACCGCGCGAGGCGATCTCACGGGAGAGCTCCGTGGTCGCGTCCAGGTGGGCGAAGGTGGTCGCCGGCGCCGGGTCGGTGTAGTCGTCCGCCGGCACGTAGATCGCCTGCATCGAGGTGATCGAGTGGCCGCGGGTCGAGGTGATGCGCTCCTGGAGCACACCCATCTCGTCCGCCAGGTTGGGCTGGTAGCCCACGGCGGAGGGCATGCGGCCCAGCAGCGTGGAGACCTCGGAGCCCGCCTGGGTGAAGCGGAAGATGTTGTCGATGAACAGCAGGACGTCCTGCTGCTGCACGTCGCGGAAGTACTCGGCCATCGTGAGGCCGGTCAGCGCGATGCGGAGGCGCGTGCCCGGCGGCTCGTCCATCTGGCCGAAGACCAGGGCGGTCTTCTCGATGACGCCGGACTCCGTCATCTCCTCGATGAGGTCCCAGCCCTCACGGGTGCGCTCGCCCACGCCGGCGAACACGGAGACGCCGTCGTGGTTGTTGGCCACGCGGTAGATCATCTCCTGGATGAGCACCGTCTTGCCCACGCCCGCGCCGCCGAACAGGCCGATCTTGCCGCCCTGCACGTACGGGGTGAGGAGGTCGATCGACTTGATGCCGGTCTCGAACATGGTCGTCTTCGACTCGAGCTGGTCGAAGTTCGGCGCCTTGCGGTGGA
This sequence comes from Brachybacterium sp. SGAir0954, assembly GCF_005490785.1. GTDB lineage: Bacteria > Actinomycetota > Actinomycetes > Actinomycetales > Dermabacteraceae > Brachybacterium > Brachybacterium rhamnosum. The sequence continues at coordinate 2,056,707 of NZ_CP027295.1, read as the reverse complement.
TGGGCCAGCGCTCGCTGACCTGCACCTCGGAGGCGGGCTTGTTCAGCGGGGTGCCGGTCACGTCGAAGACGGTGCCCAGGGTCGCGTCGCCCACGGGGACGGAGATCGGGGCGCCGGTGTCGGTGACCGCCTGGCCGCGGACGAGGCCGTCGGTCGGCTTCAGGGCCACGGCGCGGACCATGCCGTCGCCGAGGTGCTGAGCCGTCTCGAGGGTCAGGGTCGAGGGCTCGAGGCCCGCGCCCTGGACCGAGATCTCGGTGGTCAGCGCGTTGTACAGCTCGGGGATGTCCCCGGGCGGGAACTCGATGTCGACGACCGCGCCGGTGACACGGGCAACCCGGCCCGTGCCCTTCTGCGCGGGCGCCGCGGTGGCGTCAGTGGTGTCGGTGATGCTCATCTGCATTCTCTCCAAATGGTTCGGGCCGGCGCTCGGTGCGCTCGAGGCGGCTCAGCGTTCCTTGCGACCGGATCCCGAGAGGGCGTCGGCGCCGCCGACGATCTCCGTGATCTCCTGGGTGATCTCCGCCTGACGGGCCGAGTTGGCCAGGCGGGTGAACTTCTTGACCTGGGTCTCCGCGTTGTCCGTCGCCGTCTTCATCGCCCGCTGCGTGGCCGCGTGCTCCGAGGCCATCGACTGCAGCAGGATGTTGACGAGCTTGGACTCGAGGTACCGCGGCATGAGCTCGTCCATGACCTGCTCGGCGTCCGGGGTGAACTCGTACAGCGGGTACGTGGGGCGGGCGGTGCCGTGATCCTCGTCCGCGTCGACGACCTCGATCGGGACCAGACGGGTGGCGCGGGCGACCTGCTGGAAGCGGGTCTTGAACCGCGTGCCGACCAGGTACAGCTCGTCGAGGTGGGTCTCCGGGTCCTCGCTGAGGAGGTCCGCGGTGACCCGCTGGGCGATCTCGTGGCCGAGCTCGGGGAGCTCACCCTCGTGGTACGGGGCCCAGGCCTCGTGCGGCGGGCGGTTGCGGAAGCGGTAGTAGGTCTCGCCCTTGCGGCCGACGACGTACAGGACGGGGGTCTTGCCCTCCTCCTGCAGCGCGTTCGCGAGCTCCTCCGCAGCGCGGATGACGTTGTGCGAGTACGAGCCGGTCATGCCGCGGTCCGCGGTGATCAGCACGATCCCGGCGCGCCCGCTCGAGGAGCGCTCCTGGTCCAGGAACGGGTGGGCGACGTCCCCGGAATGGGTCGCCACCGCGCCGATGGCCCGGGTGATCGCGTCGGCGTACGGGGTCGTGGCCAGCACGCGGGCATGCGCCTTGGCGATGCGCGAGGCGGCCACCATCTCCTTGGCCTTGAAGATCTTCTTCATGCCCTGGGCGGAGCCGATCCGCTTCTTGTACTCCCTCTGCTGGGCTCCCATGTCTCTCCTTCGCGGGAAGCGCCGTGCGGGTGGTCCGGGCCGCCCGCCCCGAGGGGCGGGCGGCGAGCCGGATCATCCGCGGACGATGCGCTCCTGGTCGATGTCCTCGTCGGAGGCGCTGGTGTGGACGTCGCTCACCGCGGAGCCCTGACCCTTGCCGGCCAGGTAGTCCTTCTTCACCTGGTCGAGGATCGTGGAGAGCTCCTGCTCGGTCGCGTCGGAGAACTTCTTCGAGGTGCGGATGTCCTCGAGCACGGAGCCGTTGTGGCGGAGGTGCTCGAGCAGCTGCGCCTCGAACTCGCGGACGTCCTCGACCTCGATGTCGTCGAACTTGCCGGTGGTGCCGGCCCAGATCGAGACGACCTGCTCCTCGTCCGGGAACGGTGAGGACTGCGCCTGCTTGAGGAGCTCCATGAGGCGGGCACCGCGGTTGAGCTGCTGCTTGGACGCGGCGTCGAGGTCGGAGGCGAACATCGCGAAGGCCTCGAGGTCGCGGTACTGGGCGAGCGAGATCTTCAGCGTGCCGGAGACCGACTTCATCGCCTTCGTCTGCGCCGAGCCGCCCACGCGGGAGACCGAGATGCCGACGTCGACCGCCGGGCGCTGGTTCGCGTTGAACAGGTCCGACTGCAGGAAGCACTGGCCGTCGGTGATCGAGATGACGTTGGTCGGGATGTACGCCGAGACGTCGTTGGCCTTGGTCTCGATGATCGGCAGACCGGTCATCGAGCCGCCGCCCATCTCGTCGGACAGCTTCGCGCAGCGCTCGAGGAGGCGGGAGTGCAGGTAGAAGACGTCACCCGGGTAGGCCTCTCGACCCGGCGGGCGGCGCAGCAGCAGCGACACGGCGCGGTAGGCCTCGGCCTGCTTGGACAGGTCGTCGAAGACGATGAGGACGTGCTTGCCCTCGTACATCCACTGCTGGCCGATGGCCGAGCCGGTGTAGGGGGCGATGTACTTGAAGCCGGCCGGGTCCGAGGCGGGGGCGGCGACGATCGTCGTGTACTCGAGAGCGCCGGCCTCCTCGAGGGTGCCGCGGACCGACGCGATGGTCGAGCCCTTCTGGCCGACGGCGACGTAGATGCAGCGGACCTGCTTCTCCGGGTCGCCGCTCTCCCAGTTCTTCTTCTGGTTGAGGATCGTGTCGAGCGCGACCGTGGTCTTGCCGGTCTGGCGGTCGCCGATGATCAGCTGGCGCTGGCCGCGGCCGATCGGGGTCATCGCGTCGATCGCCTTGAGGCCGGTCTGCATCGGCTCCTTGACGCTCTTGCGCTGCATGACGCCGGGCGCCTGCAGCTCGAGGGCGCGGCGGCCGGAGGTCTCGATGGCGCCGAGGCCGTCGATGGGCTGGCCCATCGGGTCGACGACGCGACCGAGGTAGCCCTCGCCCACGGGCACGGAGAGGACCTCGCCGGTGCGGCGGACCGTCTGGCCCTCCTCGATCCCGGTGAACTCGCCGAGGATCACGCAGCCGACCTCGCTGAGGTCGAGGTTCAGCGCGAGGCCGAGGGTGCCGTCCTCGAAGCGCACCAGCTCGTTGGCCATGATGTTGGGCAGGCCGGCGACGCGGGCGATGCCGTCGGCCGACTCGGTGACGCGGCCGATCTCCTCGCGGTCGGGAGTGCCGGCCTGGTAGGTGGACACCGCGGTGTCCAGGGCGTTCCGGATGTCCTCCGGGCGGATCGTGAGCTCAGCCATCGCGGTGCTTCGCTTCCTCTTCTCCCCCAAGCGGGGGCTGTGGTCTCGGGTGGGGTTCGCCTCGGGGAGGGGCCGTCAGGCCACCAGGCGGGTGCGCGCCTGGGCGAGGCGCGCGAGGACGGTCGCGTCGTAGAGGTCGTCGCCGACCTCGATGCGCAGACCGCCGACGACGTCCTCGTCCAGCTCGGTGTTGATCTGGACCTCGCGGCCGTAGATGCCGGCGAGGATCGAGCCCAGACGGTCCAGCTGCTCGGGCGCCAGCGGGCGGGCGCTCGCAACGACCGCCAGCAGCCGGCGGCGACGCGCCGAGGCGATCTCCGCGAAGGCGAGCAGGCGACGGGCGGGCTTGAGGTCGCTGCGACGCTCCACGCCGCGGGCGGCGAGGGCGACGGTCAGCGGGTGGGCACGGCCCTCGAGCAGGCGGGTGATGATGCCCTCCCGTCGGCCCGGGGTCCCCCGGGCGTCGTCGAGGGCTGCGCTGAGCTCGCCGCTGTCCTCGATGAGGCGCGAGACCTGGAAGAGCTCCTCCTCGACCGCACCGAGGGCGTCCTCGCGGGAGGCCTGCTCCAGGAGGGCCTCCACGCCGAGCTGCTCGAGGGCGTCCAGGACGTCCTCCTGCTCGGACCAGCGGCGGCGGACGACCTCGAGCGTGAGCTCGAGGGCGACGGGGCCGACCTTCCCCTCGAAGAGCGAGCGGACCACGGACTCCTTGACCTCGGCCGGACGGCCGCCGTCGCTGAGGGTCCGCACCAGCTGGTTGCTGGAGTCGATCGCGTCGGCGATCCCGAACAGATCCGCGGCGACCGTCCCCAGGACGACGTCGTCGCCCCGGAGCAGCTGCTCGAATCGCTGGGTCACCTCACGCAGGGAGGTGGAGGAGGTTCCTCGCATCTGGTGTCCTTATCGGGTCGCGGTCGGGGACGACTCGAGGTCGTCCAGGAACCGGTCGATCACTCGGCGGGAGCGCTCGTCGTCGGAGAGGGACTCCCCCACGATCTTCGAGGCGAGGTCGCTCGCGAGCGTCCCGACCTCTCCGCGCAGCTGGGCGGCGGCGCTCGTGCGCTCCGCGTTCAGCTGCTGGCGCCCGGCGGTGAGGAGCCGCTCGTTCTCGGAGCCGGCCTGGGCCTTGGCCTCCTCGATGATGCGGGCGCCGTCCTGGCGGGCGCGGTCGCGGATCGCGGACGCCTCCTGACGGGCCTCGGCGAGGGCCTGCTCCTGATCGGCCTTCAGCTGGTCGGCCTGGTGCTGGACCTCCTCGGCCTTCTTGAGGCCGCCCTCGATCTTCTCCGCACGCTCCTCGAGCACGGCGTTGAGCCGCGGGAGGATGAACTTCATGAAGACCAGGGCGAAGATGACGAGGAAGATCAGCGTCCAGACGATCTCCTGGGGCTGGGGCACCAGCAGGCGCCAGCCCGGCACACTCTCTTCAGCCTGAATCATCAGCGGGTCCTCAGAAGATGAAGCCGGTGACGATGGCGAGGAGCGTCAGGATCTCGGTGAACGCGATACCGATGAACATCGTGGTCTGGAGCTGACCGCGGAGCTCGGGCTGGCGAGCCATGGCCTCGGCGGTCTTGCCGACGATGATGCCGATGCCGATGCCCGGTCCGATCGCGGCGAGACCGTAGCCCACGGTCGCGATGTTGCCCTCGAGAGCGGCGATGAGCGAGGTGTCCACAGGGGGTTCCTTTCGTTGTGCCGACCGATCGGACGGCAGCGGTGTGGGGGTGGAGCAGGGGGTGGGGGCGATCAGTGCTCGTCCGAGGTCGCCATCTGGATGTACACCGCGGTGAGCATCGTGAAGATGAAGGCCTGGAGGGCGGCGACGAAGATCTCGAAGCCGTAGATCCCGATCGCGAGCGCGCCGGAGAACGGGGCGAGCGCGATGAGCGCGGAGCCGGAGAAGAGCAGGGCCTGGGTCATGCCGATGAAGACCACCATCATGATGTGCCCGGCGACCATGTTCGCGAGCAGTCGGATGGTCAGCGACGCCCAGCGAATCAGGATGACCTGCAGGAACTCGATCGGCACGAGCAGGATGTAGATCGGCTTCGGGACGCCGGGGGGCATCGTCTCGTGCTTGAGGTAGCCGCCCAGGCCGTGCTTCTTCACGCCGAAGACGACGTAGGTCACGAAGGTCCAGAGGGCCAGAAGCAGCGGCATGCCGATCACGGAGGTGCCGGCGAGGTTGAGCCCCGGGATCACCCCGCCCAGGTTCATCGCGAAGATGAAGAAGAACATCGTGATGAGCATCGGGGCGAAGCGCTTGCCCTCGCGCAGACCCAGCGTGTTCTGGATGATCGAGTTGTTGACGAACTCGATGAGGATCTCGACGATGCTCTGCGCCTTGCCCGGCACGAGCTTGGCGCGGGAGGCGATGATCGCGAGCACGATGAGGGTCACGGCCAGGATGATCAGGCGGACCAGCTGCACGCGGTTGAACTCGAACCATGTCCCCTCGAAGAGGATCGCGTCCGGGAAGAACTCCCCGATCGTCGGGACGTGGAAGAACGAATCACCCTCAGCGAGGACGTGGGCGGTGTCGGAGGTGTTCAGCGCGAGCTCCCGTGGTCAGGTGTGGCATCCGGAGGTTCGCGGCGGGATTCCGGGCCGTCCCGCGGTGCGGGGGCCCGGGCGCGTCCGGCCCGGATGGTCGTGCGGTGTCCCTGCACCCGCGGACCTCGGCCCGGGGTGTCTCACGACCTCTCCACCGCGGACCTCGACCCGGGGAACGGGCGTGGCCTCTGCGGTGGCACCGTCGCCGTCGGTTCCGGCACTTCGCCTCGCGTGGAGATCCGCTCAGGGCTTCCCTGCGGCGAGGGAGGAGGGTGCCGTCACCAGCGTCGGCTCAGGCCGCGTGAAGACGATGTGAGCATATCAGAGCGTCACTGCTCACCGGGGTCGCGCGGGGTCGTCGGGGCGACCTCCAGACGAGGCCTTCCTCGCATCATGCCGACGGCCTCCGTGACCGCCGAGACGATCGCTCCCGCGAGCAGCGCGAGCCCCAGCCAGGGGCGGGACAGCCACTCCGCGTCCCTGAGCAGGAGCAGCGCGATGATCAGCACGAACATCTTCACCATCCAGCTCCCCATGAGCACCATCGCCCACGCCGTGGCGTCGAGCCGTCGGGCCGCGAGGGCGCTGCCCACTGTGGGCAGGGTCACCACGAGCGCGAGGGCCGATCCGACGAGCGCGCCGGCCACCGCGCCGTCCTTCCCGACGCCGAGCGCGACCAGGATCACGACGAGGTCGATGACGACGCCGGCCGCGACGGCGAGCAGCAGCGCGCGCAGCAGCATCCGCTCGTTGCGGGCGCGGGCGGTGCGGATGCCGTCGGCCTGGTCGGGGCGGGGGGTCTCAGCGGGGGGCATGGTGGTCCTCGAGATCGGGGGCGGGGCCGGCGGCGGGGCCGGGATCGGATCGTGCGGCGCGCCGGCGGCGCAGGCGGGTGAGCGGGTCGAGCGTGACGAGCACGGCGACGAGGAGTCCCAGCACCCAGGCCACGACGACGGTGCGCAGCGGCAGCACGAGCGGAAGCAGCAGGCCCACCGAGACCAGCACGGTCCAGACGTACATGATGAGCACCGCGCTGCGCTTGGAGTGGCCCAGCCGCAGCAGGCGGTGGTGGAGATGGGACTTGTCGGCGTGGAACGGGGAGCGCCCCGAGCCGATGCGACGCACCACCGCCATCGCGAAGTCCAGGAACGGGATGATCATGACGCCGATCGGCAACAGGATCGGCAGGAACTGCCCGAAGAAGTCCGCGCCGGAGAGCGCCGCGGGGTCCACCTGCCCGGTCACGGCGATGGTGGAGGCGGCGAGCAGCAGCCCCAGCAGCATCGAGCCGGAGTCCCCCATGAAGATCCGGGCGCGATGGAGGTTGTGCGGCAGGAAGCCCAGGCAGGCGCCGATCATCGCGGCGGTGACGAGCGCGGCGAGGGAGGAGTAGTCCGTCGCGGAGTTGTCCCTGGTGAGCAGGTAGGCGTAGAGGAAGAAGGCGGTGCCGCCGATCGCCATGACGCCCGCCGCGAGCCCGTCGAGCCCGTCGACAAAGTTCACGGCGTTCATGCACACGATGACGACGAGCACGGTGAGGATGATCGAGGTGTGGCTCGAGAGCAGGGTGACGCCGCCGATCGGGAGGGACACGAGCTGCACGCCCTGCCAGGCCATGAGCAGCGCGGCGAGCGCCTGACCGGCGAGCTTCGTCCACCAGTCGAGGTCCCACTTGTCGTCCGCCGCGCCGAGCGCGCAGACGAGGCCCGCCGCGCCGAGGATCGCCCACGGCTGGTGGGAGTCCTCGTAGACGGGGGCGAGGAACGGGATCCTCGACCCCACGAGCATCGCCACCGCGACCCCGGCGAACATGGCGACCCCACCCAGCCTCGGCGTCACGGCGTCGTGCACGTCCCGCTCGCGGACGGCGGTCATCGCCCCGAGCCGGCGCGCGGCCAGGCGGACCGCGGGTGTGGTCAGGTAGGCGACCGCCGCCGAGATCAGGAGGACGAAGAGGTAGATCCTCACCCGGCGGGGTTCTCCTGCCGCGGGGTGCCGGCGGCCCCGTCGGCGGCGCCGGCGGCGTCGGCGGCATCGGAGTCGACCGCCCCCTCGCTCGCGGCACCCTCGTCGACCTGCGGGCTCGGCGTGGTGATCTCCGACTCCGCGGGCAGGTCGAGGCCTCCGGCGGCCGGGGCGACGGCGGCCGAGGACGCGGGCTCGTCGGCCGACGGGGACACGGCCCCTCCCTCGGCGACGGGAGCGGAGTCGCCGACGGTCCCGGCCTCGGTCCCGCCGTCGGCCGCCGCGCCGGAACCGGTCGCTGTCTCCGTGCCCTCGGCCGGTGCCGCCTCGTCGCCGGACGCCGGATCCTCGGCCGGATCGGACTCCGGGTCCTGCTCGGGCTCCGGGGCGGTGAAGACGTCGCCGACGAGGTCCACGATCTGCTCGCGGGTGATGGTGCCCTCACGCAGGATCACGGCCGGGGTGACGGTCGCGTCCACGATCGTCGAGCTCGTGCCGATACGCGCCTGGCCGCCGTCGAGGTAGACCTCCACCGCGTCGCCGAGCTGGGTCGCGGCGTCGAGGACCGTCAGGGCAGCGGGCTTCCCGTGCCGGTTCGCGCTCGAGACGGCGAGCGGTCCCGTGCGTCGCAGCAGCTCGAGGGCGGTCTCGTCATCGGGCATGCGCAGCGCGACCGTGCCCCGGGTCTCCCCGAGGTCCCAGGTCAGCGAGGGCTGCGCCGAGAGGATGAGGGTGAGCGCCCCGGGCCAGAACTCCTCGGTGAGGCGCTCCGCCCACTCGGGGACGTCGACCGCGAGGGCCATGAGCACGGCGTGGTCGCCCACGAGCACCGGCGGCGGCGTGTCGCGGCCGCGGCCCTTCGCGTCCAGCAGCGCCTGCACGGCGTCCGGGGTGAAGGCGTCCGCGCCGATGCCGTAGACGGTGTCCGTGGGCAGGACGATCAGCCTGCCGTCGCGGACGGCCGCGACGGCCGCCTCCAGGGAGTCGTCGCGGTTCTCGGGGTTCTGGGTGTCGTGCACGCTCACCGGGTCAGTCTCTCACTTCCCCGCCTGGGAGCACCGTTGCGCCACCAGGAAGCGGTCACGGCCCGTGAGGTCCTGCGCGGTGCGGATCGCGGTGAAGCCGCCGTGGCGGGCGGCGAGCTCCCGGGCGGCGGGGCCCTGGACGTCCGCGTGCTCCATGACGAGCACACCCCCGGGGCGCAGCAGGGCGTGCGCCCAGCGGAGCACATGGGCGGGGAGGGCGAGGCCGTCCGCTCCCCCGCCGTAGAGGGCGCGCTCGGGATCGTGGTCACGCACCTCCGGCTCGCGCGGCACGGCGCCCGGCGGGACGTAGGGCGGGTTCGAGAGCACCGCGTCCACCCCGCCCGCACCGTCGACGGCCTCGGCCCCGGCGAGCTCGCGCAGCACGGCGGCGGCCGGGTCGTCGACGTCGACGGAGAGGTCCAGCTGCAGCACCCGGCCACGGCCCGAGCCGGCGGCGTCGATGTTCTCCGTCGCGAGCGCCACCGCGGCGGGATCCACGTCCACGGCCGTGGCGGTCGCCCGGGGCATCTCGTCGAGGACGGCCGCGGCGAGTGCCCCGCTGCCCGTGCAGAGGTCCACGACGCGCGACGGGACCCCGCCGAGCTCCTGCGTCATGAGGTCCACGGCGAGCTCCGTCTCCGGGCGCGGGACGAAGACCCCCGGCCGCACCGTGAGCTCGAGCCGGCGGAAGGGTGCGCGGCCCAGGATGATCTGCAGGGGCTCGCGGGAGGCGCGCCGGGAGACCAGCTGCTCGAGCCGCTCCTCGAAATCGGCGGGCAGGTCGTCGAGGAGGACCAGCGGTCCCTCGTGGCGCGCCGCGGCGACGATCAGCGCGCGGGCGTCGACGCTCGGGGACGGCACCCCGGCGCGGCCCAGGGTCTCCGTGCTCGCGGCGAGGGCCGCCCGCAGCCGGGTGCGGTCCTCCCCGATCATTCCGCGCCCTCCGCGCTCTCGGCGAGGCGGGCGGCGCGCTCGGCCTCGCGGGAGGAGCCGATCAGCGCGTCGAGGTCCCCGGCGAGCACCTGCGCGAGGTTCCCGGCCTTGTAGCCCGTGCGGTGGTCCGCGACGCGCGACTCGGGGAAGTTGTAGGTGCGGATGCGCTCGGAGCGGTCCACCGTGCGCACCTGCGAGCGGCGCGCGGCCGAGGCCTGGGCGTCCTGCTCCTGGCGGCGCACGTCGAGCAGCCGCGTGCGCAGGATCCGCAGCGCCTGCTCGCGGTTCTGCAGCTGGCTCTTCTGGTCCTGGCAGGAGACGACGATGCCCGAGGGGAGGTGCGTGATCCGCACGGCGGAGTCCGTCGTGTTGACGCTCTGCCCACCGGGACCGCTCGAGCGGAAGACGTCGATGCGCAGGTTCGCGGGCGCCATCTCCTCCGCGAGCAGCTCCGCCTCGTCGGTGGTGTCCGCCTCAGGGAGCACGAGCACGCCGACGGCGGAGGTGTGGATGCGGCCCGCGGACTCGGTGACGGGGACGCGCTGCACCCGGTGCACCCCGGCCTCGTGCTTGAGGTGCGCGTAGACGCCGTCCGCCGGGGCCGCAGCGGACCGGGCGCCGATCGCGACCGTGACGTCCCGCAGCCCGCCCAGATCGGAGGGCGAGGAGCTCATGACCTCGACGGTCCAGCCCTTCGACTCGGCGTAGGCGCGGTACATGCGCAGCATCTCCGCGGCGAACAGCGCCGACTCCTCGCCGCCCGCCCCGGCCTTGATCTCGAGCAGCACGTCGCGCCCGTCGTCGGGGTCACGGGGGGCGAGCAGCTCCTCGAGCTCCGCCTCGAGCTCCTCGGCGCGTGCGGCGAGGAGCTGCGCCTCGGCGGCGAACTCCGGGTCCTCCTCGGCGAGCTCCCGGGCGGTGGCCAGGTCCTCGAGGACGGCGTCACGGGCGTCCGCCGCAGTGACGATCTGGCGCACCTCGGCATAGCGGCGGCCCACGGAGCGCGCTCGTGAGGCATCCTCGTGGAGGGAGGGATCACCCATCGCCTGCTCGAGGCGGGCGTGCTCACGGCGCAGGGCGTCGAGCCCCGCCCTCTGCGCGTCGGTGCTGCTCATCCTCGCTCCCCCCTCTCTCCGGATCGGGCCTCGCGGCCCCGGACACGACGACGCCGGCGCCGCCCCAGGGGCGGACGCCGGCGTCGGAGACCTGCCTCAGGCTGACCTGGCGCAGATCGACCTGTCGATCAGGCTGTGCTCTCTGCCTGATCTCCTACCGCTCGTACCTCGCAGTACGTCGATCAGGTGAAGCTTGCCCGCCTGATCTCCTACCGCTCGTACCTCGCAGTACGTCGATCAGGCCTTCTTCTTGCCGTAGCGGGCCTCGAAGCGGGCCACGCGGCCGCCGGTGTCGAGGATCTTCTGCTTGCCGGTGTAGAACGGGTGGCACTCGGAGCACACCTCGGCGCGCATCTCGCCGTCGGTCTTGGTGCTGCGGGTGGTGAACGTGTTGCCACAGGTGCAGGTCACCGTGGTCTCCACGTATGCGGGGTGGATGTCAGCCTTCATGAGAGTCTCCTTCGTCCGGGTCGCTGGGTCGTCGCCCGGCGGGCGCCGTGAACCAGAACCGACGCACCATCCTGCCACGAGCGCGGCCACCGGCGCGAGAGCGGGCGATGCGGCGTGGGCAACATCGCAGGCCCCGGGCGCCGGCGCTCTCGCCCGCCGTGCTCAGGCGGAGCCGCGGCGGATGAGCCGGTAGGGCAGCTCGCGCCGGGACCGCTCGCCCTGCAGCGGCAGCGCCCCGGAGAACATGCCGTCCACGAGGTCCACCGCCTCGCGGGCCATGGCCTCGAGGTCCACGCCGAGGCTCGTCAGCTCCGGGGTGACGAGCGTGCCGATCCCGAGGCCGTCGATGCCCATGACACGCACCTGCTCGGGGACGGCGACGCCGCGCGACCGGAGCTCCTTGAGCGCCGCGAGGGCGTGCGCGTCGTTCCATCCGATGAGGAGGTCCGGGGACCCGGCCATCGCAGCGTCGACCTGCGCCCGGACACCGTCCGGCACCATCGGCACGACCTCGAGCTCCTCGAGCACCCCGGCGAGCCCCTCCCGGACGCGGCGCGCGCGATCGGAGGGGCCGGTGAGGTCGTTGTCCAGGAGGGCGGCGCGGCGCACCCCCTGGGAGCGCAGGTGCGCGGCGAGCTCCTCGAGCGCGGGGTCCAGCGTGAAGAGCACGCCCGGACGATCACCCGCGCGCGGCCCATCGAGCTGGAGGATCGGCATCCGCTCCGGGACGGCGTCCCCCGTGCGCTGCGGCAGGCCGTAGCCCACGAGCGCGTCGACACGGCGTGCGAGGTCGCGGCCCACCTCCTCCGGGTCCTCGGCGCCGCCGGTCTCGGCGACGAGCACGGTCCAGCCGCGCTCGGAGGCGGCGCGGATCATCGCGCGGGCCATCTCCGGGAAGAAGGCGTTGGCGAGGTCGTCCACGAGCAGGCCGAGCGTGGGCGGTCCCGCGCTCACCAGACCCCGGCCGAACCGCGAGGGGCGGTAGTGGAGCTCCTCGGCGGCCGCGAGCACGCGCTCCCGGGTGCTCGTGGAGATCCCCGGCATGTCGTTGATGGCCCGGGAGACCGTCTGCCGGGAGACCCCGGCGCGCGCCGCGACGTCGATGATCGTCGCCCGGCGCGCGCCGGGGCTGCTGTCCTGCTGCGTCATGCGCGGGAGTCTGTCACGCCGGCCGGTCGGAGCGCAGGTCCAGCCATGCCGTCTGCTCGGGGGTGAGCGAGATCGACAGGCCTGTCATCGAGGAGCGCATCTCCTCGATCGAGCGGGGCCCGAACAGCGGGAAGGTGGGGAAGGGCTGCGCGAGCACGTAGGCGAGGGCGACCGCGGTGGTCGGCACGCCGAGCTCGGCGGCGAGGGACCCGGCGCGGTCGAGGCGCTCGAAGTTCTCGTCGGAGTAGTAGCAGCGCACGAGCTCCGCGTCGGAGAGGTCGTCCTTGCGGGCGCGCCCCGTGAAGAACCCGCGGGCCTGCGAGGACCACGGGAACAGCGGGATCCTCCGCTCCTCGAGCCAGGCCTTGGACGCCGGGTCGGTCGCGTGCACGCAGCCGGCCCACGGCACGTCGAGCGCCTCGGCGAGACCGAAGTGGTTGCTCAGGAGGCTGAAGCCCTGCTTGCCGTTCGCGGCGGCGTAGGCGTTGGCCTCGTCGACGCGCTCGGGGGTCCAGTTCGAGCCGCCGAAGGCGCGGATGCGACCGGCGCGCACGTGCTCGTCGAGCACGTCGACGAACTCCCCGACGGGGATGTCGAGGTTGTCGCGGTGCATCATGTAGAGATCCGCGTAGTCCGTCTGCTGGCGCTCGAGTGACTCGCCGAGCTGGCGGGTGATCGACTCGGGATCGCAGTGCGGGGTGTGGGCGCCCTTCATGATCACCACGACGTCCTCGCGGACCCCGCGGTTGGCGACCCACTGGCCCAGGAGCACCTCGTGGTGCCCGCCGCCGTAGATGTACGCGGAGTCGAAGGTCGTGCCGCCCTCCTCGAAGAAGGCGTCGAAGAGCGCGGAGGCGTGGGCGAGGTCGCCCTGGTTGTCGCAGCCCATGACGAGGCGGGACACCTTCTTGCCGACCCCGGGGATCTCCCCGTAGGGCATCGCGGCGCCGTCGCGCACGCGCAGCGGGTCACCGGAGACGGTGGGGATCGCGGCGGTGTCCGCCTCGAAGGGGTAGCGCAGGCCCAGCTGTGCGCGCCAGGCGTCCAGCGACTTCGCCTGGGCGTGGCTGAAGGCGAGCGTGAGCTCGGGGACCTCGCTCTGCCCGGCGGCGACGGCGCGGGCGAGGGCGTCGGCCTCGAGCGCGTAGGCGTGAGCGGGCTCGATCTCGATCTCGCGGCCCTCCTCCCCCACCACGTCGACCCGGATGATCTGCCGATCGGTGAGCGCCCACGGGTCCTCGAGGCGCAGCACGCCGCGCGTGCCGGTGATCGTCGCGGACTGCGGGTCCGCCAGGCGCACACCGGTGCGGAGCGAGGCGGTGGTGCCGGAGGGGAAGACGAGCTCGGCGGTGGCCCACTCGTCGACGCCCGTCGGGCCGAGGGTGCCGGAGCCTGTGAGCGAGCTGGGCTCCACGGCGAGGGTCCCGGCGGCGGCGCCGGCCACGAGGCGGGCGAGGGAGAGCGGGTAGCAGCCCACGTCGAGGATGCCGCCGCCGGCGACGTCGGTCCCGAAGAGGCGGCCCTCGCGGCGACCGGTGTCGAAGGAGAAGGAGGCGTCCACGTGGGTGATCTCGCCGAGCTCGCCGGAGGCGACGATCTCGAGAACGCGCAGGGTCTGCGGGTGGAAGCGGTACATGAAGCCCTCGAGGAGGACCTTCCCGCTGCGGCGCGCGGCGTCGGTGATCGCCATGACGGTGCCGGAGTTGGGGGCGAGCGGCTTCTCGCACAGCACGTGCTTGCCGGCGCGGAGCGCGGCGATCGCGAGCTGGGCGTGGCCGGTGTGCACGGTCGAGACGTAGACGGCGTCGATCGCGTCGGAGGCGAGGACCTCGTCGTAGTCGCCGATGACGGCGTCGGCGCCCAGGTCGAACTCCTCCGCGAAGGCGCGGGCACGGCCGGCGTCGCGGCTGCCGACGCCGGCGAGCTCGCCGAGCTCGCTGTGCGGGAGATGGGTGGCGAAGCGGCGGGCGATCGAGCCCGGGCCGAGAACGGCCCAGCGCAGACGGGTGCTCATGGAGACCTCACTGTCTTTCGGAGTCGGGGCGTGAACGTTCACGCCTTGTACGACGCTACACGCCATGCGCCGGCGGGGCAACGCGCTTCCCACCATGGCCCCGCCTCACCTGGCCGCTCTCGCTCACCACGACTCCCCCGGGGCGGCCGACACCCGTCGATCCGCGACGTGATGCTTGACACACGGCCTCCCCGGTGCCACTGTCCTCCCAGCCGTGAACGCTCACGGCGCAGGACCTCAAGGACGAGGGGCACCCATGACACCACCCACACGACGACGGCTGCTGCAGGCCGCAGGACTCGCGGGCCTCGGCGCCGCAGGCCTCTCCGCCTGCGGCTCGAACGCGTCGATCTCGGACGACCCCCACGAGCTCGTGCTCTGGTACTGGAACCGCTCGGCGAGCCCCGAGCTGCTCGAGGAGGCCGCGACCTCCATCCCCGGATCGGACTCCCACGTGCGGGCGGACGTCATCGGCACCACCTTCGACACGAAGCTGCGCACGAGCCTCGCCGGTGGCGCCTACATCCCGGACATCACGTACATCAACTCCAACAACGCCCTCTACTTCCGCAACGAGGACCAGTTCCTCGACATGGCCGAGCTCGGGGCCGACGAGGTCAAGGACGACTACTACCCCTGGAAGTGGGACCTCGGCACCACCCCGGAGGGACGCTTCTGCTTCTTCCCGCTCGACATCGGTCCCACCGGCTTCTTCTACCGCCAGGACGTCTTCGAGGAGGCCGGACTCCCCACCTCCCCGGACGAGGTCTCCGCCGCGGCCACCACGTGGGAGGACTGGATCGCGCTCGGCACCGAGCTGCTCGGCGCGACGAAGGCGAGGCTCGTGAACACCGGCCGCCACGTCTACGACCAGTTCCTCAACGCGAGCCCCGAGCGCTACCTCGACGAGGACGATGCCCCGCTCTACCTCGAGGACGGCTCGGCCGTGCGCGAGGCCTGGACGACGGCCGTCGCCGCGATCGAGGCCGGCATCACCGCCGGCATCCCCGACGCCCGCGGCCCCGACCAGAACGCCGCCTGGTCCAACGGGTCCACCGCCGGCCACATCAACGCCGCCTGGTGGGCGCAGATCCTCCAGGAGTCCGCCCCGGACACCGCCGGTCTGTGGCGCCTCGCCGAGCAGCCCGTGCGCCCCGGCAACTCCGGCGGCTCCTTCGCCGCGATCCCCCGCACCTGCAAGGACCCCGAGGCCGCCATGGCCTTCATCCGCTGGATCAACACCCCCGAGAACCAGGCCCGCGCCTACGAGGACGTCCAGCTCTTCCCCTCCTGCCCCGCCTCCTTCGACTCCCTGAGCTACTCCGGGGACTTCTTCGGCGACCAGGATCCGCTCGCCTTCTTCTCGAAGGCCGCGGAGTCCGTGCCCAGCTCCTTCATCTCCACCTGGGAGTCCCTCGTCTCCGGGAGCTTCGCCCTCGAGCTCGACAACGTCGAGTCCTCCGGCAAGGACCCCGACGCCGCATGGGACGACGCCGTCGCCGCGGCGAAGAAGGTCCTCACCAAGAGAGGAGTGCTCTCATGAGCGCCACCACGCCCATCGCCCCCTCCGCCGCCGGAGCCCGTCGCACTGACGCGGCCGTCCCCCGCAGCCACGAGAAGGGCTGGCGCGCCCTGCGCGCCCACTGGCCCCAGTACCTCGCGATCAGCCCCTTCTACGTGCTGTTCCTGGTCTTCGGCCTGTTCCCGATCCTCTTCTCCATCGTCCTGTCCTTCACGAACTGGGACGGCATGGGGAAGATCGAGTTCGCCGGGCTCGCCCAGTACGCCTACCTGATCCAGGACAGCCGCTTCTGGAACGCCGTGGGGAACACCTTCATCATCTGGCTCCTCTCCACGGTGCCGATGCTCGCGCTCGCGCTCGGGATCGCCTTCCTGCTCCACCAGAACATCCGCCTGCGCGGCATCTACCGCGTCGCGTTCTTCCTCCCGAACGTCACCTCCATGGTCGCCATGGCGATCGTGTTCGGCTCGGTCTTCTCCGACTCCTTCGGCCTCGTGAACTCCGCGCTCACGGCGATCGGCGCGGACTCGATCCCGTGGCTCTCGAGCAGCTGGGGCATCAAGGTGACGATCGCCGTCATGGTGATCTGGCGCTTCACCGGCTACAACGCGATCATCTACCTCGCCGGCCTACAGTCGATCCCCACGGACCTCTACGACGCCGCGAAGATGGACGGCGCCTCGACCTGGCAGATCTTCACCCGGGTCACCGTGCCGATGCTGCGACCGGTCATCCTCTTCACCGTCATCACCTCAACCGTGGGCGGCCTGAGCCTGTTCACGGAGCCGCAGGTGCTGCTCGGCAACGAGGGCGGCGTGGGCGAGGCCGGCATGACGATCGTGCTCTACCAGTACAACCAGGCCTTCACCCAGTTCGACTTCGGCTACGGCTCCGCGATCGCGTGGGCCCTGTTCGTCATGGCCTCGATCTTCGCGATCATCAACTGGCGCCTGCTCAGCGAGCGTGACCGCACGCCGCGCGCCGCCCGCCGCTCGAAGGGAGCGCGCTCATGACCACCGCCGACCCCACCCGCACCGCCGCGGGCCCCGCCCCCGCCGCGCGCCGCACCGCGGGCGACCGCCGCGCGATCCTCGCGGACCGCGTCGAGAAGGTGCTCACCCACGTGCTGATCCTCGTGGGCGTGCTGCTGTCCGTCTTCCCGTTCTACTGGCTCGCGGTCATGTCGACCTCGACGACCGGGGAGATCTTCGGCTACCCGCCCCGGCTGTGGCCCAGCGACTCGCTCGTGACGAACCTGCAGAACCTGTTCTCGAGCGTCGACATCCTCGGCGCCCTGCTGAACACGATCATCGTCTCGACGCTGTGCGCCGTGCTCGTGATGTTCTTCGACTCGCTCGCCGCCTTCGCGTTCGCGAAGTACGACTTCCCGGGCCGCAACGTGCTGTTCGTGCTCATGCTCGCGACGTTCCTCATCCCGGGCAGCCTCTCGCTCGTGCCGAGCTTCATGCTCATGTCCTCGATCGGCTGGGTGGGCACGCTGCAGGCGCTCATCGTGCCGGGCGCCGCAAACGCCTTCGGCATCTTCCTGCTGCGTCAGATGGCGGCGGGGTCGATCCCCCACGAGCTCGTCGAGTCCGCGCGCATCGACGGGGCCGGGTTCTTCACCACGTACTGGCGGATCGGCGTGCCGATGATGCGCGGCGGTCTCGCGTTCCTCGGCATCTTCACCTTCATCACCGCCTGGAACGACTACGTGTGGCCGCTCATCGTGCTCGTGAACCCGGGCAGGCAGACCCTGCAGACCGCCCTGCAGAACCTCAACTCCCTCTACCTCACCGACTACGGGATGGTGATGGCGGGAGCGCTCGTCAGCGTGCTCCCGCTGATCGGTGTGTTCATCATCGGCTCGCGGCACTTCATCGCGAACATCGCCGCTGGCGCCCTCAAGGGCTGAGGGACCGGGGACCGGATCCCCGCACCCCGGCAGTACGGCCGACGGGCCGTCCCGGACCACCTAGCGGTGGTGCGGGACGGCCCGTCGGCTGTGCGGGGCGAGGTCAGTCTGCGGCGCGCTGGCCGACGCTCGGCGTGTTCTTCTGGACCGTCATGAGGAACTCGGTGTTGGACTGGGTCTTCTTGACCCGCTCCAGGAGCAGCTCGAGCGCCTGCTGCTGCTCGAGGGACCCGAGCACACGGCGGAGCTTCCACATGATCGCGAGCTCCTCCTTGCCCATGAGCTCCTCCTCGCGGCGGGTGCCGGAGCCGTTGACGTCCACGGCCGGGAAGATGCGCTTGTCCGCGAGGTGGCGGGACAGCCGCAACTCCATGTTGCCAGTGCCCTTGAACTCCTCGAAGATCACCTCGTCCATCTTCGAGCCCGTCTCGACGAGCGCCGAGGCGAGAATGGTCAGCGAGCCGCCGTTCTCGATGTTGCGCGCCGCGCCGAAGAACCGCTTGGGCGGGTAGAGCGCCGAGGCGTCGACACCGCCGGAGAGGATGCGGCCCGAGGCGGGCGCCGCGAGGTTGTAGGCGCGCGACAGGCGGGTGAGGGAGTCCAGCAGCACGACGACGTCGCGGCCCATCTCCACGAGACGCTTGGCCCGCTCGATGGCGAGCTCGGCGACGATCGTGTGGTCCGAGGCGGGACGGTCGAAGGTCGAGGCGATGACCTCACCCTTGACCGTGCGCTGCATGTCGGTGACCTCCTCGGGGCGCTCGTCGACGAGCACCACCATGAGGTGGACCTCCGGGTTGTTCTGGGTGATCGCGTTCGCGATCTGCTGCATGATGATCGTCTTGCCCGCCTTCGGCGGCGCGACGATGAGGCCGCGCTGGCCCTTGCCGATCGGCGAGACGAGATCGATGATCCGCGGGGCGACGGAGGTGCCCGTGGTCTCCAGGCGCAGCCGGGAGTCCGGGTAGAGCGGGGTGAGCTTGCCGAAGTCCACGCGCTGGCGGGCCCGCTCGGGGGTCATGCCGTTGATCGCGTCGACCTGGACGAGCGAGGAGTAGTTGCCCTTGCCCTGGTTGCCGCCCTTGCCGCGGCGGTTGCGGCCGCCGGAGTACTGCTGCTCGACGTGCTGCTGCTCCTCGCCGTCGCGGGGGGCCTTGACGAGACCGGTGAGCGCATCGCCCTTGCGCAGGCCGTACTTGCGCACCTGGTTGATGCTCACGTGCACGTCGCTCGGACCGGGGAGGTAGCCGGTGGTGCGCACGTAGGCGTTGTTGTCACGGATGTCGAGGATGCCGGCCACGGAGACAAGCTCCTCGCCGTCGCGCACCTGGTCGTCCTGGCGGTCGTCGCCGCGCTGACCGCCCTGGTTGCCCTGGCTTCCCTGGTTGCCGTAGCCGCCCTGGTCGTTCTGGCCGCGGCCGCGACGCTTGCGGTCGCGCGAGCGGGTGCGGCTGCGGCCGCGGGAACGGCGGTCGTCGTCGTCCTGGCCGCCGCGGTCGCGGTCGTCGGACTCGCCGGAGCGGTCCGGGAGCTCGATGTCCTCGACGCGCGCAGGGCGGTCGCCGCGCTGCTGGCCACGGTCGCCGCGGTCCTGACGATCGTTGCGGTCGCCCCGGTCGTTTCGATCCTGACGGTCGCCCCGGTCCTGACGATCGTTGCGGTCCTGACGGTCACCGCGGTCCTGGCGGTCGCCACGGTCCTGACGCTCACCGCGCGAGCCGGAGCGGTCTCCGCGACCGGAGGGGGCGGACTCGCCGGAGGGCGCATCGGCGGGGGCCGACGTCGACTCCGCGGACTGCGCGCCGCGGTCCTGGTTCTCACCGCCGGAGCGGCCGCCGCGGGAGCGACGACCCTCGCGGGCACCCTGCTCCTCACGACGCTCGCCGCCCTCGGGCAGGCGGATCGCGAGCTCGGGCGCCGACTGCTGGGAGGCGCCGCGCTCCTCACGGGCGGGTCGCTCCTCGCGCGGGGCGCGCTGCTCGCGCGGCGCGGACTGCTGCGCCGCGGCCTCGGTGGTCGCCGCGGGCACACGGCCCGTGCGGATGGCCTCGACGAGCTCGCCCTTGCGGAGGCGGCCGGCGCCGCGGATACCGCGCTCGGCGGCGAGAGCTCGCAGCTCGGGGAGCTTCTTCGCGGCGAGATCCGAGGATCCGCCTGCGGTGGGGGTGGTGTCGTTCACCCGATGTCCTTCCTCGTCGGACCGTCGTGCGGTCCCGTGTGGATCAGCATGGGCCGAGGCCCGGGGCTGGGGCGTGCGCCGGCAGAGGGGCCGGGACTCGGCGGGCAGGTGCCTGATCAGCGGTGCGGGGCATCGGGGACCGGCCTGCCGGATGGTTCTGGGGGTGCGCCGGCGCCGGAGCGCAGGGGTGCGCGCGAAGATGCGATGCGCGAGATCCTGCGGGGGACGGGGCAGGCGGTGCAGTCAGGAAACTGAACTCTCAGTGAGCTGACGGGAGCATCGGAGACGTCGGGTACGGGGTGTGGTGCCAGCCCGCCCGCGGTCTTCGCCGCCTGGACGCGCGGTCAATCTACCACACAGCGGGCGCCGTCCTCGCGCAGCGGCACGGCCGCGATGCGCCAGGCGGCGGTCTCGGCGACCACGCGCCGCACGAGCTGCGCGACCTCCGCGCGGTCACCGCGCAGCACGAGCAGCGAGGGGCCGGCCCCGGAGATCACCGCGGGATGCCCCTCCTGGCGCAGCACCCGCAGCAGCTCGACGCTCTCCGGCATGCCGGGCGCCCGCTGCTCCTGGTGCAGACGGTCCTCGGTCGCCGTGAGCAGCAGCGACGGATCCGTGGCCAGGGCATGCACGAGCAGCGCCGCGCGCGAGGCGTTGAAGGCCGCGTCGCCGTGCGGGACCTCCTCGGGCAGCAGGCCGCGGGCCTGGTGCGTCGCGAGGGTGGTGCGGGGAAGCAGCACGAGCGGTCGCAGCGCCTCCCTGTGCAGCGCCAGGTTCACGGCGCGGGCCCGCTCCTCGCCGCGCGAGGCCTCCGTCCAGGAGAGCACCGCCCCGCCGAGCAGCGCGGGCGCGGCGTTGTCGGGATGGCCCTCGAAGGCGGTCGCGAGCTGGAGCACCGCGTCGTCGTCGAGCGCCGCGGGATCCGCGAGCAGCCCGCGGGCGAGCAGCAGGCCCGCGACCGTCGCCGCGGCGCTCGAGCCGAGGCCGCGGCCGTGCGGGATGCGGTTGCGGGTGCGCAGGCGCACGCCCACCTGCGGGGCGCCCGCATGGTCGAGACCGCGTCGCAGGGCGCGCACCACCAGGTGCTCCTCCCCCGTCGGCACGGAGCCGGCGCCCTCGCCCTCGGCGAGGACCTCCACGCCGCCCGTGGTCGCCTCGAGCTCGAGGTCGTCGACGAGATCGAGGGCCAGGCCCAGCGCGTCGAAGCCCGGCCCCAGGTTCGCGGAGGTCGCCGGGACCTGCACCCGCACGCGGGAGTGCTCGATCCTCACAGCCCCATGGCCTCCGCGGCCGCGGAGATGTCCACGGGGATGACGGTCGGCGTGAGGTCACGGCCGCTGAGCGCGGTGTCCACGTCCTTGAGCCCGTTGCCGGTCACGGTGATGACGATCCGCGCGCCGGCGGGGACCAGGCCCTGCTCGGCTTTCTGCAGCAGCCCCGCGACGCCCGCCGCGGAGGCCGGCTCGACGAAGATCCCGACCTCGGCGGCGAGGAGGGCCTGCGCGGCGAGGATCTGCTCGTCGGTCACGGCGTCGATGCTGCCGCCGGAGTCGTCGCGCGCGGCGACGGCGAGGTCCCACGACGCGGGGGCGCCGATCCGGATCGCGGTCGCGACCGTCTCCGGGTCGAGGATCGGGCGGCCCGCGACGAACGGCGCCGCGCCCGCGGCCTGGAAGCCCCACATGCGCGGCACGGAGTCCGAGATCCCCTTCTCGCGGTACTCCTGGTAGCCCATCCAGTAGGCGGAGATGTTGCCCGCATTGCCCACCGGCAGCAGGTGGAGGTCGGGCGCCGCGCCGAGCGCGTCGACGATCTCGAAGGCGGCCGTCTTCTGCCCCTGCAGGCGGTAGGGGTTCACCGAGTTCACGAGCTCGACGGGATGCTCGGCGTCGAGCTTGCGCGCGATCTCGAGGCAGTCGTCGAAGTTGCCCTGCACCTGCACGAGCTTCGCCCCGTGGACGACGGCCTGGGCGAGCTTGCCCGCGGCGATCTTGCCCTCGGGCAGCAGCACCACGCAGGTGAGGCCGGCGGCGGCCGCGTAGGCCGCAGCGGAGGCGGAGGTGTTGCCCGTCGACGCGCAGACGACGGTGGTCGCCCCGTCGTTGAGCGCCTTCGACATCGCGGAGACCATGCCGCGGTCCTTGAAGGAGCCCGTCGGGTTCTGGCCCTCGACCTTGATGTGGACCTCGGCCCCGACCTTCGCCGACAGCGCGGGCGCGGCGACGAGCGGGGTCCCGCCCTCGCCGAGGCTCAGCAGCGTGTCCGTGGAGGAGAAGGGCAGGTGATCGGAGTACTCGGCGAGGACGCCGCGCCACTGGTGTGCCATGCGGGTCATTCTCCTTCGATGCGCAGGACGGAGTCGATGGACAGGACGGTGGAGGTGGAGGAGAAGTCGTCGAGCGCGGCGGTCATCGCGGACTCGAGCGCCCGGTGCGAGGTGATGCCGATGTGCGCGCGACCCGGGGCGTCCTCATCGGCCGCGAGGAGCTCCTGGTGGATCGTGGAGATCGAGATGCCGTGGCGGGAGAGGGTGCCGGCGATCTCGGCGAGCACGCCGGGCCGGTCCTGCACCGTGAGGGAGACGTAGAAGGCGCTGCGCAGCTCGTCGATCGAGGCGACCGGGAGGTCCGCGTAGTTCGACTCGCGGGGCCCCACTCCCCCGGAGACCCGGTGGCGGGCGGCGGAGACGACGTCGCCCATGACCGCGGAGGCCGTGGGCGCACCGCCCGCGCCCTGGCCGTAGAACATGAGGGAGCCGGCGGCCTCCGCCTCGACGAAGACCGCGTTGTACGCCTCGGCGACGGAGGCGAGGGGGTGGGAGTCCGGGATGAGGGCCGGGTAGACGCGGGCGGAGACCCGCTCCTCGGTGCCGTCCTCGATGCGCTCGACGATCGAGAGCAGCTTGATGGTGCGGCCCATGCGGGCGGCCGCGGCGATGTCCTGGGCGGAGACCGCGGTGATGCCCTCGCAGTGCACGTCGCCGATGCCGACGCGCGTGTGGAAGGCGAGGGAGGCGAGGATCGAGGCCTTCGCGGCGGCGTCGTGGCCCTCGACGTCGGCCGTCGGATCCGCCTCGGCGTAGCCGAGCTCCTGGGCGGAGGCGAGCGCGTCGTCGAAGCCCGCGCCGGTGCTCGCCATCGCGTCGAGGATGTAGTTCGTGGTGCCGTTGACGATGCCGAGCACACGCTGGACGCGGTCGCCCGCGAGGGACTCACGCACCGGACGGACGATCGGGATCGCCCCGGCCACGGCGGCCTCGAAGTAGATGTCCACCCCGTGCTCGTCCGCCGCCTCGTAGAGGGAGGCGGCGTCCTGCGCGAGCAGCGCCTTGTTCGCGGTCACGACGCTCGCGCCGTGCGCCATCGCCTCGAGCAGCAGCCCGCGGGCGGGCTCGATGCCGCCCATCACCTCGATGACCAGATCGGCCTCGCGCACGAGGGCGCTCGGCTCCGTGGTGAGCAGGGCGGCGTCCACGTGCGGGCCGCGGTCGCGCTCGGCGTCCCGCACGGCGACGCCGATCAGCTCGAGGCGGGCGCCGATGCGCTGGGCGAGGTCCTCGCCCTGCTGCGTGATCAGGCGGATGACCTCGGTCCCGACGGTCCCGGCGCCGAGCACGGCGACGCGCAGGGCGGGGAGCTGATCGGAGGGCGAGGGGGTCGTGGAGACCATGGGGTGAAGTCCTTCCGCGGGGTCCAGGGGCGGCCTGGGAGGCACACGGCACTGTATCCGAGCAGGTGCCGGGCGGATGTCCGGGGATGAACGCATGAGACGCGCTCCCCGGACGCACGCCGCCTCAGCCGATGTCGAGGGCGAGGAGGTCGTCCTCCGTCTCGCGGCGCACGAGGGTGCGCAGCTCGCCGTCCTTGACCGCGACCACCGGGGGGCGCGGCACGTGGTTGTAGTTCGAGGCGAGGGAGTAGCAGTAGGCGCCGGTCACGGGCACCGAGACGAGGTCCCCGCGATGGACGTCCGCCGGCATGTACTCGTCCTTGACGACGATGTCCCCGCTCTCGCAGTGCTTGCCGACCACGCGCACCACCTCGGGCCGCTCCCCCGAGACGCGGGAGGCGAGCAGACACGAGTAGTCCGCGTCGTAGAGCGCGGTGCGGATGTTGTCGCTCATCCCGCCGTCGACGGAGACGTAGACGCGGTGGTGCGGGCCGCCGAGGCTCACGTCCTTCACGGTGCCCACGCCGTAGAGGGTCTGCGTGGAGGGGCCGGCGATCGCGCGCCCCGGCTCGAAGGACACGTGCGGCACGTCGAGCTCGAGCTCGTGGCACTGCTTCTCGACGATGCCCGCGATGCCCGCGGCGAGCGCCTCGGGCGTCGAGGGGGTGTGCTGGGTGTTGTACATGACGCCGAAGCCGCCGCCGAGGTCGAGCTGGGTGATCGTGTGCCCGAGCTCGTCGCGCACCTGCGCGACGAGGTCCAGCACACGCCGCGCCGCGACCTCGAAGCCACCCGTGTCGAAGATCTGGGAGCCGATGTGCGAGTGCAGGCCCACGAGCTCGAGGTGCTCCGCCGCGAGCACGTCCCGCACGCCCTCGAAGGCCCGGCCGCCGCTCAGGGAGAGGCCGAACTTCTGGTCCTCGTGCGCGGTCGCGATGAACTCGTGGGTGTGCGCCTCGACGCCTGTGGTCACGCGGAGCATGACGGCGGTCGTGGTCCCCGCCTCGGCGGAGAGCGCGTCGATGCGGGCGATCTCGTCGAGGGAGTCGGCGACGATGCGGCCCACCCCGACCTCGATCGCACGGCGCAGCTCGGCGTCGGACTTGTTGTTGCCGTGCAGGGCGATCCGCTCGGCGGGGAAGCCCGCGCGCAGCGCCACGGCGAGCTCGCCGCCGGTGCAGACGTCCAGGCCGAGGCCGTCCTCCTGCACCCAGCGGGCGACGGCGCCGCACAGGAACGCCTTGCCCGCGTAGTAGACCTGGGCGCCGGCGTGGGGGCGGAACGCCTCCGCGAAGGCGTCACGGAAGCCGCGGGCGCGCTCGCGGAAGTCGTCCTCGTCCAGGATGAAGGCGGGGGTGCCCACCTCCTCGGCGATCCGGGTGACGCTCACGCCGCCCACCTCGAGGGCGCCGTCGGCCCCACGCACGGTGGTGCGCGACCACAGCCCGGGGATCAGCGCGTTGACGTCGGTGGGGAACGGGAGCCAGGTGGGGGCGGCGTCGTTGCCGTGGAGGGCTCCGGCTTCGTGGGCGCGCATGGGGCTGCTCCTTGATGTCTGCGGGGGCGGGGATCGCGGTGTGGGGCGGGGTCACCGGGGGCGACGCCACGACCCTAGACGGCGGCGTCGCCGGCGCGCCCCGACCGTCCGGCCGACGGTCCGCCCGGCTGCTCCCGGCCCCGCAGAGCCCCGCGCATCGCCGCCCGTCCGCGCAGGTCATGACGCTGATGGCGCGGCCCCGGCACGGCACCCCCACGGTCCGAGTGAGGCATCGCACTTGATAGCCTGGACCCGCACGCACCGGCCCGACACGGAGGAGCTCCCATGCCTGATCCCCAGACCGGCCCCGAGGACGCGCAGCGGCCGGAGGCGGGCCACGAGCTCGTCGTCGTCGCCAACCGCCTCCCCGTCGACTCCCGGACCCTCCCCGACGGCGCGACCGAGTGGGTGACGAGCCCCGGCGGCCTGGTCACCGCGATGGAGTCGGTCATGCGCACGGTGGACTCGGGCGCCTGGGTGGGCTGGGCCGGCGGCACGGGCGAGGCCCCCTCCCCCTTCGTCGCGGACGGCATGCACCTGTACCCCGTGCCGCTCGACGGCCACGAGGTCGAGCGCTACTACGAGGGCTTCTCCAACGCGACCCTGTGGCCGCTGTACCACGACGTGATCGTCGACCCCGAGTTCCACCGCACCTGGTGGGACGACTACCAGCGCGTCAACCGCCGCTTCGCCCGCGCGGCCGCGGAGGTCGCCGCCCCGGGCGGCATCGTCTGGGTGCACGACTACCAGCTGCAGCTCGTGCCCGCGATGATCCGCGAGACCCGGCCCGATGCGCGCATCGGGTTCTTCAACCACATCCCCTTCCCCCCGGTCGAGCTGTTCAGCCAGCTCCCCAAGCGCAACCAGATCCTGCGCGGGCTGCTCGGCGCGGACGTCCTCGGCTTCCAGCGCGAGGGGGACACGCTGAACTTCGTGGCCGCGGTGCGCAAGCTCCTCGGCTACCACACCGACGGCCAGACGATCACGGTGCCCGGGCTCGGCACCGCCCCCTCCCGTGAGGTCCAGGCGCGCACGTTCCCGATCTCGATCGACTCGCAGTCCGTCTCCGACCTCACCGAGGACCCGGACATCCAGGAGCGCGCGCGGCAGCTGCGCGCGGACATGGGCGACCCCGCCAAGATCGTCCTCGGCGTGGACCGCCTGGACTACACCAAGGGCATCCGGCACCGGCTGAAGGCCTGGGGCGAGCTCCTGGCCGACGGTGCGATCGACCCCCACGACGCCGTCATGATCCAGGTCGCGACGCCGTCCCGCGAGCGGGTGGACGCGTACCGGCAGCTGCGCGACGAGGTCGAGCTGACCGTCGGGCGGATCAACGGCGACCATGCGCCGATCGGCCGGCCCGCGATCTCCTACCAGCACCGCTCCTTCGACCGCCGCGACATGACCGCCCTCTACATGGCGGCCGACGTCGTCCTCGTGACCGCCCTGCGCGACGGCATGAACCTCGTGGCGAAGGAGTACGTCGCCTCACGTACCGACGAGCAGGGCGTGCTCGTGCTCTCCGAGTTCGCGGGCGCCGCGGACGAGCTGCGGGCGGCGCTGCGCGTGAACCCCCACGACATCGACGAGCTGAAGTCCTCGATCCTGCGGGCCCTCGCGATGGGCGAGGACGAGCAGCGCGAGGCGATGACCTCCCTGCGCCGCCAGGTCATGGACCACGACGTGCAGGCCTGGGCCCACGCCTTCCTCGACGAGCTCGAGAGCGTGGGCCGGGACGAGATCACCACCCGCCGGATCCGTCTCACCGGGGAGACGCCCACCCCCGAGGCCGAGCTCGAGGCGAGCCTGCGGACCTTCGCGGAGGTCCCCCGCATCCTCGTCGCGAGCGACTTCGACGGCGTCCTCGCGCCGATCGTCGCCGAGCGGGACGCCGTGCAGCCCGATCCCGAGGCGATCGTCGCCCTCCGCGAGCTCTCGGAGATGCCGGGTGTCTCGGTGGCGCTCGTCTCCGGGCGCTCGCTGACGAACCTCGACCACCACACACGCATGCCGAGCTCGGTCGTGCTCGTGGGCTCGCACGGCGCGGAGGTCGGCGCGCTCCCGCCGTGGATGCACGCGGAGGTGCTGGACTCCTTCGCGCTGACCATGTCGCCGCAGAAGGAGCAGCTGCTCGAGTCGATCACCCACACCCTGCACCGGATCGCGAGCGCGAACCCGGGCGCGGAGGTGGAGACGAAGCCCGCGGCGGCCGTGCTGCACACCCGCCGCGCCCGGGGCCGCGGCGCCGGGAACGCGACCGAGGCAGCGCTCGAGTACGCCCTGAGCCTCCCGGACGTCACCGTGACCCCCGGCAAGGAGGTCGTCGAGTTCTCCGTCGTGGACGCGAACAAGGGCGTGGCGATCGAGGCCCTCGCCCGCGCGAGCGCGGCGGACGCCTGGCTCTACCTGGGCGACGACGTCACCGACGAGACGGTCTTCGACCAGCTCGGCGACGACGACCTCGGCATCAAGGTGGGTCCCGGGGACACGGGCGCCGGGCTGCGCGTGGAGGGCACCGCGCAGGTGCGCGAGCTGCTCACCCACCTCGCCGCGCTGCGCCGCGCCCGCGGCTGAGCGGGCCGGCTCAGCCCAGGAGCCGTGCGGGTCGTCGACCGCGGACGCTGCTGAGCAGGGCGATCCCCTCCGCCGCGCGCAGATCCGCCTCGGTGAGGGGACGCTCGCGGATCTCCCCCGCCTCGAGGGCGAGCCGCCTCCCCACCCCGGGGAGGCAGCCGTCCTCGAGCGGCGGGGTCCACCAGCTCCCGCCGAGCCGGACGATCAGCGTCGCGATGGTGGACTCGGTGACCCGTCCGTCCCGCCCGCGCAGGAGCACGTCCTGCACCGCCGGTGAGCGCCGCCGCGCCCGCTCGAGCGCCCGCTCCAGATGCGCCCGGTCGGTGCTCTTGTGCCGGAGCGCCGGGGAGTCCGGGTCCTGGACCTCGTCGTCGAGCACGAGCAGCACCGGGCCCTCGGACGGTGCGGGCAGCGGGCGCTCGGTGAGCGTGGCCGCGCCGTCGAGGCCGAGCGCGAGCCGGAGCACGGCCCCCTGCTCCCCCGCCGCGAGGGCGCGCTCCCGCAGCTGCTCCGCGAGGGCGGGCCGGTCGCAGGGGATCATGAGCTCCGCCGCGGAGGACTCCAGCCGGTCCAGGTGCACCTCGAGGTCCTGGAGCCGTCCCCC
The DNA here is from genome assembly GCF_005490785.1 of Brachybacterium sp. SGAir0954. GTDB lineage: Bacteria > Actinomycetota > Actinomycetes > Actinomycetales > Dermabacteraceae > Brachybacterium > Brachybacterium rhamnosum. The sequence goes on along the minus strand of NZ_CP027295.1, from coordinate 2,028,430 downwards.
GCGCGCCGCGAGGGTCTCCAGGAGCGCGAAGCCCGCGGGATCCGGCGCCGCACCCCCGTCGGCGACCGGCACGACGGGAGCGGACGTCGTCCCGGGACGGGGCCGGTGCGCCGGGCGCGGCGTGATCGCCTCGAGCACCCGGGCCTTCACCTGCAGCTCCTCCCATTCCGCGGCCGCCTCCGAGGCCCACGTGATCCCGCTGCCCACGCCGTAGGTCGCGGCGCCGTCGGCCCGGTCCACGACGATCGTGCGGATCGCGACGGAGAAGGAGCTGCTCGCCGGCCGCCGACCACCCGGGGTGTCGCGCGCCGGCGCCATCCAGCCGACCGCGCCGCAGTAGGCGCCGCGCGGGCCGTCCTCGAGCCGGGCGAGCAGCGCCGTCGTCGCGGCCTTCGGCGCGCCCGTGATCGAGCCGCACGGGAACAGCGCCGTCATGGCCTCGGCGAGCCCGGTCCCGGCGGCGGCACGGGCGGTGACGGTGCTCGTCATCTGCCACAGCGTGGGATAGGGCTCGGCGTCCAGCAGCGCGGGCACCGCGACGGTGCCGGGCTCGGCGCAGCGGGCCAGGTCGTTGCGCAGCAGGTCGACGATCATGATGTTCTCCGCCCGCTCCTTGGGGCTGCGCAGCAGGTGCGCGCGGGCGGCGGCGTCCGCGGCGGGGCCGCTCCCCCGGGGCGCCGTGCCCTTCATCGGCCGGGTCGTGAGCCGGTCCCCCTCGCGCCGCACGAACAGCTCGGGACTGGCCCCGAGCACGACATGGCTCCCCAGGTCCAGGTAGGCGCCGTGGCGCGTGCGCTGGCGGTCGAGGAGATCGCGGTGGCAGGCGAGCAGGTCCCCCTCGATCCGGCCGTCGAGGCGGGTCGTGAGATTCGCCTGGTAGGTGGTCCCCTCGGCGATCGCCTCGCGCACGGCGCCGACGGCCCGGGCGTGCTCGGCCGCGCTCCACCGCGGCGTCCACGGCCCGGTGCGGTAGTCACCGTGCGGGCGGGGAGCGTGGGCCACGTCCTGCTGATCAGGGGCGTCGGCGATGACGAACCACACGAGCGGCAGCGGGGCCGGGGCGGGCGCGACCGTCAGCGCCGGGTCCAGCCCGGGCGCGGCCTCGTAGGCGATCATGCCGGCCGCCCAGGCCCCGGCGTCGACCCGCGCCTGCACGGCGTGCAGGGCGGGGAGCACCTGGTCCGGGGTGCGGGCGACGATCTCCTCCTGCACCCGGCTCAGCTGCAGCACCTCCCCGGTCCCCGGGTCCTCGAAGCGGGCACGAGGTGCGGCGGGGTGCACGGGGCCTCCAGGGTGCGGTCAGGGGGGCGCCGGGGAGGGGCGCCGCGCCCACCCTAAAGCAGGTCCCGGTGGCGGGATCCTCCGCGTCGGGGTCACGCCTGCCCCCTGAGGAGACGTTCACCGCCGTGAGGACGGGGGTGATCACGTCGACGCGGATCGCCTCCGGGGGGGCGCCGCCGCCCGACCGGTCCGGCGGAGGGGCGGGCGCCCGGGGACCAGAGGACCCCGCCCTCCGGCCACGTGGGCCGGCGGACGGGGTCAGGGGTGCCCGCGACAGGATTCGAACCTACGACCTTCTGCTCCGGAGGCAGACGCTCTATCCACTGAGCTACGCGGGCCGACTTCGGCATCCTAGCAAGCCGTGCGGCCCGAGCGGACCGCGCGGGCCCTGCAGGGCCGCGGGAGTGAGGCAGGCCTCATCGCAGGAGCGGCAGCTGGGCCCCGTGGAGGACGGCGGAGGGATCCGCGGGGATGCCGAGGCCGCTCGGCTCCGCGCCGGAGCGCACGAGCAGGTCCCCGATCGCAGCGATCATCGCGCCGTTGTCGGTGCACAGGCGGATCGGCGGGATCCGCAGCGTGATGCCGAGGGACTCGCAGCGCTGCCGCGCCGCCTCGCGCAGCCGGGCGTTCGCGGCGACGCCGCCCACGATGACGAGCGTGTCCAGGCCCCGGTCGCGCACGGCGCGCACGGCCTTCGTGACGAGCACGTCGACGACGGCCTGCTCGAAGCTCGCGGCCACGTCGGCCACGGGCACGGCCTCGCCGGCGCGCTCGATGGTCTCGACGGTGCGGGCGACGGCGGTCTTGAGCCCGGAGAAGGAGAAGGTGTAGGGCGCATCGCCCTGGCGCAGCATGGCGCGCGGGAAGGAGAAGGCGGTGGGGTCGCCGCCCGCCGCGGCGCGGGAGATCGCGGGGCCACCGGGGTAGCCGAGGCCCAGGAGGCGGGAGACCTTGTCGAAGGCCTCGCCGGCCGCGTCGTCGAGGGTGTCGCCGAGGTGCTCGATCGGGTCGCGCACGAGGTCGCCGACGGCGAGGATCGAGGTGTGCCCGCCGGAGACGATGAGGACGATCGAGCGCTCCGGCAGCGGGCCGTGCTCGAGGGTGTCCGCGGCCGCGTGGCCGGCGAGGTGGTGCACGCCGTAGAGCGGGACGTCGAGCGACCAGGCCACGGACTTCGCCGCGGCGAGGCCCACGTGGACGGCGGTGGCGAGGCCGGGACCGGAGGTGGCGGCGACGTGCGTGATGTCGCCGAGCTCGACGCCGGCGTCGGCGAGGGCCAGGCGGAGGGTCGGCACCGCCGCGTCGAGGTGGGCGCGGGCGGCGATCTCGGGGACCACGCCGCCGAAGTCGGCGTGCTGGGCCGCGCTCGAGGCGAGGCCCTGGCCCAGCAGGACCCCCTCGGAGACTATCCCGAAGCCGGTCTCGTCGCACGAGGACTCGACGCCGAGGACGACGGGGGTGCGCGTCACCTCAGCAGCGCCATCGGGTCGGAGTAGGTGCCGGACTCGTCCATCTTCGCGAAGTGGAGGTGGCAGCCGGTGGAGCGGCCGGTGGAGCCGACGTAGCCGATGACGTCGCCCTGCTCGACCTTCGCGCCCACCTCGGTGTTGAAGCCCTGCAGGTGGTAGTAGCCGGTGACGACGCCGTCGCCGTGATCGATCTTCACCCGGTTGCCGGAGGCGGGGTGGTTCTCGACGGCGACGACGGTGCCCGCCGCGGAGGCGTGGACCGGGGTGCCGCACGCGGAGCCGAAGTCCACGCCGTCGTGTCCCTTGCCGTAGCCGAGCACGGGGTGGATGCGGTAGCCGTAGCCCGAGGTGATGGGGCCGCTCACGGGGCGGATGAAGCCCTCGGCGCTCGCGGTGAGCTCCTCGCCGGTGGCCTCGTCGACGATCTCGGGGGCGGGGGCCTCGACCTCGATGCCCGTCGAGGCGGTCGCCGGGTCCACGGCGGCCGCGTCGTCGGCGACGTCCGCGCTGTCCGTGGAGGTGCGCTCCTGGCTGCGGTCCGCGGCGTCGCCGCCCCGGGTCGCGGTCGCGGAGGCGACGTCGGCGACGGGCAGCGCGACGGGGGCGGTGGCGGACTCCGCGAGGGCGGGGACGGCGTCCGAGGCCGGGGTCGCGACCTCGGCGACGGCCTGGGACTCGTCCACCCCGGCGGCGGCAGCGGCGAGAGGGGCGGCGATGGTCGCCGTGGCGAGCGCTCCGAGCACCCCGACCTTGACGACTCCGGCGGTCAGCGTGGAGTCGCGGTGGGTGCCGCCGGTGACCCGGCTTTTGCGGACGTTCGCCCGCCCGGTGGCGCGATGATTCGCCAAGAGATCAGCCTGCTTCCTACGTCAGTTCTGGGCATCGGTCCGAGATCGACGCCGGACTGGGGGGAAGGAGCGTCTCCGAACAACGCGTACCAACCTAGGGGCCCGCACGGAGGGGTTCGAGCCCGGGCCAGCGGCCTTTGCCGACTTTTTGCGGTCTTGGTGAAAAGGGGGAAGGGCTCTTGACGTGCCGCCCCGCGAGCCGACCCTCCCGATACCCGGACACCACTCCCGCGACCGTCCGACACCCAGGACGTGTCCCGGGCCGCGGTCTACAGTGACGCCATGCCGACCCCGGATCTCCCTGCCCCCAGCAGCTCCTCGGCCCCCGGCGCGGACCCCGTGCGCGTGGTGGTCGTCGAGGACGAGCCGACGATCACGCGCGCGATCGCGGACCGTCTCACCGCGGAGGGCTGGGAGGTGACGACCGCACCGGACGGCCCCTCGGGGGTGCGCACGGTGCTCGAGGTCCACCCGGACCTGGTGGTCCTCGACGTCATGCTCCCCGGCTTCGACGGGCTCGAGGTGTGCCGCCGGATCCAGGCCGCGGACCCGGTCCCCGTCCTCATGCTCACCGCCCGCGACGACGAGACGGACATGCTCGTAGGGCTCGGCGTCGGCGCCGACGACTACATGACCAAGCCGTTCTCGATGCGCGAGCTGGTCGCCCGGCTCAAGGCTCTGCTGCGCCGGGTGCGCCGCGCGCCCGCCCCGGCCCCTGCGGGCGGCTCACCCGCCGAGCCGCAGCTCGCCCTCCAGATCGGCGACCTCGTCATCGACCGGGCCGGGCGCCGTGTCATGCGCGCCGGGGTCCCGGCGCACCTCACCCCCACGGAGTTCGACCTCCTGCTGTGCCTCGCGACGGCGCCCGGGACCGTGCTCACGCGCGAGCAGCTCCTTGCCGACGTCTGGGACTGGGTCGACGCGACGGGCACCCGCACCGTCGACTCCCACGTCAAGGCGCTGCGCCGCAAGCTCGGCGCGGACCTCGTGCGCACGGTGCACGGCGTGGGCTACGCACTCGAGGCCCCGGAGGACGCCGACGGCGGCGAGGGCGGCGGGAGCGGCCTCCCCGCCGACGCGGGCACCGGCACGGGCATCCCCGACCTCGAGCAGCCCCGGGATCCCTCCGGACCCTCCACCGCACCGTGATCCCGGCCGAGCGCCGGGCCACCGCCCTGCACCGCGTCGAGGAGCGCTTCGACGTGCGTCCCCTGGACCGTGTGAGCTCCTTCAAGGTCAAGCTCGGCGTGCTCGTGGCGGTCGTCGTCACGGTCGCCTCGCTGCTCGCCTGGGCCGGCTTCTACGCGGGCCTGCAGCCGCTGCTGACGATCCCGATCGTCGTGGTCCTCGCGCTCGTCGTCACGCAGCTGCTCGCCCGCGGCATGACCTCGCCGCTGCGGGAGATGACCCGTGCCGCGGTGGCCATGTCCCGGGGCGACTACTCCCAGCGGATCCGTGCGAGCAGCCGCGACGAGGTGGGCGAGCTCGCGGCGGCCTTCTCGACGATGGCCGCCGAGCTCGAGCACACCGATCAGCTGCGCCGCGACCTCGTCGCGAACGTGTCCCACGAGCTGCGCACACCGGTCGCCGGCCTGCGGGCGCAGCTCGAGAACCTCGTGGACGGCGTCACCGAGCCCGATCCCGCCGCGCTCGAGGTCGCCCTCGGGGAGACGGAGCGGCTCTCCCTCCTCGTCGACCATCTGCTGGACCTCTCCCGCCTGGACGCCGGGGTGGTCGAGCTGGACCTCGAGAGGGTCGAGCTCACCCCCTTCCTCCACGAGGTCGCGGACGCGGCCGATCTCGCCGCCGGCCAGCGGGACGTCCGCTGGATCGTCGAGGTCGAGCCGCCGGACCTCGCCGTCACGGCCGACGCCGCGCGCCTGCACCAGGTCATCCACAACCTGCTCGACAACGCGGCCCGCCATTCCCCCGCGCGCGGGCGGATCCGGATCATGGCGCGCGGCGACGCTGCGCGCGGCACCGTGAGCATCGACGTGCACGACGAGGGGCCCGGGATCGCCCGCGAGGACCGCTCCCGCGTCTTCGAGCGCTTCCAGCGCGGCGGTGCACCGGACTCCTCGGGCGGCACCGGGCTGGGGCTCGCGATCGCCCGCTGGGCCGTGGGGCTGCACGGCGGCAGCATCGAGGTCCTCGACGACCCCCGCACCGAGCAGGCGCGCTCGGGGCGCTCCTCCCTCATCCGGGTGACGCTCCCGCAGGAGCCGCCGTCCCTCCGCTGAGGCCTCCCGGAGGAGCCCCGCGCGGTCCGGTGCACGGGCCGCGGGAGGCCTCCGACCACCCGGCGCGGGGTGACCTCTCCCACCTGGACGGCCCTGTCTGTGAAGGACCTGCGCACAAGCGACGTCGGTGCTCCCCGCCTCCGTTAGGGTGGTGCCATCCGCATCACCCGACCGTGAGAAGGCTGGCGATCTCAGAGTGTCACAGACGACACAGGGCCCGGACACCTCCCCCGTTCCGGAGACCCCGGACTTCGGACCCAATCAGTGGCTCGTGGACGCGCTCCGCGAGCAGTGGCAGCAGGATCCCGCGAGCGTCGACCCGAGCTGGGCGGAGTACTTCGCCCGCTCCGCCGAGGACTCCCCCGCCGCCCCCGCATCATCCGCATCGACCGACGCCCCCACGTCGGGCAAGGAGGGCGACGATGCCCCCGGGCCCGCGACGGTGAGCGCACCGGACCCGGCAACCGAGCCCGCGGAGCCCGTGACGGAGCAGGAGCCCGCCGCGGCGCCCGCGCCCGCCGCGCAGGTCCCCGCCCCGGAGCCCGCCGGGACCGGCATCCCCCGCACCACCGCCTCCGGGGACCGCACCCCGGACGCCGCCCCCGACTCCCCTCCCGCCGCGAAGGAACCTGCCGCCGTGACCGACCAGCCCGCGAAGGAGACGCGGAGCGCCGCCGTCTCGACCACCTCGGACCGCCCCGCGAAGGTCCCCACCACGACCGCGCAGATCCCCGCGGTGGAGCTGCGCGAGCCCGTGGTCGCCAAGCTGCGCGGCCCCGCGGCCGCCGTCGTGCGGAATATGGACGAGTCGCTCACCGTCCCCACCGCGACCTCGGTCCGCGACGTCCCGGTCAAGCTGCTCTTCGACAACCGCATCGTCATCAACAACCACCTCAAGCGCCACCGCGCCGGCAAGGTGTCCTTCACCCACCTCATCGGCTGGGCGATGGTCGAGGCGGTCTCCGAGATCGGCGACCTCAACAACGGCTTCGACGTCGACGAGAAGGGCAAGCCCGTCATGCTCGTCCGCGAGGACGTGAACTTCGGCCTCGCCATCGACATGCCCCGCCCGGACGGCTCCCGCGGCCTCGTGGTCCCCAACATCAAGGCCGCGCAGCGCTTCGACTTCCGCGGCTTCTGGCGCGCCTACGAGGAGGTCGTGAGGAAGGCCCGCGCGGGCAAGCTCACGATGGACGACTTCACCGGCACCACCGTGTCGCTCACGAACCCCGGCGGCATCGGCACCGTCCACTCGATCCCCCGGCTCATGAAGGGCCAGGGCGTCATCGTCGGCGTCGGCGCCATGGACTACCCGGCGCAGTTCCAGGGCGCGAGCCCCCAGACCCTCGCCGATCTCGCGGTCTCGAAGGTCATGACCATGACCTCGACCTACGACCACCGGATCATCCAGGGCGCGGCCTCGGGCGAGTTCCTCAAGGCCATCGGCGACAAGCTCCTGGGCAAGGACGGCTTCTACGACCGGGTCTTCGCCTCGCTGCGGATCCCCTACAAGCCCGTGCGCTGGGTCGCGGACAACCCCTTCAAGGACTCGAAGTCCGAGCGCCTCGCGCGCGTCATGGACCTCATCCACTCCTTCCGCGTGCGCGGCCACCTCATGGCGGACACCGACCCGCTGCAGTACCGCGTGCGCCACCATCCCGACCTCGACGTCGAGACCTACGGCCTCACGCTGTGGGACCTCGACCGCACCTTCCCCACGCGCGGGCTGGGCGGCAAGGAGGAGATGCCGCTGCGCGACATCCTCGGGGTGCTCCGGGATGCGTACTGCCGCACCATCGGCATCGAGTACATGCACATCACGGACACCGACGAGCGCGCCTGGCTCCAGCGGGAGATGGAGACGCCGCGACGCCCCTTCGCCAAGGAGGAGCTCGCGCACATCATGGACCGCCTCAACGCCGCGGAGGCGTTCGAGACCTTCCTGCAGACCAAGTTCGTGGGCCAGAAGCGCTTCTCGCTCGAGGGCGGCGAGTCGGTCATCCCGATGCTCGACGCGATCCTCGAGGGCTCCGCGCACGAGGGCATCGAGGAGGTGGGCATCGGCATGTCCCACCGCGGTCGCCTGAACGTCCTCTCGAACCTCGCGGGCAAGAGCTACGGGCAGATCTTCCAGGAGTTCGAGGGCAACTTCGGGCAGAACCTGGGCTCCGGCGACGTGAAGTACCACCTGGGCACCGAGGGCACCTTCACCGCGGTCGACGGCTCCACCACCAAGGTGTACCTCGCGGCGAACCCCTCGCACCTCGAGGCCGTGAACCCTGTGCTCGAGGGCATCGTCCGCGCCAAGCAGGACCGCCTCGAGAAGCCCACCGAGTTCCCCGTGCTGCCGATCCTGGTGCACGGCGACGCGGCCTTCGCCGGCCAGGGCGTCGTGACGGAGACCCTCAACCTCTCCGAGCTGCGCGGCTACCGCACGGGCGGCACGATCCACGTGGTCATCAACAACCAGATCGGGTTCACGACGCTCCCGGACTCCTCGCGCTCGTCCTACTACTCCACGGACGTCGCGAAGTCGACGCAGCTGCCGATCTTCCATGTGAACGGCGACGATCCCGAGGCGTGCGTGCGCGTCGCGGAGATCGCCTTCCGGTACCGCCAGAAGTTCCACCGCGACGTCGTCATCGACATGGTCTGCTACCGCCGCCGCGGGCACAACGAGGGCGACGACCCCTCGATGACGCAGCCGCAGATGTACAGCCTGATCGGGGACAAGCCCACGACCCGCAAGGTCTACATGGACTCCCTCATCGAGCGCGGCGAGCTCACCGAGGAGGAGACCGGGAAGCTCGTGAAGAACTTCCAGGACCACCTCGACGAGGCCTTCGCCTCGACCCGCAAGGACTCGGGCTCGGGTGCGGGCGAGACCGAGCGCTCCGTGCAGGGGCTCGAGAAGCCCGTCGCCCAGCGCGGCGGCGAGTCCTCGGGCGACGAGGACACGGCCGTCGACGCCGAGGTCATCACCCGGATCGGGCAGGCGCACTCCGAGGTGCCCGAGGGCTTCACCGTGCACCCCAAGCTCGCTTCGCTGCTGAAGAAGCGCACGCAGATGTCCGCCGAGGGCGGGATCGACTGGGCCTACGGCGAGCTGCTCGCCTTCGGCTCGCTGCTCCTCGAGGGGCGCCGTGTGCGTCTCGCCGGGCAGGACTCCCGACGCGGCACCTTCGTGCAGCGCCACAGCGTGCTCATGGACCACACGGACGGCGAGTCCTGGACCCCGCTGCACCACCTCGGCGAGGGCCAGGGCCGCTTCAACGTCTACGACTCCTCGCTCTCGGAGTTCGCCGCGCTCGGCTTTGAGTACGGCTACTCCGTCGAGGACACGGACGCCCTGGTGCTGTGGGAGGCGCAGTTCGGCGACTTCGCCAACGGCGCGCAGACGATCATCGACGAGTTCATCTCGGCCTCGGAGCAGAAGTGGGGCCAGAACTCGGGTGTGGTCATGCTCCTCCCCCACGGCTACGAGGGCCAGGGGCCGGACCACTCCTCCGCCCGCATCGAGCGCTTCCTCCAGCTGTGCGCGGAGGACAACATGCGCGTCGCGATGCCGTCCACCCCGGCCAGCTACTTCCACCTGCTGCGCCGCCAGGCGAAGCTCGAGCCGCGCCGGCCGCTCATCGTCTTCACCCCGAAGTCGATGCTGCGCAACAAGGCCGCGGTGAGCGCCGTCGAGGACTTCACGAGCGGCGGCTTCCGCCCGGTCCTGCCCGACACGACCGTGGACCCGCAGCAGGTGCGCCGCGTGATCCTCACCTCCGGCAAGGTCTACTGGGACCTCGTGGCACGCCGCGAGAAGGACGGTGTCACCGACACCGCGATCGTCCGTCTCGAGCAGCTCTACCCGCTGCCCACCGCGGAGCTCGTCGAGGTGCTCGGGGCCTACCCGGATGCTGAGCTCACCTGGGTCCAGGACGAGCCGAGCAACCAGGGCTCCTGGTCCTACATGGCGATGAACTTCCCCGTCGAGGTGGGCCGCACGCTCCGCGTGGTCGCCCGCCCCGCCTCCGCCTCGCCCGCGACCGGCTCCAACAGCGCCCACAAGGCGGAGCAGGAGGACCTGGTGCAGCGCGCGCTGCACTCCTGAGCGCCGGTAGAGTGTCCCGTCCTGTCCCCTGACCCTCCAGGAGGTCCCGGTGCCCGCACCGTCCACCAGCCCCGTCACGCCCACCACTCCCCGGGTGCGGGTCATCGCGCTCGGCGACGAGCTGCTCGCCGGGGTCGGTGACGCGCGTGCCCTGGGCTGGCTCGGTCGTGCGGTCGCGAGCGCGCAGGACCCCTCCGCCCGGATCGACGTGTTCACCTCGGCGCTGCCCGGCGAGACCTCCGCGGAGCTCGCGGAGCGCTGGGACGACGCGGTGCGGCGCCGGATGGATCCCGAGGCGCAGGCCGACGGCTCGATCGAGCACCGCGTGGTCATCGCCCCGGGCCGGGCCGACGTCGAGCACGGGGTCTCCATGGCCCGCGCACGGCTGAACCTCGCGAAGATCCTCGACGGGCTCGAGCGCCTGCGGGTCCCCGCCTTCGTGGTGGGACCGCCGCCGAGCCGCGACCGGGGTCGCAGCGCGGCCGTGCGCGAGCTCTCCGACGCGTACGCGGACGTCTGCTCGCGGCGACGGGTCCCGTTCGTGGACATGGTGGCCGGTCTCGAGGGCCACGAGCAGTGGGAGGGCGACCTCGCGCGCACCGACGGCGACCACCCCGGGCAGACGGGCTACGGCCTCATGGCCTGGCTCGTGCTGCACAGCGGCTTCGAGGACTGGGTCTCGGGCCGCGCCTGAGGGCAGTGACTCGCGCCTCAGGTGCGGGCACCTGACGGGGACCGGCGCGACCTGTGGCAGAATTGCGGGGTTGCCCGGGCGAAGGAAGGAGAGCGTGATGAGCAAGCGTGGACGCAAGCGCAAGAGCCGCCGCAAGAGCGGCGCCAATCACGGCAAGCGCCCCAACGCCTGATCCGTGAGGCGTCGGCCCGCCGGCCGACGCACGACGAGGGCCTCCATCCTGACGGATGGAGGCCCTCGTCGTCGTCCGGTCCCGGGAGCGGGCACCCCGGCCCGCAGGGCCCCGGGGACCGCCCCGGGACCCGAGCGGTCAGGAGCTCCAGCTGGTGCGCGTCACCCGCACGGTCGTGCCGTCGGCATCGGTGGAGGTGACGGTGACGGTGCGGCACTGCAGCGCGATCCGGTCGCGCAGCTCCGAGGGGGCCGGGGTGTCGCAGCAGCTGCGTCGCACGAGCTCCTTCAGACGCCTCAGCCGCTCGACCTCGTCCGCGCACTCCGGGCAGTCCGCCGTGTGCGCGGACATCCTCTCCGCGAGCTCCTGGGGCACCTCGCCGTCGAGGGCCTCCTCGAGCCCGTAGCGCAGGTCGCGACGGGGATCCACCTCCGGCGTGTTCCGCGTGCTCATCGTTCCTCCTCCCCGGCCTCGTGGTCGGTCGTGTGCTGATCGGTGGTGCCCGCCTCGGCGCGGCGCAGGTAGCCGAGCGAGCGGGCATGGTCGGAGAGCAGGTCGCGCAGCTGGCGACGTCCCCGGTGGAGCCGCGACATGACCGTCCCGATGGGGGTGTCCATGATCTCGGCGATCTCCTTGTAGGCGAAGCCCTCGACGTCCGCGAGGTACACCGCCATGCGGTAGTCCTCGCGCAGCTCGGCGAGGGCGTCCTTCACCGCGGAGTCCGGGAGGCTCTCGAGGGCCTCGGTCTCCGCGGAGCGCAGCCCGCGGCTGGTGTGGGACTCGACCTCGGCGAGCTGCCAGTCCTCGACGGAGTCGCTCCAGGACTCCTTGGGACGGCGCTGCTTCTGCCGGTAGGTCGAGATGTAGGTGTTGGTCATGATCCTGTAGAGCCATGCGCGCATGTTCGTGCCGGGGGTGAAGCGGTCCGCCGCGCGGAAGGCCTTCATGAAGGTCTCCTGGACGAGGTCCTCCGCGTCCTGCGGGTTGCGGGTCATGCGCAGGGCACCGCCGTAGAGCGCGTCGAGGTGCGAGAGCGCCTCGGTCTCGAAGTCGAAGGCGTTCTCCGGGGCCGGGTCCGGGGTCACGGCGAGGGGTGCGGGGTCGCTCGAGCTCATCGTGTCCCAACTTACGCCAGCATCACCGGGGCACGCGCCCCGGCCGCCGCCCGCGAGGGCTGTCGCCGTCATCCGCTCTCCGTCCGTCCCGTCCGATCGGTCCCTGGGCGGCGCGTCGTGCGCACCACCCCCCGGTGCAACGCCCCGGACGGCCCGGGTGTTCCCCGCGCGGTAGGCTGGCGCCGGTGACAGGGATCTCCCCGTCCGCCCCCGGCCGGTCCGGGAACCGGGCGCGACCCCGTCGCACCGCCGCAGCCGTCGACATCGTGAGGACACCGAGGACACCATGGCACTGGTCCGTCGCATCGCCCGCCCCCTGCTCGCCGCCCCCTTCATCCTCGAGGGCGTGCGCACCGCGCTGCACCCCGAGCGGGAGACGGAGGTGTACCCGAAGGCCTTCGAGTCCGCGGACGCCAAGCTCGCGCAGTCCTCGGCCCCGGGCTTCGTCGACGTGCGCACCGTGGTCCGCGCGACCGGCGTCGTCGCCGCGGGCGCCGGCCTGCTCTACGCCACCAACCGGGCGCCGCGCGCCGCGGCCGTGGCCCTGCTCGCCACGACCTCCGTCGGCTGGGTCGGCCGCAAGAAGGTCTGGGAGCTCCGCGGTGAGGAGCGCCTCCGCGAGGTGCAGTCGATCCTCGTCGACGCCGGTCTCCTCGGCGGGCTGCTGCTCGCGACCGTCGACCACGACGGCCGTCCCTCCCTGGGCTACCGCATGGACCGTCTGGTCGAGCGCTCGCAGAAGGCCGCCGCCGCGAAGCAGCGCGAGCTCGGGAAGAACGCCGCCAAGGCGGAGAAGAAGGTCGGGAAGTCCGTGAGGGACGCGAAGGGCACGGCCGAGAAGAAGCTCGCCGCGGTCCAGGGCTGAGCGCGTGACCACCGACGTCCTGTGGACCGCCCCGGTCGCACAGGGGCCGGTCGACGCCCTCGTGAGGGTGCCGGGCTCGAAGTCGCTCACGGCCCGCTGGATGCTGCTCGCCGCGATCGCGGACGAGCCCTCGCGGCTCACGGGCGCGCTCGTCTCCCGGGACACCCGCCTCATGCGCGATGCGCTCGAGCGGCTCGGCGCCCTGTTCTCCGTCGAGGACGGCGCGCTCTCGGTGGTGCCGATCCCGCCGCCGGGCGAGCACCCGGCGGAGCCGATCGAGATCCACTGCGGCCTCGCGGGCACGGTCATGCGCTTCGTGCCGATGCTCGCGGCGCTCCACCACGGCGACGTCCGCTTCACCGGTGACGAGGGCGCCCTCGTGCGGCCCATGGGCGCGGTACTCCAGGCCCTGCGTGCGCAGGGCATCGAGGTCACCGAGCACGGCGAGCCCGATCGCCTGCCCTTCACGGTCCACGGCCGCGGGAGCCTGCGCGGCGGCCGCATCGAGGTCGACGCCTCCGCCTCGAGCCAGTTCGTCTCCAACGTGCTCCTCACCGGCGCGCGCGGCGAGGAGGACCTCGAGCTCGTCCACGTGGGGGCGACGCTCCCCTCGCTCCCCCACATCGACATGACGCTCGAGACCCTCGCGCAGGCCGGTGTCACCGCCTCGCACGACGTCGATCCGGACGGCCGCCACCGCTGGCGCGTGGCCCGCGGCTCCCTCCACCTGGACGAGATCACCGTCGAGCCGGACCTCTCCAACGCCGGTCCGTTCATCGCGGCCGCGCTCGTCACCCAGGGCACGATCGCCGTCTCCGACTGGCCGGAGACGACGACGCAGCCCGGGGACGGATACCGCGAGTTGCTCACCCGCATGGGGGCGGAGGTCTGGCGCGAGGAGGACGAGATGCTCTTCCGCGGCGACGGCAGCCTCCACGGGATCGATGCGGACCTCTCCGCCGTCGGCGAGCTCACCCCCACCATCGCGGCGCTCTGCGCGCTCGCGGACTCCCCCAGCCGGCTCACGGGCGTCGCGCACCTGCGCGGCCACGAGACCGACCGTCTCCAGGCCCTCGCCGCGGAGCTCACCAAGCTCGGCGCGCGCACCACGGAGCTCGAGGACGGCCTCGAGATCGTCCCCGGTCCCCTGCGCGGGACGGTCTTCGAGACCTACGCGGACCACCGCATGGCGACGGCCGCGGCGATCATCGGGCTGCAGGTGCCCGACGTCCGCGTCGTGGACGTGGCCTGCACCTCCAAGACGCTCCCGGACTTCGTGGGGATGTGGCTGTCGATGCTGCACACGGAGGCCCCGGAGGGCGGCACCCCGTGAGGAGGGGTGCGCGGGACCTCGACGAGTCGGACGTCCGCGTCCGTCCCAACCGTCGCGGGTCCCGTCCGCGCACGAAGGACCGCCCCGCCCACGCGGATGCCGTGCAGGCGCGCGTGATCGCCGTGGACCGCGGCCGGTGGCGCACGGTGGTCGACGCCGGTGGCGAGGGACAGCGGATCGTCACGGCGATGCGCGCCCGGGAGCTGGGCCGCTCCCCCGTGGTCCCCGGGGACCTCGTGGGTCTCGTCGGCGACACCTCCGGCCGCGACGGCTCGCTCGCGCGGATCGTCCGCATCGAGGAGCGCAGCTCTTTCCTGCGCCGCAGCGCGGACGACGACGACTCGACCGAGCGGCCGCTCGTCGCGAACGTCGACCTCATGGTGATGGTCACCGCGCTCGCGGACCCGGAGCCCCGCGGCGGCATGATCGACCGCTGCCTGGTCGCGGCGTTCGTCGCCGGGATCCCCGCCCTGCTCGTGCTCACGAAGGCGGATCTGCGCGCCCCCGAGGAGTTCCTGCGCACCTACGCGCCGCTCGGGCTGGACCACGTCGTCACCCATCAGGAGGCCGACGGGACGATCGTGGGGCTGGACGCGCTGCGGGAGCGGCTCGAGGGGAAGGTGAGCGTCCTCGTGGGCCACTCCGGCGTCGGGAAGTCCACGCTGCTGAACGCCCTCGTGCCGGGCGTGGGGCGGGCCACCGGAGCCGTCAACGATGTCACCGGCCGCGGCCGCCACACCTCCTCCTCCGCGCTGGCCGAGCAGCTCCCCGGCGGCGGCTGGGTCATCGACACCCCCGGGGTGCGCTCCTTCGGCCTGGGGCATGTCGCGCCCGAGCAGCTGCTGGACGCCTTCGCCGATCTCGCGGAGCTCGCCGAGCAGTGCCCCCGCGGGTGCACGCATCTCGAGGACGCCCCGGACTGTGCGCTCGACGCGCTCGTGGAGGCCGGGGAGGCCGGCACCGCCGGGCCCGCCCGCCTCGCCTCGTACCGGCGCCTCGCGGTCACGCTGCGCAAGAACGATCCTTGGGACGTCTGAGCGCGGCGACGTGCAAGGCCGGGTCCTCGCGTCGCTGCGGGCCCGGTGGGTCGCGACCGCCTAGGGTGTGACGCATGTCCAGCCGATTCGCCGATGACCTGCGCCTCGCCCACGTGCTCGCCGATGCCGTGGACCAGCTGACGATGTCCCGCTTCAAGGCGCAGGACCTCGAGGTCTCCACCAAGCCGGACCTCACCGAGGTCACCGACGCCGATCGCTCCGCGGAGGAGATGGTGCGCGCGCAGCTCTCCCGCTCCCGCTCCCGGGACCAGGTGATCGGCGAGGAGTTCGGCTCGAGCGGCTCCTCGCCGCGGCAGTGGGTCATCGACCCGATCGACGGCACGAGCAACTTCGTGCGCGGGGTCCCCGTGTGGGGCACCCTGATCGGCCTCGTCGAGGACGGCGAGCCGGTGGTGGGTCTCGTCTCCGCGCCGGCGCTGTCGCGGCGCTGGTGGGGCGGAGAGGGAGCCGGCGCCTGGACGGGGCCGCGGCTGAGCTCGGCGAGCCGGCTCCAGGTCTCCTCGGTGGACAGCATCGAGGAGGCGTCGCTGTCCTACTCCTCCCTGCACGGCTGGGCGGACATCGACCGCCTCCCCCAGATGCTGAACCTCATGCAGCGCTTCTGGCGCACCCGCGCCTACGGCGACTTCTGGTCCTACATGCTGCTCGCCGAGGGCGCCGTCGACGTCGCCACCGAGCCCGAGCTGAAGCTCCACGACATGGCCGCCCTCGTCCCGATCATCACGCAGGCCGGCGGCCGCTTCACCTCGCTCGACGGCGAGCCCGGCCCGTTCGGCGGCAACGCCGTGGCGACCAACGGCCTGCTCCACGAGGAGGTCCTCGAGGCGCTCGCGGCACGCGGCTGAGCCCGTCGCCGCCGAAGGAACTGAGCGACGCGCGACGGCCGTGCACCGACGCCGCTCGGACGGACGGGATCCGTGGAGCGGCCCCCGCTACGATGTGAGCGACCTGCGCGCCGGGACCCGGGAGGGTCCGCCGCGCGCCTGCCATCGGACCCTCGGAGGACCTGCCTCATGACCGTCAAGCGCGTCGCACTGCTCACCGCCGGGGGCTACGCCCCGTGCCTCTCCTCCGCCGTCGGCGGTCTCATCGAGCGCTACACCGAGCTGGTGCCGGACGTCGAGATCATCGCCTACAAGCACGGCTACTGGGGCCTGCTCTCCGACGAGAAGATCGTCATCGACGAGACGGTGCGCGCCAGCGCCCACGTGCTGCACGACTTCGGCGGCTCGCCGATCGGCAACTCCCGCGTGAAGCTCACCAACACCGCCGACCTCGTCAAGCGCGGCCTCATCGCCGAGGGCGAGGACGCCCTCGAGGTCGCCGCGAAGAAGCTGCAGGCGGACGGTGTGGACGTGCTGCACACGATCGGCGGCGACGACACGAACACCACCGCCGCGGATCTCGCGAAGTACCTCGCGGACAACGACTACCCGCTGCAGGTCGTCGGGCTGCCCAAGACGATCGACAACGACATCGTCCCCGTCAAGCAGTCCCTCGGCGCGCGCACCGCCGCGGAGCAGTCCAGCCTCTTCGCGCAGAACGTGCTCGCCGAGCACGGCTCGAACCCGCGGATGCTCATCATCCACGAGGTCATGGGCCGCGCCTGCGGCTACCTCACCGCGGAGGCCGCCCGCTACTACCAGCAGTGGCACTCGCGCCAGCAGTGGCTCCCCCAGATCGGCCTCTCCGCCGAGAAGTGGGATGTCCACGCCGTGTTCCTGCCGGAGCTGAAGCTCGACATCGACGCCGAGGCCGCGCGCCTGCGCACCGTCATGGACGAGGTCGGCAACGTCAACATCTTCCTCTCGGAGGGCGCCGGCATCCCCGAGATCGTCGCCGAGATGCAGGCCCGCGGCGAGGAGCCCGAGAAGGACCCCTTCGGCCACGTCAAGCTCGACACGATCAACCCCGGCCAGTGGTTCGCGAAGCAGTTCGCGGAGAAGCTCGGCGCGGAGAAGGTCATGGTCCAGAAGTCCGGCTACTTCTCGCGCTCCGCGAAGGCGAACGCCGACGACCTGCGCCTGATCAAGTCGATGACCGATCTCGCCGTGCAGGTCGCCCTCGAGGGCGGCTCCGGCCTGGTGGGCCACGACGAGGAGCAGGGCGACGTGCTGCGCGCGATCGAGTTCTCCCGCGTCGCCGGCCACAAGGCCTTCGACGTCTCCCAGCCGTGGTTCCACGAGGTCATGGAGCGCACCGGCCAGGGCGTCGTCCCCGCCGAGAAGCACTGAGCCCGGCCACCCCGAGCCGCTGAGATGGCGCCGCGGATCCTCACCTGGCGCCGCGGCCTGCGCGCGCTCCTCCGTCCCGGAGGGGCGCGCGCCGTCGTCTCCCGGGTGGACGACTCGCCCCTATGGGCGCCCGGCCGGCCCCGGCAGGGCATGCTCGGCGACTGCTGGGTGATGGCCTCGATGCTCGCGGTCCACGAGACCGCGCCGGAGCGCCTGCGCGCCCTGCTCGCCGAGCAGGCCGACGGCGCCGTGCTCGTCACCCTCCCCGGGGCGGCGCCCATACGCGTGGAGCGCTCACTGCCGGTCGACGAGCACGGCCGCTTCCTCTACGGACGGATCGACGGGCGCGGCCCCGGCTGGGCGGGCGTGCTCGAGAAGGCGATCGCCGAGCACGTCGCCGGCGGGTACGGCTTCCTGCAGCGGGGGTTCGCCCGCTACGGGCTCCAGATCCTCACCGGCGGCCGCGGGCGGATGCTGCTGCGCTCCCCCGACGCCGGGACGATCCGCCGCTGGCGCGCGGAGCACCGCGCGATCACCGCGTCGACGCATCCGCTGAGCCCGCGCGTCAGGACCGAGCACGGGCCGCTGCCACCCGACCACGTGTTCGCCGTGGTCGACGCCGATCCGCGCACCGGGCACGTGCAGCTGCGCAACCCCGTGCGCCCCGCCGCGCTGCTGCGGGTCGACGCCCGCAGCTTCCGCCGCGGCTTCCTCGCCGTGGACGTCACCGCTCCCCTGCGCTGAGCGCGCCTCCCCGCGGCCGACGGGGCCGCGCCGCACCAGGGGCCCGGCACGGGCGCTCCGGGCTCAGGAGCGGCGGGCGACCGTGTGGTCGAGCGTGCCGAAGACGTCCAGCCAGGCGTCCGCCACGAGTCGGTGTCCGGCGATCGTGGGGTGCACACCGTCCTGGGCGATGCTCGCGGGCGTGTGCCCGACGGCCCAGGCGTCCTCGAGCACGGCCTCGAGGTCGACGATCGCGGAACCGAACTCCTTGCCGAGCGCGCGAATGATCGCGATCTTGCGATCCAGCTCCCCGTGATACCCGGCCTTCTCCTCGTCGACGTCCGCCACGAAGGGCAGCACGAGCAGCACCGGCAGGCCCGGGCGGGACGCGGAGAGCTGGTCGAGCAGGAAGCGGTAGTCCGCCTCGAAGTCCTCGTCGGTGACGTGCTCACCGCGGGTGAAGCCGTGCCACACGTCGTTGACGCCCACGTAGATCGTCACGACGTCCGGGCGCAGGTCCAGGCAGTCCGCGTCGAAGCGCTCACGCAGGTCCAGGACCTTGTTCCCGCTGATGCCGCGGTTGATCACGGTCGCGGTGGGCTCGTGGGCGGCGAAGTGCTCGGCGAGCAGGCGCACGTACCCGAAGCCGAGGCCCTCGGGATCCTCGGTACGGCTGCAGTCGGTGATCGAGTCGCCGATGAACACGAAGGTGCGGGGCGCGGGCGCGGACGTCATGGTCATGCGCACATCCTGCCAGAGCAGGGGCATCCTCCCCCGCGCGGCGCGAGCTCCGTTCAGGACCGGGCCGAAAGCGCGAGACCGCGGCAGCAAGACGACGTGAAAGACAAAGGGAAAGGGCCCGTGTCCAGCATTTCTGCTGGACACGGGCCCTTCTTCGTAGCGGGGGCAGGATTTGAACCTACGACCTCCGGGTTATGAGCCCGGCGAGCTACCGAACTGCTCCACCCCGCGGCGACATGAGTAACTCTACGACGACCGAACCCGCAGGTCCAATCCATAGGGGTCGAACGTGGGCCAAGCCACGTTCACGCGCTGTTCGCGCGCGTTCCCGTGCCCGAGCGGCCTGCCCGCCCGCCGTGATCGACGGGCGGGCAGGCCGCGAGGATCGGGTCGGTCAGCCCTCGCCGCCGTCGGACGGCGACCCGGTGGGAACGCTCTGCCCCATCTCCTCCTGCGCCGCGATCGCGCGGTTCAGCGCATCGGAGACGCGGTCCTGGGCCTCGCCGTAGGCGGCCCAGTCCCCCTTCTCCATCGCCGCATCCGCGTCCTTGACGGCCTGGTCCATGTCCGCGAGCGCCTGGTTCAGGCGCTCCTCGGCGGAGCCCTGGTCTCCGCTCGCCGGGGCCTCGGTCTGCGTGCCCTCGTCCCCTGCGGGAGGCTCCGTGGTCGTGGCGTCACCGGTCTCGGCGTCGACGGCGCCGCTCGCACCGCCGGTGTCGCTCACGGAGGCGTCACCGGCATTGGCGCCGGAGTCACCGCCGAAGACGAGGTCGAGCGCCTCGTCCAGCGTGGGCGCGAAGCCGATCTTGTCGCCGAAGGAGACCAGCACCATCTGCAGCAGCGGGTACTGCGTGCCGCCGCCCGCGGAGGAGGACTGCAGGTACACCGGCTGCACGTAGAGCAGACCGCCGCCGACCGGCAGCGTGAGCAGGTTGCCGTTGATGACCTCGGAGTTGCCGGACTTCAGCAGGTTCAGCGCCCGCGAGACGTTCGGCTCCGAGTTGAACGTCGCCTGCACCTGCCCCGGGCCGTTGACCGGGTTAGACGCCGGCAGCACGAGCAGGCGCATCTGGCCGTAGCTCTCCGCAGGGTTGCCCTTCTCGCTGCCGGTCTCCGAGTCCACGGCGAGATAGCCGGTGAGGACGTTCTGGCCCTGCGCCGGGCGGTAGGTCGAGGACACGGTGAAGCGTGGTTCGTCCGCTCCCGGCACCTGCATCGTGAGGTAGGTCGGGGGCTGCGCCGCCTGCTCCCCCGCGGTGCCGTCCGGGTTCTCCGGGGCCGGCTTCGTGGGATCGGGCGTGACCTGCCAGAAGTCCTGCTGACCGAAGAACTCCCCGGCATCCGTCACGTGGTACTTCGAGAGCTGCTCGCGCTGGGCCTTGAAGTAGTCCGCCGGGTAGCGCAGGTGGCTCATGAGCTCGCTGCTGATCTCGGTGTGGTCGTGCAGGGACTTCGGGAACACCTCGTTCCACGCCTTGAGAATCGGGTCCTCGGTGTCCCACGCGTAGAGGGTCACCGAGCCGTCGTACGCGTTGACCGTGGCCTTGACCGCGTTGCGCATGTAGTTCGCGTTCGGCACCCGGTTCCGCGAGGTGTCCCCCGCCGAGGTCTGCGAGTCCGTGACGACGGTGTCGAGGTCCAAGGACGTCGAGTACGGGTAGCGGTCCGACGTGGTGTAGCCGTCGACCACCCACACGAGCGAGCCGTCCACGACCGCCGGGTACATCTGCGAATCCAGCGAGAGGAACGGGGCGACCTCGCGAACACGCTCCTGCGGGTCGCGGTCGTAGAGGATCTGCGACTCGTCGTTGACGTAGCTGGAGATGAGGATGTTGGGATCGCGGAACTTGATCGCGTACAGCAGCCGGTTCACGAAGCTGCCCACGGACGGGCCGCCGTCCCCGGTGAAGGTGTAGTTGACCTGGTCGCCGCCCTCGTCGTCGGTGCCGCCGGACTGGTAGTCGAACTCCTCGAGCTCCGAGCCCTCCGGGGCGCCGACGATCGAGTAGTCCGGGGAGTGCCGACCGAAGTAGACCCGCTCCTCGTAGTCCCCGAACGCGCCGGAGCCCGGCACACCCGACTCGAGGAAGGTGGGCTCGCCGTCGCTACTGCGCTGGTTGCCGTAGGCCGCGGCGGTGCCGTAGCCGTGGGTGTAGACGATGTGCTGGTTGACCCAGCCCTGGGTGTCCAGCTGGAACCGGTCCGGGCGCAGCTCGCGCACGCCGATCACGGTGTCCTGCTGCTGCCCGTCGATCTCGTAGCGGTCCACGGAGAGCACGTCGTCGAAGCCCCAGTAGCGACGGTTCGCCTCACGCTGCTGGAAGGTCGGCGCGATGACGTTGGGATCCATGAGGCGGATCTGGGCGGTGGTCGCCGCGTCCTCGCGCAGGGCGCCGGGCTCGGCGTCCGTCGTCGCGGTGTAGGGGACCTCCTCGACGTCGTCGATGCCGAAGGCCGCACGGGTCGCGTCGATGTTGCGCTGGATGTACGGCTGCTCGAGGGTGCGCTCGTTCGGGCTCACCTGGAACCGCTGCACGGCCCAGGGGTAGATGTTGCCGACCACGAGGGTCGCGAGGATCATCAGCCCGGCGCCCACGGCCGGGATCCGCCAGTCCGACCGGAAGATCCACAGGACGAACAGCGCGGCCACCACGATCGCCGAGATCGCGAGGATCGTCTGCGCCGGGAGGATCGCGTTGACATCAGTGTAGGAGGCGCCGTCGAAGCGGCTGTGCGTGCCCACGAGGAGGTCGTAGCGGCGGAACCAGTGGCCCGCGCCGAGCAGCACCACGTAGATCGCAGCGAGCACGCCGAGGTGGCGACGGGCCGATCGGGTGACCTCGAGGCCGCTCTCCTGGCCCCAGGCGACGCCGCCGTAGACGAAGTGGCCGATGAGCGCGCCGACGATCGCCACGAGGAGGACGAACTGCCCGAAGGAGATCACGAGGTCGATCAGCGGCAGCTGGAAGACGTAGAAGGAGATGTCCTTGGCGAAGATCGGATCGGTCTCGCCGAACTGCTGCGGGTGCAGGAAGAGCTGCACGTCCTGCCAGCGTCGCGCGGCCGCGAGACCGCCGAAGGCGCCGATCACGATCGGCGCGGCGATGGTCAGCCCGCGCCGCAGCGGCTCCACGGCGGTGCGGAACTGCTCGAGCGCCTCCTGCTCGCGCGTGACCGGCGGGTACACCGGGCGGCGCAGGTAGGACAGGCGGAGGCTGAGGAAGAGCGGGGCCGCGAACAGCAGGAAGCCGAGCACGAAGAGCACCGCCTCCGTGCCCCAGCGCACCACGAGCACCTCGGTGACGGCCAGCTGGTCGAACCAGAGGTACTTGGTCCAGACCTCGGAGGCCAGCAGCAGCACGAGCACGACGAGGGCGAGCACGCCGAGGGTGATCGCCAACGGGGAGATCCGCCGCCGGCTCGGGGCGCCTCCCTCCGGCGCAGGTCGGGGTCGGGGGGTGTCGCCGAAGGGCGCGGAGAAGCTCACAGATGTCCTCGGGTCGTGCAGCTGGGGACCCCGACGTGCGAACGACGGACCGCGGGCCCCGGATACAGTGGGGAGTGACCACCGGCAGTGGTGGTCCCCACCATTCTGTCAGGTCGACCGCGAAGGGCGGCTCACGATTCGATGACGACTCCGGACCCTCTGGACGCCCCCACCGCCGCGCTCGCGGCCGCCGTGCTCGAGGTCGCCCGTCACGTGGCCGAGGAGCCGCTCCCCGCGCCGCGCTGGTTCGCGCTCGCGCGGGTCTCCGAGCTGCTCGCCGCCTCGCCCTCGCTCGCCTCGCTGCTGGGGGTCGAGGAGGCCGCCGCCGGGGAGAGCGCCGCGGACGAGCACGCCTTGACCCCCGTCGAGCTCGACGACGCCGCGGCCGCCGGGCCGGGCACCGCGCCCACGGACCCGCTCGAGGGCCTCGCGAGCATCGCCTGGCCCGATCTCGCCGTGGGCGGGGCGCTGGTCTGCGATCTCGCCGCCTCCGCCTGGACGGTGCGCGTCGAGGAGGGCCAGGAGACCCTGCCGGCCGGCTCGACGCTCCGGATCGTCGTCGCCGCTCTCGAGGACGGCACCACGTGGTCCGCCGTGCGCAGGCCCGGCGGGGACGGATTCGTGCTGGGCGAGGCCCTCGTGCCCGAGCTGTCCTCCGCCCTCCTGCAGTCCCTGCGCGAGGACGGCTGAACCCCGCCCTCGTGCTCGGGGCGCTCCTCCCGCTCGGGGCCGGGACGATCCTGCATCACCCCGGCCCCGGTGGATGGGCCTGCGCTCACGCGACGGCGACGGCCTCCTCGGGGATCGTGACCTCCTCCTCGCCGGGGGTGAGGACCTCCCCGGTGCTCGGATCGTGCTCGGGGATGGTGTCCAGGCGCAGGCGTCCCTTGTAGGTGGCGCTGCCCCAGACGAGGTCCACGGCGACGCTATCGGCGTTGATCTGGAGGTCCGTGCGGTCCGTTCCGGCGTCGTCCTGCCAGGTGTTCGTGCTCAGCCGCCCGGTGACCACGACCGGGTTGCCCTTGCGGACCGAGGAGAGCACGTTGGCGCCCAGCGCGGGGCCAGTGAAGACGGTGTAGAACTCGGACCTGAGGTCCTTCCAGGTCTGCGACTCACGGTCGAAATAGCTGTCGGTGACCGCGACCCGCAGCTTGGCGCCGTTGCCCTGGGTCTTGGGCTGGGGGTCCTCGGTGAGGTTCCCGCGGATGGTGATGACGGTGGCGTCCTTCATGGGGGATGTCCTTCCCTGTGCCGGGAGGCTCCCGGCGCCGGCACCGTGCCGACTGCCCTCACTGTCCCGTCGGCCCGCCCGTCGGAGCCATGCCCCCGGCGGGGCTGTGGACGGACCCCCGCTGGGGAGGAACGATCGGTCCCCGGACGCGCGAGGACGGCCGGCCCCCTCGCGGGGACCGGCCGTCCGTCGGCTGCCCGGGACCTGCCGGGCGGGGTCGATCAGGCCTGCGGCACGACCAGGCCGGAGGCGGTCGAGGTGGCGGCCTCGAAGCGCTTCTGGACGTCGGCCCAGTTCACGATGTTCCAGATCGCCTTGACGTAGTCCGCCTTGACGTTCTGGTAGTCGAGGTAGAAGGCGTGCTCCCACATGTCCAGCTGGAACAGCGGGATCGTCGCGACGGGCACGCCGTTCTGCTGGTCGTAGAACTGCTCGATGACGAGATTCCCGCCCACGGGCTCGTAGGCGAGGATCGCCCAGCCGGAGCCCTGGATGCCCAGCGCCGCGGCGGAGAAGTGCGCGCGGAATGCGTCGAAGGAGCCGAACTGGTCGTCGATCGCGGCGGCGAGCTCGCCGGTCGGCTTGTCGCCGCCCTCCGGCGAGAGGTTCTTCCAGAAGATCGAGTGGTTGGTGTGACCACCGAGGTTGAAGGCGAGATCCTTCGACAGCTGGTTCACGGTGCCGAAGTCCTCGGCCTCGCGGGCCGCGGCGAGCTTCTCGAGCGCCGTGTTCGCACCCTTGACGTAGGTCGCGTGGTGCTTGGAGTGGTGCAGCTCCATGATCTTGCCGGAGATCGACGGATCGAGAGCGCCGTAGTCGTAGTCGAGATCGGGAAGCGTGTACGTGGACGCAGCCATTCGGATCATCCCTTCGAGGTGTCGTGCGCGGGAGCCGCAGGTGCGGGTCCCGCCGTGGATTCATCCTGCCACGTGCGCTCCTCGAATGGTCCGGGCAGTTCACAGGGAGCGAACACTCCCGGCCTCCTCCTGAGCCGTCCGGGGCCGGCGCGCCGCACGATCGTCGTCCCTGCGCGCCACAATGGGCGGATGCGCACCGGCCCGCAGGACCCTGACCCCGCCTCCGGGGAGGGCACCGGCCTGCCCGCCTCCTTCTCCCCCGCGACGACCGCCTGGTTCGCCGAGTCCTTCGCGGGCCCCACCCCGGCGCAGCGCAGCGCCTGGGCCGCGATCGAGCGCGGGGAGGACACCCTCGTCGTCGCCCCCACCGGCTCCGGCAAGACCCTCGCCGCCTTCCTCACCGCGATCGACCGCCTCACCATGGCGGCGCCGGAGGAGACTCCGTCGCCGCCCCGCGGTGCTCGCTCCGCGCGCGGTCCCCGGGAGCGACGGCGCACCTCCGTCCTCTACATCTCGCCGCTCAAGGCGCTCGGGGTGGACGTGGAGCGGAACCTCACCTCGCCGCTCGTCGGCACCGCCCGCGCCGCCGAGCGGCTCGGCCTGCCGCGCCGGGAGATCAGCGTCGGCGTGCGCACTGGGGACACTCCGGCCGCGGAGCGCCGCCGGCTCGTGGCGCATCCCCCGGACGTGCTCATCACGACCCCTGAGTCGCTTTTCCTCATGCTCAGCTCCCAGGCGCGGGAGACGCTCACCTCCGTGGACACGGTGATCATCGACGAGGTCCACGCGGTCGCCGGCACCAAGCGCGGCGTGCACCTCGCGCTGTCGCTCGCCCGCCTCGACGCCTTTCTCGAGCGGCCCGCGCAGCGGATCGGGCTCTCCGCGACGGTGGAGCCGGTGGACGAGGTCGCCGCCTTCCTCTCCGGCGCGGGCCGGCATCGGGACGTGACCGTGGTGCGACCGCCCTCGACGAAGCGCTGGGACCTCACGATCACGATGCCCGTCCCCGATCTCCAGGCGATCGAGCCGCCGGTCGACGCGGTCGACGACGAGGACGTCTCCGGCACCATCTGGCCGCACGTAGAGCGGGCGGTGCTCGCGGAGGTCCTCGCCCACCGCTCGACGATCGTGTTCACGAACTCCCGCAGCCAGGCGGAGCGGCTGACCGGCAAGCTCAACCGGCTCCACGCCCGCCGCATGGCCGCCGATCCCTCGCCGCTGTCCGACGGGGCGGAGCGGGTCGAGAGCCCCGACGGCACCGAGCTGGAGGACATCGCCCGCGCCCACCACGGCTCCATGTCCAAGGAGATCCGTGCCCAGATCGAGGACCAGCTGAAATCCGGCAGCCTCCGCTGCGTCGTCGCGACCTCCTCCCTCGAGCTCGGCATCGACATGGGCGCCGTCGACCTCGTGCTGCAGGTCGCCGCGCCGATGAGCGTCTCGAGCCTGCTGCAACGCGTGGGGCGTGCCGGGCACGACGTCGGCGCCGTCTCGAGAGGCGTGCTGCACCCGCTGCACGCGATGGACGTGCTGCGCTCCGCCGTCGCCGTGCAGGAGGCGTTCGCGGGCCGCATCGAGCCGCTCTCCGTCCCGCGCAACGCCCTGGACGTGCTCGCCCAGCACACCGTCTCCGCCGCCGCGATGGAGGACCTCCAGGTCGAGGAGTGGTTCGAGCTCGTGCGCAGCGCGCACCCCTATCGCGCCCTGCCCCGCGCGGCCTTCGACCAGACGATCGACCTGCTCGCCGGCCGCTACCCCTCGACCGCCTTCACCGAGCTGCGGCCCCGGCTCGTCCACGACCACGAGGCGGGAACGCTCTCCGGGCGCCCGGGTGCCCAGCGCCTCGCGGTGACCAGCGGCGGCACGATCCCGGACCGCGGCCTCTACCCCGTGCACCTGGTCACCGGGGACGACGACACGCAGCAACGGCGCGTGGGAGAGCTCGACGAGGAGATGGTCTACGAGTCCCGCCGCGGCGACGTCATCACGCTGGGCACCACGAGCTGGCGGATCGAGGAGATCACCGCCTCCAGGGTCACGGTCTCCCCCGCCTTCGGCCTGACGGGCCGGATCCCCTTCTGGCACGGTGACGGCGACGGCCGCCCCGCGAGCCTGGGCCGTGCCCTGCAGGCCGCGCAGGCGGAGCTCGCCGCCCTCCCCCGCGAGGAAGCGGAGAGCCGGCTCGAAGCGCTGGGGCTCGACGGCAACGCCCGCACCGTGCTGCTCGACCAGCTCGCCGAGCAGCAGCAGGTCACGGGGGCGGTGCCCGGCCCGAGGCAGCTCGTCGTGGAGCGCTTCCTCGACGAGCTCGGCGACTGGCGGGTGGTCCTGCACTGCGCGCTCGGCCAGCGGATCACGGGCCCCTGGGCCCTCGCCGTCGGCGCCCGCGTCGAGGAGCGCTACGGGCTCGACGGCCAGGTCATGGCCGCGGACGACGGCATCGTCCTGCGGATCCCGCACGGCGAGCAGCCGCCCGGCGCGGACCTCTTCGTCTTCACCCCGGAGGAGATCGAGGAGGAGGTGCGGCGGCTCGTGGGCTCCTCCGCCCTCTTCGCCTCCCGCTTCCGCGAGTGCGCGGCGCGGGCGCTGCTGCTGCCGCGCCGTGACCCGAACCAGCGGGCACCGCTGTGGCAGCAGCGCCAGCGCTCCGCCCACCTGCTCGAGGTGGCGCGCCCGTACCCGGACTTCCCGATCATGCTCGAGGCCGCGCGCGAGTGCCTGCAGGACGTCTACGACCTCCCCTCCCTCGTGGACCTGATGTCCCAGGTGACACGGCGGACGGTGCAGGTGCGCGAGGTCGAGACGGAGGCGCCGTCCCCCTTCGCCCGCTCGCTGCTGTTCGGCTACCTCGCCCAGTTCATCTACGACACCGACGCTCCGCTCGCGGAGCGCCGCACGGCCGCGCTCGCCCTGGACCAGTCGCTGCTCGCGGAGCTGCTGGGATCGGTGAGCCTGCGCGAGCTGCTGGACGCGGAGGTGATCGCGGAGGTCGAGCAGCGCCTGCAGGGTCTCACCGAGGAGCGCGCGCTGCGCACTGCGGAGAACGTGGCGGACGCCCTGCGCCGGCTGGGACCGCTCACCCGCGCCGAGCTCGCCCATCGCGCCGCCGGCGAGCTCGACGTCGACGCGGCGATCGAGGAGCTCGAGCGGGCGCGGCGCGTGATCATCGTGCGCTTCGCGGGGGCCGAGCACGTGGCCGGGATCGAGGACGCCGCGCTGCTGCGGGACGCCCTCGGCGTGGCTCTGCCGCCCGGTCTCCCCGAGTCCCTGCTCGCTCCCGTGGACCGCGCCGTCCCCCAGCTTCTGCAGCGCTGGGCGCGCTCCCGCGGCCCCTTCCCCGCGGAGCACGTGGTCGAGGCGCTCGGTCTCGCCCCCGGCGTGGCCCGGGCCGCGCTCGAGCAGCTCGCCTCCGAGCGTGTCCTCCAGACCGGCGAGTTCACCCCCGGCCGCACCGGGGAGGAGTGGGTGGACGCGGAGGTGCTGCGCCGGATCCGTCGGGCGAGCCTCGCCGCGTCCCGGCGCGACATCGCTCCCGTGCCCGGCCCCGTGTACGCGCGCTTCCTCGGCACCTGGCAGCACCTGGTGCCGCGCCGGGCCGACGGCCGCCGCGCCCGCCCCGACTGGCACGGCCGGGACGGGCTGCTCTCGGTGATCGACCAGCTCACCGGGGTGTCCCTGCCGGCCTCCGCCTGGGAGTCGCAGGTGCTCCCGGCGCGACTGCCGGAGATCACGCCGGCGCTCGTGGACTCCGCCTTCGCCGCCGGCGAGCTCGTGTGGACCGGGCACGGCCGGCTCGGCGCCGACGACGCCTGGGTGCGCCTGCACCTCGCGGACGCCCTGCCGCTCGGCCTGGACGCCGCGGAGCTCGAGTCCTCGGCCGCCGCGCTCCCGGAGGGCTCCACCGCGGCGCGGCTGCTGGCCCTGCTGCGCGGCACGCCCGGTGCGCTCCGGACCGGGGAGCTCCTCACCGCCCTCGCGGAGGACGGAGCGGCGGTCCCGCCGGAGGAGCTGCAGGAGGCGCTGTGGGAGCTCGCGCTCGCCTCCCTCGTCACGAACGACTCCTTCGAGGCGCTGCGCGTGCTCACCCGCGGCAGCGCCCCACGCTCCGCCCGCTCGCGCACGCCCGGACGCTCCCGGCAGCTCAGCCGTCGCGGCGCCGCCCGGCTCTCCGCGGCGATGATGCGGCAGGGCGCGTCGAGCCCGTCGGAGCTGGTCACCGGGCCGACGGGCGCCGGCCGATGGTCGGCCGTGAGGGTGGAGCCGGTGGACCCGGCCGCACGGGCCGGTGCGCTCGCGACGCTGCTGCTGGACCGGCACGGGGTCGTCACCCGCGGCGCGATGGACGTCGAGGACCTGCCGGGCGGCTTCGCGGGCGTGTACCGGGTGCTGTCGGTGCTCGAGGAGAACGGCAGCTGCCGCCGCGGCTACTTCGTGGACGGCCTCGGCGCCTCCCAGTTCGCACCGGTCGAGGCCGTGGACCTGCTGCGGGACCGCGAGCGGGAGGCGGAGGAGCACTCCGGGCCGTCGCCGGAGGCGGGCGCCGTGGCGCTCGCCGCGACGGACCCCGCGAACCCCTACGGTGCGTCGCTGCCCTGGCCGCCTCTCGCCCCTGCCCCACCGGAGGGAGCGACCGTCCGACCGGCCCGCCGCGCGGGCGCCCTCGTGATGCTCGTGGACGGCCATCCCCTCGCGGTCGTCGACAAGGGCGCCCGGAGCCTGCTGTGGTGGGCAGACGGCGAGCTGATCACCCCGGCCGCGGAGCAGCTGGTGCGTGCCGTCGTCGAGGACTCCCGCCTCCCCCAGCTGCAGATCGAGCGGATCAACGGCCATGCGATCGGAGCCGAGGCCGTCACGGGGATCGCGCAGGCGCTCGTGGACGCCGGCTGCTACCGCTCTCCGAAGTCGCTGCGCGTGCGGGCAGGAGGCCGCTGATGCCGGAAGGGGACACCGTCTTCCGGCAGTGCCGGATCCTTCACGAGGCGCTCGCGGGCGCGACGCTCACGTCGAGCGAGCTGCGCGTCCCCCGGCACGCGACCGCGGATCTCACGGGCTGGAGGGTGCGCGAGGTGCGCCCACGCGGCAAGCATCTGCTGATCCGTCTCGTCCCGCCGGAGGGCTCCGGGGCGCCGCCGATGACCCTGCACTCCCATCTGATGATGGACGGCATCTGGCGCGTGGACGGCCGCGCCCTCCGCTCGAGCGACACGAGCGCCGGCCCGCGCGACCCCGCGACGATCCGGATCCGGCTCACGGCACGGCACGACGACGGCCGCGAGGTGCGGGCGATCGCCTACGAGGTCCAGCAGGTGCGGCTCCTGCGCACGGCCGACGAGGCCGAGCTCGTGGGAACGCTCGGACCGGATCTCCTGGACCCCGGTTGGTCCGAGGGGCACCGGGAGCGCGCGATCGCGAACCTCGCCACGGAGCCCGACCGGTCGATCGGCCTCGCCCTCCTGGACCAGCACCTCCTGGCAGGGGTGGGCAACATCTATCGCAGCGAGCTGTGCTTCCTGCGCCGGGTGCATCCCGCGGCGACCGTCGCGCAGGTCGGGGACCTCGGCACGCTCGTGGACCTCGCCCGCCGCCTGCTCCTGCTGAACGCCGAGCGGGAGGTGCGGGTCACCACCGGCGGCATGCTGGGGCGGGACGGCGACCTCTGGGTGTACGGGAGGGGCGGGCAGCAGTGCCGCCGCTGCCGCGCCCGGATCCTGCGCTCCGAGATCGCCGAGCCGCGCCTCGAGGGGACCGAGGGCCGGGTGTTCTGGACCTGCCCGCGCTGCCAGGGCGAGGACCCGCGCGGCACGTCGACCGGGGCCCGGGCCTGGTCACCGCACGCGGGGCGCGGACCGCGGGGTCGCACCGGTCGTTAGACTCTGTGCGGCGCCGATCCGGACCAGCTCCGGCCCACCGCGCCGCGCCTCCATAGCTCAATGGATAGAGCAACGGCCTTCTAATCCGTCGGTTCCCGGTTCGAGTCCGGGTGGGGGCACTGGCCAGCACAAACGTCGTGGAGTGCCCCAAGCAACGGCGAAACGACGAGGTTACTCGGGCTGTACGTGTGTACTTCCTTCCAGGCCGCTCAGAGCCCCCACCGGATCAAGTCCGCGGTTCCAGTAGGCCCTGTGCGCGGTGACGCTCGTGTGCCCCATCACCCGCTCGATCAATCGAGGATCCGTGCCGCTGCTGATCAGCCGGTTCTCGACCGTACGTCTGAGGGTGTGCACCGTCGCCCAGGGCAGGCCAGCACGATCCAGGGCTCGCCGCACAGCAGCGGCCATGTTGTCCGGGTCGGGACGCATCCCACGCGGAGAGGTGAAGACCAACCAGGACCCTGCCGCTTCCGACTCCTCAGGACGTCGCGCCCGACGCCGGTCGAGGAGCGTTCGAGCACCTTTCGTCAGGGGGACCACCCGAGTCTCCGGGCCGGTCTTCAACCCCGCTCGCCACTGCAGCCCCTCCCCCTTGATGCGGACGATCTGTCCCGCAAGCGTCAGGGTCTCGTCGGACACGTCGTCCCAACGAATGCTGATGAGCTCACTGATGCGCGCGCCCGTTTCCAGAGCGAGGGCGAGTGGGTCTGCGATGCCCTCCGTCTTCGCTCTGTCGTCCGACGCAAGGAACTCGCGCAGATCCTTCTCCTGCTCAGGAGTCAGCGCATTGTCGACGAAGCGAGGTGCCCCGTTCGCATAGACCTTGGTGCCGCGAGGTGGCGCCGGAGGCAAGGTGAGCCCGGAAGCCGGGTCGACAACGATCAGCCGAAGGGCGAGGGCGCGCGCCGTCGACTTCCGCCACATCGCGCGGACGTGCCGCATTGCCGAGGCGCCGCCCGCTGCGGCGATGGCCACGAGTTCGTCTTGCAGGTCACCGGGCGTGAGGTCAGCGATGGGGGTCGTGATGATGTCCGTACGGTAGTGGTGAGTTCGCTCGCCCTCCTGGGGACCGAGCCCGCACCAGGTGGCCAGGACCGCGAGGTACTGGCCCCGCGAACGAGGCGAGGTGACGTTCGGGTCATCACCAGCATCGATACGCGCGCGGACCCATTCGAGCATGCTGCCAAGAGTCGGCGCCTTCGGATCCACGGACAGTGAGTCCACGAGCACCTGGACAGCGGCCCGCGTCGCATCAGCGGCCTCGGAGTGCGTCGGTGCGATTCGGCTGACGACCCGCGAACCGTCCGTCGTGCCCACGCTCTGGAGCACGCGCCAGGCGCGACCCACCCTGGCGCGGGTCCACCCCTTCTTACGTGCATCGTCCAACAGGACAGCTCGCCATGGCTCAGTGGGCGCCTGGCGCACCTGATAGCGCAGTTCACCAGTCTCGCCGCGGGGTATCGAAGGGCGCCCCATCAGCGGCCGTCGCCGGAAGACGTAGGCGCGATCGTGGCCGCAAGCGCATAGGCAGGACTGGCGTCGAGGTTGCCCGCCGCGCGCACATACCGCTGGGTCGTCGTCAGGCTGCTGTGCCCAAGCATCGCCCGAACCGCCTCGACGTTCGCCCCACCCGCCAGCGCCAGACTCGCGGCAGTGTGCCGGAGGACATGCGGATGCAGATCCATACCGAGCTTCCGACCGACACGGCTCAGTGAGTCGCGAGCCTCTCGCTGATCCCACGGCCGCCCAGTACGGGTTCGGAAGTAGACGCCTTCGTCTGCCGGTCGAATCACATCCAGGCGCTCGACAGCAAGCGGCGGGACAACGACTGTCCTCACTCGCTCCCCTTTGCCAGTGATCGTTGCCGTCACGCGACCACCGCCACCGACACGGAGGTCCCCCACCGTCAGAGCGAGCGCCTCATGGATCCGCAGGCCGGTTGTGAGGAGGACGGAGACCAGCGCAGCCATCCTCGGCGAATGCACATCAGCTGCCGACATAAGTCGAGACGCTTCACTAGAACTGAGCCCAACGAGCCGCGCGTCGTCTTGCCCTCGAACGCGCGGGCGGGCGCCACGCGGCAGTTCCGGCACCGCCGTCACTATCCCCTCATCCCGAAGCCACGCGTAGAAGCTCCGCACCCCGGCGACACGTCTCGCCCGCGTGCTCGGCGCGAGCGCGTCGAGGGTCGCAACCCAGCCGGCCAGATCACGCCCGGTCGCGGCCTTGGGGTCGATGCCGCTCGATGACGCATACGAGAGCCAGGCACGTGCGTCTGCGGCATAGCCGGTGCGAGTCGCTGGAGCGAGCGCACCAAGCCATCGCGAAGTGAGGGTGTCGAGGTCGACAGGTACCTGCATCTGAGGCACGAGCGCGCCGGTGGAAGACATGCTTCGAGTCTATCCGAAAAGAATAGTTATCGGCTAGGCACAGTTCCTCGACGTCATCGCAGATGTCCCCCTCCCCCAACATCTGCTACCGTTGCATTTACCCATCGGGGCTGCGGTCGATCCCGCGAGACGACCAAGGCTCTGGAAATAGAAACGAGGTACTACCCATGTCCGAGATCATCACCATCGAGCAGGCCGCACGCCGAGCCACCGAGGCTTTGCGGGGCGCGAACGTGCTGCACCTCAGGGGCGCATATCAGCTTCACGCCCAGGAGCTTCCGACCGTGACTCCCGCCTGCATCGCGGACCTCGTCACGATGCATCGCCTCACCACCTCCACCACCCCCGCCATGGTCAACTCCGAGGAAGTGGAGAATCTGTTCTCCCGCACCCGCGTCATCAACGGCGTTGGCCTGAGCGTGCTACGGGTCTCGATCGGCCCGCTCCGCCCAAGCGGCCCCTGCGACCCCCTCCACCCCAGTCTCCAGCCCCGGCGTTGGGCGGGCTGGGACTTTGCCAACCTGGCAGGCCTGTCCAAGGCCGAGGAGTGGGCCGGGATCTCGGGAGTGTGGCCCATGTCAGAGGAGAACGCCCAGCGCGCGAAGGCAGTAGGGGCGATCTTCGCACCCTCGATCAAGGGGTTCGTGGACGGCTCCCTGGTCCGCCACGTGACCGGCTACTCACTCGACCTGACGACTCGGCGGCGCTGGTTCGAGACGCAGCCCCTTTCTCCCTCCGCCCGCTCGGCCGTGTTCGGGAAGGACCGCTTGGATCGAGAGCGGGAGCATCTGTGGATCTCCGTACAGCGGGGGGCCGTCGCCGGGTTCGAGGCCGGAGCCACTGCTGTCGACACCAAGCTCGAAATGAGCATCTGACCCCAGAAATCCACGTCCCGCCCGCGGGTTAGGGACAGCCACTTAGCGAGATGGGTCCGATCGAAGACCGGACCCATCTCTTCGCTGCGGTGCCGCGCCCGCCTCTCAGTCGCGAGGACCAGCAGGGCCCCGTTTTGCCGCAAAGTGACAATCGAGGCGCCTAATGATCCGATCGAAAAGCAATCGATCTGACTGGAACAGGCAGATAGAGCACAAGATGGATAATACTCTCCTAGAAACCACGCACCCCCGTCACCCCGCGGTCGCGTTGGTCAAAGCTATCGAGTATTACGAGCAGGTGCCGTGCAATCCCGGCACCTAGCAAGAGTCGGACTACACGTTCGTTACGCCGAAAGGAACGTGAACGCTAGGCACAACCTTCTGCGCCCCTTCCAAATGCCCCCGTTGGTCGTCGAAGAAAATATGAGGCTTCAGCACCTCAAGGACCCCGGCCTTGTCTACCCCGCCAAGGAAAAATGCATCATTCACCCGCAATCCGACTGAACGCAGGTGCTTGATCGCCCTCTCATGAGAAGGAGCATTTCGAGCAGTCACGATAGCTACATGTAGACGCCTATTATAGACGGCCCCGTCCGTCTTCGCCTCGCGAACTAATGCATCTTCTACGTCCTGTACGCGATTGATGCCTCGAAGAAAATCTGATAGCGGCCCCTCCATCATCGGCTCCGCCACACGCTCAGTCTCATGCTCATGAAATGCCTCGAGACCGCTCTCCTGCATAACCTGCTCCGATTCATCCCCAGCGATCACTCCGTCAAAGTCGAAGGCAATTCTAAGATCCCCACTCTCCGGAGAAGCCTGCGGGTCCCCGACCACCTGGCCGGCAGCAACCCCCTGCTTAATCGCATCCTTGACGTCCTCTGCATCACCCGATAAAAATAGGGACATCGACAATGCTTTCCCGAAGCGATAGGGAGAGCGGCCTTGCATAAAAATCGCTCGAGTAATATCCAACCCATGTGCCTGAATAGATTTCATGACTCGCAACCCAGTGTCGGGGTCATTCCTGGACATGACAATAACCTCAACGAGCTTGCCGCCACCCTCAACGAGGTCATTAAGACCCAGGAGGCGCTTTATGAAAGAAAAGGCAACTCCGGGCTCCAGGGTGTCATCTATTCGATCGTCCTGATACTTGCGATACGCATCTTCGCCATGCTCTCGGAAAAACCTATCGGACTCATTAAGATTGAATAGGGCGCTTGAAGCCACCCCCACCACTAGCAGATCATCAAGTCGGTAAGGCACTTTACCTCCTTCAAGCGCGACGCCTACGGTCGCTTCTGCGGCTAGCTTACCCACGGCACTTAGGCAGGACGTAGGGACTGAGGCGACTGTCGTGGTGTCAGGCACCGACGCTCCTGCGCTCCAGGTACAGAGCCACCTGCCCCGACACCACTGAAAGGATCGCCGCCACGACGAGGTAGGTGAGGACGCTCAGGATGTTGTCCATCGCCATGGATCCTGCGGCCGGCGGGACGAGTCCCGTCATCTCGTTGACAGAGAACAGGGCATCGATCCATGGCAGAACCGACATGAGTGCCGTCATCACGAACACGAAGAGCGCGAGCGCCATGACCCACCAGGACCGACGGATTGCGAGCCATACGCTCATGACCAGGAACATCAAGGGCACTAAGGGGAGGCTCGCCGCCCACGCGTAGCCGAGCCCCATGGTGTCGCGGCTGTGCGCGAGCAGATACATGGACACGAATGTCGCCGGGAGGAGTATGACGATGCAGAACGCGCAGGCTCCCACCAGAAGCGGCCAACGGCGCCGCCCCTCGGGCAGTGCCAGCAGAGTCAGGCACACCACCGCCAGGACGATAGGCGTGACGAACCATCGGGCGATCCCCATGGTGATGCCCACGAACAGGAAGGCGACACCGAAAGCAGCGAACAGACCCGCAACCAGGGTGACACCTCCGAGCACCGCGAACTGCGACATCACCGCACCGAAGGTCACGAAGGTCGGCGCGTCCACCACCTTCCAGTACCCATGGTTATCCCTGCTCGTGACGTCGTACGTGTACCCCGATCTTGGGGATGTCCAGAGCTTGGCCATGTGCTTCCTTTCGGAGGAAGAGAAGATGGTCTAAGGCAAGGAGGGAAAACCTTTGAGCCCGGCGGCGCGCCACCCAGGGGTGAGTCAGCCCCCAGAACCGCCTGAGCAGTCCACCTGCCCGGGAATCTGGACGCGGACCTCGCCCTCGTCGCTCTTGGTGGTCGCCTGGCGCAGACCGGAGCCGAACTCCAGGATGCCGGTGTCGGACCACGAGACAGGCTCCCCGGTCTGCATCTCGTCCACGAAGGGCTTCTCGTCGTCGGCGGTCGCGCCGTCGCGGACCTCCCAGGTGAACTCCTCGCCGTCCATGGTCAGGGTTCCGCCCGCGAGTCCACTGCCCTCGTCGGGCTGGGTGGTCGTGAACTCGGCCCCGTCGTCGCTCGCGGTGATCGTGGCGGTGATGGTCCCGCCCTTCTCACTGCACGTGACGGTCACGGTGTCGGAGCGGTGCAGGTTCCCGACATAGAAGGAGGAGTCCCCGTTCGCCACGGTGAACTCCCCTTCGTACTCGCTCGTGCTGCCGCATCCCGCCAGAGCGAGGCCGACGGCTACCAGTCCTGCCGTCGCGCCTGCAGCGTGCGTGCGCCCTCTCCGAGCCATGTGCCTCTCCTCCTTGTAGGCGACGCCGAGGTGTGATGTCGTAGACAACGATAGTCGCAAATTTGCGACTGTACTGGTGCTCTGAAGTGCCCAGCCTTGCGAGGTGACCCAACCCACCCCCTCTCCCGACGCAGATCTGCGAGCGCTCGGGATGGAGGTCGCAAAGGCGCGTTCTGCCCGTGGCTTCAGCATCGACGCGGTTGCCGGGGCTGCGGGAATCGATCGCACGACCTTGATGAGGCTCGAAGCGGGCGACCACGCCGTGAGCGTTCGGGTGCTGCACAATGTCGCGCACGCGCTCGGCACCCCGATCGGCGACCTCGCGGAGTCCCTGTGCGGCGATCGACCGCAAGCCGCCCATCGGCCATGACCCTCTCGGACGAAACCCCACGTCCTTGACTGCAAGTCGACCGCACGCGCGGAAGCCGTACTTCTCGCACGTCGCGGCCTACACCAGCACACCTGAGAGATACTGGGGCACATGTCTGCTCCCACGGCGCTCACCGCGCTGAAGCTCTTCGACCGCATGTACAACGAGGCCACGTCGACGGCCGATCAGGGAACGCGGTTCGAGCAGTTCACCAAGTCGTTCCTGCAGACGGATCCGCTGTGGGCGAGTCAGTTCTCGACGGTGTGGATGTGGGACCAGTGGCCGGGCAAGTGGGGGCACGACACGGGCATCGACCTGGTGGCCGAGCGGCGCGATGGCGGGCTGACGGCGATCCAGTGCAAGTTCTACGCGCCCACGCATCGGATCTCGAAGGGAGACCTGGACAAGTTCCTCGCGGCCTCGGGTCGTGGTGGGTTCTCGGAGCGTCTCGTGGTCTCGACGACCACGCAGTGGGGAGCGAACGCCGAGGAGACGATCCGCGAGCAGGCGATCCCGGTACGGCGCCTGGGGCTGGAAGACTTCGAGGACTCCCGAGTCGACTGGGCATTCTTTGACCCGGCAACCCCCACAGTTCTCTCCCTCGCGGGCGCGTCGGACCTGCGTCCGTATCAGCGCACGGCGATCGAGGACGTGACCGATGGGTTTTCGGAGCATGACCGTGGCCGGCTGATCATGGCATGCGGGACCGGCAAGACGTTCACGTCGCTGCGCCTGGCAGAGGAGTACGTGGGCGCTGCGGGCAGCGTCCTGTTCCTGGTGCCGTCGATCGCCCTGCTCTCCCAGGCCCTGCGCGAGTGGTCGAACAACACGGAGCTGGGTATCACGTCGATGGCCGTGTGCTCGGACGCGAAGGCCTCCCAGGGGCGGAAGTCCTCACAGGACACCGCGGAGATCTCGGTCGTGGACCTTGCGCTGCCTGCGACCACGGACCCGGAGCGCCTGGCGCAGCGGATGAAGGACGCCCGCACGAACGGCGAGGGCATGCGGGTCGTGTTCGCGACATACCAGTCGATCGACGTCGTCGCGCAGGCGCAGAAGATCGCCGGGCTCGAACCGTTCGACCTGGTGATCTGCGATGAGGCGCACCGAACCACAGGCGCGACGCTCGCGGGCACGGAGGAGTCCGCGTTCGTGCGGGTCCACGATCCTAAGTACCTCAAGGCGTCCAAGCGCCTGTACATGACGGCGACTCCGCGCATCTACGACGATGCCTCGAAGGCGAAAGCTGGGAAGGCGCAGGCTGTCCTGGCGTCGATGGACGACGAGGACGTGTTCGGCCCGGAGTTCTACCGTCTGGGCTTCGGTGAAGCAGCGGGCCTGGGGATGCTCACCGACTACAAGGTTCTGATCCTCACGGTGAATCAAGAAGCCGTCAACGAGTCGATGCAAGAGGCCTTCGCCCAGAACGGCGAGCTGACCCTCGACGATGCCACGCGACTGATCGGCTGCTGGAACGGCCTGGCCAAGCGCGGAGACGCCGAGCACGCCTTCGGACTGGACCCCCAGCCGATGCACCGCGCGGTCGCGTTCGCGAAGGACATCAAATCCTCGAAGCAGATCGCCGAGCAGTTCACCGACGTCGTCTCCACCTACATCGAAAACCACGAGG
This sequence comes from Brachybacterium sp. SGAir0954, assembly GCF_005490785.1. GTDB lineage: Bacteria > Actinomycetota > Actinomycetes > Actinomycetales > Dermabacteraceae > Brachybacterium > Brachybacterium rhamnosum. The sequence goes on along the minus strand of NZ_CP027295.1, from coordinate 1,990,159 downwards.
ACGAGAATCCCGAAGACCTCCTCGCCGTCCGGGCGCGCCACGTGGACGGCACGATGAACGCGATGGAGCGCGCCGAACTCCTGGACTGGCTGAAGGAGGACGCTGGGGAGGACACCTGCCGAGTGCTGTCCAACGCCCGCTGCCTGTCGGAGGGCGTGGACGTGCCCTCGCTGGATGCGGTGATGTTCCTGAACCCTCGCCGCTCGGTCGTTGACGTGGTGCAGTCCGTGGGCCGCGTCATGCGCCTGGCGAAGGGCAAGCGGTACGGCTACATCATCCTTCCTGTGGTGGTCCCCGCGGGTGTCGCGCCAGAGAAGGCGCTGGACGACAACCGCAACTTCCAAGTCGTCTGGGACGTCCTGCAGGCCCTGCGCGCCCACGACGAGCGGTTCGACGCGATGGTCAACAAGGTCGAGCTGAACACGAAGCGCGACGAGAAGATCAACGTCATGGGCGTCGGCTACGGGTCCGACGGGGGCGCAGACGATCCAGGCAACGAATCCGGTGACGGCCCCGGTTCCGACGACCCCTCCGCAGGCAACGCCCAGGGCGCGCTGGCGCTGCGGCTCTCGCAGATGGATGAGCTGCGCAACGCGATCTACGCGCGGATGGTGAAGAAGGTCGGATCCCGCACCTACTGGGACCAGTGGGCCAAGGACATCGCCCAGATCGCCCAGGCCCACATCGCCCGCATCACCGCACTCGTGGACGATCCTGACACCGCGGCCTCCCAGCAGTTCGGGGTGTTCCTCGATGCGCTGCGACGGAACCTGAACGAGTCGATCACCCGGGACGGGGCGATCGAGATGCTCGCCCAGCACATGATCACCAAGCCGGTGTTCGATGCCCTCTTCGAGGGCTACGCCTTCACAGAACACAACCCCGTCTCCCAGGTCATGGACCGCATGGTCGATGCACTGACGGCGATGCATGTGGACGCTGAGGCGGAGTCCCTGGAGAAGTTCTACGACTCTGTGCGGCTGCGGGCGGCCGGGATCGACAACGCCGAGGGCAAGCAGAAGATCATCACCGAGCTCTACGAGAGCTTCTTCAAGAACGCCTTCCCCCGCGCAGCCGACGCCATGGGTGTCGTCTACACCCCCATCGAGATCGTCGACTTCATCCTCCGCTCCGTGGGCGACGTCCTGAAGCAGGAGTTCGGCCGCTCGATCAGCGACGAAGGCGTCCACGTGCTCGACCCCTTCACCGGCACCGGCACCTTCATCGTGCGCCTGCTCCAGTCCGAGCTCATCGACCCCGCCGATCTGGCACGCAAGTACGCCTCAGAGCTGCACGCGAACGAGATCCTGCTGCTCGCCTACTACATCGCCGCAATCAACATCGAGACCACCTTCCACGACCTCCAAGCCCAGGCCCACGGGGTGAACCCGTCGGTGGAGGACTACGAGCCGTTCGACGGCATCGTCCTGACGGACACGTTCCAGCTCACCGAAGACGGCGACCTCATCGACGAGACTGTCTTCCCCGCGAACAACTCCCGCGCAGAAGCCCAGAAGAAGCTCGACATCCGCGTGATCGTCGGCAACCCGCCCTACTCCGTCGGCCAAACCTCCGGCAACGACGACAACGCCAACGTCAAGTACCCCACTCTCGACGCTCGCGTGCGAGACACGTTCGCCGCACGGACGGATGCGACGAACAAGAACAGCCTCTACGACTCCTACATGCGCGCCATCCGCTGGGCCAGCGACCGCATCGGCGACGAAGGCGTCATCGGCTTCGTCACCAACGGCGGCTGGATCGAGGGGAACACCGCCGCAGGAGTCCGCAAGACCCTCGCTGATGAGTTCACCTCCATCTACGTGTTCAACCTCCGTGGCAACCAGCGCACCGCCGGAGAGACGAGCCGCAAGGAGGGTGGAAAGGTGTTCGGCTCCGGCAGCCGCAACACTGTGGCGATCTTCCTCCTGGTCCGCACGAAGCACCACAAGGGACCCGCGACCATCCACTACCGCGACATCGGCGACTACCTCACCCGCGAGGACAAGCTCCGCATCGTCGCGGATTCCACCCTTGACTCCGTGACCTGGCGCAAGATCACCCCCAATAGCCACGACGACTGGATCAACCAGCGCGACGAGGACTACTTGACCTACCCCATCCTCGGAGGCACAGCGGGGGGTGAGCTCCGAGCCTTCGGGGACTACTCGCGCGGCCTGGAGACCAACCGTGATGCCTGGGTCTACAACTCATCGAGCGCCGCTCTCAACAGCCACCTGACCCGGTTCATCGAGACCTACGACGCCGAGCGTGAACGGTTCGCCGAGTACGCCGAAACCCACAAGCTCGCTTCGCCCAAGGGGCCGGACACCGTCGGCGTTGTCATCACCGACGAGACCCGCATCAAGTGGAACAGGTCGCTCCGAGACCGTCTCGCTAAAGGCCGCCCCCTCACGCGCCAGCCAGGCCGCACCACGCTCAGCCTCTACCGGCCGTTCATGGCCCAGCACATCGACCACTCGGACGGCCTCGTCTACCTCCCCGCCGTTGCCCGCCGCTACTTTCCCACCGCGAAGCACGACAACTACGGGTTCTACGTGACCGGCGTTGGCTCGGACAAGGCATTTTCCGTTCTGGCCTCACGACTCGTGCCGGACCTCGCTCTCTGGGGGTCCTCAAACGGCCAGTTCTTCCCCCGTTACCGCTGGGAGCCCGTCGACGACGGCACCCTCTCTCTGGACGTCGACGGCGAGGCGGTCGACGGCTATCGCCGCGTCGACAACATCACTGACGAGTTCCACCGGCTGATGCGCGAACGGTACGGGAACGAGGTCACCAAGGATGACGTCTTCTTCTTCCTCTACGGTCTGCTGCACTCCCCCGAGTACCGCGAGCGCTACGCCGGGGAGCTGAAGCAGATGCTCCCGCGCGTGCCGGACGTTCCCGCGGGAACGTTTCCGGCGTTCGCCGCCGCGGGCCGGGAGCTGTTCCACCTGCATGCCGACTACGAGGACGCTGACCGGTATCCGCTGGAGGTGGTCGGCGGGGAACAGCCGCCGCTCGGCGGCCCCGAGGAGACAGCGGAGTACTACCGCGTGCAGAAGATGCGCTTCCCCGCCGGTCAGAAACCTGCCGACGCCCCCGACACTCTGATCCTCAACCCGCAGATCACGGTGCGCGGCATCCCCGAGGAGGCATACCGCTACCATCTGGGCTCCCGCAGCGCGATCGAATGGATCATCAGTCAGTACCAGGTCGTCACCGACAATACGTCGGGCATCGTCAACGATCCAAATCAATGGGGTATCGAGCACGGTAACCCGCGTTACATCCTCGACCTCCTCCAAAAGGTCGTCACCGTGGCGATCCGCACCGTAGAGATTGTCGAAGCTCTGCCCAAACTCGATGCTGAGTGAAGGGCAGGGTGGCCATGGTCGATCCGTCCACGCGCAAGTCTCGCCGGAGGTGACCTATACGGCGACATCGCAAAGAACGGGCATTTCCCTGTCGCGCGGCGCCCTACAAGACAGCACCGCCCTTCACCTCTCGACAACCGAGCGGAAGTAGCAGAAGCGAGAGTCACATGAAGAAGGATAAGAAAGCTCTCGAGCTGAGCTACGACCCAGATGAGTACTTGTGCACGTGGAGCATCCCCGACGGCGCGGGCGGCTGGCGAGCGTTATCGGGGAGCGTAGACGTGCAACCAAATTGGCCTCCTCGAGGTCGCGTGCATGGCGAGGTGCCGCTTCTAAACACCTCCAGCACACCCGGCCAAGCGCGCTTCGCGTTCCCTCAACGCACAGAAGCCCCTGTGCTGCGCGCGGTTCTAGCGAACGGCGGCACCCTCCTCGTGCTGGACGCGACGATTACGTACTGGAGCACTGGTGCGGGGAGAATCAGCGGCAGTGCGGCACTGCTCGGGCGGGGACATGGCCACTATGCTCCGGGAAAGCCCACTACGGATCCTTCGGATCAGTCGCGTCCGATGATCAAAGGGGCACGCATTCAGACTACTGCGCTCGATGCTGTCCTCGGTACGGCCCCGATCAACGAAGTGTCTTTTCCATCATCTTCTGAATCAACTATACGAGAGTGGGCTGCTCGCACTAATCCCGAGGCAAGCTGTGAGTGGGCTTCCGAAACGGCGACCCTCCGCGTGAGCTATGACGGCCGCATGCGAACCACGGATGCCTTCGAGTTTCGGCTGCGATTCAGCCCTGTCGCAACCTTGCAGCTCGAAGAAAGCCTGACGCTCCGCGGCTTGGTGGACGAGTACGTCGAACCGCTACGACGATTCGTCGCCATTGCAACAGGAAAAGCCCAGGATCTGACTTACCTTGCCGTCGAACTTGAAGCAGAGAGTGGCTGGTTCCAAGTCTTCGGGACGGCAATCACCCAGGAACCGTACGAGTCATCGTCTGACGCAGTCAGAGGCGCATCAAGCGCGGTGAGTGCATATGAGGATGACCTCTCACTGCTGGAGCTCGTCTCCCGATGGCGAGACCTCGAAGCCAAGCACCATCCGCTTGCAGAGACGTACGGCTCAATGCTTCACGCGGAGGACCAACACCCGCGATCTCGCTTCCTGCTCCTGATTCAGGCACTGGAGGGAATGCATGGAGCCGAGACCCGCGAGCAGTACGAGGACCAGGTCAAAGTACACACACAACGCCGCACCGCCTTGCTAGAGAAGCTCCAGCCTTTGGCCGGTGAGAGCAGCACTGAGGAGGAGACGGGCACAGAGATTCTCACCGACGCAGATCGCCGGTTCCTCAAGAAGTTCCTAATGAAGAGACCGATCAGCAACCTCGACGGCGCTCTGAGCGCGATGGCAAGTTCCCTACCAGTCAACGGCATGGACGCCCTCAAGAAGACCGTTCTTGTCAAAGGCCTGCTCAGTTCTGAACGAGCAGAGTCCGCACCGGCGGCACTACGGATCGTCCGCAACGACCTTGCCCATGGGAACCGTGGCTATCCGTCCGACGATCTCGACGAAGTCGTCACCCTGCTTGAGCAGATCGTGCGCGCCCATGCACTGCGCCTCCTTGGATGCCCGGATCCTGTAGTTTCCCGCGTGTTCGGGGACGATTGAAGAGCGCTCTGGAGGCGCCAAGAGATCGCGAGTGCGGGATGGGTGCGGGAAGGAACGAGGGGACGGGGTGGGTGGACATCGCTACCTCAACAGGATGCCCGAGCTGCGAGCGCCACGGAGAAGGTGCCCGCAGAAGGGAACACGGGAGGATGAACGGCCAGCGTCCTCCCGTGGCGGCACCAGGGTCGCCCATACCCGACGAGCGCAGCCACTCCCGGCCCGCTACCGCAGATGCACGTTCCACTTACGGATGCATTCGTTGGACCAGGCGTAGACCTCATTGGAGGCATTGAATCCTCTGTACCCCGATGGTGACGACCTCACTCGATCAAGTAAGGTCTCATAGGCTCTCCTGCGCGAACGACGTCGTCACGCAGTCCTGGGTCCTCAAGACAGCTTCGCCCTGGAAAACTGATTGATCTAATGGACACCCGGATGGGCGCGAAAGCACTGTCAGCGAGTGCTCACAGGTGCAACGCGAGGAAACCGCGCCATCGCACAGCCGCTCGCACTTCCTCCGGGAAATTAAGGTTCATCCGACGGAACCGGCACCCCCGAGGTCTCCAATGCCACCATTGGAGACATTGCATCCTTTGGGGGCATTACCTCCATTGGAGTCATTGGATCCTTTGCGCCCATTGCACCCACAGGGACCTCATCGGGATGAGGAACAGACCTCACACGGCGACAGTGGTCTACCGCGGACTACGACCTGCCCTCTTGAACCTCCATGGACCCACAGGAATCGAGGCCTCCCCGCATCTTCTCCATCCTCGAAGCCAGATCCGCGACCGTCTCCCCCATCTCCCTCAACCAGAAGTTCTATCCCACTCGCACCCTCGATTGCCCCCCGCGAAGGCACCTGCGTATCGCCAGGCCGATCCAAGCTCACGACACCCATACAGACACGACGTCAGGACCAGTGCGAGACGATGGACGCCACCATCGGTACGCCAACGTAGTGACCCACGGCTCCAGTCCGGCTCGCGACCTTCTCAACTGCGTCCCTGCCACGCCAATCAGCACCCCGCGAGCCACGATGCGATCAGAGCACATCGATGGCGAGCACTCTGCACAACGATTCACACCCAAGTGCAGGCCTAAGTGCAGGCCGATCCGCAGGTTGAGTACCCCTCGCGCTCCACTCGACACTCACCAAGGGTCTGGAAACTCCAGACCTTCTCCGGCTGGGAGGGTCTCGAGTTTCTAGACCTTCGCCCTCAATGGTCTCGAAACTCCAGACCTTCGAGATCAGCTCGCCCAGACGAGCCCATCCTCGTCGACCTGCGGCGTTTCGGAGCCCGAGTTTCTCATGTCCCTTGCCAGCGCCTGCTTCACTGCACCAGGAGACGTCCCCATGACCGTGGCTATCTCGTCCGGAGTCATTCCGGCACGCACCATCGCGGCCCGTGCACGCCGGCGAGTCTCTGCCAGCTGACGGCGTTCAGCGGTGGCCGCCGCCGTCCTGATTCCACGGTGCTTGTCCATCATTGCGCCTCCACACGCCCGTCAGTGGATCCTGGGAAGCTCGCCAGTGGCGCCTCGCCGCAGGAAAGTCGACCTTCCGCAAGTCGACCATTCCAGACTACCTACCCCGAACATCGCCATTCCTTCCCAAAGCCCCATCGGCCACAACACGAGGCACGAGCGCACCGATGAGATCTGCGCTATCGCGACCAGTCATCCGCATCCGCCGCAGGAAACACGTCCTGTATCGAGGTCTGCGGCGGAGGCCTCATCCTGAAGGCTCGTGCCCACAAGCCTCCGGCCAAGGCGCACGTCGCCCTAGGCACGACGGCGAATACGAGAGCCAGGGCCAGGAGGACTCCTTCGAGGATCCCTCGGAGGAGGCTGACACAGGACCCATTCGTCTGTTCACGCCTGGGCCGGACTGCCTGAGGGGTAGGAACCCGCCCAGGGGCCCCGTTCTCCGCCCTCCACACCTCACGATCCGCTGCGACTGCCTCTGAAAGCTGGTCGCGTGCTGCCGCGAGTCCGCCATATCGCGCGAACGACATGAGAACCGAGCGCGCAGCAGACGGACGCCGCCGTGCCGCGCTCCGGATTACTGGGAGCGGCCACGACGAGGCCACCGCTTGAAGTGCAGGCGACAAAGGGATCCGCAACCAGTCCAGAGCGAGAACGAACCAACCGGCCGCGGTGAGCCCATCTGGATCGAACGCCGCATGCGTTGGGTCGAGGTGGGGTGGAGGAGCATCGATCAGTGCCCTCAGAGCGGACAACACTTCCGAAGCCCCTTCATCCCATGCGAGAAGGGGCTCGACGAGCCGCGCATCCAACAGCGGATCGTCGCGGGTTGCGACCACCCGTGCAGAGTTCTTGGATGGAGGGTGGAGCTCGGCAAGAGATAGTCCCAGGAGGTCACGAATCCTCTGCCCGGCCGCAGGGACCGAGAGACCGAGGCTCAGAGCTACGTCGCGGACGGCGAGGGCACGAGCACCCTCGGCAGGGACCTGAAGGAAAATGAGAACTCGCTCCGCGTCGACCCGCGTGCGCGTCGACGCGCACGGACTCGCGGACACAAGTGGGTCAGTGGAGGCGGCGCGCCCGGATGCGATGACGCGCGCGCCGGTTGTACTCTGGCGCATGAAGTGATCTCCGACGCGGCCTCCGCCCGGACTGCAATCCGGGACCAACGGGGGCCGCGTCCTCATGTCTACACGTCGCCGCTCCAGGTTTCACGGGACACGCCGGAACCCTGATGAGGACTGCGATTTGCATTCTGACCTGCAGGTATGCCACCGTAGAGACGACGAGAAAACGACGTCGAAACCCCACGAAGGCAGAGCAGCAACGAAGGCAGTTACGGTATTACGCCTGCAGATTCACACCAAGTGGTTACCTCGTTGTCGAATGCGACCTACATGCCTCTGACCTGCAGTGATGAGGCGATGAGGGTCCCTACCGCCTAATCCGTCGGTTCCCGGTTCGAGTCCGGGTGGGGGCACCGACCTGTCGCCCGGACGAGGAGGGATCCGATGCTGAAGCTCGTGACCCTCGGGGCGATCGTGCTGCTGGTCCTCCTGCGCCTCGCCGGCACCCGCCTCGGCGCCCGACTGCTGGGCGTCTCCCACCGGGTGCTGGCGTTCGTCTACCTCGCGGCGCTCGTCGTCGCCGGGGTCGCGGCCGTCGCGACCGAGCAGTGGACGCTGCTCGCCGTGGTGGGGGTCCTGCTGGTGATCAGCGGCGTCCAGGAGCTGCGGCGCCGGCTCGCGGGCCGTGATCCCGTCAGGAGGCGGTGACCTCGACCGTCGTCGTGACGGGGGTCGGGTTCTGGAAGAGGTCCATCACGGGGCAGTGGGCGTCGACGGCGGCGCGGAGCTCCTCGTAGCGCTCGGCGGTCTCCGGGCCCGTGAGGCGCACGGTCAGGCGCACGTCCCCGAAGCCGGCGCGCACGGACTCGTCCTTGCCGAAGAGGCGCGCGGCGTCGAGGTCGCCCTCGGCGGTGACGTCCACGTCGTCCACCTGGATGCCGAGCGCGTGGGCGTACAGGCGGTACACGACGACCTGGCAGGAGATCAGCGCGCCGAGCGCGACCTCGACCGGGCTCGCGGCGAGGTCGTCGCCGGCGAGCGCGGCGGGCTCGTCGACCGCGAACTCATGCTTGCCGGCGGTGATCCGGGAGGCGACGGAGCCGACGCCGGTGCCGGTGACGCGGTAGGTGAGGTGGGCGGAGTCGCGACGGGCGTCGATGCGCTCGCCCCAGGCCTGCCCGGCGGCGGTGAGGCGCTCGGGCCGGGCGGCGGCGCTCTCGGCGAGGGCGGTGTCGAGGGAGGTGCTGTCGGTGAGGGTCATGGGCACACGCTAGGGATCGTGCACGCGGAGGTCACCAAGCTCCGCCACATACCGTCATCAGCACAGGTGATGACCCCGGTGCGGCACCGTTCCTCTCCCCCGGACGCGCGGGAATCCGGCATCCCGGACGCGACCTGCATCGATGTCGTGTCCGATCGGTAGTAGGGGGCCGCCTGCTCCGTAGGATGCCCCCCATGACTTTCACGCCGCCGAGGATGGACGCCACCGAGTCACGGGCCTGGCTGGCGCTCATCGCGACCTGCGAGCTGCTCCCTGCGGCGCTCGACGCCGAGCTCCAGGCGGACGCCGGCATGACCCACTTCGAGTTCCAGCTCCTGGGCCGGCTGAACCTCGCCTCGCGGCACACGCTGCAGATGAAGGAGCTCGCCGTCGCGACGAACTCCTCCCTCCCGCGGCTCTCCAAGGCGATCAAGCGGCTCGAGCACCGCGGCTGGGTCTCGCGCACCCCGCACCCGGAGGACCGTCGCGCGACCAATGCGACGCTCACCCAGGACGGCCGGCGCGCGATGATCCTCGCGACGCCCGGGCACCTGGAGACCGTGCGCGCCGGGGTGCTCGAGAAGCTCAGCCCCGCCCAGATGGAGCAGCTGGCCGACGCCCTCGAGCCGATCGTCGCGGGTCTGGATCCCAAGGACCATTTCCGGCTCACCCGCGCCGAGGACGCCGACTGACGTCCACCCGGTCCGCTCAGCGTCCGCGGTCGTTCTCCCCCACCGCGCGGCTGTGCGCCGAGGACTCCTCGTTCCAGCGCTCGACCCAGTCGGGGACCACCAGGTGCTCCGGCATCGGGCCTGCGCCCTCGAGCACCTCGGAGACGTCCACCGAGCCGCCCTTCCAGCGCAGGAAGCGGGCGCGCACGATGGCATCGGCGTAGACGGTCTCCCCCACCCGGAACACCTGCTCCATGTAGATCCACCGCTCGTCGTGGCCAAGCACGCGCGTGGAGAGGTGGTAGCGCTGGCCGAGCGTGAGCGAGCGGCGATAGGTGATGGTCTGCCCGGCGACGATGGGGTACCAGCCCTGGGCGGAGATGTGCTGCCAGAACCCGGAGCGGATCATGAGGTCCATCCGGCCCAGGTCCATGAGGGAGAGGTACCGGCCGTTGTTCATGTGCCGCTGCACGTCGAGGTCGAGCGGGTTGACGCGGAACGCCGTGCGGGAGGTGTCCCAGATGCTCAGGGCGTGGCCGCGGCGCAGCCGCAGGCGGATCATCAGCCACAGCAGGCGCAGGTACATGTTCATCGGTGAGGTCCTCCCGGCGACGGTGCCGTGCGGGGCGGGCCCGCGACGATGACTCGATGGTAACTACTCGCGGCGCCGACGGGGGCGCCCGGTTCCGCGAGCAGGGCCCGGCGAGCGGGCCGGTGCTCGGCGTAGGGTAGGCGCTCGTGACCTCCACCAGCGCCCGCGCCGCCTCTGACCGCATCATCTGGGTCGACTGCGAGATGACCGGACTCGACAAGCAGAACGATGCTCTGATCGAGATCGCCGTCCTCGTGACCGACGCCGACCTCAACATCCTCGGCGAGGGGGTGGACGTCGTCGTGAAGCCCCCGGCCGGGGCGCTCGACGGCATGGACCCCTTCGTCGTCACCATGCACACCACCTCCGGGCTCATCGACGAGCTCGACGGCGGCATGAGCATGCGCGAGGCGGAGGAGCTGTGCCTGGCCTACGTCAAGGAGCACTGCCCCGAGCCGGGCAAGGCGCCGCTCGCCGGGAACAGCGTCGGCACCGACCGCGCGTTCCTGGACCGCGACGTGCCGGAGTTCGCGAGCTGGCTCTCCTACCGCACGATCGACGTCTCGAGCCTCAAGGAGCTCGCCAAGCGCTGGTTCCCGCGGGTCTACTACAACGTCCCCAAGAAGCACGGCGGCCACCGGGCGCTCGCGGACATCCGCGAGTCCATCCAGGAGCTCAAGTACTACCGCCAGGTGCTGTTCGTCGCCGATCCCGGCCCGACGACCGCCCAGGCGCAGGAGGCCTCCCGCGCCTTCGAGCTGCCCGCCGGCTCCGTCGCCGCCCCCGTCGAGGCCGCGCGCCCGCCGCGCACCCCATGGCTCGACGCCCCGGCCCATCGGACCTGGCTCGAGGGCGAGGGTGACGACCTCCTGCTGTTCGGCTCGGAGTCCGTGCGCGAGGACGGCGGCTTCGCCTGGCTCGACGAGAACGGCGAGCCCGATCTCTCCCGTCCCTCGGAGCTGTGGATCACCTGCCGCATGACGCACTGCTTCTCCCTGGGCCACCTCCTGGGGCGCCCGGACTTCGGCCGCTTCGCCGATCACGGGATCGCCGCCCTGACCGGGGTCTTCCGGGACCGCGAGCACGGCGGCTGGTTCGCCGCCGTCGAGGGCGGCAAGGTCGTCGACGACACCAAGCAGGCCTACGCCCACGCCTTCGTGGTGCTCGCCGCGGCCTCTGCGACCGCCGCCGGCCGGCCCGGCGCCGCCGCGCTCCTGGACGAGGCGCTCGAGGTGCTCGACGCGAAGTTCTTCGACGCCGAGGCCCGCCTCAGCGTCGACACCTTCGACCGCACCTTCACCGATCTCGAGGACTACCGCGGGATCAACGCGAACATGCACACCGTCGAGGCGCTCCTCGCCGCGGCCGACGTCACCGGCGACCGCCGCTGGCTGGACCGCGCCGTCGGCATCGCGACCCGCGCGATCGACGAGTTCGCGCGCGCCAACGACTGGGCGCTGCCGGAGCACTTCGACACCGACTGGAACCCGCTGCTCGAGTACAACGCCGACGAGCCCAACCACCCGTTCCGCCCCTACGGCGCGACGATCGGTCACTGGATCGAGTGGGCGCGGCTCGTGCTGCAGGCCCGCTCCGCGCTCATCGCGGCGGACGGCGAGGCGCCCGAGTGGATGCTCGAGGCGGCGACCGCGCTCATGGAGAAGTCCGCGGCGACCTTCGGACTCGACGGCGCGCCGGGCTTCGTCTACACGGTGGACTGGGACGGGAAGCCCGTCGCCCAGGAGCGCATGCACTGGGTCGCGGCGGAGGCCGTGGGCGCCGCCGCCGTCATGTACCGCGTCACCGGCGACCCGGTGTGGGCCGAGCGCTACGAGCAGTGGTGGGAGTACGTCTCCACGTACCTGCTGGACGCCGAGGGCGGCTCATGGTTCCACGAGCTCGACGCGGACAACGAGGTGCAGGGCGTGACCTGGCCCGGGAAGCCGGACATCTACCACGCCTTCCAGGCCACGATCATCCCGCGCCTGCCGGTCGCCCCGGCGATGGCGGAGGCGCTGCGCGAGGGGCTCCTGGACAGCCAGGTCTGAGGGAAGCGACCCCGACGCCGACGGGCCCGGGGAGCGACGCCGACACGGCGATCTCCCCGGGCCCGTCCGCGCACCGGGAGGAGGCGCGGGGTTCAGCCCCGCTCGAGCCGCTCCACGGCCGCGTCGAGGCGCTCGATCTTGCCGTCGAGCTCGCCGGCGTCGTGGCCGGGACGGATGTCCGCCTTGAGCACGAGGGAGATCCGGGAGCCGTAGCGGCCGGCCTCGAAGGTGGCGGCCTTCACCACGGCCATCACCTCGTCCCACTCCCCCTCGATCTCGGTGAACATCGAGCTGGTGCGGGTGGGCAGGCCCGAGTCGCGGACCACGCGCACGGCGGCGGCGACCGCGTCGTGCACGCTCGCGGCATCCGCCCCCTCGCCGAGCGTGCGCTCGAGATGAGGGTCGGAGGGGGTGCCGGTGGGCTGGACGGAGAAGGCGACGATCATGCCTGCAGTCTCCTCCACGGGGCGCCCGGGCGGGGCCCCCGCCCGGATGGGGCGCGTCTCACACCACGAATCCCGCTCCGTGGTGCGGAGATCCGCTCCGAGGACGGTATGCTCGGTTCTCGTTGCGGAGCTCGCTCCGCACATGGTGGTCGTAGCTCAGTTGGTAGAGCTCCTGGTTGTGGTCCAGGCGGTCGCGGGTTCAAATCCCGTCGATCACCCCAAGAAACGCCCTGGCGACAGGGCGTTTTTTCATGTCTGCGCGCCCCTGTCCCGCCCCGCGGTCACCGAGGGGCACCGCGGTCCCTCCTCATGCGGCGTCCCAGCCGCCCGGGTCCTGGCTCTCCTCGCCGACCTCGTCGCGCCACCACGTGGAGGCACGAGGACCGCGCGTGACCAGGCCGAGCTCGAGCTCCGCCTGTCGGGCGTCGACCCGCTCGCGCACCTGATGGGCCCACAGCGCGTACCGCTCCTTCGTGCTCATGCCCGTGAGTCTGCCGCCCGGGTCCGACGCACGAGCCGCCCGTGCGGTCCCCCAGCGCGCGAGGACAGAGCGCCGATCGCACGACGGTCGGGGCGCTCAGCCGGACGAGCACCTCGAGGCGGCGCTCCGGGTGCTGCGCATCATGCTGGCCGCCCTCGGCGACGTGGAGCGCGGCTGATCACTGCGCGAGGACGCCCGGGCGTCTGCCAGCTCCCCGTGTCACCATCGATCCTCCTGCACCCGACGGAAGGACCCTGCGATGACCGCGACGCCTGGAGACGCCGACGTCCCCGACCGGGTGCGGGACATGGTGGCGGCGCGCCAGCAGCAGCTCGCGACCGTCGGCGCGGATCCGCAGGCGCTCGCGGAGCAGCTCCGCCAGGTGTTCGAGGAGTTCACCGAGCTGCGGATGCACTACCAGTTCGGGATCGACGAGGTCCTGACAAAGGTGGAGATCCTCCGCAAGGAGTTCGAGCAGATGCACGACTACTCCCCCATCGAGCACGTGCGCACCCGGCTGAAGTCCGTGGAGTCCCTCGTCGAGAAGGCGCTGCGCACTGAGGGGGAGATGACCGTGCGGGCGATCCGGGAGCGGATCCACGACATCGCGGGGATCCGCATCACCTGCAGCTTCGTCTCCGACGCCTACTGGGTCGCGGAGATGCTCGCCGCGCAGGGCGACCTCGAGGTGCTCACCGTCAAGGACTACATCGCCTCCCCGAAGGCCAACGGCTACCGCTCCCTGCACCTCATCGTGCGGGTGCCCGTGTACCTCTCCACGCACGTCGAGCAGGTCCCCGTGGAGCTGCAGATCCGCACGATCGCCATGGACTTCTGGGCGAGCGTGGAGCACAAGCTCTCCTACAAGTACGAGCGGAACCTGCCGCCCGAGCTGCGCGCGGAGCTCGACGACGCCGCCCGGGTCGCCGACGACCTCGACGCCCGCATGGAACGGCTGCGCGGGGAGATCCGCCCCATGCCCGTCCACGAGGGCAGTCTGTTCGCCCAGCGGCCCGCACCGCCCGCGGAGGGCTGAGCACCGCGGCCCCGTCGGCCGGTCTCCCCCGCGCGGGGTTGTCGGCCCCGCGGGCGCCGGGGATCATGAGCCGATGCAGACCCCGGCTCCGTGGACGAGCACCCTCGCCTTGATGCTGCGCCTCGCGCTCGCCGCGGTGGTCCTCGCGGCGCTGACCTCCGATGCGGTGCACGCGGCCCGCGACGGGCTGCTCGCGCAGGACGTCTCCTACTTCACCAACCAGAGCAACGCGATGCTCGTGGTGCTCGCGGTGGCGACGGCGTGGATGGCGGTGCTCCCCCGCCGCATCGACGACCTGCGCGGTGCGGTCGCCTTCTACCTCGTGATGACCGGGCTCGTGTACGCGCTGCTCGTGGCACCGCTCTCCGAGCTGGGGCGCTGGGACATCGGCTGGCAGGGCATCGTGCTGCACCGCCTCGCCCCGCTCGCCGCGCTCGCCGACTGGCTGCTGACCCCGCGGCGCGGCCCGGCCCGTCGCACCCGGATCCTGTGGTGGCTGGTCTATCCGCTCGCCTATCTGGCGCTCACCTGGATCCGCGGCGCGATCACGGGCTGGTACCCCTACGCCTTCCTGGACCCGACCGTCGCCGGCTGGGGTCCGGTGCTGGTGACGGTCCTCGTGGCGCTCGCCGCCTTCGTCGCCGTCGCGACGCTCCTGCATCTCGCGGGCGGGCGGCTCGCCCGGGGCGGCCCGGTCCCGGCGCGGCGCTCCCCCGCCCGGGCACGCCCGGCCCGCCGGGCGAGCGGTCACCCGGCGGGCGTCCCCGCTCCCGGCGCCGAGGGCACCGGGAGCGGGGAGGGCAGGGGCGATCAGCCCTGACGCAGCTGCTGCCGGTAGGCGCGGCGGTACTGCGGCGGGATGATCTCGGCGTCGCCGTGCAGCGCGATCACGGCATGGAGAGCCCAGGCGGGGTCGCGGAGGAACGCGCGGCCCACACGGACCACCTCGGCCTGGGCGGTGACGAGCACGTGCTCGGCCTGGAAGGGCTCGTCGATCATGCCGACCGCGGAGATCGGCACGTCCGTGTGCGCGCTGAGGTGCGCGGCGAGCGGGGTCTGGTAGCCGGGGCCGACCGGGATCGTGGCGGGCACGTTGCCGCCGGAGGAGACGTCGACCATGTCCACGCCGTGCTCGCCGAGCCAGGTGACGACCTGGGTGGTCTCCTCGAGGTCGAAGCCGCCGTCGGTCCACTCGGTCCCGGAGAGCCGTGCGAGCAGCGGCATGCCCTCGGGGATCCGCGCGCGGACGGCGTCGACGACGCGCAGCATCAGCTTCGCGCGCCCGGCGAGGTCGCCCCCGTAGGAGTCGGTCCGGCGGTTGCTCAGCGGCGAGAGGAACTCGTGGAGCAGGTAGCCGTGGGCGCCGTGGATCTCGAGGAGGTCGAAGCCCGCCTCGACGGCGCGCTCGGCGGCGGCCACGAAGGCGTCGACGACGCGGTCGATCCCGGCCTCGTCGAGGGCGACGGGATCGGCGAGCCCCTCGTAGGGCACCGTGGAGGGCGCCAGCGTGGTCCAGCCGCCCTCGGACTCCGGGAGCGACTGGCCGGGGCGGCCGGTCCCCCACTCGGCGCCGGTGGAGGCCTTGCGACCGGCGTGCGCGAGCTGGATGCCGGCGACGGCGCCCTGCTCGTGGACGAGCTCGACGACGGGCCGGAGGGCGTCGCGCTGCGCGTCGTCCCAGAGGCCGAGGTCGGTCGGCGAGATGCGGCCCTCGGGGACGACGGCGGTGGCCTCGACGATCACGGCGCCCGCCCCGCCGCGGGCGAAGGAGCCGTAATGCATGAGGTGCCAGGGGGTGACGACGCCGTCGCGGCCGGTGGCGGAGTACTGGCACATGGGCGGGACCCAGATGCGGTTGCGCACCGTGAGGTCGCGCAGGGTGATCGGGGACAGCAGCTGAGAGGGCACCGGAGGGGTCTCCTTCGCACGAGGGGATGTTCCGGCCCGCTCGGGAGCGGGCCCACCGGGCCAACTCGTTGCGTGCGCGCTTTATTTCTTCCTGCTCCATTGCAGCGCGCAGGTGTCGGACCCGTCACATCGTGGTGCGGACCATCCGGACATCCCGCCCGCCCGGACCCCAGCGCGATGTCCGTGGGTCAGATCGGGGCCACGCCGCCGGGACGTGCGGCGGACGACGCGTCGACCGTCGTCGCCCGAGCGACCGCCGCCCGCACGTGCGCGCGGTGCGCCCGCAGTGTGAGCACGAGCAGCGCGCCGACGCTCACCACGCCGATCACCACGTGCACCGCCATGCTGGAGGTCGCGTCCCAGGCGGTGTGCAGCACGATCGCCGCGACATAGGTCGCCGCGAGCTCGAGGACCGCGAGCACCTTGCGCGAGGAGGCCACGAGATGCCACAGGGCCGCGCAGATCGCCCCGGTCCACGCCACATGGCCCGCCGGGACGAGCACGCCCCGCAGGATGAGCGTCGCGTCCAGCTGGGCGAGGCCCCCGCCCCTCTCCAGGAGCGCGTTGAAGCCGTAGCCCATCGTCTCGAGCACCGCGAAGCCGGTTCCCGCGGCGATCCCCACGACGATCCCGCCGCCGCGGGTGGTGCGGTGCGCGGTCGCGAGCACCACGAGCGGCACCACGAGCTTCGCGGTCTCCTCGATGACCCCCACGAGCAGGATCGACTCCCGGCCCAGGAGCGCCCCCGCGATCGACTCCTCGAGCCCCGCGATCGTGATGCCGACGAGCCCGGCGAGCACGACCGTGACGAGCACGACGGGGGTGGGCACGAGAGCGCCGGCCCGGCTGGACTGGGCGAACAGCAGCACCGTGAGCGGGACCGTCGCCGCGCCGACCAGCAGGACGCTCGGGAGCATCGTCGAGTTCCGGGTGAGCAGCATGACGACGAAGAGCACGACGTAGGCGACCACCCCCACCACCAGGGCGGCGATCCACGAGAAACGGAAATACCACGGGTAGGCGGTCGGCATGACGGGTTCCCTTCGACTCGATGAGGATCAGTATGCGTGTTGCCCAGGTCACCCGGGGACGGGATCATCGGGGCATGAACGAACGACGCCGCGTCCTCATCACCGGAGCCACCGGAGGCGTGGGCCTCCACCTCGTCCAGGGGCTGGGCGAGGAGTACGACCTGATCCAGCACGGCCGCACCCCGCGCACCCCCGAGCAGGAGGGCGCCCTGCACACGGCCGACATCTCCGCCTACCCCGAGGTGCTCGCCCTCATGGACGGCGTGGACACCGTCGTCCACCTCGCGGGCGCCGCCTCCCCGGAGTCCACCTGGGACGACGTGCTGGGCGCGAACATCGTGGGCACCCGCAACGTCCTCGAGGCCGCCCGCGAGGCCGGCGTGCGCCGCGTGGTCCTCGCCTCCTCGAACCATGCGATGGGCATGTACGACCGCCTCGAGCAGTGGCCCGTCTACCCGGACACGCTCCCCCGCGCCGACTCGCTCTACGGCGTCTCGAAGATCTTCGGCGAGGCGCTGGGCCGCTTCTACCACGACGAGCACGGCCTCGACGTGATCTCCCTGCGCATCGGCTGGGTCACCGAGGACCCGCTCGAGGCGGAGGAGGACGTGCTGCGCGCGATGTGGCTGAGCCCCGGGGACTGCGTGCGCGTGGTGCGCCGCGCGATCGAGGCGGAGAGCACCTTCGGCCTCTACTACGCGATCTCCGACAACCCCAACCGCCGCTGGTCGATGACCAACACGACGCTCGAGCTCGGGTACCGGCCGCAGGACTCGTGGGTGGACCTCCCGGGCGCCCGCGAGCACGTCGTCGAGGGCGGGGCCGACGTCCCCGACACCTGGCCCGCCGGGTCCTGACCACCACGCCCCGCACCAGACCTGACTGGCCCACCCCGACCCGAGGGCCGATGGTCCCCTGGGGCATGTCCGTTTGCGCGCTGGGGTTCCACAACGGGAACTCAGCCGCGCAAACGGACATGGATCCGGGATGCCAGTCACCGGGCCGGGCGACGCCGGGCACCGGGCCGGATCGTCGGCCGACATGACCCGGGAACGACGAAGCCCCTCGGTCTCTCGACCGAGGGGCTTCACATCGGGTGCGCCATCAGGGACTCGAACCCCGGACCCGCTGATTAAGAGTCAGCTGCTCTAACCAACTGAGCTAATGGCGCCAACGGAGAAGAACATTACCGCCCGTCCGGCCGTGCGCCAACTCCAGAGGGCCCTCTGTGAGGGAGCTGACAGCGACGACCGCCCGGCGCGCCCGCCACGGCCCCGCGCCCGCCATCCAGCCGACTCCCCGGCCCCACCTGGAGGATCGCCTAGACTCGACCTCCTAGACTCGGACGCCCGGACCGTCGCACCCCGGGCGGTCCGCCACCACCGCACAGGAGGTCTGCGTGAGGATCGCCGTCACCGGAGCCACCGGCGTGCTCGGCCAGGAGGCCGTCGAGGCACTGGTCGCCGCGGGCCACGAGGTCACCGGGGTCACCCGTCGTGACTCCGGCGTCCCCATCATCGAGGGGCGCGGCGGCAGCGCCGTCGTCGCGGACGTCTTCTCCTCCGGGGACCTCGCCCGCGCGTTCCGCGGCCACGACGTCGTGATCAACACCCTCGCCCACGTGCCCGTCGGCATGTCCGGCCTGCGCCCCCTCGCCTGGCGCGAGGACGACCGCCTCCACCTCGAGGCCTCCGTCGCGATCGCCGAGGCCGCCGCGCACGCCGGTGCCAGGCACCTGGTCCAGGAGTCCACGGTGTACCTCTACCCGAGCAACGGATCGGACTGGATCGGCGAGGACGAGCCGCTCTCCGTGCGCAACCAGGCGTTCCGCCCGCGCGTCCGGGAGATGCGCGCCGCCGTCGACTTCGCGACCGCGGGCCGCACCGCCGTCGTGCTGCGCCTCGGCCAGCTGTTCGGCCGTGACCAGCACACCACGCATGCCCTGAAGGCCGTCCGCCAGGGCGACCCGATCCTCCTGGGCGGCCAGCAGGACTACATCACCCTGCTGCACCACAGCGACGCGGGTCGCGCCTTCGTGGCCGCCCTCCGCGCCGGCAGCGGGTTCTACAACGTGGGCGGGGAGCCGATCACGAAGGGTCGCTGGGCGAAGGACCTCGCCACGGAGGCCGGCGCCTCGGCCCCGGCGAAGTTCTACCCGGAGATCACGCAGGCGATCGTCGGCACCCGGCTCGAGACGCAGCGGCGCTCGCTGCGCGTCTCCTCGGTGCGCTTCATGTCGGAGACGGGCTGGCGCCCCACCGTCGGCCCCTCCACCCCGGGCTGGTCCCGCCGCTGAGCGCAGCAGCTCCCAGAGCGGAGAGGGGCCCCGCCGTCCACGACGGCGGGGCCCCTCTCTGCTGTGCGCTCAGAGTGTGCGGATGACCTTCGCGGGGCTGCCGACCGCGAGGGAGCTCGCGGGGACGTCCCTGGTCACCACGGAGCCGGCGCCGATCACGGAGTCCGCGCCGATGCTCACGCCGCCGATGATCGTCGCCCCGCCGCCGATCCACACGTTGTCCCCGATGGTGATCGGCTCCGCGGCCTCCCAGCCGGCCCGGCGGGGCTCGGCCTCGAGCGGGTGGATCGGGGTCAGCAGCTGGATGTTCGGGCCCAGCTGGCAACCCTTCCCGATCCGGATGTCCACGACGTCCAGGGCGGTGAGCCCGTAGTTCACGAAGGTGCCCGCGCCGATGTGCAGCTGGGTGCCGTAGTCCAGGCGCAGCGGGGCGCGCACGTGGGCGCCCTCGCCGAGCTCGCCGAGCAGCCCGCGGAGGATCTCCTGGGAGCCGTCGGGGTCCTCGGGATAGGCGCGCTCGAAGCGGGCGGCGGCCTCGAGGGCGCGGCGGTAGGCCTGCTGGATCGCGGGGTCGTCCGCGATGTACCAGTCCCCTGCCTGCATGCGCTCGATCGCGGGGCGCGGGTCGTTCTCATCGATCTGGAAGGGCTTCATGGGCCAAGCGTACGGGCGTACACCCGGGGAATCCGCCGCACACGATGAGGCGCTCGGCACGCTCGCGGCGACGGCCGCACCGCGCCGACCCCCGCCGCCCCGATAATCGGGGGATGAGCATCTCCCCCACGCCCCTCGAGGACTCAGCCCGCTGCCCCTGCGGGAGCGGCGACACCGTCGGCGGATGCTGCGGTCCGCTGCTCGCGGGCACGAAGCGCGCCGCCACCGCGGAGGCGCTCATGCGCTCGCGCTTCACCGCCAACGTGGTCCACGACGCCGATCACCTGCTGCGCACCTGGCACCCCCGCACGAGCCCCTCCTACCGGGACCTCGAGTCCTCCTTCGACGACGGGTTCGTGTGGAAGCAACTGCTGGTCACGGCGACCGAGGCGGGCGGGCCCTTCGACGCCGAGGGGATCGTGGAGTTCACCGCGATCGCCCGCACCCCGGAGGGGCGGCGGGAGCTGCGGGAGCGCTCGAGCTTCGTGCGGGAGGACGGCACGTGGCTGTACGTCTCCGGCGAGCTGACGAACGCGCCGGGCTCGCACTGACGACGGACGCCCCGGGGCCGCGCTGAGGCGGGCCCGGGGCGTCCGGTCGGAGAGAACGATCAGCGGCCGACGGCCGCGGCCTTCTTCTCCGCGCGCTTCGCGGCCTCCTGCAGGAGCGACGCGAGCTCGCCGGCGTAGCGCTCGGCCTCGTCGGTCCCCGGCAGGGTGGACTTCTTCAGGGCCTTCTGGACGTCCTTCGCAGACCGACCGGTCTGCTTGCGGCCCTGCTTGATGGCCTTCGCGGCCTTCTGACCGCGGGTGGGCTCGCGGCGGGAGGCGGCGACCGCGATCGCGACGCCCGCTCCCAGCACCGCCACGCCGATGACGCCGCCCGCGATGGCCTTCAGGGGCACCGCGGGGGACTTCCCGTCACCGGCGTCGGAGAAACCCTTCAGCGACGCGACGAGCTCGTTCTTCCAGCGCAGCGCTGCATTCTTGGGATTGACGCGGTCGATCAGCTCGTCGATGTCAGCGGCGAGGTTGTCCTGACGCCGGTAGGCCTCGTCGCGCATGTCGTCCAGGCTCTGCTTCTTGGCCACCATTGCCTCCGTGCGGGTTGCGGTCTCGGTTGCGGGAATCGTATCGCGAGCGGGGATCAGCCCTGGGTGCGGGCGAGGAAGTCGCCCGCACCGCCCACGAGCTCGACGTGTCCGGAGGGGACGTCGGCGGTCGCAGCCTTCACGACCTCGGTCGCGAACTCGTCCACCGAGTAGAGCCGGCCGGCGGCCTCGCGCCGCGCCTCGAGGGCGCCCGGCTCGGCACGGTTCAGCAGGGTCGCGGTCACGGTGCCCTCGATCATGTCCCCGGAGACGACCACGAGGGAGACGCCCTTCTCGGCGAGCTCGGGGAGGCGCGCGGTGAGCGCGTCCTCACCGGCGCGCTTGGAGCGGGCGACGGCCTCGTACTGCGCCATGGTCTCCACCTCGTTGATGAAGTGCGCCTGGTGGCTCGTCACGAACACGACGCGCGAGCCCTCGCCGAGGTGCTCGAGACCGGCGGTGAGGGCGTCGTCCTGGGCGTCGCGGTTGAGCTTCATCGCGTAGTCCTCGCCGAGGTCGCTCTCCATGCCGCCGGAGGCGTTCAGGACGAGCAGGTCGAGGCCGCCGAAGGTGTCCACCGCGGCCTGCAGCAGGGAGCGGACGCCCGCAGGATCGGTGAGATCGGCGCCGACGGCGATCGCGTGGCCGCCGGCGGCCTCGATCTCCGCGACGACCTTGTTCGCGCGGGGCGCCTTCTGGCGGTAGTTGACGACGACGTTCGCACCCTGGGCGGCAAGCTGCTTCGCGGTGGAGGCGCCGACGCCTCGGGAGGATCCGGTGACGACGGCGGTCTTGCCTGCGAGGGCGCTCATTGCTTCTCCTGTGGGACGGGGACGTGACCCGGGAAGCCTACCGGTTGCGGCTACCCTGGTCCGGCGCGCGAGTGGCGGAATCGGTAGACGCGCTGGATTTAGGTTCCAGTGCCCCAGGGCGTGGGGGTTCGAGTCCCCCCTCGCGCACGCGACGGCCGCCGGGCACGAGGATCGCGGACCCGTCGGCGGTGACGACCAGCTGCGCGCGGGCCCGGGCGGGGGGCCGGGCAGGCGGCTCGCGGAGGTGCGGGCGGTGCCCACCGGGGAGAGGGACGCGACGGGCTCGACGGCGACGTCGGCGCGGTGCCCCGTCACCCGCGAACGGCGTCAGGACGTCCCGTCGGCCTTCCTGCGCAGCCCTCGCGCAGATGGGTTCCTCCCTCGCCATCGCCGGCATGATGTTCGGCCTGATCCTGCACTTCCAGTACGCGAACGGCTGGAGCCCGCTCGTCGCCGGCCTCGCGAATCTCCCGATGATCGCCGCGGCCATGGTCGTGCTCACCCTCGGGATGCGCACGGTGATGATCATCTGCGCCGTCGCCCTCGTCGAGGCGATGCCGCAGAACCGCACCTCGCTCGGCGCCGCTCTCAACGACACCGCCCAGGAGCTCGGGACGAGCATCGGCACCGCCCTCGCGGGCACGCTCATCGCCGTCCTCGTCGCCTCCGTGCTGCCCGCCGGCACCTGGGACACCGCGCTCGTCACGCTCTTCCACCACGGCGTGGCGCTCACCGACGGCGCGCTCGCGGTGGTCGTGGGGCTGCTCGCCGGATGGGGCGCGCTCCCCCTCACCGACTCGCGCACGGCCGAGGCGCACTGACCCCAGCCCCGCCCCACGGGCGGCACGCCGATCACCGCGCCGACCACCGACGGTACGCTGGCGGGCGTGCGCCGCGACCGCCCGCACGCACCGACCTCGAGGAGATCCCCGATGACCCTGTTCGGTCTCGTCCGCCACGGCCAGACGGAGTACAACCGGCAGGGCCTCTTCCAGGGATCCAGCGACGTGCCGCTGAACGAGACGGGGCGCGAGCAGGCCCACGTCGCGCTCGACACCGTCCCCCCGGTCGACTGGGATCTCGCGATGTCCTCCTCCCTCTCCCGGGCGGAGGAGACCGCGCGGATCATCGCGGAGGACCACGACATCCCCGTCGCGGGCACCGAGCCGCGGCTCGTGGAGATCGACTGGGGCGCCGCGGAGGGCAACCCCGTGGCCGATATGGAGGAGCGCTACCCCGGCCGCGCCTTCCCCGGCCGCGAGACCACCCAGTCCGTCGTGGACCGCGCCGCCGAGGCGCTCGAGGACCTCGCCGAGCAGCACCCCGGGAAGAACGTCCTGATCGTCGCCCACGGCACGCTCATCCGCCTGCTGCTCTCCGGCGTCACCGGCGAGCACCTGCCCTCGATCCCGAACGGGACCCTCTCCCTCATCGAGGTCGAGGGCGAGACCTGGCGGGTGCGCATGGTCGCCGGTGACGAGGTCGAGTTCCCGGCCGTCACCGTGCCGCGCGACCGCTCCCCCCGCTTCGCCCTCGAGGACCTCCATCTGCGCCCGCAGGGCCTCGAGCCCGCCCGCGACTGACGCGGGACCGCCCCACCGGCGGCACCGGCCGCCTGGACCGATCCGTCGACACACCACCGAGGAGACACCGTGAACCGCACCGCCGTCGACACCGAGGGAGCCTGGTTCGAGCCGGAGCGCATCACCGAGCTGCGCCGCCTCCTGCCCATCCCCTACGTGGACGTCGTGCCCGTGCGCACCGACGTGGACGGGACCGTCACCGACGTGGGCCTGCTCCTGCGCGCCTCCGGCAGCGGCCGGATCGTGCGCACGATCATCTCCGGCCGCGTGCTCGTCCACGAGACCCTGCGCGAGGCGATCGCCCGTCACGTCGAGAAGGACCTCGGGCCGATGGCCATGCCGCGGATCCCCGCGTCCCCGACGCCCTTCACCGTCGCCGAGTACTTCCCCACCCCGGGGCAGTCCCTGTTCACCGATCCGCGGCAGCACGCGATCTCCCTCGCCTACCTCGTCCCGATGGGCGGGGAGACCGAGCCGCAGGAGGACGCCCTCGAGCTGGCCTGGCTGCCCGTGCAGGAGCTCCTGGACTCCACGATCCTCGACGAGATGGAGGGCGGTCACGACATCGTCGTGCGCCGCGCCCTCGCGCACGCCGGGGTGATCTGAGCCCTCGCGCCGCCGCGCGCACGCCACGAGACGGCAGCAGGCCCCCGAGGACGTCCCCGGGGGCCTGCTGCATGCGACGGTCGATCGTGTCGAGGGGTTCAGCCCTCGAGCAGCTTCGCGACGTGCCCGGCGATCGCGCGGAACGCCTTCCCGCGGTGCGAGATCGCGTCCTTCTCGGCGGCCGTGAGCTCCGCGGAGGTGCGGGTCTCCCCGTCGGGCACGAAGAGCGGGTCGTAGCCGAAGCCGCCCTCCCCGCGCCCCGCGGTGAGCAGGCGGCCGGTCATCTCCCCCCGCAGGACGATCTCGCGGCCGTCCGGGGAGACGAGCGCCGCGGCGCACACGAAGCGGGCGCCGCGGTGGGCGTCCGCGATGTCGGAGAGCTGGGCGAGCAGCAGGGCGTTGTTCGCCGCGTCGTCCCCGTGCCGGCCGCTCCAGCGGGCGGAGAAGATCCCCGGGGACCCGCCGAGCACGTCCACGGCAAGACCGGAGTCGTCGGCCACGGCGAGCAGTCCCGTCGCCGACGCCGCGGCCCGGGCCTTGATCAGGGCGTTGCCCTCGAAGGTCACCTGGTCCTCGACGACGTCCGGCAGCGCGATCCCCGCGGAGGAGACCACCTGCTCCGGGGCGAGCGAGGGCACGGCGTCGGCGAGGATCCGCCGCAGCTCCTCGAGCTTGCCCGTGTTGTGCGAGGCGAGGACGACGCGTGCTCCGCCGAGGACGGAGTGCACGCTCATCGCTGCTCCGCCAGCACCTCGCGCTGGATCCGCGCGAGATCCGCGCAGCCGCCCTCGGCGAGATCCAGCAGCTGCGTCAGCTCGGCGCGGGAGAAGGGGGCGCCCTCGGCGGTGCCCTGCACCTCGACGAGGCCGCCGCTGCCGGTGACGACGACGTTCATGTCGGTGTCCGCGGCGACGTCCTCGCGGTACTCGAGGTCCAGCAGCGGGCGGCCGTCGACGATGCCCACGCTGATCGCGGAGACGGAGTCGGTCAGGACCTCGGCGGTCGCGGAGAGGGAGGTGTGGCGACGCCCCCAGGTGATCGCGTCCGCGAGGGCCACGTAGGCGCCGGTGATCGCGGCGGTGCGGGTGCCGCCGTCGGCCTGGAGCACGTCGCAGTCGAGCTGGATCGTGTTCTCCCCGAGCACGTCGAGGTCGATGACGGCGCGCAGCGAGCGGCCGATCAGGCGGGAGATCTCATGGGTGCGCCCGCCGATCTTGCCCTTCACGCTCTCGCGCTGCGAGCGGGAGTCGGTCGCGCGCGGCAGCATCGCGTACTCCGCGGTGACCCAGCCGGAGCCGGAGCCCTTCTTCCAGCGCGGCACGCCCTCGGTGAAGGAGGCGGCGCACAGCACCCGGGTGCGGCCGAACTCCACGAGCGCGCTGCCCTCCGCGCGGTCGAGCCAGCCGCGCGTGATGCGCACCTCGCGGAGCTGCTCGGGGGTGCGTCCGTCGACGCGCGGGGCGGAGGTGGCAGGGGTGGTCATCGGGGTGATGCTCCTCGGAGTCGTTCAGCGGGACAGGTCGAGGATATCCATCGGGGCGACGAGGCGGGCAGGGCCGTCGAAGACCTCGCGGGCCTCCGCGAGCGGGACGGCCGGGTCGGTCCAGGCCGGCACATGGGTGAGCGCGAGGGAGCGCACGCGCGCCTGCTCCGCGATCAGCCCGGCGCGGCGGCCGGTGAGATGCACGCCCGCGAAGCGGTCGTCGCGGCCCTCGATGTAGCCGGCCTCGCAGAGGAAGAGGTCCGCATCGGCGGCGAGGTCCAGCAGCGCCGGGCAGGTGTCCGTGTCCCCCGAGTAGGCGAGCACCTGGCCGCCGCTGGTGATGCGGAAGCCGTAGGCCTCCACCGGGTGCAGCACGGCGCGCACCTCGATGCGCAGCGGACCGATCTCGAGGAGCTGGCCGTCCTCGATCGCGCCGTAGGCGAAGGGCACGCGGTCCACGCCGTCGGGGACATGGCCGTCGCGGCTGAGCACGGCCGCGAGGCGGTCCGGCAGGGCGGCGGGGCCGTGCACGGGGAGCTGGGGCAGGTCCGTGCGCTCGTGGTACGCCCAGAACACCTCGAGGCCGGTGACGTCGAGGAAGTGATCCGGGTGCAGGTGGGAGACGATCACCGCGTCGAGCTCCGTGGGGTCGATCGCGGACTGGAGGGGCCCGAAGGCGCCCGAGCCGAGGTCCAGGAGCACGCGCCAGGTGCGGCCGGCGGCGTCGGTCTCCTCGAGCAGGTAGCTCGAGGCCGCGCTGTCCGGGCCGGCGAAGCTGCCGCTGCAGCCGATCACGCGGATCCTCATGGCACCACCACCGGGAGGGTCGTCGTCATCGTCACGGCCGGGCCCAGGAAGCGGCGCGACAGGCGGGCGAACATCGAGGGCCCGCCGAGGCCGTCCGCGGTCTCCGCGAAGACGTGCTGCGGGGGCCGCGCGTCGGTGCGCTGGATGCCGGCGGCGCGCAGCTGCCGGTAGACGTCCAGCGCGGTCTCCTCCGCGGAGGAGACGAGCGTGACCTCGGGCCCCATGACGAGCCGGATCGGTCCGGCGAGCATCGGGTAGTGGGTGCAGCCGAGCACCAGCGTGTCCACGCCGGCGGCCTTGACCGGGGCGAGGTACTCCTCCGCCACCTCGACGATCTCGTCGCCGCTGATCTCGCCGCGCTCTACGAACTCCACGAAGCGGGGGCACGCGGCGGAGGTGATCTCGAGCGCGGGGGCGGCGGCGAAGGCGTCGTCGTAGGCGCGCGAGGAGACGGTCGCGCGGGTGCCGATGATGCCGACCTTCCCGTTGCGGGTGGCGGCGACGGCGCGGCGCACCGCCGGCTGGATGACCTCGACGACGGGCACGTCGTAGCGCTCACGGGCGTCCCGGAGGACGGCGGCGCTCGCGGTGTTGCAGGCGATGACGAGCATCTTCACGTCCCGCTCCACGAGCGAGTCCATGATGTCCAGGGCGAGCGCGCGGACCTCCGCGATGGGGCGGGGCCCGTAGGGGGTGTGGGCGGTGTCCCCGATGTAGAGGATCTCCTCGCCGGGCAGCTGGTCGAGGATGGCGCGGGCGACGGTCAGCCCGCCCACACCGGAGTCGAAGACGCCGATCGGCGCGCTGCCGGAGGCCGGGCCGTGCTCGCCCGGACCGCTCGTCCCCACCACGCTGTCCATCCCAGAAGGCTAGGGCGCGCGCGCCGCGCGGGCAGTGACGGCGCGCTCAGTGGGTCGAGGGTCACAGCGCCGCGCCCCGGGCGCGAGGGGGCCGGGGAGCGATGGGCGCAGCAGGGCCGACGGGGATCAGTCGAGGGCGCGCAGGAGCGACTCCTGCAGCCAGGAGAGCAGCTCGTACACCGCGATGACGACCTCGGAGCCCACGTGCTCGTCGTCCTCCGGGGAGGCGCCCTCGACGCGCTCCCCGATCTGCTGGAGCATCCGCACGGTGTCGAAGTCGCCGTCCCGCTCGAGGCCCAGGCGGTCCGCGAGCACGATCCGCACGTCGTTCAGGGCGCGCAGGACGACGACCGCCTGCTCCTCGTCGATCACCACCTCGCCGTGCCCGGGACCGGACCCGTCGAGGATCGACATCACGGTGCGCAGGTCCGCGAGCTTCGCCTCGGCGAGGTCCTGCTGGCCGAGCCGCCGGTACTCGGCGGCCAGCTCCGGGTCCTCGCTCGCGGCGGGGAACAGGCGCCGGACCGCGCTGTCGGAGGGCTCCCGCGCCTCCCGCGCCGCGAACTCCGCCTCGAGCCGCTGGAGGGGGTCCTCGCTGCGCGCGGCGCGACGGAGGGAGCCGTTCCCGGTCTCGATGCCGAGGTCGGTGCGGATGAGCTCGGCGGTCTCCTGGGCGACCTGCGCGAGGATCGCCTTCTCCTCACCGTCGAGGCGGCAGGCGAGGGTCGAGTCGGGCCGGCGGCGGAACGCGTGGGCCATTCAGTCCTCCCCCGCCCGCTCGAGGGTGGCGCGCAGGCCGTAGGAATGCATCGCCTGCACGTCCGTCTCCATCCGCTCGCGGGAGCCGCGGGACACGATCGCCCGGCCCTCCTCGTGGACCTGCGTCATCAGCGCCTCGGCGACCGGGCGCGAGTAGGCGAAGTGGCGGCGGAACACGTAGACGACGTAGCTCATGAGGTTCACGGGGTCGTTGTGCACCGCGGTCGCCCAGGGGCCCTCCGCGGTCGGCCGCTCCTGCGGGCTCACGTCGGTCGCTGCGCCCGGCGCGGATCGGGGCTGCGACAGCACGGCGGGCATGACATCTCCTGACGGGACGGGGGAAGGCAGGGGCGATTCTACGTGGCGCGCCTGCGCCGGAGGTGGCCGTACACATTACGGTGGGGCCGTGACCTCCTCCCTGCTCACCGACCTGTACGAGCTGACGATGCTCCGCGCCGCCCGTGAGGCGGGCACTGCGGAGCGCGCCTGCGTGTTCGAGGTCTTCACCCGCTCCCTCCCCGAGGGCCGTCGCTACGGCGTGCTCGCGGGCACGGACCGGGTGCTGCGCGCGATCGCCGACTTCCGCTTCGACGAGGCGGACCTCCGCTACCTGCGGCGCACCGGCATGCTCGACGAGGACACCCTCGCCTTCCTCGCCGACTACCGATTCACGGGCGACGTGCACGGCTACGCCGAGGGCGAGCTGTTCTTCGAGGGCTCCCCCGTCCTCCGCATCGAGGGCACCTTCGCGGACGCCGTCATGCTCGAGACCGTCGTGCTCTCGATCCTCAACCACGACTCCGGCGTCGCCTCCGCGGGCTCGCGGATGATCACCGCCGCCCGCGGCCGTCCCTGCATCGAGATGGGCGGGCGCCGCGTCCACGAGGACGCCGCGATCGCCGCCGCCCGCGCCGCCTACCTCGTGGGCTTCGCCTCGACCTCGAACCTCGCCGCGGGCGCCCACTACCGGATCCCCGTCGCGGGGACCTCCGCGCACGCCTTCACCCTGCTCTTCGACACCGAGGAGCAGGCCTTCCGCGCGCAGATCGCGTCCCAGGGCGCCGGGACGACGGTGCTCGTGGACACCTACGACGTCGAGCAGGCTGTCCGCACCGCCGTCGACATCGCCGGACCGGAGCTGGGCGCCGTGCGCCTGGACTCGGGGGACCTCGGCGCACAGGCGCAGGAGGTCCGCGCGCTGCTGGACTCCCTCGGCGCGACGTCGACCCGCATCACCGCGACGAGCGACCTGGACGAGCACCGGCTCGACGAGCTCGCCGACGCCCCGATCGACGGCTACGGCATCGGCACGCGGCTCGTCACCGGGGGCGGTCACCCCGCTCCCGGCTTCGTCTTCAAGCTCGTCGAGCGCGAGGGGGCAGACGGCGCCATGCACCCGGTCGGCAAGCGCTCCGCGGACAAGCAGACCCTCGGCGCCGGCAAGAGCGCCTACCGGCTCCTCGTGGGCGACCGGGCGCGGGCCGAGCTCGTGCTCCCCGGCGAGGCGGAGGTCGCGGAGTTCGATCGGGAGCTCACCGCGCAGCTGCTCGCCTCACAGGCCCCTGCGGAGTGGGCGCGCACGCGGCTGCGGCCGCTCCAGGTGCCGCTGCTCCAGGACGGGCACCGGGTCTGGGACCTCTCCCCCGTCGAGGCGCTCGAGCACGGGCGGGAGCGGCACGCCTCCTCGCTCGCGGAGCTCTGCCTGCGACCGGAGGACGGCCCCGACGGCCCGATCGCGATCCCGACCCTGACCGACGGCGCCCAGGCGGCCCGCGCGCTGGGCTGACGCTCCGCCCGGGGGCTACTTCCGGCCCACGAACCAGCCGCGCAGCAGGTCGATCCGCGCCTGGATCTGCTCCGCGCTCGCCTGGGCGACGGCGGGGCCTCCGGTGCGGGAGCGCAGCGAGCTGTGCACCGAGCCGTGGGGCGTGCCGGACTTGCGCGACCAGGCGCCCACGAGCGAGCTGAGCTCCTTGCGCAGCTCCATGAGCCGGCGGTGGTCCACGACCGGCACCTGCCGCTCCTCGGCGCGGGAGCCGCCCGCGCGCCGCAGCCGCTCCTGCTGATCCGCCTGGTGCTGCTGGAGGACGGTGCGCATCTGGTCCGCGTCCAGCAGGCCCGGGATCCCCAGGAAGTCCTGCTCGTCCTCGCTGCCCTCGACGCCGCCGGAGCCGTACTCGCCGCCGTCGAACAGCACCCGGTCGAAGGACGCCTTCGACTCGAGCGCCTCAAAGGACATCTCGAGCTGGTCGGAGGCCTGCTCGGACCGGTTCGCCTGCTCGATGAGGGACTCGTCGAGGCCGGTCTCCGCGTCGCCCTCCGCGGGCCGACGGTCCAGCACGTGGTCCCGCTCGGCCTCCATCGCGGCGGCGTGGGCCATGAGGATCGGCACCGTCGGCAGGAAGACGCTCGCGGTCTCGCCGCGGGTCCGCGAGCGCACGAAGCGCCCCACGGCCTGCGCGAAGAACATGGGCGTCGCGGTCGAGGTCGCATAGACGCCCACGGAGAGCCGCGGCACGTCGACGCCCTCGGAGACCATGCGGACCGCGACCATCCAGCGGTCCTTCGAGGCGGAGAACGCCTCGATGCGGGCGCCCGCGCCGGCGTCGTCGGAGAGCACCACGGTGGGCTGCTCGCCGGTGATGTCGTGCAGGGTCGCGGCGTACGCGCGGGCCGCCTTCTGGTCCGTCGCGATGACGAGGCCGCCGGCATCGGCCACGTGCCGGCGCACCTCGGTGAGGCGGCGGTCGGCGGCGGCGAGCACCGTCTGGATCCAGTCGCCCTTGGGGTCGAGCGCGGTGCGCCAGGCCTGCTGGGTGATGTCCTTCGTCTCGAGCGCGCCGAGCTGCGCGGAGACCTCGTCGCCGGTCTTCGTGCGCCAGTGCATGCGCCCGGAGTAGGTCATGAACAGCACGGGGCGCACGACGTGGTCCTTGAGCGCCTCGCCGTAGCCGTAGGTGTAGTCCGCCTTCGAGCGCAGGAAGCCCTCGCCGTCCTCCTCGTAGGTGACGAAGGGGATCTGCGAGTCGTCGGAGCGGAACGGCGTTCCCGTGAGCGAGAGCCGCCGCACGGCCGGGTCGAACGCGTCGCGCACGCCGTCGCCCCAGGTGCGGGAGTCGCCCGCGTGGTGGATCTCGTCGAGGATCACGAGGGTGCGGTCCGCCTCGGTGCGCGCCCGGTGCAGCGCCGGATGCATGCCCACCTGCGCATAGGTGAGCGCGACGCCCTGGTAGTGGGCGCCGTGGCGGCCCTGGGCGTTCGAGAAGTTCGGGTCCAGGGAGATGCCCACGCGCGCGGCGGCGTCGGCCCACTGGGTCTTGAGGTGCTCGGTCGGGGCGACCACCGTGATCCGGCGGACGGTCCCCTCCTGCAGCAGGCCGGCGGCGATCTGCAGGGCGAAGGTCGTCTTGCCGGCGCCGGGCGTCGCGACCGCCATGAAGTCCTTGGGGGACCTGCTGCGGTAGAGCTCGAGGGCCTCCGCCTGCCAGGCGCGGAGCTTGGTGGCGGTGCCCCACGCGGCGCGCTCGGGGTAGGCCGGGGACAGCGATCGCGCGGCCGCCTCGGAGGGGTGGCGCGGGTCGCTCGCGGAGAAGAGGGAAGGAGTCGTCACAACGCCGTCCACCGTACCGTCGCGGGCCGACGAACCCCCTGCAGGGACGATGTGAGGAAGTCGCCCCGGCGCGTCGTCACGGACGCGGGCCCGCACCCTCCCCGGTCGGGACGGGCACGGGCCCGCGGGGCCGATGCGAGGATCAGCGGCGGCCGCCGAAGAAGCCGCGGAAGCCGCCGCCCTTCCCCCCGCCCTTGCCGCCCTTGCCGTCGCCGCCGTCGGCGGGCTCGCGCAGGCCCTCGTAGATCTCCTTGCACTCCGGGCAGACCGGGTACTTGTTCGGGTCGCGGCCGGGCACCCACACCTTGCCGCAGAGGGCGATCACGGGCGTGCCGTCGAGGGCCGCCTGGGTGATCTTGTCCTTGCGCACGTAGTGGGCGAAGCGGTCGTGGTCGCCGCCGTCGGTCTCCTGCTCCTGGGCCTGCTTCTGGCGGTCGAGCACGGCCGTCGAGCCGGAGCCGGGCTGATCGGCGTAGGGGTCGGTGCGCGACGGGTCGGAGGTGGAGGACATGACGGCTCCCTGGGGCGATGGCGCGGGCGGACCCCCCCGAGCCTAGCGGCCCCGCCTCCGCGCTGTCAGGGAGCGGCGGTGGGACGATGCGGGGCATGAGCACCGGGACGGACCTGCCCCCGACGATCCCCGCGCGAGCGGCGGCGTTCCTCTCCCGTGTCCCCGCCGAGGTGCGCCGCGCCGGCGGCTCCCCCGCCGCCCGGATCGCGGTCGCGGCGCTCGCCCTCGTCCTCAACATCGGCTTCTTCCTGCCCTCGCTGCCCGAGGGCACCCCCGGGGTCGGCGTGCCGGGGATGGACAAGCTCTGGCACCTGCTCGTCATGGCGCTCACCGTGTGGGCGATCGGCCGCCTGCTCGCCTCGCGCCGCCGCTTCCCGATCGGCTGGGTCGCGATCGCCGTGGTCCTCGAGGCGGCGCTCGTGGAGATCCTGCAGGGGGCGCTCATGCCCGGGCGCTCCGCCGATCCGCTCGACCTCCTCGCCGGGGTGATCGGCGTGGGCGGCGGCGTGACCGCCTGGTCCCTCGAGCGGCGGCGGGCGCGGGGACGGCGACGGGCCGCCGAGGACGAGACGGAGCTCGCCGTCGACGGCCCGCGGGCCTGATCCGGGTCACGCCCGGGGCGCGGCCAGCGGCCGCGCACGCTCAGCGCTCGAGGACGATCTCGTCCGCGTAGACCGGCCGCATGGCGCCCGTGATCGTGTCCACCGTGCCGGCCTCCTCGCGGGCGACCTCCTCGACCGCGCTCGCGACCGCCTTGGTCACCCCGTCGTGGAAGACGCTCGGGACGATGTAGGTGGGGTTGAGCTCGTCGGCCGAGACGACGTCGGCGAGGGCCTTCGCGGCGGCGAGCAGCATCCGGTCGCTGACCTTCGTGGCGTGCGCGTCCAGCAGCCCGCGGAACACGCCCGGGAAGGCGAGCACGTTGTTGATCTGGTTGGCGAAGTCGCTGCGGCCGGTCGCGACGACCTCCGCGTGCTTGGCGGCCTCCGCCGGGTCGATCTCCGGGGTCGGGTTCGCCATCGCGAACACGATCGAGCGCTCCGCCATCGTCGCGACGTCCTCGGCCGAGAGGATGTTGCCGGCGCTCACGCCGATGAAGACGTCCGCGTCGCGGATGGCGTCGGAGAGCGTGCCCGTGAGCTCGCGGGGGTTGGTGACCTCCGCGATCCACGGCAGGCGGCCCTCGAGCTGCTCGCGCCGCTCGTGGACGATCCCGTGGATGTCCGTGACGACGACGTCCCGGGCGCCCGCGGCGCGCAGCAGGCGCAGGATCGCGGTGCCCGCGGCGCCCGCGCCGGAGAGCACGATGCGGGCGCTCGCGATGTCCTTCTCGACGACCCGCAGCGCGTTGCGCAGCGCGGCCACGACCACGATCGCGGTGCCGTGCTGGTCGTCGTGGAAGACGGGGATGTCGAGCTCCGCGCGCAGGCGGTCCTCGATCTCGAAGCAGCGCGGGGCGGAGATGTCCTCGAGGTTGATGCCCGCGAAGACCGGGGCGATCGCCTTGACGTGGGAGACGATCTCGTCCACCGAGTGGGCGTCCAGGCAGATCGGGAAGGCGTCGATGTTCGCGAAGCGCTTGAAGAGGGCGGCCTTGCCCTCCATGACCGGCATCGCGGCGAGCGGGCCGAGGTCGCCCAGGCCCAGGATCGCGGAGCCGTCGGTGACGACCGCGACGGTGTTGCGCTTGATGGTGAGGCGACGGGCGTCCTCGGGGTTCTCCGCGATGGCCTTGACCACGCGGGCCACGCCCGGGGTGTAGATCATCGAGAGGTCGTCGCGGTGGCGGATCGGCAGCTTCGACTCGACGGTGAGCTTGCCGCCCAGGTGGGCGAGGAAGGTGCGATCGGAGACCTTGCCGAGCTCCACCCCGGAGAGGTCCTTGAGGGACTCCACGACCTGCATCGCATGGTCGTGGCCGGCGGTGAGCACGGTGATGTCCGCGCGCATGCGCTCGGGGCCCGAGGCGGAGACGTCCAGTGCGGTGACCGTGGCCCCGCCCTGCTCGAGGCGACTGGTGATGTCGCTGACCGCGGCGGAGCGGGCCTCGAACTCGAGGCGGATCGTGATGGAGTAGCTGACAGACGGCGACGGTGACATGAGGCACAGCCTAACGAGCGCGGGGCGCTCGGGCGCACCACCCCGTCGGACTCGTCAGTCGGTGTAGGGGTCCACCTCGGACTGGAAGCGGTCCCAGATCGCCGCGGCGGCCTCAGCCTGCTCCTGGTAGCGCTCGGGGAAGGCGCTGGCCTGCACGGCCTGCGCGGCGCTGCCTACGTCCCAGCTCTCGTAGTCGGGGGCCACGTCGAGCAGGCCGGGGGCCTCCGAGTGGTCGCCGAGGCCCAGGAAGGCGTCGATCGCGCGCTTCTTGTGACGGACCTGCTCCGCGGTGCCCCAGCCCATGGAGGGACGCTGCTGGAACATGCCGCCGGAGTCGAGGTCGACGGCCGGCTCGTAGTTGTACAGCCACGCCTCGACGATCGCGGTCGCGAGGACGATCTGGGCGCCGTGGGCGCTGATGCCGTGGCCCTTGCACACCGCGATGACGAAGCGCGCGTTGTCGGTCTGCCAGTCGTCCATGTCGTCCAGCGCGAAGTACTCGCGGTTCTCGGCGCGCGTCAGGAACTCCTCGGTCCACTCGTCGGAGGCCTCGGCGGGGGCCGACGGGGCGGCGAGCGCGGTCGCGGCGAACGTGGGGACGGAGACGGCGGCGAGGCCCAGCGGAGCGGCGCGGAGCAGGTGGCGGCGGGAGACGGACATACGGGAGAGCACCTTCGGGCGGGGCGCCCCGGAGGACGCGGTCGGATCCGCGGCCGGGGACCCGGCGGCGGACCGGGGCTGCGGGCCAGGAGATGGGCCGACCGCGCCCCGGTGGGAGTCCGATCGACGGTACGGACCGCTCGCAGCGCTGTGAACAGGGGTTTCGCGGATCACACCGGGAAAGTCCGCCTCGCCGGAGTGCCGTTTTGCCGACGCATGACGATCCTTGACCGTCCTTGACGGCGTTTCGGACACCTGCCTGTCAGGGCATCGTCGCCGGTGACCGCCCGGGAACCGGGCGCGACCGGGGCCGGAGCCGCTCCGCAGCGCCCGCGCCGAGGATCCGACGGCAAAAGTTCGACCACCGGGCGCGTCCCGTGAGCGCGAGCACGCTTCGACGGCCCTGGCATGTGCGCCCGACCACGCGGACGGCACCGCTCGGAGCGCCGCCGCGCCGTCCTCAGAGCGCCGCGATGGCGCTGCGGATCCGCTTGTCGGAGACGGTCATCGCGGTGCCGAGGGTCTGGGCGAACAGGCTCACCCGGTACTCCTCGAGCATCCGGTCGATCTCGAGCACGTCGGCCTCGCGCCGGCGGCGCGGCGAGAGGCGGCCGCGCACGGCGTGCCAGTGCTCCTCGGCCATCCGCAGCTGCCCGTCGAGCTGCTCGTCGCGGCGCGGGTTCTCGGCGAGCTTCTGCAGCCGCAGGCGATCCGCCTCGAGGTAGCGGCGTAGATCGCCCAGGCGCTCCACCCCGGTGCGGGAGACGAAGCCGTCCCCCAGCAGCGAGGCGGCGTGCTCGCGCACCCGGGTGAGCTGGCCGAGCACCGACAGCGAGGGCACCCGGGAGAGCTCCTTCTGGAGCTTCCCGTTCACCGCGAGCGCGGCGGCGGCGTCCTTCACCGCCTGGGCGGCGAGGTCGTCGTGCCGGGCGCGGACCTCGGCGACGAGCGCGTCGAAGGCGGCGCGCTCGCGCACGTCCCCCTCCCCCACGAGCGCGGAGGTCGCGGCGCGGGAGGCGTCCTCGAGCAGCGCGGCGGTGCTCGCGTACGGGGAGCCGGCGACGGCGAGCTTGGTGGGGTTCGGGAGGGCGTTCAGCACGCCCTGGAGGTCCGTGCCGACGGCCCGGTCCACGAGCGCGACGACGCCCTCGCGGTGGGCGAGCGCCTGCTCGTCCGCGGTGGCGAGCACGGCGAGGTCCACGCGCTGCAGGCGGCCGTCCTCCCCGCGGCGGGCGACGAGCGCCGGATAGCCGGTGACGGTGAGCCCGCCCGTGCGGGAGACGTGCGTGCGCGGCACCCCGGCCTCAGGGAAGCCGGGCAGGTCGGTGCGGGCGAGGTCGTCGCCCTGGGTGGAGACGGTCGTGTCGATCCGGGCTTTGAGCTGCGTCTTGAGCGCCGCGAGGTCGTCCCCGGCGCCGATCTGGCGACCCTTCGCGTCCACGACCCGGAAGTGCATGCGCAGGTGCGGCGGCAGCTTCGCCGTGTCGAACTCGGGGCCGTAGAGGCCGAGGTCGTCGGGCACGCCGGGCAGGCCCACGAGCTCGTCGGCGACCGCCTCGAGGAAGGGCTCACCGGCGTCGGGGTCGTCGTCGTGGAGGGTCGCGGCGACCGTCCTCGCCCGCTCGGGGGCGGGCACGAGGTGGCGGCGGATGGGCTTGGGAAGGGAGCGGATCAGCTCGGTGACGAGCTCCTCGCGCATGCCTGGCACGAGCCAGTCGAAGCCGCGAGGCTCGAGCCGGTTGAGCACGGCGAGCGGCACGGTCGCGGTGACGCCGTCGGCGCCCTTCGCGCCGACCTCGCCGAAGGAGTAGCTGAGCGGGAGGGTGAGGTCCCCCTGCACCCAGACGTCGGGGAACTCGGCGAGCAGGGTCTCGGCGACGTCGTCCTCCGCCGCGAGCAGGTCCTTCTGGGTGAGGGTGAGCAGGTCCGGCGTCTCGTGGCGCTGCTTCTTCCACCAGGAGTCGAAGTGCCGGCCGGAGACGACCTCGCGCGGGATCCGGGCGTCGTAGAAGCCGAACACCTGCTCGTCGGAGACCAGCAGATCCCGCCGGCGGGTCTTCGCCTCGAGCTCCTCGAGCTCGGCGACGAGCGCCCGGTTGTCGCGGAAGAAGTGGTGGCGGGTGCGCCAGTCCCCCTCGACCAGGGCGTTCTGCAGGAAGATGTCGCGCGCGGCCTCGGGGTCCACGCGGCCGTAGCCGACGACCCTATCCGCGACGAGCGGCACGCCGTAGAGCGTGACCTTCTCGTGGGCCATGGCGCTCGCCTGCTTCGAGGACCAGTGCGGGGCGGAGTAGGAGCGCTTGAGCACGTGCGCGCCGACCTCCTCCGCCCAGGCGGCGTCGATGCGGGCGGCCGTGCGCCCCCACAGCCGGGACGTCTCCACGAGCTCGGCGACCATGACCAGCTCGGGCCGCTTCTTGGCGAGGGCGGAGCCGGGCCACAGGGCGAAGCGGGCGCCGCGGGCGCCGGAGTACTCGCGGGTGCGGTCGTCGTAGAGGCCGACGTGGCTGAGCAGCCCGGCGAGCAGCGACTGGTGGATCGCGGCCGGGGAGGCCGGGGTGTCGTTCGCGGAGAGCCCGGCGTCCTTGGCCATGTCCCGCAGCTGGGCGTGCAGGTCCCACCACTCGCGGATCCGCAGGTAGTGCAGGAACTCCTGGCGCACCTCGCGCCGGAAGGCGGAGGAGGAGAGCTCGTCGCGGCGCTCCTTGAGGTGGTTCCAGAGGTTCAGCAGGGCGAGGAAGTCGCTCGTCTCGTCCTCGAAGCGCTTGTGCTTCTCCCGGGCCTGCTGCTCCTGGCCGAGCGGCCGCTCCCGCGGGTCCTGGATGGAGAGGGCGGCGACGATGACGAGGGCCTCGCGCAGGGCGCCCAGGCGGTCCGCCTCGATGAGCATGCGCGCCATCCGCGGGTCCAGCGGGAAGCGGGCGAGGGTGCGGCCCACGCGGGTGAGGCGGCGGCCGCCCGGCGAGCGCGGGTCGTCCTCGATCGCGCCGAGCTCCTCGAGCAGGCGCACGCCGTCGATGATCGCGCGGCTCGCGGGCGGCTCGACGAAGGGGAAGGACTCGACGTCGCCGAGGCCCAGGGAGGTCATGAGCAGCACGACGGAGGCGAGGGAGGTGCGCAGGATCTCCGGCTCGGTGAACTCGGGGCGACCCTCGAAGTCCTCCTCGGAGTACAGGCGCACGGCGATGCCGGCGTGGGTGCGACCGGAGCGGCCCGAGCGCTGGTTCGCGCTCGCCTGCGAGACGGGCTCGATGGGCAGGCGCTGGACCTTGGTGCGCTGGGAGTAGCGGGAGATGCGGGCGAGGCCCGAGTCGATGACGTAGGTGATGCCGGGGACCGTCAGCGAGGTCTCGGCGACGTTCGTGGAGAGGATGACGCGGCGGTAGGTGCCCGCCGAGGGCGGTGAGAAGATCTTCTGCTGGTCCTGGGCGGAGAGCCGGCCGAACAGCGGCAGCACCTCGACGGGCAGGGCGGCTCGGCCGCGGGTGCCGCGGGCGAGGTGCGCGGTGAGCGCGTCGGAGATCTCGCGGATCTCCCGCTCCCCGGGGAGGAAGACGAGCATGTCGCCGGGCCCCTCCGCCGCGAGCTCGTCGACCGCGTCGAGGACGGCCTGGGTGAGGTCGCGCTCGACGGAGTGGACGTCCTCGAGCTCGTCGTCCTCCTCGAGGTCCGGCTCGAGCACGAGCGGGCGGTAGCGGACCTCGACGGGGAAGGTGCGCCCGGAGACCTCGATGATCGGTGCGGGGACCCGCTCTCCGGAGGGAAGGGTCGCGGCGAAGTGCTCCGCGAAGCGCTCCGGGTCGATGGTCGCGGAGGTGATGACGACCTTGAGGTCGGGCCGCTCGGGGAGGATCTGGCGGAGGTAGCCGAGGATGACGTCGATGTTCAGCGAGCGCTCGTGCGCCTCGTCGATGATGATCACGTCGTAGCGGCGCAGCAGCCGGTCGCGGCCGATCTCCGCGAGCAGGATGCCGTCCGTCATGAGCTTCAGCCGCGCCCCCTTGGCGGTCTGCTTCGTGAAGCGGACCTGGTAGCCGACGGTCCCCTCGCCGAGGGTCTCGCCGAGCTCGCTCGCGATCCGGCTCGCGACGGAGCGCGCCGCGATCCGTCGCGGCTGGGTGTGGCCGACGAGGCGGCCCTCCGCCCCCAGGCCCATCTCGAGCAGCATCTTGGGGATCTGCGTGGTCTTGCCGGAGCCGGTCTCGCCGGCGACGACGACGACCTGGTGCTCGCGCAGCGCCTCGACGATGTCGTCGCGGCGCTGGGAGACGGGGAGGTCCGCGGGGTACTGGATGCGCAGGGCGGGCGTGGTCATGGCGGATCGATTCTACGGGCCGACGACCTGGACGGTCACGGGGATTCCCTCCGCCCCGCAGGACGGTGCGAAGCCCCGCGCTCCTGCGGCCCGGCCC
The DNA here is from genome assembly GCF_005490785.1 of Brachybacterium sp. SGAir0954. Taxonomy (GTDB): domain Bacteria; phylum Actinomycetota; class Actinomycetes; order Actinomycetales; family Dermabacteraceae; genus Brachybacterium; species Brachybacterium rhamnosum. The sequence goes on along the minus strand of NZ_CP027295.1, from coordinate 1,950,834 downwards.
CTAGACTCGTGCCCTGCGTCCGGAGACCCCGGCGCACCCCGAGCGATGGAGCCACGGAGACCACCCATGTCCCAGCCCCCCATGCGCGCACTGCGCAAGACCTCCCCCGCCGCCGGCCTCGAGCTCGTCGAGCTGCCCCGGCCCGCGTGCGGCCCCCACGACGTCCTCATCCGGGTGCTGCGCGCCGGGATCTGCGGCACCGACCTCCACATCCAGGACTGGGACGACTCCGCCCGCGCCATGTGCGACACGGTGCCCTTCACCCCCGGCCACGAGTTCTACGGCGAGGTGGTCGAGGTCGGCGCCGAGGCCGGCGACGTGCGCGTGGGCGATCGCGTCTCCGGCGAGGGGCACGTCGTGTGCGGGACCTGCCGCAACTGCCGCGCCGGCCGCAGGCAGATGTGCATCCGCACCCGCAGCGTCGGCGTGCAGCGCGACGGCGCCTTCGCCGACTACGTCGCGATCCCCTACCTCAACGTCTGGGTCCACGAGCACGAGGGCCGCACCGACCTCATCTCCCCCGAGCTCGGCGCCCTCTTCGACCCCTTCGGCAACGCCGTGCACACCGCGCTGAAGTTCCCGCTCGTCGGCGAGGACGTGCTCATCACCGGCGCCGGGCCCATCGGCCTCATGGCCGCCGCGGTCGCCCGCCATGCCGGGGCCCGCTTCATCGCCGTCACCGACGTCCACGAGCACCGCCTCGAGATGGCGCGCGCCGCCGGGGTGGACCTCGCCCTGAACGTCGCGACGACCACCGTCGACCGGGCGAAGCTGGACCTGGGCCTCAAGGAGGGCTTCGACGTGGGCCTGGAGATCTCCGGCCAGCCCTCCGCCCTGCAGGGCATGATCGCGACGATGAACCACGGCGGGAAGATCGCCCTGCTCGGACTGCCGGCCCGGCACTTCGAGCTCGACTGGACCACCGTCATCACCCACATGCTCACGCTGCAGGGCATCTACGGCCGCGAGATGTACGAGACCTGGAACGCGATGAGCGCCATGATCTCCACCTCGCCCGTGCTGCGCGAGCGGGTCCTCGCGACCGTGTCCCACGTCCTCCCCGCCGCCCGCTGGGAGGAGGCGTACGACGTTGCCCGCTCCGGCAGCGGCGGGAAGGTGCTCCTGGACTGGGAGCACTCGGACTGACCCGCCCCGCGCCCATCCCCGTCACCGCCACCCCGGAAGGACCCCCGTGTACACCGACCTCAAGGACCAGCTGACCGCCGAGCTCACCGCGATCGAGGAGGCCGGCACCTTCAAGCACGAGCGCGTCATCACCACGCCCCAGGCCGGCCGGATCACCGCCGGGCCCGCCGGCCGCGACGGCGCCGAGGTGCTGAACTTCTGCGCCAACAACTACCTGGGCCTGGCCGACGACCCCCGCCTCGTCGACACGGCGAAGCGGGCGCTCGACGAGCGCGGCTTCGGCATGGCCTCCGTGCGCTTCATCTGCGGCACCCAGGATCTCCACCTCGAGCTCGAGCAGGCGCTCAGCGCCTTCCTCGGCACCGAGGACACGATCCTGTTCTCCTCGTGCTTCGACGCGAACGGCGCGGTCTTCGAGCCGCTGTTCGGCCGGGAGGACGCGATCGTCTCCGACGCCCTGAACCACGCCTCCCTCATCGACGGGATCCGGCTGTCCAAGGCCGTGCGCTACCGCTACGCGAACGCCGACCTCGCGGACCTCCGCACCCAGCTCGAGGCGACCCGCACCCAGAACGACGGCGCGCCCTCCCGCCGCACCGTGATCGTCACCGACGGCGTGTTCTCGATGGACGGCTACCTCGCCCCGCTCCCCGGGATCTGCGACCTCGCCGAGGAGTTCGGCGCCCTGGTCATGGTCGACGACTCCCACGCCGTGGGCTTCATGGGCGCCACCGGCGCGGGCACGCCCGAGCACTTCGGCGTCTCCGACCGCGTGGACCTCTACACCGGCACCTTCGGCAAGGCCCTCGGCGGGGCGAGCGGCGGCTACGTCTCCGGCCGCGCCGAGATCGTCGCGCTGCTGCGGCAGAAGGGCCGCCCCTACCTGTTCTCCAACTCCCTCGCCCCCTCGATCACCGCGGCGACCCTGCAGGCGCTCGAGCTCGTCGAGGGCAGCGCCGAGCTGCGGGCGACCCTCTTCCGCAACGCGGAGCTGTTCCGGACCCGGATGACGGAGGAGGGCTTCGACCTGCTCCCCGGCGAGCACGCGATCGTGCCCGTCATGCTGGGCGACGCGGCGCTCGCCGGGCGCATGGCCGACGCCATGCTCGAGCAGGGCGTCTTCGTCACCGCCTTCTCCTACCCGGTCGTCCCGCAGGGGAAGGCGCGGATCCGTGTGCAGCTCTCCGCCGCGCACACCGAACAGGACGTCGAGGCCGCGGTGCGCGCCTTCGTCGCCGCCCGCGCCGCCGTGCAAGGCTGACGGTCCGTCCGCACGAGAACACCCGACACTCGCTCGCCCCGGTGCCCGGGCCGCACATACGGTCCTGCGCATGGACGTGATCAGGCTCGCAGGACCGCCCGGGGCCGGGACGTCGACGCTCGCGCAGAGGATCGCGCAGGAGAAGTCCTCGGCCCGCCCGTCGGTCGGGTACGTGGACGTCGATCAGCTCGGCATGCTCTACCCCGCGCGGGAGGGCGACGACGACCGCTGGGCGCTCAAGGAACGCGCCCTGATCGCGCTCGCCGCCGTCCACCGCGGGCGTGGCACCCGCCTGCTCCTGGTCTCCGGGGTCGCCGATCCCGTCGCACCGCCGCCGCAGACCGCACCGGGCCGCACCCGCTCGCTGTGGCTGACCGCGGAGCCGGAGACGCTGCACGCACGGCTGCAGGGACGCGGATGGGGACCGTCCATGGTCGAGGAGACCGTCGCGACCGGCAGCGCCGAGTCCCGGCGGCGGCACCCCGACTGGACCGGTCTCCCGGTCGACGGCGTCGACGAGGCACAGGCGGCCGCCGCGGTCCAGGAGCACCTGGCGACGGCGGCGGGATCCGCCCCGCCCGGAGAGGGGGAGGCGCCCGGAGGACGGCTCGCCGACCACGCACCCAGCGACCGGGAGCGGCGCGCGGAGCACGATGCGCTCAAAACACCGGTGCCGTGTGTGACCGGACCGCGCTGCGCGGGCGCCTCGAGGGTCGCCAGGTCCCTCGCGAGCGGCGGCTGGGCGCAGGGACGCCCCACCGGGTTCCTCGATCTCGCCCAGCTCTCCTTCCGGAGCTCCGACGGCGGCGACGGGTCCGACGCCGCGGAGGCCGTCTCCGCAGAGCCCGTCTCCGCAGAGGCCTGGCAGGATCCCGCGCTCGGTCTGGACGTGCTCGCGGCCGTCGCCGCTGTGCTCGTCGGGGCGGGGATGCAGGAGCTCGTCGTCACCGCGCCGTTCCCGGTCCGGCCGGCGCAGGTCGTGCGGCTGGACGACGAGCCCGGCGCCCTGCGGGAGCGGGCGCTGCGCCGACGCGGGGGCGAGGGGCCGATGCTCGCGGGCGACGACCTCCTCGGCGCCTCGGACGAGCAGGTCGAGGCGGTCCTGGAGCGCGCCTCGCGCGAGCGGGCCGTGCCGCCGCGCGACGGGGAGAAGACCCTCGAGGTCCACGGCCGGACCCCGGAGGAGCTGGCTACGCTGATCCGGGACGGCGCCGGCCCGTCCGGTGACGCGCGTGATCCGGCGCCCGGTGCAGCCCGGGACGAGGCGGGACGCTGATCAGGCGTCGAGCAGACGATGCCCCACCCGTCCCAGCGGGTGCTCCACCGGGTAGGCGGTGACCAGCGCGAGGGCGAGCCGCACGGACCACGCGCCTGCCCGCTCGGCGAGCGCCGCCCAGAGGGCCGCGTCCTCGATGCCCGGCCAGGTGGCCGCCGCGCGGTAGCGCGCGAGGATCCCCGCATCCGGGCGGTGGAGCAGCAGGGCGCCCAGGTCGCTCGCGGGGTCACCGGGGGTCGCATCACCCCAGTCGATGAGCACGGGCGGCTCGGCGCCGGCCTCCGGGACCACGAGGTTCCCTGGATGGGGGTCCCCGTGGAGCAGCAGGTCCGGGCCCGCCCAGGTCGCGGCGCGGAGCCCGCGGTCCCAGCGACGGCGGGCCTCGTCGCGGGCCCGGCCGGGGAGCTCCGCCCGGTCGAGATCGTGCGTGAAGGCCGCGGCCCGGGTCACGAGCGGCACGCCCCGCACGGGGTTCCGCTCGAGGGAAGTGTCGAGGGGGAGGGAGTGCACCGCGCCGAGCATCTCCGCGAGCGCCACGGCGGCCCGCTCCTGCTGCACGGCCGGGGCCGAGGCGGCGACCTCCCCGGACGTCCAGGTCACCAGCAGCGCGTCGGTGTGCGTTCCGAGCAGATCAGGGATGCGCATCGGCAGCGGCCCGGCACCGTTCAGCAGGCGCAGCACGATCGCCTCGCGCATGAGCAGCGGCCGCGCCGCCTCCCGTCGGACGACCCGCAGCACGACCGGTCGGCCGTCGGCCCCGGCCTGCTGCCGATGCCCCCGCTCGGGCCGCTCCTCCCCCACTGGCCGGTGCTTCCCCACGGGCCAGAGCACGTTGTCCCATCCCTCACCGAGCGGCGCGGGCCCGATGCGCAGCTGCAGCGACGCGCGCTCGACGCCGGGCTCGAGGTCCAGCTCCCCCAGCAGACGCCGGACCCGCCGCTCGTCGACAGGGAGGTCGGCGGGCGGCGGGCTGACGGTCGACGGACTGACAGGCAGCGGGGCCGACGGAGGCGGAGGGACGGGATCCGAGGTCACCGGGCCACGATAGGCGGCCGCGCCCCTGCTCCCTCCGACGGGCGAGGGATCAGATCGCGCCGTCGAGCACCGCGGCGGTGCGGGCGTCCTGCTTGGCGCGGTCCCGCGGGTACACCTTGTAGAAGCCGAACCACAGGACGGCGTTCAGCAGGTAGGGCACCGTCATGAACCACAGGAAGGTGCCGCCCAGGCCGATCGCGTCGGCGATGTTGCCGGCGAACATCGAGAACAGCGCCGCGATGCCGCCCTGGACGAAGGAGAACAGGAACGCGAAGGCGGTGGCGCTCAGCTGCAGCGGGACGACGGTGGAGATCATCGGCAGCACGCAGCCGGAGAACCCGATCGAGAACACGAGACCCATCACGAGCGCCGAGCCGTACACGAACGGACGGTTCTCGAAGGGCAGCTGGGTGGTGAGCGCGACGGTGATCGCGAAGGTGACCAGGTAGATCTGCATGAGCATGACCCGGCCCTTCGCCCCGAAGCGCTTGTCGAAGAGGTCCCCCAGGTAGCCGCCCAGGAACGCGGAGAACATCGTGCCCAGCGAGTACACGGCCATGATGACCGTCGACTCGGGCACCGAGTAGTGACGCACGTCGACCAGGAACGTCGAGAAGAACGGGATCACGGCCACCGAGGTCACGAGGGGGATCATCGCGACCGTGAGCGCGATGGTCGGGATCCGGAACAGCTTCAGCGCGTCGGAGAAGGAGAAGGTGCCGGAATCGGGGTCCGCGCTGATGAGCGCGGAGGAGACGCCGCGGGTGCTCGGCACCCACAGCAGGATGAGGATGCCGGAGAGGATGGAGACGCCGCCCATGGCCCACATTGCGTAGCGCCAGCCGTCGGGGTTCGCGCCGAACATGCCGATCGCCGGGCCCATGACGATGCCGACGCCGCCGCCGATCCCGCGCACGAGCCCGTAGGCCTTCCCGCGCTCCGACTTCGCGAAGATGTCCGGAAGCAGGCCGTTGAGGATCGGCTCCGAGGCGACGGTGCCGATCGCGGAGATCGCGAAGAGCACCACGAGCACGGTGTAGTTGGGGGCGAAGCCCGCGAGCACCGTCCACAGGCCCCAGACACCCGTGACGAGGAAGAGGATCCTCTTGCGGCCGAAGCGGTCCGCCATCATCGCCCAGAACGGGCCGAAGAGCATGCGCGCGAGGCGCGGGATCGCGGTGAGCATGCCGAGCGCGCCGTAGTCGAGGCCGAAGGCCGTGCGGATCAGCGGGAAGAAGACGTTGATGAGGCCGGACTCGGAGTTGTCGACGGCCTGCGAGAAGCCGAGCGCGGCGACCGTGCGACCGCGCCCGGGCGGGGCCGCGCCGGGCGCGCCGCGGCTGGGGGTCGGGGCGCCGGAGCCGGTGAGCTCGGCGGTGTCGTGGAGCTGAGACATCGATGTCTCCTTTCATGGGCCGCGTGGAGCGCCGGCGGCGGGCCGCGGTGGCCGCGGCTTCGACTGCTGCGCGGGAGAACGAGGCCTCTGCGGTACGGCCCCGGCGCCGATCCTGGGGCTCGTTGCAGTCCTCCCTGCATCCGTTGCCAACCCTTGCCAGGGGCAACTCCCGGCAACTCCGGCGGGCCCTCGGAGCGCCTGCGAAGGCCTCTCCTCGACGACCTGCGGGCACGAGAAAGGCCCCTCCCCCGCGCGGCTGCGCAGGTGAGGGGCCTTCGTCGGTGAGTGCAGTCGTGGAGACGGCGGGAATCGAACCCGCGTCCGATAGTGCGAAGCCAGGGCTTCTCCGGGCGCAGTCCGTGAAGGCGTTTTCTCAGTCCCGACGATCACACGGACACGTCGTCGACGGACTCAGTCACTCTGAGGTGTTCACCCGACCTCGATGACGAAGGTCGGCAGCAGTGGCTCCTTTGATGATGGAACGATCCGGGTCAGGAGCAAGCCCGGGGTTCCAGACTGCTCACGCTGAATCAGGCAGCGAGAGCGAAGTCAGTGCGCTTGGTTTCGGCACTTATGGGTTTCCGGAGGACATTAACGAGTTGACTCCGGGTTCTCGGCCCGCTTCCCCTCGCAGGACAACTACCGTCGAAACCGATCGTCCCCTTGCGTGGGTTGCAGCACGTAGGTGACGGCCCTCGGGCCGTCCCTGCACTCACTCTTCTGTTGTCAAGCAACCCGTCCCCGGCAGCCGCACGCGGTCCCCGGGAGCGAGGACGAGTCTACTCCCCCTCGGCCTCGCTGCCCAGCGGATATCCGTCAGCTCACGGCGAAGCGGCTCACCCTGGACCTCGCGGCGCCCGCGGCGGGATGATGCGGCGATGAGCGGATTCCTCGCCGAGGGCGTACCGGTGACCATCGACGAGTCCACCCTGCGCGAGGTGGTCGAGGATCCCGCCACCCTCGCCGCGTGGTGCGATGCGCACCCCGAGGATCCGCGGACCGTCGCCTATCTGCGGATGCTGGGCCGGCTCGACGAGGCGGCCGCCGCCGGCCGGCGAGGGCTCGAGGACACGGCACTGCCCCCGCTCGTGCGGGCCGTGCGCCGCGCCCGCTACGCGCAGGTGCTGCAGTGGCAGGGCGCCTTCCTCCCGGCGGACGAGCAGTTCGACCTCGCCGCCGAGGAGACCGGTCTCGAGGACCCGACGACGCCCTCCTCGCTCTCCGTGCTCGCCGCGGTGTTCCACCAGCGGGCGCTCAGCCGCTTCGAGCATGCGCGGGCGGAGCTCGGCCGGGAGCGACCCAGGGCGGCGGAGCGGCTGCGCACGAGCGCGCTCGAGGACGCCCGGCGCGCGCTCATGATGCGGGAGCACCTCGCCGCGGACGACGAGGACCTCGTGGACGCGAGCCGCCGCGCGGTGCGTCGCCTCGAGCTCGGCCTCTGAGCGGCGTCAGACCAGCTCGCGCTGGCGCATGGCGCGCTGCGCCTCGCGCATGTCCTGCTGCTCGCGGAGGGTCTGCCGCTTGTCCCATTCCTTCTTGCCGCGCGCGAGGCCGATGCTGACCTTCGCGTGGGAGCCGAGGAAGTAGATCTCGAGCGGCACGATCGTGTAGCCCTTCTCGCTGGACTTGCCGGCGAGCTTGAGGATCTCCCGCTTGTGCAGGAGGAGCTTGCGCTTGCGGCGCGCGGCGTGGTTGGTCCACGTGCCCTTGACGTACGGGGCGATGTGGACGGCCTCCATCCACACCTCGCCGCCCTCGATGAAGCAGTAGCCGTCGACCAGCGAGGCGCCGCGGTCGCGCAGCGACTTCACCTCGGTGCCGGTCAGCACGATGCCCGCTTCCCAGGTGTCGTCGATGAAGTAGTCGTGGCGGGCGCGCTTGTTGGAGGCGATGAGCTTCTTGACGGGGCCGTCGTCGGTCGCCGCCCGGCCCTTGTCGGTCTTCTTCGCCATGGAGTCCTCCTGTCGCTCGCCCGCGGTGTGCCGCACCCTTCGTGCGGCGGACGGACACCCCAGCCTACGCGGCGACGCGCCGTGCGACGAGCCGTTTTCCTGCGCCCTGGGCGGACGTCACCACCCGCCGCCGGCCTACCCCGGGCCGCCGCGTACGGGGCGGACGGTCACACGTAGCCGGCGGGGTCCACGGCGTTGCCGTCCTCGTGCACCTCGAAGTGCAGATGGCAGCCCGTCGAGGATCCGGTCGTGCCGACGTAGGCGACGGTCTGCCCGGCCTTGACCGACTGTCCCGTGCTCACCGCGAAGCTCTGCAGGTGGTGGTACGAGGTCGTGATGACCTTGCCGCCGGAGATGCCGTGGCTGAGGATCAGCTTGTTGCCGGCGCTGTGGTTGGAGGTCGTCGCGAGGACGCGCCCGTCGTGCGCGGCCTTCACGGGGGTGCCGCAGGCGACCGGGAAATCGACGCCCGCGTGCAGCTTCCGCGTGTGGTAGATCGGGTGGTAGCGCCATCCGAAGTTCGAGTTCATGCGCGATTCCACGGGCCGGATCCAGCCGCCCTTCGCGGAGCTCGAGCCGCCGGTGTCCCCACCCGAGGGCGCCGGGGTGGACGCGGCGGCCGCCTGCTCGCGCTCCTTCTCCTGGCGGGCGAGCTCGGCGATCTCGTCGTCGAGCGTGCCGCCGCGGTCCTCGAGATCGCCCTCCTGGTCCTGGTACTTCTTCTTCTTCGCCTCGAGGTCGTCGCGCTGCTGGGTCTGCTGGGCGTAGAGGTCGTCGAGGGAGGACTTCGCGTCGGAGGCCTTCTGCTCCGCGTCCTCCGTGCGCTGGACGGCGTCCTCGGACTGCTGCTTGAGGTCGTCGATCTCCTCGCGCACGGCGGTGAGGCGGTCCGCGGAGTTCTCGGTGAGCGCCTGATCGGTGCGCAGCGAGTCCAGACGACTGCCCTGGGAGGCCAGGGTGAGGCGATAGTTCATCGAGCGGTCCACCGCGTCCTGCGGGGTCGCGCTGTCGAGGTACACGCTCGCCGGGCTGGGCAGCCCGCCGCCCTTGTAGGCCTCGATCGCGACCTGCTTGAGCTCATCGTCGGAGGAGTCGACCTCCTGCTGCCCGGTGTCGACCTCGCCGGAGAGCTCATGCTCCTCCTCCTGAGCCGCCTCGAGCCGGTCACCGGTCTGCTGGTCCTCCTGGCGCGCCGCCTCGAGCTCCGCCTGGGCGTCGTCGAGATCCTGCTGCGCCTGCGGGATCAGCAGCTCGGTCTCCGCGAGGTCGAGGTAGGTCTGGGCGAGGTCGTCGTCGACGTCGCTCAGCTCGATGCGGAGGTCCTCGAGCTGCTGGTCGACCGAGGCGCGCTCGGCGATCTTGTCGTCCTTGGAGCCCTCGGCGAGGGCCGCCGGTGCGGTGAGCAGCGGCCCCATGAGCAGGGCCGCTGCGGCGAGCACGGTCAGCGGGCGGCGCAGCGCGGAGGGCCTCATGCTCACACCTTCAGGTAGCGGTTCAGGGACACCACGGAGGCGCCGATCGCGAGCACGGCGCCGAGGACCACGAGGATCGGCGCGGCCCACAGCAGGTCCCCGGTCGTGATGGTGATGAGCTCCGCGCCGAGGGTCGGTGTCAGCCAGTCCTCGACGATGTAGTGCAGGCCCAGCCAGAGCATGCCCGAGGCGATGACGCCGCCGATGATCGCGGCGACCGCCCCCTCGAGCAGGAACGGGGCACGGATGAAGACGTTGGACGCGCCCACGAGGCGCATGATCGCGATCTCCCGCCGCCTGCCCGCGACGGACATGCGGATCGTGGTGGCGACCAGCAGCGCGGCCGCGATGAGCATGAGCACCGCGAGCCCGAGGGCGAAGAGCGTGGACTGGTTCAGCACGTCGATGAACGGGGCGAAGGCGCTCAGGAGATCGGTGACCTCGTCGACGCCGTCCCTGCCCTGGAAGAACTCCACGACCGCAGCGGACTGCTCCGCGTCCTTGAGCGTGAGGTGGAAGGAGACGGGCATGTCCGCGGCGGTGAAGTTCGAGACGAATCCCTCGCCGGAGAACTGGTCCTGGTAGATCTCCAGCGCCTCCTCCTGCGACCGCTCCTCGTAGGACTCGACGTACGGGGAGAGCACGTCGCCCTCGAGGGCGGTGCGCACCTCCTCGATCTGGGCGTCGCTCGCCGCTCCCCCGGCGCACGAGGCGGCGGTCGAGTGCGGGGAGCACAGGTAGATCGTCACCTGCGACTGCTCGACGAGCGTGGACTTCATGTCCATGATCTGCTTCTGCATCAGCAGACCGGCGCCCACGAAGGAGAGGGACACGGCGGTCACGATGACCACGGAGATCACCATGGCGACGTTGCGCCAGAGCCCGGTGAGGATCTCCCCGAGGATGTAGCGCGCCCTCATCGGTGGTCCTCCTCGTCCTCGGCGAAGGCGGCGTCGTCGGCGTCCAGGTGCTGGGCCTCGCGCTCGTCGATGAGGTCCTCCTCGAGGACGTCCTCGGAGGCTCGGACCTCGTCGACGTGATCACGGCCGGCGCGATCGGCGCTCTCGGCGCCGTCGGGAGCGGGCGTCGGGTCCGACGGCCGCGTGGGATCGGCCGGGTCGGCGGTGCCGGCGGCGGTCACCGACTCGCCGTCCTCCGCATGGCCCGAGATGACGCTGTCCTCGACGGCGGACTCGTAGCCGCCGCCCTCCTCGTCGCGCACGACCACGCCACCCACCATCTCGACGACGCGGCGGCGCATGCGGTTCACGGCGGCGCGGTCGTGTGTGGCCATGACGACCGTCGTCCCGCGCTCGTTGATCTCGGCGAGCAGGTCCAGGATGCCCTCCGCGGTGGCCGGGTCGAGGTTGCCGGTGGGCTCGTCGGCCAGCAGGATCGAGGGCCGGTTGACGTAGGCGCGGGCGATCGCGACGCGCTGCTGCTCACCGCCGGAGAGCTCGTGCGGGAGGCGGCGGCCCTTGTCCTCCAGGCCCACCATCTCGAGCATCTCGGGGACCAGGCGCCGCACCACCTTGCGGGGCGTGCCGATCACCGCGAGCGCGAACTCGATGTTCTGGTAGGCCGTCTTCGAGGGCAGGAGCCGGAAGTCCTGGAACACCATGCCGATGTCGCGGCGCAGCGCAGGCACGCGCCACGAGGGGATCCGGGCGAGGTCCTTGCCGGCCACGTGGACGGAGCCGCGCGTGGGCGCGACCTCCTTGAGGACCATCCGCATGAGGGTGGACTTCCCCGAGCCGGAGGCGCCGACGAGGAACACGAACTCCCCGCGGGCGAACTCGATGTCGAGGTTCTCCACCGCGGGGCTCTGACCGCGCAGGTACGTCTTGGTGACGTTGTCGAAACGGATCACGGGAGGGGATCGGTGCCTGTCACATCGGGGGCGTCGTGCCGTTCCAGGGTAGAAGGCGCGCGGGGCGGCGCGCCGCACGGCCCGCCCGGATCGAGGTCAAGACCTGGTCAAACCTGATCGGGGCGGAGGCGCGGCGGCCCGCAGGAGCGGCGGGCGGCGGGGTGGTCCGCCCCGGGGATCAGTCCTCGGAGCGGTTCTGCCCGGCGCGCCAGCGGATGCCGGCGTCGATGAACTCGTCGATCTCGCCGTCGAACACCGAGGAGGGGTTGCCCTCCTGGTACTCGGTGCGGAGGTCCTTGACCATCTGGTACGGGTTCAGCACGTAGGAGCGCATCTGGTCGCCCCAGCTGGCCTTCACGTCACCCGCGAGCTCCTTGCGCTCCGCGGCCTCCTCGGCCTTCTTCAGCAGCAGCAGGCGGGACTGCATGACCCGCAGCGCCGCGGCGCGGTTCTGGATCTGCGACTTCTCGTCCTGCATCGAGACCACGATGCCGGTGGGGAGGTGGGTCATGCGCACGGCCGAGTCGGTCGTGTTGACGCTCTGGCCGCCGGGGCCCGAGGAGCGGAACACGTCCACCTTGAGCTCGTTCTCCGGGATCTCCACGGAGTCGGTGGACTCGATGAGCGGGATGACCTCGACCGCCGCGAAGGAGGTCTGGCGGCGGCCCTGGTTGTCGAAGGGGCTGATGCGCACGAGGCGGTGGGTGCCGCCCTCGACGGAGAGGGTGCCGTAGGCGAAGGGCGCGGAGACCTCGAAGGTGACTGACTTCAGGCCCGCCTCCTCCGCGTAGGAGGTGTCCATGATCTTGGTCGGGTAGCCGTGGCGCTCCGCCCAGCGCACGTACATGCGCAGGAGCATCTCGGCGAAGTCCGCCGCGTCGACGCCGCCGGCGCCCGCGCGGATCGTCACGACCGCGTTGCGCTCGTCGTACTCGCCGGCGAGCAGGGTGCGCACCTCGAGCTCGTCGAGGGACTTCTTGATCGAGCGGTACTCGGACTCCGCCTCGGCGAGGGTGTCCTCGTCGTCCTCCTCCGCGGCGAGCTCCACCATGACCTCGAGGTCCTCGATGCGGCTGTCCAGCTCGGAGATGCGGCGGCGCTCGGCCTGCGCGTGGGAGAGGGCGGCGGAGACCTTCTGGGCGTTCTCGACGTCGTCCCAGAGATCCGGCGCGGAGGCCTGCTTCTCGAGCCCCGCGATCTTCTCGTCGAGGGCGTCGATGTCCGTCACCTGCTCGATCGACGAGAGCGTCGAGCGCAGATGGGGGATCTCTTCGGAGAAGTCGATGGAAGCCACGAGGAGGGAGTCTACGGCAGGGTCGCGGGCGGGCCTGCGGGATCGCCGGGAGCGGCGGCCGCGGGGCGTCCCATCTCACGGACGTGACCCGCCTCGATCGCCTGCCCGATCTCCTGCCCGATCGCCTCCAGCAGCTCCTCGCCGCGGGCGATCGCGTCCTCGACGCCGCCCGCGCGGGAGACGAGGTCCAGGGCACGACTGATCCCGGCCTGCTCGAGCTGTTCCGCGCCGAGGGTGACGGCGCCCGCGACCGCCCACACCGGGATCCCGGCGGCGACGGCGCGGCGGGCGACCTCCGCGGGCCCCTTGCCGTGCAGGGTCTGCTCGTCGAGCTTCCCCTCCCCCGTCACCACGAGATCGGCGCCGGCGAGGCGCTGGTCGAAGCCGGCGAGCTCGAGGACGACGTCCGCCCCGGAGCGCTGGGTCGCCCCGAGCAGCAGCAGGGCGAAGCCGGTCCCCCCGGCAGCCCCGGCGCCAGCGGCGCGCGCGTGCCCACCCTCGGAGTCCAGGAGCGCGGCCGCGCTCGTGAGGATCGCCTCCGCCTCGCGCACACCGTCCTCGTCCAGGCCCTTCTGCGGGCCGTACACCGCGGCCGCGCCCTCGGGGCCGAGCAGGGGGTTCGCGACGTCGTTCGCGGCGATCAGGGTCACGCCGTCGAGGGCGGCGAGGGCCGGGGCGACGTCCGCCTGCGCGAGCTGCTCGAGCCCGGCGAGACCCGGGGCGATCGGCTCGCCGCCGGCGGTGAGCAGTCCCGCGCCGAGGGCCTGGAGCAGTCCCGCGCCGGCATCGGTCGAGGCGCTCCCGCCGAGACCCACGACGATCGTGCGGGCTCCGGCGCCGACGGCCGCGTGGATCAGCTCCCCGAGCCCGCGGGTCGAGGCGGCGCGCGGGGCGAGGTGCCCGCCCGGGAGCGCCGCGAGGCCCACGGCGCTCGCGAGCTCGAGCACGGCGACGTCCCCGTCGAGGGCCCAGGTCCCCTCGCGCGGCTCGCCCGTGGGCCCGGTGATCCACGTCGTGCGCTCCTCGGCGCCGGCGGCGATCGCGGCGTCGACCGTGCCGTCGCCGCCGTCCGCGATCGGGCAGCTCGCGAGCGAGGCTCCGGGAGATGTCGCCGTGATCCCGCGGGCGAGGGCGGCCGCGACCTGCGCGGCGGTGAGGGAGCCCTTGAACTTGTCCGGGGCGAGCAGGACGGCCGTCATGCCGAGGCTCCCGGGTGCGGGGAAGGAGCGGTTCTCGGGTGCGACGGCGTCATCGGCGGGTCTCCGGGTGGTGCGGGCGGGACGGGCGCTGCGGGCGGCGGCTCTGCGGCGCGTGCTGCACGCACGCTAGTCGACGGCGCTCACCGGGGTCGACGTGCGGCCACGGGTCGGGAGGGGCGTGAGCCGGGCGCGCGCATCCTGCCCATCGGTCGGTGCCGGGGTCGGCGGGCGGGTGCGCCCGTCCCGATCAGCGGGCGCGCGACTCGCCCTCGACATGGAGCGGGATCGAGGTGCCGCTCCCGCGCGTGAACCATCCGGCCAGCGGCGGGTCCGTGCGCGCGGAGAGGACGATGCGCACGGTGCCATCCGCCTCCACGCTCACCTCGTCGAGCCCGATGTCGTGGGTGCGGGTGGTGTCCAGCGGGTAGCGGGAGAGCTGCTCCTCCGCGGCGGCCCGGGCCGAGGACTCCGTGATCGGGGAGGAGTCGCCGGCCGTGTAGATCTCCTCCATGTCCACTCCCTGGGCAGCGGCGAGCGCGATCGAGTCGGCCGCGGACTGCAGCTCGTTGCGCTCGAGGTGCATCCCGGTGATCGCGGCGCCCACGGCCATCACCAGCAGGATCACGACGAGCACCCCGGTGGTGAGGACGGTCATCGATCCGTCGCTCGCGCGGATCGCCGCGCGCAGGGAGCGCGGTCCGGGACCGTGGGGGCGGGCGCGATGCACGGGACGGGGCACGGCGCTCATCCGTTCGGCGCCCGATAGCGGTCCACGGGCACGGCATGGGTAGCGCTCACGGCGACCGGTCCCCCACCGCCGAGGAAGGGTCCGAGGCCCGGCACCGGCACGGGGATCCGCACCTGCGCGGTGACGAGGCCGCCGGGGGTCGAGCAGGGATCCTCGGTGCAGGAGATCGTCACGACGTCCTGGGCCTCGAGGCCGAAGTCCTCGAGCACGAGCCGGGTGTGCCGGGCGGCGCGGTCCCGGGCCGTGCCCGGATCCTCCTCGACGGCGTGGATGCGGGCGGCGTCGCGGGCGACGACGTCCGCCGCGAACACCGCGGACTGCACCGAGCCGAGGGTCAGCACGAGGTACAGGGTCGGGATCAGGAGCGCGACGCCGAGCACGACGAACTCCACGAGGGCGTTGCCGTCCTCCCCCGCGGGCCCGGCGGTCCGGACGCCGCGCCGCGCGCCCGCCGGGAGGTGGCGGCCAGTGGCGAGGCGGAGCTCGGCGCCGGGTCCCCGCCGCCGTCGCGGGACCGGCCGCCCGCTCACCAGGACTCCTCGTCCAGGGCGCGCCCCTCGACGTGCAGGGAGGCCTCGGGACCCAGCAATCCCACGAGCGGGAGCGTCGCCTCGACCTCGACGGTCACGAGGCCGTCGGCGTCCTGGGAGGCCACGGCATGCGCGTCGTATCCGGAGCCGAAGCGCTCGGCGATCAGCCGCTCCGCCCGAAGCGCACCGTCCTCCGGGGTGGCGCCCACGAGCGCCGCCCGGTGCGCGCCCTGGACGGCCGCGTCGGTGAGCGTGTTGCGCGTGTGCAGCAGCATCGCCGCCTGCACGATCGTGAGGGCGATGACGATGATCAGCGCCGCGACCATCGGGAACTCGGCGACGGCGGAGCCCCGTTCCGAGGCGAGCCGGTCCCGCAGTCGGTCGAGGCGGGTCGACCGTGCGCGTGCGGAGGCTCCGGTCGCCGTCGCCACCGCCGTCGGGCGCGGCGCCGGACGAGACGCCGGGGACAGGTCTGATGGACGCGTCATCGACGAGGACCTCCTCTCCGGTCTGGTCGTGCGGGGTGTCAGGACGGGCCGGGACAGCTCAGAGCGAGCCGCCGAGGAACGGCGCCATCGCGTTCTCGAAGATCTGCACGATCTGGTCGCTCGCCACGGCCCACAGGGCGATGACGATCCCGGCGGTCATCAGGGTGATGAGGACCCAGCCGGGGACGTCCCCGCGCTCGGAGCCGAGGCGGGAGGCGAGAGCGGCGAGCAGCCGGCGGTGGACCGGCGGCTTCGGGCGGGCGAGGTGGGTGCGGTGCACGGTCATGGTGTCCTCCTCGGACGATTCGGTGTGCGTGCGATGCAGGGACGGTGGGGCGGGGTGGGACAGGACGGCGCGGAGCGCCTCACAGCGCGATCTCCAGGACGGCGAGGCCGGGGAAGATCGCGAAGACGATGACGAGCGGCAGGACCAGGAACACGACGGGGACGAGCATGACCACCTCACGGCGGCCGGCGGTCTCCATGAGGTCCCGCTTGGCGGACTCCCGCGCGTCCTGCGCCTGGGCGCGGAGCACGTCCGCGAGCGGGGTGCCGCGCTCGATGGCGACGGAGACGCCCTCACCGAACCGGGCGAGTGCCGTGAGCGGGGTGCGCGTGCCGAGCGCCGCGAGCGCCGGGGCGACGCCGGTCCCGGCGTGGATGTCCGCGACGGTCGCCGCGAACTCGTCCGGCAGCGCACCGGTCGAGGAGCGGGCGACCCGCTCCATCGCCCCGATGGGGCTCTCGCCGGCCGCGACGGCGAGCGCGAGGAGATCGGCGACGGTGGGGAACTCCCGGGCCATGCGCGAGGCGCGGCGCTTGATCTCCATGGTCAGCAGGTAGTCGCGCAGGAGGACCCCGAGGACCACACCGATCGCGACGATGAGCAGACCCATGAGGGGGCTCGTCCCGCGCAGGCCGATCGCGGCGAGCGCGACGCCGAGCCCGATCACGAGTCCGATCGCACTGAACACCACCTGCTCGATGCGGAAGGAGTCCACGCTGCTGCGCCGACCCGCGAGGCGCAGCCGCTTCTCGAGCTGCTCCGCGCCTCCCGTGAGCCGCTCGAGCAGGCCGAGCGCGTGCTGGGCGACGGGGCCCAGGAGGTTCTCGACCACGAGGCGGGCGCGGCTGGAGGAGGGCGAGGCGTCGAGCAGGGCGCTGCCCGCGGCGCGGCGCAGGTACGGGTCGACGCGCGCGGCGAGGTCGCGGCGTCGCAGCCAGGGAAGGAACCCGCTGATGAGGACCAGCCCGACGCCGAGCATGAGGCCCACCAGGGCTCCCGCGACGACGGTGCTCGGCCCGGTCATCGCAGCACCCGCTCGTCCTGAGGGAGCCGCGCGATGACGAGCATGACGCGGTAGGCGATCACGGAGACGACGGCGCCGCCGAGGATCATCACGAGCCCCGCGCTCGAGTCGTAGGCCTGCGCGGCCTCGGGCCGCGTCGCCATGAGGGCCAGCACGAGCCACGGGGCGACGAGGGCGAGGCGCGCGGCGTTCACGGTCCAGGACTGGCGCGCCTCGATCTCCGAGCGGGTGCGGGCGTCCTCC
Source organism: Brachybacterium sp. SGAir0954 (assembly GCF_005490785.1). Classification (GTDB taxonomy): domain Bacteria; phylum Actinomycetota; class Actinomycetes; order Actinomycetales; family Dermabacteraceae; genus Brachybacterium; species Brachybacterium rhamnosum. The sequence goes on along the minus strand of NZ_CP027295.1, from coordinate 1,933,614 downwards.
CGCAGGAAGGCGGAGAGGGTGCGCAGCAGCGCGCCCAGGTCGGTGCCGCCCACGTCGCGGGTGATGCGCAGGGCCTCGACGATGCGGTCGCCGACGGGATCCGCGAGGCGCACCTTGAGCCGGTCCAGGCTCGCCGCGAAGTCACCGCTGGCCTGGTAGTCCCGCCCGAACTCGGTGAACGCGGGACGCAGCTGCTCGGGGCCCTTGCGGCTGAGTTGGACGAGGGCCTCGGGCAGCGAGAGCCCCGCCCGGATGGCGGAGTTGATGTGGTCGACGGCCTCCGGCCACACCTCGCGCAGGGCGGTGGCGCGACGCCGCGCGGCGGAGCGCAGCAGCAGGACCGGGAGGCCGCTCGAGGCGGTGCCGATCGTGACCGAGGGGACCACCGCGCCGGAGACCGCCCACAGCGCCGCGGCGACCACCAGCCCGAGGCCGGCACTCAGCAGGGGGACCGCGATCGGCGGGACCGTCCCGAGGCCGACGACGACGAGGTCATCGCGGAGCCGGTCGAGAACCTCGCCGATCCGGCCGCGGCGCACGGCGGACCCCTCCTGCTCCCACAGCGACCACCAGATCGCGAGCAGCCCGAGGCCCAGCACGAGGCCGACGAAGGCGCCGTCGATCATGCCGCCTCCCCGGGCGCAAGGATCCCGCGGAGGTCGACGCCGGCACGGGCGAAGCGGTCGGGGTGCGGCGGGTGCCCGTCGCCGCGGACGAGGCGGTCGCCCTGGACGCTGAAGAGGTCGGAGACCTCGATGACCTCGTCCTCGACGCGCCCGGAGAGGCCCACGATCTCGCGGACCCGCCGGCGGCCGTCGGCGAACATGTCGAGGTGGACGACGATGTCGATCGCGCTCGCGACGGTGGGGACGACGAAGCGGCTCGCGACGTTCTCCCCGGCGAGCAGCGGCAGCGTGCAGAGCTTCGCGACCGCTTCCCGCGCGGAGTTCGCGTGCAGGGTGCAGAGCCCGGGAAGGCCGCTGTTGAGGGCGATGAGCATGTCCAGTGCCTCCGCCTCGCGCACCTCCCCCACGACGATGCGGCTGGGGCGCATGCGCAGCGCCTCCTTCACGAGGCGCCGCATGGAGATCTCGCCGGTGCCCTCGAGGTTCGCCTGGCGGGTCTGGAGGGCGACCACGTCCCGCAGCGGCAGCGCGAGCTCGAAGACCTCCTCGATCGTGACGACGCGCTCGCGGGGCCCGACGGACTGGGCGAGGCAGCGCAGGAAGGTCGTCTTCCCGGCGCCGGTCGCGCCGCTGACGATGACGTTGAGACCGGCGGCGACGGCGGCGTCGAGGAAGGCCGCGGCCTGCGTGGTGAGCGAGCCGAGCTGCACCATGCCCTCGAGGTCGTGGGCCTTGGCGACGAACTTGCGGATGTTGACGGAGGCGTGGCGCCGGGTGACCGAGGGGATGACCACGTGGAGGCGGGAGCCGTCCGGCAGGAGGGCGTCCACGAAGGGGGTGCTGAGGTCGAGCCGGCGCCCGGAGCTCACGAGCATCCGCTCGACGACCCCGCGCACCTCGTCGTCCGTCATGACGATCGTGGTGAGCTCGCTGCGCCCGTTGCGGGCGCAGAAGATCTGGGTAGGCGAGTTGACCCAGATCTCCTCGACGCCCGGGTCGTCCAGCAGGTCCTGGAGGGGCCCGAAGCCGCCGATCCTCGCCGCGACCTCCGCGACCACGAGGTCCGTGTCACGCACGGTGGGCACGGCGCCGCCGGCCGCGCGGCGGTCGTAGTCGGTGACGACCTCGCGGATGAGCGGCTCGAGCCCGTCGGCGCGCGCATCGAGGCCGCGGCGGCGGATCAGCTCCCGCGACTCGGCCTCGATGATGGTGGCGGCGTCCATCCCACTCCCCTCGGTGGTCCCACGATCGCGGGCGGTGCCGACCCCTCGGTCGGTCCCACGTCGTTCCTCGCCGGTCACTGTAAGAAGCGCGGCGCCCCGCCCGCTCGCCGCTCCCCGGGAATGTGGACAACTCTCCCAGACTCCATTCGTGCAAGGATGTCGGTGCAGGTGACACACCGTGGCGCCGCCGCGCGCCCCGTCCCGTCAGGAGCACGTCCATGGCACTGTCCTCCGCATCGCCCGGCTCGAACGGCGAGCTCGACTCCTCCCCCCGGCTCAGCCGGCCCACGCTGAAGTACATGGCCAAGCGGGTCCTCTCGGAGTTCTCCCGGGACGGCGGCACCGATCAGGCCGCGAAGCTGACCTACTTCATGGTGCTGTCCATCGCGCCGACCCTGCTGGCCGTCTTCTCCCTCGCGACCCTGCTGCTCTCGAGCATCAAGGACCAGATCTCCCAGCTCCTCGTCGACGCGATCAACAGCGCGGCCGGCGGCAGCGGACTGGGCGCCGACGAGGCGGTGAAGTCCACGGTCGACTCGCTCATGGGCTCCGCGAGCGGCGGCACGATCGCGCTCATCATCGGTATCGCGACCGCGCTGTGGTCCGCCTCCGCGTACGTGAAGGCCTTCGGCCGCGTCGCCAACGACATCTACGAGGTGCCCGAGGGCCGCGGCCCGATCCGCCTGAACGGCGGGATGCTCGCCCTCACCGCGGCGCTCGTGCTCGGCATCCTGCTCGTGCTGATCTCGATCCTGCTCAACGAGACGATCGTGCAGGGTGTGCTGGGCCCGATCGCGGACACGATCGGCGCGGGCGGCGTGCTCACCTTCCTCATGGATTCCTTCCTGCCGATCTGGGCGTGGGCGAAGTGGCCGGTCATCCTGCTGCTCGCCTTCGCGCTCATCTCGCTGCTCTACTGGGGTGCCCCGAACGTCGAGAAGCCGTTCCGCCTCATCTCCCCCGGCGGCGTCGTCGCGATCATCGGCGTGGCCGTCGCCGCGGTCGCCGTCTCGATCTACATGTCCACCTTCGCGAGCTACTCGAGCTACGGCGCGATCGGCGGCATCATGGCCGTCCTGTTCGCCCTGTGGATCATGAACATCGTGGTGCTGATCGGCGCGGAGGTCGACGCCGAGTTCGAGCGCGCCCGCGAGCTCGAGGCCGGGCGCCCCGCGGAGGACGGCCTCGCCCTCCCGCTGCGCGGCGAGAAGGGCGCGGAGAAGGCGGAGTCCAAGCACGAGAAGCTCGTGGACGAGGGCCGCGACATCCGCCTGCGGAACCTCCACCGCGACGCCGACTCCTACACCTCCGAGGAGTACCGCCTGACCCCGCGCGACGCGAGCGGGGAAGGCGCCGCCGGCGGCGAGGGCGCTGGGACGGACGAGACCGGGTCCAAGGACTCCTGACATGTGCGGTCGCTTCGCCTTCTACCAGGAGATCGATCCGCTGCTCGACGACCTCGACGCCGTGGACCTCACGGACGGCGAGCTGCGCCGGCGCTGGAACGTGCCGCCCACCGCCCCCATCCACGTGGTCACGGAGTCGGTGGACAAGGAGTCCGGTGAGGTGGTGCGCGCCCTCCGGGTCGCCCGCTGGGGCCTGCTGCCGCCCTTCGCGAAGGACGAGGCGTTCTCCTCGCGCACCTTCAACGCGCGCCGGGAGACGATCGAGGAGAAGCCGAGCTTCCGCGGGAGCCTGGGCCGCTACCGGGCGATCGTCCCGATGGACGGCTACTACGAATGGGTGCGCGGCGAGGGCGGGCGCTCCAGGAAGCAGCCGTACTTCATCACCCCGCAGGACGGCTCGCGCCTGTACATGGCCGCGCTCGTCTCCTGGTGGAAGGGCCCGGGCCATCACGAGGGCCCTGCGGCCAGCGAGGACGGCACCTTCCTGCTCAGCGCCACGATCATCACCCGCGAGGCGACCGGGGAGCTCGCCCGCATCCACGACCGCACCCCCGTCATGCTGCGCCGCGACGCGGTGGACGCCTGGCTGGACACGTCGATGGACGACCGGCACGACGCGGCCGCCTGGATCCGCGACGACGCCCACCTCCTGGACGATGCGACGCTCGAGCTGCGCGAGGTCCGCCCCGCCGTCGGGAAGGTCGGCAACGACGGCCCCGAGCTGATCGAGCCCGAGGAGCGGCTGCTCTGACCCGCCCGACCCCGGGCGGAGGCGCCCTCCGCCCGCAGGATGACGACCGCGGGCGGCGCCGGCCCCTACGCTTCCGGACATGACCCCTTCGAGCCACCCGGCACCGGTGCGCCCCGAGCGCGGCCGCCGGGACCCCTTCCGCTGGGTCATCGACCATCCGGGCACGGTGGACTCCGCCGTCTTCGGTGCGGCGGCCGTCGCCCTCCTGGGCTTCACGCTGCTCACCGGCGCCTGGGGCTGGTGGCTGCCGGCGACCCTGCCCATGCTCGGCGCGGCCGCCGTGTGCCGCACCCGCCCGGGGCTCGGCGTCGCGCTCATGGCCGCGTTCGCGCTGCTCCACATGCCGCTCGTGCCCGTGGTCCTCGGCGACGCGCTGACCTTCTACGCGATGTTCTGCGCGATCGCCTACGGCCGCCCGCTCGTCCACGCCCTCGGCATCGTCGCGGGCGTCGTCGGCGCGCTCGTCCAATCGGCGTACTGGGCGCTCCACGCGCTGCTGAGCGGCTCGTCCTCCCCGCTCGAGGCGCTCGTGACCCTCATAGGGCTGCTGTTCGCGGGGACCGTGGTGCTCGTCGCCGTCTGGGCGCTCGCGAACCTCCAGCGCGCCCGCGTCCAGCAGATGCGGCTCGTCGCCGAGCGCGCGGAGCAGGCGGAGCGGGAGCGGGAGCAGCGCACCGCCCTCGCGGTCGCCGGCGAGCGCAGCCGCATCGCCCGGGAGATGCACGACGTCGTCGCCCATTCCCTCTCCGTGATCATCGCGCAGGCCGACGGCGGACGCTACGTCGCCTCGGTGCGCCCGGAGCAGGCGGCGGACGTCCTCGCGACGATCGCCGACACGGGCCGCTCCGCCCTCGCGGACATGCGCTCGCTGCTCGGCGTGCTGCGCCAGGACGACGAGACGAGCTACGGCCCCCAGCCGGGTCCCGAGATGCTGCAGGAGCTCGTGGCCCGGGTGCGCACGGCAGGACTCGACGTCGACCTGCACGTGGACGGGCGCCTGGACGACCTCCCCCGGTCCGTCGGCACCTCCCTGTTCCGTCTCGTGCAGGAGGCGCTGACGAACACGCTCAAGCACGCGGGCCCACGGGCGACGGCGGCCGTGCGCGTGCGGCGCTCCGCCGGGGGCCTCGAGGTCGAGGTGATCGACGACGGCCAGGGCACCGATCCGGCCTCCGACGGGCAGGGCCACGGCATCACCGGCATGCGCGAGCGCATGAGCGTGCTCGGCGGGACGCTGCAGGCGGGCCCGCTGCCCGGGCACGGCTTCCGGGTGCTCGCCCGGATCCCCCTCGGCGCCCCCGCATCGACCTCGCCATCGGCCCCGACGTCGTCGCCGCCCTCGAGCTCCTCGTCGGCTCCCGCGGCCCCGTCGGCCCCGCCGTCACCGAACGTCCCGCCCCATCCCGAGAGGACACTCCCGTGAGCACTCCCGCCTCCTCCCCCGACGCCACCGGCGGCCGCCCCCTGCGCGTCGCCCTCGTCGACGACCAGCCCCTCGTCCGGGCGGGCTTCGCGATGGTGATCGGCACGCAGGACGACCTCGAGGTCACCGTCCAGGCCTCCGACGGCGCCGAGGCGGTCGAGCAGCTGCGCGCCCACCGGGTCGACGTGGTGCTCATGGACGTGCGCATGCCGCGGATGGACGGCATCGAGGCCACCGCGCGCATCCTCGAGCAGTCCCCGCCGGACCGCGCCCCCAAGGTCATCGTCCTGACCACCTTCGACCTCGACGAGTACGTCGTCTCCGCGATCCGCGCCGGGGCGAGCGGCTTCCTGCTCAAGGACGCCCAGCCCGAGGACCTCCTCGCCGCGATCCGCACCGTCCACCGCGGCGACGCCGTCATCGCCCCCTCGGCGACGCGCCGCCTGCTCGAGCGGGTCGTGAGCACCCCCGAGCCCCAGCAGCGCGACACCTCCGTGCTCGACGCGCTCACGGACCGTGAGCGGGAGGTGCTCGTGCTCATGGGCCGCGGCTGCTCGAACCAGGAGATCGGCGCCCAGCTCTTCGTCGCCGAGGCCACCGTCAAGACCCATGTGGGGCGCGTCCTCGCGAAGATCGGCGCACGGGACCGCGTGCAGGCCGTCATCATCGCCTTCGAGACCGGGCTCGTGACGCCCGGGGAGGGCGGGGCTCCGCCCTCGGTATGACATCGGGGGCGTCCTTCCCCCTCCCGCGGTGGAGGGCGCGGGGCCCGTGGACGGATGCCCGGGGTGCCCGGCGCGGGCGAGGATCGACGAGAATCCCGACCCCGTCCCGAGGAGAGCCATGAGCCAGCCGTCCCCGTCCGCCCTCGCCCCCGCCACGAGCGCGGGCCCGGGCCCCGCCCTCGTCGCCCGCGATCTCGTGCGCACCTACGGCAGGGGCGAGGGCGTCGTCACGGCCCTCGACCACGTCGACGTGGACATCGAGCGCGGCGCCTTCACCGCCGTCATGGGCCCCTCCGGCTCCGGCAAGTCGACCCTGCTGCACGTGCTCGCCGGACTCGACACCGTGGACTCCGGCTCGATCCTCCTGGACGGCACCGAGATCACGGGCCTGCGGGACGACGCGCTGACCCGACTGCGCCGCGACCGCATCGGCTTCGTCTTCCAGTCCTTCAACCTGCTGCCCATGCTCACCGCGGAGCAGAACATCCTGCTCCCCCTCGAGCTCGCCGGCCGCCGCGCGGACCGCGCCTGGCTCGACACGATCACCTCCGCCTTCGGGCTCACCGACCGGCTGGGGCACCTCCCCTCGCAGATGTCCGGCGGGCAGATCCAGCGCGTCGCGATCGCCCGCGCCCTGGTCACCTCCCCCGCCGTCGTCTTCGCGGACGAGCCCACCGGCAACCTCGACTCCCGCACCACGGAGGAGGTCCTGGACTTCCTGCGCCTGAGCGTCGACGAGTTCGACCAGACCGTCGTCATGGTCACCCATGAGCGGGACGCCGCCGAGCGCGCGGACCGCATCATCACCCTGGCCGACGGCCGCCTGGCCTCCGACGAGGACCTCCGCGGGGCCCGCCGATGAGCGCCTCCGCACGCCGCGTCCCGATCCGCCTGACCCCGATGCGCCGCCACCTCGCGGCGATCCTCACGGTGGCCCTCTCCTGCGCGTTCGTCGCGGTGATGGTGCTCGCCGGCAACCTCGTGCAGGAGTCCCTGCGCGCCTCCACCGCCCAGACCTACTCCGGCGCCGACCTCGTCGTCGAGCAGGAGATCCCGGACGACGCCTGGGAGAGCACGACGCCGCTGCCCGCCCCCGAGGTCGCCGGCACCGAGGACGTCTGGCCCCTCACCCAGGGCTTCGCGCAGCTCACCTCCTCCGCCGTGGCCGACGGTCCCTACCTGCAGGTGGTCCTCACCCCGCCCGGCGAGGACACCCTCGAGGAGGGCTCCCCCGCCGCGGACGACTCCCAGGTGGTGCTCGACCGGACCGCCGCCGACGCCCTCGAGGTGGGGGTCGGCGACACTGTCACCCTGCCCGCGGGCACGATCGTCCCCGAGGACACGACCGATCACACGCTCACCGTCTCCGGCATCGCCCCGGCCGCCGAGGGCGCGGCCCTCGGCGCGACCCCGCGGATCCTCGCGGACGACGCGAACTCCGCGCTCCTGCTCGGCCCCACCCGCGGCACGACGACGGACACCTGGCTCGCGACCGTCCCCGCCGGCACCGATCCCGCCGACGTCGCCGCCGCGGCGAGCACCGGCGGCACGACCGTCACCACCGTCGAGGACGCCGAGCAGGAGGCCGTCGACCAGCTCATGACGGGCTTCGCCGCCCTCGGCGTCATCCTCGGCGTCTTCGTCGTCATCGCGCTGTTCACGAGCGCCGTCGTCATCGCGAACACGTTCACGGTGACCGTCGCCCAGCGCACCCGATCGCTCGCCCTGCTGCGTACCCTCGGCGCGACCCGCGGCCGCGTGGGCCGCATCGTGCTGCGCGACTCCGCCCTGGTGGGCGTGGTCGGCGCGGTGCTCGGCGTGATCGGCGGGCACCTGCTGGTGCAGGCCGCGCTCGCGGCCGCCGCCGCCGCCGGCTGGCTCGACGCGGTCATGGCCGTGCCCGTCTCGCCCACGTCCGTCCTCGTGCCGATCCTCGCGGGTCTCCTCCTCACCGTCCTCGCGGGCCTCGCCCCGGTGCGGGCGGCGACACGGGTCGCCCCGCTGCAGGCGCTGCGCTCCGTCGCCGCCCCGCCCCGCGGCGGCTTCGGGGTGCGCGGCGTGCTCGGCGTGATCGGCGCCGGGGTGGGTCTCGCCCTCATGATCGGCGGCGCCGTGCTCGCCGGCTCCCACCCCCTGCCGGGCATCCTCCTGGCGGTGCTCGGAGGGCTGCTGAGCTTCGGCGGCATGCTGCTCGCGCTCGTGGTCCTCGCCCGGCCGCTGGCCCTGCTGCTGGGGCGCGTCGCCGGCCGGATCGGCGGTCTCCCCGCGCGGATCGCCGCGGCGAACATCGCCCGCAGCCCGGGCCGCAGCGCCGCGACCGTCGCCGCCCTGCTCATCGGCACCACGCTCATGACGATGATGGCCGTCGGCGCCCGCACCACCGAGGCGTCGCTGACCGCGGAGCTCGACTCCAACCGTCCCATCGACCTCGTGGTCTCCGCCGCCGCCATGCCGGCGGACGCCGCGGCGCAGATCGGCGCCGTGGACGGCGTGCGCGTCGCCGAGTCCGGCACCGTCGGCAGGATCGACGTCGGAGCCGACGAGCCCCTGCTCGTCTACGGCCTGGACCCCGAGACCGTGCGCGAGACCTCGCACCGCCCGGCCGTGGCCGACGAGCTCGCGGACGACACCCTGCTCGTGGGTTGGGAGCGCGCCGAGGAGACAGGCCTGCAGGACGGCGAGAGGATCACCGTCCCCACCGCCGACGGCGGCACCCGCGAGCTCACCGTCCGCTACGACGCGAACCTCAAGATGCCGATGCTCACGCCCGGCACGCTCGAGGCCGTCGCCCAGGGCGGCACCCGCCCCGTGGTCGTCGCCGACTTCGAGGACGAGGGCACCGCCGCCCGCGGCGACACCGACGCCTACGGCATCGTCGACGCCGTGTACCAGGTGACCTCCGGGGACGGGTACTCGGAGGCCGACGTCGTCGCCGGCGGCGCCGAGCGCGAGATGTACGGCCAGGTCCTGCGGGTCCTGCTCGGCATCACGGTGGGCCTGCTCGCCGTCGCCGTGCTCGTCGCGCTGGTCGGCGTGGCGAACACCCTGAGCCTCGGCGTGGTCGAGCGGCGCGGGGAGAACGCGCTGCTGCGGGCGCTGGGAACCACGCGCCGCCAGATGCGCGCGATGCTCGGCTGGGAGGGCGTGCTGCTCGCGCTCATCGGCGCCGCGCTGGGGATCGTCCTCGGCGCGGTCTACGGAGGGCTCGGCGTCATCGCGCTGCTGGGCTCCGCCGTCGCGGTGACCGTGACGATCCCCTGGGGCCAGGTGGTCCTGGTGGTCGTGGCCGCCATGCTCGCCGGCTTCCTGGCCTCCGTGCTGCCGGGTCGCTCCGCGGCCCGCACGGCCCCGGCCGCGGCGCTCGCCGCCGCGGAGTGAGGCCCCGCGGCGGGGGCCGTCACCGCCGCTGACGCGGAAGGGCCCGGAGGATCGCTCCTCCGGGCCCTTCTTCTCGGTCTCCTGCGGGTCGGGGCCCGCTCAGCGCCCCTCACCGGTGGGCAGCGGGGTCGAGCGCACCAGGGAGAGCAGCAGCAGGAACGCGGCGATCGCGACGACGAGGGCGAGCGCGCCCTGCCAGACGAGGCCGCCGCTCAGCATGCTCGCCCCGACGAGGGCCTGGAACAGCTGCCAGGTGATGCCGTAGCCGAGGCCGAAGCGGCCCCGCACGAGGATCGAGCGCGCGGCCACCGCGGCGCCCGCCGCGAACAGCAGGAGGAACACGCCGAGCCCGGTGCCGAAGCGGCCGTCGAGCTGCCCGCCGGAGACGCCGACGAAGCAGAAGGTCGCCACGGCGACGAGCAGGACCGCCTCGAGGGCGAGCAGCGCGGCGGCCACGGGGCGGATCCGCGGGTCGCGCTCGCTCGCGGTGGCGGGGGCGGCAGGGCTCTCGGAGCCGGGACGGGAGGCGCGGGGCATGGAGGCACTGTATCCGCCCCTATGCCCCTCCCACGGGCTCCTGTCCAGCGCTCCGGGAGCGGCATCACAGGACCCGCAGGACCGTGTGGGAAGTGCCACCCAGGCTTTGCGGCCAGGCCCTTGTCGCCGCCGGGAGCGGTGCTGAGAATGGATGAGGCCCCTCCACGGCGAGGAGAACCGCGGCGGAGTCCCTCCGTCACGGGGACGCTCCGGCGGGGCCGCCGACCCCGAGCACGCCCCTTGCGGGGGCAATCCTCGCCTCGCGCCACCGCAGCGGTGGGACGGGGCGATTCCGGAAAGTGAGAGTGACGATGGACTGGCGCCACCGTGCCGAGTGCCTCAACCATGATCCCGAGCTGTTCTTCCCGATCGGGAACACCGGACCGGCGATCACGCAGATCCAGGAGGCGAAGGCGGTGTGCCAGAAGTGCGAGGTCATGACCGCCTGCCTGAAGTTCGCCCTCGAGTCCGGCCAGGACTCGGGCGTCTGGGGCGGCCTGTCCGAGGACGAGCGCCGCTCCCTCAAGCGTCGCAACGCCCGCGCCCGTCGCGCGAGCTGATCGCACCGCCGCACCGCCTGCGGCACCCCTGACCTGATCAGGGCCTCGTCCCGCGCGCCGCGGGACCCCTGCTCCGCCACGGCGCGGCCGACCCTCCGTCGGCCGCGCCGTCGTCGTCGGAGCACCCGGCCCCTCGCCGCCCGCCCCGCGGGGGCCGGCGGCTCGGGGCCCCTCCCTCAGAGCCCGATCGGCTCGAGGTACACGTCGATGACCGCGCTCGTGCCGCCGTCGGGCAGGTTCTGCCAGGTGAGCGTGCCGCCGAGCTGGCCCTGGACGAGGGTCTGGGCGATGTTCGTGCCGAGGCCCGAGGGCTTCGCCGTCCCCATCCCCGCACCGTCGTCCTCGATGGAGATCACGAGGTGGGCGCCCGTGCGCTCGCTGCGGATCGTGAGCGTCCCGCCGGTCTCGGAGAGACCGTGCTCGACGGCGTTGGTCGCGAGCTCGGTGACGACGAGCGCGAGCGGGGTCGCCTCGTCGGCGCGGATCTGCCCCACGCGCCCCACCTTCTCGGTGCGCACCTCGACCTGGCTGTCCGCGATCCGCGGCGAGCCCTCGCGGTGCACGGTCGCGCTCGCCGCGTCGACCGCGAGCCGCAGGCAGCGGTCGATGACGTCGTCGAAGACCACGGCCTCCTGCGAGCCCTGGAGGAGCGACTCGTGGACCAGGGCGATCGTGGACACGCGGCGCATCGCCTCGGCGAGCGCGTCCCGGGCCTCGTCGGTCTTCATGCGGCGCGACTGCATGCGCAGCAGCGCGGCGACGGTCTGGAGGTTGTTCTTCACCCGGTGGTGGACCTCGCGGATCGTCGCGTCCTTCGTCATGAGCTCCCGCTCCCGACGGCGCAGCTCGGTCACGTCGCGCACCAGCACGATCGCCCCCGTGCGGGCGCCCTGCTCGGTGATCGGGACGGCGCGCAGGGAGAGCGTGCCGCCGCGGGCCTGCATGTCGGAGCGCCAGGCCGCGCGCCCCATGAGCACGAGCGGCAGCGACTCGTCCACCGGTGCGCGGCTCTGGAGCACCTCCGTCGCGGTCTCGGCGAGCGTGCCGCCGAGCATGTCCCCCGCGATGCCGAAGCGGTGGAAGGCGGAGAGCGCGTTGGGGGACGCCCACTGGACCACGCCGTTCTCGTCGAGCTGCACGACGCCGTCGCCCACACGGGGCGCTCCGCGGCGCGGCGGGATGGGCGCGCCGTCGATCGGGAAGGCGCCGTGCTCGATCATCCGCAGCAGGCGGGTGCCGAGCTCCTGCTGGTGCGTCTCGCTCGAGGAGGGGTTCGAGGTCGGCGCGGGCGACTCGACGGCGAGGACCGCGAGGGTCCGGCCGTCCTTGCGGACCGGGGTGAGCAGACCGCGGGCCTCCCGGCCCTCCCGCTCGAGGACGACGACGCCGCGCTGACTGCGCTCCCCGTCGAGCAGGGCGTCGAGGTCCGCATCGGCGCCGCGCGGGAGGCGGTCGCCGACGGGATCCTCGAAGTACACGGTCGAGCCGGTCGCGGGACGGCAGTGGGCGACGGCCATGGGGCCGTCCTCGGCGCGGACCCAGAGCACGAGATCCGCCCGCAGGAGGTCCGAGACGAGGTTCCAGTCGCCGACGAGGTGCTGCAGCCAATCGGCGCCCTTCTCGGAGAAGGAGCTGATGTCGGAGAGGTACTTGGACAGGCTCGGCATGAGCACAGGATAGGCGCCGCGGCCCGTGCTCCTGGGAATCGACCGCGACGCCTGCCGTAGGCTGGCGCCGTTGCCCGTTCCCGCTGGAAGGACGCCTGTGAAGCTCTCCGAGAACCTGACGATCCCCGCCTCGGCGGCCGATGCCGCTGCGATGTACGCCGACGAGTCCTACGCCGAGGTGCGGCGCGCGACGCTCCGCGCGAGCTCGGCCTCGTCCCGGGTGGAGGGCGACTCGGCGGGCGCCTTCACCGTGCGCACCGAGATCGCCATGACGACCGAGAAGGTGCCGGACGTGGCCCGCCGTTTCGTGGGTGCGACGGTCACGATCCGCGAGGAGCAGGTGTGGTCGGCCCCGGCGGCCGACGGCGCCCGCACGGGCACGATGTCGATCGACGTCGCCGGCACCCCCGCGACCTTCACCGCGGCGCTGGCGCTGACCCCGCAGGGCGAGGCCACGAGCCAGGTGGTCATCGACGGCGACCTGACCGTCAAGGTACCGCTGCTCGGCGGCAAGCTCGAGAAGACGGCCGTCCCGTACGTCTCCAAGGTCCTGCGGGCCGAGGAGCGCGCCGCGCGCACGTACCAGGACTCGCGCACCCGCTGATCCCGCTCACCGGATCATGACGGCGCCCTCCCCCTGCACGGGGGAGGGCGCCGTCGTGTCCGGCCCGGGGCGGGGCCCCGGCCGGGGCGTCGTCGGAGGGGTCAGCCGTTCCCGTCGAGATAGGCGATCGCCTCGCGCCCCTCGCTCGGGTCGAACCAGAGCAGGGCGGGGTCGGTATCGTCCTCGGCAGCGGCCTGCGCCGTGAGCTCGGTGACGTGCACCGCGGCGAGCGACGACGTGACCGTCTCGAGGAGCACGGCGCCATAGGCGCCGCCGGTCTCCTCGGCGAGGCCGAGCGCACGGTCCGGCACGTCGAGCGCGAGGACGAGCCCGCGCGAGGTGGGACCGGCCTCGGACAGCGCGACGTGCACCGCGTCCTGCAGCGCGTCGTACTCGAGATCCTCCTCGTCCTCCCCGGGCCGATCGGCGCGGGCGGGCGCGGTGACCGCCCAGGCCGGGCGACCCGCGGCGATCTCGATCCGGGTGCCCGCGGCGCTCAGCACGGAGCGGTCCTCGGCGGTCAGGGGAAGGAAGATCCTCATGCGGACATCCTCTCATCCGGCCCGGGCGGGCTCCGGTGCGGCCTCCTCCGCCGGCCCCGTGCTCGGGGCCTCCCCCTGGAGGGCGGGCGAGGCGGCGAGGTCCCGCAGCGCGCGGCGCAGCGGTGAGCGCGGTGAGCTCTCGGCGAGCAGCGCACCGTCCCACACGGCGGTGCGGCACGCGCCCGGATCGTCCGGGAGCAGGTGCAGGCTCGTCGTCGGCATCCGGGTGCCGAGGAGCTCCTTCACCCGATCCCCCGGCACCGGTGAGCCCATGCGGTTCACGACCACGTGGAGCTCGCGCACGCCCAGGTCGCGGAGCCGGTCGTTCTCACGCAGCAGCCGGGTCAGGCTCACCGGATCCGCGGTCGCGGTCGCGATGACGGCGTCGGCCCGCTGGATCGCGGTGAGCGACGCCCCGTTGCGCTGCGGGGCGGCCGTGTCGTAGCTGAGCTCCTCGTCCTCCTCGAGCGGGGCGGCGACGTCCACGATCACGAGCTCACCCCGGCGGGACAGCGCCCGCCAGAGTCCGTCGAGGGAGCTGCGTCCCAGCTCCGCCCATCGTGAGGGGACCCCGATCCCGCTGAGGAGCCGCAGGCGGGGCTGGACGACGGGCAGCAGCGCGTCGAGCGTGCGCGAATCCAGGGTGTCCCGGTCGAAGGCGCGGCAGGCCGCGACGATCCCCGGGGCCTCGTCGAGCACGCCGAGCAGCTGGCCGAGCGCCGGACCGTAGGTGTCCGCGTCGACGAGGACGGTGTCGCGTCCCGCGCGGGCGGCCTCCGCGGCGAGGTTCAGGGCGAGGGTCGAGCGTCCCGGGGCGCCCGCCGGCCCCCAGACCACGACCACGCGGCCGCCCTCGGGGGCGTCGTCCAGGACCGGGTCCTGCGTCCAGGGCTCCGCGGTCTCCTCGCCGTCGATCGCGGCGGAGATCGCGGCGAGGATCTCGTCGATCGGCGCCCCGGCATCCACCACCTGGCGCAGGCCGAGGGAGGTCTGCTCGGGGGCGGTCTCCGCACGCAGCCCGATGACGGCGACGTGCTCGAGCAGACCGGCGAGCACGTCCCGGCCGAGCCCGCGCACCGAGAGGTCCAGCAGGACCGCCTGCCCGATCCCGGCGCCGACCACGGCGGCGGTCTCGGCGAGATCGGCGCAGCGGCGCACCACCCGGACGTCGTGATCGCCGTCCTGGGCGAGATCGTGGACGATGCGGACCTCGTCGGCGCCCGAGGCGCACAGCACCAGGTCGATCATGTGCCGACCCCGTAGGCACCCGGCACCCCGATGACGTCGAGCCGCTCCTCCCGGGAGAGCACCTCGAGGACCCCGGCGAGATCGTCCCGCGGCACGAGCACCTCGACGGCCATCGACCGCATGCCCAGGGTGCTGCCCTCGTCGATCGTCCTCACGACGGCGTCCTCGACGAGCAGCTCGGCCTGGCCGGTGCCCTCGTCCACCTCGCCCGTGTGCCAGAGCTCGACGGTGCTGCCGGCCTGGACCGACTGCGCGACGGAGGAGTCCACCGGGATCACCACGGGCCGCAGGTCGACGTCGGCGCTCTGGCCGACGGCGGCGGCGGGCAGCAGCTCCCCGGCACGGACCGGTTGCGTGGCGACCGCGCCCTCGGGGATCGCCTCGAGCGAGCCGACGTACATGCCGTCCTGCTCGCCGAGGCGCAGCTCGACGACGGTGAGGTCCTCCGGGGCGAGCGCCTGCCCGGGGACGATCACGGAGCGTGCGACCAGCACGGGCGTGGTCTCGGCGAGACGGGAGACCAGCAGGGCGCCCATGAGCACGCTGCCGAGGACGAGCACCACGCCGACGATCAGCCGCGGGTCCTTCCACCGCGGCCGCCGCAGCCTCATCATTCCTGTGCTGGCCCCCACGGTCCCCTCCTGCGCTCCGCCCGATCGTTTCCCGACCGGGTCCTGGCCGGGAGAGTACGGGAGACGGCGCCTCGCCTACCCGGGAGGGCGGCGGATTGTGGACAGCCCGCCGCGGAGGAGGGGTCGTCGGCCGTTCGTCCACAACCCCCCTACGCCCGGGCGCCGGAGGTGTGAGACTGTCCCGGACCGTCCGACCCGCCAGGCCCCGTTGCCGGAAGGAGCGCCGATGCAGCCCCGTTTCGTGCCGCTGACCGACGTCGCCGAGATGCTCTCGATCTCGGCATCGCAGGCCTACGCGCTCGTGCGCACGGGAGAGCTGCGCGCCATCAAGGTGGGGGGCCGCGGTCAGTGGCGTGTCGAGATGACCGAGATCGAGTCCTACATCGAGCGCAGCTACGCCGCCACCGAGCGGGTGCTCGAGGAGGAGCGGGAGCGCACGCACCGCTGAGCGGTGCCGAGCCCATCGGCGCGGGCCTGATCCGAGCGGAGCTCAGGCGCGCGACGCCGAAGGACGCCGGGTCACTCAGCTCGAGGAGACCAGGAGCAGGCCGCCGAGCGCGACGGTGATCGACCCGGGCCCGGACGCGGCCCCGGCCTCCCCCGTCGGCACCGTCCTCAGGTCCAGGGCGTCGGCGCCGACGGTCGAGATGCGTCCGGTCACCTCTCCCGCGATCGTGGTCACCCGGACCACTCCGCGGTCCCGCGCGAGCGCGCGCAGCACTGAGGTGAGGGACTGCTCCGGCGCCGCTCCCTCGGCGCGGGGACGAGCTCGCGCGCCGAGCCCCTCGACCATGCCCACGGCGGGCAGCGGGACGAGCCGTCGCGCACCTCCCTCGGTGAGGAGGACCCATCCGTCGGTGGCCTCGGTGAGGCGGCCGCCGATCCTCCGGCCGCCGCGGAGATGGAGCACGAGCTGCGCCCCGATCGCCGCGCGCATCCTGTCCGCGAGCAGCAGCTGCGAGCGCTCGGCACGGGTGAGGTCCTCGGCGAGGGCGCGCATCTCCTCCCGCTGCTCGTGGGCATGACGGCCCTCGATGTCCTCGAAGATCCGCTCGAACCGCATGGGCTCACTGTACGGAGGCGGCGCCCCGGCGGGAACGGGTCAGTCCCTGACGGCGACCGTACCCGCTGCTGCACCCATGACACCCGATACGGACGTTCCCCTCAGAGCGTGAGGCATCACCCATTCCGGTCGTACCTAGGGACGAACGATCACGCGCCCCTCGTCCTTTGGTGCTGTTGACCTGCGGTGATGGGGCCGGATTTTCGTACCGATGACCGATTGTGCGCCGTGTCGCCCGTCCGTAGATTCCTGGACTACGACGTCATCGACACCAAACGGCATCAAACGCACGGGTCGAGGGGAACCGGCCATCAGAGGAGAAGAACCATGGGGGAATCGCAGGTCGCCGAGGCGGCACCGGGACGGACGGGAGCCGTCCGCACCGGGCTGACGGCGGTGCTCGCCGCGGCCGGCACCCTCGCCATGGCGGCGGCGGCACGCACCCTGGTCGAGCCGGCCCTCACCGGCAGCGGGGAGCAGGCGCTCCTGAACGGTGTGCTGCTGGTGCTCGCGGCCGCCGGCGCCCTGCTGTGCCTCTACCTCACGGTCGTGTGGGCCCTCGCCACGCTCGTCCTCGTCGCCGGGCCGGCCACCGCCCTGGGCCGCACCCTGCTCGGCGCGCTCCGTCTGATCGCTCCCCAGCTGGCGCGTCGGATCACCGTCGCCGCCGCTCTCGGCACCGCCGCGACCGCGATGGTGCTGGGTCCCGCGAGCGCCGCGGACCAGGGGACGGGGTTCCTCGACCTCTCGGGCGTCGGGGCCGGCGCCGCGCAGGAGCTCACCGCTCCGGTGGACCCTGCCCCCTCCGACGGCGGAGGCGAGGCCGGGGGCGCAGCACCCACCGAGGAGGGCGAGCTGCCCCCGCTCGGCTGGGAGAGCGCTCCGAGCTCGCAGGATCCGGGCACCACCGAGGACGAGGCGCCCGTCCAGCACGAGGCGCACGAAGGCGACGACACGTCCGATGCCGACCCGGAGCCCTCCGACGCCCCTGTCCCCGCCGACCCCACCGCACCGGCGGAGGGTGCGAGCGACCCTGCGGACGGCGCCGACTCCACCGACGCCACCGACGCCACGGATTCCCCCGGCGCCACCGATGCCACGACCCCGCCGCACACGATCGTCGTCGGCGCCGGGGACTCGCTGTGGACCCTCACCGACGAGGCCCTCGGCCCGGGAGCGGATTCGCCCCAGGACATCGCCAGCTCCTGGCCCCTTCTCTACGAGGCCAATCGACATGAGATCGGGTCCGATCCCGATCAGCTCACCCCCGGGCAGGTCCTCACCGTGCCCTCCGCCCTGACCGACGAGGAGTCGTCATGACCACCACCGACCAGCGACCCCTGCCCGCCGCCACGCTCACGGACGGCGCGGCGCTCGCCCCGGAGGACCCCCGCAGCGTCGAGCGGATGGTCGAGCCCGTCGCCCGGTTCGCCGTCGAGATCGTGCGGGACATGCGGCCCGAGAACGCGCTCGCGCGGGTGGTCACCCCGGAGGTCGCGACCATGCTCGCGCGGCGTGCCCGGCTCACCCGGCGTCTCCGCGACTCCACCGGGCACACGCCCTCGCGCCGGATGCAGGTCACCGGTGTCCACACCTGCATCGTCAACGAGACCACCGTCGAGGCCAGCTGCGTGATCCGCGACCTCGACCGCGCCCGCTTCCTCGCCATGCGCTGGGAGCTGCGGCACACGGGCTGGCGGGTGACCGTCCTCGAGATCGGCTGACCGAGCGGCGCACACGAGAACGAGGCCCGTCCTCCCCGAGGGGAGGACGGGCCTCGTCGTCAGCGGCGGGACCGACCCCGCGCCCTGCTCAGGCCTTGCGGCGGCGTCGGCGCTCCGCACGGTTGGGCTTGTCGCGGTCCTTCGGACCGTGATCCGCCTCGGTGTGGTCCGCACCGTGCTTGGCGTCATGGCGCGCCTGGCGACGACGCTGCGCACGGGACATGGTCCCGGGATCCGTCCGGCCCGAGCCCTCCGCGGAGCTGTAGCTGAGCCGGCGCGGATCGGGCCCGTCACCGAGGCCCTTCGCGGTCACCACGACGCTCCGCTCGGCGGCGAGCTCGTCGGCGTCCTCGAGCTCCGCCTCCTCCGAGCCGGCCTCTGAGTCCTCGCCCTCCCGGTCGTCCAGGAGGCTCTCGAGCTCGCCCTCGTCCTCGGCGGTCCCGTCGTCGGCGGTCCGGTCCCCGGCCTCGGCGCTCTCGCGATCGACGACGGCCTCGTTGGCCGATCCCCCGGCCTCCTCGGTCTTCCCGGCCTTCTCGTCCTCCCGCGCGGCCGAGGCGGTCGCCGCCTGGGCGGCGGCGGAGGTCGTGCGCAGGAGCTCCGAGACGGCCTGCGGCACCACGGGCGAGGCCTGCTGCACCTGCACCTCGAGGTTGAAGAGGTAGCCGACGGCGTCCTCCTTGATGCCCTCCATCATCTCGTTGAACATCAGGTGGCCCTCGCGCTCGTACTCGACGAGCGGATCGCGCTGGGCCATCGCCCGCAGCCCGATGCCCTCCTTGAGGTAGTCCATCTCGTAGAGGTGCTCGCGCCAGCGACGATCCATGACGGAGAGCAGCACGCGCCGCTGCAGCTGGTGGACGGCCGCCTCGCCGAGCTCGTCGGCTCGACGGTCGTAGGCCAGCCGCGCGTCGGAGAGGATCTCCTCGCGCAGCATCGCCGCGGTGAGGTCCTCCTTGCCGCCGGCCTCCTCGATGAGCTCCTCCGCGGTGACCGAGATCGGGTAGGCGCTGCGCAGCGCCCCCCACAGCTCCTCGAGCTCGAAGTCCTCGGGGTTGGATCCCTTGGTGTGCTCGGTGACGATCCCGCCGATCACCTCCTCGATGAAGCGGTCCACGTGCTCGTCGAGGTCCTCGCCCTCGAGGATCCGCGAGCGCTCCTCGTAGAACTTCTTGCGCTGCTTGGTCAGGACGTCGTCGTACTTCAGGACGTTCTTGCGGATCTCGGCGTTGCGCGACTCGATCGAGTTCTGCGCGCGCTGGATCGCGCCGGAGACCATGCGGCCCGTGAGCGGGATCGCCTCGTCCACGCCGCCGCGGGCGAGCAGCGCCTCGGCCGCTCCCGCGTTGAACAGGCGCATGAGGTCGTCCTGCAGCGAGAGGTAGAACCGGGACTCGCCCGGGTCGCCCTGACGCCCGGAGCGGCCGCGCAGCTGGTTGTCGATGCGCCGGGACTCGTGGCGCTCCGTGCCGAGCACGTACAGGCCACCGAGCTCGGTGACCTCGTCGTGCTGCTCCTCGACGGCCGCCTTCGCGCGCTCGAGCGCCTCGTCCCAGGCGGCCTCGTACTCCTCGGCCTGCTCCTCGGGGTCCAGCCCCGACTCCTGGACCTCGGCGTGCGCCATGAACTCGACGTTGCCGCCGAGCATGATGTCGGTGCCGCGGCCGGCCATGTTGGTCGCGACGGTGACGGCGCCCTTCGCGCCCGCCATCGCGACGATCGCGGCCTCACCGGCGTGGTTCTTCGCGTTGAGGACCTCGTGGGTGACGCCCTGTGCGGTCAGCAGCTTCGAGAGGTACTCCGACTTCTCGACGCTCGTGGTGCCCACGAGCACGGGCTGGCCCTTCTCGTGACGGGCGACGATGTCCTCGACGACCGCGTCGAACTTGGCCCGCTCGGTGCGGTAGATCCGATCGGCCTGGTCCACGCGCTGCATCTCGCGATGCGTCGGGATGGGCACCACGCCGAGGCCGTAGGTGTTCATGAACTCGGCGGCCTCGGTCTCCGCCGTGCCGGTCATGCCCGAGAGCTTCTCGTAGAGCTTGAAGTAGTTCTGGAGGGTGATCGTGGCGAGGGTCTGGTTCTCCGCCTTGATCTTCACCCCCTCCTTGGCCTCGATGGCCTGGTGCATGCCCTCGTTGTAGCGGCGACCGGCGAGGATGCGGCCGGTGTGCTCGTCGACGATCATGACCTCGCCGTTGAGGACGACGTAGTCCTTGTCCTTCTTGAACAGCTCCTTGGCCTTGATGGCGTTGTTGAGGAAGCCGATCAGCGGGGTGTTCAGCGACTCGTAGAGGTTCTCGATGCCGAGGTGGTCCTCCACCTTGTCGATGCCGGCCTCGAGCACGCCGACGGTGCGCTTCTTCTCGTCGACCTCGTAGTCGCGGTCGCGGCGCAGCTTCTGCACGACCTTCGCGAACTCGGAGTACCACTTGTTCGCGTCGCCGGAGGCGGGGCCGGAGATGATCAGCGGCGTGCGGGCCTCGTCGATGAGGATCGAGTCGACCTCGTCCACGATCGAGAAGAAGTGGCCGCGCTGCACGCGGTCCTCCGGGGTGAGCGCCATGTTGTCGCGCAGGT
Organism: Brachybacterium sp. SGAir0954; assembly: GCF_005490785.1. Classification (GTDB taxonomy): domain Bacteria; phylum Actinomycetota; class Actinomycetes; order Actinomycetales; family Dermabacteraceae; genus Brachybacterium; species Brachybacterium rhamnosum. The sequence goes on along the minus strand of NZ_CP027295.1, from coordinate 1,912,925 downwards.
AGTCGAAGCCGAACTCGTTGTTCGTGCCGTAGGTGATGTCCGCGGCGTACTGCTCGCGGCGCTCCGCCGGGGTCAGGCCCGCGGTGATCACGCCCGTGGTCAGGCCCAGGGCACGGAAGACGCGGCCCATGATGTCGCTCTGGTAGGTCGCGAGGTAGTCGTTGACGGTCACGACGTGGACGCCCTTGCCGGCGAGCGCGTTGAGATAGGCCGGCAGCGTCGCCACGAGGGTCTTGCCCTCACCGGTCTTCATCTCCGCGATCCGGCCGCGGTGCAGGGCCGCGCCGCCCATCACCTGGACGTCGTAGGGGCGCTGGCCCAGCGTGCGCTCGGCGGCCTCGCGGACGGCCGCGAAGGCCTCGACCTGGATGTCGTCGAGGGTCTCGCCGTCGGCCAGGCGCTCACGGAAGCGGGAGGTCTCCTCCCTCAGCTCCTCGTCGCTCAGCTCGGTGAAGACGTCACCGGCGGCCGTCACCCGCTGGGCGATGGACTCGAGCCGACGCCGCTCGCGGCCCTCGCCGGCGCGCAGGATCGTATCGAAGAGGTTTGCCACACGTGCTCCCGTTGCTGTCGTCTGCGCCCGGGTGGGCGCGTCGTGCCGGACCCATCGTAAGCGCCGCGCCCCTGGACGGCGCCTGCGCGGTCCCGGACGGGCGTCCTGGCCGTCGCGGATCACTCCGCGCGGCGCCCCGTGCCCGCCCCTCAGACAGGGCCCGCGGTCCCCGCTCTCCCCGTGGTCCCCGCCGGCCGCTCCCCCGGGCCGCCCTCGCGGACGGCCTCCGCGAGCACCCCCGACAGCTCCCCCGTCCCGCTGCCGGTGCTCACCTCGATCCCGTCGAGCCCCTGCCAGCGGGCGGCGCGCGCGAGCTCGCCGGCGAGCGCGGCGGCGAGCTCGTCGGGGCCCGTGCGCAGGTAGCGCCCCAGGCGCGGCAGGGGCTCCGCGTGCACCCCGCGCACCTCGAGGACGCCGCGGGCGCGATCGGCCCGCAGGTCCACCCGCAGCGGGAAGCGGTCGCCGTGGAGGAAGGGCAGCGCGTAGTAGCCGGTGGTGCGCTTCGCGGCGGGGGTGTAGATCCCGATCCGGTACTCGACGTCGAAGAGCCCCTGCAGCCGGGGCCGGAAGAAGACGATCGGGTCGAAGGGGCTGACCAGGGCGGCGGTGCGCAGCGGCGCGGGCTGCGGCGCGTCGCGGTGCAGGAGCATCGTCACAGGGCCGTCGGGTCGCCGGACCTCGACCTCGGTGACCTCGCCCCGCCGCCGCAGCTCCGCGATCGCCGGTCGGGCGTCGGCGGCGCGCAGGCGGAAGTAGTCCGCGATCGCGGCGGGATCGGCGACGCCGAGCGCGCGGGAGGCGAGGCGGGTGAGCGCGAGGACCTCGGCGTGGTGGTCGCCCGGGCCGGGCGCGGGACCGTCCCGCTCCGCCCCGGCGGCGCGGGTCCAGGCCTCGTCGTCCTCGGCGGGGAGGTAGAGCCGCTCGAACTGCACGCTGCGGCCCACGCAGTCCAGCGCCCCGGTCCGGAAGAGGTACTCGACGACCCATTGGCTCGAGGTGCGTCGCCATCCCCATCCCTCGCCGCGCTCCTCGTCACCGAGCAGCCGGGAGATCGCGGCGGCGCTGAGCGGACCGTGCTCCTCGAGCAGGCCGCGGACGTGCTCGACGAGGTGCGGCGAGCGCGCCGCGGCCTCCCGCACCGCGCCCCAGTCGCGGGTCCCGGCCGCGCGGCGGCGGAAGCGCAGCAGGGCGTGGACCTCCTCCGTCGTGAACGTCGCCTCGTGGGCGAGCGCCTCGCGCAGCAGCCGCTCGTGCCGGGTGCCGGGCATCGAGAGCTGGTCCAGCGCGCTCACGTCCCAGCTGCCGCTGCGGGTGAAGACGGGCAGGTGGTGGGCGCGGGCGAAGACGCTCACGGAGTCGATCTGGAGCAGGTGCGTCACGGCGACCGTCCGTCGCAGCGCCTCCCGGCTCACGGCCGGCGAGGGGACGGCGGTGCGGCGGGTGCCGCCGATGCCCTGCGAGCGCAGGGCGATGCGACGGGCCTCGGCCCAGCTCAGGGTGGTCGTCATGGGATGGGGCGTCCTCGGCGTGGGACGGGCGGGAGGCGCGAGGGGCGCCTCCCGCCCGGGGCGGTCGGTGGCTTCAGATGGTGCGGGGCGGGATCAGGAGGGCGTCAGCTCGCCGTCCAGCTCGATGACGCCGTAGTGCCATCCCTTGCGGCGGTAGACCACCTTCGGGTGCCCGGTCCCGGCATCCACGAAGAGGTAGAAGTCATGGCCGACGAGCTCCATCTGGTAGAGGGCGTCGTCGATGCTCATGGGGGTGGCGGGGTGCTTCTTCTCGCGGATCACCACCGGGCTGGCGGGATCGTCGGCACCGGTGCCCTCGAGGCCGGTGGGGGCGTCCTCCACGGTGCCCTCGGGCTCCGTCTCCTGGAGGGGGGCGGGCAGCTCGGCGTCCGCCGGCATGGTGCGCACCGAGGCCGCACCGGGGCTGTGCGCGCGGTCGCGGCCGCGGTGGCGGTCCTTGCGACGGTCCCGGGCGCGGCGCAGGCGTTCCAGGAGCTTGCCGTAGGCGACGTCGAGCGCGCCGTAGAGGTCGTCCGCGCGGGCCTCGGAGCGGATGACGGATCCGTTCTCGAACACGGTCAGCTCCACGCGATCGCTGAGCTCGGCCTGCCGGGGGTTCTTCTCCTGCGAGACCTCGACGTCGACCCGCAGCGCCGCGGGGGCGAGCTGCGTGACCTTGTCGAGCTTCTCGGCGAGGTGGCGGCGGAATCGATCCGGGACGTCCATGTGGCGTCCGACGACATTGATCTCCATGAGTACTCCTCAGGTTCGGTGGGCGGCCGCTCGGAGCCCGGCCGCAGTGGCTCGTGGGCTGGGTTTGCGCACCTCCTCCGGTCCAGAGGGGTCGTCGGTGTGACGATTCGCACCAGTGTGCCACGGATTCCCTGCGTGTGTCCTGGGCCTCCCGGAGGTCTCCTCCCTCGGTTCCGGGGACACCGCGCGGCGCGTGCCGCAGGCGCCTCTGGGACCGGCGGGCATCACCGCACGTCCGGCGGGGACGGCAGCCGTGACGCCGCCACGACGACCGCGCCGAGCACCTCGGCCCCCTCCGCGACGAGCGCGTCGTGCATCGCCCGGAGCGTCGCGCCGGTCGTGACGACGTCGTCGACGATCACGAGGCGGCGACCGCGCAGGGCGCCCGGCCGTTCCCGGCGCCGGGAGAGGGCGAGCTCGATCCGCCGCTCGCGCCGGCCGCGGCGCCCGCGTCCCTCCTGCGCCGTCGTGGGACGCGAGCGGAGCAGGAGCGCGGTCCCCGCGCCCTCGCGCTCGAGGGCGCGGGCGAGCTCCGCGGTGTGGTCCTCCCCGCGTCGCAGCCGCGCCGCGCGGCGGGAGGGCACGGGGACCAGCTCGACCGGCGGCGGATCCGCCGCCCCGTCCGATCGCCGACGCCCGTGCCCTCCACCACCTCCCGTCCTCTCACCGGCGGCACCCGCGAGCAGCGCGACGGCCGGCGCGAGACCCTCTGCGATCGGGGCCGTCAGGTGGGCTCGGCCCCCGTTCTTCCAGGCGAGGACGAGCGACTGCAGACCGGCCGTGTACTCCCCCAGCGCGAGCACCGGCATCACCGGCCGGTGGTCGACGCCTGCGGGGAGCTCGACGCCCTCCGCCGTCGTCCCGGCACGGATGCGGGCGGCGGCGAGCACCTGCAGGGCGTCGCAGCCGTCCTCGACCCGCGCGCACCCCCCGTGCAGCAGCGCGGCGCAGTCCGGGCACAGCCAGTCCCCCTCCGCGCCGCAGGGGCAGTCGCGGGGCGCGACGAGATCCGCGGTGCGCCGCAGCAGCTCCAGGAGAGCGGCGCGAGCGGCGAGCGCGGCACGGAGGATGCCGGGCGGGAGCGGGTCAGGGGACGGGAGCGGAGCAGTCGCTCCGGCATGTGCGGTCATGCGCCCATCCCAGCCGGGCGGCGTCCCACCCGCCTCCCCGGCTCCCCCGCGGTGGACGGCGCTGCGCTGGGGAGGGACGACACCACCGCCCTGGGATCAGTAGAAGGCCGGGTCGGTGGACCGCACGCCGATGTCGGTCCAGCCCTCCCCGTCGCTGCGCAGCAGTGTCCCCTCCACCGTGCCCGCCCAGAAGGCCTCGGCGACGGCGGTGCCGGCGAGGCTCTTCACGGCGGTCTCGAACACCGGGAGCAGGTCCCGGCCCGTCGCGAGGTCCAGGACGGCGCCTCGCACCTGCTCGGCGCTGGTGTCCGTGCCCAGCACGATGACGGCGATCTCGTCGTACCAGGTCGCCCGCGTGAGGTCCCCGAGCAGCGGGGTGGGGACCTGCCGGGGGTCCGTGAGCCCGCTCGGCGCACCCGAGGCGTCGCGGACGATCGCGCACAGGTCGAGCCTGGTGCCGGTCGCGTCGGCGGAGAGCACGATCAGGCGCGTCGCGTCCGCCGCGACGTCGAGGGCCCGCACCTCGCGCCCCTCGAGCCATGGCGCGTCGATCTTCACGTCCTCCTCGGCGGCGCGCCCCGAGAGGGCCAGCAGCACGCCGCCGCTGCCCCGGCTCGCGGTCCACACGTATCCGGCGTCGTCGATCCGCGGGGCGACGAAGCCCGCGCCCGTCGCGGCCTCGCGCAGCGGCACCGAGCCGTCCGTCGCGGTCACCAGCACGACCTTCTCCTCCGGGGAGAGCGCCGCGACGAGCAGGCCGTCCTGCGCGATGACGGGGGCGTGCACGGTGCGGTCCGAGAGCGAGGGCACCAGCTGCGGGAGGGCCGTCGTGGCGCTCGCCTCGGCGAGGGAGACGACGCCGGTGTCCCCCGCGGCGATGGGCCGGTGCCCGGGCAGCGCCCGCTCGATCCGCGCCTCCTGGGTCGCGCTCAGATCGGCGCCGTCCCACACGAGCTGGACCCCGGAGAGGGTGCGCAGCGAGCGGAGGGACGCCTCGAGCTGCGCCAGGGCGAGGGCGCGACGCTCGTCGGACAGGTCCCCCAGGGCGGAGGGCACGGTCACCTGGACGCCGCCGTCGGCCCCCGTCGTGACGCGGGCCTCCGCGACCTCCTCCGTGTCCGGCACCTCGGAGCTCACCGCCCCCGCGAGGAAGTCCGAGGGGCCGTCGGCGAGCCGGGCGAGCACGCCGCTCGCCCCGTCGAACAGGGAGAACCAACGGTGATCGGGCACGAGGTGGCGGGCCCGGGCGTCCACGAAGTACAGCCGGCCCGGGGCGAAGAGCGACTCGAACACGGCCTCCGAGAGGAAGATGCCGTCCGGCGGGTCGACGATCCGCCAGCTGTCGCCCTCCTGCGAGAGCTCGACGGTGATCTCCCGCATCGCGGGGACCGCGAGCGTCGTGCGCACCCCGTCCACGTCCACCGTGTCCACCGCCTCGGCGATGAGGCGGACGTGGGTGTCGTCCACGGGCTCGGCCCGCAGGTCCTGGCTGCCCGAGTAGATCGTGACGCCGGCGCCCGGGTCCCACGAGGTCGAGGCCTCGGAGGTCAGGAACTCCCGGGCCACGGCGTAGTCGTCCTCGGGTCCCACGCCGGCCTGGACGAAGCCGAGCACGATCTGCGCGGGGGTCGCGCCGTCCGCCGGGGGCACCGCCTGCACGTACGGGGCGCCGCCCTGGGCCTGGTCGCCCAGCGGGCGCACGGAGACGGTCGACGAGGAGGGGATCCGCGCGCAGGCCGCACCGAGCCCGAAGAGGCCCGCGGCGCCGAGCGCGCCGAGCACCTGCCGTCGGCGGGGTCGGGGCGCCGGGCGGGGACGAGGCGGGGTCATCGGCCCTCCTTCTCGGTCGGGGACGGGGCCGTCCCGGGGCCCAGGTCCGGCAGACGATCGGGGCCGATGGGGATCTCCCCGGTGAGGGTCGAGGGCTCGAACTCCGGCGCCTCCCGGTCGAAGGAGCGCTCCAGGCGCAGCGGGGAGCGGGTCGGGGAGGTGCCCGGCCGGCGCGGGAGGGTCAGGCGGAAGACGGCGCCGCGCCCCTCCTGCCCCCAGGCCTGCAGCCACCCGCCGTGCAGGCGCGCGTCCTCGACGGAGATCGACAGGCCCAGGCCCGTCCCGCCGAGGGTGCGGGCGCGCGAGGGGTCCGCCCGCCAGAAGCGGTCGAAGACGCGCCGGGCGTCCTCGGGCGAGATCCCCCGGCCGAAGTCCTGGACGACGACCGCGACGGTGTCGGCGTCCGCCGCCGTCTGCACGAGCACCGGTCCCCCGGCGCCGTGCTCGATCGCATTGGTGAGCAGGTTCCGCAGGATCCGGTCGATCCGCCGGGAGTCCACGACGGCGGAGGTGCCGCGGCCCGCGAGCCGGAGGTCCAGGGAGCAGCCGCGGGCCTCGGCGAGCGGGGCGGCGTTCTCCGCCGCGTGCCGCACGAGGTCGTCGATCTCCTCGCGGTGCGCCTCGAGCTCGGCCGCGCCGGCGTCGAAGCGGGAGATCTCCAGGAGGTCCGCGAGCAGCGAGTCGAACCGCTCGACCTGGGTGGAGAGCAGCTCGGCGGTGCGGTGCAGGTCGCCAGGCAGCTCCTCACGGCGCCCGTCGAGCACGGCGGCGGCCATCCGGATCGTGGTCAGCGGTGTGCGCAGCTCGTGGGACACGTCGGAGACGAAGCGGTGCTGGACCCGGGAGAGCTCCGTGAGGTCGTCGATCTTCTGCTCGAGGCTCAGGGCGAGATCGTTGAAGGACCGGCCCACCTGCGCGAGCTCGTCGCCGCCCGAGACCTGCACCCGCGTGCGCAGGTCGCCCGCGGCCATCCGCTCCGCCGCCTGGGCCGCCCGGCGCAGCGGCACCGTCACGAGCCGGGCGACGACGATCGCGATGCCCACCACGAGGGCGAGGAGCACCGCGCCGCCGCCGAGCATCACCCGCTGCACGAAGGAGAGGGTCTGCTGCTCCTCCTGCAGGGGGTAGAGCACGTAGAGGTCGTAGGTGCCCACCCCGGCCACCGTCACCCGCGAGCCCACGAGCAGGGCGGGCGTGGTGCCGTGGGCGCCGTCGGGCAGGCCCACGGAGCGCCAGGCGAGGGAGTCCGGGTGCGCGGCGACCTCGTCCTCGAGATCGGGGTCCACGAGGGAGAGGAGGTCCTGGTCCGAGGCCACGGAGAGCACGGTCCCGGACGGATCCGCCGGCACGAGCGCCACCTCCCGGCGGGTCGCGTCGCCCTGGCCGCCGGTGTCCTGCACGAAGGCGAAGGCGGCGTCCTGCTGCTGGGTGGTCGTGGCACCGGGGAGCTGGGTGAGGGTGTCGGTGAGCGCGCCGCGCACGTCGACCGTCTCCTCGAGCACGCGGTCGCGCCGCTGCTCGTACAGGCCGTCCGCGATGACGGTCGAGAGGTAGACGCCGACGGCGAGGATCGCGAGCAGGGCGAGCAGCGTCGTCACGGTCACGACGCGCAGCGCGAGCGGCCAGGTGCGCACGTCCACACCGCGCCGCAGCCGCTCCCGGATCACCGCGGGGCGTCCCGCACCGCGCTCCGGGGCGGGCTCGGAGGGGCTCCGCTGCTCGCTCAGACCGCGCCGCCCGCGCGGTAGCCCACGCCGCGCACGGTCACGACGATGCGCGGGTTCTCGGGATCGTGCTCGATCTTCGAGCGGAGCCGCTGCACGTGCACGTTGACGAGGCGGGTGTCCGCGCTGTGGCGGTAGCCCCAGACGTCCCGCAGCAGCACGTCGCGGGTGAACACCTGCCAGGGCTTCCGGGCGAGCTGCGTCAGGAGGTCGAACTCGAGCGGGGTCAGCGGGATGACCTCGCCGGCGCGGCGCACCTCGTGGCCGTCGACGTCGATCTCGAGGTCGCCGATCGCGAGGGACTCGGTGGTGGGCGCGTCCGCGCGGCGCACGCGCGCCTTGATGCGGGCGACGAGCTCGTCGGGCTCGAAGGGCTTGGTGAGGTAGTCGTCGGCCCCGGCCTCGAGCCCCTCGACGACATCGGCCGTGTCGGAGCGCGCGGTGAGCATGATGATGGGCACGCCGGACTCGCGCCGCAGGCGGCGGCACACCTCGATGCCGTCCATGCCCGGGAGCATGAGGTCGAGCAGGACCAGGTCGGGCTTCAGCCGCGGGAAGGTCTCCAGCGCCGAGGCGCCGTCGGGCGAGGTGGCGACCTCGAAGCCCTTTCCGCGCAGCACGATGCCGACCATCTCGGCGATCGCCTGGTCGTCGTCGACAACGAGGATCCGTGAAGGCGTCGTCATGAGGGTCATTGTGCCACCGTCACGCCCGCACCCCGTGCAGGTGGGGAGCTCGCGCGCCCTCACCCTCGGGGCAGGGCCCGATCGACGTTCGTCGGAGGGCCCGCGCCCGCCGAGGCCGTACGTTGGAGCGGCACGACCGTCGCCGTGCCGGCGCCCGCCCACATCCGCGCCGCCCCGGACAAGACACCGACCCCGACCCGCAGCAGCTGCCGAGGAGGCACCATCCCATGAGCACCGGCTGGACCGCCCCCGGCGCCGCAGGACCAGAGGGACCGCAGGAGGGCCAGGGCGCCCCCGACGACCAGGACCCTCTCGGCGCCGTGCCCGCGGGGGCCCCGCGACCGGGGGGCCTGCCCACGGGGCCCGCCCGCGAGCTCGCCCTGCACCTCCCCCTCTTCCCGCTGCGACCGCTGGGCGTGGGCGAGATCCTCGGCGCCGCCGTCCGGATCTACCGCCTCCGCGCGCGTCCCGTGCTCGTGCTCTCCGCGGCCGTGTTCGGCGGCGCGACGATCCTCACCGGCCTGCTCACCGGGGTGGGGCTCGCGCCGATGGTCGGCGACCTCCGGGCGATCATGCAGGAGACCTCGACCTCCGCCGCGGGCAGCTCCACCGACGTCTTCGGCTCCGTCGGGGACATGGTCCTCACGGCGGTCAGCTCCGTGGCCACCTCCCTCATCATGCTCGTCGCGACCGCCGTGGTGCTCGCCCCGCTCAGCCGGATCGCGATCGACGCCGCGACGGATCCCTCCCCGGACGCCCCCGTCGACGTGTGGGCCGCGGCCCGGCGCCTCGCCCCGACCGCCGTGCTCACCGCGCTGCTGACGAACGTGCTCCTGGTCCTCGCGATTCTCGTCCCCGCGGTGCTCGGCGCGCTCCCGCTGATCCTCACGGGCAGCGCTGACGCCGTGACCGTGTCTCTGCTGGTCGTCGGCCTCGTCATCGGCCTGCTCGCCACGGTGTACGTCTGGGCGCGGACCGTGCTCGCGGTGCCCGCCCTCGCCGTGGAGGGGCTCGGCCCCGTCGCCGCGCTGCGACGCTCCCTGCACTTGACCTCGGGCCGCCGCCAGTGGCGCGTGCTCGGCGTCTCGGTGCTCGTCACCGTGCTGTTCACGATCGCGGTCCAGGTCGTCTCCGGGGTCTTCGGGACGATCGGCACGATCGCCTACCTGGCGGTGCTGCTCGCGAGCTCCTTCGAGGCGATCGTCCTCGGCATCACGCTGCTCACGATCGCGACGATGCTCGGCTCCTTCGTCGCCCAGGCGCTCCTGGCCCCCTTCGGCGCCGCGGCCTTCGCCGCGCTCTACGCCGACGTCCGGATGCGCGACGAGGCCTGGGACGTCGAGCTCGCCCGCACGGCCCGTGAGCGCGCCGGACTCGGCGAGCACAGCGGCGCGGGCCCGCTCGGCGGGCACCGGTGACCCCCGAGGAGGCGCGGCGGCGCCTGCACGAGGAGCTCGCCAAGCGCGAGTACGCCGACTCCGAGGGATTCGTGGCCTGGGTGCTGCACCGCCTCGAGCTGTGGTTCACCGCGCTCATGGACGGCGTCCGCGCGAGCTCCGTGATCCAGGGCTCGCTCGCCGTGCTCTCGGCGCTCGTCCTCGTCGCGGTCGTCGTGCTCGTCCTTCGCCGCACGGGACTGCTGCGCCGCAGCGCGGGCCTCGCCGTCTCCTCCTCGCTCGTCGCCGAGTCCGCCCTCACCGGGACCGAGCTCCGGGAGGCCGCCGCCCAGGCCCTCACCGAGCACCGCGCCGACGACGCCACGGTGCTCGCCCTGCGCGCCCTCGTCCGCGACCTCGACGAGCGCACCCTGCTCGAGGCCGACGAGGGCCTCACCGCGCACGAGGCCGCCGCGGTCGCCGCACGCTTCTTCCCCGACCTCCGCCACCGCCTCGAGCGCGGGGCGACCGCCTTCGACACCGCCGCCTACTCCTCACGCAGCGCGCAGCTCAAGGACGGGGAGGACCTGCTGCGGCTCGCCGAGTACGTCGCGCAGTCCGCGCCGGACCTCGACGCGGCCCCCGCGCCCTCGCCCGCGGTGACCGCCCCGTGACCGCGCCGACCCCCACCGGCGTGCGCGCGATCCCGCGCTCCCGCGTCCTCCTCACGGCGGCGATCGCGATCGCGCTGATCGCGACGGTCGCCGTGACCGTGCTGCGCGGCTCCTACCGCGACGGCGCGCTCGAGCCGGACGCCCCCACGCCCCAGGGCAGCCGGGCGGTCGTGCGCGTCCTCGGGGACACCGGGACCGAGGTCGGCACCGCCCGCCATACGAGCGACGCCGCCCGGGACCTGCGCGGCGGAGGCACGGTGCTCCTCGCGGACGCCGAGGGCCTCTCCCCCGCCCAGCTCGACCTGCTGGCCTCGTCCCTCGACGCACCGGGGGCCGGGCACCTGGTCCTCGTGGCACCGGACGCCCTCACCCTCGCCGCGCTCACCGACGACGTCGAGCCCGCGGGCTCGATCGCCGGGGAGGCGACCGTCCCCGCGGGCGACTGCGGGGACCTCGCCCACGGGGCCCGCGCCCTCGCCGTGCGCGGCGAGGACGGCGCGCTCGCCGACCAGGGCCGGCTCGGCGCCGCCCGCACCTATGCGGTGCGCGGGGACGCCGAGGGCTGCTTCGACGCCGGCGGCGGCTCCCTCCTCGTCTCCGACGGGTCGATCACGGTGCTCGGCGCGGCGGACGTCCTCACCAACGAGTGCATCACCGGGGCCGACGACGCCGCGCTCGCCCTGAACCTGCTCGGCGCGGAGGACACGCTCACCTGGTACGTGCCCTCCGCGACCGATCCCCTCGCCCTCACCGCGCCGTCCCTGCTCACGCACCTGCCGCGCTGGACCGGCCCCGTCGCGCTGTGGCTGATGGCGCTGGTCGTCGTCGCCCTGGTCGCGGCCGGCCGACGCCAGGGACCGGTCGTCGTCGAGCCGCTTCCCGTCACGGCGCGCGGCGAGGAGCTCGTGCTCGGCCGGGCGCGTCTGCTCGAGAGGGCCTCGGAGCGGACGGCCGCCGCCTCCGCGCTGCGCGCCGCCGCCGCCGGCCGTCTCGCGGCCCGCCTCGGCCAGCGGCACGAGACCTCCCTCGACGCGCTGCTCGCCGCGCTCGCCCCGCACACCTCCCTGTCCCCCGACCGCCTGCGGGCGCTGCTCGAGCACCGTCCGGTGGCGGACGACCAGCAGCTGCTCCGCCTCGCCCACGACCTCGACGCCCTCGAGAAGGAGATCGACCGATGACCACCCCCGCCCCCTCCCCCGAGCCTCCCCTCGACCGGACCGCCGGATCCGCTCCCGCGCGCGACGCCCTGCAGGGCCTCGCCTCCGAGATCCACAAGGGCGTGGTGGGCCAGGACGCCGCCGTGACCAGCCTCGTCGTGGCGCTCCTGTGCCGCGGCCACGTGCTGCTCGAGGGCGTCCCCGGCGTCGCCAAGACCCTGCTCGTGCGCTCCCTCGCCGCCGCGCTGGACGTGCGCATGCGGCGCGTCCAGTTCACCCCGGACATGATGCCGGGCGACATCACCGGCTCCCTCGTCTACGACAACGCGACGAGCGACCTCGTCTTCCGCGAGGGCCCGGTCTTCACGAACCTCCTGCTGGCCGACGAGATCAACCGCACGCCCCCGAAGACGCAGTCCGCGCTGCTCGAGGCGATGGAGGAGCGGCAGGTGACGGTCGACGGCGTGCCGCGACCGCTCCCGGACCCGTTCCTCGTCGTCGCGACGCAGAACCCGATCGAGTTCGACGGTACCTACGCCCTGCCCGAGGCGCAGCTGGACCGCTTCCTGCTCAAGGCCGTCATGCCCCTGCCCGAGCGGGACGACGAGATCGACGTGCTGCGCCGCCACGCGGACGGCTTCGACACGACCGACCTCGCCGCCACCGGTCTGCGGGCCGTGGTCGACGCGGAGGCCCTCCACCGGGCGCAGGCCGACGTCGCGACCGTCGCCGCGGAGGAGCCGGTCGTGCAGTACATCGTCGACGTCTGCCGGGCGACCCGCCGCTCCCCGAGCCTCGCCCTCGGGGTGTCGCCGCGCGGGGCGATCGCGCTGCTGCGCACCTCGCGCGCCTGGGCCTACCTCGCCGGTCGCGACTTCATCACCCCGGACGACGTCAAGACGCTCGCGCCCGCGACCCTCGGGCACCGGGTGCGCCTGACCACCGAGGCCGAGCTCGAGGGGACCCAGGTGGACTCGGTGCTCGCGGCGACCCTCGCCTCGGTCCCGGTGCCGCGGTGAGGATCTCGCCCACCCTGCGCGCCGCACCGGCCGGGCTGCTCGCCCTGCCCGTGCTCGTGCTGTGGCCGTCCTGGGGCACCGTGCTCGCCTGCGCCGCGGTGTGGCTGCTCGTGGTCCTCGGCGACGCGCTCGCGGCCCCCTCCCCCCGCCGGCTGCAGGTGGTGCGCCGCTCCCCCGCCCAGGTGGTGCTGGGCGGGACCGGCACGGGCCGCCTGCTGCTGACGAACCCCGGCCCGCGACGCGCGCGCCTGCAGGTGCGCGACGCCTGGAACCCGACCGCCGGCCTCGACTCCCCGCGCGCGGCGGTCGACGTCCCGGCGCACGAGCGCCGGGAGATCGCCCAGCGCTTCACGCCCACCCGCCGCGGCGAGCACTCCTCGCGCGCGCTCGTGATCGACTCCCGTGGACCGCTCGGCCTCGCGCGGCGCAGCGCACGGATCGACGCCCCGGGCAGGATGCTCGCCCTGCACCCCTTCGGCGCCCGCCGCCACCTGCCCTCGCGCGTGCGGCGCCTGCGGGAGATCGAGGGGCTCGCCGCGGTCCACCAGCGCGGGCAGGGCACCGAGTTCGACTCCCTGCGGGACTTCGTGGACGGCGACGACGTGCGCTCGATCGACTGGCGCGCCACCGCCCGGCGGCGCAGCGTCGTGGTGCGCACCTGGCGCCCCGAGCGCGATCGGCACGTGCTGGTCGTCGTCGACACCTCGCGCACCGGAGCCGTGCGCCTCGGCGAGGGGACGCGCCTGGACGCGGCCTTCGACGCCGCCCTCCTGCTCACCGCGCTCGCGGGCCAGGCCGGCGACCGCGTGGACCTGCTGTGCGTGGACCGCGTGGAGCACCTCTCGGTGATCGGCTCGCGGCGCGGCACCGCCCTGCACGACATGGTCTCCGCGACCGCGCCCGTGCACCCCGCGCTCGTGGAGACCGACTGGGAGCTCGCCGCGGCGCGGATCCGCGAGCGCACCCGCCGCGGCTCCCTCGTCGTCCTGCTCACCCCGGTGGACGCGACGACCGTGCACGGGGCCCTGCTCCCGGTCACGGCGCGCCTCGCCGCCGATCATCCGGTGGTGATCGGCTCCGTCTCCGATCCCGCCCTCGACGAGCTCGCCGCGGGACGCGAGGACGTCCCTGCGCTGTACGCCGCGGCCTCCGCGGAGACCGCCCGCGCCCGGGCGGCGGGCACCGCGCGGGCCCTCGAGCGCACGGGCGTGCACGTCGTGCACGCCCCGCCGGAGCGCGCGCCGCAGGCCCTCGCGGACGCCTATCTCGCTCTCAAGGCCGCCGGCCGGCTCTGAGCCGCCGGCCGGCCCCGAGCCGAGGGTCGGCGCTGCGCCGTCGGCCGTCACCGATCCGCCGGCCGGTCTCGACCCGCCGCAGGTCGCTGCTCAGCCGGCGACCGCGACGCGGGCGCCCACGAGCTCCTCGGAGAGGTCGCCGCGGGCACCGGCGCGGTGGGCGCGACGGCCCAGCACCAGCATGTACGCGAGGAAGGCGATCCACACGATCGCCCCGATCCCGAGGCGCACCGGCGCGGGCAGCGCGCTCGGCGTCACGAAGCCCTCGACGAGGCCCGAGACCAGCAGCACCGGCACGAGCCCGATCGCGACCGTCACGAGCGCCCGCGAGGTGCGTGCGAGCGCCCAGCCCCGCGGCAGCACCCCCGGGCGCACCCACGCCCAGAAGGTGCGCAGGCCGGCACCCGCGCCGACCATGAGCGCCGTGATCTCGAGCAGCCCGTGCGGGAGCAGGTAGACGAAGAAGGTGGGCAGCCCGCCGTAGGCCCCCATCACCCCGGCGGAGAGGCCGACGTTCAGCCCGTTCTGGATCAGCATGAGCACCGGCCACACCCCGGTCACCCCGAGGACGACGGCCTGCACGGTGATCCACGCGTTGTTGGTCCACACCTGGGCGGCGAAGCCCGAGGCCTGGCCCTGGAAATAGTACGCGACGAAGTCGTGCTCGACGAGCTCCTCCTGCGCCTCCTGCGGGAGCACGAGGTCCCGGGCCGAGGCGTCGAGGCCGAACCACAGCCCGGTGACCACGGTCGCGAGGAGGAAGATCCCCGCCGCGAGCGCCGCAGCGCGTCGGGAGGAGTACAGGGCGGCCGGGAGGTCCACGAGCATGAAGCCGCGCAGCTGCGCCCAGGTGCCGATCCGCACACCGGTGATCCGCAGCCGGGCCCGGTGCAGCAGCAGCGAGAGCTCCGCGGTGAGGGACGGGTCCGGCGTCGTCGAGCGCACCACCGAGAGGTGGGTCGCGGTCTCCTGGTAGAGGGCGACGAGCTCGTCGATCTCTGCCGCGTCGAGGCGGCGGAGGGAGGTCAGCTCGCGCAGCCGCTCCCACTGCGGGCGGTGCACGGCGATGACGGCGTCGATGTCCACCGGCCCAGACTAGGACCGCGCCGCCGTCGCCGAGGCCGACGAAAGTCGCATGCGCCCCGGCCGGAGGCCGACGCTCGATGCGTGCCCGGCGCCGCCCCGCCTGCCAGGATGGGCGCATGGTCACCACGGGGGCCGCCCCGGCGGCGGCGAGCACGCGCGATGCGCTCATCACGGGTGAGGCGGTGCTTCTGGACCTGCGGCCCGCCTCCTTCGCCGTGCGGATGCTCTCCGGAGCGATCGACGGCGCCGTCCAGCTGCTGCTGCTCATCGGCGGGTCCGTCGCCGTGGCCTGGGCGGCCACGGCGCTGTCCCTGGACACGGGACTCGCGACCGCCGCCCTGCTGGTCACCGCGGTGAGCGCCTACGTGGGCTATCCGCTGCTGTGCGAGACGCTGGGCCGCGGCCGCTCCCTGGGACGGCTCGTGGTGGGCACCCGGGTGGTGCGGGACGACGGCGGCCCGCTGCACGTGCGCCAGAGCCTCCTGCGCGCGGTGTGCGCGATGCTCGAGATCTGGGCGACGGCGGGGGCCCTGGCCCTGACCTGCTCGGTCATCGATCGTCGGTCCCGCCGGCTCGGGGACATGATGGCGGGCACCCTCGTCCTCCAGGAGCGCATGCGCCACCGGAGCGCGGAGCCGCTGACCCTGCCGGCGGCGCTCGAGCCGTGGGCGCGCGCCGCGGACCTGGGGCGTCTGCCCGCGCCGCTCGTCCAGGAGATCCGGTCCTTCCTCCCGCGGGCGGAGAGGATCCATCCGGAGTCCCGGCGCGCCCTGGCGCGCGACCTCGTCCAGCGGACGCTGCCGCACGTCGCGCCGGCGCCTCCCCCGGGGACGGACCAGGAGGCGTTCCTCGCCGCGGTCGTCGCCGAGCGCGCCTTCCGGGACGAGACCCGGCTGCGCCGCTCGGACGCGCGCCGGCGCGAGCTCGGCGCGGAGATGCGGGCGCTGCCCTTCAGCCGCTGACGGCGGCGCGGGGGTCAGGCACCGTCGGGGGCCTCGGCGCGACCGGCGATGAGGACGGGGATCCCACCCTCGACCGCGTGCACACGGCCGCAGTCCTCGCAGCGCAGCCCCACGGTCGCGTCCTGCAGCGAGCCGCCGCAGTCCGGGCAGCGGAGCACGGCACGCACCCAGGAGGGCACGTCGACACCGCTCGCCCCGGCGGGCAGCGAGCCGCCCGCCCCGGCACCTGCAGCACCACCAGCACCCGCATCGGCATCGGCATCGGCATCGGTGACGATCGCGAGGACCTCGTCGCGGACGGACTCCATCAGGGCGGCCTCCTCGGCCTCGACGTTCAGACGCAGCAGCGGCTCGGTGTTCGAGGAGCGCAGGGACAGCCACCAGCGCTCCGCGGCGGGCACGTCATCGCCCCAGTGGGTGAGGGTGAGCCCGTCGAGGTCGTCGGCCTCCACCCCGGGACGCGCGCCGAGCGCCGCACGCACGCGCTCGCGCGCCGCCGAGGGGTCGGCGACGGTCGTGTTGAGCTCCCCGCTCGCGGCGTAGGGCTGATGCTCCGCGACGAGCGCGGAGAGGGGGCCGTCGGACTCCTCGAGCGCGGCGAGCACGTGCATCGCGGCGAGCAGGCCCGAGTCGGCGAAGAAGAAGTCCCGGAAGTAGTAGTGCGCCGAGTGCTCCCCGCCGAAGACGGCGCTCCGCTCCGCCATGATCGCCTTGATCAGCGAGTGGCCGACGGGCGAGCGCACGGCCTCGCCGCCCGCGGCGGCGATCACCTCGGGCACGTGGCGCGAGGAGACGAGGTTCGCGACGACCACGGGCCGCTCCTCCCCCGCGGCGCGGGCGCGGGCGATCTCGCGGCCGGCGATGAGCGCGGTCACGGCGGAGGGGTCCACCGGGCGCCCCTGCTCGTCGAGGACGACGCAGCGGTCCGCGTCGCCGTCGAAGGCGAGGCCCAGATCCGCCCCCTCGGCGAGGACGGCGTCGTGGAGGTCCACGAGGTTCGCGGGGTCCAGCGGGTTCGCGGGATGGTGTGGGAAGGTGCCGTCGAGCCCGAAGTGCAGCGGCACGACGTCCAGGTGCTCGAGGCTCCCGAGCACGGCCGGGACGGTGAGGGAGGCCATGGCGTCCGCCGCGTCGACGACCACGCGCAGGCGCCGGCGGCCGCCGAGCGGGACCAGGCGGTGCAGCAGCGCCGTGTAGTCCTCGAGCGTGTCGAGCTGTGCGCGACGGCCGCCCTCACGCTCGGGGATCACGCCGGCGGCGAGGTAGGCCTCGGCGCCGCGGCGCACGTCCTCGAGCCCCGTCTCGCGACTGATCGCGCGCGCCCCGGCCCGGGTGAGCTTGAGCCCGTTGTCCGGGGCGGGGTTGTGGCTCGCGGTGATCATCACGCCCGCGGCGTCGTGCTGGCCGGAGGCGCAGTACAGCTGGTCCGTCGAGGACAGTCCGGCCTCCGCGACCGTCGACCCGCGGTGCGCGGCGCCCTCGGCGACGGCGGCGGCCAGGGCCGGCGAGGAGAGGCGCATGTCATGGGCGACGATGATCGGCGCCCCGTCGAGGAGGTCCGCGAAGGCCGCCCCGAGGGCGCGCGCGATCTCCTCGGTGAGCTCGGTCCCGGCCACCCCGCGGACGTCGTACTTCTTGACGATGCCGCGGAGGTCCGCGGCCTGCTGCTCAGTCATCGGCGCTCCTGACGACGCGGAGGTGGCGCCCGCCGTCGGCGGCGGGGGCGGACGGTGCGGTGCCGGCGCGTCCCGCACGCTCGGCGCGGTCCGTGCGCGGCGCGGGGCCGGGCACGTCGTCGACCGGACGGGGCGGGCGCAGGGCGTCGGCGAGGGCGACGAGCTCGTCGGGCACCTCGTGCCCGCCCTCGACCCGCAGCAGCTCCCAGCCGCGCGGGGCGGTCGTGCGGGAGGCGTGCTCGGCGCAGAGGTCGTAGGTGTGCGGCTCGCTGTGCCGCGAGAGCGGTCCGAGCACGGCCGTGGAGTCCGCGTAGACGAAGGTGAGCGTGCTCACCGCTGGTCGCGAGCAGGCGGTCCGGGAGCATTCACGTGCAGGCACGCCCCGGATTCTACGCAGGCCCGCGGGGTCGCAGGCCGCATCGCCCGCCCGGTCCGGGGTGTCGTGCGGCACCCCGTCCGGATCCGGGGCGCGCAGGAGGGAGGGCTAGAGTGCCGCCCATGGACAGGGACCTCGCTGCACGCGCCGTGCCCGATCCGCGCTCCGCGCCCCGGCGGCGGGACCGCCACGGGCGGGGGTTCCGCCGGGACCTGATCCCCGCGCACCTGCCCGGTCACCGCAGCCGCCGCGAGCGCTTCGACGACCTCGTCGCGGACTCCGTCGCCACGATCGCCGAGCGGTTCCCGCGCCGCCTCGCGCACCTCCAAGTCATGGTCGAGGAGGTCCCGCCGGAGGACCCGGCGCCGTGGGAGGACGCCCCTGTCGTGCTGGGTCGTGCACTGCCCGCGACCCGGGAGAACCCGCCGCGGGTCGTGCTCTACCGTCGGCCCGTCGCGACCCGCTGCACGGGTGACGAGGAGCTCGAGGCGCTCGTGCGCCAGGTGGTCTCCGAGCAGATCGGCTCGCTGCTGGGCATGGCCGCGGAGGACGTCGACCCGGAGGCCTGGGAGGACTGAGGGTCCGACGAGCTCCGGGGACCCGCCCCCCCCCCCCCCCCGCGAGGTGGGGGTCAGTCCTCGACCCGGATGCTCGTGCCCTCGCCGGTCGCGGCGCTCGGCACGACGGTCACCGCGGAGTGCAGCACGCCGCCCGCGCCGTCCTGCTCCCGCTGCATCCAGGCGGCGCGGACCGCCCCGGGCTGGTCCGGCACGACCACCACGGCCACCGGCTGGGCCCCGCCCGCGCGCAGGGACGGGTCGGCGACCACGGTCGAGGTGTCGGCGGCGAGCTCCCGCACGATCGGCTCGGAGGTGGTGGCGTCCGCCGCGACCGTGATGAGCGTGCAGGTGGTGTCCGCCTCCGCCGCGAGGGTGAGCCAGCCGTGGCCCCCGCCGGGCGGGAGCGCGACGATCCCGCTGCTCGTGAGCGAAGGTGCCGGCACGAGCACGGCGAGGTCGACAGGGGCGCCGAGGGTGCTGCCGGCGAGATCCGCCCCCGCGATCGGGGAGCGGACGGCGGCGCAGATCGCGGCGTCCGCGCGCACCCGCACCGTGACGGCGCCGTCGGGGAGGGACTCGAGGGCGAGCGTGGTCACGGACTCCCCCGTCACCGGGACCTCGCCCGGGGAGCCCTCGTCGATCACGCCGTCGGGTCCGAGCACCTCGACCTGCGCGGTCGTGTCCTGGGCGCGGAGGTTCGCGAGCACGAGCGTGGGGGCCGTGCCCGCCACCTCGACGCCGGGGATGACGAGATCGCGGTCCGGCGCGGCGATCGGCGTCAGGATCTCGACGCCGCCCGGGGTGAGGCCGCTGCGCTCGGAGAGCTGGAGGTGCATGGCCAGGGGCGAGCCCTGCACGGCGACCTCGAGGGCGAGGGCCTCCTGGTCCGGGACGATCGACTCGAGGAGCACGGACTGCTCCTCGCCGGGGGCGACGACCACCTGGCTGCGCCCGGACATGGCGGCGGGGCCGTCGGGCGTCCAGACCTGGAGCGCGGCGGTCGCGGGGCGCGAGGAGGGGTTGCGGAGCACGAGCTGGGCGCTCGAGCCGGCGGTCGTCGTGAGACCGAGGAAGATCCCCTCGGCGCTCGGCGGGAGCGCGCGGGTGAGCGCGAGCGAGCGGTAGTCGCCGCTCGGGGTGAGGGTCGACTGGACGGCGTCGGCCACGGGCCTGTCGTCCTCGGCGGTCGCCGCGCCGATCCGTGCGGCCCCCTCGACCGCGGAGGCGCCGAGCACGGTGTTCCCGACCTCCCCGGCGGTCACCGTGGCGTCCAGGGCGCTCCCCCCAGTGTTCACAGCGTCCTCGAGCGTGAGCGCGGGGGCGCTCGCCTCCCCCTGCTCGTCGCGCCGGGTCTCGGAGCCGCTCACCCGGCCGAACAGCAGGGACGAGTCCGTCTCGAGGGCGATCGCGCCCACGGCGACGGCCGTCGAGGGCGGTGTGACGGCGAGGTCGGCGTCGGTCGCGGTGTCGAGCACCTCCTGGGGCACCTGCACCGGTCCGGGGACCAGGAGGGTCAGCGGCCCGGGGCGGGCGGTCGTCGCGGCGCGCTCCGCCTCCGGGGCGCCGCGCGGGGGCAGCTCGACGACGGCGGCCGCGGCGGCCGCGAGCGGGAGCAGCGCGCCGAGCGCGAGCAGGGGGCGGCGGCGGGTCCCGCCGGAGGCGTCCTGCCCTGCGCCGGTGCGCGGGCTCCCGGCCCCGCCGTCGTCGGCGGCGTCGGCGGCCTCCCCGGGGCGGGGCGCCCCGTCCTCGGAGAGGGCGTCGGCGAGCTCGTCGCGGTCACGGCTGTCAGGCATGGAGCTCCTCCGCACTGCGGGTCCGGGCGCGCCAGGGGATCGCGATGAGGGCGGTCAGGCCCGTGCCGGCGTACAGCAGCACCTGCCAGAGCGGCCGCCAGGGCGTCGAGCGTCCCACCTCGAGGTCGCCCTCGGCGCACGCGGGGAGGACGAAGCCCTGGGACCAGCCGTCGACGAGGGTCGGCTCGAGACGCTCCCCGTCGAGGGTCGCCGTCCAGCCGGTGTCGTAGCGCTCGGCGAGGACGACCGTGCGCTCGGCGGGCGCGGCGGCGACCGTGCCCCGCGCGTCGACGACCGTGCTCGCGAGAGGTGTCGCGTCGTCCGCGGAGCGCACGACGGCGCGGGCCGGGGCCTCGACCACGCGCCAGAGCCCGCCGGTCGCGGAGACGGTCACCTTCTCGAGAGCGGGAGAGGAGTCGAGGGCGGCGACGAGATCCGCCTGCGCGGCGGGGTCGCCGGGGACCAGCACGTAGGAGACGGCCGGGGAGGTGGCGGCCTCGTCGGCCGCGCCGGCCTCCCCCGAGACCAGGCCGGCGACCCAGGTCCGCAGGGCGGTCGAGCCGGGGTCCGCCCCGAGCTGCTCCCCCGCCTCCACGGTCGCGACATCGCGCGCATCGGCGACCCCCGCCCGCTGCAGCGCGCTCTCGCCGCCGTGGACGACGAGACCGGCGCTCACCGCGCCGTCCTCGTCCTGTGTGAGGGTCAGCACCCGGGTGCGGGCGTCGGTGAGGCCCTGGTCCGCGGCGGCGGCGGGGACCTCGACGGCCTCCGTGCGCTCGACCTCGAGAAGGCCCGGCAGCAGCACCGTCCAGCCGACGACGGTGACGAGGCATGCGGCGGCGACGCCCGCGGCGAGCACGGTGGTGAGCGTGCGGCGCGGCCCGGAGACCGTCGCGTCGCGGCGCGCGAGGGCGTCGAAGGAGGCGGCCGCACCCACGGACAGCGCGAGCAGGAGCACCGAGAGCAGCGGCAGGAGCTCCGCCGTCACGACCCGGTCGCCGTCCACGGCGACCGCGACGGAGCGGGCGATCTGGCCCGCCGCGAGCACCGCGGCGGCCAGCAGCAGGGAGAACCGGCCGGCGCGGCCCGCGGGCCCCGCGAGGAACGGGGCGACGAGCGCGCCGAGCACCACGGGCACGAGCGGCAGCAGGGGCAGCAGCGGGAGGAAGGCCGCCGCCGTGGGCCCCGTGAGGCCGGCGAGCGGCGCGAGGGCGCTGCGCACGGCGTCGACGTCCGGCAGCCCGGGGCCGGTCGCGGGCATGCCGCCCACGGCGAGCAGCGTGCGCGGCGCATCGGCGTACACGCCCAGGTAGGGCAGGTGCAGGGCGAGGGACGGCACGAGCACCCACAGCAGCCGCCAGCGACGACCGCGCACCGCGGGGGCCAGCAGGGCGAGCCCGAGCGCCGCGACGAGGACCAGCACCGGCTGCACCGCACCGATGACGAGCAGCAGCAGGCCCGCGGCCGCCGCCGCGGAGACGCTCGCCTGCGAGATCTTGTGGGGCAGCCCGATCGCCCGTCCCACGGCGAGGGCGAGCAGCGGGAGCAGAGCGTGCACGAGCAGCAGCGGCCAGGCGCCCGCGACGAGCCCCGTGAGCAGGACCGGGGCGAGCGCCCAGGCGACGGTCAGGGCGAGCCGGGCGCCGATCGCCCGGGTGATCGCCCCGGCGGCCCACCAGGCGGCGAGCGCGGCGACGGGCACGGAGGCGAAGACGATCGCCTCGACGAGCAGGTCGCCGTCCACGGGGAGGTGGCCGAGCAGCCGGATCAGCGGGTCGGCCGGGCCGCGGGTGCCGAGACCGCCGGGGATCCAGCTGGACCAGGCCGCCTCCCAGGTCGCGCGCCAGTCCGCGGGGAGGGCGAGCAGCCCGGGGCCGCGCAGCTCGCCGCGACCGAACAGCGCCCGCAGCGAGACGAGCCCGAGCACCACGGAGGCGAGCGCCACGACGGCGGTCCAGACGACGTGCCGTCCGTAGTCGGCGTCGTCGATGCCGTGGCGTGTGCCGGCGATCCCCCAGGTGGTGCGGCGGATGCGGCGGGTGCGGTCGTCGTCCGCGAAGAGCCGGTTCCAGACGTCGGCGGCCGTGCGGCGCAGGCTCTCGCCGAGCGGCAGGTAGAGCGGGGCGAGGCGGCCGCGGGGCACTCGGGCCCGGTGCCGGGCGCGCATCCCGCGACGCATGACGCCGGGAGCGCGGTGCATCGCCGAGGCCCAGGCCCGCAGCTCCACCGGGAGCCGGCGCGGCTGGACCGCGGCGACGTCCCCCGCCATCCGCAGCAGCGTGATCAGCGGGAGGAGGACGAGGAGCAGCACGGCCGCCGGGAGCGGGCGGTGCTTGAGCTGGACGAGGATCCGGCCCGTCCGCTGCTCCTGGAGGCGCTCGAGGAAGGGTGTGCTCGGCGCGGGGACCTCGGTCCGGGCGGCGGGCTGGACGACGACCCGCTCCCCCGCGCGCCAGACCCGCTGGCACAGGTCGATCTCCGCCCAGGGGGCGGGCAGCACGGGGTCGAGGCCGCCGAGCTCGCGCAGGGTCCGCTCCCGCACGAGCATGCCGGAGAGGGCGACCGCGAGGACGTCGTGGCGCCAGTCGGACTGCCCCTGGTCGATCTCGCCCGGGTCGACGCCCGTGACGATGCGGCCGGTGCGGGACAGGCTGAGGCCGACGTCCACGAGGGTCGCCGCACGGGCGAAGCGGCCCTCCCCGGGGGCGTCCTCGTGGCGCACGCGCTTGGTGCCCACGACCGCGGTGGACGGGGAGCGGGTGAGCAGCGCGAGCTGCTGCTCGAGCGCGTCGGCGGAGGGCAGGGAGCCGTCCTCGACGATCCACAGCCAGTCGTCGCGGTCGGCGGCGGCGGCACGGCGGCCGCCGCGTCGTCGGCGTCGGCGGAGCCGCTCGGGGACGCGGGCGAGGTCCTCCGCCTCCTGGGTGCGACGTCGCTCGAGCTCGTCGACGTCGACGTCGGCCGCCCGGCGGCCGGCCGACGAGGCGCCTCGGCCGTCGGCGTCCTGGTCCTCGGACGGGAGGGTGGCGTCGGCGGTCGCGGGGTCCTGCGCGGCGTCCCCGTCGTCATCGGGGCTCGCGGGGGTGAGCGTGTCGAGGAGGTCGAGCGCCTCGCGCAGAGCCCCCGCGCGTCCCACCCCGGCGGAGGTGGTGAGCAGGTGGTCGGCGCCGGCGGCACCCTCGAGGGCGGTGAGCACCTCGGGGTCCAGCGCGGCGGGCGCGACCGCCACGAGGAGATCGGCGGGGTTCGTCTGATCGCGCACGGCCTGCACGGCGGCGCGGGAGGAGTCGACGGACGACGTCCCGGACAGCAGGACGACGGCAGTGATGCGGCGCGAGGTCACCTGGACAGGATGTCAGACCGCCCGGCGCTTGAGCTTGCGCCGCTCACGCTCGGACAGTCCGCCCCAGATGCCGAAGCGCTCGTCGTTCTCCAGCGCGTACTCGAGGCACTCGGAGCGCACCTCGCACGAGACGCACACCTTCTTCGCCTCGCGGGTGGATCCGCCCTTCTCCGGGAAGAAGGCCTCGGGATCCGTCTGCGCGCACAGGGCGCGCTCGTGCCACGTGAGCTCCTCCTCGGCCTCGGTCGGCGCATGATCCAGCAGGGTCAGCTCGACACGCCCGTCGGGTTCGACCTGATCGTCCATCACCAGCCGCTCCTTCCTCTCGAGGGTGACCCCAGTGGCCTGGTCCGCCCCTAAAATACACCCGTGTAACTCTCCCCCGTCAAGCGGGCGGCGCCCGCCGAGGTCCCCGTCACCCCGGCGGGGAGCACCTCGTGCCCACCTCCCGCCGACCACCCGCCGACCGCCCGTCGGCCACCCGCCGGCCCCGATCGGAGACCCCGCCGATGACCCAGCCCCCTCCCACGACCCGCCCCGTCGAGCCCGGCCACGTCGAGATCGTCCCCGTCCCCCACCTGCCCGAGGTCACCGCCGGCGACGACCTCGTCGCCCTGCTCGCCCCCGCCCTGCGCGCGGCCGGGCCCCGCGACGGCGACGTCGTCTGCGTGTCCACGAAGATCGTCTCCAAGTCCCTCGGCCTCACCGTCGATCCCGCCGACCGCGACGCCGCGATCGAGCGGGTCGCCGTGCGCACCGTCGCTCGGCGCCTGCACACCCTGCGCGTCACCTCGATCGTCGAGATCCCCTCCGGTCCGGTCATGGCCGCCGCCGGGGTGGACGGCTCCAACGCTCCCGGGGGGCCGCTGCTGCTGCCCGAGGATCCCGACGCCTGCGCCCGCACGCTGCGGGAGGGCCTCGTCGCCGCCCTCGGCGTCGAGCTCGGCGTGCTGCTGACCGACACCTCCTCTCGGGTCTGGCGGGTGGGCGTGGGGGACGTCGCCCTCGGCGCCGCGGGCATCGCCTCCCTCCAGGACCTCCGCGGGGAGGCCGACGACACCGGCCGCACGCTCCACGTGACCGTCCGCGACCTGGCCGACGAGCTCGCCGCCGCTGCTGACCTCGTCAAGGGCAAGGCGAGCCGCGTGCCCGTCGCGATCGTGCGCGGGGTCGCCGGCGCGGTCGTCGCGGATCCCCGCGACGAGGTGCCCGCCGCACGCCTTGCCCGCACAGGCGGCGACGACTGGTTCCGCCGGCCGAGCCTCGAGTCCGTCTGGCAGGCCCTCGGCCTCGCCCTCGAGGACGAGCCCGTGGCCCGCATGTCCCCCGAGCCCGACGACGAGCGCATCGACCGCGCCGTCGCCGTCGCCGCCCTCCCCCGCCGCGGAGCCGCCCCGCTCGCCGCCCGCGCCGAGCGCACGGCCCCCGACCGCATCGACGTGCACCCCACCGCACCCGGGACCGCGGGTCTCCTCGACGCCGCGACCCTCGGCGAGCGGGTGCGCACGGCCCTGGCCGCCGAGGAGATCGCCGTCCCGCTCCCCCCGCTGCACGTGAGAATCCACGAGGAGACCGCATGACCACCGCCCCCTCTCTGCGCCGCGGCACCGAGCTGCTCGCCGCCCTCGAGTCCCTCGGCCCCCGCCCCGCGCTCGCCTGGCACGAGGAGGGCGGCCGCATCGAGCTGTCCGGCCACGTCCTCGCGAACTGGGTGACCAAGGCGATCGGCCACCTCGACGCGGAGGTCGCCCTGCAGAGCGGTGACCTGCTCGTGCTCGACCTCCCGCCGCACTGGAAGCGGCTCGTGCTCGCCCTCGCCGGCTGGTCGCTCGGCGCCCGGGTCGAGATCCTCCCGACGGGGGCCGACGACGTGCCCGATGACGGGATCCGCGTGCTCGCCACCGACCGTCCCGGCTCGGATCTCGCCGACGACGCCGAGGACGTGCTCGCCCTCGCCGCCGTCTCCCTCGCCCCGCGCTTCGCGGGCGTGCTGCCGCCGCTCGCGCACGACTGGGTGCAGGAGGTGCGCGCGCACCCCGACCGCCTCGCCGCCGCCCTGCCCGCCTGGTCCGGCCCGCAGCCCGGGGGCGACCACGAGGGAGTCCCGCGGCTGCTCGTCCCCGGCGACGGCCTCGGCCACGTCGGGGCCGCCCTCGGGGCATGGCTCGCCGGGGGCGGGATCGTCGGCCCCGCCGAGGAGCTCGACGAGCGGGCCGTGGCCGACGAGGCGGTCACCGGCCGCGCATGACGGGGCCGGGCCCGCCCGGGGAGATCCCCGGACGGGCCCGGCCCGATCCGCTCCTGCGCTCCCGCACGGGGAGCGGAGCGCTCAGCTCGCGCGGAGCACCGCGACGGCCTCGGTGGGGTCGCCGTCGAAGATGATCTTCCCCTTGCGCAGCACGACGATCCGCGTGCAGAGCTTCTGCAGCATCTCGAGCTCGTGGGAGACGACGACCATCGTGCGGCCCGCGGCCTGCAGCTCACGGATCCGCTCGAGGCACTTCTTCTGGAACGGCTCGTCGCCCACGGAGAGGATCTCGTCCACGAGGAAGATGTCCGGGTCCGTGTGCACCGCGACCGAGAACGCGAGCCGCAGGAACATGCCCGAGCTGTAGTACTTCACCTCCGTGTCGATGAACTCCTCGATCTCGCTGAACGCGACGATGTCGTCGAAGCGCTCCTCGAGCTGCTCGCGGCTCATGCCGAGGATCGCGCCGTTGAGGAAGACGTTCTCGCGACCCGAGAGATCCGGGTGGAAGCCCGCGCCGACCTCGATCAGGCCCGCTACGCGTCCGCGCAGCATCACCCGGCCGGCGTCCGGGAAGAGCACCCCGGAGATCGTCTTCAGGAGGGTGGATTTGCCCGAGCCGTTGAACCCGATCAGGCCCACCGTCTCCCCGGCGTGCACCGTGAGGTCCACGTCGTCTAGGGCCATGAAGGTGTCCGCGAGCTTCTTGCGCTGCAGGGCCGAGAAGACGAGCTCCTTGAGGGAGCGGTCGTGGCGGAGGGAGAAGCGCTTGGAGACGTGCTCCACGCGCACCATCTCGCGGTCCGTGGGGACCGCGGCGGAGGTGGGGACGTCCGCGATGTTCGGGGTCATCGGTGCCCTCCTCTCACAGTTCCTGCGCGAAGCGGCGCTTCGAGCGCTCGAAGACGATCGTGCCGACCACGAAGACCGCGACGGCGATGAGCAGCCCGGCCCACCACAGCCCGTAGGGCTCCCCCGGCTGGGCGAGGGTGTAGGCGAACGGGTGGTCCGTGGCGAGCTCGTCGACGACCGGCTTCGAGTACCGCCAGAAGGCGACGTGGAACAGCTGCACCACGATCGTCAGCGGGTTCAGCTGGTACAGCCACCACCAGATCGTGCCGTCGAGCGACTTCTGCACCATGTCGATCCGGTACAGCACCGGGGACAGCCACGTCGCGACCATGACGATGAGGTCCACGAAGTTCTCCACGTCGCGGAACGCCGCGTTCAGCGCCGCGGTGAGCATGCCCAGTCCCATCGTGAACACGAGCAGGATCAGCATCCCCAGCAGGAAGGCCACCGCCGCCGTGGGCGAGGGCAGCCAGCCGTTGAGCACGGCGCCCACCACGAGCACGAGCAGCTGCGGCAGGAAGTGCACGAGGGCGACCATCATGCTCGCCCACGGGAACAGCTGGCTGGGGATGTAGATCTTCGCGACGAGCGCCCCGTTGCCCGTGATCGAGCGGGTCGCGTTGCCGAAGACCTCGCCGAACAGGTTCACCACGACGATCCCGCTGAAGAGGTACACGGCATACGCCGGGGTGCCCTTGTTCAGCTCGAGGAACACACCCATCGCGATGTAGAACACGAGGAACTGCACGGCGGGCTTGACGTAGCTCCACACCATGCCGAGCACGCTGCCGCGGTAGCGGACCCGCAGCTCCTTCTTCACCAGCAGGCGCAGCAGGAACCGCTCCTTGAGCGGGTTCAGCCACCCGGCGTCCTGGCCGGGGGCCTTCCACCCCTCGGCGCGCTCCGCGGCCGAGGGGGTGCGACGCGTCGGGGCGGTCGCCGTCACGCGGAGGCCCCCTCCGGGGTGGACGGCGCGGCGGTGTCGACGTCGTCGATGCCCGGGCGCACCGGGGCCGGGTTCTCGCTGAAGGTGCGCTCCCAGGCGGCGAAGGAGGTCAGGCCCTCCGCGGCGGCGCGGTACTCGTCCCGCAGCCGGTTCCACTGGCGGTACAGGTCCAGGTGGGTGCGCGCCGTGCGGACGAGCATCGAGCGGACCTGCTCCGGGCGGCGGCGGTACCAGGCGAGCTTCGTGCCCTCCGCGTTGGAGACCACGGCGCTGTCGTAGTGGCTCAGCGTCCACCACTTCGCGTCCTGGTGGGCGATCGCGGCCTGTGGGTGCGCGGCCGAGCTCTCCGGCGGCGCGGCGATCAGCTGCCGCGCCATCGTCTTCGCGGTCCACAGCGGGAGCATCGAGCGGCGCGGGGCGGAGAACGCCCGGCCCTTGCGCGGCGGCTTGTGCATCCGCACCTCGGGGAACTGGTCGGCGTCCGCCTTGGTGAGGGAGTCGTCGTAGGTCTGCGCCATCGCCCGCAGCTCGGGCAGCTTGGTGCCGATCTCGTCGTGCAGCACGCCCGGACCGCGCAGGACGTCCTCCTGGGCGATCAGACGTGCCGCCTCGGTGTAGTACTGCATGGACATGAGGTGCTTGACATCGATGCCCTGGGACTCGGTGAGCACCTTGCCGCCGCGCTCGTAGACCGAGTGCAGCAGCGCCGTGATGATGCGGTTGCGCTCGTGGAAGTAGATCTGCCAGTCCAGCGCGTCGTTCTTGTCCGTCCACGTGATGTGCCAGACGGCCGCGCCGGGCATCGAGACGGTCGGGTATCCGGCCTTCTTCGCGCGGAGGCCGTACTCGGCGTCGTCCCACTTGATGAAGACGGGCAGGCTCAGGCCGATCGCCCGGACGGTCTCGGTGGGGATGAGGCAGGTCCACCAGCCGTTGTAGTCGACGTCGGCGCGGCGGTGCAGCCACGGGGTGGAGCGCAGCGGCTCGACGGCGAAGTCGTGGCCCAGGCGCCCCTCGGGGATCGTCACCTTGGGCTGGATCGCCCACGGGTCCACGCTCTCGCCGAAGGCGTGCAGCACCGAGCGGTTGTTGAGGTCGAACATGTGCGCGCCCACGAGCATCGGCGTGCGCGCGAAGTCCGCGAAGGTGAGCATGCGCAGGAGCGACTCGGGCTCGATGTCGATGTCGTCGTCGCAGTTGATGACGTAGGTCGAGGAGCCGTTGGTCGACGCCTCGTACATGCCGCGCGAGAAGCCGCCGGAGCCGCCGATGTTGCCCTGCTCGATGATCTGCAGCTGCTCGCCCATCGCGGCCTGCAGGGGCTCGATCTCGTCGTGGTCGTTCAGGCGGTCGGTGCCCTGGTCCACGACGTACATGACGTCGAGCTTCTCGCGGAGGTCCGTGTCCTTGCTGATCAGCTCGATGTTGTCGAGGCAGTAGGAGACCTTGTTCATCGTCGTCATGGCGATCGAGAAGGTGCCCTCGGTGCGGGCCGCGGAGGCGTCGGCCGTCCACTGGGCACCGTGGATCGTCAGCGGGTCCGGGCCGGAGATGACGTCGAACCAGTACCAGCCGCCGTCGCCGAAGGCCGTCAGCGGCAGGTCGAAGCGGGTCTCGCCGGGGCGGGAGACGATGGCCATGTCGTGGCGCTGGATCGCACCGCGCGCGTTCGAGCGGTAGACGATGATCTGCCCGCGGCCGCTCGTCGCGATCGTGAGCGTCACCTCGCGCACCGGGGTCCAGCGGCGCCAGTAGCTCGCCGGGAAGGCGTTGAAGTAGGTGCCGAAGGAGCGCAGCGACTGCGGCGGCACCTCGACGCCGTGGCGGGCGCTGAGCTCCTCGAGGTCGAGCTGCGACGCCCCGGTCGTGCCGGTGGCCCCGGCGGCGGGCTCCGCGCTCTCCGCGGTGGCGGTGCCCAGCCCGAAGGAGCCGGTCTGGGCGCCCGAGCGGGCGGCCTGCGACTCGATGTACAGCGGGATCACGTCGGGCGTCGGCGCGAGCGGCATGATGAGCCGCTGCAGGATCCGCTGCGGGGCGCTCTCAGCCGACTCCGCGGACTCGGCGGACTCGGTGCTCTGGGGACGGGTCGTGCTCACGATCGGTGTCTCCTCCTCGGGGACGCGCTCAGCGGCGCAGCAGGTCGGCGAGCTTGTTGTCGGCCATCGACAGCGCGGCGCCGATCGCCATGTGCATGTCGAGGTACTGGTAGGTGCCCAGGCGGCCGCCGAACAGGGTGCGGGGCTCGGCGTCGGCCATCTCGCGGTACCGCAGCAGCGAGTCGCGGTCCGTCGACGAGTTCACGGGGTAGTACGGCTCGTCCTCGCGCTCCGCGAAGCGCGAGTACTCGCGCTGGATGACGGTGCGGTCCTTGGGGTACTCCCGCTCGGGGTGGAAGTGGCGGGGCTCGATGATGCGCGTGAAGGGCACCGACTCGTCCGCGTAGTTCATGACCGAGGTGCCCTGGAAGTCGCCGGTGGTGTCGAGGTGCTCGGTCTCGAGATCGATCGTGCGCCACTTGAGGTCGCCGAGCTCGTAGTCGAAGTAGCGGTCCACGGGGCCCGTGTAGACGACCGGGAGCTGGCCGCGCACGGCCTTCTTGTTGAAGGGCTGGGACTCGTCGAAGTAGTCCACCCCCAGCTGCACCTCGATGTTGGGGTGGTCCGCCATGCGCTCGAGCCACGCGGTGTAGCCCTGCTGGGGCAGCCCCTCGTGGGTGTCGTTGAAGTAGCGGTTGTCGTACGTGTAGCGCACGGGGAGGCGGGAGATGATCCCGGCGGGCAGGTCCTTGGGATCCGTCTGCCACTGCTTGCCCGTGTAGTGCTTGATGAACGCCTCGTAGAGCGGGCGGCCGATCAGGGAGATGCCCTTGTCGTTGAGGTTCTC
The DNA here is from genome assembly GCF_005490785.1 of Brachybacterium sp. SGAir0954. GTDB lineage: Bacteria > Actinomycetota > Actinomycetes > Actinomycetales > Dermabacteraceae > Brachybacterium > Brachybacterium rhamnosum. The sequence continues at coordinate 1,882,495 of NZ_CP027295.1, read as the reverse complement.
GGGATCGGTCCCGGCGAGCTCCCCGGCCTGCTCCTGCACGAGCGCGCGCGCCTCGTCCGGCGTGTACGCGGAGGAGAAGAACTGGTTGATGGTGCCGAGGTTGATCGGCATGGGGTACACGATGCCCTGGTGGTTCGTGTACACCTTGTGCACGTAGCCCGTGAACGCGGTGAAGCGGTTCACGTACTCCCACACCCGCTCGTTCGAGGTGTGGAACAGGTGGGCCCCGTACTTGTGGACCTCGATCCCGGTGGCCTCGTCGGCCTCGGAGTACGCGTTGCCGCCCAGGTGCGGCCGCTTGTCGATGATGGTGACCTTGGCGCCGTGCTCGGTCGCGGCGCGTTCGGCGATGGTCAGGCCGAACAGGCCGGAGCCGACGATCAGCAGATCAGGAGTGGCCACGGGGGTTCCTTTCGAAGCGGTCGGACGGTCCTCGGCGGACCAGCTCACAGTAGCGGAGGCGGGTGGCGGGGGCGGTGCCCCCGGGGACGGCGCGTCGGGCGATGTGCGCCCTGTCATGCGCCCGCCCGTGCGGGCTCAGCGCATGGGCTCCACGAAGCGGCGGTAGCCGAAGCGACGCAGCCGCCACGGGGCGAGATGGTACCCGCCGCGCAGCACGATGTTGGTCAGGAACGCGCGGGGACCGATCACACGGTCCAGCAGGAGCGTGCGCTGGAGGCGCAGGTCGCTCGTGAAGAGCGTCCAGCCGCCGCGACGCTCGAAGAGGTGCTCGTCGACGCGGTAGTCGACGACGACCTCCTCGACGTTGCCCATGCGCGCCCCGCCGAGCATCATCCGCTCCCACAGCCAGTAGTCCTCGAGCAGCGGGAGGTCGCGGTAGCCGCCCACGGCGAGCGCGACCGAGCGCCGCAGCACGATCGTGGGGTGGTGGAAGGGCGAGTGGCGGCCCAGGTAGCCCACGATCTGCTCGTGCTCGAGGGGGCGGGTGCGCAGCGGCCCCTCCCCCGGGGCGACCCGGTCGCTGAACTCCTGCATGGACCCGCCCAGCAGATCGGCGCCCTCGCCGTCCTCCGTGCGCGCCATCCGCGGTATCTGGACGGCGAAGCGCTCGGGCCGGCAGAGGTCATCCGCGTCGGCCCGCGCGACGATCTCGTGCGGGGAGGCCTCGAGGCCGTCCTGGAGGGTGAGGGCGATGCCCCGGTGCTGGGGGTGGCGCAGCACGCGGGCGGGACCGAACTCCTCGGCCTCGACCCTCGCCACGAGCTCCTCGAGCGCGCTCGAAAGCGGGCCGTCGACGGTGAGCAGGAACAGGTCCGGGCGCAGGGTCTGGCCGGTCGTCGCGGAGGCGATCGCCGCCTCGACGCGCGCGGGCTCGTCGCGGCCCCAGAGGGGCATGAGCACCGCGAACGGGGGGACGGCGCTCATCGCCCGGCCGCCCGCTCGATGCGGCGGACGTCCGCCGCGGCCTCCGGGTCCGTCGCGAGGACCGCGGCCGACGGTCGCGGACCGCGGCGCAGCGCGGCGAGCAGCCCGCGCGCACCGACGCCCGTGAGCTCGCCGCGGTGGCGGGCGAGCCGGCGCAGCCAGCCCAGCACGGTGCTGCCGCCGTAGAGCACCTTCTCGGACGGGGTGAAGGAGGTGGTGCGCAGCAGCGCCCAGGTGCGGTTGCGCACGTCGTAGTAGAAGCGCGAGCCCGGGTTGGACTGGGCGTCGCCGAAAAGCACGGTGCGGTGCTCGACCACGGAGGCGGGGACCTGCAGGCCCCGGCCCCGGCGCAGCAGGCGGCCGGTGTGCTCGAAGTCGTCGGACCAGATGAAGTAGTCGGCATACGGGAGGCCCAGGCGGCGCACGTCCTCGCCGCGCAGCAGTGCGGAGACGTAGCTCGCGGTGCGGATCGGCCGGCCGCCCGCGGCGGCGGCGTCCCGCTTCTCCCCCGCGCTCGCCCGGAAGCGGGTGCGCTGGGTGTTCATCGGGTGGTCGCGGCCGTCGGTCCAGACGGCGCGGGAGCTGAGCACGCTCAGCCGCACCGGCGACGCCTCGATCGAGCGCAGCAGCTCCGCGAGGGCGGAGGGCGTGGGGACCGTGTCGTCGTCCATGAGCCACAGCCAGTCGGCGTCGTGGCGCACGAGCGCGCGGGCCATGCCGGCCGCGAAGCCGCCCGCCCCGCCCACGTTGCGGCGCAGGTGCAGGACGTCGGCGCCCAGGGGGTGGGCATCGGCGACGCGACCGGAGCCGTCCGAGGAGGCGTTGTCCACCACGACCACGGCATCCGGGCGGCGCTCCTGGGCGGCGAGGCCGTCCAGGCACTGCTCGAGCAGCTGCTCGCGGTTGTAGGTGACCACCACCGCGACCACGCGCGGGGCGCTCTCCTGCCCCCGTGCTGCGGTGCTGTCCACAAGGCCTCCTGCTGGTGCGTCGTCGTGGCGCCGGGGTCCCCCGGCGGCGCCGGCGGGCGCCTCGGACCAGTGTACGGAGAGGTCCCGGGCCGATCCCGGGAGCCCCGCGCACGGCGTGTGAAGGTTCGCAGGAGGTTCCGCGACGTCATGGACCCGGTGCGGTCGCGCGGGAGGGTTGGGGCTAGCCTGTCGGGCGCCATCACCCGTCAGCACCCGCCGGCCCGCGCCGCGACGGGCCCCCGAACAGACCCGCGCCACGCGAGCGAGAGGAGACGGCACATGAGCGATCAGCAGCCCCCGCGCTCCCCGCGACACGGAGGACCGCGCCGCCCCCGGGGCCATCGCGCCCGCGCCGGCGGCAGCGCCCGCCCCGTCCCCGCGCCGGGACGCGGCGAGCGCGAGGAGACCCCGACCCGCGCCTACCCGGCCGTCGATCCCTGCACGGCCCCCGCCCGCGACCGGGCTCCGGAGCGCCATGCGGCGCCCGCCCGCGACGCCTCCGATCCGCTCCTGGCCGGCGCGCCCGTCGGGGACGTGCCGGACGGCGCTCCCCGCCGCCACGCGCGCCGGCCCGGCCGCCGCTCGCGCCTGCCCCGCCCCCTGCGGCTTGGGCTGACGCTCGTCGCCCTGGTCCTCGTGATGCTCCTCGCCTGGGGCGCCGGCCTCGCGCTGTGGACGAACTCCCGGATCGAGCACGTCGACGCGCTCTCCGGGGCGGAGGCCACCGAGGGGCAGACCTACCTCATCGCCGGATCCGACGCCCGCGGCGGCGACGCCGTGGCCGACGACGGCACGACCGGCCAGCGCACCGACACGATCATGCTGCTGCACAAGGCCCCGAACGGCCGCAGCTACCTCGTCTCCCTGCCCCGCGACACCCTCGTGGACATCCCCGGGCACGGGAGGTACAAGCTCAACGCCGCCTTCGCCTTCGGCGGCGCCCCGCTGCTCGTGAAGACCGTGGAGCAGTTCACCGGCATGACGATCGACCACTACGTCGAGATCGGCTTCGACGGTGTCGAGGGCATGGTCGACGCCGTCGGCTCCGTGAACCTCTGCATCGACCAGGACGTGGACGACGAGAAGTCCGGGCTGAAGATGACCGAGGGCTGCCACGACGTGGGCGGTGAGCAGGCGCTCGCCTTCGTGCGCGCCCGCTACTTCGACCCCACCGCGGACATCGGCCGCCAGGCCCGCCAGCAGCAGTTCGTGGGCGCCCTCATGTCCCGCGTCGCCTCCCCCGGCGTGCTCCTGAACCCCGTGACCCAGGTGCGGCTCGCGGGCGCCGGCACGGACGCCCTCGCGACGAGCGAGGGCACGGGGATCGTGGACCTGGGCCGGATGGCGCTCACGGCGCGCAGCGCGATGAAGGCCGGCACGGTGACCATGCCGATCGAGGACCCGGCCTACCGGACGAAGCACTCCGGTCAGGCGATCCTCACGGACGACGACGACACGGCCGCGTTCTTCGGCTCGATCGCCGACGGCAGCGCGGAGCCGAAGGCCGCCTCCTGACGACCGCCAGAGCCGGCGCTCCCCGCTGATCCGTCCCGTCGCGAGAGGACGGATCGGATCAGCGGAAGAGCATGTCGATGACGATGTTCACGGAGTTGAGCACCGACTGGCCCTTCGAGCGGGAGTAGTCCGTGTAGAGGATGTGCACGGGGTGCTCGCGCACGGTCAGCTCGTGGCGGCCGATCTCCTCGACGATCTCCGAGGCGTGCGCCATGCGGTTCTGCTCGATCGCGATCCTCTCGCACGCCTCGCGGCCCAGGACCCGCAGCCCGTTGTGGGCGTCCGTGAGCCGCACGCCGCTGGTGACGTTCGAGTACCAGACCGCGCCGCGCAGCACGATGCGCTTGATGAGGCCGGGGCGCGTGCGCCCGTCGAGGAAGCGGGAGCCGAGAACCACGTCCACGCCCTCCTCCTCGCGCAGGGCGATCATGGCGGCGGCGTCGTCGACCTGGTGCTGACCGTCGGCGTCGAAGGTGACGACCTGGCGCATCCCCGGGTCCCGCAGCGCGTAGTCGATGCCGGTCTTCAGCGCGGCGCCCTGGCCGAGGTTGAAGGGATGGCGCACGACGGCCGCACCGGCCTCCTCGGCGATCCGCGCGGAGGCGTCCGCGCTGCCGTCGTCGACGCAGACCACGAGCGGGTAGCGGGTGCGCAGGGCGCGGATGACGTCGCCGATGACCTCACCCTCGTTGAACAGGGGCACCACGAACCAGGTGCGCTCCGCGCCGGGGCTGTCGGCCTCGGGCGCCGGCTCCGGATGCTCGGTAGAGGTCATGCAGGGCTCCTGGGGACGCGGGACGTCCGGGACGACGAGGCAGGGCATCCGGGTCCAGGCCCGGGACAACGACGGACGATACCCTGTCACGGTGGATCGCCCCCGGGCGACCGTCCCTCGCAGAAGTGGCGCAGTGCGCCGGAAGGAAGATCTCACGTGAAGACTGCTGTCGTCGCCCTCGGCAAGATCGGGCTCCCGCTCGCCGTCCAGTTCGCCGATGCCGGCCACGAGGTCGTGGGCGTCGACGTCAATGCCCGCCAGGTCGAGCTGATCAACCAGGCGAAGGAGCCCTTCCCGGGCGAGGCCCAGCTCGCCGAGAAGCTCGCCGAGCTCGTCCCCGCCGGCCGCCTCCGTGCGACCACCGACTACGCCGAGGCGATCCCCGGCGCGGACGCCGTCGTCATCGTCGTCCCCCTGTTCGTGGACGACGCGAGCTGGGAGCCGGACTTCGGCTGGATGGACGAGGCGACCCGCTCGCTGGCCGAGCACCTCACCCCCGGCACCCTCGTCTCCTACGAGACGACGCTCCCCGTGGGGACCCTGCGCACCCGCTTCGTGCCGATGATCGAGGAGATCTCCGGGCTGAAGGAGTCGCAGGACTTCTTCGCCGTCTTCTCCCCCGAGCGCGTGCTCACCGGCCGCGTGTTCGCGGACCTGCGCAAGTACCCCAAGCTCATCGGTGCGATCTCCGAGGAGGGCACCGCGCGGGCGCGCGCCTTCTACGAGTCCGCGCTGACCTTCGACGAGCGCCCTGACCTGCCCCGCCCCAACGGCGTGTGGGACCTCGGCTCCCCCGAAGCCTCCGAGCTCGCGAAGCTCGCCGAGACCACCTACCGCGACGTGAACATCGCGCTGGCCAACGAGTTCGCGCTGTTCGCGCAGGACCACGGCATCGACGTGTACAAGGTCATCGAGGCCAGCAACTCGCAGCCCTACTCCCACATCCACCAGCCGGGCATCGCGGTGGGCGGCCACTGCATCCCGGTCTACCCGCGCCTGTACCTCTCGGGCGACCCGAGCGCGACGACGGTCCGCACCGCCCGCCAGCTCAACGCCTCCGTCCCCGCGTTCCTCGTGGAGCGCGCCGCGGGCCTGCTCGGCTCGCTGAAGGGTCTGAAGGCCGTCGTGCTCGGCGCCTCGTACCGCACCGGGGTGAAGGAGACCGCGTTCTCCGGCGTGTTCCCGGTGGTCGAGGCCCTCCGTGCCCAGGGCGCCGAGGTCGCGGTGCACGACACCTACTACGACGACGAGGAGATCGCAGGCTTCGGCTGGGCGCCGTACCACCTGGGGGAGGCCGCGGATCTCGTGATCGTGCAGACCAACCACCCGGAGTACGCGGAGCTCTCCGCCGCGGAGGTCCCCGGGGTGAAGCTCGTGGTCGACGGCCGCAACATCACGACCGCCGAGAACTGGGCCGGCACGCCGCGCCTGGTGCTCGGCGACGGCTCCGCCTCCACCCACCAGCAGGCCGAGGAGGCCTGAGCCGGTGGGCGCCCACGAGCTGATCCTCGCGCTGGGGCCCACGATCCCCGCCGGGAGCCGCACGCTGATCATCCAGATCCTGCTGGTCCTGGGGATCCTCGGGATCATCGCCTGGCTGTTCATCACCCGCGGGGCGAAGCAGCTGGCCGTGCGCCGCCTGCTGATCCTCGGCTTCGCCGTGTTCGCGGTGCTCACGGTGATGTTCCCGCGCGTGCTGACCTCGGTCGCGCACGTCGTCGGGGTGGGCCGCGGCGCGGACCTGCTCCTCTACGCGACGGTGATCGTGCTGCTGGGCTCGCTCGCGCTCGCGGAGGCCCGCACGAAGAACGCGGAGAAGCGCACCACCGTGCTCGCCCGCCGCCTGGCGCTGGACGAGTCGGAGCAGCCCCTCGCCTACCGCGAGCGGATGCTCGGCACCGACCGCGGATGACCGACGTCCTGCTCCTGCTGCTGAGCGTCCTGCTGGTCCTCGCGGCGACCTATCTGCCCGGCTACGCGGTTCCGCGCGCCCTCGGCGGCTCGCGCCTGCTGTCCCTCGCGATCGCCCCGGCGGTCGCCGCCGGGATCGCGGGCACCGCGGCCCTGATCGCCCCGTTCGTCGGGGTCGGCTGGTCGCTGCTGCCGCACCTGGGGCTCGCCCTCGTGCTCGTGGGCCTCGCGGTGCTGCTGCGCCGGTGGGGCGTGCGCCTGCCGGGCGCGGCCCTCGAGGGCCGTCTGATGCCTCCGCGCACGGTGCTGCTCGCCCCGGTGTGGGTCACCCTCGCCGCCGCGCTGGCCGTCGTGCCGATCGCGGTGCGGGCACGGACCCCCGGCGTGGTCCTCGAGCGCTGGGACACGCTCTACCACCTCTCCGCGCTGCAGCGGATCCGGGAGACCGGCACGGCCTCGAGCCTCGACGTCGGCTCGGTCTCGAGCACGGTGGGCGAGGCGACCGCGTACCCGGCGGCGTTCCATGCGCTGGCCTCCCTCGTGCCGGGGGTGCCGGTGCCGATCGTGCTGAACGGCGCGGTGCTGGCCCTCGCGCTCGTGCCCTGGCTGCTGGGCTCGGCGCTGCTCGCAAGGGCCGTGTTCCCCGAGGTGGCCTGGGCGCCGTTCGCCGTCGCGATCGGCGCGGCGATCGTGCCCGCCGCCCCGCTCGACGAGTGGATCCATCTCTCCGCGATCCCGAACCTCGTGGGCTTCGCGGCGCTCCCGGGCGCCCTCGCCGCGGTCCTCGCGCTCTGGCAGGCGCTGTTCCCCGGGCCGACCCCGACGGGGCCGACGTCGGCGCTGCAGGAAGGGCCGGCGGTCGACGCCGCCCCCACGGCCTCCGGGTGGCGGCCGGCCCTCGCGGCCCTCGCGATCGCGTGCCTCGCGGCGCTGGGTCTCGGCCTGCTGCACCCGAACGTCGCCGTCATGGCGCTGCTGCTGACGACCGTGCTCACCGCGGCGACCGCGCTCCGCGAGCGGCGTCGCCGGCGCCTGCTGTGGCTGGTCCCCGTCCTCTGCGTGATCCCCGTGCTGCTGCTGGCCCTGACCCCGCTCGCCGCGGCCGTCACCGGCTTCCAGGGCGGCCTCCAGGTGCCGTGGTGGTCCGCGCTCGGCGAGATCCTGCTGGGCCTGCTGACCGTGTGGCCGATGGCGCTCGGCATCATCCTCGCGGCCCTGTGGTGGCCGGGGCTCGTGCGCACGCTGTGGCGCGGACCGGCCCGCTGGGTGGGCGTCGCCTGGATCGTCGTGGCCGTGCTGTACCTCGACTCCGCGGTGGACTCCCCGCTGGGCCTCTCGACACTCTGGTACCGCGGGCAGGACCGCCTCTCGATGCCGCTCGCCATGCTCTCCGTGCTGCTGATCGTGCCGGGCCTGCAGGTCTGGGGCCGGCTGCGCGGCCCCCTCGACGCCGACGGCCGCCGCCCGCGCCCCTCGCGCCCCGTCATCGCGCTGCTCGTGGTGCTCGCCCTCGCGGCGGGGGCGAGCTCGATCCCGACCCGCCTCGACAACGCGGCGAAGAACCTCTCCGCGGAGTACTCGGGCCGCGGCCGCTTCCTCCAGCAGGACGAGCTCGAGGCCTGGGCCGCCGCCGATCCCACGATGGACCACTCCCTCAAGGTGCTCGCGAGCCCCTTCTCCGGCGCCTCGCACATGTACGCGATCCACGGTCAGCAGGTGTACTTCCCGGTCGCGGGCATGGCGCTCGAGAACCAGGACCGGGCCCTGCTCTACGCCCTCTCCGGCTCGAACGGCGAGGTGCCCGCCGCCCAGGTGTGCGATCTGCTGCACGAGGCCGGCGTGGGCTACGTCTACCAGGAGCAGATCACCTACCAGTGGTCCTCGACGTTCGACCTTGTGAACCGGGCCGATCCCGCGATCGGCACCGTCGTCTTCGAGACCGACCACTCCCGACTCATCGCCGTCGACTGCGAAGGGACCACGTGACCTCTCCGGCCCCGGACCCCGCTCAGCCCGCGACACGACCGCCGGCTCCCACAGCGCCTCGGCGACGGGAGTACGTTCCCGCGCTCGACGTCATCCGGATCGTCGCGATCCTCGGCGTCGTGGCGGTGCACGTGGTGGGCGGCGGCGTCGAGGACGGCTCCGCGCCGCTCGGGATCACGGCGGTGGACATGGCCGCCTCCGCGGCCGTGCCGGTGTTCCTCATGATGGCGGGGGCCCTGAACCTCCATCCCTCGGCGCTGCGCCGCGGCCCGGGCACCTTCTGGCGGCAGCGGGCGGTGCGGATCCTGCCCGCGCTCGTGGTGTGGTCCGCGCTCTACATGCTCGTCATCGGTCCGCTCGCGGGGGCGGAGATGAGCGTCGGCACGGCGATCGACCAGGTCATCACCGGCAAGACCTTCACCCACCTGTACTTCCTGTGGGCGATCGCCGGGCTGTACGTGATCGCGCCCGTGATCGCCGCCTTCCTGCACGCGGTGCCGGAGCAGGAGGGTCGGCGCGCGTGGGGGCTGGGGCTGCTCGCGTGCGCGTGGACGGCGCTCGCCTTCGCGGTGCCGTACCTGACCCGGCAGCCGAGCATCGAGGGGCTGGACTCCCATCGGCCGATCGAGCCCGGATCGCTCACCTACTGGATGGCCTTCGCGGGCTACTTCGTGATCGGCCGGGCGGCGATCGTGGCGCCCGTCGCGCGGCGCTGGGCGCTCGCGGCCCTCGCGACGACGCCCGTCGCGATCGCGGCGCTGACCTGGCTGTACGAGGCGGGCCGGGACGACGGCGGCTCCCTGCTCGTGCGCACGCTCCGGCCGGACTACTCCTCGCCGAGCGTCATGGTCTACGCGCTGCTGCTGTTCCTGGCGCTCGCCTCGCTCACCGGTTCATGGCGGGTGGGACCGCGCGCCCAGGCCTGGCTGCGGGCGCTCGGCAACGCGACGTTCGGGGTGTTCCTCGTGCACTTCGCGGTGCTCGTGCTGCTGCGGCAGATCCCCGCGCTCGAGGGCTACGACCTGTGGCAGATGGCGACGGTGTGGCTCGTCACCGTGCCGGTCTCCTTCGTGATCGCGCTGGTCGCGCAGCGGGTGCCGGGTCTGCGGCTCATCTTCTGAGCCCGGCGCCCGTGCCGGGCGCCGCCACGGCCCCGCCGCGCGGGGCGCTCAGCGGCCCGCGGCCTCGATGACCGCGGCGGCGGCCCGGGCGGCCGCCCCCTGCAGCGAGGCGTGCTCGAGGGTCCACTCCCGCAGGTGCTCCGTCGTGGGGCGGTCCTCGCCGTCGAGGGCGGCGCGCATCGCGTGCGCGACCTGCGCGGGGTCGTACGCGCTCGCCCAGCCGAGCCCGCCGCCGCGGATCCGTTCGGAGGCCGCGCCCTCGCCCGCGTGGACGACGGGGGTGCCGGAGGCGGTAGCCGCGTAGATCTTCGTGGGCAGCGCGAACTCGTAGCCCAGCCCCGGGGTGATCGAGCTGAGCCCGGCGACGGCGCCGCGGAGCATGCGGGACATCTCCGCGGGGGCGAGCCGGCCGCGGAACTCGATGCCCTCGATCCCCTGCCGCTCGACCATCGCGGCGAGCTCCTCCTTGCCGCTGCCCTCCGAGAAGAACAGCAGCCGCGCCTCGGGGCGCTCGGCGCGGAGCCGGGCGAAGGCCTCGACGAAGATGTCCGCCCCCTGCCACTCCGAGACGGTGCCGCCGTAGACGAAGTAGGGGCCGGGCTCCTCCGGGGCGGGGCCGTCGGCCGTGAAGGTGTCCGTGTCGATGCCGTTGCCGACCATGGTCAGCGAGGGGCGCCGGCCGATCAGCGCGGCGACCCGGTCGTCGACGCCCGTCGAGATCGTGAGGACCTTCGCGGCGCGCCGCCAGGTGGTGGTTTCCATGAACCGCACGCCGGCGACGACCGCGCGGGGCACGCTGTCGACGCTCTCGGAGGCGTCGGACCAGATGTCCGCCGCGTAGAACACGGTGGGCACGCGCCGGAGCACGCCGAGCACGGTCGCGACGATGCCGGTGGTGGGCGGCGGCTCCGCGACGATGACGTCCGGCCGACGCCGCAGCAGCAGGCGCAGCGTGAGGGGCACGTCGAAGCTCATGTAGGAGACGTAGCCGCGCACCTGCTGCTGGTGGTCGCGCTTGACGGGGAAGCGGGAGACGCCGTGCACGCGGTCCTTGCCGACGGTGCCGCGCGGCGGGCGCGTGGTGAGCACGGACACCTCGCAGCCGGCCTCCTCGAGGGCGCGCACGAGCGCCTCCTGGCGGAACGCGGCGGCGACCGGCTCGGGCGTGAACACGCGGGTCGCGACGACGACGCGCGGCGGGTCGGTGGGGCGGCGGCTCATCGGGCGCGCTCCTGCAGCAGCGCGACGACGCGCTGGGCGGCCTGCCCGTCGCCGTAGTGGTCCGGGCGGTCCGCGGTGGGGCGGGGGCGGCCGACGGCCGCGGGGAGGTCGGCGGGATCCGCGACGAGCTGGTTCCAGCCGTTCTCGAGGGTCTCGACCCATTCGGTCTCGGTGCGGACGGTCGTGCAGGGCGTGCCCAGGAGGTACGCCTCCTTCTGCAGACCGCCGGAGTCGGTGACGACGGCGCGGGCACGCTGCACGGCGGCCACGAGGTCCGGGTAGGCGAGCGGCTCCCCCACGCGGACGGCGCCGCCGGCGAGGTCGATGCCCGCCGCCTCGGCCTTCGCCACGAGCCGCGGGTGCGCGAGGAGCGCGAGCGGCATGTCCAGGGACTGCAGACCGCGGACGATCGCGCGCAGCCGCTCGGGGTCGTCGGTGTTGTCGGCCCGGTGGATCGTCGCGACGGCGAAGTCCGCGGCGGGGTCGATCCCCTCGGGGAGCCGCAGCGGCTGGTCCCGGACGGCGGCGGCGACGCGCAGGCAGACGTCGGTCATGACGTCGCCGACGACGACCGTGCGCTCCGCGAGACCCTCCGCGGCGAGGTGCTCGCGCGCGACCTCGGTGGGGGCGAGGAGGAGGTCGGCGGCGTGGTCGGTGAGGACCCGGTTGTGCTCCTCGGGCATGCGCCGGTTGAAGGAGCGCAGGCCCGCCTCGAGGTGGGCGACCCTGAGGTGCATCTTCACCGCGGAGAGCGTGCCCGCGAGGGTCGAGTTGGTGTCGCCGTAGACGAGCACCCAGTCCGGGCGGTGCTCCTCGAGCACCTCGTCCATCGCGGCGAGCATGGAGCCGGTCTGGCGGCCGTGCGTGCCGGAGCCGCTGCCGAGGTTGACGTCGGGGGCGGGGATCCGGAGGTCCGCGAAGAAGACGTCGCTCATCGCGGCGTCGTAGTGCTGGCCGGTGTGGACGATGACGTGCTCGACGCCCTCCGCCTCCGCGGCGGCGTCCGCCACGGCGGCGAGCTTCACGAACTGGGGCCGGGCTCCCACCACGGACAGGATCTTCATCGGGCGGGTCCTCCTGGACGGCTCGGGTGCGGGGCGCGCGTTACAGTGTGCCGGACCCACGATATTCGTCCCAGGAGCACCATGCCCTCGTCAGGGAACGCCCCGCGCGTCGCGGTCCTCGTGCACAACGACGCGACGAACGACTCCCGGGTGCTGAAGGAGTCCGCCTCCCTGCGCGAGCAGGGCGCCCGTGTGAGGATCGTCGCCGTCGAGCGGCGGCTCAAGGGCCGCGCCGCCGGGACCTCCGAGCTCGCCCCCGGCCTCGACCTGCACCGGGTACCCGAGTTCGCGCTCGAGCGGATCGCGCCCGCGCTGACCCGCCTCACCCGGCGTCCCGCCGCGACGGTCCCGGAGGGCTCGCCCGCCCCGTCGGCCGATCCGGCCCCGGCGAGCGCGACCTCCGCGCCGACGCCGCCGCATGCGGGCCGCCCGTCGCCCCTCGCCGTGGCGCGCCGGCTCGGCACCCGCGCCGCCGGGGACCTGGGCCGCCGCGCATACCGGACCATCGAGCTGGGCACCTGGTGGTGGCGCTCCGCGCGCGCCGCGCACGCCTTCGCCCCCGAGATCGTCCACGCGAACGACACCAACGCCCTGGTCCCCGCGCTCGCGATCCAGGCGCTCGGCCGCCGCGAGGGCCGCCGGGTGCATCTGGTCTACGACTCCCACGAGCTGTGGCGCCACCGCAACGTCGAGGGGCGCCGCCTGCTCGCGCCGCTGCTGGACGCCGCGATCGAGCACGTGGCGATCCCCCGGGCCGACGTCGTGATCACCGTCTCCCCCTCGATCGCCGAGTGGCTGCGTCGCACCTACCACCTGGACCGCCTCCCGCTCGTGGTGCGCAACGTGCCCGTCGCCGGTCCCCTGCCCGATCGGGGCACCGGGGTGCTGCGCGAGCGGGCCGGTCTCTCCGCGAGCGACCGGGTCATCGCCTACGGCGGGCGGATCACGACCGCCCGCGGCATCGAGGAGACCCTCGCCGCGCTCCCCCACCTGCCCGCCGACGTCCACCTCGTGCTGCTCGGCTACGGCGAGGAGGACTACCTCGACCAGGTGCGGGCCCGCGCCGCCGAGCTCGGCGTCGCCGGCCGCGTGCACCTCGTCGGCGCGGTGGCCCCCGCGGAGGTCTCCTCCGCCCTCGCCGACGGCGACGTCGCCGTGGTCCACGTGCGGCCCGTCTGCCTCTCCTACCGCTACGCGCTGCCCAACAAGCTCTTCGAGTCGATCCGCGCGGGGCTCCCGATCGCCGCCGCGGACCTCCCGGACATGCGCGCCGTCGTCGAGGAGCTCGGCGTGGGCGAGGTGTTCTCCGGCGAGGAGCCCGCGGACCTCGCCGCCGCGCTGCTGCGGATCCTCGAGGACCCCGCCGCCTACCGCGAGCGCGCCCGCGCCGTCGCCCCGCAGCTGACCTGGGAGGCGGAGGCCGCTCCCCTGCTCGAGGCCTATGCCCGACTCCCCGAGGAGGCCCGGTGACCACGACCCTCGTCACCACCTGGTTCCCGACCGCGACCGCGCCCTCCCGCGGCGCCTTCGTGGTCCGCGACGCGCTCTCGATCGCGGAGCACCTGCCGATCCGGCTCGTGCACCTCGTGCCGCCCGCGGACGACGACGGCACCCGTCGCCTCGTCCACGCGGACATCGACGTGCTGCGGATCCCCATGGACCCCCGCAGCCCGCTCTCGGTGCTGCGGGCCGCCCGCGCCCTGGGCCCCGCCCTCGAGGGCTCCGAGGCCGTGCACACCATGGCCTTCTCCACGCTGCTGCCCTTCGCGCTGCGCCGGCCGCGCGTCCCGTGGCTGCACACCGAGCACTGGTCCGCGCTGACCACGCCCGCGACGCTCCCCGCGCCGGCCCGCGCGGCGCTGCCCGTGCTCTCCCGCCTGCTGGCCCTCCCGGACCGCGCGACCGCCGTGTGCGAGTACCTCGCCGCGCCGCTGCGCGCCGTGCGCGGCGCCCGGCCGACGGACGTCGTGCCCTGCATCGTGGACCCGGGGTCGCTGGTCCCCCGCCGTGACCGGTCCGACGGCGCCCTGCGCCTGGTCTCCACGGGCGGCCTCATCGACCGCAAGGACCCGCTCGTCGCCGTGCGCACCCTCGCGGCGCTCGAGCGCCGCGGCGTCGACGCGCACCTGACCTGGCTCGGCGAGGGCCCCCTGCGTGAGCAGACCGCGGCGCTCGCCCGGGAGCTCGGCGTCGAGGACCGCCTGGACCTCGCCGGCACCGCGGATCCCGCCGGGGTGCGGGAGGCGCTCGGCGCGGCGGATCTCTTCTTCGGCCCCACGAAGGCGGACAACTTCTTCGTCTCCGCGGCGGAGGCGCTCGTCGCCGGCCGGCCCGTCGTGCTCGGCGCGACCGGCGGCCAGGGCGAGTACACGCGCCCCGAGGTCGGGGCGCTCGTCGACGTGCAGGACCCGGAGGCCTACGCCGAGGCGATCCTCGACGTCGACGCCCGCACGCGCGAGCTCGGCAGCGAGGAGATCGCCGCGACGATCGGCGACCGCTTCTCCACCCCTGTCGTGGGCGCCGCCTACGCGGGGCTGCTCACCACGCTCGCCGGGGGTGCCCGATGAGGCCCGTCACGATCGTCATCGCGTGCCACACGCCCGAGCGGCCCGTCGGCCGGGCGGTCGCATCCGTCCTCGAGGGCAGCGGGGAGCACGCCGAGGTCCTCGTCGTCGCCCACAACCGGCCCGCGGAGGAGATCCGCGGGGCGCTGCGCCCCGAGCACCGGCAGGCAACGCGGATCATCGAGCACCGCGACGCCTTCCGCTCCGCCTCCGGCCCGTTCAACGCCGGGATCCGCGCGGCGACCACCCCGTTCGTCGCGATCATGGGCTCCGACGACGAGCTCGCCCCCGGTGCCGTCGCCTCCTGGCTCACGGTGCAGGAGCGCACCGGCGCGGAGTTCGTCATCACCCGCCTCGCGCTCGGCCGCGCGGGCCGCGGCGTGCCCACCCCGGCCGTGCGCATGCACCGCGGCGGCCTCGTGGACCTCGCCCAGGACCGCCTCGCCTACCGCTCCGCACCGCTCGGCCTCATGAGCCGCGCCATGCTCGAGCGCACCGGCGCCGCCCTCGTGGAGGGCGCGACCGTCGGCGGCGACGTGGGCATGGTGACGGAGCTGATGGCCACCGTCCCCACCGCCTACGACCGGTACGGCCCGCCCTACGTGATCGGCGAGGACGCCGGGGACCGCGTCACCTACGTCGTGCGGCCGATGACCGAGCAGCTGGGCTTCTTCCCCGACCTCCTGCAGGCCCCCTGGGCGGCGCGGCTGTCCCGCACTGCCCGCGCCGCGATCGGCACCAAGCTGCTGCGCATCCACGTGTTCGGCGCCGTGTTCTACCGGCAGGACGAGGAGATCTGGACCGCCGAGGAGCGGGAGTCCCTCGCCGCGATCACCGCGGACGTGCTGGACCGCGCCCCCAGCTGCGAGCGCCCGCTCTCCCGCGCCGACCGCCGCCTGCTCGACGCCTGCCTGGACCCGGCCGTCCCCGCCGCGGAGCTCATGGCCGCGGCCCGGGACCGTCGGCGTCACGGTCGCCCGGCGACGCTCCTCCCCCGTGAGCTGACCCGGGCGCTCCACCGGGAGGCGCCGCTGCGCTTCATGGCCGCCTCGCTCGCGGTCCAGCAGCTGCCGCGCCTGCGCCGCGGCTGAGCGCGGGGCGCCCGACGGCCCGGCGCCTCACACCACGGCGGTGCGGTCGCCGTCGACCACGAGCGCCTCGCCGTCGCGGAGCGCCCAGAAGGCCTGGCCCCCACGGGCGTAGCGGGCGGCGACCTCGCCGAGCAGCGCCGTCTCCGGATGCCCCGGGGAGTCCAGGTGCGGGACGACGGGACGATCGAGCACGCCCAGTCCGTCCCATCGGACCTCCCCGTGCAGGCGGAGGGCCTCGTCCACGCCGTCGCAGTGCTCGAGCCCGGCGAGGGAGGGAGCGAGCACGCAGGCCCCGGCGCTGAACCCCGCGTGGACGAAGGCGTCCTCACGGATCCCCGCGACGAGCAGCGCGTCGAGCCCGGAGCGGGCGAGGGCCCCGCGCAGGGTGAACACGTTGCCGCCGCGGAGCCAGACGAAGTCCGGCTCCCCGACGGCGCGGGCGATCGTCGAGGGGTCGTGCTCGCGCAGGTCGAGGTCCCGCGCCCGCAGACCGATCCGGGCGAGGGCCGCGATCTGACGGGCGGTGTCGCGGGAGCGGCGCCCGGGGTCGCCGCCGTCAAGGGCATTGGCGACGACCCAGCCGCGGGCGCCCTCGCCCGCCATCCTCACCAGCTCCTCGGGGTGATCCCCGAGCTGGTACGAGGACAGGTAGAGCCTCATCGTCCCGACAGGATCCGCTCGATCGCGCGCTGCCAGGTGAGCACCTGCCGCTCGGCGGAGAGCACCTCGGCGGAGGCGTCGGCCGCGCGCTTCCAGGCATCCACGGTCGACGGCGTGAGCGCGGCGAGCTCCGCATGCATGGCCTCGGCGGTCGCGGCGGGCAGCACGGCCCCGAGGGAGTGCTCGCGCACCAGGTCCGCCATGTCCGGGGAGGGGCCGACGATCACGCCGGTGCGCCCCTGCACCGCCTCGTAGAGCTTGTTGGGCAGGGAGTGCTCGAGGTTGAAGGTCGAGTTCGGGAAGACGACGAGGGACACGTCGTACTCGGCGACGGTGTCCACGAGCTGCGCGTAGGGCACCGGGTCGCGGAAGGCCGCGCCGGGGACCTCGGCCGCGAGCGCGCCGAGCTGCTCGATGTACCCGGGCTCGCTGGGCATGAGCATGAGATCGAGGGTGACGGCGCCCTCGAGCCCGCGCACGGCCTCGATCATCGCCTCGAGGTGCCGGTTCGCGCGGGCCACGCCCGTGTGCAGCAGCCGGATCGGCGCGGAGGTGGGGCGCACGGGCAGGTCGCGGTGGGCGGAGGCGTTCGTGACGACCTCGACCTCGACGCCGAACCGGGCCGCGTACTCGCGCGCGAGCCCCGGGGAGACCGTCGTGACCGAGGCGACCTCGGGCAGGCAGGTGCGGCAGAGCCACCGCTGGTAGGGGGCGACGAAGGTCCGCCAGGCGAGCTGGTGCTCCTTCTCCCGGGGGGCGTACTCGTGGAGGTCCGCGTGCACGCCGCGGCGCGGGGCGAGCCACAGCGCGAGCGGCAGCGTGTTCGTGTCGTTGGCGAGGACCGCGTCCATCGTCCCCACCCGGTCCGCGAGCAGCTCTCGGGCCGCGGCGACCGCGCTCATCGACCAGTAGGCGCCGCGGTAGCGGCCGGTGAGCAGGTGCTGCTTGGAGCTGGGCCAGGCGCGGGTGCCGTCGGGGATCTCCACGTGCTCCACGCCGGGGTGCGGCCGCTCCCCGAAGCCCACGGTGGTCACCTCGTGCTGCTCGGCGAGCAGGGAGATCTGCCGCTGCACGCGCGGGTCGGAGGTGAGGGTGGAGAAGGACAGGATCAGCAGGCTGCTCATGCGGGCTCCTCGGTGGACTCGGACGGGGCGCCGTCGGCGGCGGCGTGGGCGAGGCCGGCGAGCGCGGCCTGCTCCGCGAAGGCGGGGACGGCGTCGACGACCTCCTCGAAGGTGCCCTGCGCGAGCACCTCGCCCTCCTGCATGTAGAACACGACGTCGCAGTGCTGGATGGTCGCGAGGCGGTGCGCGATGGTGATCGTGGTGACGCCCTCGCCGAGGTCGCGGATCGCGGAGGTGACCGCGGCCTCGGTCTTCGTGTCCAGGGCGCTCGTGGCCTCGTCGAGGACGAGCACCTGCGGGTCGGCGTAGAGGCCGCGGGCGATGCCGAGGCGCTGGCGCTGCCCGCCCGAGAGGGTCGTGCCGCGCTCCCCCACCCGGCCGTGGATGCCGCCGGGCCGGTCCTCGATCACCTGCAGCAGTTGCGCCCGCTCGAGCGCCGAGCGCACCCGGTCCTCATCGACCCCCGATGGGTCCCAGGTCAGGGCGATGTTCTCGCCGACGGACACGTCGAACAGGGCGACCTCCTGGGGCACGTAGCCCACCGAGGAGCGCCACTGCCGCAGCACCGTGGTCACGTCCTGCCCGCCCACGAGGATCCGGCCGGAGGTGGGGGTGAGCAGGCCCAGCAGGAGGTCCACCATCGTGGACTTGCCGGCGCCCGAAGTGCCCACGAAGGCGACCTGCGAGCCGGCGGGGATGCGCAGCGACACGCCCTTGACCGCAGGCTCCTCGCGGCTGGGGTACACGTAGCTGACGTCCTCGAGGACGATGTCGCGCGGACCCTCGGAGAGCACGCCGCTGTCCGGGCGCTCCGTGCGGGAGACCGCCTCCCGGGCGTGCTCGATGTCGTCGATGATGTAGTCGGAGAACGCGGCGTTCGTGAGGATCCGGTTCTGGGTGGACTGGAAGCGGGTGAGCGAGGGCAGCAGGCGGAAGCCCGCGACGGCGAAGAGCGCGACGGAGGCGAGCGCGCCCGTGGGGCCCGAGCCGAGGTAGCCGACCCCGCCGACCACGACGAAGCCGCCCACGAGCCCCGCCTCGAGCACGAAGCGCGGCATCTGGTTGTAGTACTGCGCGAAGGCGCGGGTCTCCGAGGCGGTGCCGCGGCGGTCCGCGACGATCGCCTCGACCTCCTTCTCGTTGCCCTTGAGGGTGATCTCCTTGAGGGAGGAGAGCACCTCGCCGAGCAGCTGCACCACCTGGATCGAGTTGTCGCGGTTCACGGCGCCGTTGCGCACGGCGAGCGGGGAGATGACCCGCGACAGCACGATCGCGACGATGCCCAGGTAGATCATCGTGGCGAGCGCCATCTTCCAGTCCGCGATGAACAGGCCCGCGGTGATCACGGAGATCGTCGCGAACTCGCTGATCACGGTCATCGAGGGCATGAGCACGTTCGCGACGACCGCGGCGACTCCGGAGTCGACCATGCGGATGATCTCCTGGCTCGAGCGCGAGGTGCGGTCCACCCACGGGGCGGACATGTACGAGCGGAAGAGCATCTGGCCGATCGCGACCTCGTGCTTCGCGAAGCGCCGGGTCGCGACGCGGATCGTGATGAGGTTCAGCACCGACTTGACGATCGTGAGCACCACGAACACGCCGACGAGGCTCGTCACCTGGCCGAAGCCCACGAGCTTCCAGCCGACGACGGGGACGGTCACCTCGGGGGCGCCGCCCGTGAGCCCGGGCAGGGCGATCGCGACGGCGCCGAGGGCGATGACGTCCAGCAGCGCGAGCAGGCTCATGACGACCGCAAAGGTCCACAGGAACTTCTTGGCGTCGCGGGGCAGCACGGACATCGTGCGCATCACGGTCTGGACGGTCTGTTTCACGGGTGGGCTTCCTCTCGGCGGGGACAGGGCGTCCCCGCGCTCGGTGGCTGCACGCTATCGCGGGGCGAGCCGGCGGGGCTCAGCACAGCGGCTCGATGCGGTAGAGGGCATAGGGACCGTCGCGGTCCACGAGCACGAGGCGGTCCTGCGGGATCTCCTGCAGTCCCTCCCACAGCTCGGAGGGGCCCGGGGCGATCGCCTCGCCGGACTCGGCGGAGGTGTCGACGTAGAGGTGGTCCGCACCCACCTTCTTCCAGGACTCGCAGACGTCGGGATTGGTCGCCGCCTCGTCGAGGTAGCGGGCCGCGCGGCGGGAGTCGAGGGTCTGCGGCTCGGCGAGGGTGGGGAACACCGTCTCCACTCCCCCGAGCGACCAGTAGAGCGCCTCGCCGTCGCGCGGGTTGCCGATGACGACGGCGCCCCCGGGCAGCTCCGCGGCGGAGCGCTCGATGAAGGCCCGCTCGCGCGGGGTGACGTAGGGCGCGAGCTGTACGCCGTACGCCGTGTAGGCGAGGGAGCCGACGAAGGGCAGCCGGTCCGGGACGGCGACGGCGCCGACGGCCGTCGCGCCCAGCAGGGCCGCCGCGACCGGGGTGCGCCAGCGCCGGCCCTCCCCGCCGCGGTCGCGGCGCAGCAGGGCGCGCAGCCCGAGCATCGCGAGCAGGGTGACGCCGCACAGCAGCAGTGGGGCGATCCGCTCGCGGGCCCCGTACCAGGGGTTCACCCAGGCACGGGCGAGCGGCGAGGGGACGTTGGTGAGGATGCTGAGGGCGAGCACGACGCCGAGCAGCGCGGTCGCGCTCGCCGCGAGGGCCACGGCGGCGGGGTCCGTGCGCCGGGAGCGGAGGCCGGCGAGCAGGCCGAGGGCCGCGAGCAGCCAGGGCACGAGCACGGGCCACGGCTGCACCGGGAGCACCGTGAGCCGGGGACGGTCGATGAGCACGGAGACGAGCAGCGCGGGCCAGCCCCAGGGGGAGGTCGTGGTGAGGTCCATCGAGGCGAGCAGCACCCCGGATCCCGCCGCGTAGAGAACGGCGAGCGCCGCGAGGGCCACGAGCAGTCGCACCCCGCGCCGGCGGTGGGCGGTGCCGAGCACGTCGACCACGGCGCGCGCGAGCAGCGCGGCGAGGACCGCCGCCCCGAGCGAGAACACGTTCGAGGGGTGGGCGAGGACGGCGCCGGCGAGCAGCACCGTCCCGAGCAGCAGCGTCCCCGCGGCCTGCGGGAGCTCCGCCCGCAGCCGGCCCGGCGCGGGCAGGACCGCCGCGATCCGCCACAGCGCGCCGAGCGCGACGGGCAGGCACAGCGAGCCGAGCACGAAGGGCCACAGCCCCATGACGAGGGTGATCACCGGGAGCGAGAGGAACAGGGGCGCGCACAGGGCGGAGGCGGCGGTGAGCACGCGCCGCTCGAGCGGCGGGGTCGCCGGTCCCAGGAGCAACCCGGTCATCGCGGCGAGCGCGGCGGGGAGCAGGGCGAGCATCGCGAGCGCCATCGCGTTCGCCGAGGTCACCGGCCCGAAGGGCAGGAGGGCCGTGAGCACGTCCCAGGCGGCCGGATAGAAGGTGGGCTCGTGGTAGATCCCCTGCAGCGCGGTGAGCAGGAAGGCGTCGCCGTCCTCGCGCACGAACTCGATCGCGGCGAGGTGGAAGAAGGAGTCGTAGCTGCCGTTGAGCGTGTCGATCGTGCCCATGCCGGCGCGCGCACCGGCCGCGGTCGCGAGGCCCGTGACGGCCGCGACGAGCACCGGGAGGCCGTCGAGCACCCGCGCCCGGAGCGGGCGCCGCTCCCGCTCCCCCGCCCCGTCCGCCGCGGTGCTCGCACGGCGGCGGCGCAGGAGGGCGCGCACGAGCAGCACCACGAGCACGGCGAGCACGAGGGAGCCGGTCGCCGTCACCGGGGACCACGGGAGGCCCACGAGCTTCAGGGCGGCCCCGGCAAGGACCGTCAGCAGCACGGTCACGGGCGGCGCGGCGCCGAGGCTTACGGCGATCCGCGCCCCGCCCGCGCGCAGCAGGAGCAGCCCGGGCGCGCTCAGCAGCGCCGCGGCCAGCAGGGTCGGCAGGATCCAGTCGGTGCTCATGGACGGCGGCCGGGGACGATCGCGTCCTCGTACCGCTGCACCACGTACTCCGGGGAGCGGCGGGCCACGACCCAGCGCCGGGCGTCCTGGGACAGCGCGGCGAGGTCGCCGCCCTCGAGCACGCTGCGCACGCGCTCCGCGGCGGCGTCGACGTCCGCCACGACCCAGTCCTCGCGGTAGATCGTGCGGGCGCCGCCGTACGCGCGGGCGCCGGGCCAGTCGCGCACGAGGGGCAGGCAGCCGGCGGCGAGGCCCTCCATGACGGCTTCGTGCACCCCCTCCACGAGGGAGGAGGAGACGATCCATCCGGCGCCGGCGAGCACGTCGGGGACGTCGTCGCGCGGGCCGAGGATCTGCACGGATCCGGCGGGGAGCGCCGCAAGGCGGGCGCGGACCTTCCGCTCGTGGGCGGAGTCGTCGGCGGAGGAGTCCGGCAGGCCCGGCCCCACGAGGAGCAGGCGGAACCGCGGATCCGTCTCCCGCAGGCGCTCGAGCAGGTCGAGCGTGAAGAGCACGTCCTTGACCGGGCGCACCCAGCCCACCTGCGCGAGCAGGTGCGGGTCGTGGCCGGCGCCCGGCTCGGGCCCGAGCCCGTGGGCGAGGAAGTTCTCCACCTCGAGCACGGATCCGGCCCGGGAGAGGTGCGGGGTGAGGTGGTCGAGCAGGATGCGCACGTGCCCGGAGACGAAGAGCACCCGGTCGATCACCGGGTACACCGTCAGCAGCGGGAACGGCGTGTAGACCTCGAAGCGGTGGAAGCGGGCGACGGTGCGGCGGGGCATCAGCTCGAGCAGCGACATCCAGGTCAGGACGTGGTGGCCCCATTCGACGAGGACGACGTCGGCCCATTCGATCTGCTCGGCGAGCGGCGCCGGGGTGGGCAGGCGCCGACCGTGCAGGGCCAGGTCGAGCCGGGCCCGGAGCACCCGCTCCCGGGAGGGTCGCTCGGCGACGGGCAGGGAGTCCACCTCGAAGCGGCGGATCTCCACGCCGCGCGCGCCGAGCGACTCGATGACCGGGTCGACGAAGGTCCAGTTGCGCTGGGCGACGACGAGCAGCCGCACGGGCGCGCCGTCCTCCGCGGTGCGGGGGGCGGGGCGCCTGGGTCCCGGGTCGTGCGCCGGCAGGTCGAGCAGCAGCGGACCCAGTCGCGCCGCCCGGAACGGGGCGAGGAAGGCGGAGGGGTCCGTGGCGAGCGGCGACGGGGTCGCGTCGTAGTGCAGTGCGGGGTGATAGGCCATGCGCAGCGCCTTGTCGAACCAGCCGAGGGCCTCCTCAGGCTTCCCGGCGGCGACGAGGGCGTCGGAACGGGCGAGCAGGGCCTCCTGCACCTCGGCGCCGTCGACGGGGAGCTCACCGCGGTCCATCCGGTCGACGGTGTCCATGTAGCGGGCGCGGTCCCCGGGCGCGCCGGGGAGCGCGCGCCCGCCGCGCGCCGCCCAGCGCAGGGCGTGGGTGCGCACGGCGCGGACGACGGCCTGCCTGCTCATGCCTCCGGGCCCGGATCGGGGACGACGACGGTCCCCTCGCGCGCCGACTCGAGCACCGCCTCGACGGTGCGCACGGTGTGCAGGCCCTCGCGCATGGTGACGATGTTCGAGCCCTGGCCGAGGACGGCGTCGCGGAAGGCCTCGTGCTCGGTCGCGAGCGGCTCGGTGCGCTGGAGCGCGTAGCGGATCGCGTCGCCCTCACTGACCCCGCGGAAGGACGCCATGTGGTCCCAGTGGTTCGTGTCCGCCTCGGCGTTCGCGATGAAGGTGAGGTCCGCGTTGACGGTGTCCCCGATGAGCGCGCCGTTCTCGCCGGTCACGACGGTCACGCGCTCCTTGAAGGGGGACAGCCAGTTCACGAGGTGGTTGGTGATCGTGCCGGAGGCGAGGCGCCCGGCGATCGAGACCATGTCCTCGTCCTCGCGGCCCGAGCGGCGGGTCGAGGTCGCGGCGACCTGCGCGTACGAGGACTGGGCGACCCAGGCGGTGAGGTCGAGGTCGTGGGTGGCGAGGTCCTTGACGACGCCGACGTCGGCGATGCGGGCGGGGAAGCCGCCCTGGCGGCGGGTGGTGATCTGGTAGATCTCCCCCAGCTGGCCCTCGGCGATGCGCCGACGCATCTCCTGCAGGGCGGGATTGTAGCGCTCGATGTAGCCCACGGCGCCCACGAGCCCGGCCTCCTCGTAGGCGGCGGTGATCTCCTCCGCCTCGGAGATGTCGAAGGCGAGGGGCTTCTCGACGAGGGTGTGCACGCCGGCCTCGGCGAGGCGCAGGGCGACGTCCTTGTGGAACTGGGTGGGGACCGCGACGACCGCGTAGTCGATCCCGGCGTCGATGAGCGCATCGACGTCCGGCAGCACCTCGTAGCCGGGGGCGGCGCCGTGCGGGTCGCCGTAGGCGTCGGCCACGGCGACGAGGTCCACGCCCTCGAGGGCGCGGAGGTTGCGGGCGTGGTGGCGCCCCATCATGCCGAGGCCGATCAGACCGGCCCGGAGCGACGGGCGCGTCGGGTCCGTCATGCTCACGCCCCCGCCTTCGCGACGGCGTTGACGGCCGCGACGATGCGGTCGCGGTCCTCGTCGCTCACGCTCGGGTGCACGGGGATCGAGAGCACCTCCCGCGCGAGCATCTCGGTGACGGGGAGGTCGAGGTCCACGCGGAAGGTGTCCAGGCGGTGCACGGGGGTCGGGTAGTAGACCCCGCAGCCCACGGCGTGCTCCTCGCGCAGGGCGGTCGCGAAGGCGTCGCGCTCGGCGGCGCTCGCGCCCTCGATGCGGACGGTGTACTGGTGGTAGACGTGCACGGCGCCCTCGCGGACCACGGGCGTCACGACGCCCTCGAGGTGCGCGTCGAAGTGGGCGGCGAGCTCCTGGCGGCGGGCGGTCCAGGCGGGGAGCTTCCCCAGCTGGACGCGGCCGATCGCTGCGTGGATGTCGGTCATGCGGTTGTTGAAGCCGGCGACCTCGTTCGCGTACTGCTTCTCCATGCCCTGGTTGCGCAGCAGCCGCACCTGGCGGGCGAGCTCCGGGCCGTCGGTCGCGACCATGCCGCCCTCGCCGGAGGTCATGTTCTTCGTGGGGTACAGCGAGAACATCGCGCCGCGGCCGAAGCTGCCGACGGGCGCGCCCTGCCAGGCGGCGCCGTGCGCCTGGGCGGCGTCCTCGAAGATCCACAGGCCGTGGGCGTCCGCGATCCGGAGGAGCTCGTCCATCGGCGCGGGGTGGCCGTACAGGTGCACGGGCTGGATGCCGACGGTGCGCTCGGTGATCGCGGCCTCGACGGCGGCGGGGTCGAGCGTGAAGGTCTCGGGGTCCACGTCGACGAAGACCGGGGTCGCCCCGGAGACGGCGACGGAGTTCGCCGTGGCGGCGAAGGTGAAGGAGGGCACGATGACCTCATCGCCCGGGCCGAGGCCCAGCGCGAGCATGCCGAGGTGCTGGCCCGAGGTGCCGGAGTTCACGGCGACGCACTCGCGGCCGGCGACGAGGGCCGCGCTGAACTCCTCCTCGAAGGCCGCGACCTCGGGGCCCTGGGCGACCATGCCGGAGGCGAGCACGCGATCCACCGCGTCCCGCTCCTCCTGGCCGATCAGCGGCTTGGCCGCGGGGATCATCGGGAGATCGGTCGTCATCGTGCGGATCCGTCCTGTTCATCGGTGCTGTCTGTGCTGGAGCTGCTGTCGGCGCCCACGGCGGCCGTGGCGTCGGTGGAGTCGTCGGCGTCGTCGGCCTCGAGCGGGGCGGGGCGGGGGGCGTCGACCACGGGGGTCGAGGCGAGCTGGAGGCCGCCCGTGGACTCGTCAGGGATGTACCACTCGCCGGTCACCGGGCACACCCACGCGTCGGTGCCGTCTGAGGCGGGGACGAGCTTCTCCCCGGCGCGGCCCACCCAGGCCAGGCGGCGGGCGGGCACCCCGGCGACGAGCGCGTGCGGCGGGACGTCCTTCACGACGGTGGCGCCCGCGGCGACCATCGACCAGGCGCCGATCGTCACGGGGGCGACGCACACGGCACGGGCGCCGATCGAGGCGCCCTGCTCGCAGGTCACGCCCACGGGCTCCCAGTCGCTCGCGGACTTCGGGCTGAGGTCCGGGTTCACGGCGCGGGGGAAGTGGTCGTTCGTGAAGACGACGGCGGGACCCACGAAGACGCCCTCGGCGAGCCGGGCGGGCTCGTAGACGAGGGCGTGGTTCTGGACCTTGCAGCCGGCGCCCATCTCGACGCCGGAGCCGATGTAGGCGCCGCGTCCCACGATGCAGTCGGCGCCGAGGACGGCGCCCTCACGGATCTGGGCGAGGTGCCAGATCGCGCTGCCCGCGCCGATCACGGCGTCCTCGGCGATGTCGGCGCCCGGGGCCACCCGGTACGCGGGGGTGTTCGTCATGGCCTCGACGATACCGCGCGGACCAGCCGCTTCCCAGGAGCCACGGCGCGGGCCCGGCAGCTGTTGCACATCTCGCCCCGGCCCTCCACAGGCCCTTCACGCGGGCCCGCGGAGGCTGGGGGGATCAGCGGGAGGAGCGCAGCGCCTCGCCCTTGCGCAGCGCGACCTGTCGCAGCTCCGCCTGGAAGGCCTCCATGCGCGCGCGGAGCTCCGCGGCGCGCTCGTCCCCGCCGGCGGCGAGGATCCGCGCGGCGAGCAGCCCGGCGTTGCGGGCCCCACCGATCGAGACGGTCGCGACCGGGACGCCGGCGGGCATCTGCACGATCGAGAGCAGGGAGTCCATGCCGTCGAGGTGCTTGAGCGGCACCGGCACGCCGATCACGGGCAGCGGGGTGAGGGCGGCGAGCATGCCGGGCAGGTGCGCGGCCCCGCCGGCGCCCGCGATGATCGCGCGCAGGCCGCGACCCGCGGCGCCGCGGCCGTAGTCGACCATGTCCTCGGGCATGCGGTGCGCGGAGACGACGTCGACCTCGACGGGGATCCCGAACTCGGCGAGCGCCTCCTCGGCGGCCTTCATGACGGGGTAGTCGGAATCGGATCCCATGACGATGCCGACCAGCGGCGCGAGGGTGCTCATGCGGTCTCTCCTGCGATGACGGGGGTAGGACGGGGACGGGTCGGGTCGCGGTGGCGGGTCACGGGGCGGGGACGGCGTCGCCGTCCCCCGGGCCGTCGACGATCAGGCGCTCGGCGCGGTGGGCGCGCTCGAGCAGGGCGCCCGGCTCCTCGCCGAGCAGGGTCACGTGGCCGATCTTCCGGCCGGGCCGCACGGACTTGCCGTACAGGTGCACCGTGAGCTCGGGATCCGCGGCGAGCGCGGCCTCGAGGCCGGGGCGGAGGTCCTCGGCGGCGCCGCCGAGCAGGTTCACCATGACCGCGCACGGGGCGAGCGGGGTGGTCGCGCCGAGCGGGAGGTCCGCGACGGCGCGCAGGTGCTGCTCGAACTGACCGGTGACCGCGCCGTCCATGGACCAGTGGCCCGTGTTGTGGGGGCGCATGGCGAGCTCGTTGACGCTCACGGCGCCGTCGGCCGTCTCGAAGAGCTCGACGGCGAGCATGCCGACCACGTCGAGGTCCTCGGCGATCGCGAGGGCCAGCTCGCGGATCCGGCGCTCGGCCTCGGGGTCGAGGTCCGGCGCGGGGGCGATCACCTCGTAGCACACCCCGTCCTTCTGGCGGGAGGCGACGACCGGGTAGGCGACGGCCTCTCCCCTGGGCCGGCGCGCCACCTGGGCGGAGAGCTCGCGGGTGAAGGGCACGAGCTCCTCGCCGAGGAGGTCGCCGCCCTGGGCGAACCAGTCCGCGACGTCCTCGGCGCGCTCGACGATCCGCACGCCGTGGCCGTCGTAGCCGCCGCGCGGGGTCTTCACGACGATCCGGCCGCCCGCCTCGGCGAGCGCTGCCTCGAGCGCGGCCGCGTCGGGCAGGCGCCACCAGCGCGGGCAGGGGTGGCCGAGCGCGGAGAGCCGCTCGCGCATGTGCAGCTTGTCCTGGGCGTGCAGGAGGGCGTCCGGGCCGGGCCGGACGGCGGCGAGGCCGTCGCGGCCGATCCCCTCGAGGATCTCCGGGGGCACGTGCTCGTGGTCGAAGGTGATCACCTCGACGGGGCCGGCGAGCTCGCGCACGGCGTGCTCGTCGTCGTGGGCGCCCAGGGTCACGTCCCCGGCGACCGCGGCGGCGCTCTCGGCGGGGTCGGTCGCGAGGACGGTGAGGTCCAGGCCGAGCTCGATCGCGGGGCCCAGCATCATGCGGGCCAGCTGCCCGGCGCCGACGACGCCGATGCGTCGGGCGCTGCGGGCGGGGGTCAGGGAGGTGGGGTCGTCAGGCACCGGATCAGTGTAGGCGGGGCCGTGGGCACCCTCCGCGGCCGTCCGCCCCTGCCGGCGTCCGAGCTCGACCCTCAGCCGCGGGAGCGGTGGCGCCGGCGCACCACGGAGCCCTGCGGCAGCGAGGAGAGGTCGTCGGTGCGCTCAGTCCCCGCCGGCTCCTCCTCGCCGGGCGCGGAGATGAGGAAGACGCCGAAGGTCGCGGGGCTCTCCGTCAGCAGCTCGAGCCGGCCGCCGTCGTCCTCCACGAGGGTCCGCGCGAGGGCGAGGCCGACGCCGGTGCCCTTGGAGCTGCGCCCGGAGACGGAGCGCTCGAAGATGCGGTGCCCGAGCGCGGGGTCGATGCCGCCGCCCTCATCCATGACCTCGATGACGGTCGAGTGGTCGTTGCGGCGCACCTTGACGCTCGTGCGGCCGCCGCCGTGCATGAGCGCGTTCTCGATGAGCGTCGCGACGACCTGGGTGAGGGGGCCCGTCGATCCCCAGACGGCGGCGCTGCGCGGCACCTGGATGCGCAGCTCCCGGCCGGCGCGGCGGTACGCGGGCGCCCACTCCTCGCTCTGCTGGGTGAGCACGGTGCGCAGCTCGACCACGCCGGGCGTGCGCCGCTGGGAGGAGCGGGGGGCGTTGATGAGGTCGTGGACCACCTCGGTGAGGCGGTCGATCTGCTCGAGGGAGATGCGGGCCTCCTCGCGCACCCACTCCTCGGAGCTCGTCGCGAGGATCTCGTCCAGCCGCATGGACAGCGCCGTGAGCGGGGTGCGCAGCTGGTGGGAGGCGTCGGAGGCGAGGCGGGACTCCGCCTCGAGCCGCTCGGTGAGCTGGGCGCCGGAGCGGATGAGCTCCTCGGCGACCTCGTCGACCTCGACGATGCCGGCGTCGGTCCAGGGGCCGCGGGCGCGCCCGCTGCCCATCTCCTCGGCACGGCGGGCGAGCCGTGAGAGCGGCATGGAGATCCGCTGCGCCTGCCACAGCGCGACCGAGACGCCGATCGAGAGCGCCGCGAGGCCCGCGACCACGAGCAGCACGATCGCGCTCGCGGTGTGGGCGCGCACGTCGGACTGCGGGATGAGCACACGGATCGACTGGCCGTTCGCCCCGTTGGTCGAGACCTGCAGCGGCGAGTCGCCGGGGTCCTCGCCGACGGAGATCACCTGGCCGTCGTGGGTGACCTCGATCGCGACGTGGAGGTCGGTCTGGGCGTCGACGTGCCGCTGGAGCAGCGCCTGGTCGAGATCGCGCTTGCTCGCGAGCCGGGAGTCGGTGTCGACGCGGACCTCGTCGAGGATGCTGGTCGCCTGGGTGGTGAGGCTCTGCTGGGACAACGTCAGCCACGAGTAGCCGAGCGGGATGCCGAGGATGAGGACGACCAGGAGCACCGTGATCATGGTCGCCTGCAGCACGCGCTGCCGCAAAGGTCAGCTCCCGTCGCCGGTCTCGAACCGGAAGCCCACCCCGCGCACCGTGGTGATGCGTCGCGGATCGGAGGCGTCGTCGCCGAGCTTCCGGCGCAGCCAGGAGATGTGCATGTCGAGCGTCTTCGTGGAGCCCCACCATTCGGCGCCCCACACCTCGCGCATGAGGTCGTCGCGGGTGACGACGCTGCCGGACTCGCGCACGAGCACGGTGAGCAGGTCGTACTCCTTGGCGGAGAGGCTGAGCTCCTCGCCGTCGGCGTAGGCGCGGCGGGCGGAGACGTCGAGGCTCACGCCGTTGACGTCGAAGCTGTCGCCCGTCTCCTCGACGGCCTGGGCGCGCCGCAGCAGCGCACGGATGCGCGCCTGGAGCTCGCCGAGCCGGAAGGGCTTGGTGACGTAGTCGTCCGCGCCGGCGTCCAGCCCCACCACGGCGTCGACCTCGTCGGCGCGGGCGGTGAGGATGAGGATCGGTGACTCCAGACCGCCCTTGCGCAGGCGCCGGGCGACCTCGAGGCCGTCCAGGTCGGGCAGCCCGAGGTCCAGGATGACCACGTCGATCGGGTCCTCCCCCGCGGCGATCGCGAGCGCGTCCATCCCCCGGGAGGCCCGGGTGACGGTGTAGCCCTCGCGGTCCAGGGCGCGGGACAGCGGTTCAGCGATGGCCGAGTCGTCCTCGACGAGAAGCAGTCGTGTCACGTCAGCCATAGTACGTCCCGCGCTCACAGCCCCAGGTCCAGGGCCGCCGAGCGGCCCCGCCGGAGCTCCGCCAGGTGCACCGTGCCGATGCCGTGGAGGTCCACGTCCTCGCCCTCGGCGACCTCGAAGCCGCCGGGGATGGCCTTCTCGACGGCGTCCGCCGTGTCCGGGTCGATCAGGACCGTCCCGGGCCTCGCGACGGACTCCATGCGGGCGGCGAGGTTCACGGTGGGGCCGAAGACGTCGCCGTAGCGGGAGAACATCGATCCCCAGGCGAGGCCGACCCGGAGCGGGGGGAGGTCCGGGTCCGCGGTGATGGTCTCGGCGAGGGAGACGGCGATCTGGGCGCCGTCCTCGGGAGTGTCGGCGAGGAACATGATCTCGTCGCCGACGGTCTTGACGACGCGGCCGCCGCCCACGGAGATGACGTCGCGGCCCACGGCCTCGAAGCGGGCGACGACGTCGGCCAGCTCGGCCCCGGAGAGGTCGCGGGAGAGCCGGGTGAACTGGACGAGGTCGGCGAAGCCCACGGCGCGCTGGAGCGGGAACAGCTCGTCGGTGCCCCGGTGGAGCACCTCGGATCCCGCCCGGGCGGCGTAGGCGGCGAGCTGGCGCCGGAAGGTGAAGACGACCTGGGACTCGAGGGTCTCGAGCAGCTCGGGCATGCGGTCGAGCATCTGGAGGCGGGCGTCGGCGTCCCCGAGGCCGTCGACCACCTTCGCCTCGTCGACCATCGCCTCCGTGATCCACATGGCCAGGCGTCCCATGTGGAAGCCGAGGCCACGGGTGATGGAGGAGAAGGCGCGCTCGGACAGCGCGTCGTCCTCGACGATCGCGGCGAGGTCGCCGATCGCGTGGGCGTCCTCCTCGGTGTAGACGACGGTGTCCTCGTCCACGGGGCTGAAGCCCAGGGAGCGCCAGTACACGGAGGTGAGGCGCTCGGGGATCCCCTGCTCCTCGGCGAGGTCGCGCCGGGAGTACTTGCGGGGACCCTGGAGGAGGACCTTCTCGAGGGCGCCGACGCTGCGGCGCACCTGTGCGAAGCGTCGGTTCAGCCCGAGCACCTCCTCGCCGTCGATCGAGGTCTGCTCGAGGTCCGGGCTGGTGTCCGTCGCGCTCGGCGCGGCCTGTCCCGCCGCCTCCTCGGGCGTCGTGCGCCCGTGCGCCGTCGTGGCGTCCGGGGTCCCGGGCGCGCTCTCCGTCCCGTGGATGTCGCTGCTCACCGCGTCCCTGCCTCCTCGCCGTCGTGACCGTTCCGAACCGGACCTGCCATGGTGCCCCCGCTTCCTCGGACGGCCCTGAGATGCCGGACGTCGCCGACGTCCACCGCCACGACCCCGCCCTGCTCCGGGCCGGGGTCGACCAGGAGCCGTCCGCGATCGTCGATGCCGACGGCCCTCCCGGTGAGGGGCGCCGACCCGCGGGGACCGTCGTGCCCGAGAGGCTCGACGCGCACGTCCCGCCCGAGTGTGACACAGGTCATAGCAAAGCGCTCGTCGAGTCCGGTGGCCGAGGCGTCGCCGCCGCTCGCCTCGAGCGCCTCGAGCTCCCGGACAAGACGGGAGGCGATGCCGGCGGCGAGCGCGTCCCGCAGCGCGGGCACCTCCGCCGCGGTCAGCCCCTCGCCGCCCTCGTCGTCCAGCAGCCCTCCGGGCCCATGGAGCCACGCCGCACCGGGCACCTCCGTGGCGTCCTCGCCGTGGATCGGGCCGCGCAGGTTCAGGCCGATGCCCAGCAGCACGGTCCCGGCGCCGCGGCCCTCGACGAGGATCCCGCCGAGCTTCCCGCCCGCGGCCGTGTGCAGGTCGTTGGGCCACTTCAGGCCGAGCCCGGCCGCCTCGAGACCCGCGGCGGCCCCGGGCAGCGCGTGCAGGGCGTCCAGGGCGGCGACGCCGAGGGCGAGCGGGAACCAGGAGCGGTCCCCGGGGGCGAGCGCGGACTCGTGGACGACGGTGAGCGCGAGGGCGCCCCCGGCGGGAGAGGAGAAGCGGCGCCCGAGCCGGCCGCGTGCGGCGGACTGCTGCGCGGCGAGCACGGCGAAGGGGGCGGGCCGCCCCTCGGCGCGCCGGCGCGCGGCGAGGTCCTGCGTCGAGGGCGTCAGGTCGACGAGTTCGACGGGGAGCGCGGGCGGCTCGGCCTCCCCGCGAGCCCCTCCGCGGACGACTGACGTGTTCATCCGGGGTCTCCTCGCATGCCGGGGCTCACTGCCGGGCTCCCCGACGGGGGCCGAGGGGTAGCGTAGTATCCCTGTGTTTCGGGCCGTGGACCCGCGCCTGCCGCCGGACCCCGCCCGCGCCCCTGCACCCGGATCAGGCGGCCCCAGGGTCGCAGTTGGAGGCTCCGTGTCCGACGCCCCTCGGCCGCTCACCACCGCTCAGCGACTCGAAGACCTGCGCGCCCGCTCGGCGGCCGCGGTCTCCGACGCCGACGGTCTCGCCGTCCAGAAGCAGCACGCCCGGGGCAAGGGCACCGCTCGCGAGCGCATCCACGACCTGCTGGACGACGGCTCCTTCGTCGAGACCGACCGCTTCGTGGCGCACCAGTCCCACTCCTTCGGACTCGAGCGCAAGCGCCCCGCGGGTGACGGCATCGTCACCGGCTACGGCACGATCGACGGCCGCCAGGTGTGCGTGTACTCGCAGGACTTCACCGTCATGGGCGGCTCCCTGGGCGAGGCGCACGGCCGCAAGATCCAGAAGATCCAGGACCTCGCGCTGTCCACCGGGGTGCCGATCATCGGCATCCTCGACGGCGGCGGCGCGCGCATCCAGGAGGGCGTGGCCTCGCTCGCCATGTTCGCCGGGATCATGCGGCGCAACACGCGCGCCTCGGGCGTCATCCCGCAGATCTCGCTGATCATGGGA
Organism: Brachybacterium sp. SGAir0954; assembly: GCF_005490785.1. GTDB lineage: Bacteria > Actinomycetota > Actinomycetes > Actinomycetales > Dermabacteraceae > Brachybacterium > Brachybacterium rhamnosum. Next base: position 1,849,951 of record NZ_CP027295.1, on the reverse strand, counting down.
CCGGCCGCGGGCGGTGCCGTGTACTCCCCGGCCCTCACCGACGTCATCGTCATGGTCGAGAAGACCTCCCACATGTTCATCACGGGACCGGACGTCATCCGCACCGTGACCGGCGAGGACGTCGGCTTCGAGGAGCTCGGCGGGGCGCGCACCCACTCCACCCGCTCGGGCGTCGCCCACTACATGGCGCCGGACGAGTCCGAGGCGATCGAGTACGTCAAGGACCTGCTCTCCTACCTGCCCTCGAACACGCTGAGCCCCGCGCCCGTGTTCCCCACGCCGCTCGAGGAGCAGCCCACCGCGGAGGACCGCGCGATGGACGTGCTGATCCCCGACTCCCCCAACCAGCCCTACGACATGGGCGAGGTGTGGCGGGCGATCCTCGACGACGGCGAGTTCCTCGAGGTGCAGCCGGGCTACGCGCAGAACATCGTCGTCGGCTTCGGCCGGGTCGAGGGCAGCAGCGTCGGCATCGTCGCGAACCAGCCCTCGCACTTCGCCGGCACGCTCGACATCGACGCCTCGGAGAAGGCGGCGCGCTTCGTGCGCCTGTGCGACGCGAACAACATCCCCGTGCTCACGCTCGTGGACACCCCCGGGTTCCTGCCCGGCACGGACCAGGAGTACAGCGGCATCATCCGCCGCGGCGCGAAGCTCCTGTACGCCTACGCGGAGGCGACGGTCCCCCTGGTCACCGTCATCACCCGCAAGGCCTACGGCGGCGCCTACATCGTCATGGGGTCCAAGGACCTCGGCGCGGACGTCAACCTCGCCTGGCCCACCGCGCAGATCGCGGTCATGGGCGCCCAGGGCGCGGTGAACATCCTCCACCGGCAGGGCCTCAAGCAGGTCGCCGAGGAGGGCGGGGACGTCGAGGCGGAGCGGCTGCGCCTGCAGACCGAGTTCGAGGACCAGTTCGCGACGCCCTACGCGGCGGCCGAGCGCGGCTGGATCGACGGGGTCATCGAGCCCTCGGAGACCCGCGTCCAGGTGGCCCGCGCGCTGCGCGCCCTGCGCACCAAGCGCGACTCCCTGCCCACCAAGAAGCACGGGAACATCCCGCTGTGAGCACGGAGTCCCCGGCCGCCGAGGGCGGTCCCGACGGGCGGTCCGACGTCCGGCTCGTCTCCGGCCGCCTCGAGGCCGACGAGCTCGCGGCGATCGCCGTCGTCGTCTCCGCGATGAGCGTCACGAGCCGCCTCGAGGCGGAGGAGCGCTCGCTCGACGGCGGTCCCGTGCAGGAGAGCGCCTGGACCTCCCCCGTGCACACGCACGCCCGCGGGCACAGCGAGCGCCACCACCCCTCCGCCTCGGCCTGGGTCTTCGCGGACCGCTGAGCGCGCCGGCGCGCCGGGGACCGCCCGTCGCGCCCGGCCCCGCCGCGGGCGTCGCACGGCGTTCATCCGGACGTCGCGCGGCCGCCATGCCGTGGTCGCCGGGGGCCGATGGGATCGGTCCATGACCTCCCTCCCCCGCCGCGGCGTCCTCGCCGCGCTCGCCGTGTCCCCGCTCGCCGTCGCCTCCCCTGCGCTGGCCGCACCCTCCCGCGGCCATGACCGCGGTCCGCGGCTCGTGGCCCGCGCGACCCTCCCCTCCGACCACCTCGAGGAGGGCCCGGTCTCGGGCGCGGCCGTGAGCCCCGCGAACGGGGTGTCCGGTCCGTTCGACGGGCAGGTCGTCCCCGGGTTCTCGGCGGCCGTCGAGATCGGCGACGGGAGCTACTGGGCGATGCCGGACAACGGCTTCGGTGCGAAGACCAACTCCGCGGACTTCCTGCTGCGGATCTACCGGGCGACCCCGCGCTGGGAGACCTCCCGCGGCGGGGCGGGCACGATCTCCCTGGACTCCTTCGTGTCCCTGAAGGATCCTCGGCGCGTGCTCGACTTCCCGATCGTCCACGAGCACACCGAGGAGCGGCTGCTCACCGGTGCGGACCTCGACGTCGAGTCGCTCGTCCTCGCGAAGGACGGCAGCTTCTGGATCGGCGAGGAGTTCGGCCCGTTCCTGCTCCACGCGGACGCCGACGGCGCGCTGCTCGAGGCGCCGGTCCCGCTCCCGGGCGGCCTGCGCTCCCCGCAGAGCCCGTACCTCGAGGACGGCGAGACGCCGAGCATCCGCGCGAGCAAGGGCTTCGAGGCCCTCGCCGCCTCCCCGAACGGGAAGATCCTGCATCCGATCCTCGAGGGGTACCTCCCCGGCGAGGAGGACCAGCACCGCGTCGAGGTGCTCGAGTTCGACGTACGCCGCCGCGCGTACACCGACCGCCGCTGGACCTACCGCACGGACCTTCCCGGGAACCTCGTGGGCGACGCCTTCGCCCTGGATCCCCACCGCCTGCTGATCCTCGAGCGGGACGACGTGTGGGGGCCGGGCGCGGTGACGAAGAAGGTCTACCGGGTGGACCTGCGCCGCACCGACGCCGACGGGACGCTCGAGAAGACCCTCGTCATCGACCTTCTCACGATCCCCAACCCGGACGGCATCGGCCTCGCGGCGGACCCCGGCGCCTACGGCGTCGGCGAGACCTTCTCCTTCCCCATGCAGTCCGTGGAGACGGTCGTGCTGCTCGAGGACGGCCGCCTGCTCATCGCGAACGACAACAACTACCCGAGCAACGACGCCCGCTACCCGGGCACCCCGGACGACACCGAGATGATCCTCATCGATCTCGGCACCCGCCGCGGCGGGAGGGCCTGACCTCGATCGGAGGACGTGCGGCGGCAGCAGGAGACCTAGACTGCGACCCATGTCGAGCGACTCCCCGGCCACCGGCCGCACCCCCTCCGCCCTGGACGCCCTGGCCGACTCCTACGTCGACCGCCTCGCCGCGGCGGACCCGTTCCTCTCCACCCAGCTCGGGATCGTCGGCCACGACGCGGAGGCGACCGACTACTCCCCCGCCGCCGAGCAGGCGCGCCACGACCTCTCCCGTGAGCTGCTCTCCGCGATCGCCGAGGTTCCCGACGCCGACGGCGTCGACGCCGTGACCCGCGCGGCGCTCCAGGAGCGCCTGGGCCTCGAGCTCGAGCGCGCCGAGCAGCACCTCGACGTGGCCGCCGTGAACAACCTCGCCTCCGTGCTCCAGTCGCGGGACGTCCTGGACCTCATGGCGACGGAGACCGCCGCGGACTGGGAGGTGCTCGCCGAGCGCATGGCCGGCTTCCCGCGCGCCCTGTCCTCGTGGGCCGAGTCGCTGCGCGAGGCCGCCGCCGCGGGCACCGTCTCCGCCCGCCGCCAGCTGCGCCTCGGCGCCGAGCAGGCCCGCGGCTACGCGGCGGATGGCGGCTTCTTCGACACCTTCGCCGCGGAGGCCGTGGGCGACGACGCGCAGAAGGCGCACGTGCGGGAGGCGGCGAATCAGGCCCGCGCCGCGTACCGCGAGATCGCCGACGTCCTCGAGGAGCTGCTGCCGCAGGCGCCCGAGGCGGACGCCGTCGGCCGCGAGGCCTACCAGCTCGCCTCCCGCACCTACCTCGGCACCGAGATCGACCTCGACGAGACCTACGCCTGGGGCGTCGAGGAGCTGCGCGCGATCATCGCCGAGCAGGAGCAGGTCGCCGCGCGCCTCAACGAGCGCTACGGCACCGGCGGCGGCAGCAGCGTCGCCGCCGCGAAGGAGGCGCTGAACGCCGATCCCGCCCGCATCCTCCACGGCAGCGACGCGCTCCAGGCCTGGATGCAGCAGCTCTCCGACACGGCGATCGCGGACCTCGCCGGCACCCACTTCGACATCCCCGAGCCGCTGCACCGGCTCGAGTGCCGGATCGCCCGCACCGGCTCCGGCGGCATCTACTACACGGGCCCCAGCGAGGACCTCACCCGTCCCGGCCGCATGTGGTGGGACGTGCCCGCGGGCACCGAGGAGTTCCGCACCTGGGCGGAGACCACGACCGTCTACCACGAGGGCGTCCCCGGCCATCACCTGCAGGTGGGCACGCAGACCCTGCAGGCGGGCTCCCTGAACCGCTGGCGCGCGATGCTCTGCTGGGTCTCCGGGCACGGCGAGGGCTGGGCCCTGTACGCCGAGCGGCTCATGGAGCAGCTGGGCTACCTCGACGACGACGGCGACCGCCTCGGCATGCTCGACGCGCAGCGCCTGCGCGCCGGGCGCGTGGTCCTCGACATCGGCCTGCACCTGGGGCTGCCCATGCCGACGGGCGTGCCGGGCTCCGACGGCGGTGCGTGGGACGAGCGCACCGCCTGGGACTTCATGACGGAGAACTGGGGCATCGAGGAGGCCGAGCGCCGCTTCGAGCTGCACCGCTACCTCGGCTGGCCGGGGCAGGCGCCGTCGTACAAGATCGGTCAGCGCACCTGGGAGCAGATCCGGGACCGGGCGACGGCCGCGGACTCCTCCCCCGGCGCTGTCCGCGCCTTCCACCGCCGCGCCCTCGAGCTCGGCAGCCTCCCCCTCTCCGTCCTCGAAGGAGCCCTCTGATGAGCACCGCCCCCGTGTCCGCCGCCGCGACCGAGGACGGGTTCGAGCCGCTGCTGCTGCTCGCCTCCGCCTCGCAGGGCCGCCGCCACGTCCTCGAGGGCGCCCGCATCGCGCACTCGACCCTGCCCGTGGACCTCGACGAGGCGGCGATCCTCGCCGCGGCGCGCGAGGCCGCCGGCGAGGAGCCGCTCACCGCCGCGGAGGAGGTGCTGCTGCTCGCCCGGGAGAAGGCGCAGGCGGCGACCACCCGCAGCGAGGGCGGCTACGTGGTGCTCGGCTGCGACTCGATGCTCGAGCTGGACGGCGAGGCGATCGGCAAGCCGCACACGGCGGAGGTCGCCGTCGAGCGCTGGAACCGGCTGCGCGGCCGCACCGCCGTGCTGCACTCGGGCCACTGGCTCGTGGACGACCGCGACGAGGAGGACGGCGGGACCGGCGCGACCGTCGGCGCGACGGCCAGCTGCGAGGTGACCTTCGCCGCGGTCACCGACGAGGAGATCGAGGCCTACGTGGAGACCGGGGAGCCGCTCGGCGTCGCCGGTGCGTTCACGATCGACGGGATCGCCGGCCCCTTCGTCACCGGCGTCGACGGTGATCCGCACGCCGTGGTGGGGCTGTCCCTGCCGCTGCTGCGGGAGCTGCTCGCGGGGATCGGGCTGACCGTCATGGATCTGTGGGACCTCCCCGAGGCCGACGGCGACGCCGTCTCCGGCTGAGCCGCCTGCGCCGATCGGCGCGCCCGCCCCGTTAGACTCGATCGTCGTCGCCTCCCGGAAGGACCCTCGCCCCATGGCTTCACGCCACCCCAAGCCCCGCCCCCTGACCACGGTGCTCATCGCCAATCGTGGGGAGATCGCGGTGCGCGTGGCCCGGGCCTGCAAGGACGCGGGCCTGCGGTCGATCGCCGTGTACGCGGACCCGGACCGCGACGCCCTGCACACCGTCATCGCGGACGAGGCCTACGCCCTCGGCGGCACCACCGCCGCGAGCTCCTACCTCGTCATCGACAAGCTCCTGGACGTCGCCAAGCGCTCCGGCGCGGACGCCGTCCACCCGGGCTACGGGTTCCTCTCCGAGCGCGCCGACTTCGCCCAGGCGGTCATCGACGCCGGGCTGACCTGGATCGGCCCGAGCCCCGACGCGATCGAGAAGCTCGGCGACAAGGTCTCCGCGCGGCACATCGCGCAGAAGGCCGGCGCCCCGCTCGTCGCGGGCACCAAGGACCCCGTCCAGAACTCCGACGAGGTCGTCGCCTTCGCGCGCGAGCACGGACTGCCGATCGCCATCAAGGCGGCCTTCGGCGGCGGCGGCCGCGGCCTCAAGGTCGCCCGCGAGGAGGGCGAGGTCCGCGAGCTGTTCGACTCCGCGGTGCGCGAGGCGACGGCCGCCTTCGGCCGCGGCGAGTGCTTCGTCGAGCGCTACCTCGACTCCCCGCGCCACGTGGAGACGCAGTGCCTCGCGGACCAGCACGGCAACGTCCAGGTGGTCTCCACCCGTGACTGCTCGCTGCAGCGCCGCCACCAGAAGCTCGTCGAGGAGGCGCCCGCGCCGTTCCTCACGCCGCAGCAGAACGCGCAGCTGATCTCCTCCTCGAAGGCGATCCTGCGCGAGGCCGGCTACGTCGGCGCGGGGACCTGCGAGTTCCTCGTCGGCAAGGACGGCACCATCTCCTTCCTCGAGGTGAACACGCGCCTCCAGGTCGAGCACCCGGTGACCGAGGAGGTCGCCGGGGTGGACCTCGTGCGCGAGCAGCTGCGGATCGCCGCCGGCGAGCGCATCTCCGAGGAGGACCCCGTCGCCCGCGGGCACTCCTTCGAGTTCCGCATCAACGGCGAGGACCCGGGCCGCGGCTTCATGCCGTCCCCGGGGCCCGTGCACCGCTTCGACGCGCCGAGCGGCCCGGGTGTGCGGGTGGAGACCGGGGTGCGCTCGGGCGACGTCGTCTCCGGCGCCTTCGACTCGATGCTCGCCAAGCTCGTCGTCACCGGCGCGACCCGGCAGGAGGCGCTCGAGCGCTCCCGCCGGGCGCTCGCCGAGTTCCGCATCGAGGGTCTGCCCACGGTCCTCCCCTTCCACCGCGTGGTTGTCGAGGACCCGGCCTTCGCCCCGGCGGATCCCGAGGCGCCGTTCTCAATCCACACGCGCTGGATCGAGACCGAGTTCACCGGGGAGATCCCGCCGGCCTCCCTGCCCGCGCAGCCGGAGGAGCCCGAGGACCGCGAGGCGGTCGTCGTCGAGGTGGACGGTCGCCGCGTCGAGATCTCCCTGCCCGCGTCCCTGCGTGCCCCGCAGCAGGCGGTGCGCCAGCGCCGCAAGCGCCAGCACCGCGCCTCGGGCGAGGCGGCGGTCTCCGGCGGCACGGTCACCGCGCCGATGCAGGGCACGATCGTGAAGGTCCAGGTCGAGGAGGGGCAGACGGTGGCCGACGGCGACCTGCTGCTCGTGCTCGAGGCGATGAAGATGGAGCAGCCCATCACGGCGCACCGCTCCGGCGTCGTCACGGGGCTCAGCGCGGAGGTCGGCGCGACCGTCTCCGCCGGCGCCGCGCTCTGCACCATCGACGACTGAGACCGAGCTGGTGACCGGCACCGCCGGGCCACCACTCCCTCGCTGATCCGCGGACGCGTCGGCCGAGCCGGTCGTCCTCGGACAGGTCGGCCCCACCGAGGGCGAGCCGGCTCCCGAGCACCGTCTGTTCCGAAAAGCCCGGACATCATGTACATGATATCCGCGTTCTTCTGCAGGGCACCCCGACCCGAGTGCGGTCCGCGATCGACGACGGACTGCGGTCGGCAGCCCCTGCTGACGGTTCCTGGCGGAGGCTGTCGGTCGACGGTCCGCCGGCGACGGCCTCCTGCCGACGGTCGAGGCCCGGCGGCCTGGCGCCCATCGGCAGAGCGTCCATCGAGAGGCCACGTTCATGCGCCGTCCCCGACGGGGCGAGGACTCCGGGCCGGCTCACTCCCCCAGCGTCATCGCGATCTGCCGGGCGGCCTCGGCGAGCGAGCCGGTCATCGACGGGTAGACGATCGAGGTGTCGGCGAGCTGCTCCACGGTGAGCCGCTGGGCGACGGCGAGGGTGATCGGGTGGATGAGCTCGCTCGCCCGCGGGGCGACGACCACGCCGCCCAGCACCGTCCCGGAGTCGTGGCGCACCACGAGCTTCACGAAACCCTCGCGCACGCCCTGCATCTTCGCGCGGGCGTTCGTGCCGAGCGGGTAGGAGCGGACGTCGGCGACGACGAGGCCGTCAGCGACGTCCTGCTCGCTCGCGCCGACGGTCGCGATCTCGGGGCTCGTGAACACCGCGGAGGCGACATGGGCCCGGAACAGCGGGGCGACCGCCTCGCCGAGCGCATGGTGCACGGCGGTGCGGCCCTGGATCGCGGCGACCGAGGCGAGCGGGAGCACGCCGGTGCAGTCCCCCGCCGCGTACACCCCGCGCACCGAGGTGCGGGAGACCCGGTCGGTCTCGATGTGGCCGCTCTCCCGCAGCCGCACCCCGGCCTCCTCGAGGCCCATGCCCGCTGTCGCGGGGATCGCACCGAGGGCGAGCAGCACGTGGCTGCCGCGGATCTCCTCCCCCGAGGTGAGGGCGACCCGCACCCCGTCCCCCTCGACCCGGGCGGAGGCGGCGCGGGAGCGGGAGCGCACGGTGATGCCGCGGCGACGGAAGGACTCCTCGAGCACCGCCGCGGCGTCGCGGTCGCTGCCGGGGAGGACCTGGTCCCTCGAGGAGACGAGCGTGACCTCGCAGCCGAGCGCCCGGTAGGCGCTCGCGAACTCGGCGCCGGTCACGCCGGAGCCGACGACGACCAGGTGCGAGGGCAGCTCGTCGAGGTCGTAGAGCTGGGTCCAGGAGAGGATCCGATCGCCGTCCGGCGGGGACCCGTCGAGCTCACGGGGACGGGCACCCGTGGCGAGCAGCACGGCGTCCGCCTCGATCCGCTCGATCTCCGCTCCTGCCCCGACCAGGGCATGCACGGCGACGAGCCCCGGCGTGAGGAGGTGCCCGCGCCCGAGGACCGTCCGCACCCCGGCCTCGGCGAGCGCGGCGGTGACGTCCGCGGACTGCGCCCGGGCGAGCCGGCGCACGCGCGCGTTGACGGCCGCGAGGTCCACGGTGAGCGCCCCTGCGCCGGGGCTGCCGGCGGTGTCGGCGTCGCGGATGCCGAGCGCCGCGGAGCCGGCGACGAGGTCGAGGACGTCCGCGGTCGCGATGAGGGTCTTCGAGGGGACCACGTCCGTGAGCACCGCGGCCCCGCCGAGGGGTCCGGCGCTCACGAGGACGACCTCCGCGCCGAGTCGGGCGGCGGTGAGCGCTGCCTCGTAGCCGCCGGGCCCGCCGCCGATCACCACCAGGCGGGTGCCGCCGTCGTCGGCGGTGATCCGAGGTGCTCCGGCGGGGATCGCGGTCGTGGAATCGCTCACGGTGCCATTCTCGCCCAGGCCCCGCACCGCGCGGGCGGCAACGGAGGGACCGGGGGCGTCCCCCGGCGGGCACGGCCCGCGCTAGGTTTCTCCCATGAGCGATTCGACCCCTGATCCGTACCTCCTCGCCCGTGATGCGGCGGCCGCGATCGCCGAGGCCAGCGGCGTCGGCTCGCACGACGTCGCCCTCGTGCTCGGCTCCGGCTGGGCCGGCGCCGCGGACCTCCTCGGCGAGACCGTCTGGCAGGCCCCCGCGACCACGATCCCCGGCTTCCGCGCCCCCGCCGTCGCCGGCCACGTGGGCACCCTGCGCTCCGTGGAGGTGGAGGGCAGCGGCGCCCACGCCCTCGTGCTCGGTGCGCGCACCCACTACTACGAGGGCGCCGGCGTGGACCCGGTCGTGCACGGCGTGCGCACCGCGGCGGCCTCCGGCTGCCGCACGATCGTGCTGACCAACGGCTGCGGCGGCATCGACCCGTCGTGGGAGCCCGGCACCCCCGTGCTCATCGCCGACCAGATCAACCACACGGGCGCGACCCCGTTGCGCGGCGCGACCTTCGTGGACATGACCGACGTCTACACCCCCGCCCTGCGCGACATCGCCCGCGAGGTGGACCCGGACCTCCCCGAGGGCGTCTACATGCAGTTCCACGGGCCGGCCTACGAGACCCCGGCGGAGGTCCGCATGGCGCGCACCCTCGGCGCGACCCTGGTGGGCATGTCCACCGCGCTCGAGGCGATCGCCGCCCGCGAGGCGGGGCTGGACGTGCTCGGCATCTCGCTCGTCACGAACCTCGCCGCGGGCATCTCCCCTGTGCCGCTCTCCCACGAGGAGGTGCTGCAGGCGGGCCGCGAGGCCGGTCCCCGCATCTCCCGCCTGCTCGCCGAGACCGTGCGACGGATCACCGGGGCGAGCACGGAGGACGCACCGGCATGAGCGCCGCCGTCCTCACGCCCGAGCTGCAGGAGCGGGCGCGCGCCTGGATCGCCGACGACCCCGACGCCGAGACCCGCGCGGTCCTCGGCAGCCTCCTGGAGCAGGCGGAGGGCGGTGACGAGTCGGCCGTCGCCGAGATCGCCGACGCCTTCTCCGGCACCCTCGAGTTCGGCACGGCCGGCCTGCGCGGCCGCATGGGCCCCGGTCCCCTGCGCATGAACCTCGCGGTGGTCTCCCGCGCCGCCCGCGGGCTCGCCGACCACCTCGTGGGCACGCTCGGGCTCGAGGAGCCGCTCGTGGTGATCGGGCACGACGCCCGTCACCGCTCACGCGACCTCGCGCACCGCTCCGCGGCGATCATGGCCGCGGCGGGCTGCCGTGTGCAGCTGCTGGACCGGGCGCTGCCCACCCCGCTCGTCGCCTTCGGCGTGCGGCACCTGGGGGCCGACGCCGGGATCGTCGTCACCGCCTCCCACAATCCGCCGGCGGACAACGGCTACAAGGTCTACCTCGGCGGCCGTGCCGCGGACGCCGACGGGAACGGCGTGCAGATCGTGCCGCCGTCGGACGCGCAGATCGCCGCGAGCATCGAGGCCGTCGGCCCCGTGCTGGAGATCCCGCACGACGCCGAGCCGGAGATGATCGGCGACAGTCTGGTCGAGGACTACCTCGAGGCGATCTGCGCCCTCGTGGATCTGCCCGCGCTCGCCGAGGTGGGCGGCGGGCGGTCCGTGCGGATCGTCCACACGGCCATGCACGGCGTGGGCACCGAGACGGCCGTCGCGGCCCTGCACCGCACGGGCTTCACGGACGTGCACACCGTCGGCAAGCAGGCGGACCCGGATCCCGACTTCCCCACGGTCGCCTTCCCGAACCCGGAGGAGCCCGGTGCGATCGACCTGGCCCTCGAGCTCGCCCGCACCGTCGAGGCGGACGTCGTCGTCGCGAACGACCCGGACGCGGACCGCTGCGCCGCGGCGGTCCTCGACCCGCACCTCGGGGACTGGCGGATGCTCACCGGCGACGAGCTGGGCGTGCTGCTGGGCGACCACCTGCTGCGCCGCCACGGCTACCGGGGCACGGTCGCGAACTCGGTCGTCTCGAGCCGCTGGCTGGGCCGGATCGCCGAGGCGGCCGGCGCGAGGGCCGCGACGACCCTCACGGGCTTCAAGTGGATCGCCCGCGCCGCCGGCATCGTCTTCGGCTACGAGGAGGCGATCGGGTACTGCGTGCTGCCGCAGGTCGTCAAGGACAAGGACGGACTCTCCGCAGCCCTCATGGTCGCGGAGATGGCCGCGTACGCGAAGGCGGAGGGCACCACGCTCGTGGGGCGGCTCGACGCGCTCGCCCGCGAGCACGGGCTCTTCGCGACCTCGCAGCTGTCCCTGCGCGTCACGGACCTCTCGGACCGCGACGTCATGATGGCGCGCCTGCGCGAGCGGCCGCCCGTCTCCCTCGCGGGCTCCGAGGTGACCGAGGTGCAGGACCTCGCCGAGGGCTCCGTGGAGACCACGGGCCTCCCCGCGACCGACGGCGTGCTGCTCGCGACGGCGGACGACGCCCGCGTGATCGTGCGCCCCTCGGGCACCGAGCCGAAGCTCAAGTGCTACATCGAGGTCCACGAGGAGGTCGCCGCGGGGGCCGGCGACGCCGCCCTCGGGACGGTCCGCGTCGCCGCCGCGGAGCATCTCGCCGCGATCACGGAGGACATGCGCACGGCGCTCACGGGCGCCTGAGCACGGGGACTCGAGGAGCGCACCGACGCGGGAGGGCGGCCGGGACCACGTGGTCCCGGCCGCCCTCCGTCGCGAGTGTGCGGGCTGCTGCTCAGTAGCCGGTGCCGGTCCCGCCGTCGAGGATCGCGCGCGAGGAGGACAGGCCCAGGCGGCTCGCGCCCGCGGCGACCATCGCCTCCGCGGCCTCGCGGGTGCGGATGCCGCCGGAGGCCTTCACGCCGAGGCGGTCGCCCACGGTCGCTCGCATGAGCTGGACAGCATGCTCGCTCGCGCCGCCCGCGGGGTGGAAGCCGGTGGAGGTCTTCACGAAGTCGGCGCCGGCGCGCTCGGAGGCCTCGCAGGCGGCGACGATCTGCTCGTCGGTGAGCGCGGCGGACTCGATGATCACCTTGAGCACCACGGGGGCCGGGGCGGCCTCGCGCACGGCGCGGATCTCCGCCTCGAGCGCCTGGTCCTCACCGGCGCGGGCGAGGCCCACGTTGATGACCATGTCGACCTCGTCGGCGCCCTTGGCCACGGAGTCGGCGGCCTCGGCGGCCTTGATGGAGGGGGCGTGCTGACCCGAGGGGAAGCCGCAGACGGTCGCGACCTTCACGGTCGTCTCGATCGGCAGCATCGACGGGGAGACGCAGATGGAGTAGGTGCCGAGCTCCTCCGCCTCGCGGGCGAGGGCGAGGGCGTCCTCGCGGGTGGCCTCGGGCTTGAGCAGGGTGTGGTCGATGAGGGCGGCGAGATCGGTGCCGGCGGCGGGGTTCGTCATGTCCCGAATCCTCCCACGATCGAGCACTGACGGACCGCAGCATCACACCTGTCGAGCTATCTGATAGGTTGCGCGAGTACGGCGCCGTCGGTCCTCCGCGAGCGCCCCGCCCCACGAAGGAGAAGCGTCGATGACGACGTCCCCCGGCCCCGCCCCCGCGGACGCCCCCAGCACCACCATCCTGTCCAAGGAGGTGGACCCCTACGTCGTGGACGGCTCGCAGATCGCCGAGCCGCCCTCCACCCTGCGGGGCAAGCTGAAGTTCCTCGGCCCGGGCATGATCACCTCCGCCGCCGTCGTCGGCTCCGGCGAGCTGCTGACCGCCACCGCCCTCGGCGCGACCGTCGGCTTCATGCTCCTGTGGCTCGTGCTCGTCTCCACCTTCCTCAAGGTCTGGGTGCAGATCGAGCTCGCCCGCTGGTCCATCTCCACCGGCCGCACCGCCGTGGACGGCTACGACGACGTCCCGCCCAGGATCGGGAGGCGCGGCTGGATCGCCTGGCTCCAGCTGCTCATGCTCCTGCAGTTCTTCATCGGCCAGGCGGGCGTCATCAGCGCCTCGGCCTTCGCCTTCTCCTCGCTCCTGCCGATCGGCCCCGAGCCGTACTCGCTGCTCTCGATCGGCACCTGGGTCGCGATCCTCGTCGTCGTCGCGATCGCCATCCACTCCCTGAACCGCTACGCGGTCGTCGAGCGCATCTCCACCGTGCTCGTCCTGGCCGTGACGCTCTTCGCGATCGCCATGGTCTTCCTGCTCCAGGGCACGCAGTTCGCCTGGACGCTCGGCGACCTCGGCGGCGGCCTGCGCTTCCAGGTCGCGGCGGGCGCGATCGGCGTCGCCATCGCCATGTTCGGCATGACCGGCGTGGGCGCCGGCGAGACCACCGCCTACACCTACTGGGTCGTCGAGAAGGGCTACGCCGCCTGGACCGGCCCGAACGACGGCACCCCCGGCTGGGTCACCCGCGCCCGCGGCTGGATCTCCGTCATGAAGGTCGACGCCTGGGTCAGCTGGGTCGTCTACACCGCCTCCACCGCCGCCTTCTACGTGCTCGGCGCGGCCGTGCTGCACCCGCAGGGGCTCGTCCCCGAGGGCAACGAGGTCATGGTGACGATCTCCTCGATCTTCGACTCCGCCGTCGGCACCTGGGGCGGCGTGCTCTTCCTCGTGGGCGCCGGGCTCGCGCTGTTCAAGACGATCCTCGCGAACGTCCCGAGCCTCAGCCGGATCGTGGGCCAGACCCTCGCCGTCTTCGGCGCCTACGACTGGCGCGACCAGACCGCCCGGAACCGCTGGCAGCGGATCATCATGATCATCCTGCCGATCGGCTGGGGCCTGCTGGGCACCATCGCCTCCTCCCCGCTGCTGCTCGTGATCATCGCCGGCATCCTCAACGCGGTGTACCTGATCGGTGCCGCCATCGCGACGGTCTACCTCGCGCGCACCCAGACGGACCCGCGGATCCGCGACGGCCGCCCCACGGAGGTCATGCTGTGGATCTCCGCCGCGGCGATCATCGCGGTGGGCGTGATCGGACTGGTCAATGCCTTCTGAGACCGCCGTCGAGGGCGCGGGCTTCCCGCTCGGCGACGCCGCCCGCCGCCATCTCGCGGCGTCCTCGACGGCCGACGGCTCCGTAGGCCTGTCCCGCGAGACCCTGGTGGACCGGGCACGGGACGCGGTGCTCGCGCTCATCGACGACGAGCACCTCGGCGCCGGGGACGCCCTCCCCTCCGCGGGAACCCTCGCGGAGCGGTTCGGGGTCTCCAAGGCCGTGGTGCGCGAGGCGCTCTCCGCCCTCGCGGCCCTCGGCATCGTCGAGATCAGCAACGGCCGTGCCGCCCGCGTCCGGCCCCCGGACAGCTCGATCGTGCGCTTCTACCTCTCCCGCGCGATCCGCGACACCCCCGGGGACGGCTTCCTCGTGCTCATGGACCTCCGTGCTCCGCTCGAGGTGCGCGCGGCCTCCCTCGCGGCGGATCGCCTCGCCGCCGATCCCGCCGGGCGCGAGCAGCTCGAGGAGCTGCTCGCCCGGATGGGGGAGGCGCTCGGCGACGCCGAGGAGTACCCGCGGCTGGACCTCGAGCTCCATGCGCTCGTCGCCCGCCTCTCCGGCAACCTCGCCCTGCAGGGCGTGCTCGACGCCGTGAGCGGGCCGCTGTTCCGGGCCATGCGCGAGCTGCGCGTGACCCGTGAGCAGCGCGGCCTCGTCGGCGCCGAGCACGACGAGCACAGCGCCGTCGTCACCGCGATCATCGCCGGGGACGCCGCCGCCGCGGCCGCCGCGATGGACGCGCACATGACCGCCGCCGCCGGCTTCGCCGTCCCCCGCTGACCACCCCACCCACCGAACGACCCATCCCGATCCTGGAAGGACCCCCCTCATGCGCAGCCTCGAGATCCACGCCGTCCGCGACCTCCGCCTCGCCGAGCGAGAGATCGTCCCGCCCGGCCCCGGCCAGGTCCGCATCGCCGTCGAGTACGGCGGCATCTGCGGATCGGACCTCGGCTACTGGAAGCACGGCGGCACCGGCACCGCCCTCATGCGCCACCCCTTCGTGCTCGGCCACGAGATCTCCGGCCGCGTGGCGGAGCTCGGCGAGGGCGTCACCGGCCTCGCCGTGGGCCAGGGCGTCACCGTCCACCCGGCCCGCACGCACGGCGAGCTCCCCGAGCGCCTCGCCGGCCGCGAGAACCTCCACCCGCAGCTGACCTACTTCGGCTCCGCCCAGCACGAGCCGCACACCGACGGCGCCTTCGCCGAGTCGGTCACCGTCGACGCGGACCAGGTCGTGCCGCTCCCCGAGGGCCTCTCGACCCGGCGGGCCGTGCTCGCCGAGCCGCTCGGCGTCGCCATGCACGCCGTCTCCCGCGCCGGGGACGTCACCGGCCAGCACGTGCTCGTGAGCGGCTGCGGCCCCGTGGGCCTGCTCGTCGTGCTCGCGGCCCGCGCCGCGGGCGCCCGCCGCATCACCGCGGTGGACCTCTCCGAGGTGGCCCGCGAGCGCGCGCTCACCCTCGGGGCCGACGTCGCCGCCGAGTCCCCCGACGACCTCGACGAGGAGTTCACCGTCGCCTTCGAGGCCGCCGGCGTCGCCCCCTCCCTCGAGGGGATCCTGCGCAACGCCGCCCGCGCCTCCGTGGTCGTGCAGGTGGGCAACCTGCCCACGACCCCTGTCCAGGTGACCCTCGCGGCCCTCGTCACCCGCGAGATCGACTACCGCGGCACCTTCCGCTTCGTCGACGAGATCGAGCGCGCCGTGGAGCTGCTCGCGACCACGCCCGAGGCCGAGCAGGTGATCAGCGACGAGTTCCCCCTCGACCAGGCGGAGGCCGCCTTCGAGGCGGCGGCGGGCCGCGGATCCAGCAAGGTCGTGCTCACGATCGCCTGAGCGATCCCGGGAACGTGGTGCCCGCCCCGGGACCGGCACGTATGCGGATCGGTGTCCCCGTCCTCGCGTGGGCGGGTCCGACGTCGATCCCGACAGCAGCCGGCTCGGCGGGGACGACGAGAGCCAGGGACGGGGCTCCACGTCCTCGATCTGCTGCTCGCCACCCCGCGCCCGGACGGTTCCTTGACGGTCACCTCGACGTGCATCAGTCCCGTGTCGGGCCAGCGAGGCCCGGCGCCGCGCCTAGAATCGACGTCCATGACCGCTCCCGCTGCCGCCTCCAGCCCGCCGCGCCGGATCGTCATCGTGGCCGGGCCCTCGGGCAGCGGGAAGGGCGAGATGTCCCGCCGCGCCGGGCTCCCCACGGTGCCGCTGGACGAGTTCTACCGGGACCACGACGATCCCTCCCTCCCCCGTCGCTTCGGCATCGTCGACTGGGACGACCCGGCCTCCTGGGACGCCGGGGCCGCGCTCGAGGCGCTCGTCTCCCTCGCCCACGAGGGGCGCGCTCAGGTGCCCGTCTACTCGATCCCCCGCTCCCGCCGCACGGGCACCACCACGCTCGACGTCGACGGCGCGGAGCTCGTCATCGCCGAGGGGATCTTCGCCGCGGAGCTCATCGCCCCGCTGCAGGCGCTGGGCCTGCTCGCGGACGCGATCGTGCTGCACCGGCCGGTGCCCGTGGTGTTCGCGCTGCGCCTCACCCGTGACCTCCGCGAGGGACGCAAGCCGCCGCTCACGCTGCTGCGCCGCGGCTGGGCCCTCGCCCGGGAGCAGCGGGGCGACCTCGAGCGCTGGCGCGGTGCGGGGATGCGGCCGGTGGGGCTGCACGAGGGGACGGCGCTGCTGCGCCGCCTCACCCAGCTCGCCGAGGCGGAGCGTCGCCAGCGCTGGACCGCCGGGGCGCCCACGGTCCTCGAGATCACGGCCGTGGCCTTCCTCCGCGAGGGGAGCGGCGGCGAGGAGCTGCTGACGGTCCGCAAGCGCGGCACCGGCTCCTACATGCAGGTGGGCGGGAAGCTCGAGCCCGGGGAGAGCCCGCTCGAGGCGGCCCTGCGGGAGGTCGAGGAGGAGATCGGCGTGCGGCTGCGCGCGGAGGACCTCGAGGTGCTCGGCGAGTTCGAGGCGGTCGCCGCGAACGAGCCCGGCACGCGCGTGCGCTCGACCGTGTTCCGCTGCCGCACGGCCCTGCCGGAGCCGCTCGCGGTGCGCGCCGAGCTCGCGGACCACCGCTGGATCAGCATCGAGGACCCGGCTCCCGGTCCCCGCCTCGCCCCGCTCATGACCGAGCACATCCTGCCGGCGCTGCGACGGGCCTGAGGGCCGCGGCGTCGCGGACGCACCGCCTCTGCACGTGACACGGCCCCTGCCCCGCGCCTGCGGGACGGTGGCCGTGGTGCAGCCGCTGCCAGACGTCAGGCGATGCGGTCCATGACGATGCGGCGCTCGGGCAGGGCGGTGCCGGGAGCGGCGAGGGTCCAGGAGCCCTCGATCGCCTCGAGCGCGCGGGCCACCCGCTCGGGGGTGTCCGTGTGCAGGCGCGCGAGGACGTCCCCGGCGCGCACCTCGTCGCCGAGGTGCTTCTCGATCTCGACGCCCGCGGCGGCCTGCACGGCCTCGCCCGGGCGGGAGCGGCCCGCTCCGAGCCGCCAGGCGGCGACGCCCACGCCCATCGCGTCGAGCCCCGTCACCACGCCGTCCTCGGTCGCGCGCAGCTCCTCGACGTGCTTCGCCGTGGGCAGCGGGGCGTCCACGTCCCCGCCCTGGGCGGCGATCATCGCGCGCCAGGAGTCCATCGCGCGGCCGTCGCGCAGCGCCGCCTCGACGTCCGCGTCGTGCACGCCCGCGGCCTCGAGCATCTCGCGGGCGAGGGCGACGGTGAGCTCGACGACGTCGGCCGGGCCGCCGCCCGCGAGCACCTCGAGGGACTCGCGCACCTCGAGGCCGTTGCCGGCGGTGCGGCCGAGCGGCGCGGACATGTCGGTGAGCAGGGCGACGGTGCGCACGCCCGCGTCGGTGCCGAGGTCCACCATCGTGCGGGCGAGCTCGCGGGCGTCGGCCTCGTCGGTCATGAACGCCCCGGCGCCGGTCTTCACGTCGAGCGTGAGCGCGGCCGTGCCCTCGGCGATCTTCTTGGACATGATCGAGCTCGCGATGAGCGGGATCGCCTCGACGGTGCCGGTGACGTCGCGCAGGGCGTAGAGCTTCTTGTCCGCCGGGGCGAGGCCCGAGCCGGCCGCGCAGATCACGGCGCCCACCTCGTCGAGCTGGCGCATCATCTCGTCGTTGCTGAGCGCGGCGCGCCAGCCGGGGATCGCCTCGAGCTTGTCGAGCGTGCCGCCCGTGTGGCCGAGGCCGCGGCCGGAGAGCTGCGGGACGGCGACGCCGAAGGAGGCGACGAGCGGGGCGAGCGGGAGGGTGATCTTGTCCCCCACGCCGCCGGTGGAGTGCTTGTCCGTGGTGGGCTTCGCGAGCGCGGAGAAGTCCATGCGCTCGCCGCTCGCGATCATCGCGGCGGTCCAGCGTGCGATCTCGGAGCGGTCCATGCCGTTGAGGAAGACGGCCATGGCGAGCGCGGCCATCTGCTCCTCGGCGACGACGCCGCGGGTGTAGGCGTCGATGACCCAGTCGATCTGGGAGGGCTCGAGGGTGCGGCCGTCCCGCTTGGTGCGGATGACGTCGACCGCGTCGAAGGGCTCGACGGCGGGGGCGGGCTGGTTCATCGGTCTCCTCAGGAGCGGTGTCGGCGGCGGTGTCAGGGAAGCTCGAGGTCCGCGGGCCCGAAGGCCTGCGGGAGCACCTCGTCCATGGTGCACGGTCCGGCGGGGGTGAGCACCACCAGGCTCTCCCCCGCGTGCTCGGAGAGCAGCTGCCGGCAGCGCCCGCAGGGCATGACGACCTGCCGCTCGTCCCGGCCCAGGTGCTCGTCCCCGCCCACGCACACGAAGCGGGAGAGCCGGCCGCCGCCTCCGGCGACGAGCTCGCTGATGAGCCCGCACTCGGCGCACAGGGTCACGCCGTAGCCGGCGTTCTCCACGTTGCAGCCGCGCACGAGACGGCCGTCCTCGGTGAGCGCGGCGGCGCCCACCCGGAAGTGCGAGTACGGGGTGTAGGCGCGCTCGGCGATCTCGCGGGCGGCGGCGAGCAGCTCCGCGAACTCCTCGCCGGCCCGACCGTCGGCCGTGCCGGCGCCGTCTCCGGTGCCGTTCGCCGTCATCGCCTGCTCCCCCATGGTCACTGCTTCACGTAGGGCACGCCGTCGGCGGCCGGGACGCGCACCCGGCCCACGACGCCGGCGACGGCGAAGAGGGTGACGATGTACGGGAGCATGAGCAGGAACTGGCTGGGGATGCCGGCGCCGCTGCCGGTGGGCAAGGTGCCGAGCCGCAGCTGGAGGGCGTCGGTGAAGGCGAACAGGAGCGCCGCGGCGAGCGCGCCCACCGGGTGGTAGCGGCCCAGGATCATCGCGGCGAGGGCGATGTAGCCCTTGCCCGCGCTCATCTCCTCGCCGAAGGCGACGCCCGTGCCGATGGTGAGGGTCGCCCCGCCGAGGCCCGCGACGGCGGAGCCCAGCAGCACGTTGCCCCAGCGGGTGCCATTGACGTTGATGCCGACGGTGTCCGCGGCGCGGGGGTGCTCGCCGACGGCGCGCACGCGCAGGCCCCAGCGGGTGCGGAACAGGGCGACGGTGAGCACCGCGACGATGATCCACATGAGATAGACAAGGATGTTCTGCTCGAACAGCACCCGCCCGATCACGGGGAGGTCGGCGAGCAGCGGGATGCGCAGGGTCGGCAGGCGCAGCGGCTGGTTGAACATCTGCGGGTTCTGCTTCATGACGGTGCCGAAGAAGAAGCTCGTCAGGCCGATCGCGAAGACGTTGAGGACGACGCCGACGATGATCTGCTGGACCCGGTAGCCGACGGCGAACAGGGCGAGCAGCACGCCGATCAGGAGGGACATGACGGGCGCGGCGATCAGGCCCGCCCAGGGGCTGCCCACCATCGAGCCCACGAGCACGGCGCCGAAGGCGCCCATGAGCAGCTGGCCCTCGATCGCGATGTTGATGACGCCGGAGCGCTCGGAGAGAACGCCGGAGAGGGCGCCGAAGGCGAGCGGCACCGCGAGCACCATCATGGTCTGCAGCATGGCGCCGACGTCGACGGTCGCGCCGTGGAAGGCCCAGTCGAGGAAGGCGATCACCCACAGCAGCCCGAAGACGACCACGAGCGCGGTGCGCCAACGACCCAGCGCGGTCACCGTCGCCGAGGCCCACCAGAGCACGCCCGCGATGACGAGGCAGAGCGCCGCGAGGACGATCGCTAGCACCCGCGCCGGGATCGCCACGTCCCCGGGGACGATGCCGCCGGGGTTGAGGTCGCCCTCGGCGGCGAGGCGGAAGGTCGTGGAGTCGGCCGCGGGCGAGCCGAGGCCGAAGACGAGCAGCGCCGCGAGGGCGAGCACGGTCAGCGCGGTGGGCAGGTGCCACCAGGAGCGCAGGCGCTCGGAGGTGCGCACGGGGACGACGGGGGCGTCCGCCACCGGGACCGGGTCCTGGACGAGGGTGCTCATGCGTTCTCCCCCTTCGGGGCGTCGGGGCCGCAGGGGTCCACGGTGCTGTGGGTGCCGGCGGGGTCAGCGGGATCGGCCGAGTCGACAGGGCCGACGGGTTCCGCGGGATCGCCGGGCGGACCCGGCGGCTGCGCCCCGCCGTCGGCCGCGGGCTCGACCGGGGCGCGGTGGGCGCCCTCGCGCGGGGCGGCGGGCCCCTCCGCGGCGGCGACCGCGGCGGCGTCGGCCGCGAGGACCGGGGCGGCGTGCGCGCCGGTCGCGGTGCGTCGGCGCGGGGCGCGGGGGCGGTCCACGCCGCCGAGGCCCACGAGGAAGCGCACGAGCGGCGGCGCCGCGATGAAGAGCACCACGAGCGCCTGGATGACCTGCACGAGGTCGATCGGGACGCCCTGCGCGGACTCCATGAACCGCCCGCCCGTGGAGAGCCCCGCGAAGAGCACGCCCGCGAGCAGGATCCCGACGGGGCCGGAGCGGCCCAGCAGGGCGACGGTGATCGCGTCGAAGCCGATGGAGCCGGCGATCGAGCCGGTCAGCCGCTGCTCCGTGCCGAGCACGTGCACACCGCCCGCGAGGCCCACGAGGGCGCCCGCGACGACCATGACGCCGATCGCGCTGCGGCCCACGTCGATGCCGGCGACCTCCGCGGCGCGCGGGTTCGATCCCACGGCGCGGAAGCGGAAGCCCAGGGTGGAGCGGCTCATGAGCCACCACAGGAAGACGACGGCGAGGAGTGCGATGACCAGGCCCAGGTGGAGGCGGTACTGGTCGCCCGCGAGGAGCGGGAGGCGCGCGGTCCCCGCGATCGCGGGAGAGGTGGGCTGGGCCTTGTTCGCGCCCGTGAAGGCGGAGGTGGTCAGCGCGAAGGCGAGGGCGTAGGTCGCGATCCAGTTCAGCATGATCGTCGTGATGACCTCGCTCGCGCCGAAGCGGGCCTTGAGGAAGCCGGCGATGCCGCCGTAGAGGCCGCCCGCGACGATCGCCGCGAGGATGCAGACGAGCAGGTGGATCACGACGGGGAGGTCGATCGCGAAGCCGACGTAGCCCGCGGCGGTCGCGCCGACGATCAGCTGGCCGGTGCCGCCGATGTTGAACAGGCCCGAGCGGAAGGAGACCGCCATGCCGACGGAGGCGATGATCAGCGGGGTCGCGACGGTGAGGGTCTCCAGCAGCGGCTTGATGCCGCGCAGGAAGGCGGGGCCCAGCAGGTACAGCCCGCTGCCGCCGCGCTCGGCGATGTCGTCGGCGACCTTGCGCGCGCCGGGGAGGTCGAAGACGGCCCCGCGGAACATCGCCGCGTAGGCCTCGGTGATCGCCGTCCAGGAGGCGCCGATGAGGTCGCCCGGACGGGAGAGGAAGTAGCCCGCCGCGGCGCGCACGTCCACGTCGGAGACGAGGATCAGCACGGAGCCGACGACGAAGGCGAAGACGAAGGCGAGCACGACGACGAGCACGTTGCTGCGCGCGATCGACTGCAGCACCGAGCCGGCGGAGCGCTCGGCGGCCTCGGCTCCGGGGGTGCCGGGGTCGCCGGGCTGCGTGGCGGTGCCGGGGGCGACCGCGGGCGCCTGGCCCTCGGTGGGGGCGCTCATACGATGTCTCCTTCGTCGGCGAGCGTGGTGTCGCTGGTGCGGGCGCCCGCGGCGACCGCCTCGCGGGCGGCCTCCGCGGTGTAGCCGGCCATCATGAGGCCCAGCACGTCACGGTCCTCGTCCGCGGGGACGATGCCGAGGATCCCGCCGCGGTACATGACGGCGATCCGGTCGGAGAGCTGGATGACCTCGTCGAGCTCGGTCGAGACGATGATGACCGGGGTGCCCTTGTCGCGCTCGGCGACGATGCGGCGGTGGAGGAACTCGATCGAGCCCACGTCCACGCCGCGGGTGGGCTGGGAGGCGATGAACAGGGAGAGGTCGCGGCCCAGGGCGCGGGCCATGACGACCTTCTGCTGGTTGCCGCCGGAGAGGGTCGAGACGGCGTCGTCGATCGATCCGGTGCGGACGTCGAACTCCTCGACCTCCGCGGTCGCGCGGCGGCGCACGGCCTCGGGGTGCAGGAGCACGCCGGTCGCGTAGGGCGCGCGGTGGTGCTGGTCCAGGACGAGGTTCTCCGCCACGGAGAAGTCGGGGACGAGCGCGTCGTGGGTGCGGTCCTCGGGCACGAAGCCCACGCCCGCGTCGAGGATCTGGCGGGTGCTGCGGCCCACGAGCTCGGCGCCGTCGAGGCGGATCGAGCCGCGGGCGCCCTTCTGCAGGCCCAGCAGGGCCTCGGTGAGCTCGGTCTGGCCGTTGCCCTGCACGCCCGCGACGCCGAGCACCTCGCCGCGGTGCACGTCGAGGTCCACGTCGTCCAGGAGCACGACGCCGTCGGCGTCGGTCACGCCGAGGCCGCGCACCTCGAGGGCCACCTCGCCGGGGGCGGCGGGGGCCTTGTCGAGGTCGAGGGCGACGGAGCGGCCCACCATGAGGGAGGCGAGCTCGGTCTGGTCCGCGGAGGGATCGGCGGTGCCGACGATCCGGCCGCGGCGGATCACGGTGATGCGGTCCGCGACGGCCTTGACCTCGCGGAGCTTGTGCGTGATGAAGACGATCGAGGTGCCCTCGTCCCGCAGCTGGCGCATGATGCCCATGAGCTCGTCGGTCTCGTGCGGGGTGAGCACGGCGGTGGGCTCGTCGAGCACGAGGACCTTCGCCTGGCGCGAGAGGGCCTTGATGATCTCCACGCGCTGCTGGGCGCCGACGGGCAGGTCCTCGACCACGGCGTCGGGGTCGATGTCGAAGCCGAAGCGGGCGGAGAGCTCGCGCACGGTGCGGCGGGCGGAGGCGAGGTCGAGGAACCCGAAGGTGCCGGGCTCGTTGCCGAGCATGACGTTCTCGGCGACGGTGAAGGGCGGCACGAGCATGAAGTGCTGGTGCACCATGCCGATGCCGGCGCGCATCGCGTCGCCGGGGCCGCTGAAGCGGACGGGCTCGTCGTCCAGGAGGATCTCGCCGCCGTCGGGCCGGTAGAGCCCGTACAGCACGTTCATGAGGGTGGATTTGCCCGCACCGTTCTCCCCCAGCAGGGAGTGGATCTCTCCGGGCTCGACCACGAGGTCGATCGCGTCGTTGGCCACGAAGGTGCCGAAGACCTTCGTGATCCCTCTGAGCTCGAGCTTCACGCCTGCTCTCTCCGTCGGGGTGGGCGGTGCCGGGGCGGCACCGCAGGGGCGTGGCCGCCGCCTCCGTCGAGGGTCTCGACGGGGGCGGCGGCCACCTGGTGGTGCGGTCTCAGCCGAGGTTCTGCGGGGAGGCGTCGGACTCGACGGTGATCTTCCCGGAGATGATGTCGGCCTTGAGCTGGTCCACCTCGGACTTGAGCTCGTCGGGGACCTGGGCGTCGAGGTCGTGGTACGGGGCGAGGCCCACGCCCTCGTTCTCGAGCGTGCCCACGTAGGGCTCGTTGGAGAACTCGTCGGAGGAGGCGGCGGTCGCGACGTCCTCGACGGCGGGGGCGATGCCCTTCATGACCGAGGTGAGGATGAGCGGCTTCGCGGCGTCGTCGTCCACGGACTCGTAGCCGTCGGAGTCGACCCACACGACGTAGCGGCCGTCGGCCTCCTTCGCGGAGGCGAGGGTGCCGGAGCCGACGGGACCGGCGACCGGCATGACGATGTCCGCGCCCTGGGAGTAGAAGGTGTCGGAGAGCGCCTTGCCCTTGGACTGGTCCTCGAAGTCGCCGGTGAAGGAGCCCTTCTGGGTGTCCTTGTCCCAGCCCATGAGCTGCACGTCGGCCTTGTGGACCTCGTTGTACTTGGCGACGCCGTCCGCGAAGCCGTCCATGAAGATGGTGACGGTCGGGATCTGCATGCCACCGTAGGTGGCGACCTTGCCGGTCTTCGAGGTGCCCGCGGCGACGTAGCCGGCGAGGTAGGCCGCCTGTGCGGTGTCGAAGGAGAGCGGCTTGACGTTGTCGACCTCGATCGCGTTGCCGTCGGCGTCCTGCGCGGTGGAGTCGATGATCGCGAACTCGACGTCCTCGTTGGCCTGGGCGGCGGTGCCCGTGGCCGGGGCGAGGAGGAAGCCCACGGTGAAGATGAGGTTGCAGTCCTGGGAGACCAGGTTGTCGATGTTCGTCGCGAACTGGGCCGGGTCGGTGGACTCGGCGGTGGAGGTCTCGATGCCGAGCTTCTCCTTCGCGGCGGTCAGCCCGGTGAAGCCGGACTCGTTGAACGACTTGTCGTCGAAGCCGCCGGAGTCGGAGACCATGCAGGCCTTGAAGTCCGAGGTCGCCCCGGAGCCGCCGTCGCTGCCACCGGAGGAGGCGGACTCCTCGGGCGGGGCGCCGCAGGCCGCCAGGGTCAGGATGCCGGCGCCCGTGAGGGCGATCGCGCGCGAGATGCTCTTCATGAAGTTCCTCCGAGGAAAGGGATGCCGGACGCGCCCGGTGTCGGGCGTCACCACGTCGCAGTCCTCCGGAGACTAGCCGCGCCGCACACTCCGTGAGACGCCGTCGCGGTCCCGGTCTCGAACCGTTATGAAATCGTCGCGCGGGCGACGGGCAGATGGCCGGCAGGCGACCGTCGTGCTCGCCCGGGGGCGCGGCGCCTCAGCCGCGCTGCGCGACGAGGTCGCGCTGCAGGCACGCCGTGGCGAGCACCGCGGCGCCGTTGCCGATCGCGCGCTCGTCGATCATGAGGTCCCCCATGTGGAGGTCGTAGCTGCGACCGCCGGGCGTGCGCGTGCCGAGCCGGGCGAGCGCGCCGGGCACCTTCTCGAGGTACCACGCGAAGTCCTCGCCGCCCAGGGACTGCGCGGTGGGGTCCACGTTCGCGCAGCCCAGCACGGCGGAGGCGGCGGCCTCGAGCACCGCGGTCGAGGAGGCGGAGTTCGAGACCGGCGGCACGCCGCGGTCATGGGTCACGCGGGCCTCGACGCCCCACGGCCGCACGAGATCGGCGAGGAGCTCCTCGAGCAGCTCCTCCGCGCGGTCCCAGGCGTCGTGGTCCAGGCAGCGCAGCGTCCCCTCGAGCGTGCCCGAGCTGGGGATCGCGTTGAAGGCGGAGCCCGCGTGGATCGAGCCCCAGGTGAGGTTCACGCCCGAGCGGGGGTCCATGCGACGGGTGAGGGCCGCGGGCAGGCCGGTTGCGATCGAGCTCAGCGCGAAGACGAGGTCCTGCGTGAGGTGGGGGCGGGAGGTGTGGCCGCCCGCACCGCGCACCTGCACCGTGACCGGGTCGGTCGCGGAGGTGATCGGGCCGACCTTGAGCCCCACGTGACCCACGTCGACGCCCGGGTCGCAGTGCAGGGCGAAGATCGAGTCGACGCCGTCGAGCACACCCTCGCCGATCAGCTCGAGCGCGCCGCAGGGGTGGCGCTCCTCGGAGGGCTGGAAGATCAGGCGCACCCCGCGGCGCAGGTGCCCCTCCTCGGCGACCCGCACGAGGGCCATGGCCGCGCCGAGCACGGCGCTCATGTGCACGTCGTGTCCGCACGAGTGGGAGACGCCCTCGACGCTCGAGCGGAAGGAGACGGTGGAGAGCTCGGGGATCCCCAGCGCGTCCATGTCCGCGCGCAGGGCGACGGGCTTCAGGGAGGGGTCGCTGCCGGGCACGTCGCAGATGAGACCGGTGCGCGGCATGCGCACGGGCTTCAGACCGAGCGCCTCGAGCTGCTCGGAGATGTAGTCGGTGGTGCCGTGCTCCTCGTGGGAGAGCTCGGGGTGGCGGTGGAGGTGGCGGCGGATCCCCCGCAGGTGGTCGGAGCGCTCGTGGACGGTGCGCATGATGAGCCCGTCGGGGCCGAGCATCGCCTGCTCCGGTCCGCCCGGGTGCTGCTCCTGCTGAACCTGCTGCGCCTGCACGTGCGTCCTGCCTTCCGGACGGTCCCTGGGGCCCGTCCCTCGATCCTGGCCGCCCGCGGTCGCGGGCGGCGACTGCCGGGTCTCCCCCGCCCGGCTCTGCTCCTGCTCCCCCGTCCCCGCGCGGACCTCAGCGCAGGTCGTCCCTCCCGGCGCCGGACAGGGCGGAGACGATCCGCGTGAGCTCCTGGGCGTGGTCCTCGTCGAGCACGAGGAGGGCGTCCTCGGCATCGACCACGGTGATCCCGTCGAGGCCGACGAGGGCCACGTGACGATGCGTGGCACCGTACACCGTGGCCCGGGAGCCGACGGCATCCACGGTGGCGGTGCCCAGCACCCGGACATCTCCCCCACCTCCGGCGCCGTCACCGGCCCCGTCGACACCTTCCGCGCGGACGGTCCCGTCGGCGGCGCCGACCGTCCGGACGCCGCCGCCGGCCGCCGGCGAGCGCAGCTGCCGCGCCAGCGCGGCGAAGTCGCCGACGTCGTCCCAGTCGAAGCGGGCCGGCACCACGGCCACGCGGCCGCGCGCGGCGAGCGGCTCCGCGAGCGCGTGGTCGATCGCGATCGAGAGCAGCGAGGGCCAGACCTCCTCGAGCACCTCCTGCTCCTGCGCGGTGCCGCGGGCCGCGGCGATCCTGCGCACACCCTCGGCGAGCGGCGGGATCTGCACGGCCAGCTCGTCGAGCAGGACCCGCGCGCGGACCACGAACATGCCGGCGTTCCACAGGAACCGGCCCGAGGCGAGGAACTCCTCCGCGACCTCCCGGGTCGGCTTCTCGACGAACCGGGAGACGGGCAGCGCCCCCGCGCGCTCGAGGACGGACGCCACCGGCGCGGTGGAGCGCTCGATGTAGCCGAAGCCCGTCGCCGGGTGCGTGGGGACGATGCCGAGGGTGACGAGGTGGCCGTCCTCCGCGGCGGCGCGCGCGGCGCGGACGTCCTCGGCGAAGGCGGCGGTGTCGGCGACCAGATGGTCCGCGGCGAAGGAGCCGATGACGGCGTCCGGCATCTCCCGCTCGACGACGGCGGCGGCGAGCGCGATCGCGGGCATCGAGTTGCGCGGCGAGGGCTCCGCGATCACGCGCGCGCGCCCGGCGGCCTGCTCCTCGACCGCGGCCCGGTGCACGGCGCCGGTGACGACCACGGGAGGGGCGTCGGCCAGCGGGAGCAGGCGCTCGATCGTCTGCTCGAGCAGGGAGGATCCGGTGCCGGTCAGATCGAGCAGGAACTTGGGGCGCTCACGCCGTGAGAGCGGCCACAGTCTGGTGCCGGAGCCGCCTGCGGGGATGACGGGGACGAAGGGGGCCTCGGGCATGCGGCCAGGGTAGCGGCGTCCTGCGACCCCTCCGTGGAGGCGCCGGGGACCGACCCGACACCGCCGCGCGCGGGACAGAAAGCGCACGTCATGGTGTTACGCTGGCGGGGCCCCTGTCGGGGGCGATGATGATGTCGCCGTGTCGTGAACCGGCCCTCTGCGGGTCCCCAGTGCGGGCCCTGCAGCCGTCGGGCCGGGTGCGGCGCGACAGGCCCCTGCGGGCCCGCCCGTCATCCCGTCCGCCGACGACTCAACCGACGCTTCTGGAGGAACTCCGTGGCTTCCGCCCAATCCGGGACGCTGTATCGCGGACGCGAGGGCATGTGGTCCTGGGTCGCTCACCGCATCTCAGGGATGCTCATCTTCCTGTTCCTGCTCGTCCACGTCCTCGACACCGCCCTCGTGCGTGTCTCCCCCGAGGCGTACAACGAGGTGATCGGGCACTACAAGACGGTGGTGTTCGGCCTCGGCGAGATCGGCCTGGTGGGCGCCGTGGTGTTCCACGCGCTGAACGGCCTCCGCATCATCCTGGTGGACTTCTGGTCGAAGGGCACCAAGCACCAGCGCGGCCTGTTCTGGGGCGTCGTCGTGCTGTGGGTGGTCCTCATGGCCGGCTTCCTCCCCCGCCACCTCATGCACATGTTCGGAGCCTGACCATGAGCGCACAGACCTCCCCCACGCGGATCCCCGATCCCACCACGCGCTACCGCCGCACCGGCCAGCGCGGCGTGAACACCGAGATGCTCTCGTGGATGTTCATGCGCGCCTCGGGCGCCCTGCTCGTGATCCTCATCTTCGGCCACCTCTTCGTGAACCTCTGGCTGGGCCTCGGCGTCAAGGGCATCGACTTCGCCTTCGTCGCCGGCAAGTGGGCCAACCCCTTCTGGCAGGTCTGGGACCTGCTCATGCTGTGGCTCGGCCTCATCCACGGCGGCAACGGCGTGCGCACGATCATCAACGACTACGCCCGCTCCTCGACGCCGCGCCTGGTCCTCAAGGGCCTGCTGCTCGTCGCCGTGGTCGTCACGATCGTGCTCGGCACCCTCGTGATCTTCACCTTCAACCCCTGCCCGGCCGGCGCGGAGCCCAGCCTCCTGCCCGCCGTCTGCCAGGGCTGACGGCTCGGCCGTCCCGCATATCGCGATCGAAACGGAGCACTCACCGACCATGCAGACTCATGACTACGACGTGGTGATCGTGGGCGCCGGCGGCGCCGGCATGCGCGCCGCCCTCGAGGCCTCCAAGCGCGCCCGCACCGCCGTCGTCACCAAGCTCTACCCCACCCGCTCCCACACCGGCGCGGCGCAGGGCGGCATGTGCGCCGCCCTCGCCAACGTCGAGGAGGACAACTGGGAGTGGCACACCTACGACACCGTCAAGGGCGGCGACTA
Source organism: Brachybacterium sp. SGAir0954 (assembly GCF_005490785.1). Classification (GTDB taxonomy): domain Bacteria; phylum Actinomycetota; class Actinomycetes; order Actinomycetales; family Dermabacteraceae; genus Brachybacterium; species Brachybacterium rhamnosum. The sequence continues at coordinate 1,821,140 of NZ_CP027295.1, read as the reverse complement.
CCTGGTGGACCAGGACGCCGCCGAGGTCATGGCCAAGGAGGCCATCGACGCGGTGCTCGACCTCGAGAAGATGGGCCTGCCGTTCAACCGCACGCCCGAGGGCAAGATCGACCAGCGCCGGTTCGGCGGCCACACGCGTGAGCACGGCGAGGCGCCCGTGCGCCGCGCCTGCTACGCCGCGGACCGCACCGGCCACATGATCCTCCAGACCCTCTACCAGAACTGCGTGAAGCAGCAGGTGGAGTTCTTCAACGAGTACTACGTGCTCGACGTCCTCATGACAGGCGACCCTCGCACCGACGAGGGCGTCCGCGCCTCCGGCGTGGTCACCTACGAGCTCGCGACCGGCGAGATCCACGTCTTCCGTGCGAAGTCCGTGGTCTTCGCCTCCGGCGGCTTCGGCAAGGTCTTCAAGACCACCTCGAACGCGCACACGCTGACCGGCGACGGCCCCGCCATGGTGCTGCGCCGCGGCATCCCGCTCGAGGACATGGAGTTCTTCCAGTTCCATCCAACGGGCCTCGCGGGCCTGGGCATCCTGCTCTCCGAGGCGGCCCGCGGCGAGGGCGCGATCCTGCGCAACAGCAACATGGAGCGCTTCATGGAGCGCTACGCGCCGACGCTGAAGGACCTCGCCCCGCGCGACGTCGTCGCCCGCGCGATGGCCAACGAGGTGCGCGAGGGCCGCGGCTGCGGTCCGAACAAGGACTACGTGCTGCTGGACCTCACCCACCTCGAGCCCGCGCACATCGACGCGAAGCTCCCGGACATCACCGAGTTCGCCCGCACCTACCTGGGTGTGGAGCCGTACACGGAGCCGGTGCCGGTGTTCCCCACCGCGCACTACGCCATGGGCGGCATCCCCACGAACATCCGCGGCGAGGTGCTCCGCAACGCGGAGGACGTCATCCCCGGCATGTACGCCGCGGGCGAGGTGGCCTGCGTGTCCGTGCACGGCGGCAACCGCCTGGGCACGAACTCGCTGCTGGACATCAACGTCTTCGGTCGCCGCGCCGGCATCGCCGCCGCGGAGCACGCGGCGACGGTCGAGTCCCCCGAGCTGCCCGAGGGCGTCGAGATCCCGACGGTCGAGCTGCTGCAGCGCCTCCGCGACCGCCCGGCCACCGAGGACCGCGTCGCGGACATCCGCCGCGACCTGCAGGAGACCATGGACGCCAACGTCCAGGTGTTCCGCACCGAGGAGACCTGCCGGAAGGCGCTCGCGGACATCGAGGCGCTCAAGAAGCGCTACGAGACCGTCGCCGTCCAGGACAAGGGCCTGCGCTACAACCTCGACCTGCTCGAGGCCGTGGAGCTCGGCTTCCTGCTGGATCTCGCGGAGACCGTCGCACTCGGTGCGCTGTACCGCAAGGAGTCCCGCGGCGGCCACTTCCGCGAGGACTTCGACAAGCGCGACGACGTCAACTTCCTGCACCACACGATGTACTACCGCACCCTCGAGGGTGAGGAGGGTGCCGAGGGCACCTCGATCCGGCTCGGCACCAAGCCCGTCGTGATCACGCGCTACGAGCCGAAGGAGCGTACGTTCTGATGACCGCCGTCGCCGAGAAGACCCCGGCCCCCGAGGCCTCCGCCGCGGAGATCCCCTCCTTCGAGGTCACCCTCCGCATCAACCGCTTCGACCCGGATTCCGGGAAGGACTCCTCCTGGGAGGACTTCACCGTCACGATGCACGGCACCGACCGTGTGCTCGACGCCCTGCACGAGATCAAGTGGCACCTGGACGGCTCGCTGAGCTTCCGCCGCTCGTGCGCGCACGGCGTGTGCGGCTCCGATGCGATGCGCATCAACGGCCGCAACCGTCTGGCCTGCAAGACACTGCTCAAGGACCTCGACATCTCCAAGCCGATCCTGGTCGAGCCGATCAAGGGCCTGCCGGTGGAGAAGGACCTCATCGTCGACATGGACCCGTTCTTCGAGTCCTACCGCGAGATCATGCCGTTCCTCGTGGCGAAGGGTCAGGAGCCCAGCCGCGAGCGCCTGCAGTCCGCGGAGGAGCGCGAGCGCTTCGACGACACCACCAAGTGCATCCTGTGCGCGGCGTGCACCTCGTCCTGCCCCGTGTTCTGGACCGACGGGCAGTACTTCGGCCCGGCCGCGATCGTCAACGCGCACCGCTTCATCTTCGACTCGCGCGACGACGCCGGCGAGCAGCGTCTGGAGATCCTCAACTCCAAGGAGGGCGTGTGGCGCTGCCGCACGACCTTCAACTGCTCCGAGGCGTGCCCCCGGGGCATCCAGGTCACCAAGGCCATCGCCGAGGTCAAGCAGGCCGTCATCCGCGGTCGCATCTGATCCTGCGGGGCCCGCCCACCTGCGGGGCGGCCCCCGCACGACGGAGCGCCCGGCCCCCTCGAGGGGGCCGGGCGCTCCGTCGTCCCGGAGGAGGGCGTCGGATCAGTCGTAGGTGACCACGAGCGGCGAGTGGTCGGACCAGCGGGTGTCGTAGCTCGGGGCGCGGTCCACCTGCGCGGCGGTCGCCCGCTCCCCCAGCTGCGGGGTGGTCAGCTGGTAGTCGATGCGCCAGCCCGAGTCGTTGTCGAAGGCCTTCCCGCGCTGCGACCACCACGTGTAGGGACCCGGGACGTCGCCGGCGAGACGGCGGTGCACGTCGACCCAGTCGCCCTCGACGAGGAGGCGGTCGAGGTAGGCGCGCTCCTCGGGCAGGAACCCGGCGGACTTCAGGTTGCCCTTCCAGTTCTTGATGTCGTTGTTCTGGTGGGCGATGTTGAGGTCTCCGGTGAGGACCACGTGGCGGCCGTCGGCCCGCAGCGCGGCGAGGCGCTCGAGGGCGACGTCGAGGAAGGCGTACTTGTCGACCATCGTCTGCGGCTTGTCGACGCTGCCGGAGTGCATGTAGCAGGAGATGACGGTGAGGTCCTGGCCGTCGCCGAGGGGGTCGCCGAGGTCCGCCTCGAGCCAGCGGCCCGAGTGCGCGTCCTCCTCCTCGAGGCCGGGCAGGCCGCGCCGCACGCCCTCGAGATCGATCCGCTCGAGCGAGGTGCGGGCCGCGATCGCGACGCCCGCACGGCCCTTGAGCCGTGACGCCTCGCCGACGATGCTCCAGCCCTCCCCCATGAGGTCGGCGAGCAGCTCGTCCGGCGCACGCACCTCCTGGAGGGTGACGACGTCCGCGGAGGTCGCGGCGAGCCAGTCGCCCATGCCCTTCCGGGCGGCGGCGCGCAGGCCGTTGACGTTGACGGTGGCGAGTGTGAAGGTCATGCCCGCCAGTATTCCAGGGCGAGCCGAGGCCCGCCGCCCGCACCCCTCCCCCGGAGCGCCGTCACCGGGGGGCGTCCGCACGCGACGAGGCCGCCCCGATCACCGGCCGGGGCGGCCTCGTGCGCGTGCGGCGAGCGGGTCAGGCGGCGGGGCCGGTCCCTGCGGCGTGCTCCGCCATCTCGACGACGTTCTGCACGAGCAGCGCGCGGGTCATGGGGCCCACACCGCCGGGGTTCGGGGAGATCCAGGAGGCGACCTCGGCGACGGCCGGGTCCACGTCGCCCACGAGCGTCGCCTTCCCGCCCTCGGGGTCCTCGACCCGGGAGACGCCCACGTCGAGCACGATCGCGCCGGGCTTGACGTCCTCGGGTCGCACGAGGTGCGCGACGCCCGCCGCGGCGACGATGACGTCCGCCCGCTTCAGGTGGTCGGGGAGGTCGCGGGTGCCGGTGTGGGTGAGGGTCACGGTCGCGTTGATCGCGCGGCGCGTGAGCAGCGCCCCGATCGAGCGGCCGACGGTCACGCCGCGACCCACCACGACGACGTCCTTGCCCTTGAGGTCCACGTCGTGGCGCAGCAGCAGCTCGACGACGGCCCGCGGGGTGCAGGGCAGCGGCGTGGAGATCGGGCCGTAGGCGTTGAGCACGAGCCGGCCCAGGTTCATCGGGTGCAGGCCGTCGGCGTCCTTCGCGGGGTCGATCCGCTCGAGGATCGCGTCGGTGTCGATGTGCGCGGGCAGCGGCAGCTGCACGATGTAGCCGGTGCACGCCGGATCGGCGTTGAGCTCGTCGATGACGGCCTCGAGCTCGGCCTGGGTGGTCTCCGCCGGGAGGTGGCGCTGGATCGAGTTCAGGCCGATCTGGGCGCTGTCGCGGTGCTTGCCACGCACGTACGCGGCGCTGCCGGGGTCCTCCCCCACGAGGACGGTCGCGAGGCCGGGCTGGGGGTGGCCGGCGTCGACGAGGGCGCTGACGCGCTCGGCGAGCTCGGCCTTGATGGCCTTCGCGGTGGCCTTGCCGTCGAGGATCTGAGCGGTCATGGGGCTCCTTCCGGGGAGCGCTGGGAACGGTCGGGGACGAGCGCGGGGCCCGGCATCGGCCGGGCCCCGCGAACGTCGATCAGTACTGCTGGAGCTCTGCGTAGAGCGGCTTCTTCTCGGCGAGGGCCGCGGTGCGGGCCCGCAGGGACTCGAGGTCCGCGCCGCCCGTGAGGGCGAGGGCGATGACGTCGGCGACCTCGGTGAACTCCTCGGCGCCGAAGCCGCGGGTCGCGAGGGCCGGGGTGCCGATGCGCAGGCCCGAGGTGACGCGCGGGGGACGCGGATCGTTGGGGACCGCGTTGCGGTTCACGGTGATGCCCACCTCGTGGAGGCGGTCCTCGGCCTGCTGACCGTCGAGCTCGCTGTCCACGAGGTCCACGAGCACGAGGTGCACGTCGGTCCCGCCGGAGATGACCTTCACGCCCTGGGCGGCGGCGTCCTCCTGCTGGAGGCGCTCGGCGAGGATCTTCGCGCCCTCGAGGGTGCGGGCCTGGCGATCCTTGAAGTCCTCGGAGGCGGCGACCTTGAGCGCGACGGCCTTCGCGGCGATGACGTGCATGAGGGGCCCGCCCTGCTGGCCGGGGAAGACGGCGGAGTCGATCTTCTTCGCCCACTTCTCCTTGCACAGGATCATGCCGGAGCGGGGGCCGCCGATGGTCTTGTGGATGGTGGTGGAGACGACGTCCGCGTAGGGGACGGGGCTCGGGTGCAGACCCGCGGCGACGAGGCCCGCGAAGTGCGCCATGTCGACCCAGAGCGCGGCGCCGACCTCGTCGGCGATCTCGCGGAAGCGCGCGAAGTCGAGCTGGCGGGTGTACGCGGACCAGCCGGCGACGATGACCTTGGGCTGCGACTCGACGGCGAGGGCGTGGACCTTGTCCATGTCGATCAGGCCGGTGCCGGGCTCGGTCTCGTAGGCCACGATGTCGTAGAGGCGGCCGGAGAAGTTGATCTTCATGCCGTGGGTGAGGTGGCCGCCGTGCGCGAGCGAGAGGCCCATGAGGGTGTCGCCGGGGCGGGCGAGGGCGTGCATGACCGCGGCGTTCGCGGTGGCGCCCGAGTGCGGCTGGACGTTCGCGTGCTCGGCGCCGAAGAGGTCCTTCGCGCGCTGGATCGCGATCTCCTCGGCGACGTCGACCTCCTCGCAGCCGCCGTAGTAGCGGCGACCGGGGTAGCCCTCCGCGTACTTGTTCGTCAGCACCGAGCCCTGCGCCTGGAGCACGGCGCGCGGCACGAAGTTCTCGCTGGCGATCATCTCCAGCGTGCGCTGCTGGCGGGCGAGCTCCCGATCCAGGACCTGGGCGATGTCCGGGTCGAGATCGGCGATGGACTGGGAGAGGACGTCGTTCACAGGGCCTCCTGCGGCAAGGGTGGATCGGCGGGCATGGGCCGTCCCTCCATCCTAGATCGCCGCGCCGCCCCGGGCAGGATCGTCCACGCCGTCCCGCAGCGTCGCGGCCCTGCGCGGCGTCCCCGGCCAACCGCCTCGGATCAGCCGCCCCGGGTCAGCCGTCCCCGGATCAGAGGTCGACGCCGAGCCGCACCGGCTCCGGGTGCAGCGCGACGCCGAAGCGCTCGGCGACCCCGGCCTGCACAGCGCGGGCGAGGGCCACGAGATCCTCGCTCGAGGCGCCGCCGCGGTTGGTCAGTGCGAGGGAGTGCTTGGTGGACAGGCTCGCCCGCTCCCCCACCGCGAAGCCGCGGTCGAAGCCGGCATGGCTGATGAGCCAGGCGGCGCTCGTCTTCACGAGGCCGTCGCCCGCGGGGAAGCGGGGGGCGTCCTCGGGCAACCGCTCGGCCTCCGCCGCCGGGAGGATCGGGTTGGTGAAGAAGCTGCCGGCGCTCCACGTGTCGCGGTCCGCGGGATCCAGGACCATGCCCTTCTCCCCGCGGATCCGCAGCACGGTCCCCCGCACCTCCGCCATCGGCGCCCGCTGGCCCACCTCGATGCCGAGCGCCGCGGCGAGCTGGGCGTAGCGCACCGGGGCGGAGAGCGAGCCGAGGGTGTGCTGGAAGCTCACGGAGAGCACCACGTAGCGGCCGGTGGCCGACGGCGCACCGCCCGTGAAGGGCGTGCGCTTGAAGATGCTGTCGCGGTAGGCGAAGTCGCAGTCGCCCGCGTAGAAGGTGCGCACGGCCCCGCGCTCGCGGTCCCAGGTGCGCACCCGGGTGATCGTCGAGGCGACCTCCTGGCCGTAGGCGCCGACGTTCTGGATCGGGGTCGCGCCCACGGTCCCGGGGATGCCGGAGAGCGCCTCGATGCCCACGAGCTCCCGCGCCACGGCGTACTGCACGGCGCGGTCCCAGCTGACCCCGGCGAAGTGCTCGACGATCGCGCCGCCGCAGGTGGGGTCCAGCGGCGTGAGGGCGGCGGGATCCGCGGGGCTGCCGTCGGGCTCACCCGAGGTCGGGATCTCGCAGGTCGCGTCGAGGCCGGGCGGGGTCCCGGGGTCCTTCAGCAGGACGACGGTGCCCTCGAAGGGGGCGTCGGAGGCGATGAGGTTGGAGCCGCCGCCGAGCACGAGCATCGGCTCCCCTGCGGCGTCCGCCGCGGAGACGGCGTCGATGACCTGCTGCTCGGTCGTCGCCTCGACGAGGGTCCGGATCTCCCCGCCGATCCGCAGGGTCGTGAGGTCGGCGAGCCTCATGCCTGCACCGGCAGCGCGATGACGGCGCGGGCGCGGCCCAGCACCGAGGTGCCCTCCGCGGTGACGGCGGTGAGGTCGATCCGGACGGTGCCGGCCTCGGGGTCGACGGCGCCGACGGTCGCGGTCACCTCGAGCACGGCCTCGCCGGTGGCGGGGACGGGCACGGGCTTGGTGAAGCGGGTGGAGTACTCGCGCAGCAGCGAGGGGTCGCCGAGCTCCTCGAGCAGGCCGGTGATCGCGGTGCCCATGGTCAGCATGCCGTGGGCGATGACGCCGGGCAGGCCGGCGGCCTCGGCGACGGTGTCGTTGTAGTGGATCGGGTTGAAGTCGCCGGAGGCGCCCGCGTAGCGGACCAGGGTGTCGCGGCTGAGCCGGTGCTCGCGCCGGGCGAGGACCTGGCCCTTCTCGAGGGTGCTGAGGTCGAGGTCGTTCATCGCATCTCCAGGGGCGTGGGGCGGCCGGGGCCGCGGGAGGTCGGGGATCCGGCGTCGGTGCCGGGGCGCTGCGGGGAGGGGGCGGGCGGGCCGTGTGCGGCAGGTCGCCGCGCGGAGCCGCCGTCGCTGCGGCGGGTCAGTCGCCGCGGACGACGAGCATGCTGCGCACGCTCGCGACCGGCGCGCCGGCCTCGTCGGTCATGTCCACCCGGGTGGTGACCATGGCGTGGCCGCCGGCGGCGCGCACGGACTCGACGGTGAGCGTCGGGACGAGCCGATCCCCCGCGACGACGGGGCGCTCGAGGGTGAACCCCTCCTCGCCGTGGACCACGCGCGTGAAGTCGATCCCCGAGGCCGGGTCCTCGATGTACTGCGCCTCGGTGGCCTGGGCGAGGGAGACCAGGAAGGTGGGCGGTGCGACGACGCCCGCGTGGCCGGCCGCGCGCGCCGCCTCGGGATCGAGGTGCAGCGGGGAGGTGGCGCCGGTGGCGCGCGCGAACTCGGCGATCTTCGCGCTCGAGACCTCGTGCACGGCCCCTGCGGGGTAGGTGCGACCGGCGAAGGACGGATCCGGGGTGGTGGTCATGTCTCTCCCAGGGTGCCCGGGCGGGTGATCCCCCGGGCGATCGAAGGCGGTGGCACTGCGGAGCCGCAGGTCCGACGGCGGGCCCGCGGGCGTGGTGGCCTGCGGGCCGTGAGGACGGCGCGCCCGTGGCGCACCTCCCCCCGAGGATGCACGAAGGCCACCCGGGTCGCCCCGAGTGGCCTGTCGTGTCGCGCTGGGGAGACCCGGTCAGCGGGTCTCGCGGTGCGCCGTCTGCTTGCCGCAGGTCGGGCAGAACTTCGAGAGCTCCAGCCGATCCGGGGTGTTGCGACGGTTCTTCTTGGTGATGTAGTTGCGGGCCTTGCACTCGGTGCAGGCCATGGTGATCTTGGGACGCACGTCAGAGCTCTTGCTCGCCACGACTCGCCTCTTTCGTTCCGAGAAGCGCGCTCGCCCGCGCGCCTGGCTGGGTCCCCTCGCGGGGAGATGAATCTTATCGCCGGTAGGACCGGTGCGGTACCGAGGGCGGGGATCGAACCCGCGACCTCACGATTATGAGTCGTGCGCTCTAACCGTCTGAGCTACCCCGGCGTGATCGATGCGACGGCCCGATCTCGAGACGAGACCGGGCCGGCATCCATCAGAGCCCTGAAAGGGAATCGAACCCTTGACCTTCTCCTTACCATGGAGATGCTCTGCCGACTGAGCTATCAGGGCAACCCGGTGAACACTACACAATCCCTGCTCGGAGAGCAATTCTCGCGGTGTTCCCGGTGCTTCGGATCACAAGGACCCTCCGCGGTGGCAGGTGAGGGATTCGAACCCCCGTAGGCAATGCCAGCTGATTTACAGTCAGCCCCCTTTGGCCACTCGGGTAACCTGCCGGGTTGGCCTCCCCCGTCGTCCTCCACCCCTGGGAACCAGGTGCGAGGGCCGCCGGAAGCGGACTCGGAAAGCATAGCGGGGTGGGCGACGGTGCGCGAACCCGGGAGGCCTCTCCGCCGCATGACCATGGTCACAGGGCTCCTGACCTGCAGTTTCGATGCCCCTGGCGGATTCGGTGCCCGCTCGGCACCGGGGCAGCGCCGGGTCAGCACCGGGTCACGGGGATCGTCGGCCCGCCGCCGGCGGCCCGGCCGACGCGTCCCGCTCCGATCCGGCACGGCCCGCGGATCGCCTCTCCCTCGGCACACAGGGCCACGGCCCCGCCCGGCGCAGCGCTCGGATCGGGCATCATCGGGGGATCGTGCATCATGCAGGGGCAGGGAACCCCCGAGGAAGGAAGGCACCCCATGGCCGATTCATCGTTCGACATCGTCAGCCAGCTCGACCGCCAGGAGGTCGACAACGCCGTGAACCAGGCGGTGAAGGAAGTGGGCCAGCGCTACGACTTCCGCGGCACCGGCGCCTCGCTCACCCTCAGCGGGGACGAGATCGTCATGACCGCGAACGCCGAGGAGCGCGTGCTGGCCGTCCTCGACGTCCTGCAGACCAAGCTCCTGCGCCGCGGCATCTCCCTCAAGGCCATCGAGGTGGGCGAGCCCAAGCAGTCCGGCAAGGAGGTGCGCCTCGCGGCCGCCCTCAAGGAGGGCATCAGCACCGAGGACGCCAAGAAGATCTCCAAGATCATCCGCGACGAGGGCCCCAAGGGCGTGAAGGCCCAGATCCAGGGCGACGAGCTGCGGGTCTCCTCCAAGAGCCGCGACGACCTCCAGGCCGTCATCGCCCTGCTCAAGGGCAAGGACCTCGAGGTCGCGCTGCAGTTCATCAACTACCGCTGATCGCCCGCGACCCCTCAGCACGTCGAGGAGCCCCGATCCCCTCCCCTGCACGGGGTGGGATCGGGGCTCCTGCGTTCTCCCGGCGGGGCCGGGAGGGACCTCAGTTGCTGTTCGAGGTCGTGTCCTGCTCCTCGGCATGCTGGTTCAGCTCATCCGACTTCGCCTTGCACGCCTCGACCACGCTGTTCACCGGACCCGAGACAAAACCGTTCCAGTCATCCACATACGTGTCGTAATCCGGACCGACCCACTCCACACCGTTGACCACACCGGTCACCGCATCGATCGCATCCAGGATCTGGCTGCCCGCCTCATTGATCGCGGTCGCGACCTCGCGACCCTCCTCCGGGTTCATTCCCTTGAAAGCCATGACAATCCCCTCGCTCTAGAAAAAACTGATCTCGACGACTACGAGAAGCTGACGCACCCGCCGATCAGGCGGACGCATCCCGCTGCTCGGAAGCATTCTTCGACGCCCGCTCCGACAGATCCTGCGCCTGCTGCACCAGCTGCTGCACCGCCTGACCCACCGTCGACTCGAACTCCGACACGTACCGGTCACGATCCTCACCGGTCCAGTCGAACTCCTGCACACGCGCCAGCACCCGCTGGTACGCCTCATTCGCCTGATCAGCCGCATCGGTGATCTGCGTGGCCATCTGATCGACAGCCTCCGGGTTCATACCCTTCTTCATGGCGTTCCTCCTCGTCGCGTCTTCCCTGGTCCACCCATGGCCCGGATCTCCGCGGCCGCCATGGCCGCCTCCTCGATCCCTGACCTCCAGGTGATGACTCCACACTAGGCGGCCCTGCACGACCTGACGATGGGGACAACTCCCCATCCCCCTCCCCATACCGCCTGCTGAATATCACCACAGGTCAGAGGCGGGATCGCGCTCTCGGCCCGCACGGAGCCGTTGTGGATGACGGCCGGCTCGGGCCGCTCGTCCCGGCCGCCCAGCTCGCCGTCGGCCCGCACCCCCGCTCGCCCAGCTCCCCGCCGGGGTCGGCGGCGGACGGCGAAGGACCCCGCACCGCTCCCCTGCGGGGGACGGGACGGGGTCCTGCGGCGGCGCGGACGACTACGCGACCGGACGGACTCAGTTGCTGTTCGAGGTCGTGTCCTGCTCCTCGGCATGCTGGTTCAGCTCATCCGACTTCGCCTTGCACGCCTCGACCACGCTGTTCACCGGACCCGAGACAAAACCGTTCCAGTCATCCACATACGTGTCGTAATCCGGACCGACCCACTCCACACCGTTGACCACACCGGTCACCGCATCGATCGCATCCAGGATCTGGCTGCCCGCCTCATTGATCGCGGTCGCGACCTCGCGACCCTCCTCCGGGTTCATTCCCTTGAAAGCCATGACAATCCCCTCGCTCTAGAAAAAACTGATCTCGACGACTACGAGAAGCTGACGCACCCGCCGATCAGGCGGACGCATCCCGCTGCTCGGAAGCATTCTTCGACGCCCGCTCCGACAGATCCTGCGCCTGCTGCACCAGCTGCTGCACCGCCTGACCCACCGTCGACTCGAACTCCGACACGTACCGGTCACGATCCTCACCGGTCCAGTCGAACTCCTGCACACGCGCCAGCACCCGCTGGTACGCCTCATTCGCCTGATCAGCCGCATCGGTGATCTGCGTGGCCATCTGATCGACAGCCTCCGGGTTCATACCCTTCTTCATGGTCCTCATCCCCTCATCCGGTGTTCCCTGGACTCTCCCCGGGTGACCTCCGCGGCCTCCGTGGCCGCCTCCTCGATCTCCCGGGCTGATGGCTCCACGCTATGTCGGGGACCGGCGGCGGGTCGATGGGGAGAACTCCCCGTGGATTACCCTCCGCTCGGGGACGCCCCGGCGGGCGGGGGGGGGTGGGTCAGTCGGTCTCGATGCGCAGTGAGTCCTGGATGCCGCGCACGATCTCGATCTCGTCGTCGGCGCCATCCGCCCCGCAGCTGCCGACGATCTCCACGACATCCGTCGCGCTCTCCCCGCGCGGGACCACCGTGTACCGGGCGGCCTGCACCACGGTGGGCCGGCCGGGCTGGGTGTAGCCGTATTCGCTCGCGATCCACTCGCGCTCGCCCACCTCGATCCGGCCCGTGCCGAGCTCCTCGAGCTCGGGGAGGGCGGCCTTGCGGCGCGTGAGCGACTCACCGGCCTGGTCGAGCGTGAACCCGGGCCCGAAGCGCTGCACGGTGACCACCACGTTGGCGCGGAAGCGCCCCTCGATGCGCGGCTGGGCGACGGCGAGCTGGACACCGGCGACCGTGAGAGCCTCCCAGTCCTCGGGCACGCCGGCGCTGATCCGCGGCGGCCCGGGGAAGTCGGCGCTCGGGTACGAGATGCTCTTGACCATGCTGTCCGCTCCGTTCGTCCCACCCGTGACGGCGCCCAAGATACCAGCGCGCCGGAGGCCCGGACGGGTGTTCCGTCCGGGCCTCCTGTCCCCCGTCTCCAGGGGTCACCGCGTCCCTTCGATCAGGAGGAGGTGGCCTCCTGCTCGGCGGCGTTGGAGTCGGCCGTCTGCCCCAGCTCCTCGACGGCCTTCCTGACCTGCTGCAGCGCGGGGACCATCTCCCCGGACCATTCGCCGCGGAAGCGGTCCGCATCCGGACCCGTCCAGTCGACCTCCTCCAGCCCGGAGGTCAGCTCCTGCTCGATGCGGGTGATCTCCTCCGCCGCATCGCGCAGCTGGTTCGCCATCCGGCGGACCTCTTCCACGTTCATGCCCTGCGTGGCGTTCACGGGACCCTCTCCCCTCACTCGGTGTGCTCGGCTGATCGGACCGGCGCCCGCGTCCCTGCTCGGGGCTCCGGCACCTGCGTCCTGGTCGACGTCCTCACTGTAGGTCGACCTCCCGGATCCGACGATGGGGAGGAGTCCCCATGTGGACGACCGGTCCTCCCCAGCGCGGCGGGAGCGCCGACGTGGGACCGGATCAGTCGATCGTGCGCTGGGCGACCTGCAGCTTGGTCGCACGGCCGCCGGCGACGAGGAACCCTCGGCCCGTCGGGAAGTCCGCGCGCCGGATCCTGCCCAGGCTCGTCCCCAGCAGCGAGTCGCCCTCCATCTCCCCCGGCTGCAGCAGCAGGCCGCGGCGACCGGACTTGAAGGGCTGGGCGAGCACGTAGGCCTGCGACCACGAGGCGGACTCGTTCTCGCCCACCACGAACTGGGCCTCGCGGGTGGAGGCGCGGATCAGCTTGTCGAGGTCGTTCTCGACGCCCGTCCCGGTGAAGTCGGTGACGCCGTCGATGAAGAGGGCCAGCCGCCCCTCCCCCACGGATCCGGACTCCACGGTGCCGCGCAGCTGCGCGGCGAGCTCCTTGACCGTCTCCGGGTCCGAGGCCTCCACGTCCCAGACGTCGAGCCCCGTGAGCGGAGTCCGTCGTGCGGAGAAGCGCACGAGCCGCATCGGCTGCTCGAGCGCCTTGAGGCCGGTGGCGATCGTGAGCATCGCGGTGGTGCGACCCGAACCCATCGGGCCCGTGACCATGAACGCGCCGCGCGGCTCGAAGGTGACCTCGGCGAGGGTCTCGTCGCCCACACCCAGCACGGGGCGACCGCCGACGACCGGACGCAGCGAGGACAGCTCGACCCGCTCCGGCAGGCGCTCCACGGCGGGGGCCTCCGGCACGCCGGCCCGGCGCATGGCCCGCGCGAGCTTCGTGACCTCGCGGGACTGGATCGCGACGTTCGCATCGCCGCCGTGGACGGCGACCTGCACCTCGTGCCCCTCGAGGATCGCGCGGCCGGGTGGCGAGGAGCCGTCGAGCACGTCCTTCGGCTCGCCGAAGCCCGCATAGTCGTCCACCCCGGTCATGCGGTGGATGAGGCGGCGCTGGATCGAGGAGCCCAGCGAGGTGGGGATCGCGTTGGGGCGGTCGCCGGTGACGATCACGTGCACGCCCACCTGGCGCCCGTCGGTCGCGATCTGCACGAAGGTCGTGAACCATTTGGTGAGGTTCGAGTAGTCGTAGGCCTCGCGGAACGCGGCCATGCCGTCCACGAGCAGCAGGATGCGCGGCTCCTCCGGCTTCCCGGCGAGTGCGCGGTACTCGGAGATCGAGCCGGCGCGGAAGCGCGCGAAGTCGCGGGCGCGCTCGTCGACCAGCCCGCGCAGGGTGCGCAGCAGGCGGATGACCCGCTCCTCGTCGTCCCCGGGGACGATCGAGCCCACGTGCGGGAGCTCCTCGAGCATCGACAGGCCCGAGGCGCCGAAGTCCAGGCCGTACACGTGCACGGGACCGCCGCGCACCGTCGAGGCGGCGGAGATCGCGAGGGTGCGCAGGGTCGTGGACTTGCCGGAGCCGCCCGTGCCGTAGATGGCCATGTTGCCGTCACGGTCGGGGAAGTAGGAGATCGTGGGCTGCGCCTGCTGCTCAGGGACGTCCATGACGCCCAGCAGCAGCTCCTCGTCGCTGCGCCGGGTGGGCAGGCGGGAGAGGTCGTAGGCGTCCGCGAGCTCGGAGAGCCACGGCTTGCGCGGGGCCGGAACGCAGGCCTGCTCCGCGGCGCCGATGATCGTGTGCACCATGCGGCTGATGTCGTTGGGACCCGGGTCCTTGACCTCCTTCACGGGCGGGGCCGGGATGTCCCAGGCCTCCCCCGTGCCGAAGTCCCGCTCGACGATGTCGATGCGGGCCCGCTCGGGCTCCTCCGTCGTCCAGCCTCCCGCGTAGCCGGTCTGGAAGGTCGCGATGCGGCCCGGACCGGTCTTGGCGGCGGCGCGGCCCGGGATCCCCGGATCGAAGTGGGCGGCCATCTTGTCGCCCAGGATGTCCTGGGAATCCGCCTCGTCGGCCATGCGCAGGGCGATCCGGAGGTTCGTGTTCGCGCGCAGGTTGTCCTTGATGACACCGGCCGGCCGCTGGGTGGCGAGGATCAGGTGGAGCCCCAGGGAGCGGCCGCGCGCGGCGACGTCGACCACGCCGTCCACGAACTCGGGGATCTCCTTGGCCAGCGCCGCGAACTCGTCGACGATGATGATGAGGCTCGGCGGGGTCTCGGGGTCGCCGGTGCGCTCGAGCGAGACGAGGTCCTTCGCCTTCTTGCGGTTCAGCAGGTGCTCGCGATGGTGCAGCTCGGCCCGCAGGGAGGTGAGCGCGCGCCGCACGAGGTGCGGGGAGAGATCGGTGACCAGGCCCACCGCATGGGGCAGCGTGATGCAGTCCGCGAAGGCCGCTCCGCCCTTGTAGTCCACGAAGAGGAAGGTCACGCGGTCCGGGCTGTGGGCGGTGGCCATGCCCATCACCCACGCCTGCAGGAACTCGGACTTGCCGGCGCCGGTGGTGCCGCCCACGAGGGCGTGCGGGCCGTTGGTGCGCAGGTCCAGGTGGAAGGCGTCCTGGCCGTTGTGCCCGATCAGCCCGCGCAGGTTCGCGTCGTGCTTGCGGCGCACCGGCTCGGAGCCGTCCCGCGGGGTGAGGGAGTTGTTCTCCTTCCACCGCTCGATGATGTGGCCGGGGTCCTCGGCGAGCGCCATGCCGCCGAGCTTGAGGTAGGAGATCGCGCGCGGGAGGTCGGAGTCGTCGTCCACCGGCACGCCCGCGTCGACCACGGGCGAGAGGTGGCGGGCCACCCCGGCGGCGACGTCGACCGCGACGGTCTCGACGGTCACGGGGTAGTACCGCTCCCCGAGCCGCACGTGGCCCGCGCTCGCGCCCTCCACGGCCTCGTCGACCGAGACGTAGGTGCGGCACGCCGCGGGTAGCGCGGCGACGTTCGCGGCGGACCACAGCACGTGCACGCCGACGTCGGGCCCCTTCTCCGCGAGGCGCACGAGGCGGGCGCGGTCGACGGGCGCGTCGTCCTCGATGACCACGAGCAGCAGCGGGGCGACCGGCTCCGGCGGGATCCGCGGCTCCTTCGTCACGTCCGGCGTGAGCGGGGTGCGCAGCTGGGCCGGGGCGCCCTGGCCCCGCTGCTCGATGAGCTCCTCGATGCGGGAGAGCAGGGCGGTGCCGCGGCCGGGGCTGTCCGCGAGGTGGTCGCCGGGCAGCGGGGAGTGGGGGCTCGAGGTGTGCGGGAGCCACTTCAACCACTGCCAGCGGTCGCGGCTGGTGCGCGAGGTGATCGCGGCGATCGCGAGATCCGCCGGGGAGTGCAGGGCGAACAGCTGGGTGACGAGCCCGCGGGCCACGCCGTCCGCCTCCTGGCCGCCGCCGGCGACGCCGATGCTCCCGGCGGAGCGGAGGTCCCCGACGATCGGCACGCCCGCGATCAGGCGGTACTTCTCGTGCATGTCGTCGAGCATGTCGTAGTACTTCGGGATCGCGTCGTTCTCCCCCGGCATCTCGATGCCCACCCGCGACTCGGCGACGCCGAGGCCCAGGCGCACCGTGCCGAAGGCGTTGTGCTCGGTGCGGTGGGTCCACAGCAGGCGGCCCAGGCGGAACGCCGCGTCGACGGTGTCCGCGGCGGAGGGGGTCTCCACCAGCCGCACCGCACGCTCGAGGTCCTGGGCGGCGGTGACGCGGCGCTTGAGCGAGGCGAGCCCCTCCTCGAAGTTCTCGATCTGCCGCTCGAGCTGCTTCTTCTGCTGCCACTTGCGGTTGAGGTAGCCCGCGGTGGCCATGAGCGGCATCATCACCACGAACATGAGCGAGAAGGGGCTGCGGGTCAGGGAGAACATGAACGCGCCCATGAACACCGGCGCGAACATCATGAAGATCGGGAAGTACTGCGGCGCGGGCTCCTTGGGCGGGGTGGGCGCCTTGAGCGGGCGGTAGGGGAAGCGCGGCACCACCCGCGGGGAGCGGTTGAACTCGACGACGGGGCTGCTCGGGGCGGCGCCGCCCAGTCGGTGCAGGGTGATCACGGAGAAGGTCGTCCCGCCGATGAGGACGGTGTCCGCGGGGCCGATGACGGCGCGCTGGACCTGCTCGCCGCCGATCACCACACCGTTGGAGGAGTGCAGGTCCACGACCTCGATCGTGTCGGAGACGTTGATCCGCGCGTGCCGTTTGGAGAGCATCGGATCGGCGATGCGGATGTCGAGGTCGCCCTCGCGTCCCACGACGCTCGAGCCGCTGGGCAGCGGGAACTCGCGTCCCGCCTCCGGCCCGGAGAGGACCCGCAGCAGGGCGACGGCCGCGCCGCGTGACTCCGCCCGGGTCTCGAAGTCCTCCGAGGAGCGGGCGATGGAGACGACGCTCCCGGAGCGCAGGCCCGCCTGGATGAGGTCCGCGCCGCGGTCCAGGGAGCGCACGCCGCTCGCGCCGGGGCCCGCGCCCGGGTCCTGGACCTGGAGGGTCAGCCCATCGGGCGGCTCGACCTCGTCGCGGAGGGGATCGGCGAGGTACAGCGCGTTGGCGACGTCGGCGACCGAGGCGGTCGCGTCGGCGGTCACCTCGAGGTCGGTGAGCCGGTCCTCGGGACGGCGCAGCGTCAGCTTGATGCGCATGGTGGTGCGGGTCCTCCCCTGGGGCGGGCTCAGACCCGCCGTCGTCGGCGACCGGCGGTGCCGGCCGCCCGGTCGATCAGTCCTCGTCGGGCTGCTGCGCCTGGTCGAGCAGCGGCAGGTCCTCCACCGTCACGAGCCGCGACATGACGGCGTGCTCGACGAGACGGGCCCGCCGGTTGCTCGCGAGCTTCCCGGGGCCGCCGCGCAGACCGCGCACGCCCATCCGGTCGAGCTTGTCGCACACGTTGTCGAGCTTGCGGTTGAACTTGGTGAGCTGCCATCCGAGCCGCTCCGCGGCCTGCGCAGAGGTGGGGACGGTGCTCATGCCGCTGCCCTCACGGGCGAGCATCTGCTCGGAGAGCGCGAGGATGAGCAGCTTCTGGCTCGCCGTGAGCTGCACGGCGCCCACCGTCGTCTCCCCCACCGGGTCGTCCGGGCCGGCGATCCGCTCGAAGGAGGGCGACTCGGTGTGGATGGAGAGGTCGTAGGTGGTCGGTCCCGCGGTGAACACGACCTTGGTCTCGTCGAAGACGAGCGGGATGCGGGCGCCCGGGGCGAGCCAGGCCTGCATCGCGCCGCCGGGGTCGGTGATCGTGGCGGAGAGCCGTGAGCCGATGTTGACGAGCCACCACAGCGTGTCCACCTGCACGATCGACAGGAAGCGCCGGTGCAGGAAGGGGTTGTCGTCGTCGACGCTGAGATCCGCGTCGCGGCCGATCGTCAGCTCCTCGCCGTCGGCGACCGTGAACCATTCGCCGCAGAACTCCACGGAGATCGAGGACGTCATCGGCGTCCCTCCTCGTGCTCGTGCCCCCGTCGGGGGCTGCTGTCGTCGGTCATCCTGCTCGTGCCGGTCATCCGTCGTCCTCGAGGCAGGCCTCGACGATCCCGCTCGACTGCCCGTCCGGGGAGACGGTCTGCACCTCGAGGCAGCGATCCTTCAGGTTCGGCGGCATGTCGCGCACCTCGGAGCTGCGCCCGTGCTGCTCAGTCCACTCGCCGAACTTCTCGTAGTTGTCCGGCATGTCCTTCCACCGGACGCGGAAGAAGTCGTCCTCCGTGTAGCCCTCGGGGACGCCCCAGGTGACCTTGGCCCGCCCGGTGACGCCCTCCGACTCCTCGGTGATGACGACGACCTTCGGGTCGACGGGCTCGCCCGGGGGCTCCGCCCCGCCCGTGGGCACGTTGACCGGCGAGGTCGCGGTGACCGGCTCCGGCTCGACGACCAGGGCGCGCACGCCGATCGTGGTGCCGACGCCGAGGAGGACGACGAGCACCGCGGCGAGCACGATCCAGGGCCAGGTCCGGGTGGTCCGCTCGGGTGCCGCGCCGCCGGCGGCGGTCGCCGCGAGCGGGGTCGCGCCGAGGGGGGCCGCGCCGGCCGGTCGCAGGACGGTGGACTCCCCTCCCGGCTCCGCGGCGGAGGCCGCGGAGTGCGCCGACGCGCCCGAGCCGGGCGAGCCGTGACGGGGGCCGGACAGCGCCGGCGCGACCCCGGCGAAGCGGTCGAGGCGACGGGAGGACTCCTCGGGGTCCACGGTCGAGACGCGCCGGATGCGTGTGTGCGCCTCGAGCTCGTCGTCCTGGCCCTGCTCCTCGGGGGCGGGTCCCCGCTCGTCGAGCACGTCCATCTGCGTGACCGGCAGGGAGAGCCCCAGCTCGACCTGCTGGAGCGCGCGGCCCAGGTCGAGGGCGCTCGGGTAGCGGGCCTGAGGATCCTTCGCCATGGCGACGGCGAGCACGCGCCCCAGCTCGGGCGGGACGTCGGGCCGGTCCAGCGGCAGCAGGGGCTCCGTGCTGATCCGCTGGATGAGATCGGTGGCGGAGTTGCGCTGACCGCGACGCTCGAACGGCGTCGCGGAGGCGAGCAGGGAGTAGATCGTCGCGGCGAGGGAGAACACGTCGCTGCGGACGTCCGCCCGCGGCGGGTCGGTGAAGAACTCGGGCGGCGACCACGGGATCGACAGGCCCTGGCTGTCCTCGATGTCCTGGCCGCCGGTCGTCGCGATGGAGATGCCGAAGTCCGTCAGCGCCGGCCGGTTGTAGTCGGTGACGAGGATGTTCGCAGGCTTGATGTCGCGGTGCAGGATCCCCGCGCGGTGCGCGGTCTCCACCGCGCCGGCGATCTGCACCCCCACCCGCAGGGCCTCCGTGACGGTGATCCGCTCGCGCCGGAAGCGCACGCCGTAGTTGGGGCGCGAGCAGTACTCCATGACGATGTAGGGCCGGTGGTCGGCGGAGACCTCGGCGGCGTAGATCGCGACGATCGAGGGGTGCGTGGAGAGGGAGGCCATGACGTTGGCCTCGCCCTCGAACTGGCGGGCGACGCTCTCGTCGAGCACGGTCGACAGCAGCACCTTGATCGCGACGCGTCGCTGCGGGCGCTGCTGGCGGTAGAGGAAGACGTCGGCGAAGCCGCCCGAGCCCAGCACGGTCTCGTAGGAGTAGCCGGCGAGCTCCGGCGGTGCCTGGGGCGGGCGCGCCATCACCGCACCCCCAGGTAGCGCAGCAGCACGCCGTCCCCGAGGTCGAGGACGTCCTCGTGACCCAGCCCGACGCCCTCGCGGGGGCGCAGGCGCACCGGGTCCGCGCCGGGTCGGTGCAGGGTCGTGCCGTTGGTGGTGCCGAGGTCCGTGGCCAGGACGTGCCACCCCTCGAGCCGCAGCTCGAGATGGGAGCGGGAGACGTCCTGCTGGGGGCTCGGGACGGTGATCAGCTGGGGCATGTCGGCGACGCTCACGCGGGAGGCGCGGGGGCGCCGGCCGATGATCGCGCTGCGGTCCAGGACGAACCCGCCGCCGGTCGAGATCATGACCTGCCCCAGAGCGGGACGGGCGACGGGCCGCACCGGGCCCTGGAGCGGGAGCCGGCACACGGCGCAGACCGCGCGCTCGGGGGCATTGGCATGGCCGCGGGGGCAGACGAGCCCGGGGAGGGTCACCTCGTGGGTGACCGCGTCGGGCCGGGAGCTCGACGGGCCCGACGCCGGGGCCACGGTCGGTCCGGCCTGGTGGCCGGGGGCGGGTGCCGCAGGGTTCGCCGACGCCGGCGGGGCCGTGGGTCGCCGCGGCGGGGCGGTGGGTCGCTGCTGCGGCGGGGCGACCGGCGATCCCGGCGCGCCCGCGGGAGCCGACGGCTCGGGCATGTGGACCTGCGGATAGGCGGGGGCGGCGACGGGCGGGGTCGCCGCGCGCTGCGCCGCGGTCTGCGCGATCTCCGGCGCCGTGCGTCCCACCCCGGGCACCCAGTCGATGAAGTCCGAGCCCGTGTGCTCGGGAGCGGGCGCCGGGCTGGGGGCGGCGAGGCTCGGCGACGGGGCAGGCTGCGCCGACGGGACGCTCCCCGGTGACGCGGCGTCCGCTCGTCCCGCATCGGGGACGTCGGCGCCGGGGCGCTCCGGTGCGTCCACCTCGTCCGCGTGCTCCTCGTCCTCCTCGCGGCGACGGACCGCGGCGTCCTCGATCGTGCGGAAGACGGTCTTCCCGAAGAGGTCGTCGTAGGTGAGGGAGGTGTCGAGATCCGGCGGGAGCTCCCGACGGGAGCCGGCGCGCGCCCCGGAGTGCTCGGGGACCGGTGAGGCGGCGCGATGGGCCGGCTGCGATCGAGCCGGGGCCGGAGCGGGGGTCGCCGCAGCCGCGGGCGTCACCGCGGATGCCGGCGTCGCCGCGGGTGCGGGCGTCGATGCAGAGGCGGGCGTCGCCGCAGGTCCCGGGGTCACGGGCCCCGGCTCCGCGGGAGCGGTCTCCGTGACCGGCACCTGGGTCTGCTCGTCCGGGACGTCGATACGGTCATCCGCCGGCTCGATCCGGGTCGCCCCGGGGTCCTCCGGCGCGACCGGCGACGACGCGGTGGCCGGCGCCGGAGCCGGCGTGGCCGCGGGACGACGACGGTCGAAGAGCGAGGTGCTCACGAGTCGGCGCCGGGGCGCGGGCTGCTCGGCCTGGCCCTGCACGGTCGACCGCTGCGGGACGGGCTGCTGCTCCGCCGACGGCGACGAGGGCACGTCCTGCGTCGGGGCCGGCGTGGGGACGGGCGAGGCTGCGAGTGCCGGAGAGGGTGTCGGGGCGGCGGCCGGCGCCGACTCCACGGCGGGGGTGGGGGCCTCGGCCTCGGCGCTCTCCGCCACCGGGGTCTCGGGGACAGGGGTCCCGACCGCCAGGGTCTCGGGCGCGGGCGCGGGCGCCGCTGCCGGGGTGGGCTCGGACACCCACCTCTCGGCTGCCGGGGCCACGGGGTCCGGGGCTGCGGCCGGGGTCGCCGCGGCGGGAGCCGGCGCGTCACCGCCGAACAGCCCGTCGAACACGCTGGGGCCGCGCGGCGCCTCGGGCTCGGTCCGCGAGGACCGAGAGGAGGAGCCGCCGCGTCCGGCGATCGAGGGAGGCATCTCCCCCGGCTTGCGGGTGGCCGCGGCGGGCTTCCTCACGGGGGTCGAGGAGCTCGAGGACGCCGCGGGCCGAGCAGGCGCCGGGGCCGCGGCCCGCTTCGCCTTCGACTCCTCGGACTCGATCGAACGACCGTCCTTCTCGACCTGCGCGGCAAGACGGGCCCGACGCTCGTCCGGGAGCGCGGCCGGGTCCACGAGCATGTGCACGAAGCCCTTGGTGCGCATGACCCCGGTCCCGATCCGCAGGACTCCCGTCGGATCCTCGGGAGGGAGGTCGCCGAAGGCGATCCGCTCGAGGCCCTCGGCGCTCGCGCTGCGCAGCTCGCCGTCGGCGCCCTCGAGCTGCCGTGCGCCGTCGGCGTCGTGGAGCGAGAGCAGGGTCCGTCCCTTCACGCCCAGCTGCGCCGAGCTCCCGCTGACGAGGGCGAAGAGGATCGCCGGGATCTTCTCCGGCCCCTCGAGGCCCGCGAGCTCCGCGGTCCGGGGCAGCAGGGTGTCGCCGTCGACCGCGTCCTCGCCGAGGACGCTCCACGCGGCCTCGATGACCTCCTTGCGGGTGCCTGGCACGAGGACGATCCAGCCGCGCTCGCGCACGACGAGCGTCGCCGGCCCGTTCTGCACCCAGATCCCGGCCCCGAGCAGCGGCGCGGGGCCGTCCCCGGTGCCCGTGCTCGCCGCTCCCTCGCCCCCGGTTCCGCTCATCGTCCCTCGCCGGCCTCGCGCTCGAGACCGCGGGGCAGCGTGTCCTCGTCGATCTCGTGCTCGTCGGTGTCCTCCCCGGGGAGGTCCGCCGTGGACTCCGGGGGCAGCGACAGGCCCAGGATCTCCACGGCCTCGACGATCACGACGCTCACGTTGTCGCGGCCGCCGGCGTCCAGCGCGAGCCGGACGAGGTCCTCGCCGATCGTCCGCACGTCCCGCGGGCTGCGCAGCGCGCGCTCGATCGACGCGTCCTCGACCTCGTTGGTCAGGCCGTCGGAGCAGATGAGCATGCGATCGCCGACCTCCGCCGGGATCAGCCAGTAGTCGGGCTCGGAGTCCGGGCCGGCGCCCAGGGCGCGCGTGACCATGTGCCGGTACGGATGGACCTCCGCCTCTGCCGGAGTGAGGTCACCGCGGTCCATGAGCTCCTGGACCACGGAGTGGTCCACGCTGACCTGCTCGAAGATCTCTCCCGAGAGGCGGTACACACGGGAGTCGCCGAGGTTCAGCACCACCCAGTAGCCCACGCCGTCCAGGACCATCGACGCGACGAGGGCGACGGTGGTCCCGGCACCCTGCTGCGCCTCGCCGGTGAGGGCAGCGATGCGGTCCCCGGCGGAGGTCAGCGCGTCGCCGAGCTGCTCGACGCTCACGTTCTCCTGCAGCGTGAGGCGCTCGAACTCCTCGACGGTGATCGCGCTCGCGACCTCGCCGGCGTTGTGCCCGCCCATGCCGTCGGCGACCAGGAAGATCGGCGGGTGGGCGAGCATGCTGTCCTCGTTCGTGGCGCGCACGTGCCCCACGTGCGTGGTCGCCGAGGAGACCACGCGGATGGTGCCCTGCGCGTCCGGGTCCGAGAGGGAGCGGTCGATCACTGCTCCCTCTCCACGGTGAGCCAGCGGTCGCCGATGCCCACGCGCGCCCCCGCGGGGACCTCGGTGGCGGTGTGCGGGACCAGCGCCTCGCGCGTGCCGTCCTGGAGGAGGATCGCGGAGCCGTTGGTCGAGCCGAGGTCCGTGACGGTGACGCCCTCCGCCGTCGGCTCCACCCGCAGGTGGGTCTTGGAGATCGAGCGCGTGGGGTCCGGCAGCACCACGCCCGCCTCGCCCTCCTCGGCGCTCGGGTTGCGGCCCAGGACCGTCGTGCGGTCGAGCCGGTGCTCGGTGCCGTCGTCGACGGTGAGCAGGGCACGGTGCACGGGCGGCAGGGAGACGGCGGAGATGCGGGTCGCCTCGAGGTCACCCAGGTCCTCGCCGACCGGGGAGGTCATGCGGGTCTGCTCGTCGACCTCGTCGGCGCCGACGGCGGTCTCCGCCTCGGCAGGGCCGTCGACCGCGGGCTGCGCGGCCCAGGCGTCGCCCGTGATGTCGCCGGACTGCTCCGGGACCGGCGCCGGGGCGAAGGACTCCTGGGGCGGGGGCGCGTACCCGGCGGCGGGCTGTGCCGGCGGAGCGGACGGGAAGAACTGGGCCGGCTGAGCCGGCTGGACCGGCGAGGCGGGCTGTGCGGGCTCGGCCGGCGGGACGGGCTGCTCCGTCGAGGGCGGCGGACCCCAGGCGGGAGCCGGTTGCTCCGCCTGCGCGGGGGCCGAAGGCGCGGACGGAGCCCAGGACTCGTGACCGGCGCCGGAGGGTGCGGAGCTCACGGGCGGCTGATCCACAGGTGCCGAGGCCGCGGGAGCAGGAGGGCCCCACTGCTCCGCGGGCGCGGCCGAGGGACCGCTCGACGGGGCCGCCTCGGGCGCGGGAGCCGCAGGGGCCGACGGCGGCGACCACAGGGCGTCGGCGGCCCCCGGCGCCCCGGCGGGCTGCGCGGACGGCGCCGACGGGACGCCGCCCGACCATGCGGCACCGGGCGCGGCGAGGAGGTTGTCATGGGCGTCGACGGCGACGGAGGGCGCCCCGAGGTACTCCTCGTCGCTGCGGCGCTCGAAGTCGTCGGCACGGGGACGCAGGGGGTCGCGGCCCGCCTTCACGTCGACCACGACCGAGTCCACCACGCGGTCGTGGAAGCCGCGCAGGGTGCCGCGCGGGTCCAGGAAGATCGACAGCGCGAAGAGCAGCGGGAACAGGCGGTACAGGAGCGCGCGGCCCAGGGAGCGCAGGAAGCCGAGGCGGCCGCCCTCCGAGACCCGCGCCGTGCGCAGGCCGAGGGCGAGCTTGCCGGGGGTGAAGCCCTTCGCTCCGTGCAGCCAGATGATCACCACGGCATAGGCGACGGGCAGGGCGACGCCGATCCCGGTGAGCACCGCGGCGAGGGTGCCGGGCGACTCCTGGGTCGCGATCAGGACGATGCCGATGATCAGCGGCACGAGGACGACGCCGTGGATCACGCCGTCGACGATCGCGGCGAGCAGGCGCTTGGCGGCGGGTGCGGACACGCAGCCGTCCAGCGGGGGCTCGAGAGCGGCGGGGCCGCCCTCCCCCGGGGTCGCGGAGACGGGTGCGGGAGCGGGAGCGGGGGAACCGTAGACGGGCGAGGCGCCGGGGTCCCCGCCGGGCTGCGTTCCGGGCTGTGTGACCATCCGCCGATCGTACTGGTCCGCACCCCGCATCGTCGTGGCCCCGGCCTCACGCGGAGCGAGGTCCTCGCGGGAGAGGATCTGGATTCCCTCCTCCTCCGCGGGGCCGGACTCCTCCTGACCGAGGTCACGGGAACGGGCGCGCGGCGACGGCGACCAGGCATCGGGTGCGTCCGTGGCGCGGCGCTCGTACGGGGAGGCCTGATAGCGGGCGCCGCACTCGCCGCACACGGCCGCCCCCTCCGAGAGCAGCGCGCCGCAGGTGCTGCAGTATCGGGTCTGGTTCATCGTCGATCGCCCTTCCTCGGCGCTCTCGGGATCCGCCCGGCGCGGCGGGAGAGGAATCCTCGCACCGCCGGGAGCAGGTTCTGGGGTGTCAGCGCGCCGCCCCCGGTGGCGGGGCGGGAGCCGGGGGCGGCCCGGCGGCGTCGGAGCTCGGCCCCACGGCGGTCCGCGGCGGCACGGGCACGGACCCGGGCCCGCTCGGAGCGGCGCTCGAGAGCCGACTCCCGCGGGCCGCGCCGGAACGAGCGCAGCGAGAACAGCGCACGGAGGCGGCGACGCCGCGGGGCCGCCGCGACGAGCGCGCGCCGGGTCCCCTGGACGTCGTCCCAGTAGGCGTCCACTGCGGCGGCGGGGACGTCGTCCGGTCCGAAGACCACGCGGTCCGCGGTCGCCGCGAGCGCCCTCGCACCGACCCCGGTCCCCGTGCCCCCGGGGCCTGCCGCACCTGGCGCCCCTGCGGGGATCGCCGCGGCGTCGAGGGTCGCGGCGATCTCCTGCCGCGTCATCCGCGGGTCCGGGCGCGTGCCGAGATCCGTGACCTGGTCGAGGATCTCCTGCCACCCGCCGTCGACCCGTGCCGGCAGCGAGTCCCGGTTCCTCCGCCGACGGCGGCGCACCACCTTGGCGACCACGATCGACGTGAGCACGAGCCCGATCAGGAGGAACGGAGAGACGCCGAGGAGCACGTAGACGCCCCAGGAGAGGGTCTCGTCCTGCTCGTCCTCCTCGTCGTCCGCGTCGTCGCTCATCGCGCCGGGCGGCGGGCTCGGCGGCTCGGCCGGGGGCGGCGGGGGCTGGGCGACCTGCGGCAGCGGCTTGTCCACCTCCTTGGGCTGGGGCTGGGTGGGGTCCTCGTCCTCCTCGGGGGCGGGATCGAAGCGCACCCAGCCCAGCTTCTCGAAGTCCACCTCGACCCAGGCGGTGACGTCCTCGCCCGTGATCGAGACGGTGCCCGAGGCGTCCTCGGGGACCTGGAAGCCCATGACGACCCGCGCCGGGATCCCGATCTCGCGGGCCATGACGGCGGTGAGCGCCGCGAACTGCTCCTCGTCACCGATGGGGCCCTTGGGACGCGCGTCGGCCTTCCCCTCCTCGAAGGAGGGGTCCTCGAGCATGTCCTGGAGGCGCATGACGCCATGGCCCGAGGGCGAGGCGGCGTCGTCGTCGTCCACGCCGTGGGAGTAGAAGGCATCCGCCTTGATCTGGCGGGAGAGGTTCGCGAAGCGCTCGTAGTCGGAGGCCGAGGTCCCCGCCCAGTCCTCGGCGAGCTCCCTGATCCGGGGATCGAGCTCCGGGTTCTCGGGCAGCTCGACGTCGGCGAACGTGGCGCTGCGTCGATCCTCCGCGGTGGGCGGCGTGTACGGCTCGTAGGAGAGCGTGTAGGTGTCCCCCGTGACCATGCCCGAGGCGTTGACGGCCGTGCCGCTGCGCTCGTTGAGGAACAGGTTCTCGGCCACGTCCCCCTCACGGCTCGGGGTGAGGTCACCGAGGTCGATGCGATCCGTGCGGCTGCCGACGGTCGGCATCCAGACCCCCGTGTAGGCGCCGATCGTGACGGTGCTCGTCGCCTGGGCGCTCGTCCCCTCGTGGAGGTCCACGCCGCTCGCGGTGCGCACGAACGCGCCCGAGGCGCTGTTCTTGGAGGTCGAGCTCGCGACGTTGTAGACCTGGGCGTCGTACCGGTCCAGGGAGGCCAGCCGCACGTACTCCCCGCCCGCCAGCCCGGTCGCGGAGAACAGCTCGGTATCGCGCTGGGACTTGTAGTAGCCCCGGAACTCCGCGAGCGGGGAGACGTACTCGCGGGGGTCGAAGGGCGGGGTGATCTCGTCGCGCAGCGCGGTGCGGCCCGCACCCTCCGGCGGGTCCAGGAGGGATTGCGCGCCGATCGCGACGCCGCCGGCGAGCGCGAGGATCACCGCGCCGCCCACCACACGGCGGCGCAGCACGGGGTTGCGCCAGGATCCGGGGCTCACCGTGCCGGTGGAGTCGGAGATGATCGTCGAGCGGGCCCCGGCGAGGCGATCGCTCTCGAAGCGCCAGGTCAGCCACGCGACGGAGAGGATCGCGAAGGGGACGGCCCGGATCACGGGCGCGAAGGCCTCGGTCGTCCCGAAGACGATCGTCACCGCGAGCAGGGCGATCGGGAACAGCCAGGCGGCGACGACGGCGCGCGTGCGCAGCACGATCGTGGAGCCCAGCAGGCTCAGCAGCAGGGTGCTGATCCAGACGACGCCGAGCACGCCCTGCGCGGTGCCCACCGGCGGGGCGACGGTGAGCACGGACTTCCAGGTCGCCACCGGCGCCCTGAGCAGCTCGAGCAGCGCGGCCGGGGTGGGGACCACGCCCCAGAGCGCGTGGGTGGGCGCCGCGACCATGGCGCCGAGCAGGAGGTAGACCCCGATCAGCAGGGCGGTGATCCGCAGCGGGCCACAGCGCCACTGCGCGCCGATCACGGCGATGAGCATGCCGAGCAGGATCCCGAGCACACCGGTGACCAGGTACTGCGCTCCCCCGTAGACGGGCTGGAATCCGACCAGGGCGAACACGAACAGGACGAGCAGGACCGCGAGGTCGATGACGTGACGGCGCATCGGCACCTCGGAGAAGAGGCTGCGGGAGCGCGGCGCACGGGCGCGGGCGGCGGCGCTCATCGGCCCACCGCCCGGAGGGCCTTGGGGAGGTCGTCGAGGGCGCCGAGGGTCACCACGTCGAGGCCGCCGATCGCGGAGCGGCGCACCTCGGCGCCGTCCACGCAGCGGATCGCGACGGCGAGCACGCCGAGCGGCAGCTGGGTGGCCGCCGCGTTCAGCTCCCGGGCGGTGGCGTGGGCACCGACGACGAGCATGACGGCGGAGGCGTTCGGGGCGAGGTCGGCGGCCTTCTGCCCGAGCTCGTGGAGCCCCTGGCGGCCGGCGCGCAGCTCGAGCTCGGTGTAGTCGTCCATGAGCGGGCGGTACGCGGCGGTGCGCTGGTTCGCGGTGACGGTGAAGGCGGTCAGCTCCTTCTCCTCCCGGAAGGTCTGGGCGGAGATCGAGGCGGCGGCGGAGACGGCGAGCTCGAACTCGTCCTCGCCGCTGTAGTGGTCGCGGAGGTCGTCGAGCGCGACGACGACGTGGGAGCGCCGGGTCTCCTCGAACTGCCGCACCATGAGCTTCCCGGTGCGCGCCGTCGTGCGCCAGTGCACGTGGCGGCGGTCGTCCCCGGGCACGTAGTCGCGCAGGGCGTGGAAGGCGATGTCGGAGCTCGAGAGGTCCGAGGACGGGGTGCCCTCGAGGTCGCGGAGGAAGCCGCTCGCCGCCTCGTCGAGGCGCACGGTGCGCGGGTGCACGTACAGCTCCTGGGAGCGGGCCCACGTCACCTGGCGGCGCATGAGGGACAGCGGGTCGTCGCGCACGGAGCGGACGGGGCCGACGACGAGCACGGCGCGTCGGCGGGTGGGGACGGCGAAGAGCTCCTCGTGCGTCTGCTCGGGGGCGAGGCGCGGGACGAGGAACTGGGCGGTGGCGGCGCCGACGGCGAGCTCGATCCGCGAGGGGAGGATGAGCCGCTGGGTGGGGTTGGCGACCTCGACGCGGCCGACGGCGCGCGTCCCCACCACCACCCGGTGGCTCTGGAGGTCGAGGGTCACCCGGTAGTTCGCGCGCCCCAGCACGAAGGCCGCCGCGATCACGAGCGGGACGGTGAGCACGAGGGCGAGCACGTTCAGCTCGGTGACGTGGAGCAGGAGGCCCGCCGTCCAGGCCGCGACGGCGACGCCGAGCACCGCCCAACCGATCGGCGAGACGACGCCGAGCACCGGTCGGATCCGCCTCCGCCAGAGGCGGGCGAGGCGAGAGCGGATCCTCGCGGCGCCGGTGGGCTCCGCCTCCGGGTTCTCGCCGTCGCCCTGGACGGCGCCCTGCGGGGCGGGCGCGCCGCCGCGGGGGTCCGTGGGCCCGGAGCTCCGTCGGCGTCGGCGGGACTCCCGGCGGGCGGCCTTCGCGTCGGCCGTGTCCTGGGGCAGCGAGGTGTCGACGTTCATGCGGTCTGCTGACGCGCCTGCGGAGGCGCCACCTCGCTGAGGATCTTCGTCATGACCGTCTTCGCAGTGGTGCCCGCGAACTCCGCCTCGGGGTCGAGCACGAAACGGTGCAGCCAGACTTGCTCGACGAGGTGCTTGACGTCGTCGGGGATGACGTAGTGGCGGCCGTTGACCGCGGCCCATACCTTCACGGCGCGCATGAGCGCGAGCGCGCCGCGGATGGAGACGCCGACCCGCACCTCGGGTGCGAGACGGGTCTCCTCCATGAGGCGGGAGACGTACTCGAGGACCGCCGGGTCCACGTGGACGGTCGAGGCGAGCTGGGTCATGTCGTTCACGGCCTGCAGGGAGATCCGTGGGGCGAGCTGGGCGCTGCGGTCGCGCACCGAGGCGCCCTGGAGGATCTGGACGCTCGAGGCGTGGTCGGGGTAGCCGAGGGAGGTCTTCATGAGGAAGCGGTCCAGCTGCGCCTCGGGCAGGCGATAGGTGCCCGCCTGCTCGATCGGGTTCTGGGTCGCGATGACCATGAAGGGGCTGCCCACCTCATGGGTGACGCCATCCACGGTCACCCGCCCCTCCTCCATGACCTCGAGCATCGCGGACTGGGTCTTCGGGGACGCGCGGTTGATCTCGTCGGCGAGGACGACGTTCGCGAAGACGGGGCCGCGGTGGAACTCGAACTGCTTGCTCGTCTGGTCGTAGATCGTCACGCCGGTGACGTCCGAGGGCAGGAGGTCCGGGGTGAACTGGATGCGCGCGCTCGAGCCCTGCACGGTCGCCGCGATGGAACGGGCGAGCGAGGTCTTGCCGGTGCCGGGCGCGTCCTCGAGCAGCACGTGGCCGGGCGCCATCATCGCGGTGAGCACGAGGCGCACCACCTCGTTCTTCCCGATCACCGCCTGGCCGACGCTCTGCACGAGCTTGTCGAAGGTGTCGGAGAACCAGCGGGCCTGTTCGGGGGTCATGCTCATGGGGTCAGCACCTCGGGGTCGGAGTGGGGTGGTCGGGGGCGGTACGGCGCGGGGAGGCGGTCACTTCACCGGATAGACCTTGTTGGAGTCGGCGGACCTCCCATCCTTCTCGACCCAGATCCAGACGGCCTTGTTGGGATTGCCCCAGTAGGGCTTCCGGCCGTCGCCGTGCAGCTGCCACCTGCCGTTGCCGTCCGTGGTCAGGGTCCCGGTGGTGGCGGTGCTGCCGTCGGTCGTGGGGTACCAGCAGTTCCCGCCGGCGAGGCCCTCACCCTTCACGCAGTAGGTGTAGGTCGTGTTCGGATCGAGGCCCGAGACCGTGAAGTCGATGTAGTAGCAGCCGCGTCTCGTCGTGCAGCCCTTCTCATGGCTCGCGTCGCCCACGGTCCCCTCGCCCGAGACGCTCGGGGTGGGCGTCGCGGTCGGGGCGTTCGCCTCGGCGCTCGCCTCGCTGACGAGCCCGCCGCGGTTCCTCGCCCGCACCGTGATCGTGTGCTTCTGCCCGCTCGAGCCGCTCACCGAGCCCGGGCAGTCGCCGAACGCACCGCCGTCGATGCTGCAGGTGAGGGTCACCGGGTCCGCCCCGCCGCTGCCGTTGGCGGAGGAGGAGAAGGTGACCGAGCAGGAGCTGCCGGAGCAGCTGCCGGGAGCGGCGGAGACGCTCGGCGCCGCGGGCGTCGTGTACGGGGTGACGCTGTTGGACGCCTTCGAGTAGTCGCTCTCGCCGCCCTCGAAGCGGTTCCGCGCCTTGAC
Organism: Brachybacterium sp. SGAir0954; assembly: GCF_005490785.1. Taxonomy (GTDB): domain Bacteria; phylum Actinomycetota; class Actinomycetes; order Actinomycetales; family Dermabacteraceae; genus Brachybacterium; species Brachybacterium rhamnosum. The sequence continues at coordinate 1,790,397 of NZ_CP027295.1, read as the reverse complement.
GGTGAAGGTGTAGGCCTTCCCGTTCGTCAGCCCCTCGATCCGGGTCGAGTTCTGCGAGGCGTCCACGATCTTCGTCTTCCCGGACCAGCTGACCACGTAGTCCTTGACCCGTGTGCCGCCGCCGTCGGCCTTCTCCCAGGAGACGTCCACGCGTCCGTTGGGACCGGCGCCCTTCCCCTCGTCCGGCAGCTTCGCGGTCACCTTCCCCGGTGCCTCGGGCTTCGCCCAGGGCACGACCTTGTTCGAGGCCGCCGAGGCGGAGGTGCCCGTGCCCACCGAGTTCACGCCGGTGTAGGTGAAGGAGTACTCGGTGTCCTCGTCGAGGCCGCGGAAGGTGTACGAGTTCGTGCCGCTCCGCGCCGTGACGGTCTTCTCCTGCCCGCCGGAGGCGGTGATCACGTACTGCGTGATCGGCTCGCCGTTGGACTCGGCGGTGGTCATCGCGGGCCAGGTGACGGTCACGCCGCCGCCGATCGGATCGTTGACGCGCGAGGCCTCCATCTTCCCGCCGGGCTTGCCGGGCTTGCCGGCCGGGTGCTCGGGGGCGGACCAGGCGGACCAGTCCGAGGGGTCGTCGGCGAGGTTCATGGCGCGCACCCGGAAGCGGTAGTCGGTGCCGTTGGTGAGCTCGGAGAACTCGTGCGTGGTCGCGCCGCCCTCGACGTTCACGGCCTCCGTCTGCCCGGTCGCGGTGTCCTGGATCTGCACGTCGTAGGACTGGATCGCGGAACCGCGGTTCTCGGGGGCGGACCATGTCACGCCGAGGCGGGTGTCACCGCGCTCGGCGGAGGGCGCGGCGGGCTTCTCCGGCTTCACGTCCGGCCGAGCCTTGGCGGAGGCGACGGACGGCTCCGACTCCCCCACCTCGTTGGTGGCGGTGACCCGGAAGGTGTACTCGGTGTCGTTGGCGAGCCCGGTGATCGTGCACGAGGTCGCGGGGCACTGCGTCGGCTTCGCCGATCCGCCCGCGGGGGTCACGGTGTACCCGGTGATCGGGGCGCCGTTGTCGTCCCCGGCGGAGAACCTCAGCTCGACGCTGCCGTCGCCCACCTCGCCGATGCGCGGGGCCGACGGCGCCTTCGGCACGTCCCGCACGGTCACGCGGACCTCGCCGGTGACGCGGCGGTCGGGGTCGCCGGTGTCGTCGAGCACCGCGTACTCCACGGTGAGGGTGCCGTGGAAGCCGGCGTCCGGGGAGATCTCGACCTGGTCGCCCTTGGCCTCGGCCTTCCCCTCGCCCGCGGTCGCCCGGGCGCTCTCGATCGTCCGCTTCCCGTCCTCGAAGGGGTTGGAGTCGTTGGCGAGCACGTCGACCGTGCCGGTCTTCCCCGCGTCGATCGTCGCGGTGTCGAGGCCGGCGGAGATCAGCGGCCGGTTCGACCCGGTGACGTTGACCTGCACGGAGGCCGTGACAGGGTCGTGGCTGCCGTCGGTGACCGTGACGGGCACGTCGATGATCGTCCCCTTGACGGCCGTCGTCGACGCCGTCGCGGTGAGCGTGCTGCCCTCGAGCGCGACGTCGACGCCCTTGCCCTCCGGCACGGCGGCGAGGGCGTACTCGAGCTCGTCCCCCTCGGGGTCCTCCGCGCCGGCCGAGAGGTCCACGGGGGGCGAGGACTCGCCCTGCTCGACCCGCAGCGAGGCGCCCTGGAAGGTGGGCGGGAGGTTCTCCTCCTTCTCCGTCGAGGGCTTCACCTCGATCGGGATGGCGAGTGTCGCGGTCGCCGCGGTCGCGTCCCCGCTCGCGCCGTCGGAGACCTCGACCGACACGGTGTCCTGGCCGGAGAAGCCCGCGGCGGGGCGGTAGGTGATCGTCGAGGCGTCCGTGACGAGCTGCGAGCCGTCGGCGTGGTCCGCGGAGACGCTCTCGGCGTCGGTGATCGTCGCGGCCTCGGCGCCGGGGCGCACGCGCACGTTCTCGGGGCTCGAGAGGTCGATGCTGGCCTCGCCCTCGAAGTCGACGGTGACCGGCTCGCCCACCCACACGGGGGGCTGCTTCGCGGTGCCCGGCACCCAGATGTAGCCGTAGGCCTCGAGGCCGTCCGGGTCCTCGACGCGGTAGCGGATGCGCTGCTGCTCCTCCTGCGGGGTGACGCGCACGGTGCCGTCGTCGCGGGCCTGCGTGCCCTCGGGCGCGCCGTCGGGCAGGGTCACCTCGAGGTCGGTGGTCGCACCGTCCGGGTCGGCGTCGTTCGCCCTCACGTCGACGTCCACGTACTCGATCTCGGGGTCGAGGGCGTCGTCCGGGGAGACGAAGTCGTCGCGGGCGATCGGGGCGAGCAGCGGCGCGTCGGGGTTCACCTTGACGGTGATCGTCCCGGTGCTGGAGAGCTGGCCGTCGCTCGCGGCGTACTGCACGGTGTGGGTGCCGGGCTCCTCGGGGGTGGTCACGGTGACCATGCCCTCGGGGGACTCCTCCTGGGGCGCGACCTCGATCTCGCTGATCGCCTCCACCTGGCCGGCGTCCACGGAGAGCGGCGCCCCCTCGGGGTCGGTGTCGTTGGCGAGCACCGGGACCTGGACGTCGCGGCCCGGCTGCACCTCGACCGTGTCGTTGACGGCGTACGGGGGCTGGTTCTGCTCGCTCGGGGCGGCGATGCCGACCTGCACCTCGGCGGTGCCGACGGCGCCGCTGCGATCCATCACCTGATAGCGGAAGCGGTCCGTGCCGGTCGCGCCGTCGTGCGGGGTGTACTCGATCCACTCGCCGGTGGTCTCGGTGACCTCGCCGAGCGAGGGTGCCGGGGAGGCGATGCCGGTGATGATGACGGAGTCGCCGTCGGGGTCCACCCCGGTGGTGCGCACGGGGATCCGCACCGGTGTGCCGGAGACGGTCCGGGCGGTGAGGTTCTCCGGCCGCGGTGGGGTGTTCGCGGCGTCCTCGGCGATGATCGAGATCGTCACCCGTGCGGATCCACGGCGGCCGGTCTCGTCGATCACCTGGTAGGTGAGCGTGACCTCGCCGCTCGTGCCCGGGTCCGCGAGATAGCGGATCCTGTCCTCGGTGACCTCGAGACGTCCCTTCGCGTCGGCGCTCTCGGTGTCCAGGAGCTTCTCGACGGTGAGGTCGGAGCCGGTGGGCGAGGAGTCGTTGTCGAGGGCGTCGATGAGCACCATGTCCCCCGCGCGGACCGTCGCGCGGTCGGGGACGGTGACGGGGTTCGCGAACTGGGTGTCGGTCTGGGCGAGCATGACACGGGCCGTGCCCTCGCTCCGACCGGCGGAGTTCGCGACGTGGTAGGTGAGCGGCACGGGACGGCCCGTGACCTCGGCCCCGGGCTCCGCCTCGATCCGCAGCAGGCTGTGGCCGACGACCGTCGCCTTCAGCCCGCTGCCCTCGGGGACGTCCACACCGTTGACCACGAGCACGCCGCCGGTGGGGTCCACGTCGTTCTGCAGCGGGTCGATGAGGGTCTCGGTGCCGGTGGTGACGGTGCCCATGTCGTCCACGGCGACGGGCACGAGCTCCTCGGAGCTCTCGGGCAGCACGTCCACACGGATCACGCCCGGCGAGGTCTCGGTGGTGCCGCTCGAGGCGACCGCGTAGTCGAGGTAATAGGTGCCGGGCTCCTGTCCGGAGACCTTGACGGTGCCGGCCTCGAGCGCGGGGTCGATCTCGAGGCGGTCGTCCTTCGAGACGTTCGTGAGCTCGAGGTCGCCGCCGTTGGGGTTGAGGTCGTTGGCGAGCGGCTTGATCGTCGCGGAGCGGCCCTGGACGATGCTGACGTGGTCCGCGGTCGTGATCGGGGTGAGGTCGGCGTCCGCGACGGCCTCGATCTCGAGGGTCCCCTCCCCCACCTCGCCGTTCTCGTCGCGGACCTGGAGGGTGACCTCCTTCTTCCCCGTCGTGAGGCCCGCGTCGTTGATCGTGAGGCGGCCGTCCGGGGTGAAGGAGACGATGTCCTCCGGCTCCATGGTGGCGTTGGAGAGGTAGAAGGCGTCCCCGTCGGGGTCCTCCCAGTACGGGAGGATGTTGAGCGAGACGGACTCGCCGGAGCGCACCTGCACCTTGGTGAGGCGGTCCTCGGCGGGCCGGGGGGCGGAGTTCTCGCCCTCCGGGACGACGTTCAGCGTCACGGTCGCCGTGTCCGTGCCGCCGCGGCCGTCGTCCGCCGTGTAGGCGAAGGTCTGGGAGCCGGTGGCGTCGTCCGCGACGTCCACCTGCAGCTGGGTGTCCCCCTCGATGGGTGTCACGGTCCCGATCGACGGCCCGCGACCCTTCACGCCGACGGTGAGCACGTCGCCGTCGGGGTCGGTGTCGTTGCGCACGACCGGCAGCACGATGCTCTGGCCGGCGCGCACGCCGAACTCGTCGACGTTCGCGGTGGGCTTGCGGTTCTCCTTGTCGCGCTCGGCGGCCACGTTGGTGATCGTGGTCGTGAGCGTCTCCTTCTCCTTCTCCTTCGCCGTGCTGGTCTCGATGTCCTGGGTGATGACCCAGTCGTCGACGACCTGCATCTGCTCGGCGATCATCCAGGAGAGGCCGAACTCCTGGTCGTTGAGGACCACGAGGTCATGATTCACGCGAAGGGTGAGCTCCTCGCCCCCGTGCGTGTCCGGGACCGCCTCGGGCACGGGCTCCTGACCCTCACAGGCACGCACGTAGCGGTTCGAGGCGGACCAGGCCCCGTAGGCGCAGCCCTTGGCCTGTGCCGGCTCCGTCGGCTCACCGTTGCCGCCGGCGGGGATCTTCTGCGGGTCACCGCCGCCGAGGGGGACGAGGAACAGCGCATCGGCGGTGGCGACGGCCACCTGGTCGGACTCGGTGCTCTGCTGCTGGAGCTTGGCGTCCTCGAGGGAGGCGACCCCCTGGTCGACGAGGCTCACGTCCTTGCCCTTGGTTCCCAGGCGCAGCAGCTGGTTCTCCGCGTCGAGGATGACCGGCTCCTCGCCGACGGTCGACAGCTGGAGGGACTCCGGCTTGGACGAGACGCCGCTGATCGTGACCGGCTTGCGGGCGACCTTCTTGGTGTTGCGCGTGTTGGGCTCGCGGGGGAAGGTGAGCAGCTGGTCGCCGTCGAGGACGAACACGGTGCCCTCGGTGCTCACCGCGATGCGCGGAGGCGTGCCCTGGGACTCGTAGACGGGATCCGCGCCGGAGGGGGTGAAGGCGGCGGCCTCGTCCGGGGACATGACCCAGACCTTGCCGTCCGGGGAGGCGATCGCGACGCGGTCCCCGCCGAGCTTCACCTGGCTGCCCGTGGCGAGCTCGACGACGCCGCCGCGGGAGAGGCCCTCGGTGTTGATGGGCGTGAAACCGCGCGGACCGGTCTCGATGACGTCGTAGCCGGACTGCAGCAGTCCGAGGTCGTCGCCTGTCTGTGCGATGCGGGCGTCGAGCTCCTGCGCGTCGACGTTGAGGCGGCCCATGAGGCCCTCGTGGCGGTTGGTGACCCAGACCCCGCCGTTGTTGACGTCGACCACGGAGGAGCTCAGTCCAGGGTGGTGGATCGCGAACCCCGTGATGACGAGCGAGGCGATCGCCAGGACCGCGGCGGAGATCGCGCCGGTTCGACGGCGACGGCGGATCGCACCGGTGTCGACGGACATGCTCGTTCCCCCATGAAGACTCGCTCGAGAGTCGTGGACGCGGAGCACCTGTGCTGAGGACGGGCGGAACTCCGGGGAACCGCACCGGGCCTCCGCACCGAGGCGGGCGCTGTGCGGGCGACCGACCCTGTGGGTCCGGTCGACCGGTCAGGACCTCCCCCGGGCTCGGACCACCGTATGCACGACCCGATCAGGGTACTCAAAGGCCGCGTTCAGCGCCATGTGTCCACAACGCGCCCCACCTGGGCAGGGACGGTCCCCCGCGGGAGGAGGGCCTGGTCCGGGCTCAGCGGCGACGCTGCACCAGGGTCGAGGTGAACGTGATGAGGGCCTCACGGACCGACCCCTCGGGAAGCTCCTCGAGCACGGCGATGGCCTCCGCCGCGGTGCGCTCGGCGAGCTGACGGGTCTCCTCGAGCGCCGGGTCCTCCCGCAGCAGCGCGACGAGCGCACCGAGCTCGGCGTCGTCCTCGAGGTCGCCGTCGAGCCGACGGACGATCTCAGCGGTGCGCTCGTCCTGGGGGGCTTGGGCGGCCCGCCGGCGCACGATGAGGGTCGGCATGGTCGGCACGCCCTCACGGAGGTCGATCCCGGGGGTCTTCCCGCTCGTGCCCGCGTCGCTCGCGAGGTCGAGGACGTCATCGGCGAGCTGGAAGGCGACACCGACCTTCTCGCCGTAACGGCGCATGATCTCCGCCGCGCTCTCCCCCGCACCGCCGAGGAGGGCGCCGAGCTGGCCGGCGAGGGCGAGCAGCGAGGCGGTCTTGTCCGCGAGCACGGAGATGTAGTGCTCGAAGGGATCGTCCTTCTCGGTGGGGCCGACGGTCTCGTGCAGCTGCCCCAGGCACAGGCGCTCGAAGGTGTGGGAGTGCAGACGCACGGCCTCGGTGCCGATGCTCGCGCTCAGCCCGCTCGCACGGGCGAACAGGAAGTCGCCGGTGAGGATGGCGACGTTGTTGCCCCAGATCGCGTGCGCACTGCGGGCGCCGCGCCGGGTCGTCGCGGAATCCATGACGTCGTCGTGGTACAGGCTCGCGAGGTGCGTGAGCTCGACGAGCACGGCCGCGTCGACCACGCCCGCCGCGTCGACGTCCCCGAGGGAGGCGGCGAGAAGCGTCAGCATGGGACGCACGCGCTTGCCGCCGGCGTCCATGAGGTGCCTGCCCGTCCACCGCACCATGTCGTCGCTCGTGGCCACGGACTGACGAAGCTGCTCCTCCACCTCGACGAGGCGCTCGACGATGCGATCCGCGATCACGTCGTCGATGTCGGGAACGGCCGGCAGCGAGGACGGCATGGCTCTCCTGAGGGTCGGCGCTCGCCGGCGGACCGACGGACGAAGAACGGTGGCGGGCCGAGGCCCGACGCGAGGGGCGTTCCTGCCCCCGGTGCGCCGCTGAAGTCTACCCGGCGTGGCACCTCGCGCCCCGAGCGCATGGTCCCGAGCGGGCCAACGCCACACGCCTGCTCGCGCACTGACACGGTGCGTCGAAGACGTGCAGGCGACGACGTGAGTACTCTCCGGACGCCTCGACCTGCAATGGGGCATGAAAAAAGGGAAGGGCGGGGGACGGCGAGACACTCTCACGAGCACCCCAGCGACGTCCTCCACCCTTCCCGATGAAGATGTCCGGCGGCGACCTACTCTCCCACACCCTCCCGAGTGCAGTACCATCGGCGCAATCGAGCTTAGCTTCCGGGTTCGGAATGGAACCGGGCGTTTCCTCGATGCTATGACCGCCGTAACACGGCGAGACCAACCAGCCCTGACCAACCACACCCCCGACCAGGGGACGCAGTGGCAGGAGTTGCTTCTCCAGAACCACACAGTGGACGCGAACACCAGCAAACAAAAACTTTGATGTTGATAAGTCATCGGCCATTAGTACCAGTCAGCTCCACACATTGCTGTGCTTCCACATCTGGCCTATCAACCCAGTCATCTACTGGGGGCCTCTCACCCACAAGGGGCACGGATATCTCATCTTGAAGCAGGCTTCCCGCTTAGATGCTTTCAGCGGTTATCCCTTCCCGACGTAGCCAACCAGCCATGCACTTGGCAGAACAACTGGCACACCAGAGGTCAGTCCATCCCGGTCCTCTCGTACTAGGGACAGGTCTTCTCAAATATCCAACGCGCGCAGCGGATAGGGACCGAACTGTCTCACGACGTTCTAAACCCAGCTCGCGTACCGCTTTAATAGGCGAACAGCCTAACCCTTGGGACCAACTCCAGCCCCAGGATGCGACGAGCCGACATCGAGGTGCCAAACCATGCCGTCGATATGAGCTCTTGGGCAAGATCAGCCTGTTATCCCCGGGGTACCTTTTATCCGTTGAGCGACACCCATTCCACAATGAGGTGCCGGATCACTAGTTCCTGCTTTCGCACCTGCCCGACATGTCTGTCTCGCAGTCAAGCTCCCTTGTGCACTTACACTCAACACCTGATTGCCAACCAGGCTGAGGGAACCTTTGAGCGCCTCCGTTACTTTTTGGGAGGCAACCGCCCCAGTTAAACTACCCATCAGGCACTGTCCCTGATCCGGATCACGGACCGAGGTTAGGAATCCAGAACGACCAGAGTGGTATTTCAACAACGACTCCACACTCACTAGCGTGAATGCTTCCCAGTCTCCCACCTATCCTACACAAGCCGTTCCGAACACCAATACCAAACTATAGTAAAGGTCCCGGGGTCTTTCCGTCCTGCTGCGCGTAACGAGCATCTTTACTCGTAATGCAATTTCGCCGAGTTCGCGGTTGAGACAGTGGAGAAGTCGTTACGCCATTCGTGCAGGTCGGAACTTACCCGACAAGGAATTTCGCTACCTTAGGATGGTTATAGTTACCACCGCCGTTTACTGGGGCTTAAATTCTCAGCTTCGCTCCAAAGAGCTAACCGGTCCTCTTAACCTTCCAGCACCGGGCAGGCGTCAGTCCGTATACAGCGTCTTACGACTTCGCACGGACCTGTGTTTTTAGTAAACAGTCGCTTCTCCCTGGTCTCTGCGGCCCTCAGGGCTCTCACCCTTCAGGCCCCCCTTCTCCCGAAGTTACGGGGGCATTTTGCCGAGTTCCTTAACCACGATTCTCTCGAACGCCTTGGTATTCTCTACCTGATCACCTGAGTCGGTTTAGGGTACGGGCGACCGTATTCGTCACGCCGGAACTTTTCTTGGCAGTACAGGATCACTCACCTACGCCCATACGGGATCCCCATCACGTCTCACCCTGGATGACCCCAGCATTACCCGGGGTCGGGCTGCACGCTTAGACGGACTATTCCATTAAGTCCGCGGAAGCTACCTCTCTGCGTCATCCCTCGCGCTGACCTACTACAACCTTGGTTCCCAGCCTCACAGCATCCCTCACCCCGAAGGGCAAGAGGACTGATCGGGTGGTTAGCATCGACTGCCTCGGTATGGGTCCTCCTACGATCGGTTCGGGAATATCAACCCGATGTCCATCGACTACGCCTGTCGGCCTCGCCTTAGGTCCCGACTAACCCAGGGCGGATTAACCTAGCCCTGGAACCCTTGATCAATCGGCGGACGGGTTTCTCACCCGTCTTTCGCTACTCATGCCTGCATTCTCACTCGAACAGCCTCCACCACTGGGTTCCCCCGCGGCTTCGCTGGCTGCTCGACGCTCCCCTACCCATCCCGGCAGAACCGGAATGACACAGCTTCGGCGGTGTACTTGAGCCCCGCTACATTGTCGGCGCAAAATCACTTGACCAGTGAGCTATTACGCACTCTTTCAAGGGTGGCTGCTTCTAAGCCAACCTCCTGGTTGTCTCAGCAACTTCACATCCTTTTCCACTTAGCACACGCTTAGGGGCCTTAGCTGATGTTCTGGGCTGTTTCCCTCTCGACTATGAAGCTTATCCCCCACAGTCTCACTGCTGCGCTCTCACGTACCGGCATTCGGAGTTTGGCTAAGGTCAGTAACCCGGTGGGGCCCATCGCCTATCCAGTGCTCTACCTCCGGCACGAAACACGCAACGCTGCACCTAAATGCATTTCGGGGAGAACCAGCTATCACGAAGTTTGATTGGCCTTTCACCCCTATCCACAGGTCATCCCCTCCATTTTCAACTGAAGTGGGTTCGCGCCTCCACGCGGTCTTACCCGCGCTTCACACTGCCCATGGATAGATCACTTCGCTTCGGGTCTAGAGCCGGCGACTGAACGCCCCGTTCAGACTCGCTTTCGCTACGGCTACCCCACACGGGTTAACCTCGCCACCGACCACTAACTCGCAGGCTCATTCTTCAAAAGGCACGCCGTCACCCCGTAAGGCTCCGACGGATTGTAAGCACACGGTTTCAGGTACTATTTCACTCCCCTCCCGGGGTACTTTTCACCTTTCCCTCACGGTACTTGTCCGCTATCGGTCAAGAGGTAGTATTCAGGCTTACCAGGTGGTCCTGGCAGATTCACACCGGATTTCACGGGTCCGGTGCTACTCGGGAACAGCACTCAACGCCATGCAACAGTTTCGTCTACGGGGGTCACACCCTCTACGCCGTCGCACTCAACACGACTTCGACTACCATCACACATTCACGTCGACCGTCCGGCAGAACAGTCCAGCACGTCCCACAACCCCCAACCTGCAACCCCTGCCGGGTATCACACAGGCTTGGTTTAGCCTCATCCGCTTTCGCTCGCCACTACTCACGGAATCACTATTTGTTTTCTCTTCCTGCGGGTACTGAGATGTTTCACTTCCCCGCGTTCCCTCCACACCACCTATACATTCAGTGGCGGGTACCAGGGCATGACCCCTGGTGGGTTTCCCCATTCGGACATCCTCGGATCACAGGTCGGTTGTCACCTTCCCGAGGCTTTTCGCAGACTCCCACGTCCTTCATCGGCTCCTCTTGCCAAGGCATTCACCGTGTGCCCTTTAAGACTTGGCAACACAAAGACACTAAAATTGCTTACAAGATGCTCGCGTCCACTATGTAGTTCTCAAGAAGCAACCCCACACCCACACCACCAACGCAACCGCGCCGACCATGCAGGGGAGGACCAGCCACACACCCCGCACCGACCCGAAGACCGGTGACAGGGCTGCGTGCAGCCTCACAACTCAATAGCGTGCCTCCACCTCGAACCCACCATGACCACCGCTCGTTCCACACCCACTCGAGAGCAGGTCGTACTGGAGCCGGTCACCGCCGGCGAAGTGCCTCTTCGTTGATGTTCCACCCTTGAGCAACCATCCTCACCACACGCGGGTGAGCAGACAGCCACCAATCATTGGTGTAGCTCCTTAGAAAGGAGGTGATCCAGCCGCACCTTCCGGTACGGCTACCTTGTTACGACTTAGTCCCAATCACCGATCCCACCTTCGACAGCTCCCTCACGAGGATGGGCCACTGGCTTCGGGTGTTACCGACTTTCGTGACTTGACGGGCGGTGTGTACAAGGCCCGGGAACGTATTCACCGCAGCGTTGCTGATCTGCGATTACTAGCGACTCCGACTTCATGGGGTCGAGTTGCAGACCCCAATCCGAACTGAGACCGGCTTTTTGGGATTCGCTCCACCTCACAGTTTCGCAACCCTTTGTACCGGCCATTGTAGCATGCGTGAAGCCCAAGACATAAGGGGCATGATGATTTGACGTCGTCCCCACCTTCCTCCGAGTTGACCCCGGCAGTCTCCCATGAGTCCCCGCCATTACGCGCTGGCAACATGGAACGAGGGTTGCGCTCGTTGCGGGACTTAACCCAACATCTCACGACACGAGCTGACGACAACCATGCACCACCTGTGCACCAGTCCGAAGAAAACCCCATCTCTGGAGTCGTCCGGTGCATGTCAAGCCTTGGTAAGGTTCTTCGCGTTGCATCGAATTAATCCGCATGCTCCGCCGCTTGTGCGGGCCCCCGTCAATTCCTTTGAGTTTTAGCCTTGCGGCCGTACTCCCCAGGCGGGGCACTTAATGCGTTAGCTACGACGCGGAAAACGTGGAATGTTCCCCACATCTAGTGCCCAACGTTTACGGCATGGACTACCAGGGTATCTAATCCTGTTCGCTCCCCATGCTTTCGCTTCTCAGTGTCAGTAATGGCCCAGAGACCTGCCTTCGCCATCGGTGTTCTTCCTGATATCTGCGCATTTCACCGCTACACCAGGAGTTCCAGTCTCCCCTACCACACTCTAGCCTGCCCGTACCCACCGCACGCCCGAGGTTGAGCCTCGGGTTTTCACGGCAGACGCGACAAGCCACCTACAAGCTCTTTACGCCCAATAATTCCGGACAACGCTTGCGCCCTACGTATTACCGCGGCTGCTGGCACGTAGTTAGCCGGCGCTTCTTCTGCAGGTACCGTCACTTTCGCTTCTTCCCTGCTGAAAGAGGTTTACAACCCGAAGGCCGTCATCCCTCACGCGGCGTCGCTGCATCAGGCTTTCGCCCATTGTGCAATATTCCCCACTGCTGCCTCCCGTAGGAGTCTGGGCCGTGTCTCAGTCCCAGTGTGGCCGGTCGCCCTCTCAGGCCGGCTACCCGTCATCGCCTTGGTGAGCCACTACCTCACCAACAAACTGATAGGCCGCGAGCCCATCCTTCACCGAAAAACTTTCCAACACCCGCCATGCGACAGGAGCTCATATCCGGTATTAGCCCCGATTTCCCGAGGTTATCCCAGAGTGAAGGGCAGGTTGCTCACGTGTTACTCACCCGTTCGCCACTAATCAGACCGAGCAAGCTCGGTCGTCATCGTTCGACTTGCATGTGTTAAGCACGCCGCCAGCGTTCGTCCTGAGCCAGGATCAAACTCTCCATGAAAAAACATGAAAAACTATAAACCTGACAAAAAAACAAACAACCAGCATGTAACTGCTAATCATCCGTATATTCTGCCAATCAAATATTGGCATCAACAAATAGACACGCTATTGAGATATCAAGCAACACGCACACATCGGCACCACACCGCTGACGGTGGGACTTCGAGGTGCTGCGCCGTTCGGATGGACCGCTCGGCGACTCTGTCTCGTCGTCGTTCCGGCGCGAGTCACTACTCTAGCAGTTCCTCGGGGCCTTCGCAACTCCGACCCGCGTGGTCCGGGTCACTTCCTGATCGCGCTGCGATCCCTCCGTGTCCCGCTCCGTGCGGCCGATCCTCGAGAGGATCGGGCCCGTGCTCCGTCGGCCTCCTCGTCCGTCCCCGCTCCCTCTCGGGGGGCGGTGCGTCCGTCTCGGCGTCCGTCGCGCTGACAAGAGAAAACATTACGGGCACCGGAGCGGGGCGTCAAACCGCATCGTTCACCCCCGATTCACCCGGCGTAGAGGTCATCCGTGCAGGTCAGGGTCACTTTCCTGGCTTTGCGTCATCCCTTGCTCACGTGGATGTGACCTAGCCTTGAGAGTGGCCTCACGTCGGGGCGACAAAAAGTGCGGGCGGGTACCTCGTCGTGCTATCCGCGGAGCCGTCCACCCTCGCCGGGCACTGTTCCGCGGATGCTCTCCCCCGGTCGGCGCACGGCCGGCACCGCACCGCACCGCATCACACCGACGACGGACGCCCCCGCCCGCACCGGTGGGTGCGGACGAGGGCGTCCAGAAGGTGGTGACCGCGATCAGCCGGCGAGGCGGACCATCGCCGCGCTCTTGCGGCCGCGCCGCAGGAGCAGGTGGCCACCGGGGAGCGGGGACAGCGCGCCGATCTCTCCGGTCAGCTGATCGGTCGCGATCTTCTCGCCGTTCACCGAGAGACCGCCCTCGTCGGCCCCGCGTCGGGCGGCGCCCTTGGAGTCGACGATCCCCGCGGCGATGAACGCGTCCACGAGCGGCGTGTGACCCGGGAGCTCGGCGCCGGGCAGCTCGCCGGCGATCGCGCGGACCGTCGGCTCGTCCAGGGAGCGCACGTCCCCCTTGCCGAACAGGACAGCTGCGGCGGCCTCGGCCTGGTCCGTCGCCCCCTGCCCGTGCACGAGGGTCGTCATGTCCTGGGCGAGGAGCTTCTGCGCCGCGCGACGATGCGGCGCCTCGAGCGTCGCCTGCTCGAGCTCGGCGAGCTCCTCCCGCTCACGGAACGTGAAGAACCGCAGGTAGTTCATGACGTCGGCGTCGGCCGCGTTCAGCCAGAACTGGTGGAAGGCGTACGGGCTCGTCAGCTCCGCGTCCAGCCAGATCGCCCCGCCCTCGCTCTTGCCGAACTTCGTGCCGTCAGCCTTGGTGACGAGCGGGGTGGTCATCGCGTGGGCGTCGTGGCCCTCGACCTTGTGGATGAGGTCCACGCCCGAGAGCAGGTTCCCCCACTGGTCGTTGCCCCCGTACTGCAGGGTGACGCCGTGGCGACGGTGCAGCTCCAGGTAATCGGTGCCCTGGAGCACCTGGTAGCTGAACTCCGTGTAGCTGATGCCCTCGTCGCTCGCGAGCCGGCGCGCGACCGTCTCCTTCGCGAGCATCGTCCCCATGCGGTAGTGCTTGCCGATGTCCCGCAGGAACTGCAGGGCGCTCATCTCTCCGATCCAGTCGAGGTTGTTGACCATCTGCACGCCGAACTCCCCCTCGAGGTCGAGGAAGCGGGAGATCTGCCCGCGCAGCGACTCCACCCAGCCGGCGACGACCGACTCGTCGTTCAGGACGCGCTCCCCGGACATCCGCGGGTCGCCGATCAGACCCGTCGCCCCGCCCACGAGGGCGAAGGGCCGATGTCCCGCGAGCTGGAAGCGGCGCATCGTGAGCACCTGGGTCAGGTGGCCGACGTGCAGGGAGGCGGCGGTCGGGTCGAAGCCGCAATAGAGGCTGATCGGTCCGTCCGCCAGAGCGCTGCCGAGCGCCTCGCGCCCGGTGGTCTGCACGACGAGTCCTCGCCAGTCGAGGTCGTCCAGGACGGTCTGCATCGATCAGGTTCCTCTCCAGGTTTGCTGTCGGCGCCCGATCGGGCGCCGCGGTCCATTGTCCCCCAGGCCCGGACCGGGGCGCGACGGCATTTCGCGCGCGGTGCCGCCGGGAGGCGAACGCCGAGGAGGAGAGCGAGGACGGCCGACGGGCGCCGACCCGGAGGTCGACGCCCGTCGGCGGTGGGACGGCGGTGCGTCAGCGGGACGCGGCCGCGCAGCTCAGCGGTCCCGGGTGAAGCCGCGCAGATCCCCGAGCAGCGCCTCGACGGCGTCGCCCTGCTCGGCCACGCGCACCGGGGCGGTGCCGCCCTTCGCATCGCGCGAGGCGATCGAGCCCTCCACGGAGAGCACCTCCCGCACCGAGGGGTCCAGGTGCTCGGAGATCCCCGTGAGCTCGGCGTCCGTGAGGTCCCAGAGCTCCTTGCCCTGCTCCTCCGCGGTCTTCACGCAGGCGCCGGAGATCTCGTGCGCCGAGCGGAAGGGCACCCCGGCGCGCACGAGATGGTCCGCGATGTCGGTCGCGAGGGAGAAGCCCTGCGGGGCGAGCTCCGCCATGCGCTCCGTGTGGAACACGAGCGTCGCCATCATCCCGGTGAACGCCGGCAGCACGAGATCCAGGGAGTCCACCTGGTCGAAGACCGGCTCCTTGTCCTCCTGCAGGTCGCGGTTGTACGCGAGCGGCAACGCCTTGAGCGTGGTCAGCAGACCCACGTGGTCGCCCACGATGCGCCCGGCCTTGCCGCGCGCGAGCTCCGCGATGTCCGGGTTCTTCTTCTGCGGCATGATCGAGGAGCCGGTGGAGAAGGAGTCGTCCAGCGTGATGAAGGAGAACTCCTTCGTGTTCCACAGGATGACCTCCTCCGCGAGGCGCGAGAGATCGATGCCGATCATCGCCAGCACGAAGGAGAACTCCGCCGTCAGGTCCCGCGAGGCGGTCCCGTCGATCGAGTTCCACACCGAGTCCGCGAAGCCGAGCTCCGAGGCGACGGCCTGCGGGTCCAGCCCCAGGCTCGAACCGGCGAGCGCGCCCGAGCCGTACGGGGACACGGCCGTGCGGGCGTCGAGGTCCCGCAGGCGCTGCACGTCCCGCAGCAGCGGCCAGGCGTGGGCGAGCAGGTGGTGGCTCAGCAGCAGCGGCTGCGCGTGCTGGAGGTGCGTGCGCCCCGGCATGGGGACGCCGTGCACCTCGCGGGCTCGCTCGAGGAGCACCTCCACGAGATCCAGCACCCGGTCCCCCACCGCGCGCACCTGGTCACGGATGAACAGGCGGATGAGGGTCGCGATCTGGTCGTTGCGGGAGCGGCCCGCGCGCAGCTTGCCGCCCAGCTCGGTCCCCGCGCGCTCGATGAGGCCGCGCTCGAGGGCCGTGTGCACGTCCTCGTCGTCCTCCGCGGCGGCGAACGCCCCCGAGGCGACGTCGGCCGCGAGCACGTCGAGCGCCTCCTGCATGCGGGTCAGCTCGTCCTCGGAGAGCAGCCCGGCCGCATGCAGCACGTTCGCGTGCGCCTTCGAGCCGCGCAGGTCGTACTGGGCGAGCCGCCAGTCGAAGTGCGTGGACTTCGAGAGCGCGGCGAGCGCCGCCGCCGGCCCCGAGCCGAAGCGGCCGCCCCAGAGGGCCGCCGAGGCGCCCGGGGCGCCGGCGGGATCGGAGGAGGGGGCCGACGTCACTTCGCGTCCTCGGTGCTGAGGTCCTCGCCGTTGCCGAGGGCCACGTCGCGCGCCGCCGCCTGCTTCGCGGCGAGACCGTAGATGTCGATGAAGCCGCGGGCGCTGGCCTGGTCGAAGGTGTCGCCCTCGTCGTAGGTCGCGAGGTTGAAGTCGTACAGGCCCGTCTCGCTGCGACGACCGGTGACGGTCGCGCGACCGCCGTGGAGCGTCATGCGGATGTCGCCGTTCACGTAGCGCTGGGTGTCCTCGATGAAGGCGTCCAGGGACTTCTTCAGCGGGGAGAACCACTGGCCGTCGTAGACCATCTCGGTCCAGCGGTCGCCCACCTGGCGCTTGAAGCGGGCCTGCTCGCGCTCGAGGGTCACGCGCTCGAGCTCCTGGTGCGCGGTGATCAGGGCCATCGCGCCGGGGGCCTCGTACACCTCACGGGACTTGATGCCCACGAGGCGGTCCTCGACGATGTCGATCCGGCCGATGCCCTGGGCGCCCGCCCGACGGTTCATCTCCTGGATCGCCTCGAGGGGGGTGACCGTGCGGCCGTCGATCGCGACCGGCACGCCGCGCTCGAAGGAGATGACGACCTCGTCGGCGACCGGCGGGAAGGCCGGGTCGTCGGTGTAGTTGTAGACGTCCTTCGTGGGCTCGTTCCAGATGTCCTCGAGGAAGCCGGTCTCGATGGCGCGGCCCCACACGTTCTGGTCGATCGAGAAGGGGTTGTGCTTCGTCGTCGCGATGGGCAGGCCCTTGCGCTCGGCGTACTCGATCGCGCGGTCGCGGGTCAGGGCGAGATCGCGGACGGGGGCGATGCACTTGAGCTCGGGGGCGAGCGAGGTGATCGAGACCTCGAAGCGCACCTGGTCGTTGCCCTTGCCGGTGCAGCCGTGGGCGACGGTGGTCGCGCCGAACTTCTTCGCGGCCTTCACGAGGTGCTTCGTGATCACCGGGCGGGAGATCGCCGAGACGTTCGGGTAGGCGTCCATGTACAGGGAGTTCGCCTTGAGGGCCGGCATGCAGTACTCCTCCGCGAACTCGTCGCGGGCGTCGGCCACGTACGCCTCGACGGCGCCGCAGTCCAGCGCGCGCTGGCGGATGACCTCGAGATCCTCGCCGCCCTGGCCCACGTCCACCGCGCAGGCGATGACGTCGGCGCCGGTGGCGTCGTGGATCCAGCCGATGGCGACGGAGGTGTCGAGGCCGCCGGAGTAGGCGAGGACGATCTTTTCGGTCACGGGTGATGCTCCTTGGGGGTGGTTCCGGTCGTTCTGGTCATGCATGTCGAGCCGCGGGGCAGGGCGGGCGACAGGGTCAGGGGGCAGGATCCTCGGCGCCGGCTCGGCCGTCCGCGAGCTCGAGCAGCCGCGCCGCGAGGCGCTCCCCGCCGAGGGGGTCGCGCGCGATCAGCAGCACCGTGTCGTCCCCCGCGATGGTACCGAGGACGTCCGGCATCACCGAACGGTCCAGGGCGGAGGCGAGATACTGCGCCGCCCCCGGCGGGGTGCGCACGACCACGAGGTTCGCGCTCGCCTCGGCGGAGACGAGCAGACCCTCCGCGAGCCGCGGCAGCCGCGCCTCGAGCACCTCCGACTCGCCGGTGGTGCCGGCGGGACGGAGCAGCGCCCCCTCGGGAGGGGTGCGGTACACGAGGCTGCCCGAGGAGCCGCGGACCTTCTCCGCCTGCAGCTCCACGAGGTCCCGCGAGAGGGTGGCCTGGGTGACCTCGAT
Organism: Brachybacterium sp. SGAir0954; assembly: GCF_005490785.1. Classification (GTDB taxonomy): domain Bacteria; phylum Actinomycetota; class Actinomycetes; order Actinomycetales; family Dermabacteraceae; genus Brachybacterium; species Brachybacterium rhamnosum. Next base: position 1,772,588 of record NZ_CP027295.1, on the reverse strand, counting down.
CCCCTCGTCCGCCAGGAGCTCCGCCAGGCGGGACTGCGAGCCCACCTCCTGGCGGGTGAGGATCCAGGCGATCCGCTGCTGTCGGGAGGTCTTGGTCTGCGCGAGGCCGCGCCGGGTCTCCGTCACGGACGGCTCGATCGTCGAGGCAGGGCGTGCTCGGCGCTCTGCGCGTCCGGGTGCTCGACGAGCCAGGTCATGAGCGCCTTCTGGGCGTGGAGGCGGTTCTCCGCCTCGTCCCAGACGACGCTGCGGGGCCCGTCGATCACCGAGGCGGCGACCTCCTTGCCCCGGTACGCGGGCAGGCAGTGCAGGAAGACCCCGCCCGAGAGGTCCATGAGGTGCTCGGTGACCTGGTAGCGGTGGAAGGTCTCCTCGCCGCGGCCGGCCTCGCCCTCCTGCCCCATGGACACCCAGGTGTCGGTGACGACGGCGCTCGCGCCGCGCGCGGCGGCCTCGGGGTCGTCGGTCACGGTGACCGCGCCGCCCGTGCCGGCGGCGATCTCCTGGGCACGGCGCACGATCGCGCCGTCGGGCAGGTGGGTCGCGGGAGCCGCGATGCGCACGTCCATCCCGGCGGTCACGCCGCCCAGCAGGTAGGAGTGCGCCATGTTGTTCGCCCCGTCGCCGAGGTACGCGAGGGAGCGGCCGGCGAGCGCGGGCTCGTCGAGGCCCGAGAGGCCCCCGGTGTGCTGGGCGATCGTCACGAGGTCCGCGAGGATCTGGCACGGGTGGAACTCGTCCGTGAGCGCGTTGATCACGGGCACCGTGGAGTGCGCCGCCATCTCGCGGATCCGGTCCTGCCCGAAGGTGCGCCACACGATCGTGGAGACCATGCGGGTGAGCACGCGGGTGGTGTCCGCGATCGACTCGCCGCGCCCCAGCTGGCTCGAGCCGGCCTCCATGACGAGGGGGCTGCCGCCGAGCTCCGCGACGCCCGTCGCGAAGGAGACCCGGGTGCGGGTGGAGGACTTGTCGAAGAGGACGGCGACGGTGCGCGGTCCCTCGAAGGGCCGGCGCGCGAAGCGGTCCGCGGTCAGCTCGAGGGCGAGGGCGAGGACCTCCTTCTGCTCGTGCGGGGCCAGGTCGTCGTCGCGCAGGAAGTGGCGGGGCATGTCAGAACCTCTTCTCGGGAGTGGCGTCGGTGCCCGCGACGAGCTGCTCGGCGCGGTCCAGCAGCGCGGGCAGCGCCGTGAGGAAGCTCGTCAGCTGCTCGCCGGTGACGACGAGCGGAGGGGCGAGGCGGATGGTGGAGGGATTCGCGGCGTTGACGATGAAGCCGGCCTCGAGGGCGGCGGTCACCACCTGGGGCGCGATCGGGGCGGCGAGCGCGATGCCCTGCAGCAGCCCGGCGCCGCGGCTGCCCTCGACGCGCGCATCCCGCGCGGCGAGCGCCGCGACCTCGGCGGTGATCTGCGCCCCGAGGGTGCGCGCGGCACCCAGGAGGTCCTCCTCGGCGAGGGTGCCGAGGACGGCCAGGGCGACGGCCGCGCCGAGCGGGTTCCCGCCGAAGGTCGTGCCGTGCTGGCCCGGGGACAGCAGCGTGCTGGCGTGCTCGCCGAAGGTGACCACGGCGCCGATCGGGAACCCGCCGCCGAGGCCCTTGGCGAGGGTCATGACGTCCGGGACGACGCCCTCGAAGCGCTGGTGGGCGAACCACTCCCCCGTGCGGCCGATCCCCGTCTGGACCTCGTCGAGGATCAAGAGCGTGCCGTGGGCGGCGGTGAGCTCCCGGACGCCCAGCAGGTACGCCTCGGTGAGCGGGATGACACCGGCCTCGCCCTGGATCGGCTCGAGCACGACGGCGGCCACGTCCCCGGTGGCGAGCGCTGCCTCGAGCGCCGGGAGGTCCTCCGCGGGGAGGAACTCGACGCCGCCGGGCAGCGGCTCGAAGGGGGCGCGGTAGGCCTCCTTGTGGGTGAGGGCGAGGGCGCCCATCGTCCGCCCGTGGAAGGAGCGCTCGAGGGCGATGATGCGCGGCCGGCCCGTGCGGCGGGCGATCTTGAAGGCGGCCTCGTTGGACTCGGTGCCGGAGTTCGTGAAGAACACCCCGGAGCCGCCCGGCGCCTGCGCGAGCTGCAGCAGCCGCTCGGCGAGCTCGATCTGGGTGGGCGTCGCGAAGAAGTTCGAGACGTGGCCCAGGGTCTCCGCCTGCTTGCCGAGCGCCGCGACGACGTCCGGGTGGGCGTGGCCCAGGGCGTTCACGGCGATGCCGCCGAGGAGGTCGAGGTAGCGGTTGCCGTCCGCGTCCCAGACGTGCACGCCCTCACCGCGCACGAGCACGCGCTGCGGCGCGCCGAAGACGCCGATCAGGGACCGGGAGTAGCGCTGCGCGAGCTCCTCGGCGCCGGTGGCTGTGCTCTGCTCAGACATAGTCGTCCCTCCTCACCATCGTGCCCACGCCCTTGTCGGTGAACACCTCGAGCAGGAGGGCGTGGGCGATCCTGCCGTCGATCATCGCGGCCGTGCGCACGCCGGCGTCCACGGCGTCCAGCAGCGACTCCGCCTTGGGGATCATGCCCGCGGTGAGCGCGGGCAGCATGCCCTTCAGCTCGCTCGCGGCGATCTCCGGGATGAGGGAGTCGCGGTCCGGCCAGTCCCGGTACAGGCCCTCGACGTCGGTGAGGACCACCAGCTTCTCGGCGTCGAGACCCGCGGCGAGCGCGGCCGCGGCGAGGTCGGCGTTGATGTTGAGCACGGCGCCCGTCGGCTCGCCGTCCTCGTCGATCTCCGGGGCGATCGAGGAGACCACCGGGATCCTCCCGGCGTCCAGCAGGTCCTGGATCGACTCGGGACGCACCTGCGTCACCGCGCCGACGTGGCCCAGGTCCACCTGCTCGCCGTCGACGACGGCGCCGCGGCGGACGGCGGAGAAGAGCCGGGCGTCCTCCCCGGACATGCCGATCGCGGAGGGGCCGTGGCCGTTGATGAGGCCCACGAGCTCCCGGCCGACCTTGCCGACGAGGACCATGCGGACCACGTCCATCGTCTCGTCGTCGGTCACGCGCAGGCCGGCCCGGAACTCCGAGTCGATGCCGACGCGCTGCAGCATGGCGTTGATCTGGGGGCCGCCGCCGTGGACGACGACCACGTGGATGCCGGCCTGGCGCATGAAGACGACGTCCGCCGCGAAGGCGCGACGCAGCTCCTCGTCGATCATCGCGTTGCCGCCGTACTTGACGACGACGATCTTCCCCGCGAAGCGCTGCATCCAGGGCAGCGCCTCGATGAGGATCTCGGACTTGGCGCGGGCGCCCTCCTGCGCGGGGGTCAGCTCCGTGAGGGGGTTCTTGCCCGTCGATGCGATGGTGCCGCTCATGAGGAGTACGCGCTGTTCTCTTCGACGTAGGCGTGGGTGAGGTCGTTGGTCCAGATGTCCGCCTCCGCGGCGCCCGCCCCGAGGTCCACCTCGATGACGGTCTCCCGCGGGGTCATGTCCACCTCGGAGCGGTCGCGGTGGGCTCCCCCGCCGCGGCACACCTCGACGCCGTTGACGCTGACGGAGAGGTCTGTGACGTCGAAGGGGGCGACCGCCTCGGGCACGCAGCCGGCGGCGGAGACGATCCGGCCCCAGTTGGGGTCGTTGCCGAAGATCGCGGTCTTCACCAGGCTCGAGCGGGCGATCTCGCGGGCCACGGCGAGCGCGGCGTCCTCGCTGCTCGCGGAGCGGACCACGACGTGCACGTCGTGGCTCGCACCCTCGGCGTCGGCCACGAGCTGGCGGGCGAGGTCGGCGCTCACGGCGCGCACGGCCTCGCCGAGCTCCGCCGCGTCCACCGCTGTGCCGCTCGCCCCGGAGGCCAGCAGGATGACGGTGTCGTTGGTGGACATGCAGGCGTCGGAGTCGACCCGGTCGAAGGTGGTGCGGGTCGCCGCGGCGAGCGCCTCCTGGGCGGTGGCGGCGTCGACGTCCGCATCGGTGGTGAGCACGACGAGCATGGTCGCGAGCTGGGGGGCGAGCATGCCCGCGCCCTTGGCGATGCCGCCGACGACGACGCCCGAGGGCAGCACGACCTCGGCGGTCTTGGGGACGGTGTCGGTGGTCATGATCGCCTGCGCGGCGGTGGCGTCCGCCTGCTCGCCGGCGTCGAGCGCGTCGACGGCGGCGCTGGCCCCGGCGAGCAGCGGCTCCATGGGCAGGCGCTCGCCGATCAGCCCGGTGGAGCAGACGAGAACGTCCTGCGCGGAGACGTCGAGGGCGCCCGCGAGGTGCTCGGCGGTGCGGTGGGTGTCCGCGAAGCCCTCGGGTCCGGTGCAGGCGTTCGCGCCGCCGGAGTTGAGGACCACCGCGCGGGCGCGGCCGTCCGCGACGGCCTGGCGGGACCACAGCACGGGCGCGGCCTGCACGCGGTTGCTCGTGAACACGGCGGCGGCGGTGTCGCGCGGGCCGTCGTTGACGACGAGCGCGAGGTCGCGCCGGCCGTTGGCCTTGATGCCGGCGGCGAGGCCGGCGGCGCGGAATCCCAGGGGGCGGGTGATCGACACGATGTGGTCCTTCGCGGGGTGGAGCGGTGGTTCGGGATCGGCGGGCCCGGGGGCCGGCGGGATCAGGGGGCGAGCGCGGTGCGGACGAGGCCCGTCGTCTCGGGCAGGCCGAGGGCGAGGTTCATCGACTGGATCGCCGCGCCGGCGGTGCCCTTGACGAGGTTGTCGATCGCGGCGATGACGGTGGCCTGGCCGCTGCGGCGGTCCACCGCGGCGCCCACGCGCAGGGTGTTCGCACCGACGACCTCCTGGGTCGCGGGGACGACGCCCTCGGGCAGCACGGTCACGAAGTGCTCGGAGCCGTAGTCGCCGTCGAGGGCGGCGAGCAGGTCCGGCGTCGTCGTCCCCTCGGCGACCGGGGCGTTGCACACGGCGAGGATCCCGCGGCTGAAGGGCACGAGCACGGGGGTGAAGGTGAGGCGCCGCGACGGGTCCTCGCCCGCGGCGCGGCGCAGGTTCTGGAGGATCTCCGGGATGTGACGGTGCGTGCCGCCCACGCCGTAGGGCCGGGCGCCGCCGCCGGCCTCCGTGAGCAGCAGGTGCTGCTTGGGGCTGCGCCCGGCGCCGGAGTAGCCGACGGGCAGCACCGCGGAGAGAGCGGTGGCGTCCACGAGCCCGGACCGCACGAGCGGGACGAGCGCGAGGGAGACGGCGGTCGCGTTGCAGCCGGGGACGGCGATCTCGCGGGCACCGGTGAGCAGCTCGCGCTGGCTCGGACCGGCGGCGAGCGGGAGCTCGGGCATGCCGTAGGTCCAGGTGCCCGCGTGCTCGGTGCCGTAGTACTCCGCCCAGTCCTCGGCGCTCTCGAGGCGGTGGTCCGCGCCGAGGTCGAGGACGAGCACGTCCGGGTCCTCGGCGCGCAGCGCGGCACTGATCCGGCCGGACTCGCCGTGGGGCAGGGCGAGGACGACGACGTCGTGGCCGCGCAGGACCTCGACCGTGGTCTCCTGGAGCACGAGGTCGGCGCCGAGGTCGATGTGGGGCGCGATCTCGGAGAGGTGCCGGCCCGCGCTCGAGTGCGCGGTGAGCGTGGTGACCTCCACGAGCGGGTGCTGGGAGAGCAGGCGCAGGGCCTCACCGCCCGCGTAGCCGGAGGCGCCGACGATCGCGGCCCGCAGGCGACGGCCCGCCGGGGCGGCGGGGGTCGGGACGACGGCGGGAGCGGACTCGGCAGACATGAGGCAATTGTATACACACTGCTGCATGTTCTCCCAAGTCGAGCGGCTCGACCCTGCGCCCGCCGGGCGGCCGGGCGGCACCTCGGAGATCGAACCGCCCCACCGCCCGGCGAGCCGTCGGCTCAGGCGCGCAGCTCACCGCCGACGGCGCTCGCGACCGCCGCCACGATGCTCTCGCGCACGGCGCCGATCTGCTTCGCGCCGAGGGTCCCCTCGGCGGAGCGCAGTCGCACCGCGAAGGCGAGCGACTTGCGGCCCTCGCCGACCTGCTCGCCGGTGAAGACGTCGAACAGGTGGACGCGCTCGGCGAGATCGCCCGCGCCCACGAGGATCGCGGCCTCGACGGCGCTCGCCGGCACGGACTCCTCCACCACGAAGGCGAAGTCCTCCTTCGCCGGCGGGAAGGTGGGCACCGGTGCGGCCAGCACCACGGCGGGGGCCGAGGCGATGACCGCCTCGATGTCGAGCTCGAACGCGGCGGTGCGCGCGGGCAGACCGAACGCCTTGATCACGGCAGGGTGCAGCTCACCCGCGAGACCCACGACGACGGAGTCGCCCGCGGAGGTGAGGACGCGCAGCTCGGCACCGCGGCCCGGGTGCAGCGGGGCGATCTCCCGCTGGCGCACTTCGAGCTCGGCGCCCACCGCAGCCGCGGCCCGGCGGGCGAGGTCGAGCGCATCGGTCCAGCCCCACGCCTCGGGGGCTCCCTGCCAGGAGTCCGGGCCGGAGGGCCCGCCCTGCACGGCGCCGAGGACGGAGGTCTGCTCCGGCAGCGCCGCGGCGATCGCCGCGAGCTCCGCCTCGCTGGGACGCGTCGCCGGGGCGGGCACCGGTGCGGCGCCGCCGCCGGATGCGCGGAACACGGAGCCCCGCTGGAAGATCGCGACGGACTCCTCGCCGCGGCCCAGGTTGCGCCGCGCCGTGGGGAGCAGGCTCTGCAGCATCGAGGTGCGCAGCAGCGGCTCGTCCTCGGCGAGCGGGTTCAGCAGGCGCACGGCCCGGCGGCGCTCGTCGTCGGCCGGGTAGCGGAGCGTGTCGTGCACGTCCGCCGGCACGAACGGGGAGACCTTGACCTCGACGAGGCCGGCCTCGGCGAGGGCGCGCTGCGCGGAGCGGCGGGCGCGCTGCGCGACGGTGAGGCCGCGGCCCCCGGGGGCGGTGGGCAGCACGGAGGGGATCTCCGCGTAGCCCACGAGGCGGGCGATCTCCTCGACGAGGTCCTCGGCGAGGAGGAGGTCCGGCCGCCAGGACGGCGGGGTGACCACGAGGTGGTCCTCGCCGTCGGGCTCGACGGCGCAGCCGATCTGCTCGAGGCTCCCGCGCACCTGCTCCGCCGTGTAGGGGATGCCGACGAGGCGCTCGGCCGCGTCTGCAGCGAGGCGGATCGGGGCGGGGTCCGTGACGGTGCCGTCGTCGGTGACCTCGCGGGCGATCGTGCCGCCGCCGTGCTCGACGATCAGCTGCGCCGCCCGGGTCGCCGCGATCAGCGGCAGCCGCGGGTCCACGCCGCGCTCGAAGCGCTTGGAGGCCTCGGAGGGGAGGCGGTGGCGGCGCGCGGTGCGGGCCACGCTCACGGGATCGAAGGTCGCGGCCTCCAGGACGATGTCGGTGGTGCTCGCGGAGACCTCGGTGGAGGCGCCGCCCATGACGCCGGCGAGGCCGAGCACGCGCGAGGCGTCCGCCCCGTCGGTGATGAGCAGGTCCTCGGGGTCGAGGGTGCGCTCCACGTCGTCGAGGGTCGTGAGCTTCTCCCCCGCCCGGGCGCGGCGCACGACGATCGGCGCGCTCAGCTTCGCCGCGTCGTAGGCGTGGAGCGGCTGGCCGAGGTCGAGCATCACGTAGTTCGTGACGTCGACGATCAGGGAGATCGGGCGCATGCCGGCGAGGGTGAGGCGGCGGGCCATCCAGCGCGGGGTCTGTGCGGAGGGGTCCACACCGGTGACCTCGAGGGCCACGAAGCGGGTGCATCCCTCGGCGCCGCGGAGCGGGGCGTCGTCACGGCGCTCGACCGCGACGCCGGTCCCGCTCGCGGCGGGGACCTCGACGGCGAGCGCCGGGTCGGTGTAGGCGGCGCCGGTCGCGTGGGAGTACTCGCGGGCCACGCCGCGCATCGAGAAGCAGTAGCCGCGGTCCGGGGTCACGTTGATCTCGACGACCTCGTCGGCGAGGCCCAGCAGGGCGATCGCGTCGTCGCCGGGTTCGCCGGTGAGGCCCTTCGCGTGCCCGCGGCCGAGGACGATGATGCCGTCCTCGCCGTCGGGGTCCGGGCCCAGGCCCAGCTCGTCGCCCGAGCAGATCATGCCGTCGGAGGTGTGGCCGTAGGTCTTCCGCGCGGCGATCGCGAAGTCGCCGGGGAGCACGGTGCCGGGCAGGGAGACGACGACGAGGTCGCCCTCGACGAAGTTGTGCGCGCCGCAGATGATCCCACGGCTGGGGCGCTCCTGCCCGGGCTGCGGGTCCTTCGGGTCGTCGAGGTCCTCGTTGTGCTCGGGGCCGACGTCGACGCGCACCCAGTTGATGGTCTTGCCGTTCTTCTGCGGCTCCTTGACGAGCTCGAGCACGCGGCCCACCACGAGGGGGCCGGTCACCTGCGCGCCGAAGATCGCCTCCTCCTCGAGGCCCACGCGGGAGAGGTCGGTCGCGACCTGCTGGGCGCCGGTGCCCTCGGGGAGGGTGGTGTGCTCGGCGAGCCAGGTCAGGGGAATGCGAGGCATGTCAGATCTCCGTCCCGTAGTGCTGGGAGAAGCGGACGTCGCCCTCCACCATGTCGCGCATGTCGGCGACGCTGTTGCGCAGCATGAGGATGCGCTCGATGCCCAGGCCGAAGGCGAAGCCCTGGTACTCCTCGGGGTCCACGCCGGCCGCGCGGAGCACGTTCGGGTGGACCATGCCGCAGCCGCCCATCTCGATCCAGCCGGTGCCACCGCAGACCCGGCACTCCGGGTCCGCGTCGTGGTCCAGGCCCAGACGCGCGTCGCACGAGAAGCAGCGGAAGTCCATCTCCGCGCTCGGCTCCGTGAAGGGGAAGTGGTTGGGGCGCAGGCGCGTCACGGGCGCCCCGCCGAAGAGGTGCGCGGCGAAGGCGTCGAGCGTGCCGACGAGGTTCGCCATCGTCAGGCCCTTGTCGATCGCGAGACCCTCGACCTGGTGGAAGACGGGCGAGTGGGTCGCGTCGATCTCGTCGGCCCGGTAGACGGTCCCGGGGCACGCGACGTACAGCGGGGCGCCGCGCTCGAGCATGGCCCGGACCTGCACCGGCGAGGTCTGCGTGCGCAGCAGCATGCCGGACCCCTCGGGCGCGAGGTAGATGGAGTCCTGCAGCGAGCGGGAGGGGTGCTCGGGATCCGCGTTCAGGGCGTCGAAGTTCAGCCAGGAGGACTCCGCCTCGGGGCCCTCCGCGATCTCCCAGCCGATGCCGACGAAGAAGTCCTCGATGCGGTCGGTGAGCGTGCTCAGCGGGTGCGCGGCGCCGCGGGGGCGGCGGTCCGTGGGCAGGGTCATGTCCACGGTCTCGGCCGCGAGCGCGGCCTCCTCCTCGGCGGCGGCGAGCTCGCCCTGACGGGCGGCGAGGGCCTGCTGGACGCGGCCCTTGCCCTGGCCCACGAGCTTGCCCGCGGCGGCCTTCTGGTCCTTGGGGAGGTCCTTGATCGCGCGGTTCGCGGTGCTCAGCACGCTCGCGTCGCCCACGTGGTCGATGCGCACCTGCTTGAGGGTCGCGGTGTCCGGGGCCGCGGCGATCGCGGCGAGCGCGGCGTCGACGGCGGCGGTGATCGCCTGCTCGTCGATCGCGGGCCCGCCGGGCGCGGGGTTCGTCTCTGACACGGGGTTCGCTTTCGTCCTGGGGTGCTCGGGAGGCGCCGGCCGCGAGGCGGGCACCGCGGACCATTCTAGGAGGGATGCACGGGCGTCGGGCCACGGCGCCCGCCCCGGCCCCCGCTCCCCGCTAGCCTGGGACGGCAAGCCCGACCACTGCTGAAGGAGCATCCCCGTGCCCACGACCGTGAAGGGCGTCATCGCCCGCGCCGAGAAGGCGCCCGCCGAGCTCGTCGACATCGTCATCCCCGACCCCGGCCCGCACGACGTGATCGTCGACATCGAGGCGACCGGTGTGTGCCACACCGACCTCGCCTACCGCGACGGCGGCATCAACGACGAGTTCCCGTTCCTGCTGGGCCACGAGTCCGCCGGCCGCGTGTCCGTCGTCGGCGAGGCCGTGACCCACGTCGAGGTCGGCGACTACGTCGTGCTGAACTGGCGCGCCGTGTGCGGCGAGTGCCGCGCGTGCAGGAAGGGCGTGCCGCAGTACTGCTTCGCCACCCACAACGCCTCGCAGAAGATGACCCTCACCGACGGCACCGAGCTCACCCCCGCGCTCGGCATCGGCTCCTTCGCGGAGAAGACGCTCGTCCACGAGGGCCAATGCACCAAGGTCTCCGAGGACGCCCCCGCCGAGGTCGCCGGCCTGCTGGGCTGCGGCGTCATGGCGGGCCTCGGCGCCGCGATGAACACCGGCCAGGTCCAGCGCGGCGAGAGCGTCGCCGTGATCGGCCTGGGCGGCGTGGGCTGCGCCGCGATCGCCGGCGCGAAGCTCGCGGGCGCCACGACGATCATCGGCCTCGACGTCGACGAAAAGAAGCTCGCCGCGGCGAGCGAGCTCGGCGCCACCCACACCCTCGCCACGCAGGGCCTCTCCCCGCAGGAGGTGGCGGAGAAGGTGCAAGAGCTCACGGGCGGTTTCGGCGCGGACGTCGTCATCGACGCCGTCGGCATCCCGCAGACCTACGAGACCGCCTTCTACGCGCGCGATCTCGCCGGCCGCGTCGTCCTCGTGGGCGTGCCGCGGCCGGGCGTGGAGCTCACGCTCCCGCTGCTGGACGTGTTCGGTCGCGGCGGCTCGCTGAAGTCCTCCTGGTACGGGGACTGCCTCCCCGAGCGGGACTTCCCCTACCTCACCGACCTGTTCCTGCAGGGGCGACTGCCGCTGGACCGCTTCGTCACCGGCCGCACGGACCTCGCCGGTGTGGACACGGCGCTGGACTCCCTCCACGAGGGCGGCACGCTGCGCACCGTGGCGGTGATCGGACGATGACCGCGCGGCTCGAGCGGACCGTCGTCTCCGGCACCTTCACGCTCGACGGGGAGACCTTCGACGTCGACAACAACGTGTGGGTGCTGGGCGACGACGAGCAGTGCGTCGTCTTCGACGCCCCGCACGACGTCGAGGCGATCGTGCGCCTCGTGGGCGAGCGGGAGTGCGTGGGCATCCTGCTCACCCACGCCCACGACGACCACGTGCGCTTCGCCCCGGAGCTCTCCGAGGCGCTCGAGGCGCCGCTGCTGCTGAACCCGGCCGACGCCGAGCTGTGGAAGCTCACCCACGGCGACCTGCCCTGGGACGCCGACGTCGAGGACGGGGACATGTTCACCGTCGCAGGTGTGGACATCGAGGCGGTGCACACGCCGGGCCACTCCCCCGGCTCGACCTGCTACCACCTCGACCAGCTGCAGGCCGTCATGACCGGCGACACCCTGTTCCAGGGCGGCCCGGGTGCGACCGGCCGCTCGTTCTCCTCCCGCGACACCATCGAGGAGTCGATCCGGGAGCGCCTGTTCGTCATGGATCCCGCGACGGTGGTGCACACCGGTCACGGCGACGACACCACGATCGGCGAGGAGCAGGAGCGCGCCCGCGGCGACTGGCTCTGAGGCCCGCTCAGCTCCCGGCGCCCGTCCCGGGCCCGCCGTCCTCCCGCGCGGAGGCGGCCGGGTCGGGGGCGGGCGCCGTCGCGTCGGCCTGGTCCCCGTCGGACGGGGCCCCGCCCTGGAGCCCCGCGAGGTACGCGTTGTACGCGGCGAGCTCGGCGCCGCCGTCGCGCTCGGCCTTGCGGTCGTACTGCCGGGCGCGGCGGTCCTCCGAACGGATCCACTGGAGCACCAGGAGGATCGCGTAGAGCACCGTCGGGATCTCGGAGACGGCCCACATGATCGAGGCGCCGCGGGCCTGGATCAGCTCGAGCTGCGCGGGCGCGTAGAGCCCCAGCTCGGTGTACCAGTCCTGCGCCACGATCCAGGTCGCCGAGTACAGGGCGATGCCGAAGAAGGCGTGGAAGGCGAGGGTGACGAGCAGCGTGATGAGCTTGAGGACCGGGTTGATCGGCTTCTGCGCCGGGTCCACGCCGATGAGCACCCAGGCGAAGAGGTACCCGGCGAGCAGGAAGTGCACGGTCATCGCGACGTGGCCCACGTGGGTGCGCATCGACAGCTCGAACAGCGGGGTGAAGTAGAAGACGACGAGCGAGCCGGCGAAGAGCAGCCCGGCCACGGGCGGGCTCGAGACGATGCGCGAGTACCCGGAGTGGAGCGCCGCGAGCACCCACTCGCGCAGGCCGCGGGAGCCGTCGGTGCGGGGCGCGACGGCGCGGGAGAGCAGCGTGACCGGGCCGCCGAGCACCCACAGCGGCGGCACGATCATCATCATCGCCATGTGCTGGACCATGTGCGCGTCGAAGCGGTAGCGGCCCCACGCGGCGGCGCCCCCGTTCATCACCCACACGAGGGCGAGGCAGCCGGCAAGCCAGAGCGCGGTGCGCAGCAGCGGCCAGGAGTCGCCGCGGCGGCGCAGGCGCACGACACCCGCGAGGTAGAGCCCGGCCATCGCGGCGGCGATGATGACGCTGCCCCAGTCCGGGTGCCAGACGGTGACCAGGGCGGCCGGGTCCAGGGGCGTGGTGGGCGGCAGGTAGCCCACGAGCGCGAGGCGGCGCAGGTCGCCGACGAGCGGGACGGTCTGCGGGACGGGCGGGGCGGTGCGGCCCAGCGCGATCGACGCCCCGATGACGACGGCGAGCATGACGCCCTCGGTGAGGGCGAGGTGGCGGAACCGCAGCCGCTCCCCGAGGCGCCGCCGCTGGGCGGCGCCGAGCGCGGCGAGCCCCATGAGCAGCACCGTCTTCAGCAGCAGCACGCGACCGTAGGCCGTGGTGAGCAGCTCGCCGGGCCCGTCGAGCCGGATCGAGGCGTTGACCAGGCCGCTGAGGGCGAGCACGACCACCGCAGCGAGCGCCCACGGGGAGAAGCGGCGCACGACGACGGCGAGCTCGGCGTCCGGCAGCCTCGGCGCGATCAGGGAGATCGCGAGCAGGCCGCCGGCCCACACCGAGACGCCGAGGAGGTGCAGCACCATCGCGTTGACGGCGTTGGTGTGGTCCAGGCTCGCCCCGGCATGACCCTCGAGGCCGACGGCGGCGACGCCGAGGCCCGCGGCCGCGAGCGCCCAGGCGGCGCCGACGGTGCTGCGGGCGAGCAGCCCGAGGAGGGCCGAGAACCCGGCGAGGATCGCGACGGCGAGCTGGATCCGGCCGAGGTCCGCGCCGAGCGCGATCTGCCAGACGTCGAGATCGGTCCCCGCGCCGGCCGCCTCGAGACCGCCGAGAGGGACGAGGGCGAGGGCGGAGAGGGCCCACAGGCCGGCGCCGGCGGCGGCGAGGCGCACGGTCCGGCCGCGGCCGCCGCCCAGGGAGCGCACCTCGGCGCGGGAGGGCCCGGGCTGCAGGAGCACGGCGGTCCCGCCGGCGCCCACCGCGAGCAGCAGGCCCAGGTGGTGCAGGCCGCGCACGGCGGGGATCCCCCAGGTGACCAGGCCCGAGGCCGGGACGAGGGAGTTCGGCGCGGCGGCGCCGGTCGCGATGATCCCCAGCAGGGCCACGGCGATCGTCAGAGCGAGCAGGACCGGGACCGCGAGCGGAGTGGGGAGGGTGCGGCCGCCGTCGCGGTTGCGGGGCGAGGCTGCGGCGGGGTTCGGGCTCATCGGGCTGTGGGCGCCTTCATCGGGTTCGGCGGCGGAGGGTCTCGAAGAGGCACACCGTCGCGGCGGTGTGCACGTTGAGCGATTCGGCGTGACCGGCCAGCGGGATCCGCACGGCGAGCGGGGCGGCGGCGAGGGTGGCCTCGTCGAGCCCGCGGGCCTCGTTGCCGAGGATCCAGGCGATCCGCTCGGGCAGCTCCGCCTCGAACAGGTCCGTGCTCGCGTAGCCGCTCGTCGCGGTGGCGGTGATCCCCCGGCCGGCGAGGGCGTCCAGCAGGGCGGGGGCCACGGCGCCGGCGATCACGGGGAGGTGGAAGGTGCTGCCGACGGCGGCGCGGACGGCCTTCGGGGAGTACGGGTCCGCGCTCGTGCGGGTGAGCAGCACGAGGTCCGCGCCGGCGGCGTCTGCCGTGCGCAGCAGGGTGCCGACGTTCCCGGGGTCCCGCACCTCGTGCAGGACGACCGCGGTGAGCGGCCCCTCGGCGGGCAGCGCGGCGATCGCGGCGAGGGCCGCGCCGGCGCTCTCCTCGGGGAGGCGGGCCACGGCGATCGCACCCTGGGGCGAGACGGCGCCCGCGGCACCGCTCTCGGGGCGGTCCTGGCCCTCCCCGCCGCCGGGCTCGCGGGTCATGGCACGGATGAGCGTCTCGTCGACCTCGCGGGTCGGGACACCGGCCGCCGCGGCGAGCCGCGCCAGCTCGGGATGGTCCTCGGCGGCGCGGGCGGTGAGGAAGAGCTCGAGCGCGAGCTCCGGGCGCTCGGCGAGCAGGGAGCGGACGGCCTGGGGGCCCTCGACGCGGAGGTGCCCCTGCTTGCGACGCGCGGAGCGCCCGGACAGTGCCGCGATCCGCCGCACCCGCTCGGAGCGGGGCGAGGTGATCGGGGACTGGTCCGGGCGCTCGGGGTTCACGCTGGTGGAGTCAGGCCGCGGGGGCGTTGACGTCCTCGGGCAGCGCGCCCTTGGCGACCTCGACGAGCGCGGCGAAGGCCGGCGCGTCGTTCACGGCGAGCTCGGCGAGCATGCGGCGGTCGACCTCGACACCCGCGAGCCCGAGGCCCTGGATGAAGCGGTTGTAGGTCATGCCGTTCGCACGGGCCGCAGCGTTGATGCGCTGGATCCAGAGCTGGCGGAAGTTGCCCTTGTTCTTCTTGCGGTCGCGGAAGTTGTAGGTCTGCGAGTGCAGGACCTGCTCCTTCGCCTTGCGGTACAGGCGCGAGCGCTGACCGCGGTAGCCGCTGGCCTGCTCGAGGATTTCCCGACGCTTCTTATGGGCGTTGACCGCCCGCTTCACGCGTGCCACGTGATTCTCCTTCGCTGGTATGTGAGTTCAGTGCTGCGGGAACTCTCCTCCCGCGAGGAGGTTCAGCGGCCGAGCAGCTTCTTCATGCGCTTGACGTCCGCCTTGGCCACATCGGTGTCGTTCCCGAGACGGCGCTTGCGGGTCGAGCTCTTGTGCTCGAGGAGGTGGCGAGCGTTCGCCTTCTCCCGCATGAGCTTGCCGGAGCCGGTGACGCGGATGCGCTTCTTGGTGCCCGAGTGGGTCTTGTTCTTCGGCATGGTGCCTTGTCTCCTTCGTGCTGTCTCAGGACTCGTCGCCGGTGGGCGCGACGTCCTCGGCAGGCGCCTCGGCCTGCTTCGACGAGTTGCTCTCGGCCTTCTCGGCGTCGGTGCGACGCTTGCGCGCCTCGGCCATCGCCTGGGCCTTCTTCTTGTGGGGTCCGAGGACCATCACCATCGTGCGGCCGTCCTGTCGCGGGTGCGACTCGACGAAACCGAGCTCGGCGACGTCCTCCGCCATGCGACCGAGCAGCTTGATGCCCATCTCCGGTCGGGACTGCTCACGACCGCGGAAACGGATCATGACCTTGACCTTGTCGCCACCGTTGAGGAACTTCTCGACGTTGCGACGCTTGGTCTCGTAGTCGTGCTTGTCGATCTTCAGGCCCATCCGGATTTCCTTCTGGACGGTGTTGGCCTGGTTCTTCCGCGACTCGCGGGCCTTCATGTTGGCTTCGTACTTGAACTTGCCGTAATCCATGAGCCGCGCAACAGGCGGATTGGCGCCCTGGGCGACCTCCACCAGATCCAGATCGGCTTCCTGGGCGAGTCGCAGGGCGTCCTCGACGCGGACGATCCCGACCTGCTCGCCGTTGGGGCCGACCAGGAGGACCTTGGGGACCTTGATCTGACCGTTGATGCGCTGTTCGCTGATGGTGGCTCCTCACCTCGGTGTCGACACGGAACATGAGAAAAGGGCCCCCGCTCCTGCGGAGGCCCCGACACCATGGCGCGTGAACGCCGGCCGACCCGTGAGGGCCGGTCTGGTACTGACCCGGTGACGGTCGCCCGGCGCATTGCGCTCGGGACGGTGGCCACGAGGTGGGAGGGACTCCACTTGAGGACTGCCCGGCCCCTCCATCCCGAACGGGACGGACAGACCGAAGACATGTTCCGGTCGTCTATCCTAGCAGGGCAGAGCGCCGCGTCCAGGGGGTCCTGGGTGATGTGCATCGCGCAGGGGGACGCCCGCGCCGCGAGGACGAGGAGCACCGGTGGACACCACGGACCATGATCCCACGCCCGGGGAGGACGCCGGCGCGGCACCCCACAGCTACGACTACGGCTCCGACGACGCCTCCGGCAGCTCCGAGGCCCCCGGCGCCGCTGATGCCCCCGCGGCCGACTCCCGCGCCGATGGCGCCGCGGAGCCGCCCGCCCCGACCTCCCCGCGCGCCGTGCTGCGCCCCGTGCCCGAAGGGTTCCCCGCGCCCGCCGTCGCCCCGCTCCGCTCCCACCGCGCCCCCGCCCTCCCCGTCGCCGACGAGCCCGCCCCCCGCTCCGGCCGCGGCCTCCGGATCGCCGCGATCGCCGTCTCCGCCGTGCTCCTGCTCGCGGTGCTGACCGGCGGCGGGATCCTCGCCGTTCGCGCCCTGACCGGCGGCGGGGAGGACGCGGCGACCGCGAGCTCCGACCCGGCCGCGAGTGCCGCGGCGACGGGGACGGTCGCCCTGGGCCCCGCGACCTTCCGCGAGGTCTCCACCGAGGTCGGCGTGCGCTCCGTGGGCGACGCCTCCGGCCGGATCGAGCCCGAGGGCGAGTTCGTCGTCGTGACCGTCGAGATGACGAACGACGGCGAGGCCCCGCTCCTGGTGAGCTCCGGCGGTGGCACCATGGAGCTGGTCTCCGCCGCGGGCGACCGCTATCCCGTCTCCGAGGAGGCGAACCGGGCGCTCGTCGCGGATTCCGAGGCCTTCGGCACGGTGGGCGCGGGCGAGACCGCCGTCTACCACGGCGTCTTCGACGTCCCCGCGGGCACCGAGGCCACCGGGCTCGACCTCGCCTTCTCCTCCGCCCCCGAGGTGGGCCGGGGCACGCTGCCGCTCGGCGGATGAGCCCCGCTCCCCCACCGCACCCGATTCACGTCCGACCCGCGCACTCCCCCGCTGACCCCGAAAGGACCCCCATGACCGAGCAGCAGCACCCCACCACCGAGGACGAGCTCGCCGCGCAGGCACTGCGCGACATCGCCGACGTCGCCGCCGTCGAGATCATCACGAGCTCCTGCGTGCACCTCATGAGCGCCGCCGCGGTGAAGGTCGGGCTCGGCGAGGACGAGGAGGAGGCCGGCCACAAGGACCTCTCCGAGGCCCGCAAGCTCATCACCGCGCTCGCCGGGCTCGTCGTCGCGGCGGCTCCCGAGATCGGCAAC
Organism: Brachybacterium sp. SGAir0954; assembly: GCF_005490785.1. Taxonomy (GTDB): domain Bacteria; phylum Actinomycetota; class Actinomycetes; order Actinomycetales; family Dermabacteraceae; genus Brachybacterium; species Brachybacterium rhamnosum. Next base: position 1,755,414 of record NZ_CP027295.1, on the reverse strand, counting down.
GAGCACGCCCGCTCCCTGCGCGACGGTCTGCGCTCGCTGCAGCTCGCCTTCGCCGAGGCACTGCCCTTCCCCGATGCGCCGGGCGAGGCCCCGGGCGAGAAGTGGACCGGCCGGATCTCCTGACCCCGCCCCACCGCCTCAGCCGGCGGCGGCCTCCCAGCGACCCCGTCGCCGGGAGCGCCGCACCCGCCGGGCGAGCAGCGCCGCGAGCGCGACGAGGAGCGCGACCGCTCCCGCGGCGCCCACGCCCCAGGCCGGGCCGGCCCCGTCGATGACGGCCCCCACCACGGGGGAGCCCGCGGCGGCGCCGACGGTCATCGCGGTGCCGTGCCAGCCCATCGCCTCCCCGCGCACGGCCTCCGGCACGAGCTGCGCGATCGCCTCTCCTGTCGCCGTGATCATGGGGGCGATGAACAGCCCCGCGAGGGTGATCGTCACCGCGAGCAGGAGCAGGTCCCCCGAGGCGGTGACGGCGACCGGGAGCGAGAGCGCCCCGAGGCCCAGCAGCACCCACAGCGGGTCGAGCCCACGGCTCATCGCGCCGTAGACGAGGCCGCCCACGAGGCTGCCCGCGCACCACAGCGCCATCATCCCGGCGATCATCGCCGCGAGGCCACGCTCGTCGAGGATCGCGACGATCGAGAGGTCCGTCGCGGTGAGGACGAGGGAGCCCGTCGCGGTCGCGAGCAGCACCGACAGTCCCCCGGCCGTGAGCAGGGCGCGGCGTGCGGCGGTCTTCCCGGGGTCACCCTGTCCCGGGGCGATCACCGGGATCTGGCCCGTGCGCAGGTCCTCCGCGACCCGGCGCTCGGCGAGCAGCTCCTGCTGGGCGAGGACGGCGCCCTCCGCAGCCTCGAGCGGGGCCGGCAGCCGCGCGGGCAGCATGAGCTGGTCGCTCCGGGTGGGCGGGTTCGTCACGGCCATGCCGATGCCGGCGAGGGCGACGAGGACGCCGACGACCACGAGGCTCGCCCGGGTGCCCGCGGCGAGCGCGGCGAGGGTCACGGCGGCCGGGCCGATCATGAACGCCAGCTCGGTGAACACCGAGTCGAGGGCGAAGGCGCTGCGGCGCAGCGTCGCCGGCACGAGCACGGACAGCGAGGTGCGGACGATCGCCCAGACCGGGAGCCCGAACAGCCCGCCGATCAGCGCGAGCACGAGCACCGCCTCGAAGGGGGCGAAGGCCATGGCGACCACGGCGACGGACTGCACGAGGATCGAGGGCAGCACGGCCCGGCGCAGGCCCTTGGTGTCCACGAGCCGGCCGCGCCACGGGGAGGAGATCGCGGTGCCGATCGTCGTCGCCGTGACGACGAGGCCCGCCTCGAGGTAGGAGCGGTCCAGGGTGCGCACGCAGTGGAGGGTCAGCAGCAGGCCCAGCGTGGAGAACGGGATGCGGGCGAGGAACCCGAGCAGGAGCACGCCCGCCACGCCGGGCGCCGCGAGCACCCGGCGATAGGCGTCCATCTACCGTCCCAGGGCCAGGGTGAGCGAGGAGATCCGCTCCGCGACGAGGGTCGAGGCCCCCAGGCGGGCGGAGAGATCGGTGACGACCGCCTGCACGCCGTCCCGGTCCAGGCCGTCCTCGAGCCGCACCCGGAGCACGACCTCGGTGCGCTCCCCCGGGGTCGCGGCGAGCGCGAGCACGGAGGGGACGGCGGCCGCGATCGCGTCGAGCTCGGCCGCGAGCTCGGGATCCTCGTGGGGCGGGATCCACGTGCGGCCCTGGGCGAGCGCCCACAGCACGGAGCGCGGCAGCGGGATCGGCCCGCCGTCGTCCTCGGGAGCCGAGGCGTCCAGCAGCAGCGACGTGCACCCCTCCTGGACCGCTGCCTGCGCGGCCTGGGCGGCGAGCACGGGCACGGGCCGCGCCTCACGGCGCCAGGCGGAGAGCGCCGCGGCCGAGGTGAAGACGGGCAGCACGCGGGAGCCGTCCGGCGCGGTCAGCGAGACCATGGCCATGTCCGCGCCGTTGTCCCCGGTGAGGCCGTGGGCGGTCTCGCCCTCCTCGGTCGCGACGGCCATGATCGGCACGAGCAGCCGGGAGCCGGCGATCGCGGCGACAAGCGCACGCCGGTGCGGGTCCTCCCCCGCGCGGTGCGCGGCGAGGGCGGCGGCGACGTCGGCCGGGGTGGAGCCGTCGTCCCCCGGGAAGGGGCTCACGGTGTAGTCGCGGCCCTTCCAGGAGACCCCGGCGGTGTCGGTGAGCGGGGACTTCTCGACGAAGTGGGCCGGGAGGTCCCGACGGGCGGGGCTCGTCGCGGGGTCCTGGGGCGAGGTCACGCCCGCCCCGCGACGTCGAGCGCCTCGGGCAGGGTGAAGGCGCCGGCGTAGAGGGCCTTGCCGACGATCGCCCCTTCGACGCCGTCGGCGACGAGCCCGCGCAGCGCCTCGAGGTCCGCGAGGGAGGAGATGCCGCCGGAGGCGACGACCTTCGCCTCGGTGCGGGAGCAGACCTCGCGCAGCAGGTCGACGTTGGGCCCCTGGAGGGTGCCGTCCTTGGTGACGTCGGTGACGACGTAGCGCTGGCAGCCGGCGGCGTCGAGGCGCTCGAGGGTCTCCCAGAGGTCACCGCCGTCGCGGGTCCAGCCGCGGGCGGCGAGGGTCGTGCCGCGCACGTCGAGGCCGACGGCGATGCGGTCGCCGTGCTCGGCGAGGATCTCCGCGGTCCAGTCCGGGTTCTCGAGGGCCGCGGTGCCGAGGTTGACGCGGCGGCAGCCGGTCGCGAGGGCCGCGGCGAGGGACTCGTCGTCCCGGATGCCGCCGGAGAGCTCGACGTTCATGTCCACGGCGGCGACGACCTCCGCGAGCAGCGAGGCGTTGCTGCCGCGGCCGAAGGCGGCGTCGAGGTCCACGAGGTGGAGCCAGCGGGCGCCGCCCTCCTGGAAGCCGAGCGCGGCCTCGAGCGGGGCGCCGTAGGCGGTCTCGGAGCCGGCCTCGCCCTGGACCAGGCGCACGGCCTGGCCTCCCTGCACGTCGACGGCGGGGAGGAGTTCGAGCACGGGAGCGGTCATGAGGGGTGTCTCCTGGTCAGGACTGTGGGGGTGAGGAACGGTGGGGCGGCAGGGGCGGCGGTCAGCCGGTCTGGATGCGCCAGATCGAGACGCCCAGGCACACCAGGCCCACCACCGCGAGGGCGATGACGGACCACAGCGGCTTCTTCGAGCGGAGGAAGGACCAGGCGCCGCCGAGCAGCAGGCCGCCCGCGAAGAGCATGAGGAAGGCGAGGATCACGGGGCGGTCCCCTCGTCCCCGGCCCCGCGGCGCGGGAGGGCCGCGAGCCAGTTGCGCAGCAGGCGCGCGCCCGCCGCGCCGGACTTCTCGGGGTGGAACTGGGTCGCGGTGAGCGCGCCGTTCTCGACGGCGGCGACGAAGCGGTCGCCGCCGTGCTCCGCCCAGGTCACCAGCGGCGGGGTCAGGGGGCCGATGCTGTCGAGCTCCCAGCTGCGGGCCGCGTAGGAGTGCACGAAGTAGAAGCGCTCCTCGGCGACGCCGTCGAACAGGACGGAGCCCTCGGGGCTCTCGACGGTGTTCCAGCCCATGTGCGGGACGATCTCCGCCTCGAGCCGGGTGACCTCGCCGGGCCACTGGTCCAGGCCCTTGCTGCGCACCCCGTGCTCGGTGCCGGCGGCGAACATGATCTGCAGGCCCACGCAGATGCCGAGCACCGGCAGGCCGCCCGCGAGGCGGCGCTCGACGATCCGGTCGCCGCCCACGGCGAGCACCTGCTCCATGGTCGCCGCATAGGCGCCCACGCCGGGGACGACGAGGCCGTCGGCCGCGAGGGCCGCCTCGCGGTCCGCGGTGAGCTGCACGTGCGCACCGGCGGCCTCGAGGGCGCGCACCACGGAGCGCACGTTGCCGGAGCCGTGGTCGAGGACCACGACCTCAGGAGCGGTCGTCATCAGCGCTTCTTCTTCGAGATCCAGGAGAGCGCCTCGTTGCGCGTGAGCGTCGAGGGGTCGATGCCCTCGCCGAGCTCGTCGAGGGTGAGGGCGCCCAGCAGCAGCTGCTCGACCTCGTCCGCGACGGCGCCGAGCACGATCGCGGGCGAGACGTCCTCGCCGCGCTCCCCCGCCTTGTAGCGGGTCGCGGTCATGCGGTCCCCGCGGCGCCAGAAGAGCACCAGGCCGGTGCGCTGCAGGGCGGTGGAGGTGATCGCGGCGAGGTCGTGGGCGAGCTGCTCCTTGAGCTCGCCCACGGCGATCGCGCCGGTCTCGGTGTCGAGGGTGCGGGTGCCGCCGGGGATGTCGATCCCGTCGGTGCGGGCCTCGCGGCCCAGGCGGATCGCGCCCGCGAGCGCCTTCGCGGAGGCGACGGAGGTCGCGACCACGGCGATCGCGGGCTCCTCCTCCTCGGCGGACTCGGCGAGCACGTCGTCGACGGTCAGCGGCTCGTCGCCGAGGCCGAGGCCCGCGGTGAGCCGCGCGAACTCGGCGTCGATGTCGTGGGAGCCGTCGCCGGAGGGGTTCTCCTCGGGCTGCTGGGGGTCGGGTCGGTCGGCGGTGGTCACAGGGCTCCCTTCGTGGAGGGGACGTCGAGGACGCGGTCGTCGAAGGCGCAGGCCGCGCGGAGCGCACGGGCGAGTGCCTTGAACTGGGCCTCTACGACATGGTGGGGATCGCGGCCGGCGAGCACGCGCACGTGCAGGCAGATCGCGGCGTGGTGGGCGATGGACTCGAGCACGTGGCGGGTCAGCGAGCCGGTGAAGTGGCCGCCGATGAGGTGCAGGGCCTGGGCCTCGCTCTCCCCGGTGTGCACGCAGTAGGGGCGGCCGGAGAGGTCCACGACGGCCTGCGCGAGCGCCTCGTCGAGCGGGACCATCGCGTCGCCGAAGCGGGCGATGCCCTTCTTGTCGCCGAGCGCCTCGCGCAGCGCCTGGCCCAGCACGATCGCCGTGTCCTCGACGGTGTGGTGCACGTCGATGTGGGTGTCGCCGGTGGCGCGCACGGTGAGGTCGAAGCGCGCGTGGGTGGCGAGCGCGGTGAGCATGTGGTCGAAGAAGGGCACGGAGGTGGACACGTCCACCTGGCCGGTGCCGTCGAGGTCGAGGCTCAGCTCGATGCTCGACTCGCGGGTGGTGCGGGTGATGCTCGCGGTGCGCGCGGGACGCGCGGGGGCGGTGGTCATCGGGGGTCTGCCTCCTCGAGGGCGGTGCGGAATGCGGCGTTGTCCTCCGGGGTGCCGATCGAGACCCGAAGCCAGGGCTGCGGCCCCACCTCGCGGATCAGCACGTCGCGATCGAGCAGCGCCTGCCACACCGCGTGGCGGTCCGCGGCGGTGCGCAGGAGGGGCTGGAAGAAGATGAAGTTGGCGTCCGACGGGGCGACGACGTGGCCGCGCTCCGTGAGATGGGCGGCGAGCGCGTCCCGCTCCTCCCGCAGCGTCGCCACCTGGGAGAGCAGCTCCTCGCGGTGGGCGAGGGCGGTGCGGGCGACGGCCTGGGTGACGGCGGAGAGGTGGTAGGGCAGGCGCACGATCCGCACGCCGTCCACGATCGCGGGATCCGCGACGAGGTAGCCGATCCGGCCGCCGGCGAGCGCGAAGGCCTTCGACATGGTGCGGGTGACGACGAGGTTCGCGAACTCGGGCAGCAGCTCGAGGGCGCTCGGGACGCCGTCGCGGCGGAACTCCCCGTAGGCCTCGTCGACGACGAGCAGCCCGCCCGCGGCGAGCATGGCCTCCGCGGCGGCGCGCACGACGGCGGGGTCGAGGGCGGTGCCGGTGGGGTTGTTGGGGCTCGTGAGCACGAGGATCTGCGGCCGGTGCTCGGCGATCGCCGCGGTGACCTGCGCGGCGGTCAGGGCGAAGTCCGGGGCGGGCCCGCGCTCCGCGGTGACCCAGCGGGTGAAGGTGTCCCGCGCGTACTCGGGGTACATCGAGTAGTGCGGGGTGAAGCCGAGGGCCGTGCGCCCGGGCCCGCCGTAGGCGAGCAGCAGCTGGTGCATGACCTCGTTGGAGCCGTTCGCGGCCCACACGGTCTCCGCCGGCGGGGCGGGGATGCCGGACTCGGCGGCGAGATAGGCCGCGAGGTCCTCGCGCAGGGCCGTGAACTCGCGGTCCGGGTAGCGGTGCAGGCCCGCGGCGGCCTCGGCGACCGCGGCGCCCATGTCCGCGGCGAGCGCGGCCGAGGGCCCGAAGGGGTTCTCGTTGACGTTCAGCAGATGGGCCACGTCGATCTGGGGAGCGCCGTAGGGCTCCTCCCCCGCGAGGTCGTCGCGTCGCGCCGGGATGCCGGGGCGCGCCGTGCTGGAGAGGGACGCAGGCACGGCCTGGTCCTGAGGGGTGTCGACGGGCATGGCTCCATGGTAGAGGTCCACCGGCCGTGCGGAGGGGGTCGTCCGGGCCCCGTCGCCGCCGCGCGATGCGGCACGTCCCACACCGTGCGGGGCCCTCCGTCCCCGTCCCCGCACCGAGCACGTGGCTACCCTGGGGGGATGTTCCGCTCCTTCGGTGCCCTGGTGGCCGATCTCCTCGTGATCCTGCTGTTCGTGGCGATCGGACTGTTCCAGCACGACCTCTCGCTCTCCATGGAGAACATCGCCCAGGTGGGCTGGCCCTACGCGCTGGGCACCCTGCTGGGGCACCTCGTGCTGCGGGCCTGGCGGCACCCGTTCCGGCTGTGGCCGCACGGCGTGATGATCTGGGCGATCACGATCGTCACCGCGATGGCCGTGCGCACCCTCTTCGGGGCAGGCACCGAGGTGTCCTTCGTGATCGTCTCCGCCATCTTCACCGGGGTGCTCATGCTCGGCTGGCGCGCCGTCGCCCTGTGGGCGACCCGCGCCGAGCGCCGCCCCGCCCCCGTGGAGCCCGAGCCCACCGCCTGAGGCGCCCCGTGCTGCACGGCGAGTTCTGCGTCGACACCGGCGACACGCGCCGCGATCGCGCCCTGTCCCCCGAGGAGGTGGACGAGGGCGGTCACGGGATCATCGCCTTCCCCGCCGTCACCGCCGCGGCGGTCGACGCGACCACGACGGTGACCGTCGAGGACGACCCCGCCGGGGTCGAGCTCGACGTCACCGGCCGGAACGAGCTCGCCCGGCTGTGGCTGCTCTCGCCGTCCCTCACCCTCGGCCGCGGCGCGCTCGTCACGACGCTCCGCGACGAGGGCGAGCACGAGGCCGCCCCGCACGGCACCCCCGGCCCGCCGTGGCGGTGCCACCGCTGGGTCGTGGACGTCGATCCGGCCTCCGTCACCGGACCGCCGCTGCACCTCCCGCCGGAGGAGGCCGCGGCGAGCCGGCCCGCGCAGGGCGACCGCGTCCTGCTCACCGTCGACCGCCGGGAGGACGGCGCGGCGCGGCGGATCACGATCGACCTGCGGGTCCTCGGCGGCTGAGAGGCGCCACGACCTCACAGCGGGGCGAGGTCAGCCCGCTGCGCCGAAGCGCTCCTGCGCGATGACGGGCCGCAGCGCCTCCTCGACGGCGGGCCTCCCGAACCAGTCGTGGAGGATCCCGCCGAGCAGCACGTTGCCGAGCGCCCCCATGATCATCGACTGGTCCAGGGAGAGGTGCCGCTCCGCGCGCACGCCCGTGCCCACGGCGACGGCGTCGTGGAAGCCGCCCTCCCCGTAGGCGCCGAGCTCCGTCTCGATCCGGGAGAGGTTCGCGAAGGCGGCCTCGGGCTCGTACTGGAGGGCGAGCGCCGCGGCGTGCGGGGTGACGACCCCGTCGAGGCCGCGGGGATAGTCCTCGCCGGCGTGCCAGTCGGTGCCGGCGGCGTCGGAGAAGTAGCCGGTGGGGTTCAGCCCGAGCGCGTCGACGCCGTACTCGCGGTACCCGGCGTGCGGGTCGGAGCTCGGGGAGAAGCCCCAGTAGCCGTAGCCGGCCTCGTCGAGCCCGTGCTCGCGCTGGGCGCGCACGTGGAGCGGGTGGTTCACGCCCCAGCTGTCCGGGGCCCACTCCGCCTCGGGGACGAAGAGGTCCGGCATGAGCTCCTCGAACATGGAGCCGCCCCAGCCGGGCACGACGTGCATGCCGCGGTAGGGGTGCGCGCCCTCGAAGACGTCGACGCCCTCGTACGTGGCCCACTCCCCGACCGGCGCCGTCTCGGGCCAGGTCCAGTCCGGCGGGAAGGTGCGGAAGGTCGTGAAGTAGACGCCCGCGGGGAGCTGCCCCGCGGCGATCCCGAGGTAGGTGACCATGCGCGCCTCGGAGACGGCCGTGTCGTAGTGGTGGGTCGCGTGGTACCAGACGTCCTCGCCGCCCACCCCGTTCCAGGGGGCGGAGGCGGTGACGCCGTCCCGGGACGGGTCCTCGAGCCAGAACCCGCCGACGACCTGCCCGGGCTGCGCCTCGACCTCGCGGTCCAGGAAGACGTCCCAGCGCATGGCGTCGGCCAGCGCGCGGGCGGCGCGACGGTTCGAGGGGTCCGCCTCGGCGACGACGCGCAGGGCGGCGCCCAGCCAGCCCATGTCGACGCTCGAGACGAAGGGGACGACCACGTCGCCGGAGCCGGGCCAGGTGCGCAGGATCGACCCGTCGGCCTCGTCGTACCAGTTGACGTACATGCCCGACGGCTCGTGGCGCTCCATCGCGGCGAGGGTGCGCAGCGTGCGGGCGACGCGGCGGCGGGACTCGCCGGGGGTGATGAGTCCCAGCTCGCGGGCCACGAGCGTGGACCAGAGCAGGCCGCCGATGTTCGTGGGCGAGGTGTAGCCGGAGCGGGTGGCGAGGTCCGCGCCGATGTTGTCCGCGGCGAGGCCGGTGCCGGGGTGGGTCATGGCGTCGAGGGAGCGCCACGTGTCCGCGGCCCAGCGGCGCAGGGTCCGCTCCCGCTCCTCCGCGCGGGGGGCGGCCGGTGCCGCGGGTGCGGGGGGAGCGGCAGAGGCGGGCGCCGCGGCGGCGAGGGCTCCCCCGGCGCCGAGCAGCGGGACGGCGCCGAGCATGCCCCGGCGGGTGAGGCGCCCGGGGGCGGCGTGGGCGCGCTCGGAACGGCCCGGTCCGGGCGCGGCGCGGTCGGTGCCCTGCCAGGGGAAGGCGGGGCGGCGGTCGGGGCGGGGGGATGCGGCGTGCACGGGGTGCTCCTTCGACGTCGTCGTCTGGGGTGGTGCACCGGCGGGTCCTGCTGCCGGAGGGGACGGACGGTCGCCCGGGGCCGGACGACCGGGTGCCGGCCCGGGGGCCGACGACCGGGGCCGACGGAGACGGGGTCCCCGTCGGCCCCGGGGGATCACTTGATGCCGGTCGTGGCGATGCCCTGGATGAAGTGGCGCTGGAAGAAGAGGAAGACTACGAGGATCGGCAGCACGATGAGCGTGGCGCCCGCGAGCAGCAGCCCGTAGTCCGTCTCGTTCTGACCGGTCGAGATGAGGGCGAGGGCGACGGGCAGGGTGTACGTGCTCTCCGAGGAGGAGACCACGAGGGGCCACAGGAAGTTGTTCCAGGAGCCCAGGAACGTGAGGATTCCGAGGGTCGCGAAGGCGGGGCCCGCGAGCGGGAGGTAGATCCGGAAGAAGATCGCGATCTCCCCCACGCCGTCGATCCGTCCCGCCTCGAGCAGCTCGCGCGGGATGCCGAGGAAGAACTGGCGCATGAGGAACACGCTGAACGGCTGCACGAGGAACGGCAGGATCAGCGCAGGGATCGTGTTGGCGAGCCCCATGTTCACCACGAGCACGTACTGCGGGATGAAGGTGACGAGTCCCGGGATCATGAGGCACGCGAGCACGATGCCGAAGAGGATCCTCTTGCCCGGGAAGCGCAGGTGCGCGAGGGCATAGCCGAACATCGAGCTGAGCACGAGGTTGCCGGCGGTGACGACCACGGCGACGACGGCGGAGTTGGTGAAGTAGCGCCCGAAGGGCCGCTCGAACAGGCGGCGGAAGTTGTCCAGCGTGGGCTGCTCGGGCCACCAGGTGGGCGGGGTGCGCAGCAGCTCCCCCTGGGTCTTGAGGCTGCCGAGGATCATCCACACGAAAGGCGTGATGACCAGGAGCAGGAAGACGGTGAGGACGATGTACGTCAGGACGGGGCGGCGACGTTCGATCATCACTTCTCCCTCATGAGGCGGAACTGGACGAGGGTGACGATCGCGATGACGAGGAAGGTCAGGTACGCCATGGCGCCCGCGACCCCGTAGTTGCCGAAGCCGAACTGGCTGTAGGTGTACATCGAGGCGGAGATCGTCGAGTTGAGCGGCCCGCCGTTCGTCATGACGAAGGGCTCCTCGAAGAACTGCAGGTAGCCGATCGACGTCGTCACGAGCACGAAGAGCAGCGTGGGGCGGATCGAGGGGACCGTGATGCTGCGGAAGCGCTGCCAGGCGTTCGCGCCGTCGAGCGCGGCGGCCTCGTGGAGCTGGCGGTCCACGGCCTGCAGGCCCGCGAGGAAGATGACCATCGAGGTGCCGAAGTTGCGCCACACCGCCATGATCACGAGCGAGAGCAGCGCGGTGCGCTGGTCGCCGAGCCAGTGCAGGCCGTCGATCCCGACCCAGCCGAGCACGGTGTTGACGAGGCCGTTCTCGGGCTGGAGGAGGAAGCGCCAGACCACGGCGACCGCGACGATCGAGGTGATGACGGGGGTGTAGAAGCCGACCCGGAACACGGCCCGGAGCTTCCCGACGCCCTTGTCCAGGGCGATCGCGGCGGCGAGCCCGGCGATGATCGTCAGCGGCACGCCAAGCAGCACGAAGACGGCGGTGTTGAGGGCCGCGCGGCGGAACACCGGGTCCTCGAAGGCGGTGAGGTAGTTCTGCAGGCCCACGAAGTTCACGGCGAAGGGGCTGCGGATGTCGGAGATCCGCATGTCCGTGAAGGACATGATCATCGACTGCAGCACCGGCCAGGCCGTGAACACGAGGAAGAGGACCACGAAGGGCAGGGCCAGCAGCAGCCCGGCCCGGGCCTCCGCACCGCCGCGGCGCGAGCGGCGGCGGGCGGGGGCGGAGGCGGAGGCCGGCGCCGGCGCGGTGGAGCTCGTCATCTCAGGCCCCGGTGCCGATGCCCTGGGCCTCGGACTGGGTGGTCGCCAGCGCGTCCGCGGGGGCGAGGCCGTTCTTGCAGACCTCCTCGATCTGCGCGTCGAACTTCGCGGCGACCTGTTCCCAGGTGCCGATGACGGGCGGGGCGAGGGCGGTGTCGAGCTGCTTCCGGAACACCTCGAACTTCTCGTTCGCGGCGACGGCCTTGTCCTCCCAGCCCTTCTGGAGGGAGGGGAGGTCCGTGGAGAGGCCGAACCACTCGACCTGCACCTCGGGGGTGGAGAGGTGCTGGACGAGCTTCCAGGCGGCGTCGCGGTTCTTCGTGCCCTGGAAGACGCCGAGGTTCGCGCCGCCGAGGAAGCTCGCGCTGGTCTCCTTCTGCGGCATGACGAAGACGCCGTACTTGTCGGCGAAGCCGCCCCCGCCGAGCGCCTCGACGGCGCTCATCATCCACGGGCCGGAGATGAACATGGGGACCGAGCCGGAGACGAAGTCCTGCTCGGTGACGCCGTCCGCCGGGGCGGGGTTGGCGACCTTCTCGGTGAAGTAGGACTGGTAGTAGGCGAGCGCCTCCTCGTTGGGGGCGGACTCGAAGGTGAACGCGGTGCCGGCCTCGTCGACGACGTTGCCGCCGTTCGACCAGATGAGCGGCATGAGGCTCTGCCAGGATCCCTGGCCGCCGGGCTGGAGGGCGATGCCCCAGGTGGCGTCGGCCTTCTGCTGGAAGGCCTGGGCGAGGGCGAGCAGGCCCTCCCAGTCGGTGGGCGGCTCGGTGATGCCGGCCTTCTCGGCGAGGTCCTTGCGGTAGAAGACGACGCGGGTCTCGACGTACCAGGGCACCCCGTAGACGGTGCCGTCGACGGTGACGGAGTCGATCGCGCCGGCGAAGTAGTCGTCGGTCGCGATCTCGGAGGGGGTGGGTTCGAGGGCGTCCAGGCCCACGAACTCGGCCATCCAGGTGGAGCCCACCTGGGCGACGTCGGGGGCGGTGCCGGCGGCGATCGCGGAGGTGAACTTGTCGTGCGCGCTGTCCCAGGGCACGGGGGTGACCTCGACGGTGACGTCGGGGTTCTGCTCCTGGAAGCCCTTGAGCAGCTCGGGGAGCTTCTCGCCCTCGGCGCCCATGGCCCAGACGGTGAGGCTGCCGGTCGCGGGACCGTCGACGAGGGGCTCGGCGCTCGCGGAGGCGCCGGCGGAGGTGCCGGCGTCGGGCCGGCCGCAGGAGGCGGCGAGGGCGGCGGTGGCGGTGACGCCGAGGCCGGTGAACGCGCGGCGGGAGAGGCGATCCATGGTGACTCCTTCGTCCGGGGCGCCGTCGGGAGGGGCCCGCGGCGCCGGCGCCTCACGTATGGAAGCGCTTACATCAAGCGGCAACGGTAGCGCAGGGCCGGGGAGCCCACAACTCCCCGGCCCGGTGTCAGGTGTCCGAATTCTCCGGACCGCTCCGGAGCGGCGAGGGCGCCTCGCCCCCGCCCTGCTCAGCGCTCGAAGCGGATGTCGATCGCGCGCCCGTGCGCGGGCAGCCCCTCGGCGGCGGCGAGCGTGGTCGCGGCGTGCCGGGCGCTCTTCAGCGCGGCCTCGTCGTAGTCGACGACGTGGATCCCGCGCAGGAAGGTCTGCACGCCGAGCCCGCCGCCGAACCGCGCGCTGCCGCCGGTGGGCAGCACATGGTTGGAGCCGGCCGCGTAGTCGCCGAGGCTCACCGGCGCGTGCGGGCCCACGAACACGGCGCCCGCGTTCGTGACCCGGGCGGCCACCTCGGCGGCCTCCGCGGTGTGGATCTCGAGGTGCTCGGCGCCGTAGGAGTCGACGACCTCGATCCCCTGTTCGACGTCCCGCACGAGCACGACGCCGCTCTGCTCGCCGCGCAGCGCCTCGGCGATCAGATCGGCGCGCGGGGCCTGCGCGACCTGCTCCGCGAGCTCCGCCTCGACGGCGTCGACGAGCTCCGGTGCATCGGTGACGAGCACGCTCGCGGCCATCGGGTCGTGCTCGGCCTGGGAGATGAGGTCCGCGGCGACGTAGGCGGGGTGCGCCTCGGCGTCCGCGAGGATCGCGATCTCCGTGGGGCCGGCCTCCGCGTCGATGCCGACCCGCCCGCGCACGAGGCGCTTCGCGGCGGCGACGTAGACGTTGCCGGGACCGGTGATCATGTCCACCGCGTCGAGGCCGCGGCCGTCGCCGAGGTCCTCCGCGCCGTGGGCGAGCAGGGCGATCGCCTGGGCGCCGCCCGCGGCGATCACCTCGGTGACGCCGAGCAGCGCGCACGCGGCGAGGATCGTGGGGTCCGGGAGGCCCCCGCGCTCCTTCTGCGGCGGGGAGGCGAGGACGATCTGCCGCACCCCGGCGACCTGCGCCGGGACGACGTTCATGATCACGGAGCTCGGGAGCACGGCGCGGCCGCCCGGCACGTACAGGCCCACGCGGCGCACGGGCACCCAGCGCTGGGTGACGGTGCCGCCGGGGACCACCTCGACGCGCTCGTCGGGCCGGCGCTGGGCGGAGTCCACGGCGCGCACGCGCGCGATCGACTCCTCGAGGGCGGTGCGGATCGCCGGGTCGAGCTCCGCGAGGGCTTGCTCGATCGCGGCGGCGGGCACGCGCAGATGCTCCGGCCGGATCCCGTCGAAGCGCTCGGAGGCGTCGAGCACGGCGGCGGCGCCGCGGGCGGCGACGTCCTCGACGACGGGGCGCACCGCCGCGGCGGCGGCCTCGACGTCGAGCTCGGCGCGGGGCAGCGCGGCGCTGAGCTCCGCGGCGCTGAGGCTGCGCTCGCGCAGGTCGAGGACGGAGAGGAAGGGAGCGGGATCAGGCATGGGCGCCAGTCTAGGAGCGGCGCCCGGTGCCCGGCCGAGGAGCCCGGCCCTCGGTCCCGGCCGAGCCCTCCCGCGTGCTCCTCCGCTCCCGTACCGTGGGCATGTCCGGACCGACGGGCGCCGAGGCCCCGCCCAGGCGCTGTCGATTAGTCTTGACGTCAAGACATCTGCCACGTCGACCCGAGGGAGCCCCCCGACACCATGGCGCGCATCATCTACACCCATACCGACGAGGCGCCGATGCTGGCGACGGCGTCGTTCCTGCCGATCCTCGAGGCGTTCTCCACCACCGCCGGGATCGACGTCGCCACCCGGGACATCTCGCTCGCGGGCCGCATCGTCGCGGCCTTCGGCGACCTCCTGCCCGAGGACCAGCGGGAGGCGGACGCCCTCGCCGAGCTCGGCGACCTCGCGAAGTCCCCCGAGGCGAACATCATCAAGCTGCCCAACATCTCCGCCTCGGTGCCGCAGCTGAAGGCCGCGATCGCCGAGCTGCAGGGCCAGGGGATCGACCTCCCCGACTACCCGGACAACCCCGAGACCGAGGCCGAGAAGGACGCCCGCGCCCGCTACGACGCGGTCAAGGGCTCCGCCGTGAACCCGGTGCTGCGCGAGGGGAACTCCGACCGCCGCGCCCCGCTCGCCGTGAAGAACTTCGCGAGGACCCACCCCCACCGCATGGGCGCCTGGAGCGCGGACTCCCGCACGCGCGTCGCCACGATGGACGGCCAGGACTTCCGCGACTCCGAGCAGTCCGTGGTCCTCGAGGAGGAGGACACCCTCTCGATCCTCCACGTTGCCGCCGACGGCGCCGAGACCGTCCTCAAGGCGGAGCTGCCCGTGCTCGCCGGCGAGGTCGTCGACTCGACCGTCCTGCACGCCGCTGCGCTCGACGCCTTCCTCCAGGAGCAGATCGCCGCCGCGAAGGCCGACGGCGTGCTGTTCTCCGTGCACCTCAAGGCCACGATGATGAAGGTCTCCGACCCGATCATCTTCGGGCACGTCGTCCGCGCCTTCTTCCCGACGCTCTTCACGCAGTACGGCGACGTGCTCGCCGAGGCCGGGCTCTCCGCCAACAACGGCCTCGCCGGCATCCTCTCCGGCGTGGAGGCGCTCGACGAGGCGACCCGCGAGGGCGTCAAGGCCGCCGTCGCGCAGGACCTCGCCGACGGCCCCGCCCTCGCCATGGTGAACTCCGCCAAGGGCATCACCAACCTCCACGTCCCTTCCGACGTCATCGTCGACGCCTCCATGCCCGCGATGATCCGCACCTCGGGCCACATGTGGAACGCGGACGACGCCGAGCAGGACACCCTCGCCGTCATCCCCGACTCCTCCTACGCGGGCGTCTACCAGGCGACGATCGAGGACTGCCAGGCCAACGGCGCCTTCGACCCGACCACCATGGGCACCGTCCCCAACGTGGGCCTCATGGCGCAGAAGGCCGAGGAGTACGGCTCCCACGACAAGACCTTCGAGCTCGACGCCGCCGGGAAGGTCGAGGTGCGCGACGCCTCCGGCGCCGTGCTCATGAGCCACGACGTCGAGGCCGGGGACATCTTCCGCGCCTGCCAGGCGAAGGACGCCCCGATCCGCGACTGGGTCCAGCTCGCCGTGCGTCGCTCGCGGCTCTCCGGCATGCCGGCCGTGTTCTGGCTCGACGAGTCCCGCGCCCACGACCGCAACCTCATCGCGAAGGTCGAGACGTACCTCGCCGAGGAGGACACCGAGGGCCTGGACATCCGGATCCTGAACCCGGTCGCGGCGACGAAGCACACCCTGGAGCGGGTGCGCCGCGGCGAGGACACGATCTCCGTGACCGGCAACGTGCTGCGCGACTACCTCACGGACCTCTTCCCGATCATGGAGCTCGGCACGAGCGCCAAGATGCTCTCCGTGGTGCCGCTCATGGCCGGCGGCGGCCTCTTCGAGACCGGGGCCGGCGGATCCGCCCCCAAGCACGTGCAGCAGCTCGTCGAGGAGAACTACCTGCGCTGGGACAGCCTCGGCGAGTTCCTCGCGCTCGCGGAATCCCTGCGCCACCTCTCCCGCACCGCGGACAACGCCCGCGCCGCCGTCCTCGCCGACGCCCTCGACCGCGCGACCGAGACCCTGCTGAACACGGGCAAGTCCCCGCAGCGCAAGCTCGGCTCGATCGACAACCGCGGCAGCCACTTCTACCTCGCCCTGTACTGGGCGCAGGAGCTCGCGCAGCAGAGCGAGGACGCCGAGCTGCAGGCGGCGTTCGTGCCGATCGCGAAGGAGCTCACCGAGGGCGAGGAGACCATCGCCGCGGAGCTGCTGGCCGTGCAGGGCTCCCCCGTGGACATCGGCGGCTACTACCGCCCGGACCCCGAGAAGGTCGCGGCCGTCATGCGCCCCTCGGCGACCTTCAACCGCATCCTCGAGGAGATCGCCGCGGCCCTCTGACCGCCCGCTCCCCTCAGGCCTGCCGGCCGGCCCCTCGGGCCGGCCGGCAGGTCCGTCCCGGAAGGATCCTCCGTGCCCGTCATCCCCTCCCCCGTCGATTGCATCGACCTGCGCTACGACGTGACCGGCGCGGGATCGCCGGTGGTGCTGCTGCACGGATCGGTGCTCTCCCGCGCGATCTGGCGGGGCCTCGGCTACCTCGCCCCGCTCGCGGCGGAGCACCGGGTGATCCGGGTGGACCTCCGCGGCCACGGCCGCTCCGGGAAGCCCGACGATCCCGCCGCGTACACCCAGGACGCCTTCGTCGCCGACCTCATCGCCGTGCTCGACGCGGAGGGGATCGACCGTGCCGCGCTCGTGGGCTACTCGCTCGGCGCGAGGGTCGCGCTCACCGCGGCGCTGCGCCACCCGGAACGGGTGACCCGCCTGGTGAGCCTCGGCGGGAGCGCTGCCGCCCAGCACGGCGCCGTCGACCAGGTGTTCTACCCGGGCGTGATCGACTCGGTGCGCGAGCACGGCATGGAGGAGTTCTGCGCCGAGCAGGGCCTGGGCCCCGAGGTCACCTCCCGCCGGGGGGCGGCGACCCGGGCGGCGTTCCTCGCCGCGGACCCGGCCGCGATGGCGGCCCTGCTCGCCGCGACCGATGCGACCCCCGCGATCCCCGAGGAGGACCTGCGCGCGCTCGCGGTCCCGTCGCTGTGGATGGCCGGCGGGGACGACCACCCGCGCTGCGAGGAGTCCCGGGAGTCCGCCGCGGTGATCCCCGGGGCCCGCTTCGTGGAGCTGCCGGGCCGCACCCACGGCGGCACGCTCAGCCCCGCGGAGCCCGTGCTGGCGGAGGTCCTGCCCTTCCTTCGGTGAGCGCCGCCGGAGGGGCGGGCTCGGGGCTCAGAGCACCTGCCGCACGAGGGCCACGATCGCGACGAGGACGATGATCCCGCGCAGCACGCCCTCGGGCAGCTTCTTCGCGAGGCGCGCCCCGAAGTAGCCGCCCAGCAGGGCGCCCACGGCGATCGCGGCGGTCGCGATCCACACGATCTCGACGCCGAGCACGACGTGCGCCACGAGGTAGACCGTGGCCGCGGCGGCGTTGACCACGAGGCTCGCGAGGTTCTTCACGTGGTTGACCTCGCCCATCGGCCTGCCCGTGATGGCGCCGAGCACGCCGAGGTAGAGGATCCCCTGGGCGGCGGTGAAGTACCCGCCGTAGACGGAGGCGCCGCCCATCGCCGCGAGCAGCGGCGGGGAGCGGTACGGGCTGCCGGAGTGCTCCGCGCTCACGCGGCCGGCGCGTCGGGCGGCGATCGCCCGGGTGATGGGCTTCTGGAGGACGACGAGCAGCAGCGCGAGCACGATGAGGACGGGCACCACCACGTCGAGCGCGTCCGAGGGCGAGAGCAGCAGCAGCACGGAGCCGGTCGCGGCGAGCACGGCCGTCGTGACGATCAGCGGGACCAGGGCGCGGCCCTCGGCGGCGATCTCGCGGCGGTACCCGGTGACCGAGCCGATCGTCGAGAAGAGGATGCCGATCGTGTTGGTGCGCACGGCCGTGCCCGGCGGGATCCCAAGGGCTAGCAGCACGGGGAGGGTCAGCAGGGACCCCGAGCCCACGGCCGCGTTGATGGCGCCCGCGAGGGTGCCCATGATCAGCAGGACGAGCAGGGAGAGGGGATCCACGGCCGCTGACCCTACCGCCGGCCACGGCGGGGGTGCTCAGGCGTCCCGGGAGCCCTGCGTCTCCTCGAGCACCTCGCGCAGCACGAGGGCGTGGTTGTGCTCGGCGTCGGCCGCGGCGTAGAGGAGGCTCAGGCGCTCCGTCCCGGCCTCCCGGGCGGCGGAGAGCAGCGCCTCGGCGGCGCCGCTCTCCGCGAGCTCGGCACGGTAGCGCTCCGCGAACGCCTCGAAGCCCAGGTCCCCGCCGTGGAAAGCCGTGCGCAGCTCCGTGCTGGGGGCGACGTCCTTGTCCCAGCGGTCGTGCACGAGGCGGTCCTTGCGCACCCCGCGCGGCCACAGTCGGTCCACGAGCACGCGGGACGTGCCGGCCGCGGCGCCGCCGTCGTCCAGCACGTCCCGCACGCGCTCGAGATCGATCTCCATGTCAGGCGAGGGCGGCCTTCGCGGCCTCGTAGTCGGGCTCCTCGGAGACCTCGGCCACCTGCTCGGTGTAGGTGACGGTGCCGTCGGCGTCGGCGATGACGACCGCGCGGGAGAGCAGGCCGGCGAGCGGGCCGTCCTGCATGGTGACGCCGAAGTCCTCGCCGAAGGAGGAGCGGAAGGCGGAGCCGGTGACGACGTTCTCGATGCCCTCGGCGCCGCAGAAGCGGGCCTGCGCGAAGGGGAGGTCCTTCGAGGCGCAGACGACGACGGTGTCCTCGAGGCCGGCGGCGATCTCGTTGAAGGCGCGCACGGACAGGGCGCAGGTGCCGGTGTCGAGCGACGGGAAGATGTTCAGCACGATGCGCTTGCCGGCGAGGTCCGCGCTCGAGACGGGGGCGAGGTCCTGGCCCACGAGCTCGAAGGCGGGCAGGGCGGAGCCGACGGCGGGGAGCTCACCGACGGTGGTCACGGGGGTGTTCTTGAAGGTGATGGAAGCCATGCCCCCATCCTCACCCCCGTGCGGGGGAACCTCAAGCCGGCTCCGCGCCCACCCTGCCCGGACCCGTCAGTCGAGGGTCGCCGTGAGACGCTCGAGCTCGCCGCGGATGTCGAAGTCCGCCGCGGGCCACTGCGGGTCGATCCCCTGCAGGGCGTCGAGCAGCAGCTGCTGCACGGCGATCCGCGCGTACCACTTGCGGTCCGCGGGGACCACGTGCCAAGGGGCCGCCTCGGTGGAGGTCGCCGCGAGCGCCTTGTCGTAGGCGTCCATGTACTCCTCCCAGCGCAGCCGCTCGTCGACGTCGCCGGGGTTGTACTTCCAGTGCTTGTCCGGGCGCTCGAGCCGCTCCATGAGCCGCTCGCCCTGCTCCGCGTGGGAGAGGTGGAGCATGACCTTGACGACCGTCGTCCCGGCCTCGACGAGCTCCTTCTCGAAGGCGTTGATCGCGGCGTACCGGTGGCGGATCTCGTTGCCGTCGGCCCAGCCGTGCACGCGGTGGATGAGCACGTCCTCGTAGTGGGAGCGGTCGAAGACGCCGATCATGCCGGGGCCGGGCACGCGCTTGCGGATGCGCCAGAGGAAGTCGTGGCGCTTCTCCGCCCGGGTGGGTGCCTTGAAGCCGGTGATCTGCACGCCCTGCGGGTCCACGCCGCCCACGACGTGGCGCATGATGCCGCCCTTGCCGGAGGTGTCCATGCCCTGCACGACGAGCAGCACCGAGGGGCCCTCGCCGGTCGCGCGGGACTGGGCGTACAGCCGCTCCTGCAGCTCGTCGATCGGGGCGTCGAGCTCCGTGAGCCGCTGCTGGCCGTCCTTCTTCTTCCCGTCGAAACCCGGGGTGGAGCGCGGATCGATGTCGCGGACGGTGCCCGTCCAGCCCGGCTCGATGAGCACCCCGCGGGGAGGGTCCTCCGTGTCCTTCTGCTTCTTCGCTGACATGGGCACACTCTAGTCACGGGCGCTCACCCCGCTTGACCTGCGACGCGCCCCGGGGAAGGGTGCGGGGATGAGCACCCTCGCGATCACGAACGCCCGCCTCCTGCCCGTCTCCTCCCCCGCCGTGGACGGCACCGTGATCGTCGAGGACGGACGGATCGCGGCGCTCGGCGCGGGCGTGGCCCCGCCGCCCGGGACGGAGGTGCTCGACGCCGCGGGCGCCTGGCTCACCCCGGGCCTCGTCGACGCGCACGTGCACCTCGGCGTGCACGAGGAGGGCGAGGGCTGGGCCGGGGACGACACCAACGAGATGACCGATCCGGTGATGGCCGCGGCCCGCGCGATCGACGCGATCAACCCGCTGGACCTCGGCTTCGACGACGCGATCATCGGTGGCGTCACCGCCGTGAACATCAACCCCGGCTCCGGCAACCCCATCGGCGGGCTCGCGGTCGCGCTGCGCACCCACGGCCGGGTCGTGGACGAGATGGTGCTGCGCGAGCCCTCGGGGCTGAAGGCGGCGCTCGGCGAGAACCCCAAGCGGGTGTACGGCGAGAGGAAGCAGACCCCCTCGACCCGGCTCGGGGTCGCGCTGACGATCCGCACGGCGCTCGCGAAGGCGCGCGCCTGGGCGGCGGAGGACCCCGAGGAGCGGGACGTGGACCTCGTCTCCGCGGCGCTCGCGCGGGTGCTCGCTCGCGAGATCCCGTGGCGCCAGCACTCCCACCGGGCCGACGACATCGCCACCGCGCTGCGCCTGGCCGAGGAGTTCGGCTACGACCTCGTGCTCGACCACGGCACCGAGGCGCACCTCATCGCCGACCGGGTCGCCGCCGCCGGGGTGCCCGTGCTGTACGGGCCGCTGATCGTCTCCCGCTCGAAGGTCGAGGTGCGCCGCCGCACCCCCGCCGCGCCGGGGATCCTCACCCGCGCCGGGGTGGAGGTCTCGATCATCACCGACCACCCGGTGGTGCCGATCGAGTTCCTCGTGCACCAGGCGGCGCTCGCGGTCAAGCACGGCATGGACCCCGCGGACGCCCTCGCCGCGATCACCCTGCACCCTGCGCGGGTGCTCGGGATCGACGACCGCGTGGGCAGCCTCGAGGTGGGCAAGGAGGCGGATCTCGTGCTCTGGGAGGGCGATCCGCTCGACGTCCGGAACCGGACCCTGCGCGTGTGGCAGTCCGGCCGGGAGGTCATGCACCGCGGGGCCGACGGCGAGCCGGTCATCGCCCCGCGCTGAGCGAGGAGGGCGCCGGGACCGAAGGCCTTCCCCCTCACCGTCCTCGAGCCGTAGCGTTGGCGACGCGGACGCTTCCCGCCCGCTTCCGGTCCCCTGCTCCAGGAAGGCACCATGAACACCGCTACCGTCTGGCCGAACTCTCCGTCCCACGCACCCTCGACGGAGGAGCTGACCGCTCTCCACGCCTGGTGGCGCGCCGCGAACTACCTCTCCGTGGGGCAGATCTACCTCATGGACAACCCGTTGCTGCGCACCCCCCTCACCCGGGACCACGTGAAGCCGCGCCTGCTGGGTCACTGGGGCACCACCCCGGGCCTGACCTTCCTCTACGCCCATGCGAACCGGGCGATCGCGCAGCGCGACCTCAACGCGATCTTCGTGACCGGCCCCGGTCACGGCGGCCCGGGGCTGGTGGCGGCGAGCTACCTCGAGGGCACCTACACGCAGACGTACCCGGCGATCACGCAGGACGAGGCCGGGCTCAAGCGCCTGTTCACGCAGTTCTCCTTCCCGGGCGGCATCCCCTCCCACGTGGCACCGGAGACGCCGGGCTCGATCCATGAGGGCGGCGAGCTGGGCTATGCCCTCTCGCACGCCTACGGCG
Organism: Brachybacterium sp. SGAir0954; assembly: GCF_005490785.1. Lineage (GTDB taxonomy): Bacteria > Actinomycetota > Actinomycetes > Actinomycetales > Dermabacteraceae > Brachybacterium > Brachybacterium rhamnosum. The sequence goes on along the minus strand of NZ_CP027295.1, from coordinate 1,733,860 downwards.
CGATGTTCGACAACCCCGACCAGATCGCCTTCACCGTGGTGGGCGACGGCGAGGCGGAGACCGGTCCGCTGGCCACCTCGTGGCACTCGAACAAGTTCGTCAACCCTCACTCCGACGGGGTCGTGCTGCCGATCCTGCACCTGAACGGCTACAAGATCGCCAACCCGACCGTGCTGTCACGGATCGGGGACGCGGAGCTCGAGGCGCTCATGCGCGGCTACGGGCACGAGCCGTTCGTGTTCACCGGCGGGTTCGACGACGAGGACCCGCTCGAGACCCACGCCCGCTTCGCCGCCCTGCTGGACGAGGTGCTGGACCGGGTCGCCGCGATCAAGGCGGAGGCCGCCGCGGCGGCGGAGGCCGGGCGGGAGTACGAGCGCCCCGCGTGGCCGATGATCGTCTTCCGCACCCCCAAGGGCTGGACCGGCCCGAAGCAGATCGACGGGAAGAAGACCGAGGGGTCCTGGCGCTCGCACCAGGTGCCGCTCGCGAGCGCCCGCGACACTGACGAGCACCTCGCGGACCTCGACGCCTGGCTCCGCTCCTACCGGGCGGAGGAGCTGTTCGACGAGGACGGCGCCCTGCGACCGGAGATCGCCGCGGCGGCGCCGACGGGGACGCACCGGATGTCCGCCAACCCCATCACCAACGGCGGCGCGGTGCTGCGCGCCCTGCGTCTGCCGGCCTTCCAGGACTATGCGGTGGACGTCCCCCACCCGGGCGGCAGCGTCTCCGAGCCCACCCGCGTGCTGGGCGACTGGCTGCGGGACGTGGTGGCGCAGAACCCGGACAACTTCCGGATCTTCGGTCCCGACGAGACCGCCTCGAACCGTCTGCAGGCCGTCTACGACGTGACGGACAAGCAGTGGAACGCGGACTTCGTGCCCGAGGACCTCGAGGAGCACCTGGCGCGCAGCGGCCGCGTGATGGAGATGCTCTCCGAGCACCAGTGCCAGGGATGGCTCGAGGGCTACCTGCTCACCGGGCGCCACGGCCTGTTCTCCTCCTACGAGGCGTTCATCCACATCGTCGACTCGATGGTGAACCAGCATGCGAAGTGGCTCAAGGTCACCAACGAGATCGAGTGGCGCCGGCCGCTGGCCTCGTTGAACTACCTGCTCAGCTCGCACGTGTGGCGGCAGGACCACAACGGCTTCAGCCACCAGGATCCTGGCTTCATCGACCACATGGTCAACAAGAAGGCGGAGATCGTGCGGGTGTACCTGCCGCCGGACGCCAACACGCTGCTGTCCACCTACGACCACTGCCTGCGCTCGCGTCAGTACGTGAACGTGGTGGTGGCCGGGAAGCAGCCGAACCCGAACTGGCTCACGATGGAGGAGGCCGTGCTGCACTGCACGCGCGGACTGGGCATCTGGGACTGGGCGGGCACCGAGGTCGAGGGCGTGGAGCCGGACGTGGTGCTCGCGTGCGCCGGGGACATCCCCACCATCGAGGTGCTCGCGGCCGCGCGGATCCTGCGCGAGGAGATGCCCGAGCTGAAGGTGAGGGTGGTCAACGTCGTGGACCTGATGCGCCTGCAGGACGACTCCGAGCACCCGCACGGGCTCTCCGAGAAGGACTTCGACGGGATCTTCGGGAAGGACGTTCCCGTCGTGTTCGCCTACCACGGCTACCCCTGGCTCATCCACCGCCTCGCCTACCGCCACGACCGGAACGGCCGGATCCACGTGCGCGGCTACAAGGAGGAGGGCACCACCACCACGCCCTTCGACATGCTCATGCGCAACGACACCGACCGCTTCCACCTGGTGATGGACGTGATCGACCGCGTGGACGGCCTGGGCACCCGCTCCGCCGGGCTGCGCCAGCGGATGGCGGACGAGCGGATCCGCGCCCGCGCCCACGCCTACGCCCACGGGGAGGACCTCCCCGAGGTCGCCGGCTGGCAGTGGGACGACAACGCCGACGAGGCCGACGCCGGGAAGGGCACCATCGCGGACACCGGCGGCGACAACGAATGAGCGGTGACGACGCCCTGCGCCGGGTCGTGCGGGTGCACGGCCGGGTGCAGGGGGTCGGCTTCCGCTGGGCGACCGCGCAGGAGGCGGAGCGCCTCGGTGTCGCGGGGACGGTGCGGAACCTGCTCGAAGGCACCGTCGAGGCCGACGTCGAGGGGCCGGCCGCCGAGGTCGCGTCGCTCGTGGACTGGCTCGGCCACGGGCCGCCGTCGGCGCGGGTCGAGCGCACCGAGGTGACGGTGCGGGCACCGCGCCCCGCTCCCCCGTCGGGCTTCCGGGTGCTCTAGGCCGTGCGGGGCCCGGGCCGGGCCCGGTAGCGGGCGACGAGCGCGGTGCCCGCGGCGCCGAGGAGCACCGAGACGGCGAGCATGCCGGTACGGCCCGCGGTCTCCAGGAGGATTCCGCCGAGGGCCGCGCCGAGCGCGATCGAGACGTTGAAGGCCGCGCTGTCCAGCGCCGTGCCCTCCTCGACGCGCGCCCCGGCCTCGGAGTCCACGAAGGACTGGATGGTGACGGAGGCGGCTCCCGCGAAGAGCCCCCACGTGGGCAGCAGGAGCACGGCCGCGACGGGGGTGCGCAGCAGCACCGCGACCGCGAGCAGGGAGAGCGTGAGCCCTGCGGCGACGACGAGCACGGCGGTCGGGGCGCCGCGGCGGCGGATCACCGGGGCGATCGCGACGTTCCCGATCATCCCCGCGATCCCGAAGAGCAGCAGGAGCAGGCCCGTGCGCCCGAGCGGCACCCCCGCCTCCTGCAGCAGCGGGCTCACGTAGCTGTAGGTGGCGAACTGGGCGACGATCAGCAGGAGCGTGAGGCCGACGGCGTGGCGCACCCCGCGCTCGCGCGCGGCCTCCCGCATCATCGCCGGGGTCACGGGGACGGCCGCCCGCACGGGCCGCACGAGCACCGCGACAAGCAGCGCCATGACGAGGGCGGCGGCGCCGACCACCGCGAAGGCCTCCCGCCAGCCCAGGTGGGTGCCGATCCAGGTGGCGAGCGGGACCCCGAGCACGAGCGCGCCGCCGGTGCCGCTGAAGGCGAGGGTGAGGGCGGTCGCGTGCCGGGCGGGGTCCACCTGCCCCACGGCGACGATCGGCAGCACCGCCCAGTACAGGCCGATCGACACCCCGGCGAGGACCCGCGCCACGAGGACCACGCCGAAGCCCGGGGCGAGGACGGTCAGCAGCGACGAGGCCGCGACGCAGAGCAGCGCGAGGACCAGCACGAGCCGGCGGTCCAGGCCCCGCACGAGGACGGGGGTCGTCACGGAGGTCGCGGCCGCGACGAGACCGGGCACGGTGACCGCGAGACCGGCGACCCCCTCGGGGATGCCGAGCTCCGCGGACATCACCGGGAGCACGCCGATCGGCAGCTCCTCGATCGTGATGAGCACGAAGATCCCCACCGCGAGGGACGTGACCCCGGACCACTTCCGCATCGGCTCCCGCTCCTCCTGCTCCTCGTCGCCCCGCCGTCCCCGGCGGCGCGCAGCGCGGACAAGCCTACGGCCGGGCGACCGACTACGCTGTGGCCCTGAGCCGCCGCCGCGACCAGCTGGGCCGGCGCACGACGACTCCCGAGGGGGACCCGCATGGCCGGAGGCCTGGCTGCACTGCTCGACGACGTGGCCGCGATCGCGAAGATGGCGGCCGCGAGCACGGACGACGTCGCCGCCGCGAGCGCGAAGGCGTCCGCGAAGGCGGCCGGCGTGGTCATCGACGACGCCGCCGTCACCCCGCAGTACGTGAAGGGGCTGAATCCCTCCCGCGAGCTGCCGATCATCTGGCGGATCGCCCGGGGCTCGTTCATCAACAAGCTCGTGATCATCCTGCCGATCGCGCTGCTGCTCTCGTGGCTCGCGCCGTGGGCGCTCACGCCGATCCTCATGATCGGCGGCACCTACCTGTGCTTCGAGGGCGCGGAGAAGGTCTGGGAGCTCGTCTCCGGCGCCGAGCACGAGGAGCAGCCCGCCGCGGCGAAGGGGGCGGACTCGGAGAAGGGGATCGTCTCCGGCGCCGTGCGCACGGACCTCATCCTCTCCGCGGAGATCATGGTGATCTCCATGAACTCGATCGACGCGGACTCGATCTGGATGCGCGCGATCATCCTCGCCTCCGTCGGCATCCTCATGACGGTCGCCGTCTACGGCGCGGTCGCGCTGCTCGTGAAGATGGACGACGTGGGCCTGGCCCTGTCCCGCCGCGAGCGGAAGGGCAGCCAGAAGCTCGGCGAGGCGCTGGTGCGGGCGATGCCGGTGGTCATGACCGTCATCAGCTACGTCGGCATGGTCGCGATGCTGTGGGTGGGCGGCCACATCATCCTCGAGGGCCTGCACAACTTCGGTCTCGCCCAGCCCTACGGCCTGGTCCACCACCTCGAGGAGGCCGTCGCGGGCGTCCCGGGCGTGGGCGCGGCGCTCGCCTGGCTGGTCAACACGTTCTTCAGCTTCGTGCTGGGGCTCGTGTGGGGCGCGATCATCGTCGCGGTGCTGCACGTGCTGCCCTTCGGCAACAAGGAGCACGGCGGATCGTCCGAGCACGGCGCGGCGGGCACCGACGAGGCGGCGGGGGCCGCCCCGCGCACCGACCACTGAGCCCGGAGCCCTGAGCGAAGGGAGAGGGCCCCGCACCGGACGGTGCGGGGCCCTCTCTCCTGTGCGGGTGGGCTCAGGCGCGGCCGACGGCCTCCGCGATCGGCGTCTCGCCCGAGTTGAAGGCGATGAAGCGGCCGTGGGTGTCCTCGCGGTCCACGACCTCGGCGATGACGGCGGCGACGTCGGCGCGGCTCACGGTGTCACCCTCGGCGGCCTGCGTGTCGATGCGGCCGGTGGGCTCCTCGAGGGTGAGACCGCTGGGCCCGAGGATCGTCCAGTCGAGGTCGGTGCCCTGGAGGTGCTGATCCGCCGCGGCCTTGGACTCGGCGTAGGCGAAGAAGCCGTCCTCCGGGTCCACGCCGTGATCGGGGCCGGCCCCGAAGTAGCTGACCATGACGTAACGGCGGGCGCCCTGGCGCCCCGCGGCCTCCATGGACGCGATGGCCGCGTCGCGGTCCACGCGGTACGTGCGCTCCGGGGCGCCGCCGCCGGCACCCGCGGACCACACGACGGCGTCGCTGCCGGCGAGCAGCGCGTCCCAGCCGGAGTCGTCGAGCGTCTCGATGTCCGTGACGACGGGCGTCGCGCCCGCCTCCTCGATCTCGGCGCGATGCTCCGGGTTGCGGATCACCGCGCTCACCTCGTGGCCGGCCTTCGCGAGCAGCGGCTCCGCGAGCAGCGCGACCTTGCCATGTCCTCCGACGATCATGATCTTCATGGGACCCACCCTGCCACCGCGCGGCGCCGAGCGGCAGGGGTTCGGCGGTCCGCGAACTCGTCGCTCGCCCCGCCCGCCGCACACTCCCCCATAAAACAACAGATCCACATGTTGCTCTGTGTGGGCTTCAGGGCTAAGGTGGGCACACCCCGCAGCACCCTCTCCTCCGACGACGCAGGTGATCGATCCCCATGTACGCCCCTCAGCGCCACCGCGCGATCCTCGACGCCCTCGCGACCGAGGGCCGGGTCGCCGTCTCGGATCTCGCCGAGCAGTTCGAGGTCACGACCGAGACCGTGCGCCGCGACCTCGACCAGCTGGACCGCCGCGGCGTCCTCGCCCGCGTCCACGGCGGCGCCATCCCCCGCGCCGCCGCCGTGCTCGAGCCGGACCTCGCCTCCCGCCGCGACACCCGCACCGACCTCAAGGCGCGCATCGCCGCGGCCGCCGCGACGCTCCTGCCGCTGGACCCCGAGGCCGCCGTGCAGCTCGACGCGGGCACGAGCACCCTCGCCCTCGTCCCCCACCTCTCCGAGCGCACCGGCGCCGTGGTCACCCATGCGCTCGACGTCGCCCAGGCGCTGCTCGCCCTCGACGGCCCGCCCGTGCACCTGCTGCCGGGGCGGCTGCGCCCGGGCACCGGGGCCGCCGTCGGCGCCGCGACCGTCGACGCGATCCGCGCCCTGCGCCCCGAGGTCGCCTTCCTCGGCTGCAACGGCTTCGACGCCGAGGGCCTCTACACCCCGGACCCCTCCGAGGGCGCCGTGAAGACCGCGCTCCTGCAGCAGGCAGGCCGGCGTGTGGTCCTCGCCGACTCCTCGAAGGCCGGCGCCCGCCGGCTCGTCCGCATCGCCGACCTCGAGGAGATCGACGTGATCGTCACCGACGACGGCCTCGCCCCCGCCCTGCGCGGCGAGCTCGAGGCGACCGGGGTGGAGGTCGTGATCGCATGATCATCACCCTCACCGCGAACCCGTCCCTGGACCGTACCGTCACCCTCACCGCCCCGCTCGTCCCCGGCGGCGTGCACCGCATCGCCGAGGACGCCACCCAGGCGGGCGGCAAGGGCGTGAACGTCTCCCGCGCCCTCCACCAGGCCGGCGAGGACACTCTCGCCGTGCTCCCCGCCGGCGCCCAGGACCCCTTCACCGCCCTGCTCGCCGGCGCCGACCTCCCCCATCGCACGGTGCCCGTCGCGGGCCCCGTGCGCACGAACCTCACCGTCGTCTCCCCGCCCGGGGTGACCACGAAGATCAACGAGCCCGGCCACGCCCTGACCCCGGCGGAGGCGGAGACGCTCGCCACCGCGCTCCACGGCGCCACCCGACCCGGCGATTTCGTCATGCTCTCCGGCTCCCTCGCCCCGGGCCTGCCCGCGGACTGGTACGCCCGCCGCATCCAGGAGCTGCACGAGGCCGCGGTCCCGGTGGGCGTGGACACCTCCGACGCCCCGCTCGCCGCCCTCGCCGCCGCCTGGCGGGCGGACCGCTGCGCCGCCCCGGACCTGCTGACCCCGAACGCCGAGGAGCTCGGTCAGCTCACCGGGGCCGACGGCGCCACGATCGAGGCCGCCGCCGAGCAGGGCGAGCTCGCCCCCGTAACGGAGGCCGCCCGCGCCCTGCACGCCCAGGGCGTCGGCGCCGTGCTCGTGACCCTCGGCGCCGCGGGCGCCGTGCTCGCCACCGCGGAGGGGACCTGGCACTGCGCGGCCGTCTCCGGTGAGGTCCTCTCGACCGTCGGCGCCGGGGACTCCGCGGCCGCCGGATACCTCCTCGCGAGGGTCCGCGGCCGCGAGGAGCCCGAGCGGCTCGCCTGCGCCGTCGCCTACGGCACCGCCGCGGTGGCGCTGCCCGGCACCACGATCCCCCGCCCCGACCAGGTCGCCGTCCGCGAGGACCTCGTCCGCGCCCTCTGAGCATCCCCGCCGTCGGCCTCCCGGCCGTCGGCCCCTCCCCGGGACACCCCCGGGCCACCAGTGAAGGAGCTGGCATGTCCGCACTCATCACCGCCGACCTCGTCCGCCTGGACGTCGCACCGGCCGGCGACAAGCTCGCCGTCATCGGTCAGATGGCCGATCTCATCGCCTCCACCGGCCGCAGCGAGCGGGACGGTCTCGAGGCCGGCCTGCTCGCCCGCGAGGAGTCCTTCGCGACCGGCATGCCCGGCGGCTTCGCGATCCCCCACTGCCGCACCGAGGCGGTCCACGAGGCCGCCCTGGGCCTGATCCGCCTGAGCGAGCCGGTGGACTTCGGCGCCCAGGACGGCCCGGCCGACGTCATCATCGGCATCTCCGCCCCCGCCGGGACCGACGACCAGCACCTCCAGCTGCTCGCCCAGCTATCCCGCGCGCTGATCCGCCCCGAGTTCCTCGCCTCGCTGCGCGCCGCCACCACCTCGCAGGAGGCGGCGGACCTCGTGCTCGACGTGCTCGAGCCCGCCCAGCGCGGCGAGCAGCCCGCTGCCGCCCCCGTGGCCGAGGCCGCCCCTGCCGACGCGACCGCGGAGGACCTCCCCGTCCTCCTCGCGATCACCTCGTGCCCCACCGGCATCGCCCACACGTACATGGCCGCCGAGTCGCTCGAGAACGCGGCGAAGGAGCGCGGCGTCGAGCTGCACGTCGAGACGCAGGGCTCGGGCGGCATCACCCCGTTCACGCCCGAGCAGATCGAGCGCGCGGGCGCGCTCATCGTCGCGGCCGACGTCTCGATCTCGGGCCGTGACCGCTTCGCGGGCCTTCCCCTCGTGGAGCATCCCGTCAAGCGCGCGATCTCCCACGGCCCGCAGATGATCGACGAGGCGATCGACGCGGCCGGGGACCCCGCCGCGCGGCGCGTCCCGGCGACGACCGGCGCCGCCGCCGCGTCCTCGTCCTCCGGCGGCGAGCAGCAGCAGTCGTGGCCCAAGCGGATCCAGGCGGCCGTGATGACGGGCGTCTCCTACATGATCCCCTTCGTCGCCGCAGGCGGCCTGCTGATGGCGCTCGGCTTCCTGCTCGCCGGCTTCGACGTCGCCTTCGTGGCGCAGGACGTCGCGACCGGCAGCAGCCTCACCGACCTCCCCGGCCACGTCACCTACGACGGCGCTGCGGGCGAGCTCCTCTCGAAGCGCTCGGGCCTGCTGCTCTACCTGGGCTCGGTCGCCTTCCTGCTCGGGAACACCGGCATGGGCTTCCTCGTCGCCGCGCTCTCGGGCTACATCGCCTTCGGCCTCGCCGGGCGGCCGGGCATCGCGCCCGGGTTCCTGGGCGGTGCGATCTCGGTGCTCGTGGGCGCCGGCTTCCTCGGCGGTCTCGTGACGGGCCTGCTCGCCGGGCTCATCGCGCTGTGGCTGACGACCTTCCGCCCGCCGCGCTGGCTCGCGGGGCTCATGCCCGTGGTGATCATCCCGCTCGTGACCTCCGCCGTGGTGGGCGGGGCGATGCTGCTGGCCATCGGCCGCCCGCTCGCGTGGGTGATGACGACCCTGCAGGATGCCCTCACCGGCATGAGCGGCTCCTCCGCGATCCTGCTCGGCGCGATCCTGGGCCTCATGATGTGCTTCGACCTGGGCGGCCCCGTCAACAAGGCGGCCTACCTCTTCGCGACGGCGGGCCTCTCCCAGGGCACCGAGGCGTCCTTCGAGATCATGGCGGCCGTCATGGCCGGCGGCATGGTCCCGCCGCTCGCCATGGCCCTGTCCACGACGATCGCCCGCCGCCTCTACTCCCCCGTGGAGCGGGAGAACGGCACGACCGCCTGGCTGCTGGGCGCGGCCTTCATCTCCGAGGGCGCGATCCCCTTCGCCGCGGGCGACCCGCTGCGCGTCATCCCCTCGATGATGGCGGGCGGCGCCCTCACGGGCGCCCTCACGATGGCCTTCGGCGTCGGCTCGCAGGCCCCGCACGGAGGCATCTTCGTGTTCTTCGCGATCTCCCCGCTGTGGGGCTACGTGGTCGCGATCCTCGCGGGCACCCTGCTCTCCGCGGCGCTCGTGACGCTTCTGAAGGCACGCCACGCCCGCACGTCCGCCGCCGCCGTCGCCGCCTGAGGCGCGCTGCCGCCACCGCATCCGGAGCGGGGGCCGCACGGGGAGCTAGCCTCCCGGTGTGGCCCCCGCTCCATTCGCGCGCATGACCCCCTACGGCACCGAGCATCTCGTGGTGCTCGCCCTCACCGCCGTGGCGGCCGTGCTGCTCGTGCGCTGGGCGCGCCGCACCCCCGCCGAGCGCCGGGACCTGGTGCTGCGCCGCGCGGGAGGGGTGCTGCTCGTGAACAACCTGCTGTGGATCCTGTGGGGCTTCGCCCCGTGGTCCTGGAACATCGACGAGTCGCTGCCGCTGCACTTCTCCGACGCCCTGCGCGTGCTCACCCCGATCGCGCTCATCACCCGGGCCCGCTGGGCGGTCGCCGTGAGCTGGTACTGGGGGCTCACGCTGAACCTGCAGTCCGTGCTCACCCCGGACGTCAACTTCTTCGTGTGGCCGCCGCTCGAGCTCGCCGAGTACTGGATCGGGCACAGCACGGCGCTGCTCGCGCCGATCGTGCTGTGCTGGGGCTGCGGCTTCCGGCCCACCTGGCGCGCCTACGGCCTCGCCTATGCGGCGACCGTCGGCTGGGCGGGGGTCGCCTTCGTCGGCAACCTGCTGAGCGGCGCGAACTACGCCTACCTCATGCACGCCCCGGCCGGGCCGAGCCTGCTCGACGTGCTCGGGCCGTGGCCGTGGTACCTGCTCGTGGAGGCCGCGGTCATCGCCGCCGTGTGGGCGGCGATGACCTGGCCGTTCACGCGCTCGGGGTGACCGGGGGCTCCGCGGACCACGGGAAGACGATCCAGCGGTCGGTGCGGCGCCACGCGAAGTCGGGGGCGATCACCGAGGCGGACTTCGCGTAGAGCACGGCGCTGCGGGCGTCCGCGCCGGTCTCCCGCAGCAGGTCGAGCACGAGCGCGAGGGTGCGCCCGGAGTCGGCGACGTCGTCGACGACGAGCAGACGCTTCCCGGCGATCGACTCGGTGTCGAGCATCGGGGCGAGCAGCACCGGATCCGGCAGCGTCTCGTGGACGTCGGTGTAGAACTCGACGTTGATCGCGTCGGAGAGCTTGAGGCCCAGCGCGTAGGAGAGCGAGCCCGCGGGCAGCAGGCCGCCGCGCGCGATCGCGATGATGATCTCCGGGGCGAAGTCGGAGTCGGCGATCTTCTGCGCGAGCTCCCGGGAGGCGGTGCCGAACTGCTCCCAGGTCAGCACCTCCTTCTCCGCGAGATCGGAGGAATCGGCGTGGTAGGCCTGGGTCATCGTGGGACAGCTCCTGGATCGGTGGGGCGCGAGGTCCCCGATCGTACCGATGCCCTCAGGCGAGCAGCTCCGCCTGGGCGAGCCGCACCGCCGCCCCGGTGCCGCGCAGCACGATCCGGTGGTGGGCGACGGGCGCGTGCTCCGGCAGGGCGAAGGGCCGGGTCTGCCGCCGCCACGGGAAGGTCAGGCCCTCGCGGGCGTCGAGCAGCTCCCAAGCGGCGCCGTCGGAGGAGATCTCGAGCCGCCAGGCGATCGGGTCCGCCCCCTCCTCGGCGCCCGAGGTGAGGGTGAGGAAGCGGGCCGCGGACGGCTCCTCGAGCTCGGGCAGCACGATCGTGATCTTGTCGGCCCCGGCCGGCTCGGCCCCGGTCAGCTCGACCTCGGTCCGGGAGTCGTCGTCCAGGAGCGGATCCGCACCGTCGCGCGGCAGCAGGTCGAGCAGCGGGCGGGGGCTCCGGCCGGGCGCCGTGGGCGAGGGCGGCACCTCGCCCCAGCCGGCCGGCTCCCCGGCGAGCGCCATCGCGATCTCGCCGCGCAGGTCACCGTGCTCGATCCAGGCCTGGGGATGGTCCTGCCCGCGCACGGTCATCGCGGTGACAAAGGGGTGGTCCGGGGCCTGCCCGGTCGCGGTCACCGTGAACGCCTCGCCGCCGAGCGGCCGCACGCGGGCCTGCGCGAACAGGGGCGCGACGAGGTGGTAGCGGGGCGTGCCGAGCTGCAGCGGGTACAGGCCGAGCGCCGTGAGCAGCCACCAGGCGCTCATCTCGCCGTTGTCCTCGTCGCCGGGGTAGCCCTGGCCGATCTGCTCGCCGACGAACAGCCGGCGCTGCACCTCCCGCACGACCTCCATCGCCCGCTCGGGGGCGCCCGCGTGGTGGAAGAGGAACGGGATGTGGTGGGAGGGCTGGTTGGACATGCCGAACTGGCCCATCCTGACGGCTCGCGCCTCGTCCATCTCGTGGATCGCGTGGCCGTAGGTGCCCTTGCGGTCCGCCCGCTCCGGGGTCGCGAAGAACTCCTCGAGCTTCGCGCGGAGCCCGTCGCGGCCGCCGTACAGGGAGGCGAGGCCCTCGCCGTCGTGCGGGACGTGGAAGGCGAAGTTCCAGCCGTCGGTCTCGGTGAAGTCCCCGCCCCAGGAGAGCGGGTCGAACTCCTCGGGCGTCTGCGCGACGGCGCCGTCGGCCCGGCGGCCCTGGAAGAAGCCCACGGCGGGGTCGAAGAGCAGCGGGTAGTTCGCGGAGCGGGCGCGCAGGTAGGCGGCCTCCTCGCGGATCTCCCGGCGGCGCGCCTCGGGCAGTGCGGGGCCGGCGGCGAGGAGCTCTGCCTGGGCGGCGAGGCCCGCGTCGTTGATGTGCGCCTCGAGCGCCCAGGAGACGGACTCCTCGGTGTCGGTGTCGACGTAGCCGGTGAACACGGAGCGCTCCCCGCCGCGGCGGCCCACCTCCCCCGCGCTCGGGGTCACGGTCGCATTGCGCAGGCCGGCCTCGTAGGTCGCGAGCGGGTCCGGCAGCGGGACGCCTTTCACCTGGAGGTCCGCGAAGGAGATGTCGGAGCTCGTGCCGGTCATGCAGTCGGCGTAGCCCGGCGCGGACCAGCGGGCGATCCAGCCGCCCTCGCGGTGCTGCTGGACGAAGTCGTCGGCGAGCTGCGCGGCGAGCTCGGGGTAGAGCAGCGCGTAGGCGGGCCAGGCGGTGCGGTAGGTGTCCCAGAAGCCGTGGTTCACGGCCATGCGTCCGTCGACGATCTGCGCGTTCGTCGCGTCGTCGCTCGCCTCGCCGAGGACGGGCAGCACGGGGCTCGCGTGCACGGGGCGCGGCGCGCCCTCCTCCCCCGCGTCCTCCCAGTGGGAGTTGGGGTAGAGGTTCAGGCGGTAGAGGCTCCCGGTGAGGGTGCGGCGCTGCGGGGGCGTGGCCTCGGGCACCTCGATCACGGAGAGCCGCTCGGTCCAGGCGGAGTGGGCGGCCTCGCGCACCTGCTCGAGGGTGCGTCCCGCGAGCTCCCGTGCGAAGGTCCGCTCGGCCTGCTCCTGGCCCACGAAGCTCGTCACCCAGCGCACGGTCACCGCGGTGGTGCCCTCGGCGAAGCGCAGCACGGCCGCGCCGGGCGTCGCCCCGGGCGCCGGCTCGACGGCGACAGGGGCGGGGTCGAGCTCGGCGCGCACGAACATGCGGGTCGTGCCGTCGGCCCGAGCGAACCCCTCGTCGATGCCGGAGTCCACCCAGGCGCGGACGAGGCCGCGGCCGACGGCGTCCTCGGTGAGCACCCGGGAGTGCTCGTCGACGCCCTCGAGCAGGAGCCGCGGGGCGGGACCCGCGGGGGCGCCGACCTCGATCACGGCGCCGTGGTCGGTGGGGGCGAGGCGCAGGGTGTGCGCGCCGTCGAGGGTCACGGCGTAGAGGTCGGGGCGGGCGACCTCGTCGGCGTGGGAGAAGCCGAGCGCACGGGCGGCCGGGGAGGCGTCCGCGGCGTCGGCGTCCAGCGGCATGAGCAGGAACTGGGCGCGGTCCCCCATCCAGGGGCTCGGCTGGTGGGAGATGCCGAGGCCCTCGAGGCGGGGCCGGTTGTCGGCGCCGTTGCGGCGGTGGTACTCGTACACCCAGCGCCGGGTGCGGGCGTCGGTCATCGGGGTGAAGAAGGCGAAGCCGTTGGGCCAGGCGGTGAGCGGGAGGTTGTTGCCGCGCGAGAAGTCGCCCGAGGCGTAGGTGCCGCGGCGGGTGTCCACCCAGGCGACCGGGTCGTCGAGGGGAGGATCCGCGGGGAGCGGGCCCAGGTACGGGCCGTCGATCCAGCCGCGCAGCTCGGGGTCGCCGCCCGCGGGGGCGTCCGCCGCGAGGAGCACCCCGGTGATCGTGCGGCCCGCGGCGGCGGCGAGGTCCACCTGCACGTCGTTCCACTGGTCGGCGTAGAGGATCCGGCCCTCCCCGAGGCCGCTCGCGGTGGCGGGGGTGCCGTGCTGGTCGCGGGGGTCGAGAGCGGAGAGGCGGGTGCCGTCGTCGAGCTCGAGGTCGATCGCGACGTGGGTCGCACCCCAGGTCTGGGCCTCGTCGAGAGCGGGGAACAGATAGGTGCGCAGCACGTCTCCGGGGGCGATGCGGCGGCCCACGATGCTCTCGACCCCGTCCTGCGCGGGCAGCGGCGCCTCGGCCCTCTCCCCCGGGGCGAGGCGGTAGGCGAGGGCGGTGGGCGCGAGGAAGCCCGCGCCGTCCCTGCTGGTGGGGGTCCCCTGGGGGCCGGCGTCGACGGTGACGATCATGGGGACGAGCCTAGTGGCGCCCCCTCCCCGGGCCGTCCGCGCGGTCCGCCCTCCGGACGGGCACCTCTCGGGACGCGGGCTAGGGTGCCGGGGTGATGCCCCGACGCCCCTCCCCGCTCCGCGGCCGACGCCCCACGAAGGACGACCTCGCCGAGGTCCCCACCACGGATCCGGACGTCATCGACGACCTGCTGCCGGACCCGTCGGCCGATCCGGCGCTGCGCCTGCTGATCGTGGGCATCAACCCGGGGCTGTGGACCGCCGCGGTGAACGCGCCCTTTGCCCGCCCCGGCAACCGCTTCTGGCCCTCGCTGCACGCCGCCGGTCTCACCTCCCGCCCGGTGGACGCCTCGCGCGGACTCGAGGACGAGGACGCCGCGGACCTGCTGGGCCGCGGCGTGGGCGTCACGAACCTCGTGGGACGGGCGACGGCGCGCGCCGACCAGCTGCGCCGCGAGGAGCTGCGCGAGGGCGGGGCCGGCCTCCTCTCCCGACTGCCTGCCCTCGCACCGCGGGTCGTCGCGATCGCGGGCATCACCGCGTACCGCCAGGCCTTCGACCTGCCGAAGGCGCGGCTGGGCCGCCAGGAGGAGGTGCTGCCGGACGGCTGGCCGGAGGGGCCGACGCTCTGGGTGGTGCCCCAGCCGAGCGGTCTGAACGCCCACGCCACGATCGCCTCTCTCGCGGCGACGTGGCGCGAGGTCGCCGCGGAGGCCGCCGTGCCGCTCGCCGAGCACGCCTGAGCCCTCGACAGCCCCGCGTCGACGGTGGAGGATCGAGGCACGGGGCGTCCCGTCCCCGCCCGCCGACGGAAGGAGCGGCCATGCCGCAGCAGGCCTGGAGCGACAAGCGCGAGCGCCAGTACGAGCACGTGAAGGACAGCGCCCTCGAGCGGGGCGAGGACGAGGGCACGGCGGAGGAGATCGCCGCGCGCACGGTCAACAAGACGCGGGCGCAGGCGGGTGAGGCGGAGGAGGCCTCCCGCACCTCCCTCGAGGACGACTCCCCCTCCCGCCGCGGCGGGCGCCGCTCCCACGAGGGGGCGCAGGGCCGCACGAAGGAGCAGCTCTACCAGGACGCGCGGCGCGAGGGGATCGAGGGGCGGTCCCGCATGAGCAAGGCGGAGCTCGAGCAGGCTCTCGAGGACCGCTGAGGCCCCTGAGCCGGCGATGCCCGCTGAGCCGTCGGTGCCCGTCCCGTCCGCGCCGCCGGTGGCGACGAGGGCCGGTGGGGCTGGTGCAAGGACCGCTGGGGCGTGAGCTCGCAGATCGTCCCGCAGCGCCTCGACGACCAGCTCGCGGAGTCCGGACCGGTCGCCACGGCGGTGACCGCGGAGATGTTCGCGCAGCGTCGCCTGGACACCGCACGGCTCGAGGCCGCCGCGGAGGCAGCCCGCTCCTGAGGTGGACGCTCAGGGCCGCTCGTGGTGGAGCAGCTCCCGGCCCGCGCCGCCTCCAGCACGGGATCGACGAGGTCGGGGCCGAAGAACTGCGCCTCGTCGATCGCGAGGAGATCCGGCGCGCCCGCCCGGAGCAGGTCCCGCAGCGCGGGGGCGTCGGCCACGGCGCGGGCGGGGATCCGGTCCCCGGTGTGCGCGGTGATGCCCTCCGCGTAGCGGGTGTCGAGGGCGTGGGTGAGGACCTCGACGCGGAGCCCGGCGAGGTGCGCGCGGCGCACCCGGCGGATCAGCTCCTCCGACTTCCCGGCGAACATGGGCCGCGGCGAGCGGGGCGGCCGTCTCCCGCGTCCGTGCGAGCGGGGAGGCGTGGAGAGCGTCGATCCGCGTCCCCTCGAGGCGCTCGACGAGGGCGCGCGCCTGCTCCCGGCCACTCGGGGCGAGGTGCAGGCCGGGGGTGCGGCCGGGCAGAAGGGACCCGGTGGTGGCGGTGGTGCCGTGACGGATCAGCAGCACGGTGGTGGCGGGGGCGGCGCGGGAGCTCATCGCGGCCACCGTACGACCGGGTGGGCCGCTCGAGAAGACCGCTCCGCGCCGTCGCGGTATTCCCGCCGAGGGTGGTGCTGTCGGGGCTCCCCACCGGGCCGCGACCGGGTCTAGCGTGGGAGGGTGACCCAGAGCACCACCACCCCCGACCCTGCCCTCACGACCCTCGGCGCGCTGCGCGAGTCGGGACACACCTACCGGCCCCTGCGTGAGGAGCTGCGGGAGAACCTGCTCGACCGGATCACCGGGGGCGAGGACCCGTGGCCCGGGCTCCACGGCTTCCGCTCCACGGTGCTGCCGCAGCTCGAGCGCGCGCTCATCGCCGGGCACGACGTGGTGCTGCTCGGCGAGCGCGGCCAGGGCAAGACCCGCCTGCTGCGCACCCTCGCGGGGCTGCTCGACGAATGGACCCCAACGATCGCGGGCTCCGAGCTGCACGAGCACCCCCTCGCCCCGTTCACGCAGGCGTCCCTCGACGCCGTTGCCGTGCAGGGCGACGCACTGGAGATCGTGTGGCGGCACCGATCCGAGCGGTACGTGGAGAAGCTCGCGACCCCCGACACCTCGGTCGCCGACATGATCGGCGACGTGGACCCGATGCGGGTAGCGGAGGGTCGGCGCCTCGGGGACCCCGAGACGATCCACTACGGGCTCGTGCCGCGCGCGAACCGCGGGATCGTCGCGATCAACGAGCTGCCCGACCTCGCCGAGCGGATCCAGGTCTCGCTGCTGAACGTCATGGAGGAGCGCGACGTGCAGATCCGCGGCTACGTGCTGCGCCTGCCGCTGGACGTGCTCGTCGTGGCCTCCGCGAACCCTGAGGACTACACGAACCGCGGCCGGATCATCACCCCGCTCAAGGACCGCTTCGGGGCGGAGATCCGCACCCACTACCCGCTCGAGCTCGAGGACGAGGTGGCGGTGATCCGCCAGGAGGCGCAGCCGGCCGCCTCGGTGCCGGGCGTCCTGCTCGAGGTCCTCGCCCGCTTCACCCGCCTGCTGCGGGTCTCGAGCGCGGTGAACCAGGGCTCGGGCGTCTCGGCCCGCTTCGCGATCTCCGGCGCGGAGACGGTCGCCGCGGCGGCGCGCCTGCGCACGGCGCTCACCGGGGACGTGGCCGTCGCCCGGCCGGTGGACCTCGAGGCGGCGCTCGACGTGCTGCGCGGCAAGGTCGAGTTCGAGACCGGGGAGGAGGGGCGGGAGGCGGAGATCCTCCGCCACGCCCTGCGCCGCGCGACCGCGGACACGGTCCGCGAGCGCCTCGCCGGTCTCGAGATGGGACCGCTGGTGGACGCGCTCGACGGCACCCGCACCGTCACCACCGGTGAGCGGGTGACGGCGGCGGCGCTGCTCGCGGACCTGCCCCAGCTCTCCGTGCCCGGGCTGTACGACGAGATCGCCGAGCGCATGGGCTCCGGCAGCGAGGGCGGCGACGGGGAGCGGGCCGGCGCGATCGAGCTCGCCCTCGAGGGCCTCTTCCTCGCCCGTCAGCTGTCCAAGGACTCCGGGGACGGGGAGACCATCTATGGCTGAGCAGGAGCGGCGCCCCCGCCGCACGGGCTCGGCGCGCTACGGCCGCTACGCGGGCGGTCCAGACCCGCTCGCCCCGCCCGTGGACCTCGGCGAAGCGCTCGCGGTCATCGCCGACGACGTCATGGCCGGCTACTCCCCGAGCAGGCGCTCCGGGAGCACCTGCGGCGCGGCGGCCGGGACGGGCAGGGCCTGGACCGCCTCGCGGGCGCCGTGCGACGGCGCCGGGAGGACCTGATGTCCCGCCACCGGCTCGGGGCGACCCTCGCGCAGGCGCGGGAACTGCTGGACCGGGCGGTGCTCGCCGAACGGGGCCAGCTCGCCCGGGACACGACCATGGACCCCACCGACCGGACCCTCCGGGAGATGCAGATCGCGGACCTCCCGCGATCCACGCCCGCCGCGGTCATGCAGCTCTCCGACTACGACTGGGCCTCCGCGGAGGGTCGCGCGCTGTACCAGCAGATCCAGGAGCTGCTGGGGCAGGACCTGCTCGACGCCCGCTTCCAGGGCATGAAGCAGATGCTCGAGAACGCGACCGACGCGGACCGCGCCGAGATCGAGGAGATGCTCGCGGACCTCACCGCCCTCCTCGAGATGCATGCGCGCGACGAGGACGGTCCGGAGGACTTCTGGGCATTCATGGCGAAGCACGGTCAGCACGTCCCCGAGCAGCCCGAGGACGTGGAGGAGCTCATCGAGATCCTCGCCGCCCGCTCCTCCGCCGCGCAGCGGATGCTCCGCGGCATGAGCGCCGAGCAGCGGGCGGAGCTCATGGCGCTCTCGCAGCAGGCCTTCGGCTCCCCCGCGCTCATGGACCAGCTCGCCCGGATGGACGCGGCCCTCGAGCAGCTGCGCCCCGACCTGGACTGGGACGGGGGCGAGGACGTGGACCTCGACGGCCTGACCGGCCAGGGCCCGCTGGGCGACCTCGCCGAGCTCGACGCCCTCGCCGCGCAGCTGGGCCAGGACTACCCGGGCGCCTCCCTCGGCGACCTGGACCTCGACGCCCTCGCCCGGCAGCTGGGCCCGGAGGCGGCCGCGGACGCGGCGACCCTCACGCGGCTCGAGCGGGCGCTGCGGGACTCGGAGCTGCTGCCCCGCGGCAGCGACGGGGACCTGCGGCTGTCGCCGGTGGCCATGCGGCGGCTCGGCGCGAGCCTGCTGCAGGACGCGGCGACGCGGCTCGCGAGCCGCTCGGGCCGGCGCGACGCACGGCTGGCCGGGGCGGGCGGGGAGCCGTCGGGAGCGAGCCGGGACTGGGCCTTCGGGGACACCGAGCCGTGGGACGTGACCGCGACGATGACCCGTGCGATCACCCGCACCGCCGCGGAGGGCGGGGATCCCGCCTCCGCGCTGCGCCTGCGCATCGAGGACGTGCAGGTGCAGGAGACGGAGGCCCGCACCCGCTCCGCGGTGGCGCTGCTCGTGGACACCTCCTTCTCCATGGTGCTTGAGGACCGCTGGACGCCGATGAAGCGGACCGCGCTCGCCCTGCACCACCTGCTCTCCACCCGGTTCCGCGGGGACGAGCTCGAGGTGATCGGCTTCGGCCAGTACGCGCAGCGCCTGGACATCGCCGAGCTGACGGCGCTGCCGCCCCGCCACGAGCAGGGCACGAACCTGCAGCACGCGCTCATGCTCGCCCACCGGTTCCTGCGTCGGAACCCGGACCGACAGGGGGTGGTCCTCGTGGTCACCGACGGGGAGCCGACGGCGCACCTGCTGCCGGGCGGGCAGGCGTTCTTCGACTGGCCCTCGGACCCGCGGACGATCGCGCTGACCGTCGCGGAGCTCGACAAGGTCGCCGCCCTCGGGGCGCGCACGACGTTCTTCCGGCTCGGCGAGGACCCGGACCTGGCGAGGTTCCTGGACTCCTTGGCTCGGCGGGTCGACGGGCGCGTGGTCGCCCCGGAGGCTGATGACCTGGGCGCGGCGGTGGTCGGCGAGTACCTCAGGCGTCGCCCGCGCGGCCGCGGCGCGGCCTGAGCAGCTGCAGCGCGAGCCGCGGGCAGGCGCCCACCGCCTCGCGGGCGGCGGCGACCTCCTCGCGGGCGATCGGCACATCGGTCCGCTGACCGGGCGGCCGACCGACGGCGAGGGGGAAGCCGTCCTCGTCGCCGACGAGCGTGCCCTCGAGGAGCTCGAGGCACGCGCCGCGTGCCTCGCAGCGGGTCCAGTCGAGGTGGAGGCGGGCGGCCTCCCGGCGCTCCCCCGTCATCGCCGCCACCCCGTGCAGCGGCCGGCCGCATGGGCGGTGAGCTCAGGACCGAAGGCCGTGAGCGTAGAGGCGGCGAGCTGCGCGGTGCCGTCGGGGTGACGGCAGGCGCCGCGGCCCGCGACGGCCTCGAGCCGTCGCCGGAGCCGTGCGGGATCGCCGTGTCCGGCCTCGAGGTCGTGCATCGACGCGGCGATGCGCGGCAGGCCCAGCACGCAGGGGCCGCACTGCCCCGCGGACTGCGCGGCGAGATGATCGAGGATCGCCGTGGTCACGGCCAGCGGGCAGCGGCCCCGGTCCAGGAGCATCAGCACCCCGGCGCCCGCGCCGTGCACGCCCGGGGCGGGGCGAGGTCCGAGCGGCAGGTCGAGCTGTTCGGGCCGTGCCCAGCGCCCGTGGTAGCCGCCGACCAGCACGGCATCGAGCATGCCGGGCTCCGTGCCCGCGAGGTGCAGCACCTCGCGGAGGGTGGCTCCGCCGGGCACCTCGAGGACGCTCTCGGCTCCCTCGGGGCGCGCGATCGTCACGAGCCGGGTCCCCGGGTCCTCCGCGCTGCCGGCGGAGCGGAACGCCTCGGCGCCGTGACGGGCGATGCGGGCGACGTGCGCGAGGGTCTCGGCGTTCTGCACGAGCACCGGGCCGCCGCGGAGGCCCTTCTCGGTGAGGTGGTGCGGGTGGTCGGCGGGGATCTGCTCACCGCCGGCGAGCGCCGCGGCGACCGCGGTCGCCTCCCCCGCGACGAAGCGCTCCTGGGCGACCTGCAGCCGCACCCGGTGTCCGTCGGGGCGTGCGGCGAGCGCGGCACGCACCCCCGCCGCGGACCGCGGGTGGACCATGATCGTCAGGGCGGCGCGCGGGGCGAGGGCGTCGGAGAGCAGCAGGAGGCCGTCGATCACCGCGTGCGGGGACTCCCGCAGGAGCACCGTGTCCTTCGCGCTGAGCGGCTCCCCCTCCGACGCGTTCGCGACGATCGCGGCAGGAGGACGTCGCAGCGCGGCGATCTTCGCACCGACGGGGAAGCCGGCGCCGCCGCGTCCGGTCAGCCCGGAGCGGGTGATCTGCGCGGGCAGGTCGTCCGCCCTGGGCAGCGGCTCCGGGCGGGCGGGGTCGAGCAGGCCGGGGGCCGGGAGGGCGAGAGTGCTCATCTGAGGCTCCGTTCGGGGGTGCGGCGGGCGCGCGCCGCCGGATGGGTGCGGAAGGAGGGGGCGAGCAGCCGCCAGAGGGTCGCCGCGAGCACGATCGCCGCGGACGCGGCGGCGAGGACGCGGAACCAGAGCGTGCCCGCGTCGGTGCCCGATCCGAGGGCGTGCAGCAGCGCGATCCCCCACAGCGGCAGGACCGCGAGATGGACGGTGCGGAACACGGCGGCCGGGAGGCGCCTGCGGAGCAGAGCGGTGACGATGACGGCGAGCAGCAGGTCGAGGGCGGTGGTGCCGAGCCCCTGCCAGAGCGCGTCGCGCGCGGCGAGGAAGGGGACCATCAGGTCGACGAGGCGGAGTCCGGCGTAGCTGTCGCCGAGCAGGGTCACCACGTGCAGGGTCAGGAACGCGGTGGCGAGCAGGGAGGCGTCCCGGTGGAGGTGGGCGACGGCGAAGCGCGGCAGCCCGATCATCGGCCGGCCGCCCCGGGTCAGGATGCCCAGCACCACGGAGAGGGTGAGCAGCACGAGGGCGACGACCCCGCTCGCCCGCGCGGTCGCCCACAGCACCTCATCCATGGCGGACCTCCGCGGGGACCGGGCTGGGCCAGGAGGAGGTGGTCAGCACCTGGCGGTCGGCCGCGACGAGGCGGGCAGGGACGCCCCGGGCCTCGAGCCAGTCGGGAGCATCCCACCCGAGCACGATCGCCGCGGTCGAGGCGGTGTTGGCGGCGGCACAGGTCGGCGCGGCGCAGCTCACCGTGCGCCAGGTGTCCGTCGCCGGTCCGAGGTGCCGCGGGTCGAGGATGTGGTGCACCTCGTGTTCCCCGAGCAGGCGGCGCCGGTGGAGGGTGCTGGAGGTGGCCAGGGCTCCGCCGTCGTGGAGTCGGACCTGCTGGCCGGGCTCGCCGGCGCCGTCTCGCACGTCGATCTGCCAGCCGCCGTCGGGTCCGCTGCCGGTGGCACGGAGGTCCCCGCCCAGGGACACCAGCACGCCGTGGTGGATGCGGGGGTCGTCCCGCAGGTGCTCGACGAGGAGGTCCGCGGCGCTCGCCTTGCCGGTCGCGCCGAGGTCGAAGCGCACGCCGGCGGGGGCGGTGAGCCGCCCCGCGTGCAGCGAGACGTCCCGCCAGGTGGCCCGGTGCACGACGGCCGCCCGCACCCCGGCCGCGCCCGCGAAGCCGTGCACCTCGAGGCGGTCGCCGAGGGTGGGGTCCACGAGTCCGTCCGTGCGGCGCGCCGCGTCGATCGCGTCCTCGAGCAGGCGGGCGAGGACCGGGCTGACCGGCGCGTCGACGAGGTCGCGCCCCTCGAACGCCCGCAGCTCGGCGTCGTCCCGGTGCCTCGAGCAGGTGCGCTCGACCTCCGCGAGGACGGCGTCGGCGAGCTCGCGCGCGATGCGCAGCTCGGAGGGGTCGACGACGACGAGCTCCGCGGTGGCGCTCCAGAGCGACCAGCTGATCCGAGCGGTCATCTCAGGACCCCTGGCTGGAGGCGTGGGAGGAGCCGCCGGAGCCGCGGGACACGGTCGGCGAGGAGGCCTGCGAGGACCTGTCCGACGACGACCTGTCCGACGACGACGTGTCCGACGAGGACGTGTCCGACGACGACGTGCCGGACGAGGACGTGCCGGCCGTGTCCGTCGACTGCGTCGACTGCGTCGACGGCGTCGTGGTGGGGTCCGTCGGCGCGGCGCTGCTCGTGGCGACCGGGGTCGTCGCGGCGGCCGACGTGCTCGCCGCACCCTGCTCCCCGATCCACAGCGCACCCGCACCGATCCCGGTGGCGGCGAGTGCGGTGCCCGCGATCACGCCGGTCGCCACGCGGCCATGACGTCGGCCACTCTCCCTGATGCTCATCGGAGCCTCCTTCGGCATCGGGTCCGTCCCGATCCTGTGCACAGCGTGGCGGTGGAGTCTTCCGGTTCTCTTCCGGATCGGGCCTCAGGGGGCCGGAGGGAGCGTCACCTCGATCACACCGCCGGGCGCGGAGCGATCGATCCGCACCTCCCCCTCGAGGCGGCGGACGACGTCCGCCACGAGGGACAGGCCCAGGCCGTAGTGGTGGCGTGACGCCTCACCGCTGCGCTGGGAGGCGAAGCGCTCGAAGACGGCGTCCCCCGCGGGGAAGCCGGGGCCGTCGTCGGCGATGCGGAGCACGCCGCCGCGCGGCCCCGTGGAGACGTGGAGCTCCACCCGGCTGCGGGTGTGGTCCAGGGCGTTGGCGAGAAGGGACTGCACGATGCGGCGGACCCCGACGGTGGTGGCACGGACGTGCACCGCGCTGTCCCCGGCGAGACGGAGCTCGACCCCGGCACGCTCCGCCTCGGCGCCGGCCGAGTCCAGCGCCGCCTCGGCGAGGGCGCGGAGGTCCACGTCCTCGAGCTCGACCTCCCGGTCGTCGGCAGCCTCGAGCAGCTCCTCCAGGAGAGCGGTGAGCGATGCGGCGTCCTGCTGGATCGCGGCGATCTCCCGGTCCGTCGCCTCCGGGTCGCTCTCCCGCTCGCGACGACGGCGCAGGATCTGCACACGCGTGCTGAGCAAGGTCAGCGGGGTGCGCAGCTCGTGGCCGGCGTCGGCGACGAATCGGCGCTGGCGAGCGAGGGCGTCGGCGAGGGGACGCATGGCCCGTCGAGCGAGGCGGTCCGCGACGAGAGCGGCGACGACCACACCGGCGATGCCGCCGATGCCGAGCGCCGCCCCCACCCGCTGCAGCTGCTCCCGGTTGCCGCGGGTGTCGATGGCGACCTGCACGATCTCTCCCTCCCCACGGCTGGTGCGCACCACGTAGCGGTGGCCGTCGGCCTCGACGCGGGTGTCCACGCGCTGCTCCCCCGCCTGCACGCGGTCGAGGGCGTCCTCGTCGGGCAGCCCGGTCGGGAGGTCCTCGGCGGCGGTGAAGGTCCCCTCGTGCTCGCGGATCACGTAGGTGCCGGCACCGAGCTCGTCGCCGCGGGCGTCGTCCCGCACGGAGGTGAGCTCCTGGTCGGTGGCGCGCGACAGGGAGGCGGCGACGAGACCGAACGCGGTCGCCCCGACGATCGCCACCACCGCGGCCATGACGACGGCGATCTGCAGGGAGAGGCGCCGGGCGGTGCGGCGCAGCTGATGGGCGTCCGCCTCGCCGAGCGGTCGGGTGCGCTCGATCATGACGCCCCCAGCCGGTAGCCCACCCCGCGCACCGTCGTCACCGCGTCGCGGCCCAGCTTCCGGCGCAGGTAGTGGACGCAGGTGTCGACGACGCCGAGGTCCTCCGCCCCGGGGAGCGCCCGACGCAGGAGGGTCTCGCGCTCGAACACCTGGGACGGGGAGCGAGCGAGCACCTCGAGCAGCGCGCTCTCGCGCGCGGTGAGGGACACCCGGGCCCCGTCCCCGATCACCTCGTGCGCCCTCACGTCGAGGCTGCGGCCGTCACCGATCCGCAGCAGCTCCGCGGTCTCGCGGTGCCGGCGGCGCAGCGCCCGCAGCCGGGCGAGGAGCTCCGCGAGGTCGAAGGGCTTGGCGAGGTAGTCCTCGGCGCCGGCGTCGAGCCCGTCCACCCGGTCCGCGGGGTTCCCGCGCGCGGAGAGCACGAGCACGGGCACGTCCACCCCGGCGCCGCGGAGTCGGCCCAGCAGGTCGAGACCCTCGAGCCCCGGGAGTCCGCGGTCCAGGAGCATCAGGTCGAGGTCACGGGTGAGGGCGAGGTGCAGGGCCCGATGGCCGTCCGCGGCGGTCGTCACCGCGTACCCCTCGTCCTCGAGGAGTGCGGAGAGCATGTCCCGCAGCTGCGGGTCGTCCTCGACGAGCAGGAGCTGGGGAGGGGCGACAGGATCCATGGCGGAACGGTACTGCCCTGGACGCGAGCGGCGCGCCGGGGAAGGATGCCCGTCATGACCATCGTGCGGACATGTCTCTGGTTCGACGGCGGGGTCGACGCCGCCGCCGATTTCTACACCACCCTGCTGCCTCTCTCGCGCGTCCTCTCGCGCATGCCCTACACCGAGGTGCCGGACTCCCCCGGCGCCCCACCGGCCGACGGCGGCTCGCTCGCGGTCGTCCTCGAGCTGGGCGGCGCCCAGTACACGCTGCTCAACGGCGGGCCCGCCTTCCCGCAGTCGGAGTCCGCCTCGATCGAGCTGATCGTGGACTCGCAGGCGGAGGTGGACCGACTGTGGGACACGATCGTCGGTCACGGCGGCGAGGAGTCCATGTGCGGCTGGTGCAAGGACCGCTGGGGCGTGAGCTGGCAGATCGTCCCGCAGCGGCTGTACGACCTGATCGCGGAGTCCCCGCGGGTCGCGGCCGCGGTGACCGCGGAGATGTTCACGCAGCGTCGCCTGGACACCGCACGGCTCGAGGCCGCCGCGGAGGCCGCTCGCTCCTGAGGCAGGGCGCTCAGGACCGCTCGTGGTGGAGCAGGCACCGCGCCCGGTAGCTCTCCGCACCGCCCACGGATCGCACGCCGATCTCGAGGCCGTCCTCGTCCCCCGCGCGGATCCGCTGATGGTAGGCGGCGTCGCGCCCGCACACGGAGCAGACGGCGGTCAGCTTGCGGACGTCCTCGGCGAGTGCCATGAGCGCGGGCAACGGCGGGAAGGGGTCGCCGTCGAAGGTGACGGAGAGCCCGGCGACCACCACGATGCTCCCGGCCCGCGCCGCCTCCAGCACGGGATCGACGAGGTCGGGGCCGAAGAACTGCGCCTCGTCGATCGCGAGGAGATCCGGCGCGCCCGCCCGGAGCAGGTCCCGCAGCGCGGGGGCGTCGGCCACGGCGCGGGCGGGGATCCGGTCCCCGGTGTGCGCGGTGATGCCCTCCGCGTAGCGGGTGTCGAGGGCGTGGGTGAGGACCTCGACGCGGAGCCCGGCGAGGTGCGCGCGGCGCACACGGCGGATCAGCTCCTCCGACTTCCCGGCGAACATGGGACCCGCGATCACCTCGACCCGTCCCGTGCGTGTGACTGTCGTCACATCGTGGAAGGTCGGGGCACCCGGCCCCGGCGGGTCGTCCAGCACCCTCTCAGCCTCGGCCGAACCGCCGTCGTCACCTGGTGCTCTCCCCATGGCGGACACGGTACTCACCACCTCTGCCGACACGCCGAAGACCGTACCTCCCACTCCTTACTTGACACCCTGACCTGCGGTTTCGCCGCGACAACGCGAGGATCGACTCTCCGCCGTGACCTTCCTGTGACCGAGCAGACGTGCTTGGTCAAGCCTCCTTCAAGCCTCGTCCACGACGCTTGAGCGCCCCCCGGGGGGCGCTCGTAGGTTGAGTCCTGCGTTCGCCGCGGACGCACCCGCAGCGCTCCCGCTGATCGGTTCCGTGCGTCGCGGCCCCTACGTCGAGCATCCTGAGGAGCACCCCATGACCACCAGCACCACCGAGCGCAAGTCCCTCCTGGGCCGCACCGCGCTGACCCTCGCCGGCGGCGCCGTCGTCGCCGCCGGCGCCTTCGCCGCCGCTCCCGCCCAGCAGGCCGACGCGGCCGGCGGCTGGGATCAGGTCGCGCAGTGCGAGTCCAGCGGCAACTGGTCCACCAACACCGGCAACGGCTACTACGGCGGCCTCCAGTTCTCGAAGTCGACCTGGCAGGGCTTCGGCGGCGGCCAGTACGCCTCCACCGCGGACAAGGCCACCAAGAGCCAGCAGATCGCCGTCGCGGAGAAGGTCCTCGCCGAGCAGGGCGCCGGCGCGTGGCCCAACTGCGGCAAGTACCTCACCGGCGGCGCGGACACCTCGTCCTCCCCGTCCTCGGACTCCAGCTCCTCGGACTCCGATTCCTCGAAGTCCTCCGACTCGAGCTCCTCGAGCTCGAGCGAGTCCCGCTCCTCGGAGAAGAAGTCGGACCGCTCCACCGAGCGCACGTCCACCTCGAGCTCCTCCGAGAAGAAGTCCACCGAGAAGAAGTCCACCGAGAAGCAGGGCGACTGGTCCTGCGACGGTGACGGCATCGCGGACAACTGCACGGACAACGGCTTCACCAAGAAGACCGGGAAGAAGTCCACCTCCTCGGAGTCGACCTCCTCGAAGAAGTCCACCTCCTCGGAGAAGAAGTCCACCTCCTCGAAGACGTCCACCTCCGAGTCGACCTCCTCGAAGAAGTCCACCAGCTCCTCGAAGAGCGCCGTGGGCAACCCCGACCTGCAGGTCGCGGGCACCCTCGAGGTCGACGGCAAGATGGGCCCCGAGACCATCACCGCGCTGCAGGACTGGCTGGGCGTCGAGCAGACCGGCGAGCTCGACGAGACCACCACGAAGGCGCTCCAGGCCTGGGTCAAGACCGACCAGGACGGCGTCATCGGCAAGGACACCGTCAAGGGTCTCGAGCACGAGGTCGGCGCGAGCCACACCGGCTCCGACGAGGTCGACGGCTCCACCGTCAAGGTCCTCCAGGCCTTCCTCAACCTGTACTGAGCACCCCTGAACCCAGGATCCTGAGCAGCGGCGGGCACGTCCCGCCGGCTCCGGCACCACGAGGCCGGGTCGTCCTTCAGGACGGCCCGGCCTCGTGCATGTCACAGGGGGCGCTTGAGCCCCACGTGGCTCGCCTCGTAGCCGAGCCGCGCGTAGAACTGCTGCGCCGCGGTCCGCGTGCCGTCGGTGGTGAGCTGCGAGAGCGCGGCCCCGCGGGAGCGGCCGTGCTCGTGCGCCCAGGTGAGCATCGCCGTGCCGAGCCCGTGCGAGCGCTCGGCCCTGGCGACGCGCACCCCCTCGATCTGCAGGCGGGTCGTGCCGCCGCGGGAGAGGCCGGGGATGATCGTCAGCTGCATGGTGCCGACGATCCGCTCCTCGGCGTCGCGCACGACCGCGAGGTAGTGGGCGCCGTCGCGGGAGAGCACCTCGTGCGCCGCCTCGTACCGCTCGAGGTCGGCGCCCTCCCGGGTGCGGCCCAGCTCGTCGTCCGTGAGCAGGGCGACGATCGCGGGGACGTCGGCCAGCCGGGCACGGGAGACGCGGTACTCGCGGCCGCCGGCGAGCAGCCGCGTGCCGGCGGAGGCGCGCGCCGTCGAGCGCAGCAGCGCGACGAGCGCGTCGAGCCAGGTGCCCACGCTCTCCCGGGCCTGCGAGGTGTCCGGGTAGCGGCAGCGCAGGTGCACACCGGCGTCGTCGAGGATGAACCAGAGCATGACGCCGGAGGTGCGGATCCCGGAGCTCACGTACTGCGCCTCGAGCCCGATGTCGTCGATCCGCACGGGGAGGCGCCGCAGGTCCAGCCAGGACAGCGCGAACATGCCGGGCGCCTCGGGCATGCCGCCCCAGGGGGCGAGCACCTCGCGCAGCGGCCAGGAGCCGAGCGCGATGGCCTCCTTGACCGCGGCGGCGGCCGCCTGCGGGGACGCGTCGGCGCTCTCGAGCACGGAGTTCGTGATGAACCAGCCCACGGAGTCGTGCCAGGTCTTGTCGTAGCGGCTGTGCACGGGGAACACGGCGCGCAGCGGGGCGTCAGCGAGGTCGCGCGTCACCTGCGTCATGAGGGACGTGGTGAGGGCGAGGGTGGAGACGCCGTCGGCCCGCGCCTGCGCGCTGAGGGCGGCGGTGTCGTCGACGTCCAGCACGTCGCGCACCTCGACCCGCTCGGGCTGCGGGGCCGGGTCGCCGAGCGGCAGTGGGAAGCGCGGCATGACGTCCTCCCCCGCGGCGAGGATCTCCGCCCAGCGGCGGTGCACCTCCTCGGGCACCGCGGTGCGCCGCTCGAGCACGGCGGTGTGCTCGGCGAACTCGGGGACCCAGCCCTCGGTGGGCTCCCTCCCGGCGCGGATGTCCGCGAGAGCGGCGAGCAGGTCGCGGGCGAGGACGAGCATCGACCACATGTCCACATGGGCGTGGTCGGAGGCGATGACGAGGGTGGGGCCGACGGCGGTGTCGATCGTGCAGAGCCTGTGCGAGGGCGCGGAGAGCGGGCGGCAGCTCGCGTCGAGCACCTCCTGCAGCGCGGCGTTCATCGAGCGGCCGGGGGCGATCTCGTGGTCCTCCCAACGGCCCGGGCCGATCCGCAGCCGGCGCAGGTGCACGCCGCCGTCCTCGTCCTGCACGAAGCCGGTGCGGAGCGTGCCGTGGCGGGCGACGACGGCGAGCCAGGCGGCGGCGAGGTCCTCCGGGACGACGGGCTCGCGCAGGCGGATCGACACGGCCATCCAGGAGCCGGGGCGGTCCCCGGCACCCACGTGGCGCGCCTGGTCGAAGGAGACGGGCAGCTCGGCGGCGGCCGAGCCCGCGGGCTCCGGGGTCGCCGTGACCTGGTAGCTGCGCAGGGCACCGAAGGGGAGCCGGAGCTGATCGACGTGGGTGAGCCGCATGACGGTACGGTAAGCGCCACCTGTTCCCCCTCGCCATCGGAGGCCGCGTTGTCATCGTTCCGTGTCCCGGGAGCGGAGCTCGCCACCTCCTTCAGCGACGAGCACGGGCATCCCGTGGTCCAGCTCCACGGGCTCACCTCGTCGCGGGCGCGGGACCGCATGATCGACCTGGACCTGGGGCGCGGGCTCTCCGGCACGCGGCTGCTGCGCTACGACGCGCGCGGCCACGGGGACTCGACAGGGAGGACGGTCCCGGAGGACTACACCTGGCCGCGGCTCGCGGAGGATCTGCTCGCGCTGCTCGAGGACCGCTTCCCCGGGGAGGCGGTGCACGGGGCGGGGCCGTCGATGGGGAGCGCGACGCTGCTGCACGCGGCCGTGCGGGATCCGGGCCGGTTCAGTTCGCTCACCCTGCTCATCCCCTCCACCGCCTGGGGGACCCGGGTCGCGCAGGCGGAGAACTACGAGCGTCTCGCGGACTTCGTCGAGCAGCACGGGATGGAGCGCTTCCTCGCGGCGAGCCGCGACGTGCACCGACCGCCCGCCCAGATCGGCACGCCGGAGACCCTGCCGCAGGTGCGGGAGGCGCTGCTGCCCTCGGTGTACCGCGGGGCGGCGCTGAGCGACCTCCCCTCCCCCGAGGCGATCGCCCGGATCGACGTGCCGGTGACGATCCTCGCCTGGACCGACGATCCGGGGCACCCGGTCTCGACGGCGGAGCGCCTGCACGAGCTCCTGCCGCAGTCGTCCCTGCAGATCGCCTCGACGCGCGCGGAGGTCGCCGGCTGGCCGGCGGTGCTCGCCGCCGACGTCGCCCTCGCCGCGGGCTGAGCTCCTCCGCGCGCTCGGCCGGGACTCGTCGGGCTCAGCCGCGCAGCTCGGCCGCGACGCGACGCAGGGACTCCGCGGACTCGTGGAGCCGGTCGAGCTCCTCGGGGGCGAAGGGCGTGCCCGGCAGCGGGCGCGCACCCGCGGCGTCGACCACGCAGGGCACGGAGAGGGCCACCCCGTCCAGGCCGTGGACCCCGTGCAGGACGGGGGCGACGGGGAGCACCGCGTGCTCGTCGCGGAGGATCGCCTCGACGATCCTCGCGCTGGACAGGCCGATCGCGTAGTTCGTGGCACCCTTCCCGCGGATGACGGTGTAGGCGGCGTCACGCACATCGGCCGCGATGGCGTCGAGGTCCTCGCGGATGAACAGGGGCGCGCCGTCCTGCGTCCAGTCGAGGATCGGGACCGTGCCGATCGTCGCGCTCGACCACAGGGCGAGCTCCGTGTCGCCGTGCTCGCCGACGATCTGCGCGTGGACGCTCGAGGTCGCGACCCCCGCGCGGCGCGCGATCTCCCAGCGCAGCCGCGAGGAGTCCAGGGTGGTGCCGGAGGCGAAGATCCGCTCCGGCGGCAGCCCGCTCGACTCCGCAGCGAGCATGGTGAGCACGTCGCAGGGGTTCGTGACGACGACATAGATCGCGTCCGGCGCGACCTCGAGCAGCTGCGGCATGAGCGCGTCCATGATCCGCGCGTTCGTCGCGGCGAGCTCGATGCGGGTCTGCCCGGGCTTCTGCTTCGCCCCCGCGGTGATGACGACGACGTCGGAGCCCGCGGCGACGGACACGTCGCTGCCGCCGGTGATCTCCCCGCTCCCGGCGAAGAAGGAGCCGTGGGCGAGGTCGAGGACCTCCGCCTCCGTCTTCTCCGGGGCGATGTCGTAGAGGGCGATGTGCCGGGCACTGCCCCGGATCATCGCGGCATAGGCGACGCTCGATCCGACGGCGCCGGCTCCGACCACGGTCAGCTTGGAGGTTCCACTCATGGCACCGAATCTAGCCCTCGCGCCGCGGCGCGGCACGGGACCTTCGTCGGTGTTCGAGGTCCCGGGCCCGGGGGCCGCCCGTCGGGACCACGGAGGCGGAGGTGGGAGGATGGGCATGCACCGAGACCGCAGGAGAAAGGCCCCCGGATGATCCTCATCAACGTCAAGTTCCCCGTGAAGCCCGAGTTCGCCGATCGCTGGCCGGAGATCTCCCGCCCCTTCACCGAGGCCACCCGCGCCGAGGAGGGCAACAAGTGGTTCGAGTGGTCCCGCTCCGTCGAGGACCCGAGCACCTATGTGCTCATCGAGGCGTTCACCGACGAGGGCGCCGGCCCGCACGTGGAGTCCGCGCACTTCAAGGCGATGCAGGAGGAGTTCCCGCAGTACCTCACGGCGACCCCGCAGATCGTCTCGGAGCAGGTCCAGGCCGAGGGATGGGGGCCGATGGGCGAGATCCAGGTCGACTGAGCCGCACGGCACAGCGCTCGGGCCCGTCGTCGGCTGCACCGATGGCGGCCCCGAGCTCCGCTCGATGTGAGCCGGTCACGATCCGATCGCACCGGCCCGCGGAGGACCGGCGGTGGGCGACCGGCGGCTACCGTCTCCCCGTGAGCACCGATGTGACGGTCCGCGCGGCGGATCTCGAGGACCCTGACCTGGTCGCCTTCCTGGCAGCGCATCTCGCGGAGCTGGAGCCCACCGCCCCGCCGGAGTCCCGTCACGCGCTGGACCTCGAGGGGCTCCGCTCCCCCGCGGTGCGGATGTGGGAGGCCCGGGTGGCCGGGCAGGTCGCCGGGACGATCGCGCTCGCGGACCTCGGCCCGGGGCATGCGGAGCTGAAGTCGCTGCGCACCTCCCCGGCGCTGCGCGGCCGCGGGATCGGCGCGCTGCTGCTCGAGGTGGCGCTCGACGACGCGCGCTCGCGGCAGCTGGGCCGGGTGTCGCTCGAGACCGGCAGCGCGCCGCTGTTCGATCCGGCGCGGCGGCTCTATGCACGGCGGGGCTTCACGGTGTGCGGACCGTTCGGCAGCTATGTCGAGGACCCGCACAGCGTGTTCATGACGCTCGAGCTGCCCGTCGCGGAGCCTGCCGCCGGCTGAGGGGTCAGCGCGGCAGGGTTCGGCCGGGAACGGCTCAGAACGGCGGCGGCTCGTCCTCGGGCAGCGGCGGCGGTGGCGGCGGGTCCGTCCCGGGCGGCCCCTCCCAGTGCGTGTAGTGGGCGACGAGATGGTCGCCCCACCGCTGCCGCCGGCGCTCAGCGGCGTGATCCGCGGGGGTCACGGGGATCACCCCCTCTCTCCGCATCTGGGCGAAGACCTCGGCCTCGTGGAGCCGCTCCTGGAACACCCTCCATGCCCGCGCGAGGTCCCGGGCGAGGGTCTGGGTGACGAGGTCGCGGTTGCGCGCGACGTCCATCCAGTGGGTCCCGTGCACGCTCCAACGGGTGGAGCGCCCGCCCGCCGTGACATCCGGGTCGAGGTCGCCGCGGGTCTTCGCGCGGTGGTGCTCACGGCACAGCCCGTGCAGGTTGGCGGGGGTCGTCGGCCCACCGTCTCGGGGGTGGAGGTGGTCGAACTCCTCGATGTGGTCGACCTCGCCGACGTCGGCGAGGCGCCGGGTGCAGCCCGGGAGGGCGCAGGTCGGGTCGATGAGCTTCACGTGCTCGACCATCGCGGCCGTCGGCCGGTACTGCTGCGCGGCCACGGGGAGGAACTCCCCGGTGACGGGGTCGGTGAGCACACGGTGCCAGACGGCCGCGTCGGCGCACAGATCCCGCGCCATGGCGATCGGGACGGGGTGGACGCCCTCGAGGGTGGCGGGGGCGTCGGACAGCCCCAGCAGGGAGAGGACGGGCACCACGAGGTTCATGCGCAGCGGCATCCTGGGTACGGGGACGCCGTCGGTCCCGATCTCCGAACGGGTCATGAGCACGTAGCGGATCGCGCCGAGGCTCATCGGCCGCCCGGTCGCCGCGGCCTCGCCGTGGAGGTCCCAGGGGATGTGCTGGTCCTGGCCACCCTCGGCGATCCGCGCGAGCGCCTGCCGCTGGGCGTCCTGCACCGAGTGCGCCGCCCGGTCCAGGCGCTTCGTGAGGTCGAGGATCTCGGGGATCGGACCGGTGACGGTCATGCAGGCGGTGCCGTCCGCCGAGGCGGTGAGATCCGTGCTGACGTGGCGCGACGCGGCGGGGGTCGCGGCCGCGGCCTCGGGCCCGCACCACAGGACCAGGTGCCGCAACAAGGTGCGGAAGCGCTCCGGCGGCAGGGCCTCCAGCTGCCAGGCGGAGACCTTCTCGTCCACCTGGTGCCGCTGCTCGGGGAGGAGGTCGCGGACGGAGCGGATGAGCTGGTCGAACCACTCCGACGGCAGGTCACCGGACTCGACCCGGTCGAGGCAGAGGGGGAGGTCGCGGATCGCGATGCCGGCATCACGGAGGCGCAGTCCGGCACGGCCGAGCCTCGTGCGCAGGACCATCCCCGCGGCGATCGCGTTCGTCTCGTGCGAGGGTCCCGGGTCCGGGTCGCCCAGCGATTCCGGGTCAGCGAGCGCCGCGAGGTCACGGAGCTCGGCGACGTACAGGGCGGCGTGCGCGGTGCGGCGACGCTCGAGGATCCGCCGCAGCACGAGGGCATCGGAGGAGTCCTCGGCGACGAGGGCACGACGCGCGATGTTCTCGGTGGTGACCTCGCTGCGTCCCCGCACCGGCCGGCGCAGCTCGCGCGGCAGAGCCGCGCCAGGACGGCGGGCAGGACGGCGGGCAGGAACGGGCACCGAGCCTTCCGGCTGGGGGCAGGCCCCCGCGTTGACCGGCTGCGTGGCACGCCCGAGCTCCGTCGCCGTCATCGACCCACCTCCCCCCGCTCCGATATCCGCAAAATCCCCCGAATGACAGAAGGGGACCGTTCCGCGACGACACACATGAGTACATCCGGGGAACCATCGATCCCGTGCCACCATTTTATGCCGTCGCACCGCCCGAGACCAGACCCACGGGCAGATCGACGAAAATTGTGGATAACCATGGAGTGGGGAGGAACGACCGTCGGCGATGCGCGGCGGGGAGGGCGACATGTCGGACGACGGCAGCACCGCCGCCCCACCGGCGCGCCACCGACCGCCGCCCCACCGTCGACCCACCGACCCCCGCGCCGCCGGCCCCTCCCCGCAAGCGGCGAGGGGCCGATGCCCGACCACCAGGCGCCACACTCGCCGACGCCTCAAGGACCTCCGGCGGTCACCTCCGGAACACCCTTGCCCCACACCCGCCCCCCCAGCCCCTGGCTCACCCTCGGGCGACCCGACGGATCGCTCCCGACAGGAGCACCCGGAACTTCCAGATCCGCCGAACCGGAATATCCGATCGACGACCCAGAGATAAACGGACCACAAATTTCCGGATATGCACGCGGCATACCCGGAGACGTTCCATGAGCACCCCATCACTATCCGCGGGCCGCACTCCGCGAATACCGATCGGAGCGTCCGGCGAATCCTCCTTGCGCACCCGCTGCCCTCCGGTCGGCGTGAGCGGATCGGCGGTCCGCGGGGCGACCGCAGCGTCCCCTGCGCCCCGGGAGCGTCCGTCGGGGAGCATCTCCGTGCACGGCCGCGGACCGGCGACGACGTGGCCCGCACCGCCGGGTGGCGGCGGCGACACGCCGACTGCAAACTCCGGCAACAAGCCCCGTCCTCCCCGCCGGGCAGGAAGGATCGACCCATCAGCACCGACCCCTCAGCAGCGAGCGCACGTGCCGGAACGAACCGGCACCGCGCGCCCTCCCGGACCGCACCGGCGCGGCCGTCGGCCACCCCGTGCCCGACCGCCCGCCGCGCGGACGGCGAGCAGCTCCGGTCCCGGCGGGACCACCGAACCCTGGGCCACCAGCGCCCATCGACGATGAAGCACGAGAAGGAGACACCATGACGGAGACCCAGGACAGGACGGTCCGGCTCGGCATCATCGGGCTCGGCGCGCAGGGAGGCATGTACGCCGGCCTCCTCCAGGAGGGCAAGGTCGCGGGCATGAGCCTCGGCGCGGTCGCCGACATCGATCCCGCCAAGCGCGAGCTCGCCGCCGAGAAGCACCCGGGCGTGCCGGTGTACGAGGACTACGAGGCGATGCTCGACTCCGGGGACGTCGACGCGATCGTCACGACGGTGCCGCACTTCCTCCATGCGGAGATCACGATCGCCGCGATCGGCAAGGGCATCCACGCCCTCACCGAGAAGCCCGCGGGCGTGTACACGAAGCAGGTCGAGGAGATGAACGCCTTCGCGGCGGCGCATCCGGAGACCACCTTCGCGATCATGTTCAACCAGCGCACGAACCCCGTGTACACGGACCTCAAGGCGCTCATCGACTCCGGCGAGCTCGGGAAGCTGCGCCACACCTCGTGGATCATCACGACCTGGTGGCGTCCTCAGGCGTACTACGACCAGTCGGCGTGGCGCGCGACCTGGGGCGGCGAGGGCGGCGGCGTGCTCGTCAACCAGGCGCCCCACCAGCTGGACCTGTGGCAGTGGCTCGCGGGCACCCCGAAGAAGGTCTTCGCGAAGCTCGCCTTCGGCTTCCAGCGCGACATCGCCACCGAGGACGAGGTCAATGCGGTCGTCGACTTCGGCGACGGCGCGACCGGCCACTTCATGACCTCGACGAACGACATCATCGGCACCGATCGCCTCGAAATGCTGTTCGACGCCGGGAAGATCGTCGTGGAGGGCTCGAAGAAGGTCACCATCACGCGGCTCACGAAGGACGAGCGCTCGCTCTCCGACGGCATGTCCGCGGAGGACGTGGGCCGCCTGTTCCGCGGCATGATCGACACCTCGGAGCTCTTCACCACCGAGGAGAAGGACTACGAGTCCCAGTGGGGGCACCAGCACGTCGCCGTCCTCGAGAACTTCGCCGCGCACGTGCTCGACGGGACCCCGCTCATCGCGGACGGCGCCGAGGGGATCAACGGCGTGCGCCTCGCCTCCGGCATGCAGCTGAGCGCGTGGACCGGCCGCGAGATCGACCTCGTGGACTACCCGGCGGAGGAGTACCTCGCCGAGCTCAACGCCCGCATCGAGGCCGAGGGCCAGTTCCCCACGCGGTCCTGACCGCCGCCCCGCCACCGCTCCCCCACACCGCTCGAAGGAGAGAACCATGCCTGTGCTCGGACTGCAGCTGATGATGCTCAAGGACCGGATCAACGAGAAGGGGATGTTCGAGGTGCTGCGCCAGGTGCACGACCTCGACATCACGGCCGTCGAGGTCTCGCAGGTCACGATGACCGACGAGCTCATCGACGACCTCGTGCGCGGCAAGGAGGAGCTCGGCGTGGAGACCGCCGCCATGAGCGCCTCGATCGCGCCCGGCGGCAACGGCTTCGCGCTCGAGACCGAGTTCGACCGCGCCGTCGACGCCTGCCGCCGGACGGGGTCGCGCTACCTGCGGATCGGCATGATGCCGTTCTCCGCGATGGTCTCGAAGGAGGCCTGCGAGGCGTGGGCCGCGGAGGTCGAGCCGTACGCGGCCCGGCTCGCGGAGCAGGGTGTGACGCTCTGCTACCACAACCACCACGTGGACCTCATCCGGTTCGACGGCGAGCGCATCTTCGACATCGTGCGCCGTGTCGCGCCGTCGCTGCTGTTCGAGGTGGACCTCCACTGGGTGCAGCGCGGCGGCATGGCGCCGCTGGACATGCTCAAGGCGTACACCGGCGCCTGCAAGCTCATCCACGTGAAGGACTTCCGCATCGCCCCGCTGCCCGCGGAGGTCTACGCGAAGTTCGAGGCGAAGGAGCTCGAGGGCAAGGACTTCTACGACGTCTTCCTCGGACTCGCCCAGTTCGCGGAGGTGGGCCAGGGCAACATGAACTGGCCCGAGCTGCTGCCTGCCGCGGAGGCCGCCGGCGCGGAGTACTTCCTCATCGAGCAGGACGACACCTACGGCCGCGATCCGATCGACTGCATCCGCGAGTCCCGCGAATACCTGCGCTCGATCGGCTACTGATCCCGCGCGGCCCCGGGCCGCACCTCCACGAGGCCCGTCGACCCCGCGCATGACCGGGGCCGACGGGCCTCGTCCGCGTCCTGCATGAGGCCGGTCACGTCGGACGACCGACGGCACCCGCACCCGAGTCGCCGCCATGACCTGCGACGATGCCGGCGACATGCCCTCGACGGAGAGCCGACCAGC
The DNA here is from genome assembly GCF_005490785.1 of Brachybacterium sp. SGAir0954. Taxonomy (GTDB): domain Bacteria; phylum Actinomycetota; class Actinomycetes; order Actinomycetales; family Dermabacteraceae; genus Brachybacterium; species Brachybacterium rhamnosum. The sequence continues at coordinate 1,696,940 of NZ_CP027295.1, read as the reverse complement.
CGGTTGACAGGTCGCCGGAGCGTCCCCCTATGGTCAAGGGGCCGCGACGCCGCGCCCTCGCGATCCGCTGGAGGGCAGGGCGACGCCGGCACCGTCCCCGCGCACGGACCCGGGAGGCCCTGCCTCCGGGCGTCCGACTCGCGCCCGCCGACCGAGAGGCCCCCATGACCGGAGCAGCCGAGAGCCCACCGCCCGCGTCGACACGAGCATCCGGAGGCGGGGGCGACGAGCCCGCCACCACCCGCTCCCCCGTCAACTGGCCCGTGTTCCTGGGGACCTCGGTCATCATCGTCGCGTTCGTCGCCTGGGCGGCGCTGCAGCCCGACGCCGCGGCGACCGCGATCTTCGGGGCGATGGGCTGGATCGCGACGCACTTCGGCTGGTACTACGTGCTCACCGCCGCGGTGGTCGTCGTGTTCGTGCTCGTCGTCGCGTTCTCGCGGGTGGGTGAGACCCGCATGGGCCCCGACCATTCGCGCCCGCGGTTCAACATGTTCACCTGGGCGGCGATGCTCTTCGCCGCCGGGATCGGCGTGGACCTCATGTTCTTCGGGATCTCCGGCCCGGCCACGAACGTGCTCACCCCGCCGGAGGCCCCCGTCGGCTCCGACGAGGCCGCACGGATGGCGCCGATCTGGACGATCTTCCACTACGGCATCCCCGGCTGGGCGATGTACGCGCTCATGGGCATGGCCTTCGGCCTCTTCGCCTACCGCTACCACCTGCCGCTCAGCATCCGCTCGGCGCTCGCGCCGATCTTCGGCCGCCGCATCCACGGGGCCGTCGGCCACACCGCGGAGATCGGCGCGACGATCGGCACGATCTTCGGCATCTCCGTCTCCCTCGGCATCGGCGTCGTCTTCCTCAACTCGGGCCTCACCGCGCTGTTCGGGATCCCCAGCTCGCTCGCCGTGCAGATCGCGCTCATGGCGCTCGCCGTGTTCATCACGATCGCCTCGACCGTGACCGGCGTGGACAAGGGCATCCGGCGGCTCTCCGAGCTCAACGTGCTGCTCGCGATCGTGCTCATGCTGTGGGTGCTGATCTCCGGGAACACGCACCGCCTGCTCGACGCGCTCGTGCAGAACATCGGCGACTTCTTCTCCCGCTTCCCGGGGATGCTCATGAACACGATGGCCTACACGGACGGGGCGGCCGCCGAGGGGTACCCGGCGGATCAGTGGATGGCGGACTGGACCCTGTTCTTCTGGGCCTGGTGGATCGCCTGGGCGCCCTTCGTGAGCCTGTTCCTCGCGCGCATCTCCCGCGGCCGCACCCTGCGCCAGTTCGTGGTCGGGGTCCTGCTGATCCCGTTCTCCTTCATCCTCCTGTGGGTCTCGATCTTCGGGAACGCGGCGATGAGCTTCTTCGACGACCCGACGTTCCTGGACACCGCGGCGAACCAGCCGGAGGCCGGGTTCTTCCTGCTGCTCGAGCAGTACCCGGGGGCGATCTTCACGATGTCCCTCGCGCTGCTCACCGGCCTGTTCTTCTACGTCACCTCCGCGGACTCCGGCTCGCTCGTGATGGCGAACATGACCTCGAAGGCCTCGGTGTCCGACGCCGACGGCCCGCCGTGGCTGCGTGTCGTCTGGGCGGTCATCACGGGCGCCCTCACGGTCGTGATGCTGTTCATCAACGGCGTGTACACGCTGCAGGCGGCGACGGTCGTCGTGGGGCTGCCGCTCTCCGTGCTCATCTACCTCGTCATGTTCAGCCTCTGGAAGGTGCTGCGCACCGAGCGCGCGAACCTCGACTCGCGCCGCGCGGCGCTGCCCTCGCTGCTCACCAGCCGGGTCCGCGAGGGCGGGGAGAAGGTCTCCTGGCGCCAGCGCCTGCGCCACCGCATGAGCTATGCGGACGCCGCCCAGGCGACCGCCTTCGTCGACGACGTCGCCGCGCCCGCGGTGGAGGAGGTCGCCTCCGAGCTGCGGGACCTGGGCGCGGAGGTCGCCTGTCACCGCGGCGTCCACCCCGACAGCGGCATCCCGTACGTGGACCTCGTGGTCTCCTTCCCGGAGGGCGAGGACTTCAAGTACCAGGCCTACCCCGTCGCCTACGCGGTCCCGAGCTTCGCGGCGAACATCTCCGCGGTGCGGGACACCTTCTACCGGATCGAGATCTTCTCGATCCTCGGTTCCCGCGGCCGCGACATCATGGGCACCACGAAGGATCAGGTCATCGCCGACGTCCTCGACGCCTACGACGCCCATCTCACCTACCTGACCATGAGCGGGGACCTCGGCACCGCGACCGGCGCGGTCTCGGCCGTCGTCCCCGAGGAATGGGACGACGCCGGCGTCCCGCTCCCTGCAGAGACCACCCCGACCCGAGGAGAGTCATGAGCACCGACATCACCACCCTGTACATCGACGGCGCCTGGAGCGCCGCCGCGGCGGGCGGCACCCGCACGATCACCTGCCCGGCCGACGGCACCGAGGTGGGTGTGGTCTCCGAGGCGACCGCCGCAGACACCGAGCGGGCGATCGCCGCCGCCAAGCGCTCCTTCGAGTCCCGGGTCTGGGCCGACGTCCCCGCCGCCGAGCGCGGCGACCTCCTGCTCGCGGTCGCGGCCGCGCTCGTGGAGCGCAAGGAGGAGTTCGCCCGCGCGGAGGCCCTGGACACGGGCAAGCGCCTCGTCGAGGCCCGCATCGACATGGACGACATCGCCGCCTGCTTCCGCTACTTCGGGAAGATCGCGGACCAGCACCCAGGCCGGCTCGTCGACGCGGGCGACCCGACGGTGCTCTCCCGCGTGGTGCGCGAGCCCGTGGGCGTGTGCGGCATGATCACGCCCTGGAACTTCCCGCTGCTGCAGGCCGCGTGGAAGGTCGCGCCGGCCCTCGCGACCGGGAACTCCTTCGTCCTCAAGCCCGCCGAGCTGACCCCGCACACCTCGATCCTGCTCCTGGACGTGCTCGACGGCCTCGGCCTTCCCGCCGGCGTCGGCAACCTCGTCCTCGGCGACGGGGCCGAGGTCGGTGCGCCGCTCTCCACCCACCCGGACGTGGACCTCGTCTCCTTCACCGGCGGGCTCGTCACGGGACGCCGGATCGCGGAGACCGCGGCGACCGGCATCAAGAAGGTGGCCCTCGAGCTGGGCGGCAAGAACCCCAACGTCGTCTTCGCCGACGCCGACTACGAGGCCGCCCTCGACAACGCCCTGAACGCGGGATTCCTCGACTCGGGGCTCGTGTGCTCCGCGGGTGCCCGCCTGATCGTGCAGGACTCGATCGCGGAGCGCTTCGTCGACGACCTCGTGGCCCGCGCCGAGGGGATCGTCATGGGCGGTCCCTTCGACGACGCCGCGCAGACCGGCCCGCTGATCTCCGCCGCGCACCTCGAGAAGGTCACCGAGCACGTGCGCCGCGGCGTCGAGGCCGGCGCCCGGCTGCGCACGGGCGGCCATCGCGGCGGCCCCGAGCACGAGGCGGGCTTCTTCTTCGCCCCGACCGTGCTGGACCGCTGCGACGCCGAGAACCCCGCCGTGATCGAGGAGGGCTTCGGCCCCGTCATCACGGTCGAGACCTTCTCCACCGAGGAGGAGGCGATCGCGATCGCGAACCACACCGAGTACGGGCTCGCCGGCGCCGTGTGGACCTCCGACCGCGGCACCGCGCACCGCGTCTCCCGCCGCCTGCGCCACGGCACCATCTGGATCAACGACTACCACCCCTACCTCCCGCAGGCGGAGTGGGGCGGCTTCAAGATGTCCGGCGTGGGGCGCGAGCTCGGCGCGAGCGGCCTCGAGGAGTACACCGAGGCCAAGCACATCTACGAGAACACCGAGCCCGCCGTCTCCGGCTGGTTCCCCCGCACGCACTGACCCGACCCTCCCGACAGGAAGCAGGACACATGACCGATCAGCCCCTGACGTCCGAGAACCCGATCGCCGAGTACGACTACATCATCGTGGGCGGAGGCTCCGCCGGCGCCGTCGTCGCATCCCGCCTGAGCGAGGACCCGCAGCTCCAGGTGGCGCTGCTCGAGGCCGGCCCCGACGACCGCGAGCACGACGAGGTCCTGCAGCTGAAGCGCTGGCCCGAGCTTCTCGAGTCCGGCCTCGACTGGGACTACCCCATCGAGCCGCAGGAGAACGGCAACTCCTTCATGCGCCACGCCCGCGCGAAGGTCCTCGGCGGCTGCTCCTCCCACAACTCGTGCATCGCCTTCCACCCGCCGGCGGAGGACATGGACCTCTGGGAGAGCCTGGGCGCGGAGGGGTGGAACGCCGCGACGATCCATCCCCTCATCGAGCGGCTCGAGACGAACAAGGACCGCACCGGTCCCGGCCACGGCACCGACGGCCCCGTGCACCTCATGGACGCCCCGGCGGAGGACCCGGTCGGGATCGCCCTGCTCGAGGCGTGCGAGCAGGCGGGCATCCCCCGGGCGCGTTTCAACGACTTCGAGACGGTCGTCGACGGCGCGAGCTGGTTCCAGGTGAACCGCCGCGAGGACGGGACCCGGTCCTCCTCCTCGGTCTCCTACCTGCACCCCGTGCTCGAGCGCGAGAACCTCCACGTGCTCACCGGCCACCAGGTCATGCGGGTGCTCTTCGACGAGGAGCAGCGCGCGACGGGCGTGGAGTACATCGACAACGCCTTCGACCGCTCCTCGGTGCTGCGGGCCCGCCGCGAGGTGATCCTCTCCGCCGGCGCGATCGACTCGCCGAAGCTGCTCATGCTCTCCGGCATCGGCCCCGCCGATCACCTGCGCGAGGTCGGGATCGACGTGCGCGTCGACTCCCCCGGCGTCGGCTCCCACCTCCAGGACCACCCCGAGGCCGTCATCTCGTGGGAGTCGACGCAGAAGATGACCCGCGACACCACCCAGTGGTGGGAGATCGGCATCTTCGCCGCCACCGAGGAGGGCCTGGACCTGCCGGACCTGATGATGCACTACGGCTCGGTGCCCTTCGACATGCACACCCGCCGCCAGGGCTACCCCACCTCGCCGGAGTCCTTCGCGCTGACCCCGAACATCACCCACGCCCGCTCGCGGGGCACGGTGCGGCTGCGCACGATCGACTACCGCGACAAGCCGAAGGTGGACCCGCGCTACTTCACCGACGAGGACGGCCACGACATGCGGGTCGCCCTCGCCGGCATCCGCCGGGCACGGGAGATCGTCGCGCAGAGCGCCATGGACGGCTTCCGCGGCCGGGAGCTGTTCCCCGGGGAGGACGTGCAGACGGACGAGGAGATCGCCGACTACGTCTCCCGGACCCACAACACCGTCTACCACCCCGCGGGCACCGTGCGGATGGGCGCGGTCGACGACCCGGACTCGCCGCTGGACCCGCAGCTTCGCGTCAAGGGCGTGCAGGGGCTGCGCGTGGTGGACGGCTCGGTCATGCCGCAGCTGGTCGCCGTGAACCCCAACATCACGACGATGCTCATCGGCGAGCGCGCGGCGGACCTGCTGCGCGCCGACCTCGACGCCTGAGCCGACCAACGAGGACGCCCGGCACCCCCGCGAGGGGTGCCGGGCGTCTCGCGTCCGGGCGAGGAGACGTGATTCACTCCAGCCGGCATCCACCCGCTCGGCACTCCCCTGCCCAGCACCGCAGCGGCTCCCCGGGATATCCGGACAGGTGTCCGTCATCGGCCGTCGCACACCGGAATGCCCGGCCTGACCGGAGCCTGGACGCTTCCTCACCGCCGTGGTGAGACGCCTGCGGTAGCGTCGCCCGCCGCATCCCGCCGACTCCCCTCCCAGGAGGCCAGCACCATGACGTCCCGCACCACCCCGAAGCTCCCCCGGACCGTCGCCCTGCGACGGACCCTCGCCGCCGTCTCCCTCGCCGCCGCGGTGGCGATCACCGGCTGCACCCAGCAGTCCGACTCCTCCGGCGCCTCCGACGCCGGCGGAGCGAGCGACGCCGGCGGCCAGCAGCAGAGCCAGCAGCAGGCGTCCGACGGCGGCGGCGCCCAGGGCGCCGCGCCGGACCTCTCCGACGTCCCCGACCCGGTCGCGGAGGTCAACGGGGAGACGATCTCGAAGGAGGACTTCTCGACCTCCTTCGAGCAGCAGTACGAGCAGGCCGCGATGCAGCAGCAGAGCACCGGCCAGTCCGTGGACGAGGACCAGCTGAAGCAGCAGGTCGCCCAGCGGCTCGTGGACAACCTCCTGCTCCAGCAGGGTGCGGAGGACGCCGGCATCGAGGCGAGCGACGACGACATCGATGCGACGCTGGAGCAGATCGGCGCGCAGAACGGCATGACCTCCGCCGACGAGGTCGTGAAGGCGCTCGAGCAGCAGGGCATGGACGAGGAGCAGATCCGCAGCGAGGCCGCGAAGCAGTTCACGATCACGACCTTCATCGACAAGAAGGCCGGGATCGGCGATCCGACGGACGAGGAGCTGAAGACCGCCTACGACCAGATGGTGCAGCAGCAGGAGCAGGCGGCCGCCCAGACGAGCGAGTCCGGCGGCGAGCAGGCGCAGACCCCGGCGTTCGAGGACGTCAAGGACCAGCTCGCCCAGCAGGTGAAGGCCCAGGAGGAGGGCGAGGCCGCGCAGAGCATCGCCGACGAGCTCGAGAAGAGCGGGGACGTGACGATCAACCTCTGACGGGGTCTCCCGCCGGAGGCTGGGACAGGAGGGCGCGGGCGGCTCAGCGCTCGGTGACCCGCCCGCCATCGACCTGCCAGCGGCGGTCGATCCGGACCGCCTCGATCATCCGGCGGTCATGGGTGACGAGCACGAGCGTGCCGTCGTAGGCGTCGATCGCCTGCTCGAGCTGCTCGATGGCCGGGAGGTCCAGGTGGTTCGTCGGCTCGTCGAGCACGAGCAGGTTCACGCCGCGCGCCTGCAGCAGGGCGAGGCCCGCGCGGGTGCGCTCCCCCGGGGAGAGCTCGTCCATGCCGCGGCCCACGTGGTCCGCGCGCAGGCCGAACTTCGCGAGCAGGGTGCGCACCTCCGCCGGGGTCATCTCGGGGACCTGCGCGCCGAAGGCCTCCGCGAGCGGCACGGCGCCCGCGAGCAGCGAGCGGGCCTGGTCGATCTCGCCGATCTGCACGCTGGTGCCGAGGCTCGCGCTGCCCTCGTCGGGGGTGCGGCGGCCCAGCAGCACGCGCAGCAGGGTCGACTTCCCAGCGCCGTTGGGGCCGCTGATCCCGATCCGCTCCCCCGCGTTCACCTGCAGGGAGACGGGTCCCAGGGTGAACTCGCCCTGGCGCACCACGGCCCCGGAGAGCGTCGCGACGACGGTGCTCGAGCGGGGCGCGGCGCCGATGCTCATCTCGAGCCGCCATTCCTTGCGCGGCTCCTCGACCTCCTCGAGGCGGCTGATGCGGCTCTCCATCTGGCGCACCTTCTGGGCCTGCTTCTCGCTCGACTCGGACTGCGCGCGGCGGCGCACCTTGTCGTTGTCCGGGGACTTCCGCATCGCGTTGCGCACGCCCTGGCTGGACCATTCGCGCTGGGTGCGGGCGCGGGAGACGAGATCCGCCTTGGTCGCGGCGTACTCCTCGTACCTCTCGCGGGCGTGGCGGCGCACGGTCGCGCGCTCCTCGAGGAAGGCGTCGTAGCCGCCGCCGTAGACGCGGTTGCTGTGCTGGGCGAGGTCGAGCTCGAGCACGGTGGTGACGCAGCGGGAGAGGAACTCGCGGTCGTGGCTCACGAGCACGGCGCCGCCGCGCAGGCCCTGGACGAAGGTCTCGAGCCGGGCGAGTCCGTCGAGGTCGAGGTCGTTCGTGGGCTCGTCGAGCAGCACGAGGTCGAAGCGGGAGAGCAGCAGCGCCGCGAGGCCCACCCGGGCGGCCTGCCCGCCGGAGAGGGAGGTCATCATCGTGCGCCGGGCGTCCTCGGGGCCGAGCGCGAGGCCGAGGTCCGCGAGCATCGGCGGGATGCGCTCCTCGAGGTCCGCGGCGCCCGTCGCGAGCCAGTGGTCCAGGGCCGCGGCGTACACGTCGGCCGGGTCCGGGCCGCCCCGGGCGGGGGCGGGCGCGGCGAGCGCGGCGGCGGCCGCGTCGTGGCGGGCGGTCGCCTCGGCGCAGCCGGTGCGGCGCGCGATGTAGGCGGCGATGCTCTCGCCTTCGACGCGCTCGTGCTCCTGCGGGAGGTGGCCGACGAAGGCGTCGCCGGGATTCAGGGTCACGCGGCCGGCCATCGGCGCGGTCTCGCCGGCGAGCAGGCGCAGCAGGGTGGACTTGCCGGCCCCGTTCGCGCCGACCACCCCGATCACGTCGCCCGGTGCGACGGTGAGGTCCAGGTCCTCGAACAGGACCCGGTGGCCGTGGCCGCCGGAGAGGCCATGGGCGACGAGGGTGGCGGTCATGGGGAGCATCCTCCCACCGCACGGACGCCCGCCCGTCATGCGGCATCGACTCGCCGCGGACCGGTCGCGCGAGACCCGTGCCGCAGCGGCCTCTCCGTGGGCGGGAGCGAGGGCAGGAGCCGGCGCGCGGGCGGGCGCCCTCGCCTGGTCATGAGACGACGCCGACCCACCGGCGCGCCGTCGTGCTTCTCCTGCTAGGTTCGCGGCAGCAGCGGACAGCGGAGTCCGCGGAAGGTGGCAGTCATGACCCGGATGATCGATACGGCCGAGCACACCGACGCCGAGGGCCGCCTGCGCGTGGTCCACGGCGTGGACATCGAGGCGGGGGGCGCCGGCGGCACTGCCCCCGTGACCGCCCAGGACCTGCGACAGCTGGCGGAGCTCGGCCTCGACGCCGTGCGAATCGTCGGCGCGGGCTCGGCGGAGCAGGCGCGCGAGCTGCTCGACCTCGCCGAGGGCGAGGGGCTCTCCGTGATCCTCGCCGACGCCCCCGAGGCGGGAGCGGGCCACCCGGCGCTGCTCGACGTCTCCGGTCTCGCCCTGCGCGAGCTGAGCGGCGAGGAGCCCCTGGACGAGGAGCTCCTGGACGCCCTGGACCAGGACGTCACCGGATGGATCTACCACCGGTGGGAGCCGGGCTTCGCGACCTCGGAGGTCGCCCGGACCCTGCGCCGGCCCCGGCCCGTCGCGGTCGCCGGGACCTCCCTGCGCAGCGGTCGGTCCGCGGGCGGCAGCTGGAAGGCCGCCTGGGACGGCGCGGAGGCCTCCGCGCCGAGCGAGTTCTGGGTGCCCGAGGAGCTCGACGTCGAGGTCGTCGTCGACGGCGCCCGCACCTCCCTCACCCGTGAGGGCGCGCGCGTGCTCGTCCCGGCCGGACCCGGGGAGCACCGCCTGCGGGTGAGCTGAGGCGGCGGCCCCGGAGCGACGGCGGCGCGGCGCCATTCCGCCCGAGCCCGGTGACGTCGAGCGTGGCGCCGAGCGGGCAGGCCTCGGACCTCCTACGGTGTCCTGGTGACCGACGCCACTCCGCCACCCCCTGACCGCCCGCGTCTCGTCCTCACGCGCCGGGGACGCCTCGCCCGCACGATCGTGGTAACCCTGCTCTCCGTGCTGCTGATCCTCGTCGTGGTGCTCGGGGTGCGCGCCCTCGCGAGCCCCGCGGAGCCCCCGGGCGATCCCTCCTCCCCCACGACCCCGTCTCCCGCCCCGGTGCCGAGCGACGGCGGCGGGGCGTCCGACGGTGGTGGGTCGGACGGCGGCGGCGCCTCCGACGGCAGCCCGGTCGCCGCGGCGGCGACGGGCGGGGTCACGGCCGAGATCACGGCGGCGAGCACGGAGATCCCCCGCTCGGGCATGACCGGCGAGGGCACCTGGACCGTGGCCGAGCCGGCGACCGACGGCGCCGCGTCGGAGGGCAGTGCGTCGGACGGGAACGTGCGCTCCTACCTCCTGCGCGTCGAGGACGGCATCGACCTGGAGGCCGGCGAGGTCGCCGGCGTCGTCGCCGAGGTCCTCGCCGACGAGCGCGGCTGGGAGCCCCTCGAGCACGTCGCCTTCCGTCAGGTCACGGAGCCCGCGGAGGCGGACTTCACGATCTCCCTCGCCTCCCCGCCCACCGTGGACGAGCTCTGCGCGCCGGCCCGGACCAACGGCCTGTGGAGCTGCCGGATCGGGGAGGAGGTGGTGCTCAACGCGGACCGCTGGACGCTCATGACGCCAGTCTTCGACGACCTCGGCGAGTACCGCGCCTACATGGTCAACCACGAGGTGGGCCACTTCCTGGGGCACGGCCACGAGACCTGCGGCGGCGAGGGCGAGGCCGCACCGGTGATGCTCCAGCAGTCGATGGACCTGGGCGGCTGCCGGGCGAACCCCTGGCCCTCCGCGGACGGCGAGGCCTGATCCCGCCCCAGGCCGGCGGACCGGGATCCGGCACCTGGGAGTGCCCCGGCCCGCCGTGCTCTACGGTTCACCCATGATCCGACGCCTGATCGCCGGAGCGTTCTGGCGTCTGAGCCGGTGGCGCCTCGTCACCGAGCCCGCCTCCCCGCGGCCCACGGTGCTCGTGGGCGCGCCCCACACCTCCAACTGGGACTTCATGCTCATGCTCGCGATCGCGTGGGAGCTCGGGATCCGCATCCACTGGCTGGGTAAGAACAGCCTGTTCACGGGATGGAAGGGGCCGATCATGCGGCGCCTGGGCGGGATCCCCGTGGACCGCTCGGACCCGGGCCGGGTCGTGGAGGAGGTCGTCGCCCGCGTGGACTCCGGCGAGGTCTTCAGCCTCGTCGTCACGCCCGACGGCACCCGCGGGGACCACGACCTGTGGAAGTCGGGCTTCCATCGGATCGCCCTCCGCACGGGCCTGCCCGTCACGCTCGGCTACGTGGACCGCACGACGATGACGACGGGCCTCGGCCCGTCCCTCGCGATGACGGAGGACCTGCGCGGCGACATGGACACGATCCGTGCGTTCTACGCGGACAAGGCCGGCTGGCATCCCGAGCAGCGGGTCGAGCCGCGCCTGCGCGAGGAGGACGAGCCCCGCGACCAGGGGGCCGCCGGCGCCTGAGCGCGGATCCGCTCCACCGCCGACCGCGACCGGGATGTGCCCCGACTCCCCGGGGACGGGTCCCGCTGAGCGCAACCTGGGTCCCGCCGGGCGTCCTGGGGCATCCTGGGGCATCCTGGGGCGATGGACGACATGCACGTGCCCCCGGGGCCCGGTGCCCCGCGCGGCCTGCGGATCCCCGCCGCGGAGCTCACGGAGCAGTTCTCCCACGCCTCCGGCCCCGGCGGCCAGGGCGTGAACACCGCCGACTCCCGGGTGCAGCTGCGCTGGGACCTCGCGACCACCACGGCGCTGACTCCGGCGCAGAGGGAGCGGGCGCTCACCGCGCTCGCCCCGAGGCTGGTGGGGAGCGTGCTCACCGTCGCGGCCGCGGAGAACCGTTCCCAGCGTCGGAACCGCGCGGCCGCGCGGGAACGGCTCGCGGCCCTGCTCCGGGAGGCGATCGCTCCCCCGGTGCCGCGCCGCGCCACGAAGCCCACGCGCGGGTCGCAGCGCCGCCGTCTCGAAGGGAAGCGGCAGCGCTCGCTCACCAAGCAGCAGCGCCGCCGGCCGAGCGGCGACTGAGCCCGCCCGCGACTCGGGCGGGGAGCGGGAAGGCCAGCTGGTTCTCCTTGACCCTCTCCCCGTCCGGGCCGGGCCCGAAGCTCAGGGACCCGCGTCGGGTGCTCGATGGGGCTGATCGTGAGATGGACGGGTGAGGCCCTGGCGTCTCCTCCGCCGGATGACTGCTGCGGGTGCCGGGCCCTCGCGCAGGGCCGGCCGGCGGAGGAGACGCGCCGGCTCACTCGGCCGCGGTGGACCCGTCCGTGGACGACGTCACGCCGGGGGCCTTGTCCTTGAGCGGCTTCTTGAAGGCCGTGAACGCGCTGACCTGCACGATGCCGCCGTCCTTCGTGGGATCCAGGGCGAGGGAGCGGGCCTCCTCGCTCACGGCCTCCTCGTCGCCCGAGACCTCGGCGGCGTCGCGGCTCACCGCGATCCAGCCGTAGACCTTCTTGTTCTTCAGGCCCTTCCAGGTGACGCTCGCGTCCTCTCCCGAGGCGTGGTTGACCTCGCCGATCACCTCGTCCGTCGGCGTGATGCCGACGAGCGCGTCGGTCGTGAACGCGGTCGTGCGGCCCTGGAACTGCACGGGGAGGCGGAAGTCGTCCTCACGGCCGTCGTAGCGGTCCTTCGTGTCGTACTCGGTGGCGCCGAACTCGTCCATGTACGGCGAGTAGGTGTCCACGGAGACCTCGCCGCGGTCCAGGTCGAACTGGAGCAGGCGGAAGAACGCCGCACCGAAGCGCAGGCCCGTGTCCTTCCCGTAGCCGCCCTCCTCGGTCAGGCCCAGCTGGTCCGAGCCCACCTCGTAGAACTGGTAGTCGGCGAGCAGCTCGACGACATCGTTGCCCGCCTCTCCCACGTCGGTGCGCACGCCGATCGAGACGCCGTGCTCGTGCCCGGAGAGCACGAGCGCGACGTTCGGGTGCTTCTCGAGGATCTGCTCGCGGATGATCTGGCCGTCCTGGGAGAAGGTCCCGCCGCGGCCGTCGGGCTCGGAGCTCGGCTTGTTGTACGCGTGGGTGAGCAGGACGGCGTCGCGGCCCGCGTACTGGTCGAGCACGTCGCTCGCCCAGGCGGCCTCCTCGTCGGTGACGATGTAGCCGAGGCTCAGGGCGATGAAGTCCTGGCCGCCGGCGCTGAAGAGGGTGTAGCTGTTGTCGTTGTCCCCCTCCTTCCACGGGTGGTACTCGGCGCCCGCCTCCTTCCAGGAGTCCTGCTGGGCGAGGGCCTCGTAGCGCTCCGCGCCGAAGTACTGGTTGTAGAGGCTGTCGGTGCCGGTGTCCCCGCCGCCGAGGTTGTCGTGGTTGCCGGGGAGCACGGAGTGGGGCACGCCCGTGTCCTCGAGGATCTTCTGGGTCTCGGAGGCGAACTGCATCTCCTCCTCCGCCTTGCCGCGGTCCGTGGCGCCGGTGTTCCAGTCCTCGATGATGTCCCCGGTGTGGGCGACGTAGGCGAGCTTGTGCTCCTCGCCGTGCTCGGCGACCCAGCGGTAGGAGTCCTCGTAGGCGCTCGCCCACTCCTCGCGCTCCGCCGCGGTCGCCTTCTGGGTGGCGCCCTGGCTGAGGTACTGGGTGTCGGTGATGTGCATGAGGGAGAAGTCGTAGTCGTCGGGGTCCTCGAAGCCGTCCTTGACGGGCTCGTCGAGGTCGTCGGCGAAGGGGTCGGTGCCGATGACCAGGGCGCGCAGCGTGCCGCCGGCGCCCTGGGCGGCGGTGGCCGAGGCGAGCAGCTCGGTGTCGCCCTCGGAGCTGCCGCGGGCGGTGTCGGTCACCTCGTAGCGGCCGGTCTCCGGGTTCAGCAGCAGCAGGCTCACGGAGCGCGCCGGGTCCACCTGGCCGCTCCAGGCGACCTGCTGGCCGGCCTCGGTGAAGGGGATCTCGGTGCGCAGGGCGGGCACCTTCGCGGTGACCGGGGAGTCGAGGTCCTTGCCGTCGCCCGGGGCGAGCTTCTCGCCGGTCCTCTTCGCGTCCTGGAGGGTGACGTCACCGGCGACCGAGCCGTCCTCGGCGACGTCGGCCGCCTCGATGACACCCTGCCGGGTGCCCGTCGCGGAGGAGATCTCCCCGGCGAGGAAGGTGGTGCGGAGGTCCTCGCCGGTGGGGCTCGTGGCGCGCGCGGTGAGCTGGGCGCTGCCCCTGCCGCTGGACTGCTCGACGCCGCCCGCCGTGGGGATGCTGGTGGAGGTGAAGGTCTCCTGTCCGGAGACGTCCTCGCCGAACTGGTCGAGACCGGTCCAGGCGAGGGTGTGCTCGCCGGCGGCGAGGCCGGGGCCCACCTCGTCGCCGAGGGAGACGGGCTCCCCGTCGAGGGTGTAGGCGAGGGGCCGGGCGAGCAGCTTCTCGTGCTCGTGGGTCCCCTCGAGGGTGGTCGGCGCGGTGAGGCGGGAGCCGGGGGCAGGGCTCGTGAGGGTGAAGGAGGCCTGGTCCTCGGTGCGGCCGGCGAAGGTGCTCGCGTAGCGGGCGGTGATCTCCTCGCCGCTGAGGGCGCGGGAGTAGATGCCGGCGCCGGCGAGGGAGACGGTGCCGTGGAACTGGGGGTTGCCGGAGCCGTTGGTGTCCGCGCCGAGGAAGAACTGGTGGGCGGCGGTCTTCGGCGGGGCGCTGATGGCGGAGCCGGTGGTGGGGGTCTCGGCGACCTTCGTGCCGTCGAGGTAGAGGGAGACGGACTTCCCGTCCCAGACGCCGGTCGCGTGGTACCAGACGCCCTGCTCGATGGGCACGCCGGCGCCGTAGTACTTCCCGTCGACGTTGACCATCATCTTCAGGGTCGAGCCGTAGACGGTGAGCGAGTAGCCGCCGCCCTCCTTGGCGCCGCAGAAGTTGCCGCGGGACTCGTCGCCGCCGTCGGAGAGGCCGTCGTCGAAGCGGACGGTGCACTCGAGGGTGAGGGCCTTCGCGGTCTTCTCGAAGCCGTCCGCGAAGTCGTAGCGGGTGGCGCCGGTGCCATCGTAGGAGGCGACCTGGCGGCCGAGCGCGGCGTCCTCGCCGACGGTCGGGGCGGTGCCGAAGGGAGTCTGCGTGCGCTGCTGGGCCTGCTCGTCGAGGCCGGTCGCGTCGATGTCGACGTCGAGGACGTCCGGGGTGGGCGCCTCGACGGCGGGGGTGGGCAGCGGGTCGCGCTGGGCGGGGGCGGCCGGGGTCGACGGGGACGCCGGGGCGGTGACCGGGGCGGCCTGCGCCGGGGTCGGCCCGAGGGCGAGGGCGGGGGTGAGTCCGAGGGCGACGGTGACGGCGAGGGCGAGCGGGGAGAAGCGCCGGGGACGGGGCGACATGGGGGCTCCAGGGGTCGAGGAGGAGGACAGGGCCGGGCTCGACGCTAGGGAGCGAGGAGGACGGGGGCGTGCCGCGCAGGCGAAGCTTCGGGGTGGGACAGGTGGACGGAAGGTGACCCGCGCCTCACATGCCCGGAATGCCTGATCATCGGAGGGGCCGCAGGTCAGCGCAGGGTGGGCGCGCTCCCACGACGTGGTGGGTGCGCTCCCGGCAGGATGGCCGCGGGATGAACGCGGCGGGGCGGCAGGGCCGGGCCAGGCGGAGGTCAGGCGCGGGGCAGGGTGGCGCGGGCGATCGTGCCGCCGCCCGGGCGGGGCAGCAGCGCGAGGGTGCCGCCCTGACGCTCGAGGGTGCGCACCGTGATCGCGAGCCCGAGGCCGTGCCCGGGCACCTCCTGCCCCGCCTCCCGGTGGAAGGGCGCGAGGACCTGCTCCGGGTCCTGGATCCCGGGACCGCGGTCCAGCACCTCGAGCCGCACCGCCTCCCCCACCGCCATCGCCCGCACCTCGATCGGTCCGGCCCCCGCGGCGTGCCGCAGGGCGTTGCCGACCAGGTTCCGCAGCACCGTGGTCGCGGCCGTCGCGGGAACGAGCGCCCCGTCGGCCGCCTCGAGGTCGAAGCGCAGATCGGCCCGGGCTCCCTCGGGGGTGCCCAGCAGGTCCCCGGCGAGCGCGCGCACCACGTCCTCCACGCTCTGGCCGTGGTCCTCGGGGGCCGACTCGTCGCCGAGCACGAGGAGCTGGTCGGCGAGGGTCCGCAGCCGGGCCAGCCCACCCTCGAGGGTGCGCCCGCGCCTCTCCCGCTCCTCCTCGTCCCGGGCGGCGAGCAGGTGCTCGGCCTGGAAGGACACGGCGGCGATCGGGGTGCGCAGCTCGTGGGCGGCCTCCGCGGCGAAGCGGCGCCGGCCCTCGAGCACACCCGCGGCGCGGGCGTGATGGGTGTCGACGGCGTCGAGGAAGCCCGTGAGCTCGTCGGGCACGCCGTCCCGGGGTAGGGGCTCGAGCTGGTCACCGCCGCGGGAGGCGAGCTCGCGACGCAGCGACTCGACCGGGCGCAGCGCCCAGGAGACCACGAGCACGGAGCCGAGCACGAGCAGCGGCACCGCGACCACGATCGGCACGAGGGTGGAGGTCACGGTCTCGCGCACGGCGTCGTCTCGCACGGCGATCGGCTGCGCCGCCGCGAGCCGGCGACCGTCGGGCAGCGTCCGCACGGCGACCCGCTGCGGCCCGTCATCCGTGGTCGACGTGGACAGGCCGTCCGGGAGCGAGGAGGGGAGGTCGTGGCCGGAGCCGGCGGAGATCTCCTCGACGACGATCCCCGCGCCCGCCCCGGTGCTCGCGACGTCGGCCGATGCGGAGGGGTCCGGGACGGCGGCGAGCTCGGAGATGCGCGTGAGCAGCTCGTCCTGGGTCTCCGCGGCCTCCTGCCGCGCGCGGAGCGTCGACCCGACCGCGGCGAGCGCGGCGACGACGAGCACCAGCAGGGTCAGCGCGGTGACCAGCCGGGTGCGCAGGGAGGCGCCGGCACCGCGGGGCGCCCTCACGGCAGCCTCGGGATCGTCCAGCCCAGGCCCCGCACGTTGCGGATCGACTCGGGCCCGAGCTTCCCGCGCAGGCGACGGATGAGGAAGTCGATCGCGTTGGACTCGATCTCCACCTCCCCCTCGTAGACCTGCGCCTCGAGCTGGCCGCGGGAGAGGACCATGCCCGGATGCATCATGAGCGCCCGCAGCAGGGCGAGCTCGCGACGGGTCAGCGGGACCACCTCCCCGCCCGGGCCCGTGGCCGTGACGGCGGTCTCGTCCAGCGTGATGCCGCCCGCGCGGAGCACGGCGCTCGTGTGCGCGGTCCCCCGTCGGCCGACGGCCCGCAGCCGGGCCCGCAGCTCCTCGTAGGCGAAGGGCTTGACGAGGTAGTCGTCGGCCCCGGCGTCGAGGCCCGCGACCTTCTCCTCGAGCCGGCCGCGGGCCGTCATGACGATGACGGCGGGGCCGGCCTCCTCCGCTCGCAGCGACCGCAGCACGTCCATCCCGTCGAGACCCGGCAGGCCGAGGTCCAGCAGGACCACGTCGAAGTCGCCGAGCGGGGCGAAGGCGGCTGCGGTCGGGCCGTCGTCCACGTGCTCGACGACGTGGGCGTCCTCGACGAGGCGCTGCACGAGGACGCCCGCGATCATCGGGTCGTCCTCCGCCAGCAGGATCCTCATGGCGGCTCCTCCTTCTCGCGGGCCTGCCCCGTCCCGGGGAGCCGGGACGGGGCAGGCCCATCATGCGCGGTGTCGGTCAGCCCTGCAGGGAGGTGATGACCTTCTGCAGGTCGTGGGAGGCCTGCAGGCTGGTCGCCTGGTCCGGGTGGTCGGCGCGCAGGGCGGTGAGCTCCGCGTCGATCGCCTGGTCCATCGTGCTCCAGTCCTGCGGCGACTGCGGCTTGAGACCGGCCTCCGCGGAGTCCCACGCCGTCTCGAGGTCCTTCACCCGGGTGCGGGCGCCGGAGAGGTCCCCGGCCTCGATCTTCGTGTTCACGTCGTCGACGATCATCTGGAAGCTCGAGAGGTCGCCGAGCGGGCCCTGGGAGGCGGCGGCCGACGACGCGGCCGGTGCGGGCTGCGCCGGGTGGAAGGCCGTGGCGGTGCCGGCGGCGGCCACGATGGCGAGCGCGCCGGCGCCGGCCCAGACCACGTCGCGGAGTCGCCCACCGGGCACGCCCTGGCCCTTGACCTGGACGCCGTGACGGTGCACGAGGAGCTGCTCGCGGATCACGAGGACCACGATGATGGCGAGGAACAGCAGGCTCGTCAGGCTCGCGCCGAGGCCCATGCCGCCGTAGGCGCGGTCCTGGGTGAGCAGGTCACCGATCGAGGCGCCGAGCGGGCGGGTGAGGACGTAGGCGATCCAGAACGACGCGACGACCGAGACCCCGGCGCGGGCGGCGACCGCGCAGGCGAGGATCAGCGCGCCGAAGATGATCGCGCCGAGCAGGAACCCGAGCCCCAGGGCCTCGGTGGCGAGATCACCGGCGGCGGTGCCGAGGGCGAAGGCGGTGAGGATGGCTCCCCAGTAGAAGGCCTCGCGACGCACCGTGTCGATCGAGGTGATCGCGAGGGTGCGCTCCTGCGCGTACCAGGCGGAGAACACGACCGCGAGGAGCACGGTGAACACGGCGGTGGAGACGTACAGGCTCACCCCGAGGGTGTCCGTGAAGAAGTCGGTGATCTGGGTGCCGACGATGCTCACGAGCACCACGGTGGTCCAGTAGATCCAGGGGGTGTAGGCGCGGGAGCGGAACTGCAGCACGAGCGCGGCGGCGAGCAGCACGAGCATCATGCCGGTGGTGACCATCGGCCCGAGGCCCACGTTCACCGCGAGGTAGTCGGCGAAGGTCTCGCCGACGGTGGTGGAGAGGATCTTGATGGTCCAGAAGGTCGCCGTGATGATCGGGACCTTCATCATCCGCTCGGGCGTCAGGGCGCGGAACGGGAGGGTGTCGACCCGGGGTCGGTGCTGCGGGACGGGACTGCTCACGGGAATCTCCTTCGGGGATCGGTGGCCTGCGGGAGAGAGCCTCGGGGGCGAGAGTGAGCGCAGAATGAGCGACCCCGGTAGCGTGCGGCGGATGAGCGTCCCCGATCACCGCCTCACATCCCGCCGCGCCCCGGCGACTGCGGGACATGATGATGCGTGAGCCCTTCGAGCAGGCCGTCGCCCGCCACGGCCCGGCCGTGATGCGGGTGTGCCGTGCGGTGCTCCTGGACCCCGCGGACGCGGAGGACGCCTGGTCCGAGACCTTCCTCTCCGCCCTGCGCGCCTGGCCGGAACTGCCGGCGTCGACGAACGTGGAGGCGTGGCTGGTGCGGGTCGCCCAGCGGCGGGCGATCGACGTGATCCGTCGGCGATCCCGCGCTCCGCTGCCCGTGGAGTCCCTGCCCGAATGGGCCTCGACCGCGGGCGGGCCGGGGGCCGACGAGGGGCTGTGGTCGGAGGTCGCGGCGCTGCCCGAGAAGCAGCGCCTCGCCGTCGCCTACCACTACCTGGGCGGACTCCCCCATGCGGAGACCGCGGAGCTCACCGGCAGCACCCCGGCGGCCGTGCGGCGCGCCGCCGCGGACGGCGTGGCCGCCCTGCGCCGCGGCCTCGCCGGACATCCCGCACCGTCCCGCGCCCTCTCCCCCGAAGGAGCTGACCGATGACCACCGCCGATCCCGATCTCAGCGCCGCACTCCCCGTGGACCCCGCGGTCCTCGAGCACCTGAGCGCCCGGCTCGCCGAGCGGGCCGGCCAGGAGCAGCTGCTCGACGTCGCGACCCGCACCGTCGACTCCCCCGTCGGCCCGCTGCTGCTCGCCGCGACCGAGCGGGGCCTCGTGCGCATCGCCTTCGAGCGCGAGGGCTTCGACACCGTGCTCGAGACGGTCGCGACCAAGGTCAGCCCCCGGATCCTGCGGGCACCCGCACGGCTGGACGGCGCGGCCCGGGAGCTCGAGGAATACTTCGCGGGCCGCCGGCGCGGCTTCGACCTGCCGCTGGACCATGCGCTGTCCCGCGGCTTCCGCCTCGAGGTGCAGGAGTTCCTGCCGAGCATCGGCTACGGCAGCACGCTCTCCTACGGGCAGGTCGCCGCGCAGGTGGGGAACCCGCGGGCCTCGCGCGCGGTGGGCACCGCCTGTGCGACGAACCCGCTGCCGATCGTCATCCCGTGCCATCGTGTGCTGCGCGGCGACGGCTCCCCCGGCGGCTACGTGGGCGGCACCGATGCGAAGACCACCCTGCTCACCCTCGAGAGGACCGCATGAGCACCCCCGATACCGACACCGCCCCCGACGCCGGGACGGTCCTCGGCGAGGACGGCCTGGCGCGCCCCGCCTGGGCCGCGACCGATCCCCTGCTGCAGGCGTACTACGACACCGAGTGGGGCATGCCCGTGCGGGACGAGCAGGGCATGTACGAGCGGATCAGCCTCGAGGCGTTCCAGGCGGGGCTCTCGTGGGCGACGATCCTGCGCAAGCGTCCCGCCTTCCGCGAGGCCTTCGCGGGCTTCGATCCCGAGATCGTCGCGCGCTTCGACGAGGCCGACGAGCAGCGCCTGCTGGCCGACGCCGGGATCGTGCGCAACCGCGCGAAGATCGCGGCGACGATCACGAACGCCCGCGCCACGCTGGATGTGCGCGAGCGGGGCGGCCTCGTGGAGCTCGTGTGGTCCTACCGGCCGGAGGTCACGCCGCGACCGCGCACCGCGGCGGAGGTCCCGACCCGCTCCCCGGAGTCCGTGGCGCTGTCGAAGCGGCTGCGGAAGGAGGGCTTCGCCTTCGTCGGCCCCACGACGATGTTCGCGCTCATGGAGGCCGTGGGCATCGTGGACACGCACCTGCTGGGCTCGCACCGCCGGGGCAGCTCGGGCGTTTGGGACGACTGATCGACGCGCACCGGGCCGTGATCGACGCAGGGCTCCAGCATTCGGTCGCGTGTCGCGAGGACGGCACGGTGCTCGCCGCCGGCTCGGACGAGGACGGCCGGTGCCGGGTCGGCGCCTGGCGGTGACGGGGCTGAGCCGCGCTCGCCCGGGCCGCGCCGGTCAGCCCAGCAGGAGGAAGACGCCGACGGTCCCGAGCACGACGCCGACGGAGACCATGGCGATCGCGGCCCTCGAGGCGCGGCTGCGGCCGAAGGTCATGGTGGTGGAGTAGATCCACACAGAGCCCAGGAACAGCAGGATCCCGGAGACGATGGTCATGACGAGGCCGGGGATGCTCACGGTGCGTTCTCCTGGGTCGGCGGGACTCGTGGTGGCGGCCGTCGGCCGACCTCAGGAACTGTACGCGAACGATTAGTGCACTAACTAGTTGCCTCGGAGTGATCCCCGTCCCGTCGGCGACGTCGGTCAGCCCCCGGGCACCTCGTCCTCGAGCGCGACGGTGATCAGCTTCATCATGCTCGCGTGCAGGGCCGTGAGCTCCTGCTCGTCCATGCGCAGCCGCCGCATCATCGCGGCGGGGATCTTCTCCGCCTCCGCCCGCAGCGCGGCGCCCTCGTCGGTCAGCACGATCGCGAGGGAGCGCTCGTCCGCGCTGTCCCGGGTGCGCAGCACGTAGCCGAGGGCCTCGAGCCGCTTGATGAGCGGCGAGAGCGTCGCGGGCTCGAGGTGCAGGAGGCCGCTCAGCCCCTTGACCGAGAGCGGCGCCCGCTCCCACAGCGCGAGCATCACGAGGTACTGCGGGTGCGTGAGGTGCAGCGGCTCGAGCACGGGCCGGTAGGCGGCGATCACGCTGCGCGAGGCGAGGGACAGCGCGAAGCACACCTGGCTCTCGAGGGCCAGCGGGTCCTTCACGGCCTCACCCTCCGCATCCACCGCCATCACGCTTTCCGCTCCCGTCGCCATGCTCCGTCCCTCGATCCTACGAGTCACCGCTCGGGCCCGGGGTCCAGGGGCAGCGGCTCGACGACCGGGGCGGGGTCGGTGCGCAGACGGCCGTAGGTGCGCACGTCGACCCGCACGCCGTCGACGATGAACTTCCCGCGCTCGGTCCCCTCCGGGACGAAGCCCGCGGCACGGGCCACCGCCCCCGAGGCCGGGTTGTTCACGCGATGCCCGAGCTCGAGCCGCTCGAGACCCCGATCGGTGAGCGCCCACTGCGCGACCGTGGCTGCCGCGCGTGCCATGAGCCCGCGGCCGCGGACCTCCGCATGCAGCCAGTACCAGAACCATCCGCTGCGCTCGGCCTCGTCGACCGTGAGGCCGACGAGGCCGACGGCCCTCCCCTCCTCGTCGATCACCCACGCCTCGTGCGGGGAGGGGCGCCCGTCGGCCCCGGTGTCGAGGAACCGGGCCACGTACCGCTCCGCCTCCTCCGGGCTGCGCACCGTGCCCTGCCGGGCCATGTCGGGGTGCGAGGCGAAGGCGGCGAGGACGTCCGGGGCGTCGCCGCGGCGCAGGCGGCGGAGCGTCGCGGGCGCCGAGGTCGCCGCGCGGACGGACGCCGTGCCGACGGTCGCCGCAGGCCGGGGCGGCTCGCCGACGGCCGCGAGCCAGTGCCGCAGCAGGTCCCGCACCGCGACCGGCTGATCGAGGTGGAGATTGTGCCCGGCGCGGTCGAGCACCGCGGTCGTGGCGCGCGGGAGGCGTCGTGCGAGGGCGAGCTGGTCCTCGTGGCCGACGACGGCGTCCTGGCGCCCCATGGCCAGGAGCACCGGGGCATCGAGCTCCTCGAGCGCGGCGTCGGGAAGGCGCGGGAGCGTGTAGTCCGCGGCGAGGCACGCGACGGCTCCACGATCCGCGGCGCGCAGCCCCGGCAGGGCCGTGGCCCGGAACCGCTCCCAGTTCTCCTGCGACGGCACGACGGCGAGCTCGGCGTAGAGGGCGGCGTCCTCGGGGGCGAGGGAGGCGAGCAGCCCGGCATCCGGCTCGAGCACGTCGCCCGGCGGCAGGGTGCGGTGGGCGTGCACCGGGTCCACCACGGGCGCGAGCAGGGCGATGCCGAGGCAGCGCTCCGGTCGGCGCGCGACGAGGTCCCGGGCGAGCAGTCCGCCGAGAGAGGAGCCGATCACCGCGAAGGGTCGCCCGTCGAGGAGCTCGCCGGCCACGCGGTCCAGCCAGTCGGCGAGCTGCGGCAGCCCGCCGGGCGCGGGCAGCGCCGGGGTCCGGCCGAAGCCCGCGAGGTCGAGGTGCAGCCGCTCCCACGGGGAGCTCTCGTCGAAGAGGTCCTCGAGGTCGAGCAGGAAGCGGTGGTCCACCTCGTTGCCGTGCACGAGCAGCAGCGGCGCCCCCTGCCCGCGGCGGACGATGTGCGGCACGGGATCGGTCATCGCGGCGGGGCTCCTCGGGGACTGTCAGACGGACGGGCGGCGCTCAGCGTACGCTTCCCCCACCGTCCCAAGGAGGCCCCATGCCTGGTCAGGCCGTCTCGTTCACCGATGTCTCCACCGAGGGCCTCGAGTCCTCCCCCGTCACCGAGGCCCTCGCCGGCCTGCGCGCCAACGAGGCCCGCTACTTCCACACGAAGTACAAGCACACGTTCACCGTCGTGCCCGCCGCGGAGGCGCCGGAGACCCTCGCCTGGGTCCAGGAGATCCTGCGCAGCGAGCGGGACATGGTGATCGCCTCCCCCGCGCTCGAGGTCAGTGTCAACGACGTCGAGGGGATCCTCTGGGTGCATGTCTTCCACGAGTCCGGCCTCGCGCTGAACGTGCTGTGGACGCGCGAGGAGGGCGGCAAGCGCGCCGTGGGCCTCAAGCTCTCCGAGGGCATGGAGGTCCCCGAGGAGCTCGGCGCCTTCAGGTTCGCCCGGCAGAAGTCGAAGCTCGCGGGCACGATCCGCGGCTCCTTCTTCGTCATCAAGGGCGAGCACCCGCTGCCCGAGGGCCTCTGACCCGCCCGCCGCAGCCCTGCGGTTCTCCCCCATCCACCTCGGGGGCGGCCCCCGGTGCGCGGGCCGCGCGGTGCGCGTAGCGTCGACCGCATGAACACGATCTTCGACTCCATCCGCCGTCTCGACGTCCGCCGCGGTCCGCGCCGACTCGTGGGCGGCATCGCCGGGGGCATCGCGCAGAGGACCGGGCTGGACGTGTGGCTCGTGCGCCTGCTGGTGCTCGCGTCCTTCCTCCTGCCGGTGCTGGGGCCGGGCGCCTACCTCGCGGTCTGGCTGCTCACCCCGTGGCAGGACGACCGGATTCCGCTCGAGCGGGTGCTCGCCGGCCGCAGCTGACCGGCTCGGCACCGGGCGGAGGTCGCCCCCGTGCGCCGTCCGGGTGCAGGTCGGGGCGCGCGGGGGCCGCAGGGGTCCGCTACCGTCGGAGGGACGTCACGACCACCGTTCGTGCGCGAGGAACGGACCGAGGAGGGGTGATGCCGACCCCGATGCCGTGGCACGAGCGGCAGCAGGTGCCGCTGTACCTCGCGGCGCTCGCGATCGGCGCCGCCGTCGGACTGTTGGCCCCCGCCCTCGCGCACCCTGCGGAGCTCGCGATCCAGCCGGTGCTCGCGCTGCTGCTGTACGCGACCTTCCTCGGCGTGCCCTTCGCGCGGATCGGCGCCGCGGTGCGGGACGTGCGCTTCCTCGCGGCGGCGCTCGGCGTGAACGTGCTGCTCGTGCCGGTGGTGGTGTGGGCGCTCTCGAGGGTCGTCGCGGACGATCCCGCGCTGCTGGTGGGAGTGCTGTTCGTGCTGCTCACCCCGTGCATCGACTACGTGATCGTCTTCGCGGGCCTCGCGGGCGGGGACCGGGAGCGGCTGCTCGCCGTGTCCCCGGTGCTCATGGTCGCGCAGATGCTCCTGCTCCCGCCGCTGCTGTGGCTGTTCGCGGGCGGCGAGCTCGCCCGCTCGATCGAGCCCGGGCCGTTCCTCGAGGCCTTCGCCCTGCTCGTCGTCGCGCCGCTGCTCGCGGCGGGCCTGACCCAGCTCGCCGCGGCGAGGACCCGGGTCGGCGCGCGGGTCGAGGCGGCCGTGAGCGCGTCGATGGTGCCGCTCATGATGGCGACGCTCGCCGTGGTCGTCGCCTCGCAGATCGCCGGGGTCGCGGGGCGGATCGGCGCGCTGCTGCTCGCCGTGCCCGTGCTCGTGGCGTTCGTCGTGGTGATGGTGCCGATCGGGATGGTCGCGGGCCGGGCGGCGGGACTCGACGTGCCGGGGCGGCGGGCGGTCGTGTTCAGCGGCGTCACCCGCAACTCGCTCGTGGTGCTGCCGCTCGTGCTCGCGCTGCCGGCGGCCTACGACCTCGCCCCGCTGGTCGTCGTCACGCAGACCCTCGTCGAGCTGCTCGCGATGATCGTGCTCGTGCGGCTCGTCCCCCGGCTGCTGCCCGCCTGACGTCCCCCTGAACCGCGCGGCCCTGGAGCGATGGGGGTGCTGTCGGGGACTCCCACGGGGACGGGCCCGCGCCTACCGTCGGATCCGGACCACCGCACCATCCCACCTCAGGAGGCTTCGATGACGGATCAGGACTTCGAGCAGATCTTCCCGACGGGCGCGCCGAACGACGCCTTCGCCGAGTTCTTCACCGGGCAGAGCTTCCTCGCCCCGCTCGTCACCGAGGGGAGCGTCGCCGTCAGCAACGTGACCTTCGAGCCCGGCTGCCGCAACAACTGGCACATCCACCACGCCACCGGGGGCGGCGGCGACCAGATCCTCATCTGCACGGCGGGCAGCGGCTGGTACCAGGCCGAGGGCGAGGAGCCCGTGAGCCTCGAGCCCGGCTCCGTGGTGCGCGTCCCCGAGGGACAGAAGCACTGGCACGGAGCGAAGGCCGGCTCGTGGTTCAGCCACCTCGCCTTCCTCACCCCGGGGGCGGACGCGAGCAACGAGTGGCTCGAGCCCGTCACCGACGAGATCTACGGCGCCCTGCCCACCGCCTGACGGCGCTTCGGAACTACCACCACCACACGAAGGAGAGACCCATGACGGAGAAGGTCACCGCAGGCCGGGACGCGCTCGGGGAGTTCGCCCCCACGTTCGCGGAGCTCAACGACGACGTCCTGTTCGGACAGGTCTGGGCACGCGAGGAGCAGCTTCCCCTGCGCGAGCGCAGCATCGTCACCGTCACCGCGCTGATGGCGAGCGGGGTGCTGGACGGCTCCCTCGAGCACCACATCCAGCGGGCGAAGGCCAACGGCGTCACCGCGGAGGAGATGGCGGAGGTGCTCACCCACGCCGCGTTCTACGCCGGTTGGCCCAAGGCCTGGGCGGCGTTCCGCCTCGCGAGGACGGTCTACGAGGGCTGATCCCGTGCCGGGCGGCCCGGGTCTTACACCCGGGTCGCCCGGCGCCTGAAGTCTCCGATCGTGATGACCAGCCAGACCCCCTGCGGCTGCTCCCGGGACGGCGACTTGGTCGCTCCCTGATCCGCGCTCCTCCTGCGCCGCGTGTGCCCCACCGCCCGCAGCCACCACCAGGAGAGACATGACAGCGCACTTCAACCACACGATCATCGCGTCCACCGACCCCGACGGGTCCTCGCGGCTCTACCGCGACCTGCTCGAGGCCGAGGAGGCCCCGTCCTGGGGCCCGTTCCGGAACCTCACGATCGGCGGCGGCGTCCTGCTGCAGTTCGCGACCCCGCCGATCGAGTTCCCGCCGCAGCACTACGCCCTCCTGCTCGACGACGCCCACTTCGACCGGGCGCTCGCCGCGCTGCGCGCGAACGGCCGGGAGCGCTGGGCGGATCCGCAGCGCTCCCGGCCGGGCGAGATCAACCACGAGCACGACGGGCGGGGTGTCTACCTGCTCGACCCGTCGGGCCACTACCTCGAGCTGGTCACCCGGCCGTACGTCTGAGGGCCGGCGGACGACGCGGTGGGCCGGGGTGAGGGCGTGCCATGATCCGCGGGTGACGCGCCCCGGATTCCTGCACACCTCCCCCGTCCACGTGCCGACCTTCGACACGCTCCTGGCCGAGCTCGACCCGGCGACGGGCGCGGTCCACCTCGTCGACGAGAGCCTGCTCGCCGACGCCCGTGCTCTCGGCGCGGAGTCGGTCACGGGTCGGGTCGCCGCGCGGATCGCGGAGCTGCGCGACCAGGGTGCGGGGACGATCTGCTGCACCTGCTCGAGCATCGGCGACGTGGCCGAGAGCGTCGGCGATTCCCTGGGCGTGCCCGTGTTCCGCGTGGACCGGCCGATGGCCGCGCGCGCCGTCGGTGCCGGCCGACGGATCGGCGTCGTCGCCGCGCTCGCCTCGACCCTCGCGCCCACGCGAGTGCTGCTGCTCGAGGAGGCGGCCCGCTCCGGGGCGGAGGTCGAGGTGGAGCTGGTGCTCGCCGAGGGCGCCTGGCCGCTCTTCGAGCAGGGCGACCAGGAGAGCTACCTCGCCGCGATCGCCACCGCCGCGCGCGGCCTCGCCTCGGGGGCCGACGTGCTCGTGCTCGCGCAGGCGAGCATGGCCGGGGCGGAGCCGCTGCTCGCCGATCTCGGCCTGCCCGTGCTCAGCTCACCCCGCATCGCGGCGGAGCACCTGCGGGGCTGAGGTGCCCGCCGCCGGTCCCGTCAGGCCTGGAGCGGCGCCTCGACCAGGAGCTCCCCGCGCTCGATGAGCAGGCGCACCGACTCGAGGATCGCCGCGTCCGGCTCGAAGGCGGGGGCGTAGCCGAGCAGGGTCCTCGCCTTCTCGATGCTGAAGACCTGGCTGCGGTGCAGGTGGCCCCAGCTCTCGAGGGCGTGGTGCTCATCCGTGGTCGCGCGGAACTCCTCCCAGGTGACGGGCTCGATGCTCGCCTCGGCACCGAACCAGCCGGAGGCGATCTCGACGTAGCCCCGCACCGAGAGCGCGGTCGGCGCGACCGCGGTGAAGGACTCCCCCGCGGCCGCGTCGCGGCGGTCGAGTGCGCGCTCGAAGACCTGGGCGACGTCGTCCGCGTGCACGTGGTGCATCGTCTCCGCGCCGCTGCCCGGGACACGCAGCACACCTCCCCCCGAGAGGATCCGCCAGGACTCCGGGTCCCGGTTCCCGAGCGGCCCGGTGGGGTGCCAGCCGGGGCCGACGATGTGCCCGGGATGGATCGAGGTCGTCACGAGGCCACCGCGGGCCGTCTCCTCCTCTAGCATCCGTGCGATGGCGGCTTTCTGCCGGCCGTACTCGTCGAACGGGGCGCCCGCGGCGTCGGAGTCCTCGGTGATGGGGAGCGTGCGGCTGGCCCCGTGGCGCCAGATGGAGCCGCAGTGGATCAGGTGGGCGACCTCCCCGCGCAGCGCCTCCACGAGCGCGGTCGCGGAGTCGAGGATGAAGCAGACCAGGTCGATGACGACGTCGGGGGCCTGCGCGAGGACGGTCCGGCCGAAGCTGCCGTCGGCGTCCTGCTGCTCGCGGTCCGCGGCGAGGTGCGTCACCTGCTCCCACTCCGGGGAGTCCCGGTACCCGGTGCCGCCGGAGCGGGTGATGCTGACGACCTCGTGGCCCGCGCGCACGAGCCGGGGGACGAGATAGGTGCCGATGTGGCCGGATCCGCCGATGACGACGATCTTCATGCTGCTCTCCGATCAGGATGGTGGTCGCGGATCCCGTCCGGACCGGGATGGGGTCAGGCCTGGTGGGGCGCCGTGCCCGAGGGGCCGGGGCCGAGGAGGCGCTGCTCGTCCGCGGTGCCGGGACGGGGCTGTAGGTGACGAGCCGGCGGGTCGGGTCGCCGGGGGTCTCGAGGACCTCGAAGTCCAGGGTGAGCGGGCCCAGCTGCGGGTGCACGAAGCGCTTGGTGCCGGTGCGGTGCTCGTGCACATCCCGTCGGGCCCAGTCCTCGCGGAACAGCGGGCTGCGGGTCGAGAGCTCACTGATCAGCGCCGTGAACTCCTCGTCCAGCGGGTCGCGGCCCGCCTCACAGCGGACGATCGCGGCTCCGGTGCGGCGGGCGAGCGGCCAGTCCGCGTACAAGTCGCGTGCCCGAGGATCGAGGTAGTTGAAGCGGGCGAAGTTCGCCCCGCGGTGGTCCTCGAGCACAGGCGCGAAGAGCCGGCGGGCGGGACCGTTCGCGGCGACGAGGTCGAGCCGCGGGGTCTGCACGATCGCGGGGACGGCGATCCGCTCGACGAGTCGCCGCAGCCGCTCCGGCACCTCCCCCGCCCCGTCGTCGTCCGCGCGGGGGCTGCTGCCCGACGGCCGACGGCCGAGATCCTCGAGATGCTCCCGCTCGACCTCCGTCAGTCGGAGTGCACGGGCGATCGCGTCGAGCACGCCCGGAGAGGCACCGCCGATCTCCCCGCGCTCGAGCCGGGTGTAGTAGCACGTGCTCACCCCGGCCAGCTCGGCGACCTCCTCCCGGCGCAGGCCCGGGACGCGTCGCTCCTCGTCGCGGTCCGGGAGCCCGGCCTGCGCCGGGGTGATCTGCGCACGGCGGGAGATCAGGAACTCCCGGGCGGTCTCCCTCGAGGTCATGCACCCACCGTAGGGGCGGTGCCCTGCTCCGTGGGAGTCCCTGCGAGGTGCACCCGGCGAGCGCGCCTGCTCGCCGGTCACCGGTTCGCGCGGGAGGATGAGGCGATGACGACCCTGCCCGGCCGAGCCCGGATCCGCGAGGCGCTCCCCGCCGATCTCCCCGCGATCGCGGAGGCGCTGCGGGCGTACCTCTCCGGCACCGAGGAGGAGAAGCGCGCGCACGGCGTGAGCCCCACGACGGGGACGGATGACGCGCTGCCCGAGCGGTACCGCGCCGAGGTCGAGGACCCGGCGCGGGCGCTCGCCGGCTGCCGGATCCTCGTCGCCGAGCTCGCGCCGGTGGAGGATCACGGTGGGACGACGACGGCCGACGGGGGCGAGGCGCTTCCCGGGGCGCTCGCGGGGATCGCCGTGCTCGCCCCGCGGGAGGGGTCGCTCGAGATCAAGCGCCTGTGGGCCTCCCCCGCCGTGCGGGGCCGCGGCGTGGGATCCGCCCTGCTCGACGCCGCGGTCGAGGCCGCCGGGCCGCTCCCCGTCACGCTCACGGTCTGGGACTGGCGCGAGCGCGCGATCGGTCTGTACCGCTCCCGCGGCTTCGCCGTGGGGCCGGCATGGGACGAGCGGCCGCGGCTGCTGTGCCTGCGCCGCTCGCCCGCCGTCGGCGATCAGTCCCTCGCTGCCGACTCCCCGTCGGCCGGTTCCGCGCCGGCCGCAACCACATCGGCCACCACGGCGCTCCCGCCGATCCGGCCCGCGCGCCCCGAGGACGCCGCCGCCCTGACGGCCCTCCACCTCGACGCCTGGGAGGAGGCGTACACAGGGCTCATCGCTTCCGAGGTGCTCGCCGCGCGGCGCGCGGACCGGGAGGCCCGGGCACAGCGCTGGCGCGAGAGCATCGCGACCACCCCCAACACCGTGCTCGTCGCGGAGGGGACGGGCGAGCGTCTGCTCGGCTTCGCCATCGCCGGCGCGGGTCGGGACGAGCCCGCCGGCGGTCTCCCGGAGCGGGAGCTGATGGCGCTCTACGTGCGTGCGGAGGTGTACGGCACCGGACTGGGCCATGCGCTGCTGCGCGCCGCGATCGGCGACGGCCCCGCCTCCCTGTGGGTGCTCGAGGGGAACGCGCGGGCGATCCGCTTCTACGAGCGGCAGGGCTTCCGCCTCGACGGCGCCCGCAAGGAGGATCCGGTGGGCACGGAGCTGCGGATGGTGCGCGGGGCCGGATGAGCACCCCGCGCCGTCGGCGCCCCGTGCGCGGCAGCGGACCCCCGTCCGGCACCGAGGCCGTAGAGATCCTCGCCTGGCTCAGGGCGGGCGACGACCCGGGGCGCGCACGGCATGACCCTGGGGGTGCCGGGGGCGCACCGATCCATCGCGCGGGGGGGGGCACGGCCTCTCGTCATCGACCATGCCGCGGCGTGCGGCGCCGGCCGGGTCGAGGGAGAAGTGCTCGATCCACGCAACGTCCCGGCCGGGCGACGCGGACGGGGCCGTCTCCCCGAGCTGACGAGCAGACGGTGACGCGGACCTCGACCGCATCGCTAGGCTGGAGGCATGGCGACGGTTCTCCTCGTGCGACACGGTCGCACCACGGCCAATGCGACGGGACTGCTGGCGGGTCGGATGGCCGGTGTCGGTCTGGACGATCTGGGACGCGACCAGGTGGTGCGGACCGGGGACAGGATCGCGGCCGTGCCCGTGTCCGCGGTGGTGTCGAGCCCCCTGGATCGCTGTGCGGAGACCGCCCGGGCCATCGTGGATCGACAGGCGGGCGCCCCGCTCACCTCGGTCGACGTCGATCTCACGGAGTGCGACTACGGCCGGTGGCAGGGGCGCCGACTCGCGGATCTCGCGACGCAGGATCTGTGGCAGACCGTGCAGGCGCAGCCCTCCGCCGTCATCTTCCCCGGCGGTGAATCCCTGGCAGGGATGCAGAGCAGGGCGGTGGCCGCGATCCGTCGCCACGATGCAGCCGTCCAGGCCGAGCACGGTCCGGGGGCGGTGTGGGTGGCGGTGAGCCACGGCGACATCATCAAGTCGGTCCTGGCCGATGCGCTCGGCATGCACCTGGACATGTTCCAGCGACTCGAAGTGGGGCCCGCCTCGGTGTCGATCGTGACCTACGGGACGAGCAGGCCGAGGGTCTGGGCGACCAGCACCGACTCCGGGGATCTCTCCTGGCTCGCGACGAGCGTCCCCTCCGGCGATGCACCGGTGGGCGGCGGTGCAGGCGCTCCCACCGCCGATGGCCCCCGGGCCTAGGATTCTCACATGACCGACGTGCCCGCACATCTCCATGCGTTCGACTGGCCGGACCGGGTCGTCATCGGGACCCTCGGGCGTCCCGGTGCCCGGACGTTCTACCTCCAGGTGCGCACCGGGGCGCAGATCATGAGCATCGCCCTCGAGAAGGAGCAGTCCGCACTGCTCGCGATGAAGGTCGACGAGGTCCTCGACCAGCTCCGCGCCGTCGAGGGCAACCCCTACAGCGTGCCCACCGGCACGCCCGTCGAGCTCGTCGACAACGATCCGCTCGACGCCGTCCAGGAGCAGTTCCGGGCCGCGACCATCGGCATCGGCTGGGACCCCACCACGGCCCAGCTGATCATCGAGGCGCAGCCGCTCCCCGCCGACGACGTCGAGCCCGACGAGGCCGGAACGGCGGAGTCCGAGATGCTTCGGGTGCGGATCCCGGTCGGCGCCGCCCGGGCATTCACCCAGCGCACCCGCGAGGTCGTGGACGCCGGGCGTCCCCTGTGCACGCTCTGCGGCCATCCCATCGACCCCGACGGCCACACCTGCATCATCCCCGAGTCCTGATGTCCGCGCCGGACCTGGTGACCGACGAGCTGGTGCTCACCGGTCGCCTCACGACGGCGTCGAACGCGACGTTCCTCGCCGCCATCGGCGAGACGGTCGTCGTCTACAAGCCGGTGGCGGGCGAGGCCCCGCTCTGGGACTTCCCGGGCGCCACCCTGGCCCGTCGGGAGGTCGCCGCCTACCTGGTCTCCGAGACGCTCGGCTGGGACGTCGTGCCGCGCACCTGGCTGCGCGACGGCCCATTCGGCGAGGGGATGGTGCAGCTCTGGCAGGAGCAGGATCGCAGCCAGCATCCCGTGGACCTGGTCCCGACGGACCATGTGCCGGCCATGGGCTGGCGGAGCGTCCTCGAGGGGCTCGACCAGGACGAGCAGCGGATCACCCTGGTCCACGAGGACACTCCCGCGCTGCGCCGCATGACGGTGTTCGACGCGATCGTCAACAACGCCGACCGCAAGGGCGACCACATCCTCGCCATGCCGGGCGGACACCGCTTCGGCGTCGACCACGGGCTCACCTTCCATCACGAGGACAAGCTGCGCACGATCCTCTGGGGGTGGCTCGGCGAGGCTCTGGACGACGAGGAACTGGACGGCATCGGCCGCGTCCTGGACGCGCTCGACGGTGAGCTCGGCCAGCGCCTCGGAGAGCTGCTCAGCGCACAGGAGCTCGAGGCGCTCACAGAGCGGTGCGCACGGCTGCGGGCCGACGGGCACTTCCTCGCCCCGAGCGGCGACATGCCGGCGGTGCCGTGGCCGCTGTTCTGACGGCCTGGGCTGCGACGACCGGGAGCAGGCCAGTCGTAGGACCGGAACTCCAGCGAGTCCCTGCACCGCAGGACCTCATGACCGGAAGTACCGGGTGTTCTCTTCCTCCTCCTCCGGGGAGAGGAGCATGCCCTCGTGTGTCACGGTCGCCCCGAGCATCGCGCCGCGCCGGTCGAGGAAGATGACGTCGACGTCCCCCAGCCCCGTCCACTGCTCGCCGCTCTCCGGGTCGGGGAAGAAGCAGCCGAGGCTCTCGATCGCACGGATGATGTCCCTGTCATACGCATAGCTGCGCTTCACCACGTCAGGGCGAGACCGCACGTAGTACCCGTTACCGGGCCCGACACCGACCGTCCTGACCGACTGAAGGTGGGACAGGAGCTCGAGCAGCGAGTGCTGGTCGTCGCCATTGTTGAAGACGAACTCGATGCGCGCCGTCCTCGGTCGCATCGACTGCATCCACGCTGACTGTTCCGCGAAAGAGGGAGTGGTCACCGGCTCAGCCTAGCGAGGACGAAGAGCCGGGCATCGAGGCGCCGCACCCGATTGGCTGATCCCACGACACCGGCCGACGAGGCGTCACTCGCAGGCTTGCTTCATTCAAGCCAGGAACTCGATCCAGGACAGCCTCGTCGGCACATGGACGCTCGGTGCGTACGAGACCGAGGACGTGGCGTGCGGCGATGTGGCCCACCCGCTCGTTCGCAGCGCGACCGGCCCGATCATGCACGCCGCGGACGGATACATGTCGGTGCAGATCAGCGACGGCGGCCGCGCCCTCAAGGTGACGACCACCGCGTGGGTCCGGCCCTCCAGCGCCGACAGGACGCCGGTCCCCCTGGCGCCGTAGGGGCGCGGCACGTCATCCAGAGCCGAGCCGCGTGGCGAGAAGATCCGCGACGTCATCGGCAGTCCGCCCGCCCGTGTCGATCTCCACCACGGCATCGGACCACACGGCATAGTCCGCGCGGCGCTGCTGCACGTCCGCCCAGGTCGGCTCACCGACATGCTCGAGGCCTCGTTCTCTGCCCCGGAGTCTCCGCCGATGCTCCTGCTCCTCCGCGAGCACGAGGTGCACGAACTGGAGGTCAGCGCCTGTCCGCTGTGCGGCGGTGCGCCAGGTCTGCCGGGCCTCGTCGCTGTCGTTCACCGCATCGACGACGACGTCGTGGCCGAGCCGGAGGTTCAGCTCGGCCATCGCTCGCGTTGCCTCGTAGGCAGCGACCCCGACCTCCCAGCCACGCGGCAGACCGCAGGCGAGGAGCGCGTCCTCGACCGCGTCGATGGACAGGTGGACCGACGCCGTCCGCGCCGCGAGGATCTCGGCGACGCTCGTCTTCCCGACCCCTGGGAGGCCGGAGAGCACGACCAGGCGCCCGCTCATCCGAGCGCCCGTGACGTGATCGTCGCGACCCGCTCCCCCGGGACGCCCTCGATGAGGACCGCCCTCAAGCGGGTCGGTGCGATCGGGTCAGTGGTGGTCACCGATCCGCCCCTCCCCCCTGCGGCGCCGCGGGACGCGGAGGACCACAACGCCTCCGCGGATCCGCTCCTCCCCTCATTCTCTTACCGACGCATCGAGTGGGACATGAAATGCGCGGACGAACTCCTCGACCAACGACGTCGGCCCCTCGCAGTCGATGCCGCCGGAGCTCAGCGCCGCGTCGACGTCACCATCGGCGAGCAGGCGACGCATCCCCGGGCCGCCGAGGCGGAGATCCGGATCGGGCGACGTCCCCTCGGCGACGCTGACACCGGTCTCCCCCACTCTCGCGGTCGCCACGGCGGGTCCGACCGCCACCTCGACGCTGAACGGCTCGACCGTCGTGTCGGTGCGAGCTGCCAGCAGGGCAGCGGCCAAAGAGCTGTCCGTGGGTCGCTCGCCCTCCCGCGGGGCATCCATCCGCCGCGCCGCCCACCGGCCGATCGCGAGGAGGATCGGCTCGAGGTCCCGCCCGTAATCACTGAGCCGATAGACGACGCCGCGGCCCGCGACGGCGCGCTCGACCACCTCGGCCCGCTCGAGGACGCCGAGTCGCGTGGTCAGGATGTTGGAGGGGATGCCCGGGATCCCCGTCCTGAGCTCGTTGAAGCGTTTCGGGCCGACGAGCAGATCGCGCAGGATCACCAGCGTCCACCGCTCGCCGAGGACCTCGGCGGCTCTGGCCAGGCCACAGTACTGACCATAGGTCTTCATGATTGACAGTCTAGGATCGAAAGTTCACTATCGCAAGTGTAGTTGTTTTTCTGAACTTCCCAGTCGACGACGAGAGGGCGCGATGACGACGTACGAGACGAACGGCGTGAGGCTCGGGGTCGAGCACTTCGGGGATCCCGCCGCACCGCTGCTCCTGTGCGCAGGAGGCACCACCATGCTGTCCTGGCCCGACGAGCTCTGCACAGCCCTCGCGCGGGGCGGCCGGCACGTCGTGAGCTACGACCTGCGAGATTCCGGCACGTCGACCACCATCGACCCCCAGAATCCGGCATACACGCTGCGGGATCTCGCCGCAGATGCCGTGGGTCTCGCCCGCGCGCTCGACGATCGGCCCGCCCACCTGGCGGGCATCGGGGTCGGAGGCCTGGTCGCCCAGGTTGCCGCCCTCGATCATCCGGACGCCTTCTCGGCACTGACCCTCGTCGGGACACGACCGCTCGCCCCTGGGCCCGTCGACGCAGATCTGCCCGACCACGACAAGGCGACGATGGCTCGGCTGTTCTCCCGCCGCAAGCCCGACTGGTCCGATCGCAGCGCGGTGGCGGAGTACGCGGCGGGCACCGCCGACATCCTCGGCGACGACCCTGCGGCCGCCCCGTCGCTCGCCGCACGCGTATGGGACCGCACTCCGGGCGCGCAGCCCGCTGTGCACATGGCGAATCAGCTGGGGATGACGTTCTCCAGGCTCGACTGCCGACCCCGCTGGCGGGAGCGTCTCGCCGACCTCGCCCTGCCTGCGCTCGTGGTGCACGGCCGTCGCGATCCGTTCTTCCCCGTCGGCAACGGTGAAGCCCTTGCGCGAGAGATCCCCGGCGCACGCCTCCTGGTGCTCGAGGACGCGTCGAGGGCGATCCCCGACGCGGCCACGGCCGAGGTCGCGGCGGCGATGCTGAGCCTGTGACGAGCCCCCGCTCGACGTGTCGCGACCCTCGGCGCGCGCCAGTCTTCCTCGATCCGTCGGGCGGCGTTATCCTCGGCGCCGAGCGTGGAAACCGCGTTCCCCCGGCGCATCTTCCGAATGGAGAGCTCATGACCATGGCCTCGACCCCCAGCAGTGACCCCGCAGTGCCCGAGAAGCACGGGATGACGCCGATCGCGGTCCCCGCACAGCCGGACGCCATCGAGCTCGGAACCGAGCCGTTGCCGGGCGCATCGGTACTGGAGTCCTGGCACAGCGAGTACGGCAGCGTGTTCGCCCGCAATGTCGGCATCGCCACGCTCACGCCGTTCCTGCCGGATCCGGCCACGGCGACGGGCACCGCCGTGATCGTGGCTCCGGGCGGAGGGTTCATGTCCTTGTCCATGGAGAACGAGGGGTGGGACGTTGCCCGCGCGCTCGCGGCCCGTGGTGTCGCCGCTTTCGTGCTGAAGTACCGGCTCAAGCCGACCCCGGCGCACCTCGACGACTTCGCTGCAGCGATCAGGGAGATGCTGGCCGGACCGATTCCCTCTCACCGGCACGACCCCGCCACCGCGCTCGGCGCCCTGGACCCGCAGATCGCCGACGCCCACGCAGCGTTCGCGCTCGTGCGCAGCCGAGCGGCCGAGTGGTCGATCGATCCCGAGCGCGTCGGCATGGTCGGCTTCTCCGCCGGCGCCATGCTCACCGTCGCCACCGCTCTTGTCGGCGAGGAGGCGAAGCCGGCCTTCATCGGCGACATCTACGGGCCGCTCACCGCGTTCGAGGTGCCCGACGACGCGCCGCCGCTGTTCATCGCGCTCGCCGCGGACGATGGCCTGATGGACCCGAGCGGGTTCCCCCTGGTGGAAAACTGGCGCGCCGCCGGGCGGCCCGTGGAGCTCCACTTCTATGAGCGGGGCGGGCACGGATTCGGCATGTACCCGAAGGAGACGACCAGCACCGGCTGGTTCGAGTCCTTCGCCAGCTGGATGCGGATGCACGGCCTGCTCGAGCGTTCTGGGGCGACGTCCGCCTGAGGCGACCTGCTCCTGCGAGACGCCGACCGCACGCCGGGGCTCCACCCCGATCCCTGGTGCGGAGTCGCAGCTCCCGCTCTCTCGTCCGTGAGCTCGAGGTGCACGACGTCGAGCCGTGCGCCCGTGCGCGACGCCGCGGTCCGCCAGGTCTGCCGAGCATCCTCGCTGTCGTTCACCGCATCGACGACGACATCGTGTCCGAGGCGGAGGTTCTGTTCGGCTATCGCGCGAGCCGCTTCGTACGCAGCGACCCCGACCTCTCAGCCTCGCGGTAGACCGCAGGCGAGGATCGATGCGCTGCCGCGCCGACATGCTCACCACCGAAACCCCCGAGAACAACAGCCGGCTCCTCATGACCGCCTGACCCAAAAGCCACCACTCAAAGGGACTTGACCCAGACCACTCGAGGTGCGCGGAGAGGGCGCCCCACAGCCCCAGAGGTATACGCCACGAATGGCAGAATATGCCGAACTACGTCTGTGACCAGCACGTTCTGAGGGTCGAGAGCTCAGCCCTCGGCTCGGAGCGCGGGATGCAGATGCTCGCCCTCGATCGCGACCCGCGCCTGCGCGGCCGCGGCGGAGAGCGCGGAGGGGATGCTCTGTCCGCGCAGCGTCGCCGCCAGCAGTCCGGCCATGAAGGCATCGCCGGCGCCGTTGGTGTCCACGACCTCGGCCGGCACCGCTGCGACCTCGTGCCGCGTCCCGTCGGCCTCCAGGGCGATCGCGCCCTGCGCGCCGAGGGTGCAGACCGCGAGTCGAGGACCGCGTGCGACGCAGGAGGCGAGCAGCGCCCAGGCGTCGTCGGTCGCATCGGCGTTCATCAGCACGACCTCGGCGGCCCCTAGGAAGGGCTCATGGAATGCCGCGGTGCCGTCGTAGTCGTGCAGGTCGGTCCAGATGCTGGGACGGCGCGGGGAGCGCTCGAGATCCCGGAGCACGGCGAGCCCCAGCTCCGAGAGGTCCAGCACGGCGACGTCGGCCGCGAGCGCCGACGCGGTGGCGGAGGAGACGTCATCGGCCGACGGGGCCGACGGGGTCGCGACGTACAGGGAGACCCGCCCGTCCCGCGCCATGAGGTTCACATGCCTCTCGGTGCGCTCGCTCCCGACCGCACGCAGATCGACACCGGCACCGGTCAGCAGCGCGGCGATCCGCCCGCCGTCCTCGTCGGTGCCGAGCGGCGCATGGAGCACCGTGGGGACGCCGAGAGCGACGAGATGCGCCGCCTTGCCGGCCGACGTGCCGCCGACGGTGTGCCAGGCGCTCTCGGCGAACTGCATGTGCGGGACCGGTTCGGGAAGGCGGTCCAGGGAGATCAGGTGGTTCCAGGAGGCGGGACCGCAGACGACGACAAGCGAGACCGGGTCAGGGGTGCTCATCGGACTATTGAACCCCATCGCGGGAGGCGAGGATGCGGAAGCGTCTCTGCGTGACACGGATCGGACGGTCCGCGTCGAGCGCGAGCAGGCGCTCGGCCTCGAGATCGCGCACGATGCACCCCGAGGAGACCTCCGGATACTGGGGATCGGTGCCGAACCACTCGTGGATCTCCTCGGCGTCGGCGCCGTCGACCTGCTGGGTGAGCAGATGACCTCCGGGGGCCAGGACCCGAGCGATCTCGCGCGGACCGATCGCCTCATGGCGGGGCATGACCAGGTCGCTGCACTGCCCGCGGCCCCGGCCCCGGCCCCGGGGATGATCGTCGCGAGCTCCTGCGATCCACCATAGCGCGGGCGCTCGAACTCCAGGACGTCGCCACGACGGGGAACGCATGCACGCCTCACCAGGCCAGACCGGCCTCCGGGCTATGGTCCCTCACCGCGCACGGCCGACTCAGCTGCCTCTCCGCTGGTCATCCAGCAACTGTTCGATCTCATCCGAAACCTCGTCCAGGAGGACCTGGAAGCCGGGCTCCTCGAGGGGGAAGTGGCCGCAGCCCGGAAGCATCACGACCCGGGTCTTGCCGCGAAGCCGACCAAGGTAGTCGAGGCTGAGCTCCGGCATAGTCCAACGATCCTCGGCCGGATGCAACAGCACGACCGGTGGTCCTTGGTATTGCTCGGGTGGAATAGCCGGACCCGCCTCGAGGAAGGAGCGGTACCAGCCCACCGGCATCGCGCCACCGCCGCCGCACGGGTCGGTGAGCACTGCATGACTGAGGCCAGGGTCGTTCGAGATCGCAGACATAGGGGTCAGCACGCGGAACGGGATCCGTGGTTTCGCCGCTGGCCCCCGGGCGAACTGCAGCAGTGGCAATCCCAGCCGCGCTATCCACGGGGATCGCACGATGGCGGCAGCGATGCCCGGCCGAGTCGGGTCGAGCAGGCAGGTCGCGATGACCCGGTCGGCCAGTCCGGTCACTGCAGCGGTGTCGACCGCGAGGGCACCACCCATGCTCGCTCCGACGAGGACCAGTGGCCGCTCGTCATGCTCGCGACCCACGAGATCGACGAGCAGCTGCTGCCAGTCGCCATAACTGACGCTGCGGCGTCCACGCCGCACCCGGATCGTTCGCCCGTAACCGGGCAGATCGACCACCGTAACCCGAGCGCCCAGGCGACTCAGGTGTGCAGCATAGGGCCACATCGCCGCCGCGTTCCCTCCCGCTCCATGGACCAGCAGCATTCGGACCGGAGCCGTCGGGGCACCCACGTGCTCGATGTGCAGGTCCCACGAACCACCCCCGTCCGGCGCCTCCCACCTCCACGATGAGGCCCCCCGCCGCACTGGTGCTGGGACGAGGCGTACGAAAGGCTCGTACCGGCGGTCCGTGGAGTCGAGTCGGCCAGTCCGCGCCGGTGGCACCTTCGCTCGACCCTTCGAAAGCGCCCCATTCATACCCGCAATGTTACGGGAGTGCCCGGTGTCAGGGACTGATGCGCAGGTAGGTGGGTCAGAAGCCTGTATTAGACATTGAACCTGAATTCAACCGAGTTCCGGTACATACCAACCTGTCACTGTGCAGTAAGGGTGCAACTCCGGGGTACAGATCCACAGAGGGTCACCGGGGATCTCACTCAAGGCTGACACAGAGGGCTTACGCCGACTTCGACACGGTACTGATTACTGACAGCGAGCGAAGCTGTGCGCGTCGGCTCCGATCCGTAAGTGCGAGCGCACCAAAGGTTTAGTTCGAGAAGCGGAACTCCACCCCATTCCGACACCGAGCGATCTCTTCCGCCACTGTCGTTGTGCGGGCCAGCACTGATGAGCCGCGTCTTCGCTCACCGGCGGTCAGACAACGGTGTGAGCGGACTCGTCGCCCTCCGTTCGAGCGCACACCATGAGCAGGTTCCCGTCAGGATCCCGGAACTGGACGAAGGCCACGCTCCCGATGTCGACGACGTCCGAGGCGAGTTCGGCCCCGAGATCGCGCACATGCGCCACGACTGCGCCGAGGTCATCGGCCCACCAGAAGAAGCGTGGCGGACCGTCCGGCGTGAACGGCGCGTTCGCGTCCAGAGCAAGGCCGGGGCCCGGTTCCATCGGGACGTCGACGATCGTGTCGTCATGCGAAGGCTGGGACACCTCCGCACCGAGCAGCCTGCCGTACCAGTCGGCAGAGCGGTGGATGTCCCGCACCGGGATGAAGACTTGGCCGATCTCGCGGCGTATAGGAGTCGTCACCGCTCAATCGTATGGCAACGCGTCTCGCGGATCGGCTCGCAGGGCCGTCATCCAGCTGTCCACCGACACGAGCGGACCCGGGAGGACATGGACAAGGGCAGCAACGCGGTGACCAAACGCAGAGGAAGCGCATCACACCACGCGCAACCGGAGGATATACGGCAAAACGAAATTCCACCAAGTTCCGGCACGGAGCAGCCTCTGGAGAGAAACCACCGCGTCGGGTGGGCGGCCCGCGGGCACCGCGGACAGCCCACCCCGGACCGCGACGTTCTCGAGGTCACGACTCCCGCCGCGCACGGCGGAGGCGAGGAATGATCTCGACGGCGATGACCGTCACCGTGCAGAAGAGCCCCAGACCGAGTATCAGCCAGCCGATCCTCCATGCATCATCCTCGTCCACCACACGCGCGCCGACGCCGCTTTTCCCCGGGAACACCCAACCGACGGTGTACGCCGGGTCCAGCAGCAGGACCAGCCCCCATCCGATGAGCATGAACCACACCGCACACGACGCCACCTGCGCGACCAGCATCGGCGTCACCGCGGACCGCGGCAGAAGCAGCAGAGCAGGCGCCGTCGAACCCACCGACGTCAGAGCAGCACAGGCGACGAACACGCCCCAGATGCCCCAGGACCAGGCCATCGCGCACCCGCCGACCGCCAGCGCCGCCGTGGCAGCGACGATCGCCCAGTGCTTCCTGGCGAGACGCAGCTGCATCCGCCTCGATCGCCCGGGGATCACTCACGCACCGCCGTCCGTCAAGATGTCAGACGTTGAAACGGAACTCCACCACGTCGCCGTCCTTCATGACGTACTCCTTGCCCTCCATGCGGACCCAGCCCTTGGCCTTGGCGTCGGCCATGGAGCCGGCCTCGAGGAGGTGGTCGAATGAGACGATCTCCGCCTTGATGAAGCCGCGCTCGAAGTCGGTGTGGATGACGCCGGCGGCCTGCGGGGCGGTCGCGCCCTGCGGGATGGTCCAGGCGCGGGACTCCTTGGGGCCGGCGGTGAGGTAGGTCTGCAGGCCCAGGGTCTGGAAGCCCACGCGCGCGAGCTGGTCCAGGCCGGACTCCTCCTGGCCGGTGGACTCGAGCATCTCCTTGGCCTCGTCCTCGTCGAGCTCGATGAGCTCCGCCTCGAACTTCGCGTCGAGGAAGATCGCCTCGGCGGGGGCGACGAGCTTGCGCAGCGCGTCCTGGGAGGCGGTGTCGGCGAGGCCCTCCTCGTCGGTGTTGAAGACGTAGATGAAGGGCTTGGCGGTCATGAGCTGCAGCTCGCGCAGCTCGGCGACCTCGATGCCGGCCTTCTCGGCGCCCTGGAAGAGGGTCACGCCGGTCTCCAGCAGCGTCTGCGCCTTCGTCACGTTCTCGAGGACGCTCGCCTCGATGACGCCGCGCTTGGTCTCCTTCTCGAGCCGCGGCAGCGCGTTCTCGATGGTCTGGAGGTCCGCGAGGATCAGCTCGGTGGTGATGATCTCCATGTCGCCGGACGGGTCGGTGGAGCCGTCCACGCGGGTCACGTCGGGATCGGCGAAGGCGCGGGTGACCTGGCAGATCGCGTCGGCCTCGCGGATGTTGGCGAGGAACTTGTTGCCGAGGCCCTCGCCCTCGCTGGCGCCCTTGACGATGCCGGCGATGTCCACGAAGGAGACGGTCGCGGGCACGATCTTCTCGCTGCCGAAGACGCCGGCGAGCTGCGCGAGGCGCGGGTCCGGGAGCGGGACGACGCCGACGTTCGGGTCGATCGTGGCGAACGGGTAGTTCGCCGCGAGGACCTCCGCGCGGGTCAGGGCGTTGAAGAGGGTGGACTTGCCGACGTTGGGCAGTCCGACGATTCCGATAGAGAGAGCCACGGGAGGTGATTCTACGGGGCGGGCCGCGGGGCCCGGGAGCGGATCCGGTGAGCCACCGGTCTCACTCCCGGGCCGGGTCCTGCTGACCGCTCAGTAGGCGACGTGGAAGCGGGCGCGGTGGTGCGCGGGCTTCTCGACCTCGTCGACGATGGCGACGCCGAGATCCTCCGCGGAGAGCGCGGAGTTGCCCTTCTCGTCGACCAGCAGCACCTCGTCGCTCACGCGGTAGCTGCCCGTGCGCTCGCCGGGCGCGTAGGCGCCGAAGCCGCCGGCGGGGCTGACGAAGAACCAGTCCAGGCCGGAGGCGTCCGCACGGAGGTCCTCGAGGACGTCGGTGAGCTCCTTCGCCTCGGGCTTGAAGGCGTCGGGGAAGTCGGGGGTGTCCTGCACCCGCGGGCCGCCCTCGGCGACGAGCGTGGAGCCGGCGCCGCCGACGACGCCGAAGCGTGCGCCCTGCTCACCCGCGATGCGTGCCGCGGCGGCGTAGGCGGCGCGGAGCGTGCCGGGCTCGGCGAGGTCGCCGCGGGGCGCGGAGGCGGCGATGACGACGTCGGCCCCCTTGGTGACCTCCTGGAGGAGGGTCTCGTCGCGCAGGTCGCCGGCGCGGTGCGCGGCGCCCTCCGGGAGCGAGGCCGGGGCGGTGCGGGAGACGGAGAGGACATCGTGGCCGCGGGACGCGGCCTCCGTGACGATGCCGGTACCGGCGTAGCCGGTCCCTCCGAGGACGACGATGCGAGCCATGTGCTCTCCTTCCGGGCGCCCTGGGGCGCCACTGATGATGATCACCCACAGCACATGCCATGGACCTCGATGCTCACTGTAGGTAACCTAGTCTCCATTGGGAAGTAGGCACTTTCCGGTAACCGTCCCCGCGCCGCCGCCCCGCCGGCTCCGCCACTCCCCTCGGAGGAGACCCCGATGACCGTCCTCGACGTCGACCCCTACGCGCGCGCCTGCCCGTCCCGGCAGCTCCTGGACCGCATCGGCGACCGCTGGACCGTGCTCGTCATCAACGCCCTCGAGGACGGGCCGCAGCGCTTCTCGCAGATCGCGCGGCGCGTGGACGGCATCTCCCAGAAGATGCTCACGCAGACCCTCCGCGCCCTCGAGGCCGACGGTCTCGTCGAGCGCACCGTCTACCCCGAGATCCCGCCGCACGTGGAGTACGAGCTCTCGGCGCTCGGCCGCTCCCTGCTCGAGCCGCTCGGCGCGCTCATCACCTGGGCCGTCGAGAACCTCGGCGCCGTCCAGAGCTCCCGGGAGCGCGTGGCCGCCTCCTGAGCGCCCCACGCGAACGGCGCGGCAGGCGTCGTTCGTCGGGCCACCGTGGTCTGCTGGGCGGATGGACGCCCTCACCGTGATCCTCATCCTCCTGGCCGGCGCCGCGCTCGGCGCCGCCGTGACCTGGCTGCTGCTGCGCGAGCGGGTGCGCGCCGCGGAGGCCGGCCACGGCCACCGGCAGGCGGAGTCCACCGCCCTGCTGGACCTCGCCGGGGAGCGCTTCGAGCGGGACAGCGCCCGGCGCGAGGCCACCGAGCACGCGCGGGACGCGCAGCTCACCCGCACCCTCGCCCCGATCTCCGAGTCCCTCGCCCAGGTGGAGCGGGCGCTCGCCCGCACCGAGCAGCTGCGGTCGCAGACCGACGGCGCCCTGCGCCGCCACCTCGGCGAGCTCGCCGAGCGCACCGAGCGGCTCGACGCGGGCACCCATGCGCTGACGACGGCCCTGCGCGCCCCCACCTCCCGCGGCCGCTGGGGCGAGGTGCAGCTGCGCCGGATCGTCGAGGCCGCCGGGATGCTCGAGCACGTCGACTTCACCGAGCAGCACGCGGGCACGAGCGCCGGCGGCGAGCGCGGGCAGCGACCGGACCTCGTCGTTCATCTCGCGGGGGACCGGCACGTCGTCGTCGACGCGAAGGCCCCGATGGACGCCTACCTCGACGCGATCGAGCAGACCGACCCGGACCACGCCGCAGGTCGCCGCCGCGCCCACGCGAAGGCCCTGCGCGGCCACGTCGACGCCCTCGCGAAGAAGTCCTACTGGGCCTCCCTCGGGGACACCCCCGAGTTCACGGTGATGTTCGTGCCGAGCGACGGCGTGCTCGCCGCGGCGCTCGAATCGGATCCCGGCCTGCTCGAGCACGCCTTCGCCAAGGACGTCGTGATCGCCTCCCCCGCGACGCTCGTCGCGCTGCTTCGCACCGTCGCGCACACCTGGCGCACCGACGCGCTGAACAAGGACGCCCGCGAGGTGCTCGAGGCGGGCCGCGAGCTGCACCACCGGCTCGCGACGCTGAGCGGTCACCTCGGCAAGGTGGGCCGCTCCCTGGACTCCTCCGTCGCCGCGTTCAACGACGCCGTCGGCTCGCTGCAGTCCCGGGTCATGGTCACGGCGCGCCGCTTCGAGGACCTGGGCCTCACCGCCTCCTCGATCGACGAGGTCGACCAGCTCACGCGCCGCTCCCGCAGCCTCGGCGAGGACGAGATCGCGGACCTCGCCCGCGGGGAGGGGGCCGACGGTCGCGACCC
Source organism: Brachybacterium sp. SGAir0954 (assembly GCF_005490785.1). Classification (GTDB taxonomy): domain Bacteria; phylum Actinomycetota; class Actinomycetes; order Actinomycetales; family Dermabacteraceae; genus Brachybacterium; species Brachybacterium rhamnosum. Next base: position 1,652,662 of record NZ_CP027295.1, on the reverse strand, counting down.
CGGGCGGGAGAACCGCGCGGGCTGAGGCGCCAGGATCCGACGCCAGGGGCCGCTCCGGGATCAGAACCCTGGGCTCTGCGCCCAGGGCCTGCCGCTCAGGACTCCGCGGTCGCGCGGTCGCCCGACGGGCGGGTGCGGCGGTCCGTCTCGCCGGCCGCCTTCATCTCCTGGCGCAGCTCGCGCGGCAGGGAGAACATGAGGTCCTCGGTCGCGGTGCGCACGGGCTGCACGTCGCCGTAGCCGCGCTCGGCGAGCTCGGCGAGCAACTGCTGGACCAGCACGTCCGGCACCGAGGCGCCGGAGGTGACGCCCACGGAGCCGACGCCCTCGAACCACTCCTCGCGCAGCTCGGAGACGTCGTCGATGCGGTGGGAGGCCTTCGCCCCGGCCTCGAGCGCGACCTCCATGAGCCGCACCGAGTTCGAGGAGTTCGGGGAGCCGACCACGAGCACGAGATCCGCGTCCGGCGCGATCTTCTTGATCGCGACCTGGCGGTTCTGGGTGGCGTAGCAGATGTCGTCGCTCGGCGGCGCCTGCAGGGTCGGGAACCGCTCGCGCAGTCGGTCCACGGTCTCCATGGTCTCGTCGACCGAGAGCGTGGTCTGCGAGAGCCACACGACCTTCTCCGGGTCGCGCACGGTGACGTGCTCGACGTCGTCCGGGGAGTTGACGATCTGCACGTGATCGGGCGCCTCGCCGGCGGTGCCCTCGACCTCCTCGTGGCCGGTGTGGCCCACGAGCAGGATGTCGTAGTCCTCGCGGGCGAAGCGCACGGCCTCCTTGTGCACCTTCGTCACGAGCGGGCAGGTCGCGTCGATCGTGCGGAGGTTCCGCGCCTCCGCCATCTCGCGGACCCTCGGGGAGATGCCGTGCGCGGAGAAGATGACCAGGGCGCCCTCGGGCACCTCGTCGACCTCCTCGACGAACACGGCGCCCTTCTCCTTCAGGCGGTCCACGACGAACTTGTTGTGCACGATCTCGTGGCGCACATAGACGGTCTCGTCGTAGTGCTCGAGGGCACGCTCGACGGCGACGACGGCGCGATCGACGCCCGCGCAGTACCCGCGGGGCTCGGCAAGGAGGACGGTTCCGGTGCTCACCGCTCCATCGTAGGAAACCTGCAGGCCCCGTGGCACGAGGGTGCGCCATGCCTCACCACACCTCCACATCACGCGCCGTCCCGGCACCCCGCGCCGATCGTTCCTCCCCAGTGCCCGTTCGTCCCCCGCCGGCGGTGGCGGGCCCGGGGTGTCCGCCGCGCGTGCCAGAGTGGACCCATGACCGAGCCCCTCCCCGAGCAGTCCGCGGCCGCCCCGCGGCCCGCGCCCGCCGCCACCGCGGCGGAGACCACGCCGGAGAACCCGTGGCCGCTGCGGCAGCTGTCGGTGAAGGTCGGCGAGTACGTCTCGCGCATGTCCCCGATCTGGGTCGAGGGACAGATCGTCCAGCTCAACCGGCGGCCCGGCGCGGGGCTCTCCTTCATGACCCTGCGGGACGTCGACGTCGACATGTCCTTCTCCGTCCCGGTGCGCGAGCACGTGCTGCGCTCCCTCCCCGTGGAGCCCGTGCCCGGCGCGCGCGTGGTCGTGCACGCGAAGCCCACCTTCTGGACCAAGCGCGGCAGCCTCCAGCTCGAGGCGGACGACATCCGCCCCGTCGGCCTCGGCGAGCTGCTCGCCCGGCTCGAGCAGCTGCGCCGCAGCCTCGCTGCGGAAGGGCTCTTCGAGGCCTCCCGCAAGCAGCCCCTCCCCTTCCTGCCCCGCACCGTGGGGCTCATCTGCGGCCGCGAGTCCGCCGCGGAGCGGGACGTGGTCGTCAACGCGGAACGGCGCTGGCCCGCCGTGCGCTTCGCGATCCGCGAGGTCGCCGTGCAGGGTGCGCGCGCCGTGAAGGAGGTCTCCGCGGCGCTCACCGAGCTCGACGCCGCCCCGGAGGTCGACGTCATCGTCATCTCCCGCGGCGGCGGCTCCCTCGAGGACCTGCTGCCGTTCTCCGACGAGCAGCTCGTGCGCCTCGTCGCCGGCGCCCGCACCCCGATCGTCTCCGCGATCGGGCACGAGGTGGACACCCCGCTGATCGACCTCGCGGCGGACGTCCGCGCCTCCACCCCCACCGACGCCGCGAAGCGCGTCGTGCCGGACATCCAGGCCGAGCGGGACCAGCTGACGCTGGGACGCACGCGGCTGCGCGCCGCGATCCGCACCCGCATCGACCGGGAGCAGAGCGCGCTCGAGGCGATGCGCTCGCGTCCCGTGCTCGAGGACCCGAGCTCGATCCTCTCGGGCCGCGAGGAGGAGATCCGCTCCCGCATCGCGCTCGCCCGCACGCTCATGGGCTCGCGTCTGGACCGCGCGCGGGACGAGGTGGTGCACCTGGGCCGCCAGGTGCGCGCGCTGAGCCCGCTCGCGACCCTCGAGCGCGGCTACGCCGTGGTGCAGACGCCCGACGGCGGCATCCTCCGCTCCCCCGACGACTCCGCCCCCGGCGACGCGCTGTCCGTGCGGGTGGCCGGCGGTCGCTTCGGCGTGGAGCGCACCGCGCAGGACCCCTACATCCCCCCGACCCACGAGGAGACCTCATGACCAGCCCCGATGCATCCGTGGAGCCCGTCGAGCCGAGCGGCGAGGACCAGGCCCCGCTGCCGGAGGACGTCGCCACCCTCAGCTACGAGGCCGCCCGCGACCAGCTGGTCGACGTGGTGCGCCGCCTCGAGTCCGGGCAGGGCGGGCTCGAGGACTCGATCGCGCTGTGGGAGCGGGGCGAGATGCTCGCCCGCCGCTGCCAGCAGTGGCTCGACGGCGCCCGCGAGCGCCTGGACGACGCCGTCGCCGCACGCCGCGGGGGCGAGCAGGAGCGCTGATCGCGGCCGGTCCTTCGACCCCGCTCAGCCGATCGAGGTGAGCGCCGCCTCCATCACGATGCGCAGCTCCTCGGGATCGGCCTTGCCGTGCACGAGGATCCCGAAGTCCTCCCCCTGGCAGGCGATGCCGTTCTGGGTGCCGCCCTCCCCCTCCCCGGTGAGGACCTGGCACGCGGCGCCGGAGATCGTCGTCTCCTCCTGGACGGTGGAGCCGGGGATCTGCGCGGAGAGCAGCTGCGGGGTGACCTCGCCCTGCTCCTCGAGGGACACGAGGTGCCCGGCGGGGGACGTGTAGCCGATCGTCCACGCGGCCGGGTCCGCTCCGTCGAGGCGGGCGCTGCGGGCTGTCCAGCCGTCCTCGAGCACCGGGTGCGCGACCGGGAAGTCCACCTCGGCCTGGGCGCGCTCCGCGCTCGCGGCCACGTCGAGCCGCGAGTTCTCGGGGACCTCCCGCTGGAGATCGTTGCCGACGCCGAAGAACGCGACCGCGAACAGCGCGACCACGGCCATCATGATGCCGAGCGCCCACGTCATGTTGCGCAGGGACGTGTTCTTGCGCGAGGGGAGCTCGTAGTTCGAGGTGCGCGGTGCCTGCTCCGGGTCGCCGTCCGGGGCCGCCGCCGTCGCGACGGAGCGGTCAGGGGAGTCCTCGGGCTGGGCATGCATGTCCCCCATTGTCACCCGTGTTCGCCCCTCCCCGCGAAACCTGCGATGATCACCCGGTGACAGCGAGATTCCTCATCGCCGGAGAAGCCCTCACCGACATCGTCGTCCAGTCCGACGGTGACCGTCAGGAGCACCCCGGCGGCTCCCCCCTGAACGTCGCCGTGGCCCTGGGCCGCCTGGGACACGACGCGCACCTGCTCACCCGCATCGGCTCCGACGAGCGCGGCGCGGCGATCCGGGCGCACGTCGAGCAGTCCCACGTGCTGCTCACCGGCGGTGCGATCGTCGACGCCCCCACCTCCACGGCGGAGGCGGTGCTCGACGCGACCGGCGCGGCCACCTACACCTTCGACCTCGTGTGGGACCCGGACCCCTCCGGCCTGCCCGAGCGGATCGACGCCGTGCACACCTCCTCGATCGCCGCCGTGCTCGCGCCCGGCGCCGCGACCGTCGCCGAGGTGCTGCGCCGCCACCGCGCGACCTCCCTCATCAGCTACGACCCCAACGCGCGCCCCACCCTCATGGGCGATCCCGCGCGGGTGAGGCCGATCGTCGAGGCGAACATCGCGCTGAGCGACATCGTCAAGACCTCCGACGAGGACGTCGAGTGGCTCTACGGCACCGACGACGTCGAGGACGTCGTCGCGTCCTGGCGCCCCCTCGGCCCGGCCGTCACCGTGCTCACCCGCGGCGGCGAGGGCGCGGTGGGCTTCACCGACGCCGGCCGCGTGCAGGTCGCCCCGGAGCGCGTCGAGGTCGTCGACACCGTGGGCGCCGGGGACACGTTCTCCGCCGGCCTGCTCGACGCCCTCGCCCACCGCACCCTGCTGGGTCCCGAGCACCGCGAGCAGCTGCGCGAGCTGCCCTCCGACGAGCTCGCCGGCGTGCTGCGCCGCGCCGCCCGTCTCGCCGCGGTGACCGTGTCCCGCGCCGGGGCGAACCCGCCCTGGGCCCACGAGCTGGCCTGACCCACCCCGCCCCGCGGGGCACCGACCACCATCCCGAACGAGCATCTACCAGGAGGTTCCTCCATGTCCCAGACCGTCAGCGCCGCCGATCAGGACGGGTACCGCATCGAGCACGACACCATGGGAGAGGTGCGGGTGCCGGCCTCGGCGCTCTACCGTGCGCAGACCCAGCGCGCGGTGGAGAACTTCCCGATCTCCGGCCAGGGCCTCGAGCCGGCGCACATCCACGCCCTGGCCCAGGTGAAGAAGGCCGCCGCCCGCGCCAACAAGGAGCTCGGCGTCCTCGACGGGACCCTCGCCGACGCGATCGTCGCCGCCGCGGATTCCGTCATCGCCGGCGAGCACGACGACCAGTTCCCGGTGGACACGTACCAGACCGGCTCCGGCACCAGCTCGAACATGAACATGAACGAGGTGCTCGCGACCCTCGCCTCGCGCGGCGACCTCGAGGTGCACCCCAACGATCACGTGAACTGCTCGCAGTCCAGCAACGACGTGTTCCCCACCTCGGTGCACGTCGCCGTGACGCAGGGCGTCGTCGAGCACCTCCTCCCCTCCCTCGCGCACCTCGCCGAGGCGCTCGAGGAGAAGGCCGAGGCCTGGAAGAGCGTCGTGAAGTCCGGCCGCACCCACCTCATGGACGCGACCCCGGTGACGCTCGGCCAGGAGTTCGGCGGCTACGCGGCGGCCGTGCGCTACGGCATCGAGCGGGTCGAGGCGGCCCTCCCCCGCACCGCGGAGGTCCCCCAGGGCGGCACCGCCGTCGGCACCGGCATCAACACCCCCGTCGGCTTCCCCCAGAAGGTCATCGCGAACCTCGCCGAGCAGACCTCGCTGCCGCTGACCGAGGCGCGCAACCACTTCGAGGCGCAGTCCACCCGCGACGGCCTCGTCGAGATGTCCGGCGCGCTGCGAACGATCGCCGTGTCCGTCACGAAGATCTGCAACGACCTGCGCTGGATGGGCTCCGGCCCCAACACGGGCCTGGGCGAGATCGCGATCCCGGACCTCCAGCCCGGCTCCTCGATCATGCCCGGCAAGGTCAACCCGGTGATCCCGGAGGCCGTGCTCATGGTGTGCGCGAAGGTCGTGGGCAACGACGCGGCGATCGCCTGGGGCGGCGCGCAGGGCGCCTTCGAGCTCAACGTGCAGATCCCGCTCATGGGCACGAGCCTGCTCGAGTCGATCCGTCTGCTCGCCAACGCCGCCACGGTGCTCGCCGACAAGACCGTCTCCGGTCTCACCGCGAACGAGGAGAAGGCCCGCTTCTACGCGGAGGCCTCCCCCTCGATCGTCACGCCGCTGAACAAGCTGATCGGGTACGAGTCCGCCGCGAAGATCGCCAAGCACGCCGTCGCGGAGCGCATCTCCGTGCGCGAGGCCGTCATCGCGCTGGGCTTCGTGGAGCGCGGCGAGCTCACCGAGGAGCAGCTCGACTCCGCCCTCGACGTGCTCTCCATGACCGCGCCGAAGGCCTGAGCGGTGCCCGTGACGCCGCATCGCCGCCTTGCAGCGGTGCGGCGTCACGCATGATGAGTCCTCGTGAGGGCGGGGCCCCTCCGCCCACGGTGCAGCCGCTGCCCGTGCCGCCGCCTCTCGCACTGCTGCGCGCTGTCTTCACCGTCGCCGCATGGTCGATCACCGCAGCGCCGCTCACCTTCCTGCTCCTCCCCGTCGTCTTCCTCATCGGGGCCCTCCAGACCCTCGGCGGTGGGACCGACTTCTCCGAGACGGACCTCGGCGACGGCGCGATCAGCGCGGTGTTCGCGGGCATGGCACTCGTCTCCGGCATCGGCCTCACGGTCACGGTCCTGCTCTGGCTCCTGCTCCCTGCCGTCGAGATACGACTGGCGGAGTCCGTGGCCGCGCAACAGGCGATCTCCGCCCAGGACTGTCGTCGCTTCGAGCGGACGGCCGCACAGCGGCTGGCCGTCCTGCTGCTCGCCCTGTCCCTGCTGGTGCTGTGCGCCGGCGTCGTGATCGCCGTGTACGGCTTCATCGCCGACGAACCGGATCTGGGCGGACGTTGGACCGCGCTGCTCATGGTCGTCCCCGGCGTGCTCATCACGGCGCTCACGGTCGGCCTGTGGCTCGCTGTCGCACCTCGCGCCTCTGCACGTCTGCAGTCGCTCCGCCGGAGATGGCCCGTCGTCACGTCCCGGCCCGAACCGATCGACGTCGTCGTGGCGCGCGAACGCGCCGAACGGGGTCTCGAGGGCCGCAGGGTCACCGCAGGGCGGCGACGCGCTGCCCCATCGGGCACCGCGAGCCGGAGGCTGCCCGTCCCTGTGCTCCTCATCGGGCTCGCCGTGGTGGCTTTGATGATCGTGGACCGGACCGGGGAGAACGGGGCGATCACGGTCCTGCTCATGGTGCTGCTCTCCACCGGGATCGGCATCCTGATCGTGCGGGCCGCGAGGAGGGCGTTTCGCCGTGCGCAGCAATGGGACTGGGCCACGTCCCTCGAACGCACCGGCACGGCGACCGTCATCGACTACCGGCGGCGGCATCCCTGGACGGTCCTCGCGTCGACGCTCGCAGTGATCGGGGCTCTCACCCTCGGGGGATCCCTGTCCTTCCGATGGCTCCCGACGGCGATCCTCGGGAGTGCGCCGGGCATGCTCGGGATCGTCCTCGGGATCATCGGGGCGGCGACGGCCGCTCTGGCGATCGTGGTGAGCGCGATCGAACACCGGCGGACCAGGGAATGGCGCGCACGCTTCCTCCGCGCGCATCCGGAGACGGACCCGGTGTGGACCCCGGATCTCCTGCACCCCGGCCTGCAGGAGATCAACGGCTGGCTCAACGGATAGCCGCCCGTCCCACGCTTCCGGGGCGGGCGGCCCGCCGCTTAGTCGATCGGTTCGTCGAGCACGTGGGTGACGAGCTCGGCGACCTTCGAGCGCTCCGAGCGCTGCAGCGTGATGTGCCCGAACAGCTCGTGGGACTTGAGCGCCTCGACGACGGAGGCGATGCCGTCGTAGCGGCCGATGCGCAGGTTGTCCCGCTGCGCGATGTCGTGGGTGAGGACCACCCGGGAGTTCTGCCCGATCCTCGAGAGCATCGTCAGCAGCACGTTGCGCTCGAGGGACTGCGCCTCGTCGACGATCACGAAGGCGTCGTGCAGGGAGCGGCCGCGGATGTGGGTCAGCGGGAGCACCTCGAGCATGCCGCGCGAGGCGACCTCGTCGATGACGTTCTGGGAGACCATCGAGCCGAGGGTGTCGAACACCGCCTGCCCCCACGGGCCCATCTTCTCGCCCTGGTCACCGGGCAGGAACCCGAGCTCCTGGCCGCCCACGGCGTACAGCGGGCGGAACACCATGATCTTGCGCTGGGTGCGGCGCTCGAGCACCGCCTCGAGGCCGGTGCACAGGGCCAGGGCGCTCTTGCCGGTGCCGGCGCGGCCGCCGAGGGAGACGATGCCGATCGAGTCGTCGAGCAGGAGGTCGATCGCGATGCGCTGCTCCGCGGAGCGGCCGGAGACGCCGAACACGGTCTGGTCGCCCGGGACGAGGCGCACCTTCTTGTCGCGGGTGAGCCGGCCGAGCGCCGAGCCGCGGTTGGAGGTGATCGTGAGGCCGGTGTGCACGGGGTGGTGGGAGACCTCGGGCAGCTCGACCTCCTCGCCGTCGTACAGCCGGGAGACGGTGGCCTCGTCCGTCGCGACGGAGACCATGCCCGTGTAGCCGCGGTCGCGGGCGAGCTCGGCGCGGTACTCCTCGGCGTGGATGCCGGAGGCGGAGGCCTTGATCCGCATCGGCAGGTCCTTGGAGACCAGCACGACGTTCTTGCCCTCGAGCTGCAGGTTCTTGGCGACCGCGAGGATGCGGGTGTCGTTGTCCCCGAGGCGGAAGCCGTCCGGCAGGGAGGCGGTGCTCATGTGGTTGAGCTCGACGTGCACGTGCCCGCCGTCCTTGCCGATCGGCAGCGGGCGGGAGAGGTTGCCGTGCTGGTCGCGAAGGTCGTCGAGGATGCGCAGCGCCTGGCGGGCGAAGTAGCCGAGGTCAGGGTGGTGGCGCTTGGCCTCGAGCTCGGTGATGACGACGATCGGCAGCACGATGTCGTGCTCGGCAAAGCGGTTCAGCGAGAGCGGGTCCGCGAGCAGCACCGAGGTGTCCAGCACGTAGGTGATGACGCCGGTCTCGAGGTCCTGCAGCACCTCCTGCGCGCCGCCCGGTCGCAGCGAGGGCACCACGGGTGCGACGCCGCCCGGCGACGACCCGACCCCCGTCCCGTACAGCGACCCGTTCCTCGTCGCGCCCTGCTCGGGGAGCGTCTCGCGGGTGGTGGTGGTCTCGTCCATGGGAGCCTCCGTCCTGTGCGGTTGCCTGGACCCTAGCCGTCCCGGCGCCCGCGCTCGGGCGCTTCCCGCGGGGCACGGGACCGACGTTCACCCGATCGTCATCCGGTGTTGTCCGGATCACTCATCGGCCATCCTGCCACTGCCCGGCCGCCGGTCCGGGACCCCGCGGCCGCCGTGTCCGGACGGTGACTCGGGAGCGGGGATCAGGCGCCGAAGCGGCGCTCGCGGCGGCAGAACTCGCGCAGCGCGCGCAGCAGGTCCACGCGGCGGAACCCGGGCCAGTAGGTCTCGCAGAACCAGTACTCGGAGTGCACGGACTGCCACAGCAGGAAGCCGGAGAGCCGCTGCTCGCCGGAGGTGCGGATGATGAGGTCCGGATCCGGCTGGCCGCGCGTGTAGAGGTGCTCGGAGATCGAGTCGGTGCTGATCGCGGCGGCGATCTCCTCCGGGCCGAGCCCCTGGGCGCCGAGGTCCCGCACGAGCTCGCGGACGGCGTCGACGATCTCCTCGCGCCCTCCGTAGCCGATCGCCACGTTGACGGTGAGCGGGGAGTCGACGACGGCGGCCTCGCGGATCCCGGCGATCGCGTCCTGCACCTCGGCGGGCAGCAGGTCGCCGTTGCCGGTGAGGCGCACCCGGTGGCCGGCGCCCGCGATCTGCTCGATCGTCTCGATGATGATCGCGTAGAGCGCGCCGAGCTCCTCCGCGGGGCGGTGGAGGTTGTCGGTGGAGAGCATCCAGACGGTGACGAGCGGGATCTCGAGGTCCTGGCACCAGGAGAGGAACTCGACGATCTTCTCCGCGCCGGCGCGGTGGCCCTGGGCGGTGGTGGCGCCGGCGGCCTTCGCCCAGCGGCGGTTGCCGTCGACGATGACGCCGAGGTGCTGGGGCAGCGAGAAGTCCTCGAGCTCCTTGGTGAGGCGGCGCTCGTAGACGCGGTAGAGGAGGGAGTCGTCGTCCATGGCGATCTCCGTTCCTCCGGGGCGTCCAGGCGGGCGGCGCGGACCTCCCCGGTCTCCCGCGCTCGTCCATTATCCGTGACGCGAGGAGCAGCTCCGGGCACCCGGCGCAGATCCACACCGGATCGCCACAGGCGGCACCCATGAACCTACGGTTGCGTAGGTTACGCTTCGACCATGAGCACCGGAATCCGTCGCGGGAGCGCGAGCAACCCCGCCGTGAACCCTGGCGACACCCCCGACGGGACCCCCGTCGGCCCGACCGTCGCCCCCACCTCAGGCACCGACGTCGAGGACGCCCTCGAGGGCGCCACGGAGCAGCCCGCCCCGCAGGCCGCCGCGACCGACGTCGACACGGCGGACGCCGCGCACGCCCGCGCCGCCGGCTCCCCCGCCGGCCGCGCGCCCGGCTCCGGAGCGGGCTCGGAGACGGTCGACGCCGACATCCCCTCCGCGGAGGACCACCCCTGGGCGCCCCGCACCCTCACCCGCGCGGTGGCCGCCCGTGCCCGGCAGCTCGGCATCACGCTGCCCAAGCCCCGCCTGCGCGGCATCTCCCACCTCGCCGCGTTCCCCGCGGCGCTCATCGCGGGGCTCGTGATCGTCGCGCTCGGGGACTCGCTCGCGAACCGCCTCGCGATGGTCGTGTTCGTGACGACGGCGTCCCTGCTCTTCGGCGTCTCCGCCACCTACCACCGCGGCACCTGGTCACCGCAGCACGCGATCATCCTGCGCCGCTTCGACCACGCGAACATCTTCCTCATCATCGCGGGCACCTACACGCCGCTCGCCGTGGCCCTGCTCGAGCCCCGGTCCGCGGCGATCCTGCTGACGATCGCCTGGGCGGGCGCGCTGATCGGCGTCGCCTTCCGCGTGTTCTGGACCCACGCGCCGCGCTGGCTCTACGTCCCCGCCTACGTGGCGCTCGGCTGGATCGCGGTCTTCTACATGCCGCAGTTCCTCGCGGGCGGCGGCTGGGCCGTGGTGTGGCTGCTCGTCGCGGGCGGCCTCGCGTACACCGCGGGAGCGGTGGTCTACGGCCTCAAGCGGCCGAACCCCTCCCCCGCCTGGTTCGGCTTCCACGAGATCTTCCACGCGGCGACGCTCGCGGGCTTCGCCTGCCACTTCGTGGCCGTGGCGATCGCCGTCGTCTGATCCCGCACCGGCCCCGCGCCGGGGGCCCGGAGGCGGTCAGCGCCCGCTCGGGTCCTCCGGGGTGCCAGGGGCATCGGTGGCATCCGGCCCGGAGCCGCCGTCACGGGGCTCGCCGTCGGCGTCGGTCGTGGACGACTCACCTTCGGCAGCACCGGCCCCGGAGGCCTCCTGCTCCGCGGCCTCCCGCTCCGCGGCATGGCGCGCCTCGACCTTCGCGGTCGCCTGGACGCGGCGCACGCGCCGGTTCATGTCGACCACCAGCAGCAGGATCACGATCCCCACCAGGAAGATCGCGATGAAGCCCGGGGTCCCCGGGGTGATCGAGCTGGGGGTCATGTCGCCGCCGTCGGACGGCGCCGCCAGCAGCACGGCACGGGAGATCTCGACGGGGCTCATCGGCCCTCCTCCTGCTCGGGGCGGAGGCCGGCGAAGAGATCGTCCTCCGGCAGCTGCACGCCGATCCGGGAGATGTGCAGCTCGAAGTCCTCCGTGCCCCACACCTCGCGCTCCACGTCGTGCGAGATCCGGAAGAACGGCCCCTCGGGGTCCACCTGGGTGGCATGGGCGCGCAGCGCCTCGTCCCGCACGTCGAGGTAGTCCTTCACGTCGATGCGTGTGGTGAGCAGGCGGTCACGGCTCTCGTCGAAGTGCTGGAGCATGAGCTCGAGCTCCTCGTTGGGCATCTGGTGCGTGCGGAGGTGGCGCGCGACGACCGCGAGCTTCTGGCGGTGGAAGACGTTCGTGTAGTAGACCTTCGCGACCTCCCACGGCTCCCCGAGCTCCGGGGCGTACGCCGGATCCGCGGCGAGGCGGAACGCCTCCATGCTCACGCGGTTGGTCTGGATGTGGTCGGGGTGCGGGTATCCGCCGTTCTCGTCGTAGGTGACGAGCACGTGCGGGCGCAGGCGGCGCAGCGCCTCGACGAGCGGGCGCGCGGCCTCCGCCGGGTCCAGGGTCGCGAAGCTGCCCTCGGGCAGGTCCGGCAGCGGATCACCCTCGGGCAGGCCGGAGTCGACGTAGCCGAGCCACTCGTGGGCGATGCCGAGGATCTCCTGCGCGCGGGCCATCTCCGCGCGGCGCACGGCCGGCAGGTTCCGCGCGATCTCCTCGTCGCCCTGCAGGTGGGGGTTCAGGATGTCGCCGCGCTCGCCGCCGGTGCAGGTGACGACGGTGACCTCGACGCCCTCGCGCACGTAGCGGGCCATCGTGCCGGCACCCTTGCTCGACTCGTCGTCGGGGTGCGCATGGACGGCCACCAGGCGCAGGGGCTCGTCAGGGGCGGGACGCAGGACGCTCACGGTTCTCCTCGGGAGGATGCGGCGGGAGGCCGCCGGGACGGGGCGGGCGGCGCTCGCGGGAGCGCTGTCCGGCACCGCACGAGACTACGCCACCCCACCTGGACCGTCGCTCCGTGATGTCGCTCCCGCCACAGCCGTCCGCGGTCGCCCCGAGGGCCGTGTCCCAGGTGCATCTGGGAGACTCCCGCCATGAGCGACTCCCCCGCCCGGGACACGGCCCGCTACGGCGGGCCCCTCGTCCCCCGACGCACCGCCCGCCTCCTCCTGGTGCTCGGAGCGGCCGTCGCGCTCGTCGTGCTCGTGCTCGTCGGGCTGCGCTTCGCGGACCAGCCCGTGCGCTCCGAGCTCGTCTCCTACGACCACGTCGGCGAGCACGCGATCCGCGTGGACTTCACCGTGACGATGGATCCGGGCGACGCCGCCACCTGCACGATCCAGGCGATGAACGACGGCCGCGCCCAGGTGGGCTTCGTCGAGGTCCCGATCCCCGCGCAGACCGAGCGCCGCACCGCGCACACGGTGACGATCTCGACCCAGGGCGAGGCGGTCTCCGCCGAGATCCTCGACTGCTCGCCGGTCTGAGCCGCGGCGGTCCCGGGGCCGTCGGAGGCGCTCCCGCGGGCGCCGACGGGCCGCCGAACACGCGGTCGGCACCTGCGTGGATGCTGGGGCCACCGCGCACCCCCGGTGTAGAGTTCTCCGGATACCGGCTCCACGCCGGACGTCATCACCCGCACACGGGGCGCATGGATGTCATGTGCCCCGTGATTCGTGTCGGAGGGCTCTCAGGCCCTCCCGACCCCACAGAACGACAGGAGTGAACCCATGAGCAGCCAGCCGAATGGCGCCTGGCTCACCCAGGATGCCTACGACCGCCTCGCCAACGAGCTCGCGGAGCTCGAGGGCCCGCGCCGCACCGAGATCGCCGAGCGCATCGCCGCGGCCCGCGACGAGGGCGACCTCAAGGAGAACGGCGGCTACCACGCGGCCCGCGAGGAGCAGGGCATGAACGAGGCCCGCATCACGGACCTCAAGCACCTGCTGAAGAACGCCGTGGTCGGCGAGGCCCCGGAGGACGACGGCGTCGTCGAGCCCGGCATGGTCGTCACCATCACGATGGCCGGCTCCGAGCGCACCTTCCTGCTCGGCAACCGCGAGATCGCCGAGGGCACCGACCTCGAGGTCTTCTCCTCGGACTCCCCGCTCGGCGCGGCGATCCACGGCGCCAGCGTCGGCCAGACGATCGACTACACCGCCCCCAACGGCAAGTCGCTGCCGATCGAGATCACCGGGGCCACGCCCTACAAGGCCTGACCGCAGGCCTCCCGCGCCGGGGTCCGCGCGGGACAGCGGAGAGCGAAGCCCCCACCGGCCGTGCCGGTGGGGGCTTCGTCGTGTCCGGGTCCCGGAGGACCGGGGACGGCCGCGGAGGGGATCAGCCCTCGGTGGTCGTCGTCCCCGGAGCCCTCCCGGGCGCCTTCTCGGGGGCCGTCACGGGGGTGTCCTCCGCATCGCCCTCGGGGGCCGTCGCCGGCGCGTCCTCGTCCGGCTCCTCGGTCTTCTCCCCCTCGACCTCGTGCTCGCTCGCCTCCTCCTCGGCGTCGGAGCCGCGGGCGCCGCGGCCCAGCGAGGCAAGGAAGGTCCTCAGCGTGGGGTCCGTGCCCAGCTCGGGGCTCGGGTCACGACCCACCAGGTAGAGCATCGTCGCGTTGACGAAGGCGATGATCGGGATCGCGAAGAGCGCACCGGGGATGCCGGCGACCATCGCGCCCGCGGCCACGCCGAGGAACACCGCGAGCGGGTGGAGCTCGACGGCCTTGCCCATGAGGAAGGGCTGGAGCACGTTGCCCTCGAGCTGCTGCACGCCGAGCACCACGACGAGCATGATGATCGCGCCCACCCAGCCGTTCAGCACGAGCACCAGCAGCACCGCGATCGCGCCGGAGAGGATCGCGCCCACGAGCGGGATGAACGAGAACAGGAAGACGAGCAGCCAGATCGGCACGGCGTACACGCCGAGGCCCAGGGCCAGCATGCCGATCGCGATGCCGGTCGCGTCCACGGCCGCCACGAGGATCTGCGTGCGCACGTACGCCGAGAGGGCCTTCCAGCCGCGGCGCACCGACTCGTGCGTGGGGACGCGGGCCTGCGGGGGCAGCAGCCCGATCACCCAGCGCCAGATCCCGGCGCCGCCCGAGAGCATGAAGAAGAGGCTGAACAGGCACACGACGATGCCGGTGACGACGTTGCCGAGGACCGCCGCGGTGCTCAGCGCCGAGTTCAGCAGGGCGTCGGCGTTCTGCTGGAGCTGGGTGAGCCCCTCGTCGATCGCCGAGCTGATCATCGTGTCGTCGATCTGGAAGGTGCCGGTCGCCCAGGTCGTGAGGGACTGGAAACCGCTGATCGCCTTGTCCTGGATGTCCGACCACTGGGCGATGAGCTGGCGGCCGGCGAGGGTGAACATGCCGGCGATGACGATGAGCAGGCCCAGCATCGCGACGGCGCTCGCGGCGCCGCGGCCCAGGAAGGTGTACTTCGTGAGCAGCTTGACGATCGGCGAGAGCATCGCGGCGAGCAGCACGGCCAGCAGCACCGGGATCACGAGCGTGGAGATCTTGCTGATGCCCCAGAGCAGCAGGGCCGCGGCGGCGACGATGACGAGCAGCCTCCAGGACCAGGCACCGAGGCGGCGGACGCCGATCGGGATCTCCGCGACCTCCTGGGCGAGGGCGGGGCCCTTGGGGGCGGGACGCAGCTTGGGCATCGCTTCTCCTTTCGGAGCCGATCGGCTCACGGGGCACACTCTAGCGGCCCCGCTTGCGGCCGCACCTGCCGACGACCAGCCGGTACACGCGGCCCGGCCCGACGGGGCGCCGCCGGCCGGAGGTCCTCGACGAAGGTCGCACCCCCTCGCGCCCCGTGGCGGGGTCCCGCAGGGGCGCGGGTCACTAGCGTGGGGCGCATGTCGACGCCCGACGCCTCCCCCGCCCCCCGCCCCGCCGCGCCCGAGGAGCTCGGCGCCGCCGCGCCGCTCGACGCCGCCGCCGCCCCCGACTCCTCCGCCGCGCTCTCGATCCGCGGCCTGCGGAAGTCATTCGACGACCGCGAGGTCGTCCACGGGCTCTCCCTCGACGTGCCCCGCGGCTCGTTCTACGGGATCGTCGGCCCCAACGGCGCCGGGAAGACGACGACGCTGTCGATGGCGACCGGTCTGCTGCGGCCCGACGCCGGCAGCGCGGTCGTGCTCGGCGAGGACATGTGGCAGCAGCCCGCCCGCGCGAAGGCACGCCTCGGCGTGCTCGCCGACGGCCTGCGCACCTTCGACCGGCTCACCGGCCGCGAGCTCCTCACCTACGTGGGCCTGCTGCGCGGCATGGACGCCGCGACCGTCGAGGAGCGCAGCGCCTCCCTCCTCGAGGCGCTCGACCTCGCGGGCGAGGACGGCAAGCTCGTCGTCGACTACTCCGCCGGCATGACCAAGAAGATCCTGCTGGCCTCCGCCCTCATCCACGCGCCGCGGCTGCTCGTGCTCGATGAGCCGCTCGAGGCCGTCGACCCGGTCTCCGCGCAGGTCATCCGCACCATCCTCACCGCCTACGTGGACGGCGGCGGCACGGTCGTGCTCTCGAGCCACGTCATGGAGCTCGTCGAGGGCCTGTGCAGCCACGTCGCGATCATCGCGGGCGGCGAGCTCAAGGCCGACGGCACGCTCGCCGAGGTGCGCGGCGAGGGGACCCTCGTGCAGCGCTTCATCGATCTCGTGGGCGGCGCACGCGTCGCGGAGGGGAGCCTGTCGTGGCTGGAGTCCTGAGCAGCGAGCAGACCGCCGTCGCCTCCGCGCAGCACGCGGGCCACGGCGAGATCCCGACGCGTGCGGTGATCCGCCTGCTGATGGGCCTGAAGTGGACGCTCTGGAAGCGGTCCTACCGCAAGAACGTCGGCAAGATCGTCGGCACCGTGATCGGCTCGCTCTACGCGCTCGGCGGCCTTGTGGGCCTCACCTTCGCCTTCCTCGGGACGACACTGTGGAGCGGCGGGGGCGAGACCTTCCCGCTGATCCTGCGCACCCTCGGCGTCGCCGCCGTGCTCCTCTGGCTGCTGGTGCCGCTGCTCGCCTTCGGGGTCGACGACACGCTCGACGCCCGCGCCTTCGCCCTCCTCCCCCGGCGCGCCCGGGAGCTGCAGCCGGGCCTCTTCGCCGCCGCGGCGCTCAGCCTGCCGAGCCTGTTCACGCTCGCCGCCGTCGCCGTCGCGACCGTCTTCGAGGCGATCTGGCTGCTGCTCCTGGGCCCCGGTCCGCTGTGGACGGTGCTCGCGCTGATCGCCCTGGTCCCTGCGAACCTCGCCGGGGTGGTGCTGTGCCTGCTGCTGCCGCGCGCCGTGTTCGCCCACCAGGCCGGTCGGGCGAGCTCCCGCAGCGGCCGTGAGCTCGGCGGGATTCTCGCGATGGTCGTGTTCCTCGCGGTCGTCTACGCCTTCTCCGTGGGCATGCAGTCGCTCGGCTCTCTCGACCTCGACCAGCTGCTGCCCACCTTCCTCGTCGCCGTGGACGTCCTCGCCTGGACGCCGATCGGCGCCCCCTTCGCGGTGCCCATGGACCTCGCCGAGGGCGCGGTCCTCGTGGCCCTCGGGCGGGCCGCGGTCACGGCCGCCTCGATCTGGCTCGTGTGGCGCTGGTGGCGACGCTCCCTCGACGCGGCGATGACCTCCGCGCTCACCGGGGACGCCTCCTCCGGCACGGCGAAGGTCTCCGCCCTCGTCCCCCGCTGGGCGCCCAGCACGGCGCTCGGCGCGGTGATCGGCCGCAGCCTCCGCTACTGGCGACGGGACACCCGCTACCTCGCGGCGATCAGCATCTACCCGGTGATGTTCGTGTTCTTCGGGGCGATGGGCGTCGTGCTGCCGGAGTCGCGCTCGTTCATGATGATCATGGTCGTCGCGATGGGCGGTCTCACCGGCATCGCGATCTCCAACGAGATCGGCTTCGACGGCCCCGCCGGATGGGTGAACATCACCGCCGGTGCACCGGCCCGGGCGAACCTGCTGGGCCGCGTCATCGCCGCCGCGGTCATCGTGCTCCCGATCGTGCTCGTGCTCTCCGCCGCCGTCTCCGTCGTGCTCGGCATGACCGCGCACCTCCCCGTGATCCTCCTGGGCATGCTCGGACTGATGCTCTCCGGCTGGGGCGCCTCGGTCCTGGCGGGCACGCTGCTGCCCTACCCCACGTCCCCTCCGGGCACGAACCCGATGAAGGACAAGTCCGCCTCGAGCGCGAACGCCATGCTCTCGATGGCGATCACCTCGGCCGCGATGGGCGTGCCGCAGATCCCGGCGATCGGCCTCGCGATCTGGGGTCTGCTGGGCGGCGGCCCGCTCATCGAGCTGCTCGCCGGGCTCGTGGCCGTCCTGATCGGCGCGGTCGTGCTGGTCGTGGGGCTGCGTCTGGGCGCCGCCCGGCTCGAGCGGTCCTACCCCGAGCTGTTCCAGAAGGTCCGCGCCTTCGTCTGATCGGCGGCGGCCGGGCCCGCCGGCGGGCTGTCAGGCCCGCAGGCGGCGCTCCATGACGAGGGCGTCGACGGTGCGGTCCGGGAGCCGGTAGTAGCCGGGGCGACGACCGATCTCCACGTACCCGGCCCGCGTGTAGAACGTGCGGGCCCGGTCGTTGTCCTCCCGCACCTCGAGCAGCATGCGCTCCGCACGGCGCACCACGGCGACCTCCTCGCACCAGCGCAGCAGCGCCCGGCCGATCCCGACCCCCGGCCGCAGGGTGCCGATCGTGTGCAGGTCCGCCACGTCGCCGGCGACCATGATCCCGGCGTAGCCGAGCAGCGGGCCGGCGGCGTCCTCGCCCTCGGCGGCGACCACGTAGTCCCGGGAGGGGTGGGCGATCTCCTCGGCGAGCTGGGCGGGGCTCCAGGCCTCGCCGGGGAAGAGCGCGAGCTCCGCCTCCGCGATCGGGCCCAGGTCCTCGGGACGGGCCCGACGCAGGGCCCAGGGCGACCCGGGCCCCGGCGCGGGACCGCCCACGGTCACGGGACCGATCGACGGCACGGCGCCGTCCCGGCTCAGCGGCCCAGCGCGCTCTTGCGCGCGGTGGGCTTCGCGGCGTCGGGCTCGCGCAGGTACAGCGGGGCCGTGTCGGTGAGGTCCTCGCCGCGGGCGACCAGCTGCGAGGCGACCTCGAGCAGGTGCCCGGCGTCCGCGTGCGCGAGCGACGAGGGCGCGGGCAGCAGCTCGGGGTACAGGGCGGTTCCGGAGCCCACGAGCAGGTCGCAGGCCGTGAGCTCGGCGGCGACGTCCGCCGGGGCGCCGACGGCGGGCCCGTGCTCGCGCACCAGGTCCCCGTCCTCCGTGCGGCGGTAGCGGGCGTGGTAGACCTCGCGGCGCCGGGCGTCGAGGGCGACCGCGACCGTGAGCGGTGCAGCGGTCCCGGCCTCGGGGCCGACGGCGGGCTCGTCGGAACCGGCCGCGGCGTCGGCCTCGGCGAGCGCCTCGTGCGCGAGCGCGTCGAGGGAGCAGACGCCCACGAGCGGCACGTCGAGCACCGCCGCGATCGTGCGCGCGACGACGAGCCCCACCCGCAGCCCGGTGAAGGGGCCGGGGCCGCGACCGGCGACGACGCCCGTGACCTCGGAGCGGGTGGCACCGGCCGCGGTGAGCACCTCGTCGACGAGGCCCAGCAGCACCTCGTCGTGGTGGCGGGCGCGGTCGTCCCCGGCGACGGCGAGGACCTCGAGGGGGCCGTCGCCGAGGATGCCGCGGGCGGCGGCGACGCTCACGGCGCCGGAGGTGTCGATCCCGAGCAGCATCAGCGTGACTCCTCGTCCTCCGCCGCGATCGCGGCGGTCGGGGCAGTGGTGGTGGTGACGGAGAGCCCCGCGGAGCGCAGGGTCTCGGCGAGGTCGCCGCTGGCCGTCGCGTCCCAGCGCGGGCCCTGCGGGGTCAGGCGGATCGTGCGCGGCTCCTCCGGGTCCTCCGGGTCGCCGTCCCAGATCTCCGGCCGCTCGAGCTCCACGAGCAGCCACGACTCCACGAGGTGCTCCACGCGGCCGCGGCCCCATTCGATGACGGTAACGGCGCGGTCGAGGTCCGCCTCGAGGTCGAGGTCGTCGAGGTCCTCCCCCGCGCCCAGCCGGTAGGCGTCGACGTGGACGAGGTCCGGGCCGCCGCTCAGCGCGGGATGGACCCGCTCGATGACGAAGGTCGGCGAGGCGACGGGACCGCGCACATCGAGCCCCGCCCCGAGGCCCTGGGTGAAGGTGGTCTTCCCGGCGCCGAGGGGGCCGTCGAGCACGAGCAGGTCACCGGCGCGGAGGACGCCTGCGAGGGCGCGGGCGAGGGTGCGGGTCCCCTCCGCGCGGTCCGTCGCGACGCAGAGCGTGGTCACGGGAGGACCTCGCGGGCCACGCGGCCGGAGACTGAGGTGAGCACCTCGTAGGGGATGGTGCCGGCGGCGCGCGCCCAGTCCTCCGCGGAGGGGGCGCCGGCGCCGAACAGGACGACCTCGTCCCCCGCACGGGCGGCGGAGTCCGGGCCGAGGTCCACGACGATCTGGTCCATGCTGATGCGGCCCACCTGCGGGGCGCGGACGTCACCCTCGGCGGTGCGCACGAGCACCTCGGCGCGTCCGCTCGCCGCGCGGTGCAGGCCGTCCGCGTAGCCGATCGGGACGAGGCCCAGCCGGGTCGCGCGGGAGGTGGCGTAGGTGCGGCCGTAGCCGACGCTCTGCCCCTCCGGCACCTCCTTCACCAGGGCGAGGCGGCTCGTGAGGCTCATGGCGGGGCGCAGCTCGAGGTCCGTCGGCACCGGGGCGTAGCCGTAGAGCGCGAGCCCGGGGCGCACGATGTCCCGGTGCAGGTCGGGGCGGGTGAGCGTCGCCGCGGAGTTCGCGAGGTGCTGCAGCGGGACGGGGCCCATCTCCTCGGCGAGGTCCGCGCAGGCGGCGTCGAAGATCTCGACCTGCGCGTCGGTCGCCGGGTCCGCCGGGTCGTCGGCGCTGGTCAGGTGGGTCCAGGCGGCGCCGATGCGGAGGTAGTCGTCCTCCTGGATCGCGGCGGCGATGCGGCGCACGTCCTGCGGGAGCACGCCGTTGCGGCCCATGCCGGTGTCGATCTTGAGGTGGAGGCGGGCGCGGCGGTCGGCCTGCCGGGCGGCCTCGGAGAGCAGCGAGACCATCTCGAAGGAGCCGACGGAGACGTTGACGCCGGCGCGCAGGGCCTCCGGCAGCACGGCCTTCGCGGTCTCCGGCTCGTAGAGCCAGGTGAGGATGTTGACGTCGAGGCCCGCGCGCGAGAGGGCGAGGGCGCTCGCGGGGTGGGCCACGCCGAGCCAGGTCGCGCCGCCCTCGAGGGCCGCGCGGGCGGCGGTGAGCATGCCGTGCCCGTAGCCGTCCGCCTTCACGACGGCCATCAGGGCGGTGTGCCCGGCGAGGGTGCCCGCGATGGCGCGGGTGTTCTCGGTGATGGCCGAGGGGTCCACGACGGCACGGTTCGGCACGTGCCGCGGGTCCTCCGCGGGGATCGGGATGGTCATGGTGCTCCTTCGCTCAGGGCAGGGCGTCCGCCAGGATAGCGGCGAGAGCGGCCGGGAGGTGGTCGGCGACGTCCAGGGCGACGAGGGGGACGAGGCCGTCGCGGGACGCGAGCCGGCCCGCGCGGCCGTGCAGCAGGGCGGCGAGGGCGGCGGCCTCGGGGCCGGGGAGACCGGCCGCGAGGAGGGTGCCGAGGATCCCGGCGAGCACGTCCCCGGTGCCGGCCGTCGCGAGCTGCGAGGTGGCGTCGTCCTGGGCGAGCAGCGGCCCGCCCGTGCGGCCCGGGGCGACGACGGTGACGGCGCCCTTGAGGAGCACCGTCGCGCCCGTGGTGCGGGCGAGTGCGCTGGCCAGCGCCGGGGCGCTCTGCTCGGGGTCGATCTCGAGGCGCTCGGCGAGACGGTCCGCCTCGCCGCGGTGCGGGGTCAGCACGATCTCCGATCCGAACCGGTCCTCGGGGCCGATCGCGCCGAGCGCGCCGGCGTCGATCACGCCGCGGCCCGGGCCGTGGGCGCCGCGTCGCAGCAGGGCCACGCCGGCCCGGGCGCGGGGGTCCTCCGGGGAGAGACCGGGGCCGACGACGAGCGCGTGGGTGCGGCCCGCCGCCTCGAGATCGATGACGGGCCGGGCGTGACCGGTCTCATGCGAGGGCGGCGTGGGGCTCTCGTGGCCCACGACCTCCGGCCGGCGGTGCAGCACGAGCTCGCGCACGCTCCCCGGGGCGAGCAGGCGCACCATGCCGGCGCCCGCGCGGGCGGCGCCGGAGACGGAGAGCACGGCCGCGCCGGGATAGTCGGGGCTGCCGGCGGCGAGGGCGACGACCCCGCGGCGGTACTTCGTGGACTCCGCCCCCGGGCGCGGGAACAGGCTGCGCACGTCGGCGTCGGTGAGTCGCTGGACCACGAGGCCGGGACCGGAGCTGGGCAGGTGCGGGTCCAGGCCCAGGTCCACGGGGTGCACGGTCCCGGCGAGCGCGCTGCCGCCGGGGAGGAGGAGGCCCGCCTTCACCGCGCCGAAGGTGAGGGTGGCGCGGGCGGCGAGCGCCTCGGGGGCCGCCTCGCCGGTGGACGCGTCGAGGAAGCTCGGCTGGTCCACGGCGATCACGGGCAGGGAATGGCGGCGCACGGCGTCCAGCAGCGGGGCGATCGGGGCGGGCACCTCGGGCCGGCCGCCGATGCCGACGATCGCGTCGAGCACGAGGTCCATCTCGTCGAGGAGGTCGTCGAGGTCCCGCTCGGTCAGCTCGTCGAGGCGGTCGATCCGCCCGCCGGCCTCCCGCAGCGCCTGCGCCCCGCCCTCGTGCAGGCTCGTGCCGGTCGTGAGCGCCCGGGCCTGCACGCCGCGGCCGCGCAGCAGGGCGGCCGCGTGGAGGCCGTCCCCGCCGTTCGCGCCGGAGCCGGCGAGCACGAGCACGTGCCGGTCGCGCAGCGGGCCGCGCGGTTCGAGCAGCGCGGCGACGTGGGCGTCGATCGCGGCGGCGGCGCGCTGCATGAGCGGCTCGCCCGCGTCCAGGAGGGGACGCTCGGCGGAGCGGACGGCGGCGGCGGAGTAGCCGATGATCATCGCGGGACCTCGGTGTTCGCAGTCGGGGACGGCTCGGCACGCTCGGCGACGACGATCGCGGTGGCGATGTCGCCGTCGTGCGAGAGGGACAGGTGCAGGTGCGTCACCCCGAGCTCCTCCGCCGCGGCGAGGGTCGCGCCGCGCAGCACGAGATAGGGGCGGCGCACGGCGGTGCGCTGGACGGTGACGTCCTGCCAGGAGAAGTCGCCCGGATGGCCGAGGGCCTTGCCGACGGCCTCCTTCGCCGCGACCCGTGCCGCGCGGGAGGCGAGGGAGAGCTCGCGCTCCTCGGGGGCGAAGAGCCGCTCGCCGAGGGCGGGAGTGCGCTCGAGCAGGCCCTCGAGCCGCGAGATCTGGGCGACGTCGATGCCGACGCCGACGATCCGGCCGTCCTCGCGGGGCGGGAACGCCCGGCCCGCGACGGTCGTCCCGTCGGTCGACCCGTCAGTGCTGCCCGCGGCGGTGCCCCCGGGCTCGGAAGAGGTGCTCACCCTCGCAGTATCACACCCGCTCCCCCACCCGTGCAGGCCCGTCGGCCCGCAGCAGGACGGCCAGCCCACCACCCCGGGAGGGGTGACGGACCGGCCGTCGGGCGCGCCGCGGAGGCGCCGACGGGTGCGCCGCCCACAGCGGCGCGCCCCGTCGTCAGCGGGTCACTCGACCGTCACGGACTTCGCGAGATTGCGCGGCTGATCGACGTCCAGGCCCTTCGCGGCGGCGAGGGCGCACGAGAAGATCTGCAGCGGGATCACGGTCAGCAGCGGCGCGAAGAGCGTGCGGGTCGCCGGGACGCGCAGCACCACGTCCGAGTACGGCAGCACGTCCTCGTCGCCCTCCTCCGCGATCACCAGGGTGCGGGCGCCGCGGGCGCGCACCTCCTGGATGTTCGAGACGACCTTCGAGTGCAGGGAGTCGCGACCGCGCGGGGACGGCACGATGACGAAGACCGGCTGACCCTCGTCGACCAGGGCGATCGGCCCGTGCTTGAGCTCGCCGGCGGCGAAGCCCTCCGCGTGGATGTAGGCGATCTCCTTGAGCTTGAGCGCGCCCTCGAGCGCCGTCGGGTAGCCGACGTGGCGGCCCAGGAACAGCACGCTCGTGGTGTCCTTCATCGACCGCGCGAGCTCCTCGACGGCGCCCGCGCCGTCGAGCACCGTCTGCACGTGCGCGGGGAGCTGCTCGAGGTCCTCCATGAGGGCC
The DNA here is from genome assembly GCF_005490785.1 of Brachybacterium sp. SGAir0954. Taxonomy (GTDB): domain Bacteria; phylum Actinomycetota; class Actinomycetes; order Actinomycetales; family Dermabacteraceae; genus Brachybacterium; species Brachybacterium rhamnosum. The sequence goes on along the minus strand of NZ_CP027295.1, from coordinate 1,629,157 downwards.
GCGATCTCGTCGGGGAAGAGGTTCCCGCGCACCTGGGCGAGGTACAGGCCCAGGAGGTAGCAGGCGGTGATCTGGCCGAGGTACGCCTTCGTCGAGGCGACCGCGATCTCGGGGCCCACGTGGAGGTACAGGGCGGCGTCGGCCTCGCGCGGGATCGTCGAGCCGTAGGTGTTGCAGATCGCGACGACCTTCGCGCCCTGCTCCTGCGCGTGGCGCATGGCCATGAGGGTGTCCATGGTCTCGCCGGACTGGGAGATCGCGACGACGAGGGTCTTCTCGGTGACGATCGGGTCGCGGTAGCGGAACTCGTGGGCGAGCTCGACCTCGGTGGGGATGCGGCACCAGTGCTCGATCGCGTACTTCGCGACGTTGCCGGCGTTCGCGGCGGTGCCGCACGCGACGACGATGATCTTGTCGATGCTGCGCAGCACCGACTCGTCGATGCTCATCTCGTCGAGGTGGAGGGCGCCGCTGTCGATGCGGCCGCGGAGGGTGTCCGCGACGGCGGTCGCCTGCTCGTGGATCTCCTTGGCCATGAAGGAGTCGTAGCCGCCCTTCTGCGCGGCGGCGACGTCCCAGGCGATCGTGTACTGCTTCTTCTCGGTGACCTCGGTGCCCTCGAAGTCGGTGACGGCGACGTCGTCCGCGGTGACGGTGACGACCTGGTCCTGACCGATCTCGAGCGCCTCGCGGGTGTTGTCCACGAAGGCGGCGACGTCGGAGCCGAGGTAGTTCTCGCCCTCGCCGAGGCCCACGACGAGCGGGGAGTTGCGGCGGGCGGCGACGACGCGGTCCGGCTGGTCGCGGTGGATGGCGAGGAGGGTGAAGGCGCCCTCGAGCTGGACCGCGGCGGCGCGCAGGGCGAGGGTGAGGTCGCCGGTGCGCTGCATCTCGCGGGCCACGAGATGCGCGGCGGCCTCGGAGTCGGTCTCGGAGCGGAAGGTGTAGCCGTCGGCCTCGAGGGAGGTGCGGAGGGCGGCGAAGTTCTCGATGATGCCGTTGTGGACGAGGGCGAGCTCGTCGTCCTTGCCGCCCAGGTGGGGGTGGGCGTTCTCGTCGGTCGGCGCGCCGTGGGTGGCCCAGCGGGTGTGGCCGATCGCGACCGCGGAGGTCGGGACGTCCTGTCCCTCGAGCACCCCGCGGAGGTTCTTCAGCTTGCCCTTGGCCTTCGCGACGCGCACCTCGGAGCCGTCGAGGACGGCGACGCCCGCGGAGTCGTATCCGCGGTACTCGAGACGGGCGAGGCCCTGGAGGGCCACGTCGACGGGACGGGAGGAGGGGGAGGCGGGGCGCTGGCCCACGTAACCGACGATTCCACACATGAGGACGAACGTAGCGCCCCGGGAGGCCCCGGACCGCACCGGATCGCCGCAGGTCACGAGTGTTCGCTCACGCTTCACCCACCTCGTGACCGGTCGTGACGGGCGGTGCGCACGCCCGTGCACGATCACGCAGGGGTGCGGCGTGGGTCTCACCGGCGCGGGAGTGACGGGGGCACGGGCGGGCGGCTGGAAGAATCGCCCCATGAGACCCGCCGCCGCGTCGAGTGCCGTCACCCCCTTCCTCGAGATCCCCCGCGAGGACTGGGCGAGGCTCTCCCGGCAGACCCCGCTCCCCCTGGACGCGCGGGACGTCGACAACCTCCGCGGCCTCGGCGACATGATCGACCTGAGCGAGGTCGACGCCGTGTACCGGCCGATCTCCCGCCTGCTGAACATCCAGGTCGCCCAGGCGCAGCGCCTGCGCCGCTCGCGCGGGGACTTCCTCGGCGAGCAGCAGGTGCGCACCCCGTACGTCATCGGCGTCGCCGGCTCGGTCGCGGTCGGCAAGTCGACGACGGCCCGCCTGCTGCGCGAGCTCATGGCCCGCTGGCCGGACACTCCCCGCGTGCAGCTCGTGACGACCGACGGCTTCCTGCTCCCCAACGCGGAGCTCGAGGCCCGCGGGATCATGCACCGCAAGGGCTTCCCCGAGAGCTACGACCGGCGCCGGCTGCTGCGCTTCGTCGCGGACGTCAAGGCCGGGGTCGAGCGCGTCGAGGCGCCCGTGTACTCGCACCTCGTCTACGACATCGTGCCCGACGAGCGCGTCGTCGTGGAGAGCCCCGACGTGCTCATCCTCGAGGGCCTGAACGTGCTCCAGCCCGCGCGGCCGCGGCGCGACGGCCGGCTCGGCATGGCCGTCTCCGACTTCTTCGACTACTCCGTCTACGTCGACGCCCGCGGCGAGGACGTGCAGCGCTGGTACGTGGACCGCTTCCTCGCCCTGCGCCGCACCGCCTTCTCCGACCCGCGCTCGTACTTCCGTCGCTACGCGGAGCTCACGGACGAGGAGGCGGTCGAGACGGCGCTGCGGATCTGGCACACGATCAACGGGCCGAACCTCTCCGAGAACGTGCTGCCCACCCGCGGCCGCGCCGACCTCGTGCTGCGCAAGGACGCCCAGCACCGCGTGCAGAACGTGCTCCTGCGCAAGGTCTGATCGACGTACTGCGAGGAACGAGCGGGAGGAGATCAGGCGGAGCAGCACCGTCTGAGAACCCGCCCCCGCCCCCGCCCCCGCGCAGAACGAGGATGGTCCGATTCCGTTCCAGATCCACCATCGATCTGGAACGGAATCGGACCATCGGCCGCTTCGCGGGAGCGTCGGGCGAGAGAGAACGTCGGGCTCACGGGACCGCCGGGCTCGCGGGGGCAGCCGGTGAGCCTCGTGCGGTGAACTCGCATACCCGAACCATCCACCGTTCTCCCCGGTTGATCAGCCGCTGAGGTCCACGATCGAGGACGCAACCCTCCGGAGTCCCCCTCGTACGGGGGATCTTCTTCCGCCCAGGGATGTCGAAGCACGAAGGATCGCTCTATGCCGACCCTGCAGAGAAGCTCGGCATGTAGGCGGTGCTCAGAGCGCGAGGCGCTCCTGGACGACGGCGGCGAGGCGCTCGGCGACGGCGGTCGCGGTCTCGTCGGTGGGGGCCTCGACCATGACACGGACGACGGGCTCGGTGCCCGAGGGGCGCAGCAGCACGCGGCCGCTCTCGCCGAGCTCCGCCTCCGCCGCGGCGACCGCGTCGCGCACCTCGTGGTCGATCGTCGCGCGGGCCTTGTCGACGCCCTTGACGTTGATGAGCGCCTGCGGGAGGCGGGACATGACGTCCGCGAGCTCGCGGGCGGAGGTGCCGGTCGCGGCGATGCGCTGCAGCAGGTGCAGGGCGGTGAGCTCGCCGTCGCCGGTGGTGGCGTGCTCGGCGAGGATCACGTGGCCGGACTGCTCGCCGCCCACGGAGTACCCGCCGAGGTTCATCTCCTCGAGCACGTAGCGGTCACCCACGCCGGTCTGGGCGAGGGTGATGCCGTGCTCCTTCATGGCGAGCTTGAGGCCGAGGTTGCTCATGACGGTGACGACGAGGGTGTCGTCGTGGAGCTTGCCGCGCTCCTTGAGGTCCAGGGCGAGGATCGCCATGATCTGGTCGCCGTCGACCGGCTCGCCGTCGGCCGCGACCGCGAGGCAGCGGTCCGCGTCGCCGTCGAAGGCCACGCCGAGGTCCGCGCCGTGCTCGAGCACCGCGGCCTGCAGCGGGCCGAGGTGCGTGGAGCCCACGCCGTCGTTGATGAGGCCGCCGTCGGAGCGGTCGCCGATCACGTGGACGGTCGCGCCAGTGCGGCGCAGCGCCTCCGGCCCGGAGACCGAGGCCGCGCCGTTCGCGCAGTCGGCGACCACGGTGAGGCCCGTGAGCGGGCGGTCGAGGGTCGAGACGAGATGCTCGACGTACTGCTCGACGGCGTTCTCGAAGGGGCGGATGGTGCCGACGGCGGTGCCCTGCGGGCGCTCCCACTCCTCGCCGAGCCGCGCCTCGATCGCGTCCTCGACCTCGTCGGGCAGCTTCACGCCGCCGCGGGCGAAGAACTTGATGCCGTTGTCCGGGGCCGGGTTGTGGGAGGCGGAGATCATGACGCCGAGGTCCGCACCGGTGGACTGCACGAGGAAGGCGAGGCCCGGGGTCGCGATGATGCCCGCGTCGAGCACGTCGACCCCTGCGGAGGCGAGGCCCGCGCTCACCGCGGCGGCGAGGAAGTCGCCCGAGGGGCGGGTGTCCCGGCCGACGATCGCAACGGGCTTCCTCCCGTCCGCCTCGAAGGCGCCGAAGGTCCCCAGCACGTGGGCGGCGCCCACCGACAGCTCGACCGCGAGCTCCGCGGTGATGTCGTCGTTCGCGCGTCCGCGCACGCCGTCGGTGCCGAAGAGTCGAGCCATGAGGAGGGTCCTTCCGAGATGCGGGGCCCTGCGCGGCCTGCGCGGGCGGAACGGCACCGACTGTAGCGCCCGGGGCTCCCCCGGCGCCCCGGGCGCGCCTCGCGTGGTCGTGCTCACGCCGCCCCCGTCGGCCCGCCGTGAGCCCTCCCCCGGATGCGCCGTGAGGGCTCCGCGCTCGATACGCTGTCCCCTATGCCTTCGTCGGCCTCCTCCGCCTCCACCCCGCCCTCCGCCGCCGCGCCGCTGCCGCACGTGCCGCCGCTCGCGATCAGCCAGGCGGTGGGCGACGCCGCCGCCGGCCGCGGCCTCGAGTACTCGCGACAGAAGCGGGTGATCTCCCTGGACTGGGATCGCGCTGCGGGCCGCGCCGAGGCGGAGGTCGAGGGGATGAGCGACCGCTACCGGGTCGTCGTCGAGCTGCGCGAGTACGAGGAGGACGCCGTCTCCCGCCGCTTCTGGCGCCCCACGGCGGGCGGCATCTGGCGGCCCACCGGCTCCCGCTGCACGTGCCCCGTCTCCCGCGGCTGCAAGCACGTCGCGGCGACCCTGTACGCGCTCGACGCGCGCGCCGAGGAGCAGGATCGCGAGCACCCGCCGTCGGAGTGGCGCTCCGTGCTGCGCCCCCTGCTCGGCGAGGAGGCCGCCGAGGAGACGACGCCGCAGCCGCTCGCCCTGCGCTTCGACCTCGCGGCCGCGCCGCTGCAGGGCCGCGGCGCGCGGATCGGCCGGGAGGACGTCACCGCGGAGCACCTCGCGTCCGGCTCGCCGCTCTCCCTCAGCATGCGCCCGCTGATCATGGGCCGGAAGGGCAGCTGGATCAAGGGCGGCATCTCCTGGCGCACCTTCGAGTACCGCGTGCACTCGACCGCCTACGACCCCGCCCATGCGGAGGCGCTCACCCGGATCTTCGCGGCGGCCTCCGCCGAGCGCTCCTACGCGGTGGGCGCGATCGAGCAGCTGTGGATCAACCAGATCGGCTCGCCGCTGCTGTGGCAGGCCCTCGCCCACGCGCGCGACGTCGGCGTCGCCTTCCTCCCCGGCAGCGCGCTCACGGGCCTCTCGCTCGCCGGCTCCGCCGCGGTCACGGTGGACCTGCGCAGCACCGGCGAGGACGCACCGCTCGTCGTCCAACCGCTCGTCACGATCGACGACGTGCCCGCCCCGCACGCCCGCCCGCTCGGCAGCGCCGGCATCATCGACCTGGACCCCGAGCGCGCCGAGCCCGCGCCGAAGGGCGACGGCGTGCGCCTCCCGGCCCGGATCGCCCCCGCCGGCAGCCCGATCCCCACCGCCCTGCAGCGCCTCTTCCAGCGCACCTCTCCGCTCGAGGTGCCACCCGCCGAGCGCGAGGAGTTCCTCGAGGTCGCCTACCCGCACCTGCGCGCCACGACGGCCGTGACCAGCTCCGACGGCAGCGTCGAGATGCCCGCGGTGCGCCCTGCGACGCTGCGCCTCGCCGCCGCCTACGCCGAGGGCGACCGCCTGGACCTCAGCTGGTCCTGGCAGTACCACGACCCCTCGCGCACCCTCCCCATCGACCGCCGCCAGGGCGTGCGCCGCGACGTGGAGCACGAGGACGCGGTGCTCGAGTCGGCCCGCTCCCTGTGGGCGCAGGCCGGGCGCGACGCGACCGAGCACCTCTCCGGTCCGGACACGGCCGCCTTCACCGAGCACGTCCTCGACGCGCTCGGCGCCCTCGACCACGTCGAGGCGCGGATCGTCGGCACCCGCCACGCCTACCGCGAGCTCGACGGCTCCCCGCAGGTGCGCGTGAACCAGTGGCCCACCCCCGGCAAGAACGACTGGTTCGACCTGGGCTTCGAGATCACGGTCGACGGCCGCACGATCCCCTTCCCCACCCTGTTCACGGCCCTCGCGACCGGCCAGGGCCGGCTCATGCTCCCGGACCGCACCTACTTCTCCCTCGACAACCCCGTCTTCGACCGGCTCCGCGAGCTGATCGGCGAGGGCGAGGCGCTCGCCGAGTGGAACCCCCACCAGCAGCAGATCAGCCGCTACCAGGTGGACATGTGGGAGGACATCACCGCGATCGCCGAGGAGGCCCGGGCGAGCGCCGAGTGGGAGCGCAGCGTGGGCGCCCTCGCGCGCCTCACGGAGATCACCGCCCCGCCGCTGCCCGCCGCCCTCACGGCGACCCTGCGCCCCTACCAGGAGGAGGGCTTCGCCTGGCTCGCCTTCCTGCTCGAGCACGGCCTGGGCGGCGTGCTCGCGGACGACATGGGCCTCGGCAAGACGGTCCAGACCCTCGCCCTGCTCGCCCACGCCCGGGCGAAGGATCCGACCGCCCCGCCCTTCCTCGTCGTCGCGCCGTCCTCCGTGCTCGGCGTGTGGCGCGCGGAGGCGGAGCGCTTCACGCCCTCGCTCAAGGTCGTCGTCGTGGACCGCACGGCCCGCGCCCGCGGCACCGACGTCTCCCGTGAGATCCTCGGCGCGGACCTCGTCGTCACCAGCTACACGGTGCTCCGGATCGACGCCGAGGAGTTCACGGCGCTCGACTTCCAGGCGCTCGTGCTCGACGAGGCGCAGTTCGTGAAGAACCGCCGCTCCCGCTCCCACCAGGTCGCCGCGGAGATCCGCGCCTCCTTCCGGCTCGCGATCACGGGCACCCCGATGGAGAACACCCTCGAGGACCTCTGGTCGATCCTCGCGCTCGCCACCCCGGGACTGTTCCCCTCCGCGATCGCCTTCCGCCAGCGCTACACCGCGCCGATCGAGTCCGGGGAGCACCCGGAGCGGATGGAGGAGCTGCGCTCCCGCGTGCGGCCCTTCCTGCTGCGCCGCACCAAGGAGCTCGTCGCGAAGGACCTCCCGCCCAAGCACGAGCAGGTGCTCACGGTGACGCTCTCCGAGCAGCACCGCGCCCTGTACGACTCGATCCTGCAGCGGGAGCGCAAGAAGGTCCTCGGGCTCATCGAGGAGGACCTCGACCGCAACCGCTTCATCGTCTTCCGCTCCCTCACCCTGCTGCGGATGATGGCGCTGGACCCGTCGATCGTCGACGCGGAGGCGCACGGCGACGTCGCCAGCTCGAAGCTCGAGGCGCTGTTCGACCGCCTCGACGAGGTGGTCGACGGGCACCGGGTGCTGCTGTTCAGCCAGTTCACCTCGCACCTGCGGCACGTGGCCGACGAGCTGGACATGCGCGGCATCCGCTACGCCTACCTCGACGGCTCCACGAAGGACCGCGACGCCGTGGTCACCACGTTCCGCGAGGGGGACGCGCCGGTCTTCCTCATCTCCCTCAAGGCGGGCGGCTTCGGCCTGACCCTCACGGAGGCGGACTACGTGTTCCTGCTGGACCCGTGGTGGAACCCGGCCGCGGAGAACCAGGCCGTGGACCGCGCCCACCGCATCGGCCAGGACCGCACCGTCATGGTGTACCGCATGGTCGCGGAGGACACGATCGAGGAGAAGGTGCTCGCCCTGCAGCAGCGCAAGGCGGAGCTGTTCGAGGCGCTCACGGAGGGCGGCGGCGCCTTCGCCCGCGGCATCAGCGCGGACGACATCCGCGAGCTGCTCGCCTGAGCCGGGGCGGCCCCGCTCAGGCCTCCGAGGAGACCCAGTCGTAGGACAGGAACTTCCCGTCGATGGTGAGCACGACGCGGTCCCCACCTGGGTGCTCGCCCCGGCGCAGGTCGATCGAGCAGTTGATGGCGCTCATGATCCCGTCGCCGAACTCCTCGTGGATCAGCGCCTTCAGGGCCGGTCCGTACACCTGGATCAGCTCCTGGAACCGGTAGATCGTCGGGTCGCTGAGCGCAGCGTGATCGGCGATGCGGGTGGGCTGGCGACGCAGGGCGGCGACGAGCGCCGGCTCCAGGCCCAGGGCCTCTCGCAGCACCTCGGCCTCCTGCGACGGCACGGGGTGCGCGCCGAGCACGGCTGCGGTGAGCCAGACGGCCGGCCGTCCCGTGCGCTCGGCGAGCTCGGCCCAGGTGATCCCGCGTTCGCGGCGCCGCTCGTCGATCAGCTCCCCCGCCCGGCTCTTGCCGACGGGCTCCGGTGCTGCGTTGCTGGGCGTCCCCGAGGTGGTCATCGGTGGGTCCTCTCGTCTCCGACAGTGATCGAGCGGCCAGGATGCGCGCCGCCGTCGGCGCCGGGGACTGCGGTCCGCCCTGCGTGCACGGAGGTCTCGGTCCGGTCTCATCCCGGGGCCGACGGCGCCCCGCGCGGCCCCGGGGACGCGGAAGGGCCCCGCCACCCGGAGGTGGCGGGGCCCTTCGCAGCCGAGCGCTCGAGCGCTCGAGGCGGCGATCCGGGGATCAGCGCTTCGAGAACTGCGAGGCCTTGCGGGCCTTCTTGAGGCCGGCCTTCTTGCGCTCGATGACGCGCGCGTCGCGCGTCAGGAAGCCGGCCTTCTTCAGGGTCGCGCGGTTGGCGTCCTGATCGATCTCGTTGAGCGCGCGGGAGACGCCGAGGCGCAGCGCACCGGCCTGGCCCGAGGGGCCACCGCCGGAGATGCGGGCGACGACGTCGAAGCGGCCCTGCAGATCGAGCACCTTGAAGGGGTCGTTGACCTCCTGCTGGTGCACCTTGTTCGGGAAGTAGTCCTCGAGCGTGCGGCCGTTGACGGTCCACTGGCCGGAGCCGGGGATCAGACGGACGCGGGCGATGGCCTCCTTGCGGCGGCCGGTGCCGTACCCGGGCGCGATGGCCGACTGGCCGGAGCCGACGGCCTCCTCGCCGGTGGACTCGGTGGTGAAGGTCGAGGGAGCCGACTCGTCAGTGACGGTCTCGAGGTCCTCGTGGGTGGTCTCGGTCACGGTTCTCCTAGATGTTTTCCGTGCAGTGAGCGGCAGCGGCGGGGGCCGCTTACTGCGCCACCTGGTCGATGGTGAAGGGGACGGGCTGCTGGGCCGCGTGCGGGTGCTCGCCGCCCGCGTAGACCTTCAGCTTCTTGAGCTGCTGGTCGGCCAGCTTGTTCTTGGGGAGCATGCCCTTGATGGCCTTCTCCACCGCGCGCTCCGGATGCGTCTCGAGGAGCTCGGAGTAGGGGGTGCTCCGGAGGCCGCCCGGGTAGCCGGAGTGGCGGTAGGCCAGCTTGGCCTCACGCTTGTTCCCGGTCAGGGCGACCTTCTCGGCGTTGATGATGATCACGAAGTCGCCTGCATCCACGTGGGGTGCGAAGACCGGCTTGTGCTTGCCCCGCAGCAGCTGAGCAGCCTGGGAAGCGAGCCGGCCGAGGACGACATCCGTTGCGTCGATGACGTACCAGGAACGCTCGACATCGTCGGGCTTCGGGGTGAACGTACGCACTCGTGCCTTCTTCTCTCGTCGGAGTGCCCGTCGAGCTCGTTGCTCGCGGGGCACGTTTCGATGGACCGTGGACACGCTTCCTTCGAAAAAAGCATGGCCTTCTCGTCGAGCCCGTCCCGTTCCGCCCACGATGCGGCGACGGTCCTGGATGCGGGTGAGACCCCTCCTCGCGCCGGAAAGCAGGTTTCGGCAGCGGAGCAGAGCGCACATCAAGGCACGACGACGCCCCAGGATAGTCGCGGGCGAGCAGGGGGGTCAACGCGGGGAGCGCCCCTCGGGGAGTGGCTTCGCCCACGTCCGCCGCGCCCGGGGCTCAGCCCCGGAGGGTCCGCGCCCGTCGCGCCTGCTCGGCGAGGCCGTCGTCCGGCGGGTACTCGATGTCCTCGAGGGTGAGGCCCTGGGGCGGGCACAGGCTCGCGGCGCCCGCCTCGCCGCGCCGGCCGGCCTCGCGGGTGCGGGCGGCGAGCACCGCCGCGGGCCAGCCCTCCCCCTGGCGGCCCTCCCCCACGGGCAGCAGTGTCCCCACGAGCGAGCGGACCATGTGGTGGCAGAAGGCGTCGGCCCGCACGGTCGCGACGACGAGCCCCGCATCGGCGAAGCCGGGGCCCGGGCGCTCCCAGCGCAGCAGCTCGAGGGTGCGCGTGGTGCTCGCCCCCTCGCGGGGCCGGCAGAAGGAGAGGAAGTCGTGCTCGCCGAGCAGCACCTCGCTCGCCCGGTCCATGGCCTCCACGTCGAGGGGCCGACGGTGGCGCAGCACGTCCCGGCGCAGCGGGTCGTGCACGGACGGGGAGTCGGAGATCCGGTAGCGGTAGGTGCGGCGCAGCGCGCCGAAGCGGGCGTCGAACGCGTCCGGGACGACCCGTGCGGTGTGGACGACGACGTCCGCCGGCAGGACGCCCGCGAGCCGGGTCACGAGGGCCGCGGCGGGGTCCCGGTCGGAGCGGCCCGGCAGCCCCGCGAGGACCTGCTCACCGAGGTCGAGGTGGCACACCTGCCCTCGGGCGTGGACGCCGGTGTCGGTGCGACCGGCGACGGTGACGGCGACCGGGGTGCGCGTCACCTGGGCGAGCGCGGCCTCGAGCTCCCCCTGCACGGTGCGCAGGCCCGGCTGGACGGCCCAGCCGTGGAAGTCGCTGCCGTCGTAGGAGAGGTCGAGCCGCAGGCGGCGGGTGGGGTCGGGCTCCGGCATACGGGCGATCGTAGCGGCGAGCGGTCCGCCCCTCCTCGTGCCCGCCCCGGGCCGCGCCCTCCGCAGTGCGGGCACCTCCGCGGGAGGTGGACGGCCGTCGGTACGCTGGCCCGCGTGAAGATCCTCGTCATCGGCTCCGGTGGTCGCGAGCACGCGATCGTGCGCCGCCTCGCCGCCGATTCCCCCGCCCCCGAGCTCCACGCCGCCCCCGGCAATCCCGGGATCGCCGCGCTCGCGACCTGCCACGACGTCTCCGTCGACGACCTCGACGGCCAGGTGGCGCTCGCGCAGGAAGTCTCCCCCGACCTCGTCGTCGTCGGCCCCGAGGCCCCGCTCGTCGCGGGCGCCGCCGACAGGCTCCGCGCGGCGGGCCTGACGGTCTTCGGCCCCTCCCAGGAGGCCGCACGGCTCGAGGGCTCCAAGACCTGGGCGAAGGAGATCATGGACGCCGCGCGCGTCCCCACGGCCATGGCGGTCACCGCGACCACGGGGGACGAGGTGCTCCCCGCGCTGGACCGCGTGAACCCGCTGCGGGACGTGCCCTTCGTCGTGAAGGCCGACGGCCTCGCCGCCGGCAAGGGCGTCGTCGTCACCCCGGACATCGAGCACGCGATCGCCCACGGCCGCGCCGTGATCGGCGCCGGCGGCTCCGTCGTCGTCGAGGAGTACCTCGACGGCCCCGAGGTCTCCCTGTTCTGCGTGAGCGACGGCACCCGCGTCGTCCCGCTCGCCCCCGCCCAGGACTTCAAGCGCGCGCTCGACGGCGACGAGGGCCCCAACACCGGCGGCATGGGCGCCTACTCCCCGCTCCCCTGGGCCCCCGCCGGTCTCGTCGAGGAGATCGTCGAGAAGGTCGCCCAGCCCACGATCGACGAGCTCGCCGCACGCGGCATCCCCTTCGTGGGCGTGCTCTACTGCGGCCTCGCGCTCACCGCCCGCGGCGTGCGCGTGGTCGAGTTCAACGCCCGCTTCGGCGACCCGGAGACCCAGGTGGTCCTCGAGCGGCTCACCTCGCCGCTCGGACCGCTGCTGCTCGCCGCCGCCCGGGGTGACCTCACCACCGCCGGCGAGCTCACCTGGAGCGACGATGCCGCGGTGACCGTGGTGATCGCCTCCGCCGGCTACCCGCGGAAGAACCGCACCGGTGACGTGGTCACCGGGATCGAGCAGGCCGAGGCCACCGGGGCCCACGTGATCCACTCCGGGACCGCCCTCGACGCCGACGGGGACCTCGTGAGCGCCGGCGGCCGGGTGCTGTGCGTCGTGGGCCGCGGCCGGAACCTCTCGGCCGCCCGCGCCGCCGCCCTCGCCGGGGTCGACGCGATCGGCCTCGAGGGCTCCCACCACCGCACCGACATCGCCGCCGAGGCCGCCGGGTCCGAGTCCCGGAGCGGGGGCCGCGCATGAGCACCGCGCTGATCGAGGCGCCCGAGCTCGAGGGCTGGGACCACGCCGTCACCGGCAAGGTGCGCGAGCTGTACGTGCCCGCCGGGGAGGACGTGAGCACCGCCCAGGAGGTGCTCGTCCTCGCCACGGACCGGATCAGCGCCTACGACCACTCCCTGCAGCCGGGGATCCCGGACAAGGGCCGCCTGCTCACCGGGATCAGCCTGTTCTGGTTCGAGCAGCTCGCCGATCTCCTCCCCCACCACGTGCTCTCCGCGACCGACGTCCCGGAGCAGGTCGCCGGGCGCGCGCTGCGCTGCCGGGGCCTGGACATGGTGCCGCTGGAGTGCATCGCCCGCGGCTATCTCACGGGCTCCGGCCTCGCCGACTACCGCGCGGGCGGCTCCGTGGGCGGGCACGTGCTGCCCGCGGGCCTGCGCGAGGCCTCCCGCCTGGACCCGGCGATCTTCACGCCGTCCACGAAGGCGGGCCCCGGCGAGCACGACGAGAACATCACCGTCGCGGAGGCGGGCGACCGCCTCGGCGAGGAGCTCGTCGCGGAGCTCGGCAGCCTGACCCTCGCGGTCTACGAGCGGGCCCGCTCGCTCGCCGCGGAGCGCGGCATCCTGCTCGCGGACACGAAGCTCGAGTTCGGCCGCTCCCGCACCGACGGCGCCCTGACCCTCGGCGACGAGGTGCTCACCCCGGACTCCTCGCGGTTCTGGTCCGCGGAGTCCTACCGCGAGGGCGCCGCGCAGCCGAGCCTGGACAAGCAGTACGTGCGCGACTGGCTCACCTCCCGCGCCTCCGGCTGGCACAAGGGCTCCTCGACGCCGCCGCCGGAGCTCCCGGCGGAGGTCGTCGAGCAGACCCGCGCGCGTTACGTCGAGGCCTACGAGCGGCTCACCGGCACGAGCTTCTGAGCCGGGCGGGACCCGCCCCGGGCTGCGCTCAGAGCTCGACCTCGCCGTCCACGCCCCAGTCGCGCACCTCGGTGCCGGCGGGGGCGAGGGCGGCGGACTGCCGCAGGAAGATCGGGCGACCCAGCTCGCTCGCGACCGCCTCGTGGACGGGCAGGGCGAGCACGGGACGCACCTCGCGGAGGAACTCGATCGTCTCGCTCATCTTCGACCAGGGGGCGACGACGGCGAAGGCGAGCACGTCGATGCCGTGGAACTCGGGGACCGGTTCGAGGGAGTCGCCCGTGATCCCCAGGCGGGGCCCCTCACCGGCACGCAGCACCAGGCCGCAGTTGCCCACGCGCGGGATGTCCGGGTGGATGATCGCGTGCCGGCCGCCCACCGCCTCGATCCGCAGCTTCGGCTCCCCGGCCGCGGCCGGGAACACGTGCGCGGCCCCCGCGGCGAGCGAGAGGGTGCGCCCCCGCGGCACGGCGGGCCCCTCCCCCATCGGCCCCGCGTCCGCCTGCTCGAGCAGCGTCGCGGTCTCCGGCTCCGCGACGACCACGGCGTCGGGGCTCGCGGCGAGCACCTCGGCGAGCAGCGCGCGGGAGACGTGATCGGTGTGCTGGTGGGTGATCGCGACGACGTCGATCGCGGAGAGGACCTCGGGGCCGAGCGCGCGCACGGCCTCGGCGCTGAAGGCGCCCGGGTCCACGAGGACGCGGCGGCCCCCGAGCTCGACGAGCAGGCACGAGTGGACGAGATGGCGGATGCGCATGGCGGGACCTCCTGGCGGGGCGGGCGCTGACGCACAGCACGGTACGCCGCCCGCCCGGGACCCGCGGCGGGGCGGCGGATGCCCGGCGGCGGGCGCCCGGGCACCGCGGGCCCCGCAGTCGATACGATGGGCCCTGCAGACGCTCGCGGCCGCTCCCTCCGGGGCCGCCCCGGGCCCTCGCCCACCCAGCGCCGTCCCCCAGGAGAACGCCCATGCCACGCGTCGTGGTCCACGTCATGCCGAAGCCGGAGATCCTCGACCCGCAGGGGAAGGCCGTCGCCGCCGCCCTGCCCCGCCTCGGCTTCGAGGGGATCGCCTCCGTGCGCCAGGGCAAGCGGTTCGAGCTCGAGGTGGAGGGCGAGGCGACCGAGGAGGTCCTCGCGACCCTCCGCGAGGCCGCCTCGACGCTGCTGTCCAACCCGGTGATCGAGGACGTCGTCGCCCTCGAGGTCGAGGACGCCTGATGCGCATCGGCGTGGTGACCTTCCCGGGCACCCTCGACGACCGGGACGCCCTGCGGGCCGTGCGCCTCGCGGGCGGCGAGCCCGTCTCCCTGTGGCACGGCGACGACGACCTCCAGGCCGTCGACGCGGTCGTGCTGCCGGGCGGCTTCTCCTACGGCGACTACCTCCGCGCGGGCGCGATCAGCGGCTTCGCCCCGGTGATGGGCAAGCTCGTGGACGCCGCGAAGGGCGGGCTGCCCGTGCTCGGCATCTGCAACGGCTTCCAGATCCTCTGCGAGACCCACCTGCTGCCCGGCGCGATGATCAAGAACGCGCACCGCTCGTTCCTGTGCCGCGACCAGCCCCTGCGGATCGAGAACAACCGCACCGCGTGGACCACGGAGTACGCGGAGGGCCAGGTCATCCGCGTGCCGCTGAAGAACCAGGACGGCCAGTACGTGGCCGACGACCGCACCCTCGCGCAGCTCGAGGACGAGGGCCGCGTCGTGTTCCGCTACGTCGCGGGCGCGACCCACGGCCCGGCGGGCTTCGAGGCGAACCCCAACGGCTCGCGCCACGACATCGCCGGCATCACCAACGAGGCGGGCAACGTCGTGGGGCTCATGCCGCACCCCGAGCACGCGGTCGAGGCGGGCTTCGGCCCGGACCAGCCGGGCGAGGGCACCCGCACCGGGACCGACGGGCTGGGCCTGTTCACCTCGGTGCTGCGCAGCCTGGTGGCCTGACGGGCCGCACGGCTCCTGCCGCCGAGAGGCGCGCTCCGACCTCCGGGTCGGGGCGCGCCTCTCGCGTTCCCGGGCTGGTCGACCCGGGGCCCGTCGGGCCGCTCAGCGGCGGCGGGCGCTCAGCACCGTGAAGCGACGGTCCCGGGCGCGCTCGCGCACCGCGCCGATCCGTCGCGCGAGCTCCGCGCGGTAGCGCAGGGAGGAGTTGTGGACGAGCCACAGCTCCCCACCGGGGCGCAGCACCCTCGCGGCGGCGTCGAGCAGGTCCTGCACGAGCGTCGCGTCGACCGCGGTGCCGTCGTGGAAGGGCGGGTTCAGCACCACGAGATCCACGCCGCCCACGCCGCCCGGCGCGGCGGCGCCCGGCCCGTCCTCGTCCCCGAGGAGGTCGTCGAGCTCCGCCGCTGCCTCGGCCTCCTCGCGGGTGCGCTCGAGGGCGTCCTCCCAGACGACGTCGACCCCGTCGCGGTCCAGGCCGTTCGCGGCGAGGGTCGCGCGGGTGGAGAGCACGGCGTCCGCGTCGTCGTCGCTGCCGCGCACCCGCGCCCCGGGCAGCGCCGCGGCGAGGTACGCGGTGAGCAGCCCGTTGCCGCTGCCGAGGTCGATCGCGGAGCGGATCCCCTCCGTGCCCCGGCGGAGGTGCTCGTCGAGGGCGCCCAGCAGGAGCAGGCTGCCGGCGTCCGCCGCGGCGCCGCCGAACACCCCGCCGTGCGCGCGCAGCGCGAGGGCGCGCCGCTCCCCGAGCACGGCGACCTCGGCGCCGCCCTCCTGGGCCCGCGGCGCCGGGGCGTCCTCCCGGACCCCGCTCGCGATCAGCGCGCGGGACTTGCCGACCCCGCGGCCGCCCCGCACCTCGGTGAAGGCACGGGCGAGCACCTCGTTCTGGCTGCGGGTCATGTGCTTGACGCGGCCGCCGGCGACGAGCGTGTGCTCCCGCGCGCCGTCCCCGGAGCGGGCGCCGGCGAGCGCGAGGGCGGTGTCCTCGAGGGCGCGGAGCGACTTGGGCAGGCGCGCGAGCACCGTCAGGCATCCCTCCCCCGCGGCGGCGGCCTCGGCGAGCGGGGCGGGCTCGGCGCCCTCCTCGCCGGCCGTGGCGAGGACCAGGCGGCCGCTCGCGAGCGCATCGGCGAAGCGTGCGGCGAGCGACGTGGTGAGGGCGCGGGAGGAGGCGCGGGTGATCACGCGGCCGTCCTCGTGCTCGGCCATGGTCGTGAGGGCGAAGGCGGTGAGCGCGCCGGTCGCGTCGTCCAGGACGAGGACGTCGCAGGGGCAGCCGATGCCCTCCTCCTCGGCGGCGGCGATGATCGCGCGGTCCGTCTGGTCGGGGGCGGGCGCCGGGTCGTGCGGCGTGCTGGTGGTCATGCGGGGTGCTCCTCGGGGTGGCCCACGCGGCCGCGGGTGCGCAGCCGTCCGTGGGGAAGGGCGGGGGCGGGCAGGGCCGCCGGGGTGTGCGGGGCGAAGGGGCCGAACTGCTCGGCGTCGGCGGCGAGGCCGGCGCGCTCGCGGGTCAGCGGGTCCACGGCGGTGCCGTCGGGTCCGTCCTCGACGCCGATCTCGACCTGGTAGCGGGCGCGGAAGGCGGCGATCTCCTCGTGGGTGCGGCCCACGAAGTTCCACCACATGAGGATCTCCTCGCCGAGCGGCTCCCCGCCGAGCAGCAGGACCCGCAGGTCCTCGCCCTCCGTGGCGGTGAGGGTGAGGGAGGAGGCGCCGTCGGGCAGGACGTTCAGCTCCCGCGGGGCCGCGGTCGTGGATCGCTCTCCCGCCTCGAGGCGGGCCGTGCCGCGGTCCACGAGCAGTCCGTGCTCGTGGGACGGGTCGAGGTCCATGCTCGCGCTCGTCCCGGCGGCGAGGTCGATCTGGGCGAGGAGGAGGGCGGTGTCGGTCGTGACGGGGCTCGCGTCGGCGAGCACGGCGCCGCCCGCGCGGAGGGTGAGGGCGCCGAGGCCCACCCGCATCCGGGCGGGGCCGCCCGCCTGCTCCGCGGGGGTGGCGACGAGGAACTCGCGCTCGCGGAAGCGGCGGGCGTCGGGCAGCGCGTACCAGAGCTGGACGCCGTGCAGCACGGTCGTGTCCGGGCTCGAGAACTCCGAGTGGGTGATGCCGGCACCCGCGACCATGAGGTCCAGGTCGCCGGGGCGCACGAGGGCGTGGCTGCCGAGGGCGTCGCGGTGCACGATCGCGCCGTCGAACAGCCAGGAGACGGTCGCGAGCCCGGTGTGCGGGTGGCGGGGCACGCGCATCCCGCCGGAGGCCTCGACGTCGTCGGGGCCGAAGTGGTCCACGAAGCACCAGGCGCCGATGAGGGAGGTGGCGCGGGCCGGGAGGGTGCGGTGCACGGTCATCGCTCGCGGGCCTCCCAGCGGGACCTCGCGCGGCGCAAGCAGCAGGAAGTCCTCGAACGCGCTCATGCCCGCGAGTCTACGGGCGCGCCTGCGTAGGCTGGCGGCATGCCGACCCCCGCGGCCCCGTCCCCCGGCTCCTCCCGCTCCGCCGAGTCCGTGCTCGAGGACGCCGTGCGGCGCGGTGTGGTGCCGGGTGGCATCGTCGCCCGCGGCCGCGATCCGCGACCGGTGCCCGTCGGCGTCCACGGGATACGCGGGGCCGACGGGACCCCGTGGCGCGGCGACGAGATCGTGCGCATCCAGTCCATGTCCAAGGCGATCCTCGCGGTCGCCGCGCTGCGCCTCGTGGAGCACGGCGCGCTGGCGCTGGACTCCCCGGTCGCGCCCTGGATGCCGGAGCTCGCGGCGCCGCGGGTGCTGCGCCGCCCCGACGCCCCGCTGACGGACACGGTCGCGACCGACGCCCCGCTCACCCTGCGCCACCTGCTGACCTGCACCTCGGGCTACGGCATGGCGCTCACGCCGTCCCCGCTGCAGGACGCGATGCGGGAGGCGGGCCTCGAGGCGGGCGCGCTGCCCTGGCCGATGGACGCGGACGTCTTCGTCGGCGCCCTCGCCGCGCTGCCGCTCGTCGGGCAGCCCGGTGCGCGCTGGCGCTACCACCACTCCTTCTCCCTGCTCGGGGTGCTGATCTCCCGCGTGACCGGGACGAGCACCGGGGAGCACCTGCGCACGGACCTGCTCGACCCGCTCGGCATGGTCGACACCGCGCACCGCGTCCCCGCCGGGCAGGAGCACCGCCTGCCGCCCGCCCTCGGTGAGGAGGACAGCGCGCTCGTGGAGCGCGAGCCGGCCGGGGGCGGCCCGCTCACCGGTCCCGCCCCGCACGACGTGAGCCACGAGGAGCTCGTCTCGACCGCGGCGGACTACCTGCGCTTCCTCACCGCGCTCCGGGACGGTGCCCTGCTCACGCCCGCGCACCTCGCGCTCATGACGAGCGACCAGGTACCCGCCGCGGCGAAGGACCCGGACGGCTTCTTCCCCGGGTTCTGGGAGACGACCGGCTGGGGCATGGGGGTGTGCACGGTGACCGCCGGTGCGCACCGGGGCCGCTGGGGATGGTCCGGCGGCTACGGCACGGACGTCTTCGTGGACCCCGACGGCTCCGTGGGCCTGCTGCTCACCCAGCTCGAGATGGGTGAGCGGATCGGCTCGCTGCTCGAGGCATTCCAGAAGAGCTGAGTCGAGCTGAGTCGAGCCGGTCGGGCGCCGCGCACGGGGTCGTCGTCCTCGACCTTCCGCGGATGGGCCATGGGGCGATCATGCCGCAGCCCGTAGGCTCCCGCCATGACGCTCCCCCTCCTGGTCGACTGCGACACCGGCATCGACGACGCGATCGCCCTGACCTACCTCGCCTGCCGGGAGGACGTGGAGGTGGCCGGGATCGTCTCGACCGGCGGCAACGTGCCCGTGGAGGCCGTGCACCGCAACAACCTCGTGCTCACGGGCCTGCTGGGGCTCGAGGTTCCCGTCTCGCGTGGGGCGGGGGCCCCGCTCGTGGAGCCGCCCATGTACGCGGAGGACACCCACGGGCCGACGGGCCTCGGCCATGCGGTGCTGCCGGAGCCGGAGCGGGAGGAGGATCCCCGCGCGGGCGCGCAGCTGTGGGTGGACCTCGCCCGGGAGCGTCCCGGCGAGCTCGAGGGCCTCGTGCTGGGCCCGCACACGAACCTCGCCCTCGCGCTCGAGATCGAGCCGGAGCTGCCGCGGCTGCTGCGACGCCTGCACATCATGGGCGGGGCGATTCATCACCGCGGGAACACGGGACCCACGAGCGAGTGGAACGTGGCCGTGGACCCGGAGGCCGCGCAGCGCGTGCTCGCCGCCTTCTCCGGCGTCCCGCGGCGACCGGTGCTCGGCTCCCTCGAGGCGACCGAGGCGGTGCGCTTCGAGCCCGCGACCCTCGAGGCGGTCGAGGCGATCGCGAGCGGCACGGGGCACCCGGTCGCGCAGATCATCGCGGACGCCCTGCGCTTCTACTTCGCCTTCCACGAGTCCGACGGCTTCGGCTGGATGGCCCACGTGCACGACCCGATCGTCGCGATCCACGCCGTGACCGGCGGCTTCGCCTCGACCTCCCCGCTCGCCGTGGACGTCGAGCTCGCGGGGACGCTCACCCGCGGGCAGACGGTCGGCGACGTGCTGGGCCGCTGGGGCCGCGAGCCGAACGTCGACGTGCTGCGCGAGGTGCAGGCGGAGGCCTTCGTGGAGCATCTGCTCTCGACGCTCCGCGAGGGCCTCTCCCGCGACTGACCCGCCCTCAGCCGACCCGGACTCAGCCGAGCGGCGTCACCGCGACCTCGAAGCAGCGGCGGTCGGGCTTCCCGTCCCGCCCGGGTCGCCAGCCCACGCAGGTGGTCGAGCCGTCGGCCCGGTCCTCGTAGGAGACGAGCACCGTGCCGGGCAACGTGACGGGGGCGTCGAACTCGACGTCCCAGCGCAGCGGCCGCGAGAGGTCCGGCCGGGCCTCGGTGAGCGCCCGCGCGGCGGTGTACATGCCGTGCGCGATCGCCTTCGGGAACCCGAAGGCGCGGGCGGTCAGGCCGCTCATGTGGATGGGGTTCGCGTCCCCGGAGACCGCGGCGTAGCGGCGGCCGGTGTCCGCTCCGAGGGACCAGCGGCCGGTGGGGCGGGGCGCGACGAACTCGCGGCGCCGCGAGGGGGAATCCGCCCCCGTGCCCTCCGCGGCGGGGCTGTCGCCCTTGGCGAGGTAGGTGGAGACGTCCGTCGCGATGATCGCGCCGTCCTGGTCCAGCACCGTCGCGACCGCCTCGAAGGTCCAGCCCTTGCGGTGCGGGCGCAGGTCCCGCACCCGGCACTCGACGTCGACCGTCTCCCCCACGTTCACGCTGCGGTGCTGGAGCAGCTGGTTGCGCAGGTGCACCACGCCCAGCAGCGGGAAGGGGAACTCGTCCCGCGCCATGAGCGCGAGCGAGACGGGGAAGGCGAGGATGTGCAGCACCGCGGGGTGGACGAGGTCCGTCGCGGCGCCGCCCAGCAGGTGGTCCACGTCCCGGGCCCGCTCCGCGTCGATCCGCACCCCGCGCACGCGGTAGGCGAGCGCGGGCAGCCGGGGAGTCCCGCGGCGGGAGCGGCGCGCGCGGGACGGCGTGAGCGCCGCCGCGTACACCGCGGGGAAGGACGGGACGTCCCGGAGGTCCTTGATCGTCTCGGCGGTCACGGGTCTCACCGCCCCACGATGTTCTGGCCGCACACGCGCAGCGTCTGGCCGTGGATGCCGCCGGCCTCGTCGGAGGCGAGGAAGGCGATCGCCTCGGCGACGTCCACGGGGAGCCCGCCCTGGCGCAGCGAGCTCACGCGCCGCGCGAGCTCGCGGTTCAGCGGGGGCATCCGGGCGGTCATCTCGGTCTCGATGAAGCCGGGCGCGACCGCGTTCGCCGTCCCGCCGAGCTCCCGGAGCCGCTCGGCGAGCGCGGCGACGAAGGCCATGACGCCGGCCTTCGAGGTCGCGTAGTTGGTCTGCCCGGCGTTGCCGGCGATGCCGCTCGTCGAGGCGAGGGACACGACGCGGGGCTGCGGGCCGAGCGCGTCCCCGGCCGCGATCAGCGCCTCCATGAGCGTGATCTGGCTCGTGATGTTCACCGCGAGCACGCTGTCCCAGCGGTCCGGCGTCATGTTCGCGAACATCTTGTCGCGGGTGATGCCGGCGTTGAGGACCACGCCGTCGAGCACGAGTCCCCGCTCGCGCAGCTGGGCGACGAGCCGCTCGCCGGCGCCCGCGGAGGTCACGTCGAGCTGCACGGGCACGGCCCGCAGCTCGTTCGCGAGGCGCGCGAGCTCGGTGCCCGCGCCGGGCACGTCCAGGAGCACGAGACGGGCGCCGTCGGCGGCGAGGGTCCGCGCGATCGCCGCGCCGATGCCGCGAGCGGCGCCGGTGACGAGCACGGTGCGCTCGGCGAAGGGGCGCGAGCGGTCCGCCGGGGCGGAGCCCTCGGCGCCGTCCACGGTGAGGATCTGGCCGTCGACGTAGGCGCTGCGGGCGGAGAGCAGGAAACGCAGGGCGCCCAGCACGCTCGGGGCGTCCAGGGGCACGCCGTCGGCGACCTGCACGCCGTTCGCCGTGCCGCCGCCGCGCATCTCGTGGGCGAGGGAGCGCAGCCAGCCCTCGACGCCGCCGCGGGCGGCGTCCCGGGCGGGGTCCTCCCCCGTCGCGGGACGGGAGAGGGAGACGACGCGCGCGCCCGGGGCGAGGGAGCGCATGGCCCCGGCGAGCGGGAGCAGGATCTCGCCCAGCTCCGCGGGGGCGGCGACCTCGTCGAGGACGGCGACCACGGAGCCGACGGTGCGCAGCTCGTCGAAGCGGCGGCGGACGTCGACGCCCTCGGCGAGCAGCAGGGAGGTGATGGCGTCGGCCCCGGCCGAGCGGCCGAGCACGACGACGGGGCCGAGCACGGGCTCGGGGCGGTCCTCGCGGCGCAGCAGGCGGGAGGGGCGCGGGAGCCCCAGCTGCTTGGCGATGGTCCTTCCCGGCGCGGAGCGGACGAAGCGGGTGTAGCCGTCGGTCATGGTGACCTCGGTTCTCCTTCCCGTCGCGCTCAGGCGACGGACTCGATGAGGGCCACGGTGCCCTGGCCGGCGGCCGCGCAGATCGACACGAGGCCGCGCTGCACGGTCCCGGTCTCGACGTGGCGGGCGTGGAGGTGCTTGGCGAGGCTCGCGATGATGCGGCCGCCGGTCGCCGCGAAGGGGTGCCCGGCGGCGAGCGAGGAGCCCAGCGGGTTGAGCTTCGTGCGGTCGATCGCGCCGAGCGCGCCGTCGCGGCCCAGGCGCTCGCGGCAGAACTCCTCGGACTCCCAGGCCTTGAGGGTCGCGAGCACGGTCGCCGCGAAGGCCTCGTGGATCTCGTAGACGTCGAGGTCCTGGAGGGTCAGGCCGTTCGCGTCGAGCAGCTCGGGGACGGCGTAGGCGGGGGCCATGAGGAGACCCTCGTCGCCGTGCACGAAGTCGACCGCGGCGGAGCGGGCGTCGATCACGCGGGCGAGCGGGGTGAGGCCGCGCTCGGCGGCGAACTCGGCGCTGCCCAGCAGCACCGCGGAGGCGCCGTCGGTGAGCGGGGTCGAGTTGCCGGCGGTCATCGTGGGCTCGGCGACCTGGGGGCTCTTCACGCCGAAGACGGGCTTGAGGCCGGCGAGCTTCTCGAGGGTCGAGTCCGCGCGCAGGTTCTGGTCGCGGGAGAGACCGCGGTAGCCGGTGACGAGGTCGTCGTGGAAGCCGGCGTCGTAGGAGGCGGCGAGGTGCTGGTGCGAGGCGAGCGCGAGCTCGTCCTGCGCCTCGCGGGTGATGCCCCACTGCGCGGCGGTGAGGGCCATGTGCTCGCCCATCGAGAGCCCGGTGCGGGGCTCGCCGTTGCGCGGGGGCACGGGGGCGAGGTCCGCGGGGCGGATCGCGGCGAGGGCCTTGAGGCGGTCGGCGGTGCTGCGGGCGGCGCTCGCGCGGTGGAGGATGCGGCGCAGGCGGGCGGAGACCTCGATCGGGGCGTCGGAGGTGGAGTCGACGCCCGCGGCGATCGCGGAGTCGATCTGGCCCAGGCGGATCCGGTTGGAGACGTGGACGACGGCCTCGAGGCCGGTCGCGCAGGCCTTGGAGAGATCGATCGCAGGGGTGCGGGGGTCCAGCGGGGTGCCCAGCGCGCTCTCGCGGGTGAGGTTGAGGTCCCCGGCGAGCTTGAGCACGGCGCCGCCGGCGACCTCGCCGAGGCGCGCGCCCTGGAGGCCGTAGCGGGCGATGAGGCCGTCGAGCGCGGCGGTGAGCAGGTCCTGGTTCGAGATCCCGGCGTAGGGGCCGTTCGCGCGGGCGAAGGGGAGGCGGTTGCCGCCGAGGATCAGGGCGTCGCGGGGGCTGGAGTTCACGGTGCACCTCGTTGTGGTCGCGGGTCGGGGTCGGTCCGTCGTCGCCGGGCTCCCGCGGGTGGCGGGAGTCCGGCGGTCGTGGGCGGCGCCGGTGTCGGCAGAGGATCCGTGGCGATCGATCGCCCGTGACCCTTTACATAGAACCGACGGTACTTGATACCCTACGTACCGTGAATGCGACGACGCAAGCCCCCCTCGACGGCCGCTCGGCCCGCTGGGCCCAGCACCGCGAGCAGCGGCGGGCCGAGCTGCTCGACGTGGCCCGCCACCTCATCCACGACCGCGGCCCCGACGTGACGATGGAGGACATCGCCGCGGCCTCCGGGACCTCCAAGTCGATCGTCTACCGGTACTTCTCGGACAAGGCGCAGCTCCAGCAGGAGCTCGGCCGCTCCATCCTCGCCACGATGCACCGCCGCCTCCTCCAGGAGCTGCAGGACCTCGAGGCGGACGGCGCGACCCCCGGCGCACCGGAGCGGATCCACGCCATGATCCGCGCCTACGTCGAGACCGCCGAGCGCTCCCCCGGCGTGTACCGCTTCATCATCCGGCCCAGCGACGGACTGAACCACTTCCTGGACAGCGTCTCCCGCCTCATCGCCACGTTCCTCCCCGACTCCGTGCCCGCCCCGCAGATGTGGGCCCACGGGGCGGTGGGCTTCGTCGAGGGAGCGGTCGACGCCTGGATGACGCAGCAGGAGACCCACGCCTCCGACCCGACCACACCCCCACCGCTCGACGCCGACGACGTCGTCACCCACCTCACCAGCTGGCTCATGAAGGGACTGCACCCGTGAACACCACCGACACGACCCCCGAGACCGTCACCTCATCCACCGCGCACGCGCGCACCGCGACCCCCACCGGTCCGCTGCCCGTCCCGCCCGCCGGCGGCCCCCGCCTCGACGTCGAGGCCGTCTCCGCGGCGCTCCTGGGGCGCTGGGCGGAGGTCCGCCGGGAGGCCCGCGAGCGCGCCGCCCGACCCGAGCTGCACCGCCCCGTCGACGCGACCGTCGCCGAGCACCGCGAGCGGGTCTTCGCCCAGCTGCAGACCCTCGCCGACGAGGGCGTCGCCCGCCAGATGCTCCCCGAGTCCCTCGGCGGCCCCAACGACAACGGCGCCAACGTCGCCGCCTTCGAGGAGCTCGTCGTCGCGGACCCGTCCCTCCAGATCAAGTCCGGCGTGCAGTGGGGCCTGTTCACCTCCGCGATCCTCCAGCTCGGCACCGAGGAGCACCACCGCGCCTGGATCCCCGGCGCGATGAGCCTCGAGACCCCCGGCGCCTTCGCCATGACCGAGATCGGCCACGGCTCCGACGTCCAGTCCCTCGCGACCACCGCGACCTACGACCCCGAGACCGACGAGTGGGTCATCCACACGCCGTTCCGCGCCGCCTGGAAGGACTATCTCGGCAACGCCGCCGTCCACGCGCGCGCCGCGACCGTCTTCGCGCGTCTCGTCACGCGCGGCGTCGACCACGGCGTCCACTGCTTCTACGTGCCCGTGCGCGACGCCGAGGGGAACCTCCTGCCGGGTGTCTCGAGCGAGGACGACGGCGAGAAGGGCGGCCTGAACGGCATCGACAACGGCCGTCTCGCCTTCGACCACGTCCGCGTGCCGCGCACGAACCTGCTGAACCGCTACGGCGACGTCGACGCGGACGGCGTCTACTCCTCCCCCATCGACTCCCCCGGGCGCCGCTTCTTCACGATGATCGGCACCCTCGTGCAGGGCCGCGTCTCCCTCGACGGCGCCTCCAACCGCGCGAGCCAGCTCGCCCTCACGATCGCGCTCACCTACGCCTCCCAGCGCCGGCAGTTCTCCGCCGCGGACCCGTCCCGCGAGACGGTCCTGCTGGACTACCAGGCGCACCTGCACCGCCTGCTGCCCAAGCTCGCCGCGACCTACGCGGGCGCCTTCGCGCACGAGCAGCTGCTGCAGGCCTTCGACGACGTCTTCTCCGGCCGCGGCGACACCCCCGAGGCCCGCGAGGACCTCGAGACCCTCGCCGCCGCGCTCAAGCCGACCTCGACCCGGCTCGCCCTGGACACCCTCCAGGAGTGCCGCGAGGCCTGCGGCGGCGCCGGTTTCATGGGCGAGAACCAGCTCGTGGGCCTGCACCAGGACCTCGACGTCTACGCGACCTTCGAGGGAGACAACACGATCCTCCTGCAGCTCGTCGCCAAGCGCCTGCTCGCGGACTACACCTCCGAGCTCAAGAGCGTGGACCGCGCGGGGATCGGCCGCTTCATCGCCCAGCGCGCGGAGACCCTCGCCCGCCGCCACACCCCCTGGACCGAGCTCGCCCAGGGCATCGGCGACCGCGGCAACCCGCGCCGCGCCTTCGACTCGATGCGCCAGGCGGACTTCCAGGAGGAGATGCTCGCCGGCCGCGCCCGGATCAAGGTCGAGGAGGTCGCGCTCGCGCTGCGGCCCGCGGGCAGGATGTCCCCCGAGGACGCCGCCGCGCACGTCAACAAGCACCAGGTCGAGATGCTCGACGCGGCCCGTGCCCATGCGGACCTCGTACGCTGGCGCGCCTTCACCGACGGGATCGAGGCGATCGACAGCGAGGGCTCCCGCGCCGTGCTCACCGAGGTCCGCGACCTCTTCGGGCTCACCGTCATCGGGGACGATCTCGCCTGGTTCCTGCTCAACGGCCTCATCTCCACCCAGCGCGGCCGGCAGATCGCCGCGGACCAGCGCCGGCTGCTGTGGCGACTGCGCCCGCACGTGCTCGACCTGGTCGCCGCCTTCGACGTGCGCCCCGGCCACGTCCGGGCCCCGATCGCCCTCGGCGGGGAGAAGGAGCGGCAGGACGAGGCCGCCGCGTACTTCCGTGCACAGCGGGCCAGCGCGGACGCCCCCGTGAGCGAGAAGGTCCTGCGTGACCAGGAGCGTCGCCGCCAGAAGGCGGCCCGCGGGGCGGGCGCATCCGCCCGCGGCGCCCGGCGCTGAGCGACCCGGCCCCGGGAGCGGGCGCCGACGTAGGATGGGGCGGGCCGGTCACGACCGGCCCGCCCCCTCTGTCGCCGCCACGAAACGGATCCGACCGCGCATGACCGCCTCCGCCCCCACCCCGTCGGCCCCGCAGCCCGGCACCGAGATCGACACCGTCGAGGACGCCGCGGGCACCCCGGAGCAGGCCCAGCCCTTCGCCGAGCTCGGCCTCAAGGAGGACGAGTACGCCTCGATCCGCGAGATCCTGGGCCGCCGCCCCACCAACGCCGAGCTCGCCATGTACTCCGTCATGTGGTCCGAGCACTGCTCCTACAAGTCCTCCAAGATCCACCTCAAGACCTTCGGCGACCACATCACGGAGGAGATGCGCGAGCACCTCCTGGTGGGCATCGGCGAGAACGCCGGCGTCGTCGACATCGGCGACGGCTGGGCGGTGACCTTCAAGGTCGAGTCCCACAACCACCCCTCCTACGTCGAGCCCCATCAGGGCGCCGCGACCGGCGTGGGCGGCATCGTCCGCGACATCATCGCCATGGGCGCGCGCCCCGTCGCCGTCATGGACCAGCTGCGCTTCGGCGCGATCGACCACCCGGACACCGCACGCGTGGTGCACGGCGTCGTCTCCGGCGTGGGCGGCTACGGCAACTCCCTGGGCCTGCCGAACATCGGCGGCGAGACCGTCTTCGACGCGGCCTACCAGACCAACCCGCTCGTCAACGCGCTCGCAGTGGGCGTCATGCGCCACGAGGACATCCACCTCGCCTCCGCGACCGGCACCGGGAACAAGGTCGTGCTCTTCGGGGCGCGCACCGGCGGCGACGGAATCGGCGGCGCCTCGATCCTCGCCTCGGAGACCTTCGACGAGGGAGGCCCCGTCAAGCGCCCGAGCGTCCAGGTGGGCGACCCCTTCATGGAGAAGGTGCTCATCGAGTGCTGCCTCGAGCTCTTCCACGGCGGCGTGGTCGAGGGCATCCAGGACCTCGGCGCCGCGGGCATCTCCTGCGCCACGAGCGAGCTCGCCTCCAACGGCGGCTCCGGCATGCACGTGGACCTCGAGACCGTGCTGCTGCGCGACCCGACCCTCACCGTGGGCGAGATCCTCATGAGCGAGTCGCAGGAGCGCATGATGGCGGTGGTGACGCCGGAGAACCTCGAGCGCTTCCTCGCGATCACCGAGAAGTGGGACGTCGAGACCGCCGTGATCGGCGAGGTGACCGGCGACGGCCGCCTCACGATCGACCACCACGGCCGGCGCATCGTCGACGTGGACCCGGTGACGGTCGCCCACGGCGGCCCCACCTACGACCGCCCCTACGCGCGCCCCGACTGGCAGGACGCCCTCCAGGCCGACCGGGCCGAGGACCTCCCCCGTCCCGAGGGCGCCGAGCAGCTCGCCGCGACCCTGCGCGAGCTCGTGGCC
Organism: Brachybacterium sp. SGAir0954; assembly: GCF_005490785.1. Taxonomy (GTDB): domain Bacteria; phylum Actinomycetota; class Actinomycetes; order Actinomycetales; family Dermabacteraceae; genus Brachybacterium; species Brachybacterium rhamnosum. The sequence goes on along the minus strand of NZ_CP027295.1, from coordinate 1,601,528 downwards.
TCCCCGAACCTCGCCTCCGCCGCCTGGGTCACCGATCAGTACGACCGCTACGTGGGCGGCCAGACCGCACTCGCCATGCCGGACGACGCCGGCGTGCTCCGCGTGGACGAGACCACGCACCGCGGCGTCGCCATCGCGACCGACGCGAACGGCCGCTACACGAAGCTCGACCCCCGCACCGGCGCCCAGCTCGCCCTCGCGGAGGCCTACCGGAACGTGGCCACCGTGGGCGCGCGCCCGCTCGCCGTCACCGACTGCCTGAACTTCGGCTCCCCGGAGGACCCGGGCCCCATGTGGCAGCTCGTCGAGGCGATCGGCGGGCTCGCCGAGGCCTGCGAGACGCTCGGCGTCCCCGTCACCGGCGGCAACGTCTCCCTCTACAACTCCACCGGAGAGCCCGGGCGACTCGACTCCGCGATCCACCCGACCCCGGTCGTCGGCGTGCTCGGCGTGCTCGACGACGTCACCCGCCGCACCCCCTCGGGCTGGCACGAGGACGGCCTCGCCTTGCTGCTGCTCGGCACCACCCGCGAGGAGCTCTCCGGCTCGGCCTGGGCGCAGGTCGCCCACGACCACCTCGGCGGTCTGCCCCCGCAGGTGGACCTCGAGGCGGAGCGCGCGCTGGGCCGCGTGCTCATCGCCGCGCGGGACGCCTCGCTCGCCACCGCGGCGCACGACCTCTCCGAGGGCGGCCTCGCGCAGGCGCTCGTGGAGTCCGTGACGCGCTTCGGCACGGGCGTGCAGGTCGATCCCGCCGCGCTGCTCGAGCGGGACGGCGTGGACCTGTTCTCCGCACTGTTCTCCGAGTCGCAGGCCCGTGCGATCGTCGCCGTCCCCGCGGCGCGCGAGCAGGAGCTGACCGGCCTCGCCGCGGAGCACGGTGTGCCCGTGCTGCGCCTCGGCACCACCGGCGGCACCGCCCTCGAGCTCGAGGGCGTCGGCTCCTTCGAGGCGGCCGAGCTGCGGGAGCTGCGCGAGGGCACGCTGCCCCGCCACTTCGGCTGAGCGCCCCGCCCACGACGACGGGCCCTGCCCGGGAGGAGCCCTCCCGGGCGGGGCCCGACGCGCTGCTCAGCGCTCGCGCCGCCCCCGCAGCCGTCGCACCGCGCGCGCCCCGAGGCTCAGGGCGTCCAGCCGCGCGACCTTCTCGCGCACCTCGGCGAGCTCCTCACGCGTGGCCCGGAGCTCCTCGTGCAGCGAGTGCAGCTCCTCGACGAGGCGGTCCTCGCTGCGCTGCAGCATCGTGCCCGTGCTGTGCGTGAGGTAGAGCGGCAGGCCCAGGCCGTGGTCCCGCGTCCAGGAGCGCAGGTGCCGCTCGCGCAGCACCGCGTCGAAGGCGACGTGCTCGTCCCGGCGGGTCGTGATCGAGTTGCCGCCCGACCCCGTGGCCCGGGGCCGCTGCCGCCAGTGCGCGAGCGGCCGCTCGAGGAAGCCGACCTCCGCGCGCTCGAGCAGCGCGAGGTGGAAGGCGTAGTCCCCCACCACGGGCAGCGACTCGTCGAAGAGCCCCACGGCCTCGTGGATCGCGCGGCGGTGCAGCATGGCGATCGGCGTGTGGCGGTTGATCTCGAGGTAGTCCACGAGGCGCACCCCGGTCACCTCCGGCCAGGAGACGTGCACGCCGTCCTCCACGAAACCGTCCTCCGTCTCGTGCTCGTGGACGACGAGCGTGCGCACCACCACCGCGTCCCGCGCGGGGTGCTCCGCGAGGTGCGCGGCGGCCTCCTGGAGGAAGGTCGGGTGCCAGGTGTCGTCGTCGTCGTGGACGGCGATCAGCGGGGCGGAGGTCGCGGTGAGCCCGGCGTTGCTCGCGGCCTCCATGCCCTCGGAGGCGGTGCGGTGCACGACGGCGAGGCGACCGGCGGCCTCCTCGCGGTGGCGGTCGAGGACGGCATCCACCGCGGCGGCGTCGCCGGCGTCGTCCACGACCAGCAGCTCCCAGTCCTGCCGGCTCTGGCCGAGCACGTCCTGCACGGCGCGGTCGAGCATCAGCGGGCGCCGCTGCGTGCGCATGACGATCGAGACCTCGGGCGGCACGGCTCGGGGACGACCCCGGTGCAGCGGGGGCACGAACGGGGCGAGGGAGGCCTCGAGCTCCGCGGGCCAGCGGGCCTCCCGCGGCAGGCCCGCGCCGCGCGGGTCCGGGAGCCCGGCGGCGTCGTCGGCACCGCGCAGCACGGCGTCGATCCGGTCCCACCACTCCTCGGCGGCGGCGAGGACGGGCCCGCGGGCCGCCTCGAGCCGCTCACGCTCGGCCTCGCGGCCGGCCACGAGGGCGTCGAGCACCGGCTCGACCAGGGCGGAGGGGGCGCGCGCGGCAGGGTCCCAGAGCGCCGCCAGCGGCACCGTCCCGCCGCCCACGCCCATGTTCGCGAGCGCCCCGTCCATGCGGGAGGCGCCGTAGCGGTTCAGCGGCAGGGCGAGGACCCCCGCTCCCCCGAGGGCGCCGAGCACCACGGGGTGGAAGCGCGTGGAGACCACCCAGGCGGCCCGCTGCGTGCGGGCGACGGCCGCCGTGTCCGTCTCGATCGGCAGCACGCGGGCGGGGACGGTGAGCAGGGCGGCGAGCTCCTCGTGGATCGCGAGGTCGGCGCCGCCGGTGTCGGGATCGGCCATGTGGGGCAGCAGCTCGACGTCGGCGCAGGTGCGCGCGGCGAGGCCGTCGACCACGGCGGCGAGCACCCGCACGTAGTCCTCCCGCGGGAAGGGATCGCCGTCGGCCCCGAGCGTCACGGAGAGGGCGCCGGTCCCGTCCCCGGGGGCGGAGCCCTCCGTGCCCGCGGGGCCGACGGAGCCGGCGGGACCGGCGGGGCCGTCGGGATCGGAGCCGTTGACGGGGACGAGCCCGATCGCGTCGTCGAGGGTGTGGAGGATCGCCGGGTGCTCCGGGGCGATCTGCCGGGCGAGGCGCACGCTGTGCGCGTCCCGCAGCCCCACGAGCGTGCACAGGTCCAGCAGCTCCCGGATGCGGTCACGGTCCTGCGGGGTGAGCTCGGGGCCCAGGCTCTGGCCGCTCAGCACGACCGGCAGGCCGAGCGAGCGGGCCACCAGGGCGGTCGCGAGGCGCTCATCGAGCAGCCAGCCGTAGCGGGAGGTGAGCGCACCGCCGCCGCCGATCACGAGGGCGTCCGCCTCCCGCAGGCGGTCCACGAAGGCGTGGAGCTTGTCGCCGCGCGGCAGGGCGCCCACGTCACCGTCGAGGACCCGCCGGATCTCCCCCAGGTAGGCGGCGCGGCGCTCGAGCTCCCAGGGGAAGACGAGCGCGGGGAACGACGGGTCGGGCCGCTCCCTCGCCGGGCCGAACTTCTCGAGGCGGCTGATGCGCAGCACCTCGTGACCCCGCTCGCGCAGGCGCCGGGCCGATGCGCTCGCGATCGCCTCGTCCCCCACGTGGTAGACGGTCTGGTCCACATCGCACAGCAGGGCGACCTTCACGCGGGGTGCTCCTTCCGGCGGGCGTGCCTGGTGGTCACAGCCCGCGATGGTCCATCCAGCGGATCATGAACGCCGCCATCGCGTCGCGGGCGATGGGCAGCGTGGGACGGAAGGTCCCGTCGCTCCAGCCGGTGGTGATCTTCGTCGAGGCGAGCCACGTGATCTCCCGGGCGAACTGGTGGTTCGCCGGCACGTCGCGGAACCCGCTGGTCGTCCCCGTGGAGGGACTCCCCGAAGCACGGTACAGGAAGGCGGCGACGGCTCCCCGCTGCACGGATGCCGTGGGCCGGAAGGTGCCGTCCGGCCAGCCCTCGACGATGCCCTGCGCATGAGCCCAGCAGATCTCCTCGTAGTACATCGTGGAGGAGCTCATGTCCCGGAAGGGCGACCGCGCGGGCGGGGTCGAGGCGGGCGCGCCGAGCGCCCGGTGCACGAAGACGACCATCGCGTCGCGGTGGATGTCCGCGAGCGGGCGGTAGGTGCCGTCGGGCCAGCCGGTGGTGATGCCGCGTGCGGCGAGGGCGTCGATCTCCGGGAAGTACATGTGCTGCCCGGTGACGTCGCGGAACCGGTTCTTCAGGAACACGGCCTCCTCGCCGCTGCCCACAGCCTGTCCCGCCGCGAAGCCCTGCAGGGTCCGGCCTCCCTCGCGGCGGGGGTTCCCGAGCGGTCGTCCCCAGGAAGCGCTCCACTGGCGGGAGACCTCGCTGCGCCAGCCCGTCGCGGTCGCCGCTCCGCGACCGCTGAGCACGAGCCCGGAGGTGAGGACGGTCGCCTCGAGGTCCCCGGCGATGTGGGCGCTCCGGACGACGGTGCCGAGCGCCTCCCCACCGCCGGCCCGGGAGAAGGCGCCGAGATGCTTGCGCCAGCCGCCGTCGATCCTCCGCTGCGCCGCGTCGCGGATGCTCTCGAGCTTCCCGTAGAGGTTCCTGCCGGGGCACTCGGTGGCGTTGACGTCCCGGTGCCCCATGACGACCTTCAGCTCGTGGGTGCCGATCGGGTAGTTCGTGTCCGGGGTGGTGACGTCCCAGGTCCCGGTCGCATGGGTCGAGGTGGTGAAGGTGCTCAGCAGCTTCCAGCCGACGAGGCGGGTGATCGCGTCCTGCGCCGCGGAGGGCACGGAGGCGACGTCGTAGTCGCCGAGCAGCGAGATGCCGAAGGAGCCCGTGTTGTAGCCGCGGGCGTGCGCGCCGACGATGTTGCGGTGCAGGCCGCCGCCCCGCCCCTCGAACACCTGCCCGTACTTGTCCACGAGCATGTTGTAGCCGAGGTCCGCCCAGCCCAGGGTGCGCGTGTGATAGCTCAGGATCCCCCGGATCAGCTGGGGGGAGTCCTGGGCGGAATAGGCGTTGGACCCGGCCGTGTGGTGGACGACGACGGCCTTCAGACGATCGGCGGCGCTCGTGGAGCGCACGAGAGACTCGTCCGCTCCCCAGGCGGCGCGGGAGACGAACGCCGGCGCCCCGGGCATCGGCGGCGTCGCCGGGTTCGTCACCGCCGCGGCGCGCAGCATGGGCCGGTCCTCGAGGCCCAGGCTCACCGAGGGGCCGCTGTCGCTGCCGACCTCGGCGTCCGCCTCGAGCGGGGAGGTGGTCAGCAGGTGGGCGGTGAGCTCGTCCGCGACGTCCTCGCCGTCCCGCTCGGCGCAGATCTGCACGCCGGTCACGGGCCCGAGCCAGCCGGCCTCGGTGGCGGGGACCTCGTCGCCGGTGCTCGGATCGGTCGCGGGGTCCAGCGCGTGCCAGTCCGTCCAGCCGCCGCCCGCGAGACGGCCGCGCACCGTCACGGCCGGCGCCTCTCGTCCCTCCTCCCAGCGCACACCGACCATCGTCGCGGTGTGCTCGGGCAGGTCACGGGCGGGCACCCCCGCGGCGTCGGCGCCTCCCGCGTCCGACGCCCCGGCGCTCGCACCGCCCACGTCGACCGGGTCGGTGCCCGCGAGGGGCACATCGACGATCCGGGTCTCGCCGCCGGTCACGGCCGGGTCCGCATGGGCGGGAGGGGCGGTCGTCCCCACGGCGAGGGCGGCGCCGGTCGCGGGGAGTCCGAGGGCGGTGAGGGCGAGCAGGCGGCGCCGACTCGGTCCCGTCCGCCGGTCACGGGGCGGATCGTGCGGGGCGGGGGCGTCGTGGTGGCGGGTCGGCTCGAGCATGCGCTGCTCCGATGCAGGAGGGGGGACGGGACACGGAGAGCCGGCCGAGGCCCTCCCCCACACCGTAGGCCGGTCCCGTCGCCGAATCCCTGGACACGTGCCATCGGGAGCGGATCGTTGCCCGACCGCGACCTGCCTCCCAGGATCACTCGCGGCGCCCGATCAGCTCCCGGCGCCCGACCGTCCCCAGGTCTCCGGACGGCGAGAGGCCCCGCCGAGCGATGCTCGACGGGGCCTCTGCGCGTGGCGCGAGGGGGCTCAGGCCTCCTCGGTCGCCTCCGGGGTGGTCTCCTCGGTCGCGGCGGGGGCCTCGGTGGCGTTCGCCTTCGCGGCGCCCTCGGCCTCCTTCACCACGGCCTGCTTCGGGGAGTACTCCTCCTGCACCAGCTCGATGACCGCCATGGGGGCGTTGTCGCCCTTGCGCGGACCGATCTTGGTGATGCGGGTGTAGCCGCCGGGACGCTCGGTGAACGTCGGGGCGATCTCCTCGAAGAGCGAGTAGACGACGCCCTTGTCGCGGATGGTGCGCATCACGCGACGACGGGAGGCGAGATCGCCCTTCTTGGCGTGGGTGACGAGACGCTCGGCGTACGGGCGCAGGCGCTTCGCACGGGACTCGGTCGTCGTGATCGCCTTGTGCCGGAACAGCTCGGTGGCGAGGTTGGCGAGGATCATCCGCTCGTGCGCGGGGGACCCTCCGAGGCGCGCGCCCTTGGTGGGAGCAGGCATGGTCGTTCTCCTAGAGGTTCAGATGAAGGTCAGTACTGGTCGCCGAAGTCGTCGGAGTAGGAGTCCAGGGCGGACGGGTCGAACCCGGCCGGGGAATCCTTCAGCGACAGACCGAGGTCGGCGAGCTTCGCCTTGACCTCGTCGATGGACTTCTGCCCGAAGTTGCGGATGTCGAGCAGGTCCGCCTCGCTGCGAGCGGTGAGCTCGCCGACGGTGTGCACACCCTCGCGCATGAGGCAGTTGTACGACCGCACGGTGAGGTTGAGGTCGTTGATCGGCAGCGCCAGATCGGCGGCCAGGGCCTGGTCCGTCGGGGACGGGCCGATGTCGATGCCCTCGGCCTCCTGGTTCAGCTCGTGCGCCAGACCGAACAGCTCGACCAGGGTCTTGCCGGCGGAGGCGACGGCGTCGCGCGGGGAGATGGCGGGCTTCGTCTCGACGTCGACGATGAGCTTGTCGAAGTCGGTGCGCTGCTCGACACGGGTGGCCTCGACCTTGTAGGTCACCTTCAGGACGGGCGAGTAGATCGAGTCGACCGGCACACGGCCGATCTCCCCGTCGAGGGACTTGTTCTGAGCGGCGGAGACGTAGCCACGGCCGCGCTCGACGATCAGCTCGACCTCGAGACGGCCCTTCTGGCTGAGGGTCGCGATGTGGAGGTCGGGGTTGTGGATCTCCACGCCGGCGGGCGGGGTGATGTCGGCCGCGGTCACCGGGCCCTCCTCCTCCTTGCGGAGGTACATCACGACGGGCTCGTCGTTCTCCGAGGAGACGACGAGGTTCTTGATGTTGAGGATGATCTCGGTGACGTCCTCGCGCACACCGGCGATGGTGCTGAACTCGTGCAGCACGCCGTCGATGCGGATCGAGGTGACCGCGGCACCGGGGATCGAGGAGAGCAGGGTGCGGCGCAGCGAGTTGCCGAGCGTGTAGCCGAAGCCCGGCTCGAGCGGCTCGATGACGAACCGGGAGCGGTACTCCGACACGACCTCTTCGGTCAGCGTGGGGCGCTGTGCAATGAGCACTGTGGGTCCTTTCCGTGAGCGTCCGCCATATGACGCTCAGAAGGGGGCGATGGTCTGAGAAGGGTGGTGGTCCAACAGGTGCGGCGGAGGTGGGCGGACGCCCGGACGCACCGGTGCCGGCCGCAGGCCGCGAACCGGGAGCACGGATGCTCCGCGGGATCACGGCTCACGGCCGACGAGGCTCAGACGCGGCGACGCTTCGCCGGACGGGTGCCGTTGTGCGCCTGCGGGGTGACGTCCTGGATCGAGCCGACCTCGAGGCCGGTCGCGGTGAGCGAGCGGATCGCGGTCTCGCGGCCGGAGCCCGGGCCCTTCACGAAGACGTCGACCTTCTTCAGGCCGTGCTCCTGGGCGCGGCGCGCGGCGGCCTCGGCGGCCATCTGCGCGGCGTAGGGGGTGGACTTGCGCGAGCCCTTGAAGCCGACCTGGCCGGCGGAGGCCCAGGAGATCACAGCACCGGTCGGGTCGGTGATCGACACGATGGTGTTGTTGAAGGTGCTCTTGATGTGGGCCTGGCCGTTGACGACGTTCTTCTTGTCCTTGCGGCGCGGCTTGCGCGCGGCGGCCTGGCGGGTCTTGGTTGCCATGCGGCGGAACTCCTCTGGTGGGTATCGGGTGCGCCGGATCCCTCAGCGGCGCGAAGTGTGTGCGGGGCTGCGCCGGAGCGCGGGCACCGGCATCACCACGGCGGTGCCGTGGGTCAGCGGGCCTTCTTCTTGCCCGCGACGGTGCGCTTGGGGCCCTTGCGGGTACGGGCGTTGGTCTTGGTGCGCTGACCGCGCACCGGAAGGCCGCGGCGGTGACGCAGGCCCTCGTAGCTCCCGATCTCCACCTTGCGGCGGATGTCGGCGGCGACCTCGCGGCGGAGGTCACCCTCGACCCGGTAGTTCGCCTCGATGTGGTCGCGCAGCTTGACGAGCTCGTCGTCGCTCAGATCGCGCACTCGCGTGTCACCGGAGACCCCGGTGGCGGCGAGGGTCTCGAGCGCACGGGTGCGCCCCACGCCGAAGATGTACGTCAGGGCGACCTCGAGGCGCTTCTCGCGCGGAAGGTCGACTCCCACCAGACGTGCCATGTGCAGTTTCTCCTTGTTCCTTCGGAGGCCTGATCCGACATCTCGCCGACGGGCTGCTCCCGTGGCGCCGCAGCCTCCGACTGCGGGTGACCGGCCGAGGCCGGTGATGTCGACTCTTCATTTGTGTGTGCCGCTCGATGGCGGCGGGGTCACGGCAGGACCGTGGCTGCGGGGCCCGGAGGCCCCGGGATCAGCCCTGGCGCTGCTTGTGACGCGGGTTCGAGCAGATCACCATGACGCGCGAGTGGCGACGAATCACCTTGCAGTTGTCACAGATCGGCTTGACGCTCGGCTTGACCTTCATGTCTTCCTTCTCCCAGGACGATCACTTGTAGCGGTAGACGATGCGGCCCCGGTCGAGGTCGTAGGGGCTCAGCTCGACGACCACGCGGTCCTCGGGAAGGATGCGGATGTAGTGCTGGCGCATCTTCCCGGAGATGTGCGCGAGCACCTTGTGCCCGTTGTCGAGCTCGACGCGGAAGCGCGCGTTCGCGAGCGCCTCCGTGACCGTGCCCTCGACCTCGATCACGCCGTCCTTCTTGGCCATGCCTCCCCAATCTCTCACCCCCGGTCGCCCGGTGGCTGAGTTCCGCATTCGGTGTCCGCCGTCCCCTGCCGCCTGACGGCGGTACGGTGGACGACGCAGGCTGCTCAGCACCCGGGCCGACCGTCCTGGGACGGCGGCTGACGGGCCCGCGGACCGGCTCGGCTCCGACCGGGAATCGCATCCGGATCGGGGCAGGGCACGGCGCTCACGCGCGGAGCACACCCGATCGACCAGCGTACACGGCATCCGCGGGACCCGCGAGGGAATGTGCCGATGACCCCCGTCACGTGACCGGACGGGCCGGCGCCCGGAGGGCTCCCGGGACGTCGTGCGACGCGCCGGGGCGAGGCGTCAGGCCGCGGGATCCGGTGCGGCCGTGATGCCCGCGGCGGCGAGGCGGGCGGCGCCGCCGTCGGCCTCGGTGAGGACGATCAGTCCCTGCTCGGTGACGGCGACGGAGTGCTCAGCATGGGCGGCCCGGCCGCCGCCGGTGGCGCGCACCGTCCAGTCGTCGTCGTCCATCTCCCACTCCCCCGAGCCCTGGATGAGCATCGGCTCGATCGCGAGGCACAGACCGGGGACGACCTTCGCGCCCCGCGAGCGGGTGCGGTAGTTCATGACGTCCGGCGGCTGGTGCATCGCGGTGCCGATGCCGTGGCCGCCGAAGCCCTCGAGGTGGGAGAGGGTCTCCCCCGCCTCCATCGCCACGAGGTCCTCGATCGCGGCCCCGATCTCGCCGACGCGGCGCGCCGAGGCGAGGGCGGCGATGCCCTCCCACAGCGCGGCGTCGGTGATGCGCACGAGCTCCTCGTCCGCCGCACGCCGCGGGGCGCCGACGATGTGGGTGCGCGCCGCGTCGGAGTGCCAGCCCTCGACGATGCAGCCGCCGTCGATGGAGACGACGTCCCCCTCCTCGATCACGAGCTCACCGGGGATGCCGTGCACGACGACCTCGTTGACGCTGATGCAGAGGGAGGCGGGGAAGCCCTGGTACCCCTTGAAGTTCGGCAGGGCGCCTTCGTCGCGGATCATCTCCTCGGCGAGGGCGTCCAGCTGTGCGGTGGTGATCCCGGGGCGCAGCTCGCGGGCGAGCATGTCGTGCACGCGCGAGAGCAGCAGTCCGCTGCGGCGCATGATCGCGATCTGCTCGGCGGTCTTGAGCTCGACCTTCTCCCGGACGATCCCCACGGCGCGCCCGCTCAGCCCTGCAGCGCGGCGGTCAGCGCCGCGGAGACCTCGTCGATCGAGGCCATGCCGTCGACGCGGCGCAGCACGCCTCGGCCCTCGTACACCTCGACCAGCGGAGTGGTCTGCTCGGCGTACACGTGGAGGCGGTGGCGGATCGTCTCCTCGGTGTCGTCGCTGCGGCCGGACTCCTGGCCACGGGCGATGAGGCGCTCGACGACGGTGTCGTCGTCCGCCTCGAGCAGCAGCACGCGATCCAGCGCGGTGCCGAGCTCGGCGAGCATGCCGTCGAGCGCCTCGACCTGCGCGAGGGTGCGCGGGTAGCCGTCGAGCAGGAAGCCCTCGCGGGCGTCGTCCTGCGCGAGGCGGTCGCGGACCATGTCGTTGGTGACCGAGTCCGGTACGTACTCGCCCTTGTCCATGTAGGACTTCGCGAGGACGCCGAGCTCCGTGGACTGCGAGACGTTCGCCCGGAAGATGTCGCCGGTCGAGATCGCGGGGATCCCGAGCCCCTCGGCCAGGCGCGCGGCCTGGGTGCCCTTGCCGGCGCCGGGAGGGCCGACGATCAGCAGGCGGCGGGCGGTCGGAGCGGTGTCGCTCGCGGAGGTGCTCGTGGAGGTGTCGGTCACCGGAGGATCCCTTCGTAGTGGTGCTGCTGGAGCTTGGCGCTGATCTGCTTCACGGTGTCGAGACCGACGCCGATGATGATGAGCAGCGACGCCCCACCCAGCGGGAAGTTCTGCGAGGCGCCCAGGTACACGAGCGCGAACAGCGGGATCAGGGAGATCACCGCGAGGTAGATCGCGCCGGGCGTCTGGATGCGGTTGATGACGTAGGTCAGGTACTTCTCCGTGGGTCGGCCCGCGCGCACGTTGGGCACGAAGCCGCCGTACTTCTTCATGTTGTCCGCGATCTCCTCCGCGTTGAACGTGATGGAGACGTAGAAGAAGGCGAAGAAGACGATCAGCGCGACGTACACGACGGCGTAGATCCACGAGAACGTGAAGCCCATGACGAGGTGCGTGTTGATCCACTGCACCCACCCGGCGCTCGGGTCGCCGAACGAGGCGGCCATCTGCGGCAGGGCCAGGATCGAGCTCGCGAAGATCACGGGGATCACGCCGGCCTGGTTGACCTTGATCGGGATGTACGTGGAGGTGCCGCCGTACATCCGCCGGCCCACCATCCGCTTCGCGTACTGCACGGGGATCCGCCGCTGGGACTGCTCCACGAACACCACGCCGAGCATGACCACGAGGGCGATGACGATGACGAGGGCGAAGGTCATCCAGCCCTGGAGCTGCCAGATCTGGCCGAGCGCCGCCGGGAAGGAGGCCGCGATCGAGGTGAAGATCAGCAGGGACATGCCGTTGCCGATGCCGCGCTCGGTGATCATCTCGCCCATCCACATGATGAGGACGGTGCCGACGGTCATGGTGAGGACCATGAGCACGAGGGTCACGATCGACTCGTCCGGGATCAGGGTGAGGTTGCAGCCGGTGAAGAAGTTGCCCGAGCGCACGAGGGTGATGATCGTGGTCGCCTGGAGGACGGCGAGGCCGATCGTCAGATAGCGCGTGTACTGGGTGAGCTTGGCGGTGCCGGACTGGCCCTCCTTGTGGAGGGCCTCGAAGCGCGGGATGACCACGCGCAGCAGCTGGATGATGATCGACGCGGTGATGTAGGGCATCACGCCGAGGGAGAAGATCGACAGCTGCAGGAGGGCCCCGCCGGAGAACAGGCTGACCATCCCGAGGACGCTGCCGCCCTGGGCGGCGGAGGCCTGGTCGGAGCACACCATGACGTTGGTGTAGTCGAAGCCCGGGGTGGGGATGAAGACGCCGAGCCGGTAGACGGCGAGCAGGCCCAGGGTGAAGAGGATCTTCGCCCTCAGCTCCGGTGTGCGCAGCACACGCACGATCGCGTTCACGAAAATTCCTCCTGGAGGTCCGGGGACGGGGACCGCCGGTCCTGCCGGCGGAGCCCGTGGCCGCCATGGCGGCACGGTCGTCGGACCGGTCCCGTAGGTGCTGATGCACGACGACGGGGCACCGCGGCACAGAGTATTCTGCGCCGCGGTGCCCCGTCAAAAGAGGTCACGCGGTGGTGACGGTCCCACCCGCCGCGGTGATCTTCTGCTCCGCCGAGGCGGAGAACTTCTGCGCGGTCACGTCGAGCTTGACGCTCACCTCGCCCGTGCCCAGCACCTTGACGGGCTGGTTCTTGCGCACGGCGCCCTTGGCGACGAGGTCCTCGACCGTGACGGAGCCGCCCTCGGGGAAGAGCTCCTGCAGGGTCGCCAGGTTCACGACCTGGAACTCGACGCGGAAGGGGTTGGTGAAGCCGCGGAGCTTCGGGAGGCGCATATGCATCGGCATCTGCCCGCCCTCGAAGCCGACGGGCACCTGGTAGCGGGCCTTCGTGCCCTTGGTGCCGCGGCCCGCGGTCTTGCCCTTGCTCGCCTCACCACGGCCGACGCGGGTGCGCGCGGTCTTGGAGCCCGGCGCGGGGCGAAGGTCGTGGAGCTTCAGGGGGTTCTGGTTGTCGTCGATCATGGATCAGTCCACCTCTTCGACCGTCACCAGGTGGGTGACGGCGCGGATCATGCCGCGGATCTCGGGGCGGTCCTCCTTCACCACCGTGTGGCCGATGCGCTTGAGGCCGAGGCCGCGCAGGGTCGCACGCTGGGACTGAGTGCCGCCGATGTCGGAGCGCACCTGGGTCACCTTGAGCTGCATCACGCACCCACCTTCTCGGCGCGGGCGGCGGCGCGACCCTCGGCCTGCGCACGCAGCAGGGCCGCAGGAGCGACGTCCTCGACGGGGAGACCGCGACGGGCCGCGACGGCCTCCGGCTCCTCGAGACGCTGGAGGGCGTCCACCGTCGCACGGACGATGTTGATCGCGTTGGTCGAGCCGAGCGACTTCGAGAGGACGTCGTGGACGCCCGCGCACTCGAGCACGGCGCGGACGGGACCGCCCGCGATCACACCGGTGCCGGGGGCAGCCGGACGCAGCAGGACGGTGCCCGCGGCGTCGTGGCCCTGGACCGGGTGCACGACGGTGCCCTGGATGCGGGGGACGCGGAAGAAGTTCTTCTTCGCCTCCTCGACACCCTTGGAGATCGCCGAGGGCACCTCCTTGGCCTTGCCGTAGCCGACGCCGACGGTGCCGTCGCCGTCACCCACGACCACGAGGGCCGTGAAGGAGAAACGACGGCCGCCCTTGACGACCTTCGACACGCGGTTGATGCTGACCACGCGCTCGAGGAATGCCGACTTCTCGGCCTCCTGGTTGTTGCGCCCACGGCCCTCGCCGCGACGCCCGCCGCGATCGTTGCCGCCGCGGCCGCTGTCGTTGGTGGAGTTCTCGCCCCGCCGGCCGGTGGCCGCGGGACCATTGTTCCGCTGCTGTGCAGCCATGTTCAGATCCTCTTCTCGTCCTGTGTCCGGGGGGCGGTCACAGCGCCAGGCCGGCCTCGCGAGCGCCGTCAGCGACGGCGGCCACACGACCGTGGTACTTGTTGCCGCCGCGATCGAACACGACAGCCTCGATGCCGGCGGCCTTGGCGCGCTCGGCGACCAGGGTGCCGACGGTCTTGGCCTTGTCCGACTTGGTGGCGGAGGCGGCGCGGACGTCGGCCTCCATCGTCGAGGCCGAGGCCAGGGTGCGACCCAGGGAGTCGTCGACGACCTGGACGAACACGTGGCGCGACGACCGGGTGACCACCAGGCGCGGGCGCTGGGCGGTGCCGATGACGCGACGACGGACGCGGAGGTGACGACGGCCGCGGGAGCGCAGCTTCGAGCCGGCCTTGCCCTTGGTGTGCTTGAGTGCGTACCCCATGATCACTTACCAGCCTTTCCGGCCTTGCGGAGCACGGTCTCGTCCGCGTAGCGCACACCCTTGCCCTTGTAGGGCTCGGGCTTGCGCAGCTTGCGGATGTTCGCGGCGACCTCGCCCACCTGCTGCTTGCGGATGCCGTTGACCGCGAACTTGGTCGGCGACTCCACGGCGAAGGAGATCCCCTCGGGGGCCTTCACCACGACGGGGTGGGAGAAGCCGAGGGCGAACTCGAGGTCCGTGCCCTTCGCGGTCACGCGGTAACCCGTGCCCACGATCTCCAGCTTCTTCGTGAAGCCCTCGGTCACGCCGAGGACCATGTTGTTGATGAGCGTGCGGGTCAGGCCGTGCAGGGCCCGGTTCTCGCGCTCGTCGTCGGGGCGGCTGACGACGATCGAGCCGTCCTCAGCGCGCGCGACGGTGATGGGGGCGGGCACCTCGTGGGTGAGCTCGCCCTTGGGGCCGGTCACCGTGACGGTGCCGCCCTCGATGGAAACGTTGCTGACTGCGGCCGGCACAGTGACCGGCAGGCGTCCGATGCGGGACATATGAAGGCTCCTCTCCCGCTCACCAGATGTAGGCGAGGACTTCCCCACCCACACCCTTCTTGGCAGCCTGCTTGTCGGTCAGGAGGCCGGAGGACGTGGACAGGATCGCCACGCCCAGTCCGCCGAGGACCTTGGGCAGGTTGGTGGACTTGGCGTACACACGAAGGCCGGGCTTCGAGATGCGGCGCACACCGGAGATGGCGCGCTCACGGCTGTCGGAGTACTTGAGCTCGAGGGAGAGGGTCTTGCCCACCTCGGCCTCTTCCTCGGTCCAGCCGAGGACGTAGCCCTCGGCCTTGAGGATGTCCGCGATGCGGACCTTGAGCTTCGAGGACGGCATGGTCACGGTCTCGTGGTAAGCGCCGGAGGCGTTACGGATGCGCGTGAGCATGTCCGCGATCGGGTCGGTCATGGTCATGTCTGTAGCTTCTTCCTCACCTGGTTTCCCTCACCCCTCGCGGGACGGGGACCTGTGGCGATAGTCCTTACCAGCTGCTCTTGGTGACGCCGGGCAGCTCACCGCGGTGAGCCATCTCGCGCAGGCACACACGGCACAGCCCGAACTTCCGGTACACGGAGTGGGGGCGGCCGCAGCGCTGGCACCGGGTGTAGCCGCGCACGGCGAACTTCGGCGTACGCTCCGACTTCTTGATCAGGGCGGTCTTGGCCATATCAGTTCTCCTTGAAGGGGAAGCCGAGCAGCTTCAGCAGCGCGCGCCCCTCGTCGTCGGTCTTCGCGGTGGTCACGACCGTGATGTCCATGCCGCGGACGCGGTCGATCTGATCCTGGTCGATCTCGTGGAACATGACCTGCTCGGTGAGACCGAAGGTGTAGTTCCCGTTGCCGTCGAAGTGGTTCGGCGACATGCCGCGGAAGTCGCGGATGCGCGGGAGCGCGGTCGAGAGCAGACGGTCCAGGAACTCCCACATGCGATCGCCGCGGAGCGTGACGTGCGCACCGATCGGCATGCCCTCACGCAGCTTGAACTGGGCGATGGACTTGCGGGCCTTGGTGACCTGCGGCTTCTGGCCGGTGATCGCGGTGAGATCCTTGATCGCGCCGTCGATGACCTTGGAGTCGCGAGCGGCGTCGCCGACGCCCATGTTCACGACGACCTTGGTCAGGCCCGGGATCAGCATGACGTTCTCGTAGCCGAACTGCTCGGTGAGCTGGCCCTTGATCGTCTCGCGGTACTTGGTCTTCAGGCGCGGGGTGGGCGCCTGCGTGGTGGTCGTCTCCGACATCAGATGTCCTTCCCGGAGCGCTTGGCGTACCGCACGCGGACCTGCTTCGTGCGGCCGTTCTCGAGCTCGACGGTCTCGACGCGGAAGCCGACCTTGGTCGGCTTGTTGTCCTCCGGGTCCACCAGAGCCACGTTGGAGACGTGGATGGGGGCCTCGCGCTGCTCGATGCCGCCCGCACCGCCGGCCTGGTTCGGCTTGAGGTGGTGGGTGCGACGGTTCACGCCCTCGACGAGGACGCGCTCGGTGTCGGTGAACACCTCGAGCACACGGCCCTGCTTGCCCTTGTCGCCGGCCTCGAGGCCGCGCTTGGCGGCCGCATCGGCGTCACCGGTGCGACCGGAGATGACCTGCACGAGGTCACCCTTCTTGATCTTCATCTTTGCCATGTCACACGACCTCCGGCGCGAGCGAGACGATCTTCATGAACCGCTTGTCGCGCAGCTCGCGACCGACGGGCCCGAAGATGCGGGTTCCGCGCGGCTCACCGTCGGTCTTGAGGATGACCGCGGCGTTCTCGTCGAAACGGATGTACGACCCGTCGGCACGACGGCGCTCCTTGGTCGCACGCACGACGACGGCCTTGACGACGTCGCCCTTCTTCACATTGCCACCGGGGATGGCGTCCTTGACGGTCGCCACGATGGTGTCGCCGATTCCGGCGTAACGGCGACCGGAGCCACCGAGAACGCGGATGCAGAGGATCTCCTTGGCACCCGTGTTGTCGGCGACCTTGAGTCGCGACTCCTGCTGAATCACTCCGTACTCCTGTCGTCTCACCGGTTCTCACCCGCATGAGCGGGCCGAGCCTGGCGGAACGGATGGTGGACCGCTGCCCGGCGAGGCGCCCCCGGAGGGGCGGATCGTCGGCGCGGACAGCCACGGGCATCAAAAAACCCTCCGGCGGACTCGGGCACAAGGACCGTTCCCTCGGCCGGGGCCGTGGGGACGGGCGGTGCGAGGTCTCCGTCGGGGGATGGACGCTGCCGTCCGCGAGATCCGGGCTCTCACCCGGATTCGCAACCCTCCCAGCATAGGCGCTCCGCGTGCACCGTGGGAAGGGAGTTCCCGGGCCGCCCCCGTGTGTCCTTGCTCTCGGAGCGCGGCCGCCCCGGTCGCGCCGGGCCCCGCGATCCTTCCGCCACCTCACTCCGGGGCGACGATCCAGAGCTCCTCGGCGCCGCGGCAGGCCTCCGGGACGGTCCACGAGTCGGAGGTCCTCCACGTGGTGTCCGAGGCCTCGATGCTCCCCCCGCCGAGCTCGACGTACTGCCCCACGGTGAAGGACCGAGGCCGCGCGTCGGACCGTCCGAAGACGGGGTACACGTCCTCCCCCTCGTCGCCCCGGACGACGATGCACCCGCGGACCTCGGCGACCGTGCCGACCAGCAGCGCGGCATCCCCTTCGCGGGAGTCCGGGAGGGTGATCCAGGTCAGTCCCGCCTTGTTGACCGCCGGCTCGGGCGCACCGCATCCTGCCGCGACTGCGAGCAGCAGCGCCGCGGCGCCGAGCATCCGCACGCCGCTCCCCCATCGCACCGCCCCGTGGTCCATGCCCCGATGCTCCGCGCCCCCGCCCGTCACCACCAGCGACCCCGGCCGATCGGCATCGGATCGTGACGGACCACCTCGGCGGCACAGTCCCTAGACTCGCCGCATGATCGACATCGACGTCGCCCGCCGCCTCCGCGCCGCGGGCCTGGACTGGGAGCCCCGCGACGGGGACCGCTTCGCTATCGACACCGAGGACCTGCGGGAGGAGACCTTCCTGCTCTCCTCCATGGTCATCGAACCGGGGATCAGCCGCAGCGGCGGCAAGGTGCTTCGCTTCAACGGGACCACCGAGTGGGCGCTCGACTCCGTGGAGGAGGGCGAGGTGGTGTGGATCCCCCGCGAGGACCAGCTGCGTGAGGCCCTCGGCGAGGCGTTCCTCGCCCTGCGCCGCGACCCGGCCGGGACCGGCTTCGTCGTGGACCTCGCCCGCGGGACGGACAGTCGCGCGATCACCGCTCCGTACGCGGAGGACGCCCTCGCCGGAGCGCTGCTCGTGCACCTCAGCGAGGACTGAGCGAGGACGCCCCTCCCCCATCGCACACGACGACGGGCCGCCCACCCGGAGGTGGGCGGCCCGTCGGTCGCGTGAGGGAGCGCTGTGCTCAGGCCTTCGCGGAGGGCTCCGCGTCGCCCGCGCCCGCGGCGTCCGTCGGCAGCCCGGCACCGGGCTGGTCGAGGGCGTCCTCGATCTCCCGCTCGAGCTCCTCGGGCACCACGATCGGCATCTCCGACGTGTTCAGCAAGGGGTTCTCCTCCTGGTGCTCGACCAGGTCGATCGCCTCCTCGGTGGTCTCCACCGCAGGGAACGAGCCCAGCAGCGGCCGCTGCGCGCTCTCGCGCATGAAGATCACCGCGATGCCGGCCATCACGGCGAACGCCATGATCCAGATCGCCGGCATGTAGCTGTTGCCCGTGAGCTCGATGAGGGTCTGCGAGATGAGCGGCGTGGTGCCGCCGAACAGCGAGACGGACACGTTGTAGGCGATCCCCATCGCGCCGTAGCGCGCGGCCGTCGGGAACAGCGCCGGCAGCGCCGAGGCCGAGGGCCCGATGAACAGGGCCACCGGGACGGCGACCATCACCATCGCGGCCTGGATCGCGAAGAAGGAGCTCTGGTGCATGAGCCAGAAGGCCGGCAGCAGCAGGACGACCGCGGCGATCGCGGCGGCGAAGTACAGGTTGCGGCGCCCGAACCTGTCCGAGGCCATCCCGACGAACGGGATCATCGCGCAGAGGATCAGCAGCGAGGGGATCGTCGCGGCGGCGCTCGCCATCTCGTTGAAGCCGAACTCGCTGCCCAGGTAGGTGGGCATGTAGCTCGTCAGCGCATAGCCGGCGGTGTTCGTCGCGGCCACGATCGCGATCGCGATGAGCAGCTCGCGCCAGTGGTGCTTGACGATCGCACGGGGACCCTTGCGGGCGTGCAGCGAGGAGTCGTCCTCCTCCGTCTGCGCGGCGAAGCCGTGGCCCTGGGCCTCCGCGGCCTGCTCGGCCTCGGTGGCCTCGTAGGCCGGCGTCTCGGGGATCCGGGCGCGGAACCAGATGGCGACCGCGCCGAGCGGGATCGCGAGCAGGAACGGCACGCGCCAGCCCCAGTTGAGCATCGCGTCCGGTCCCCAGACCTCCGCGGTGATGAGGTGGGTCAGCGCGACCGCACCGGCACCCATCGCGAAGCCGAGGTAGGAGCCAACGTCCAGCAGCGAGGAGTAGAAGCCGCGCTTGCGGTCCGGGGAGAACTCGGCGACGTAGGTCGTGGCGCCGGCGTACTCGCCGCCCGTCGAGAAGCCCTGGACGAGCTTGAGGGCGTAGAGCAGGAAGGCGGCCCAGACGCCGATGTCGGCGTAGGTGGGGAGCACACCGATCAGGGCGGTGGCGATCGCCATCATCGCCATCGTGAAGAACAGGACCTTCTGGCGGCCGATCCTGTCACCGAGCGGACCGAGGACCAGACCGCCGAAGGGACGCACCAGGAAGCTCACCGCGAAGGCGAGCAGCGACAGGATGAGGTCGAGGCTCTCGCTGCCGGTCTGGAAGAACAGCTGCGACAGCATGATGGCCATGTAGCCGTACACGCCGAAGTCGAACCACTCCATGACGTTGCCGACCACGGTGCCGCCGATGGCGGTCCGCATGCGGCGCCCCTTGACGACGAGGACGTCGTCGACCTCGAGGCGGGGCGGCTTCGGTGAGCGGCGGCCCTTGCGGGGGCGGCGCGCTGCGGGCGGGGTGGTCGATTCGGATGAAGAGGACATGGACCTGCCTTCGTGAGGCGGGTGCACGAGGGGCCGACGAGCGACGCTTCCTACCTCGCGGTCACGGGCGCGCGGTGTCCCCGACCGGGGGCTCTGCGGCGCCCGGACCCTGGGCACGGCCATATAGACAACCACGTTGCGCAGCGGATGTCACGCCCATGACCTGCATCGATGCTCAGAAATCGGTGCTGACCAGGTGAAGCGGAGCCTGAATCCCCCCTGTGACCCAGGTCGCAGGAGCGGCCTCCCGGCGGCATCGACGGCACGTCCGGCGGGTCCCCTCGGCCGCCCGCTCGAGGGCACGGTGAAGGGCCGGCCACCCCCTCGCGGGGATGACCGGCCCTTCTCGGATGCGGTCGACGGTCACGAGGACCGATCGATCACTTGGCCTTCTCGACGACCTCGACCAGACGCCACCGCTTGGTGGCGGACAGCGGCCGGGTCTCCATGATGAGCACGCGGTCGCCGATGCCGGCGACGTTGTCCTCGTCATGGGCCTTGAACTTGTTGGTCTTCGTGAGGACCTTGCCGTAGAGCGCGTGCTTCACGCGCTCCTCGACCTCGACCACGATGGTCTTGTCCATCTTGTCGGAGACCACGAAGCCGCGGAGCGTCTTGCGGTAGGGACGCTCGTGGGACGACGCGTGAGCGCCCTCCTTCGCAGCGGCCTCGACCTCAGGGGTGTTCTCGTTCATCTCTCAGTTCCTCGCTTCGCGGTCACTCGGCGGAGCCGGGGGCCTGGCGGATGCCCAGCTCGCGCTCGCGCAGGATCGTGTAGATCCGTGCGATGTCCTTCTTGACGGACCGCAGGCGGCCGGAGCTCTCGAGCTGACCGGTGGCGTTCTGGAAACGGAGCTTGAACAGCTCGTCCTTCGCCTTGGCCAGCTCCTCGGCCAGCTTGACGTCGTCCAGCTTGTCGAGTTCGTCGGCGGTGAGCTTGGTCGCTGCCATCAGATGTCACCACCCTCTCGGGTCAGAATGCGGCACTTCATGGGGAGCTTGTGGATCGCGAGGCGGAGGGCCTCACGGGCGGTCGCCTCATCCACGCCGGCGATCTCGAACATGACGCGACCGGGCTTGATGTTGGCGATCCACCACTCCACGGAGCCCTTGCCGGAGCCCATGCGGACCTCGGCGGGCTTCTTGGTGAGCGGGCGATCGGGGTAGATGTTGATGTACACCTTGCCGCCGCGCTTCATGTAGCGCGTCATGGCGATACGAGCCGCCTCGATCTGACGGTTGGTGACGTAGGCCGGCGCGAGCGCCTGGATGCCGTAGTCGCCGAACGCCAGCTCGGTGCCGCCCTTGGCCATGCCGCTGCGGGTCGGGTGGTGCTGCTTGCGGTGCTTGGTCCTGCGAGGGATCAGCATGTCGCTCAGGCCTCCGTTCCGGGCTGCTGCGCGGGTGCTGCCTGCTCCGCGGGGGCGGCGGTCTGCGGCGCAGACTCGGTGCCCTCACGACGCGCGGCGGCGTTGCGCTCGTTGCGACGGCCGCGGGGACGCTCGGCACGGGGGCCACGACCGCCGGAGCGGGGACCCTGTGCGGCGGCCTGCTGGGCCGCGAGCTCCTTGGCGGTGACGTCGCCCTTGTAGATCCACACCTTCACGCCGATGCGGCCGAAGGCGGTGCGGGCCTCGTAGAAGCCGTAGTCGATGTTCGCCCGGAGGGTGTGCAGAGGCACGCGACCCTCGCGGTAGAACTCGCTGCGGCTCATCTCGGCGCCGCCGAGGCGGCCGGCGACGGCCACTCGGATGCCCTTCGCACCGGCGCGCTGCGCGGACTGCATGCCCTTGCGCATCGCACGGCGGAAGGAGACACGGGCGGCGAGCTGCTCGGCGATGCCCTGTGCGACCAGCTGGGCGTCGGCCTCGGGGTTCTTGACCTCGAGGATGTTCAGCTGGATCTGCTTGCCGGTGAGCTTCTCGAGCTCACCGCGGAGGCGCTCGGCCTCCGCGCCGCGACGACCGATCACGATGCCCGGGCGGGCGGTGTGCAGGTCCACGCGGACACGATCGCGGGTGCGCTCGATCTCGACCTTGGAGATGCCGGCTCGCTCGAGTCCATCGGACATGAGCTTGCGGATCGCGACGTCTTCCTTCACGTAGTCGCGGTACCGCTGGCCGTCCTTGGTGGAATCGGCGAACCAACGGCTGGTGTGCTCCGTGGTGATCCCGAGGCGGAACCCGTTCGGATTGACCTTCTGGCCCATTCGGGACTCCTTACTTGTTCACGGGAGCGACCACCACGGTGACGTGGCTGGTGCGCTTCTTGATCTGGAAGGCTCGACCCTGTGCACGCGGCTGGAACCGCTTCATGGTCGGGCCCTCGTCGACATAGGCGGCCGAGACGACGAGCTCGCGCTCGTCGAAGCGCTCACCCGCCTGGTCGGCCTTGACGCGAGCGTTGGCGATCGCGGACTGGACGAGCTTGAGGACGGGCTCGCTGGCGGCCTGCGGGGCGAACCGCAGGGTGTCCAGGGCCTCAACCGTGCTCTTGCCACGAATCAGGTCGACAACGCGGCGAGCCTTCATGGGCGACATGCGGAGGTACCGCACCTGCGCCTTGGCTTCCATCGTTTCCTGCTTTCTCTCGAATTCGAGAAGTGCTGCCGTGCTGACCGAGGTCAGCGGCGGCGGCCCTTCTTGTCGTCCTTCTCGTGGCCCTTGAAAGTCCGCGTGGGGGCGAACTCGCCGAGCTTGTGGCCGACCATCGACTCGGTGACGAACACCGTGACGTGCTTCCGACCGTCGTGCACTGCGAAGGTGTGACCCAGGAAGTCCGGAGTGATGACACTGCGGCGCGACCAGGTCTTGATGAGGTTCTTGGTGCCCTTCTCGTTCTGGACGTCCACCTTCTTCTGCAGGTGGTCGTCGACGAACGGGCCCTTGGCGATACTGCGAGGCATGTGCGGTTCTCCCTATCAGCGCTTCTTGCCGGTCCGTCGACGGCGCACGATGAGCTTGTCGCTCTCCTTGCCCGGACGACGGGTACGACCCTCGGGCTGACCCCAGGGCGAGACCGGGTGACGACCACCGGAGGTGCGGCCCTCGCCACCACCGTGCGGGTGATCGACCGGGTTCATGACCACGCCGCGGACGTGCGGGCGCTTGCCCTTCCAGCGCATGCGGCCGGCCTTGCCCCAGTTGATGTTGGACTGCTCGGCGTTGCCGACCTCGCCGATGGTCGCGCGGCAGCGCGCATCGACGTTGCGGATCTCGCCGGAGGGCATGCGCAGCTGCGCGAAGCGGCCCTCCTTGGCGACCAGCTGCACGGAAGCGCCGGCCGAGCGGGCGATCTTGGCACCGCCGCCGGGGCGCAGCTCGATCGCGTGGATCACGGTGCCCAGCGGGATGTTCTTGAGCGGCAGGTTGTTGCCGGGCTTGATGTCCGAGCCCTGACCGTTCTCCACCCAGTCACCCTGACGCAGCTTGGCCGGGGCGAGGATGTAGCGCTTCTCGCCGTCGGCGTAGTGCAGCAGCGCGATGCGCGCGGTGCGGTTGGGGTCGTACTCGATGTGCGCGACCTTCGCGTTCACGCCGTCCTTGTCGGAACGACGGAAGTCGATGACGCGGTAGGCCCGCTTGTGGCCGCCACCGCGGTGACGGGACGTGACACGACCGTTGGCGTTGCGGCCGCCGCTCTTGGAGAGCGGGCGGACCAGCGACTTCTCAGGCGTGTCGCGGGTGATCTCGACGAAGTCGGCGACGCTCGAGCCGCGACGGCCCGGCGTGGTCGGCTTGTGCTTGCGAATTCCCATGGTGGGTTTCCCTCAGACTCTCTTCGGCTCCTCGGACGTCGGCCGCGCTCAGGCGACCGACCCTCCGAAGATGTCGATGGCTCCGTCGGTCAGGGTGACGATGGCGCGCTTGGTGTCCTTGCGCTTGCCCATCCCGAAGCGCGTGCGACGCGCCTTGCCCTGACGGTTGATCGTGTTGACCGAAGAGACCTTGACGTCGAAGACCTTCTCGACGGCGATCTTGATCTCGGTCTTGTTGGCGTCGGCAGCCACCAGGAAGGTGTACTTGCCCTCGTCCATCAGCCCGTAGCTCTTCTCGGAGACGACCGGGGCCAGCAGGACGTCGCGGGGATCCTTGTTCAGCGCGCTCACTTGGCGGCCTCCTCATCGGACGAGGCGGACTCCTTGACGGCGTTCACGAACCCGGCGGCCTTGGCGGCCTCCTCCGTCGCGAACCAGACCTCGGCCTTGGTGCGGCCGTACCACGGAGAGTCCACCGTGTGGAACTTCATGGAGTCCTTCTTGCCCTTGATGCTGAAGCCCTCGGGGGCGGAGCCGTCGGCCAGGGGGGCCGCCGATCCCTCGCCGAAGGGGGCATCCTGCGCGGCAGCGGCGACCGGAGCGACCGGGGCGGACGCCTCGGTGCGGGCCTTCGCGAAGCCGGAGGTGGGCAGGGACAGGGTTGCGGCGGCCACGAAGTCCTCGAGCGCACCGGAGGTGAACACGACGTCGTCGGAGAGCATGACGTCGTAGGTGTTCAGCTGATCGGCGTACAGGACGTGCGCGGTCGGCAGGTTGCGCGAGCTCAGGGCGCCCAGGTCGTCGTCGCGACGCACGACCACCAGCAGGTGGCGACGGTCGGAGACGTTCGACAGGGTCGAGCGGACGGCCTTGGTGGACGGGGCGTCACCCTCGAGGAGGGAGGACACCACGTGCACGCGGCCGTTGCGCGCGCGGTCGGAGAGGGCACCGCGGAGGGCGGCGGCCTTCATCTTCTTGGGGGTGCGCTGCGAGTAGTCGCGCGGGACCGGTCCGTGGACCGTGCCGCCGCCGGCGAACTGCGGAGCGCGCAGCGAGCCCTGGCGCGCACGGCCGGTGCCCTTCTGCTTGTACGGCTTCTTGCCGCCACCGCGGACCTCGCCACGGGTCTTGGCCTTGTGCGTGCCCTGACGGGCGGCCGCCTGCTGGGCCACGACCACCTGGTGGATCAGGGGGACGTTCGTCTGCACGTCGAAGATCGACGTGGGGAGCTCGACGGTCCCGGCCTTCTTGCCGGCCGGGTCGAGCACGTCGACGGTCAGGTTGTCTGCCATCGGGCTCAGGCCTCCTTCGCGGGGCTCTTGACGGCCGAGCGGACCAGCACGAGGCCGCCCTTGGGGCCGGGGACGGCTCCCTTGACGAGCACGTAGCCCTTCTCGACATCGACCGCGTGAACGGTCAGGTTCTGGACAGAGGTGCGGTCGCTGCCCATGCGGCCCGCCATGCGCAGGCCCTTGAACACGCGACCCGGGGTGGAGGCGCCGCCGATGGAGCCCGGCTTGCGGTGGTTGCGGTGCGCACCGTGGGAGGCGCCGACACCGGAGAAGCCGTGACGCTTCATGACACCCGCGGTGCCCTTGCCCTTGGAGGTGCCGACGACGTCGACCTTCTGGCCGGCCTCGAAGACCGACACGTCGATCTCCTGGCCGAGGGTGAAGTCCGAGGCGTTGATGGTGCGCAGCTCCGCGAGGTGACGGCGCGGGGTGACGCCGGCCTTCTCGAAGTGGCCCTTCAGCGGCTTGGAGACCTTGCGGGGATCGATCTGCCCGTAGGCGATCTGGACCGCGTCGTAGCCGTCGGACTCGACGGACCGCACCTGGGTGACGACGTTCGGACCGGCGTGGACCACGGTCACGGGGACGAGCTTTCCGTTCTCGTCCCAGACCTGGGTCATGCCGAGCTTGGTGCCGAGCACGCCGGACACGGCGTGGGCACGCTGTCCCGTCAGTTCGTTGCTCATGTCGACCTGCCTCAGAGCTTGATCTCGATGTTGACGTCCGCCGGCAGGTCGAGACGCATGAGCGAATCCACGGCCTTCGGCGTGGGATCGACGATGTCGATCAGTCGCTTGTGCGTGCGCATCTCGAAGTGCTCACGGCTGTCCTTGTACTTGTGGGGAGAACGGATCACGCAGAACACGTTCTTCTCCGTCGGCAGCGGCACCGGGCCCACGACCGTCGCGCCCGCGTTGGTGACCGTGTCGACGATCTTGCGCGCCGAGGAGTCGATCACCTCGTGGTCGTACGACTTGAGCCGGATGCGGATCTTCTGTCCCGCCATGGCGTCCTGTCTCTCTTCTTCGTCTGTCATGGAACAGCCGCCCCGGTACCCGAGGACGGGCGTGTCGGCCTCCGCGGAGCGCGCGAGCGCGTGCGGATGCCGCCGCGTGACGGCTGCGTCTGCGCTTCTCCCTCCTCCGACGCGCGGTCGATGCGAGGCATCGTTCGCGTCCTGGGGATGGACCTCCTCCGGTGATCATTCGCCGCGGGAGGACCCACGGAGAACGGAACCGGGCATGGCGGCCCACGCAGACAACTCCCCAAGTATGCCCCGGACGCGTTCACCCCCACAAGGGAGGGGCGGGTGCGGCCAGTCACACCGGCCGCACCCGCCCCTCTCCCCCGCACCCGCGGACGAGGTCCCTACTTGTTCGTGCTGGGCCCGATCCCGCCCTGCAGCTGGCGCTGGAAGATCAGGTAGACGACGAGCACCGGCAGGATCGTGATCGTCACCGAGGCGAACATCGCCGCCCAGTCCGAGCGGTAGCCCTGCTGGGCCTGCAGGTTCGCGAGGCCCTGCGCGAGCACGAACTTCGACTCGTCGGTGTTCAGCACGACCGGGAGCAGGAACTGGTTCCACAGCCCCAGGAAGTTGAAGATCGTGACGCTGGCCATCCCCGGCCCGGCCATGGGGAGCATGACCTGGAAGAAGGTGCGGAAGTCCCCCGCGCCGTCGATCGCGGCCGCTTCGGCGATCTCCTCCGGCAGCTGCCGGAAGAACGCGTAGAGGAAGAAGACCGTGAAGGGCAGCGCGAAGCCCACGTAGCTCAGGATGAGCCCGAGGTAGGTGCCCCGCAGCCCCATCGACTCGAGGATGAAGAACAGCGGCACCACGGCCAGGAACAGAGGGAAGGTGAGCCCGGCGATCAGCGCGTAGTAGATGACCCGCCGGCCCGGGAACTCGTAGCGCGCGAGCACGTAGGCGCACATCGCGCCGAGGACCATGACGAGCACGAGCGCCGAGCCCACGACGAGCACGGTGTTGAAGAAGTACCGGCCGATCCCCGCCTGGTTCCAGGCCCGCACGAAGTTGTCGAGGTTCCAGTGCTCCGGCAGGGCGAACGGGGAGGTGAGGATCCCGCGGGTCGACTTGAAGGAGCTGAAGACCGTCCACAGCAGCGGGATGACGACGATCAGCGCCCAGAGCGCGAGGACGATCTGGGAGACCCCGCCGAAGACGCGGTCCCCGACGCTGCGGCGCGGCCGACGTCGGCGCGGGGGCGAGGAGCCCGCGGCGGCCGGTGCGGGCGCGGGCTCGGTGGCCCGCCCGGTGGTCGTGGTGCTCATGCCTCGTCCTTCCCGCGGCTGATGACGAGGACCAGCACGGCCATCGCCATCGTCAGCAGCGCCATCACGACGCCCATCGCGGAGGCGAGGCCGAACCTCGACTCGGAGAAGGCGGTCTCGTAGAGGTACCGCGAGACCACCTCGGTGCTCTTGCCCGTGCCGCCCGTCGGCGTCATGACGTTGACGAAGACGAACATGTCCAGCGCCATGATCCCCATGTAGACGGCGGCGGTGGAGACGTTGCCCCGCACCATCGGCAGGACGACCTGGACCGCGAGTCGCAACCGGCCGGCGCCGTCGATGCGCGCGGCCTCGACGACCTCCGACGGGATCGACTTGATCGCCGCGACGAAGAGCACCATGTAGAAGCCCACGAGGCTCCACACGACGGCCGCGATGATCGCCGCCATCGCGAAGCGTCGCTCACCGAGCCAGCCGATGGACACGTCCAGCCCGACCGCCTGCAGGAGTCCGTTGAGCAGGCCGCCGTTGGGCGAGTAGACGAAGGCGAACAGGATGCCGACGACGACCGCGGGGATCGCGTACGGGAAGAAGCTCACGACGCGGTAGACCGTCGCCCCGGGCACGCCGCGGATCGCCCCGCGGGAGTCGCCGCCCACCGTCACGAGCACCGCGAGGGTGAACGCGAGGGTGATGGTGATCAGCGGCAGGGTGACGAGCAGGATCAGGTTGTTGCGCAGCGCCTTGAGGAACACCGGGTCGTGGAACAGCGTCACGTAGTTCTCGAGCCCGATGAACTGCGGCGCGCGGGAGAGGCCGCGCCAGTCCGTGAGCGAGTAGTAGAACGCCTGCAGGAACGGGGAGACCACGAAGACGACGTAGATCGCGAGCGGCACCCCGAGGAAGATCAGGAAGAAGAGGACGCGGGCGGGCGTCAGCCGACGCAGCGCGCCGCGCGCCCCCCGGGGGCGGGCCGGCGCCGCCCCCGGGGTGGTGGACGTGGGGACTGCTGCCATCACTCGACGTCGAACTTCTCGATGCTGTCGTCCTCGCGCACCTTGTCGACGATCTCCTGCGTGCGCTCGAGGCACTCGTCGGCGGTGATGTCGCCGCCCAGGAACTCCGTCCACAGGGGCTTGATGTCAGGGCCCAGCCCATACCAGTCCTTGAAGTTGTAGGTGAAGACGTCCTCGCCCGCACCCTGGATGAGCTCGTTGACGGACGCGAGCGCGGTGGAGCCGAAGGCGTCCTCCGGCACCGTGTCCTTGACGATCGTGATGGAGCTCGTGAGCTTGGAGAAGTTCTGGCACTGCTCCTTGGAGAGCATGATGCGCAGGAACTCGAGGCCGCCGGCGCCGTTCTTGCCCTTGGAGGGGACCATGAACGGCTCGCCCGCGGCGCCGTGGATGGCGGCCGCCCCGAGCTTCGCGCCGTCGCTGAGCACCGGCGTGGAGAGGCCCGTCATCTTGAAGTCCTCGGGCGTGACGTCCCGCTGCTCGTTCTCGATCCAGGAGCCGGAGGGGTACATGACCGCCTTGCCGGTCACCCACTCCGCCTGGGCCTCGGTGTGCTTGATGCCGGCGCCGCCGGACATGAAGTACCCGGCCTTCACGGCCTCCTCGATCGCCTTGTGGGCGTCGACCACGGTCTGCTGGGAGAAGGCGTCGGCATCGAGCTTGTCGAGCTTCGTCGCGACCTCCTTGCCGCCCTCCTTGATCGCCATCGAGAGCGCGAGCTCCTGGTAGTAGTCCGCCGCGTTCTGACCGCCCCAGGCGAACAGCGGCAGCTTCGCGGACTTCGCCGACTCGCCGATCGCCATGACCTCGTCCCAGGAGGCGGGGGCCTTCCAGCCCTCCTTCTCGAACTGGGTGGCGGAGTACCAGAGGGCGAAGACGGTGTAGGTGTAGTTCAGCGCGAAGAGCTTGCCGGAGTAGGTGCCGGGCACGAGCACACCGGGGAGCAGGGACTCCTCGATGGTGCCCCCGTCGAGGCTCGGGGCCTTGATCAGCGCGCCGAGCTCCCCGAGGCTGCCGTCGCTGATGAGCGCCGAGGTGTTCATGCTCTGCGCGCCGGAGTTGTCGAAGAGGTCCGGCGGGTTGCCGCCGATGAACCGGGGCTGGAGATCCGGCTGGATGTTCACGGTCGAGGAGACCTTGACGTCCGCCTCCGGGTAGAGCTCCGCGTACTTCTTGCCGGCGTCCTTGCCGTACTGGTCGCCGAAGCCGCCGTTGAAGATCACGACGTCCACCGGTGCGGAGGCGTCCACGCCGAAGGGGTTCTCGTCGCTCACCTCGCCGCCGCCCTCGGCGACCGCGGCCCCGCCGCCGTCGCTCGAGGCGGCATCGTCCCCGCCGCCGCCCCCGGCGGCGCAGGCCGCGAGCCCGGCGGCACCCGCGGAGACGCCCGCGAGCGAGAGGAAGCGTCGACGGCTGGCGCCCAGCCGGTCGAGCGGGGTCTCCAGCGCGGCGGGGTCCTCCGCAGGGCGCTGATCACGTGCAGTCATGGTGGGTCCTCACTCCTCGTCGACGACGCTGTCCCCGGGACCTTACCGCGCACGGGGAGGCGCAGATCACTTCTGGCAGTTTCGACACCGTGTCGTGACATGAAAGTTTGTTCCCCCGCTCCGACGGGCCGCTCCGCGCCCGTCCCGACGGCCCTCCACAGGCCCCTTCGCAGCCCCCTCCGGCGCCGTCTCCCGGCACGGGGTCAGGGGACTCCCAGGCAGATCGGCGTCACTCCCTGGGAGCATCCGGACTCCTGTCCTAGGCTCAGCACATGACCTCACCGCAGCACTCGCCGCTCACCCAGCGGCTCTACGACCTCGAGTACCCCCGCTCCCTCGGCGTGTACAGCACCTACGCCGAGGTGCAGGCCGTCGTCGATGCGCTCGCGGACCGCCAGTTCCCCGTGCAGAACACCATGATCGTGGGCACGGACCTCAAGCTCATCGAGCGGGTCACCGGCCGCCGCACCTGGGGCAAGGTGATCGGCCAGGGCGTGCTCTCCGGCGTCTGGATGGGCCTGTTCATCGGTCTCATCCTCATGTTCCTCAACCCCGGTGGCAGCGTCGCGGCCGTCGTCTCGAGCGTGCTGCTCGGCATCATCTTCTTCACCGTCTGGGCCGTGATCGGCTACGCGATGACCGGCGGCAAGCGGGACTTCACGTCGATGACCGCGACGATCCCCATGCAGTACGAGCTCATGGTCGAGCACAGCCATGCCGAGCAGGCCCGCCGCGTGCTCGCCGAGGCCGGCGTGAACCCCGGCCCCGCGACCGGGCGCTCCTCGGTCCCCCCGGCCCAGGCTCCGGGCCTCGGCTCCCAGGGCGGCGGCGCCCCGGCCCCCGGGGCGGGCGCGAACGGCGTCGGCGACGGCGCCTCCGGTCCGGCGGTCGGCGGGACGGGTGCGCACGGCGCGTCCGGTTCCGGCGGGGCACCCATCCGACCGGACTCCCCCGCGGGCTCCTACGGGTACGGCGCTCCCGGCTCCCCCGCGGGCACGGGCGCGAGCCACCGCCCCAGCTACGGGCAGCCCGCACCCACGACGCCGGAGGCCCAGCGCGGCGCCGCCGCCCCCCGGCCCAGCTACGGCCGGCCCGCCGAGCAGGGGACGGCCCCGGCCACCGGGTCCCCGTCGGCGGCCGACGCCCCCTCCACCGCGTCGGGGCCCGACGACGCCACGCCGCCCGCGCCGACCGAGCGTGCCGACGCACCGCGCTGGGGCGAGGACGATCGTCGGGACGGCTGAACCGCCACCTCCCGACGCCGACAGGACGGGCGTCCACCTCCGGGTGGGCGCCCGTCCTGCATACGGACCGTGCACCCGCCGCCGGCTGGTCGCCGGTGCCGCACCCGCGTCGGCCGCCGGCCGCGTGCAGGTACCGGTGCCGCGGCCGGTGCCAGTGCCGGTGTCGGTGCCGGTCGACCACCGTGGACGAGCCGGGCACCGGGCCCTGTCCGGGGACCGCTGCTCCGGGGACCGCCGCTCCAGGGACCGCTGCAACCACGGCGACCACCGTCGGCCCTGCCGTCCCGCTAGCCGCCCCCGGACAGACGGAAGGACCCCTGACCGGTCTCCCGGTCAGGGGTCCTTCGAGCGCCGTTCACGGCTGCAGGGTCACCCCCGCGGTGATCACTTGGTGATCTTGGTGACGCGGCCGGAGCCCACGGTGCGGCCACCCTCACGGATGGCGAAGCCGAGGCCCTCCTCCATGGCGATGGGCTGGATGAGCTCCACCGTCATCTCGGTGTTGTCGCCGGGCATGACCATCTCGGTGCCCTCAGGCAGGGAGATGACGCCGGTGACGTCGGTGGTCCGGAAGTAGAACTGCGGACGGTAGTTCGAGTAGAACGGGTTGTGACGGCCGCCCTCGTCCTTGGACAGGATGTAGACCTGCGCCTCGAAGTTGGTGTGCGGGGTGATCGAACCCGGCTTCACGACGACCTGGCCGCGCTCGACGTCCTCGCGCTTGGTGCCGCGGAGGAGAAGACCGCAGTTCTCGCCGGCCCACGCCTCGTCCATCTGCTTGTGGAACATCTCGATGCCGGTGACCGTGGTCTTCTGCGGCTCGCGGATGCCGACGATCTCGACCTCGGAGTTGATGGCGAGCTTGCCGCGCTCCACCTTGCCGGTGACGACGGTGCCGCGACCGGTGATGGTGAAGACGTCCTCGACGGGCATGAGGAACGGCTTGTCCATGTCACGGACCGGGTCGGGGATGTTCTCGTCCACGGCCTCCATGAGCTCCTGCACGGACTTGACCCACTTCTCGTCGCCCTCGAGCGCCTTGAGAGCGGACACGCGCACGACGGGGGCGTCCTCGTCGAACTCCTGCGAACCCAGCAGCTCGCGGACCTCCATCTCGACGAGCTCGAGGATCTCCTCGTCGTCGACCATGTCGGACTTGTTCAGCGCGACCAGCAGGTAGGGGACGCCCACCTGGCGGGCGAGCAGAACGTGCTCACGGGTCTGGGCCATCGGGCCGTCGGTGGCGGCGACCACGAGGATCGCGCCGTCCATCTGAGCCGCGCCGGTGATCATGTTCTTGATGTAGTCGGCGTGGCCGGGGGCGTCGACGTGGGCGTAGTGACGCTTCTCGGTCTGGTACTCGATGTGCGAGATGTTGATCGTGATGCCGCGCTGCTTCTCCTCAGGCGCGTTATCGATCTGGTCGAAGTCCCGCTTCTCGTTGATGTCCGGGTACTGGTCGTACAGGACCTTCGAGATGGCAGCGGTCAGCGTGGTCTTGCCGTGGTCGACGTGACCGATGGTGCCGATGTTGACGTGCGGCTTGTTCCGCTCGAACTTGGCCTTCGCCATGGTGTGTCCTCCTAGGACTTCGTAATCTCTGGGTACTTCTGGTCGGGATCGGGTCCCCACCTTGCGGTGGCTCTCCGACGGAGGCGGAGGGAGCAGGCAGGAATGCTACCTGCTCCCCCGACCCTCACTCGCCCCGGGTCTTCGCGACGATCTCGTCCGAGATGTTCTTCGGGACCTCCGCGTAGCTGTCGAACTGCATCGAGTACATCGCACGACCCTGGGTCTTGGACCGCAGGTCGCCGACGTAGCCGAACATCTCCGACAGCGGGACGAGAGCGCGGACGATCTTGACCCCGCTCGCATCCTCCATCGACTGGACCTGACCTCGACGGGAGTTCAGGTCGCCGATGACATCTCCCATGTACTCCTCCGGAGTACGCACCTCGACGTCCATGAGCGGCTCGAGGATGACAGGGTTCGCCTTGCGCATGGCCTCCTTGGCGGCCATGGAACCGGCGATCTTGAAGGCCATCTCCGAGGAGTCGACGTCATGGTAGGCGCCGTCGGTGAGGGTGGCCTTCACGTTCACGACCGGGTAGCCGGCCAGGACACCGCTCTGCAGCGCGTCCTGGATGCCCGCGTCGACGCTCGGGATGTACTCGCGCGGGACGCGACCGCCGGTGACCGCGTTCTCGAACTCGTAGAACACGCCCTCCTCGGCACCCTCGAGCGGACCGAAGGTCAGCTGGACCTTCGCGAACTGGCCGGAGCCGCCGGTCTGCTTCTTGTGCGTGAAGTCGAACTTCTCGACGGCGCGCTTGATGGTCTCGCGGTACGCGACCTGCGGCTTGCCGATGTTCGCCTCGACCTTGAACTCGCGGCGCATGCGGTCCACGAGGATGTCGAGGTGCAGCTCGCCCATGCCGCGGATGACCGTCTGACCGGTCTCCTCGTCGAGCTCGACCTGGAAGGTCGGGTCCTCCTTGGCCAGCTTCTGGATGGCGACGCCGAGCTTCTCCTGGTCACCCTTGGTCTTGGGCTCGATGGCCACGGAGATCACGGGCTCGGGGAAGGTCATGGACTCCAGCGCGATCGGGGCCTGGAGGTCGCACAGCGTGTCACCGGTGTTGGTGTCCTTGAGACCGATGAACGCGTAGATGTGGCCCGCGAAGGCCTCATCGACCGGGTTCTCCTGGTTGGAGTGCATCTGGAAGAGCTTCCCGATGCGCTCCTTCTTGCCGGAGGTGGCGTTGAGGACCTGGTCGCCGGTCTTCACCTGGCCGGAGTACACGCGGACGTAGGTGAGCGCGCCGAAGAAGGGGTGCGCCGCGACCTTGAAGGCGAGCGCCGAGAAGGGCTCGTCCCAGTCGGGCTTGCGGGTGAGCTCCTTCTCCTCGTCCTTCGGGTCGTGGCCGATCATCGGCGGCACGTCGAGGGGCGAGGGGAGGAAGTCGATCACCGCGTCGAGCATGAGCTGGACGCCCTTGTTCTTGAACGCGGAGCCGGCGAACACCGGGTAGGCCTCGGAGTTCACGGTCATCTTGCGGATGCCGGTCTTGAGCTGCTCCTCGGTGAGGTCGCCCTCCTCGAGGTACGCCTCCATGAGCTCCTCGGTGGACTCGGCGACGTCCTCGACCAGCTTGGCGCGGTACTCGTCGACGGTGTCCTGGAGGTCGGCGGGGATCGCGATCTCCACCTGCAGCTGACCGAGGGTGGCGTCGCCGCCCTTCTTGCCGAACGGCGCGGCGGAGGCGTCGTCCGGGAAGACCTCGGGCCACTCGAAGGCCTTCTGCTTCACGAGGTCGACGATGCCGTTGAACTCGCTCTCGGCGCCGATCGGCACCTGCATGACGAGGGGCTTCGCGCCGAGGCGCTCGATGATGGTCTTGACGGTGAAGAAGAAGTCCGCGCCGAGCTTGTCCATCTTGTTGACGAAGCAGATGCGCGGGACGTCGTACTTGTCAGCCTGGCGCCAGACCGTCTCCGACTGGGGCTCCACGCCCTCCTTGCCGTCGAACACGGCGACGGCGCCGTCGAGCACGCGGAGCGAGCGCTCCACCTCGACGGTGAAGTCCACGTGACCCGGGGTGTCGATGATGTTGATCTGGTTGTCGTTCCAGTAGCAGGTCGTCGCGGCAGACGTGATCGTGATGCCGCGCTCCTTCTCCTGCTCCATCCAGTCCATCGTGCCCGCGCCGTCGTGGGTCTCACCGATCTTGTAGTTGACACCGGTGTAGTACAGGATGCGCTCGGTCGTGGTGGTCTTGCCGGCATCGATGTGGGCCATGATGCCGATGTTGCGGACCTTCGTGAGGTCGCTGAGCACTGCGAGTGCCACGGGCTTTGCCTTTCGTCTGGGCTGAAGCGGGAAGAGCGGCCGGGGGGTGCGGGGCGGGGGCCCGCCGGGTGGGCGGGCCCCCGACCGGACTCACCAGCGGTAGTGAGCGAAGGCGCGGTTGGACTCGGCCATCTTGTGCGTGTCCTCGCGACGCTTCACCGCGGCGCCGAGACCGTTCGAGGCGTCGAGGATCTCGTTCATCAGACGCTCGGTCATCGTGTGCTCGCGACGGGCGCGCGAGTAGCCCACGAGCCAGCGCAGCGCGAGGGTCGTGGAACGACCCGGCTTGACCTCGACCGGCACCTGGTAGGTCGCACCGCCGACGCGGCGGCTGCGGACCTCGAGGGTCGGGCGGATGTTGTCGAGAGCCTTCTTGAGGGTCGCGACGGGATCCTGACCGTTCTTCTCACGGGCGCCCTCGAGCGCGCCGTAGACGATGCGCTCGGCGACGGTCTTCTTGCCGTCGAGCAGGATCTTGTTGATGAGCTGGGTGACCATCGGGGACCCGTAGACCGGGTCGACCACGAGGTCGCGCTTCGGAGCTGCTCCCTTACGAGGCATTACTTCTTCTCCTTCTTCGCGCCGTAGCGGGAACGAGCCTGCTGACGACCCTTCACGCCCTGGGTGTCCAGAGAGCCGCGGATGATCTTGTAGCGCACGCCCGGGAGGTCCTTCACACGACCGCCGCGCACGAGCACGATGGAGTGCTCCTGGAGGTTGTGGCCCTCACCGGGGATGTACGCGGTGACCTCGACGCCCGTGGAGAGTCGGACACGCGCGATCTTGCGCAGCGCGGAGTTCGGCTTCTTCGGGGTCTGGGTGTACACGCGCGTGCACACACCGCGGCGCTGGGGCGAGCCCTTGAGCGCCGGCGTGTTGGACGCAGAGGGCTTGTCCTGCCGCCCCTTGCGCACCAGCTGCTGGATAGTAGGCACAGCTTCTCTTCCTGTTCGGCCCCGATCAGTATTGCTGAACGAGGATCAACTGCTTCGGTCGTCGAGACGACCGGCGACCCGCGGATCCGCTCCCATGCCCGGGATGACGGATGGCGACCCGCCCGTGCGGTGATGGCACCGCTCGGGCGTCCGGAGGACCGTGATCGGTGCCCGCGGGGAGGGGCCGGGCATGGCCTTCTCCCCGTCTTTCGGGCACGCCGCGAGGATCCGCTCCTCGCGGGGGACACCCTCCGTCCCCTCCGCCGCACGGGCGTCAGGTCCGGATCTCGTCCCGGGTCACGACCGGAGGGCACTCCGGACGCACGCGACAGTCTAGTGAGACCGCGTGTGAACGGTCAAAGGATCCGGCTCCATCCGACGCAGATCACACGGGATGCCCGGTGCGCCCGGTCGCGGCGACTCCGCCCCTCCCCCGGGGACGGCGAGAGCGCGCCGCGGGTTCCCGCGGCGCGCTCACGCACCGGATGTCGCCAGGGTCCTCCGGGACCCGTCGAGGGACCTCGTCAGCGGATGCCGAGCTTCGAGGTGCAGGACGGCCACGCGCCCCAGCCCTGGCCGGCCTGGACCTTCTTGCCGATCGCGATCTGCTGCTCACGGGTGGCGAGGTGCGCGTTCGAGGCGTACTGGCCGCCCCCGTAGGCGAGCCAGGTCGACTTGGTGAACTGCAGGCCGCCGTAGAAGCCGTTGCCCGTGTTGATCGACCAGTTGCCGCCGGACTCGCACTTGGCGAGCTTGTCCCACACGGAGCCGCCGGAGACCGAGGGGGCGGAGGAGCTCGACGAGGAGGAGCTCTCCTCCTTCTCGGAGGAGGAGTCGTCGCTCTTCGAGGAGGAGCTCTTCTTCTCGTCGGAGGAGCTCTCCTTCTCGGAGGACGAGGAGCGCTCGGAGCTGCGCGAGGACTCGGTGGTGCTGCGGGAGGTCGAGGCGGAGCTGCTCGAGGCGGCGCTCTCCTCGGTCTTCTCCTCGACGGGGGCCTTCTTGGTGCCCTCGACGACGACCTTCGCGACGGGCTCGGCGGTGACCTTCTCGGAGACCTTCTCGGACTCGGTGGTCTTCCCGTCGACGACGGTGTCCTTGTAGACGATCTCCTTGGAGCCCTTCTTGCCCTCGGTGGTCGTCCTCGTCGTGCCCTCGAGGAGGGTGTCGTCCTTCTTCGTGGTGGTCTCGAAGGGGATCTCCTCGGTCTCCGTGCGCTCCTTCTCGCGGGTGCGGTGCACCTCGATCGTGGCGCCGTCCTCGAGGAGCGCATCGCGCTCCACGGAGGCCGTGTCGGAGTCCTCGATGTTCGTGAGGAGCGAGGTCATCGCCTCGTCCACCGTCTTGGCGGTGGTCTCGAAGGTCGCGGAGCCGTACTGCCCGGTGAAGGTGACGGTCTTGAGCGTGGAGACGTCGACGGCGGTGGCCTCGGTCGCGGAGAGCTCGGTCTCCGGCGCGGGGGTGACCTTCGCGCCGTCGGCCTTGTAGTCGAGCTCGTCGAGCGCGTCCTGCACGGTGGTGCCGGCGGTGAGGACGTCCTTCTCGGCGCCGTCGATCGTCACGGTCGCGAGGTGGCGCTGGACGACCTGGATGTCCATGCCGTCGGTGACCGTCTCGTCGAGACCGGGGGTCACGAGATCGTTCTCCTGGACGGTGATGCCCTGGCTCTCGAGGAGCTCGGCCACGGTGAGGCTCGAGAACGTGCGGACGCTGCTCGCCTTGCCGTAGACGGTCACGTCGGCCTCGCTCGAGACGGCGTAGGCGGTGCCGCCGCCGCCCACGGCGAGCACGGCCACGGTCGCCGCGCCGATGATCCACGGGGTCTTCTTCACTGCATCCACCTGTTCCGCCGCCGGCGGTCGGCCGGCGGTGCTCGTTCCCGGAGCCGCACGCTCCGGGGGCGGAGGTGCGGGGCGGGCGCGAGCGCGTCCTCGGGTCACGAGGTGCTGCGGGGGAAGTTCGCGCGGTGTTCTCCGCCGTGGTCGATCCTCCCGGGCGCGCGCGGCGCGGCGGAAGGGCCGCCAGCGGACTTTGGGGAGACGCCCAGGGAGTCTTTACGAAGCGTTGAGGTTCGGCGCGGTCTCCGTCACCTCGGACGACCCTCCGCGTGCTCCCTGCCACGCACGACGGGAGACGGAGAGCACGCTCCAGGTCGCGGCCGCCGCACCGAGGACGACGCTCCCCCAGAGCGGGCTGGACGCGGGGAAGACGCTGCCGAGCAGGACGGAGCCGACGACGGCCGGCAGCAGCGCCCCGCCGAGCACCGCGGTCGCCGCGAGGGTCGAGGCGCCGCGCGTGGGACGCATCGCGACGGCCGTGAGGGCGCCCGTGCAGAGCACGAGCCAGGCGAGGAGCGCGGGCAGCAGCGCGGGGCGCAGCAGGGCCGCCTCGGCACGCCACCACGGCGCGCCCGCGAGCAGCGGATCGACGGCGAGGAGCAGGACGGCCGTCGCCGCGAGGGTGACGACGGGGAGCAGGCAGCGGCGTGACCTCTCCCCCGACATCACGTGCTCCTCCCCGCCGTCACCGGCACCCGTGCCCTGACCGGTCCACCGTACGGAGATCCGCCGCGGGGTGTCCTCCCCCGTACGGAGGAGGTCCCCGGGCGGATCGTCGAGCCTGCGCGCTGCGACGAGGATCAGGCGGGGGTGAAGTACTTGTGCTTCACGGCCTGGATGATCAGCTGCGCGTGGTTCGCCGCGCCCAGCTTCTCGCGCAGGCTGCGGGCGTGGCTCTTCACGGTGCTCACCTCGACGCACAGCTGCTGCGCGATCTGCTCGTACTCGAGTCCCTGGCACAGCAGGCGCAGGGTCTCCCGCTCGCGCTCGGTGAGGCGCGGGGCCGTCGCCGGCGCCTCCGGCAGCACGTCCCCGCTGATGACGATGTCCTCCGCGAGGGTGCCCAGGCGCAGCGGGGCCTCCCCCGCCGCGGCCCGGCGCACCGTGTCCACGAGCACCTCCTCCGCGGCCGTCTTGGCGACCGCGGCGATGGCCCCCGCCTCGAGGGCACGCGCGATCCCCGGGCCCGGGGAGACGGTCGTGAGCAGCACGATCCGGGCCGCGGGGTCCAGGCGGAGGATCTCGGCGGTCGCGTCGATGCCGTTCATCCCGGGCGCCATGTTCACGTCCATGAGCACGACGTCCGGGCGCAGCGCGCGGTACGCGGCGATCGCGTCCTCCCCGCTGTGCTCGGGCTCGAGCACCGTCAGCCCCGGGTCGTCGCCGAGCACGGCGGCGACGGCGCGCGTGGTCCAGCGGTCGTCGTCGACGATGAGCACCCGGACGACGGGCGCGTCGGCGCTCATGTGCAGTCCCTCTGGAAGCGCTCGTGGTCGGTGAAGCGCCAGTAGAGGCATCCCCACCGGATCTCCCCCGGCAGCCGCAGCAGCACGACGGCCCCCTCCGCGGGGACACCGCCCTCGGGGACGCCGACGGTCGCCGGCGCGCCGGCCCCCTCCGCCCGCTGCGCTCCGGGCGAGCACGGAACCAGCGCGTCCGCATGCTGCGCGGTCGTCAGTAACGACCCGGCGGCGAGGAGGAGGGCGACGAGGAGGCGCATGGCCTCATTCCACCCCGGCACGGCGATCCTCGGCCTCCCCCGCGCGGAGGAGATGCTCCCGGCGGCGGGGACGACCCGGTCCCCGGCCCTCCGCCGCACGTCCCTCGGGCGACGTGTCCGGGCCGAGGGCACCGACCGCCACGGGCCCGTCGAGGACCTCCTCGCCCTCCGCCCCCGGGGGATCCGTCTCGGGGAGCGCGGGCACCGGGAGCAGCACCCGCACCTCGAGGGTGCTCCCCGGGCCGTGCCCCACCGAGCAGTCCCCGCCGAGCGCCCGGGCGCGGCGCGTGAGGGTGCGCGGGGAGACCGGATCCGTCCCCTCCACGACGTTCCGGGAGACGAGCAGGAGCGCCTGCACACCGGGACCCTCCGCGAGGCCTGCCCGCACCGAGGCGCCGTCCGGCGAGCACGCGTGCTTGAGGACGTTCGTGGCGAGCTCGAAGAGCATCAGCTGCACCTCCGCGGCGAATCGCGCCTCGACCCGTCCGGGCAGGTCGCCGCGCGCGGTGAGGAGGTCGAAGCCTCCCGCGCGGGCCCCCGAGCGGATCGCCTCGAGGGAGGCCGGGATCTCCCGCCTCAGGTCGACGACGTCGTCGGAGTCCCGGGGCGAGTGCAGACGCGCGAGGAGCTGCCGCAGCTGACGCTGCGCGCGGGCGTTGACGAGGGCGAGCTCCGAGAGCACCCGCTCGTCGAGCCCCTCCTCCCGCGACCGCCCCATCATCCGGATGATCGCGGCCTCGGTCGCGAGCGCGTGGGAGACCGTGTCGTGGGTGTCGGTGGCGAGCTCGACCCGCAGTCGCTGCAGCTCCTGCTCGGCCAGCCGGGCCGCCCGCTCGCGGCGACGGATCTCCGCGTCGATCCGTGCCTGGAGCACGGCCGCGCTGAGTCCCAGGATCATCGTCAGCAGCCACAGGATCGGCTCAGTCCGGTCGATGCCGAAAGTCCTGTCCGGGCTCACGATGCCGCCCAGGAGCATGAGCGCCACGTACACGCCCGTCGCGGCGAGCAGCAGGCGCCAGCGACGGCCGGCGGCCGAGACGGCGACCACCGTCGCGCAGGTCGCGAGGAACGGGGTCGGGTCCGCGGGGGCCAGCACGGCGTGCACGGCCTCGCCCGGCAGGATCAGCACCAGCGCGAACGTGGGCCGCACCGTGGCGACGAGCAGGAGCGCCGCTGCCGCGGCCTCGGTGAGGTAGTCGGCGCGCAGCAGATCGGTCCCCGGGGAGGGCAGCACCATGGCCACCGCGAAGAGCCCGGCGAACAGACGCAGCGGCGGATCGATCACGCGCGGCCCCAGCAGGCGCTCGCGCAGCCGGGGCGGGAGCGCGAGCCGGCGGCGGGTGGCCCCGCGGGGCTCGCCCGGGCGCGTGCGCCGCTCCCCCGCCGCGCTCGCCGCCTGTCCGTCCTGTCCCATCGGGTCAGTATCCCAGCTCGCCCGCCCCGTCCGGCCCATCGCGCACCGGGGCACGGGCGCCCGGCGTCGAGGCCCGCGCGGGAGCGTCCGGCCGTCGCGGGCGGTGGTCACCGGCCCCGGGAACGCCGACGGGGCGGCCCCACCCGGAGGTGGGACCGCCCCGTCAGGAGCGTGCGGGCCGCAGGGCCCTCAGCAGGCTCGACTCAGCGGAAGTCCGTGCGGAACGGATCCGCGTAGTCGATGTCGTCCAGGTTCACGGAGCCGGTCGAGCCGAAGCCCGAGAAGTCCAGCTCGTCGTAGCCCGGCACCTGGTACATCTGCGCCTTCGCCTCGTCGGTCGGCTCGACCGCGATGTTGCGGAAGCGGGACAGACCCGTGCCGGCCGGGATGAGCTTGCCGAGGATGACGTTCTCCTTGAGCCCCACCAGCGAGTCGCTGCGGCGGTTCAGGGCGGCCTCGGTGAGCACGCGGGTGGTCTCCTGGAAGGAGGCCGCCGACAGCCACGAGTCCGTCGCGAGCGACGCCTTCGTGATGCCCATGAGCTCCGGGCGACCGGAGGCGGGCTGACCGCCCTCGGAGAGCACCCGACGGTTCTCCCGCTCGAAGATCACACGCTCGGCGAAGTCGCCGGGCAGCAGATCCGCGTCGCCGGACTCGATGACCGTGACGCGACGCAGCATCTGGCGCACGATGACCTCGATGTGCTTGGCGTGGATGTCCACACCCTGCGACACGTAGACCTTCTGGACCTCGTCCACCAGGTGCTTCTGCACGGCCCGCGGGCCGAGGATGCGCAGCACCTGCTTGGGGTCGACTGAGCCCTGCGAGAGCTGCTGGCCCACCGTGAGGTGATCGCCGTCCGCCACCAGCAGGGTGACGCGCTTGGAGACCGTGTAGGTGATCGGGTCGGTGCCGTCGTCCGGCGTGACCGTCAGCTTGCGCTGCTTGTCGCTCTCCTCGATCTCCAGGCGACCTGCGGCCTCGGTGATCGGCGCGAAGCCGGCCGGGGTGCGGGCCTCGAAGAGCTCCTGCACACGCGGCAGACCGTGCGTGATGTCGCCGTCCGCGCTCGCCACACCACCGGTGTGGAAGGT
Organism: Brachybacterium sp. SGAir0954; assembly: GCF_005490785.1. Classification (GTDB taxonomy): domain Bacteria; phylum Actinomycetota; class Actinomycetes; order Actinomycetales; family Dermabacteraceae; genus Brachybacterium; species Brachybacterium rhamnosum. Next base: position 1,560,045 of record NZ_CP027295.1, on the reverse strand, counting down.
ACGCATGGTCAGCTGCGTGCCGGGCTCGCCGATCGACTGCGCCGCGATGATGCCGACGGCCTCGCCGATGTCCACGAGCTGACCGGTGGCCAGCGAGCGGCCGTAGCATTTCGCGCAGGTGCCCACCGCGGAGTCGCAGGTCAGCACCGAGCGGATCTTCACGTCGCGGACGTTCGCCGCGACCAGCTGCTCGATCTGCACGTCGCCGATCTCCGCACCCGCGGGCAGCACCTCCTGGCCGTCCGCACCGAGGGCGGCGGCCGCGAGGATGCGTCCGTGGATGGTCGTCTCGAGGTTCTCCGCCGGGACGATCGCGCCGGCCTCCTCGACGGTCACCGCGAGGGTGAGGCCCTTCGAGGTGCCGCAGTCGGCCTCGCGGACGATGACGTCCTGCGAGACGTCGACGAGACGACGCGTGAGGTAGCCGGACTGGGCGGTCTTCAGCGCGGTGTCCGCGAGGCCCTTGCGGGAGCCGTGCGACGCGATGAAGTACTCCAGGACCGAGAGACCCTCCTTGTAGTTGGAGAGGATCGGGCGCGGGATGATCTCGCCCTTCGGGTTGTTCACCAGGCCGCGCATACCGGCGATCTGACGGATCTGCATCCAGTTGCCTCGGGCGCCCGAGTCCACCATCCGGAAGATGGTGTTGGAGCGCTCGAAGTTCTCACGCATGGCGTTGTCGACCTCGTTGGTCGCCTCGGTCCAGATGTCGATGAGCTCGATGTTGCGCTCGGCCTCGGAGACCAGACCCAGGTCGCGGTTCTCCTGGACCTGAGCGGCCTTCGCCTCGAACTTCGAGATGATCTCGCCCTTGTTCGGGGGCGCGACGACGTCGGACAGCGCGAAGGACACTCCCGAGCGGGTCGACCACGAGAAGCCGTAGGACTTCAGCGCGTCCAGGGACGCGGCGACCTGGCCCTTGTCGTAGCGCTCGGCGAGCGTGTTGACGATCGAGCCGAGGCGCTTCTTGCCGACCTGGCCCTGCACGAACGGGAAGTCCACCGGCAGCGTCTCGTTGAAGTAGACGGTGCCCAGGGTCGTCTCGAGGATGATCGGGTCACCCTCGGTCCAGCCCTCCGGAGCCTCCCAGTCGCTCGGCGGGACGATGTCCTCGAAGCGGATCTTCACGGGCGCGTTGAGGTGCAGCTCGCGGGCATCGTTCGCCATGATCGCCTCGGCGACCGAGGAGAACTGGCGCCCGGCGCCCACGGCGTCCTCGCGGACGGTCGTGAGGTGGTACAGACCGATGATCATGTCCTGTGCGGGCATGGTGACCGGGCGACCGTCGGACGGCTTGAGGATGTTGTTCGAGGACAGCATCAGGATGCGGGCCTCGGCCTGCGCCTCCGCGGAGAGCGGGAGGTGCACGGCCATCTGGTCGCCGTCGAAGTCCGCGTTGAAGGCGGCGCACACGAGCGGGTGCAGGTGGATGGCCTTGCCCTCGACGAGCTGCGGCTCGAAGGCCTGGATGCCCAGGCGGTGCAGGGTCGGCGCACGGTTCAGCAGCACCGGGTGCTCGGTGATGACCTCCTCGAGCACGTCCCAGACCTCGGGGCGGGCGCGCTCGACCATCCGCTTCGCGGCCTTGACGTTCTGCGCATGGCTGAGCTCGACGAGGCGCTTCATGACGAAGGGCTTGAAGAGCTCGAGGGCCATGGTCTTGGGCAGACCGCACTGGTGCAGGTTCAGCTGCGGGCCGTTCACGATGACGGAGCGGGCGGAGTAGTCCACGCGCTTGCCGAGCAGATTCTGGCGGAAGCGCCCCTGCTTGCCCTTGAGCATGTCGGAGAGCGACTTCAGCGGGCGGTTGCCCGGCCCGGTGACCGGGCGACCACGGCGGCCGTTGTCGAACAGCGAGTCGACCGACTCCTGCAGCATGCGCTTCTCGTTGTTCACGATGATCTCGGGGGCGCCGAGGTCGAGCAGCCGCTTGAGGCGGTTGTTGCGGTTGATGACACGGCGGTACAGGTCGTTGAGGTCGGAGGTCGCGAAGCGGCCGCCGTCCAGCTGCACCATCGGACGCAGGTCCGGAGGGATGACCGGGACCGCGTCGAGCACCATGCCGACGGGCGAGTTGGTGGTCGAGCGGAACGCGGAGACGACCTTGAGGCGCTTGAGGGCGCGGGCCTTCTTCTGGCCCTTGCCGGTCGCGATGATCTCGCGGAGCAGCTCGGCCTCGGCGTCCAGGTCGAAGTCCTGGAGGCGCTTCTGGATCGCCTCGGCGCCCATGCCGCCCTCGAAGTAGGTGCCGAAGCGCAGCTTCATCGCGCGGTAGAGCTGCTCGTCGCCCTCGAGGTCGGCGACCTTGAGGCCCTTGAAACGCTCCCACACGCGGGTGATGCGGTCGATCTCGGCGTCGTACTTCTTGCGGATCTGGGCCTGCTCGCGCTCGGAGGAGTCGCGGACCTTGCGCTTCGCGTCGGCCTTGGCACCCTCCTCCTCGAGCTGGGCGAGGTCCTTCTCCGCGGAGACGGCGCGGTCGTTCAGGGCCGCGTCGCGCTCCTTCTCCAGCTCCTTGACCTCGAGGTCGTGGCGGGCCTGGAGATCGGGCATGTCCTCGTGGCGAGCCTGCTCGTCCACGGAGGTCACCATGTAGGCGGCGAAGTAGATGATCTTCTCGAGATCCTTCGGCGCGAGGTCCAGCAGGTAGCCGAGACGGCTCGGCACGCCCTTGAAGTACCAGATGTGGGTGACGGGGGCGGCGAGCTCCACGTGGCCCATGCGCTCACGGCGCACGGAGGACTTGGTGACCTCCACGCCGCAGCGCTCGCAGACGATGCCCTTGAAGCGCACGCGCTTGTACTTGCCGCAGTAGCACTCCCAGTCCCGGGTGGGGCCGAAGATGCGCTCGCAGAAGAGGCCGTCCATCTCGGGCTTCAGGGTGCGGTAGTTGATGGTCTCCGGCTTCTTGACCTCGCCGTGCGACCAGGCGCGGATGTCATCGGCGGTCGCGAGGCCGATGCGCAGCTCGTCGAAGGTGTTGACGTCGAGCACAGGTGTCCTTCTCTCGAATCTGAAGTCGTGTGGTCTGAGGGATCAGGGCGGGGGCGGTGGGACGGGGCGCGAGGTGCGCTCCCGTCCCACCCCGTCGCTCAGACCTCTTCGATGGAGCCGACGCCCTCGTGGGGACGGCGGGACAGGTCGATGCCGAGCTCCTCCGCGGCGCGGAAGACCTCCTCGTCGCTCTCGCGCACCTCCTGGGCGGTGCCGTCGGAGGAGAGGACCTCGACGTTCAGGCACAGCGACTGCATCTCCTTGAGCAGCACCCGGAAGGACTCCGGGATGCCGGGCTCGGGGATGTTCTCGCCCTTGACGATGGCCTCGTAGACCTTCACGCGGCCGGAGATGTCGTCCGACTTGATGGTCAGCAGCTCCTGCAGGGCGTACGCGGCGCCGTAGGCCTCGAGGGCCCACACCTCCATCTCGCCGAAGCGCTGGCCGCCGAACTGGGCCTTACCGCCCAGGGGCTGCTGCGTGATCATCGAGTACGGGCCGGTGGAGCGCGCGTGCAGCTTGTCGTCCACGAGGTGGTGGAGCTTCAGGATGTACATGTAGCCCACGGAGATCGAGTCCGGGAACGGCTCGCCGGAGCGGCCGTCGAACAGCTGCGCCTTGCCGGAGGCCTTGACCATCTGCTCGCCGTCCCGGTTGGGGCGGTGGCTCGCGATCAGGCCGGTGACCTCCTCCGCGGAGAGACCGTCGAAGACGGGGACCGCGACGGGGGTGCCGGGCTCGCCGTGCAGCGCCGACGCCGGGAGCTCCGCGGCGGTCTCGCTCTCGGGGTCGATGTCCCAGCCGGACTTGGCGACCCACCCGAGGTGGGTCTCCATGACCTGGCCGATGTTCATGCGGCCGGGCACGCCCATGGGGTTGAGGATGATGTCCACGGGGGTGCCGTCCTCGAGGAACGGCATGTCCTCCACGGGCAGGATCTTCGCGATGACGCCCTTGTTGCCGTGGCGGCCGGCGAGCTTGTCGCCGTCGGTGATCTTGCGCTTCTGGGCCACGTAGACGCGGACCATCTCGTTCACGCCGGTCGGGAGGATGTCGCCGTCCTCCTCGTCGTTGAACACGTGCACACCGATGACCGTGCCGGTCTCGCCGTGGGGGACGCGCAGCGAGGTGTCGCGCACCTCGCGGGCCTTCTCGCCGAAGATCGCGCGCAGCAGGCGCTCCTCCGGGGTCAGCTCGGTCTCGCCCTTCGGGGTCACCTTGCCGACGAGGATGTCGCCCGGCTGCACCTCGGCGCCGACGCGGATGATGCCGCGCTCGTCGAGATCCGCGAGGACGTCGTCACCGACGTTGGGGATGTCGCGGGTGATCTCCTCCTTGCCGAGCTTGGTGTCGCGCGCGTCGACCTCGTGCTCCTCGATGTGGATCGAGGTGAGGACGTCGTCCTGGACCATCCGCGAGGACAGGATGATGCCGTCCTCGTAGTTGTGGCCCTCCCAGGACATGAACGCGACGAGCAGGTTCTTGCCCATCGAGAGCTCGCCCTCGTCGGTGGAGGGGCCGTCGGCGAGGACGGAGCCGGCCTCGACGCGGTCGCCCTCGTTCCAGAGCACACGGTGGTTGTAGCAATTGCCCGCGTTGGAGCGCTCGAACTTCGGCACCGGGTAGGTCTGGCGGGTGCCGTCGTCGGCCATCACCACGATGAGGTCCGCGGAGAGCTCCTCGATGATGCCGGCCTTGGAGGCGACGATGACGTCGCCGGCGTCCACGGCGGCGCGACGCTCCATGCCGGTGCCGACGAGCGGCATCTCGGTCTTGAGGAGCGGCACGGCCTGGCGCTGCATGTTCGAGCCCATGAGCGCGCGGTTGGCGTCGTCGTGCTCGAGGAACGGGATCATCGCGGTCGCGACGGAGACCATCTGACGCGCGGAGACGTCCATGTAGTCGACCTCGGCCGGCGGGACCAGCTCGGGCTCGCCGCCCGTGGTGCGGGAGAGCACGGCGTCCTCGAGGAACGTGCCGTCCTCGCCGACCTTCGCGTTCGCCTGGGCGATGACCAGGCGGTCCTCGTCGTCGGCGGTGAGGTAGACGATCTCGTCCGTCACGCGACCCTCGACGACCTTGCGGTACGGGGTCTCGATGAAGCCGAACGGGTTGATGCGCGCGAAGGTCGCGAGCGAGCCGATGAGGCCGATGTTCGGGCCCTCAGGGGTCTCGATCGGGCACATGCGGCCGTAGTGCGACGGGTGGACGTCACGGACCTCCATGCCGGCGCGGTCGCGCGAGAGGCCGCCCGGGCCGAGCGCGGAGAGACGGCGCTTGTGGGTCAGGCCCGACAGCGGGTTGTTCTGATCCATGAACTGCGAGAGCTGGGAGGTCCCGAAGAACTCCTTGATCGCCGCCGTGACCGGGCGGATGTTGATCAGGGTCAGCGGGGTGATCGCCTCGACGTCCTGCGTGGTCATGCGCTCGCGGACGACGCGCTCCATGCGGGACAGGCCCGTGCGGACCTGGTTCTGGATGAGCTCGCCCACGGCGCGGATGCGACGGTTGCCGAAGTGGTCGATGTCGTCGGTCTCGACGCGCACCGTGCGGCCGTCGACGCTCGTGTACTCGGTGACGCCGTCGTGCAGCGCGACGATGTACTTGATCGCGGCGACGATGTCCTGCAGGCGCAGGGTCGACTCCGAGAGGCTGCCCTCGAGACCGAGCTTCTTGCCGATCTTGTAGCGGCCGACCTTCGCGAGGTCGTAGCGCTTGTGGTTGAAGTACAGGTTGTTGAGCATGGCCTCGCCCGCATCGCGGCTCGGCGGCTCGCCCGGACGCTGCTTGCGGTAGATGTCCATGAGCGCCTCGTCCTGCGAGGACACACGGTCCTTCTCCAGGGTCGAACGCATCGACTCGAACTCGCCGAACTCCTCGAGGATGTCGCTGTGGGACATGCCGAGGGCCTGCAGCAGGGTCGTGACCGACTGCTTGCGCTTGCGGTCGATGCGCACGCCGACCTGGTCGCGCTTGTCGATCTCGAACTCCAGCCACGCACCGCGCGACGGGATGATCTTCGTCGAGAAGATGTGCTTGTCCGAGGTCTTGTCGATGCTCTCCTCGAAGTACACGCCGGGGGCGCGCACGAGCTGGGAGACGACGACGCGCTCGGTGCCGTTGATGATGAAGGTGCCCTTGTCCGTCATGAGCGGGAACTCGCCCATGAAGACCGTCTGGGTCTTGATCTCACCGGTCTCGTTGTTCATGAACTCCGCGATGACGTACAGCGGAGCGGCGTAGGTGAGGTCCTTCTCCTTGCACTCGTCGACCGTGTACTTCGGGTCGTCGAAGGTGTGGTCGCGGAACGACAGCGACATGTTGCCGGCGAAGTCCTCGATCGGGGAGATCTCCTCGAGGATGTCCGCGAGACCGGAGGTCTGCGGGACGTCCTCGCGGCCGGCGGCGGCGGCCTCGGCGGCACGCTCCTGCCAGCGCTCGTTGCCCAGCAGCCAGTCGAAGGACGTGGTCTGCAGGCTGAGCAGATCAGGGACCTCGATCGGGTCTCCGAGCTTCGCGAAGGTGACTCGCGGCGAAGCGGTGCGCAGCTGAATGTCAGTGGTGAGGTCGGTGCTCGAGGCAGCCAAGGGTGGGGTCCTTCCACAGGCCGATGACGGGTTCCCAGGCGCGGCGAGCGTCCTCCGGGGCGATGAGGCACAGGTGGAGCAGCGTGAAGCAGCGGGACCCGTGGACGACGCACAGCGCAAGGACCAAGCATACACAAATGCACGGATGGACGCAAGGGCCCTCAGAGCCCGGTCCATCCGCGTCGACCACCATATGCCTGGCGCGGAAGGCCTGCCTCCTGCCCGTCTCTCTCGACGTGACCGCGCCCGGTGCCCCGGGGGTCCTGCGGCAGGAACAGCAGCGCTGTTACGGGGAAGATTCTGGACCTCGGCGGCCCCGGAGTCAAGCACGCGCCGCTCCCCCGGCGCGGCGCGGCGCTCCCCGTCGAGCCGCGGTCCGCGCGCTCACGCTGGTCACAGCCGTCCACGCGACCCGCGCCATGCTCCCCCGGGAACGGCGGAGGAGCCGCCCCGCACAGCGGGACGGCTCCTCACGAAGCGATGCACGGCGCCGCGAGGGCGCCTCGGATCACTTGACGGTGACGGTGGCGCCGGCGGCCTCGAGCTTCTCCTTGGCGGCGTCGGCGTCCTCCTTCTTGACACCCTCGAGGACGGCCTTGGGCGCGCCGTCGACGAGCTCCTTGGCCTCCTTGAGGCCGAGCGAGGTGAGCGCGCGCACCTCCTTGATGACGCCGATCTTCGCGGAGCCGGCGGACTCGAGGACCACGTCGAACTCGGTCTTCTCCTCGGCGGCCGGGGCGTCAGCGGCGGCACCGCCGGCGGCGGCGACGGCCACGGGAGCGGCGGCGGTCACGTCGAAGACGTCCTCGAACTGCTTCACGAACTCGGAGAGCTCGATGAGGGACATCTCCTTGAAAGCCTCGATGAGCTCGTCGTTGCTGAGCTTCGCCATGGTGGCGTTCCTTCCTGTCGGTGGGACGGTGTCCCGGTGGTGTTGACGGCGCTCACGCGCCAGGTTCTACGGGCTGAGCCGGGGGGCTCAGGCCTCCTGCTTGGCGCGGAGCGCGTCCACGGTGCGCGCTGCCTTGGACAGCGGCGCCTGGAACACGGCAGCGGCCTTGGACATCGACGCCTTCATGGCGCCGGCGGCCTTGGCCAGCAGGACCTCGCGGGACTCGAGGTCCGCGAGCTTCTTGACGTCGTCCTCCGAGAGCGCCTTGCCCTCGAAGTAGCCGGACTTGATCACGAGCGCGTCGTGATCCTTGGCGAAGTCACGCAGAGCCTTCGCGGGCTCCACGGGCTCACCCTTGATGAACGCGATGGCGGTCGGACCGCTGAGCGTGCCATCGAAGGCGTCGATGCCGGCCTCGCGGGCGGCGATCTCCGTGAGCGTGTTCTTCACCACGGCGTAGGTAGTGTCGGAGCCGAGCGAACGACGCAGCTGCTTGAGCTGGCCGACGCTGAGCCCGCGGTACTCGGTGATGACGGCGGCGTCGGACTCGCGGAACAGCTCCGCGATCTCGGCGACGGCGTCCACCTTCTCGGGGTTCGCCATGGCCCTCCTTCCAGAGGTCTCTCGCCGCCGGCTGAAGGAGTCCCGGAACGGGAAAAGGCCTCGACACGCAGGTGTCGAGGCCAGACGCACGATCCGGCTCACCGGGGGATTCCTCCCCGCGGAGGGCGCGACCGTGCGGGTCGCTTCATTCACCTGCGCAGGCCATCCCGTGGGGGAATCCTTCGGTCGTCCTCCGGATGGAGGGCGACGACCGGCGGTCTTCGGTAGGTTCAGCCTAGACCAGCCCCCTCCCACGGCGCCACGGATCAGGGAGCACTCGGACGCACGTCACACCCGCGACGCGGACGAGGGCCCACCCGGCCGGGGCCGTGCGGAAGCGGACGAGCCCCCGCGTCCTCGAGGGATGCGGGGGCTCGTCGCAGGAGGACGACGGGGCTCAGGCCTCGTCGGTGTCCTCGAGGAGGTTGCGGGTGCGGTTCACGTCGACCGGGATGCCCGGGCCCATGGTGGTGGACACGGTGATCTTCGTGATGTAGCGACCCTTCGAGGAGGACGGCTTGAGCCGCAGGATCTCCTCGAGGGCGGCGACGTAGTTCTCGACCAGCTGCTGGTCGGAGAACGACACCTTGCCCACGATGTAGTGCAGGTTCGCCGCACGATCGGTGCGGAACTCGATCTTGCCGCCCTTGATGTCGTTCACAGCCTTCGTGACGTCCATCGTGACCGTGCCGGTCTTCGGGTTCGGCATGAGGCCGCGGGGGCCGAGCACGCGGCCCAGCTTGCCGACCTTGCCCATGAGGTTCGGCGTGGCCACGGCCGCGTCGAAGTCGGTCCAGCCCCCGGCGACCTTCTCGATGAGCTCGTCGTCGCCGACCTCGTCGGCGCCGGCCGCGAGAGCGGCCTCGGCCTGCGCGCCCGTCGCGAAGACGATCACGCGGGCGGTCTTGCCGGTGCCGTTCGGCAGGTTGACGGTGCCGCGCACCATCTGATCAGCCTTGCGGGGGTCGACGCCGAGACGCATCGCGACCTCGACCGAGGCATCGAACTTCGCCGGGTTCGTCTGCTGCGCGAGGCGCAGGGCGTCGAGCGGCGAGTACTGGCGGCCGGCCTCGATCTTGGCGGCGCCGTCCTTGTAAGCCTTGCTGCGGAATGCCATGTCGTCAGTCCTCCACCGTGATGCCCATGGAACGAGCGGTGCCGGCGACGATCTTCGCAGCGGCCTCGATGTCGTTCGCGTTCAGATCAGGCATCTTGGTCTCCGCGATCTCGCGGACCTGAGCCTGGGTGATCTTGCCGACCTTCACGGTGTGAGGGGTGGCGGAGCCCTTGGGAAGACCGGCGGCCTTCTTGATGAGCTCGGCGGCCGGCGGGGTCTTGGTGATGAAGGTGAACGAGCGGTCCTCGTACACCGTGATCTCGACCGGGATGATGTTGCCGCGCTGATCGGCGGTCGCATCGTTGTAGGCCTTGACGAACTCCATCATGTTCACGCCGGCAGCGCCGAGCGCGGGACCCACGGGCGGCGCAGGCGTGGCCTGGCCGGCCTGGATCTGGAGCTTGATGATGCTCGCGATCTTCTTCTTGGGAGCCATTGCTCTTCCTTACTGTGTCGTGGTCCGGGCGGAGCTCATCAAGCGCTCCTCCCACTGGCCCTGCGAGCCGGGGCGCGCGAGGACCGGATGCGACGCTACCTGTGCGCCGCGCCGCCGTCGAGCGGGACGAAGGGTGATCTTCGTCCGGTCGACGCCGGGGTCCGGGGTATCAGATCTTGGCGACCTGGTCGAAGGCGAGCTCGACGGGGGTCTCGCGGCCGAAGATCGAGACCAGCACCTGCAGCTTCTGGTGCTCGCTGTCGATCTCGGAGATGCTCGCCGGCATCGTCTCGAAGGGACCGTCCATGACGGTGACGGACTCGCCGATCTCGAAAGCCGGCACGGCCTTGGCGGCGGCCTTGGACGGCGCGCCGGAGCCGGAGCGCTTCTTCTCGGGCAGGCCCACGGACGGGGACAGCAGCGAGAAGATCTCGTCGAAGGAGAGCGGGGTCGGATCGGTCGCGTTGCCCACGAAGCCGGTGACGCCGGGGGTGTCGCGGACGACGCGCCAGGACTCCTCGGCGAGCTCCATGCGCACGAGCACGTAGCCGGGGATGCGCACGCGGCGCACGATCTTCTTCTGGCCGTTCTTGATCTCGGTCGCGTCCTCCATGGGGACCTCGACCTGGAAGATGTACTCCTCCATGTCCTGCGTCTCGATGCGCGTGGTCAGCTGCGTGCGCACGCGGTTCTCGTGACCGGAGTAGGAGTGGATGACGTACCAGTCGCCGGGCGCGGAGCGCAGGTGGCGCTTGAGGACCGCGACCGGGTCCTCCTCCTCGGGCTCCTCGGAGCCCTCGGACGCGGCGGCGTCCTCGTCGGCGTCCTCGGCGTCGGTGCTCTCGGCGGGCGCGCCCTCGACCGGCTCCTCGGCGGAGTCGTCGGCAGGGGCCTCGTCGGCCGCGACGGCCTCGGCGGGGTCCACGTCGACGGACTCGACGGCGGCGGGCTCCTCGGAGGCCTCGAGGGTCGCGTCGTCGGCGCCCTGCTCGGGGGAGGACGAGAACGACAGCGAGTCGTCGACGTCGTCGTAGGAGTCCTCGGGGGTGGAGGTCTGCTCGTTCACCGTCGTGAACCTGCCTTCCTGACAGCTGGGGATCGGATCGGACCGTGGTCCGGTGGGACTGCTGCGGATCCCGCTCAGTCAGGGACCGCGAAGGTGAGCCGGGACAGCCAGCTGAACAGGGCGTCGACGCCGAAGACGAAGGCGATCATCACGGCCACGAAGAGCAGCACGGTCAGCGTGTAGACCGCGAGCTCCTTGCGGGTGGGGACGACGACCTTGCGGAGCTCGGCGATCACCTGGCGCACGAACAGACCGATCGCCACGAACGGGTTGCGTGAGGCCTGGGCCTCGTCGTTCCGGCTGGAGTTCACGTCTGCAGGGTCCGATCTGGTCGTCGTCATCCGCATCCAGCCGGACGAACCCGGCCGGACGGGCAGGGTAGACAGGGCTCGAACCTGCAACCTGCGGTTTTGGAGACCGCTGCGCTACCAATTGCGCCACTACCCTTCACGGGGCGAACCCCGTGGGCCCGAGGGCCGAGGACCAGCATACAAGCAGCCGGGACCCGGGGCGAATCCGTCCGCGGCGGACCGGACCCACGTCACACTCGTCGTCCCGCTCCCCCGTCGCGCCCCGCCCGATCGCGCGCCGGCGGCCGATCGCCGGTCATCCTGGCGGGACGACGCCCGCTCTGCCACGATAGGCCCGTGAGCACCGACGACGCCCTTCCCGCCCCGTCCCTCAGCGCACGCGAGCACCGCATCTCCCAGCGGATCGCCGCGATCGCCCCATCCGCGACGCTCGCCGTCGACCAGGCCGCGAAGGCCCTCAAGGCCGCCGGCCGGCCGGTCATCGGCTTCGGCGCCGGGGAGCCGGACTTCCCGACGCCCGCGCACGTGGTGGAGGCCGCCGTGGCCGCCGCGCAGGACCCGGCGAACCACCGCTACACCGCCTCCGCCGGCCTCCCGGAGCTGCGCACAGCCGTCGCCGCGAGCGTCGCCGCCTCCACCGGGCTCGAGTTCTCCCCCGCGCAGACGCTCATCACCAACGGCGGCAAGCAGGCCGTCTACCAGACCTTCGCGACGCTCCTGGACCCGGGTGACGAGGTCATCCTGCCCGCGCCGTACTGGACCACGTACCCCGAGGCGATCCGTCTCGCCGGCGCCGTCGAGGTGCCCGTCCTCGCAGGAGCCGACCAGGGCTACCTCCCCACGATCGAGCAGCTCGAGGCGGCCCGCACGGAGCGCACCCGCGCGATCCTCGTGTGCTCCCCCTCGAACCCGACCGGCGCGGTCATGACCCCGGAGCAGGTCGAGGAGCTGGGCCGCTGGGCGCTCGAGCACCACCTGTGGGTGATCACCGACGAGATCTACCAGCACCTCACCTACGACGGCGTCGCCTTCACCTCGGTGCTGAAGGCCGTCCCCGAGCTCGCGGAGACCACCGTGCTGCTGGGCGGCGTCGCGAAGTCCTTCGCCATGACCGGCTGGCGCGTGGGCTGGATGGTGGGCCCGAAGGACGTCATCGCCGCCGCGTCCAACCTCCAGAGCCACCTCACCTCGAACGTCAACAACGTCGCCCAGCGCGCGGCGATCGCCGCGCTCACCGGTCCGATGGAGACCGTCGAGGAGATGCGCGAGGCCTTCGACCGCCGCCGTCGCACGATCGTCGAGAAGCTCTCCGCGGTGCCCGGCTTCTCGGTCCCCACCCCCACGGGCGCCTTCTACGCCTTCCCCGAGGTGACCGGGGCGCTGGGCCGGGAGATCCGCGGGACCCGTGTGGAGACCAGCTCCGACCTCGCCTCCGCGATCCTCGAGCACGCCGAGGTCGCCGCGGTGCCGGGAGAGGCCTTCGGCGCCCCCGGGCACCTGCGCTTCTCCTATGCGCTCGGCGACGAGGACCTCGCCGAGGGCATCGACCGCGTCATCGCCCTGCTCTCCGAGTGACGGCGGGCGGGCGGCGCGCATGAGCACGGGCCGCGACCTCGCGGCGCTGCCCAAGGCGCATCTGCACCTGCACTTCACGGGGTCGATGCGCCCGGGGACGCTGCGGGAGCTCGCCGAGGAGCGGGGCCTGCGGCTGCCGCGCTCGCTCACCGACGACGTCGCGCTGCAGGTCGAGCCGACCCGCCGCGGCTGGTTCCGCTTCCAGCGCGAGTACGACACCGCCCGTGCGGTGGTGGACTCCGAGGCGGCCATGCGGCGGATCCTGCGGGAGGCCGTCGAGGACGACGCCGCCGAGGGCTCCGGCCGGCTCGAGCTGCAGGTGGACCCCACGAGCTACGCCCCCTTCGTCGGCGGGCTCTCCCCCGCCCTCGAGATCGTGCTCGACGAGGCCGAGGCGAGCGAGCGCGCGACGGGCGTGAGCGTCGGCATCGTCGTCGCCGCCTCCCGCACGCGGCATCCCCTCGACGCGCGGACCCTCGCGCGGCTCGCGGCCCGGCACGCCGGCCGCGTCATCGGGTTCGGGCTGTCCAACGACGAGCGCCGCGGGGTGACCGCCGAGTTCGCCCCCGCGTTCCGGATCGCCCGCGAGGCGGGGCTGTGGTCGCTCCCCCACGGCGGTGAGCTGCTCGGGCCCGCCCACGTCGAGGCGGTCGTGGACGCGCTCGCCCCGCGGCGCCTGGGCCACGGGGTGCGCTCCGCGGAGGACCCGCGCCTGCTCGAGCGGATCGTCGAGCAGGGGATCGGCCTCGAGCTGTGCCCCGCCTCGAACGCCTCCCTGGGCGTCGTCGCCGAGCCGGAGGACGTCCCGCTGCGGGCGCTCGTCGGGGCCGGGGCGCAGATCGCCCTGGGGGCCGACGACCCGCTGCTGTTCGGCTCCCGGCTCGTGGAGCAGTACGCGATCGCCCGGCGGGTCGGCCTCACCGACGAGGAGCTCGCCGCGCTGGCCCTCTCCTCGATCGGGATCTCCGCGGCGGATCCCGCCACCGCCGCCCGGCTGCGGGCCGGGGTCGCGGACTGGCTCGCCGCTCCCCCGCCCTCAGCGGCAGCAACGGTGGATCAGCGGTCCTGACCCGCGCCCTCCGAGGGCAGGGCGAGGAAGAACTCCGGGGCGGTGAACCCGCGCTGGGCGAAGGCCTCGGCGATCGCCGCGGCGACACCGCCCGCGGCATCGGCCTCCACGAGCGCGATGATCGAGCCGCCGAAGCCGCCGCCGGTCATGCGGGCGCCGTGCGCCCCGGCCGCCCGGGCGGCGTCCACCGCGACGTCGAGCTGCTCGACGGTGACCTCGTAGTCGTCCCGCAGGGAGTCGTGCGAGGCGTTCAGCAGCGCGCCGAGCTCCGCGACGTGCTCCCGCACGGTGCCCTCGGCGAGCAGGGCGTCGACGTCCCGGACCCGCTGGATCTCGGTGACCACGTGCCGGGCACGGCGGCGCACGACATCGTCCTCGATACGCGGCAGCAGCTCCTCGAGCCGCGAGGCGTCCACGTCCCGCAGGGTCGCGACGCCGAGGGCCTCCGCGGCCCGCTCGCTGTCCGCCCGACGGGCCGTGTACTCGCCGTCCACGTGGGAGTGCTCGGCGCGCGCGTCCGTGATGAGCAGCGCGAGGCCCTGGCCGGCGAGGTCCCACGGCACGGGGCGCGTGGAGAAGTCGCGGCAGTCCAGGTACAGCGCGTGGCCGGCACGGGAGAGCACCGAGGCGGACTGGTCCAGTCCGCCGGTGGAGGCGCCCGCGAAGTCGGTCTCCGCGGTGATCGCCGCGCGCACCCGGTCCAGCGGGGCGGTGCCCAGGGTCAGGAGGGCGTCGATCGCCTCCGCCGCTGCGCACTCGAGGGCCGCGGAGCTCGAGAGCCCCGCGCCGAGCGGCACCTGGCCATCGATGAGGATGTCCATGCCCTGCGTGTGCGCGCCCGAGATGAAGGGTCGCAGCGCCCAGAGCACGCCGGCGACGTAGGCGGGCCAGCCCTCGACGGCGCCCGGCTCGAGGGCCGCCGCGTCGAGGTCGAGCTGGAGGTCGTCCTGCGCGGAGCGCAGGCGCACGCGGTCCGTGGGCGTGCGGGCGGCGGCCGCGAAGCAGCGGTGCGAGATCGCCATCGGCAGGCACAGGCCGTCCTGGTAGTCGACGTGCTCGCCGATGATGTTGACCCGGCCCGGGGCCGACCACACGCCGTCGGGGCGGTACCCGTAGGACTCGACGAACAGCTGCTCGGCACGCGCGGCGGCGGCCGCGCGGTCCGGGGCGGCCGAGAGCACGGGGGTGCCGGCGGTGGTGGCAGGGGTCATGGTGGGTCCTCCAGAGCGGGGCAGGGGGGCGGGCGCCCGGCAGAGTCTAGCCAGGGCCAGCCCGCCGCGGCGTCCAGGACCGGCCAGAGGACGGCGGGCCGTCGCCGAGGATCAGGGGCGAGGCGCGAGGCAGGAGACGCTCGGGGCGGGGATCGGGTCCCCCGCCACCTCGAGGGTGTCCTGGTGGCGGCGCAGCACGTCGATGCGGTCGCTCTCCTGCGCGGCGACCAGGATCGTCGTCCCCAGCTGGGTGAAGTGCCGCGGGTGGGCGCCGACGGGCACCTCCGCGACGAGCTCGGGACGCATGCCGGCGAGGCTGAACAGCGCGATCGTGTCCGGGCCCCGGTTGGCGACGAGGGCGTGGTGCTCGTCCGCGGCGAGCTCCACGTGCGAGAGCGCCGACTCCTCGGGGCGTCCGGACGCGGGGACCATCGAGCGCACCGACCACTCGAGCTCCGGGCCGCGCATGACCTGCAGCGCGCCGACGTCCTGCGGGACCTCGCCGCGCACGGCGACGCCGACCTTGCCGGAGAGCTCGCAGCTCACGAGGAGCTGGGAGGACTCGTGGTCCGCCGCGAGGTGCCGGGGCCCGCTGCCGCGGCTGAAGGGGATCTCCCCGGCCGGCTCGATGTGGCCGGTCTGCACCTGCCGGTAGAGCACCACGCGGTCCAGGCCCAGGTCCGGCACGGCGATCAGCTCGGTGCCCGGCAGCCGCACCACCTGGTGCGGGTGCGGGTCGCGGTCCTCCGCGTAGTCGTGGTGGTCGTCGAGGTCGAGGAGCTCGACGGGCAGGCCCTCGGCGTCCAGACGCACCGTCTCGACCGAGCCCGAGCCGTAGTTCGCGACGAGCAGGGTGTCCGGTCGGGTGCCGGGCGCGAGGTGGCAGCCCCCGGAGCCGGCGAGCTCGAGGTCGCCGATGATCTCCCCGCTCGAGCCGTCCTCCGCGACGCGGAGGGTGAGCACGTGCGTGGGGCTGGTCTCGGTGACCGCGTGCAGGAGGGAGCCGTCGGCGCTCCAGAGCAGGAACGAGGGATCCGCGGCGGCCACCTCCCAGAGGGTCTCCGCGGCGGCGCCGGAGTCGTCCGGGGTCACGCGCAGGAGCGCGATGCCGGTGCCGCGGCCGGAGCCGCTCGTGGAGTAGCCGCCGACGGCGACGAGTGCGGGAGAGGTCATGCTCGCTCCTCGGGATCGGTGCGGCGGTCCCCCGCGGCGGAGGTGGGGTCGAGCTCCTCGAGCATCGAGGGGGACAGCGCTGTCATCTCACCGGTCATCGTAGACGGCTCGACGAGGGCCACGCCGTCACGACCACGGGCGCGGCGGCGCGTGCCCACGGAGAGGCGACGGCGGCGCATCGTCGTGAAGGGCACCGAGATCATCGGCGTGTAGGCGATCTGGCGGGCGCCGACGACCCGCGAGGCGAGCAGCTGGCCCAGCACGGCGCCGGCGGCGATGCCGATTGCGATCTCCCCGGCGCTGAACAGCTCGAGCGCGCCGTCGGGCACGGCGTCGCCGAGGGCGAGCAGGCCCCGGTAGATCCGGCTGCCCGGGACGAGCGGCACCACGCCGCCCATGACGAACACGAGCGTGGGGGCGCGCATGCGGTCGCCGAGCACCACGGCCGCGACGCCGACGAGGAAGGAGGCGACGCCGACCGCGTAGACCCGGTCCACGACGTCGCTCAGCAGGTGCGAGAGCCCCGCCGAGCCCGCGGCGACCAGCGCGACCGCGGCGAGCATCCGCATGGGGACCTGGGCACCCACCCCGAACCCGAGGCCCATGACGGCTCCGGCGACCACGAGGACGAGCACGGAGGCGAGGGAGACCGGGGTCGCGGAGGAGATCGACACGTCCACCCCCACGAGGTCCGCGACGAGCAGCCCTCCGCGCACACCGGCGACGATGCCGACCGTGAGCATGAGGGTCTCGAGGATCCGCCCGGCGGCCGTCACGTACCAGCCGGTGACGGCGTCCTGCATGGCACCGATCGAGGTGAGGCCCGCGAGCAGCACGATGATGCACGCGACGACGACGATCGACGGGTTCAGCGAGGGGTCCAGCGCACCGAGCAGCACGGCGACGCCCACCGCGAGGAAGCCGCCGAGGGCCTGGCTGTAGAAGCGCGGGATGCGCCGCCGGGTGAGGACCGTGTCCACCAGGATCATCAGGGCCGCGGCGAGGGTCGCGGCGATCACCACGAGCCAGTTCGCCCCGAGGCTCAGCGCGGCGCCGCCGCCGAGCAGGCCGAAGCCCGCGCAGACGAGGGACAGGCGGTAGGGCGGCTTCTCCTGCGGGATCGCGGCGGCCTGGTGGCGGGCCTCCTCGAGGGAGAGGTCACCGCTGATGTAGCCGAAGGTGACGTCCTCGTAGGCGGCGAGCCGCGCGAAGTCCTGCACGCGCTCGCTCGCGGCGCGCACGCGGGTGAAGGGGGCGGAGAGCTCGTCCGGCAGGTAGGAGATCGTGACCTCGTCGAAGGTGACCTGGACGGCCACGTTGCGCAGGCCCGAGGAGCTCGTGATCCGCAGGACGGTCGCGGTGACCTCCGAGGCCGCGGCGCCGTTGGTCAGCAGGCCCTCGCCGACCCTCATGGCGAGGTCGAAGACGGCGTGCAGGCGGGCGGAATCGGTGGGCACGCCGCGATCGTGCCATACCCGCGGGCCTGCTCGGAACCGTGCCGGCGGGGCCTCCGGGGAGGCGCTCGGCACACTCCCGGATCAGAGGTTCGGGGAGCCCGTCAGCGCGCCGATCGCGATGCCCAGCGCGACGAGGCAGACGACGTCGACGAGCCGGGAGCGCACCGCGAGCGCGCCGACCGCGCGGGTGGGCAGCAGCAGCCGCAGGGCGGCGAGGACGAGCAGCTCGGCGCTCAGCAGCATCCCCGCGAGCGGGGCGTGCCCGGCGATGCCGAGCAGGGCGATGACCGCGAGCGCCAGGAGGGCCCCCGTGAGCACCGCCTGGCGGCGCACGGCGGCCCCGGCGGTGAAGGGTGATCTGGGCTCCGGCACGGGCACATGCTACGGGGCCGGGATGGATAGGCTGTCAGCGGCCGACGACGACGCCGGCCGTCCGAGAACCCGGAGGACAAGACCCATGACCCATCCCGGTGCGACGACAGGATCCGCCACCCGCCGCGAGCACGACCTGCTCGGCGATCGCGAGGTCCCCGCCCACGCCTATTACGGGATCCAGACCCTGCGGGCGCAGGAGAACTTCCACATCACGGGAGTCCCCCTGTCCCACTTCCCCCGCCTCATCGAGGCGCTCGCCCAGGTCAAGCGGGCCACCGCCCGGGCCAACCATGCTCTCGGGGCGCTCGACGACGAGCGTGCCGCCGCGATCGAGCAGGCCTGCGAGGAGATCGCGGGCGGTGCGCTGCACGAGCACTTCGTCGTGGACATGATCCAGGGCGGTGCGGGCACGAGCACCAACATGAACGCGAACGAGGTCATCGCGAACCGCGCGCTCGAGATCCTGGGGCACGAGAAGGGCGACTACGAGCACCTCCACCCCAACAACCACGTGAACCTCGCGCAGTCCACGAACGACGTCTACCCCACCGCCGTGCGGCTCGCGATGATGCTCTCCTTCCCCGCGCTCGCGGAGGCCATGGACACGCTCATCGGCGCGCTGCGGGACAAGGGCGACGAGTACGCGGACGTGCTGAAGATGGGTCGCACGCAGATGCAGGACGCGGTCCCGATGACGGTGGGCCAGGAGTTCCGCGCCTGGGCGACGACGATCAGCGAGGACGTGGAGCGGCTGACCCGCACGGCGCGGCTGTTCCAGGAGATCAACCTCGGCGCGACCGCGATCGGCACCGGCATCACGACCGACCCCCGCTACGCGCAGCTCGCGGCCCGCGAGCTCTCCGAGCTCACCGGGGTCGAGTTCACGGTCGCCGCGGACCTCGTCGAGGCGACGAGCGACACCGGTGCCTTCGTCACCTTCTCCGGGGTGCTCAAGCGCATCGCCGTGAAGATCTCGAAGATCTGCAACGACCTTCGCCTGCTCTCCTCCGGCCCGCGCGCGGGCTTCGCCGAGATCACCCTGCCGGCGGTGCAGCCGGGCTCCTCGATCATGCCGGGGAAGGTGAACCCGGTGATCCCCGAGGTCGTCAACCAGGTGGCCTTCGAGGTGATCGGCAACGACCTCACGGTGACCTTCGCGGCGGAGGGCGGCCAGCTGCAGCTGAACGCCTTCGAGCCGGTGATCTGCTTCAACATCCTGGAGTCCACGCGGGTCATGACCCGGGCGATGGACACGCTCGCGGAGCGCTGCATCCGCGGGATCACCGTGAACCGCGAGGTCGTGGACGACTACATCCACCGCTCGATCGGGGTGGTGACGGCGCTCGTCCCGGTGATCGGCTACGCCGCCGCGACGGACATCGCGAGCACCGCGCTCACCACGGGACGGCCGGTGCGCGAGCTCGTCCTCGAGCGGGGCCTCATCGACGAGCACCGGCTGGAGCTGCTGCTCTCCCCCGCCTCGATGACCCGCCCGGTGCGCGCGACGGCCACGGGCACGATCCCCGCGCTGACGGAGGAGGCACCCGACTCCGGGGAGATCGGCCGTCCGCTCGAGCAGGACCCGCAGGAGCTCCCGATCCCGGACGGCGGCACAGTCTGAGCCGCCCCGCCGACCCGCCGTCGGCCCGTCCCGCCCGGGGCGCGGAAGGGCCCGGCCCCGAGGGGACCGGGCCCTTCCGCACGTCACGAGGGACGGCGGGACGGCGAGCTCAGCGGCTCACTCGTCGGCCTCCTCCATCTTGCCGCGCATGACGAGCTTCGGATCGGGCTGGCCGACCACGTCGTGGTCCTTGTCCTCGTACTCGAACTGCGAGAGGAAGTAGCGCATCGCGTTGATGCGGGCGCGCTTCTTGTCGTTGCTGCGGATGATCGTCCACGGCGCGTACTTCTTGTCCGTGCGGCGGAACATCTCCTCCTTGGCCTGCGTGTAGGCCTCCCAGCGGTCGAGGGACTCGAGGTCCATCGGGGAGAGCTTCCAACGGCGCACCGGGTCGAGCTGGCGGATCGCGAAGCGGGTCCGCTGCTCCTTCTGCGAGACGGAGAACCAGAACTTCGTGAGGTGGATGCCGGAGTCCACGAGCATGCGCTCGAAGGACGGTGTCTGGTTCATGAAGGTCTCGTACTGCTCGGGGCTCGCGAAGCCCATGACCCGCTCGACGCCGGCGCGGTTGTACCAGGAGCGGTCGAAGAGCACCATCTCGCCCTCGGTGGGCAGGTGCTGGACGTAGCGCTGGAAGTACCACTGGCCGCGCTCGCGGTCGCTCGGCTTGTTCAGCGCGACGACGCGCGCGGTGCGCGGGTTCAGGTGCTCCGTGAAGCGCTTGATGGTGCCGCCCTTGCCGGCCGCGTCCCGCCCCTCGAAGATGATGACGGCCTTCTGGTCGTTGTCCTCGAGCCAGTACTGGAACTTCAGCAGCTCGACCTGGAGCTTGTACTTCTCCAGCTCGTAGTCCTCGCGGTCCATGCGGGTCTCGTAGGGGTACCCCTCCTGCCAGGTGTAGACGGGGTTGCCCTGCGGATCGATGAGGTCGGGGTCGGGGGTGTGACCGTCCTGGACCGTGTAGCCCTCCTCGCGCAGGTGCTCGATGTACTCGCGCAGGGACTGGTTGTCAGGGATTCTCACGGTCACTCCTTCGACACATGCTCATGTTGGGCACCACTGTAGGGGGCGTGCATGACGTCCAGGTGAACGGACGGCCTGCTCGGAGCGGGGACCGACCGGTCCGTCGCACGGCGTGCGCGAGGGACCGGTCGCGAGCCCCGACGGGGCTCAGTGGGCGAAGTGCCGGGTGCCCGTGAGGTACATCGTGACGCCCGCCGCGCGGCAGGCCTCGACGACCTCCTCGTCGCGGATGGAGCCGCCGGGCTGGACGATCGCCCGCACCCCGGCGTCGATGAGGATCTGGGCGCCGTCGGCGAAGGGGAAGAAGGCGTCCGACGAGGCGACCGCGCCGCGGGCCCGCTCCTCGCCGTCCTCGCCGAGCGTGTTCGCGCGGGTCACGGCGAGCCGGCAGGAGTCCAGGCGGTTGACCTGGCCCATGCCGATGCCGACGGCCGCGGAGTCCTTCGCGAGCAGGATCGCGTTGGACTTCGCGGCGCGCACCGAGCGCCAGGCGAAGGCGAGGTCCGCGAGGGTCGCGGCATCCGCCGCCTCGCCCGAGGCGAGGGTCCACTGCGCGGGGTCGTCGCCGTCCGCGTCGACCGCGTCGGCGTCCTGGATGAGGGTGCCGCCCCAGATCGGGCGCACCTCGACGCCGCCTCGGGTGCGGTCCTCGACCTGGAGGATGCGGAGGTTCTTCTTGCCCTGGAGCAGCGCGAGGGCGTCCTCCTCGTAGCCGGGGGCGAGGATGACCTCGGTGAAGATCGGCTTGACCTGCTGCGCCATCGCGAGGGTGACGGTGCGGTTGGCGGCGATGACGCCGCCGTAGGCGGAGAGCGGGTCCGTCGCGTGGGCGCGGGCGTGGGCGAGGGCGAGGTCCTCGCCCTCGGTGACGACGGCGATGCCGCAGGGGTTGTTGTGCTTCATGACGACGACGCACGGCTGGTCGTGGTCGAAGGCGGCGCGCGCGGCGGCGTCCGCGTCGACGTAGTTGTTGTAGCTCATGGGCTTGCCGCCCAGGAGCGTCGCTCCCGCGAGGCCCGGGGCCTCGGGATCGGTCACGGCGAGCCGCGCCCGCTGGTGGGGGTTCTCGCCGTAGCGGAGGGTCGCGGTGATGCCGAAGGCGGCGGCCTCGTCCTCGGGGAGGTCGAGCAGCGAGACGTCCTGGCCCTCCTCGGCGCCGTCGGTCTCCTCGCCGGCGTCCTCGGCGAGGCGCGCGGTCATCCACTCGGAGATCGCGGTGTCGTAGTCCGCGGTGACGGTGAAGGCGATCGCGGAGAGCTCCTGGCGCTCGGCGAGGGTGAAGCCGCCGGCGCGGGCGGCGCGCGCGGCGTCGGCGTAGCCGTCCTGCTCGACGACGACGGCGACGCTCGCGAAGTTCTTCGCCGCGCCGCGCACCATCGAGGGGCCGCCCACGTCGATCTTCTCGATGATCTCGTCGAAGCTGCCGCCGGCGGCGACGGTCTCGGAGAACGGGTAGAGGTTCACGACGACGAGGTCGAAGGGCTCGATGCCGTGCTCGGCGAGCTGGGCGCGGTGGGTCTCCTCGCGGAGGTCCGCGAGGATGCCGCCGTGCACGCGCGGGTGGAGGGTCTTCACGCGGCCGTCGAGCATCTCGGGGAAGCCGGTGACGGTCTCCACCTCGGTGACGGCGATGCCCGCGTCGCGGACGGTCGCGGCGGTCGAGCCGGTGGAGACGATCTCGGCGCCGGTCTCGGCGAGCGCGGTGGCGAGCTCGACGATGCCGGTCTTGTCGAAGACGGAGAGGAGGGCGCGGCGGATCGGGCGGCGATCGGTGGCGATCACGAGGGGGCTCCTGTTCGAGGGCGGGTGCGGTCCTTGCGACGAGCACCCAGGCGGTCGATGCTCGCGGTTCACTCCCCGGTGGTCCTCCCACCTGCGCCAGTCGTGTGGGGCCAGCCTACCGGGCGGCGAGGGTGCGCACCACGTCGACCAGGAGCGGCTGCTCCGCGGCCTTGATGCGCTCGTGGAGCGTGTCCTCGGTGTCGTCCTCGAGGACGGGGACGGCGACCTGGGCGAGGATCCGCCCGGTGTCCACCCCGGCGTCGACCTCGATGATGGTCGCGCCGGTGATCTTCACCCCGTGGGCGAGGGCGTCGCGCACGCCGTGGGCGCCGGGGAAGGAGGGCAGCAGGGCGGGGTGGGTGTTGACGATACGGCCGCCGTAGGCGTCCAGCAGCGGGCAGCCGACGAGCCGCATGAAGCCGGCGAGCACCACGAGCTCGGGGTCGTGGGCGGCGACGGCGGCGGCGAGCGCCTCGTCCCACGCGGCGCGGTCGGGGAAGTCGCGCAGGGCGACGACGGCGGTGGGGATCCCCGCGTCCCGGGCGATGTCGAGGCCGGCGGCGGGCTTGTCCGCGAGGACGCCGACGATCTCGTAGGGCGAGTCCGCGGCGCGGGAGGCCTCGAGGAGGGCGGCGAAGGTGGAGCCGGCGCCGGAGAGCAGGACGACGACGCGCGTGGGCGCCGTCCCGGCGGTCCCGGTGGTCGCAGGGGTCGCGGGGAGGGGGGTCGCGGGGGTCACCGGGCCAGGGTAGCGACGAGCGGGCACAATGGGGCGATGAGTCCCGCGAGCGACCCCTCCCCCGACGACAGCCGCCGGCACACGCGGCGGCTCGCGCTGCTCACGGTGCTCATGCTCCTGGCCTGGATCCTGCTGATCGCGCCGCTGCCGTGGTCGCTGCTCGCGGGGGTCGTCGCCGCGGCCGCGCTCGTGGTGCTCGTCCCGGTCACGGTCTCCGCGTTCCGCCGGGGCCGGCGCGGCTCGGCGGTGCTCGCCGCCGTGGTGGGGATGCCGGCGACGCTCATGATCATCACGAGCTCGCTCGTCTCGGTGCTGTTCTACGGCCCGATGTCGGAGCTCGAGGAGTGCCGGGACACGGCGCTCACGCAGCGTGCGGAGGCACAGTGCCGCCAGGACGTCGAGGACTCCGTCGCGACCTGGCTCGGGGACCTGACAGGGAGCTGACGGGGACCTAGCGCTCCGAGGGCGAGCCCGCCGCGAGGCTCGTCCCGCTCTCCTCCGCCGCCGCGGCATCGGACGCGGTGGAGGCATCGGGAGCGGTGGCGGCATCGGACGCGGTCGAGGCGCCGGATCCGGTGCTGTCCGCGTCAGCGGCGTCGTCGTCCATGACCTCGGAGCGAGCGGCGCCGACTCCGCGCTCCTCCTGCTCCGCGCGCTCGACCCGCTCGCGGAGGGAGCCCACGAGACCGCGCACCCACGGCACCGCCGGGGTCGCGAGCAGGCCGATCACGGCGGCGGTGCTCAGCACGACGATCCCCAGCAGCGGCAGCAGCATCGTGGACATCACCGGGCCGAGGTGCACCAGGCGGCCCTCGCCGATGCGCCCCGTGGAGAGGCCCGCGACGAGCAGGACCGCGACGACGACGAGCACCGGGTAGGCGACCCAGGCCGTCACGCGGTCCCGCAGCGCGAGCCCCGTGGTGTCCCGGACGAGCCGGTACGCGCCGAGGACCACCGCCGCGATCGGCAGCACGAGCAGCGCCCAGACCCAGACGGGGGCGGCGCCGGGCTGCGGGATCGCCGCGAGCATCGGCAGCGCGGGGAGCACACCGCTCTCGACGCCGTGCAGGGACAGGGCCGTGCCGCTGCCCACGGAGACGGTCCCGCCCAGCAGCACCGCCATCGCCCACACGATGAGCAGCGGCAGCAGGGCGAGCTGCAGCAGGGTCAGCACCGCGCCGCCCACGACGCCCGGGGCGAGCTGGTCGAAGAGCGCGGACTGGCCCGGGATCGAGATCACCAGCAGCATCACGACGAGCGCGGTCGCGGCGGCGACGAGCCCGCCCAGCGCGAGCAGCACGGCGCGGGCGACGGCGTCGAAGGGCGAGGGCAGCAGGGCGAGGACCCGCACCGCGGGGATCGTCGCGGTCGCCTCCCGGCGCACGGACCACAGCAGGCCCAGCAGCCCGCCCACCACGGCGATCAGCGCGGCGGAGACGAGCGCGGAGGCGATCACGGGGCTCGCCTCGCCGCTGCGGCCGAGCGCGCCGACGACCGCCATGCCGACGGCGTAGACCGCCGTGTACGCGCCGAGCGCCCCGCCGGCGTCCCGCAGCGCCCGGGTGCGCAGCACGCCGTCGTCGCGGACGAGGTCCAGGCCGCGGCCCACGCGCCGCATGCCGAGAGCGGAGACGGCGACGAGCAGCAGGCTGAGGCCCAGCGGCGTGAGGGTCGTGGCGCCTTCGATGACGCCTGTGCCGAGCGTGACCCCGCCGCCGTGGCCGAGGACGAGCAGGTTCAGGGCGATGAGGACGGCGTCCAGGGCGGTGGCGCTCGAGCCGCTCCCGGCGATCTGCGCGGCGAGCGCGGGGACCACGGTGATCGCGAGGACCGTGCCGAGGCTCACTGCGGCGGCGACGACCCCCCGGACCAGGGGTGTCGCGATGCTTCCGCCGCCGTTGCTGCTCACGCTCTGCTCCATCCGCCGGGTGTGCTGGTCGAGGTCCATGGTCGCACCCGGGACGGGCCGTCCGGTGTCGCATAATGACACGGATGCCATCCACGGACCTGAACCCCGACCCCGCTGCGGAGCAGCCGCGGCTCGTGGTGCGCACCTGGCGGATCGACGAGGACGTCGACCTCGCGGCGCACCTGCCGGCGGTCCCCTCGGGGGCGTGGCTGCAACACGGTCAGGGGCTCGTCGCCCTGGGCCGGGCCTGGGAGTTCACCTCCGCCGGGCCGGACCGCTTCACGGCGGCCTCCGCCGCCTTCCGGGCGCTCGCCGCCCGCGCCGACGTCGTCGACGAGGTCCTCGCCCGTGGCAGCGGCCTCGTCGCCCTCGGCTCCTTCTCCTACGCCGCCGCCTCCGAGCGCCCCTCGACGCTGCTGGTGCCGGAGGCCGTGCTCGGCGTGCACGACGGCAAGGTGTTCCTCACGCTCGTCTCCCGGGACGAGGAGCCGTCGGCCCCCGCGCACTTCACGTCGCTGTTCCCCGCCGTCCCCGCGGAGCCGCCGCTCCCCCCGGGGCGGCTCACGATCGAGGCGGACCACTCCCCCGACGAGTACCAGGCGCTCGTGCGCGAGGCCGTGCGGGCGATCCGGGCGGGGCAGGCGGAGAAGGTCGTGCTCTCCGAGACGACGACGGTGCGCACCGCGGAGCCCGCCGTGCCCGGCGCGCTGCTCGCCCGGCTCACCGCCGCCTACCCGAGCACGTGGACGTATCACGTGGCCGACATGATCGGGGCGAGCCCGGAGATGCTCGCCCAGGTCCAGGACGGCCGCCTCTTCTCCCGCGTGCTCGCGGGGACGCGCTCCGTGGCCGACGACGGGGAGCTCGCGGCGGACGACCGCCGCGCCTTCCTCGCCGATGCGAAGGAGCGCTCCGAGCACACCTTCGCGATCGACTCGGTGCTCGCGCGGCTCGCGGGCATCGCGGAGGTCGAGCACCGCTCCCCCGAGCCGTTCGTGCTGCGCCTGCCGGGGCTCGAGCACCTCGCCTCCGACGTCACCGCGCAGCTCTCCGAGGGCGTCACGAGCCTCGACGTGGCCGCGCGACTGCATCCCTCCGCGGCCGTCTCGGGGACCCCGCGCGAGGCGGCGGACGAGATCATCGCCCGGCTCGAGGCGCGGGACCGCGGCGGCTACGCGGCGCCCGTGGGCTGGATGGACGCGCGCGGCGACGGCCAGTGGGCGATCGCCCTGCGCGGCGGTCACCTGCTCGGGGACGGCGGCGTGCGGCTCCAGGCGGGCGGCGGGCTCGTCGCCGCCTCCGACCCGGTCTCCGAGCACGCCGAGGTGCTCGCGAAGTGCCGGCCGATGCTGCGGGCCCTGCGCGGCTGAGCCCCGCCGGCGCTCAGCCCCGGCCCCGGAGCGGCACCGTCAGGAGGCGGCCGTGAGGGTCACGGTGAGCTGCTGCTCGCTCCCGTCGCGCACCACCGTGAGCGTATGCTCCGAGTCCACCGCGAGGCCGCGCACGACGCCCGTGAGCGCGGCGGCCCCGTCGACCGGGGTGTCGTCGACCGCGACGACCACGTCGCCCTTGCGCAGCCCGGCCTTCGAGGCCGGGGTGCCGTCCTCCGCGGAGACGACCTCGGCGCCGGTGCGGGTGGTGCCGCTCGCCTCCGCGCTGCCGTCCGTCGTGGTGACGCCGAGGTAGGCGTGCTGGGCGGTGCCGCCGTCGATGAGCTGGTCCGCGATGAGCTTCGCGGTGCTCGCGGGGATCGCGAAGCCCAGGCCGATGCTGCCGGAGGTCTCCTGGCCGCTCGCGACGCCCGCGATCGAGGAGTTGATGCCGATCACGGCGCCGGTCGCGTCCACGAGCGGGCCGCCGGAGTTGCCGGGGTTGATCGAGGCGTCGGTCTGGATCGCGGAGGTGTAGGTCGAGTCGGACCCGTCGGGCTGCTGGCCCGTCGTCGTCACGGGGCGGGCGGTCGCGGAGACGATGCCGGTGGTGACCGTGTTCTGCAGCCCGAGCGGCGTGCCGATCGCCATGACGTCCTGGCCCACCGCGACGGAGCTCGAGTCGCCGAAGGTCGCGGGCTGGAGGTCGCTCGGCGGGTCGTCGAGGCGCAGCACGGCGAGGTCCGTGGAGGCGTCGGTGCCGACGATGCTCGCGGCGTAGACGGAGCCGTCGGAGAGGGTCACCTGCACCTGCTGGCCGCCGTCGACGACGTGGTTGTTCGTGAGGATGTTCCCCTTGGTGTCCAGCACGACGCCGGTGCCGGTGGAGGTGCCGCCCTGGGCGGCGACCTGGATCTCCACGGTGCTCGGGGTGACGGCCGCGGCGACCGCGGACCAGTCCGGGTCCGAGGTCGAGGAGGCGGTGCTCACGGGGCCCTGGGTCGAGGACGAGGACGTCGCCGCGGTGGAGGCGCCGTCGGAGCCGAGCAGCTGGTCGTAGGCGACGACACCGCCGAGGGTCACGCCGCTCGAGAGCAGCATGCCCGCGCCGACGAGCACGACGACGCCGCCCCAGCCGGGACCGCGGCGGGTGCGGGCGGGAGCGGGGGCGACCGCCGCCGACGTGTCGACCGGCACCGGTCCCGCGTACCCGGGATCGCCCGGTGCGCCGTACGAGCCGCCGGGGGCCGGGGCGCCGTAGGTCGGCGCCTCGCGGCTCGCCGCCCACCAGGGGTCGGCGGAGGCCTGCGCGGCGTCGGCCTGGGCAGGCTGCTGGGCGGTGGGCGCGGTGCCGAGCTGCTCCGTGGGCGGCTCACCCCACTGCGGGGCGAGCGTGTCGGTGGGCTGCTCAGCGCCCGGCCGGGAGTCCGGCGCCGCGTACCAGCCCTGCGGCGGGGACACAGTGGGGTCCTGGGGGGCCTGGGGCTGCTGGGGCTGCTGCGGCTGCGGGGGCGTGCTCTGCTCGTTCACGGGAGTCAGTGAAACGGAGCTTCCCCGGAGTCCGGCTGGAAGCGGCTGTGCATCTCCTGTGCGATGAGGACCCGCAGGCCGCAGGACGGTGCGGCGAGGGCGGCGGGCAGCTCCTCGGGCGCGAGGGTGCGGGACTCGGCGCCGAGCGCGGCCGCCGCCGCGGCGAGATCGGTGCCGTGCGGGGTGGTGAAGAAGCGCCGCAGCAGGGCTGGCGGCGCGGAGGCATGCTCGAGCCCGCCGAAGATCCTGCCGCCGTCGTCGTCCACCACCACGACGTCGAGGTCGGGGCGGCGCTCCTCGGGCCCGATGACGAGCCCGGTGAGGTCGTGCAGGGCGGTGAGGTCGCCGACGAGCAGTCGCACGCGGCCCGTGCTCCCCTGCCCCGAGGCGGAACGGGCGAGAGCGACGCCGCCCGCGACGGAGGTGGTGCCGTCGATGCCGGCGAGGCCGCGGTTGGCGAGGACGGTGCCCGCGACGGGTCCCGCGTGCTGCTCGAGGTCCCGCACGAGGCTCGAGGAGCCGAGCACGAGGACGTCCTGCTCACCGGTCGCGCTCCACACGGCGAGCGCGGCGCGCGCCTGCCACGGCAGCGGGGCCGCGGCGCTCTCCGGCTCAGGATCGGGCTCCTGCCAGGCGGCGAGGTGCTCGCGGCGCCGCGCGGCCTCGGCGGCGTCCGGGAGAGGCGCGGTGATCGCCGGGACCACGAGACGGGCCCGCCGGGCGGCGTCGGCGAAGTCCGGATGGGGATCGACGACGACCACGTCGACGTCGGCCGCACCGAGGAGCGCGCCGATCACGGGGCGGGAGAGCGTCGGGTGCCCCAGCACGATCGCCTGCCGCGGGCGCAGCGGGTGCGCGGGATCGGCCATGACCCGCGCGAGGAGCGCGGGGTAGCCGGGGACGAGGGAGCTCCCGCAGCGGGCGCCGGAGCTGGGCTCGGCGAGCAGCGGCAGCAGCTGCGCCTCCGCGAGCTCCCGGGCGGCGGGACCGGCGCCGTCCCCGGCGACGACGACCGCGCTCGGGTCGATCGGCACGGCGACCGGGGCGGGAGGCCCCGCGGGCACGCGATGCGTGAGGACGATCCCCGGCGCCTCGGCGGCCGGGGAAGGG
Source organism: Brachybacterium sp. SGAir0954 (assembly GCF_005490785.1). Classification (GTDB taxonomy): domain Bacteria; phylum Actinomycetota; class Actinomycetes; order Actinomycetales; family Dermabacteraceae; genus Brachybacterium; species Brachybacterium rhamnosum. The sequence continues at coordinate 1,531,095 of NZ_CP027295.1, read as the reverse complement.
CGCTGTGCGGGGGCGGCGGGTGCGAGGGGGTCGCGGAACCCGAGGTTCAGGTGCACGGGGCCGGGATGCTCGCCCGTCGCGGCGGCGACCGCGCGGGCGGCCGTCGAGACGAGCGTGCGCAGCTCGGTCGCGGTCGCGCCGGCGGCGGTCGGCGCGGGGAGGTCCGCGCGCAGTCGCGTGAAGTCGCGGTACAGGTCCGCCTGCCGGGTGGTCTGGTTCGCGCCGGTGCCGCGCAGCTCCGCGGGGCGGTCCGCGGTGAGCACGATCAGCGGCACCCGCGAGTGGTGGGCCTCCATGACGGCGGCGAGCAGGTGCGCGGTCGCGGTGCCCGAGGTGGTGAGCACGGCCGCGGGGTGCGCGGGGTCCTCCCGGGAGAGGCCCAGGGCGGTGAAGGCCGCGGCGCGCTCGTCGATCCGCACGTGCGCCTCGAGCAGCTCCGGGAGGTCGCCCTCGTGGAGGGCGTGGACGAGCGGGGCGGAGCGGGAGCCCGGCGCGGCGACCACGTGCCGCACGCCGAGCGCGGCGAGCGTGCGCCACAGGGTGACCGAGGCGTCCACCGCCCCCGATCCGGTGGGTGCCGGGACGGAGATCGTGGTGGGGCCGGGGAGAGCGGGCATGGGCCCAGCGTAGTCAGCGCCCCGGGGGCCGGTGCCCGCCGGCGGTGCGGGCCTCAGAGCAGCGCCGCGCACGCCGCGAGACGCTGCTCCCAGGCGGCCTCGAGGGCGGGGGCGGCGGCGTGCCGGTCCAGGAGGTCCTCCTCCGGCTCCGCCCGGACCACGGGGAGGACGCCGCCGCGGGCATGCAGCGGGCGCGCGGTGAGATCCGCGGTGAGCAGGCTCGCGGTGCCGAGTCCGCAGTCGTGCGCGAGCTCGGGCAGGGAGGCGGCGAGCGCGAGCCCCGCGGAGAGCCCGACGCTCGACTCGATCGCGGAGGAGACGACGACCGGCAGCCCCGCCTCCTGCGCGAGATCGAGGCAGCGGCGCACCCCGCCGAGCGGCTGCACCTTCATGACGAGGACGTCCGCGGCCTCGGCGCGGGCGACCCGCAGGGGGTCCTCGGCGCGGCGCACGGACTCGTCGGCCGCGATCGGCACGTCGAGGCGGCGGCGCAGGGCGGCGAGGTCCTCGATGCTCGCGCAGGGCTGCTCCGCGTACTCGAGCCCGCCGGCGGCGCGGTCCAGGCGGGGCAGTGCGTCGAGCGCCTCCTCGAGGGTCCAGGCGGCGTTCGCGTCCACGCGGATGCGGCCCTCCGGGCCCAGCGCGTCACGGACGGCGGCGACCCGGTCGAGGTCCTCCTCGGGGCTCGCGCCGGGATCGGCGACCTTCACCTTCGCGGTGCGTGCGCCGCCCACGCCCGCGAGCCGGGCGGCGAGCGCCGGCTGCACGACGGGGATCGTCGCGTTGACGCCGATCTCCTGGCGGATCGCGGAGGGGCGGGGCCGGGTCGCGTCCTCGATCGCGGCGCGCAGCCAGGCGGAGGACTCCTCCGCCTCGTAGTCCCAGAACGGGGAGAACTCCGCCCAGCCCTCCGGCCCGTGCAGGAGCACGCCGTCGCGCACCTCGATGCGGCGGAAACGGGTGGTCATGGCGATCGCCCAGGCGTGCGCCCGGTCGATGCCGAGGTCTCGGAGGGAGGCGGGAATCTGCATCCCTCGAGGGTAGTGCGACTCCCTCAGCCGTCCGCGCCCGGGCCGGCGGACGGGGCCTGCGGCGCGGCGTTCCAGGCGTCGGCCTCCCCCTGCTCCCGCGCGACCTGCTCGCGGAACGCGGCGCGCGCGGCGACGTGCTCGGGGCGGCGGCGCAGCAGCACGTAGCCCACCGCGATCACGACGAACCACACCGGCGTGGCGAGCATGCCCGCGAGCGTGTCCGGGTCACCGGTGAACGCCCACAGCAGGAACAGGAAGAAGGCGAGGACGACGCCCACCATGGCGCGCCCGCCGGGCATGGCGAAGCTGCTCGCGGCGTGCTCCTGCGGCCGCCGGCGGCGGTAGGCGAGGTAGCTCAGCAGGATCATCGTCCACACGAACATGAAGCACAGCGAGGAGACGGTCGTGACGACGGAGAACGCGGCGGACTCGCCGAGGCCGAAGGCCAGCAGGACGACCGAGGCGAGCAGCATCACGCCCGTGAGGTAGAGGGCGTTCTGGGGGACGCGGCGACGCGAGACCTTCGCGAACAGGGCCGGGGCGTCCTTCTGGGTGGCGAGGCCGAACACCATCCGTGAGGTCGAGTAGATGCCCGAGTTCGCCGAGGACATGGCGGAGGTCAGCACCACGAGGTTGACGATCGCGGCGGCCGCGGGCAGCCCCGCCGCGTCGAAGACCTGGATGAACGGGGAGTTGTCCGCGTCGTAGACCGTCCACGGCATGACGGACATGAGGATCACGAGCGAGCCGATGTAGAACAGCAGGATGCGCACGGGGATCGACCGGATCGCCCGGGGCAGGTTGTGCTCGGGGTCCTTGGTCTCCGCGGCGGTGGTGCCGACGAGCTCGATGCCGACGAAGGCGAAGGTCGCGATCTGGAAGGCGGCGACGAAGCCGGTGAAGCCGTTGCCGAAGAACCCGCCCTGGTCCCACAGGTGGGCGAAGCTCGCGGCGCCGTGACCCGAGTCGAAGCTCGTCAGGACGAGCACGAGGCCCACGACGATGAGGGCGAGGATCGCGACGATCTTCACCATCGCGAACCAGAACTCGGTCTCGCCGAAGGCGCGCACCGTCGGCAGGTTCAGCCCGATCAGCGCGACGATGACGACGAGCGCGATGACGGGCGTGGCCCAGGCCGGCAGCACGGGCACGAGGTGGCGCACGTACACGGAGGCGATGACGATGACGTCCGCGACGGCGGTGACGACCCAGCAGAACCAGTACGTCCAGCCGGTGAAGTAGGCGGCCCAGGGGCCCAGCAGGTCACCGGTGAAGTCGGCGAAGTTGCGGTACTCGCGGCGGGAGAGCAGCAGCTCCCCCATGGCGCGCATGACGAAATACAGCATGAAGCCGATGATCAGGTAGACGAGCAGCACGGACGGGCCGGCCACGGAGATCGTCTTGCCGGAGCCCATGAAGAGCCCGGTGCCGATGGCGCCGCCGATCGCGATGAGCTGGATGTGGCGGTTGCCGAGGGCGCGGTCCAGGTGCGGGGAGGACGGGTCGCCGTCGCCGCCCTGCCGGGTGGTGCGGGAGGTGGTGTCTGAGGTCACCGCGCGAGGCTACTCCTCGGTCATCGACCGTTCGCACGAGCGCCACGCCGTGGTCGCCCCACGGACGGACGGCCCGGGCGCCGCCCGCCGACCGCCTCCCCGGCCCTCCGCCCCGGCGATACCCTGAGCAGATGACCGTCGACCCCGCTCCCCTGCCCCGTCAGGTGTCCGACACCTTCGACCCCACACGCTGGCGGGAGGTGGGACTCGAGGAGCTCGGCGGCCCTGCGCTCACCGACGTCACCTACCACCGCGCCGTCGAGCGGATCGAGAGCCCCGACGGGGAGCGCACCGTGCGGGACCTCCCCACCGTGCGGATCGCCTTCGACCGGCCCGAGGTGCGCAACGCCTTCCGGCCGCAGAGCGTCGACGAGCTGTACCGGACGCTCGACCACGCCCGCCTGGACCCCTCCGTCGGCGTGATCCTGCTGACCGGCAACGGCCCCTCCCCCAAGGACGGCGGCCACGCCTTCTGCTCGGGCGGCGACCAGCGGATCCGCGGCCGCTCCGGCTACGAGTACGACGACGCCGAGGAGCTCGACGCGACCGCCTCCGTGCGCACCCGCTCCGCGGGACGGCTGCACATCCTCGAGGTGCAGCGCCTCATGCGCACCATGGGCAAGGTCGTCATCGCGGTCGTCAACGGCTGGGCCGCGGGCGGCGGCCACTCCCTGCACGTGGTCGCGGACCTCTCGATCGCCTCGCGGGAGCACGCGCGCTTCAAGCAGACCGATGCGGACGTCGGCTCCTTCGACGGCGGCTACGGCTCCGCCTATCTCGCCAAGCAGGTGGGCCAGAAGCGGGCCCGGGAGATCTTCTTCCTCGCCGAGGAGTACTCCGCGCAGGACGCCTACGAGTGGGGCGCCGTGAACCGGGTCGTGGACCATGCCGAGCTCGAGGACGCCGCGCTCGCGATGGCCGCGACGATCGCCACGAAGTCCCCGCAGGCGATCCGGATGCTGAAGTTCGCCTTCAACCTCGCCGACGACGGCCTCATGGGCCAGCAGGTGTTCGCCGGGGAGGCCACCCGCCTCGCGTACATGACCGACGAGGCCGCGGAGGGCCGCGACGCGTTCCTCGAGAAGCGCGTTCCGGAGTGGTCCTCCTTCCCGCACCCGCAGTGACCGCGGAGATCGCCCCGGCGGCGCCCTGGGCCCGGCCCGCCCCCTATGACGCCTCCGCGGCCTCGCTCGCGGAGCATGTCGCGGCGATCGGCGAGGTCATGGCCGGCCGCTCCCGGCTGTGGCTCGGCGCCGGGGACCCGCCGTCGTCCCTGCCCGCCGGCTTCGAGGACACGGTGCTCGTGGTCCCGACCTCCGGCTCGACGGGCACCGCGAAGTCGGTCGCGCATCCGCTGCGCACGCTGCTCGCCTCGCAGGACGCGACCGCCGCGGCGCTCGGCGGTCACGGCTTCTGGCTGCCGCTGCTGCCGCCCACGCACATCGCGGGCGTGCAGGTCATCGCGCGCGCCCATCGCACCGCCCAGGTGCTCGGGCTCGACGCCGCCGCCCTCCCGGAGGACCTGCCGGACCTGCGCGGCCACTTCGACGCGGCCGCGCTCGTGCGTGCGGCCGCTCCGGCGCTCGAGCAGGCGGAGGCCGCGGGCCTGCCGGCCTTCACCTCGCTCGTGCCCACGCAGCTGGCCCGCATCGTCACGGGCGCGACGGGGGACGACGCCCGGGCGCGCGCCCTGCTGCGCCGCTTCGCCGGGGTGCTCGTGGGCGGCGCGGCGACCCCGGGTGACGTGCTCGCCCGCGCCCGCGGCGCCCGGATCGCCGTGCGCACCACCTACGGCTCCTCGGAGACGGCGGGCGGATGCGTGTACGACGCCGCGCCGCTCGCGGGCGTGCACCTCCTCCTCGCCGATGCGCACGACGGCGAGGGGCGCCTGCTCGTCGACTCCCCCACGCTCGCGACCGGCTACCTCGGCGCGGACGGCGCCGGCGTGCAGGACGGCTTCGCCGAGGTCGACGGTCGGCGCGTGCTCGTCACGAGCGACCTCGCCCGGATCGCGGAGGACGGTTCGCTCACGGTCCTGGGACGCGCGGACGACGTCATCGTCACCGGCGGCCGGAAGGTGCTCCCGCAGGACGTGGAGCGCGCCGCCGAGGCCTCGCTCGTGCTGCGCGGGCTCGTGACCGGCTGCGCCGTCGTCGGCGTGCCGGACCCGGAGTGGGGGCAGCGCGTCGAGGCGCTCGTGACCCTCGGCGCGGGCGCCGCCCCGGAGGAGGCGACGGCACTCGTGCGTTCCGCGCTGCGGATCGCGGAGCTGCCCTCGTGGTCGATCCCCAAGCGCGTGCATGTGGTCGCCGAGCTCCCGCTGCGGGGCATCGGGAAGATCGACCGGGCGGCCGCCGCCGCGCTCGCCCGGAGCCGGGCAGAGGAGGCCACCACCGCTGTCGACGTCGGCGATGACACGGCCCCGGGCAGGACCTCCACGGGCGAACGGCGCGCCTGAGCGGCGTATCCTCGACGGGGCCGCGCAGCGCGGGACCGGACGGCGACAGGAGCATCATGGCCAGCCTCTCCCAGTGGGTGCAGGGGGCGCGCCCCCGGACCCTCCCGGCGGCCGTCGCCCCGGTCGCCGCCGGCACCGGGGTCGCCGTGCGCGAGATCCTCGCGAGCGGGGAGAGCCTCGGCTGGGGGCTGCTGCTCCCGCGGGTGCTGCTCGCCCTCGGCGTCGCGCTCGCGCTGCAGGTGGGCGTGAACTACGCCAACGACTACTCCGACGGGATCCGCGGCACGGACGACGACCGTGTGGGGCCGTTCCGCCTCACGGGCTCCCGCTCCGCGGAGCCCGCGACGGTCAAGCGCGCCGCGATCGGTGCCCTCGCCCTCGGCGCCCTGCTGGGCGTCGTGCTCATCGCGATCGCCGGGGTCTGGTGGATGCTCGTGGTCGGTGCGGCCGCCGTCGCCGCCGCGTGGATGTACACGGGCGGCAAGCACCCCTACGGCTACCTGGGCCTCGGGGAGCTGTTCGTGTTCGTGTTCTTCGGCCTCGTCGCCGTGAACGGCACCGCCTACGCGATCACCGGCGGATTCTCCCTCTCCGCGCTGCTGGTCTCCTGCGCGATCGGGCTGCTCGCGGTCTCGATCATGCTCACCAACAATCTGCGCGACATCCCCACGGACCGCGAGGCGGGGAAGACGACCCTCGCGGTGCGCCTGGGCGAGCGCGGCACCCGGCTGCTGTTCGCGGTCACCGTCATCGCGCCGTTCGTGCTCGTGGTGCCGCTCATGGTCCAGCACTGGCCGGCCGCGCTCGTGCTGCTCGCGCTGCCGCTCGCGATCGGCCCCGCGCGGGTGGTGCTCCGGGGCGCCCAGGGCCGGGCCCTGATCCCCGTGCTCGGCGCCGCCGGGCGCCTCGAGCTCGTCTTCGCGCTGCTGCTGCTCGCAGGTCTCTGCCTCTGAGCCCGCGCCGGCCCTGAGCCGGCCCGCGGCGTCGGGTGCGGACGCTCAGTCGCGGTCGCGCTCGTCGAGGAGCGCGTCCTCCTCCGCGGCGTCCTCGTCCACGACCGGGCCCCGCTTCTCGCGCCGGCGCTCGTCGACCTGCTGCAGGCCCTCCGCGGCCTTCTGCCGCCGGCCTCCCAGCAGGAGGAAGGAGATCATCATCGCGATGAGCACCGCGAGCAGCCCCGCGAGGATGACGCCCACGCCCACCAGGGTCAGCAGGTACCAGATCACCAGCCACAGGGCGATCCGGATCAGGGCGTAGCCGAGCACGTTGCGCATGGGGTCAGCGTAGGACGCCCACCTCCGAGGAGCCTCGGGAGCGGCCCGCTCCGGGGCGGAGGTCACTCCCCGGCCCGCGGTGCCGGTGCGGCCAGGACCTCCACTGCGGCCGGGACCTTCGCGCGGACCAGTGGGCGGCGTCGCCGCCTAGACTCGATCCATGCTCCGCGCCCTCGCCGCCGTCCTCTCGATCGGTCTGACGATCTTCGCCCTCGCCGACTGCGTGCAGACGGAGGACGCGAAGGTGCGCGGGATCCCGAAGTGGGCCTGGATCGTGCTCGTCGTGCTGATCCCGTGGATCGGGCCGATCACCTGGCTGCTCGTGGGCCGGGACCGGACCCCGGGCACCGGCACCGCCCGCCGCGGCGGTCCGCGCCGGGAGGGGCCCCTCGCCCCGGACGACGACCCGGAGTTCCTGCGCGACCTCGACGAGCAGATCCGCCGCGAGCGCCGCGACCGGGAGCGCCGGGAGCAGACCCCCGGGGACGACGACGCCCCCGAGGCCTGATCAGCCGGGGCCGATGCAGACCGCGGGGGCGGTCACGCCGAGGTCGGGTGGACCGTCGGCCTCGCGTGCGGCGACGGCTCAGCCGAGGCCCGAGTACGAGTGCAGGCCGTTGATCACCGTGTTGACGATCGTGTAGTTGAAGACCACGGCCGTGAAGCCGGCCAGCGCCAGCCAGGCCGCGCGCGTCCCGCGGAAGCCGCCGGTGGCGCGGGCGTGCAGGTAGGCGGCGTAGATGACCCAGATGATGAAGGTCCACACCTCCTTGGGGTCCCAGCCCCAGTAGCGGCCCCACGCCTCGCGTGCCCAGATCGCACCGAAGATCAGCGTGAAGGTCCAGCACACGAACGCGACGGAGTGGATGCGGAAGCTCAGCGCCTCGAGGGAGACCGAGCGGGGCAGGCGGTCCAGGACGTGGCCCACGCGGCCCCAGTGCTCCGGGTCCTCCTCGCCCGCGGCGACCTTCGCGGCGAGCACCTTCTCGTGCCGGGCGGAGGCGAGCTGCAGCCCGGCGACGACGGCGCCGAGGATCGACAGGGCCGTGGCGAGGATGGCGACGCCGATGTGGATGTAGATCCAGTGCGAGTTCTGCAGGCTCGGGGTGAGCTTCGCGGCGGGGACGATCCAGAAGGTCTGCGCGGCGAGCATGAGCAGCAGGATCGGGCCGAGCACGAAGGTGCCGAGGGCCCGCAGCTCCGTGCGGCGCACGGAGAAGACGAGGAAGGCGACCATGACGACCGCGGAGCTCGTGGTCGCGAACTCGTACATGTTCGCCCACGGGACGCGCTCGGTGGCGATCGCGCGCATGGCGACGCCGGCCACGTGCAGCAGGGCGCCGACGGCGGAGACGCCGAAGGCGAAGGTCTGGGCGCTCATGCCGCCGCGAGCCGCGGCGGGGGCGGCGACCTCCGCCGACGGCGGCTCGGCGACGGCGACTCCCCCGGCTCCTCCGCCGACGCCCGCGGGGACCGCGGCGCGCGCCCGGTCCTTGGCCGCGAGGCGCTCGTCGCTGCGGCGCTGGGAGGTCCCGGCGAGATCCGCCGCGAAACCGATGAGCGCGAGCACGTAGAGCACGATCGCGACGACGAGGGCGAGGTGGGAGACCTCCGCCAGCTGCTGGTCGATCACTGCGCTTCCCCTTCCGGGCTGTTCGTGGAGCCGGGACCGGCTCCCCTATCCTGCTCCGTCCCGAGCGTGCGGGCCAGGGCCCGGACGTCATCTGCGAGGGACGGGTCGTCACTGCGGGCGAGTCCCGCGACCTCGAGCACGGCGCCGCCGCCCTCACGCGGGGTGACGCGCACCCAGACGCGGCGACGCGGCACGAAGAGCGAGAGGATCAGCCCGGCGACCGCGGTGAGCGCGAAGATCAGCACCCACCGCTCGAAGGGGTCGTGGGCGACGTCGAAGGCCGCGTAGCGCTTCACGCCGTCGAAGCTCAGCGTCGAGCCGTCGGGCAGCCTCGTGGAGTCCCCCTGGTAGAGGCGCAGGAGCAGCGGGTCGTCGGAGCCCTCCGCGGTGAGCGGCGTGAGGGTCGAGAGGTCCACCTCGTAGGCGTTCTGCGGGACGCCCGAGTCCAGGCCGAGGTCCCCCTGGTAGACGGTCGCGACGACCTGCGGGTCGACGAGGTCCGGGTACGAGGAGTGCGGGCCGGTGTCGTCGATCGTGCCGGTGGGCAGGAAGTAGCCGACGACGGCGGTCTGCTCCGGGGAGGCGTCGGGCGCCTTGAGCACGAGCTGGCTGGTGTAGCCGGTGTCGCCGAGCGGCACGGTGATCAGCGGGCCGGAGGCGACGACGTTGCCCTCGGGGTCGGTGAGCGTGATCTCGGGGGCGTAGCCGTTGCCGAGCAGGTACATCGAGGAGCCGTCCACGTGCAGCGGCTTGTTGACCTGGAGCGTCTGTGAGAACTGGTCGCCGTCGGCGTCGACGGAGACGTCCGCCTCGAAGGAGAGCGGCTTGCCGAAGTTCTCCTCGGTCTGGGTCGTGTCGTACGTGGCCCGGAAGTCGTCGAGCGTGAAGCGGAAGTCCGGCAGCGAGGAGGAGTCGAACCAGGCGCCCGAGTCGAAGGAGTCGTACTGCGTGAGGGAGTTGGAGAAGCCGTCCCCCTCGATCACGGTGATCTGACCGCGGTAGGCGGTGAGCTGGCCGCCGGCCACGCAGATCAGGACGCCCACGAGCGCGATGTGGAACAGGAGGTTGCCGGTCTCGCGCAGCAGCCCGCGCTCCGCGCTCACCGAGGAGGAGCGCTTCTCCTCGCGCAGGTCGGTGCGGTAGCGGGAGCGGCGCAGGCGCTTGCGGGCGGCGCCGAGCAGCTCCTCGGGATCCGCGGCGGGCAGCTCGATGCGGGTGTGGCCCACGAAGCGGTCCAGCCGGGACGGGGTGCGCGGGGGCCGGGAGCGCAGCTGGCGCAGGTGCACGAGCACGCGAGGGATGATGCAGCCGATCAGCGAGATGAACAGCAGCAGGTAGATGGCGGAGAACCACGGCGAGGAGAAGACGTCGAAGAACCCGAGGGTGTCGAGGATCTCCCCCCACTTCCCGTTCTCGTCGAGGAACTGCTCGGTGAGGGTGGGGTTCACGCTGCGCTGCGGGTAGAGCGAGCCTGGCACGGCGGCGACGGCGAGCAGCATGAGCAGCACGAGGGCGGTCTGCATGCTCGTGAGCTGGCGCCAGAGGAACAGCAGGGTGCCGCGCAGCCCCAGCGAGGGGACGCCCACGGGCTCCTGCTTGCTGCTCCAGGAGTCGGAGCGGTCCGGGCCGGCGCTCTCGCCCTCCGGCGTCGTGTCCGTCGTTCGCTTGCGGGTCATCACACCACCGGTTCGAAGGTCGCGATCGCGCCCTGCAGGGCGGCCGTCCACTGGGCCCACTGCCCGGTCAGCAGCAGCACGCCGATGGCGATGAGCAGCGCTCCGGAGAGGAGTCCGATGCTGCGGCGGTGCCGGGAGAGCGCGCGGCTGAGGCCGAGCGCCTTCTCGAACAGCAGGGCGAAGAGGACGAAGGGGATGCCCAGCCCGAGGGCGTAGGCGAGGGACAGGAGGGCACCGCGGGTCGCGGCGCCGCCGCCCGAGCCGTCGAGCGTGAGGCCGAGGATCGCGGCGTAGGTGGGGCCGATGCACGGGGTCCAGGACAGGCCGAAGACGATGCCCATGAGCGGGGCGCCCAGCAGGCCGGCGTCGGGGCGGCGGCCGGTGAGGGACTTCGTGCCGCTGAGGCCGGGGAACACGCCCATGAACACGAGGCCCATGAGGATGACGACGACGCCGGCGATGCGGTTGATGAGCACGGCGTGGGCCTGCAGCAGGTAGCCGAGGGTGCCGGCGAAGCCGCCGAGGACCATGAAGACGATCGTGAAGCCGGCGACGAAGAGGCCGCTGCCGGCGAGCATGCGCCCGGTGCTGGGGCGGGCGGGCGGGCGCACGACGCCCGGCCCGGTGCCGGTGGTGGAGCCCTGCCCGGCGAGGCCGGAGACGTAGCCGAGGTAGCCGGGGACCACGGGCAGCACGCACGGGGACAGGAAGGCGACGAGCCCGGCCGCGGCGGCGACCGCGAGGGCGAGCAGGAGGGAGCCCGAGAGGGCGGTGGCCTGGAAGGCCTGGCCGATGTCCGCCGCGCTCATTCGTCGAGCACCCGGTCGAGCATGGCCCGCAGCACGGAGGGGTCCGCGGCGCCGGAGATGCGCGCGGCGACCCGGCCCTCGGTGTCGAGAACGAGGGTGGAGGGGACCGCGTTGGGGGCGACCTGGCCGCGCAGGGAGTACATGATCTGGGCGTCGAGATCGGGCATCGAGGGGTAGGTGATGCCGTACTTCTTCTCGAAGGCCGCGGCGGGGCCCTCCTCGTCGCGCACGTTGACACCGATGAGCTGGACGTCCTGGTCGGCGTAGTCCTGGTGGATCTTCTCCAGCTCCGGGGCCTCCTTGCGGCAGGGCGGGCAGGAGGCGTACCAGACGTTGATGACGAGCACGTGCCCGCGGGCGTCCTCCGAGGAGAAGGCGTCCCCCTCGTAGGTGGTGCCGGTGACGGTGAGCGGCTCGGCGCGGTCGGCGGCCGGGATCTCGGTGGTCACGCCGTCCCCGGAGACGTAGCCGGAGTCGTAGCGGGAGGAGGTGTCGGTGTCGCCGCAGGCGGCCAGGAGCGCCGCGCCGAGCAGCCCCCCGGAGCCGGCGAGGAACCGGCGCCTGGTGGATCGGGTCATGTGAGCCGGCCTCCGGTGGCGTCGACGGCGCCCGCGTACAGCTCCTGCGCGGGCTCGGTGTAGTCCACGCCGGCGAGGTGCGGCCCCGCGAAGCGGAAGCTGGTCACCGAGCACAGGCCGCATTCGCGGCGGCGCGGGTCGTGGACGAGCGGGCGGCCCTCGGCGCTCAGGCGCGTGAGCCAGATGGGCAGCTGGTGCAGGACGAGCACGGCCTCGTGACCCTCCGCCTCGGCGCGTGCGGCGTGCATGGCGGCGGTGACGCGGGAGACCTGCTCGCGGTACGGCTCGCCCCAGCTGGGACGGAGGGGGTTGGCGAACCAGCGCCAGTTGCGGGGGTCGGTGAGCTTGGCGTCGCCGTGGCCCATCCGCTGCCCCTCGAAGTGGTTCGCGGACTCGATGAGGCGCTGGTCCTGCGAGACGTCCAGGCCGTGGGCGGCGGCGATCGGCGCGGCCGTCTGCTGCGCGCGCAGCAGCGGGGAGGCCCGCACGAGGGTCACGTCGTTGCCGGTCAGGTGCTCCGCGACGCACTGCGCCATCCGCTCCCCGCGCTCGCTGAGGCGGTACCCGGGCAGGCGTCCGTAGAGGATGCGCTCGGGGTTGTGCACCTCGCCGTGGCGGACGAGGTGGACGGTGGTCGTGGTCATGGCGGCAGGATCCTCCTACGGTCCGTTCGCCCGCACGGTACCAACGGAACCTGCGGATCAGTCGGCCGCGGGAGCCCCTGCGTGAGGTGCCGGACACCCGAGGGCGACGGGGGCGTCCTCCGGCAGCGTCCGGGCGAGGATCCGGCCCAGCTCGAGGAGGTCGTCGTGGCCGATGACGTCGACGAGGCGGTCGCGCACCGAGCGCACGTGTACCGGGGCGGCCTGCTCGAGCAGCCGGCGGCCGACGGCGGTGAGGTGCGCCTCGCGGCCGCGGCCGTCGGCGGCGCAGCGCACGCGCTCCACGAGGCCGCGGCGCTCCATGCGGGTCACGGTGTGGGTGAGGCGCGATCGCGAATGGACGACCTGGTCGGCGAGGTCGGACATGCGGATGGCGCCGCCGTCGGCCTCGGAGAGGCGCACGAGGATCTCGTACTCGCCCAGGGTCAGATCGATCCCGGGGGCGGATTCGAGCGCCTCGGAGAGCTTCTCGCTCAGCAGCGTGGTGGCGTACAGGTACTGCCGCCAGGCCTCCTGCTCCTCGCGGGAGAGCCAGAGGTCCCCGGGGGTCGAGGCGGTCTCCACGGTTGACGGGGTGGTGTGCATCACGTTCTCCTATTCATCGGGACGAGTCCCGGTTGCATTCTCCGTCAGAACAGTTTAGATTTCAAGCACAAGCCCGGGGCGCTCGCCCCGGGTCAGCAGATCGACAGACAGAAAGGGATCTCGCATGAGCGACCTCACCCCCGGCACCTGGACCCTCGACGCCGCCCACACCTCCGCGGGCTTCACCGTCCGCCATGCGGGCATCTCCAAGGTGCGCGGCACCTTCGGCGAGCTCGAGGGCACCCTCACCGTCGGCGAGTCCGACAAGGACCTCGCGTTCTCCACGACCCTCCAGGTCGCCTCCATCTCCACCGGCAACGCGGACCGCGACGGCCACCTGCGCTCCGCGGACTTCTTCGACGCCGAGACCTACCCGACGATCACCTTCGTCTCCACCCGCGTGGAGGGCGACCAGCTCGTCGGCGACCTCACGATCCGCGACACCACTCGCGAGATCTCCCTCGACTTCACCTACGAGGGCGCCGCGACCGATCCCTTCGGCACCTACCGCGCCGGCTTCACCGGCGAGACCACGATCTCCCGCAAGGACTTCGGGCTGTCCTGGAACGCCGCGCTCGAGGCCGGCGGCGTGCTCGTCAGCGACTCGGTGAAGATCGTCGTCGAGGCGGAGTTCACCGCCCCGACCGCGGCCTGACCCGCAGCCGAGCCCTCCCCTCATACGCACAGGGGCCGCTCCCGCCACGGCGGTGAGCGGCCCCTGCCGCGTCCCGGCGATGGCTACAGTGCTCCCCATGACCTCTCGCATCCCCTCCCCCACGGACCCGGACGCCCGGGTGCTGTACCTGACCCGCGAGGGCTGCCACCTGTGCGACGAGGCGCTCCCCGTGGTGCGCGCCGAGGCGGACCGCGCAGGCAGCACCGTCGAGGTGCGCGACATCGACGAGGACCCCGCTCTGCTCGCGGACTGGAACCACGACGTTCCCGTGATCATCGTGGACGGCGCCGTCCACGCCCGCTACCGGGTCGACGCCGCCGCCCTGCGCACCGCGCTCGCGAAGCGGCCCCTGTGGCGGCGCCTGCTGCGCCGCTGAGCCGCCACCCCTCCCCACGACGCACCGACGCATCGGGGCCCCCGTCGAATCCGACGGGGGCCCCGATGTCGCTCAGCGAGCGCTCACTTCTTGTTGCGGCGCTGGTGGCGGGTCTTCCGGAGGAGCTTGCGGTGCTTCTTCTTCGACATGCGCTTGCGACGCTTCTTGACGACAGAACCCATGGGTGCCTCTGTTCTGCAGGCATGAGCCTGCGTGCGGATCGACGGATCGGGGATGCGCGGCCCGCGGATGCACCACGCCGGTGCTCATGCACCGGGTGCGCGCGGGTCCGGCGCCACGGTCGACCACCCATTTTACACGCGGATCACCCGGGCGGCCACGGCCGCCGATGCGAGATCGGACTCAACGGGCCGTGCCGGCTGCGAGGGCGAGGTCCGCATCGGCCGCGCGGGCCCGCTCGAGCTCCGCGTCGACCTCCGCGACGACGAGCCCGGAGCCCACGTCCTCGACCCGGTCGGTGAGGATCCGCCGCGCCCGGCGACGGTGCCAGGCGCCCACGGCCGCCGCGATCGCCGTGCCGAGCACGGCGAGCAGCACCCCCACGGCCACGCCCAGCACGATCAGCGCGGTGGGCAGCGGGACGGGGACGGGGAGGTCCTCGAGCATCGGGACCGGCAGCGGGGGCATGCCGAGGAAGGCGAGGCCCGCGTTCACGGCCAGCCAGCCGAGACCCACCACCCAGGTGAGGACGGCGAGCCACTGCAGCACGTCGAGCACGGGCCACCACCACGAGCCCGAGCGGGCCCGCAGATCCGCCTCCGCGACCGCCTGGTCGAGGGCGTCCGGGAGCTCCTCCTCGCGCGAGCGGGCCGCGCGGCGCACGGCCGAGCGCCAGGGGTCGCTGCCGCCCGCGCTCGCGGAGTCCGCGAAGCGGCGCACCCCGCCGGAGGCGCGGGCCCGGGTCGCGGCATCGGGCTCGGGCAGGGAGGTGCGCTCGAGACGGTTCGCGTCCCTCTCCTGGCCGATCCCCAGGCGGCGCAGCGGGTCCGGGCGGAAGCGGCGCATCCAGCGCAGCGGCGGCCAGCCCACCTTCCCCGCCGCACGGTGGCGGTAGGAGGCACCCACGGCCGTCGCGACCGGCTCGACGCGGGCCGCGACGGCGAGGTCGGCGGTGAGCGCGGCACGCTCCCGCGCGGAGCTCTGCGCCGCCATGCCGGCGGGGTCCGCGGCCGTGCGCAGACGGGTCGCGGCGGCGGTGACGTCGGCCCGCTGCCGCTCGGCGATCGCCCCGCGGGACCGTGCGACCTGCACGAGCCGCTCACGCAGCTCCTCGACCCCGTCCCCGGTCGTCGCCGAGGTCGCGAGCACCGGGGCGGAGGTGAGGCCGTCCGCGCGGGCGATCCCCTCGAGGGAGGCGAGCACGGGACGGCGCTCGTCCTCGCGGATGCGGTCGATCTGGTTCAGCACGAGCACGGTCACCGCGTCGTGCCCCGCGAGGGGGCGCACGAACTCCTGGTGGAGCACGGCGTCGGCGTACTTCTGGGGGTCGGTGACCCAGACGAGCACGTCCACCATGCCGGTCATGTGCTCGACGATCGCGCGGTTCGCCGCCTCGACGGAGTCCATGTCCGGGAGGTCCAGCAGCACGATCCCCGGGGCGCCCGGGTCCTCGCGGCGGGCGCGGCGCGAGCTGGGCACGGCGAGCGCCGCCTGCTCGAGCGCGGCCCCGGTGCCGTCCAGCAGGTGGCGGTCCTCGACGCCCAGCCAGTCCAGCAGCGGGTCGGCGCCCGTCTCGCCGACGACCGCGGCGACCGGGTGGCCCGTCGTGGGGCGGCGCACGGCGGCCCGCGTCACCTCACGCCCCACGACGGCGTTGACGAGGGAGGACTTCCCGGAGCCGGTCGCCCCGAAGACGCCGATGATCGTGTGCTCGGCGGAGAGCGCGCGCCGGCGGTCGATCCGCTCGAGCACCGCGGCGACGGCCTTCCCCTCCGACTCGGGGGCGACGGGGGCGATGACCGCGGCGGCCCGGTCCAGGGCCTCGATGCGCTCGGCGAGGCCCACGCCGGCGCGGCTGCCGCGGCGCCCGACGCGGGGGCTCATGCCTGCTCCCGGATCGAGGCGGCGAGCTGCTCGAGGGCGTCGGCGTCCCCGCCCAGCAGCTCTCCCCCGCGGAGGTCGCCGAGGGTGTCCAGCCGTTCGCGGAACGGAGCGGTGCGGCTGTTCACGAGCGCGTCCAGGCGGGCGGTGAGCCGCTCCCGGGCCACGGTCGCCATGCGCCGCACGGCCTCGTCGCCGAAGATCGACTCGAGCAGCTTCTGCCCCACGACCGCCGCGCCCGCCCCGACGCCCACCTCGAGGCCGGTCGGGATGAAGGCGGTGGAGACGAAGACGATCACCATGAGCGCGACGCCGAGCACGTTGACGCCGAGGGACAGCACGCGCGCCTTCGTGCGGCGGTCCGCGCCCTCGGTGCGCACGAGGTCCAGCACGTCCCCCTGCCAGGCGCGGATCGAGGCGGCGGCCTCCTCTCCGAAGCCGTCGGGCAGGCGGGAGAGGTCGTGGCCCTCGGCGAGGGAGCGGCCGGCGGGGCTGCGGCGCCAGGCGGTGTCCGCCCGCTCCGCGCCGCGCGCCGTCTCGTCGATGAGCACGTGGACGAGGCTCGCGCCGAGCGCCTGCTCGGCCTTCACGGCGGGGGCGGTGCGGCCGGTGAGCGCCATGCCGATGCGGTCCCGCAGCCGGCCCACGAGGCTCTCCACGCCGCGCAGGAACTCCCCCGTGCCGACGACGTCCTGCCAACGGGAGAGCACCTCGCCGCGCAGCAGCGAGCCGTCGCCGACGGCCTCGTCGATGCGCTCGCGGCTCGCCGCGAAGGCCGCGTCGACCTCGCCCTCGAGCCGCTCCGCCTCCTCGTGCTGGGCGGCGGCGTGGGCGGCGATCTCCCGGGCGGAGGCGGCGAGCCCGCCGACGGCGCCCGCGAGGGTGCGCCGGGCGATGCGGCCGCGGGTCTCGGCGTCCTCCGCGAGGGAGACGAGGCGCTCGCGCAGCGGGGCGATGACCTCCGCGGGGACCATGCCCTCCGCGTCGAGCCGGGTCTCGGGGACGAGCAGCAGGTGGTCCGCGTCGATGCCCTGCCGCTCGAGCATCGCGCGGAGGTCCCCGGCGAGCTCCTCGGCGACGCCCGGCGCCTCCGGCACCCGGTTCATGACGACGTCGACGGTCACGTCGCGCTCGGCGGCGGTGCGCAGCACCTCCCACGGCACGGCGTCGGCGTAGCGGTTCGCGGTCGTGACGAAGAGCCAGAGGTCCGCGGCGCGCAGAAGCTGCCGGGCCAGCTCGCGGTTGCCCGCGGCGACCGAGTCGATGTCCGGGGCGTCGAGCAGGGCGAGGCCCTGCGGGATCGCGGGCAGGGAGCGCAGCTCGAGGGACGTCGCCGCGACCGAGGCGTCCTCCGCCTCCGCCGTGGTGCCGCCGCCGCTGCCGGTCACGCGCGCGAGGCCGGGCAGGATCCGGGTGCCGGTGAACCAGGGCTCGTCGGCCGGGTGATGGAGCAGGACCGGCCGACGGGTCGTCGGGCGGATCGCGCCCGAGCGGCTCACCGCCTCCCCCACGACGGAGTTCACGAGCGTCGACTTCCCGGCGCCCGTCGACCCGCCGACGACGACCAGCAGCGGCGCGTCGAGGGACTCCACGCGTGGGATGACGTGGTCGTCGAGCTGGGTGAGCGCCGCGGCGACCTCACGGCGGGCGTCCTCCGCGCCCTCCACGGGCAGCGGCAGCTCGAGGGTGCGCAGGTGCTCGGCGAACGTGCCGAGCACGGCGGCGGGCGTGGTGGTCATGTCTCCCCCTCGGCGTGCGGTTCGGCGCCATTGTGGCAGGCCGCCCGTCCCGGTCCGGGGCGGGCGGGGCGATCAGTCGAGGAAGGGGTCCAGGCCCCACTCGGGGAAGGCGCCGCGGCGGGCCGCCTGGACCGCCCGGTCGAGGTCGTCCTCGGGGTCGTAGCCACCCGCCCAGTCGCGCACCGCGAGCGGGCGGCCGTCGCCGAAGGTGAGGATGCCGGGCTCCGGGGAGAGGCCGCTCTCCTCGCGGGCGCGAGCGGCGGCCTCGAGGAACTCGGCGGGCAGCGGGGCCTCCGCCGGGATCGCCTCGCCGGTCGCGACCGCCACGAGGTGCGCCCAGGAGCGGGGCACGACGTCGATCACGGCGTAGCCGCCGCCGCCGAGGGAGAGCCAGCGGCCCTCGCAGACCTCGTCGGCCATCTCCCGCAGCAGCAGCATGACCTCCCTCTGCGCCTCGAGCGTCACGCCGAGATCCGCGAGCGGGTCCGAGCGGTGGGTGTCCGCGCCATGCTGGGTGACGAGGAGGTCCGGGCGGATCGCGCGGGCGAGCGCCGGGACGACCGCGCGGATCGCGCGCACCCAGCCGTCGGCGTCGGTGCGGGGCGGCAGCGGCACGTTGATCGCGGAGCCGAGGGCGCCCGCACCGCCCGTGTCCTGCACGAACCCGGTGCCGGGGAACAGCCGCTCCCCCGTCTCGTGGATCGACAGGGTGATCGCGGCGGGCTCGTCCCACAGCGCGCGCTCCACACCGTCCCCGTGGTGGACGTCGACGTCGACGTAGAGCACGCGACGGGCCCCGCGGTCCAGCGCATGGAGCACGGCGAGCGCGGCGTCGTTGTAGACGCAGAAGCCGGAGGCGGCGCCGGGCTTCGCGTGGTGCATCCCGCCGGCGACGTGCACGGCGCGGCGCACCTGACCGTCGAGGATCGCGTCGACCGCGGCGATCGCCCCGCCCGCGATCCGTGCGGAGGCGGTGTGCATGCCGGGGAAGGACGGGACGTCGTCACCGCCGATCCCGAAGCGCAGCAGGTCCTCCCACTCGGCGCCGGGCTCCGAGGCGCGGCGCACGGCCGCGAGGTACTCCGGTTCGTGGACGCGCAGCAGCTGCTCGTCGGTCGCGACGGGAGCGGGCAGGGTGACCACTCCGGGACGGTCCAGCAGCCCGGTCGCCGCGGCGAGGGTGCGGGTCAGCTCGAGCCGGATCGGGGACATCGGGTGGTACGGGCCGAAGTCGTAGTCGCGCAGCGCGTCGTCCCACACCACCCCGGTCGCCATCGCTCCGTCATGCATGCCTCGAAGCCTACCGAGGTCAGCGCACTGCTCGACGTAGACTCCCCCGCGTCGGGCGCCGCCGGGGCGCACGGGACAGTGCACAGGGAAGGGGCGTGACATGGGACGAGGCCGTTCCCGTGCCGTGAAGGCCCCGCCCGGGACGCTCGCCCCGACCCCGCTGCACAGCGGCTGGCGCGCCACCCTGCGCGGCCTCACGAAGCCCACCCCCGCCCGGCTCGCGCTCGGCGCCTTCACGGGCCTCATCGCGATCGTCACCGTGCTGCTGATGATGCCCTTCGCGACGGCCGACGGCACCACGACCCCCTTCGTCGACGCCCTGTTCACCGCGATCTCCGCGATCTGCGTGACGGGCCTGTCCACCGTGGACACGGGTGCGCACTGGTCCGACGGCGGGCTCACCGTGATCATGGTCGCCGTGAAGCTGGGCGGCATGGGCATGCTGACCCTCGCCTCGCTGCTCACGCTCTCCGTGGCCCGCAGCATCGGCCTCGCGCAGCGGATCGGCACGGCGACGGAGACCCGCTCGGAGTCCATCGCCGAGGTGGGCGGGGTGCTGCGCACGATCGTCATCACCTCGACGAGCTTCGAGGTGCTCACCTTCATCGCGCTGACGCCCTACATGATCATCACCGACCACCCGTTCTGGCGCTCGGTGTTCCTCGGCATGTTCTACGCGATCAGCGCCTTCAACAACGCGGGCTTCGTGCCGGAGGCGGAGGGCGTCACCCAGTACGCGAGCGATCCGCTGTTCCTCGTGCCGATCGGCCTCGCGGTGCTCGTGGGCTCCCTCGGCTTCCCCGTGATCCTCGTGGTCGTGAAGAAGTGGCGCCGCCCGCGCCGCTGGTCCGTGCACGTGAAGCTGACCCTCGCCACCTCGGGACTGCTGCTCGCCGTCGCCTGGCTCGGCTACCTCGTCATGGAGTGGTCCAACGAGATGACGCTCGGGCCGCTCGGGATCGGCGAGAAGCTGCTGGCGTCGGGGTTCACGGCGATCATGCCGCGCTCGGGCGGCTTCGCGATCCTCGACGTGGGCCACCTGACCGGGGAGTCGCGCCTGCTCACGGACGTGCTCATGTTCATCGGCGGCGGCTCCGGCTCGACCGCGGGCGGCATCCGGGTGACGACCTTCGCGCTGCTCGTGCTGTCGATCTGGGCGGAGATGCGCGGCAACAAGGACGTCGAGGTGTTCCAGCGCCGCATCCCGCAGGAGACGATCCGCCAGGCGATCGGCGTGCTCGTCATGGGTTCCGCGGTCGTCCTCGCGGGCACCTTCGCGCTGCTGCGGCTGACCTCGTTCACGCTGGACCAGTCGCTGTTCGAGGTGCTCTCCGCCTTCGGCACCGTGGGCCTCAGCTACGGGATCACCGACGAGCTCTCCACGGGGGCGAAGCTCGTGCTCGCCGCGTGCATGTACATCGGCCGTGTGGGTCCCGTGACCCTCGGTGCGGCGCTCGCGCTGCGCTCGCGCACCCGAATGGTGCGCTTCCCCTCCGAACGTCCTATCGTCGGCTGACGGGCAGCCTCCCGATAGTCCGCCCCGATCCACCCATCCCCCAGGAGGAATCCCGTGCCCCGATCCCGTGCGGAAGCCAGCGGCGTGCTGGTGATCGGCCTGGGCCGCTTCGGCGCCGCGCTCGCCCTCACCCTCGAGCGGCTGGGCACCCGCGTGCTCGCCATGGACACCGACGCGGACCTCGTCCAGGCGCATGCCGCTCAGCTCACCCATGTGGTGCAGGCCGACGCCACGCAGGCGGAGGCCCTCGCGGAGGTCGGCGCGAGCGACTTCAAGGTCGCCGTGGTGGGGGTGGGCTCCTCGATCGAGTCGAGCGTGCTCATCACGGCGAACCTCGTGGACCTGGGCGGCCCCGTGATCTGGGCGAAGGCGATCTCCACCGCGCACGGGAAGATCCTGCGCCGCATCGGCGCCCATCACGTGGTGTTCCCGGAGGCGGATGCGGGCAGCCGCGTCGCCCACCTGGTCAACGGCCGGCTCATGGACTTCATCGAGTTCGACGACGACTTCGCGATCGTGAAGATGCGGCCGCCGCGCTCGATCCACGGCCTCTCCCTCACCGAGGCGGACATCCGCCGCACCTACGGCGTGACCGTGGTGGGTGTGAAGTCCCCCGGCAAGGAGTTCCGGTACGCGAGCCCTGACACGGTCGTCGAGGCGCACGACGTGGTGATCGTCGCGGGCGAGACGACGAAGATCGACCGCTTCACGCACCAGGCGAAGTAGCACCGATCGGCCCCGCCGCCCCGGCCCGAGGAGGAGCGGGGCGACGGGGCCGGGTCTCGATTTTGCAGGGAGGCGGGATCAGTTCCCGGTCATGGCGCGGGAGCGGTCCGCGGCGGCCTGCATGGCGCTCGCGATCGACCCGCGCACGCCCTGCCGCTCGAACTCGGCGAGGGCCTCGGCGGTGGTGCCGCCGGGGCTCGTGACGGCGTTCTTCGCGACGGCCGCGTGGACGCCGGTCTCCGTGAGCACGGTCGCGGCCCCGCGGACGGTCTGCTGGACGAGCTGCGCGGCGAGGTCGCGCTTGAGGCCCTGGCGCACGGCCTCGTCGGTCATCGACTCGAGCAGCGCGTAGACGACGGCGACGAGCGAGCCGGCGGCGCCGATGAAGGCGTGCACCTGGTCCTCGGTGATCGTCACGGCCACACCGGCGCGGGAGAAGAGCTCCTCGACGAGGCCGTACTGCTCGTCGGTGACGCTCGTTCCGCGCATGAGGCCGACGGCGCCCTCGCCCACGGCGATCGGCGTGGAGGGCATGGAGCGGACGACGGGGCGGCCGGCGGGCAGCGCGCCCTCCATCGCCTCGAGGGTCACGCCGGCGGCGAGGGACAGCACGACGGCCTGCACGGGCAGCTCGTCGGCGATCTCGCCGAGCAGGTCGATCACCTGGTAGGGCTTCACGCCGAGCACGACGAGGTCCGCACCGGCGAGCGCCTCGGAGCGGCTCGCGGCGGCGGTGACGCCGAGCTCGCCGGCGGCGCGCTCGCTGCTCCCGGGGGTGGAGTTCGCGACGTGGACGTTCTCCCCGCGGGCGCCGGCGGCGAGGAAGGTGCGCACGACGGGGCCGCCCATGTTCCCGGCGCCGATCACGGCGACGCGGGCGGTCGAGGGGGCGGGGACGGTGGTTGCGCTGGAAGTCATGCCGACCAGCGTAACGACCCGCTCAGGCGCCGGTCCCCCAGTGCGGGGGCCGGTCCCGGGCGAGGCGGGAGTCGTTGGACTCGTCGGCGCCGGGCTCGGGGGCGTCCTCGCGGACGCGGTCCGGGAGCACCTTGGGCTCCTCGCCGCGCGCCGCGGCCCCGGCGGGACCGGCGTGGTCCTCCGAGTCCTCCCAGGGGATCGGGCGGCCCGTCAGCGAGGAGATGACGACGCGGCCGCTCACTGGCGCTCCTGGTAGCGGCGGATCGCGCTCGAGACGGAGACGTCCAGCAGCACCGAGCGGCTCTCGAAGCCGAGGAAGCTGCGCACCTCGGTCGCGAGGTGCTCCTCGAGGCGGGCGCGGCCGTCGGAGCAGATGTACTCCACGACCTCGTCGAAGTCCTCGCTCGAGTAGAAGCTCAGGGGGTGGCCGGCGGGGATCTGCGGGCGCGGCAGGCGGTGGCGGATGGTACCCACGCCCGTCGGGGAGTCGGTGCTCTCCTCGGCCTGCACGATGCGCAGCGCGCGCTCGGTGGCACGGCGGATCCGCTCGGCTTCGCCGTCGGGATCGATGAACAGCGCCCAGGACCAGACCCGCTCGGTCGCCCAGCCCGCGGCCTCGAGGCGCTCGGCCCGCAGGCGGTCGCGCTCGCGCTGGCTCGCGGTCTCGACGTACCGGGCGCCGTCGGTGTCCACCGCGAGCAGCAGCCGGCCGGGGAGGTCGGGGTGCCCGAGGGCCAGCTCGATCCGGTCCGGGGTGGGGCCGAACTCGCGCTCGACCTGCAGGCCCATCCGCCAGAGGCGGTCGGCGAGGTCGCGCACGAGGGCGTCGGTCTCGAGCTCGCGCGGCGCGGTGGGCGCGGCCGCGGGCTCGTCGGCCGGCTCCGCGACGGGCTCGTCGGCCGGGTCGGCGGGGTCGGCGGGATCTGCGGGCTCCGCGTCGGCAGGATCGCCGGAGGGATCGACGGCGTCGGCCTCGGCGGCCTCGGCCTGCGCGCCCTCGGGGGCGTCCTCCGCCGCCGGGGCGGTCTCCTCGACGGGCTCGTCGGCGCCGTCCTCGACGACGGCCTCGGCGGCCTCGTCCGCGGAGGACTTCCGCGCGAGAGCCGCCTCGATCGCGGCGTCCATGTCCTCCTCGGACAGGTCCGCGGCCGGGACCTCGGCGTCGTCCGACGGGGCGGCGGGTGTGCGGGGCTCCTCCGTGGGCGCCGGTGCGGGGCTCGGCGCGAGGGGCGCCGGCACGGGCTCCGTGCTCCCGGCGAGAGCGGAGACGTGCGGGACGACCGGCACGTCCTGGCCGCCGCGCAGCACCCACAGCATCGCGCGCAGGTCCTCGGCGCCCTCGGTGCGCAGCCGCGCCGGATCGAGATCCTCGACGTCGATCGCGGAGACGACGGTGGTGCGGCCGCGGGCCCGGGTGATCACCGTGGCGAGGGCCTTGCGGCCGCCCGCCTCGGAGAGCGGCCCGAAGCGGTGCAGCAGGCGGCCGTGCGGGGTCTTGCCGAAGCCCACCGAGACGATGACGTCGTCGCGGACGATGCTGCTGGCCTGCGCGGCGGGCAGCACGGTGAAGTACTCCGTCGCGCCCGGGTCGAAGTAGGAGCGCAGCGCGGGGACCACGGAGACAGTGCTCATGATCCGCTCCATGAGCCGGCGCGCGTGCTCGGGCGTGAAGGTGAGCACCGCGAGGGAGCGCTCGGAGCGGGAGCGGGCGTGCTCGATGACGAGGTCGGTGACCTTGCGCAGCTCCGCCTCGGTGGACTCCACGTACTCCATGGACTCGGTGACGGGGCCGCGGCCGTTCTCGACGCGCACCAGGCGGTCGTCCTCCGGCGGGATCGGGCTCGGCACGGCGACGGTGCCCGCGCCGAGCGCGCGGCGGCGGGCGAAGGCGCGCAGTCCCTCGCGGGCCGGCTGCGGGTCCCGGGCGAGCTCGACGTGCGGGGCGATGCGGAGCATGTCGTCGAGCAGGCTCGGCTCGGAGTCGCCGCCGTACTCGAGCGGGTCGCCGACGACCACGGTGCGGGTGCCGCGCACGATCGAGGGGAGCGCCGCCGCGGTGGGCAGGCGCCCGCCGTCCGCGACGATGACCACGTCGAAGTGGCGGCCGCGCGGGATGACCTGCGGGACCAGGTAGGGCGAGGCGAGCCAGGCCGGTCGGGCGCGGAAGAGGATGTCCTCGTACTTCGCGGCGAGGTCGCGCACGGAGACGGTCGAGGCGCGGGCGAGCTCGGCGATCGCCGCCCGGGAGGTGTCCGGGTAGGACTTCATGGTCTCGACGCGCACCTCGTCCGCCGCGGCGTGCACGCGCGCGCCGGCGCCGGCGAGGTGCTCCGCGTCGAGCCGGCGGAAGCGCTCGGCGACCTGGGAGAGGGAGGTGCCGTCGTACTCGGAGATCGTGGGCTCGGCGCCCGCGATCAGCTCGAGGACGCTGCGCCACCACGCGAGCTCGAGCTCGGCGCCCACCTGGGCGGCGGGCACGCGACGCCGGCGGAGGTCCTCGACGAGCTCGCCCAGGCCGTCGAACTCGAGGCGGCGCAGCAGCTCGGTGCGGCGCGGCAGCGGCACGAGGTCCGCGCGGTCCGCGTCGAGCGCGTCCATGCGCTCCCCGAGGACGGTGAAGGACGTGGTCTGCAGGGACGCACCGGCGGGCATGCCGGCGAGCAGCACGCCGAGCTCGTCGAGCACCTTCTGGGTGCGGGCGGTGAGCGTGCGGACGTCCTCGAGGCCGGAGGGCACGGTGGGCGTGGAGCCGCTCCCGGCCGCGGCGCGGCGCCAGTCCTCGCGCACGCGGCGCGCCTTCTGGAGCTCGCCGTGCAGGTCCGGGGAGAGGGTCGCGGGGCGCTGGAGGGCGGCGGCCTCGCGGCGCAGCCGGCGTCGGACGCCCCAGCCCATGGTCACGCCGTGCTCGGCGCGCCAGGACTTGTCCCCCGTGGCCGCGACGAGGTCGGCGAGCTCGGCGCCGAAGACGGCGCCCTGGAAGGTGTCGAGGCGCTCGGCGACGCGGTCGAGCAGGGCGATCCGCTCGACGAGCGCGGCGGCGGAGTCCGCGGGCTCGAGACCGATCTCGACGCCCGTGTCCACGGAGGCCTTTTGCAGCGCGGGGAGGAGCTCCCCGCGCAGGAGGTCCACGAGCTCGGCGGCCCGCTGCGCCTGGGTGTCGGTGCTGATGGGGGCGCCGTACCAGGCGGTCTCCTCGGGGCCGGTGCTGAGCAGTCCCACCTCGGAGGCCTCGCGCAGGGCGTCCGCGTAGCGCTCGCGGTCCGCGCCGATCATCTGCTGGGCGACGTCCGCCCGCAGGCGCACGACGGTGCGCGGCGCGGGGCGACGGCGGGTGAGCGCGGCGAGGGCGGAGATCGCGTCGTGCGCGGAGGCCTGCCAGGGCTCCTGCACCCGGTGCATCGCCTCGACGTGGCCGGTGAGGATCTCGCGGGTGCGCTCGAGCTCCTCGGTGTCCGCGTCCTCGGGACCGAGCACGTGGCTGCCGGCGCGGCGCAGGCTGCGCAGCAGCGCGGCGGAGGCGTTGCGCTGCAGGGACGGGTCCGGGGAGAGGTCGAAGACGAGCTCGTCGATCCCGCGGCGGCGGGCGATCTCGACGAGCTGGGCGAGGTTGCGACGGCGCTGGGAGACGACGAGCACGCTCTTGCCGCGCGCGCCGAGCTCCTCGACGAGGTCGACGACGAGGTCCAGGGTGCCGGCGCCCGGGCCGGCCGCGACGGCGAGGTCCTGGCCGGCGAGGACCCGCTCGACGACGCGCTGGTGGTCGAGGTCCACGGCGGCGACGAGCTCGCGCTCGTCGAGGGCGGGGACCTCCGCGTCGCGCGCCTCGCGCAGGGTGCGGGCGGCCTCGGCGTCCCCGGCGAGGGCCGCGACGAGGTCGGAGGAGGTCCAGTCGGCGGGGTCGGTACTCAGGTCGGTGGCGACGGAGCCGGCGGCGTCCATGAGGTTGCCGACCACGAGGGCGTGGCTGATCCGGAAGCCGGGCAGCGGCTGGCCGAGCGCCCGGAACGCGTCGAGCACCGGAGTGGGGTCGAAGCCGTGGGTGGAGTCGGTGGTCGCGAGCAGCGAGCGGGCGTCGATCGCGACGCCCGCGTCCCGCAGGGCGCGCAGCAGCACGGGGTTCAGATCCGCGGTCGCGTCGATCTCGAGCTCGACGTCCTCGCGGGCGTTGCCGCGCAGGCGCAGGGTCAGGGGGCGCACGAGGACGGGCGCGTGGATCGGCGCGGAGCCGTCCTCCGGGTTCCAGGTGGCCTCGCCGATGCCGAGATGGCAGGTGGTCAGGCCCACCTCCTCCGCGTGGCGCTCGGCGATCTCGCGGATCGAGCGGGCGTGGGCGCGGGCGTCGGCCAGCGCGCCCACCTCGCGCACGAGGGAGGAGAGGCGCGTGGGCCCGCGGCCCGCGAGGAGCTGCGCGAGGCCCGAGGGATGGGAGTGCGAGAGGTCCAGGACGGTCGCCCCGGCGCGCATCTGCGTGAGGAAGGACGGGGCGGTGCGCCCGCCGGTGATCCGGTGGGTCCAGCGGTCCAGGGCGTCCGCGACGAGGTCCTCACGGCTGAGCGGGCGGTGCTCGCGCGGCGCGGTGAGCTGGTCGTCCTCGCTCTGCTCCGGGGCGATGCCGGCGCCGACGCTGCCGGCGGCGTCCAGGCGGTGCTGCACGACGATGCCCACGCCGTCCTGCGCGGATCGCGGAGCGGGCGCGGCGGAGGGGCTGCCGGGGCTCACGGGACCACCGGGGCGTGAGGACGCCGGGCGGTCCCCCGCCGACTGCTCCTGCTGCCCGTCCTGCTGCCGACCGCGGGCGCGATCGGCGAGGGCGGACAGGGCCTGATCACCCTCCGCCGGGGATGCCGTGACCTCGGAACGCTTCTTCCCGCGCAGGAAACTCCACATGGTCGCTCACGCTACCGGGAGCAGGGCTCCCGCACGTGCAGGCGTGCCGCGCGCGGACGCCCGGACGCGGGCGGGCTCACACCTCGTGCAGGCGCACCGAGGTCTCCTGGAGGTGCGCCCGGAGCTCCTCAGGGACGGGGCCCGCGATGACGAGGTCGGTGAGGGCGGAGACGGGGCAGATCCCGGCGAGCGCACGGTGACCGACCTTGTCCGCCGTCGCGAGGCCGACGACCCTCCTCGCGTGCCCGATCATCGTCCGGGTGACCCCGGCCTCGGCGTCGGAGTTGCAGGTGAGACCCGCAGGGACGTCGAGGCCGACGGTCCCCACGAACATCATGTCCAGCCACAGGTCCCGCATCGTCGCGGTCGCGAGCGGGCCGGTGAGCTCGAAGGAGTAGGGCTCCGCGACGCCGCCGAGGACGACCGTGCGCACCGAGGGCCGCAGCACGGTCTCGAGGGCGATGTTCAGCGCGGCGCAGACGACGGTGAGCCCAGGGACGCCGTCCTTGGAGTCGAGGTCGGGGCGGGCGACGATCCGCCGCGCGGTCGACGTGGTGGAGCGGCCGCCGTTCACTCCGATGATCTGGCCGGGCGTCACGAGCGTCGCGGCGGCCGCGGCGACGCGCTCGCGATCGGCGCCGTCCTGGTCGGTGGAGCGCGGAGAGGCGGCGAGGGAGTAGGCGACGTCCACGGCGACGATCCCGCCGTGGGTGCGCCGCGCGAGCTGCGCGCGCTCCATCTCGACGAAGTCGCGGCGCACCGTGGACTCGCTGATCCCGAGATCCGCGGCGACCTCGGAGACGCTGAGCCGCCGCTCCTGGGCGAGGAGGGAGAGCACGTGGTCCCAGCGGGCGGACTTGTGCATCCCGGAGGCGGGGTGGGGGGAGTCGGGCGCAGCGGCACTGGGGGTGCCGGCGACGGCCGGGGAGTCGGGACTGCTCGCATTCACGCAGTCAGTATTGCGCGGACCGCCCATCCCACGTGCCCGCCCGCTCAGATTCGGTCACTCCAGCGTCATTTTTCTGATCACGTTTGTGTCACAGGAGGGACGGGCCTACGTTGGGTTCTGTCGCCCCGGCTGGGGCGAGTACAGCGACGAAAGGATGTCTCACCATGGGTTTCGATGACGCGCTGAACAAGGCCAAGGACGTCGCCGGAGAGAACTCCGAGCAGGTCGAGCAGGGCATCGACGGTGCCAGCGATCAGATCAAGGAGCGCACTCCGGATCAGGTCGACGGCGGGGTCGATCAGGCGGGCGACGCCGCTCGCGATCACCTCGGCCTCGGCGGCGACGAGAACAAGTGAGTCCCGCGCCCTCGCGGCGCGCGTGACCGCAGGAACCCCCGGCACCCAAGGGTGCCGGGGGTTCCGTCATGTGCGGGCCCGCGCCACGGATCTCTCGTCCCGCACCGCGGCGCTGAGCGCGCTCGCTCCCTGCGCCGCGGGGCCGGGGTCACCTCTTCCGGCGCAGCGCGGCGACGGCCCCGCCGGCGACGGCGAGCACGGCCACGACGATGACGACGATCAGGACCACGGGGGCCCCGCCCTCGGAGTCCTCGGTCTGCGCGGCGGGAGCGGTGGTCTCCGCGGGAGCGCTCGTCGCGCCGCCCGCGTCGCTCGCCGGGGCGGAGGTCCGCCCGCCGGCGTCGGACGGCGCGCCGGCGGCACCCTGCTCGACCGTGAAGGACTGGGTTCCCTCGATGGGGTGGCCGTCGGAGGAGACCACGCGCCAGCGCACCTCGTAGTCGCCCGCGGCGAGCGGCTCGTCGAGCGCCGCGGTGACGGTGGACCCGTCGACCTCCGGATCGAGCTCGGCGACCACCTCGCCGCCCTCCCCCGTGATCCGCACGACGGGGCTCACGTCGAGGACGTCCGCCGAGTAGTCCAGCGTGACCTGCTCGGGCGAGGTCTCGAGGGTCGCGCCGTCCTCGGGATCGGAGGAGACGAGCGAGTCGTGCGCGGAGGCCGGCGCCGCGGTGAGCAGCAGCAGGAGGGCCGCGGCGACGAGCGCCGCGAGCGGGGCGAGCCGGAGCAGGAGCGGCGACGCCGCGTGCGGGCGCGCGAGGTGCACAGGAGTGGTCATACCCGGCAGGCTACGTCCGGCCTCTACCCACCCGGGGTCCAGGACCTCGGCGGGGTGTCGCGGGCCTCACAGCGGGGCCCGCGCGGCCTCACAGGGCGGAGTCGCCCGCGCCGTGCTCGAGCACGGGGAGCGCTCGACGCGCCTGCGCGATCTCCTCGAGGTCGATCTCGGCGAGGAGCATGCCCTCCTCACGGCCCAGGCGCGAGCGGACCTGCCCGAGCGGACCGATGACGGCGCTCTCGCCGATCCCGCGCGGAGCCCGGCCCGCGCACGCCGCCGGCGGGGCCTGGTCCGCGGCGAGCAGCACGCAGGTCGCGTCGAGAGCGCGGGCGCGCAGCAGGACCTGCAGCTGATCGCTCTTCCCTGGCCCGTCCCCCCAGGCGAGCGGCAGCACGACCGCCTGGGCGCCGCGTCTGGCGAGCGCCTGGAACTGCGCCGGGAAGCGCACGTCGTAGCAGGTCGCGAGGCCGATGCGCACGCCGTCGACCTCGATCACGACGAGCTCCTCCCCCGGCGCGACGGTCTCCGACTCCCGCGACCCGTAGGCGTCGTAGAGGTGGATCTTGCGGTACTCCGCGCTGACGCCGCCCCCGCGCACCAGGAGGGTGTTGTGCACACGGGTGCCGTCCGCCGGGGAGAAGGAGCCGGCGATGATCGTCAGCCCGTGCTGCTCGCCGAGCGCCTCGAGGAGGGCGGCGAAGCGCTCGTGGTGGGCCTCGGCGGCCGCGCGGAGGTCCGTGCCGAAGGGGGTGAGCGTCGCCTCGGGCAGCACGAGCACCCGCGCCCCCTCCCCCGCGGCGCGCTCGGCGGCACGGCGCACGGTCTCGAGGTTCGCGTCGACGTCCTCGGAGACCTCGATCTGGGCGAGGGCGATGCGGGGCCCGGCGGCGCGCTCCGCGGCGGCGACGTCCTCCGGGGTGTCGAGGTCCGCGGCCTCGGCGCCCGTCGCGGGGACCAGCTCGAGCTGCTCGGGCGCGAGCTGGGCGTACACCGCGCGCAGGGCGAGGTCCTGCCAGCCGGTGCCGGGCCGCTCGACGGCGGCGAGCGCCTGGCGCAGCAGGGCGAGCGGCCAGGCGGCGGTGAGGAACTGGGCGGTGCCGTCCTCCCGGGCGAGCGCCGCGACCCGGCCCAGCGCCGCCCGATCCAGCAGGGCGTGGAGCGTCTCCGTGCGCAGCAGCGGCATGTCCCCGCCGAGCACGAGCACCCGCGCCGTGTCGCCGAGATCCCCGAGCTCCGCGACGCCGCGCGCGAGGGCTGCGGCGGGGCCGGCGAGCTCGGGCTCCTCCCGCACGAACCGTGCTCCGTGGCGCTCGGCGATGCCGGCGCCGTCCTCCCCCTCGGGGCCGACGACGATCCGTCGCTGCACCGGCGCGCTGCGCAGCACCCGCTCGAGGGTGGGCACGCCACCGACGGGCAGGCGGGTCTTGTCGCGGCCGGCGAGCCGACGCGCGGCGCCGCCCGCGACCACGATCGCGGCGGTGCTCGGCGCAGGGGTGTGAGGGTGGTCCCGGTGTGCGTGCGGCATGCGGCGATCCTGCCACGGCCCGCTACGATGACCGAGGTCCGCGTCACGCCCCGACTTCGGGGCCGGCGCCCACGCCTCCGTAGCTCAGGGGATAGAGCACCGCTCTCCTAAAGCGGGTGTCGGCAGTTCGAATCTGCCCGGGGGCACCATCACGGCCGTACTGCTCCTCCCCGACGGGGCCCACCGGATGACGCCGTCGGCGGCGCGGCGAGGGTGACGCCCAGGAGTCAGGGTCCACCGAGCAGACCGCGAGCGAAGCCGTCGACGATGACGAGCACGCGCGACATCACCACACCCATCGCGGACCTCCCCGCTTTCGACACAGAACCCCCACGAACTGGATGATCGGCGGCGGCATACTCGCCGCATGACCTCCTCCGCCTCGCTCCCCGCCCGCCTCGTCGGCCCGGTCGGAGCGGCAGCCGTGCTGGCCTATGCGGCCTTCGCAGCACTGCAGATCCAGGTGCTCAACCCGCTCGCCACGATGCCCGACCTCACGCTGGAGGAGATCCACGACGTCATCGACGGGAGGGATTCCGAGGACACCATGGGCTGGGGACTGATGACGGTCACCCTCCTCATCGGACCTGTCACCGCGGTGATCGTGGCAATCCTCGGCGTGCGCGGGCGAGTGAGTGCCGGAACCGTCGCGATGATCATGCTCGGCCTGCTCTCGCTCGGCTCACTCGCCTACCTGGTGGCGTCCTTCCCGGCCGGGATGACCCTGGCCGACACCTTCATGGTCGGCGGCGCAGATCACGCTCCATGGGCGACGATCCTGCACAGCGTCAGCGCGGTCTCGCTCTTCGCACTGGCGGGGGCGGTGATCGCCCGAGCGGTGCGCACGTCGATGAGATGAGTGGCGGCGTTCCGTTGCGGCGTCGCCCCCGCAAGACATCCCGGTCCGCGACCGTCTCGAGGACGGGTCATCGAGGGACGTCGGAGCTGCTGCGCGCTCGCGGCGTGGCCGTCGTCGTCGTCGGACAGCCTCGTCCGGTCAGCTGAGAGCCGGCAGGGCCTACCTCACTCCCGGCCTGTCACCTCCCGCACCGCGCGGACGATCCTCGCCCGCGCCTCACGGCCCTCCGGGGTCGGCAGCAGCGGATGGACGTGGATCTGGCCCGGCGCCTCGTGGTGCTCGATCGGCCCCCCTCGCGCCGTGCGCGGCGCACGAACAGCCGCGTGTCGGTGTTCAGCAGGTCCCGCGTGCCGCTGAAGAGCAGCAGCGGGCCCAGTCCTCGGAGGTCGCCGAGGAACGGGTTCAGCACCGGATCCTCGCCGTGCTCGCCGATCCAGCGCTCGGTGAGATCGAGCTGCCCGGCCCTCACGAGCCAGGGGTCGTGGGGCTGCACGGCGTCGATCTCCGGGTCCTGCATCCACAGGTCAAGGGCGGGGGCGATGAGGACGGTGAGATCCGCCGCCCTCCCCCTGTCCCGCAGCAGGAGCGCCGCGGAGAGCGTGATGGTGCCGCCCGCGGTATCGCCGTGCAGCACGAGCGGGCGCGCCGCCTCCTCGGCGAGGCGGGCGACGACGGGGACGACCGTCTCCGCGGTGCCGCCGTGCTGGACCAGCGGGTAGACGGGCAGCAGCACCTCGACCCGCGCCTCGACGGCGAGCTGCTGGGCGAGCCGCGAGTGGGCCGGGGCGGCGGTCGGTCCGCTCGGGCCGGAGGGTCAGCTGCGCGAGGCGGCGCCGCACGTCCTCGCGGGTGCGGTGGTGGCGGTCCGCGCGGCGCACGCGCATGGCGGCCGGCATGAGGCGGGCCGCGAGGCTCAGCCGCGGAGCGCCGGACCCACCGGGCTCCCTCCGGTCACCGCCCACCTAGCCGGCCGGGGCCGGCTCCGGCACCTGCTCGTGCAGCGCACGGGCGAGGCCGGAGAGCTCAGGGATCTCGGCGGCCTCGGCGAGGGCGCTCTCGAGCACCCGGTCATGGGTGGGGTGCGCGGCCTCGAGAAGTGCGCGGCCGGGCGGGGTGAGCTCGGTGTAGATGCCGCGGCGGTCGTCGGTGCAGAGGATGCGCACGAGCAGGCCGCGGTCCTCGAGGCGGGTGACCAGGCGCGTGGTGGCGCTGCTGGAGAGCGCGGCGGCGCGCGCGAGCTGGCGCATGCGCATGTGCCAGCCGTCCTGCCTGCTCAGCGCGTCGAGCACGGTGAACTCGACGACGGAGAGCTGGTGCTCCTTCTGCAGCGCCTGCTCGAGCTCGCCCTCGATGAGCCCGTGGAGCGCGGCGAGCGTGCGCCATCCCCGTGCCCGGATCTCCACGGCGTCGTCCGCGATGCCCATGTGGCCTCCCTTACTCGTACGAACGCACCCAGCATACCCTCCTTGCGCCGATAGCGCGCGTGTGCAACGATCCCGTCCGTCAGATTCCTTTGCGTCTGCAACTACTGCAGACGCGCTTCATCGTCTGGCGCAGGTTATCCCGCGCCGCACACCAGGAGGATCACCCCTCATGCCCCTCGCACTCCTCGCCCTCGCCGCAGGCGGGTTCGGCATCGGACTCACCGAGTTCGTCATCGCCGGCCTCCTGCCCGAGGTCTCCACGAGCCTCGGCGTCTCCGAGGCCACCGCCGGCGGCCTCATCTCCGGCTACGCCCTCGCCGTCGCGGTGGGCGGGATCCTCATGACCGTCGCGCTCTCCCGCGTGGACCGCAAGCGCGCCCTCCTGGCCCTGATGGTCTTCTTCATCGCCGGCAACCTGCTCTCCGCGCTCTCGCCCGACTACGCGACCATGCTCGCCGGCCGCATCATCGCCGCCCTCACCCACGGCGCGTTCTTCGGCATCGGCTCCGTCGTCGCGGCCTCCCTGGTCGCCCCGCAGAAGCAGTCCGGCGCGATCGCGCTCATGTTCGCGGGTCTCACCATCGCCAACGTGCTCGGCGTGCCGCTGGGCACCCTGCTGGGCCAGGCCGCCGGCTGGCGCTCCACCTTCTGGGCCATCACCCTCATCGGGATCCTCGCCCTGATCGGCATCGCGGTCCTCGTGCCGCGCGGCGTCGCCGCCCCGCAGAGGAACGGCGGGAGCATCCTGCGCGAGTTCACGATCTTCCGCTCCGGCCAGGTGTGGGCCTCCATGCTCGTGACCGTGCTCGGCTACGGCGGCATGTTCGGCGCCTTCACCTACATCGCCTTCACCCTCACCGAGGTCTCCGGCTTCGCCTCCTCCTCGGTGCCGTGGCTGCTCGTGCTCTTCGGCGGCGGGCTCTTCATCGGCAACATCCTCGGCGGCCGCGCCGCGGACAAGCACGTGAGCCTCACCCTCGTCGTCGCGCTCTCCGCCCTGACCGCGGTGCTCGTGATCTTCGCGCTCACCGCGCAGAGCAAGCCCGCGACCATCGTCGCGCTCGTGCTCATGGGCGCCCTCGGCTTCGCGACCGTCCCGGCCCTGCAGACGCGGATCATGCGCCACGCGACCGCGGCGCCCACGCTCGGCTCCGGCGCGAACATCGCCGCGTTCAACCTCGGCAACGCCTTCGGCGCCTGGGTGGGCGGCGTGACCATCACCGCGGGCCTCGGCTACACCTCCCCGCTGTGGGCCGGCGCGGCGATCACCCTCGCGGGCCTCGCGATCCTGCTCGTCGCGGATCTCGCCCCCGGCGGCGAGCTGCGCCGACGGGGCGCCGCGGAGGTCACCCCCGCCGCCGAGCCCGCCCTCGCGACCCGGTGACCCCAGCGGCCCCCCCACCCGCTCCCCTCACCTCACCCACCTCCCGTCGGCCGACCCCGGCCGGCACCACCACCCGGAAGGACCCCTCATGACCACCTCCGTCCCCACCGTCCCCCTCCGCGACGGCAGCTCCATCCCGCAGCTCGGCTTCGGCGTCTTCCAGGTCCCGGACGACGAGACCACCGCCGCCGTGGGCCACGCGCTCGAGGCCGGCTACCGCAGCATCGACACGGCCGCCGTGTACGGCAACGAGCGCGGCGTGGGCCGGGCGATCGCCGCCGCGGGCCTCCCCCGCGAGGAGCTCTTCGTCACCACCAAGCTGTGGGTCGCCGACCTCGAGGACCCGCGCTTACCGCCGGCCAGGTGGTGCTGCGCTGGCACCTCCAGCAGGGTCGCGTGGTCATCCCGAAGTCCGTGACCCCGGCCCGGATCGCCCAGAACCTCGACGTGTTCGGCTTCGACCTCTCGCCGGAGGAGCTCACGGCGATCGACGCCCTGGAGCGCGACGGCCGCACCGGCCCCCACCCGGCCGAGTTCAACGGCTGATCCCCTCGACGGCCGACGGGGACGCCCGGCCCATCACCCGCGCGGTGGTGGGCCGGGCGTCCCCCGTTACGCTGTCCGGGACCGTTCGCCCTGAGGAGACCCGTGACCGACCGACCGCGCCGCCCCTTCGACGCCACCTGGCTGCCCTTCGGCATCCTCATCGGCACGATGCTCGGGATCGGCGTGGGGATCGAGGTGCTCGGCAACATCTGGGCCGGCGGCGCGGTGGGCGTGGGCCTGGGCCTCGCGATCGGGATCGCCCTGGGCCTGCGCGGCCGGCGCGGTCCGAGCGCCGAGGAGAGCGAGGACGCGATCATCGACGCGGCCGAGCGCGAGGCCGCCCGCCGGCGGGATCCTCGCAGCGACGACTGAGCGGGGGCGGGAGCGCGGATCGTTCCTCCCGAACGGTCTGTCATGCACATTCCAGGTGTCGTGCCCGAATCTCCGAGGTTCCGGTGCCATGCTGTGGATCACACCGGGTGAACCGGCGATGAACAGCCCCCTGCTTCCCGAGGAGGACTCGATGAAGATCACCGATACGCATGACACCGCAGCCGAGCACTTCGACTACCTGGCGGAGGAGACGGTCGACAGCGACGCCGACCTGATCGCACGCACTGCCGGCAGCTCCCGCCGCTCCGTCTCCGAGGAGCTCCAGGACAGGCGCTCCGCCTGACGGCACGGGGCGGAGCATGCTCCACCCCGTCTCCGCACCACCGCGAGCGGTGGGCGGCCCTTCCCCCTGGGCGGTCCACCGCTCGCGGCTTCTCCCTGCATCCCTGCGCGCGGCAGGGACCGGGCTCAGGCGCCGATGCCCACCTCGGCGCCCGCGGCGGCGGAGCGGTAGCAGGCCTCGAGGACCTCGGCGCGGCGCAGCGCGATCTCCCCGGTGTGCTCGGCGGGATCGCCGTTGCGCACCACCTCGATGAAGTCCGCGACCGCGGCGGCATGGCGGCCGTCGGGGCCGATGGCCGGCTTGACCTCCGCGGGGAGCCCCGCGACCTCGGTCCAGACGGTGAGGTGGTCCCCCTCCGGCGTACCGAAGACGAGCTCCGCGCCGCCCTCAGTGCCGTACAGCGTCACCGAGCAGCGGTCCGAGGGGATCATCTGCGCCCAGCTCGCCTCGAGCAGCACGGTCGCCCCGTCCTCGAGTCGCAGGAAGGCCGTCGCGAGGTCCTCGACCTCGAAGGGGACGCCGTCGGCCACGTCGGAGATGCCGAAGCCGGAGCCGCCGCGCCCGCGCGGGCCGAAGTCCGCGTAGGTGCTCGCGGAGGCCGTGCGCACGGCGGGCTCGCCCAGCAGGTGCAGGGTCATGTCGAGCATGTGCACACCGATGTCCGCGAGGGCGCCGCCGCCGGACTTCTCGGCCTGCGTGAACCAGGTCCCCAGGCCCGGGATGCCCGCGCGGCGCACCCAGCCTGTCTTCGCGTAGTGGATCTCGCCCAGCACGCCGGACTCGATGACCTGGGCGAGGGCGGCGACGTCGCCGCGGCGGCGATGGTTGAAGGACACCTCGAGGATGCGCCCGGTACGGCGGGAGGCCTCGACCATCGAGCGGGCGGCCTCGGCGGACTGCGCCATCGGCTTCTCTGTGAGGACGTGCACACCGGCCTCGAGGGCGGCGATCGCCATGGGCGCGTGGAGGAAGGTGGGCGTGGCGACGGAGACGATGTCGAGATCGGCCTTCTCGAGCATCTCCTGCCAGTCCGGGTAGCGCAGCTCGACGCCGTGCTCGTCGCCGAAGCGGGTGAGCAGATGGTCCTCCATCGCGGAGAGCGCGACGAGATCCACGGTGGGATCGGCGGCGTAGGCGGCGACGTGCTGCTGGCCGGCCCAGCCCAGGCCGATCACGCCGGCGCGGAGTCGTCGCGGGGCGGAGGTGGCGGGGGTGGCGGGGGTGGCGGTGGTCATCGGGAGGTCCCTTCGTCGGTGGAGGCGCCCGGCAACCCTAGTGGCTGCGGGGCCCCCGCGCCGTGGCGGGTCGGTGCCCGGGACCGCCGCCCCGGCGACGGCGCTCGCGGTGCACCGTCGACGGGCCGACCGACGGGGCTCCGGCTCAGGCGACGGGGACGAAGTCCTGCTCGGCGAAGTCCGCGACCTCGGTGGCCCAGCGGGAGGCGACGAAGCCGCGGTGGTCGGGGTGGGCGTCGTAGACGTCATAGGCGGCCTGGTCCGCGAAGGTCATGGCGAACTGGAAGCGGAAGGGGCTCTTGGTGCTCACCTGGCGGGAGACGGTGAAGTCCTGCACGCCGGGGATCGCGGAGAGCAGGGCGGGCCCGGCGGTGAGGAAGTCGCGCTCCTCGGCGGAGCCCTCGGCGTGGACGAGCGTGAAGGAGACGGTATGGCGGATCATGGAGGCACCGTAGCCGCCTGCCGTCCCCACGCTTGGCACGAGCCATATCGTGGGCGGTCCGCCCCGGAGGAGCACGACATGACCGCGACCGACGACCCCGCCCGGACCGTCCCCGCCCTGCTCGAGGAGCTCGACGGCCTCGCGGACCCGCGGATCCTCGAGGTCAACCGGCGCCACGGCGACGAGCACGCGGTGAACCTCTCCGCCCTGCGCGCCGTCGCGAAGCGCCTGCGCTCGGACCACGAGCTCGCCCTCGCGCTGTGGGCCACCGGTCAGGTGGACGCCCGGCTGCTCGCCCTGCTCATCGCGAAGCCGCGCCTGCTCTCGCCGGAGGAGCTCGATGCGATGCTCCGCGAGGCGGGCACCCCGAAGGTGCAGGACTGGCTGGTCAACTACATGGTCCGCAAGTCCAAGCACACCGAGGAGCTGCGGGGGCGCTGGATGGAGGACCCGGACCCGGTCGTGCAGAGCGCCGGCTGGGCGCTCACCTCCGAGGCCGTCGCGAAGCGCCCCGAGGTGCTCGACCTGCCCGCCCTCCTCGACGACGTCGAGGCGCGGATGGCGACAGCGCCGGAGCGCCTGCAGTGGGCGATGAACCAGACCCTCGCGACGATCGGCATCGAGCATCCGGAGCTGCGCGAGCGCGCCCTCACGATCGGTGAGCGGCTCGGCGTGCTGCGGGACTACCCGACGGCCGTCGGCTGCATCTCGCCCTTCGCCCCGATCTGGATCACGGAGATGGTGGCGCGGCGCGAGGAGGCCTGAGGCCCGTCGGCCACGTCGGCCACCGACTCCGCCCGAGTCACTTCGCGGAGCGCTCCGTGATCGTCAGGTCCAGCGGGAAGTCGACGGGGCTGCCGGGGAACAGCAGCCTTCCCGCGGCGTCCGCGGCGTCGCGGACCGCCTGCGCGGCCTCCTCCGCATGCTCGCGCGGGGCGTGCACGATCACCTCGTCGTGCAGGAAGAACGCCAGGTGGGGACGGTTCCCGAGCGCCGGCCCCGAGGCGGTCGCCGCATGCTCCTCGGGAACAGGGGCGATCCGCGACAGCCGCAGGCGGAGGTCCGCGAGCCACGCGAGGGCCCACTCCGCGGCGGTCCCCTGGACCACGAAGTTGCGGGTGAAGCGGCCCCGGTCACGGCCGGCACGGCGGGCCCGCTCCTCGTCGGCGGTCGTCGCGTCGACCACCCCGCCGCGGGTCTGCACCGCCGCCCACTCCGGGCCCGGCGGCGGAGAGGTGCGCCCGAGCCAGGTGTGCACGGTCCCGCCCCGCTCCCCCGTCGCCGCCGCCTCGTCCACGAGCGCCATCGCGCGGGGGAAGGTGCGCCGCAGCCGCGGGACGAGGCGCCCCGCGTCCCCCGTCGTCGACCCGTAGAGCGCCCCGAGCACGGCGACCTTCGCCTCCGCCCGGGTCGCGACGACCCCGGCCTCGACGATGCCGGAGTAGAGGTCCTTGCCGCGGCCGGCGTCGGCCATCGCCCGGTCTCCCGCCATCGCGGCGAGCACCCGCGGCTCCAGCTGGGAGACGTCCGCTCCCACGAGCATCCAGCCGGGATCGGCGCGCAGCGCGGGCCGCAGCTGCCGCGGGATCTGCAGCGCACCGCCGCCGTTGGACGCCCAGCGCCCGGTGACGACGCCGCCCGGCAGATAGACGGGCCGGTAGCGGCCCTCGTGCACCCATTCGTCGATCCACGCCCACCCGTTCGCCGTGAGCAGCCGCGAGAGCTTCTTGTAGCGCAGCAACGGCTCGATCACCGGGTGGTCGTGCTCGGCGAGCTCCCACTGCGAGGTCGAGGAGACGTCGATCCCCGCGCGGCGCAGCGCCTTCAGCACCCGCGGCGGCGAGTCCAGGGACAGCATCGGATCACCCAGCGCGGTCCGCACCTGAGCGCCCACCTCGACCATGCGGGCCGGCGGCTGGCCGTGCCCGGGCCGGGGGCCCAGCTGCTCGGCGAGGATCCGGTCGTGCTCGACCACGTCCCAGGGCATGCCCGCCGCCTGCAGCTCCGCCGCGACGAGCCCGCCGGCGGACTCCGCCGCGGCGAGCAGGCGCAGCGGTGAGGGATCCGCGGCGGAGGCGATCGCCGCCTGCTGCCGGGCGTGCTCGGCGAGCGTCTGCTCGAGGTCGTGGGGCACGGCGGAG
Organism: Brachybacterium sp. SGAir0954; assembly: GCF_005490785.1. Lineage (GTDB taxonomy): Bacteria > Actinomycetota > Actinomycetes > Actinomycetales > Dermabacteraceae > Brachybacterium > Brachybacterium rhamnosum. The sequence goes on along the minus strand of NZ_CP027295.1, from coordinate 1,491,715 downwards.
CCCGCCGCGGGGGCGACGTCGAACAGGGTCGCGGCCGGGGGCCGGCCCTCCGCGGGGACGACGGGGCCGGTCTCCCAGGCGGTGGCGGCGCGCAGCGCGGCGCCGTCGGTGACCGCGGCGGCGTGCTGGAGGATCGTGTGGACCAGGCGCAGGTCGTGGCATCGCTCCACGCGCACCCCGGCGGCGAGCAGCCCCGGGTACCAGGTGGCCGTGTCGCTCCACACCCAGCGCGGGGTCCCCGCGGCCTCGTGCCCGGCGACGACCTCCGCCAGCCGCTCCTCGTCGAACTCCTGCCGCGGGCCGTGCTCGCCGTCCCCGCCGATCTCGCACAGCACCACCCGGCCGCCGCCCAGGCGTCCCAGGACGCACGTGGTGGGGCGAGGGGCGGCGGTCATGTGCCGAGGGTACTGCGGGTCCCCGACGCCGCCGGACGGGCGGACCGCTCACGGCCCGACCGCCCGGCGGTGGGGCCGACTACTTGATGTAGCCGTTGGGGTTCAGCACGTACTTCCTCGCCGCGCCCTGATCGAAGTCCGCGTAGGCCTGCGGCGCCTCGTCCAGCGGGATCGGGGTGGCCTTCACGGCCTTCGCGATCTGCACCTTGTCATGGAGGATCGCCTGCATCAGCCGGCGGTGGTACTTCATGACCGGGCACTGCCCGGTCGTGAACGACAGCGACTTCGCCCACCCGAGGCCCAGACGGATCGAGAGCGACCCCTCCTGCGCGGCGGCGTCCACGCCGCCGGGGTCGCCGGTGACATAGAGCCCGGGGATGCCGAGCGCGCCGCCCGCCTCCGTGAGGTCCATGAGCGAGTTCAGCACCGTCGCCGGCGCCTCGTGGCCGGCGTCGGAACCGTGACCGCGGGCCTCGAAGCCCACGGCGTCCACGCCGCACTCGACCTCCGGGACGCCGAGGATCTGCTCGATCTGGTCGCGCGGGTCCCCCTTGGAGACGTCGACTGTCTCGCAGCCGAAGGAGCGGGCCTGCTCGAGTCGGTCCGCGTTGAGGTCGCCGACGATCACGACGCCGGCGCCGAGCAGCTGCGCGCCGACGGCGGCGGCGAGGCCCACCGGACCGGCGCCCGCGATGTACACCGTCGAGCCCGGCTTCACGCCGGCGCTGTAGGCGCCGTGGAACCCGGTCGGGAAGATGTCCGAGAGCATCGTGAGATCGAGGATCTTCTCGAGGGCCTGGTCCCTGTCGGGGAACTTCAGCAGGTTCCAGTCCGCGTACGGGGCGAGGACGTACTCGGCCTGGCCTCCCACCCAGCCGCCCATGTCGACGTAGCCGTAGGCGCTGCCGGGACGGTCCGGGTTCACGTTCAGGCAGATCCCGGTCTTGCCCTCCTTGCAGTTGCGGCAGCGGCCGCAGGCGATGTTGAAGGGGACCGAGACGATGTCGCCCTTCTTGATGAACTCGACGTCCGGGCCGACCTCGACCACCTCGCCGGTGATCTCGTGGCCCAGGATGAGCCCCTCCGGGGCGGTGGTGCGGCCGCGCACCATGTGCTGGTCGGAGCCGCAGATGTTGGTCGCGACGGTGCGCAGGATCGCGCCGTGGGGCACCTTCCGGCCGACGTTGGCCGGGTTCACCCCCGGACCGTCCTTCAGCTCGAACTCGGGGTAGGGGGTGTCGACCACCTCGACGTGGCCTGCTCCCTTGTAGGCGACAGCTCTGTTCTCAGACATCATCGTCCTTCCGTGGAACCACTGACGAGCGGCACCGCGAGCGCACCGGGCGTCCGGTGCCGCGGGACCCGCGAGCACGGGACCCTCGCCGGCCAGCCTGCCCCGGCGATCAGGGAAAGACAAGGCCCGGAAGTTTTCCCTCCGGACATGACGGAGCGCCCGCCGGATCGTTCCGACGGGCGCTCCGAGAGCTGTGGGGCTCCGGGGCTCAGGCGCCCTGGATGTTCACGGCGGTGAGGCCGCGATCAGTGCGCTCGACCTCGAAGGAGACCTTCTGGTTCTCCTCGAGGTTGCGGTAGCCGGTGCCGGTGATGTTGCTGAAGTGGGCGAAGACGTCGTCCGAGCCGTCGTCGGGGGCGATGAAGCCGAAGCCCTTGTCGGCGTTGAACCACTTCACGGTGCCAGTAGCCATGTTCCTGTAATCCTTCGATGTCGTCGGCCGAGTCTCGGCCAATGATGCCTGCCGCCGGAAGACGCTCCGCCGACGACGTGGACCCCGATCAGGGTCCGGCGGCACGCCGCGGACGACGTGCCGAGCACTAGGTTCGCAGACTTTCGCCCCGGATGCGAGCACGATTCCCCGATTGTTCACCGAAGGAGACCGATCGCTCGGTGCCGACCGCTCGGAAGCGACCGATCGGAGGCCGCCGACGACGGACATCCATCTCTCACCGCTCCCCGGCGAGCGCGACCGCGTCGAGGTCCCCGTCGAGGTCCGCGGGGGCGAGGCGCGGGCCGAGCCGGGCGCCGAGGATCAGCAGCGCCGCCCCGAGCACCATGAGCAGCAGCACCGAGCCGCGGGGGCCGGTGACCCCGGCGAGCAGCGGCAGGTAGAAGGGGTACAGGGCCGGCAGCACGAGGGAGAGGCTGTAGGCGGAGCCGTAGCCCGTGGAGCGCACGGCCGTGGGGAACCGCTCGGAGAGGTACGCGGATACCGGGCCGTAGGCGGCGACGGTCACCACCTGCAGCAGCGCCGCGCAGAGCGCCGCCCGGGCGAGGCTCCCGGAGCCGACGGCCGCCCACCACAGGGGCGGCCCGAGGAGCAGGGCGGCGATCCCCCAGATCGTGAGCAGTCGGCGCCTGCCGATCACCGTCGAGAGGTGCCCGGCGAGCGCCATCGCGAGCGCCTGGGTGACGGAGGCGATGCCCATGGCGAGCGCGACCTCGGTGGCGGCGAGGGCACCGCCCTCCCCGAGCCGCGCGGTGAGCAGCAGGACGGTCGTGTTCGTGAGCAGCCAGAGCCCCGTCATCATGACGAAGGCCTGCCGGAAGGCGCCGGACCAGCGGCCCGCGAGCACCTGCCGGACGCCGCCCCGCACCGGCGCCGCGTCCCCGTCCGTCGGGGCGCGGCGGGCGATCGGCGCGTCGACGACGTGCGAGCGGTAGTACAGCAGCATCCCCAGCGAGAGCAGCGCCCCGACGACGAACAGCAGCCGCCAGCCCCAGACGGCGTACTCCTCCGGCCCGAGCACGAGCAGCAGCGTGGCGGTCGCGAAGGCGATCGCCCCCTGCGCCCACGGCGCCATCGAGAGGATCAGCCCGCTCATGAGGCCGCGGCGGCGCGGCGGCGACCACTCCATGGCGAGCGGGATCGCGGCGGAGTACTCCCCGGCGACGAAGATGCCGCCCAGGAAGCGCAGGCCGAGGATCAGCGCGATCGTCCCGGCGCCCAGCAGCTCGTGGGTGGGCATCGCGGCGATCAGCAGCGCGCAGCCGGCGGTGCCGGCGATCGCGACCTGCGTGGTGCGGGTGCGGCCCAGGCGGTCGGAGATCCGGCCGAAGACGACCCCGCCGACGGGCCGGCCGAGCATCATCGCGATGACGACGATCGCGCCGGTCGCCGCCGCGACCCCGGGCCCCGCGACCGTGGCCAGCGCCGGGGTGAGCGCGGTGAGCGGCAGGAACACGTGGACGTTGTCGATGAAGTTCCCGACCACGCCGGCGCGGAGCGCGGCACGCCCCGAGGGCGGCAGACGGTCCGGCGGGCCGGCGGGGGCGGCGGGGTCGGGGTGGTCGACGTCGTCGATGGTGGGTGCATCGGTCGCGGGCAGGCGCGAGCGCATGGCGGACATCCCTTCGTCAGTACGAGCTGCATCAGGTTCCACGGGTGTGATCTCAGCGCCGGCGGCGCACCCCGTGTCCGCGATCGAGTATCCCGGGTGCGGGTCGCGCCGGGCCGACGTGTCCACGGGACACCGCCGTCTTCGCGCCGAGGCCCGGGCGCGCCGACCGCCGTCGGCCGATCCGCTCCTGCCGGCGCGCCGCCCTCAGCCGATCTCGTCCGGCCAGCTCCCCGGCATCGAGCCGTCCTCGGCGGCGGGCACCATCCCGCAGTAGCCGGTGACCGTCCCCCACCGGTCTCCGCGGGCGCGGAGGAACAGGTAGACCTCGCCGGCGTCCTCGATGCCCGTGAGGGCGTCGCGGCTCTCCCCGCAGCTGTACGGCAACGAGAGCACCTCGATGCTCGACCCCTCGCCGTCCGCCGGGGCTCCGGAGACCCACTCGGCGACCTGAACGGTCCACAGCGGCACGTCGTACAGCTCGTAGCGTCCCGTCGCGGGCGGACCGTCGGCTGTGCCGCGCACGACGGCGTCGGACTCCGCCGCCGCGTCCGCGGGCGTCTCCAGTTCGATCCAGTCGATGCAGCTCGCGGCGGTGGTCTCGTCCTCCGGGCGCGTCGCCGGGCCGTCGCAGCCGCTGAGGGCGGCCGCTCCGGCGAGCGCGACGAGCAGAGTGCGTCGGCGGACCATGGGCACATCGTGCACCCGCCGGGCACCGTCGAGGAGGCCCGTGACCGCATCGCAACCGTGATCGCGCACCTGCCGTGGCCTGGCTCGATAGCGTGCAGGGATGACCGCTGACGCTCCCGCCTCCCCGTCCCTCGACCTCCGTGACGTGGAGGCGTTCCTGCGTGTGCCGCGGGTCTCCGCGATCGCCGCGGGCCCGGGCGGCCGGGCGGCCGCTGTGGTGCAGGAGGCCGACGAGCACCTCTCCCGTCTGGTCCCCGCCCTCTGGGAGCTCACGGCGGAGGGACCCGCCCGGCGGCTGACGGTCTCGGAGAAGGGCGAGTCCTCGCCGTGCTTCGCGCCGGACGGCTCGCTGCTGTTCACCTCCTCCCGACCCGATCCCACGGGCGAGGCGCCCGAGGGGACGACGGCGATCTGGCGGCTGCCGCTCGCCGGCGAGGCGCAGGTGCTCGCGCATGCGCCGGGCGGGCTCGAGCTGCTCGACGTGGCCGGCGACGGCACGATCCTCGCCGCGACGAGCGTGCTGCCCGGGGTGAGCCTCGAGGAGGACGCCGAGGCCCGCGCGGCGCGGAAGGACGCGAAGCGCACGACGATCTGGCACACGGGCATGCCGATCCGGCAGTGGGACCACGAGCGCGGCGACTCCTCCCGCCACCTCCTGATCGTCACCGCGCAGGGCGAGCTGCGGGACCTCACGCCGGACGCCGGCACGCTGCCGCTGCACACGTCCTCCGCCGCGCTCTCCCGTGACGGGCGCACCGTCGTCACCGAGTGGACCGAGCGGATCGCCCGCGGGGAGACCCGCACCGGCCTGGTCCGCATCGACGCGGCGACCCGCGAGCGCACGCCGCTGCTCGAGGCGACGGACGAGCACGGCTACGACTCCCCCGTGCTGTCCCCGGACGGCCGGCTCCTCGCCGTCACCCGCTCGACCGTCTCCACCCCGACGGACACGAGCTACGGGCGCCTGGAGATCCACGACCTCGAGGGCGACGGCGTGGTCGCGGTCGACCTCGGCGACCTCACCGCCGGCCAGGTGGTGTGGCAGGCCGACGGCGGCACGCTGCTCGTGAGCGGGGACCTGCACTCCTCCGGCGCGGTGCTCGCGGTCGACCCCTCGACCGGCGCCGTCTCCACGCTCGCCGACGGCGGCGTGTTCTCCTCCCTCTCCCCCGCGGAGGACGGCTCCGTGCTCGCCCTGCGCAGCGATGTGGCGACGCCGGCCCGCCCGGTGCGGATCACCGCGGAGGGCGTCGCGGAGCTGCCCGCGCCGGGCGCCGTCGGCCCCCTGCCCGGCACCCTCGAGAAGGTGACCACCACCGTGGGCGGTGTCGAGGTGCCCGGCTGGCTGTGCACGCCCGTGGGGGCGAGCGCCGAGGATCCCGCGCCCACGCTGCTGTGGGTGCACGGCGGCCCGCACTCCTCCTACAACGCGTGGAGCTGGCGCTGGTGCCCGTGGCTGTTCACCGCCCGCGGCTACGCGGTGCTGATGCCGGATCCGGCGATGTCCACCGGGTACGGGGACGCGGGGCTGAACCGCGGCTGGCCGCGCCGGCCCGACGTCGTCCTCGCCGACTGCGAGGCGCTGCTGGACCTCGTGCTCGAGCGGCCCGAGCTCGACGGGACGCGCACGGCGATGCTCGGCGCGAGCTTCGGCGGGTTCATGGCGAACTGGATCGCCGGGCACACGGACCGCTTCGACGCGATCGTGAGCCATGCGGGGCTGTGGGCACTGCCGCAGCAGCACCGCACCACCGACGCGGCCGCCTCGAAGATGCGGGTGCACGGACACGAGGACGCGGATCCCGAGTGGTACCGCGCCTGCTCCCCGCACGCGGCGGCCGCCGCGATCACCACGCCGATGCTCGTCACGCATGGCAGCCGCGACTTCCGGGTGCCGATCAGCGAGGCGCTGCGGCTGTGGTGGGACCTGGTCTCGCACTGGGACGGCGCCCCGGAGGACATGCCGCACCGCTTCCTGCAGCTCACGAGCGAGAACCACTGGGTGCTCACGCCGTCCAACGCGCTCACCTGGAACGAGACGGTGCTCGCCTTCCTCGACCAGCACGTGCGGGGAGGCGAGCCGATCCCCGAGGCGCTGCCCTGGTGACCGCCCCCGGCGACGCGACTTGACGAATGCTTGACCTTTTCTTGACCCTCTGGAACCGTGGGGCACCGCGGCCGGGGGAGCCGCGGGCGCTCGCTACGCCCCTCCCCTGCCGCGCAAGGGGGAAGAGAAGCATGGGCACCACCACACGCATCCCGCGGGCCGTCCTGGCCCTCGCCGCGAGCACGGCCCTGCTGGGCCTCGCGGCCTGCAGCTCGGGCAGCGCGACCGCCGAGGGGACGGACGGCGAGGCCACCACGAGCATCGCGGCGACCACCACGGACGCCCAGGAGAGCACGGGGATGGACGCATCCGACGGGGGCGGTACGCCGGTCGCGAGCGACGGCGGGGACGGGGCCGCCGCATCCGGCGGCGACCGCGCCTCGATCGTGCTCGAGCTCGACGTGCCGGAGGACTCCTCCGGCCACGCCGACGGGGCAGCGGTCGTCTCCGCGGAGGAACTCGGCGCCACCCTCGGAGCGACCCTCGGGGGCGACGCCACCTGCGAGGACGACCTCGACATGGAGCCGGGGAACGCCGCCACCTGCAACGGGCCCGCGAGCTCCGAGGGCACCGTGGACACGGTCCCCTGGACCGCCTACCCCGTCATGGTGCCCGCCGACGGCGCGTTCCCGGACGGGAGCACCACGGCGCTGCTCTTCGTGCGCGGGGAGAGCGCCCCCGACGGCCTCGAGTCGATCCTCGACGAGCGGGACGTGCTCACCGGACTCGGCTTCGGCTCCATGTTCGGCGCCTCGGACCTCAGCGCCGAGCAGCTCGCCCAGGACACCCTCGAGGTGCTCACCTCGGAGAATGCCTACGTCCCGCTCACGGACGCCGATTTCAGCGAGGTGACCTGCGAGGACGGCATGAGCTCGGAGCAGTTCCAGGCGCTCGAGCCGGTCACCTGCGAGGCGGCGACGGAGAGCGGGGAGAGCTACCCGCTCACCGTCGCGCCGGGCCCCTTCGCGGAGAACGACCCGGGGCTGCTGGTCGGGATCCGGATCGTCACGGGCTGATGGGATCGGGGCGGTGCAGGGCCGTGCCCCGTGCCGCTCCCCCGCCGGCCGCGATGCGACGGCGCCGGAGGTCCGGGAAGACGTACAGCCACGGGGTGCGCGGTCGCAGGTGCACCGCGCCGATGCACGCGGCGAGGGTGACTGTGCCGAGGATCAGCGCGCCCGGCAGACCGTCGGGCAGCGGCAGGTAGCGGGTGAGGATTTCGAGCACGGGCAGGTGCACGACGTACATGACGATCGAGCTGCGGCCCATCCACTCGAGCGCCCGCACGGGGGCGACGCGCGGGAGGCGCTGCGCCACCCCGATCGCGCCGAGGATCCCGATGACCACGACGACCTGGTCGAGCACGGGGATCTGCGGCTCGCCGTCCGCCCGCACGGCGAGGACCGCCCAGATCATCGCGACGACGATCCCGGGCACGGCCACCGCGAGCGGGACCTTCCGCGCGAGCAGGGTCCGGCCGAGCGCCGCGCCCGCGAAGAAGAACACCGCGTAGTAGACGAACTTGTCCGGGCGCAGCCCGTACAGGTCCGGGGAGACACCGAACAGCGGCGCGGCCGTCCAGACCACGATGCTCGCGATCGCGACCCAGCCCGGCGGCACGCGCTTCAGCACCAGGCCCACCACGTAGTAGCTCAGCAGCGCCATGAGGAACCACGTGTACATCCCGTTGATCCACCACAGCGGCTCGGCGGAGGACTCGAACAGCTGGGTGGCACCGAGGACGAGCGACCACACGAGCCACGGCCACAGGAGGTTGCGGGCCTTGCCCTCGAGGAAGCGGCCCGGCGGCTTCCTCAGCGAGCGGGGCAGCAGCATCCCGGAGACGAGCAGCAGCATCGGCATGCGGAACGGGGTCGTCGCCTGGGCGATGACCACGAGCGCGCGCGGCGTGTCGCCGTCCCAGATCCCCTGGAGGATCTCGAGGTGCAGCAGGACCACGAGCAGGATCGCCGTCCCGCGCACGAGGTCCATCCAGTGATGGCGGGCGCGCGGCACGGGCACGAGATCGGCGGCGCGATCGGTGACAGGCGTGGACATGGTCGTCCACGGTACGGTCCGTGCGCCGCGAGCGCTCCCCTTCGGGCCGACACGGTGTGTCGCGCCACGTCCTCCCGGCCGCGCCCCGGGCACCCGGCTCAAGGGGCGGGATCGTCCATCCGGGCGCGGAGCACGTCGAACTCGCAGCCCGGCGCGCCCGGGTCGAAGCCGTGCTCGAGCAGCTAGCGCGCGGCCGTCAGACTGCGCAGCGACCACCAGGCCCGGATCGCGGTGCGGTCCGCGGGCTCCCGGCCGTCGCCGTCGTAGCCGGCGAGCAGATCCTCGAGGCGCTCCTCGTGGCCGAGGGTGAGCACGGCGAGGTCCATCATCGGATCGCCCGGGGCGGCCTCGGACCAGTCGATGATCCCAGTGACCTCGTCACCATCGACGAACAGCAGCCAGTTGCATTCGCGGTCCAGCTCCGCCTGCAGCTCCGCGGCCAGGCGCATCGTGCCGGGTGGAAGCGGCGCCTCGTGCAGCCGCCGGATCACCCGCCCGGCAGCGTGCTAGGCGCCGGCCGTGGCCGGGGAGGGTTCGCCCGGCACGCCGAGCGCACGGCCCGGGACGCGCGCGATCGCGAGCACGGGCGGCCGGTGCCAGAGCACGGGCGGGGTCGGCACGGGGGCGAGCTGCACCCCGCGGATCTCGACGGCGGCGTGGGCGGGATCCGCGTCGACCTTGAGGAACACGTCCCCCACGCACAGCGTCGCCCGCTCGCTGTGGGCGACGACGACCTCGATCTCGTTCATGCCACCAGGATGTCGCTCGATCTCCGGGCTGTCCTCTACTTTCCGGCCGACGGCCGGGAGGGCCCGGTCAGGCGGGAACGGGCGGGGCGGCGAGCACGGTCGGCGCGGTGAGAGCGGCGGGGGCCGCGACCGCGGCGATCCAGTCGGCGAGCCTCTTCCCGGGGAGCGGGCCGACGGTCACCTCCGTCTCCCCGCTGGTGCAGGTGACCCAGATCCCTGCGGAGTCGGCGTGCAGGGTCAGGGCGTCGGTGTCGACGTCGGTCAGCTCGAGTGCGGGATGGTTCATGATCGCTCCGGATCCTCCGCCGGTGGCCGTCGTTGGTCGATGAAACGGCGGCACCGGATGGACGGATAGTACGCACGCCCGAAGCCCCGACAGGTCTCGGGAATGTAAAGGTTTCCGCTTTCACCGCTGTGAATCGTTTTCGCAGGTCACCCGCGTTTTTGTGACCCGTCGGAAACCTGCTGGGGAAAGCGCTTGGAGCGCCCTCGCAGGGCGATCGCGAGGGCGAGCACGAGCAGTCCCCAGAGCCCGCAGGCGGTGGGCAGGACCCCCATGAGGCGGTAGGCCTCACCACCCGTGTCGGGCACCCCCGAGTGCGCCGCACCCAGGACGAGAGCGCCGGCCATGAGCAGCGGGAGTGACAGCCAGCAGCCCCACCGGACCACGCCCGGTGCCGGCCGGACCGGTGCGATCGACTGCCTGCTGAGGCGCAGCGCGCCCCAGACGGCGAGCACCACGAGCCCGCCGATGCCCGAGGTGTACTGCACGACCTTGTAGCCGGGCAGCGGCCCCCACATCGCCGCGAGCTCCGGCACCCACTGCGTGCCGGCGCGGTGCGCATGGCTGAACGCGTCCCACAGGAGGTGGCTGCCGACGCCCGCGGCGAGCAGGAGCAGCAGGACCACCGATGCTCTCACCGAGGGGAAGGTCTCCCGGATCGCGCCGTCGCCGCTCCCGTCCCAGCACGACGGCAGCCGCTCGCCCACCCGTGGCGGTGCGAGCGCGCGGGCGGCGGGCCGCAGCAGGCCGCGCCAGATCAGCAGCAGGCCGAGGGCGAGCAGCGCGGTGACGGGGATCCAGCGTGGGTCATGGGTGAACGGGTAGACATTCGGGACGATCCCGCGCAGGAACAGCGGGAGGTCCGGGGCCATCGCACCGACGGCGAGCGGCGCGGCCACCCGGGCGCGGCGCGCGAACGGCAGCGCGACGATCGCGTGACTCGGGGTGAACGGCATGGCCGCATGCAAGATCGGCGGCGAGAGCTCAGCCGTCCGACGGCCGCCCGCGCTTTCGAAGGCGGCGGGCCACCCCGCGCTCACACCCCGGGGAAGAACGGCGCCGGCGGCGCCTGGCCGGGTGCGGCCGGCCCGTCGGCCAGGCCCTGCTCGGTGCGGCGCGCCCGGGCGGAGCGGCGGAACCAGTTCACGAGGAATCCCGGCACGAAGCGGTCCACGAACGGTGCGCCGAACCGGGAGATCGCCTCGATCACCGCGCCGATGACGAAGGCGAGCAGGGGCATCCAGAGGGCGAGGCCCATGTGCACCACGATCGAGCCCATCATCCCCAGGTGCGCCTGCGCGCTCGTCCACACCAGACCGAGCAGGACCATCGACCACGCGGTGTAGGCGAGCGGGAGGGCGGCCCACGAGGCGACCAGGGCGATGACGTTCCCCTTCTCGATCTCGCGGCCCCGGTTCCACAGCACGGCGACCAGGAGCGGCACGACGAGGGCGATCAGCACCATCGGGACCCACACGTACCAGGGCAGGTCGAAGAACCAGACGTACTCGCCGTCGCGGCGCAGCCCGAGGCTCTCGACGTCGCCCTGCGTGCTCACGCGCACCGGCACGACCAGCATCCCGAGCCCGGGCAGGAGGGCGAGGGCCGTCGGCCCCCAGATCGGGAGGGAGAGGAGCAGGGGCAGGACGGAGCCGCCGTCACCGTCGACGGCGAGGCCGATCGCGCCGCCGATCACGCCGAGGATCCCGACCGGGATCGCGAAGGTGAGCGCGTGGACGAGGGCGAGGCGGAAGCCGGCGGCGAGGTCCGCGACGAGCGGCCACCAGCGCGGCTTCGTCAGCCCTGCCATGTGGCCGAGGAACAGCGGCACCGTGATCAGCGCCCAGGTCCCGAAGAACATGTCCGCCCCGGCGGAGTGCATCGACAGCGACATCCCGAGGGACTCGTCGGCGTAGGAGAACGCGGTGAGGCGCACGATGATCACGGCGACGATCGCGACGCCCAGACCGGAGATGCCGGACCACAGGGCCGCGCCGAGCACGCCGTTGCTGCTCCAGCGGCGCTGCGCGAGGCGCGCCAGCACGAAGCCGGCGACGGCCATCGCGATCGTGATCAGCAGCGGGAGACCGCGCCAGCTCAGGCTGAAGCTGCCGAAGAACCCGAGGTCCATGTGCATCTCGTAGGAGCCGAAGGAGGCGAGGGAGACCAGCTGGAAGGGGATCCCGAGGAGTCCCACGATCGACTCGAACGCGCCGTCGCTGCTCGAGGGTGTGGTGCTGCCGCCGGTGGGGTCGAGGGTGCCGCCGGTGACGTCGCCGGTGTCCGCGGTGAGCGCGGCGGCGACGGCGGAGGCGATGACGACCAGCGAGGCCAGCAGCGCGATGATGTAGGCGACGGCCCCGGCGATGAAGGTGGGCAGCGGGTTCCCGATGCCGATCTTCTTCAGGGTCGCGCCGAGCTGCGCCGTCGACAGGTTCGAGCCGGCCGCCGGCTGCCATGCTGGCTGCGGCTCCGGGGCGCTGGGCACTGCGGCACTCGGCACAGCGGCACTGGGTGCCGAGGCGCTGGGCACCAGCGCGCCGTGCTGCCCGGGCGCCTGTCCCGGCTGCACCCCGCCCGGCTGCGCCGGGCTCCCGTTGCCGCCATAGGACTGATTCCACTCCGACATCTGCGTCCCTCTCACGTGCCTGACTCTTCTGGGCGCGGTGATGTACCCCCGAGCGGGAGTTTATCCGGGGGTGGGGACGATCCCGAGGCCGGGTGACCGGCCGTTCGGTGCCGGGCGCTAAGCCGGCGCCTGCGCCGTCGCGACCGTCGGGTGGCACTCGATCATCGCCGCGGGACGGGGCCGAGGGGCGGATCGAGGGCGGCAGGGCCAGGGCCTCCCGCGAAAAGACTGGTCATCATGTACATGATGACCAGTCTTCTCCGGCCATGAACCAGTCCGGAGCGGGCCGACGGGGTGCTCGCGGACCCCGGGATCGTGGCGTGACCAGGGTGAACCCGGAGGGGATCGAACCCTCGACCCGCGGATGAAAAGTCCGCCAGAGCATCGGCCGCAGAGCGTGTACAAGCAGGTCAGAGGGCTGGTACTGCTACCCGAAGCGCGACGGACACCATCGCGTTGCTGTCAAGAGGTGTTCGAGACGAGTCGGCATCTGTTCCTTGGGGATGGTGTCTCCAGAAGCCCTCGTCACACGTGCGCTCGGCTTTCCTCGACCTTGGATTGGAATGTCGAGTGGCTCGCGGGACAGCAAGCTGCCGATGAGCTCCTTGATGCGGGTACGGATCTCGTCGCGCACCGAGCGGACTTCCGCGACGCCCTTGCCGGCTGGGTCCTCGAGCTTCCAGTCCTCGTACCGCTTGCCGGGGTAGTAGGGGCAGGCGTCGCCGCATCCCATGGTGATGACCACATCGGAGGCCTGGACGGAATCGGGAGTGAGGATCTTCGGCTTCTGGTGGCAGATCTCGATGCCGACCTCCGCCATGGCCTCCACCGCTGCGGGGTTGATCGAGTCGGCGGGCGCAGACCCGGCGGAGGGGACCTCGATGCGGTCCCCGGCGAGCTCTCGCAGCCACCCGGCTGCCATCCGAGCTCGACCGGCGTTGTGGACACAGACGAACAAGACGCTGGGGCGAACGGTCAGGAGAGCCTCCCGACCGGGGGTGAGGTTCAGGCGATGTCGAGGAACGCACGGAGCTCGGCGAAAGCTGACGGGACGACGGAGTAGTGGGCCCAGCGGCCTTTCTGCTCGCGCGTGAGCAGGCCGGCGTCGACGAGCTTCTTCATGTGGTGGCTCACGGTGGGCTGACTGATGCCGAGCGGCTCGGTGAGATCGCATGCGCAGACCGATTCGCAGCCCTGGGCGGCGACGTGGGACAGGAGCCGGAGGCGCGTGGGGTCGGACAGCGCCTTCAGGAGAGAGGCGATCCGCTCGGCGTCGACAGTGTCGACAGGGCCTGCGGACAGCGTGCAGCACTCGCCAGAGCCGGTCCTCGCCGCGAATCCGGTGGCTGTGGCGTCGGTCGTCGTGGTCACGCCCTCACCTTACATTGACAGTCATCGATGTGGACCATAGCGTGCTCATCGATAACCGTCGATGGAAGGTTCCGAGGTCTGATGAGTACGACCACCAAGGATGCGGAGCAGCCGCGCGTGATGAAGGAGATGTCCTTTCTCGACCGCTGGCTCCCGGTATGGATTCTGGCCGCCATGGCTGCGGGGCTCCTGCTGGGGCGGTTCGTCCCCGGCCTGAACACCGCGCTGGAGGCGGTGAAGATCGGGTCCGTGTCCCTGCCCATCGCGTTCGGGCTGTTGGTGATGATGTACCCGGTCCTGGCGAAGGTCCGCTACGACGAGACCCGGCGCATCGGCGCGGACCGACGCCTGCTGGTGACCTCGCTGGTGCTGAACTGGATCGTCGGACCGGCCCTCATGTTCGGCCTCGCGTGGATCTTCCTTGCCGACCTGCCGGAGTACCGGACCGGCCTGATCATCGTCGGTCTCGCGCGCTGCATCGCGATGGTCCTCATATGGAACGACCTCGCCTGCGGTGATCGCGAAGCTGCCGCCGTGCTGGTCGCGATCAACTCCGTCTTCCAGGTGATCGCCTTCGGTGCCCTGGGCTGGTTCTACCTCCAGGCGCTACCGTCGTGGCTGGGGCTGCCGACCACGTCGGCCGAGTTCTCGATCGGCGCGATCGTCCTCAGCGTGCTGATCTTCCTCGGGATCCCTCTGGTCGCCGGGTTCCTGACCCGCATCCTCGGCGAGCGGGCGAAGGGCCGGACCTGGTACGAGGAGCGGTTCCTCCCGAGGATCGGCCCGTGGGCGCTGTACGGGCTGCTGTTCACCATCGTGCTGCTGTTCGCCCTCCAGGGCGACGCGATCCTCTCCGCCCCGGGCGACGTGGCCCGCATCGCTCTGCCGCTGCTGGTCTACTTCGTGGTCATGTTCCTCGGGTCCTTCCTGTTCGGACGGGCGATCGGCCTGAACTACGCGAAGTCCGCGACCGTCGCGTTCACGGCCGCGGGCAACAACTTCGAGCTCGCCATCGCCGTCGCCATCGGCACCTTCGGCGTCACCTCCGGCCAGGCCCTCGCCGGTGTCGTCGGCCCCCTGATCGAGGTCCCGGTCCTCGTCGCCCTCGTCTACGTCGCTCTCGCGATGGGCCGCCGGCTCTTCCCCGGCGACGCGACCGTTCCCACACGATGAACCAGCAGAGAGATCGAGTCACCATGACCGCGAAACGCCCCGCAGTCCTGTTCGTGTGCGTGAAGAACGGCGGTAAGTCCCAGATGGCGGCCGCCCTCATGCGCCATCACGCCGGAGATGCCGTCGAGGTGCACTCCGCCGGCACCCGCCCCGGCACCGCCATCAATGCCCAGTCCGCGGAGGCGATTGCCGAGGTCGGCGCGGACATGTCCTCCGCCGTCCCGCAGCCGGTCACCTCCGAGCTGCTGCGCAGCGTCGATCACGTGATCGTCATCGGCGGCGAAGCCGTCATCGAACCCGTCGAGGGAATGACCGCGCCGGTCACCACCTGGCACACCGATGAGCCCTCCCTGAGGGGCATCGAAGGGATGGAGCGCATGCGCCTGGTGCGGGACGACATCGACGCCCGCGTCCGTGCACTCCTGAACGACCTCACCCCTACCGCGAACTGACCACGTTTGCAGCGACACGGCCCGACCTCGCCACCGCATCGAACTCGCCTCCCTGGTCGTCATCGACCCTGGTCCATCGGCCCGGCCACTACCGCCCACCTCTGAGAACGCGGCTCTCGGCTCCTTGCCCCGGATGCCGGACCCGTCAATAGAGCGGCGCCTACCAGCGCCTCCGCCTGGGCACTCGCGCAGGCGAGACCGCGCTTCGACACCGATGGGTCGCCGACATGGTTCTCGCACCGTGTACACCCTGCTCGTCCCGCGGACGCAGCCGGCAGGCACTCCCCGCCATACGGGCCGGGTGTGCGACCAAGTTCCCGTCGACTCCCCACAGGACGCGGCCATGTCGCCGACGACAGGCTTCGACCAGGGTGGGCCCGGTGGGGATCGAACCCACGACCCGCGGATTAAAAGTCCGATGCTCTGCCGACTGAGCTACAGGCCCGTGCCCGCCAGGCGGGCCGTCCCATCGTAGCGGCGGGACGGGCCGTGGCGGGCACGGGCCTGCGGTGTGGGGAGGGGTGGGTCAGGCGGTGCGGCGGCGCTGCACGACCATCCTGATGATGCTCGCGAGGAGCAGCAGGAAGCCGAGGATGCCGCCGAGCACGGCGAGCAGCACGCCGTCGATGCCGCTGAAGATGCCGCCGATGGACACCGGCGGGCCGAGGGCGACGGGGCTGCCGGCGACGAGGCTGAGCACGAGGATCAGGGCACCGATGACCAGGAGGACCACGGGCCCCTTGGAGCGGCGCTTCGCGGGGGCGGCGGGGCCGGGCCGCCACTGGCCGCCCTGCGGGGCACCGGGGTATGCGGCGGTCATGAGGGGCTCCTTCATCGGTCCGTCCAGGATCTGCCCAGGCTGTCGCCCGCCCTAGACTCACCACCATGTCTGAAGCCGGTCACCGTGCCTGATCCGCTGGTCCTCGCCGCCGACGTCGAGACGGAGCTCGTGGAGAAGCGGTCCCGGTTCCTCACCCGTCTGCACCGCGTCACCTCGGTGGAGGAGGCCGACGAGCGGATCCTCGCGGCGCGCCGGGACCATCCCTCGGCCCGGCACCGCTGCACGGCGCTCGTGATCGGGGAGACGGAGACCGCCGCGGTCGTGCACCGCTCGAGCGACGACGGGGAGCCGTCGGGCACGGCGGGGATGCCGATGCTGCAGTCGCTGCTGCACGCGGAGCTCACGGACACCCTCGCGATCGTCATCCGCTACTTCGGCGGGGTGAAGCTCGGTGCGGGCGGGCTGGTGCGCGCGTACACGGCCGGTGTGGAGCAGGCGGTCGCTGCGGCGACGCTGCTGCGCCGCACCACGTTGAGCGTCGCGCGGATCGAGGTGGGCCACGCCGACGCGGGCGCGGCGGAGCATGCGGTGCGGACCTGGGCCGACGCGCACGGCGCCGCGATGGAGCCCACCGCCTACGGCTCCCGCACGGCGGTGCTGACGGTGCTCGTCGAGCCGTCCCTGCTGGAGGAGCTGCGGGCCGATGCCGCGCGGTGGTCCGCGGGCCGGGCACGGGTCGAGGAGGCTGGGAAGCGCCTCGCGGACGTCCCGCTCGCCGGAGCCTGACGCCTGCCGCTCAGAGCCCGCGCCTCAGAGCCCGGGCACGTCGACGTACCAGTCCGGCACGGTCTTCAGGGGCCGGCAGGATCCCGCCGCGGAGCCGACGAGCAGCGTGAGCACCTCGAAGGCCGTGTCCCGGGCGAGGGTCGCGAACTCCTCGATCCTCTCCTCCGGCACCACCGGATGCACCCAGCGCCAGTGGGAGGCGGGCTCGTCGCGCAGGTCCACGGGGTCGCGGGAGATCGCGAAGGTGGTGCCGGGCGGTCGCACGGCGTCGAGCACCGCTTCCAGCACGGGCCCCAGGTCGCCGTCCTCGACCCGGGCGAGGCTGTCCCCGCTGCCGCGGCCGCTCGCGACCTCGACGACGAGCGTCCCGGAGGCGGCCTCCTCCTCCCAGGCGAGCGCCTGGATCGAGTAGACCGCGCCGGGCGCCTCGAACTGCGCCATCAGCACGCGGGCCAGCAGCTGGGACCGCTCGATCGCGGCGGCCGCGCCGGTCACGCCCGCGCGCCGGGGCACGCCGACGTCCACGGCGAGCGCCCCCTCGAGCCGGCCGCGCTGCGCGTGCGCCTCCCGGGGCACGACGTTCGCGTTGTACAGCCACGCGTAGTGGGGCACCTCGAGGGCCTCGAGGAGCGCCGGGTCCGCGTGCTCGCGGTGGGCCAGGGGCCTGGCCCCCGGGCGCGCGTCGAGGCCGAAGCGATCACGCAGATGCTCCAGCTGCTCCTCGGGGGCGGGGGCTCGTCGGCGGGCGGCCATGCCCCCACGGTATCGGGACGGCCCGGTCCGGGACGGGCCGCACGGTCCGGGGACATGGCCCTCCCGCCGCTAGGATCCCTGCAGTCCCCACCCCGGAGAGAGGCACCGATGCCCGACGTGAAGGATCCCGCCCCGGCCGTCAGCCGCGCCCTGCGCGTGCTCACCGTGCTCGGCGCCTCCCCCGCGCAGCCGATGACGCTGACGACGATCGCCCGAGAGCTCGGGATCGCGAAGTCCTCGACCTCGAACCTGTGCGCGGCCCTCGAGCAGGGCCGGATGATCCGACGCGTCGAGGGCGGCTACGTGCTGGGCATGCGCACGGCGGAGCTGGGCGGCCAGTTCGCCCTCCAGTTCCACCAGATCCGGGAGTTCTTCCCCGTGGTCGAGGAGGAGGCGGAGCTCGCCGGGGAGCTCGTGCAGATCGCGGCGCACGACGACCTCGACACCCTGTACCTCGTCCGCTACGAGGGGCGCGAGCGGCGCCTCGGCTCGCCGTTGGGCACCCGCCTGCCGCTCGTGCTCACCGCGACCGGCCTCGCGATGCTCTCCGCCATGCCGGAGGCGGCGGTCGAGGACGTCCTCGCCCGCACGGAGATCCCGGCGCTCACGTCGCGCACGTCGACCTCCTCCGCGGCGATCCGCGCGCAGATCGAGCAGGCCCGCGAGCGGGGCGTCGCGATCGACGAGGGCGCCTCGACGGTGGGCGTCACCGGGATCGCGGCGCCGCTGCCGCCGTGGCACCCGGCCGATCCGATGCTCGCGGTGGGCACGGCGATCCCCTCCGCGGAGCTCGACCCTGCGCGCATCGAGAAGATCTCCGCGGCGATCCTCCGCGTCGCCGCCGCGCTGACGAATCCGCTCGGCGCGGCCTCGCGCCGCCGCTGAGCACTCTCCCCGTCTCCCCCGCCTCCGCCGCTCCTCCGCGAGAGGATGAGGGCGACCTGCCTCACACTGCCTCCCGGTTCAGGATGCTGAACCGTGTTCCCCAGAGAGGACCGGGTGTCGTAGTCTGGCGCTGGTCCTCGTCACCCGACGACGAGCACCACCGACATCGCCTCGCCAATGGAGCCGCCCCATGTCCGTCGCCGCCTTCGACCTCAGCGGTCGCCTCGCCCTCGTCACCGGATCCACCCGCGGGATCGGCCGGACCCTCGCCGAGGGGCTCTCCGCCGCCGGCGCGTCCGTCGTCGTCCACGGCCGCAGCCTCGAGCAGGCCACCGCCGAGGCCGCCGCGATCACCGACGCGACCGGCACCCCGGCCCTCGCGACCGCCTTCGACGTCACCGACACCGCCCAGATCGACGCGGCCCTCACCGCGCTCGAGGCGGAGCACGGCGCCCTCGACGTGCTCGTGAACAACGCCGGCATCCAGCGCCGCGCCCCGCTCACCGAGTTCACCGACGAGGACTGGGACGACCTCGTCGCCACGAACCTCTCGAGCGCCTTCAAGTGCGCCCGCCGCGCCGCCGCCGGCATGATCGCCCGCGGCTCCGGCCGCATCATCAACATCGGCTCCGTGCAGTCCCAGCTCGCGCGCCCCTCGATCGCCGCCTACAGCGCCACCAAGGGCGGCATCGTCATGCTCACCAAGGGCCTCACCGCCGATCTCGCGCCCCACGGCGTGCAGGTCAACGCTCTCGCCCCCGGCTACTTCGCAACCGAGCTGACCGCCGCCCTCGTGGCCGACGAGGAGTTCTCCGCCTGGGTCGCCGGGCGCACCCCCGCCGGCCGCTGGGGCGCGACCGAGGACCTCGTGGGTCCGCTCGTCTTCCTCGCCTCCGACGCGGCCGCCTTCGTGAACGGCCAGACCCTGTACGTCGACGGCGGCATGACCGCCGTCATCTGATCCCCCGGAGGCCCTCGCCTCCGCGTCCCACCACACCCCTCACCCCTCACCTCGACAAAGGAGTCCGACGATGGACGATCTCGTCCTGAACTGGGATCTCGGCACGGGCGGGCTGCTGATCCTCGCCGTCGCCGCGATCGCCGGCCTGCTCGTCATGATCATGGCGCTGCGCATGCATGCCTTCCTCGCCCTGCTCATCACGAGCCTGCTCACCGCCGTCATCGCCGGCGTGCCCGCCAACCGTTTGCTCGAGGCGATCGGCTTCGGCTTCAACTCGACGCTGGGCAACGTCATGCTGCTCGTGGGCCTCGGCGCGATGCTCGGCCGCATGATCGAGGCCTCCGGCGGCGCCCAGGTCCTCGCCGAGAAGATGATCGACCTGTTCGGCGAGCGCCGCGCGGGCATGGCCCTCTCCGTGGCGAGCCTGCTCATGGGCTTCCCGATCTTCTTCGACGCCGGCCTCGTCGTCATGATGCCGATCATCTACGCGGTGGCCCGCCGCACCGGCGCCTCGTTCCTCTCGATCGCCTTCCCGAGCGCCGTGGCGTTCTCGGCGATGCACATCTTCTCCCCGCCGCACCCCGGCCCCGTCGCCGCCTCGAACATCATGGGCGCCGACGTCGGCCTCGTGCTGCTCGTGGGCCTCGTGTTCGCGCTCATCATCTGGGCGACCGTCGCGCCGCTCGCCGGCAAGGTCTTCGGCGACCACATCCGCGTGCCCGTCCCCACGATCCTCGACTCGAACTCCGAGGAGACGGGCTTCGAGTCCCGCCCGTCGGTCCCCGCGATCATCTCGATGCTGCTGCTGCCGCTCGTCCTGATCCTGCTCAACACCGGCCTGAACACCCTCGCCGCGACGAAGGACGACCCCGACGCCTTCAAGGCCCTGCCGGTCGTGCAGGTGCTGCGCGTCCTCGGCGAGACCCCGATCGCGCTGCTCATCACCGTGCTGGTCTCGATGGTCGTGCTCGGCTGGGGCGCGGGGAAGAGCGGCACCCTCATCGAGAAGATCCAGGACTCCGCCCTCGGCCCGATCTGCTCCGTCGTCGTCGTCACCGGCGCGGGCGGCATGTTCGGCGGCGTGCTCCGCCTGACGGGCATCGGCGACGCGGTCGCCGGCTCGCTCAACAGCCTCGGCATGCCCGTGATCGTCGCGGCGTTCCTCATCGCCCAGATCGTGCGCATCGCGCAGGGCTCGGCGACGGTCGCGCTGACCACCGCCGCCTCCCTCATGACGGCCGTCGTGGCCGCCGGGGACTTCAACGCCCTGCAGGTCGTGGCGATCGTCATGGCGATGTCCGCGGGCTCCGTGGGCGTCGCGCACGTCAACGACTCGGGCTTCTGGCTGGTCTCCCGCTTCTTCGGCCTCTCGATGAAGCAGACCCTCGCCAGCTGGACCCTCATCCAGACCGCGATGGCCGTCGTCGGCTTCGCGCTCTCGCTCGTGCTGTTCGGGATCGCCTCGGTCGTCTGACCCGCGCCCAGGACGGCGGAAGCCCGGGACCGATCGGCGGATCGGTCCCGGGCTTCGTCGTTCCCGGGGGCCGGCACGGGGCCGGCGCGGGGAGGCTCAGGCGCGGTTGCGCGTGGCCAGGCCGTAGATCGCCATGACGACGATCGCGCCGACCACGGCGAGCAGGATCGTGCCGATGCTCCAGGGGTTGTTCATGATCCCTGAGATGCCGTCACCGCCGAAGAGGCTGCCGATGAAGCCGCCGACGACCGCGCCGACGACACCGAGGACGATGGTCATGCCCAGGCCCATGGCCTGCTTGCCCGGCATGACGGCGCGGGCGAGCAGCCCGATGATGGCGCCGATGATGAGCCACGAGATGATCAGGCCGATGAGACCCATGTCGTTCTCTCCTTACGTTCGGGGGAAGGGCGGAGGCGCAGACGCCTCCGTTCTCATAATGCCCTCCGACGAGCCGGAATGCCTGGAGTTCGGACGGACACGCCGGTCATCGCGACCGCGCGGTAGAGCGCACCCCTCCTGTGCAACGCGCGGGAGGGCCGACGCCGGCAGGCGCGGAGACGGCGCGTGTGATCTCGCGAACTCCCGCGGGCATCCCCGCACGTGGAAGGTGAACGGCAGATGAACGGCTCGATCGGCGGGTGGCACGGGGGCGGCGCCCGGTCGCATCCTGACGTCATGACCGGAGAACTCGTCATCCTCCTGCTGCTGATCGTCACGGCAGTCGCGTTCGACTTCACCAACGGCTTCCACGACACCGGCAACGCGATGGCGACCTCCATCGCGACCGGCGCGCTGAAGCCCAAGGTCGCCGTCGCGCTCTCGGCGATCCTCAACCTCGTCGGCGGGTTCCTCTCCGTCGAGGTCGCGGTCACCGTGACCACCTCGGTGCTGAAGATCCAGGACACCGACACGGGCGCCCTCATGGCTGGCCTCGATGCGGAGACGGCGATGTTCATCATCTTCGCCGGCCTCGTCGGCGGCATCCTGTGGAACCTGTTCACCTGGCTCCTGGGCCTGCCCTCCTCCTCGTCCCACGCCCTGTTCGGCGGCCTGCTCGGCGCGGGCCTCGCGGCGCTCGGGACCGCCGGCATCAACTGGTCCGGCCTCACCGCGAAGGTGATCATCCCGGCCCTGCTCTCCCCCTTCATCGCCGGCCTCGTCGCCGCGATCGGCGTGTGGCTCGTGTTCCGCGTGACCCGTGGCGTGCGCGAGGCCCGCCGTGAGCGCGGCTTCCGCTACGGCCAGATCGCGACCGCCTCCCTCGTCTCCCTCGCCCACGGCACGGGCGACGCGCAGAAGACGATGGGCGTCATCGCCCTCGGCCTCATCGCCCACGGCACCCTCTCCGACCAGGAGATCGAGGCCAACGGCCTCCCGGTCTGGATCATCGTCCTGTGCGCCGGCGCGATCGCGCTCGGCACCTACCTGGGCGGCTGGCGGATCATCCGCACCCTCGGCAAGGGTCTCGTCGAGCTCGACTCCCCGCAGGGCATGGCCGCCGAGGCCTCCTCCGCGGCGATCATCCTCACCTCGAGCCACCTCGGCATGGCGCTGTCCACGACCCACGTCGCGACCGGCTCGATCATCGGCTCCGGCGTCGGCCGACCCGGCGCGAAGGTGCGCTGGGGCGTCGCCGGCCGGATGGTCGTCGGCTGGCTCATGACCCTCCCGGCCGCCGCGATCGTCGGCGCCGTGACCTACTTCGTCGGCCACCTCGTGGGCGGCGTCGGCGGCGCCTTCCTCGTCTTCGGGATCCTCGTGGTCGCCGGCGGCGCGATCTACCGCCGCTCGCAGCAGCAGAAGGTCGACCACACGAACGTCAACGCCGAGTGGGAGGGTGAGGGCACCGAGCTCGCGCCCGAGCTCGCCACCGCAGGGAAGGACGCCTGACCATGGACATCGACCTCACCTCGATCGCCACCAGCACCCTCAGCGTGATCGTCGTCGGCATCCTGCTGGGCGCCGGTCTCCCCCTCCTGTTCAGCCTCGGCATCGTGCTGCAGGACCGCGGCGCCGGCGGCGAGCACGCCGACGGCAGCATCACCGCGCCGAACCCCGCCGCGCGCTACGCCTCCTGGGCGGTCTTCGCGGTCGTCGCGCTCGTGGTGCTCTACGGCCTGCTGTTCATCACCAAGGGCTCGATCAGCCACTACCTGGGCATCGAGCTCCCCCTCTGAGCCGGAACGGACCGACCATGGCCAACCCCGTCAGCCGTGTCCTGGACTGGCTGCACGCCGGCTACCCGGACGGCATCCCGCCCCGCGACTACACCCCCCTCCTCGCGCTGCTCACCCGCACCCTGAGCGAGTCCGAGGTCGACGAGATCGTCGCCTCGGTCATCACCGAGAACCCCGACGGCCGCATCGCCCCCGAGGCGGTCCACGAGAGCATCGAGCAGCGCAAGCGCGCCGCCGCGACCCCGGAGGACGTGCACCGCGTCGCCGGTCGACTCGCGGCCGTCGGCTGGCCGCTCAGCGACTCCCCCGACGACGTCGAGCTCCGCGCCGTGGCCCGCGCCCACGAGGCCGCCGCGGGCGCCGGCACGAGCACCGGCAGCGGCGCCGACGGCGGCACCGTCGGCCCGGCCGCCGTCACCACCGGCACCACCGGGGAGATCCCGCCCCCGGATCCCGCCGCCGAGGGCGCCGCGCTCGGGGTCCCCTCCCCGAACGCCGCCCAGCGGGTCATCTCCTGGCTCACCGAGGGCTACCCCGACGGCATCCCCGCCACCGACCGCGTGCCGCTCATGGCGCTGCTGCGCCGCCGGCTCACGGACAAGGAGGTCGAGGAGGTCGCCGCGCGGCTGATCGACGACGCGCGCGCCGGGGACATCGACACCGTCGACGCCGGCACGCTCATCACCCGCTACACCGACGAGCTCCCCGCCGAGCAGGACATGGCGCGCCTCGCCTCCCATCTCGCCGAGAAGGGCTGGCCGCTCCGCGCCGAGGGCTGACCCCTCCCCTGCGCCCGACCCTCCCCATGCCTCCCGGGTGAACGGCGAGCGCACGGCGGATGACCTCCTCCTGAACTGCAGGATGCGCAGGTCACACCGCACAGCAGGTCCCGTGGACGCTCCCTGTCCCCGGGGCGCGCGACGGGCGACAATCACGAGGTGACAGACCCCGTGCCCTCCCTCCTCCCCGAGCTCCTCGCCGGTGACCGCGCCCCCGCCGCGCGCACCCTCGTCGACGTCCTCGCCCGGACCGTCGCCGCGAACGGCGACGCCCCGGCCCTCGACACGGGACTGACCTCCCTCACCTACCGCGAGCTGCACGACGCCGCGGATGAGGTCGCCGACCGCCTCGCCGCGATCGGCGCGGGCCCCGGCGACGCCGTGGGCGTGCGCATCGCCTCCGGCACCACGGACCTCTACATCGCGATCATCGGGATCCTGCTCGCCAACTGCGCGTACGTGCCGGTCGACGCCGACGACCCCGACGAGCGGGCCCGCGTGGTCTTCGAGGAGTCCGCCGCCGTCGCCGTCATCGGCGACGAGCTCGCGATCACGGCGACCGACGTCGGCGCCGGCCGCGCCGCCCGCGAACGGGCCGCGGTCACCCCGGCCCAGGACGCCTGGATCATCTTCACCTCCGGCTCGACCGGCAAGCCCAAGGGCGTCGCCGTCTCCCACCGCAGCGCCGCCGCCTTCGTGGACGCCGAGTCGCGGATGTTCCTCCAGGACGCGCCCATCGGCCCCGGGGACCGGGTCATGGCCGGGCTCTCCGTCGCCTTCGACGCGAGCTGCGAGGAGATGTGGCTGGCCTGGGCCTACGGCGCCTGCCTCGTGCCCGCTCCGCGCTCCCTCGTGCGCTCCGGGGTCGACGTCGGCCCCTGGCTCACGGCCAACGCCATCACGATCGTCTCCACCGTCCCCACCCTCGTCTCGCTCTGGCCGAACTCCTCCCTGGAGAAGGTGCGCCTGCTCATCATGGGCGGCGAGGCCTGCCCGCCCGAGCTCGCCGCCCGCCTGCAGGCGCCCGGCCGCGAGGTCTGGAACACCTACGGGCCCACCGAGGCGACCGTCGTCGCCTGCGGCGCGCAGCTCGACGGGCAGGGCCCCGTGCGGATCGGCCTCCCGCTGGACGGCTGGGACCTCGCCGTCGTCGACGAGCAGGGCGTGCCCGTGCCGGAGGGCGGCACCGGGGAGCTGATCATCGGCGGCGTGGGCCTCGCCCGCTACCTCGACCCCGCCAAGGACGCCGAGAAGTACGCCCCGATGCCCACCCTCGGCTGGGAGCGCGCGTACCGCTCCGGGGACCGCGTGGTCAACGATCCCGCCGGCCTCCTCTTCGCGGGCCGCGCCGACGACCAGATCAAGCTCGGCGGCCGCCGCATCGAGCTCGGCGAGATCGACGACCAGATGCTGCGCCTGCCGGGCGTCGTCTCCGCGGCCGCCGCCGTGCGCCGCACCGCCTCCGGCAACCAGCTCCTCGTCGGCTACCTCACCGTCGACGCCGCCTACGACGCCTCCGCGGCGCGCGCCCTGCTGCGCGAGCGCATGCCCGCCGCGCTCGTGCCCCGGCTCGCGGTCGTCGACGAGCTGCCCACCCGCACCTCCGGCAAGGTGGACCGCGACGCGCTCCCCTGGCCGCTGCCCGCCTCCCGCACCGAGCAGGACGGCGGCTCCTCCCTGCACGGCACCGCCGCGTGGATCGCCGAGATCTGGGCGGACGTCCTCGGCGCGGAGGTCACCTCCGGCACGGAGGACTTCTTCGACCTGGGCGGCGGCTCCCTCACCGCGGCGCAGGTCGTGGGCCGCCTGCGGGAGCAGCACCCCGAGGTCGCCGTGGCCGACGTCTACACCCACCCGACCCTCGCCGGCCTCGCCGCCGCGGTCGAGTCGATGGGCGTGGCGACCGCCCGCAGCGACCGCGAGGTCCCGCCGCTGCGCCGCGGCTTCCAGCTCGCCCAGCTCGTGGCGCTGCTGCCGCTGCGGGCGCTCGGCGCGCTGCGCTGGGTGGCCTGGCTGCTCGTCGCCTCCGCCCTCGCCGCGCCCGTCCTGGACCTGCCGTGGCTGCCCGCGGTCCCGCTCGCGGTGACGATCCCGCTCGCCCTCGCCGTGCTGCTGCCGCCGGTGCGGATGACGATCGCGGCCCTCCTCGCCCGTCTGCTGCTCGCCGGGGTCCGTGAGGGCACGCACCACCGCGGCGGCCTCGTGCACCTGCGACTGTGGATCGCCGAGCGGGTCCAGGAGGAGCTCGGGGCGACCCACCTCACCGGGGCCCCGTGGATCCCGTTCTACGCGCGCCTGCTCGGGGCGCGCCTGGGCCGCGACGTGGACCTCCACTCCCTCCCGCCCGTCACCGGTCGCCTCCACGTCGGCACCGGCGCGAGCGTCGAGCCGGAGGTAGACCTCGCGGGGACCTGGATCGACGGGGACACCCTGCACATCGGCACCGTGCGCATCGGCAAGCACGCCCGCGTGGGCGCCCGCTCGACCCTCGGCCCCGGAGCCCGCATCGGCCACGACGCGGAGGTCGGCCCCGGCAGCGCCGTGCTCGGCGAGGTGCCCGCCGGCGAGTTCTGGTCCGGCTCCCCCGCGTCCCGTCGCGGCCGGGCCCGCGGCCCCTGGTCCCCCGAGCACCCCTCCCGCAGCCCGCTGTGGCTCGCCGCCTACGCGCTCGTCGCGCTCCTCGTCGGCTCCCTGCCCGGTCTCGCCGTGCTCGCCGGGGCCGCCGTGCTGCTGCCCGCCGCGAACGGCACCGCGTCCCTGCGCGAGGCGATCCTCGCCGCGCTCCCCTGGCTGCCGCTCGCCGCCCTCGCCGGCTACCTGCTGCTCGGCGTCGGCGTGCTCGTCCTGACCCGCCTCTTCGCCCTCGGCATCCGCCCCGGCCACCATCCCGTGCGCTCCGCCGCCGGCGTGCAGATCTGGGGCACCCTGCGCCTCCTCGACGAGGCCCGGAACTGGCTGTTCCCGCTGTACTCCGGGGCGCTCACCCCGATCTGGCTGCGCCTGCTCGGCGCGAAGGTCGGCAAGGGCGTCGAGGCCTCGACCGTGCTGCTCATCCCGAGCCTCGTCCAGGTGGGCGACCACGCCTTCCTCGCGGACGACACCATGGTGGGCTCCTACGAGCTCGGCGGCGGCTGGATCCGCGTGGAGCGCGTGAAGGTGGGCCGCCGCGCCTTCGTCGGCAACTCCGGCATGCTCGCCCCGGGCCGCAAGGTCCCCAAGAAGTCCCTCGTCGCCGTGCTCTCCGCGGCGCCGCGGCGCAAGGGCGCGAAGGCCGGCAGCTCCTGGATGGGCAGCCCGCCGCGCAGGCTGCGCCGCACCGGCGGCGAGGCCGACGAGTCCCGCACCTACGCGCCCGCGCGGCGCCTGCACGTGTATCGCGGCCTCGTGGAGACCTGCCGGATCGTGCCGCTGCTGCTCGCCGTGCTCCTGCACGCGGCCGTCAGCGCGACCCTGCTCGCGCTGCTCGTGCGGCCCGGCGACGGTCTCGCCGCGGCCCTGCTGCTCGGCGGGCCCGTGCTGCTCGCCGGCTCGGTCGCCGCGGCCCTCATGGCGGTGCTCGCGAAGTGGCTCGTCGTGGGCCGCCACCGCGAGGGCGAGCACGGTCTGTGGACCTCCTTCGTGTGGCGCAACGAGCTCGCGGACACCTTCACCGAGGTGCTCGCCGCGCCCTGGTTCGCCCGCGTCACCACCGGTTCCCCCGCGCTCGTGTGGTGGCTGCGGGCGATGGGCGCCCGCATCGGCCGCGGCGTCTGGTGCGAGAGCTACTGGCTGCCCGAGACAGACCTCGTCACCCTCGGCGCGGGCGCCACCGTGAACCGCGGCTGCGTCGTCCAGACCCACCTCTTCCACGACCGCGTGCTGAGCATGGACACGGTGACCCTCGACGCAGGTGCGACCCTGGGTCCGGGCAGCGTGATCCTCCCCGCCGCCCGGATCGACCGCCACGCGACCGTCGGGCCCGTCTCGCTGGTCATGCGCGGCGAGCGCGTGCCCCCGGGCACCCGCTGGACCGGCAACCCCATCAGCCCCTGGGCGGAAGAGGAGAGCGGATGAGCTCGCAGAGCAACCACCACCACGGCGGTCGCGGCGGCAGCGACCCGTACGTCCCCGGCCACGGCGACGCCTCCTACGGCGTGCTCCACTACGACCTCGACCTCGTCTACAAGGTCGACACGAACCGGCTCGACGCCGAGGCGACCCTCACCTGCCGCGGTCTCGCCGACGCCCCGTCGCTGCGCCTGGACCTGCGCGGCCTCACCGTCCGCGCCGTCAAGGTCGCCGGGAAGCCCGCCAAGCACACCCACGAGGGCGGCGCGCTCACCGTGAAGCACCCCGTGCGCGAGGGCGAGGAGCTCACCGTGCACGTGAAGTACGCGGGAAAGCCTCACCCGGTGCCCTCGAAGGTGCTGGGCAGCGCCGGCTGGGAGGAGCTGACGGACGGCGTCATCGTCGCCGCGCAGCCCCACGGCGCGCCCTCCTGGTACCCGTGCAACGACCGGCCGGACGACAAGGCCACCTACACGATGCGGGTCGCCGCCCCGCCCAGCCATTGGGTCGCCCTCGCCGGGGAGCTCGAGGGGAAGCACCGCAGCGGTGCCGTCACCACCTGGTCCTACCGCCAGGACGTGCCGATGCCGACCTACCTCGCGACCGTGCAGATCGGCCGGTACACGGCGGTCGAGCACGAGGGCGGCCCGGTGCCCGTGCGCACGCTCGTCCCCTCCGGGGTGGGCGAGCGGGACCTCGCGCCGACCTTCGGCCGGCAGGGCGAGATGATCGCCTTCTTCGCGGGCCTGTTCGGCGACTACCCCTTCGCCTCGTACACGGCCGTGATCACGGCCGACGACCTCGAGATCCCGCTCGAGTCGCAGGGCCTGTCCACCTTCGGGAAGAACTTCGTGGGCGAGGACTGGGAGTCCGAGCGGCTCGTCGCCCACGAGCTCTCCCACCAGTGGTTCGGCAACGCCGTGACCCTCGCCCGCTGGCAGGACATCTGGCTGCACGAGGGCTTCGCCTGCTACTGCGAGTGGCTGTGGGCGGAGGAGACGGGGCATGCGAGCGTCGCCGAGGAGGCGCGCCGCCACCACGCCGGCCTCGCCCGCAAGAAGCAGGACCTGCTGCTCGCGGATCCGGGCCCCGAGCTCATGTTCGACGACCGCGTCTACAAGCGGGGCGCCCTCACGGTCCACGCGCTGCGCCGCCGCGTGGGCGACGAGGCCTTCTTCGCCCTGGTCTCCTCGTGGATCGCGGAGCACTCGGGCGGCTCCGTCACCACCGAGATGTTCGAGGAGCACGCCCAGGCCGCCGCCGGGGACGACGACCTCTCCGACCTGTTCGGCGCCTGGCTGCACGAGCGCGAGCTGCCGGAGCTGCCGGACGAGCCCGCGCCGCGCGAGCCCACCCACCGCGGCCTGCGCGGACTGTTCAGCCGCTCCTGACGACGTGCCGGGCCCCGTCGGCCCGGTCGGCCGGGCCTGCCCTGCCGGGTCGCCCCCGTCGGCCCCGCCGCTCCGTCGGCCGGGCTGCGGGACCTCCTCGACCGCATGTCCGCTCCTGGGGCTCGACCCGTACGAAGAGGTCCCGCACTCCAGGAGCTCACGGGACGTCATCGCGCAGGTCCCCCGCATACGGGCCGCATCTGCGCGATAACGTCCCGACCCCGCCGCGGCTCAGCCCGGCGGGCCGACGGGCAACGCAACCGCGGGCCGCTACTCAGCCCGGCGGCCCGCCCGGCAGCGCGATCGCGGCGACGAAGCCGGGTGGCGCCGCGATCCGGCGCACGTCGACGTCGGCGAGCCGCACCTCCGGCATCGGGGTGCGCAGGCCCGTGCCGAGCAGCTTGAGCACTGCCTCCTTGCCTGCCCACAGCCGGGCCCGGCCCTCCGACGTGCGGGCGAGGTGCTCCTCCCCCGGCGCGAGGACGAGCGACGGGTCCCAGCGGGCATCGACCGCGGCGATCTCCTCGATGTCCACGCCGATCCCGCCTCCGAGGTGGACTGCGGTCAGCAGATGCGGACCGGACCGGGACAGGCTCACCCCGATCCGGACGCCGTCCCCATCGGCCTGCCCCGCCACCCGCGCCCAGGGCCGCCCGTGCGCGGAGGAGCCGCAGGCGGGGCACAGCCGCCCGGCGCGCACGTCGGCCGCCGTGATCCGCCTGGCCGGCACACCGGCCACGTCGGCCCCGGCGTCCGTGAGCAGATCGGCGACCTGCGCCCGCAGGGCCCTGTCGGCGTCGGTGGCCACCGGGAGCAGGCGCACATGCACGGACGGCGCCGGACCCGCTGGTCCGACGCCGTCCGCGCGCGAGGGGGTGATCACCGGGGGATCAGAAGTCCCAGTCCTCGTCGTCCGTGTCGACGGCCTTGCCCATGACGTAGCTCGAGCCGGAGCCGGAGAAGAAGTCGTGGTTCTCGTCCGCGTTCGGGGAGAGCGCCGCGAGGATCGCGGGGTTCACCTCGACCTGGTCCGCCGGGAAGAGCGCCTCGAAGCCGAGGTTCATGAGCGCCTTGTTCGCGTTGTACCGCAGGAAGGTCTTGACCTCCTCGGTCCAGCCCACCGGGTCGTAGAGGTCCTCGGTGTACTCCTCCTCGTTCTCGTACAGCTCGAAGAGCAGCGAGAAGGTGTAGTCCTTGAGCTCGGCCTGGCGCTCCGCGGAGGCCTGCTCGTAGGCCTTCTGGAACTTGTAGCCGATGTAGTAGCCGTGCACGGCCTCGTCACGGATGATCAGGCGGATGATGTCCGCGGTGTTCGTGAGCTGGCCGTGGCTCGAGTAGTGCATGGGCAGGTAGAAGCCCGAGTAGAAGAGGAACGACTCGAGCAGCGTCGAGGCGATCTTGCGCTTCTCCGGGTCGTCGCCCTGGTAGTAGCCCATGACGATCCCGGCCTTCTTCTGCAGCGCGGAGTTCTCCTCGCTCCAGCGGAAGGCGTCGTCGATCTGCTTCGTGTTCGAGAGCGTCGAGAAGATCTGCGAGTAGGACTTCGCGTGCACGGACTCCATGAACGCGATGTTCGTGTACACGGCCTCCTCGTGGGGCGTCACCGCGTCGGGGATCAGGGAGACCGCGCCCACCGTGCCCTGCACCGTGTCCAGGAGCGTGAGCCCCGTGAACACGCGCATGGTGAGGGTCTGCTCCTGCTCGGTGAGCCGGCCCCACGACTGGATGTCGTTGGAGAGCGGCACCTTCTCGGGGAGCCAGAAGTTGCCGGTCAGGCGATCCCAGACCTCCTGGTCCTTCGGATCCGGGATCCGGTTCCAGTTGATCGCCTGGACGGTCGTCTTCAGGTGGTCGTTCACCGCAGCCTCACTGTCACGTCTGGGAGTTGATCGTGGCCAGTCTAGGCGGGCGCGGCGGCCCGGAGCGGGCCCGCCGGGCCGTGACGCAGTGGGGCTTCCCACCCGCCCCAGGGCGCCCCACGGGAAGACCGAGGTCGGGGGCGCGGAGCAGCGTCCGCGGCCGACCGCGGAGCCCGCGAGCTCCGGCGCGAGGACGCGGTTCGAGGGCGAGTCGTGCGGCCGCGCGGCGTGAAGGCGAGTCGTGCAGGCGCGCGATGCGAGAGCGCGCGGCGTGAGGGCGCGCCGCTCGGGCGCAGGGGTCCGCGATCCCGCGCCGCGCGACGAGCGCCTCGCGCGGCGCCCGCCGGCGCCGGGCGCCGGGGTGGCGGGCCCACTCCCCCTCGACCTCCTGCTCGACGCCCGGGCGAGGGCCTGGACCTCCCGGCTACGGCGGGAGAGCCGGACGAGCCGGGCGCGGGCGTCGACAGGGTCCGAAGCCCCTCGTTCGACGCACCCCTTGCCGTAGTACGTCTGCCGTAGTACGGTCGTCGTAGCAGGGAGACGTCCTCCCCGCCGTCACGACGAGGAGGACCGATGATCGGAGCCGACGCGATCCGCGGGCACATCGATCTGATCCTGCTCGCGATCCTCGAGCACGGGCGCTCCTACGCCTACGAGATCTCCAAGACGCTCGAGCGCCGCTCCTCCGGCGAGTACACGATCAAGCAGACGACCCTCTACACGGCGGTCAAGCGCCTGCAGGCCCAGGGTCTGCTCGATGCGCACGAGGAGCTCTCCGAGACCGGCAAGCCCCGCACCTACTACGCCCTCACCGTCGAGGGCCACGAGCAGCTCGCCCTGAAGCGCGACGAATGGCGCAGCACCCGCGCCCTCGTCGACCAGTTCGCCGTCCCCACCGGGGACGCGCAGCCCTCCTCCGCAGCTCAGCCCTCCCACGAACAGGACCAGGTCCCGTCATGAGCGTCATCGACTCCTATCTCGACACCCTCTTCGCGCCCTACCCCGACACCGCCCGCATGCGGGAGGCCCGCATCGAGCTGCGGGACATGATGGAGGACTCCGTGCAGGGCCTCATGGGCGAGGGCCTGACCGAGTCGCAGGCCCTGGGCCGCGTCATCGCGGACTTCGGCAGCCTCGAGGAGGTCGCCGGCGAGCTCGGCATCGACCGCGAGCTGGGCCGCGCCGCGCACGGTGCGCACTCCGACACCGAGGACCGCCCCACCCTCGACCTCCCGCGGGCGCAGGAGTACGCCGCCGCCGCGCGCGGGGTCCAGGGCTTCTCGGCCGCCTCGATCGTGCTGTTCGTGCTGTGCCCCGTCCCCCTGATGCTCGCGATCGCCGTGCACGGCACGGTCGTCCCCGAGCCGGCCCCCTGGGCGATCGGGATCGGACTCGTGCTGCTGCTGGTGGTGGTCGCCGCCGGCGTGGTGCTGATGACCGTCCGTGGGGCCCGGCTCGCCGGGTTCGAGGACGTGACCGAGAGGACGTCACGCCCCTCCCCCGAGGTGCGTCGCTACGCCGCGGACCTCCGCACCGAGCACGCCCGCACCCGCGCGATCGGCGGCGCCGTCGCGACCACGCTGTGGATCCTCGCCGCCGCGCCGGTGGTGCTCACCGCCTTCGCGGCGGACGGCGACAGCAGCAGCGTGCTGCCGCTCTACGGCGTGGTGGGCACGCTGGTCATGGTCGCGCTCGGCATCGCCTTCATGTTCTCCACGAGCTGGTCCTCCGACGTCGCCGAGACGCTGCTCGCCACCGAGACCGGCGAGGAGTCGCTCGAGAACAGCTCGTCGCCCGCCGTCCGCGCGATCGCCGCGGTGTACTGGCCCGTCTTCGCAGGGGTCTACCTCGGATGGAGCTTCTTCACCGGCGACTGGGGACGCACCTGGATCATCTGGCCCGTGGCCGGTGTGCTCTACGCGGCGCTGTGGGCGCTGAACTCCGCGCTCGAACGCCCCGAGGAGCGGCGCCCCGCCCGCTGAGGGGCGGGGCGGCTCAGGCCGTCGCGCGGTGCCGGGTGCGTCCGGCGATCACCAGGCACGTGACCGAGGCGGCGACGCCGACGACCATGACGATGCCCATCGGCACGGCGGACTCGGTGCCCGCGACGCCCACGAGCGGCGAGGCGATCGAGGCGGAGAACGAGAAGCCGAGGCCCAGCAGGGCGGAGCCGGTGCCCGCGCGGTCCAGCGCCTCGCGCGAGGCGAGGGCGCCCGCGTTGCCGAAGATGAGGCCCTGCGGGGCGACCATGAGGAAGAAGCCCGGGATGACGATCCACGCCGGGGTGCCCAGCAGCAGCGCGCCGATCAGCAGGCTCACGGAGGCGACGGACGTCACCGAGAGGCCGACCTTCACGAGGGTGCGCGGGGCCACGCGGCCGGAGAGCCGCGCGGAGGTGAGCGACATCGCCATCATGCCCACCGAGTTGATCGCGAAGAGCACCGAGTACTCCTGCGAGCTGAAGCCGAGCATCTCCTGCATGACGAAGGAGGAGGCGGCGACGTAGGCCATGAGGGAGAACGCGGAGAAGGCGTTGACCATCATGTACGAGGTGAACTGGGGGCGGCGCAGGAGGTCCCCGGTGCTCGTGAGGAACAGCCGGAACCCGCCGCTGTGGCGCCGGGAGCGCGGCAGCGACTCGGGGATCAGCAACAGCACGCCGATCAGCGAGATCAGGGACATCGCGGCGATCACGAGGAACACCTCGCGCCACTGGCCGACCAGCAGGATCAGCCCGCCCAGCAGCGGGGCGACGATCGGGGCGACGCCGCCCACGCCCTGCATGATGTTCATGGTGCGGAACAGCTCGGGGCCGTCGGTGAGGTCGATGAGGACCGCGCGGCCCAGCACCATGCCGAAGCCCCCGCCGATCCCCTGCAGCACGCGGAAGATCAGGAGCACCTGGATGTTCGGCGCGAGCGCGCAGACGATCGAACCGACGAGGCACAGCACGATCCCGACGAGCAGCGGTCCGCGGCGGCCGAGGCGGTCGGAGAGCGGGCCGGCGACGATCTGACCGCCCGCGGTGCCGACGAAGAACGCGGTGATCGTCAGCTGCAGCAGGGCGGCCGTGGTGCCGAGGTCGCTCGTCACGTCCGGGAACGCCGGGATGTACATGTCGGTCGCGAGCGGGCCGATCGCGCTGAGCGTCGTGAGCACGACGATCACCATGACGGTGACCTTGGAGCGGGTGCGGGCGTACTCGGCCTCGCTGGGGAGGTGCGCGAGGTCGCGGTCGGCGAGGTCCTCGAGCACCGGGATGCCGCCGGTCATCGTGGTGGGGATGGGGCCGGTGAAGGTGCGCGGCTCGGCGTCCTCGTGGGAGGCGCCGGACCGGCGGGTCTCGGGTGCGGGGGTGGGCTGCGACGGGGTGCGGTCGTCGTCGGGCGCAGTCATCGGTGATCTCACATCGAGGGGAGGGAAGGGGACACGGGATGCCGGGGGCAGGGACCGCTCGCTCGAACCTACCCCCGCAGCGCGCGGATGTGCACGTTCACGGCCACGGAGTGGACCGGCCCCCTCTGTCGGCCCGCTGACACCGTCTCGCCGAGCCCCCGTCGGAGGGTCTATCCTCGTCGCCGCCACAGTCGGTTCGGGGGAATCCGCATGGTCGCCCCGATCCGGCGTCGTGCCAGACGTCCCCGAGCATCGGAGCCCTCCGTGTCCACTGAACCCCGCCGCACCGTCGCGGAGCCGCCCGACTCCCCCGCCCCCGGCGCGAAGGCTCTGAGCGCGCGCGTGCTCGCGCTGGCCCTCGCGGGAGCCCTCGGCGGGTTCCTGTTCGGCTTCGACTCCTCCGTGGTCAACGGCGCCGTCGGCGCCATCGAGGGGCAGTTCGGCCTCGACCCCGCGATCACCGGCTTCGCGGTCGCGAGCGCCCTGCTGGGCTGCGCGGTGGGCGCCTACTTCGCCGGTCGTCTCGCGAACCGCTGGGGCCGCATCCCGGTGATGCTCGTGGGCGCCGTCCTGTTCCTCTCCTCCTCGATCGGCGCGGGCCTCGCCTTCGGCGTCGCGGATCTCGTGATCTGGCGGATCATCGGCGGCCTCGGCATCGGCATCGCCTCGGTCACCGCCCCCACGTACATCGCGGAGATCGCCCCGCGGAAGATCCGCGGCCGCCTCGCCTCCCTCCAGCAGCTCGCGATCACGATCGGCATCTTCGCGGCGCTGCTGTCCAACGCGGTGCTCGCGAACAGCGCCGGCGGCGCCGCCCAGCAGCTCTGGCTGGGCCTGCCGGCCTGGCGCTGGATGTTCCTCGTGGGCGCCGTGCCCGCCGTCGTCTACGGCGTGGTCGCGCTCGTGATCCCCGAGTCCCCGCGCTTCCTCATGATGAAGGGCAAGGAGGAGAAGGCTCGCGAGGTGCTCGCGACGATCGTCGCGCCCGAGGAGATGGACCGCGAGCTGCGGGACATCCGCGAGGCGCTCAAGGACGAGGAGATCGGCCGCTCGGGCTCCCTCAAGGGCAGCCTGCTGGGCCTGAAGCCCATCGTGTGGGTCGGTATCGCCGCCGGCATGCTCCAGCAGTTCGTGGGCATCAACGCGATCTTCTACTACTCCACGACCCTGTGGCAGTCCGTGGGCTTCACCGAGTCCGACTCGTTCACGATCTCCGTGGTGACGGGTCTGGTGAACATCGCCGTCACGTTCATCGCGATCGGTCTCGTGGACCGGATCGGCCGTCGGCTGCTGCTGCTGATCGGCTCGAGCGGCATGATCGTCACCCTCGCGACGCTCGCCCTGTCCTTCTCGCAGTCCGTCGAGGTCGACGGCGCACCGTCCCTGCCGGGGGCGTGGGGCCCGATCGCGCTGGTCGCCGCGAACCTCTACGTGGTCTTCTTCGGCGCGACCTGGGGCCCCGTGCTGTGGGTGCTGCTGGGCGAGATCTTCCCGACCCGCCTGCGCGGCAAGGCGATGGGCGTGGCGACCGGCATGCACTGGATCGCGAACTTCATCGTCAGCACCTCCTTCCCGGTGGTGGCGGACGTGTCGCTGGGGCTCGCGTACGGCATCTTCACGGCCTTCGCGGTGATCTCGCTGCTGTTCGTGAAGCTGTTCCTGCCGGAGACGAACGGGCTGTCCCTCGAGCAGGCGGACACCCTGCTGCCCACGACCCGCAGCTCCGAGCGGTACCGCCGCCGCTCCTGAGCGGAGCACCCTCGAGGTGCACGACGAACGCCGGAGGGCGCTGGGAGATCTCCCAGCGCCCTCCGGCGTTCCTGCGCCCCGGGAGGGGCGGGTGCCGTCAGCCGGCGGTCGTCGGCAGCGGGGTCCGGCCCGCCCCGGCGGTCTCGGGGCCGACGGATGCGCGGCCGCCGTCCACGGCGCCGTCCGTCGGCACCGCATCCTGTGCGGGGACCTGGGCGAGAGCCGCGGCGGGCACGTCGGGGACGTCGTGGTCGTGCTCGTCGCAGGAGATGCGCAGGGCGTCCTCCGTGCGGAGCAGGTCACGGCCGCGGGTCTCGGGGACCAGGAAGGTCGAGGCGACGGTGATCGAGGCGAGCGTGCCCATGTAGACGGCGAGCACGGTCCAGTTGCCGCCGGTCCAGGCGAGCATCGACGCGCCGAGCACGCCGGCGAGGCCGCCGGCGAGCACCGCGGAGATCTCGCGGGCCATGGCCACGCCGAGGTAGCGGTGCTTGGCGCCGAAGAGCTCGGGCAGCATCGCGCACTGCGGGCCGAGCATGGTGTTCACGGCGACGCCGATGCCGATCGCGATGACGGCGACCGCGACGCCCTCCCCCGCGGAGGAGAGCAGGTACCAGGCCGGGAAGGTGTAGGCGAGCATGAAGACGGCGCCGGCGCGGTAGACGGGCACGCGGCCGAACCGGTCGGAGAGGTGGCCGGAGAGCGGGACCGTGATCATGCCGATGAGCGCACCGATCGTGACGCCCCAGGTGACGGTGCCGCGGTCCATGCCGATCGCGGCGGAGGTCACGAAGGCGAGGGCGAGCGACTGGAACATGTAGCTGCCGCCGTTCTCCGCCATGCGCAGGCCGATGCCGACGACGACCCCGGCGCGGCCGCGGGTGAAGATCTCGCGCAGGGGACGCTCGGCGACCTGCTCGTGCTTCTCGAGGTGCACGAAGGTGGGGGTCTCGCGCAGGTGGGAGCGGATGAACAGCGCGATGATGATCAGCACGAACGAGGCGAGGAAGGGCAGGCGCCAGCCCCAGGCGAGGAAGGACTCCTCGGGCATGAGGGTGAGCAGGGAGAAGACGAGCGCGGCGAGGAGCGTGCCGCCCTGGATGCCGATGAACGGCAGGGCGGAGAAGAAGCCGCGGCGGCGCACGGGCGAGTACTCGGCCATGAGCACGGTGGCCCCGGCCTGCTCGGCGCCCGCACCGAGTCCCTGCAGGAGGCGGAGCACCACGAGCATGATCGGGGCGAGGTAGCCGGCCTGATGGAAGGTGGGCAGCACGCCGATGAGGGTGGAGGCGCCACCCATGAGCAGCACCGTGATCACGAGGACCCACTTGCGGCCCAGGCGGTCGCCGAGGGTGCCGAAGATGAGTCCGCCGAAGGGGCGGGCGACGAAGCCGACGCCGTAGATGCCGAAGGCGGCGACGGTGTTCATCGCGGGGTTGCCCTCGGGGAAGAACAGTGTGTTGAACACGAGCGCGGTCATGAGGCCGTACATCGCGAAGTCGAAGTACTCCATCGCGCTGCCGATGCTCGAGGAGAGCGTGGCGCGGCGGAGGTTCGCGGCGTAGTCAGCGGACGCAGCGGCGGCAGCAGGGTCCGTGGCGTCGGGCTGCGGGGCCCCCGTGGGGTGAGGGGAGTTCGTCGTCGAGCTCATGGCATCTCCTTCGATGCGACCGAAGCGGGCAAGGGCGTCGGATGCGGGCGGCGTGCGCCGCGGGTGACGCCCACTGTACTCAATTCTGAACGCTGTGCAACAGGTTGAACGAACGGGTTTCCTGTGGATCCACGGCCGCGACGCCGGAGGGCCGGCCGGAGGTCAGGACGGGCGGCGCGAGAGCGGGTTCGTGAGCTGGGCGGCGATCCCCACGAGGGCCTCGCCGATGCCCGCGACGGTGCCCTCGTCCGCCTCGGCGGCGCTGAGGGCGACGCCGACGGCCATGCGGGGGTCACCGGGCTGCCAGGGATCCAGGGGCGCGGCGACGCCGTGGACGCCGGCGAAGGACTCCCCGCGGTCGATCGCGTAGCCGCGCTCCCGGGCGGCGGCGATCTTCTCGCGCACCTGCTGCGGGGTGCGCACGGACAGCTCGGTGGAGGGCGTGAAGGTCGAGGCCCCGAGGACCTCCTCGACCTCGGCATCGCCCATGGCGAGCAGCATGGCGTTGCCGACCGCGCAGTGCACGAGCGGCAGGCGCGAGCCGAGCGGCGTGCCGAGGCGCTCACGACGACCCTCGTGGCGGGCGAGGTAGATCGCGTCGGGCACGTCGAGCATGGCGACCTGCACGACCTGGCCGCGCAGCAGCGGATCCGCCTCGACGACGGCGTAGAACTCGCGCACCTGGTTGAACTGGGCGGCGAAGGCACCGCCGAGCTCCGCGGTGCGCAGCCCCAGGCGGTAGCCGCTCTCGGCACGCTGGATCATGCCCTCCACCTCGAGGGCCTGGCAGATGTTCGAGGCGGAGGACTTCGCGATCCCGAGGCCGCGGGCGACCTCGGAGAGGGTCAGCGGGGCGCCGGCGGCCTCGAGCGCCCGCAGCACCCCCATCGCACGGCTCACGGCGGGTGAGGGGTCGCGCCCCTCGGGGGTGGTGCTGGCGCTCATGGGCACTCCTGGTCGATCAGTAGAACTCGACGGTGTCCACCACGTTACGCAGCTCCCGCCCGTCGAGGAAGCGGTCGAGGTTGTCCACGAACAGCCGCACGATCCGCTCCTCCTCGCGCGAGGACAGCGCCGCCGTGTGGGGGCTGACCAGGACACGGGGATGATCCCACAGGGGGCTCGACTCCGGCAGCGGCTCGGTCGCGAAGACGTCGAGGGCGGCGAAGCCCACACGGCCGTCCTCGAGGGCGGCGTGGAGCGCGACCTCGTCGATCACGGTGCCGCGGCCGACGTTCACCACGATCGTGCCGGGACGCAGGGCACCGAGCACCTCCTCGCCCACGAGGCCCTCGGTCGCGGCGGTGCCGGGCAGGGTCACGACGATCGCGTCCGCGCGGGCGGCCGCGGCGGCGAGGTCGTCGATCGCGACGAGCTCGTCGACGCCCTCGAAGGCCTCGCCGCTTCGGGTCGTGCCGAGCACGCGCGCGCCCGCGGCGCGGAAGAGGGAGGCGCACGCGCGGCCGATGCCGCCGAGGCCCACGACGAGCACGGTCATCTCGTCGAGATGCTGCATCTCCCAGCGGTCGGTCCACTCGTGGGCCCGCTGCTGGGCGCCGAGGCGCGGGAGGGTCTTGGCGCCGGCGAGCACGCCGAAGAGGGCGAACTCGGCGAGCGGCCGGCCGTGCACGCCGGCGGTCGTGGTGAAGGTGATGCGGTCGAGGGCCTCGCGGTCGAGGCCGGCGGCGAGGACCTGCGAGCCGCCGCCGGCGGCCATGGCCTGCACCCAGCGCAGGCGCGGGTTCGCGGCGACGGTGCGGGCGAGCGCGGCGGGGTCGACGTCGGGCAGGGAGAAGAGCACGTCGGCGGAGTCCACCATCGCGTCGAAGGCGGCCTGCTGCTCGGCGGTGCGCTCGTGGGCGGGGTCGCCGGACCAGTCGGCCGGGCCGCGGCGGGGGCGGTAGAGCGCATGATCGCGGACGACCTCGACGCGGGGCTGCGCCTCCTCGATGCGGCGGCAGAGGTCCTCGGGGAGGTCCGTGGCGATGACGACGCGGAGCCGGTCGGTGGGCGCGGCGGCGCGATCACCGACGGCGGGGGCGGGAGAGGTGGTGGACACGGGAGCTCCTTCGCTCGGTCCTCTGCGGCGAGGCCGGTTCGGCAACGGGGGCGGCTCCACCCTAGCGCGTGTTCAACATATTGGACACTGTTCTACTGTTTGGTCTCGCGGTAACCTCGTGCCATGAGCCACGACGACGTCCTCCTCCCCGCCCCGACACCCCAGCCGGTGTCACCCGCCTCCGCTCCGGACGGCCCGGCGCCGACGGTGGGCGTGCTGGGCCTCGGCGCCATGGGCCTGCCCATGGCCGAGCACCTCCTCGCCGCCCACGGCGCGCTCACGGTGAGCTCCCGCCGGCCTCGGCCCGAGCTCACCGACCGGGGCGCCGCCTGGGCCGCGACCCCGCGCGAGCTCGCCGCGGCGAGCACCGCCGTGCTCGTCATGCTCCCGGACCTCCCCGAGCTCGAGCCCCTGCTCGAGGGCGAGGACGGCCTGCTCGCCGGCGCGGGCGACCTCCTGCTCATGATCGGCTCCACCTCCTCCCCCGTCGCCGTGCGCGCCCTCGACGCGGACCTCCGCTCCCGCACCGACGGCCGCGTGCGGGTCGTGGACTGCCCCGTCTCCGGCGGCGAGGACGGCGCCCGCGCCGGCACCCTGTCGATCATGCTCGGCGGCGCCGAGGAGGACACGGCCCTCGCGGCCCGCCTGCTCGCCGCCTGCGGCACTCCCGTGCGCCTGGGCCCGCTCGGCGCCGGCGAGGTCGCCAAGGCCTGCAACCAGCTCATCGTCGGCGCGACCGCGCTCGCCCTGGGCGAGGTGACCGTGCTCGCCGAGCGCAGCGGGATCGACCTCGAGACCCTCTTCGACGTGCTGGGCGGCGGCTACGCGGGCTCCGCGTTCCTCCGGGCGCGCCGCGAGAAGTTCACGACCGGCGACGACTCCCCGAGCGGCGTCGCGAAGTACATGGTCAAGGACCTCCGCTTCGCGGCGGAGACCGCGGAGGCCACCGGCACCCAGGGCACTCTGCTCCCGGCCCTGCGCGCCGCCTACGACGAGCTCGTCGACGCGGGCCTCGGCGATCTCGACCTCGCGGCCACCCGCCGCTTCACCGCCGGTCGGTCCGGAGCCCGCGAGGAGGGCTGAGCGCGCCGCGCCAGCGGGGTCGGCGTTCGCGCAGGGCTCAGTGGTCGTTCGCGCGCAGCCGCTCCCGCTCGGCGCGACGCTGCGGACGCAGCCAGGACGGGTAGACCCACAGCGGCATGACGCTGCGATAGCCGGTCATGAGCAGAACTGCTCCCCAGAGGATGAGCTCCCCGATCACCGCGACCGGGATCAGCACGGACGCCTCGGTGCTTCGCACGCTGTGGACGGACGTCACGGACGCCGACGGGCGGGCCTCCCCGTGGGGAGACCCGCCCGTCGGCGGAGGGGGACTTCAGAGCATGCAGCTCACGCAGCCCTCGACCTCGGTGCCCTCGATGGCCATCTGCCGCAGGCGGATGTAGTAGAGGGTCTTGATGCCCTTGCGCCAGGCGTAGATCTGCGCCTTGTTGACGTCACGGGTGGTGGCGGTGTCCGGGAAGAAGAGGGTCAGCGACAGACCCTGGTCCACGTGCTTCGTGGCCTCGGCGTAGGTGTCGATGATCTTCTCGTACCCGATCTCGTACGCATCCTCGTAGTACTCGAGGTTGTCGTTCGTCATGTACGGCGCCGGGTAGTACACGCGGCCGATCTTCCCCTCCTTGCGGATCTCGATCTTGGAGACGATCGGGTGGATCGAGGAGGTCGAGCCGTTGATGTAGGAGATGGAGCCCGTGGGCGGCACCGCCTGCAGGTAGGCGTTGTACATGCCGTGCTTCTTCACGTCCTCGCGCAGCTGCGTCCAGTCCGCCGGGGTGGGCAGGTGCACGCTCGAGGCCTCGAAGATGGCGCGGATCTTCTCGGTGCGGGGGACCCACTCGCCGTCGATGTACTTGTCGAAGTACTCGCCGGTGCCGTAGGCGGAGTTCTCGAAGTCGTAGAAGACCTCGCCGCGCTCCTTGGCGATCTCCATCGAGGCGCGGATCGCCTGGTAGGTCACCGCGTAGAAGTACATGTTGGTGAAGTCCAGGCCCTCCTCGGATCCGTAGTGGATCGCCTCGCGGGCGAGGTAGCCGTGGAGGTTCATCTGGCCCAGGCCGATCGCATGGGACTTCCGGTTGCCCTCCGCGATGGTGGGCACCGACTCGATGTCCGAGGTGTCGGAGACGGCGGAGAGGCCGCGGATCGACGTCGCGATGGTGCGGGCGAAGTCCGGGGAGTCCATCGCCTTGGCGATGTT
This sequence comes from Brachybacterium sp. SGAir0954, assembly GCF_005490785.1. Classification (GTDB taxonomy): domain Bacteria; phylum Actinomycetota; class Actinomycetes; order Actinomycetales; family Dermabacteraceae; genus Brachybacterium; species Brachybacterium rhamnosum. Next base: position 1,449,443 of record NZ_CP027295.1, on the reverse strand, counting down.
CAGCGAGCCCAGGTTGCAGGAGATGTCGCGGCCCAGCTCGTCGTAGCTGAGGTCGTCGTTCATCGTGGACGGCGTGGCGACCTGCAGGATCTCCGAGCACAGGTTCGAGTGGGTGACCTTGCCGGGGATGGCGTTGGCCCGGTTCACCGTGTCCTCGAACATGATGTACGGGTAGCCGGACTCGAACTGCAGCTCGGCGAGGGTCTGGAAGAACTCGCGCGCCTTGATCTTCTTCTTCGCGATGCGCGGGTTGTCGACCATGTCGCGGTAGTTCTCGGTGACGTTGACGTCCGCGAAGGGCTTGCCGTACTCGCGCTCCACGTCGTACGGGGAGAACAGGTACATCGGCTCGTTCTTCTTCGCGAGCTCGAACGTGATGTCCGGGATCACGACGCCCAGGGAGAGGGTCTTGATGCGGATCTTCTCGTCGGCGTTCTCGCGCTTGGTGTCGAGGAAGCGCAGGATGTCCGGGTGGTGCGCGTGCAGGTACACGGCACCGGCGCCCTGGCGCGCGCCGAGCTGGTTCGCGTAGGAGAAGGAGTCCTCGAGGAGCTTCATCACGGGGATGACGCCGCTGGACTGGTTCTCGATGTGCTTGATCGGCGCGCCGTACTCGCGGATGTTCGAGAGCAGGAGGGCCACACCGCCGCCGCGCTTGGACAGCTGCAGGGCGGAGTTGATCGAGCGGCCGATCGACTCCATGTTGTCCTCGATGCGCAGCAGGAAGCAGGAGACGAGCTCGCCGCGCTGGGCCTTGCCGGCGTTGAGGAAGGTGGGGGTCGCGGGCTGGAAGCGGCCGTCGAGGATCTCGTCGACCAGGTCGCGGGCGAGCTGCTCGTCACCGCGCGCGAGGGCGAGGGCGACCATGAGGACGCGGTCCTCGAAGCGCTCGAGGTAGCGCTTCCCGTCGAACGTCTTCAGCGTGTACGAGGTGTAGTACTTGAACGCGCCGAGGAAGGTCGGGAAGCGGAACTTCTTCGCGTACGCCTGCTCGGAGAGCGACTCGATGAAGGAGAAGTCGTACTGGTCGAGCACGGCCTGCTCGTAGTACTCGTTCTCGACGAGGTAGTCGAGCTTCTCCTTGAGGGAGTGGAAGAACACCGTGTTGGGGTTCACGTGCTGCAGGAAGTACTCCCGCGCGGCGAGGCGGTCCTTGTCGAACTGGATCTTCCCGTCCGGTCCGTACAGGTTCAGCATCGCGTTGAGCGCGTGGTAGTCGAGCTGCTTGTGGTGCTCGACCGCTGGCATCTCGGTCAGTGTCGCCAAAACTCTTCCAATCCGTCGTGGACCCGCTGCACGTCGCGCGGCGTGCCCAGGAGTTCGAACTTGTACATGTGGGGGACCTGGCACTTGGCGGAGATGATGTCCCCCGCCAGGCAGTAGGTCTCGCCGAAGTTGGTGTTCCCCCCACCGATCACGCCCCGGATCAGGGTCCGGTTGCGCTGGTCGTTGAGGAACTTGATGACCTGCTTGGGGACGGCTCCGCGGCCGTTGCCCCCGCCGTAGGTCGGGACCATGAGGACGAACTCCTCGTCCATGACGAGGGGCTCCTCCTTGGGGTAGAGCGGGATCCGCTGCGCGGGGAGCCCGAGCTTCTCGACGAAGCGGCGGGTGTTGCCCGACACCGAGGAGAAGTAGACGAGGGCGGACACGCCTTCCTCCCTCCGGGTCGTCAGACGGCGGCGGTGCGGCGCGGCGCCGCGGCGCCGGCCGAGGCGACGACCGCCTTGATCTTGTCCGGGCGGAAGCCGGACCAGTGGTCCTCACCGGTGATGACGACGGGGGCCTGCACGTAGCCGAGCGACTTGATGTGCGCGAGGGCCTCGGCGTCCTCGGTCACGTCGACGACGTCGTAGGCCACGCCGGCCTTGTTCAGGGCGCGCTTGGTGGCGTCGCACTGGACGCAGAGGGGCTTGGAGTACACGGTGATGTCCACGGGAAGAGGGCCTTTCTCGAGCGCCGCGCCGAGGCGGCGCGAGGAGCGGTGTTCATGCGGTGAGCGGGGTGGGATCCCTCCGGCGAGGACCCCTGATCAGGGGCCCGTCCGGCGGTTCTGCGGTGGATCACCGCGACCTCTCCAACACTACACCTAGTGGTGCCCGGCTGGGGAGACCACAAGATGTACTGAACTACATGTCTGTCATCCACAGCACTCCTGTGGAGGGGATGTGGATGGCGGGGGACGGCGGTGGACGAGGACGACAGCGCGCCGCCCACCACGCACGAACCCCGAGGACGCGGGCCCTGAGGGCCTGTGGACGGGGGTCCGGGCGGCCCTCCGCCGGTGGGGACGGACCCCTCCGGGAGCAGCACCCCGGGGCTCGACGTGAGGTCCGTCGCCCGGCGAGGATCGTGATCCGCTCGGCGTGTCCCGGCGTCTCGTCCCCCGGGCTCCCCCGGCCGTCCCCAGACCGTCCCCAGCACGCCCCGCCGACGGCGCGGGGCCGACACGTCGCAGGGCGCCGCACCCGGGGGTGCGGCGCCCTGTGACGGTGTGGGGAAGGTGCCCGGTCAGCGGCCGGCGTCCGGCGCGGACCCCTCCCCCGTCGACGGCTCGGCGGCATCGGAGGCGGGGCCCTCGGCGGATCCGGCGGCGGCCGGGGGCCAGCTCGAGCGGATCGGACCGGTGGACTCGTGCGGGAGCGCGGGATCCTCGGACGACGAGGAGGCGGCGACGTCGTCCCCGACCGGCTCGCCCTCGACCGGCTCACCCTCGCTCGGCACGCCCTCGACGGACCAGGCATCGACGATGCCGTCGGTGCGCGTGGACGGCTCGGCCTCGCTGGAGAGGTCCGGGAGGACCTCGGTGGGCTCGCCCGCGAGCGGGGCCGGCTCCGACGGGAGCACGACGGGCTCCGCAGGAGCAGGGGGCTCGGCAGGCTCAGTAGCCTCGGTGGGCTCGGCAGGCTCCGTGACGGTCGAGGCGGCAGCGGCGGGGGCGACCACCTCGATCCCGGTCCCCTCCTCCGCGGCCACCGGGGCGTCGGCCTCCGGCTCCTCCTTCTCCACGACCGCGTCGATGTCGCGGCCGTCGGCCTCGACGATCGCGGCGAGCACCTTGCGCAGGAGCGCCACCTGCTGCTGGGCGGAGGCGGGGCCGGAGATCGGCGCCTCGCCCTTCTCGACGAAGGCGTGGAACGCCTCCCACATCGACTCCGCCGAGCCCAGGCCCGCGACGGTCGCGACCTCGGTGACGACGCCGGACTTCTTCTCCCGCAGGTGCAGGGTGGAGCGACGGTCCCCGTGGGAGGGGGCGAACAGCTCGAGGTCCAGGCGCTTGCGCGCGGAGAGGATCTGCAGGGTCTCGGAGTACTCGGGGGCGAAGGGCAGGTAGTGCCACACGAGGTGCACGTGCGCGCCGCCCTCGAGCTCGCCGAGCAGCTCGATCGAGCCGGGGATGACGCCCTTGGGCCAGTGGCGCACGGCGGTGAGCTCGGTGAGCGGGCCGTAGACGGACTCGATGACGGAGAGCTGATGGGCCACGCCCGTCAGCAGACCCTTGACGTAGAGGTCGCGGTCGCGCTGAGTGGCGCTCTCGCCGCTGCCGGCGACCACGGCCTCCTGCAGGGCGTTGCGGCGCTCGCTGCGCTGCTCCGCCGGCAGGTCGTAGGCCGAGGTGGTGACGTGGGCGCCGCCGAACAGCGGCTGGCTCGCAGGCATGAGGACCCGGTGCTCGATCATCCGCACGTCCTTGACGGCGATCTGCTCGGCGATGCGCCCCACGGAGTCGTCGTACTGCTGGGGGTACGCCATCATCACGAGGTTCCGGCCGGTCATCCGCTCGAAGTCCGCGATCTTCGCGATCTCCGCGGCGGAGTAGCCCAGCGGCGGCTCCACGAGCACGGGCACACCGCGGCGCAGGAGCTGCAGGAGGTCGTCGACGTGGAGACCGTCGGTGGACAGCAGTGCGGCGTCCACGGTGATCGCGCGAGAGCGGATCGCGTCGACGAGCTCGCCGACGGTCGCGTACCGCTTCTCCTCGGCGATGCCCCAGACCTCCGCGGACTCGCGGCGCCGACGCTCGGAGTGGTCCACCAGCGCGGTGACGGCGAAGCGGTCCCAGCGCCGTCGCAGCACCGGCAGATGGACCGCCTGGGCCATCGTCCCGGCGCCGATGACGGCGATGTTCAGGGTCTTGGGCATGTCGGGGGAGCTCCTCGGGCTGGGCGGGGCGGGCGCCCGGACCGCGTGCGGTCGCCGTGGGGCCTCACCGGCCCGGGGCGCCGCGCACGGCCGGCGCGGGCGCTGCGCCTGTTCTACCACACACACCGGGGCCCTCACGGGGCGGTCCCGCACGGCCCGGGAGCGCCCGCGGCGGTACGGTGTCCCCGATCGTCGACCCCTCCTGGAGGTACCGTGCCCACCGCGTTCTACTACGGGGCCCGCGCCCTGGTGCGCCCCTATGTCCGCCTGTTCTGGAAGCCCCGCGTGACCGGGCTCGAGAACGTGCCCCGGGAGGGCGGGTACGTCATGGCGGCGAACCACCTCGCCAACGTCGACTCCTTCCTCATCCCGGTCGTGTTCGACCGCGAGGTCCACTTCGTCTCCAAGGACGACTTCTGGAAGAAGCCCGGCCTCAAGGGCTGGATCCTCAAGACCTTCTTCGAGCAGGTGGGCGCGGTGCCGCTGGACCGGGAGGCGCTCTCGAGCGGCAAGGGCGCACTGCAGGCGGGCCTCGAGGTGCTGCGCGAGGGGCACGGGTTCGGCATCTACCCCGAGGGCACGCGCTCCAAGGACGGCCTGCTGCACCCGGGGAAGCAGGGCGCGGCATGGCTCGCGATCGAGTCCGGCTGCCCGGTGGTGCCGGTGGGCGTGAAGAACACCCCGTCGATCTTCTCCGTCCCGTGGCGGAAGGTGCGCGGCACGGTGTCCGTGCGCGTGGGCCGTCCGATCGAGGTCGCCGAGATCGATCCGAGCCTGAGCAAGGGCGCCCGTCGCCGCCTGCTGACGGCGCGGATCATGGACGAGATCCAGAAGCTCTCCGGCCAGACCCGCTCCGACGTCGTCCTCCCCGACGCCGAGGTCTGAGCCCGGCTCCCGCGGATCCGGCGGGAAGGGAGCGGACCCCGGACCGCCCGCCCCCGCGCACGCCGTAGGATCGGGGCAGATCGCGCACCGTCGCGGCGCCCCGGTCCCCGAGCAGCACCCCAGGAGTGGTCATGGCAGTCGTCGTCGGATTCATCCCCACCGACGTGGGGTTCGCGGCGCTCGACGCGGCCCGCACCGAGGCGGAGCGCCGCGGCGGCCCGCTGATCCTGGTCAACGTGGTGCGCGACGGCGTCGAGGACGATCCCCGGCACGCCGACGAGGGACAGCTGGACATCGCCGCCGATCACCTGCGCGGCGCCGCGGTGCGCGTGGAGGTGCGCCAGGAGCGCACGGAGGACGACATCGCCGACGTGCTGCTGCGGGTCGTCGAGCAGGAGCGGGCCGAGCTGCTCGTGCTCGGGATCCGCCGGCAGCGGGAGCTGGGCCGGCACCTCATGGGCCTCACCGTGCAGAAGCTGCTCCTCTCCTCCCCCTCCGAGGTGCTCGTCGTCTGAGCGCCCGACCCTGACGAACGCGAGCGGCCCGCCTCCTTCCGGAGGCGGGCCGCTGCGCGTCGGGCCGTGAGGTCAGATCACTCGTCGACGGGATCGGCGCCGGGGACCTGCTCCTCGAGGCCGGCCTTGACCGCCGCCTCGATCGCCGCACCGACCTCCTGGTCGATGTTCTTCCAGTACTGGAAGGCGTTCGAGAGCACGGGCTCCTGGACCGTGGAGAGGGCACCGGAGACGGTCTCCACGAGACGGCCGCGCTCGGCCTCGTCCATGACCTCGCGGATCAGGGTGTGCGCCTGACCGAAGTCGTCGTCCTCCGCGTGCAGGGAGTAGGCGGAGCGCACGAGCGCGCCGTCGGCCTCCCAGCCGTTGTCCACGGGCCCCTGCGCCTCCTGGTAGGCGCGACCGAAGGAGTTCGGCGCGTACACCGGGGCGTCACCGCTGTGCAGGAACTCCATCGCGCCCTCCTTGTCGTAGGAGTTCGTCTCCACGAGCGGGCGGTTCACGGGCAGCTGGTTGAAGTTCGTGCCGAGGCGGTTGCGCTGCGCGTCCGGGTAGGAGAAGACGCGGCCCAGCAGCATCTTGTCCGGGGAGACGCCGGTGCCCGGCACGGTGTTCGAGGGGCTGAACGCGGCCTGCTCGATCTGCGCATAGTGGTTGGTGGGGTTCTGGTTCAGCGTGAACCGGCCCAGCGGGATGCGCGGGTAGTCCTTCTTCGACCAGGTCTTCGTGAGGTCGAAGGGGTTGAAGCGGTAGTCCTTCGCCTCGTCGTAGGGCATGAGCTGCACCTCGACGCGCCAGGACGGGAACTCGCCGCCCGCGATCGCGTCGAAGAGGTCGCGACGGTGGTAGTCCGCGTCGGAGCCCGCGAGCTCGCCGGCCTCCTCGTTGGTGAGGAACTCCAGGCCCTGCTCGGTGAGGAAGTGGTACTTGACCCAGAACTTCTCGCCGGCCTCGTTGACCCACAGGTAGGTGTGGGAGGAGTAGCCGTTCATGTGACGCCAGGACTTGGGCAGGCCGCGATCGCCCATGAGGTAGGTGACCTGGTGGGCGCTCTCCGGGGAGAGGGTCCAGAAGTCCCACTGCATGGTGTTGTCGCGCAGGCCGGAGTCCGGGAGGCGCTTCTGGCTGTGGATGAAGTCGGGGAACTTCATCGGGTCGCGCAGGAAGAAGATCGGGGTGTTGTTGCCGACGATGTCGAAGTTGCCCTCGCCGGTGTAGAACTTCAGCGCGAAGCCGCGCACGTCCCGCCACGTGTCGGGCGAGCCCAGCTCACCGGCGACGGTGGAGAAGCGGGCCAGCATCGGGGTCTTCGCGCCCTTCTGGAAGAGCCCGGCCTTCGTGTACTGGGAGAGGTCCTCGGTGATCTCGAGCTCGCCGAAGGCGCCGGAGCCCTTCGCGTGGGGGCTGCGCTCCGGGATGCGCTCGCGGTCGAAGCGGGCGAGCTTCTCGACGAGGGCGACGTCGTGGAGGAGCAGGGGGCCGTCGGCGCCGACGCTGAGCGAATGGGCGTCGCTCTCGCGGGGGGCGCCGGACTCGGTGGTCGAGGGCAGCGACGAATCGTGGTGGGCCGTGGGATCCAGGTGGGTCATGGGCTTCTCCTTCGGTCGGACGGTGGTCGGGAAGGGCTGCCCCGGAGGGCAGGTCTGTGGGGCGGCGCTCAGCCGCGGGGGGTGGCGCCTGCGGGGGCGGCGGCCGGGGGAGCGTCCACGGAGCGCTCGCTCCGACAGCGGGTGCACACGCCGCGGTAGACGACCTCGGCGACCTCGATCTCGAAGCCGTGGTCCTCCTGCGGGGTGAGGCAGGGGGCGTGGCCGACGGCGCACGGGACGTCCTCCAGCCGGCCGCACCGCGTGCAGACGAGGTGGTGGTGGTTGTCGTGGCGGTGCATCTCGTAGAGCATGCTCCGGCCTCCCACCGACACCCGACGCAGGATCTCCGCCTCGGTGAGGGCGCCGAGGATGTCGTAGACGGCCTGACGGGAGATGGTGCCGAGGGTCGAGCGCACGGACTGGGCGACCGCGTCGGCATCGGCGTGAGGCAGCTTCTCGACGGCCTCGAGCGTGGCCAGCCGTGGCGCCGTCACCCGCAGTCCCGCGGCGCGCAGGGCGGTGGAGTGGTCAGCGGTGGACATGACCCCGACTGTACCCAGCTCTCTGGACTTGATCAAGAAACGGGCATCTTCCAGACAGCGGCGTTCATCCACAGTCCAGACACAAACTTCGATCAGACTTCTATCAGCATTACCCTTGCCGAGTGATCGAGCACACACTACGACCCGTCGGGGCCTCCGCACGCCCCCGCACGGGGCCGGGTGCGGACTCCCCCGACGGCCGGGACGCGCAGGCGGTGAGCAGGCTCCCGCGCCTCGACAGCCGCGCCGCGGCGGTCGTCGTCACCCTCCTGCTGCTCGGCGGCACGCTCCCCGTGGCCGACGGCATGGGCCCCGCCTCGCTCGCCGTCGCCGGCGCGCTCAGCGTCTCCGGCGGCCTCGCCCTGCGCCGCCCGGTCACCGCCGCGGCTCTCACGGGCGGCGTCCTCACGCTCGCCCTGGGACTCGGCCCCGCGCACATCGGCACCGGCATCCTCGCGAGCCCGCTCGCGATCGCCGCCCTCGCCGCGCACGGCCGCCCCCGTCTCGCGGTCGCGGTCGCGCTGTGGCACGTCGCCTCGCCCGCCGCGGCCGAGGTGCTGCGCGGCGTGCACCTCGACGCCGTCCTCGCCCAGACGATCGGCTGGATGACGCTCCAGGTGGCCGCCCTGCTGGGCGGCAGCTGGGGCCGGGCGCAGGTGCAGCGCGAGGTCGCCGAGCGCGCTCGGGCCGAGTCCGAGCTCGCCGAGCAGCGCCGCGCGATCGCCCGCGAGCTCCACGACACCGGGGTCCGGGCGATGGCCCGCGTCGTCATGCTCGCCGAGTCCGCCCCGCGGGAGCCGGGCGAGCAGCACCGGGCTCCCCTGCGCCGGATCTCCGCGACCGCGCGCGAGGGCACGGACCAGCTGCGCTCGCTCCTCGAGGAGCTTCGCGAGGAGCAGGCCGGCCCCGCCTCCGCCACGGCACCCGCCGTCGCCACCCGGGGGACCCCGTCCCCCACGGTCGCCGAGGAGGCCCCGCTCGCGGAGGCCCTCGAGACGCTGCGCGGGCGGCTCGCCGGCGACGGCTTCACCGTGCACCTCCACGCCGCGGGCGCCGAGGCGATCCCGGGTGGGCCGGGTGCCGTGGTGCGCCGCTGCCTCACGGAGATCGAGGAGAACGTGCTGCGCCACGGTGACCGCGAGGCCCCCGTCGCGATCCTCGTCGAGATCGAGCACGCCCCGGATCACGCACCGCGCGCCGCCACGGCTCCGCCCGGCCTCGGGGCGGGCGTCGACATCATCGTCCTGAACGCGGTGGACGACGACCGGCCCACCGCGCTCTCCGGCGGCCACGGCCTGACCGGCGTCACCGAGCGCCTCGCCGCGGTGGGCGGCACCCTCCACACGGAGCGCGACGGCCGCATGTTCCTCACCCGTCTCGCGATCCCGGCGCTCACGGACGCCGCCTGATGCCGCGCAGCGCCTCCTCCCCCGCCCCGAGCACCCGGGTGCTCGTGTGCGACGACGACCCGATCGTGCGGGAGGCGCTCGCGGCCTACCTGGACCGGGAGGAGGACCTCGAGGTCGTCGCGGTCGAGGAGACCGCGGAGGCCGCCCTCGCGCGCATCGAGGAGCTCGAGCCCGAGGTCGTGCTCATGGACCTCGTCCTGCCGGGCATGGACGGGATCGCGGCCACGTCGGCGATCGTCGAGCGCCGACCGCACACCTCCGTGCTCGTGCTGACCACCTTCGGCACCGAGGAGCAGGCCCGCGCCGCGCTCGGCGCGGGCGCCGCCGGGTTCCTCCTGAAGACGACCACGGCGACGGCCATCGTCGCGGCCGTCCGCGCCGCCCGACAGGAGGCGGTGACGGTGCTCTCTCCGGTCATCGCCGCGAACATCGCCGCCGCAGCGCCCACCGATCCCGAGGACCGGGACGCCGACGGCGACGCCGCCGCGGCCCTGGGCCTCAGCGAGCGCGAGCAGGAGGTGCTCGCCGCCGTGTGCCGGGCGAGCTCGAACGCTGAGATCGCCCAGGAGCTCGGCGTCACCGAGTCCACCGTGAAGTCGCACGTCACCGCGCTGAACGCGAAGCTCGGATGCCGGTCGCGCGTCGCGCTGACGGTGCGCGCCTTCACCTTGGGCCTCGTGGCCCTGCCTCCCGACCGCCGCGAGCAGGGCGGCCGGGACTGATCACCCGGCCACCGCTCCGCGCCGCGTCAGGAGGACGCACCGCCCGGACGCCGCCGAGGCATGGGGGGGGACGCGAGGGTGCCGAGCTGGCAGGGATGCACGGCCCTCGCCCTGCGATGCATGAGGACCCTCCTCAGGATAGGACGCCGCGTGAGCGCTCGACGGGCCCTAAGGCCCTGTCGGGAGTTGCCCTGACCGGTACTTTCGAAGTATCCGGAGCGGAGTTACCGCCCTCGGTCACCTCTCAAGGAGTCCGTTGTGACCGCATCCCCGACCCCCACCATCCCCGCCTCCACCACTCAGGCTCTCCACACCGAGCCGTCGCCCTGGGGCTTCACCGCACTGGGAATCGTTCGGATCCTCCTCGGCTTCACCTTCCTGTGGGCGTTCCTGGACAAGCTGTTCGGTCTGGGCTTCTCGACTCCCGCGGAGAGGGCGTGGCTCAACGGCGGCTCCCCCACCTCAGGATTCCTGGGCGGGTCGATCGAGGCAGGTAATCCGTTCGCCGGATTCTGGACGTTCTGGCTGAGCCTGAACCCCTTCACCGACGCCCTCTTCATGCTCGGCCTGCTCGGCATCGGCGTCGCGCTGCTGCTCGGCATCGGCATGCGCATCGCCGCCGTGAGCGGCACGGCCATGTACCTGCTGATGTACCTGGCGGCGTTTCCGATGACGACGAACCCGCTCTACGACGACCACGTCATCATGGCGGCGGTGCTCATCGCCATGGCCGGCCTCGCCGCGGGTGACCATGTGGGCCTCGGTCGCCGGTGGCGGAGGCTGGTCAGGGGCAACTCGTTCCTGATCTGACCTCATCGCATCGCGGGGCGTGCTCCGCTCTCCTCACGGAGGGTGGGGCACGTCCCTGCGTCTGCGGTCAGTGTCGACGGGGAGACCATGGGCGTCCGAGACGCGCCCGGGCGAGCGCCGGCAGTTCGGGCCGTGGGGCTCAGGACGGCGAACCGTGGTCCATCTTCAGCACCCAGTCATGATGGAACGCGCACAGCGGAACTCGTCGGAAGCCGTCGGCGTAGGGCAGCTCGACCTCGGCGACGGCGCGGTTCTCACAGGTGAAGAACCTGCACCGGCCGGCCTGCTCGTGACGGGTGTCGGTGACGTCCATCGGGTCCGGGATCATGGTCGGCGACGATGCTTCGCGATGATGTCCCAGTAGTCAGCGCCGTCGAGCTCCTGGACCGTGCCCTCAGGGGCCCGTCGGATCAGCTCGTCGACGATCGCGTCGATGTCGAAGTCGGCGGGTTCGTGCGAACCTTCGCTGCTGCGTGCGTCGATGGCCTGGGTGACGGCCAGCGTGAGTTTCTCTCGGTCCATGTCGGCCTCCTGGGGTCGCGTGGCGTCGAGGCTACTGCCATCACGAGCTGTCCGGCTCCCGCGAGGGCGGGATCGACCGGGCGGTCGACCGACCGCCATCCGGGCGGCCCGACCCCAGCCGGCACCTGAGCAGGCATCAGCCCGACCCCACGTCGACGAGGTCCGAGCTGCTCCCGCGGTGCCCGTTGGCCGTCGCCGCCCTCGCCTTCGCGATCGGCGCCTCGCCGCTCACCGACGACAACCCCCCTGGATCCTGCTGATCCGCATATCGGTCGCACTGCTCGTCCTGGTGGCGGCATCGGTCGTGCGACGCCGCCGTCGACGCTCGCGCACCACCCGCCGCGCACACAGCCGCTGCTGACGGTCGCAAGGGCGCCCTCACTCCCGACGGGACGGTGGAGGCCTGCATGCATCCCGGGAGGCCGGGGGTGCGTCGCACGGTCTCCCCTGCGAACCCCCTGGACCAGACGAACACACGACGAGCGCGAACGACCCCCACGGCGCACACACCGTGGGGGTCGTCCCGGGTCCTGACCTGTGGAGCCGCCTGCCGGAATCGAACCGGCGACCTATTCATTACGAGTGAATCGCTCTACCGACTGAGCTAAGGCGGCGTCACCGCCGATCACGGCGGACCGGAACACTGTAGGCGACCGGCGGCCCCCGGCGCAAAACGCCGGGGCGGATCCCGCCGCAGGTCACACCCGGCGCCGCGCGGGGTCAGCAGCGGGCGCCCTCCGCGGGTGTGGTGCCCTCGAGCAGGTAGGCGTCCACCTGTTCCTCGATGCAGCCGCCCGAGCGGCCGTAGGCGGTGTGCCCGTTGCCCTCGAAGGTCAGCAGCACGCCCGAGGAGAGCTGGTCGGCGAGGGACTCGGCCCACGTGTAGGGGGTGGCCGGGTCGCCGGTGGTGCCGATGACGACGATCGGGGCGGCGCCGTCGGCCGTGACGGGGGCGGGCTCGCGCACCGGCTTCTCGGGCCAGTAGCCGCAGGTGGTGGCGGCGTAGGAGAAGGAGGAGCCCCACACCGGGTCGTCCTTCGCGAGCTGGTGCGCGAGGGCGGTCTCCTCCTCCTCGCTCGCGAGACCGGGGCGGTCCAGGCAGTTCACGGCGGTGATGGCCTCGTTGCCGTTGCCGCTGTAGCTGCCATCTCGGTTGCGGCTCGCGGACTGGTCCGCGATGTTCAGCAGGATCTGGCCGTCCCCGTCGAGCGCGGCGGCGATCCCCTCACGGCCGTACTGCCAGGAGCTGTCGTCGTACATGAGCATGAGCACGGCGGAGCGGGCGAGGGCGCCGGTGAGCGGGCGATCCGGGTCGTCCGTGGGCAGGGGGTCCGACTGGGCCTTCTCGAACAGGTCCAGGAGCTGCTGGGCGGCGGCGTCGACGTCGCCGGTGAAGGGGCACTCGCCCTCTCCCTGCTTCAGGCAGTCCTCGAGGAAGGTGCGGGTGGCCTGCTCGAAACCGCCCGCCTGGCCGGCGCTGAAGTCGTCCGCGGTGAGCGTCGGGTCCACGGCGCCGTCGAGCACCATCCGCCCCACACGCTCGGGGTACAGGCCCGCGTAGGTCGAGCCCAGGAAGGTGCCGTAGGAGTAGCCGAAGTAGTCGAGCTGCTCGGAGCCGGCGGCCGCGCGGAGCACGTCCAGGTCCCGCGCCGAGGAGGCCGTGTCGAGGTACGGGAGCAGCTCCGCGGAGCCGGGATCGTCCTCGCAGCCCTCGGCGAGGCGCTCGACCCACGGGTGCTGCGCCCGCTCGCCGCCCTCGGTGAGGAGGTCGAAGGAATCGGCGCGCATCTGGTCGAGGTCCTCGTCGGTGAGGCAGTCGATGCCCTGGGAGCGGGCGACGCCGCGCGGGTCGAAGCCGACCACGTCGTAGGAGGCCATGACGTCGGCGGAGAAGTACGCATCCGCCTGGGCGGCCATGTCCACCCCGGACCCGCCGGGGCCGCCGGGGTTGACGACGAGCGAGCCCTTCGCGTCGACGGTCGCGCCCTGCCGGGCGACGGCGAGCTCCACGTCCCCGGCGGAGGGGTCGTCCCAGGCGAGCGGCACGGTGAGGGTGCCGCACTCGAGCCCGACGGAGCCGCTCACGTCCTCGCAGGCGCCCCAGTCGATCTGCTGGTCGTAGTACTGCGCGTAGGCCGGGTCCGAGGCCGGGTCGACGTCGAGATCCGCGGCGTGGGAGGTGCCCAGGTCCGCGAGCTCCGCGGCGGCCGTCCCGGTGCTCGCGGCGCCCTGGTCCGCGCCGCCGTCGGACGCGTCGGCCCCGTCGGACCCCCCTCCGGGGGTGCAGCCGGTGACCGCGAGGAGCGCGGCGGCGGCGAGCACGCCGAGCCGGGCGAGGGGGCGGCGGGACGCGGGGAGGGTGCTGCTCATGGAGGCTCCTGCGCGCCGGCGGGGACGAGCCGGCGCAGTCGACGGGCGAGGGACGGGCGGGGGTCGGGCGGGGGTCGGGGCGGTCGCGAGGACCGTCCTGCGGGCCCGCACATCCTAGGGCGCCGGGCGCGCCGCACCGCTCTCAGCGCCGATAGGCTGGGCGGATGGACGAGCTGGGGATGCCGGTCAGACGCCGGTGGCAGGAGGTGGGCCTCGCCCTCCTCGTCCTCCTCGAGACCATGCTGACCTTCGTGCTGCGCACCGGGCGCGCCGATCTCCTGGCCTGTGCGGTGACGCTCGTGCTCGGCGCCGCCCTGCTGTGGCGCTGGCCCCGCTGGACCTGGCTGCTGCCGCTCGTGCTCGCCCTCAACGCCCTGGCCGGCTCCCTCGTGGTGATGGTCGTGGGCACCTACGCCTACGCGACGCGCAGCGCCTCGCGGCTGCGCACGGTGCTCATCGCGGCCGTCGCGGGGGTCGCGGGCGCGATGCCCACGCTGTTCCTCGGCGACACGATGCTCTCGGTGACCGGTGCGCTCACGAGCGTGCTCGTCGTCGCGGCGGCGACCGCGACGGGCATGTACACCGCGACCCGGCGCCTGCTGCTGGGGCAGCTGCGCCAGCGCGCGGAGCAGGCGGAGTCCGGCCGCGGCCTCGCGGAGGAGCAGGCCCGTCGGGCCGAGCGCACCCGCATCGCCCGCGAGATGCACGACATCGTCGCCCACAAGATCTCCCTGGTCGCCCTGCAGGCCGGCGCCCTCGAGGTGAACCCGAACCTCGAGCGGGAGCAGGTGCAGGCCTCCGCCGGGCTCATCCGGCAGACCGCCGCCTCCGCGCTCAACGAGCTGCGGGAGGTGCTCGGCGTGCTCCGCGGCGACGGCGAGGAGGCGCCGCTCGCCCCGCAGCCCACCTGGGAGGACGTGCGCGCCCTGGTCGCCGGCTCCCGCGAGGCGGGGATCAGCGTGGAGATTTTCGACTTCATCGACGACCCGGTGCCGGACGCCCTGGCGCGCACCGCCTACCGGGTGGTGCAGGAGGGGCTGACGAACATCCACAAGCACGCGCGGCTCACCGACTCCCGGGTGGCGCTCATCGGCGAGCCCGGTACCGAGCTGATCATCGAGGTCAGTAATGTTCTTCCCCAGGGGTTCACCTCGGATCTGCCGGGCGCCCGCATGGGCCTGTCCGGGATCGAGACGCGTGTGCTGCACGCAGGAGGGACCATCACCTCCGGCCCCACCGACGACGGACGATTCGAAGTGAGGGCGGTGATCCCATGGCCGGCGACGTGACCCGCGTGGGACTGATCGACGACGACTCCCTGGTGCGCGCCGGGCTGGCCATGATCCTCGGCGCCGATCCCGGGATCGAGGTGGTGGGCGAGGGCAAGGACGGCTCCGAGGCCGTGACCCTCGTGCACCGCCACCGGCCCGACGTGCTGCTGATGGACGTGCGGATGCCGCAGATGGACGGCATCGCCGCGACGAAGGCGGTCGTGGCGCTCGCGGAGGCGCCGAAGATCATCATGCTCACCACCTTCGACATGGACGAGTACGTCTTCCAGGCGCTCGAGGCGGGGGCGAGCGGGTTCCTGCTCAAGGACACCCCGCCGCAGGACCTCGCCCGCGCCGTGCACGTGGTCGCGGGCGGCGAGGCGATGCTCGCGCCGACGGTCACCAAGCGGATGCTCTCGCACTTCTCGGAGGCGAACCCGGGCTCCCGGCAGGACCGCCACCCGGGGCTGGACCAGCTCACGGAGCGGGAGACGGAGGTCCTGGGCGCGGTGGGCGCGGGGCTGTCGAACGCGCAGATCGGCATGCGCCTGTTCATGAGCGAGGCGACCGTGAAGGCGCACGTCTCGAAGATCTTCTCGAAGCTCGACTGCACCAACCGCGTGCAGATCGCGATCATCGCCCACGAGGCGGGGCTCAGCGACCTCGACGTCGACCTGCCCGACTGAGCCGTCACGGCGCGGCCCGGGGCTCAGCCCCAGCCGAGCTCGTGGAGCCGCTTCTCGCTGAGGCCGAAGAGGTGCCCGAGCTCGTGCAGCACGGTGACCGCGATCTGCCGCACGAGGTCCTCGCGGCTGCGGGCGTGACGCTGCAGGGGCCCGCGGTAGACGAAGATCCGGTCCGGCTCGCGGAAGCCGTCGAACACGCTGCGACGGTCCAGGGGGATGCCGACGTACAGGCCCAGCAGCTCGGTGCCGTCGCCGCGCGGCTCCGGCTCCTCCTCGACGAGGATGACGACGTTGGACTCCGCGATGGTGCGGGCGATCTCGTCCGGCAGCGAGTCGAGGGCGTCGTCCACCGCCTCCTCGAAGTCCGCGCGGCTGATCTCGATCATGCGGTCATCGAAGCATGTCCGGGTGGGAGCACGATGGGGCCGGCACTCCGTGCTCCTCCGGCCGATCCTCACGCGGGCCGTCCCGAGGCAGGTCCCCCTGGGCCGCCGCGGGCTCTCCCCCTGGGCACGACGGCGCACGGGGACGACGGCGACCCGAGACGTGGCATCGGTGCCCGACGACCGCCCTGCACGATCGGGCCCGGACATGACCTGGCCACGACACGACGAAGGCCCCCTGCGATGCAGGGGGCCTTCCGCGGTGGCTCCGACCGGCGTCGATCCGGTGACCTTTCGATTTTCAGTCGAACGCTCTACCAACTGAGCTACAGAGCCGTGGCCGTCAGGCCGTGGTCGCGGGGCGACCGAGGAACAGGCTAGCAGGGCTCACGCCCCGCTCCCAACCGACGGCCGCCGGTGTAAGGCACACCACCCTCACGGACTCGACGGTCGCCCCGCTCCGGCCGGTCGAGTGCCGGTCGCGCCTCAGCCGAGGGTCACGAGGGCCTTGCCGAGGTTGTCCCCGCGCAGCATGCCGACGAACGCCTCCGGCGCCCGGTCCAGGCCCCGGGTGACGTCCTCCGCGTAGCGCACGGAGCCGTCCTGCACCCAGGCGGTCATCTCCCGCAGGAAGTCCTCGTGCATCTCCTCGCGGAACTCCCGCTGGATGAAGCCGCGCAGGGTCAGGCTCCGCGAGAGCACCTGCCCCAGCAGCTGCCCCGAGCGGTCCGGCCCCTCGGGCAGCGAGGTGGCGCTGTACTGGGCGGCGAGGCCGCACACGGGCACGCGAGCGTACTCGTTCAGCAGCGGCAGCACGGCGTCCCACACGGCGCCGCCCACGTTCTCGAAGTACACGTCGATGCCCCGCGGGGAGGCGGCCGCGAGGCGGCCCGGGAAGTCCGGGGAGCGATGCTCGAGGGCCTCGTCGAAGCCGAGGCCGCGCAGGTGCTCGACCTTGCGCTCGCCGCCGGCGATGCCGATCGCTCGGGCGCCGCGCAGGCGGGCGATCTGGCCGACGGCGGAGCCGACGGGCCCGGCGGCGGCGGCGACGGCGAGGGTCTCGCCCTGCTGGGGCTTGCCGATGGCGCGCAGGCCCGCATAGGCGGTGAAGCCGGGCATGCCGAGCACGCCGAGGGCGGTGGTGACGGGGGCGACGGCCGGGTCGAGGCGGCGCAGCGTCGCGGCGGGCTCGACGCTGTACTCCTGCCAGCCGCCGTAGCCGAGGACGATCTCCCCGGGCGCGAGGCCCTCCGCCTCCGAGGCGACGACCTCGGCGACGGTCGCGCCGACGATGACGTCCCCGATCTCCATGGGGGCCGCGTAGGAGCGGGCGTCGCTCATGCGGCCGCGCACGTACGGGTCCAGCGAGATGTGGAGGGTGCGCAGCAGTGCCTCCCCCGGGCCGGGGACGGGCAGCGGGGCGGAGTCGTGGACGAAGTCCTCCGGCGCGGGCACGCCGTGGGGACGGGAGGCGAGACGGATCCGGTGGTTGACAGGGGTGCTCATCCCTCAACCCTAGGATCCGTCCGCCCCTGCTCCTCGTGACCCTGTGCCCCCGGGCATGCAGAAGGCCCCGGAGCGATGCTCCGGGGCCTTCTGTGCGGGGCGACCCTGACCGGACTTGAACCGGCGACCTCCGCCGTGACAGGGCGGCGCTCTAACCAACTGAGCTACAGGGCCATTCGTCGTTCCGCCTCGCGGCCTCTCGACTCGGATAACTCTACCGGACGTCCGTGGGGGGTCATGACCACTTTCGCTGTGACGCCCCTCGCAGTCCTGCGAGCAGTACCCCCAACGGGATTCGAACCCGGTACTCCATGAGGGTCAGGAAAGCGCTTCGACCTGCGCAAACACCCTTCATTGACCATCTGGTGCATGGAGCAACGGCGAGCCCCTGACCTGCACCGATGGCAACACGTTGTGCACCGGGACACAGGCTAGGGCACGGTCACGCCGCCCGCCGGTACGCGGCGATGACGTCAAGGGTGACGCCGAGGTGCTGGGCGATCGCGCCGGCGGACGGGTCGAGCCGCTCCGCGGCCGCGTACTCGTCGTCGGGGACGAGGAGTCGAGCGGCCCACCTCCACGCGCGGCGCCCCACTGCAGGAGTGCAGAGGGTGTCCCCGTAGTAGAGGTGGGCGAGCTCGTGAGCGAGGGTGGAGACGGTGCGCCTCTCGGTCATGCCGTGACGGATGACGATGATGTCGATGCCCGGGTAGTAGCGGCCCCGCTCGGGGAGGTCGAGGGCCCAGACGACGCGGGCTCCCATGTCCTCGGCATGGAGGATCAGGTCAGTGCTGGTCCTCGCCGGGGTCGTCCCCGGGGCGCTGCTCGTCGGCGGCATACGGCATCTCCTTCAGCCCCTCAGGGGCATCTTCGGAGAGCAGTTTCAGACGACGGTCTGACGGTCGAGTTGTTGCGCCATCAGAGACAGGTCCACCCGGTACATCCGGGTCGCGCTCGTCGCCGGCGAGGTCTTCGATTCGTCGTTCAAGGTCGGCCATCCGATCGTTGTCGCGGACGAAGCCGCGGATCACATCTAGGACGACGCGTCGCTGATCGACAGTGAGGCGGTCTGCACCCTCAGGCACCTGCTCCGAGAAGGGCGCCATGGGGAGCGGGATCCCCGCAGCCTCGTAGACCTCCTCGAGCGGGAGCTCGGAGAGCACCGCCAGCGCCTCGATGGTGTTGCGCTGGGGCCGGCTCTCGTACTTCCCGGCGAGGATCCGGTCGACCGTCGCGTACGACAGCGTCAGACCCCGGCTCTCCGCGATGCGCTGCAGAGCGCGACCACCCTTGCCGCCGTTCCTGTCGGCAGCAAGGCGGGCAACGTCCTGCAGGGTTCGCTTCGAGTGGGTCATGGCTCGATCCTCTGGGCTGTTGTCTCACTTCTTCCACCAGGGCGAACGGAAGAAAGTACAACCAGACTACCGGGAAACACCCACCCACCTGCGGCGCAGGGGGTTGACGGGCGACAAGTGGCTGACATATGGTTCCCGCACCACTTGTCATCAGGGTTCAGGAGAGGCATCATGTTCGTCATCACCGAGCGCAAGCCGTACGGATACGGCCGACCGAAGGCTCGCTACTCAAGGGAGGCATGGATGAAGGTGAAGAGCCCCGTCCCCATCCGCTCCGGACGCAAGTCCCAGGGCTACAGCCAGCGGGACCTCGCAGCGCTCTGCCGCTGCACGCAGGCGGCAATCTCCGCACTTGAGACCGGCAAGATGACGCAGTGCAGCGACGACCTCGCCCGCACGATCTGCCACTGGATCAAGCGCGATCTGGAGGAGGTCTTCGAGGTCACCTCCGACTCCGCCAACCCCACCGTGACAAACGGTGCGAGCACCACCAGTCGGACCTCGCGCCGCACCGCCGCCTGACCCTCCCCCGCTTCACCCCCTCAAGTCCGTCGTTCGACGGCAAGCCCCAGGGCTTCATCCAAGGAGACAGCCATGCCCGGATTCCTCGAGACCCGAGACCTCGTGAAGCAGGCACTGACCGACATGGGCGAGCGCTGCTCGACCCGCCGCGCACACCGCCTCGCCGAGGTGCTGTTCGCGATCTGGCGCGGCGAGGCGACCCCCATGCAGTACGCCGACCCCACCGGCGAGACCGCGGTTCGCCGCATCCTCGCCACCCTCGAGGTCCGCGCGTGAGCCGGCGCCACACGCACTTCGTCTACCGGTGCCTCGACACCGAGGGACGGGTGATCTACGTGGGGTGCACCAAGGACGTGGCGGCGCGCATGAAGCAGCACGGCAAGACGGGGATAGCGGAGCAGACCCATCGTCTCCGCGTGACCGTCCACCCCAGCCGCGACACGGCACTCGAGGTGGAGCGGGAACAGATCGCCCTCCACGAGCCCCGGTTGAACCGCCAGATCTACCTCATGGACATCGCGTCCTGGCCCGAAGCGAAGCTGCGCGAGCGCCTGCAGGCGGAGCTCAAGCGTCGCCCGAGAGTCCACTTCCGAGGGGACGCGAACAGTGCGATCCGCTGTCTCCGCCGCGAGTACGCCCGCCGCTTCGGACCGATGACACCCACCCCTGGATCGAAGGAGCAGGCATGAGCAAGCCGATGAGCCGTGACGAGCGGATCCGCGCGGTGATGGCTGAGGCGATCACCCGCGACCGCCAGAAGCGGGAGGCAGCTGCCGAGCGTGCGGCGAGGGGGTCCGCCGGCCTCCCCCCGCGAGGAGTCGGCATCCGCACCAGTTCCGTCGTGACGAAGCCCCGCTACCGCTGACCCCATCTACCTCACACCACGGGCCCTCGCCATTCGGCGGGGGCCTTCTCTATGCCCTCAAGGAGGCACCCCGATGGATCACCAGAAGATCATCCGGCTCCGGCACCAGGCCGCCGACGCCCGCGAGCTGCACGAGAAGGCGTACGTCCACCCGGACGACCTCGATGCCCTCCTCGACCTCGCCCTCGCGCAGATCGAGGAGGTGGACGCCTGATGTCGACCCCCGTCCCCACGGTGCCCCCGTGGATCCAGCTGATGCAGGCCCACGCCGACCGCGCCGAGGCCGCCCTCGCCGCCGCCACCGAGGCACCGGCAACCGAACCCACCGAGGACACGGAGTGAGGGCCCGCCGACGCGGCCGCCACCACTGGCTCCGCGACCTCGCCCTCGCATTCGCATCCACCGCCCCCACCCACAGGAAGGCGATCCCGTGACCGTCCTCGACCACACCCCCATCTACACGTCCCTCGCCGCCCGCCTCGAGAACCCGCCCACGTCCCACGCGGCTGCGCCGGCGGTCGGGAAGGTCTGGGCGATCCAAGCGGAGATCCTCTCGATCCTCTCCGCCCACGGACCCCTCACCCACGACCAGATCCGCCGGCACTTCCTCGCCCGCAACGGCATGGTCCCCGGCTCCTCCGCCGCATCGATCCGCACCCGCACCGCCGAGCTCCACACCCTCGAAGGCGTCCGCGCCGTCGACCGGAACGGCCACACCCCCTCCGGCAGGTCCGCCACCCGCTGGGACATCCACCGAGAGGAGACCCCGTGACCGACTGGCTCACCCCCGATGACGCCGCCGAGGAGCTGCAGCTCTCGCCCTACACCGTCCGCCTGCTCTGCCGCACCAAGAAGCTCCCCGGCGCGCAGAAGTTCGGCCAGCAGTGGCGGATCCCCCGCACCGCGATCGAACCCCGAACGCCGGCCACCCCGCCGCTGATCGCACCCCGCAACCGCCGCTCCGCGGCCCAACAGAAGAGGACCGCATGAGCACCCCGACGCCCCGTGACATCCGCCCGCCCCGGGCGACCCCGCTCCCCGACCTCGCCGACTCCGACGCCGACGAGCGGTTCAAGGTGCTCCTCGCGATCCTCCCGTACTCGCGGGACAAGGCGATCGAGTACGCCGAGTGGGTGCTCCTCGGTCCCCTCGACGACGACGAGGAGGAGACCGCATGAGCCCGCTGGATGTGCCCCTCGGTTTGACGCTCGTCGCTCTCGGCGTCGGTTCCCTGGTCGGCATCGTCGCGTTCGCGGCCGCAGCCGAGCTCTTCGAGTGGATGCGGAGGGACCGATGACCCGCGACAGGCTCGCCGCTCTCCTCGACGCGGCGTACACGAAGCGCGCTGACGACAGTGACCTCCCCCGCCGGCCCGAGTCGAACAACCCGTGGCAGGCAGAACCGCGCCGCGAGCGCCGCACCCGCCCCACGTACTCGGACCCCACCGGAACCCAGGCCGTCGGCCACATCGAGAAGCAACGCAAGAAGGAGCAGAAGGCATGACCCCCGTCCTCACCGACACGGCGATCACCAAGGCCTGTGACGCCGACGCCGCCCAGAAGATGCCGTGGCGGCGCCTCACCCGATCTGAGACGACCGTCGCCCTCGGGAAGCCCGTCAAGCTCCACGCCTGGCAGGAGCCCTTCGACCTGTGGAAGGCGGTGGCCCGTTGAGCAACCCCGGCATCCTCACCATCGAGCAGCGGCGGAAGATGCTCGAGGACGTCACCATCAGCGATGAGCAGATGGCAGGCGCCCGCAGGTACCTCGAGCGGCACGGCGCGCTCGACGTCGCCGACATGCTCCTCGGGAGCGACCGATGACCCTCACCTTCAACGAGGCCTCGCACCGGTACCGCCTCGACGGAAAACCCGTCACCGGAGCGACAACGATCATCGGCGGCGGGATCCCGAAGCCGGCGCTCGCGTACTGGGCAGCGAACCAGGCCGCCGAGGCCGCCGCCGAATGGGCCCAGTCGTTCCGCGAACTGCCCCCGTCCGAGGCCGCCTGGAACCTCGCGAACATCGACCGGGACGACCTTTACGAACAGTGGCGGAAGGCGCCGTGGAAGAAGCGGGACGAGGCCGCCGTCCGCGGCACCGCCGTCCACGCCCTCGCCGAGCGCGTCGTCCACGGCGAGGACGTCGACGTACCCGACACACTGCTCGGTCACGTCGAGGGGTACGTCGACTTCCTCGACGCCTGGGACGTGACCCCGCTCCTCACCGAGAAGTCCGTCGCGAACCGGACCCACTGGTACGCCGGCCGCTTCGACCTCATCGCATCAGTCCCCTCCCTCCACGACGGGGCACCGATCGAGATCGACCTCAAGACCTCGACCGGCGTCTACCCGGACACGGCGATCCAGACCGCCGCCTACGCCCGCGCCGAGTTCTGGGTCGACGACACCGACCCCGACACGGAGCACCCGCTCCCCGACATCGCCGCCACCTACGTCGCCCACGTGACCGGGACCGGCACCCGCCTCTACGAACTGTCTCCCGACCGGGAGCACATCGACCAATCGTTCACCGCGTTCCTCGCCGCCCTCGCGGTGAAGAACCGGTGGAACCCGAAGACCCTCAAGGAGGTCACCCGATGAGTGAAGTCATCGTCCACGAGCCCGCCCCGCTCGGCCAGCAGATCGAGTTCGCGAAGGCCCTCGCCCCGTCCGGGCTGCTGCCCCGCGAGTACCAGCAGAACCCCGCGAACCTCCTCTTCGCCCTGCAGTACGCCGACGCGCTCGACGTGAAGCCGATCCACGCGATCACCAGCATCCACGTCATCAACGGGAAGCCGTCCGCGTCCGCTGAGCTGATCGCCTCCGTCGTCCGCCGCGCCGGACACAAGCTCCGCGTGACCGCCGACGACCAGGAAGCGACCGCCGTCCTCATCCGCGCCGACGACCAGGGCTTCGAGTACACGGCCACCTGGGACCTCAAGCGCGCCCAGACCGCCGGCCTCACCAGCAACCCGACGTGGAAGAAGTTCCCCGCCGCGATGCTCCGCTCCCGCGCGATCACCGAGGTGTGCCGCATGGGCGCCTCCGACGCCCTCTACGGCGTCACCCACACCCCCGACGAGCTCGGCGGGGAGTTCACCGACGCACCCGAGGCTGCCCCCTCCAAGCCGGCGGGCCCGACCACGAAGGTGTCCCGCAAGCGCAAGGACCCCGCACCCGTCGCCGAGACGAAGGGGCAGGACGACCTCCGCGCCGCAATCGCGGAGACCGGTGAGGTGCCGTCGGAAGCGCAGCTCCGAAAGATGTTCGCCGTCCTTAAGGAGAACGGCCTCGAGGGCCGCGACGAAGCGCTCGGCTACGTCAGCTCGGTCATCGGCCGCGACATCGAGTCGCGGTCGGAGCTCACCCGCCCGGAGATCAGCAAGGTGCTGGACTCCTTCACCCCCGCCCCCGAGGAGAACTGATCCATGGCAGACGCAACCATCCACTTCACCGGCAACCTCGGCGGCGCCCCGGAGGCACGCACCACGCAGGACGGCACGCCCGTCGTCTCCGCGTCGGTGGCGGTCAACAAGTCCAAGAAGGTCGGGAGCACCGGCGACGCTCGGCAGGACTACGAGACCGTGCACACGACCTGGTACCGGGTGTCCTGGTGGCGCGAGATCGCGCAGGCGGTCGCCGCGATGAACCTCGAGAAGGGCCAGACGATCACGGTCGACGGGGAGGTCTTCGAGGAGGAGTACACGACCCGCGACGGCGCACAGGGCAAGTCCCTGAACGTGACCGCGACCGGTGTGCGCGCCTACCCGAAGCGCCAGCAGCAGGGCGGCGCTCCGCAGTCCCCGCCGCAGT
Organism: Brachybacterium sp. SGAir0954; assembly: GCF_005490785.1. Taxonomy (GTDB): domain Bacteria; phylum Actinomycetota; class Actinomycetes; order Actinomycetales; family Dermabacteraceae; genus Brachybacterium; species Brachybacterium rhamnosum. The sequence goes on along the minus strand of NZ_CP027295.1, from coordinate 1,425,535 downwards.
CCGGCTACGGCCAGCCCCAGGGCGCTCCGCAGTCCGACCCGTGGGTCGGCGGCGGCAACCAGGGCGGGTACGACGACCCACCCTTCTGAGCCCAGCAGCAACACCCCGGCATCTCTGAGGCCTCCGCTACGGCGGGGGCCTTCGTCATGCCCGCCCCGGTGACGCCGACCTCGAGCGACTCACGGCCTAGACCCGCACCGGGCGCGCTCCAACCACCCCTCCGAAAGGACCCACACCATGGCTTTCCAGAAGATGCCGAAGACCCACCAGAAGGCCCCGTCCGCGGGCCCGCAGATCACCCTCTCCGCTCACAAGACGAACGGGGCAACGAAGCTCGTCCTGTCCCGAGCACTGGTCGAGATGCTCGGCGAACCCGTCGCGATCTACTTCGAGTGGGACCCGGAAGACTTCCTCCTCCGGATCGTCTCCTCCTCCCCTGACGATCCCGCCGCGTACGTGATCCCGAAGAACCGGTACGTGTCCGTCACGGGCCTGTTCCGGCAGCTCGGCGTGAAGGTCACCGACACCGTCCGGATCCCCGTCGAGAAGCAAGGCCGCCTCGCCGGCATCGCCGACCTGTCCGACCTCCCCGCCGCCGGGAACGTGCACCCGATCCGTGGCGCGGCATGAGTCACCACACCCGTACTCGCCGCCGGGATCTCTGCCCGTGCGAAACGTGCACGCCCCGCCCCGGTCCCGCCCACGGGACGCAACGCATGTCCGCTGAGTGCGGCTGCATCTACTGCCGTCGCGCCGCCGCCACGTATGCCCGCCTCCGCGCCTACACGAAGGGAACGTCATGACCGCCGAGCATGGGACCCGCTCCCGGTACGTGCGGGAGAAGTGCCACTGCCCGGCGTGCCGGAAAGCGAACCGCGAGTACGCCCGCGACCGTGCACGCCGCCACGCCGAGCAGCTCGCGGCGGTCGCCGCTGGCACGGACCTCGACGCCCTCGTCGCTCACCTCGAGACCCGCGCTGTGCGGGTCAAGGATCCGGGCCGGCGGGACGAGATCGTCCAGCTCCTCAAGGTGATCGAGTCGGTCCGTCGTGGACGTGGCGGGGTCACCCTCGAGCGCGGCCCGGGGCGCACGACGTCGACGAGCGCGGAGCGGCTCGAGGATCTCGTGCACCTGCTCGAGCAGGGCGTCCCTCGTGAGGAGGCGATGCGCCGCTGTGGCTGGTCCCGTGAGGACTCCGCGCTCCGTGCGGCGCACCGGAACGGTCACGCCCGGGCCGCGTTCCTCCTGCAGGCGGTCGCGTCATGAGCGCCTGGGTGACGACTCCGCTCGCCGAGTCGGGCGGGAAGGTGCATTGGGTCGCGGAGCTCACCACGACCGGGGAGGACGGGGTGCCGCGCGCGCTCTGCGACCCGCTCCTCGCTATGCCGGATGCCCGGCCGGCGCGGACCCCGCACGGCTACTGCGTCGGCTGCCTCGCCCTCACAGCCGAGTCCTCGGACTGGTGCGTGACGGACCTGCGGATCCTCCGTGAGGCCGCCACCCCGTGGCTGCTCGCCCGCCTCATCACGGACGGGGAGCGGCTCGCACGGCACCTTCCTCAGCATCGCCCTGGCGCGACAGCGACGGGGTACGGGTCGTCCTACGCGTGGTGCCGTGACGGGCTCCGCGTGTGGGCCGGTGCCCGCCCCGGCGCGGACAGGGTCGACGACCTGCCCCCGACCCGCGTCCTGTCGTGGGCTGCGATCCAGGCACATGCCGCCGCGCACACCACGGACGAGGCGCGGTGGTGGCTGACCGAGCTCGCCGCCTGGCAGCGGCACTGGGTCGAGCAGTCGATCCTCCCGGACCGCGACCTCGAGGCCGCCCAGCAGTCCAGCCGCCGGCATCAGGCGGCGCTCCGTCACCAGTACATGCTCGCCGCCCCGACGTGGGCGGACGACACCCTCTCGCACCACCCGGTGCAGCTCGACATGCTTGCCCTCCTGGAAGGACCCACGTCATGAACCCCGACAACGACCGATCGCTGACCGCCGAGCCCTGCCACTGCGGGAGCGGGACGTCTCACTACCCCGACTCCCACCGCCGTCACGATGCTTCGCGCGCGGTGAGTGACTACGCGCTTCCCGCCGGTGAGCGGGCCGAGCGACGCCGGCGGAACAGGGCTGCGCGTTCAGCCCGCCGAGCACAGAGGAGGGCGTCATGACGATCCTCTACGACCAGTTCGGCGCGCCTATCACGTCCGCGATCCACGAGCCGATCCCGATCAAGCACCCCGGGACGTACGGGGACCGCCCCACCCCGTGGCAGGTCTCCTACGAGTGCGTGTGCGGGGCCGACCTGGACTGCATGGACGAGGAGGGTGGCCGGTACGGCGATGTGGATGCCGCGATGACGGAGCACCTCGAGGGCCTGGGACTCGGGGACTGCGGCGACGGGGGTGCGGCATGAGCCCCCGCCGGATCCAGCAGCGCCGCACGAAGGGGTGGCGGAAGCCCGAGGGTGCGGTGTCAGTGGCTCGGCCCGGGAAGTGGGGCAACCCCTTCCGCGCTGTGCGCGAGGGCGGGTTCCAGTGGGTCGCGGACCCCGATGGACGCCGTTTCTCGAGCCTCGTGTGCTCAACCGACCGCGGGGGGCTCCGCCTCGAAATGGTCGCCGAGTCCGTGCGGCTGTACGAGCTGCACATCGGGCCGATGGGCAACTACGAGATGGACCCCGATCAGATCCGCGCCGAGCTCGCGGGCCGGGACCTCATGTGCTGGTGCCCGCTCGACCAGCCGTGCCACGCCGACGTCCTCCTCGAGCTCGCGAACAGGGACGCCTCATGACCCCCGACCCCACCCCGTGGCTGCACGAGAACGGCACCCGCTACGCGACCCTCGACGACGCCCCACCGGGCGCCCTGTTCTGGATCCCCCGCCCCGAGTACACCACCGAGAAGGAGACCCCCGATGCCTGACCAGAAGACCTACACCGCCGCCGACTTCGCCAAGGCTGACTTCGCGCGCCGCCCGAGCGGGAGGACCGCGCACCGCTGCGGTCCCGACACCTGGCAGACGACGCTCCCGATGGAGCCTTGGACGACGTGGTGGGGTGCCGACGCCGACATGGCCGCCGACGGCTGGGTCCCGGTGACCGAGTACACGGTCACCGCCGCCCCGACGACCGACGAGGACGCCCGCCGCCCGCTCACGGACACGATCGACTTCGCCGCCCTGTGGAAGCAAGAGCACGCGCGCGCGGAGCAGGCCGAGCGGGAGCGTGACGACGCCCTCACCATGTCGGCCATGTGGAAGGAGACCGCGCGGAAGCTGGTACGCGACCAGCAGCCCCTGCGATACTCGCTCCGCCTCGCAGACCGCGCGGGTGACGCGCTCGAGCGCCGCGTGGAGGAGGCCGAGCGGGAGCGGGACGACGCGCGGGAGTCTCTGCGCGAGGCGAACGAGACCGTGAAGTCCCTCCGCGCCATGACCGCCCGCGAGCTCCTGGACGCCGCGTTGGAGGCCGCGCACGTGCCCGAGGACGGGATCATCCCCGCCGGGGCCGAGTACATGGAGCGGTACGGCGACGGGTCGTTCTACGGCCCCCTGACTTTTGACGGCAACCTGCCCGCCGTCCAGGGCCTTTTGGAGCGCCGCCTCGTGGACCCGCCCACCCCGAAGCGGCCCGAGGGTGCCGAGGAGATCGAGGCGTACATGCGCGAGCTCGTCGCCTCCCACCCGGAGGACCACTACGGCGAGCTGGCCGACCACCTGGCATCGCGAGGCGTCCTCCCTCCGCTCACCGACAAGTCGGAGCCCCGCCGCGTCGCCTCCGAGGAGGATGCCCGATGACCGCCGACGACTTCACCACCGCCGCACGCGCAGAGGCCGAGGCGTTCGTGCGGCAGGCCATGTCCGACGCCTGGACCGATGGGGAGGAGTTCGAGCACCTGCCCCGCGTTCTGGCCGAGCGCCTGCCCGGGTGGGCGCGTGCTCACCTCGCCGCGCAGGAGCCGACCGACGCCGAGGTCGTCGCGGCGCTCGGGGCCGCGAACCGGATCACCCTCTCGGGCTCACGGTTCGACGCGCCCCTCACCTTCTACTCGGATGCCGTCGTGAGGGCCATGCGCGCCGCGCTCCGTGCCGCCCGTGACGTGAGGGGGCAGGGATGAGCGACGACGAGCTGCGGGAGAAGATCGCGCGGGCTCTGGACGAGGTGCGCGACGACCTGTGCGGATTCAACGCCGAGGAGATGGCCGAGTCCGTCCTCCCCATCGTGGAGGCCGAGGTGCGCAAGGCGAAAGCCGAAGCACTCCGGGACGCGGCGGACAGCGTGCACGACAACGCCGCATCCCCCTACTGCCTGCCGTGCCACAGGGACGACGCCGACCTGCTTCGCACCATCGCCGACCAGATCGAGAAGGAGACCACCCGATGACCACCCTGTACCGCCCCGTCCTCATCGAGACCACCGAGCAGGCCGAGCAGCTGCCCCTGTCAACCCGCGCGATCCGCCCCGATGGACAGGCCGCGGCCCGCCTCGACGGGGTCAGCGAAGGCGGGCAGTGGACCTCGAAGCTCCGCCTCTACGCGCACGACGAGGTGATCGGCTGGACGGCTCTCGTGCCCGTCGAAGCCGAGGAGGAGCGGACCCGGCCCGTGCCGCTCTACGCGACGACCGCCCACGTCTCGCCGACGTCCATCGCTGAGACCCCGGCCCGCCGCCTCGTCACCCCCTGGGAGGACGCATGACCCACATCCACAAGGTCAAAGCGAAGCGATCAGCGGACGCCGCGAAGGCTGCGAAGGCGCTCATCACCGAGGCCAGCCACGGCGAGGGGTTCGCCCGCGATCGGGCCCACTTCAAGGCGGGTACCGAGTTCGCTGAGTTCCGTGCCCGCGACGCCGTCGATGACGAGCTCTGGCGGGCAGGCAGGCGCGCTGCTGTCGCGGAGGCCCGAGCTGAACGCGCGGAGGCGGTCCTCCGGGCCGTGCGGGACTACATCTCCGAGCCGTGGGCACCATCCCCGGACGGCGACGTGGCCCTCGTGGAACCGCTCCGACACATCCTGGAAGCAGGCGATGACGCATGACCGAGCACATCGACCGAGACGCACTGCGGAAGCTCACCGGCAGGTCGGGTGACGAGGAATTGGTGTCCTACACACTCCTGCTCTCCGAAGCGCTCGACCAGGCGGAGGCGCGGATCAAGGCCGTGCGGGACGTGCTCGACCAGGAAGCACCCGACCCCGACATCGCCACCCGCGTCCGATCGGACATGATCCGCCGTGCACTGGAAGGATGACCCGCATGTACGAATTCGGCCTTGATGACGCGGCTGCTCATGCCCACCTGACCAGAGCCCTGAGCACCATCGACCACATCACCAACCCCGACAACCGCTCCTGGCTGACCACAGCACCCGCCCCCGGTAGCGAGGTCGACCGCCTCGAGCAGGCGGTCCTCCAGGATCCAGTGGACCTCTCGCACTCCCTGGGCTTCGCCGCCACCGCGGCCCTCGACTCGCTCCAGGAGATCGCGATCATCGTCCGGGGCAACGCCTCCATCCTCACGCCGCTCCGCGGGATGATGCGCACCGCGCTCATGGGCGCCGGCAGGGTCGGATACGTCATCCTTCCCGACTCCCCGGAGGAGCGTGAGGCTCATGCGGGGATGGTCGTCTCGCACGAGGCGGTGAGCCTGGGCCGCGCCCTCGCATCCTTCGGCTCGTTCACGGAGCTCCCCGGGCTCGCTCCGACCCCGGACGAACTCGCGATGCTTCTCGAGCAGATCCAGGCGCACCCCCGTGGGAAGAAGGAAGGGGAGGCAGCGATGATCCAGGCATCGGCGGAGCTCGTCGCCCGGGCGATCGCAGAGCAGGATCCGGCCCAGCCGGCGGGAGTGCTGGCGGAGCAGCTGGCGTACATCTGGAACACCGCGAGCGGTGCTGCGCACGGGTTCTACTGGCAGCACGACTTCGAGCATGGGTCCTTCGTCGCGGACTTGGGCGCGGTGGTGTCAGCGGTGTACTACTCGCTGGATGCCTTGCGCGCGCGCTGGGAGTGAAGTGGCGAAGGCTCGGGAAGTGGAAGTAGCGCCGCCCGCTACTCACAGTTTCAGCCCCCCACCCACTCCCGGGTAGCGGGGCAGCCTCACGAGACCGAGATCGTCAGGTCCCTGCCTTGATCCGTCTGCTTCCACGTCATCGTCACGTTCGACCAGTGGTAGGTCGCTCCTAACGTGCCGTCGACACCGAGACCCCCCGTGTAATCGCGGTCAGCGAGACCAGTGGCGTCCATCTCGGTGACGAAACACTGGCGGTTTAGTGCCGGCCATTCATCCCCCGGCAACGTGACCGAATGATCCTCCACGACCGCACCGTCCAGCGCACAGGCGGCGATAGCCGCCTCAAGGTCCGCGTCCGTGTACGTCTTCTCCGCGAGCTCCGTGGGCACCTCCGCCGGCCGAGCAGCGCCGAGCGCGTACCCACCTAAAAGCGCCCCACCACCGACGGCAAGACCAGCGATCAGCACCGCCGCCGAAATCCCCACCACCGCACCACTGCCGATCGTCACCGACTGGCCCATCCGGCACACCCCACTCCACACACAGCCACATCCATCCTCTCCACATCCATCCCCGGAAACTACCCCCTCGCCCCGCCCCTCACCAGAGGCGGGGCTTCTTCATGCCCCGGAAGGACCCCATGACCCGCACCCGCGCATCCGCACGCGCAGCCGGCGCACGCTTCGAACGCCAGATCGCCGACTGGCTCGCCCACCACCTCGACGACCGCATCGACCGCCGCGTCAAGACCGGCGCGAAAGACCGAGGCGACATCGGCGGGATCCGCCACCGCGGCCACCGCGTCGTCCTCGAACTCAAAGACACCGCCCGCACCGACCTCGCCGGATGGATCCACGAAGCCCACCTCGAAGCCGGCAACGACGACGCCGCAATCGGGGTCGTCGTCCACAAGCGCCGCGGCACCACCGACCCCGCCCAGCAATGGGTCCACATGACCCTCGCCGACCTCGCCTGGCTCCTCGGAGCCGACCACCCCACCTACGACGAATAGGAGGCGCTGTGCGCATCCGCAGCATCCGCCCCGAGTTCTGGTCCTCCGAGGACATCGCAGCGATGGACTGGACGACCCGGCTCGTGTTCATCGGTCTCTGGTCCTACGTCGACGACAACGGCGTCGGCCGGGACGTGGAGAAGCTCATCGTGGCCGACCTGTTCCCCCTCGAAGACGACCCTCGCGACACCCTCGCGACAGTCTCGCGAAGCCTCGCGAGGCTTTCCGAAGGCGGCCAGATCACTCGCTACACCCTCGAGGGACGCCCCTACCTCCACATCACCGCCTGGACGAAGCACCAACGCATCGACAAGGCCGCGAAGTCCCGCTACCCCCTCCCCACCAGCGACGACGCCGAACCTCGCGAGACCGTCGCGACACCCTCGCGAGACCTTCGCGAAGGGTCACCCATTGGAGAAGGGGAGAAGGGGAGAAGAGGAGAAGGGGAGAAGCACTCCCCTACGGGGAGTGAGGCGCGCAAGCGCGCCACCCCCCTCCCCGACGACTGGACACCCACCGATGCACACCGACTCCTCGCCGCAGAACGCAACGTCGACTGCGACCTCGAAGCCGAGAAGATGCGCGACTGGGCAGCAGGCAAGGGCGAAACCGGCAAGGACTGGGACGCCCGCTTCCGCAACTGGCTGCGCAACGCACGCCCCGACCGCAACAGCAGCCACCGCCCCAACCGCGACGTCGACTCCCGCGACGCCCTCGTCCAAGCCCACTACGACATGCAAGCCCTCGGAGGCACCCAGTGACCGACCCCCAACCCATCGGCAACCAGCTCGACACCACCCCCAACGCACCCACCGAGACCGTCCGCGCCGCCGACGGAACCCGCGGCGTCATCAAGTGGCAAGGCACCCCCGTCACCAGCGAATGGCTCACCCAGTACGTCAACGCCCTCATCGCCGCCCGCCTCGTCGAACCCTGGCAGCTCGGCGGCACCACCACCCAGACCGAGCAAGCCCGAGCCGCGAACCGCGACCGCCTCACCCAATGGCACCACGCCCTCGCCGGCCTCCCGAAGGAGGGCCTCGACGCCGCCCGCGACCACTTCCTCAAGCACGGCCTCGACGACAAACGCTGGCACCTCCGCCCCACCGACGTGTCCCGCTGGGTCAGAGCCCGAGCAGCACGCCGCATCCCCACCGGCCGCGAATGCCCCCGCCACCCCGACCAGTGGCAGCACGACTGCCGCAAGTGCTCCACACCCCTACCCCCAGCAGAAGCCAAACAGCGCATCGCCCAGATCCGCGCAGAGCTCGCCAAGCGCAAGAAGGAGACCCACCCATGACCACGTTCGAACAGATCGGCACCATGCGCGACCGACTCGAGAACATCCGCCAGTGGCGCGGCCAGCTCTCCGACGTCATGCTCACCATCACCGGCTACTCCATGGACCTCACCGGCATCCGCGGCACCACCGACCGGATCCCCGGCGGCGACGCCCTCGCCATGCTTGCCCCCTGGGCACCCGACGCCACCCACGGCGACGACCTCCCGCACCCGGATCAGGTCATCAAGGAGTGGAGCCACACTATTCACGACCACCACGGCACCGTCCCCCCAGCCCGAGCCACCTGGGCCGAGCACTGGCGCTACCTCTGGGACGAGACCCAACGCATCCTCGAGTCCCCCTGGGCCGAAGCCTGGACCGCAGACATCACCGCCCTCTGGTGGCGCCTCGCCCGCCTCACCGGCAACGCACCCGCCCCCGAACCGGAACCCCTCCGGTCCGTCGACGACGTGTGGGCGGCGCTCGAGCAGAATCCCGAGCACGAACTCACCCGCCGCGATCTCACCCATCTCGGGATCAACCCATCGACCCTCACGACATGGCGGCACCGTGGGAAGATCAGCGAGTCCACCCCCGGCCGCTACCGCGCCGGCGACATCCTCGACGCCAGGAGAACCGCATGAGCCTCGACCCCAAGTACCTCGAGACCGGGGACTTCGACCCGAAGCGGAACCCCATCGCGTACCAGCTCGCGCAGCGCCTGATCGATGTCAACCGCCCCGATGCTGCCGCTGTCGAGATCACCGAGCTCGCCGACGACATCATGCGCGCCGTCGCGGTGCTCGAGGACCAGATCGCCGACCTCCGGGGCACCCGCTCCAAGCCCTCCGACTCGCTGATCCACATCACCGAGTCGATCGACGAAGAGGTGCGTGCAGTCGACGACGAAGTGTGAGACACTGTTCGCGCACGTAGTGCGCCCAGAAGCCCTGAGACCTCACCGGTCCGGGGCTTTTCTCATGCCCCCGCTCGAGCACACCAGCTCGCGGGACGCGCGCGCAGGAAGACCCATCCACCCCAAGGGGAACCAGCGCAGCGCCAACCCGCCCCCCGCCCGAGGAGAGACAACCCCGGGCGGGGCCGGCGGGCCCAACGAACGGGGAGGTGCACATGCCCCGCGCCAAGCACCCATGCGCCGAAGCGGACTGCCCGACCCCCGTCCCGCACGGCACCCCCCGGTGCCCCACCCACACCCGCACACGAGACCGAGCACGAGGCACCAGGCAAGCACGCGGCTACGACCGCGACTACGACCGCACCCGCCAAGCCCTCGCCCCACTCGTAGCCACCGGACGTGCCACCTGCTGGCGGTGCGGCCACCCCATCACCGCAGACGAACCATGGAACCTCGGACACGACGACCACAACCGCGCCATCATCCGAGGCCCAGAACACGAGCACTGCAACCTCAGCGCAGCAGGCCAAGCCAGCCACCCGACACGCTGAACAGCACCGATGCACACGTCATGCGACACAGCGCAACGCTCTGACCTGCAGTGATGCAACTCTTCAAGCGACTCTCTTCAAGCGAACGCGCAGGTCACAGCGTTGTACCAACCTTGTACCGCAAGCCCCTGACCAGGGGGGATACCCCGACGGCGGCAGCACGCCGGACCGCCGGGGAGGTGTCTCGCAGTCCACAGACCTGAAAACATCGCCGGCCGCGGCCGTCCAGCACTCGAGGTGGAGGTGGTCGCCGTGGCAGTCACCGCACCGAAGGGGCTGGGCTCTCGAGGGCGCCGGCTGTGGCGGGAGATCACCGAGGAGCACGACCTCGATCCGATGCAGCGGGTGCTGCTCGAGGAGGCGTGCCGGTGCGCGGATCGTCTCGATCGGCTCGAGGAGAAGCTGTCTGGGCGTGAGGGTGCGTGGGCGCATCTGATGTCCCGGGTGGATCTCGACGACGAGGACACTCGGGTGATCGAGCTCCGTGTCGATGGGGCTCTCTCTGAGGCTCGGCAGCAGCAGAACGTGTTCAAGCAGCTCCTCGCCTCGCTGCGTCTGCCGGATGCGGCGGGTGTTCGGCCTCAGCAGCGTGGTGGCGGGCGTGGTTCGTACGCTCCGAAGACGTCGGGGACCTCGGCGTCGAAGGTCGTGAGTCTGGCGGACCGGTTCGGATGACCTGGAACTCTGATCCGGCGTTCGACCCGCTCGGCTTCGGCTTCCCGACACTCGGCTATGAGGCTGGGCTGTGGATCGAGGCGTACACCTGCCATGGTCCGGGCGATGTGCAGGGTGAGCCTGTGGTCCTGGATCGTGAGATGTGGGAGTTCCTGGCGCATGCGTACCGGATCCATCCGGAGACGGGCCGCCGCGTGATGGACGAGGCCGTGCTGTCGCGTCCGAAGGGGCGCGCGAAGTCGGAGGTGGCTGGGTTCATCGGCTGCTTCGAGGCGTTCGGGCCGGCGCGGTTCTCGCACTGGGATGAGAACGGTCAGCCTGTGGGCCGGAAGATCGTCTCCCCGTTCCTGAAGTGCCTGGCGACGGAGGAGTCGCAGGCGGGGAACACGTTCGCGAACATCGCGTTCATCGCCGGCGAATGGGGCCAGGAGCACCACCCTGACGTGTACACGCTGGACTCGCACCTGCGGAACTGGCAGACGTCGAGTGCCCTGTACCTCGAGGGTGGCGGCGAGATCCGTGCATCGACTTCGGGTGCCGCGTCGAAGGACGGCGGCAAGGAAACGTGGGCGTGCGCTGATGAGACGCACCTGTACACGCTCCGCGAGCTGAAGGCGATGTACGGGACGGTTCGACGGAACCTCGGCAAGCGCAAGGCTGCGGAGCCCTGGATGATGCAGACCTCGACGGCGTACCGGCCGGGTGAGGGATCGATCTTCGAGGAGACCCTCACGATGTGGCGGAAGCAGGAGCTCCCGCCCGAGGTGTGGGTCGATCACCGTGAGGCGAAGGGCAAGGTCGACATCGAGGACCACGACCACACGCTCCGGCAGCTGAAGTACGTGTACGGCGCTGCGTCCGAGTGGATGGACCTCGAGCGGATCTACCGGACGATGCGGGATGTCCGCTCGTGCCCTGACGAGGAGACGGCGGCCCGGTACTACCTGAACCGGCCGCTGTCCTCGAAGGACGCGTGGATCCCTGCGGCGATCGTGGAGCGTCAGGAGCGTGCGGAGGAGATCGTGCCGGGCGAGGAGATCTCCCTCGGCTTCGACGGTTCGCTGAACGACGACTCGACGGTCCTGATCGGCTCTCGCATGTCCGATGGCTACCTGTTCCCTCTGGGGATCTGGTCGAAGCCGTCGGGCCCTGCAGGCGCCTGGTGGGAGGTCCCTCGTGCTGACGTCCTGGCGACGATCCGTGAGGCGTTCGGCCGGTACAAGGTGTCCCGGGCGTACTTCGACCCGCACGAGTGGCGGTCCGACATCGATCAGCTCTCCGAGGAGTTCGGGGACGAGACGGTGATGGCGTGGGACACCTCGAGGTACACGGCGATCGGCGGCGCGCTGGATCGTCTGCGCACGGACCTGATGAACGGGTCGGTGTGGCACTCGGGTGATCCGGTGTTCATGGAGCACTTCCGGAACGCCTATGTGCGGCAGCGCGGCATCCATCGTCTGGTCCGCAAGGAGCACGACAAGTCCGACCGCAAGATCGACTCCGTCATGGGGGCGACGCTCGCGTACGAGGCGCGATTCGACGCGATCCAGGCTGGCTGGGGTGCCGCCGAAGACAACCGACTGATCTTCTTCCGATGAGGGGTGAGCATGGCTATCGACCTTGAGGTCACGCTAACTCTCGACCGCCTGATGATCCTCCGCGATCACCTGTGGACGCAGGATGAGCACCTGGACCGCTACTACAACGGCTCCCAGCGGCTCCGGCAGATGGGCCTCGCGGTCCCGCCGGCACTGCGATCGTTCGAGACGGCGGTGAACTGGCCTCGGCTGACCGTCGATGCGCTCGAGGCGCGGCTGGACGTGAAGACGTTCTACCTGCCGTCCGGCGAGCGGGCTGATGCTGTGCTCGAGGGCTGGGCGTACAACAACTTGGACTCGGAGTCGTCGCTCGCTCACATCGACGCGCTGGTCTACGGCCGTTCCTTCGTGTGCGTCGGGGCGAATCCGGAGGATCCGAAGCACCCGCTGGTCACGGTCGAGTCGCCTCGCGAGATCACGGCTGACATCGACCCGAAGACGCGCAGGATCACTCGTGCTCTGCGGGTGTACGGCGTCTCGGAGACGACTGGTCAGCCGATGCACGCAACGCTGTACGAGCCTGACGTGACGACCTGGTTCCAGCGCGATGAGAGCGGCGGCAAGTGGCGCGAGACCGGCCGCGATGACCATCGTCTCGGGCGGGTTCCGATCGTGATGCTGGTGAACCGGCGGCGCGCTGGCGACTTCCGCGGGGTCTCGGAGATGGCTGACGTGATCGGCCTGACCGATGCGGCCGCTCGAGCTCTCACCAACCTGCAGGTCGCTTCGGAGACGCATGCGATCCCCGCGCGTCATGTCGCCGGCATCTCGAAGGGCGACTTCGTCGGTGCTGATGGGCAGCCGTTGGCGGTGTGGGAGTCGTACTTCACCGCGATCATGGCGACGGCGAACAAGGACGCGAAGTTCGGGCAGTTCTCGGCGTCGGACCTCGCCAACTTCCACGACACCGTGAACCACTACGCGGGGCTCGTCGCGTCGGTGACGAAGATGCCGGCGACATACCTCGGCCTGACGACGTCGAATCCGGCGTCGGCTGATGCGATTCGCTCGGCTGAGGCGCCGCACGTGAAGCTCGCGGAGCGGAAGCAGCGTGCGTTCGGTGACGCCTGGGCATGGGTCGGCGCTCTCTACGAGCGGTTCCGCACTGGCGAGTGGACCGCGGGCAACGCGATCCGCACCGAGTGGCACGACGCGGCGACGCCGACCACGGCAGCGCGCGCCGATGCCATCGTGAAGCTCACGGGCGGCAAGCCCGTGCTGTCTGTCGAGGGCGCATGGGACGAGCTCGGCTGGTCCGAGGCCCGAAAGGGGACCGAGCGTGAGCGTTTCGATCAGGAGTCCCTGGACTACTTCCAGATCGCGGAGAAGCCGCTGAGCGTGGAGGTCACTGATGGGGCAGACGGTTCCTCGTGACGTCGCGAACCACTACTGGCGAGTGCAGTCGTACCAGCGTGACGCGCTGAGGGCTGCACTCGCCGCGTGGCGCGAAGTGTCCCCCTCGGCGATCTCGGAGACGTGGGAGCCGCTGCTCCCCGCGGTGACGGTCGCGGTGACGTCGGCGCAGATCAGCGCTGCCGAGTCGGCCGTGACGTCCTACCGGGACATGGCCGTGGCGACGGGGCAGTACCAGCTGCCTGCCGCATTCGTCGACCCGGAGTCGTTCGCCGGGACGTCGTCCGATGGCGGCGACCTCGAGGGCGCGCTCTACGTGCCGGCGATTCGCGCGAAGGCCGCGATCGCGTCGGGGACTGCGCCGGCGCCTGCTCTCCGTGCGGTGCGTGGCGAGTTCGAGAAGATCGTCCGGGGCCTCGTGTCCGATGCTGGGCGGAAGGCCGCGACGGCGCTCAACGCGACCCGCTTCACCGGCGGGTACACGCGGATGCTGAACCCGCCGTCGTGCTCCCGATGCGCGATCCTGGCGGGCCGCTGGTTCCGCTGGAACGACGGGTTCCAGCGGCACCCGCAGTGCGACTGCGTCCACATCCCCGCGAAGTCCCAGCAGTGGGCTCGCGACGAGGGGTTCGTGATGGACCCCTACGAATACTTCAACTCCCTGTCCGAGAAGGACCAGGGACGACTGTTCGGCACCGGGAACGCGCAGGCAATCCGCGACGGCGCGGACATCTTCCAGGTGCAGAACGCGCGGCGTGGCCGTGCGTCCGACGGGATGACGACCACGGCGTCAACGTCTCGCCGTCGAGGGATCTACCGCGGGAGCACCGCTCGACTCACACCTGACGGGATCTACGAGCGCGCCGGCGGCAACCGCGACGCGGCGCTTCGCCTCCTCGAGCAGCACCGCTACGTGCTCCCCGGTGGGCAGGATCCCGACGGCGTGATCCGAGGCCAGCGTGAGGGCTACGGGCAGATGGGCCGAGGCGGGAAGCGCGTCGGTGCCCGCTGGTCTGTCGAGCAGGCCCGGAGGACCGGCGTCCGGCACCCGATGTCCCGCGCGACGATGACCGCCGCCGAGCGGCACCGTTTCGACGCCGGCGCGAACTGGGACGCCGTCCGCGAAGGCCGGAACCCGTTCGGGCGGGGCCCGCTGACGGACGACATCCGACGCCGAGTGGAACGCGACTTCGAGGTCGTGGTCCTCGGCTTCTACGGCGGGCGAGCCCGCTGACCACATGAACCTCCCTGCTGGCGCGATGCCGGTGGGGCAACCGCCCCTGCGATGGGGGCCTGCAGTAGAAGGAGTGCCGTATGGCTGACGAGCAGACCACCGAGGCCCCCGAGGCCACCCAGGAGCAGCAGGGCGAGCCTGCGGAGCAGCTGGGCGAGGGTGGCAAGAAGGCTCTCGACGCGGAGCGGAAGCGTGCCGCTGATGCCGAGAAGCGCGTGAAGGCGCTCGAGGCGCAGCTCGAGGAGAAGGCGAACGCGTCGCTCTCCGAGGCGGAGCTGATGCAGAAGCAGATCGAGGCCCTGTCCGCGAAGTACGAGGCGGCGCAGCAGGCGTCGCTTCGTGACCGTGTCGCGGTGTCCGAGCAGATCCCCGAGGGGCTGATCGGGTACCTGACCGGGTCCACGGAGGACGACATCCGTGACTCCGCGAAGCAGCTCAAGGCGGCCATCGCTGAGGCCGCGAAGCCGGGCACTCCGGCCCCCGACCCGTCCCAGGGCGCCCATGGCGCCTCGAGCGGCGGATCGACCGCTGACAAGTTCGCTCAGTTCTTCGCTGAGCGCATCAACAACTAACCCTGGAAGGGGTCCCCCATGGCAGGCATCGACCTGAACCGCACCTCCGCCGGTGTGGCGTCCAACCTCCCCCGCGAGATCTCCCAGGAGATCTGGTCCACCGCTGTGGACAACTCCGTCTTCATGCAGGCCGCCCGCCAGATCAACATCCCGGGCACCGGCGTGACCATCCCGATCATCACCGGCGACGCCGAGGCCGACTGGGTGGCGGAGACCGCTGAGAAGCCCGTCTCCAACGCGACGGTCTCCTCGAAGGTGCTCACGCCCTACAAGCTGGCCGTCATCGAGCCCTTCTCCGACGAGTTCCGTCGCGACCTGCCCGGCCTGTACGCCGAGCTCGCGCGCCGCCTCCCGCTCGCGCTGGGCAAGAAGTTCGACCAGACCATCCTGGGCAGCACCGCCCCCGGCTCCGGCTTCGACGTCCTCGGCGGTTCCGCTGCCGTGGCCGTCGGCGGTGCCGACGTCGTCGACGACCTCGCGACCGTCCTGTCGACCGTCGCGGCGGCCGGCGGCGACCTGTCGCACTGGCTCGTGTCCCCGCAGCTCGAGGGCACCGTCATGACCGCGAAGGACGGCCAGGGCAACTACGCCTTCCTCCGCGACGCCCGCACCGACTCCGGTGCGATCGGCTCGATCTTCGGCCGCGACGTGCTGAAGACCTCCGCCGTGTTCGACGGCACCGCCACCCCCGACGTCACCGGCATCGCCGGCGACTTCGCGCGCTCCGCGATCTGGGGCTCCGTCGAGGGCATCAAGGTCGGCATCTCGGACCAGGCCACGATCAACCGTGGCGGCACCCAGATCAACCTCTGGCAGCGCAACATGTTCGCGATCCGCGCTGAGGTCGAGATCGGCTTCATCGTCCGCGATCCCGCCCACTTCGTGAAGCTGACCGCGGACGCCGCGTGATCCAGCTGATCAACAGCGGCACGGGGAAGCTGGTCAATGTCCCCGAGGAGCTGGTCGAGCGCTTCCTGGCGGCGGGGTTCAAGCGCCCCGCCGCCGAGGAGCGGCCCGCTCCTACGTCCCGTCGGCGGAAGACCTCCACCGACTCCGAGTGAAGGGGTGAGTGCCCATGAGCATGCCGGACAACCTGGTCACGCTCGAGGACGTGCGAGAGCGCTTCTTCCGGGCACTCACTCCCGACGAGGAGCGCGTGATCCCCGCCTGGCTGTCTGACGCCTGGGACGAGCTGATGGACCTCCCGTACCTGCGCCTTACCGAGCGGCTCGCGGAGCCGCCTGAGGAGGGGCTCCTGGAACGGGTGGGGCGGGTTATCCGCTCTGCAGTCCTCCGGCGTCTGCAGAACCCGCAGGGCCGCCGGCAGTTCTCCTACACCGTCGACGACGCGACCGTCTCCGAGACGCTCGCGTCGGAGACGCTGTCGGGCGCCTGGTTCACGGACGACGAACTCGCCAAGCTCGAGCCCGCTGGGTTCGCCTCGGATGCGTTCACGATCCGCACCGACGCCGGCCTCCCCGGCCCCATCGCGCCTCTGCCTCCCCCGACGGATGAGTGGTACCCGTGGACTTCTCTCTGAGGATCGCTGAGGCCACCATCCGGGGGCAGCAGCTCGCCGAGTCGCTGATGGTCGATGAGCTCCGCCTTGATCGGCCGACCGGCCGCACCGTCCGAGTCGATGGGGACACGGTCCCTGAGATGGAGACGGTGTGGTCGGGCCGGGGGAAGGTCCAGTCGCAGCAGTCGTACCCGTCTCAGCCGGAGTCCGGCGGCGGCACCAGCACCCTCGCGACGTTCGAGGTGCACATCCCCGCGTCGGAGACCGTCACGGTGCTCGTCGATGACGTGTTCGTCGTCGACAGCTCTCGTGACGGGAACCTCGCGGGGGCACGGTTCCGGGTCCGCGTGGATCCGGTGAAGTCGTGGCGCACTGCTCGCCGATTCAACTGCGAGGAGATCGTGGCATGAGCATCGACGTGAGCGAGGTTCGGCGGCTCGCCACCGACCTCGGGAAGGCCCCTCGAGCTGTCGTCAGCGAGGCGGAGAAGGTGCTCGAGAAGGGCGCCCTCAACGTCAAGAGACGAATGGCGGAGGACGCGAAGCAACTCACCGGCTCCGCCCGCCACTTCCACGGCTCAATCTCCTACGACCCCACGCCGGGAGCGGGGGTCGGCTACGAGGTCGGACCGGACAAGGAGCGGATGCAGGGCGCCCTCGGCAACCTGCTCTACTTCGGGTCCCGGAAGAACGCCCCCGTCCTCGACGTCGAGGCGGGCCTCGCCGACGAGGAGCCTCGCCTCGTCACGGCGATGGAGCAGATGCTCGAGAAGGTGATGCGCGGTGCTTGAGCAGATCAAGGCGCTCCTCGAGGAGACCCAGCCGCGCGTCTACGGCACCGGCGACGTCCCGAACAAGGCGCGACTCCCCTACCTGCTGGTGTACACGCTTCAGCCCACGCAGATCCGGTCGCTCTCTCGCGAGGAGGGGGCGCGTCGGTTCCGGTTCGGCGTCACGGTCGTGGACCTCGGCGCTCAGTACATCGAGGCCGACGCGGACACGGTCGAGCAGGTCCTCGAGGGGTCTCGTGTGCTCGACGGCCTGTCGCGCATCGAGCTCGTCTCGCGGGGCCCAGTGCGTCGCGAGCCGGAGGTCACGAGCGACGGCCAGGAGTACACGACCCTGCCGTTGCACTTCACCGTCACGATCCCGAAGGGGGCTGCATGAGGTACGTCCGTGTCCGCACGGAGGTGGGGCACGAGATCTCCACCCCCGAGAACGACCCGTTCATCGAGAGCGGGCGGTTCAAGCTCGTCGGTCGGAAGAAGCCGACGAGCATTCCACTCCCCCCGAAGTTCAAGAAGACCTTGCCGCCGGCTGGTGGCGACACCCCTGATGAGGAGGCGTAATGCCCAACGCGATTCCCGCTACCCCGGCCGACGGCAATGTGAAGGTGGTCATCGCGACCGCTGTCGCCGGCGACATCCCCACCCTGGCTGAGCTCACGGCCGCGGTCGACATCTCCTGCTACCTGACGGCGGACGGCTTCGCCTACGCGGTCGAGCAGGCGGCGATCACCGATGAGCGCCTCTGCTCGACGGAGACGTTCAACCTGCCGGGCCGGAAGACGACCACGCTGGCGCTGACCGGCATCGACAACACGAACTCGCCGCTCGAGGACGAGTACAACGAGATGGCGGACACGCTCACCGAGGGTGCGCAGCGGTACGCCGTGTACCGCTCCGGTCTACCGTACGACGCACCGTTCGCGGCCGGCCAGAAGGTCCGCGTGATCCCGTTCCTGACGGGCGTGAAGACGGAGATCGCCCCGGAGGCGAACTCGGTGCTCCGCTCCACCTGGGCGACGTTCCCGAACGGCCCGTCGCAGCTGGTCACCCTCGCGGCCTGACCACTTCCGCATGTCCCAGGGGCTCCCATGAGGGGCCCCTTCTTCATGCCCACATTCGGGTGGGCGGGGCGTCCCCCTACGCGCCCCGCCCACCGTCATGCCGCCGTAGGGGAAGGAGTAGGGGAACCATGGAACTCAAGATCAACCGCCCCACGAAGGGCGTCGAGCTGTGCCTCGACCTCGAGAAGCGATCCCAGTGGGAGACGCTCGAGGCGCGCCGCACCGAGCTCGCGAAGGACCCCACGATCGACCAGCGCCTCAGCGGCGGCCCGGTCACTGAGGTCGCCCGCGAGATCACGCAGCTCGAGAAGGAGATGGCGGCCGCGACCGTCACCTTCACGCTGACGGCCCTGTCTCACCGCGAGTGGTCCCGCTTCAAGACGGAGCACCCGCCGCGGAAGGGCGACAAGGGCGACGAGGCGCTCGGCTTCAACGAGGAGACGATCTTCGACGCGGTCATCCCCGTCTCCATCGTCTCCGTCGCCGGCCCCGATGGTGAGCCCGTCGAGTGGGCCCCGGAGAAGTGGGCGCCCCTCGCCGACGAGATGACGACCGGGCAGTACGGCGACTTCAAGCGCGCCGCGTTCGGCCTGAACCTCGGGGAGGCGGCGGCTCGCCTCCCAAAATCGCTGGGCGCGTCGCTGGTGATGGCGCGCTCCGACGAGAGCTGAAGGCAGCTCGCACGCTCGGTGTCTCGCTGAAGCGGTTCCAGGGGTGGGAGCCGGTGACGACGTCCACCACGGTCGACGGGGTCACGACCACGACCCGTGAGGTCGAGTGGGATGACGAGCAGCGTGACTGGATGGTCGCGCTGGCAGCGTGGGAGGACGCGCTCTGCCCCGTGTGTGGCGGTCCGATCGATGAGTGCCAGTCACCGGAGGCGGAGTTCGCCTGGAAGGGCGCTCCGCCGGTCCGCTGTCACCGGACGGACGCAATGCTCATGTGGCAGGAGAAGGCCGCCGACTACAAGCGCCCGAAGGCGCTGCTGTGGCGCGCCGTCAAGCGCGAGTAGCGCTCTCGTCCCCCTCATCCCACCGACCACGTTCTTGCCACTGCCCGCAGAGGCGATTCGCATGTGAAGGAGGCAGGGATGGCAGACCGCTCGGTGAAGGTCCGGCTCGAGGCTGACGTGCAGGGCTTCGTCGCGAAGATGAAGACCGCTCAGCAGTCGGTCGCTGACTTCGCGAAGCGCTCCGGTGAGCAGGGCGGGAAGGCGCTCGACTGGGTCGGGAACCACAAGGACTCGATCAACGACGTGTCCAACGGCTTCCTCGGTGCCGGCGCGGTGCTGACGGGCTTCGCGGGCATCGCGGTCAAGTCCGCTGCCGACTTCGACTCGGCGATGTCGTCGGTGCAGGCCGCCACGATGGCGCCCAAGGCCGAGATGGACCAGCTCCGTCAGGCTGCCCTCGACGCCGGCGCGGACACGAAGTACAGCGCCACCGAGGCTGCCGGCGCGATCGAGGAGCTCGCGAAGGCCGGCGTCTCGACGGCGGACATCCTCAACGGTGGCCTCTCGGGCGCTCTGGACCTCGCCGCGTCCGACAACATCGAGGTCGCTGACGCCGCCGAGATCGCGTCGTCCGCGATGACCCAGTTCGGTCTCGCTGGCGAGGACGTCACGCACATCGCCGACCTCCTCGCCGCGGGTGCGGGTAAGGCGCAGGGCGGTGTGCAGGACCTCGGCTACGCCCTGCAGCAGGGTGGCCTCGTCGCCTCCCAGATGGGCCTCTCCATTGAGGAGACCGTCGGCGGTCTGACCGCCTTCGCCTCCGCTGGCCTCATGGGCTCCGACGCCGGCACGTCATTCAAGACGATGCTGCAGCGGCTCGCGAACCCGTCCGAGAAGGCCGCCCAGCAGATGTCCGACCTGGGCATCAACGCGTACGACGCGCAGGGCAACTTCGTGGGCCTCGCCGAGTTCTCTGGCCAGCTGCAGACCGCCATGCAGGACCTCACCCCCGAGGCCCGGAACGCGGCGATGTCGATCATCTTCGGCTCCGACGCGATCCGTGGCGCGAACGTCCTCTACTCCGAGGGCGAGGCCGGGATCCGCGACTGGATCACCGCCGTCGACGACCAGGGCTTCGCCGCCGAGCAGGCCTCCACGCGCATGGACAACCTCGCCGGCGACCTCGAGCAGATGCGTGGCGCGCTCGAGACCGCGTTCATCGGCGCGGGCGACGGCGCGGACTCGGTCCTGCGTCCCCTGGTGCAGACCATCACGAACCTCATCGACGCGTTCAACGGCCTGCCGGACGCCGCGAAGCAGGCCCTCGGGACGGGGACCGGCATCGCCGGTCTCTCGCTCCTCGCGATCGGTGGACTCGGCAAGGCGCTCAACTCGGTCGCGGACCTCAAGGGGTCCCTCAAAGATCTCGGCATCGCGACCGAGGGTGTCGGCCGGAAGATGAAGCTGCTGGGCGCCGCGACCGTCGCGGGCCTCGCGATCACTGGCCTCACCATGGCGATCGGTGCGTACTTCGAGTCCGTCGCCGAGGCGCAGGGCCGCACCGACGAGCTAGCCGACTCGCTCGACAAGCTGACCGGTGAGGCCACCAGTGCCACATCGGAGACGATCATCTCCCAGCTGTCGGACCAGCTCGACGAGGGTGACTGGGAGGCGCTCGAGAAGATCGGCCTCTCCCAGGCTGACCTCGCCGCAGCGGTCCTTGAGGGCGGCGACGCCTACGAGGCGGCGAAGTCGAAGCTCGACGAGTACGCCCTCGCGCAGGATGGCGTGACCGCGTCCGGGCAGAACGCCGAGGCGGCGTACGCGAAGGCTTCCGATGCGATCGCGGAGCAGAACGCAGCCCTCGAGGAGGGCCGGGACAAGGCGCAGCAGAACGCGGCCGCACAGGAAGAACTCGCGGGCAGTTCGGAGATGTCCGCTGAGGCGCAGCAGGCGCTTCAGGGCGCGATCGAGGAGACCGGAGTGTCCCTCGACGGCGTCATCGAGGACATGGAAACGTTCCTCGAGCTGCTCTTCGCGACGGGCCTGGCGACCATGTCGACCCGTGATGCGCAGTCCGCGTACCAGGAGTCGATCGCTGGGGTCTCCGACACGATCAAGGCGATCCAGGAGGACATGGGCGGCCTCGGTGAGGCGCTCAACGAGAGCCGCACCGACTTCGACCTGACGACCGAGGCGGGCCGTGAGGCGAACGGTGCCTTCCAGGACATCGCGCAGTCGGGCTTCGACGTCGCCACGGCGATGGGTGAGGCCGGCGCGTCCCAGGAGGAGATCCAGGGTTCCCTGCAGGGCACCTACAACTCGCTTGTCTCCGCAGCGGGGCAGTTCGGCATCACTGGAAAGGCCGCTGAGGACCTCGCACGCGAAGTGCTCGGCATCCCTGACGGCGTGTCGATCGAGTCGTGGATGTCGAGCGCAGCTGAGGAGCAGGCGCACCAGACGTCGCGGGCTGTCGATGGCATCGACCGCACGGTGACGGTGACGACGATCTTCGTGACGAAGGGGTCGCCGCCGAAGGTGTCCCCGAACGGGACGCGGACCGCGACGGTCTACGCCGACGGCGGCGTCAGCCTCCCCCGGGTGAAGGCGTTCGCGTCCGGCGCGGAGAACCATGTCGCGCAGATAGCTCCGGCGGGGGCGTGGCGCTTGTGGGCTGAGCCGGAGACCGGCGGCGAGGCGTACATCCCGCTCTCGAGCGCGAAGCGTGGCCGGTCCACGGCGATCCTCTCGGACGTCGCGTCCCGCTTCGGCTACCAGCTCATGCAGGCCGCGGATGGTCTCGTGCTGCCCTACCAGCCCCGGCAGAACGCCATGGCGGGCGCTACGCAGGCGCGGGCGTCGATGACGTACGCGCCGACGATCAACGGCTCCGATCCGCAGGAGGTGGCCGAGATCAGCTATCAGAAGTTCCAGCACTGGACCGTCACCGAGTCCACTGGTTACAGGGGGGCGTGATGACGGAGTGGCGACAGCCTGTCGTGCTCGAGTGGAGCCGGGCCCGCACCGACCAGGGCATCGACATCGACTGGTCGGGCATCACCTACTCGTCCAGGCACCTCCGGGGTGAGTTCCCCCGTTGGAGCATCGAGGACACGAACTGGTGGGACGGCACCGCGGAGGACACCGAGACCATGCGGGCCCTCCGGGGCGAGATGGATCTGGTCGAGCACTACCCGTCCCGGATGGTCTCGTGGTCGGGGAAGCTCTACACCTGGACCTACGACGAGCTGCTCGAGCAGATGCAGGACTTCCAGGCGGCGCAGGGGAAGTCGCTGAGGGTGTGGGAAGCAGGCTTCGGCCGGCAGGCCTCATGTAGGAAGTCGGCCGCGAGTATCACCCCGCTCACGGACCGCATCGCGACGTACACGGTGACGGTGGTGCTTCCTGACCCGCTGATCCACTCGATCGACGAGCTCGAGCTGAACCAGTCGGTGAGCGTGAGGAACGCGGGGAACACGCGTTCCTACCCGCGGGTGACGGTGGTCGGACCGACGGCGGCGGGTCCTAAGGTGACGATCGGCTCCTGGTCCACCACCGCGCAGCGCGCGCTCGTTGATGGGGAGACGTTCATCGTCGATACCCGGCAGCAGGATCTCTTCATCGGCGGCTCGAGGGTCTTTCCGATCCTGACGGACTTCGGGTCGATCTCGACGGGTGACACCGTCACCATCAGTACGGACCGCGGGACCGGCACGGTGGAGGGGGTCTCGGCGTGGATCTGAAAGCGTGGATCGTCGAGGCCACCACGGGTGACGTCGTCACGCAGGTGCTCCTCACGCGCGGATCGTCGGCGGAATCGATGATCGGCGGCGGCAGCCTCCGCGCGGAGGTGATCCTCGCCGGGTACACGAACTCGAATGGGGACCGTGACTCGGGCGCCATCGCGACGGTCCTCGGGCTCGTCACCGGCGGTCGGCACACCCTCCTCCTCACCGACGGCACGACCGTCGTCGGTGAGTGGCTGATGTGGACTCACGAGCGGGACCACGATGCGGTCACAGTGCCCGTGACTGGTTTCGAGTGGGAGAAGTACCCGCAGTACCGGTCGAACCATCAGAACTACAGGTACAAGAACGTCGACGCGGGCACGATCCACCGGAACGCCCTGTTCGACGCGTACAACACGTTCCAGCCCGGGTCCGCGCAGATGGTCGTCACGCCCGCGCCCTCCTTCGGGAAGACGATGGAGATGAACACCCCCGTGCGCACGGCGTACTACTCGGACATCCTCGAGGACATCGACGCGCTCGGCATCGCCGAGTGGCGGGTCGTGCCGACGGCGACATGGTCGAGCGGCGTGCCGGTGAAGGTGACCCGCACGGTCACCTACCAGAAGCCGATCATCTCGAGCTCGCACTCCGACCGTCTCGTGAAGGTGGGCGACGGACGCCGAGGCGGGAACATCATCGCCTTCACCCGGTCCCACGACTACTCGCGGCTCATCCAGTCCGCGTTCGGGTGGGGTGCGGGCAAGGGTGGCAAGCAGCGCTTCGCCATGTCCCAGGAGTTCTCGTGGACTGGCCGGGGCTACATCGCCACCACACGGAACTTCCGCTTCCAGGGTGAGTACAAGAACGCACAGCTGCAGGCGAAGACCGACGCGGCCCTCGCCGCCGGCCAGGATCCGTGGGAGACCACCCAGGCGACGCTCGACACGCGCCGCATGGGCACCCTCCCGCGGATCGGCGGCGTCCACGACGTCACCGTCCAGCCCTCCTGGACATACCCCAACGGCGGCTCCTGGCGGATGCGGGTCGGGCAGATCACCTGGACCTACGGCAGCCCCTTCGTGGGCGTGCAGATGGAGGAGGTCTGATGGTCTGGCAGCCACGCGTCACAGTCGGCGACGACCTCGCCCGCCTGCACGAGTCGTCTCGTGCCGCGGACATGTCCCGCGACCTCGGCTACTCCTCCATCTCCATGGGCGAGGGGTCCCTGGACCTGATCGTCGGCGACGACGCGGAGAACACGCGTGTCGTCCTCGGCGACCAGTCGGACGGCCGCTTCGGCATCGGCCTCTGGCACCGCGGCGGCATGAAGTACCTCCCCGACGTGCTCGAGGACGCCGAGGACCGGATCACCGGCACCGAGAACAAGAACACCCAGCAGGACGGGCGCCTCGACGGACACGACGATGACGTGGACCGGATCGACGCGAAGAACGGTGAGCAGGATGGCCGGCTCACTGGGGCCGAGGGGCGTCTCGGATCGGCCGAGGGGCGGCTCGACGGCGTCGAGGGCCGCATGGGCGAGGCGGAGGGCCGCCTCGACGGGCACGCGACCCGCCTCGGTGCCGTCGAGGGACGCAACGCGACGCAGGACAACCGTCTCGGCAACCACGACTCGGCCCTGTCCTCCCAAAGCTCGCGGATCACGGACGCACAGTCCGACGCCGACGCGGCCATGGCTCAGGCGGACACGGCGAAGAACCGCGCTGACGACGCGTGGACCCTCGCGAACGGCAAGCCCTCGCGGGACTACGTCGACAACCTGAACGAGAACCTGAACGACAAGCTCGACGCCCGGGTCGCGCAGCTCATGACCGCGATCCGCCTCGTCGCATCCAGGTCCGAGCAGCCCGACCCCTTCCTGTAGAAGCCCCTCAACCATCAGCCCCCACCGCGCGGTGACGGGGCCCTTCGGCATGCCCTCTAGGAGGTCCCCTTGACCAGCGTCGCAGTGCCCGACAACGACCTCGCACCGAACATGCCCTCCCGTGAGGTCACTATCTCGGCGTCCAACATCACCGAGGGCGGCGTCTCCCTGCGTGGGCAGTGGGTGAACTTCGCCCTGTCCGACTCGATCGACGTCACGCCCGGCGGCGACATGGTCGCCCGCACGTCGCAGAAGATCACCCTCGACTCCGCCGGAAACGGCCGGATCCGTCTCCCCGTCTACGACACCAGCCACGGGAAGGGCTGGGAGCACGACAAGGACTGGGCGATCATCGTCACCACCTCGTGGGGATCGTCGAAGGCGATCCGTGTCCCCGCCGGTTCCGGATCGATCCCCCTGTCGCATCTCCCCGCGGTACGGCCCCTGTCCCGGAGCGAGATGCGCTACGCGGTCACCGGCGTCGGTATCACTGTCGGTGTCGGCTCCACCCCCGGGCAGGCGTCCGGCACCGCCACCCTCGACGGGGGCATCCTCCGCCTCGGCCTCACCGTCCCCCCGTCCGGCCCCCACACCCACCCGACGGGCGACATCACCGGCCTCGCTTCGGCCCTCGCGGACCTCAAGCTCACGAAGGGCGCACCCGCAGGCGCGAACTTCAACACCTACTACACCGACGCGCACTCCGGCCACTGGTACTTCTCCGCCGCCGCGGCCGCCGGGATGTCCGGCCTCCCCGCCGGATTCACCGACAAGGCCGGGTCGATCCTCGTCCTCGGCTCCCCGTCCCGCGTGGCGACGCAGATCTACTTCCCCTACGGGTACTTCTCCACCGAACCGCTCCGGCGCACTATCACCACGATCGCGAGCAACACCTGGTCCCCGTGGGAGCCCATCGGCGGAACCCCCGACCCGGTCACCCCGTTCACCCGCGGGACGATGCCGCTGAACTCGAACATCAACGACTGGTGGGGCACGGACCGCAACGGCCTGTGGCACATGACCATCTCGTCATCAAACACCGTCACCGGTCTCCCCGACGGGATGCAGGGGCGGAACGGCCAGCTGCTCGTCCTCGCGTCGTCGCTCGGCGTGTCCACGCAGATGTATTTCCCCTACGCCTACTA
This sequence comes from Brachybacterium sp. SGAir0954, assembly GCF_005490785.1. Taxonomy (GTDB): domain Bacteria; phylum Actinomycetota; class Actinomycetes; order Actinomycetales; family Dermabacteraceae; genus Brachybacterium; species Brachybacterium rhamnosum. The sequence continues at coordinate 1,399,256 of NZ_CP027295.1, read as the reverse complement.
CGGCGGCGGGCCGATGATCCGCCAGACCACGAACGCCGGAACTCACACGTGGAGCGACTGGGCGGCGCTGGGCGGCACGCCGACCAGCAGCACCGGGTCCGGCCCTTGGACCCAGCACACGATGCGGCAGACGCGGTTCATGTCTGCGATGAACGGCCCCATCAGCACCGGGAAGAAGGCCGCCGTCGCACTCCGCTTCGACCACGGCCTGCTGAACTTCCGCGACAAGGTGCTGCCGCTGGTGAAGGCCCGCGGCATCAAGGTCTCCCAGGCCTACAACCCCCGCAACTGGCACTACCCCGAGAACGCCGGCGTCACTGCGACCGACCTGAACTCGTGGGTCGCCGCCGGCGACGTGGAGATCTGGAACCACTCGGCGTCCCATCAGGGAGCGGAGACCGAGGAGGAGCTCTACACGCAGATCGTCACTGGCCTCGCCGAGGTCGAGGCCGAGCTCCCTGCCGCCGCGGGGAAGGTGTGGGGCTGGTGCCCGCCGGGCGTCAGCACCGGCGACTACATGGGCTACCAGGACGGCCGCACCCCCGAGGGATGGGACTCGTATGCCGGGAACCTGATCCTGCAGCGCCACGCTGTCGCCTCTGGGTACCTGTCGGGGACGCAGATCCGCCCTCTCGACGGGACTATCCGCGACGGCCAGGGGCACTACACGATGGACTCCCTGAGCGTCGCCACGATCAAGGGCTACATCGACACGGCGATCTCCCGGAAGGCCGGCGTGCAGCTCATGCTTCACCCCTCCCAGCTGGACCTCGCGGGGAAGCTGACGACGGCGCAGTTCACGGAGATCCTCGACTACATCGTCGCGAAGCGGACCGCCGGGGACCTCGTCACCCTGTCTCCGTACCAGCTCACCGTCGCCGACTCCCGATTCTGACCCTGGCCGCCACGATCTGGTGGCGGCCCCTCTCGCCCGAAAGGGGCCCTCATGGCACTGCCCACCAACGCGGGAACCGGGCTCGTCACCGGACGGTTCATCGTCGGCGTCGCGGACGGTGACGACGCGGACTTCGAGCCTGACGGCATCCCCGCCCAGGGCACCGTCACGTTCGTCGCGTCGGTCCCGTACGTCCCGGACCCGACGGCGGCCCCGGACCCGACGACGATCCTGCAGGTGCCGATCATCGCGGTCCTCGACGAGGACGGCTACCTGTGCACCCCCGACCCGCTCGCCCCGACGTATGCCGGCGCGCAGGGCATCCGCCTCATCGCAACTGACGACCCGGACTTCTCCGTCGTCGACTGGACATGGAACGTGACCTACGCGTTCCAGCCCGTGAACGGCGTGACTCCCCGCATCGACGCTCACGCCATGGCCCTCCCGAGCGGCTCGACCGTCGACCTCGCGTCCGTGGTGCGTGTTCCTTCGACGGGCGGGATCGGCACCGAGCAGGCCGAGGCCCTTGCCGCGCAGGCCGCGGCATCCGCCGCAGCTGCAGCCGCCGCGGCACAGGAGGCCGCGGAGATCCTCGCAGAGGGGATCCCCGGCCCCGAGGGCCCGCCGAACACCCTCACCGTCGGCACCGTCTCAACCTCCGCACCGGGTGCCGCCGCGGTCGCCACGATCACTGGCCCCGCACCCACCCAGACGCTGTCGCTCACCCTGCCCCGCGGAGAGCCCGGCCCCCAGGGCCCCTCCGGCGATGGCGGCTTCGACGCGACCGTCGCCTGGGACGCCTACGTCTCGGCCGTCTCCTGAACCTCCCTCCCCACCCCAGAAAGGGGCCCTGATGGCCACCGACTTCGAGCTCTTCCAGCGCATCGGGAAGGACGTGAAGGGACGGCTCCCTGTCGCCACGGACGGCAGCGTGACCGTGGCTGGGACGCCGCTCAAGCCGCTCGCCAACGCCACCGGGTACGCGTACACCATCACCGACGAAGCGGGACGGATCGCACTGGGCGTGACGGATGATGGACGCGTGCACTCACAGCCCACTGATTCCTCCGGCGTCACCGAGGTCCATGCGTTCATCCTCGCCGGCCAGTCCAACATGTCCGGCCGCGCTCGCCCCTTCACTGGCCGCGACACTCCGGATCGGCGGGTGTTCCAGTACGGCGCAACGCATCGCATCATCGAACGCGCGAGCGTCCCCCTCGACATGCACGACACCCCGGCCGGCATGTCCTACGCGACCGTGTTCGCCCGCGAGTACCTCGCCACGCAGCCCGAGGGCGTCGCCGTCCTGCTGATCCCCACCGCTCACGGCGGCACGGGTTTCACCACCACCACGGAGAACCCTCCGCCGGCGGGAATGGTCACACATGCCGGTGGCACGTGGCAGGTCGGCTACACCGGCTCGGCAGTGAACCTCTACGACCTCATGCTCGCGCAGACCGCCGAGGCCATCACCGCCGGCACATCGGCGTTCGGCGTCACCCCGGTCGTGAAGGGTCTCCTGTGGCACCAGGGTGAGGCCGATGCGATGAACTCCGTCGCCGAGGCGACCTACTCGGGATACCTGGACGCGCTCATCGACGGGACCCGTGCCGCGCTCGGGAACAGTCGCCTCCCCGTCGTCATCGGTGGCATGTCCCCGGACTGGTCCGACACGTACGCGACCGCCGGGCCGATCATCAACGCCCTCACCGCGATGGTCGTCGTCAACGCGAACGTCGCCTACCACAAGGGCATCCCCGGAACCGGCCGCGTCGGCGACGAGATTCACTACGGTCTCGACGGCATCGACCGGCTCGGTCGGGACGCTCTGCGCGCCTACTACGCCGCGATCGCGAACCACTCCGACTACACCCTCGAGCCGCCCCCGACCGCGACCGCGACCCGCGTCGGATCGACGATCACCGTCTCCTGGGAGCGGCCCATGTGCCGCGTCTCCCACTACGACGTGCAGTGGCGGGCGAACGGCGGCGCGTGGACCGAGATCGCGTTCCCCTCCACCCACCGCCGCGAGGCGACTATCACCACCGCCCCCACGACCGGCGTCGAGGTCCGTGTCGGCACTGATCTTCTCGGCACCGTCGCATGGGGCCGACCCGTAACCGTGATCGGAGGCTGACCATGGGGCTCGACATGCGCCTCCCCACCGTGTTCACCAGCTCGGCAGGACTGCCCGTCCGCACCGGCTGGGAGGACAACTTCGACCGCGCCGACTCCACCGCGCTCGGCGTAACCACCATCGGACGCCGACCGTGGACGGTCCTCAAGGCCACCACCGCAACCGACGTCGTCCCCCGGATCCTGTCCAAGCAGCTCGCCTCGGCGGGCGCGACCGGCTACGTGGTCGCGTCGGCTGACGCCGGCACCGCTGACGTGCGCATCGAGGCGACGATCACCGTCCTCGACGCGTCCTCGTCGCTCGCCCCGAACATGCGCCTCGCCGTCCGATGCGTCGCCGCGGAGACCCCGCACTTCGTGTCCCTCCGGTGGACGAACACCACCGGCGTCCTCACCCTGAACTCCTACGTCCCGGGGCAGACGGGCGTGACCGTGAACTCGGCTGCGCAGGGGAACCTTCTCGGTCGCAGGATCGCGCTGCAGGCGGTGGGTGACGTCTTCTCCGGCTACCTGGACGGGGTGCAGGTCATCCCGGACACGACGATCCCAGGTCTCTCCGGGTACACCCGGCACGGGATCCAGGCGAACAACTCCGCGAACGCGGTCCGCTTCGACAACATGACCGTCACGCCCGTCTGACCTACCACGCACCTGCCAGGCCCCGCGACCGCCACGGTCCGGGGCCTTTCTCATGCCCAGGAGGCACCCCATGACCGACCAGCCCATCGACACGGACCTCACGCCCGAGGAGGCCGGGATCTGGGACCAGGGCTTCGACCCGGAGGACGCACCCGCGCCCCTCACGGGTGACGAGCTCACCCAGGCCCTCGCCGAGATCGACACGGACGCCCCCGCCGATCTCGCCACCGACGAGGAGGTGCAGCCGTGAAGGACTTCGCCACCGCGCGCGCGGACTACATCTCCTGGCACCAGGACCAGCTCCGCAAGGGGCCGTGGGAGGTCCCCGCGGGCTCGAACCGCAACCGCTACTCCCGCTCGCTCGGCCGGCCGGCGCAGGCGTGGTGCGTGGACTACGCGCAGGCGGGCCTCGAGGCGACCGGATCCGGCGGCGGGATCATCCCCACCGCGTCGACGCGCGCGCACATCGCGTGGGCGAAGACCACGGGCCGCTACCGGTCCCGAAACCGTCCCGCGCTCGGCGCGCTCGCCGCGGTCGCGAAGAACGGCACCTCCGTCCACACGGACGGGTGCGTCGTGAAGGCGTCCACGTCCCGGCTCCTCGCGATCGGTGGCAACACCTCCAACCGCGGCGGCAGCACGGCGGACGGCGGCGGCGTCTACCTCAACGACCGCACGTACATGCTCGGCTCCGGCACCTATCGGATCTACGGGTACACGGTCCCGTTCTTCGGCCTCACCCGTGAGGACGTGCTCGAGATCCAGGGGAAGCTCGGCGTGACCCGGACCGGGTACATGACCGCGGCCACGGTCGCCGCGGTGCGGGCCTTCCAGAAGCGCAGCGGCCTCGTCGCCGACGGCTTCCCGGGGCCGACGACCTTCTCCGCCCTCACCCTCGGCTCAGGCGGTGGGAAGGGTGCCGCGGCGAAGCCGGCCGCGAGCTCCACCTCGTCCCGGCTCGCCGAGGATGGGATCTTCGGCACCGCGTCGGCGAAGGCCCTCGAGGGCCGCCTCGGCCTCAAGCAGGACGGGGCCCTCGACGCCGCCGACATCCGTGCGTGGCAGAAGCACGAGGGCACCTTCGTGGACGGCGTGATCAGCGGGCAGGTGACCGCGATCGACCGTGCGTTCCCCGCGGTCAAGGACTCCCAGATCACGCGCGGCGGCGGCGGCTCGAACCTCCTCCGTGCCGTCCAGCGGAACCTCAACGTGACGCCGGTCGACGGGTACGGCGGCCACGATCTCGCGAAGGCCATGCAGCACGCGATCAACACGAACCCGACCGCGTTCAAGGCGAAGGGCTGACCCCGTGGCCCGCCACTTCGCGAAGTCCTTCGAGCGGGTCGTCCGCATCGCCGCCTACGTCGCCCTCCTCATCAGCGGCATCGGCGTGCTCGTGTGGACCCCGCAGTCCTACGAAGGCATCTCCCTGGCCTTCACCTACGCATGGGGGATCTTCCAGGTCCTCGGCGGGGGCGTGGCCTTGATCGCGCTGCTCGCCCGCCGGGTTCTGTGGGAGTGGCGGGTCGTGCTCGTCGCGGCCCTCGGGGTCGGCTTCTACGCCGGCCTGTCCTGGGTGCAGGTGCTCACCGAAGCCGCCGTGCACACCGCCCGCGCCGGCGACATCACCGCCCTGTTCCTCCTCCTCGTCGCACGCTGGGCGATGCTCTGGGTGAAGGTGGAGGAGGCCGAGGCCGTCGAGCGCGCCCGCAATCTCTCCGAGCGCGACGAGGAGGTCTGATGGAGGTCCTCGTACAAGCGATCGTCGCTCTGGTCTCCGCCTTCCTCCTGTTCCTCGGCACGGTCGTCACCGTCCGCGGGAAGGCCAGCGGTGACCAACCGAAGGTGACCAGCGAGCAGGTCGAGGCATCGAAGGACCCCGGCGTGGAAGCGCTCGCGCTGGCCCTGTCCATGTCCCGGCGCGTGGAGAAGCTCGAGGAGTCCAACGCCCGATTGGTCGTGCAGAACAAGCTCTTCCGCCGGGTGCTGCTCGAGGTCGCTGACCTCCTGCGGAAGATCCCCCCGCTCCCGCACGACACGATCCTCGCTCACATCCTCGACCGTCTCCCCGACCTCGGAGAGGACAACGACTGATGCCACCACCCTCCGACCCTTCCCTGTGGCTCGACATCCTCCGCGGGATCAACGCCGCCACGGCCCTCTACGTGCTGATCCTCGCCGCCCTCCTCGCCCCGTGGTGGACACGCCTCGACATGACCCTCCGCTTCCTCCTCCTGGGGATGCTCGCCCTGTCCACCGTCCTCGGCTGGGGAGCGCTCGAGAGCCTCCTCCGGGACGTCCCCGGCGGATCCCGCACCATCGCCGCCGTCCCCGCCCACCTGTGGACCTGCGTCGGCGTCACCCTCGCCTACCTCAAGCACCGCACCAAGGAGACCCCGTGAACACCCATCGCGCCACTGCCACGCAGACCGCCTACCCGTGGCGGGCGACCCTCCGCACCGTCCTCTGGGCGGTCGTGGCGTTCGCGGCCATGGCCCCGCTGATCTACTCCGCGGCCGCCGGCGGCGACCCCGAGCAGGCCGTCGGCTGGGTCGCCACTGCCCTCGGCATCCTCGCCGGCATCCAGCGCGTCATGACCCTCCCCGTCGTCGACGCCTTCCTCCACCGGTACGTACCGTGGCTCGCCGCGACCCCCGAGGACCGGGCCGATGGCTGACACAGGCCTCATCTGGCAGTGCCGGCGGTGCGGGTCCATGTGGACCTCCGACGCGGCCCGCCGGGAATGCGAGCTCGAGGACGACCTCGCCGACCGCGACGCACGACGACGATCACGATCATGATGATGGCGCCCCTGCTTCGACCCTCGCGGGTTGGAGTGGGGGTGCTTTCGTGCGTCAGGGGCTCCGCCTACTGTTCCGCCATGACATTCGTAGGTACTTGGCTCGTGATGGTCGGCTCCGGGCTGGCTCTGCTGCAGGCCGCATGGATCATCTTCGACATCGGTCGCAGACGGGCACAGCTCCGGGCGGAGCGTGAAGCCTCCGAGGCTCGAAAGGAGGAGCTCACCGAGGTCGTCGAACAACTCCGTGAACGGTGGGGAGACCAAGCGGCTGAGATCGACAACTTTGAGGACCTGCCGGGATACACGTCGTCCGAAGAGCTCGATGCGCTTCGCGAGCGCAGGCGCTCCATTAGGGCAGCTCAAAGCGGCGACGACTGGATACATTCGTGGAACTACTTCGGACGACAGAACACCCACAAGCACCGGGAGCTCCGCGAGGTCGAGCAGGAGTGGCGACGAATCTGGACCACGGGGGTCTTCGGACTCGGCGGAGCGGTCATGAGCCTCGCCGGAGCGGTCCTACTCGCACTCGCCACAACGTAGTCCCCGGGCGGGGCCCCTCATGCCCGCTCAGCCCGCTCCATCCGCTCGACCCAGTCCGCGTGCCAGTCGCACACCATGATCGGCTGCTCGCCGTCCTCGAGGCGCAGCTCGAGAACCATCGGCACCGTCCCGGGTGCGGTGCAGTCGAAGAGGTCGCAGGCGTCCATGGCGGGGAACGCTACCCGTCCGGGTGGACCTGGTGCCAGGCCTGCAGCCACTCCGGCGCGAGCCGCTTCGGATTCGTCTGGAGCTTCGCCGTCGCGAGGTCGATGTGCGCGAGCAGCCAGCCGAACATGCGAGCCTCCACCTCGTCGGTCCGCCCCACCCACTCGTCGGCCCGGAGGAGCAACTCGTGCCCGCCCGTGCTCACGCGCACCGAGTACGCCGGCAGTGATGGCTCCAGGTCCGAGTGCGTCCACTCCACCTCAGGACCGTCCAGTGTGACCCCGTACCGGATCACCAGACCCGCCACGTGCTGCTGCACAGCCTGGTGAGCCAGGTACACGGCATGCCGCCCCTCGAAGGGCCCGCTCTCGTCGCTCACGCCTCCACCTGCCTCGCGCGGAGCTCATCAAGGCGGGCCGCGTGCACGGCCGTGGGCCGCGTCCGGGAGGGCACCAGATGCCCGTAGACCCCAGTGGTGGTGGCGATGTCCCGGTGCCCGAGCGCACGGGACACCTCGAAGATGTCCGCGCCCTGGGAGAGCATGTAGGACGCGGCGAAGTGCCGGAGCCCATGGATCTTCGGCGCGGGATCGAGGCCTGCGCGCGCGACCGCTGGCGCCCAATGGGAGCGGTGGAAGGTGTGGTACACGATCTCCTTGCCGCGCGTGTTGGTAAACACGAAGTCCCCCTCGTCGCCGCGGTCACCCAGAGCCTTGATCACTGCCTTGGTCGTCTCGATGCGCCGGCGGCCCTGTCGCGTCTTCGGCGTACCGAGAATCCTCTTGTGCCCCTCCTCATCATGCTTCCACGCCTGCCGCACGTCGATGTGCTTCTCGTGCACGTCCCGCCACTGCAGGGCAGTCGCCTCACCCCAGCGCATCCCCGTCGCGGCGAGCAGCCAGACGAGCGGCTTATAGCGATCGGTCATCGCGGTGTGGAGAGCCAGGAACTCACCGTCGGTGAGGATCTCGAGCTCTGCGCGGTCGACCTTCGGAAGTCGGACACCCTTCGCGGAGTTCACGGGCACCTGCCCTCGCGAGAGTGCATGCCCCAGGATCGTGGACAGGAGGCCGTGCTCGTTGCGGAGCGTCTTCGGTGACACCTCCGCCGAGCGGTGCCTGGCCCACTTCTCGACGTCGGCCTTGTCGATGAGCTCGACGGGCAGGATTCCGAAGTCCCTCTCGAGGCCGCTCCGTGTGAGGATTCGGCGGTACTCGTTGGCCGTCGCGGGAGAGATGTCGGGTGCGGAGAGGATGTACGCCTCGAGCACCTCCGGGAGCGTGATGCGGGACGCGTTCAGTGCTGCACTGCGCTTCAGCTTGGCCGCTTCGCCGCCAATGCGGTCGACCAGCGAGGCGAAGGACACGGCGTCATCTGCGGTTTCGAAGGTCTCGACCGTGGGATTGGCGCCCGGCTTGGCACGGAAGCGGACGCGGTACGCGGTGGTTCCGTCACGTCGTTCGCGGGTCTCGATGGTGGCCATGTGACCCCTCCTGTGTCCTGGGCTGTGTACCTAAGACTACCGGAGGGGTCAGACATTCGGCCTGACCTGCATCAACAGCAGTACCCCCAACGGGATTCGAACCCGTGTCGCCGGCGTGAAAGGCCAGTGTCCTGGGCCGCTAGACGATGGGGGCCCGGGGCAGCGAGCTGCCCGGGCCGAGCATACCCATGCCCGAGACCCGCGTGCGAGACGTCCCCGCCGCGATGCGGCGCACCCGACACCGTCGGCGCCTCCGGGGCCACCGGGACCACCGGGCCGGAACCCGGCGAAGCCGCCGCGCGCCCCGCGCCACGACCCTAGGGTGAGGACTGCCGGCCACCCGCCGGCGCCGCCGCCGTCCCAGGACCGCCTCCGTCCCGAGAAAGAGGAACCGATGCCGTCCGAGAACCCGGATCTCGCCATCGCCCAGGCCGCGGCGCTGCGCCCCATCGCCGAGATCGCCGCCCGCGCGGGTATCCCCGAGGAGGCGCTGATCCCCCACGGCCACCACATCGCGAAGGTGGACCGCTCGCGCGTGACCCCGTCGGGCGGCACCGGGAAGCTCGTGCTCGTCTCCGCCATGTCCCCCACCCCCGCGGGCGAGGGGAAGTCGACGACGACCGTGGGCCTCGCCGACGCCCTCTCCCTCGCCGGGAGGCGGACCATGGTCGCGCTGCGGGAGCCGGCGCTCGGCCCCGTGATGGGCGTCAAGGGCGGCGCGACCGGCGGCGGCCACGCCCAGGTGGTGCCGATGGAGAACATCAACCTCCACTTCACGGGCGACTTCCACGCGATCCAGATCGCGAACAACACGCTCGCCGCCCTCGTGGACAACCACCTCCACCAGGGCAACGAGCTCGGCATCGATCCCCGTCGGGTCCAGTGGCGGCGCGTCGTCGACGTCAACGACCGCGCCCTGCGCCATGTCGTCGTCGGCCTCGGCGGCCCCACCCAGGGCGTGCCGCGCGAGGACGGCTTCGACATCGTCGTCGCCTCGGAGATCATGGCGATCCTGTGCCTCGCGACCGACGTCGCCGACCTCGAGCGCCGCATCGCCCGGATCGTCGTGGGCTTCCGCTACGACCGCTCCCCCGTCACCGCCGGCGACCTCGGCGTCGCGGGCGCGATCACGCTGCTGCTCAAGGACGCGCTGCTGCCGAACCTCGTGCAGACCCTCGGCGGCACCCCCGCACTCGTGCACGGCGGCCCCTTCGCGAACATCGCCCACGGCTGCAACTCCCTCGCCGCGACCCGCCTTGCCCTGGACCTCTCCGAGGTGGTCGTCACCGAGGCCGGCTTCGGCTCGGACCTCGGGGCGGAGAAGTTCCTCGACATCAAGGCCCGCCTGGGCGGCCTCCACCCCGACGCGGCGGTGCTCGTCGCGACGGTGCGGGCGCTGAAGATGCACGGCGGCCTCGCGAAGGACGACCTCGCCGCGGAGGACGTCGACGCCGCTCTGCGCGGCACCGCGAACCTGCGCCGCCACGTCGAGAACCTGCGGCGCTTCGGCCTGGAGCCCGTCATCGCCCTGAACCGCTTCCCCACGGACACCGAGGCCGAGATCGACGCGGTGCTCGACTGGGCCCGCGGGCAGGGATGCCGGGCGGCGCTCTCCGAGGTGTGGGCCTCCGGCGGCGAGGGCGGGCGCGCCCTCGCCGAGGAGGTCCTCGCCGTGCTCGAGGAGGGCTCGGACTACCGCCCGCTCTACGACCCCGCCGACGGCGTGGAGGCCTCGATCCGCACGATCGCGACCGAGGTCTACGGCGCGGGCGAGGTGCTCCTGACCGACCGCGCCCCCGCCCAGCTGCGGATGCTGCGGCGCCACGGCTGGGACACGCTCCCCGTGTGCATGGCGAAGACGCAGTACTCCTTCTCCGAGGACCCGACCGCGCTCGGCGCCCCGGACGGCCACACGCTCCACGTGCGCGACCTCGTGCCGCGGATCGGCGCGGGCTTCGTCGTCGCGCTCACCGGCGCGGTGATGACCATGCCGGGGCTGCCGAAGGAGCCGGCCGCCCTGCGCATGGGGGTCGAGGCCGACGGCACCGCCCGCGGGCTCTTCTGACGGACCTCATCGATCCCGCGCCGGGAGGGGGTCAGCGGCGCGCGTCGCGCTCCGCGACCTCCTCGGCCTCGCGCTCGGTCTCGTCGCCCAGGTCGAGGTCGTAGCTCTCGGGGTCCGGGCCGAGGCCGTCGTCCTCGTCCTCGGGCTCGTCCCAGTTGCGGTCGATGACGGCGCCCGCGGCGTCCTCCGCCGCGACGACGTTCTCGGGGAAGCGGTGGTCCTCCGCCTGCGCCGCGAGGCCCTCGTGCGGGTCGTCGCCCTCGTCGAGGAAGCCGTCCTCGTCGTCGTCCTCGTCGCCCGCGTCCGCGAGGCGCGGGGTGAGCTCGTCGATCGCGTACTCGCCCCCGCGCACGAAGCCGCGGCGGAACGCGGCGCGGCCCACCATCGTGCTCGCCACGGGGACCGTGAGCATCTGCGCGACGAGCACGAGCACGAGCATCCCCGCGAGCGCCCAGGAGCCCACGAGCAGGGCGACGCCGCCGAACACGAGCATGAGCCCCAGGGTCTGCGGCTTCGAGGTCGCGTGCATGCGGGCGAGCACGCCGTCGAAGCGGTGCAGGCCCACGGCGGCGACGACCGTGAGCAGCACGCCGAGGGACATGAGCGCCACGGCGAGGATCTCGAGCGCGGTCATCGCGGGCCCTCCTCACGGCCGAAGCCCTCAACGAGCTCGTCGTCCTCGTCCACCGGCCCCGGTCCGCCGTCGGCGTCCTCGTGGGCGTTGACGGGGATCTCCTCCCCCACCTCGACGTCCTGCCAGGTGTTCGCGCCGTCGGCCGCACCGCCGTCGGCCCCCTCGGGACTGTTCCCGTCGTCCCCGCCGGCGACCCTCCCGGGCTGCTCGAGGTCGAGCGCCCGGAATCCGCCCGTCGCGGAGGCCTCCCCGTGCGTGCGCCGGCCCGCGCGTGCCGGGTCCTCGCGCGCCACGAAGCGCGCGAAGGTGACGGTGCCGATGAAGGCGAGGCCCGTGAGGGTGAGCATCGAGGGCACGGCCCAGGCGGCGTGGGCGTGCGCCGTGTACAGGGCGAGGGCGAGCACCAGCAGCACCACGAGCATGTCGGTGGCGACGGCGCGGTCCAGGATCGTGGGGCCGATGATCATGCGCACCACGACCGCGATCGCGGTGAGGGCGAGCACGCCGCCGAGCACGAGCAGGGCGATGTCGACGGGGGTCATCGCAGTCCCGCCTCCTCGAGCACCTCGCGGCGGGCGAGGGCGAGCAGCAGCCGCCGCTCCTGCGCCCGGGTCGCCTCGCGCTGCGCCTCCGCCTGCTCCTCGTCCGCCGCGCCGATGACGTGGAGGAAGAGGGTGCCCGTGGCCCGCTGCGCCTCGACCACGACGGAACCGGGGATGAGGGTCGCGAGCACGGCGGTCATGGTGAGGAAGAAGTCGGAGCGGCTCGCGAGGGTCACCGCGATCACCGAGCTCGGCGGCTGTCCCGCGGGTCGGATCGCGTACCAGCCCACCTGGACCGCGGAGACCATGAGGTCGGCGAGGAAGCGCACGAGGAACGACGCGAAGCGCAGCGGCCGCAGCGTCAGCTCGTGGCCGACGGGCGGCATCGGGAACAGCACCATGACGAGCGCCGCGACGAGCAGGCCGCCGAGGACCGTCTTGAGGTCGACCGCGCCCCACAGCAGGCACCACACGGCGACCGCCAGGAGCAGCCCCACCCAGGAGCGGCGCAGGTCGCCGAACGTGCGGGTCATCGCTCCACCACCTTCTCGCCGGCGTCGTCGATGCGGTAATGGAGCTCACCGGCGGCCTCGTCACCGAGCACCGCGGAGACGTACGGGGTGCGCTCGAGCACGGCGCGGGCGGCCTCGTCGGAGTAGGTCATGAGCGGGCCCGCGGCCAGCGTGAGCCCCACCGAGAAGGCCACGAGGGCGGTCGTCGCCCCCGTCATCACGCGCGGCACGGGATGGTCGTTCGCGATGACGTCCTCCGAGGGCGCCTGCCAGAAGGCGCGGTTCCAGATCTTCGCGATCGCGTACAGGGTGAGCAGGCTCGTCAGCACGCTCGCCCCCACCAGGATCCAGCCGGCGGGCCGGTCGTAGGCGATGCCGGCCTCGACGAGCCCCACCTTGCCGATGAAGCCGGAGAACGGCGGGATGCCCGCGAGGTTCATGGCGGGCACGAAGAACAGCACCGCGATCACGGGCGCGGCCTTCGCGAGACCGCCCAGCCGCGCGAGGTTCGTGGTGCCGCCGCGCTGCTCGATGAGACCCGCGACCAGGAACATCGTGGACTGCACGGTGATGTGGTGGGCGACGTAGAAGATCGTCGCCGTCATGCCCAGGCGGGTGCTCACGCCGAGGCCGAGCAGCATGTAGCCCATGTGGGAGACGAGGGTGAAGGACAGCACGCGCTTGAGGTCCGTCTGCGCGACCGCGCCGAGGATGCCGATCACGAGGCTCAGCGCGGCGGCCGCGAGGAGCAGGTTCGACAGCTGCGAGGCGGGGAAGAGCAGCGTCTCCAGGCGCAGGATCGCGTAGATGCCGACCTTGGTGAGCAGGCCCGCGAAGACCGCTGTGACGGGCGCCGGCGCGGTGGGGTACGAGTCCGGCAGCCAGGCGCTCAGCGGGAAGATCGCGGCCTTGATCGCGAAGGCGACGAGCAGCAGCAGCTCGAGCACCATCCGCGTGCCCTCCTGCAGGCCGTCGAGCCGCACCGCGAGCATCGCCATGTTGACGGTGCCGGTCGCGGCGTAGATCGCGGCGATCGCGGAGAGGAAGATGACGGAGCTCAGCAGCGAGACGATGACGTAGGTCGTCGCGGCGCGCACGCGGCTCGCGGAACCGCCCAGGGTGAGCAGCACGTAGCTCGAGGCGAGCAGCACCTCGAAGCCCACGTAGAGGTTGAACAGGTCCCCCGCGAGGAAGGCCATGGACACCCCCGCGACGAGCGCGAGGTACGTGGGGTGGTAGATCGCGACCGGGGTGCGCTCGGAGTTCTCGGCGACCGTCTGGCCGCTCGAGTAGAGCAGCACCGCCAGGGTCACCGCGCTCGAGACGAGCAGCATGAGCGCGGTGATCCGGTCCGCGACCAGCACGATCCCCTGCGTGGGGGTCCAGTCGCCGATCTGGAGGACGAGCACGCCGCTCGCGGGGACCAGCGCGATGAGCGCGATCGCGACCGCGAGGATCGCGGCGAGGGTGAGGATCGTGAGCCACAGCTGGACCTTGTGGCGGTGGCGCAGCAGCAGGGTCGCGGCCGCCCCGGCGAGCGGCAGGACGACGGGGAGGGCGAGGAGCAGCTCCATGTCTCAGGCCTCCCCTCTGCCGTCGCGGTGGTGGTGGTCGGTCTCGACGGCGGGCCCGGCGCCGGGCGCCTGGGCGGGATCCCCCGTGGTCGGCGCGCTGTCGGTCTCGTCGGGGCCGCCGGGATCCTCGGGTCCGTCGGGCTCGTCGCGCGCACCCGCGGCCCCGGCGGGCCGGCGCGCGGGTCGCGCCTCGCCCTCGTCGGCCTCGGTCGCGTCCTGCGGGACGTCCTCGGCGCCGGAGAGGTCGTCGCCCAGCGGGTCCTCGGGCCGGCCCGCCTCCTGCGAGCGGCGCAGCGCACCGCGGCGCGCCTCCTCGCTCAGGGCCTGCGACCACGGGAGGTCGTCGGCGTCCCCGCTGCGGCGGCGGCTGCGGCGCAGCACGCGGCGGTCCTCGACGTCGTCGGGGACCTCGTCGTGGCCGAAGAGCTGCCAGGCCCGGTAGGCGAGGGCCATGCCGAAGGCGGTCACGCCGAGCGAGATGACGATCGCGGTGAGCACCATCGCGAGCGGCAGCGGGTCCGTCATCTCCGACGGCTCCGCCGTGCCCTCGAAGGGCGGCGTGCCGGGACGGCCGGCCGCGACGACGAACAGCAGGTTCACGCCGTTGCCGAGCAGCACGAAGCCGAGCACCACGCGGGTGAGGGTGCGTTCGAGGACGAGGTACACGCCGCAGGCGATGAGCACGCCGGCGGTGAGCAGGAGGGCGAGGCTAACGGACATCGGACTCCGCCTCCTGCTGCTGGTCGATCTGCGCGCCGAGGGTGCGCAGGAAGTCGAGGATCACGCCGAGGACCACGAGGTACACGCCCACGTCGAAGAGCAGGGCGCTCGGCAGGTGGACCTCGCCCAGCAGCGGCACGTGCAGGACCGGGGTGACGGTCTGGAAGATCGTGCCGCCGAACAGCAGCGGCAGCACCGCGGCGGCGGAGGCGATCGCCATGCCGGTGCCGAGCACGAGGCCCGCCTGGACGGGCGCGGCCTCGGTGAGCTCGTAGCGGCCGCCCGCGAGATAGCGCAGGGTCAGAGCGAGACCGGCGACGAGGCCGCCCGCGAACCCGCCGCCGGGCAGGTTGTGGCCCGCCATGAGCAGGTACACGGAGAACATCATCATCACCGGGAAGGCGAGGCGGGTGATGACCTCGAGGATCACCATGCGGCGCTCGGGGGCGAGGGTCAGGCCCGCGGAGAGCCAGGTGCGCCAGCGGTTCGCGCCGGTGACCTCGTCGGTGCGGGCGTCGAAGTTCAGGACGTTCTGCGGGAGCGGGGTGTCCGGGTGGCGGCGCCAGATCGAGGCGCCCGCGGTCAGGTCCCGCACGCGGGAGATGCCCTGCTCGCGGCGGGTGACGAAGATGAGGGAGGCGACGCCGGTCGCGACCACGAGCAGCACGGTGATCTCGCCGAAGGTGTCCCACACGCGGGCGTCGACGAGGGTCACGTTGACGACGTTGTGCCCGCCGCCGGAGGTGTAGGCGGGCTCGATGAGCTCGGGGCCCAGCGGGTCGAGGTAGCGGGCGTCGGCCGCGTAGAGCGCCGCGCCGCAGAGGGTGACGGCCGTGCCGATCGCGATCCCCCAGCGCCCGATCGCCCCGATCCTCAGCGGTCGGCGCGAGAAGTGCAGGGGCAGGCGGCGCAGGACCAGCACGAGCACGACCGTCATCGCGGTCTCGACGAGCACCTGGGTGAGGGCGACGTCCGGGGCACCGGAGACGAGGAACAGGACGGCGACGCCGTAGCCGGTGACGGAGATGAGGAAGACGGCCCGCAGCCGGCGCCGGGAGCGGGCCGCGCCGATCGCGGCGAGCGCGGCGACCGGGAGCACGAGCAGCTCGACCGGCGAGTGGAAGGGCACGAGGTTCTGCGGCAGCGGGGCCTGGGTGAGCGCGACGGGGACGGTCAGCGCGATCATCACGACGAGCATCGTGCCGAGCGTGTACGGCAGGGAGCCGCGCTGGAACAGCGGGGTCACGGCGACGGCGAGCGCGTCGACGCCGCGCATCGTGCGGCGGAACAGGCGCTCCGCGTCGAGGAACTCCTGGAGCCCCTCGCGCGCCCAGGTCATCGGGGAGACCGCACGCTGGAGCCGCTGCACCGGGCGGGCGGCGACCGCGAGCAGCGCGCCGAGGCCCAGGGTGACCACGGACGCCAGGAGCGGTACCCCCAGGTGGGGCACGACGAGCAGGTGGGCGTGGGTCTCCTGCTCCGGCAGCACCGCGGCCGCGCCGGCCAGCAGGTCCTCGAGCGGCCCCGCGAGGGCGACGAGCACCACCGAGAGCGCCGCGATCGCGGCAGGCGGCAGCCAGAACAGCACGGGGATCTGCGGGGTGCGGGCGCGCGGGGCACCGGCGGAGCGACCGAAGGCGCCCTGCACGAAGCGCCACGAGTAGGCGACGGTGAGCACGGAGCCCGCGACGAGCGCGACGAGCAGGCCCCGCTGGTAGGCGCCGCCGTACCAGAGCGCCGTGTACACGGACTCCTTCGCGACGAAGCCCAGCAGCGGCGGCACCGCGGCCATCGAGGCGGCCGAGACGATGCCGATCACGGCGACGACGGGCACGGCGCGCCCCACCCCGGAGAGGACGCGCAGGTCACGGGTGCCGAACTTCTTGTCGATGATCCCGACGACCATGAACAGGGGCGCCTTGAACACGGCGTGAGCGACGAGCATCGCGAGCCCCGCGAGCACCGCGTCCTGCGTGGCGAGGGCGCCGATCGCGGCGAGGAAGCCGAGCTGGGAGACGGTGCCGTAGGCGAGCAGGAGCTTGATGTCCGTCTGCCGCAGGGCGCGCCACCCGCCCAGCAGCATCGTCGCCGCCCCGATCACCGAGACGACGACCTGCAGCACGTCGAGCACGGACAGCGCCGGGGCGAGGCGCAGGATCAGGTACACGCCGGCCTTCACCATCGCGGCGGCATGGAGGTAGGCGGAGACGGGGGTGGGCGCGGCCATCGCGCCGGGCAGCCAGAAGTGCGTGGGCACGAGCGCGGACTTCGACATGGCGCCCGCGAGCACGAGCACGACGGCGGTGACGAGGTACGGGCCGGGGGCGGACCACATCGGGTCGGTGAGGATCGCGGAGAGCCGGAGGGACCCGGCGGCCTGGCCCAGCATCAGCAGGCCCACGAACATCGCGAGGCCGCCCGCGGTGGTCGAGACGAGCGCGTTCATCGCGGCGCGGCGTGAGGACTGCTTCTCCTGGTAGTGCCCGATGAGCAGGTAGGAGAAGACGGTCGTGAGCTCCCAGAAGGTGTAGAGCACCATGACGTCGTCCGCGAGGACGAGGCCCACCATCGCGCCGGCGAAGGCGGTGAGCACCCCGGCGAAGCGCCCCAGCGCGGGCTCGGTGTCCTTGAAGTAGCGGGCGCAGTACAGGAGCACGATCGCGCCGATCCCGGTCGCGATGAGCGCGAGCACCCAGCTCAGCGTGTCCACACGGAAGGCGAGCCCGATCCCGAAGGCCGGGATCCAGTCCGCGGAGATGTCGACCGGGGCGCTCGCGAGGGACGCCGGGTCGAAGGCCGTGGCGAGCCAGAGCGCGGAGCCCGCGGGCACGAGCGCGAGCGGGTAGAAGGCGTTGCGGCCCAGCATCCTCACCAGCAGCGGCGCGAGGAGCGCGGCGAGCAGATGGGCGAGGAGCATGAACAGCATGCGGTCTCCGTCCATCGCGGGGGAAAGGGCCTCGTCCAGTCTACTGTCCGGGGTCCGCCCCCTCCCGCCGTCCGGGACACTTCTCACTCTCGGCGAACACGGGCATCCTGCGCCGGCGCCCGCGGGCTTCGTACAGTGACCCCATGCCCGCGACCTCGCGCCCCGCCGCCCCCCGCTCCCTGCGCCGCGCGGTCACCGCCTTCGCGCTCTGGGACGGCGGGATGTCCGCCTTCAGCTCGGTGATCCTCACCTTCGTGTTCTCGACCTACGTCGCGAGCGCCGTCGCCGCGGAGGGCGCCGTGGGCGACGCCGCGGTGAAGGCGGCGCAGGACCACGGATCCCAGGTCCTCACCACCTGGCAGGCCGTCGGCGCGGTCGCGATCGCGCTGCTCGCCCCGCTCCTGGGGAACCTCGCGGACCGCGGCGGGGTGCGCAACGCCCTGCTGCGGATCACCACGCTCGCGACCGTCGCGATCGTCGCCCTCATGCCCACGGTCGCCCGGGACGCGGACTTCCTGGTCTGGGGCGCGGTCCTCATCGCGCTCGGCGTCGTGACGAGCGAGCTCGCGGGGGTGTTCGTGAACTCGGTGCTGCCGGAGATCTCCACGCCCGCGAACCGCGGCCGCATCTCGGGGACCGCGTGGGCGGTGGGCTACTGGGGCTCGATCGTGTGCCTGGGCGTGGTGCTGGTCGGCTTCGTCATGCCGGGCACGGGCCTGCTCGGGATCACGGGCGAGGCGGGCTGGAACCTGCGGGCGATCCCCGTGTTCGTCGCGCTGTGGATCCTCGCCCTGACCCTGCCGCTGCTGCTGTGGGCGCCCCGCCACGAGGCCCTCGAGCCCGTGGCGCGGTGGACGCCCTGGCAGGGCTACGCCGACATCGTCCGTCGCGTGGTGCGGGCGGTGCGTGAGGAGCCCGTCATGCTGCAGTACCTCGTGGCCTCGGCGATCTACCGCGACGGCCTGGGCGCCGTGTTCTCGATCGCGGGCGTGCTCGCGGCGAACGCGTACGGCTTCACGACCGTCGAGGTGATCGTGTTCGGCATCGCCGCGAACCTCGTCGCCGGGATCGGGGTGTTCCTGGGCGGCCGGATCGACGACGCCGTGGGGCCGCGGCCGGTGATCATCGGCGGCTGCGCGGCGATCGTGGTGCTGGGCCTCGTGGTCCTGTTCCTGCCGGCGACGGCCGTGTTCTGGGTCGCGGGCCTCGCGATCTGCCTCTTCGTGGGCCCGGTGCAGTCCGCCTCGCGGAACCTGCTCACGCGCCTCTCGCAGCCCGGCCGGGAGACGGAGAACTTCGGCCTCTACGCGACGACGGGCCGAGCGCTGGGCTTCCTCGGCACGGCGGCCTTCGCGCTCGTGGTCTGGATCGCGCAGGACACCCGCACCGGGATCCTCGGGATCGTCGTCGTCATCGCGATCGGCCTGCTGGCCTTCGTGCCGATCCGCCTGGGCGGCGCGGGGCGCGCGGCCTCCGCCTCGGTCTGAGCCCCGCTCGGGCGAGGACAGCTCAGGCGAGATCCGCAGGATCGACGAGGAAGCCCTCGAGGTCCACGACGTAGCCGCCGACGCTCTCGACGAGCAGGCCCGCGAGCAGCCCGATCCGGCGGTAGGCCGCCATCCAACGCTCCCCCGTGGCCGCATCGGGCAGCTCGGTCTCGTCCTCGTCGGGATCCGCGGGCAGGTGCACGATCGCGTAGTCCACGGCCCCGTCGATCCAGCCCAGCCGTGCGAGGGCCGTGGGAGCGGAGCTGCGTCCCACGCGCAGGGCGATCTCCTCGCCCTGCCCCACCGGGATCGTGACGCTGTAGCCGGTCGCGGAGGCGCCGTCCGGCACCTCGTCGAGCTCCGCCTCGGGCTCGAGCGGCGCGATGAGCTGCGCGAGGGACTCCGGGGCGAGTGCGTGCGGGCTCACCACGGTGAGGTCGCGGACGTGGAAGGGGTGCGGCTCGAGGCGCACGCCGCCGTCGGTGACGACCGCGCCGTGCAGGCGCCGCGCGAGGGACCACAGCAGGTCCAGCGCCTCGCGCTCCGCACCGAAGGGCAGGCCCCCGGGGAAGGCGCGGCCGTAGCCGCGGAGGTCGTCGCCGCCCTCGGGGGCCGGGTCCTCACGGTCCCGGTCGACCTCGAGGGTCCAGCGGCCCGCGCCGCGCGGCGAGGTGTCCGGGACGAGCAGCGCCGCGTCGCCGAGATCGAGCGCGCCGTCCTCACGGCGGGAGGCCGCGGGGCGCACGTTCGTGATCATCGTCAGCACGTCCTCCGGCGCGGTGTCCCGCGGGAGCTGCAGGCGGTGGGAGGTGCGAGCGGTCACTGCTCCTCCTGGAGGGGGATGCGGGTGCGGTGGAAGTTCAGGTGCGAGCGCGAGGCGGTGGGGCCGCGCTGCCCGTGGTAGCGGTTGAGGTTGCCCTCGCTGCCGTAGGGGCTGTCCGAGGCGGAGGACAGCCGGAAGAAGCACAGCTGCCCGATCTTCATGCCCGGCCACAGCGCCACGGGGAGCGTCGCCATGTTCGAGAGCTCGAGGGTGATGTGCCCCTGGAACCCCGGGTCGATGAAGCCCGCGGTGGAGTGGGTCAGCAGGCCCAGGCGCCCGAGCGAGCTCTTCCCCTCGAGCCGCGCGGCGACGTCGTCCGGCAGGGTCACCTGCTCGTAGGTGGAGGCGAGCACGAACTCGCCGGGGTGGAGCATGTACGGCTCGTCGGGGTCCACGGCGACCTCGCGCGTGAGCTCCCCCTGCTCGACCGACGGGTCGATCATCGCGTACTTGTGGTTGTCGAAGAGCCGGAAGTAGCGGTCGATGCGCACGTCGACCGAGGCCGGCTGGATCATCTGCGCGTCGAAGGGGTCCAGGCGCACGCGCCCGCCCTCGATCTCGGTCCGGATGTCGTGGTCGCTCAGCAGCACGCGTGCCAGCCTAGCCCGCCCCGTCGTGGTCGTCAGCCGGCGTCCGATTCGCGCCGCGGCCTGGGCACGGGGTATGCTCTCGGAGGTCGTCGGCCGATGCCGGCGCATGCGGGTGTAGTTCAATGGTAGAACTTCAGCTTCCCAAGCTGACAGCGCGGGTTCGATTCCCGTCACCCGCTCTCGGACAGGAACCGCAGGCCATCGGCCTGCGGTTCCTGCGTACACGGGGGCGTGGGCCCCACGACCCCGGAGGCGTGATGCCCAAGATCATCGGAGGCTCGCTCGAGGAGCACCGCGAGCGCACTCGGGAGAAGATCTTCGCGGCGCTCGGCGAGCTCCTCGAGGCGCAGGACTTCGACGCGGTGACCTTCTCGGCGATCGCCGAGCGCGCCGGGGTGGGTCGCACCGCCATGTACAACCACTTCCCGGACAAGGACACGCTCCTGGTCGCGTACGCGATGCACGAGACGGCCGGATACATCGAGCAGCTCCGCGCCTCGACCGCGGGCGCCCCCTCCCCCGTCGAGGCGGTGCGCCGCTACGTGCGCACCCAGCTCGAGCTGTCCCTCACCTTCCACATGCCGCAGTCCTCGACGATGCGCACCGCCCTCACGGCGGAGAACGCGGCGCGGATGCGGGAGCACGTCGTGCTCATCGAGGAGGTGCTGCGCACGATCGTCCGGGACGGCGTGGCCGACGGCTCCTTCTCGCCCGCGCTCGACGTCGACGCGACGGTGCGGATCGTCAACGGCCTCGTCGTGGGACCGACGGCCCGGCGCTACTCCCCCGAGGCGCTCGAGGACTTCGTCCTGCGCGGTCTCGGCGCGGATCCCACGGCCTGATCCCGCAGGCCGTCAGCGACGGTCCTCGTCGCTCTCCCAGCTCATCGAGTCGATGGTCTCGAGCTCCTCCTCGTCGCGGTCGTCCCGGCGGCCGAAGAGCGGCGCGGAGACCTCGCCCTCCCCGTCCTCGAGATCGACCTCGGGAGCGGTCGCGGCGACCACCCAGGTGACGACGACGATCGCGATCGCGACGACGGCCACGCCCCAGCGCAGGTAGTGGCTCGTGCCGCCGGTGATCATCGCGACCGGCGAGGAGACCACGAGGGCCCCCGCGAGCGCGCCGACCAGCAGCAGCGGGGCGGCGGTCGCGCCGAGCGTCGAGCGCAGGACGCCCGTGAGCACGGCGCCGCCGAGGGCGCCGGAATGGCCCCAGGAGCCGGGACCGCCGTAACGGCCCGCGGCGATCGTGTCCGCGGCGCCCTCGAGCGTCGCGGCGGAGCCGATCGCCCAGACGCCGAGCCCGGCCGCGGTGAGCGCCGCGCCGACCACGTAGCCGGCCAGGGCGCTCGGCCCCAGCCCGTAGGCGGCGACGACGGGGGCGAGCAGGGCGACGGCGAGGGCCGGCACGGCGGCGCGGCGCGAGCCGTCACGCAGGTCGCCGACGCTCAGACGGTCCTGGTCCTCGAGCAGCGCGGCGCGCGCGGCGACCACGGCGAGGGCGCCCGCCCGGCGCGCGGCGTCGGCGAGCGAGGCGAGGACCAGCAGCACGGCCATGATGCCGAGGGCGAGGCCGCCCAGCAGGGTCACGGACTGCGGGGTGACCGCGTGCAGCGCCCGCTCCTCCCACACCGAGGAGGCGCGGGCGGCGACCTGGACGGTCGTGACGACGGGGCCGACGGCCGCGAGGCCCCCGAGCACGGCGGCGAGCAGCAGCGCCAGGCGGGGGCCGGTCGCGGAGGCGGTGGCCGCCTCGCGCCGTTCGCGGTCCGCGCCGGGACGGTCCAGCAGGGTCGTCGCGAGGAAGGACGCCCCGAAGCCGCTCACGACGACGAGGGCGCCGAGACCCGCATGGACGAGCAGGGCGAGGGCGAGCGCGGGGATCCCGGCGGAGAGCACGCTGATCACGGCCGTGACGAGGACCACGAGGCCCAGGGCGGAGGCGGCGACGAGGGCCGCGGAGCCGAGGCCCGCGACGGTGCCGAGGGCCCCGCCGGTGCGGCTCGTGCGGGCCGCGCGCAGCACGCTCCGGCCGTGGCGGTCCGCGAGCGTCCCGCCGAGCAGCACGACGCCGAGGGCCACGAGGGCGCCGAGCGCCAGGGCGCCCGCGACCACGGTCGCCGGGGAGATCGTGTACAGGGTGAGGACGTCGAGGAAGGCGCCGGCGTCCCGGGAGTCGTCGGTCGCGGAGATCCACTGCGACATGTCGGTGACCGCGGACTCGATCTGCGGCTCGAGATCGGTGCGGGCCATCGGCTCGTTGCCCGCGATCGCGGTGTCGGTGAACTTGCCCATGCCGACCTGGTCGAAGCGCAGGTTCTTGTACGCCGAGGGCAGCCACAGCGCAGCGGCGACCACGGCGCCGACGCCGCCGGCGAGGGCGGGCGCGAGACCGCCCAGGCGCAGGCGCCCGGCGATCGGCCCCTCCCCGCGCACGACCGGCCAGAGGGCGGAGACGAGGGCGACGAGCAGGGACGTGCCGAGCGCGAGCAGCACCACGAGCACCGCCTCGCCCGCGAGCACGGGCAGGCCGATCTGCAGGCCGAGGGCCGCGAGGGCGGCGGCGACGGCGACGAGGTCCGCGGCGAGGCCGCCGCCGCGGCGGGCCATCCGCGCCGAGCGCAGCAGCGGGGCGCCGAGGTTGTCCTCGGCGTCGGCGGCGAGCTCGTGCTCGTCCGTGCCCACGAGCAGGGCGGCCGCGTCGCCCGCGGCGTCCGCGGTGACGGCGGTCGCGCGCAGGGCGAGGGCGGAGACGGCGGCGCCCGCGGCGAGCGCCACGAGCGGGGCGGAGGCCGCCTGCTGGAGGAACCACAGGGACAGCGAGACCGGGAGCACCACGAGCGCGAGGGCCCCGGCGACGGTCAGCGCGCCGAGGCGCGGCAGCAGGGTCCCCCGGCGCTCCTCGTCCAGGCCGAGCGCCGCGATCTGCACGGCGGTCCCGCGCCACGCGGCGAGCGGCCCCAGCAGCAGCCCCACGAGCATCAGGGCCGAGCGCAGGATCCGCTGGTCCGTGTCCCCCGGCAGGAGGAGCGCGAGCAGCACGAGCGGGAGACCGATCCACAGGATCACGGAGCCGCCCGCGCTGAGCCCGCGCCCGAGGCGCAGGCCGAGCTCGGGGTCGATCTCCGCGCCGTCCTCGTCGCGCCGCAGCCGGGAGGGCACGACGGCCCCCGCGACGAGTGCGGCGATCGAGAGGACGCCGAGGATGAGGAGCGCGACGGCGAGGTCGTCGCCGAGCGGGAAGTCGGTGATGAGGTCCACGATCAGCTTCCGGGAGGGGTCAGGCGAGCAGCGAGAGGTCCAGGGTGGTGGGCGCGCCCTCGACGACGCGGATCGGCACCCCCCAGTCCTGCTGGTGCATGTGGCAGGCGGGGAACTCGACGGCCGGGTCCGCATCGCACGAGGCGGCGCGCGCGTTGATGTGCAGCACGCCCTCGGTGTACGCGGGGTCCAGCTCGATGGTCCGCTCGAGGTCGGTGCCGACCCCGCCGCCCGCCGTGATCATCGTCTGCGGGGTCGTCGAGACGGTGACCTGGGTCG
Source organism: Brachybacterium sp. SGAir0954 (assembly GCF_005490785.1). Taxonomy (GTDB): domain Bacteria; phylum Actinomycetota; class Actinomycetes; order Actinomycetales; family Dermabacteraceae; genus Brachybacterium; species Brachybacterium rhamnosum. The sequence goes on along the minus strand of NZ_CP027295.1, from coordinate 1,375,181 downwards.
AGGGGCCGAGCGAGTTGTCGAGCTTGTGCCCCTCGGGCGGGGTGAACAGGACCCGCACGGTGAGCGGGCCGGGGCCCACCTCGGTCGCGGGGCGCTCGGAGCGCTGGGCACCGTGGTCAAGGACGCGCTCGGCGGCCTTCGCGACGGGCACCCAGGTCACACGGTGGGCACCGGACTCGACGACCACGAGCTGGCCGATCCCGTCCACGGGCGGGCCGACGATCGCGCCGGAGGGCTCGTCGAGATCGGTCGCGACGGTGACGACGGTCGCGGAGCCGTCCTCGGCGCCGTGCTCGTCGATCAGGCGGATCGCGCCGTTGTAGGTGTCCGCGACGGCGATCCGGCCGTCGGGCAGGGCGGTCACGCCGAGCGGGTGCTGCAGGCGCGCGTCCTCCGCCGGGCCGTCGACGTGGCCGAAGTCGAACAGGCCCTTGCCCACGAGCGTCGAGACGGTCATGGTCTGCGGGTCGATGACGCGCACGGCCGAGGACTCGGAGTCCGCGACGACGATGCGGCCGTCGGCGAGCTCGTCGACGCCCGAGGGCTGCGCCCACCAGGAGCTGACGACGGGGCCGTCGACGAGGCCCTCCTGCGTGGTGCCGGCGAGCACCATGAGCGCCCCGGTGACGGGGTCGAAGGTCCACATCTGGTGGATGCCGGCCATGGTGATCACGGCCCGGTTCAGCGCATGGGACCAGGTGAGGTCCCAGGGGGTGGAGAGGGAGAAGCTGCGGGGGTCGCCCTCGCCTCGGGGCAGCGGCTCGCCCTGCATCCACTGCGCGCCGGTGCCGGCGACGGTCGTGACCTCGGTGGCGGTGCGGGGGCGCAGCAGGCGGTCCTGCCCCACCTTCACACCGCGCAGGAGGTGGTTGGCGGTGTCCGCGACGAGCAGGTCGTAGCCGACCTCCTCCGCGATCTCCTCCGGGAGGGCGATGACGCCGTTGGGCTCGGCGAGCTGCGCGGTCTCCGCGTCGCCGTCGGTGCGGCCGCGCCGGCCCTCGCCGATGACCTCGTCGACGGTCGCGCCGTCGACCTCGAAGACGACGAGCCGGTGCTGGCCCGCGTCGGAGACGACGAGCCGGCCGTCGGGCAGGGCGGCGAGCTTCGAGGGGAAGCGGAGGGTCTGGGGCACGCGCTCGGCCAGCACGGTGGGGGCGGGCCCGCGGCGCAGGGAGCCGTCGGCCTCGCCCTCGGCGACGAGGCGGCCGATCAGCTGGTCGAGGTTCGCGGCGTGGCCCTCGCCGGAGAGGTTGCCGGCGATGCGGCCCTGTGTGTCGAGCACCATGAGGGTGGGCCAGGCGCGGGCGCCGTACTCGGTCCAGGTGAGCAGCTCGGGGTCGTCGAGCACGGGGTGGGTGACCTCGTACCGCTCGATGTTCGCCTCGAGCGCGACCGGGTCCTTCTCGAACTCGAACTTCGGGGAGTGCACGCCGATGACGACGAGCTCCTCCGCCCACTTCTCCTCGAGCGGCCGCAGCTCGTCGAGGACGTGGAGGCAGTTCACGCAGCAGAAGGTCCAGAAGTCGAGGAGCACGATCTTGCCGCGCAGGTCCTCCAGGCTGAGGTCCGCCCCGCCCGTGTTGAGCCAGCCGCGGCCCCGGAGGGCGGAGCCGTGCGCACGGGCGGTGAGGGGCCGGGAGGCGTCGTCGGGGGTCGTCATGGGGACCAGTGAACACCGCGAGCCTGGACGGTGGCCAACTCATCCACCAGGAGCAGACACGACGCGCCCGGGGGCGGACGAGTGCGTCACATCCGTGTCATCTGCGGGCCGCCGGACGCGACCTGGGTCACCAGGTGCGGATCCAGGCGGCGAGCTCCGGGTCCGCGAGGCTGCCGAGCACGAGGTCCGCCGGCGGCGCCGTGGCGCCGGCGGCGGGCACCGCGATGAGGCGCAGCCCGGCGGCCCGGGCGGCGCGGGCCCCGGTGCCGGAGTCCTCGAGGGCGAGGGCGGCGCCGGGCTCGACGCCGAGGGCGCGGGCCGCGGCGGCGTACATGTCCGGTGCGGGCTTGGGGTTCTCGACGGTGTCGGAGGCCTCGAGCACCGTGAAGCGGTCCCGCAGGCCGCCCGCGGTGAGCTTGTGCTCGAGCGCCTCGAGCCACGAGTTCGACGCGCAGCCCAGCGGCACTCGGGCCGCGGCCTCGCGCAGGGTGTCCTCGGCGCCGGGCATGAGGCGGATCCCGCCGGAGAGCTCGCGGTCGAACTCGCGGCGCAGCAGCGCGAGCACGGCGGGCTCCTCGCGTCCGGAGCGGGCGGCGAGGACCTCGGCGGCGACCTCGATCGTCGAGCCGTGGAGCACCTCGTCGTCCTCGGGGAGCAGCACGGCGCCGATCTGGGCGACGACGGCGTCCTGGGCGCTCTGCCAGACGGTCTCGGTGTCCAGGAGCAGGCCGTCGCAGTCGAAGACCACGGCCTGCGGGGTCCAGTCGCCGAAGGCCGCGCGGAAGCGGTCCGGGACGGGGCGGGGGGCGTCGGCGGTCATCGGCGGCGCTCCCATCCGGCGACCCACTCCCTCAGCACGGGGTCCTCGAGGGAGGCGAGGGTGCGCGGGGCCTCCGGCGCCTGGCCGGGGACGGAGGGCACGGCGAGGAGGTGCAGTCCCGCGGAGGTCGCGGCGCGGCCGCCCACCTCCGAGTCCTCGAGGGCGAGGCAGTCGCCCGGCGCGGCGCCGAGGGCCGCGGCGGCGGTGAGGTAGAGGTCCGGGGCCGGCTTGCCGTGGGCGACGTCGTCGATGCTGACGGTCGCGTCGACCACGTCGAGCAGACCGATCGCGGCGAGCTTCGCGTCGAGCATGTCCCTCGGGGAGTTCGAGGCGACGGCGACGGGGACGGCCGCGGCGGCGGCGCGCACGATCTCGACGGCGCCGGGGAGCGGGGGCTCCTGCTCGGTCACGTCCTCACGGTGCGCGGCGAACAGCTCGTCGGCGACGACGAGCGGCTCCTTGCCGACGTGCTCGGCGATCGTGGTGACGACGACCTTCGCGGACTGCCCGGTGACCGCGCGGCGGGTGGTCTCGTCGAAGGCGGCGCCGTGGGAGGCGAGGTACGCGTCCTGGAGCACGACCCAGCGCGACTCGGTGTCCACGAGCAGGCCGTCGCAGTCGAAGATGACGGCCGCGGGGGTCCACGCGGGCGGCCAGCTCGCGAGCGGGGACGGGAGCGGCTGCGGGCGGGCGGGGGCAGGGCGTCGGCTCATGATGTCCCCAGCGTATCGACCGCGCTGGGCGGGTGCCGAGGCACCCGCCCCGCGCGGCCCGGGTGGTCGCTCCTCAGAGCCCGAGCGCCGCGAAGCCGCGGTCGAGGTCCGCGAGGATGTCGTCGATGTGCTCGATGCCCACGCTGAGGCGCACGAAGCCCGGCTCGACGCCCGCCGCGCGCTGCTCCTCGGGGCTCAGCTGCGAGTGCGTCGTCGAGGCGGGGTGGATGACGAGGCTGCGCACGTCGCCGACGTTCGCGACGTGCGAGTGCAGCTCGAGGGCGTCGACGAAGGCTGTGCCCGCCTCGAGGCCGCCCTCGAGGGTGAAGCCCAGCACCGAGCCCGCGCCGAGCGGGAGGTACTTCTGCGCCCGCTCGAAGTAGGGCGAGTCCGGGAGGCCCGCGTAGGCGACGGAGACGATGCCCTTCTTCGTGGTCAGGTGCTCCGCGACCTTCTTGGCGTTCTCCACGTGGCGCTGCACGCGCAGCGGGAGGGTCTCGAGGCCCTGGGCGATGAGGAAGGCGCTGTGCGGGGCGATCGCGGGGCCCAGGTCGCGCAGCAGGGCCACGCGGGCGCGGATCGCGTACGGCGGGAGCGCGGGGACCAGCGAGGTGTAGACGAGGCCGTGGTAGCTCGGGTCGGGCTCGTTGAGCAGCGGGAAGCGCTCCGGCTCGGCCGCGTAGTCGAAGGTGCCGCCGTCGACGATGACACCGGCGATCGTGGTGCCGTGCCCGCCCAGGAACTTCGTGGCGGAGTGGACGACGACGTCGGCGCCGTGCTCGAGGGGGCGCAGCAGGTACGGGGTCGCGATGGTGCTGTCGACGATGAGCGGGACGCCCGCCTCGTGGGCGACGCCGGAGACGCCCTCGATGTCGAGCACGTCCTGGCGGGGGTTGGGGATCGTCTCGGCGAAGAAGGCCTTGGTGTTCGGGCGCACGGCGGCGCGCCAGGAGTCCAGGGAGTCGGGGTCCCCGACGAACACGGGCTCGATGCCGAGGCGGGAGAGGGTGTTCTTGAAGAGGTTGTAGGTGCCGCCGTACAGGCTCGGGGAGACGACGACGCTGTCCCCCGCCTGGGCGACCGTGAGGATCGAGAGCGTGATCGCGCTCTGCCCGGAGGCGACGAGCAGCGCGGCCGCGCCGCCCTCGAGGGCGGCGATGCGGTTCTCGACGGCCTCCTGGGTGGGGTTGGTGATGCGGGTGTAGATGGGGCCCAGCTCGGCGAGCGCGAAGCGGTCCGCGGCGGTCTTCGCGCTGTCGAAGACGTAGCTCGTGGTCTGGTAGATCGGCAGCGCGCGGGCGCCGGTCGTGGGATCGGGCTCCTGCCCCGCGTGGATCGCGAGGGTCTCGAAGCGCGGGCCGGGCGCGGCGGTGTCGGTCATCGTTCCTCCAGGGGTGCTGGGCGGCGGGGTGCCGGATGCGGCACAGCCTCGCCCGCGCCGGTGCTCAGCGGCCAGGAACGTGAACGGTCATGACGGGGCGTCGTCGCCGATCTCGAGCGTGCGTCCCCGCCAGCGCCGTCGCAGCCAGCGGTCGTGGGAGGCGATGACGACGGTGCCCTCCCAGTCCTGAACGGCCCGCTCGAGGCGGGTCGCGAGGTCGAGGGAGAGGTGGTTGGTCGGCTCGTCGAGCAGGAGCAGCCCGGGCGGGTCGGCGAGCAGGGCGGCGAGGGCGGCGCGCCGCTGCTGGCCCCGGGAGAGGAGTCCCAGGGGCCGGTCGAGGTCGCGGGGGTGGACGAGCCCCATGAGCTCGGGGGCGGCCTCGCCGGGCTGGCCGCCGAGCAGGGCGCGCACGGTCGTGTCCTCGTCGACCTCCTCGTCCTGGGCGAGCAGGGCCCGCCGGGAGGTCGTCGAGACGGTGCCGGAGGTGGGCTCGAGGGTCCCTGCGAGGAGGGCGAGCAGGGTCGACTTACCGCTGCCGTTGGGGCCGGCGATGAGCAGCTTCTCCCCCGCGCTGAGGCTCACCGAGGTCGGGGCGAGCCGTCCCTCGACGGCGGCGTCGGCCGCGGAGAGCAGCACGCCGCCGTCGGCGCGGCTCGCCCCGGGCACCCCGGTGAAGTGCAGCTCGGCCGGGGGCTTGCGCACCTGCGTGCGCTCGAGCTCCTGGAGGCGGCGCTCGGCGTCGCGCACGCGGCGGGAGACGACGGTCGCGTTGCGGTCGGAGTAGAACTTCTTCGAGGCGCGCGCCTCGGTGCGGGGACCGCGGCCCTCGTGGCCCACCTGGTGGGAGTCCTGGAGCTGGGTGCGCAGGCGCTTCAGCTCCTCCTGCTCGTCGCGGAAGCGGAGCTCCCAGCGCTCGCGGGCGTCGAGCCGGGCGTGGAGGTGGTCGGTGAAGGTGCCGGTGTACGCGGTGAGCCCGCCGGGCTCCTCCTCGAGCGGGCGGGGCGCGGGGTCGAGGTCGAGCTGGCCGCGGGTCGCGGCGTCGAGGAAGGCGCGGTCGTGGCTCGCGATGAGCACGGGCCCGGGATGCTCCCCGAGCAGGGTCGCGAGGTAGTCCGCGGCCTCGTCGTCGAGGTGGTTGGTGGGCTCGTCGAGCAGGAGCGTCGTGGGGCGCGTGATGAGCAGGTGGGCGAGGGCGAGGCGCCCGCGCTGCCCTCCGGAGACCCGGGCGATCAGCCGGTCCCCCGGCAGGCCCGCGAGGCCGAGGCCGGCGAGGACCTCCGCGGCGCGGACCTCCGCGTTCCAGACGTCCGCGAGGGTCGCGCGGGCGAGCAGCTCGTCGTAGCGCGCCGCGGCCGCGGCGGCGCCCGCGTCACCCGCGGGTCCGCCCTCGCCGACCTCGGCGAGCGCCTCCCCGGCGGCGGTGAGCTCCCGCTCGAGCCGGCGGGCGTGGCGCAGGGCGTCCTGGACGGCGCCGTCCACGGTGGTGCGCTCGGGGTCCAGGGGCAGCTCCTGGTGGAGCATGCCGACGGGGCCGGGGGCGTCGACCGTGCCGACGTCGGGGTGCAGCTCGCCGGCGAGGATCCGCAGCAGGGTGGACTTGCCGGAGCCGTTCTCGCCGAGCAGGCCGGTGGGGACGCCTGCGGGCACGGTGAGGCTCACGTCGGTGAGGACGCGGCGGTCGCCGAAGGCGTGGGAGATGCCCTCCGCACGCAGGTGCAGGGCGGCGAGGGAGGAGGCGTTCTGGGACATGGATCAGCTCCGGTGGGTGCGGGAAGCGGGCACGGACGGGGGCGGGTCACAGACGCATGGGGACGACGGTACGACCGTCCGTCCCGTCGCTCCACTTCTTTTCCGCTGCTTCTCCGCGTGACCCGCGCGCACTCCCCGGTCAGGCCGGTCGATCCCCGAGGAGGGCGGCGACGGCGGCGTCGAGCATGGTCCTCGAGGCGCCGAGGGCGCTCACGGTGCGCTCGGCCTCGGGCAGGGTCTCGCGCGGTCCCGTGTGGACGACGATCGCGTCCGGCCGCGCCGCGAGCAGCGCGCGCAGGCGCTCCGTCTCCCCCGGGTCCCGGGTCCCGCGGCCGGTGACCGCGAGGATCTGCGGCGCGGCCTCGAGATCCGCCGCGTAGAGCGGGGACTCCGCCTGCAGGTGGCGCGCCCGCAGCGCGTCCACGAGCGCGGCCGCGCCGGCCTGCGCGCGGAGGTCGACGACGGCGACGGGGCGCAGGTCGAGGGCGGCGCGGCGCGCCCGCACGGCCCGGAGGCCGAGGGCGGCGGAGCGCGCCGCGAGGACCGCGGCGGCCGCCGCGGGATCCGGGGTGGGCAGCCAACGGCGCCGGGCGCGCAGCGCGGCGAGCCGCTCCGCGGCGGCCCCGGTGCGCCGGGCGACGAGCTCCGGGGGCAGCTCCCCGGTTCGCTCGGCCTCCCGGAGCGCCGCGGCGGCGGGGGCCAGGGCCGACGGGTCGCCGACGTGCAGCACGTGCGCCCCGGCGCGGGCGGCGGCGAGGACCGCCGCGGGCAGGTCGAGGCCGTCGCGGGCGGCGGCGACGCCGAGCTCACCGGCGACGAGCAGGCCGTGGAAGGGGGCGTGGGCGGACTCCTCGAGCAGCCGCAGCGGCCAGGGAGCGAGGGCGGCGGTCCCCTCGCCGAGCGCGGAGGCCGCGACGGGGGCGGCGAGGACGGCGTCGAGCCACGGGGCGATCGCCCACGGGAGCAGGTGGTCGCGCCACTGGGCACCGGTGAGGGGCACCCCCTCCCCCGGCCGGTCCCCGGCCGCGTCGGCCCACGGGATCCCGCCGAGTCCCGGCAGGGCGAGCCCGCAGGCGGCGATCCCGGCGTCCCGCACGCCGGCGGCGAGCGCGCGCCCGTGCCGGGCGACGAGGTCCCCGTCCCGGCCCACGGCGGCGGTGCCGACGAGCGGGTCGGGTCCGCTCGCCACGTGCAGCACGGGGCCGAGGAGCACGTCGATGCCGAGTCCCGCGAGCAGGTCGCCGAGCGCGTCGCCGAGGGCGCGGGTCGCGTCCACGTCGTCGACGGTGCCCAGCGCCGCGGCCGAGGGGAGGAGCCCCGCCCCCGCCGCGAGACCCTCCCCCGTCGGGTCCCCCGCCGTCGGGTCCTCCTGCGCACGCACGGCGAGCAGCGCCCCGGGCTGGACCTCCCGGGCCGCGGCGGCGAGCTCCGCCCAGGGGCCCGGGTCCACGGCCGGCAGCTCGAGCACGGCCGGGTGCACGGGACGGGCGGCGATCCGCTCGAGGGTGCCGAGCGGATCGCCGGCGGGGAGGCGGGCCGCGAGCGGGAGCGGGCTCGTCCCCGGAGCGGGTTCCCCGGCCACGGGATCCCCTGCTGACCGTGCGATCATGTGCCCACCTCCTCGGGACGTGCGTCCCGCTCAGGATAGGACTGCGCAGGGAGAGCCCATGGACCCCGTCACCCCCTCCTCCGGCCCCTCGTCGAGCGCCCCGCTCGTGCTCGCGGGATTCATCGGCACGACCCGCAGCCGGGTGGTGCTCGCCCCGGTCGCCGCGGGCACGTCGCCCGTCCTCGACCTCGACGGCCCGGGGGCGACGCCCGGGGCCCGCCCCGAGCAGAAGCTCGACCTCCTCGGCGCGACCGCCCATCGCGCGATCGACGCGCTGCGGGTGGAGCGGGGCGCTCCCCCGCACCTGGTCGCCGTGTCCCTCGGCGTGCACGGCCTCGCCCACACGGAGCTCGAGGAGGCGCAGTCCCTCGGCGAGGGCCTCTTCTCCCCGCTCGCCCGCCCGGCGATCCCCGCCTCCCGGATCGTCGTGGGGCGCGGGCTGCTGACGTCCTTCCTCGCGGGCGGCGTGGGCGACTCGGGTCTGCTCGTCCGGGCCGGCACGGGCGCCGTCGCGGTGCGCATCGAGGACCGCCGGGTCGTCGCGCGGCGGGACGGCATGGGTCCCCTGCTGGGGGACGTGGGCTCCGCGGTGTGGATCGGACGGCGCACCCTGCAGGTCGTCGCCGCGGACATCGACGGCCGCGGCCGTCGCACGCTGCTCACCGAGCGTCTGGGCGACATGCTCGACCTCGACCTGCGCGACGGGCTGCTCCCGCCCTCGCCCACCGGGGACGTGCGCGACGACCTCGCGCGGGCGATCGCCCGCATCGCCCCTCCGGGCAACCTCGCCGAGCTGGGCCGCTTCGCGCCGCTGCCGGGCACGGTCCCCGAGGACCCCACGGCGCGGGACATCCTCGACTCGGTGGTGCGGCACGTGACGGAGACGGTGCGGCAGCTCGATCCGGCGCTCGACCTGCCGGTGGTGCTCGCCGGCTCGGTGCTCGCGACCCCGGGGCCGATCCACGACGAGCTCGTCACGGGCTTCGAGGCCGCGGGCCGCGAGCACCGCGAGGCGATCGACGGCCTCCCCGGCGCGCTCCAGCTGGCCCGGGAGGCGGCCACCGCGGGCGTCTAGGATGGGCCCGCCCGCTCCTCGATCCGAAAGGCTCTCCATGCCCGAGCAGCACGACCCGCACGATCCGGTCCCCACGCGCGCGAAGGTGCTCGTCATCGGTGCCGGTCCGGCGGGACTGGCCGCCGCGGCCGCGCTCAAGGCGCTCGAGGTCCCCTTCGACCTCGTGGACCGCGCGAAGGACGTGGGCGGCATCTGGAACCTGCAGCGCGAGGACTCCCCGGTGTGGCCCGCGCTCGAGATGGTCTCCTCCCGCGAGAGCACGCAGTACGAGGACATGCTGCAGCCGGTGTCCTTCCCCGAGTTCCTCACGCCCGGGCAGATGGCGAAGTACCTGCGCGCCTACGCCGCGCGCCATGACCTCACCGCGCACTTCCGCCCCGGCGTCGAGGTGCGCTCGGCGCGCCCCTTCGAGGACGGCGTGTGGCAGGTGGAGCTCTCCACCGGGGAGATCCACGTCTACGGCGCCGTCGTCTCCGCGCACGGCATCGCCGAGCGCCCCCACCGCCCCGCGTGGGCGTCGGAGGTGGGCCACGGCACCACGGTCATCCACTCCTCGCAGTGGAACGGGGCGGACGGCCTCGAGGGCCGGCGCGTGCTCGTCGTCGGCTCGGGGCAGTCCGCGGCCGACATCGCCGTGGACGCCGCCCGCCGCGCCCTCGAGGTGCAGTGGTCCGTCCGCACGGGCCACTGGGTGGTGCCGCGCCGCATCGCCGGGACCCCCGGCGACGTGCTCGCCGCGCGCGAGCCGGCAGTGCTGGGCCGCCTCAACGGGAGGATCGCCGAGGCGGTCGTCTCCCGCGCCGCGGGCGATCCGGCCTCCGTCGGCCTGCCCGCCCCGACCGCCCCGCTGCTCGAGGACTCCGTGATCGTCTCCGACGACGTCCTGGACCGCGTGCGCGAGGGCCGCATCACCCCCGTGGGCGCCGTGACCGGCATCGAGGACGGCCGTCCCGTGGTCGCAGGGCTCGGCCCGGTCGCCGCGGATCTCATCATCCTCGCGACCGGCTACGAGACCGGCGCCGGCCACCTCCCCGAGGGCGTCGTGCCCCGCACGGCGAACGGCGACCTGGACCTCTTCCTCGGCGCGTTCCCGCGCGGCCGCGACGACCTCGTGGTGCTCGGCCAGCAGCGGGTCACCGGCGGTGTGCTGCCGGTGCTCGTGGAGCAGGCCGACGTCGCCGCCTACCTCCTGCGCGCCCGCTTCGACGGCGCCGCAGGGTCGACGGGGATCGAGCAGTTCCGCCGCCTGCGCGCGGGCTCGGACTCCGCGGTCCCGACGGCCCCGGCCCCGGGCGGTGAGGGCCTGCGCGGCCGGCTCGGGTCGCTCCTGGGCGGCGGCGCGCGCCGGCCCGCCGCGGTCGAGGGCACCGGTGAGCGGCTCGTGCCGTTCACCGACCGCGAGCAGCTCCTCGCGCGCCTGCGGACGGTGCGCTCGCTGCTCTCCTGATCCGCGAGCGGCGGAGCAGCAGCGTCACGACGGCGGCGATCGCGGTGAGCAGGGCCACGCCCAGCACCGCGGCGCCGCCGCGGCGCTGATCGGCGAGGGCGTCGGCCCACCAGGTGCGTCCGGTCGCGCCGAACCAGCTCGCCGCGAGCAGCACGTCGGTGCCGAGCAGCGCGGCCCCGCCCGCCGCGGTGAGCGCGAGCGGCACGGCGGCCAGCAGGAGCGGCCGTGTCGAGGCCCGCACGGCGAGCACCGGCAGCACCCCCGCGAGCAGCGACAGCAGCTGCAGGGCGAGGTGCGCGGGATGCGAGTCCAGGGCGAGGTGCAGCACGGGTGAGACCGCATAGGCGGCGCCCACCAGCAGCAGCGGCGCCGCGGCGGGCAGCAGGAGCAGCAGCTGCGACCGCCCGGTGAGGGCGCGCCACCGCTCGGGCACCGTGAGGGCGCTGCCGATCAGCACCCCGGCGAGCGCGGCGAGCAGCACGTGCTGCAGCAGGTGCGCGGAGGAGGCGACGGTCGCGTAGACCTCGAAGGGGCCCTGCGTGAGCACGAGCAGCGCCCCGAGCCCCAGCAGCAGGCGCACCGTCGCGCGGCGCGGGCGGGCCGGGGCGGCGGCGCGCCACCACACGAGCAGCACGACCGCGCAGAGCGCCAGGTGGAAGGGCGCGGGGCGCCACTGGGCGAGCAGCGCGGGGAGCTCCGGCGCGGGCGGCAGCACGTAGCCCGTGAGCAGACCCGCGGGGCCCGAGGGCGGCGTGGACTGCTCGGCGGGCGGCGGGGAGGAGCTCATGGCCGCGGCCAGGGAGACGGCGAGCGCCATGAGCACGAGCTCGAGGAGGGCGAGGCGGCGGTAGGCGGCGACGGAGCCCCGCGCCCAGACGGTCCCCGCGGTCGCGAGCTCGCGGCGCTGCAGGGCGCCGAGCACGCCGAGGGCGATCAGCAGGGCCGCCTTCGCGAGGCCGATCTGCACGTAGGCGCTCGTGAGCAGGTCGCCGGGGCCGTTCATCCGCACCGCGAGCGCCCACACGCCGCTCAGGGCGAGGGCGATCCAGCACACGAGGGCGAGGTGCGAGTAGCCGCGCACCACGCGGGCGTCGTCCCGGGAGCGCTCGGGGAGCAGCTGGAGGGTGCCGAGGCCGCCGAGCCAGACGCCCACGGCGAGCAGGTGCACGAGCATCGTGGAGGTCGCGACCTCGTGGCTCGAGTCCCCCGCCGCGTGCCCGGTCATCGCGGCGCTGAAGGCGAGCATCCCGGCGAGCACGGCGACCGTGCGGGCGAGGCCCACCGAGGAGCCGGTCGCGGCGGCCGTGGTCGCGATCGCCGCGAGGACCACCGCCGTGATCAGCCAGACCCCGAGGTCGGTGGAGACGAAGACGAGCAGGTCCGAGCCGAAGCGTGCGCTGCCCACGGGCTGCCCGGTCGCGACCGCGTAGGAGAACAGGAGGGACACGCCGCGGGCGAGGGTCGTGACGCCGCCGGCGATCGCGACGAGGGCCATGGCGCGCACGCGGTCCTCGTCCTCGCGCAGCAGCCAGCCGGCGACGACGGCGCCGCCCAGCAGCACCGCGGCGGCGAGATCGGCGATCAGGGAGGCGACGGGGCCGCCGTGCCGGGCGACGGCGCCCGCGTCGGCCAGGGCGAGGGCGCCGCCGCCCGCGGCGTCGGCCGCGAGGACGGAGACGACGGCGACGAGCACGAGGACGCCGCCGGCGGCGAGGAGCGCGCCGGGATGGGGACGGGTGGTCACGAGCCGATCACCAGCCCCAGCCACAGGAAGGCCATGGAGACGCCGACGGAGAGCATGAGGTAGCCGAGCGCGATCGAGGCGGTGCCGCGGCGCACGAGGTCCACGACGTCCATCGCGGCGGTCGAGAGCACCGAGAGGCCACCGCAGAGCCCGGTCCCGAGCAGCAGGAACACGTAGCCGGCGCCGCCGGTCGCTGCGCCCAGGCGGGTGACGACGATGCCCAGCAGGAAGCTCGAGACGACGTTCGCCGTCCAGGTCATCCAGGGGCGCACGACGGCGAGGTCGACCTCGGGCAGGCGGCGTGCGAGGAGCCGCGGCCCGTGCTCGGCGAGGGCCCAGCGGCCGACGGTGCCGATGCCGGCGCCGATCATGACGAGGAGCAGGCCTCCGAGGCCCAGCAGCGCGGTGGTCATCGGGCCTCCCCCTCCACCGGCGACACCGGCGACTCGGCGGAGCGCACCCGGGCACCCGGGCCGGGCAGCGCGGCGGGCGTGCGGGAGCCGTCGTGGAGGGCCGGGTCCGCGACGGGGCGGGCGATCCGGCGGGCGATCAGCAGGCCCAGCACCACCGCGCCGAGGCTCAGGGAGACGGTGAGCATGCCGTAGGCGAGGGCCAGGATCGGGAAGTCGGCGCCGAGCATCGCCGAGCCCTCGAGAACCACCGCTGACATCGTCGTGAAGCCGCCGCACAGCCCCGTGCCCAGCAGCGGCATCGTCCAGGCCGGGGCGCGGCGCACCTCGAGCACGCCGGTGAGCGCGCCGAGCGCGAGGCAGCCGATGACGTTCGCCCAGAGGGTCGCCCACGGGATCTCGACGAGGGTGGGCGTCGTGACGGTCGGCGCGATGACCGAGATCAGGTACCGCAGGCCGCCGCCCACGGCGCCGCCGATGCCGACGAGCAGGGCGGTGCGCCGCGCGGTGAGCCCGCCGGGCTGCACGGGGCCGGAGCCGAGCACCCGCGAAGCCTCGACCTCGTCGAGCTGCAGGGCGGCCATCTCGACCGTGTGCATCCGCGGGTCGTCGCGGCGCGCGGAGCTGTCGCGGGCTGGAGGGGTCGAGGTCACCGGATCAGGGTACCGATGCTCGTCCCGACCGGACCCAGGGTGGCCCCGGACCGGCCACCGGTCACCCCCAGACCAGGCCCATGCTCGGGTTCTCGAGCACCGCGGAGACGTCCCGCAGGAGCTCCGCGCCGAGGGCGCCGTCGATGAGGCGGTGGTCGAAGCTCGCGGCGAGCTGCACGACGCGGCGGGGGACGATCTGGCCGTCCACCACCCACGGCTTCTCCTTGATCGCGCCCACGCCGAGGATCACGGACTCGCCCGGGTTGAGGATCGGGGTGCCCGAGTCGATGCCGAACACGCCGAAGTTCGTGATGGTGATCGTGCCCTGGCGGGTCGCGGAGAGCGGGGTGCGGCCGGCGCGGGCGGTGCGGGCGAGGTCGTCGATCGCGTCGGCGAGCTCGCGCAGGGTCATGAGGTGCGCGTCCTTGATGTTGGGCACGATGAGCCCGCGCGGGGTGGCCGCGGCGATGCCGAGGTTCACGAAGTGCTTGTAGACGATCTCGCCGGCGGCCTCGTCCCAGGAGGCGTTCACCTCGGGGTTGCGGCGGATCGCGACGAGCAGCGCCTTCGCGACCACGACGAGCGGGGAGACCTTGACGTCCTTCCACTCCCGTGACGCCTTCAGCTGCTGGACGATGTCCCAGGTCGCGGTGATGTCCACCTCGTTGAACACGGTGACGTGGGGGGCGGTGAAGGCGGAGGCCACCATCGCCTCGGCGGTGCGCTTGCGCACGGAGCGGATGGGCGCGCGGGTGGTGCGCTCGTCGCTCGTGACGCCGGCGAAGGGCTGGTCGCGGACGGACTTCATGGCGCCGCCGAGCCCCTCGGGGACCTGCGGGGACTCCTCGGGGAAGAAGTCGGCGTCGCTCTCGCCGGAGGTCGTGCCGGAGATCGCGCGCTGCTGGGCGCCGAGCACGTCCTCGCGGGTCACGGTGCCGCCGGGGCCCGTCGCGATCACGGAGGACAGGGCGATGCCGAGGTCGCGGGCGAGCTTGCGCACGGGCGGCTTCGCGAGGGCGCGCTCGGCCGGGTACTGCTCGTCCCCCGCCTGCTCCTCCTGGGCCGCGGGGCGGCGGCGCCGGCGCTGCGGGGCCTCCTTCGCGCCGTAGCCCACGAGGTTCTTCGGCTCGGCGTCGGCAGGGTCCGGCGCCGCGGCCGCGGGCTCCTCGGGCGAGGGCACCTCGGTGTCGACGTCGGGCGTCGCTGCGCCGGAGGGCGCTGCGCCGCCCGCGGTGTCGACCTCGATGAGCGGGGCGCCCACGGCGACCTCGTCGCCCACGGCGACGAGCACGCGGGTGACGGTGCCGGCGACGTGGCTGGGGAGCTCGACGGCGCTCTTGGCGGTCTCGACCTCGATCACCGGGTCGTTGATGGCGACGGCGTCACCGGGCTTCACCTTGATGTCGAGGATCTCCGCCTCGGTGAGGCCCTCACCGGGATCGGTGAGGTCGATCGTGACGAGCGACGGGGTGGGCTGGGAGCTCATGGCGGTGATCCTTTCAGTGCTGCAGGACGCGGTCCACCGCATCGAGCACCCGGTCGAGGTCGGGGAGGTAGGCGTGCTCGGTGCGCGCGGGCGGATACGGCGTGGAGTAGCCGCCCACCCGCGTCACGGGCGCCTCGAGGTGGTAGAAGCACTCCTCGGCGACGCGGGCGGCGATCTCCCCGCCGAGGCCGCCGGTCACGGGCGCCTCGTGGACGATGACGAGGCGGCCGGTGCGGCGCACCGAGTCGGTGACGGTGGGCAGGTCCAAGGGCGCGAGGGAGCGCAGGTCGATCACCTCGAGCGAGGTGCCGTCCTCCTCCGCGGCGCCGGCGGACTCGAGGGCGAGCGGCACGCTCGGCCCCCAGGCGAGCAGCGTCGCGTCGGTCCCCTCGCGCAGCACGCGGGCCTGCCACGGGGACAGCTCGGGGCGGTGGTCGGGGTCGACGTCGCCCTTGATCCAGTAGCGCTTCTTGGGCTCGAGCATGATGACCGGGTCCTCGGACTCGATGGCCTGGCGGGTCATCCAGTAGGCGTCCTGCGCGGAGGCGGGGGCGAGGATCCGCAGGCCCGCGGTGTGCGCGAAGAGCGCCTCGGGGCTCTCGGAGTGGTGCTCGACCGCGCCGATGCCGCCGCCGTGCGGGATGCGGATGACCATCGGCAGGGTGACGCGGCCGCCGGTGCGGTAGTGCATCTTCGCGACCTGCGTGGTGATCTGGTTGAAGGCGGGGAAGACGAAGCCGTCGAACTGGATCTCGACGACGGGCCGGTAGCCGCGCATCGCGAGGCCGACGGCGGTGCCGACGATCCCCGCCTCGCCGAGCGGCGTGTCGACCACGCGCAGGGCGCCGAACTCGTCGAAGAGGCCGTCGGTCACGCGGAACACGCCGCCGAGGCGGCCGATGTCCTCGCCCATGAGCATGACGTGGTCGTCGGCGCGCATGGCGTCGCGGAGACCGGCGGTGATGGCCTTGGCGATGGGCAGCGTCGTGGCGTGCCCGGAGCGGGTCTCGGTCATCGCGCGGTCTCCTCGTCCTCGAACTGGGCGGCGTACTCGAGGTACTGCTCGCGCTCGGCGTCCACGACGGGGTGGGGCTCGGCGTAGACGTGGTCGAAGATCATCACCGGGTCCGGGTCCTCCATGCCGTGGATGTGGTGGTGCAGCTGCATCGCGAGGTCGTGGCCCTCCTCGTCGCAGCGCTTCACGTAGTCCTCGCCGATCTCGCCGAGCTGCTCGAGGTGGCGGCGCAGCCGCAGGATCGGGTCCTTCTCCGCCCATTCCTGCTCCTCGGCGCCGGGACGGTAGCGGGAGGCGTCGTCGCTCGTGGTGTGCGCGGCCATGCGGTAGGTGACGGCTTCGATGAAGCGGGGCCCCTCCCCCGCGCGGGCGGCGTCGAGGGCGCTGCGCACGGCGCCCATGACGGCGAGCACGTCGTTGCCGTCCACGCGCACCGAGGGGATGCCCCAGCCGCGGGAGCGCTGGGCGAGCGGCACGCGGGACTGGACGGCGGTGGGGACGGAGATCGCCCACTGGTTGTTCTGCGTGTAGAAGACGGTGGGCGCCTGGAAGGAGGCGGCGAAGGTGAAGGACTCCGCGACCTCGCCCTCGCTCGAGGCGCCGTCGCCGAACAGGGCGAGCACGGCGGTGTCGGTGTCCCGGTCGCCGGTGCCGACGAGACCGTCGCGCTGCAGGCCCATCGCGTAGCCGACGGCGTGCGGGGCCTGGGAGCCGAGCACGATCATGTACGGGTGGGTGCGCAGCTCCGCGGGGTCCCAGCCGCCGTGGCTGATGCCGCGGAACATCTCGAGCAGGCGCCAGGGCTCGATGCCGCGGGCCCACGCGACGCCGTGCTCGCGGTACGTGGGCACGAGGTAGTCGTGGGCGCGGGACGCGTGGCCGGCGCCGATCTGCGCGGCCTCCTGCCCCAGGGCGCTCGCCCACAGGCCCAGCTGGCCCTGCCGCTGGAGGCTCGTCGCCTCGAGGTCCGCGGCGCGGATCATCACCATGTCGCGGTAGTAGCCGCGCAGGCGCTCGGGGGTCTGGAGGTCGTCGTCACCGCCCCCGCCCGCGCTGCCGTCGAGGACGGCGTCGAACTCGTCGTGCGGGGTCCGTGTGCCGTCCGGTGCGAGGAGCTGGATCATCGGCTCCTGGTCGGCCACGGCGGGGATCGTCGTCTGGAACACGCTCACGGCGGAGAGACTAACCTACGGTGGCGTAGGTTCCAAGCAGGGCTCCGTGCAGGGAGGTGCCCCGCCGGCGGTCGCACCGCATGCCGCACCGGCATCTAGGCTTGACCCATGGCGCACATTCTCGTGGTGGACGACGACCCGGACATCGTGGAGCTCGTCTCCCTCAAGCTGCGCGCGGGTGGGCACGAGGTGACCGTCGCGGGCTCCGGCGAGGCGGCGCGCGATGTGCTCGCCTCCCGTCGCGACGTGGACCTCGCGGTGGTCGACCACATGATGCCCGGGATGACCGGCGTGGACCTCGTGAGGGCGCTGCGCGCCGAGGGATCGCAGCTGAGGATCCTCATGCTCACCGCCCGCAGCCAGGAGCGCGACCTCGAGAACGGCTTCACCGCCGGGGTCGACGACTACATGACCAAGCCCTTCTCGCCCCGTGAGCTCGCAGCCCGGGTCGGCGCGATGCTCGCCCGCCGATGACGCTCCTCACGCCGCACCTGATCCTCGTCGCCCTCGCCGCGCTCTGGACACTCATCGCCGCGACGGTCCTGCTCATCCTCCTCTCCCACGCCCTGCGCCGGGGGAGATCCCGGCACCGAGAGGAGCTGGACCGCAGGGCCCGTCCCCTCGTCGTGCGCTTCGCCCTCGCCGAGGAGGACGACCCCGCGCTCGAGGGCACCCTCGCCCGCGCCTCCGGCGCCTTCGGCGACCGGGTGGACGAGCGCCTCCTCTCCGTGCTCGAGACCCTCCGCGGCGACTCCCGGGAGCGCATCGTCGCCCTGCTCGTGGACCGGGGGCACCCGCCCCGGCTGCGGAGACGGGCTCGGTCCCGACGCACGACCGTGCGCGCCGCCGCCCTCCGCCGGCTCGGACAGCTCGCCCTCCCCACCGACGAGGACCTGATCCGCGGGGCCACCGCCGACCCCTCACCCGTCGTCGCGGCGATCGCGATCCGGGCGGCGGCGTCGTACCCCGGCCGCGCCTCCGTCGCCGCGGCGCTCGAGCGTCTCCGCGGCCGCGGCGAGGTCCCCGCGCTGGTGGTCGTCACCTCGCTCATCGCCCAGGGTGCCGCGTCCGCCGACGCCCTGGCCGCGATCCGGGAAGGCCTCGTCGACCCGTCGAGCCGCGTGCGGGCCGCGTGCGCCCAGACGCTCGGGGAGCTCACGAGCACCGCCGACGCCGCGGCGCTGGGCCGCCTCCTGCGCCGCGACCCGACCCCCGGGGTGCAGCTCGCCGCCGCCACCGCCCTCGAGCGGGTCGGCCGGGCGTCCGCCGTGCCGGCGCTCCTGGACGGGACCCGCTCCCCCTGGGGCCCGGTGCGCACGCACAGCCTGCTCGCCCTCCTCGCCCTGCCCCGCGAGGTCACCGCCGCGGCCCTCGCCGAGGTGGCGCGTCGGCCCGATCCCCTCCTCACCCCGCTGCTCGCGGCGCAACCCGCACCACCGTCCCCGGAGGCCCACCCGTGATCGAGCTCCTGGACCTCACCGGCACCACCGCCCACCAGGTCGTCCGGACGGTGCTGATCTGGACCGCCTGGCCGACCCTCGCGTACTTCGTGGCGATCAACGCCGTCTACCTGTGCCTGGTGCTGCTCGGGTTCGCGGACACCCGGCGCTCGGCCGCACGGCGCTCCGTCCTCGACCTCGCCGAGACAGCCACGTCCCCGGTCTCCCTGGGCCTGACGGTGATCCTCCCCGCGTACAACGAGTCCGCGGTGATCATCGAGTCGGTGCGCTCCGCGCTCGCCCTCGACTACCCCGACCACGAGGTCGTCGTCGTCAACGACGGGTCCACGGACCCGACCCTCGCCGTCCTCCGGGAGACCTTCGACCTCGTCGAGAGCCGCCGTGTCGTGGACACCGGGCCGCATCTGGAGATCCGCGGCCGCGTGCGGGGCGTGCTCGAGCCCCGCGACCCCTCGATCCCGCTCGTCGTGCTCGACACCGAGAACTCCGGGCGCTCCGACGCCGTCAACGCGGGGATCGGCCTCGCCGCGAAGGACCTCGTGGTCATCATGGACTCCGACTCCGTCATGGACCCCGACGCCCTGCTCCTCGCGGTCCAGCCCTTCCTCGACGACCCGCTGCGGGTCGTCGCCGCCGGGGGGAACATCCGCGCCGTCAACGGCAGCCGCGTCGTCGCCGGCCGCGTCACCGCGGAGGGCATGCCGCGCCCCTGGCTGGCCCGCTTCCAGGTGGTCGAGTACCTCCGGGCGTTCAGCCTGGGCCGCGCGGGGTGGTCCCGCCTCGGTGCACTGCTGCTCATCTCCGGCGCCTTCGGCGTCTACCGACGGGACGTGCTGCTGGCCGTCGGCGCACTGGACCCCGACACGATCGGCGAGGACTTCGAGCTCACCCTCAAGGTCCATCGCTGGTGCCGCCGGCGACGCCGCGACTACCGCGTCGTGTACGTCTCCGAGCCGACCTGCTGGACCGAGGTGCCCTCCACCCTGGCCGTGCTGCACCGCCAGCGCGCCCGATGGCACCGCGGGCTGTGGGAGGTCCTGTGGAAGTACCGCGGCATGCTGCTGAACCCCCGCTACGGGCGCATCGGCATGCTGGGGCTCCCCTACTACTGGCTGTTCGAGCTGCTCGCGCCGCTGTTCGAGGTGCTCGGCGCGGTGATCATCCTCGCCGCGCTGCTGACCGGTGCCGTGAACGCGACGATGACCCTCGCCCTGCTGGGCGTCGCGATCGGATGCGGCGTGCTGGTCACGATCCTCTCCGTGCTCCTCGAGGAGATCTCCCTGCGACGCGCCTCCACCGCGGGGGACCTCCTGCTCATGATGGGCTGCGCGCTGCTGGAGAACCTCGGCTACCGTCAGCTCACCGCGGTGTGGCGTCTCCAGGGCTGGTGGCAGGCGGTGCGCGGGAGGACGGCGGTGTGGGGCGAGATGACCCGCTCCGGGTTCGACGCCTCCTGACCCCTGTCCTCAGGTCCGCACCAGCGGGATCCTCATCTCCACCCGGGTCCCCACGCCCACCTCGGAGGAGATCGCCATCTCCCCGCCGTGCGCGCGCACGATGCGACGGGTGATCATCAGCCCCAGGCCGTACCCGGCGACGCCCGCGCTCGTGGCCGTGCGCGCCCGGAAGTACGGCGTGAACAGGCGCTCGAGGTCCTCCGCGCCGATGCCGATGCCCTCGTCGGCGACACCCAGGACGGCATCGGGCCCCTCGGTGCCGAGCGACACGGTGACGGTCCCGCCCTCGTGGGCGTACTTCACGGCGTTGGTGAGCACGTTGTCGACGGCCTGCCCGAGCCGCTCGGGGTCGGCGTTGACCAGCTCCACGGACGCGGCGACCCCGGCAAGGTCGACGCGGAGCCTGCGGGCCCGCAGCCGCGGCTCGAGCGCCTCCACCTGCCGGCGGAGGAGCTCGTCCAGGGCGATGACGCGACGGGGTCCCCCGCCGGACCCGATCCGGTCGCCGCTCACGGTGCGGGCGGTCTCGAGCAGCCCCAGGATCAGACGCTGGAGGCGTTCGACGTTGCGGCTGACCACGGCCAGGTGCCGGCGGATCGTCTCGGGGTCGCCGCCCGCCCCCTCGGCGACCTCGTCCTCGATCAGCTCGACGTACCCGGTGATCGAGGTCAGCGGGGTCTTCAGCTCGTGGGAGATGTTCGCGAGGAACTGCTCCTCCTGGAGCACCGCCCCCAGGGAGGCCGTCACGTCGTGCACGACGACGAGCATGCGGTCGGGGTCGAGCCGCGTGGAGGAGACGGAGAGCGCGACCCGGCGCCCGGTCGCCCCCGAGGACCAGACCGCCTCACCGTCCAGCTCGCTGCCGCGGGCGGCACGGGCCAGCGGGTGACGCTCCGGGGGCAACGGACTGCGCCCGCTCTCGCCGAACACGGGATCGGCGAGCAGGTCGTGGACGTCGAGGCCGCGGGAGGCGCCGCGCAGCCGGCCGGAGGACTCGAGCACGCGGCCGTCCTCGTCGAGGACGAGACTCACCACGCCGAGGGACGCGCTCACGGCCTCGAGGCGGCGCGTGTGCTCGTCCAGCCGCACCATCGCCGACGCCACCACGAGCCCCATGGCGGCCACGAGCAGGCTCGAGGCCAGTCCTCTCGAGAGCACGGCCACGGGATCCAGCGCCGGGGTGATCACGAGGCCCAGCGGCACGGAGAGGAGCGAGATGCCGATGCCCAGCATCGCGCCCCGGTAGCGCAGCTGGGCGGCGAGCCACACGCAGGGCACCGCCATGAGGAAACCCTGGAACCCCATGACGTTCGCGAGCGACCACCGCGAGACGGCGAGGACCAGCAGGTCCGCGACGGGGAGCAGGATCAGGAGGTCCGCGGAGCGGGGTCGTGCCACCCGGCCCGCGCGGCCGACGACGACCGTGACGAGCAGGACGAGGGTGAACAGGTGGACGGCGACCTGGCCGCCCCAGTACAGGGCCGGGTTGCCGAGCGTCCGGTCGCTCACCAGCAGCACGCCCACCAGCAGGCACGCCGAGAGCGTGAGCTGGTGGGCGAGCGCAGCACGAGGACCCAGCAGCCGGGGCCCCGGCCCTGTGGCGAGCAGCCGACGGCGGAGCTGCTCGAGAGGGGTTCTTGGGCTCATCCGTGAAGCCTAGCGACGCCACCGACCCTCGTGCGCCGCAGGGGGCCGGTGTCGGGTCAGGCGCCCGTCGTCGTGCCGCCCGCCTCCGCCACGGCACGCTCGAGCGCGGCCTTGTCGAGGGTCTCCTGCTCGGCGTCGAGGTCGACGACGGGCAGCGGGCAGTCGCCGAGGTCCTGGATCTCCAGGCGGGCGCCGCCGGCGCGCATCGACTGGTGGGCGATCACGCCGGGGAGCGTGTAGCGCGCGGCCTGCCAGGCGTTGACGACGGGCTGGTGGCCGCCGGAGACGGCGCGCGCGAAGTCGTCCACGAGGAAGTGGTGGGCGCCCTCGTGGCCGTTGGGCATGCCCTGGAACTCGGCGGGCAGGCGGGTCTGGTGGTGCGCGGGCGAGGCGCCGGCGACGAAGGCGTCGCGCAGGGTGGGAGAGACGTCGGCCAGGCGCGGGTCGTCCAGGCTCATCGTGCTGCCGGTCGCGACGAGCTCGGTGACCTCGAGGACGGTCTCCTTGTCGTGCCAGTAGGTGACGTCGACGGTCTCCTCGAAGCTCGCCTCCTCGCCGAAGAAGCGGAAGCGGGACTCGCGCTTGTGGCTCGGGTAGCCCACGCGCCGCAGCTCGTTGGTGCGGAAGGCGCCGCCGTTGTCCATCTCGAACAGGGCGAAGGCGTTGGAGACGTCGTTGTCGAACTGGGAGACGGTCTTGTCGAAGACGCCGTCGCCGCGGGTGTCCGGCCGGCCGATGCAGGAGACGGACACCGCGTGGCGCTCGCCGAGCACGCCGAGGATCCCGCCGATCGAGTGGGTCGGGTAGAGCATGGGCGGGTAGGAGGCGGTCGACCTCCAGCCCTCACCGCCGGAGTACTTGTAGGCGTCGTAGAAGCCGAGGTCCATGTCGTGGACGTAGTCGCCCTCGGCGTAGAAGACCTCGCCGAACGCGCCGGAGCGGTGGATCCGGCGGGCGAGCACGACGGCGGCGTTGTACTGGCTGGTCTCGCCCATCATGTAGACGAGCCCGGTCTCCTGGACGAGGCGGGTGATCTCGCGGATCTCCGCCTCCTCGATCGCCATCGGCACGGCCGAGTAGACGTGCTTGCCGGCCTCGAGGGCGGCGATCGCGATGCGCCCGTGGGTCCAGCGCTGGGTGAAGATCGCGACGGCGTCGACGTCGGAGGCGAGGAGCTCCTCGACGGAGCCGAAGCGGCCGGCGAAGCTCACGGCGTGCTCGGGGCGCTGCTCGAGCGCGTCGATGCGCTCGGGGACGTCGTCCACGGCGTAGACCGCGGAGATGTCGGGATGGGCCGAGAAGAGCTCCGCGAAGTGGGACCCGAACTGTCCGATCCCGATGATGCCCAGCGTGAACGACATACTTCCTCCTTGAAATAAAGTGTCGGGAGGAACGCTACGGCACGTGCGGGGACGGAGGCAAGGGGTCTCCCGCCCCCATGTCGCCCAGCGCCGGCCAGCGGGAGTCCGCCCACGCCGTCCACGTCGCATGGCCGACGGGCGGCGCAGGGAACGGGGTGCCCGCGATCTCGTCCGCCGTGGGCGGCGTGAACAGGGCGAGGTACCGGTCGTGGTCCTCGTCGGACATCGCGAAGGTCGTGTGCGGGGCGGCGCGGAAGCGCTCGTCGGCGCGGCGTCGCCGCTCGGGCTCGGGGACGGAGAAGGACTCCAGGCGGAACCCGGCCCCCGCGGCCGCGGCGATCGCCCGCAGCGACCACCGCTCCTCCGCGGACCAGCAGCCGAAGTCGAGCACGACCGAGGAGCCGCCGCGCAGGACCTGCACGGCGGTCCAGATCATGCGCCCCTCGAGCACGTCCCGGCTGCCGTCGACGTCCGACGCCCCGAAGAGCGGGTTCATCCACTCGTCCGGGGCGAGCCGCAGGATCCGGTGCCGCTCCGCGAAGGCCCGCGCCCAGGTCGTCTTGCCGGTGCCCGGGAGCCCCACGGTGAGGTGCAGCGTCGGCCCCGTCGATCCCGCCGATCCCGCGAGGGCGCTCACAGCCGGCGCCAGCGTCCGCTGCGCCAGACCTCGCGCCACGGCGGCACCTGGAGGCCGCGCGCGGCCATCCGTCGGCGCAGCCGCCAGCGGGAGACCAGCATCCCCGTGACCCCGAGCGCGAGCAGCGGCAGCTGGACGGCGAAGGCGAGGCGGAAGGCCTCGAGGTCGTAGTCGCCCGCGGGGCGCTGGAGGTCCAGCAGCACGCCGATCAGCAGCGTGGCCACGAGCCCGCCGATGAACCCGCCCATGATCACGACGCCCGTCGCCGTGCCGAGGCGGTGCTGGGCGAGGTCCGTGCGCGGGAAGTCGAAGCCCACCGAGGAGGCGGGGCCGCCCACGGAGAACCCGGCGACCATGACCAGCAGCAGCCACAGCGGCGCCGGCCCCGGCCAGAGCACGAGCGCGGTGAGCGGCAGCACGATCGAGAGCACGATGAGCAGCACGAGGGTCGAGCGGCGCAGCGGATGGCGCTGGGTGAGCGCACCGACGAGCGGGCCACCCACGATCGAGACCACCACGAGCACCGTCATCACGCCCGAGGCCGCCGCACGGCCGAGCCCCTCCCCGGCCGTCAGGTACGGGTAGCCCCACATCATCGCGAAGACGATCCCGGGGAAGCCGGCGGTGAAGTGGGAGAAGAAGCCCAGCTGGGTCGAGGGATGGCGCACGATCCGCGCGACCTGCAGCGGCATCCGGCGCAGGTCCTGTCGGGCCCGCGGCCGCGGCGCACCCGGCGGCACGGCGCGCACGATCAGCAGGACGAGCAGCGCGGCGACGGCGCTCATCCCGGCGGCGCCCGTGAAGGCCGTGGTCCACCCGGCCGCGCCGAGCAGGGCGACGAAGGGCACCGCGGAGGCGATCTGGCCGACCTGGCCGAGGATGCCGGTGAGCTGCGTGAGCACGGGGACGCGGGAGGCGGGGAACCAGGCGGGCACGAGCCGGATCGCGCTCGAGAAGGTCAGCGCGTCCCCGGCACCCACGACCACGCGGGCGAGGATCGCGGTGCCGACGACGTCCGCATGGGCGAGCAGCAGCTGCCCGCTCCCCATGAGCAGCGCCCCGGCGACGAGCGTGACGCGGGAGCCGTAGCGGTCCAGGAGCAGGCCGGCGGGGATCTGGGCGAGCGCGTAGACGAGGAGCTGGAGGACGACGAAGGTGGAGACGATCGTGGCGGAGGTGCCGAAGCGCTCGGTCGCCTCGAGGCCGGAGACGCCCATCGTGGTGCGCTGCAGGACCGCGATCGCATAGGCGAGGATCGCGACGATCCAGACGAGATGCGCCCGTGGGCCCCCGAGCCGTGCGGGCATCCGCTCCCGGGCACTCGTCGCGGCACCCCGCACCATGCAGTCCTCCCCTGCCGGCGCCGTCCCCGCGCAGGGCCTGCGCGGCGCGCGCCGATCCACCTCGTCCGACGCTCCCAGGGTAGCGGCGCAGCCGCTCGCACCTTACCGGTGACCACCTCCGCGTCGCCCTCCGCCACCCCGCCGCTCCCGCACGCCCCTCCCTCCGCACCCCAAGGTCCAACCTTTCCTCCCACGACCCATCCATCCACATTCACGGTGCAGCCCTTGACATCGGGGACACCCACTGACCGCGAGTGATGTCACCATCTGTCCACGGATACCTGTCCACAGATTCGTCGTACACCCTTTCGAAATCGACTCGCTCATGGGAGAATGGAGGCATGTCGACGACGCCCCGCTCCCCCGCCGCCCAGGAGGGCCCCACGCCCTTCCGGGCCACGGCCGCGAGCCTGCGCGACGGCGACCTGGCGGGACTCGGCCACCTGCTCGGGGACGTGGCGCACTGCCTCGCCGATCTCGCCGCGGAGCCGGGTGAGCTCTTCACCCCCGAGGCGCCCACCACCGCAGCGGAGGCGGGCTCCCGCACCCTCGTCCACCTGCTCGCCGTCCAGCAGGACCTGCGCGCCGCGCTCCACGTGCTCGAGGCGCGCACGGCCGTGGCCCTCGAGACGCAGACCCGCCGGGAGGTCGAGGCCCGCGCCCGGGACGAGGCCGCGCACGAGCAGGCCGCGCTCCCGTCACCCACGGCGCTCGACGACCGCGCCGCCGCGATCGCGCGCCGCGACCTCTCGCTGATCTCCCGCCGTTCCCCCGCGCACGCCGGGCGCGCCCTCGCCGTGGCCCACCGGCTCGTCGAGGAGATGCCGCAGGTCCGCACCGCGCTCGCCCGCCACCTCCTCTCCCCCGAGGTCGCCACCGCGCTCGCGACGGCGACCGCGACGGTCACCTCCGCGCAGCGTCGCGAGGTGGACGCGGCCCTCGGCGAGCGCCTGCCCTACCTCGACGGCGCCGGGCTGCGGGACTGGAGGGACGAGGCCCACGGGATCATCGCGGGCCTCGACCCCGAGGGCGCGACCCTGCGCCATCGCCGGGCCCGTCGCACCCGTTCCGTCACGCTCACCCCGGGGGCGGACGGCATGGCCCGGTTCTCCGCCCTGCTGCCCGCAGTCGACGCGCACCTCGTGCACAAGCGCCTCTCCCTCGAGGCGGAGCGTCGTCGCGCCGACGGCGCCTCGGACGGCCACGTGGCGATCATGGCGGACTCCCTCGTGGACACCGTGCTGGGACGCGAAGGCGCGATGGAGCAGGTCGAGCTCGACGTCGGCGTCATCATCACCGACCGCGCCCTGCTGCTGCCGGACTCCGGGGACCCCGCCCGCATCGCCGGCTACGGAGCCGTCCCGCCCGAGGCGATCCGCGAGCAGCTGCGCGCCTGCCTGACGCCGCCCGCACCGTCCTCCGTCGACCACCCCGTCGCCGACCCCTTCGGGGCCGACGGCCCCGAGGTGCGCGCGGTGCTGCGACGCCTGTACACGCATCCCACGAGCGGCGAGCTCGTCGCGGTGGAGTCCCAGGGCCGGGCGTTCCCCGCGGCGCTCGGTCGCGTCCTCACCTGGCGGGACACCTCCTGCCGTGGTCCGTTCTGCAACGCCGCCGCCCGCCAGCACGACCACGTGCACCCTCACGCACGGGGCGGGCCCACGAGCGCGAGGAACGGCCAGGAGCTCTGCGCGCACTGCAACGACAAGGAGCAGCAGCTCGCGCGGGTCGAGACGATCGGTGCGGCGGCGGAGCATGCCGATCCGCCGGGCGGCACCGCGCAGCAGAGTCCGCCCGCGCACCGCGTGGCATGGACCGGGCACAGCGGCGTCACGCGCGTCACCGGGCCGCGCCCGCTGGTCCGCCCCCTGCCGCCGGAACGCGCGCCGTCCGTCTCGTCGTCGCACGGCTCCTCGACCCAGGGGAGACTGCGGGCACACCTCCGTCGCCGCCGGACGCCTGCCCCGGTGCATCCGCTCGGGGCCGCCCTCGAGATGCTCCTCGCCGGTCACCGGCCTCCCCGGGGATGACACTCCCGGGGAGAGAGGCTCAGCGCTGGTCGGCGCGCTCCCGCCAGGCGGCGGCCGCAGAGATGAGCAGATCGCTCGCCTCCGCCTCGGCGATGGAGGCACGCGCGCCGTCCGTGCCGTAGCTGCGCAGCACGACCCCCCGCTCCTCGGCGAAGGCCGCGAAGGCCGCGGAGTCCTCACCGAGCGGGAAGTAGACGAAGTTGCCCTGCGAGGCCGGGAGCTCCCAGCCCTGCGCGGCGAGGGCCGACTGCACCCGTTCGCGCTCGGAGCGGATCCATGCCGCCTGCTCGTCGAGCCGCTCCCGCACGGCGGGCCGGAGGGTCGCGAGGGCCGCGGCCTGCGCCGGCAGGCTCGCCCCGAAGGGCACCGTCACCTGGGACAGCGCGCGGGCGAGACGCGGGTGCGCGATCGCGTACCCGATCCTCAGGCCCGCGAGGCCCTGCATCTTCGAGAAGGTCCGCAGCACCACGACGTTCCCGTGACGCCGGAACAGCGCGGCGGTGTCCAGCACCGTCCGCGGGTCGTGGAACTCGCGGTAGGCCTCGTCGATCGCGACGACGACGTCCTCGGGCACCGACCCCAGGAACTCCTCGATCGCCTCCGTGGTGAGCGAGACGCCGGTGGGGTTGTTCGGGGTGCACAGCAGCACGAGCCGGGTGCGCTCGGTGATCGCCGCGGCCATCGCCGGGAGGTCGTGCTCGAGGGCGTCGGTGAGCGGCACGGGGACGGAGGTCCCGCCGTGCGAGCCCACGAGGATCGGGTACGCCTCGAAGGAGCGCCAGGCGAAGACCACCTCGTCCCCGTCGCCCACGAGCGCCCGCACGAGGTCGCCGCTCACGGCGACCGCCCCGGTGGAGAGCACCACCTGGGAGGGGTCCACGCCGTGCTCCGCACCGAGCGCCTCGCGCAGCTGCAGCGCGGCCGCGTCCGGGTACCGGTTCGTGCCCGACATCGCCGCGATCGCCGCGTCCCGCACCTCCGGCAGCGGCGGGAACGGCGACTCGTTCGAGGAGATCTTGAAGCGGCGGCGCCCGTCGTCGGCCGGGGGCCGGCCGGCCACGTAGGCGGGGAGCGCCTCGAGGGCGGGCCGCACGCGGATCGACTCGACGGGCTGGGCAGGCTGGGGCTGGGAGGGCTGGTCGGGCATGCCGTCAGGGTATGCCGTCCCGACCCTGCCGACCGCCGCGTCCGTGGGGCGCGAGGAGCGGAGAGTGTCGCTCAGCCCAGCAGCCGCAGGATCTCCTCGACCACGAGCTCGGGCTGGTCGACGGGGACGAGGTGCCCCGACCGCTCCGCGGCGACGAACCGGCCCGCACCTGCGCCCGGTCTCGGCCCGGCGCGCTCGCGGTGCGCCGCGGTGAGCTCGTCCCGCAGCCGCCGGCCGAGCCCCTCGGGGTGTCTGCCCGAGATGACCGTGAGCGGCACCCCGCGGAGGTCCGGCGGGTCGAGCCGCAGATGCCGCAGGCCGCGCGTGATGTGGCGGGCCTCCTCGCGCACGGTGCGCGCCGCGGCGGCGGTCGCGACGGACGCGGCGGCCTGCTCGCGATGGGCCTCGGGCAGTCCGCGGGTCGCGGAACGCTGGAGGCGACGCAGCAGGTGCGCCCGGTCCAGCAGCACCATCGCGTGGCCCTGCACGCGGTTCATCACCTCGACCGTAGGGGTGAAGTACAGGTCGGCGAGCTCGTCCGCCGGGTCCACGAGCACCACGCCGGCGACCGCGCGCCCCTGGGCGGCGAGGTCGGCGGCGAGCGTGCGCACCACGGGTCCGCCCCAGCTGTGGCCCACGAGCACGAGCCGTCGGTGCGGCACCGCCGCGACGACCGTCCCGAGCTCCGCGGCGAGCGCACCCAGGTCCCGGGGGCCGCCCGCCGGGTCGCTGGCCCCGTAGCCGGCACGGTCGTGGGCGAGCACCTGCAGCGGGCCGACGGGCCCTGCCGCCGCGAGGCCGTCGAGCACCGCTCCCCAGCTCGCCGCCCCCGCCCCGAGCCCCGGCTCGAGCAGCACGAGGTCCCCCTCCGGGTCCCCCACCGCCGTCCCGTCCGTCGAGCCGACGGACCCCAGCAGGTGCACACGACGGCCGTCGACGACCAGATGGCGGGAGAGAGCGCTCATGCGCCGATCCTCGCAGCGCGATCGAGGGCCCGGCACGGGGATATCCCCCGTGCGCCCGCCCGGGCCGACGGCGATGATGGGGCATGCGATTCCTCGGCCACATCATCGTCACGTCCCTCGCCCTGTGGGTCACCGCCCTGATCCTGCCCGGCATGCACCTCGGCGACGACTCCGCCTCGATCCTCACCCAGGTGCTCACGATCGCGGCGATCGCCCTCATCCTCGCGATCCTCAACACGATCGTGAAGCCGATCCTGTCCCTCCTCGCCCTGCCGATCACGTGCCTGACGCTGGGTCTCTTCCAGCTCGTCATCAACACGCTGATCCTGCTGCTGACCAGCTGGGTCTCCGGCCTGTTCGGGCTCACGCTGGCCTTCGACACCTTCTGGTGGGCGCTGCTCGCGGGCGTCATCATCGGCATCCTCTCCGCGATCGTGGAGGCCGTCACGGGGATCGGCGACCGCGAGGACGCCTGACCCGGGAGGCCCGCCCTCCCCTGCGCATCCCGCCCCTGCCCGGCCCGACCCCCGGGCAGGGGCCGACGGCGGCCCGCATCTCTGGGAGAATCACCCCCATGGCTCACTCCTTCGCGGACATCACTCCCCCGATCGCCCTCACCCCGCTCGACGGGCGCTACCGCTCGCAGGTGGCCCCGCTCGTGGACCACCTCTCCGAGGCGGCCCTGAACCGGGCGCGGCTCGTCGTCGAGACCGAGTGGGTCATCCACCTCCTGGACCGCGAGGCGATCCCGGGCCTGCGCACCCTCACCGAGGACGAGCGCGCCCTGCTCCGCTCGATCCCCGAGGAGTTCGGCGCCAAGGGCATCGCCGAGCATGCCGAGATCGAGCGCGAGACCGTCCACGACGTCAAGGCCGTCGAGTACTACATCAAGCGCCGCCTCGCCGGCACGAGCCTCGAGCCGCTCGCCGAGATCGTGCACATCTACTGCACGAGCGAGGACGTCAACAACCTCTCCTACGCGCTCATGGTGCGCGGGGCCGTGCACGACGTGTGGCTGCCCGCCTACGAGGCCGTCATCGGCGACCTCGCGCAGCTCGCCCGGGACACCGCGGAGGTCCCGATGCTCTCCCGCACCCACGGCCAGCCCGCGACCCCGACGACACTCGGCAAGGAGCTCGCGGTGTTCGTGCACCGCCTGAGCCGCCAGGCCCGCAGGATCCCCGCCAACCAGATCCTCGGCAAGATCAACGGCGCGACCGGCACCTACGCCGCGCACGCGATCTCGGTGCCGGGCACGGACTGGGAGGAGGTCTCGCGCAGCTTCGTCGAGCACCTCGGCCTCACGTGGAACCCGCTGACCACCCAGATCGAGTCCCACGACTGGCAGGCGGAGATCTACGCGGACGTCGCCCGCGCCGGCCGCATCCTCCACAACCTCGCGACGGACGTCTGGACCTACATCTCGCAGGGCTACTTCCGCCAGCGCCTCTCCGCGCAGGGCGGCACCGGCTCCTCGACCATGCCCCACAAGGTCAACCCGATCCGCTTCGAGAACGCCGAGGCGAACCTCGAGATCTCCGGTGCCCTGCTGGACTCGCTGTCGCAGACCCTCGTCACCTCGCGCCTCCAGCGCGACCTCACCGACTCGACCACGCAGCGCAACATCGGCACGGCGCTCGGCCACTCGCTGCTCGCGATCGCGAACCTGCGCAAGGGCCTCGCGGGTCTCGACGTCGACCCGGACGCCATGGCGGCGGACCTCGAGGGCAACTGGGAGGTGCTCGGCGAGGCCGTCCAGTCCGTCATGCGCACCCTCGGCGTGCAGGGCACCACGGGCATGGACAACCCCTACGAGCGGCTCAAGGAGCTCACCCGCGGTCACCGCGTCACCGGCGAGGGCATGCGCGAGTTCATCGAGGGCCTCGGGCTCCCGGAGGCCGAGCGTGACCGCCTGCTGGCCCTCTCCCCCGCGACCTACGTCGGCTACGCGGCGCGCCTCGTCGGCCACCTCGACGAGGACCCTGTCGGGGGCGACACCGGGGGGTCGACCGCGTCATGACCGCTCCGGAGGCGGCCGCCCACGGCGACCACGGCACGCACGGGGATCCCGGGTACCAGGACTCCAAGGCCGCCTACCTGCGACGGCTGAGGCTCATCGAGGGGCAGGTGCGCGGGATCGGCCGGATGGTCGAGGAGGACACCTACTGCATCGACGTCCTCACCCAGGTCTCCGCGGCGACGAAGGCGCTGCAGTCGGTGGCGCTCGGCCTCGTGGACGACCACATCCACCACTGCGTGCACGACGCCGCGGAGTCCGGGGACTCCGAGGAGCTGGACCGCAAGATGGCGGAGATCATGGCCGCCGTGAAGCGGCTCATGAAGTGACGCCGCCCCGCGAGCTCAGCGCGGGCGGACGCTGAGCTCGTCGATGCTCGCCTCGGCCGGCAGGTCCAGCGCGAGCCGCACGGTCGCGGCGACCGTCGCGGGGTCCACGTAGTCGCTCTCGCGGTACTCGCCCTTCTCGAAGTCCCGCAGCTGGCGCTGCATGTCCGTCGCGACCCGGCCCGGGTGCACGGAGCTGACGCGCACGCCGTGGGCGCGCTCCTCGTCGCGCAGCGCGTCGGTGAGGGCACGCAGCGCGAACTTCGAGGCCGCATAGGCGCCGCCTCCGCCCTTGGCGGTGTAGCCGCTGCCGGAGTTGATGGTGACGACGGTGCCGCGGGCCTCCCGCAGCGCGGGCAGCAGCAGCCGCGTCAGCTCCGCGACGGCGGTGACGTTCACGGTGAGCGACCGGGTCCAGTCCGCCGTGGAGAGGTCCTCGACCCGGCCGCTGACGAGCACGCCCGCGGAGTGCACGAGGCCGTCGAGCCCGCCGGGGAGGTCGAGGGCGCCGACGGCGGCCGCCGTCGCGGCGGGGTCCGCGAGGTCGGCGACGAAGGTCTCCGCGGAGGGGAGCCCCGCGGCGAGCGCGGTGAGCGCCGCCTCGTCACGACCGCCGAGCAGGAGGTGGTGGTCCGGGGCGAGGGCGAGCGCGATCTCGCGACCGATCCCCCGGTTCGCACCGGTGACGAGGACGCGCGGGAGGGCAGTGCTGTCGTTCATGCCTCGAGTCTGCCATCGGTGCCGCCGCTGCTCCTGACGCTAGACGGTGGGTGGGAGCATGTGCCCCATGGAACCCGTCTCCCCCACCCGGGGGCTGCTCCGTGCCGAGCTGCTCATCGTGCTCGGGCTGTCGCTGGGCCGCAGCGCCGTCTACTCGCTCATCGCGCTCGTCCAGGCCCTCGCGGCGGGACCGCTCGCCGGGCAGTCGACCTCGCTGAACACCTCGCAGGCGCGCGACCCGTGGCTCGACCTGCTCTACCAGCTGCTCTCGATCGGCTTCACCCTCGTGCCGGCGGCGCTCGCGGTGCTGCTGCTCGCGCTCACCGCGGGGAGCGTCGCCCAGGCGCTCGGCGACCTGGGGCTGGACCTGCGCCGGCCGGGCCGCGACCTGTGGCAGGGCGTCGCGATCACGGCGGCGATCGGCGTTCCCGGCCTCGCCTTCTACCTCGTGGGGCGCGCCCTCGGCATCACGGTCGAGGTGATCCCCGCGGCCCTCGACGCGCACTGGTGGACGATCCCGGTGCTCCTCCTGCAGGCCCTGAAGAACGGGATCATCGAGGAGGTGGTCGTGGTCGGCTATCTCGTGCAGCGGCTCGAGCGCCTGGGCTGGTCGGGGAGGCACATCGTCATGGTCTCCGCGGTGATCCGGGGGGCGTACCACACCTATCAGGGCCTCGGCCCGGGCGTCGCGAACCTCGTCATGGGGCTCGTGTTCGCGCAGTGGTTCCGCCGCACCCGTCGCACCGCGCCGCTGATCGTCGCGCACACGCTCATCGACGCCTTCGCCTTCGTGGGCTACGGCCTCGTCAAGGACGTGCTCCCGCTGTAGTCCGGCCCGGCGGCCGGCCGACGGCGGGGCTCAGAGCACGTACGGCTCGCCCTCGCCGTCGGAGACCATCGGCAGGCCCGACTCGAACCAGAGGTCCATGCCGCCCACCACGTTGATCGCGTCGTACCCGTTGCCGTTGAGCCACTGGGTCACCTGGGCGCTGCGCCCGCCGGAGCGGCACACGATGTACAGGTCGCCGTCCTCGGGCAGCTCGTCGAGCTTCTCGAGCAGCCCGCTCGCGGCGAGGTGCGTCGCGGTGGGGGCGTGCCCGGCGTCCCACTCGTTCTGCTCGCGCACGTCGATCAGGTGGGCGCCCTCGGGCACCTCGGCGGGGGTGACGACCTGGTTCTGCATCTCCATGGCGTCCAGCGTAGTGGGGCGGGACGCGCGATGGGGAGGCAGGGAGCCCCGCCTCCCCGCCTCGCTCACCTCCGCATCAGACCCGCACGCCGCGGCGGACGAGCGGCGCCGAGACCGCGACCGCACCGAGCACGAGCACGTACGCCCCGATCACGGTCGCCACGTACTGCACGAGCGCCGCGGGGTCCGGCGTCGAGGCGCCGACGGTCGCGACGACCACCAGCAGCGCCGTCCCCGCCGCGAGCACGGAGCTCAGCAGCACCGGCAGCAGTGCCTGCAGCATCCGCGCCCGCTGCAGCTGCCCCACCTGTGCGCCTGCCACGTGCTGGGCCCGCAGCACGGGCATCTCGTCGATCACCTTCGCGGTGCGCGTGATCCCCGTGGAGATCGCGGCGAGCACCGCGGCGATCGCGAGGGTGAGCAGGCCACCCGTGCTCATCGCGGTGATGAGGATCGCGTCCTCCGGGGTCGAGGCCTCGCCGAGGCTCGAGATGACCGTGAGCAGCCCGGCGACGACCAGGGCGATCGTGATCCCGGAGACGGTGCGCCAGGCGGCGCGGGGATCCGCGGCGAGGCGGCGAGCGGCGACGAGCAGCCCCGCGGTCGGGGCCGTGGCTGCGAGAGCTCGGCCGAGCAGCCACACCACGAGCGGGCCCACCACGTTCACCCCGGCGACGACCCCGCCCACCAGCACGATCATGATGATCAGCATCCCGGCCAGACCCGCGACCGCGGAGACGACCTGGGCCAGCTGGGTCGCGGCGACCAGCAGCACGATCAGCACCGCCCAGACCGCGAGCCGCAGCAGGCTCATCCGCACGGTGCGTGACTCCCGCGCCACCCCGAGCGGGCTCAGCACGAGCCCGGCGAGCGCGACCGCCGCGGAGCCCAGGGCGACCAGCAGGATGCCGAGCACCACGAGCGGGTAGGCCCACACGGGCAGCAGCAGCTCCCCCACGGTGAACGGGGCGATCCCGAAGTCGAGCGCGGTGAGCGCGGGGGTCACCGCGAGGTGCGCGAGCACGCCGAGCACGGAGCCCAGCAGCGCCTGCGCGGCGACGTCGAGCAGCGCGATCCCGCCCACCTGGGCGGAGGTCCCGCCCACCAGGCGCATCGCGGCGAGGTCCCGCTCGCGGCGGGCGAGGGACAGCCGCGCGGCGGCCCCGCCGAAGCCGACGGCGCTCGGCACCAGCAGCACGCTCGCCGTGAGCGCGCAGAAGGCGAGCATGCCCATGATCGAGTCCTCCCCCGAGGCGGAGGGCCCCAGCGCATCCGCGGGCATGCGGCCCACGAAGGCGAGCAGGCCGCCGAGGACGGTCGCAGTGATCGCGGTGGAGGCGGCGAAGGCGAGGACGGGCAGCGTGTCAGCGAGGGCGCTGCGTCGGCGCAGCAGCAGCGGCGCGGCGGCGAGGACGCTCATCGTCCCTCCCCCGAGCGCTGGAACTCCTGGACGATGGCGCCGTCACGCATGGCGACCGTGCGTCGGCAGACGGCGGCCACCTGCGGGTCATGGGTCACCATGACGAGGCTCGCGCCGGAGTCGCGGCAGGCGCCCACGAGCACCTCCAGCACGGACCGGCCGGTGGCCTGGTCCAGGGCGCCGGTGGGCTCATCGGCGAAGACGACCTGGGGACGGCCCGCGAGGGCGCGGGCGATCGCGACGCGCTGCGCCTGGCCGCCGGAGAGCTGGCCGGGACGGCGGTCGTGCATCCCCGCGAGACCCAGCCGGTCCAGCCAGCCGCGCGCGTCCGCCGTCGCGGTGCGGCGCGGCGTGCCCGCGAGCATCCGCGGCAGGATCACGTTCTCGAGCGCGGTCAGCTCGGGCAGCAGCCGCCCCTCCTGGAAGACGAAGCCGAAGGCGCCGCGCCGCAGCCGCGTGCGCGCGGCGTCGGGCAGCGAGGAGAGGTCGGTGCCGTCGTGGTGCACGGTGCCCGCCGAGGGGCGGAGGATCCCGGCGAGGACGTGCAGGAGCGTCGTCTTGCCGCAGCCCGAGGGGCCCATGATCGCGAGGGAGTCCGCCCGGGCGATGTCGAGGTCCACCCCGGCGAGCGCGCGGGTCGTGGGGCCCTTCCGGCCGGAGTCCCCGAAGTCGCGGACGAGGGAGCGGGCGGAGAGCACGGCAGGGCCGGCGGAGGGGTCGGGCTCGGACGGGGAGCGGTAGGTGGAGGGGATCGCTGTGGTCATGGCACGAGCTTCCGTCGCGGCCACCGGGACGCGCGTCGGCCCCGGGATCGATCTCCCGGGGCCGACGTCAGACCGTGGTGTGAGGCGGGGCTCCTCCCAGGGGGAGTCCCGCCTCCGCTCACCCGAAGCGACCGGAGATGTAGTCCTCGGTCTGCTTGTTCTCCGGGTTCGTGAACATCTTCTCGGTGTCGTCGAACTCGATGAGGTGGCCGGGCTTGCCGGTGCCGGCGATGTTGAAGAAGCCCGTGCGGTCGGAGACGCGCGAGGCCTGCTGCATGTTGTGGGTCACGATGACGATCGTGTAGTTGTCCTTGAGCTCATGGATGAGGTCCTCGATCGCGAGGGTCGAGATCGGGTCCAGGGCCGAGCACGGCTCGTCCATGAGCACCACCTCGGGGCGCACCGCGATGGTGCGGGCGATGCACAGGCGCTGCTGCTGACCGCCGGAGAGGCCCATGCCGGGCTTGTCGAGGCGGTCCTTGACCTCGTTCCAGAGGTTCGCGCCCTTGAGCGAGGACTCCACGAGCTCGTCGGCGTCGCGCTTGCTGATGCGGCGGTTGTTGAGCTTCACGCCGGCGAGCACGTTGTCGCGGATCGACATCGTGGGGAACGGGTTCGCCTTCTGGAAGACCATGCCGACGCGGCGGCGCACGTTCACCGGGTCCACACCCTGGGCGTAGATGTTCTCGCCGTTGATCTCGACGGTGCCCTTCGCGTAGGCGCCCGGGATCACCTCGTGCATACGGTTCAGGGTGCGCAGGAACGTCGACTTGCCGCAGCCGGAGGGGCCGATGAGCGCGGTCACCGAGCGCGGCTGGATCGTCACGTTGACGTCCTCCACGGCGAGGAAGTCGCCGTAGTAGATGTTGAGGTCCTCGACGGTGATGGGCTGGGGGGCTGCCATCTCGTGTGTCCTTTCGCGGTCCCGCCGCCTCAGCGGCTGAGCTTCGGGGAGAAGTAGTGGCTGATGAGGCGGGCGATGATGTTGAGCACCATGACGATCACGATGAGCGTGAGCGCGGCGGCCCAGGCACGGTCGATGTTCGTCGTGATCGAGCAGGAGTACACGTCGCCGTTGACCACGTTGGTGACGGTGTCGCTCATGCAGTTGGCCTTGCCGGCACGGTACTGCTGGTTGATGAAGGTCGGCAGGGTGGCCATGCGGCCGTCGAACATGCTCCAGTTGACGCCGGTGACCATGCCGACCGTGAGCAGCAGCGGCGCGGTCTCGCCGATCACGCGCGCGATCGCGAGGGTGATGCCCGTGGTGAGGCCCGCGATCGCGGTGCGCAGCACGACCCGCACCACGGTGAGCCACTTCGGCACGCCGAGCGCGTAGGCCGCCTCGCGCAGGTCCAGCGGCACCAGGCGCAGCATCTCCTCGCTCGAGCGGACCACCGTCGGGATCATGAGCAGGGACAGGGCGACGGAGCCCATGATGCCCATGCGCACGCTCTGGTCCGGCATGAAGGCGAGGAACAGAGCCAGGCCGAACAGGCCGGCGACGATCGACGGGATGCCGGTCATGATGTCGACGAGGAAGGTGACGCCCTTGGCGAGGGTGCGCTTCCAGCCGGTCGAGGAGTACTCCACGAGGAAGATCGCCGTGAACAGGCCGATCGGGATCGAGATGACCGAGGCCCAGAAGGTGATGAGCAGGGTGCCGATCGCGGCGTGGAGCACGCCGCCGGCGTCGGCCCCGCCGATGACCCCGGACATGTCCGAGGTCCAGAAGGCGAAGGGGTGCGGCGCGGCCTTCACGACCCGCGAGCCGCCCTCGACGATGACTTTCCACAGCAGCGAGAGCAGCGGGAACAGCGCGATCGCGAAGGCACCGATCACGAGCAGCATGACCACGCGGTCCGCGGCCCAGCGCCGGCCCTCGCGGACCCGCGAGTAGACGTAGGTGACGACCAGGTGCAGGACGTAGCCCAGCAGGATCACGCCCACGATCGACAGGTTCCCGAACGTGGCGAGGACCAGGGCGGCGAGCACGAGGGAGGCGGCGCCCGTCAGCAGCAGGTGCCAGAGGGGCAGACGACGCTCGGCGGCCCGTGCCCCGGAGAGGGTGCTCGCAGTGGTGGTGGCGGTGCTCATGACCTCAGCCCTTCACGGTCGTGCGGGAGACGATCCACCGGGCGATCGCGTTGATGATGAACGTGAGCACGAACAGCACCAGGCCGGTGTAGATCAGGTAGGACATGTCCGCCCCGGAGGACTCCGCCTGCTTGGAGGCGATGTTCGCGGCGATCGTGTTGTGCATGCCGACCTCGAGGATGTGCCACGAGAAGGTGGCGCCCGGGGCGAGGATCATGAGCACGGCCATCGTCTCGCCGAGGGCGCGGCCGAGGCCCAGCATCGACGCGGCGACGACGCCCGAGCGGCCGAAGGGCAGCACCACGGTCTTGACGACCTCGAAGCGGGTCGCGCCGAGCGCGAGCGCCGCCTCCTCCTGGAGCCGCGGCACCTGGAGGAACACCTCGCGGGCCATGGCGGTGATGATCGGCAGGATCATCACGGCGAGGACGACGGCGGCGGAGGCCAGGTTGCGCATGGGGGCGGTGGGATCGCCGGCGAACAGCGGGATGATCGCCTCGCCGGAGGGGACCAGCGGCACCCACGAGGGCCACACGAGGGTCTGGTTGAGGAACACGTACAGCGGCTCGAGGCGGGGCACGAGCCAGACGCCGCCCCACAGGCCGTAGACCACGGAGGGCACGGCCGCGAGCAGGTCGATCATGTAGCCGAGCCCGGCGGCCATGCGGCGGGGCGCGTAGTGCGAGATGAACAGCGCGATGCCGATCGAGACGGGGATCGCGATGACGAGCGCGATGAGCGCCGCGAGCACCGTGCCGAAGATGTACGGCGCGACCCCGCCGATCAGCGAGAAGGCGGGATCGGCGGTGCCGAAGATCCCGGCGAGCTCCTTGCTCTCCCGGAAGGCGGGCATCGACTCCGCGGTCAGGAAGATCGCGACGAGCGCGAGCGTCACGAAGATCAGGATCCCGGATCCGACGCTCAGGGTGGAGAAGAGGGTGTCGCCGAAGCGACGGCCGCCGCTCCTCAGGGAGGACTGCTCGGGCGCCTCCGGTGCATCCGGGGCGACGTCGGTGCTGCTCACGATGGGCCTTCCTCGAGGATCACGGGACGGGGAGCGCGGCCGTGCCGCCGGGTCGTGGAACGGCCCGGCGGCACGGCGGTGTGCGCAGTGTGCAGGATGTCAGCCGACGGCGATCGCGTCGATCGCGGCCTGCGCCTCGGAGGAGAGCTCGTCGGAGAGCGGGGCGGCGCCCGCGTTGTCCGCGGCGGCCTTCTGGCCCTCGGCGGAGACGATGTAGGAGGCGTAGGACTTCACCGCATCGCCCGTGGCCTGATCGGCGTAGGAGCCGCAGACCGCGAGGTAGGAGACGAGCACGAGCGGGTAGGCGCCGGACTCGGTCGTCGTGCGGTCGAGCTTCACGACGATGTCGTGGTCCTCGCGGCCCTCCTCGCGCGGGGAGGCGTCGACGGCCTTGGCGGCGGCATCGGCCGAGTAGGGGACGTACTCCTCGCCGACCTTGATCGCGGCGGTGCCGAGATTGCCGGCCTGCGAGGCGTCGGCGTAGCCGATGGTGCCGTTGCCGCCCTCGACGGTGGAGATGAGGCCGGAGGTGCCCTCACCGGACTGGCCGCCCGAGGTGGGCCACTCCTCGACGGGGCCGTCGGTCCAGACGTCGCCCGCGGTCTCGGAGAGGTACTCGGTGAAGTTCTCCGTGGTGCCGGACTTGTCCGAGCGGTGCACGGGGACGATGTCGAGGTCCGGGAGGGTCGCGTCCGGGTTCTCCTTGGTGATCGCCTCGTCGTTCCACTTGGTGATCTTGCCGGAGAAGATCCCGGCGATGGTCTCCGGGGAGAGGTTCAGCGAGTCGACGCCGTCGAGGTTGAAGACGACGGCGATCGGGGAGATGTAGACGGGCAGGTCGAACGCCTGCTCACCGTTGCAGACCTCCTTGGAGGAGGCGAGCTCCTCCTCGGTGAGGGCGGCGTCGGTGCCCGCGAAGGCGGCCTGGTTGGAGAGGAACTGCTCACGGCCGGTGCCCGAGCCCACGGAGTCGTAGGTGACGTTGAGCGAGCCGCCCTGCGCCTGGACGAGGCCCATGAAGGACTCGGTCCACGCGGTCTGGGCGTTCTGCTGCGAGGAGGCGCCGGCGCCCGCGAGGCTGCCGGTGAGCGAGGCGTAGTCGCCGGACGCCGCGGCGCCGCCGTTGTCCGAGCCGGAGCCGGAGGTGGAGCCGGTGTCCGACCCGCCGCCGCAGGCGGTCAGGGCGAGCCCGCCCACGAGGCCGAGCGCGGCGAGGGAGGCGAGCTTGTTCTGGCGAACGTTCACTGCGAGTCCTTTCGGGGGCCGGAGCCCGGACTGTTCCGTCGAAGGTCTGGAGGTCTGACGGCAGTGACGGTAGGGAGGGGAGGTGACGGGGTTCCCCCACGCGCATGAACATTGGGTGAACGGGATCCACGTCTCCGTGAACGCGCAGGTCAGATGGACGAATCGTCTACGTCACAGGTTTGGTCACGGTCCGGTCACAGGACCTGCGGCGGGCGTCAGTAGTCCGTCGGGACCGTCGCCACGAGCACGAACATGAGGACGATGTAGACGATCCAGAAGGCGAGGAGCAGCGTGCCGAGGATCGACGTCACCAGACCCGCGATCGCGAGACCTCGACCGCCCTGCACGGGCACCGCCCCGGGTGCCGTCTGGCGCATGGCGATGATCGAGAAGATCAGGCCGACGGGTCCGACGATGCCCTGGCACAGCGTGAGGGAGAGGATCCCCAGCACGAGCGCGGCGATCGCGCTGCCGGCCGTGGGCGGCGCCACCGCGTAGGCGGGCATGCCGTAGCCCGCCGTCGCGTAGGCGGGGGTGGCGTAGGCGGCGTCGGCGGGCGCGGCGACGGGCGAGCCGCCGAACTCCGGCCCGAAGCCCGGCGAGGCGAGCTGGTCCTCACCGCCGGTGGCGGAGCTCGTCGTCGCGTACGGGTCGTACGCGCCGTAGGGGTCCGAGGCCGAGCCGGAGGACGTGGAGCCGTAGGGATCCGAGGAGCCGTAGGGGTCGGAGGAGGAATAGGGATCGGAGGTGCCGTACCCCCAGCTCCCGTCGCCGCCCTGGCCGCCGCTGTGTCCGTCGCTCATCGTCGCCCCGTCTCCCCTCGTCCCCGGATCGGTGGTGCCCCGGGGTCCAGCCCCGCATGCTACCGGCCGTGCGGGGACGCCCGCCCCGTCCGA
Source organism: Brachybacterium sp. SGAir0954 (assembly GCF_005490785.1). Taxonomy (GTDB): domain Bacteria; phylum Actinomycetota; class Actinomycetes; order Actinomycetales; family Dermabacteraceae; genus Brachybacterium; species Brachybacterium rhamnosum. The sequence continues at coordinate 1,334,502 of NZ_CP027295.1, read as the reverse complement.
TCAGCCGATGTTCGGGAGATGTCGCTCGATCGCGACGACGCTGCCGGAGGGCGTCGTGTGCAACACGAGCGCCTCCCCCGCGGCGAGGTACGGGTCCTGGCGCGGCAGCTCGAGCGCCGCCCCGCGGGCGGAGACCCGGCGCACCGACTCGATGATCGTGGGCAGCACCGGGCGGTGCGTGCACACGACCGTCGCGCGCGCCTCGTGCATGACCCGCTCGACCACGGCGGCCGTGCGCGAGGGCCGGTCCGCATGGCCGGCCTCGGTCAGCTCGGCCTTCGTGCGCACGTCCAGCCCCGCCTCCTTGGCAAAGGGCTCGACCGTCGTCCGGCATCGCTTCCAGGGGCTCGAGAGGATCCGCGACGGATCGAAGGCGTCCAGCAGCGGCGGCAGGGCCTGCGCCTGCTTCTTCCCCTTGCCGCTCAGCGGCCTGCTCTTCTCTCCCTTGCTCTCCCCCTTGCGCCACTTCGCACGGGAGACGGCCGCCGCGTGCCGCTGGATGATGATCGGCACCGTGCGCAGCTCGTCGGCGTCGAGGTGGCGGCGCAGCGACTCGACCGTCACCACGTCGCTCTGCCGGGTGAGCAGGGCCGTCGCCTCGTCGAGGTCCACCCAGCGCACCTCGTCGATCTCGCGCGGGTTCTCCGGGCCGGGCGCGACCTTCGCCCGCACCGTCGCCGTCCAGTACTGGACGATCTTCGTGCGGCCGTCGGGCAGCAGGTACACGGAGGCGGGGAGCGGGCGGTGCAGCCGCACCCGGTAGCCCGTCTCCTCGGCGACCTCCCGCACGGCCGCGGCGGGGAAGGTCTCCCCCTTGTCGAGCTTGCCCTTGGGCACCGACCAGTCGTCGTAGCGGGGACGGTGCACCAGCATGACCTCCACGCCGGAGGCGCCCTCGCGCCAGGCGAGGGCGCCGGCGGCGAGGACGGGCGGCGGGGTCCCGGGGGCGACGCGCACCCTCAGCCCTCCGTCGCCCGGCGCAGCTGCAGGTGCCGGCCCGAGACGGCGAACCCCCAGCGCTCGTACAGGGCCAGCGCGGGGGCGTTGTCGCCCTCGACGTAGAGCTCGACGCCGGGGACGCCGCGCTCCGCGAGCCGCCGCAGGGCGGTGCCCAGCAGATGCCCGGCCACCCCGTGGCCCTGCGCGGACGGCGCCGTCGCGACGACATAGATCTCCGCGTCAGGGAGCTCCGCGTCGGCAGTCTCCTCCCGCTTGACCCAGACGAAGCCCGCGAGGCCCTCCGGGGTGCGTGCGAGGACCATGTCCTCCGGGTCGAACCAGGGCTCGGAGAGGCGCTCGTCCAGGTCCTCCCGGGTGAGCGCACCCTGCTCGGGGTGGGAGGCGAAGGCCGCGGCGTTCAGGGCGACCCAGTCCTCGGCGTCGCGCACCGCCTCGAAGGAGGTCACCTCGACCCCCGGGAGGTCCGTGGCGGGCACCGGGGGCAGCGGGTGCTCGGCGTCCAGCGGGCGGCGCAGCACGAGCAGCAGCCGCTCCTGGCGCAGGCCCCGGCCCTCGAGCAGGGCGACGGCGCCGGGCAGCGCCCCGTGCGCCCAGACCCCGGCGTCGGGTCGCCGCTCGAGCACGGCCGCGAGCAGCGCGGTGCCGAGCCCGGCGCGGCGGTGGGCGGGGTGGACCATGCCCTGCACGGTCCCGTCCTCGAGCAGGCTCGCGTAGCCGGTGACGGCGGCGCCGTCCTCGATCAGGAGATGGGTCGCCCCCTCGCCGCGGAGGGCGAGCCGGGCCGCCTCGTCGAGCGGGGAGATCCCGTCGTGTGCGATGACGGCGGTCAGCAGCGACTCGATCGCGCCGCGCCGCTGGGCCGACAGGGCATCCGTCGTGATCATGTGGTCCTTCCGATGCGCACGATGCCGCCCCGGGGAGCGGGCGCTCGTAGACTGCCCACTGTAGCGCCCGACCGCCGCCCCGCCGGAGGCCGACCGCGACCCCGCCCCGAGCGCGTCCCGACGACGTCCCGGGCACGACCGAGAAGGCCACCGAGAAGGCTGAGGAGCCCCGCATGACCGCACCCGAGCGCGCACCCCTCGGTGCCGCCCTGGCGCTCCTCATCGCCCTGGTCGCCCTCACCGGCCCCCTCTCCCCCGTCCTCATGGCGGTCGTCGCGGGGGGCCTCGCGCTGCTGCTCGGCGCGGCCTGGCCGGACCTGCTCGAGCTGCCCTCGCCGCGCGGCACCCGGATCGTCGTCGCGGGGTCCGGGATCGCAGGCGCCGCGCTCACGGTGCTCGCGCCCGAGAGGCTCACCCCCGTGACCTCCCTGCTCGTCGTGACCGCGGTGGGCGTCTTCGCCTCCTTCGGCCACCAGATGCTGCGCAGCGACCGCCACGACCTCACGAGCTCGCTCACCGGCACCGTCGCGGGCGTGCTCCTCGCCGCCGTCGCCTCGTGCTGGCCGATCGCCCAGGAGATCTCGACGGCTGGCGGCGGCTCGCTCCTGGTCACCGCGATCGCCACCGGCCTCGCCGCGACCCTGCTCCTGGACGCGACCTCGCTGCCCGTGCTTTCGCGCACGCTCCTCGCCGTCCTCGCGGGCACGGGGATCACCGCCCTGCTCGCCGTGCAGCTCGGTGCCATGGCCGCGCTCCCGGCCGTCGGTCTCGGCGCGCTGGTCGCGGTCGCCGCGAGCTGCACCCACCTGCTCCTGGGCTCCTCCCTCGTGGCCCGGGAGCCGGTCGCCGCCCTCGGAGTCGCCGCGGGGCCCGTCGCGACCGCGGGCGTCATCGCCCACCTCGCCGCGGCGATGCTCACCTGAGCACCCGCCCCTGAACCCCTGAGCGGCCGCGGAGTCGATACACTGCGGGGCATGTCCTTCCTCTCCCTGTTCTTCCTGGTGCTCGTGGTGCTCGTGGGGCTCGGCACGCTCGCCTTCACGGTCCTCGTGCTCACCCGCCTCTTCGACCGCCGCTGAGGCCGTCGTGCCGATCACGCTCGACCCGTCCCTCCCCCCGTCGCTCTACCCGCTCGCGTGGCTCGTGGGCTCGTGGCAGGGCTCCGGCGCGGTCCACCACGGCGAGGACGCCGCGGACCAGCGTGTGGAGCAGCAGCTGCGATGCGAGCCCCGTGAGGACGGCACCCTCGCGTGGACCTCGGTGATCCACGTGATCGACGCCCCCGCCCCGCTCCCGCCCACGAGCGCCTTCGCGAAGGAGGAGCCGGCCGCGCCCGCTCCCTCCGGCAGCGGACAGCGCTCGCTGCTGCTGCGCGAGAGCGGCGTCTGGACCGTCGGCGAGCCGCTCCCCGGCCAGGACCTCGAGCGGGCCCGCACCGCGAAGCCCGGCTCCCCCGAGGCGACCCTCTCCTACGCCCTCACCGCGGAGCTCGACAGCGGCGACGACGCCCGCCCCTGGGCCGGCGAGGTGCGCGGTCCGCGCATCCAGCTCGCCCTCGCGGGGGACGACGGGCCCGCCCCCGCCGTGGGCGTCTCCCACCCGCGACTCGCCGCGACCCGCATGCTCGGGTACGTGGGCGGCCGCCTCATGTGGCTGTGGGAGCGCCGCGACGAGAGCGCCGGCGCGAGCGACGAGCTCGCCCCGTACCTCTCCCTGGAGCTCGACCGTGCCTGACCCCGCCGTGCCCGACCGCACCGTGCGCCCCCTGCTCTCGACCTCCGCCGTGCTCGGCGAGGGGCCGGACGCCGCGGTCCCCGAGCACTACGGCGCCCCGCTGCGCGAGCAGCGCCGGCTCCTGCACCGTCGCGCGGTCGTGGACCTCGGCCAGCTCGAGGTGCTCGAGCTGAGCGGAGCCGACGCCCGCAGCTGGCTCACCACCATCTCCTCCCAGGTGCTGACCGGCGTGCCCGTCGGCACCGGCGCGAGCCTCGCGGTGCTGTCCCCGCAGGGGCGCGTCGAGCATCTCGCCTCCGCCGTCGTCACGGGCGAGGAGTCCGTGCTCCTCGTGACCGACGCCGGCGCCCGCGCCGGGCTGCGCCGCTATCTCGAGATGATGCGCTTCGCCGCCCGCGTCGAGATCATCGACCGCGACGACCTCCGCGTGCTCGGCGCGCTCGGCCCCGCCGGCGAGGTCCTCGCCGGCTCCGGGCTCGAGCTGCCGGAGCCCGTCGCCGTGTGGGACGACCGCTGGCCCCATGTCGCGCCCGGCGGCGTCGCCTACGGCCCGGACCCGGAGGACCCCTCCGGCGCGATGCTCACCGTGCTCGACGCGGCCGCCCTCGAGGCGCTGCCCTGGCAGGCGGAGCACCTGGCCGGCATGTCCTCCTGGGAGGCCCTGCGGATCGCCGACCACCGCGCCCGCCAGGCCCGCGAGGTCGACGAGCGCTCGATCCCCCACGAGCTGGACCTGCTGCGCACCGCGGTGCACACCGCCAAGGGCTGCTACCGCGGCCAGGAGACCGTCGCGAAGGTCATGAACCTCGGCCAGCCGCCGCGGCGCCTGGTCATGCTGCACGTGGACGGCTCGCAGGACGTGCCCGTCACCCCCGGCGGCGAGGTGCGCCTGGGCGGGACCGACGGCAAGGTCGTGGGCACCGTGACCTCCGCCGCCCTGCACGCGGACCTCGGCCCGATCGCCCTCGCGGTCGTGCGCCGCGCCGTCCCGCTCGACGCGCCGCTGCACCTCGCCGTGACCCTCGCGGGCACCGGCGAGGACGCCACCACGCTCTGGCTGGACGCGACCCAGGAGCCGATCGTCGTCTCCCGCGAGCACGGGCAGCGCCCCGCGACCGCGAAGCTCTGATCCGGCCCGCGGGCCCGGTGAGGCAGGGATGATGGCAGCCATGGACGGTGACGGCGGGCAGCAGGCGTGGAGCGCGCACCGGCGCGAGGTGCTCGCCGCCCAGGAGGACGCCCTGCGCCGTACCCGCCAGGAGGAGCACGAGCGTGCCACCGCGAAGCTCCGCGCCGCGATCGGCCGCTGGCAGGAGGCGGGCATCGCCCCGCTCCCGCTGCGCGCCCAGCCGTACACCGGCTCCGGCAGCGTGCGCACCTCCCTGCACGGCTGGTACCTCAAGCACGACCGCTCGATCGCCGTGGACACCGAGGGCCGCTTCTACGTCATGCGGGTGGACGGATCGCTGCTGAGCCGCCTCCGCGGCGTCACCCCGGACCCCTCCCCCGCCCCGCTCGTCGTGGGCCGCGGCGCCCGCGACGGCGAGACCTTCGACCTCGACGAGCTGCTCGACATGCGCGGGAAGGACCCGGTGCGACCATGACCGCCCGCCGCTCCGGCACGGACACCCCCACCCAGGCGCTGCCGCTCGGCGAGCGCCTGCGCGGCGGCGTCGAGCGCCACTTCCACGACGGCTTCAGCCGCAGCCGGGTCGACGCGCTGAGCATCGGCCGCGCCGCCGTCGCCGCGGCCACCGCCTACTTCGTCAGCGGCCTCATCTGGGGCCACGCCCACCCGTTCTTCGCCTCGATCGTCGCCTTCATCATCATCGGCTTCAGCACCGAGAAGAAGATGCGCAAGGTCGTCGAGATCTCGTGCGGCGTGATGATGGGCGTCGTGCTCGGCGAGGTCGCCCGGGCGACGATCGGCTCGGGCACCTGGCAGATCGCGGTCGTCGTCTTCGTCGCGGGCATGCTCGCCCGCTTCATCGACCGCTCCGTCGTGCTCGGCTTCCAGATGTCGATCCAGTCGCTGCTGGTCATGATCATGCCGATCACGCCGACCATGTCCCCGGGCGGCCGCGTGCTCGACGCGCTCACCGGCGCCGCCGTCGCGATCGTCATCCACCTGCTGCTCTCAGGCGATCCCCGTCGGGCCCAGCGCCGCGCCGCGCGCTCCTTCTACCGGGAGCTCGAGAACACCCTGGTCTCGCTCTCGCTCGCCGCGCGCTCCGGGGACACGGGCGTCGCGCGGGCCGCCCTGCGCTCCGTGCGCGACACCTCCCAGAAGTACACCGACGAGTGGCGGCTCGCGAACGACGCCGCCAACGAGATGGCCACCTTCTCCCCCACCGGCCTGCGGCACGCCGACGAGATCGGCCGGCTGCGCCACCTGCTCGTCGGCTCGGACCGGGCCATGCGCAACATCCGGGTGATCGCCCGCCACGAGGTCGAGTTCCTCGAGGCGGTCGACGGCGACCCGCACTCCACGCTCGCCGACGCCCTGCTCGCCGCGCAGGACGCCGTCTCGACGCTGCGTGCCGCCGTCGGCCACCAGGAGGTCGACTTCACCGAGGTGCGCCGCTGCCTCCGCCTGTTCACCGCCTACCTCACGCCCGAGGTGCTGCTGAAGAACGACAAGGGCGTGCGCCCCGGCCGCGCCGGCCACTTCGAGGGCGTCACCCTCGTGGTGCAGCTGCGCGCGCTCGCGATCGACCTGCTGCAGGCCACGGGGCTCGAGGCGAAGGATGCCAAGCGCTTCCTGCCGAGCCTGCTCATCGCCGCCGACGGCGACTCCATCGGCCCGCGGCCGATGACCCGGGAGATGCGCGCCGTCGAGCCCCCCGCCACGACCGAGGCGCTCGAGCTGCTCATCACGGACCGCTCCGACCCGTCCCGTCGGCGCTGATCCCTCGGAGCCCGCGCTCGGGAAGGGACCGTATCCTGGGCCGATGATCGCCTCCGCCCAGCTCTGGATCTTCGCCGTGCTCGCCCTGCTCCTGTTCCTCGTGGAGATCTGGGCGCTCGTGAACGCCCTGCGCTTCCGGGCGGACGCCTACACCGCCGCGGACAAGCGGTCGAAGGTCTTCTGGGGCGTGCTGACGGGGGTCGCGGTGCTACTCGGCTTCCTGTCCCTGCCCTACCCGATCGGCTCGGGCGGCTCGTCGATGCTGTTCATGATCGGCGGGATCATCATCGCCGGCATCTTCCTCGCGGACGTCCTGCCGGCCCTGCGCCGGGTCATGGGCCGCGCCGCGGGCAACCGCTGGTGAGCGCCTGACGCTCACCCCGCACGAACGGGGAAGGCCCCCGGAGCAGCGCTCCGGGGGCCTTCTGCCGCGAACGGCCCGGCTCAGGCGTGGGTGCCCGCCGAGCGGAGGTTCTCGCAGGCCTCGACGACACGAGCGGCCAGGCCGGCCTCGGCCTTCTTGCCCCAGGCGCGGGGGTCGTAGGCCTTCTTGTTGCCGACCTCGCCGTCGATCTTCAGCACGCCGTCGTAGTTCTCGAACATGTGCGAGACCACGGGGCGGGTGAAGGCGTACTGGGTGTCGGTGTCGATGTTCATCTTGATGACGCCGTTGTCCACGGCCTCCTGGATCTCCGCCAGGGTGGAGCCGGAGCCGCCGTGCATGACGAGGTCGAACGGCTTCTCCTTGCCGTACTCCTTGCCCACCGCGTCCTGGATGTCCTTGAGGATCGACGGGGTCAGCTTGACGTTGCCCGGCTTGTAGACGCCGTGCACGTTGCCGAAGGTGAGAGCCGTGAGGTAGCGGCCCTTCTCGCCGAGGCCGAGGGCCTTGGCGGTCTTCAGGCCGTCCTCCGGGGTGGAGAAGAGCTTGGACTCGTCGACGTCGGCGGAGACGCCGTCCTCCTCGCCGCCCACGACGCCCACCTCGATCTCAAGGATCTTCTTCGAGGCGGCGGTCTTCTCGAGCAGGCGCTCGGCGATCTCGAGGTTCTCGTCGACCGGCACGGCCGAGCCGTCCCACATGTGGGACTGGAACAGCGGGTCCAGGCCCTTGTTCACACGGTTCTCGAGGTCCCACTCGAGGAGGGGCTCCACCCAGGTGGGCAGGACCTCCTTGGCGCAGTGGTCGGTGTGCAGGGCCACGTTGATCGGGTAGTTCTTGGCCACGGCGTGCACGAACTCGGCGAGCGCGAGGGAGCCGGCGACACGGTCCTTCACGGTCGAGCCGGAGAGGTACTCGGCGCCGCCGAAGGACACCTGGATGATGCCGTCGGAGCCGGCCTCGGTGAAGCCCTGCAGCGCGGCGATGGCCGTCTGCGAGCTGGAGACGTTGACGGCCGGGTAGGCGAACTTCCCCGCCTTCGCGCGGTCGATCATCTCGGCGTACTGGTCCGGGGTTGCGACTGCCATGAGGCATTCTCCTTCGCTGAAGCGACTGGCGACGACGGTCGGCGCAGAGGGCGCAGCGCACAGTCGTCCTATCGCTCACAGTGTCCCATAGGCACCCTGGCACGGACGGTGCGCGTCCGTCCCTGGAGCGGGTTCAGCGCAACGGACCCTCGGGGATCTCCGCGTGCTGCTGCACCCAGGTGTGCATCGCGATCGCGGCGGCCGCGGCGACGTTGATCGAGCGGGTCGAGCCGAACTGCGTGATGCCGACGACGAGGTCCGCCGCGGCGAGCAGCTCCGCGCTCAGGCCCGGCCCCTCCTGCCCCACGAGCAGGACCGCGTCCCGCGGGAGCGGCGTGCGCTCGATCGGCATCGCCCCGGGGACGAGGTCGATCGCGACGAGCGGCCTCCCCGCCTCCCGCGCCCAGGCCACGAGGTGCGCCGCATCCGGATGGTGGATCTCGTGCTGGTAGCGGTCGGTGACCATCGCGCCCCGCCGGTTCCAGCGGCGCCGGCCCACGATGTGGAAGGCCTCGAGGGCGAAGGCGTTCGCGGTGCGCACGATCGAGCCGATGTTCGCGTCGTGCTCGAGGTTCTCGATCGCCACGTGCAGGGGGTGGCGGTGCTCGTCGAGCTCCGCGACGATCGCCTCCCGTCGCCAGTAGCGGAAGCGGTCCTCGACGTTGCGCCGGTCGCCGTGGGCGAGCAGCTCGGGGTCGAGGCGGTCGTCCACCGGCCACGGCTCCGGATGTGGGCCGAGGCCCACCTCGCGCGGGGCCGGGGTGCTCACTTGCCCTGCTCGTGCTCCTGCTCGCGGACCGCGTCGTCGGGGTCGGGCAGGCCGAGTGCGCGGCGGCGGCGCTCGCGCAGCAGGATCCGCACGACCACCACGATCACGGCGATGACGATGACCGCGTAGATGACGTTGGAGAAGACGTCGGTGTACGGCTCGATGATGTGCCAGTTATTGCCGAGGATGTACCCGAAGGTGAGGAAGATGCCGTTCCAGATCCCGCTGCCCAACACCGTGAGCAGGCTGAACACCCAGAACGGCATGGCGTACAGGCCCGCCGGGATCGAGATGAGGGAGCGGACGCCCGGCACCATCCGGCCGAAGAAGATCGCCTTGTGCCCGTGGCGGTCCATGAAGGCGACCGTCTTCTCGTAGTCCTCGACGTGCACGAACGGCAGGGCGAGGAAGATCCGGCGCAGCCGCTCGGGCCCCAGCAGCCGGCCCAGCCCGTACAGCACCCAGGCGCCGACGAGGGAGCCCGCGATCGACCACAGCAGCATGACCACGAAGGTGTGCTCCGGACCGGCGGCGGCGACGCCCGCGAGCGGCAGGATCACCTCGGAGGGGATCGGCGGGAAGATGTTCTCGAGGAAGATCAGCAGGAAGACGCCGAGACCTCCCAGGCGGTCCATCGTCGCGACGGCCCAGTCCACGATGTTCATGCAGAGATCCTCTCCTCGAGGGTCGATGCTCGCGCGACGGGTCGGCGCCGCGATCCGTCCCCATGGTAGGTGGAGCGCCTGAACGCTCCCCCTCGGGGGCCCCTGCCGTCTACCCTGCCCCCATGACCTTCAATCCTGATGCCGAGATCCAGTCCGGCAACACACGCAGCGGGGGCGGGGGCGGCATGCTCCCCCGCGGCGGGGGCGGCGGTCGCATCGCCCTGGGCGGTGGCGGCGGCTGCCTGCTGCTGGTGATCGTCATCGTCTTCACCCTCATGGGCGGGAACCCGATGGACCTGCTGGGCGGCGGGGGCACCCAGACCGAGGCCGCCTCCTCCGGGGAAGGCGGCGCGCTCGAGCAGTGCAGCACGGGCGAGGACGCGAACACCGACGACAAGTGCCTCGTACAGGGCGTCGTCGAGTCCGCGGACTCCCTCTGGGCGCAGCTCGGGCCGGACTCCGGCATCGAGTTCCGCGAGCCGCAGGCGGTCATCTTCTCCGATCAGGTGCAGACGGGCTGCGGCGCCGCGACCTCGGACGTCGGCCCGTTCTACTGCCCGGCGGACCAGACCATCTACGTCGACGACAGCTTCTTCGGCGACCTCCAGTCCCGCTTCGGGGCCGACGGCGGCCAGTTCGCGAAGATGTACGTCGTCGCCCACGAGTACGGCCACCACATCCAGAACCTCTCCGGGACGATGTCGAAGGTCGATCATCAGGAGACCGGTCCGCAGTCCGGCGGCGTGCGCCTCGAGCTGCAGGCGGACTGCTACGCGGGCGTCTGGGCGAACCACGCCTCGACCACGACCGACGACAACGGCGTGACGATGCTGCAGCCGCTCACGGACCAGGACATCCAGTCAGCCCTCTCCGCGGCCTCCGCCGTGGGCGACGACCACATCCAGGGTGACGTCTCCGGCGGGCAGGTGCAGCCCGAGACCTGGACCCACGGCTCCTCGGAGCAGCGGCAGAACTGGTTCATGACGGGCTACCAGGAGGGCACCGTCGAGGCCTGCGACACCTTCGGCGCGGACTCTGTCTGATCGACGTACTGCGAGGAACGAGCGGTAGGAGATCAGACGGTCGAGCACTGTCTGAGCACAGCGGCCCACCGACGACGGAGGGGCCGACGGGGATGCCCCGTCGGCCCCTCCGACGTGTCGGGGGTGCGTGCGCTCAGATCTCGAGCTCGGAGATGTCGTACGCGGAGAGGTAGCGGTAGCCCGCCTTCTCCACGGCCTCGCGGGAGGCGTCGGCCCGGTGCACGATCACGGCGACCGCGGCGATCTCCGCGCCGGCCTCGGTGAGCGCCTCGCACGCGGTGAGGACGCTGCCGCCCGTGGTGGACGTGTCCTCGACCGCGACCACGCGGCGGCCCGTGACGTCGGGGCCCTCGATGCGACGCTGGAGGCCGTGGGCCTTCTGCGCCTTGCGCACGACGAAGGCGTCGATCGGCGCGGCTTCGGCGTCGGCCGCGGCGGCGTGCATGATCGCGGTCGCGACCGGGTCCGCGCCGAGGGTCAGCCCACCCACGGCCTCGACGCCGGGGACGAGGCCCTCACGGCGCAGCAGGTCCAGCATGATGCGGCCCACGAGCGGCGAGGCCTCGTGGTGCAGGGTGATGCGGCGCAGGTCCACGTAGTGGTCCGCCTCCGCACCGGAGGAGAGGGTCACGCGGCCGCGCACCACGGCGAGGTCGCGGATCAGCTCGCGGAGGCGCTCGCGATCGGCGGCGAGATCAGGGGCGGGGGCGGCGGGGGCGGCAGGCTCGGACATGCGCCCCAGGGTAGACGGTCCCGGCCGGGCGGTCGGTCCCCGATCAGGGGACGTCGTCGCGCTGCCACGGCGCGTGCAGGTCCCGCTTCGAGGCGCGGCGCCGGGCCTTGCGCACGGCCTTCTGCTGCATACGGCCGTACCAGTTCGGCGAGGTCAGCGCCCGGACCATGGAGCGCGGCGCAATCCGCGAGACCTCCCCGGCGGTGCGGTACTTCACCGAGGGGATGGACAGCACCGCCCCCTTCGAGGCGTCCTTGAGCGCCTGCTCGACCACGAACGGCGCCTTCAGCCACGTGATCCGCGGCAGGCCGTCCATCCGCATCGACGCGCGCTCGTGGAACTCGGTCTGGACGAACCCCGGCAGCAGCGCGGTCGCCGTGACGCCCGTGCCCTGCAGCTCCATGGCGAGGGACTCGGTGAACACGGTGACCCAGCTCTTGGAGGCCGCGTAGGGACCGGCCGTCGTGTAGCCCGCGAGGGAGCTGACGTTGATGATGGCGCCCTTGCGCCGCTGCACCATCGACCCGGCGGCCGCGTGGGAGAGCACGAGCACCGCCCGCATGAGGGTGTCCATCTGCCGCTCGTGGTCCTCGACGGGGATCTCGAGGAAGCCGCCGCGCAGACCGTAGCCGGCATTGTTGACCAGCAGGTCCACGGGCTCCACGGGGTCCGTCAGGCGGATCGCGACCTTGTCGAGGCGGGGGCGGTCGGAGAGATCGGCGGGCAGGACCTCCACCTGCACGGGGTGCACGTCGCGGATCTGCTCGGCGACCGTGTGCAGCCGGTTCTCGTCCCGCGCCACGAGGACGAGGTCGTGCCCGGTCCCGGCCAGCTGCCAGGCGAACTCCAGGCCCAGGCCGGTGGTGGATCCGGTGACGAGTGCGCGCGCCATGGGCTGATCCTAGAGCCGTCCCGCGCCCGCGGGTGACGCGACGGGTCGATCGGGGCCTGCCGGGCGGTCGGGGCGGGCCCGTAGGATCGGCCCATGCGCATCGCGACCTGGAACATCAACTCCCTGCGAGCCCGGATGGATCGGGTGGTGGCCTTCCTGGGCCGCCATCAGGTGGACGTGCTCGCCCTGCAGGAGATCAAGGCGAAGCCCGCCCAGCTCGACCTCGCCCCGCTCGAGGCCGCCGGCTACGAGGTCGCGGCGCACGGGCTAAACCAGTGGAACGGCGTCGCCGTCATCTCCCGCGTGGGGCTCACGGACGTCGCCCTGCAGCTGCCCGACGTGCCGACCTGGCCGGAGGACGAGACGGGCGTGGTCGAGGCCCGGGCGCTCGGCGCGACCGTGGGCGCCGGCTCGGAGGGCGGCGGTCTGCGGATCTGGTCGCTGTACGTCCCCAACGGCCGCGAGCTCGACCACCCGCACTACCCGTACAAGCTGCGCTGGCTCGACGCCCTGCGCGCCGAGGGTGCGCGCGAGCTCGCCGCGGATCCGCGCTCCCGCACCGTGCTCGTGGGCGACTTCAACGTGGCCCCGCAGGACGACGACGTCTGGGACATGGCGTTCTTCGAGGGGAAGACCCATGTCACCGAGCCCGAGCGGGCCGCCTTCCGCGCGGTCGTCGACGCGGGCTATGCCGACGTGGTGCGTCCCGAGCACCCGGGCCCGGGCACCTACACCTACTGGGACTACCAGGCGCTGCGCTTCCCCAAGAAGGAGGGCATGCGGATCGACTTCGTGCTCGCCTCGCCGGCGGCGCAGGAGGCCGTGACGGGCTCCTTCATCGACCGTGAGGAGCGCAAGGGCAAGGGGGCCTCCGACCACGCGCCGGTGGTCGTCGACCTCGACCTCTGAGCGGGGCGTCCTCGGGATATCGAGGTCGCGGGGTGTCAGCGCCACGGGGCGTGACCGGGGCCTGACAGGACGGAGCGGCGGTCCGCTGTGCGGCCGCCGCTCCTCGACGTTCCGGCACCGGGATCAGGCGTGAAAACCGTCTGGCTGCGGTGGCGCTGTCGACGCCTCACAGCCGGTCCGCTTGCGGGGACCAGTCGCACGTGGGTTCCGGTGCCGATATTCGTCGTTGTCCACGTCACACTACGCCCGGCCCGCCGGGGGCGCAAGCACTCGCGTGGACGGGGGACGAGGGGCCCGCCGGGGAGGCGCGGCGGCACGGTTCCTCCCCATCGCGCCGCCGTCCACAGCGACGCCCACCGGGCCCCATCGCGGCGCTCCGCCGCCCACGATGTCGCCATGACCAGCGAATCCGCTCTCCTCACCGCCGGCACCGGCCACGGCCCCGGCGTCGTCGACCCGCGCCGCGCCGCGCGCTTCCCCCGCCCCGGCACCGGCGGCGCCCGGACCCGCTGGCGCGGCGCGGACCCCCACCTCCGCGACCTCGTGCGGGACCATGCGACCGCCGTCGGCTCCCCGCTCCTCGAGGACGACTCCGCGGCCGCCGCCTGCGAGGTCCTCGACCCCGCCACGCTGCTCGCCGGGCCTCCGCGCGCCGATCGTCCGCTCCCGCTGCTGGTCGTCGTCGACGCCGTCGACGAGTCCGCCGTGCCCTCCGCGGTGTGGGAGGCCGCGCTCGCCGCCGGGGCCCGCGCCGTCCTCCCCCTCCCCGCCCGGTCCGATCGTCTCCTCGCCGAGCTCGCCGCCCTCAGCAGGCCCGACGACGCCGCGCTCGTCGTGGGCGTCGCCGGGGGCTGCGGCGGCGCCGGCACCTCGAGCCTCGCCGCCCGCCTCGCCGGGGCCGCCGGCCGCTCCCGGAGCTCCGGCGGCGCCGGGCCCGAGGGGGACGTGACGCTGGTGGACGCCGATCCGCTGGGCGGGGGCCTCGACCTGCTCGTCGAGGCGCCGCCCACGGAAGGTGGGCGATGGCGGGAGGCGGCCGCCCTTCGCGTCGAGGACGGTGAGGCGCTGCGCGAGTCCCTGCCCCGGGTGGACGGCATCCGGCTGCTCACGAGCGGGCCCGACGGCGCCGGCGCGAGCGCACCCGCACTCGCGGGCGTCCTCGCCGCGCTGCGACCCCGGGGCGGGACCGTCGTCGTGGACCTCGGCGCGGACCTCGTGCCCGCCGCCGCTCGGCAGCTGGACCGGCTGCTGGTGCTCGTCCCCGCGAGCGACCACGCCGTCCGCGCCGCCGCCCGGCGCCTGGACCGGTGGGACCTGCCGCCCGGCCTCGCCGCGCTCGTGGTCCGCCGCCGCGGGCCCCTGGCTCCCGGCGAGGTCGCCGCCGACCTCGGCCTGCCCCTCGCGGCAGACTTCCGCGATTCCCCGCGCGGTGCCGTCCCCCTGCTCGACGTGCGCCGCCGCGGCGCCGACCGCGCCTGCCAGGAGCTCCTGGAGGACCTCCGGGACGGCGGTGCGCGATGACCGCCGCGGCCGCGAGCGCCGACCTCCTGGGCCGGGTCCGCGCGGATCTGGTCCACGCGCCCGGACCGGTGGACGTGCCCCGGATCGCCCGGGTGCTCGCGGAGGCCGGCGTCGTCGTGGGCGCGGCGACCATGCTCGAGCTCACCGAGACCGTGCGCGACCACGTCGAGGGGCTCGGCCCGCTCCAGGGACTCGCCGCGGAGGGCGTCACCGACCTCCTCGTCAACGAGGACGGCTCCGTCTGGCGCGACGACGCGGAGGGGCTGCGGCGGACGGCGGTGCACCTGACCGCCACCGAGGCCCGTGACCTCGCGGTGCGCCTCGCGACGGCCGGCGGTCACCGGCTGGACGACGCCGTGCCCTGGGCCGATGCCCACCTCCCCTCCGGCATCCGCTTCCACGCCGTCCTGCCGCCGCTCTCCCCCGGCGGCGCGATCATCTCCCTGCGCCTGCCCGGCCGTCGCCGCTGGGACCTCGACGCGCTCGCGGCCCACGGGGCCTTCTCCGCCGCCGTGCAGGAGGTGCTGCTCGCGATCGTCCGCGCCCGTGTGCCCTTCCTCGTCACGGGCGGCACGGGGACCGGCAAGTCGTCCCTGCTCGCGGCTCTGCTGCAGGCGGCGCTGCCCGACGAGCGGATCGTCGTCGTCGAGGACGTCCTCGAGCTCGAGATCGCCCACCCGCACGTGGTGCACCTGCAGTCCCGGCACGCCAACACCGAGGGCGCGGGGGGCGTCGATCTCACGGCCCTCGTGCGCCAGAGCCTGCGGATGCGACCGGACCGTATCGTGCTCGGCGAGTGCCGCGGCGGTGAGATCCGGGAGCTGCTGCAGGCCCTCAACACCGGGCACGAGGGCGGCTGCGGCACCGTCCACGCGAACACCGCGGCCGACGTCCCCGCGCGTCTCGAGGCGCTCGGCGCCCTCGGCGGGCTCGACCGCCATGCTCTCGCCGCCCAGGTCGCGAGCGCCCTCGAGGTCGTCGTCCACCTCGGGAGGCGGGAGGGCGTGCGGCGTCTCGAGGAGATCGCCGTGCTCGGGAGGGACCACCAGGGGGTGCTCGTCGCCCGCACCGCGCTGCGCACCGCGGGCGAGCGGATCCTCGAGGGACCGGGAGCGGAGGCCCTCGCCGCCCTCCTCGCCCCGGCTCCGGCTCCTGCTCCGGCCGGCACCGTGGGGAGGCGGGAGCCGTGATCGTCGTCGGACTCATGATCGCGGCGATGGCGCTTCTCGCCTGGCTGCTGCCCGCGCCCTCCTCCGTCGTCCGCGAGGTGGCGGCACCGGCCACCCCGCGCCCCACCCGCGCCGGGACGCTCGATCTCGCCCGTCTCGTGGAGCGGCTCGCCACCGTGCTCGCGACCGGCGCGAGCCTCCGCGGAGCCTGGGCGGCCGTCGCGCGGAGCCTCCCGCCCGGCGACCTCGCCGATCTCGCCCGGGCGGCCGCCGCGGGAGCGGACCCCCGCCGCAGCGCGCCGGGTGCCCTGCGCGGCTCCGCCCCGGTCGCCTCGCTCGGAGCGGCGCTCGCCGTCTGCGAGCGCACCGGCGCACCGACGGCGGCCGTGCTGCGCTCCCTCGCGGAGGCGCTGCGGGACCTCCACGACGCGGCCTCCTCACGGCGCACGGCCTTCGCGGGCCCCCGCTCCACGGCGCGCATCCTGCTCGTGCTGCCGCTCGCCGGGCTGGGCCTCGGCATGCTGCTGGGCGGCGACCCGCTGCGACTGCTCGCGACGACCGCCGCGGGGCGCGTCCTGCTGGTCCTCGGGGTGCTGCTCACCGCCGCCGGCTGGTGGTGGATGCGCCGCCTGCTGCAGCGCGCGGACCCGGCGCGGAGCACCGGGGTGGACCCCTCCGTGCTGCTCGAGCTCGTCGCGGGCGCCCTCGGTGCCGGTCTGCCGCTCGCACAGTCCTGCGCCGCCGTCGCGGAGGCGCTCACCGAGTCCCCCGAGCGGCAGGCCCTCTCCCGTCTCGCGACCGCCCTGCGCGCCGGGATCCCCGTCGACCTCGCCGCCCGCGCCCTGCCCCCGGCCCTCGCCCCGCTCGGCGAGTCCGCCGCGCTCGCCGAGGCGTCCGGCGCGGATCTCGCCCCGTTGCTCCGCTCCGCCGCTCGCGATGCCCGCCGCGGCCAGGCCCGGGCGGCGGAGGAGCGCGCGGCCCGGCTCGGCGTCACGCTCGTCGTCCCCACGGGGGTGACGCTGCTGCCGGCCTTCGTCGTGCTCGGCATCGTCCCCACCGTCATGTCGCTGCTCGGCGGCACCGTCGGACTGAGCGGCGAGGCGCTGTGAGCCCGCACCGCTCCCCCACGACCACCGGGACACCCCGGTGGGCGGGCCCTTCCCGGGCACGCCCGGCGCCGGCACCCGCCGGCGTCACCCCGACGGCGTCCGCCGTCATCGAGAAGAAGGAGGACACCATGTCCCTCACCCTGGAGCGCCTGCGCTCCCGACTGGACCGCGCCCTGCGGGACGAGACCGGCGCCTCGACCGCCGAGTACGCCATCACCGTGCTCGCCGCCTGCGGCTTCGCCGCCGTGCTGGTGGCCCTGCTGGCCTCCGGCGAGGTCCGCGAGCTGCTCATGGGCATCATCACCTCGGCCCTGTCCAAGGGGTCCTGATGCCACGGCGGCCCTGGTCCTCCCGCCTGCGGGAGGACCAGGGATCCGCCACCGCGGAGACGGCGATCGTGCTGCCCGTGGTGGTCGCGATGGTCGCCGTGCTGCTCGTCGCGGGCCTCGGCATCGGGGCCCAGGTGCGGCTGGAGAGCGCGGCCCGCGGCGCCGCCCGCGAGCTCGCGCGCGGGGAGGACCCGAGCACCGCCGCCGAGGTCGCGCAGCGCCTGGGCGGCGAGGGCACCACGGTGAGCATCGGCGGGGACGGCAGCTGGGTGCGGGTCGAGGCGCGGCGCACCTATCGCGCGGACGCCCCGCTGCTCGGCGGCGCCCACTGGGAGCTGCGCGCCGATGCGCAGGCCCACCTCGAGCCGCAGCTGCTCGAGGGCGGCGCGGGAGGCGGTGGGCCGGGTGGGGCCGGACCGGGCGAGGATGCTGCGGGCGGAGGACAGCCGTGAGCACCGGCGCCGCCGGGGTGCTCGCCTGGACCGGGGCGATGACGACCGCGGTCGCCGGCCTCACGCTGCTGGGCGCGGGGCTGCTCGCCCAGTCCCGGGCGGAGACCGCCGCCGATCTCGCCTCCATCGCCGGGGCGGACTCCCTCGCCGCGGCGAGCGGCGACCCGTGCACGGTCGCCGGTGAGGCCGCCGCCCGCAACGAGGCGCGTCTCGTCTCCTGCGAGGTGCAGGGCTGGGACGTGCTGGTCCGGGTCGAGGTCGACGCCGCACCGCTCGGCGCGATGGGGGCCCGCTCCCGGGCGGGCCCCGGCCCCGCGGAGCTGCCGTGAGCGCGGCGGCCTCAGGGGTGCAGGAGGGCCAGCAGCTCCTCGGCGCGCGGCTTGCTGAGCGGCTCGTTGCCGTTGCCGCACTTCGGGGAGACCACGCACGCGGGGCACCCGTTCTCGCAGGGGCACTCGGCGATCATGTCCGCCGTGGACCGCAGCCAGGCCGCGGCGTCGTCGGCCCCGCGCTCGGCGAAGCCCGCACCGCCCGGCGCGCCGTCGTACACGAAGATCGTCGGCTCGCCGGTGTCCTCGTGGTGCGCGGAGGAGACCCCGCCGATGTCCCAGCGGTCGCAGGTCGCGAGCAGCGGGAGCATCGAGATCGCCGCGTGCTCCGCGGCGTGCAGCGCCCCCGGGAGCTCCTCGTCGGGGATGCCCGCGGCGTCGGTGCGGGCCTTCGGCACGACCCACCACACGGCCTTCGTGGTGAGGGTGCGGGCGGGCAGGTCCAGGGGATGCTGGGCGAGCACCGCCTGGGTGAACACGTCCCGCACCTGGTAGCCGGTGACCTGGTCCGTGACGTCGACCGTGCCGAAGCACAGCCGCACGCCGTCGGCCCACTCGACCTCGCGGTCCGCCTGCCGGATCCGGATCGTCGACTGGGACTGCGGATGCGTCGAGTGCAGGGGGTCCTCGCGGTGCACCATCGCGACCGCCTGGTCCACGTCGAGGTGGTCCACCACGTAGGAGCGGCCCTGGTGGAGGTAGACGGCGCCGTCGTGGACCTGGGTGTGGGCGCTCGCGGCGTCCACCGTGCCCAGCAGCGCGCCGCTGCCCGCCTCGACGATCCGCACCGGCTCCCCGCCGCTGCCGCGCAGGTCGGTGAGGTCATGGGCCGACTCGCTGAGCGTCCAGTACCAGCCGGTGGGGCGGCGGCGCAGCACTCCGCGCGCGGCGAGGGTCGTCAGCAGCTCCCGCGCCGTGGGCCCGAAGATCCCCTCCTCGCCGTCCTTGATCGCGAGCTCCGAGGCGGCCGCGCACAGGTGCGGGGTCATCACATACGGGTTCGCGGGGTCGAACACCGCCGCCTCGACCTCCGCCCCGAACACCGTCTCGGGATGGTGGACGACGTAGGTGTCCAGCGGGTCCTCCCGCGCGACGAACAGGGCGAGCGCCCCGGGCCCGGTCTGCTTCCGCCCCGCGCGGCCCATCTGCTGCCACAGGGAGGCGCGGGTGCCGGGCCAGCCGGCGATCATCACCGCGTCGAGACCGGCGATGTCGATGCCGAGCTCGAGGGCGTTGGTCGAGGCGAGCGCCCGCAGCTCCCCGGAGCGGAGGTCGTCCTCGAGGGCGCGGCGCTCGGAGGCGAGGTAGCCGCCGCGGTACGCCTTCACCCGCCCGGCGAGATCCGCGAGGGCGCCGGATCCGTGCTGCTCCGCCTGCTGCTCGAGCAGCCGTCGGGCACCGCTCGCGACGAGCTCCGCACCCCGGCGCGACCGCGCGAAGACGAGGCTCTGGACGTCCGCCGCGACGAGGTCCGCGAGCAGGGCCCCGGCCTCGGAGGTCGCCGAGCGCCGCAGCGGCTCCTCGCTGCGACGGGGCCCCGGGGAATCGGGGGCAGCGGGGGGTCCTGCACCGTCCTCGAGCGGGCGACCGTCGATCGCCGCCTCGCGCGTGCCCGGCTCCCACAGCCCCACGGTGAGCCCGGCCCGCGGCGATCCGTCCTCGGTCACCGCGACGACGTCCTCCCCCACGAGCCGGGACGCGGAGAGCTCCGGGTTCGCGGTCGTCGCCGAGGCGAGGACGAAGGTGGGCTCGGCCCGGTAGGCGGCGGCGATGCGCCGCAGCCGCCGCATCACGAGGGACACGTGGCTGCCGAACACGCCCCGGTAGCTGTGGCACTCGTCGATCACGACATAACGCAGCGCCCGGAAGAAGGAGGCCCACTGCTCATGGCCCGGCAGGATCCCGAAGTGCAGCATGTCCGGGTTCGTGAGCACCACCGAGCCGTGCCGGCGGATCCACCGTCGCTGCTCGGTCGGGGTGTCGCCGTCGTACACGGCGACGCGGGCGTCGCGGATCTCGGCGCCGTCCGCCATCGCGGTGATGTTCGTGAGCTGGTCCGCGGCGAGCGCCTTGGTGGGGGCGAGGTAGAGGGCCGTGGCCCGAGGCGCGGAGTGGTCGAGCTCGCGCGCCCCCACCGCGCTCAGCACGGGCAGCAGGTAGGCCAGCGACTTCCCGGAGGCGGTCGCCGTGGACAGCACCACGTGCTTCCCCTCGTGGGCGAGCCTCGCCGCCTGCTCCTGATGGGTCCACGGCGCGGTGATGCCGCGTGCGGCGAGATGCTCCACGAGCCGCGGGTCCGTCCACTCCGGGAACGTTCCGCGCTTCCCCTCCCGCTCGGGGAGGTGCTCGACGTGGGTGAGGCAGCCGCGACGGGTCAGCGGCAGGGAGAGGTCGCGGAGGAGGTCGTCCGCCTGCCCTGCACGCATGCTCCTCCTCACAGGATCTTCGCGGGATCCCCCGATGTCCGGACGTCCCGGTCGGGCCCGCTGGGGCACAATCGTAGCCATGCAGACCGACGCCCTGGACGCCCCGCCGCGGGTGATCCCACCCCTGGTCAGCGCCCTGCGCGCCGACCTCCTCGCGGCGCCCTTCACGATCGCCGCGACCGAGGACCTCTACGGCCCGCTCGCCGTGGCCGCCCTGCGGCGCGAGAACCCCGTCCCTGCCCGTCGGGTCCTGCGCGGCCGCACGGATCCGCTCGCGGTGCTGCTCTCGGTGCTGACCCTGGGCGCCGCGGTCCCCCGCCCGCTGATCGACGCCGCCCTCCCCTCGCTCGGCGCGGAGGGCGCCCTCGAGCTGGGGATCCTCGTCCCCGCCGCCGGCGACGGCGAGGCGCATGCAGATGCGGGGGCGGACGCGGCCGACGGGGAGCCTCTGCTGCGCGCCGCGATCGACCTCTCCCCCTACTCCGCGCAGGACGACGCCGGCGAGATCGCCTGGTGGATCGCCTCGGACCTCTCCGAGCTCGCGACCGGGCGGCCCCTGCGCGGCGAGCACGTGCTCGGTGTGGGCGGCGCTTCCCTCACCCTCGCCCGGATCACGCCCCGGGACGAGGTGGGCTCCGTGCTCGACCTCGGCTGCGGCGGCGGGATCCAGGCGCTGCACGCCGCCCGCCACGCCCGCCGGGTGGTCGCGACGGACCTCTCCGAGCGGGCCCTCGCCGTCGCCGCCTTCAACGCGGCCCTGAACGCGGAGGAGGGCGCCGCCCCGATCGAGCTGCGCCACGGCTCCCTGCTCGAGCCGGTCGCCGGGGAGACCTTCGACCTCGTCGTCTCCAACCCGCCCTTCGTCATCACCCCGCGGGACACGGCGCTCGCGCACGACCGCACCGCGGGCGCCGAGGGCTCCTGGACCTACCGCGACGGCGGCCGCGCCGGGGACACCCTGCTCGCCGAGCTGCTGGGCGCGCTGCCCTCGCACCTCGCCCCCGGCGGTCGCGCCGTCATGCTCGGCAACTGGGAGGTGCCCACGGGCGAGGCGACGGACGCGCACCCGCGCGCCTGGCTCGACCCCGCTCTCGCCGACGGCGTGGACGCCTGGGTGATCCTCCGCGAAACCGAGGACCCGGCCCAGTACGCCGAGACCTGGGGCCGCGACGGCGGCGTCACCGAGCGCGACCCCCGCTGGCAGGACATGCAGGAGGCCTGGCTCGACGACTTCGCCGCGCGCGGCGTGGAGGGCCTGGGCTTCGGCTACCTGCTCCTGCGCCGGCCCGAGCACGGGTCCGCACCGCGACCGGGGATCCTGCGCAGCGAGGAGGCGACGGGCACCGGCTCGGGCACCCTCTCCTCCCACCTGAGCACCTCGCTCACGATGATCGACGTCCTCGCCGGGATCGACGACGACGCCCTCGCCGCCTCCCGCCCCGTGCGCGCGGCGGACGTCGTCGAGCGGCGCCACCTCACCCCCGGCGCCTGGGACCCCACGCTCATCGAGCTCGTCCAGGGGGCCGGCCTCGCCCGCGCGGTCCGTGCGGACCAGCTGCTCGCCGCCACCGTCGGCGCCCTCGACGGCACCCTCACCCTGGGCCAGACCGTCTCCGCCGTCTGCGCCCTCACCGACACCGACCCAGACCAGGCCCGCGAGACGCTGTTCCCGCAGATCCGCGAGCTGGTCACGACCGGGATGCTGAGCCTGTGACGACACCCGCCGAGCCCACCGACCCCAGGACGCCCGACGAGCCCGTCACGGCGTCCGAGCCGCACGGGCCGGACGCGCGCAGCACGTACGAGCCCGTCGCGGCGCCGCCCGCGCCGCCCGAGCGGATCCGCGTGCGCGGCGGCGTCGTCGCGCCGATCCTCTCGCTGCTCGTCGCGGCCGCCTGCGTCGTCGCGACGGTCGCGCTCGCCCGCTTCGCCGTCGGCACCGCGAGCGGGCAGCGGCTGGACCAGCTGATCCTCTCCGGCGCGCAGTCGCAGGAGGACCGCTTCTCCGCCCTCGCGGAGCTCGCCGTGGGCAGCGTGAGCGTGCCGGTGATCATCGGCGTGCTCGTGCTCGCCGTCGTGCTGGTCCTCATCCGGCGGCGGCCCGGCCTGCTCGTGCCGCTCGCGGCCCTCGTCGCGGGGGCGAACGTGACCACGCAGGTGGTCAAGCACCTCGTGGTCGTGCGGGAGGCGCTCGGCCCGGGCATCGACGTGACGCCGAACTCCTTCCCCTCGGGGCACACGGCCCTCGCGGCGAGCGCCGCGGTCGCGCTCGTGCTCGCCTCGGGTGCCGCGCGCTGGCTCGTGGCGCTGGTCGGCGCGGTCTGGACGGCCGGCGCCGGCATCGGGACGCTCGTGCTCGGCTGGCACCGCCCGAGCGACGTGGTCGGCGCGATCCTCGTGGTCGCGACCTGGACGTTCCTCGTGCTGTGCGTCGACGGCATCCACTCCCGTCTGCGCCGCTCCCGTCTCGCCCGGGCCTCGGCCCGCGGCCGCCGCCGCGCGGGCGCCCCGGCCGTCGCGGGCCGACCCCGCCACGGCGTGCTCGACTCCGCGGCGTCGGCGCTGCTGGCCCTCGTGGGCCTCGTCGCGACGATCGTCGGCCTGCTCACGCTCGCCTCGCTCTCACTGCCGCTCGACCTGCAGGACGCGGCGCAGCAGTCCGCCGGGTACACGGGAACGGCGGCGCTGGTCTGCGGCGGGACCGCTCTGTGGCTCGCGCTCGTGCTGGTCCTGCGGGTCCCGCACGTCCCGGAGCGCCCCCGCGGCGAACGTGTACCGTGAGCACTCGCCGGGAGCCCGGTGGGTACGGATCCCGCTCCCGGGACGACGGGCCGCCTGAGCGCGGCGAGGAAGGAACACGAACCGTGACTGGCGGACGGCATCTGGTGATCGTCGAGTCCCCCGCGAAGGCGAGGACCATCGGCCGATACCTCGGGGACGACTACATCGTCCTCGCCTCGGTGGGGCACATCCGGGACATCCCGGTGCCCCGCGACCTGCCGGCGGAGATGAAGAAGGGGCCGTACGGGAAGTTCGGCGTCGACGTCGAGAACGGCTTCGACCCCTACTACGTCGTCAGCGCGGACAAGAAGAAGACGGTCGCCGATCTCAAGAAGGCGCTCAAGGACGTCGACGACCTCTACCTCGCCACCGATGAGGACCGCGAGGGGGAGGCGATCGCCTGGCACCTGCTCGAGACCCTCAAGCCCAAGAAGTCCCTGCCCGTGAAGCGGATGGTCTTCCACGAGATCACGCGGGACGCGATCCAGGGCGCGCTGTCGAACACGCGCGAGATCGACGGCAGCCTCGTCGACGCCCAGGAAACGCGCCGCATCCTCGACCGCCTCGTCGGCTTCGAGCTCTCCCCCGTGCTCTGGCGCAAGATCAAGCCCTCGCTCTCCGCGGGCCGCGTGCAGTCCGTCGCGACGCGGCTCGTCGTCGAGCGCGAGCGCGAGCGCATGGCCTTCGTCGCCGCGGACTACTGGGACGTGACCGGCACCTTCGCGACCGAGGAGAGCGCCTTCACCGCCAAGGTGCAGACGGTCGACGGCTCGCGGGTCGCCTCCGGCTCCGACTTCGCCGACGACGGATCCCTCAAGCCCCGCTCGCAGGGCGCCGTGGTGCTCACCGAGGACTCCTCTCGGGTCCTCGTCGAGGCGCTCACGGGCGCCCCGGCGCAGGTCACGAGCCTCGAGTCGAAGCCGTACACGCGTCGCCCCGCCGCCCCCTTCACGACCTCCTCGCTGCAGCAGGAGGCCAGCCGCAAGCTGCGCCTCGGCGCGCGCCAGGCGATGCGGGTGGCGCAGTCGCTCTACGAGAACGGCTACATCACCTACATGCGCACGGACTCGGTGACGCTGTCCTCCGAGGCGATCCGGGCCTCCCGCGCCCAGGCCTCGGAGCTGTACGGCTCCCAGTACGTGCCGGACACGCCGCGCGTCTACCAGAACAGGTCGCAGTCCGCGCAGGAGGCGCACGAGGCGATCCGCCCCGCCGGGGACCGCTTCCGCACCCCGGCGGACGTCGCCGGCCAGCTCTCCGGGGACGAGTTCCGCCTCTACGAGCTGATCTGGAAGCGGACC
The DNA here is from genome assembly GCF_005490785.1 of Brachybacterium sp. SGAir0954. GTDB lineage: Bacteria > Actinomycetota > Actinomycetes > Actinomycetales > Dermabacteraceae > Brachybacterium > Brachybacterium rhamnosum. The sequence goes on along the minus strand of NZ_CP027295.1, from coordinate 1,310,118 downwards.
GTCGCCTCGCAGATGGCCGACGCGAAGGGCACCACCTCGACCGTCGAGCTGACGCTCGCGAAGGACGACCGCACGGCGACCTTCCGCGCCGCCGGCACCGTCATCACCTTCCGCGGCTTCCTCGCCGCCTACGAGGAGGGCCGCGACGCGAGCCGCTACGGCGGCGAGGACGAGGGCGGCGACAAGCGCCTCCCGCAGATGAGCGAGGGCCAGGAGCTCGAGACCCGCGACCTCACGCCCGACGGCCACTCGACCACCCCGCCGCCCCGCTACACGGAGGCGTCGCTCGTGCGGGCGCTCGAGGAGCGCGGCATCGGCCGCCCCTCGACCTACGCCTCGACCGTCGCGACCGTGCAGGACCGCGGCTACGTGCTGCGCCGCGGCACCGCGCTCGTGCCCAGCTGGGTCGCGTTCGCCGTGGTGCGCCTGCTCGAGGAGCACTTCAAGACCTACGTCGACTACGACTTCACCGCGCAGATGGAGGAGCAGCTGGACCGCATGGCCCGCGGCGACCTCTCCCGCGCGGACTACCTGCGCTCCTTCTACTACGGCACCGGCGAGGACGGCCCGCTGGGTCTGAAGCCGATGGTCGACGACCTCGGCGACATCGACGCCCGCGCCATCAACTCGATCGAGATCGGCGAGGGGATCACCCTGCGCGTGGGCCGCTACGGCGCCTACGTCGAGCGGGCGGCGCGCGGCGAGGACGGCGAGCTGATCGAGGGGGCGGACCCGCAGCGCGCGAACGTCCCCGACGACCTCGCGCCCGACGAGCTGACCGTCGAGGCCGCGAAGGAGCTCCTCGAGCGCGCCAAGGACGACGGCCGCGTGCTCGGCACCGATCCGGCGAGCGGGCACGAGATCGTCGCGAAGGACGGCCGCTTCGGCCCCTACGTCACCGAGGTGCTGCCCGAGCCCGCGGAGGGCGAGAAGAAGGTCCCGAAGTCCAAGCAGCCCAAGCCCCGCACCGGCTCGCTGCTGAAGTCCCAGGACCTCTCCTCGATCACCCTCGAGGAGGCGCTCGCGCTGCTGAGCCTGCCGCGCGTGGTGGGCACGGACGCGGACGGTACGGAGATCACGGCGCAGAACGGCCGCTACGGCCCGTACCTCAAAAAGGGCACCGACTCCCGCTCCCTGGAGACCGAGGAGCAGATCTTCACCATCACCCTCGACGAGGCGAAGGCGCTGTACGCGCAGCCCAAGACCCGCGGCCGCGCGGCCGCGAAGCCGCCGCTCAAGGAGCTCGGCACGGATCCCACGAGCGAGAAGCCGATCGTCATCAAGGACGGCCGCTTCGGCCCGTACATCACCGACGGCACGACGAACGTGTCCCTCCGGGCGACCGAGAAGGTCGAGGAGATCACCGAGCAGGTCGCGATCGAGAAGCTCGCGGAGAAGCGTGCGAAGGGTCCGGCCAAGAAGCCGGCCCGTCGGACGACCACGACGAGGAAGAAGAGCACCACCGCTAAGAAGTGACGGCGGGGGTGGGGTGAGGATCGACCGGTCGGTCGCCGCCTCCCCGGTGCGCAGGGCGCGGAGCTGAGGCTCCGCGCCCTGCGTGCGTCCGTGCGACCTGCGGGATCGTCGCCGATCCGAGACCTCTTCCGAGCGCGGGCACGGTTACAGTGACCTCACCGACGGCCCTCCCATGAAGGAGTGATGATGCAACGACGCCTCAGCCGGCGCGCGGCCATGACGGGGGCCGCGACCGCGGCCGCCGCCGTAGGGCTCGCGGGCTGCCTCCAGAACCCGGACTCCTCCGGCGGCACGACCGCCACGGCGGAGAAGTACACCGAGGGCGACGTGCCCGGCTCCGGGACCGTGACGGTGCTCGGCGCCTTCGGCGGCCAGGAGCAGGAGGCCTTCCTCGCCTCCCTCGAGGACTTCGAGAAGGAGTCCGGGGTCACCGTGCAGTACACGGCGGACACGGACTTCACGAACACCATCCGCCAGCGCGCCGGCTCCGGCGACGCCCCGGACGTCGCGCTGTTCCCGCAGCCGGGCGGGCTCTTCGACCTCGCGCGCGGCGGGAAGGTGGTCCCGATCGACGTCTACCTCGACTACGACGCGCTCGACGGCACCCTCATCCCCGGGTTCCTCGACTCGGCACGGCTGCAGGGCCGCGTCTACGGCGCCCCCATGCGCATGGCCTGCAAGTCCCTCATCTGGTATCCGAAGGCCGCGTACGAGGAGGGCGGGTACTCCGCCGAGCCCGCGACCATGCAGGAGCTGTACGGCATCGCGGACGAGATCAAGGCCGACGGCATCACCCCCTGGTCCGACGGCTGGGCCGCGGACCAGGCCACCGGCTGGGTGGGCACCGACTGGATCGAGGAGCTCATGCTCCGCGTCCACGGCCCGGACGTCTACGACGACTGGATCTACCACCGCATGCCCTTCAACGACGAGAAGGTCGTGCAGGTCTTCGACCTCCTCGGAGACCTGCTCAAGGGCGAGGGCAACGTGCTCGGCGGCACCGACACGATCCTCAACACGCCCTTCTCCGAGGCCCCGCTGCCGCTGTTCGAGGACCCGCCGAAGGCCATGTACGTGCGCCAGGGCAACTTCGTCACGGGCTTCTTCCCGGAGGACGTGCAGAAGAACCTCGACTCCGAGGTGGGGGTCTTCGCGATGCCCACCTGGGAGGGCGGCTTCGACGGCCAGCCGATCCTGGGCGGCGGTGACCTTGCGGCGCTGTTCACCCTCAACGACGACTCCGTGAAGCTCATGAGGTTCCTGAGCTCGCCGGAGTTCGGCGGGCCGTGGGCGCAGGCGGGCGGCTGGCTCAGCCCCCACACCACCTTCGACGCCTCGCAGTACCCGGACGAGATCACCCGCCAGGTCGCGGAGATCGCCTCCGGCGCGCAGGTGTTCCGCTACGACGGCTCCGACGTCATGCCGGGCGCGGTGGGCGGCGGCTCCTTCTGGACCGGCATGGTCGAGTGGCTCAAGGGCTCGAAGGACTCGCAGCAGGTGTGCGACGAGATCGAGGCGGGGTGGCCGAAGTGACCACCGCCGTCGCAGCGCGCGAGGAGCGGGCCGGCTCCCCCGCCCGGCCCGTGCGGCTCGTGGTCGGCGCGGTGGGCATGGTGCTCACCGCGTGGCTCGCCTGCAACATCTTCCTCGCCTTCGCCTACTACCCGCAGTGGTTCGGCAATTCGAGCGTCGTCATCGGGCTGCTGGGGCTCGTGGTCGGCATCGGCGGGTCCGTGCTGTTCTTCCGCTTCCTCAACATGTGCGTCGAGGGGCTCCCCTCCCGCTTCTCCGAGGGCGTGATCCCCTACGCCTTCCTGCTGCCAGGGTTCAGCCTCATCGCCCTGCTGCTGCTCTACCCGACGTTGCAGACCGTCGTCTACTCCTTCGCGAACGCGGACTCCACGGAGTGGGCGGGCCTGTCGAACTACACGGCCGTGCTCGGCAGCGGGGAGTTCTGGTCCGCCCTGCTGAACAACCTGCTGTGGATCATCGTGGTGCCGATCGCGACCGTGGCGCTGGGCCTCGGGGTCGCGGTGCTCGCGGACAAGCTCTCCCCCACGGGCGAGAAGATCACGAAGTCCCTGATCTTCCTGCCGATGGCGATCAGCTTCGTGGGCGCGGCGACCATCTGGGGCCTCGTCTACGCGTACAACGCCCCCGGCACCGAGCAGACGGGACTGCTCAACGCGATCGTCGTCGCCCTCGGCGGGGACCCGCAGCCGTGGTACCAGCTCGACACGGCACGGCTGAACTCGCTGCTGCTCATGGTGATCCTCATCTGGCTGCAGACGGGCTTCGCGATGGTGCTCCTCAGCTCCGCGATCAAGGCGGTCCCCGAGGACACGATCGAGGCGGGCCGGATGGACGGCGCGAGCGAGGCGCGGATCTTCTGGCAGATCATCTTCCCGCAGGTGCGCGCGACCCTGCTCGCGGTCTTCATCACCGTGCTGATCCTCGTGCTCAAGGTCTTCGACGTCATCTACGTGACGACCAACGGCCTGTACTCGACGGACGTCATCGCGAACCTGTTCTTCCGCAAGCTGTTCACGGACCAGCAGGCGGGCCAGGCATCCGCTGTCGTGGTCGTGCTGCTGATCCTCGTGCTGCCGATCCTCGTGTACCAGGTGCGCAGCTTCCGGGCCCAGGAGGCAGGACGATGAGCGCGACGACCCGCACCCCCGCCCCGACGGCGTCGACCCGGGGCACCATGGCCGACGGCCGTCGGCGCTCCCCGCTCGCGATGATCGTCATGCCGCTGCTCGCGCTGCTGTGGACGGTGCCGACCCTCGGCCTGCTCGTGACGAGCTTCCGCACCCGCGAGGCCGCCGCCACGAGCGGCTGGTGGAGCGCCCTCACCCAGGGCGGGTGGACCCTCGACAACTACGCCCAGGTGCTCGGCAGCGCCTCCATGGGCACCTCGCTCGTGAACTCGATCGTGGTCGCGGTGCCGGCGACGGTGCTGCCGATCATGTTCGCGGCCTTCGCCGCCTATGCGTTCACCTTCATGGAGTTCCGCGGCAAGGACCTCCTGTTCATCGTCATCGTCGCGCTCATGGTGGTGCCGATCCAGGTGGCCTTCCAGCCGATGCTGGACCTCCTGGGGCCGCGCGGCCTGGGCATCAACGGCCAGTTCGTCGCGGTGTGGCTGCTGCACACCGGCTTCGGCATGCCGCTCGCCGTCTACACGCTGCGCAACTACATGGCGACCCTGCCGGGCTCCGTCGTGGAGAGCGCGAAGATCGACGGCGCGAGCCACTTCCAGACCTTCTGGCGGCTCGTGGCGCCCATGTCCTCCCCGGCGATCGCGGCGTTCGCGACCCTGCAGTTCCTGTGGGTCTGGAACGACCTGCTCATCGCGAAGCTGTTCATCGGCGGCGGGGCGAACAAGACGATCATCGTGGACCTCCAGCAGATGCTCGGCACCCAGGGCCAGGGCACGGAGCTGCTCACCGCCGGCGCCTTCATCTCGATGGTGGTGCCGATGATCGTGTTCTTCTCCCTGCAGCGCTTCCTCGTGCGGGGCATGACCTCCGGCGCCGTCAAGGGCTGAGCCGGGCCTCCCCTCCCCAGGACCGAGCCGTCCCCACGTCCCGCACGGACGTCGGGACGGCTCGGTAGATTAGGGGCATGAGCTCGCGCGAGAACACGCCCGGGGAGCCGCTCGAGCTCCCCGCCCCCCGCACCCCCGAGCCGGCGGCCGCGCCGGGTCTGCGCTGGGGTGTCGTCTCCCCCGGCCACATCGGCACCCAGTTCACGGAGACCGCGCACCGCGCGACCGCCTCCCGGGTGGTCTCCGTCGTCTCGCGCTCCGCGGAGCGCGCCCGCGCCTTCGCCGCGGAGCACCGGGCCGACGGCGCCTTCACGAGCGTCGAGGAGATGCTCGCCGCGGGCGGCATCGACGCGGTCTACGTCGCCTCCCCGCACGCCCAGCACGCGGAGCTCGCGCGCCCCGTGCTCGAGGCCGGGATCCCCGTCGTGGTCGAGAAGGCCTTCACGCTCAACGCCGGCCAGGCCGCGGAGCTGCTGGACCTCGCGCGGGAGCGCGGCGTCTTCGCCATGGAGGCCATGTGGGCGCGCTTCCTGCCGCACTACGACGTGCTGAACCAGGTGCTCGAGTCCAAGCTGCTCGGCGAGATCATCGAGGTCGCCGCCGATCACGGGCAGTCGATGCCCACCGATCCCTCCCACCGCATGAACGACCCCGAGCTGGGCGGCGGCGCGCTGCTCGACCTCGGCGTGTACCCCGTCTCCTTCGCCCAGATGGTGCTCGGCGACCTCACCGACCTCGCCGTGCGCGGCGACCTCACCCCCACGGGCGTCGACGGATACGTCGGCATCCTCGCCCGCGGCGAGCGCGGCCGGGCCCGGCTGGGGACCACCCTGCGCGCCCGCACGCCCACCGAGGCCGTGATCAGCGGCACCGCGGGGCAGGCGCGCCTCGCGGGCGCCTTCTTCGCGCCCACCACGCTCACCGTGACCCTGCTCGACGGCCGCAGCGCCTCCTTCGAGGCGCCGGGGATCGGCGGGGACGGCATGGCCTACGAGATCGCGGAGGCCGCCCGCCGCATCACCGCCGGGGATCTCGAGTCCCCGCTCATGAGCTGGGCGGACACCCTCTCCGTCATGAACACCCTCGACGCGGTGCGCGCCGAGCTGGGCGTCGTCTACCCCGGGGAGGCCGCCCGATGATGCCCGGAGGCCTGCCCCCTGCCCTCACCGTCCCCGCCCCGCGGCCGCCGCGCCGCGGCGTGTTCATCTCCTTCGAGGGCGGCGACGGCGCGGGCAAGTCCACGCAGATGTCCATGCTGCGCGACCACCTCATCCACGACCGGATGGTCGACGAGGACCTCGTGCTCACCACCCGTGAGCCCGGCGGCACGCCGCTGGGCGCACAGATCCGCGAGCTCGTGCTGCACGGGGACGACGTGGACCCGCGGGCGGAGGCCCTGCTCTACGCCGCGGACCGCGCCCACCACATCGCCTCGAGGGTCCGCCCGCACCTGGCGCGCGGCGGCCTCGTCCTCGGCGACCGGTACCTCGACTCCTCCGTCGCCTACCAGGGGGCCGGTCGCGAGCTGGAGGCCCGGGAGATCGCCGCCCTGTCGCTGTGGGCGGTGGACGGCCTGCTGCCGCACCGCACGATCCTGCTGGACCTGCCCCCCGCGGCGCTCGCGGAGCGGCGCGCGCCCGGGGAGATGGACCGCCTCGAGCGGGCCGGCCTCGAGTTCCACGAGGCGGTGCGCGAGCAGTTCCTCCAGCTCGCGGCCGACGATCCCGACCGCTTCGCCGTGATCGACGCGGCACTGCCCAAGGAGGAGGTGCACGCCCAGGTGCTCGAGAAGGTCTCCGGCGTGCTGCAGCTGTTCGAGCCGACCTTCGAGCAGCCCGTCCCCGCGAAGCACCGGGACGAGCTGTGAGCGCCCCGGCCGTGGGCGCCGTGTGGCGGGACGTCGTGGGCCAGGAGGCCGCCGTCGCCCAGTTCCACCGCGCGGCCACCGGTCAGGCGTCCCTCGCCCAGGCGTGGCTCGTGACGGGACCGCCCGGCTCCGGCCGCTCCACGGCTGCGCGCGCCTTCGCCGCGGCGCTCCAGTGCGAGCAGGGCGTCGGCTGCGGGGAGTGCACCGCGTGCCGCACCGTCCTCGCGGGCACCCACCCCGACGTCACCGTCGTCGCGACGGACAAGCTCTCCATCGCGAAGGAGGAGGTGCGCTCCCTCGTCATGACCGCGCAGCGCTCCCCCGCGACGGGGCGGCACCGCGTGATCGTGGTCGAGGACGCCGACCGCATGAGCGCGGGCACCTTCAACGTGCTGCTGAAGTCCATCGAGGAGCCGCCCCCGGCGACGGTGTGGATGCTGTGCGCCCCCTCCGCGGAGGATCTCGCCCCCACGATCCGCTCCCGCTGCCGGCTCGTGACCCTCACCGTCCCCTCCGCGGAGGTCGTCGCCGGTCTGCTGCAGCGGCGGGACGGCATCCCCGAGGACCTCGCCGTGCGCGCGGCCCGCGCCGCCCAGGGGCACATCGGCCTCGCCCTGCGCTACGCGACCCAGGAGGGCACCCTCGCGGCGCGGGAGGAGTCCGCACGGAGCCTGCTGGGGCTGCGAGGGACGGGCCAGGCGGTGCTCGCCGCGCAGGCGCTCGTGGACCGTGCCACCGCGGAGGCGAAGGAGCATGCGGACCTCGTCGCGACCGAGGAGAAGGAGCGGTTCCTGCGCTCGGCGGGCATCGAGGACGGCAAGGTCCCGCCGGCGCTGCGCGGCCAGCTGCGCCAGCTCGAGGAGGACGCGAAGCGCCGCCAGACCCGTCTCGTGCGGGACGTGCTGGACCGCTATCTGCTGGATGCCCACTCGGTGCTGCGGGACGTGCTCACGCGCCAGCTGGGGTCCGGCAGCGATCTCGTGAACGTCGAGGTCGCGCCGGAGATCGAGCACGCCGCGGCCGGCGGCTCGGCGCACACCACGCTCGGTCTGCTCGAGGCGGTCCAGGGCGCGCGCTCACGGATCGCGGGGAACGTGCCGCCGCTGCTCGCGATCGAGGCGCTCCTGTCCCGCGTCGCCGTCTCGCTGCGCTGATCCGCCGCCAAGGGCGACCGGCCGGCCGTCCTCCGTCTCATGCAGCGCGGTCCGGCGCCGACGGGGCCGTGCGCAGCACGAAGGGCTGGTGGTTGAGGACGCCGTTCCTCGCCTCGACCATCACGTTCTGCTCCGGCGGGATCTCGATGCGCGTCCCCGCCACGCCGAGGACGCTGGTCGAGCGTCGATAGCGTGCCCCGACGCCGATCTCGTGGGGGCCGGCGGCGACCTCGAACCGGAGCGGCCGGCCCCACCGCGCCTCGTGGTCGGTCCCGTCCATACGCACGACGGGGCGGGCGAACGGCCTCAGGAACCAGGCGTTGACCCAGTGGGCACGTGGCGTGACGGTCACCGACGACTTCATGACGACCACCGTGCCATGCCCGTCGAGTGCGCGAGGAGCACGCCCGATGGCGGCACGGCGACGCACGTCCTGCCCGGAGTGGACGAGGGACGGGACGGTCCGGTGCGAGCCCGGCTCAGACCTCGGTGGTGGAGGCGCTCTCGGGACGACCGGAGTCCTCGGACGAAGCGGGATCCCCATCCTCGCCGGGAGCGGGGGCCTCATCGGCGGCGGCCACCTCGGCATCGGCCTTCTCGGCGTCGGCCGCGGTCTCCGAGGGGGCGTCCACGACGACGGGCTCGTCAGCGGCCTGCTCGCCGGACGCCGACTCGTCAGCAGCCGACTCATCAGCAGCCTGCTCGTCGGAGGTGGGCTGCTGGAGCTCGAGGTCCGCCTCGAGCTCGTCGATCACGACGCCGGCGCCGCGCACGGCCTCGTGATCGGTCTCCTCCTGGCCGGTCTGCGAATGGGAACCGCAGCCGTAGCCCAGGTGCACCACGCGACCGTCGGCCGGGGACCACTCGTTCGTGCAGACCCCGAACTCGGTGCGCAGCGATCCCGAGAGCAGCGACAGGAAGCCGCAGCTCGAGCAGGTCGCGGTGACCGTGCCGCGGCGGCCGCGGTGCGAGGTCTGCCGCGGGCCGAACTCACCCTCGGTCCAGCGCTCGGCGGCCTCGGCGCGCCCCTCGGGCGAGAGCACGCGCTCCCGGCCCAGACCCAGCTCCCACTGGGCCACGCGGTCCTCGTCCTCGTCGCCGGTGGCCTCGTAGCCCTGCTCGAGGCGCACGTCCTGCTCCTGGAAGGGCAGGAGGTCGTCGGCGCCCACGTCGGAGGGCTTCAGACGCTCCGCCCACGGCTCCCACGCGGGGGCCAGCAGCGCGCCCTCGCCGGGCAGCAGCGCCGTCTCGGCGACGGTCGCCGCCTTCGCTCGGGGCGCACGGCTGAGGACGACGACCCACGACCAGCCGCGGTAGCCGGGCATCGTGCAGTCGAAGACGTGCGTGACCAGCCGCTCACCGGCGGGCTCGGCGCGCAGGTGCTCGCCCACCTGCCCGGGCTCGGTGACCTCCACGAGGGCCTCGCGGGCCTGCTCGATCGCGGCGGCCGCGACGGCGTCGAGCTTCGGCTTCGCGGTGCGGGGACGGCGGGATGCGGTGGTCGGCTGGGTCATGGGTCTCAGGCCTCGAAGTTGTCCGCGACGGCGCGCAGCACGGTGGCGATCTTCTGGGAATGGCCGCGGTCGGGGAAGCGCCCCTGCCGCAGGCCGTTGGAGGCGTCGTCCAGGAGCCGGATGAGGTCCTCGGTCATCGTGGCCATCTCCTCCGGCTTCGGTCGGCGCGCACGGGACACGGAGGGCGCCGGCTCGAGCAGCTGCAGGGACAGCACCTGCGGGCCGCGACGGCCGTCGACCATGTCGAACTCGACGCGCGCGCCGGGGCGCAGCGTCGTCACGCCCTCGGGGAGCGAGGTCGCGTGGACGTAGACGCTCTGTCCGTCCTCGTCATCGAGGATGAAGCCGAAGCCCTTCTCGGCGTCGTAGAACTTCACCTTGCCGCGTGGCACGTTGATCCCGTCCTGTCCTGGGGTCTGGGGGCTGGTCACTGGAGGGGCCCGCGTCGGGGACGCGGGCGTGGCGGGGCCGCCCACGGGGCCGCCGCCGATCGAGTCTACAGGCCCGCGCTCCCCGGGACGCGCCGTCCCGGTGCGGGGTCCGGACGCTGCCTCCGGCGCTCGGCGGGGACCTCCCGGGCGGGGGCGTCCGGGGGCACCGACGGAAGACCCAGCTCGACGAGGACACGGTCCAGGATCAGCGCGGTGAACCCCCAGACGAAGGCCTGCTCGGGCAGGTCGAAGGCGGGGCCGACGTCCATCCCGTCGAGCCGGCCGCGCAGCCGTCGGGCGGGGTCGCCGAGGGAGCCGGGGCCCTGGAGCCGCGCCCACACGACCCGCTCGACCTCGACCGGGTCCTGCACGCCGAGCACCGGCCGCTCGGGCGCCCAGGCGAGCACCGGCGTGACGTACTGGCGCCGCCAGGGCATGCCGATCGGGGCGAACGCGCCGAGCACGCGCGCCGCCCCCTCGACCAGGCCCGTCTCCTCCTGCGCCTCCCGCAGCGCTGTGTGCACCTCGTCGCGGTCGGTGGGGTCCATGGCGCCGCCGGGCAGCGAGAACTGGCCCGGCTGCGAGCGCAGACGGTGGCCGCGCTCCTCGATCACGAGCTCCGCGTCCTCCGCGGTGGTCCCGCTCAGCAGCACGAGCACGGCGCTGCGCCGCGCCTCCTCGCGCGGCGGCAGGAGGGGCGCGTCGGGGCGTCCGACGTCCGCGACGAGCACCTCGTCGCCGCGGGCGGCGCGCTCCGCGATCCCCGAGAGGAAGGCGGGCAGCCCCGCTCCCCCGGTCATGCGGCGGCTCCCGCGCTCGGGCAGAGGTCCGCGAGCACGCAGTCCTCGCAGCGGGGCGCCCGGGCGGTGCAGACCCGTCGGCCGTGGAGGATGAGGCGCAGGCCCAGCCGGGTGAGCTCGCCCGGGGCGCCGTCGGCGGCGACCCGGGCCACGACGTCCTCCTCCACCGCGCGAGGATCCGTCGCGGCGGTCCAGCCGAGCCGGCGCGCGAGACGCCCCACGTGCGTGTCCACGGCGAGCAGCTCGTGCCCGAACCAGGCGCCGCGCACCACGTGCGCCGTCTTCCGCCCCACCCCGGGCAGAGCCTCGAGGGCGGCCTGGTCGTCCGGCACCACGCCGCCGTGGTCGCGCAGCAGCGCCGCGGCGAGGCCGACGACGCGCCGGGCGCGCGTGGGGCCCATGCCGAGCGGGCGCAGCAGCGCGGCGACCTCCTCCTCGGGGGCGGCCGCGAGGGCGGCGGGACCGGGCCACCGCCCGAAGAGCGCGGGCGTGAGGCTGTTCACCCTCGCGTCCGTCGTCTGCGCCGAGAGCACCGTCGCGACGAGCAGCTCGAAGGCGTCCCGATGGTCGAGCTCGGTGCGTGCGCCAGGGTGCTCAGCGGCCAGGCGCAGGCTCACGGCGGCGGCATCGGCCGCTCCCCGAGGGACCGTCCGGGAGCCCGCAGGGGTGCGGCGCGGGGCGGCCTGGGACATCGTTTCGGCTCCTCGGTCTGGCGGGGCGGCGGGTCTGGGGGCGCCAGGCGCGATAGTGTTCCCTCATGATGTGACTGCGACCACCGAGGGGTGGAGCGCCGTCACGATCGGCACAGGCACGGTCCCGGCGGCTCCGGGACCCGATCACCAGGAGGACCCGTGGACGAGAACATCGTACGGTCGTCGCCGCTGTTCGCGGCTCTCGACGAGGACGGCAAGCAGGCCGTCCTCGCGTCGATGAAGCAGGAGGACTACCACCGCAGCGCGGTGATCTTCCGCGAGGGCGATCCCGGCGACCGCCTGTTCATCATCGGCGCCGGCAAGGTGAAGGTGGGCCACGCCTCGGGCGACGGCCGCGAGAACCTGCTCGCCGTGCTCGGCCCGGGCGAGACCCTCGGCGAGCTCTCCCTCTTCGACCCCGCCCCGCGCAACGCGACCGCGACCGTGGTGGCCGAGTCCACGCTGTACTCGCTCTCCCAGCAGGACCTCTACCGGGTGCTCGCGCAGCGCCCCGAGGTGGGCCGCCACCTGCTCGCCTCCCTCGCCCGCCGCCTGCGCAAGACCAACGAGTCCCTCGCGGACCTCGTCTTCGCGGACGTCCCCGGCCGCGTGGCCAAGAACGTCCTCGACCTCGCGCAGCGCTTCGGCCGGCAGACGGACGACGGCGTCATGGTCGCCCACGGCCTCACCCAGGAGGAGCTCGCCCAGCTGGTCGGCGCCTCCCGCGAGACCGTGAACAAGGCCCTCGCGGACTTCGCCTCGCGCGGCTGGATCCGCCTCGAGGCCCGCGCCGTGCTCATCGTCGACGTGGAGCGCCTGCGCCGCCGCGCCCGCTGACCCCTCGCACGCATGAGCGCCCGTCCTCCTCACGTGGGGCGGGCGCTCGTGCCGTCCGGGACGGGGACAGGGGAATGCGAGAGGTGTGGGGTGCGGGGCCTCAGCGCCCGGCGGCGAGGTGCTCGAGGGTCGCGCGGAGGTTCCAGCGGGCACCCTTCTCGAGCTCGGGCGGGAGCTCCGTGCCGTAGATCGCGCGCACCAGGCGGTCCAGGGTCAGCACCCCGGCGCGGCGTGCGCGGCGCACCTGCTCGATCCGCTCCTCGCGATGCGCGATCGCGGTCTCCACGAGGGCGAGCGCGTCCAGCGGCCCCTCGGCGGCGGGCCCGTGGCCCGGGTGGATCGCGCTGATCCGGCCGTCGACCGCCATGGCCCGCAAGATCGCGAGGGACTGCAGGTGCTCGTGGATCGTGCCGCCGTCGTCGGGCACGATGACGGTCGAGGAGCCGCCGCCCAGCAGCGTGTCGCCGCTGAGGAGCCGCCCGCCGTCCACGAGCACGCCCACGGAGTCCGCGGTGTGGCCCGGCAGATGGATGACGTGCGCGACGGTCCCGTGGTCCCCCTCGAAGGTGGAGGGCAGGGGCCGCGAGCCGGTGACCGCGTCCTGATCGGCGGCCCACAGCGGCACCTCGAGGCCGCTGCGCGCGGCGAGCTGCCGGGCGAGGGTCGCCGCGCCCGCGGTGTGGTCGAGGTGGCGGTGGGTGACCAGCACCCCCTGGGGCCGGGGCGCGGAGGCGAGGAGCAGCTCTGCGAGATGCTCCGGGTCCCGGGGCCCGGGGTCCACGACCCAGCTGCGCTCCCCGTCGACGATCACGTAGGAGTTCGTGCCATCCAGGGTCATCGCCCCGGGGTTCGCGGCCCGGACCAGCCGCAGCTCGACCGGAGGCGCCGCGGGCTCGCGCTGCGGCTCCGGGCCCATCTCAGGCGGTCCCGGGCGCGAGCTCGACGTGGAGGTCCAGCTCAACCGGCGAGTCCAGCGGGAGCACGGCGACGCCGACGGCGCTGCGGGCGTGCGTGCCCGCCTCGCCGAGGATCTCGCCGAGCAGCGTGCTCGCACCGTTGATGACGGCCGGCTGACCAGTGAACTCCGGCGCGGAGGCGACGTAGCCGGTGACCTTCACGACCCGGACGACGGCGTCGAGCGCCTCGACCCCGCCGAGCAGGTCGGCGACGGCGGCGAGCGCGTTCAGGCAGCTGATCGCGGCGAGGCGCGCGGCCTCCTCCGGGTCGACCCCGGCGCCGACCTTCCCGGTCGTGGGCAGGGCGCCGTCCACGAAGGGGAGCTGGCCGGAGGTGTGCACGTGGTCACCGGTGCGGATCGCGGGCACGTAGGCCGCGACGGGCGCGGCGACGGGCGGCAGGGCAAGCCCCAGCGCCTCGAGGCGTGCGGCGATGCGCCCGGCGGGGGCGGCGGTCACGGCTCAGGCCCCCGCCGTGTCGAGGGGCCGCTTCATGTAGGCGACGAGCGACTCGGGATTGGGGCCGGGCACGACCTGCACGAGCTCCCATCCCTCCTCGCCGTAGTTGTCGAGGATCTGCTTGGTCGCGTGGATCAGCAGCGGGACGGTCAGGTACTCCCAGCGGGTCGGTGCGCTCATGGGGGCGAGCCTACCGGCGCCGCGCCCCGCGCGGCGGGCGGCTCAGCTGCTGACCGCCTCCCGCGTGGCCCGCTGCAGCAGCGCGGTCCAGCTGCTGACCTCGGGGTGCCGGCGCAGCAGGCGGCGGCGCTCGCGCTCGGTCATGCCGCCCCAGACACCGAAGTCGATGCGGTTGTCGAGCGCGTCGGCGAGGCACTGCGTGCGCACGGGACAGCTCCCGCATGCAGTCTTGATCTGGTTCTGCTCCGTCCCCTGGACGAAGAACTCGTCGGGATCCATCCCCGCGCACGCCCCGCGCGCGGCCCAGCTCTGGTCGTCCCCGGCCCCGGTGGCCCCGATCATCATCGACCTTCCCCCTTCATGGATCTCCGTCGATCCGTCGGCTTCCCCCTCACTCTAGGGAGACCCATGCCACAGCGCAAAAGCGGGCCCCGGGCGATCGGTCCGTCGGGCACGACCTCGGGCCCCGCACCCGCTCCCCGAGGACAGTGAGCCTTCGTGAAGATTCCGTCCAGGCGGGCATGGCAGATGGAACCTGGGAACGGGCCCGCCGTACTGTAGGGAGCATGGCCCGTTCCACGTCCTCGCGCCCCGAGGGAGCCCGCTCGCTCCCCGTCGCCCTGGCCCAGACCCTCTACCTGCTCCTCGGCCTCGTGGCCGTGGCGCTCCTCGGTGGAGTCCTGCTGGCGGCGTTCTTCCTCCCGGCGGTCTCCGCCTCCTCGGCCGTCGCCGAGGACGGCGTGACGCTGTTCGACTCGTACCCGAGCGAGCTCGAGGTCGAGCCGCTGAACGAGGCGAGCCGGATCGAGGCCTCGGACGGCTCGCTGCTGGCGACCTTCTACACCGAGAACCGCATCATGGTCCCGCTCGAGGAGATCTCCCCGAACATCCAGCACGCGGTGATCGCGATCGAGGACAAGCGGTTCTACGAGCACGGCGGCATCGACCCCAAGGGCATGGCGCGCGCCCTCGCGAGCAACGCGGGCGGCGGCTCGACCCAGGGCGGCTCGACCCTCACCCAGCAGTACGTGAAGAACGCCCTGCTCATGGATGCCGTCCAGCGCGGCGACCAGGAGGACATCGACGCGGCGACCGAGCAGACCTACGGCCGCAAGCTGCGCGAGGCGAAGCTCGCGATCTCGCTCGAGAAGAAGTGGAGCAAGGACGAGATCCTCAACGGCTACCTCAACGTCGCCCAGTTCGGTCCCTCCCAGTACGGCGTGGAGACGGGCGCCCAGCACTACTTCTCCAAGAGCGCGAAGGACCTCAACCCCGGTGAGGCGGCGCTGCTCGCGGGCATCACGAACGGCCCCAACCAGTACGACCCGGTGAAGCACCCCGAGGCCGGCCAGAAGCGCCGCAACGAGGTGCTGTGGACGATGCTCGACCAGGGCTACATCGACCAGGCGGACTACGACAAGTACACGAAGCAGCCCGTCGAGGACATGCTGAAGATCAAGACGGTGCGCGCCGGCTGCGCCTCCGCCGACGGCAGCGGGTTCTTCTGCGACTACGTCACGCGCACCCTCCTCAACGACCAGTCCTTCGCGCCGACGGCCGCGGAGCGGCGGAAGCTGCTCTACGGCGGCGGCCTCACCATCAAGACCACGCTGGACCCGAAGCTCCAGAAGGACGCCGAGGAGATCCTCAACCGGAAGGTCCCCGCGGACTCCGCGAGCGGCTTCGGCCACTCGATCGTCACGGTCGAGCCCGGCACCGGCAAGATCCTCACGATGGCGGAGAACCGCACCTTCAACCCGTACGCCGACGCCGGCGCCGGCGAGACCGCGATCAACTACAACGTCCCGAAGTCCCTCGGCGGCGGCAGCGGCTTCCCCGTCGGCTCGACCTTCAAGCCCTTCGTGCTCGCCCAGTGGCTCGAGAGCGGGAAGTCGATCTACGACACCGTGGGCACCAAGCGCGAGGTCATGAAGACCTTCCCCGCGAAGTGCCTGAACCGCGGCCGCTGGTACGAGACCGCCGGCTACAACCCGGACAACGCCGTCTCCGTCCCGCTCTCCTCCATGGAGACGGTCCTCAACGCGACGAAGTTCTCCGTGAACACCTCGTACGCGAACATGGCGCGACAGCTCGACCTGTGCGACATCGCGGACACCGCGCGCGACCTCGGCGCGATCCCCGCGACCTACAACCCGTACGACCAGACCACCTGGGACATGCCGATCGACGAGATGTACGGCACCGAGCTGGCCCCCTCCGTGGTGGTCCTCGGCGAGCTGCGCATCTCCGCCCTCGACATGGCCTCCGCCTACGCGACCTTCGCCGCGGAGGGCACCTACTGCAAGCCCACCGGCATCAACGAGGTCGTGGACCGCAACGGCGACAAGATGGAGACCACGGGCTCCAAGTGCGACCAGGTCATGGACAAGTCCGTCGCGGATGAGATCGCCTGGACCCTCGAGCAGGACCTCACCGATCCCCGCGCGACCGGCAAGGGCAAGGTCATCCCGGGCCACGACGCCGGCGGCAAGACCGGCACCTCCGGCTCGCAGTTCCACACCTGGTACGTCGGCTTCACCCGCCAGATGTCCACCGCCGTGTGGTTCGGCCACCCCAACGCCAACGTGCGCCCCGCGGGCTTCTCGGTGGACGGCGAGGTCCTCCAGAGCGGCAAGGTCTGGGGCAACACGGTCTCGCTGCCCACCTGGCAGGAGTACATGACGAAGGCCTCCGAGGGTCTGCCCAACGAGGCGTTCCCCGCCGCCCCCTCGGGAGCGGCGCCGAACACGGCCGCGGGCAAGCCCGCCGAGACCGGCACGGTCCCGGACGTCTCCGGGAACTACCTCAGCGCGGCGCAGTCCACGCTCCAGGCCGCCGGCTACACGACGAAGGTCGTGCGGGAGCCCTCGGCGACGGTGGGCCAGTGGTACGTCATCGGGACGGATCCCGCGCCCGGCACGAAGCTCGCCCCCGGCAGCACGGTCACCATCCGCCAGTCCAGCGGGAAGGGCTGATGCGCGCCCTCCCCCTGGCCGCCCTGGGCACCGCCGGTGCCGCGGCGGCCACGGCGGCGGCCGCCCACGTGTGGGCGCGCCACGTCGAGATCCACCGCTACACCGTGCGCGAGCAGGAGCTACGCATCCTGCCGCCCGGGGCCCGCACGATCCGCGTGCTGCACATCAGCGACATCCACCTCGTGCCGGACCAGTCGCGCAAGCTCGACTTCCTGCGCCACCTCGCGACCTACCGGCCGCACCTGGTCATCGACACCGGGGACAACATCGCCTCCGCGGCGGCCGTCCCCGTGCTCGCCGAGGCGATCGAGCCGCTGCTGCGCCGGCCGGGCGCCTTCGTCATGGGCTCGAACGACATGTTCGCGCCCGTGCGCAAGAACCCGCTGCGCTACTTCCTCCCCGATGCCCGCCCCGCGGGCCTCACCGAGCGCACGGACGGCGACCTGCCCACGCAGGAGCTCGCGCGGCGACTCGGGGAGTTCGGCTGGAAGGACCTCACCAACACCCGGGCGACGATCGAGCTCGGCGGGCTCGAGGTGCGGCTCGCCGGGGTCGACGACCCCCATCTCGAGCGCGACCGCTTCCCCGATCCCGCGCCCGTGGAGCCCTCCGCCCCGGAGCACGGGAACGTGCTGCGGCTCGGCGTCGCGCATGCGCCCTACCGCCGCGTGCTGGACGCCTTCGTGGCCGACGGCGCGGAGCTGGTGCTCGCAGGCCACACCCATGGCGGGCAGCTGCGGCTGCCGGGCTACGGCGCCCTCGTGACCAACTGCGACATCCCTCGGGAGCAGGCCCGCGGCCTCTCCACCTGGAAGGGCGTCCCGCTCACGGTGAGCGCCGGGATGGGGGCGAGCCCCTATTCGAACTATCGTCTGTTCACGCCACCGGAGGCGACGTTGCTCACGTTGCGGGCCCGACGGCCCGACTGAGTCCCGCGTACGCCCGGAGCACTGGTAATGTTCCTGATCGGTGACTCGCTGAGGCGAGGATCCGCACCGGGGTGTGGCGCAGCTTGGTAGCGCGCCTCGTTCGGGACGAGGAGGTCGCAGGTTCAAATCCTGTCACCCCGACCACCAGGCCCGGGGCCCGCATCCACGAGGATGCGGGCCCCGGGCCTTCCTGTTGCCCGGAACCCTCCCGGCCCCGACCGTCCCGATGACCCCGTCGGCCCCGATGCTGTCGCCGAGCGCCGTCAGCCCGCTCCCAGCTCGCGACCGCAGCTCCTCCACATCTCGAGCACGCCCCTCTCACCGCGAGCGAATGACACCCGTGTGATTAACACGATGATGCCCGTTTCGACCGAACGACACGGCGGTAGTTCGAGAAATCGAGTAAAAGATTCGTCAAATAAGGTCGCGTGCGACGCAAACTCCCTGGGGGAACCCTGAGAACGCCACCTACGGTGGGTGGCGGTGCCGCCTCGACCGGGCACCCGTCCCGGGTGCCGCCTTCCCGTCACCGCCCAGGACGCTTCCTCCGCTTCCCTGGGTGACGGGCGCAGGCCGGCAGCTCCCCCGTGCCGGTGAAGCCTGTGCGGCGACGGAGAAGGAGCTCGACGGACATGTTCCGCACCGCATCACGAGGCACGCACCGGGCGACCGGCCGTGCCGTCATCGACTACCGAGGACTCGCGGTCCCGGTGGGCAAGGGCGTGGGAGGCGTCGCCGTCCTCGGCGCCGTCACCGCGACCGGAGCCCTCCAGTCCGCACCCTCCGCCCAGGCCGCCCCGGCACCGGCCGCGAGCACCGTCCGCAGCGCCGTGACCGCCCCGGTCGCCGCTCCGGCCACCAGCTCGTCCTACTCCTCCGTGAAGCTCCGCCTCGGGGCCCGCGGCGACGCCGTGACGAGCCTCCAGCGGAGCCTCAACGACCAGGGCGCCGGCATCTCCGCCGACGGCGTCTTCGGATCGAAGACCCTCCGCGCCGTCAAGAGCGCCCAGTCCTCCGCGGGCATCACGGTGGACGGCGTCGTGGGCCCCCAGACCTGGGCCGCCCTCAACGGGTCCGAGAAGAAGGGCGGCTCCTCCTCGAGCTCGTCCGGCTCCTCCTCGTCCCTGCTGCGCCAGGGCTCGCGCGGATCGGCCGTGCGCACCCTCCAGTCCTCGCTCAACGAGGCCGGCGCGAACCTCAAGGTCGACGGCGTCTTCGGCAGGGGCACCGCCTCCGCGGTCCGCTCGCTGCAGTCCGCCGCCGGGCTCCGCGTCGACACCGTCGTGGGCCCGAAGACCTGGTCCGCCCTGGACCGCGGGGTCCGCATCGGCTCCACCGGCTCGGATCGCGGCACGAGCCGTGACGAGGTCGGCTCGAGCTTCGACGGCCAGGCCATCGTCTCCGCCGCCCGCGCGCAGATCGGCGTGGGCTACAAGTGGGGCGGCTCCAGCCCATCAACCGGCTTCGACTGCTCCGGCCTCGTCTACCACGCGTACAACCAGGCCGGCATCGACCTGTCGCGCAAGACCGCCAAGGGGTACACCTTCGGCGGCCGGATCATCTCGCAGTCCGAGGCGAAGGTCGGCGACCTCGTCGCCTTCACCGGCAACGACTACGGGCACATCGGCATCTACGCCGGCAACGGCACCATCATCGACGCCTCGGGCTCGCGCCAGCGGGTCATGGAGCGCTCGATCTGGAGCGCCCCCCACGTCTTCGTGACCTACCGCTGACGCGGAGGTCCCACGAGACTCCCGAGCCCGCTCGGGACCACGACGGCCTGCTCGACGCGCACGCGTCACCGGGAAGGAGCAGGACGCCGTGACCGGAGCCCCGGTCGGTCCGCCGACCGGGGCTCCGCCATGCCCGGGGCGCACCCGTGTGGCCGTCGTCACGACCACGCGCGCGACGTGGCAGACTGAAGCCTCTCGCCAGGAACGACGCCGTCTCAGGAGACATGTCCATGCCGGATCCCATCGCCCTCGTCCCGCTCCCGCGCTCGGTCATCTGGAGCGCGGGCACCTGGGAGACCACCGATCCCTGGGACGGCCTCTCCGTGGGGCTGTCCGAGGAGCTCCCCCGCACCGAGTACACGCTGTCGATCTCCCCCTCGGGCGCGAGCCTCACGGCGGGCAGCGAGGCGGCCCTCGCGGACGGCCGCAACACCTTCGCGCAGATCGTCACCGGCGCGGGCGGCTCGATCCCCTGCGTGACCATCGCCGACTCCCCGAAGTACGCCTGGCGCGGCCTCCACCTCGACGTCTCCCGGCACTTCCTGCCGGTCGAGGAGGTCGAGACCATGATCGACGCCCTCGCGCTGCACCGCCTCAACGTCCTGCACCTGCACCTCACCGACGACCAGGGCTGGCGCATCGAGATCAAGGGCTACCCGCGCCTGACGGAGATCGGCGCGCGCCGCACCCGCACCGTCGTCGGCCGCCACGGCGAGATGGCCGAGGGCCTCGAGTTCGACGAGACCGTCCACGAGGGCTCCTACACCCAGGAGGAGCTGCGCGGGCTCGTCGAGTACGCCCGCCGCCGCGGCGTCATGATCGTCCCCGAGGTGGACCTGCCCGGCCACATGCAGGCCGCGATCGCCGCCTACCCGCAGCTCGGCAACGTCCCCGACCGCGAGCTCGAGGTGCGCCAGGTCTGGGGGATCTCCGACCACGTGCTCGGCGTCTCCGACGAGGCCTTCGACTTCGTCCGCGACGTGCTCACGCAGGTCGCGGAGATCTTCCCCGCCCCCTACGTGCACATCGGCGGCGACGAGGTCCCGCGCGGGGAGTGGGAGCGCTCGAGCGCGGCCCGCAGCCGCATGAACGAGTGGGGGCTCACCCGGGTCTCCGAGATCCAGGGGCGCTTCACGCAGTTCGCCTCCGAGGTCCTCGCCGAGAGCGGCAAGCGGGTCCTCGCCTGGGACGAGGTGCTCGAGACGCACCTGCCCGACGACACCGTCATCATGAACTGGCGCAGCCCGGCGGGCGTCACCGAGGCCGTCTCGCGAGGCTTCCAGACCATCGTGTCCACCTCGGACCTGCTCTACTTCGACCACTACCAGGCCGATCCGGAGGACGAGCCTCTCGCGATCGGCGGCCTCACCACGGTCAAGGACGTCTACACCGGCCGCCTCCTGCCCAAGAAGATCACCGAGGAGCAGGAGCGCCTGATCCTCGGCATCCAGGGCCAGCTGTGGTCCGAGTACCTCCCGGGCGCGGAGCAGGTCCAGTACATGGCGTTCCCGCGCGTGTGCGCCCTCGCCGAGCGCGCCTGGGGCTCCCCCGAGCAGAGCTGGGACGAGTTCGAGGAGCGGCTGCGCGCCCACCTCCCGCGGCTGGACGCCTTCGGCATCCGGTACCGGCCGCTGGACTGACCCGGGACCCCGCGAGGCCACCATGTCCGATCCGCACCGCACCCACCCCTACGGCCGCTCGGCCGACGACGTCCGACGCCGCGACCTGCGCGCCCGCCGCACCCGGCGGTTCCGTATCACCCAGATCGCGGTCTTCTCCGCCGCCGCCGTCCTGCTGCTCGGGGTGGGTGCGTACGCGATCGGACAGCTGCGGACGCCGAACCCCGCCCCGGGCGTCATCGCCACGAAGACCTTCGGCAGGGCCGAGCCGGAGGTGACCTGCCCCGAGGCGGGGGCGGTGCCCGCCGCGCCGGAGGACGTCACCGTGAACGTCCTCAACGGCACCGGGCGGAGCGGCCTCGCGGGCCGCGTCTCCGAGTCCCTCGCCGATCGCGGCTACACCGCGGGGAAGGTCGGCAACACCTCGCAGGCCTCCGGCGCCGCCGTGATCGTCTACGGGCCCTCCGGCTATCTCGCCGCGCAGTCGGTCCTCGCGCAGGTCGGCACTGCGGAGCTCACGCTCGACGGTCGGGACGACGCGAGCGTGGACCTGCTGCTGGGCGACGGCTTCTCCGACCTCGCCGGCAGCGGCGCCGCGGAGAAGGCGCTCGGGACGCCGGTCGCGACCCCCGAGGGCTGCGGCTGATCAGTCCTCCCAGTCGCGGCGGTCCCGCTCCATGCGCAGGCCGATCGCGAGGGACACCCCGCCGCCGAAGACCAGCAGCAGCACGATCGTCCCGAACACCACCGAGGTGCTCTGCGAGCTCGGCAGGAGACCCACCAGCAGCGAGTTGATCCCGCTCGGCTCGGTGCGGGCGCCGTCGACCACCGCGCCGCCCGGATCCACCTCGATCGAGAGGGTCGCGCTCGCGGGCACGCCGTCCTCGTCCTCGACCGTGTACTCGATCGCCTCCGTCGCCCCTGTGAACCCCGGGACCGGGGTGACGGTGATCGAGCCGTTGGCCGAGACCGTGTACGTGGCCTCCCCCGGGATCACGAGGCGCTTGCCCGTGAACTGGTCGAGGTCCTGCAGGTTCGTCGCGTCGAGCGAGCGCAGCCGCACGCTCGAGGCGACGAGCGGGGCCGCCGCGGTCCCGGCCGTGTCGTTGGCGAGCACGTCGATCGTGCGCGGGGCGCCCGTGCCGGTCCGCTCGGCGTCGTCGCGGAGCACCGGCACCGCATCCACGATCCGCGCCGTGAACAGCCCGGTCGCCGTGTTGTCGGCGTAGATGCCCGTGCCGGCGACCGTCACCGCGCTCTCCACCCCGGTCCTCTCCTCCGACGCCTCGAAGGTGAGGGTCAGCGCGTCGAGGTCCAGGGTCCAGGTCCCCACCCCCGGCAGCTGCGCCGTCAGACCGTCCGCGGAGAGCGTCGCGCCGTCGGGCAGCGCCGCCTCGTCCAGGTGGAGGGAGTCCGCGCTGAGGTCGCGGGTCCCGGAGGAGAGGTCGAAGACGACGGGGCTGCCCGGGGTCGCCGCCTGGGAGCGGTCCTGGAGGATCGGGTAGGCCGTGGAGAGCACCCCGGGGGACGCGTCGTTGCCCTGGTCGTCGGTGCCCGTGACCGTCATGGGGACGGTGACGTGGACGTCCGCGCTCTCCGGGGTGAAGCGCACCGCCCCCGCGCTGCGGTCGAGCGTCCAGACCCCCTGGCCGGGCACCACCGCGCGGGTGCCGTCCTGGGACAGCTCGACACCCTCCCCGCCCTCGGGCGGCTCGAGCCGCAGGGTCGAGAGGTCCACGTACTGCTGCCCCTCGGAGACCGAGTAGCGGATCTCCTGGCCGTAGGGGGCCGACCAGTTGAGGTCCGAGATGATCGGGACGGTCAGCTCGACCTCCGTCGCCCCGACCGGCGCGCCCTCGGCGTCGAGGGCCACGAAGCGCACCGGGGTTGGCTGGTAGCCGAGCCGGGTGGAGCCCGGGGAGTAGGTGACCCGTGAGCCGTCCGCGGAGAGCTGCCAGCCGCCCTGCTCGGGGATGACGAGGCGGCTGCCGTCGGAGGAGAGGCTCGACCGGGCGGTCAGCCCGTCGAGCGTCATCCGGACCCCGCCGCCCGAGGGCACCGTCAGGCCGAGCTCCACCGGCACGTCGACGCCCGCGGCGGAGTGGTTCGCGACGGAGGCGACGTCGAGCACCGTCGGGCTCAGCTCCGCGGGCTCCGAGCGGGTGCCGTGGATGCTGCCGACGGTGATCGCGACGGGCAGGGTGGGGGCCGTGACGCCGTCGTCCGGGGTGAACACGAGGGTCGTGCCGAGCAGCGACCAGGTCCCCTCCCCCGAGACGGTGAGCGTGCGACCGTCCTCGGAGACCGCCATCGCCGCGGCGTCGGTCTCGCCGAGGGAGGGCGGCACCACCAGGCGTGCGGTGGACTCGTCGAGCTGGTCCTGCTGCGCGTCGTCGATCAGCGCGTCGAGCGGGACCGAGGTGACGGCGTCCGGCAGCACGGAGATGCTCGAGGACTCGAGCGGGAGGGGGAAGGTGCCGTCCTCGCCGAGCGCGGAGGCCGGGAGGATCCCGGAGAGGCCCAGCAGCAGCGTCGCCCCTGCGGTCGCGGCGACGCGCACCAGGGGGCCGCGCCGGTCGCCGCGCGGCCGGGCGGACGACCGGGAGCACGGCATCGGATCGAGCACCGGCCCAGGGTAGCAAGGGCGCCCGGGCCGAGCCCGGATCTCGTGCGCGCACCGGCCGGTGTGCGGGGTTCGCACCCCGCGGGCCGGTCGCCGCCCTAGCATGGGCCGCATGGACGCCTCGGCCGCCGCCTCCGCCACCGATGCCGCTCGCGGACGCCTCGACCTCACCTCGCTGCCCGCCCCGGAGACGCTGCTCGATCGGCTCCGAGCCCCGCTCGGGGCCTGGCTGCCCACGCGGCGCTGGTTCGCGCACCGTCCCGCCGGCCCCGCTCCCCAGCCCCTCGACGTGGAGGTCGAGGCCTGGGCCGGGCTCCGCGTGCAGGCCGACGTCGCCGTGCTGTGGACCGTGCTCGCCGTGGACGACCATCGCGGGGGCCGGGCCCGCTACCAGGTGCCCCTCGCCCTGCTCGCCCCGGATGCCGAGGTGGCCGAGGACGCCCTCGTGACGAGGACCGACGAGGTCGCCGTCGCCGACGCGCTCGCGCTCCCGGCCGGCCGGGACGCCGTGCTCGCCCTGCTCGCCGAGGGCTCGGGCGCCCTGGGCCCCGGGCTGCGGCTGCTCGCGGACCCCGCGCCGATGGTGCGGTCGGCGCTGGCGGCACCGCCGACCGGGCCCGGCGCCTCCTCCCGGGTGCTCAGCGGCGAGCAGTCCAACACCTCCCTCATCCACGAGCAGCCCGGCCGCACCCCGGTGATCCTCAAGGTGTTCCGCCTCCTGGGCGACGGCGAGAACCCCGACGTGATCCTGCAGTCCGCGCTGACCTCCGCCGGCAGCCCGCACGTGCCGGCAGTGCTCGGCTCCGCACAGATCTCCTTCGGGGAGCGGCGCACCCATGCGCTCGTGGCGCAGGAGTTCCTGCCGGGCGTCGAGGACGCCTGGCGCACGATGCTGCGCGAGGCCGCCGCCGGCCGGCTCGACGAGGCCGCCCTCCGCGAGCTCGGCACGGTGCTCGCCCGCGTCCACGCGGACCTCGCCCTCGCGCTGGGCACCGTGCCGACGGGGGACACGGAGGCACGGCGGATGCTCGCGCAGATGCGCGGCCGCCTCACCGACGTCGCCTCCTCCGTGCCGACCGTCGCCGCGCACGTCGAGGCGCTCGGGACCCTGCTGCACCGCGCGGCGGAGGTCCCCTGGCCCGCGATGCAGCGGATCCACGGCGACCTGCACCTCGGGCAGGTGCTCGCCGCGCCCGGGCACGGCTGGGTGCTGCTGGACTTCGAGGGCGAGCCGCTGCGCCCGCTCGCCGAGCGCCTCCGGGAGGACTGCCCGCTGCGGGACGTCGCCGGGATGCTCCGCAGCCTCGACTACGCCGCCGCGGTCACGGCCCGCGAGCACGGCACCGACGCCTCCGGCTGGGCGCACGCGGCGCGGGAGGCCTTCCTCGACGGCTACCTCACCGGCGCCGGCATCCCCCCGCAGGACCCGGCGACCCGCGTGCTGCTCGCCGCCTTCGAGGCGGACAAGGCCGTCTACGAGGCGCTCTACGAGTCCCGGAACCGACCGGACTGGATCGACATCCCGCTCGCGGCCCTGACCAGGATCAGCGGGACGGTGCGCGAGGGCTGAGCACCGCCGCCGGGCTCGTCGGCGCCGCCTCCTCGGGGGAGGGCAGGAAGGGCGCGCTGATGACGCGCAACGCGGCCCGCACGCCGAGCACGAGCTCGAGCCGGTCCCCGTCCTCGAGCTCCCACACGACGTGGCGGATCCCGTGGCGGGTGCGGGACGCGCCCGGGGCGGAGCGGCGCCGACGGGCGACGACGTCCACCGCGCGGACGAGCGCGTCGGCCGCCGCCGGGGACGGATCCGGGGCGCGGCGGGCGGCGAGCAGCGCGCTCACGTGCACGAGGGTCGGGGCTCCCTCGGCGCTCTCCCCCGAGGGACGGTCCCGCTCGGGGCGGGCGTCCTCGAAGCCCTGGAGCGACGGCTGCTCGGCGAGCAGCGCGCGGCCCGCCGCCGTGAGCAGCTCCCGCACCCGGTCGTGCACCGCGGCCTGCGCAGGGGTCCCGACGGTGCTCGGCGCGGTCGTCATGCGGCGACTCCGTTCGTGATCCGTTCCTGGCCGGCGCCGGGAGGCGCTGCGCCGCGGCCCCCTCCCGGCGCGGCGCCGGGCAGGGGGAAGCGGTCAGGGTATCGACGGCGGCCGGGGCGGGCCATGGGGAGTTCTCCCCATGGCGCCCGAGCGCCCGGCCTCACCCGGGGACCGGCACGAACTCGACGGGCGCCACCTGCGAGTAGCGGTCCTGCCGGATCGAGACCACGCCGACGCCGCCGATGAACGGCGCGAGGGCCTGCGGGTTCTTGCCCGGGTTCGCGAGCAGCACCTGGAAGCCGAAGTGGCGGAAGGACTCCATCGCCGCGGTGATGAACTTGCCGGCGCCCTTCGAGAAGGCCTCGTCGATGATGATCGGGGCGTAGCGCGGGACCTCCTGGCCGGTGCCGGCCAGCTGGTAGCGCAGCGCCGCGGCGAGGCAGAAGGTCGTCAGGCGCTCGTTCTGGCCGCCGGAGAGCGGACCGCCGGACTCGTGCGCGTGCACCACGGTCCCCTCGGCGTCGACCTCCTCGGCGTGGAAGTGGACGTGGCGGCGCACGTCGAGGATCGCACGGGAGACCTGGTCGTCCCGCGTGCGGGCGGCGCCGATGAGGTCCATGAGGTGGCGCAGCGAGAGGAAGCGCTCCTCGGCGAGGTCACGGTCGCGGCTCATGTCGTTGAGCGTGGAACCCGTGACCGCGTCCTCGAGCGCCGCGCGGAACTCGTCGAGCGCGGCGAGGTGCACGGGCCGCATCGACAGCTGCAGGAAGCGACCGGAGTGGAACTCCACCTGCGAGAGCAGGGCGTTGATGCGCTGCAGCCGCTTGCGGATCTCCGCGGGCTCGCGCGCGATCGCGGTCGCGAGCGCCTGCACGTCCCCGAGCGTGTTCCCGGTGAAGAACTCGAAGAAGCGGTCCTCGACCTCGGGCAGCTTCTCCTCCTCGATCCGCTGGAGGATCGCGAGGAAGTCGTCGACCCCCTCGAGGGTCGGGACCGTGTCCCCGGCCTGCGCGGGCCAGCGCCGCACGAACTCGCGCATCGCGGTGCGCATGTCCTCCTCCGCGCGCGAGGTGCGCCGGGTGAGGTCCATGAGCTCCGCGTCGAGCGTCGCGGAGGCGTCCTTGGTGACCTGGTCGATCGTGGACAGGACGATCGTCGGCGCGATCGCGGCGAAGCGCTCGGAGAGCTCCTCCTCGACCTCGGGGGCGAGGGTCGCTCCCTCGAGGCGCTCGCGGGCCTCGGCGAGGCGCTCCGCGGCGCGCTCGGCCTGCTCGCCGAGGCGGCCGGCGGTGCGGACCACCTCGAGCAGCTCCTCGTCGCTCTCGGCGATGCTCGCCTCGACCTCGTCGATCTGGCGCGCCAGCTCGGTGAGCGCCGCGGAGCCGTCCTCCGCCGCGCGGACCATGTCCCGCAGGTTCGCCACGCGCCGGGCCACGGAGGCGGCGTCGATGTCGTCCCAGGAGACGGTGCTGATCGCCTGCAGGGCGTAGAGCCGCTCGCGGCGGCGCCCGGCCTCCGTCTCGACGTCCTTCCGGCGTGCCTGCGCCTCGAACAGGGCCTGCTCGGCGCGCGTGCGCTCCGCCTCGAAGACCGAGCGCTTGGCACGGTTGTCGAAGCCGAGCACCCACTGCGAGCGGTCGTTGATCTGGCGGTCCGCGCTCTTCTCGTGGCGGGAGGCGGAGTGCTTGATCTGGCCCGAGCGCAGCACCGCGCGGCCCAGCCGGGTGAACTCCTCGAGGTCCTCCGCGCAGGTGTAGTCCATGCGGGAGGCGATCTCCCCGCTCAGCCAGGCGTGGAACTCGCCGTCCTTGACGTCGAGCTTCGCGGCGAGGGAGCGCTCGTCGATCCCGCGGGAGGGCCGACGGAGGTCGGTGTTGATGCGGTTGTAGGAGATGCGACGACGCAGCTTCGTGCGGTCGATGACGGCCGCGACCTGCCGGTAGACGCGGTCCGGCACGAGGATCGAGCGGGCGAGGCCGCGCAGCGCCTGCTCAGCGGCGGCCGTCCACTCCTCCTCCCCGGCCTTGACCTGCAGCAGCTCCGCCGCGAAGGGCAGCTCGGTGGGGGCGACCCCGACCTCCTGCGCGATCGCGTCGCGCAGGGCCACGTCCTCGGAGTGCAGGTTCGAGGCGCGGGAGCTCAGCGAGGCGAGCTCCTCCCGGGTGCGCTGGAGCTGGGTGCCGAGCTCGCGCACCGCGGCCTCCGCCTCCCAGCGCGCGGCGTCGGCCCCGCGCTCCTCCTCCTCGAGGGAGGCGCGCAGCGCCTGCACCTCCCGCTGGAGGGCGAGGAAGGTGTCCTCACCGGCCGGGGAGCGCAGCTCGACGGTCGCGAGCTGGGCGGAGAACTCGGTGGCCCGCTCGCGGCGCCGCTCCCGCTCGACCTCGAGGCCGGCGATCTGCTGCTTCCAGTCGTCGATCTCGCCGCCGCCGGCCCGCTTGCGCTGCTCCTTGAGCTGGGACAGGTCCCCGCGCGCCTCGGCGACGTCCTGGGTGAGCCGGCGCTGCTGCGCGGTGAGGCGGTCGCGGTCCAGCTGGAGCCGCTCCTCCTCGCCGGAGAGCAGGCGCACGAGGTGCTGGGCGGCGAACACGTCGATGTCCGCCCGACGGTCCACGAGCTCCCCGCCGCGGCGGCGCATCTCGGTCCACGAGGTGTGGTTCTCCCGCAGGCCGCGCAGCAGGTCCCGCTGCTCGCGGGCGGTCACGAGGGCCTCGTGGACCTCGGAGAGGTTGTGGAAGTTGGCGAGCGCCTGGTCCGCGAGGTCGAAGGTGCGGGGCTCGTCGAGCATGTAGTCGCGCAGCAGCGCGTTGACGTCGCCGAGCTCCTTCGCGGACTGGATCTTGTGCAGCAGGCCGAGCGCCTTCTCGTCGGGGATCCCGAGGAGCTGGCAGAAGGCGGCGCGGTACTCACGGAACTGTCGGTAGGTCTCGGTGCCGGGGAACGCCGCGGCGAGCGCCTTGCCCTCGATCTGGGTGGAGACGAAGGGACGCAGGTCCGCGACGTCGAGCGGCTGCCGCGCGATGACGTAGAGGCTCTTGACGTCGCTGTCCGCGCTGTGACCGGCGTGGAGCAGCAGCAGGCGGGAGAGCTGCACGGTCCCGCCGCGGCCGTCGGAGAAGCGCAGGGTGACCACGGACAGGGTGCTGCGGTCGCGCAGCACCTCCTGGCTGAACTCACCGGTGGCCTGGTCGTAGTGCATCGCCCAGGCGCCGCGCACGTAGCTCGCGACGGTGCGGCGGTACTTCGAGCGCGCCGGGCCGGCATCGGAGGCGGCGGCGTTGAACTGCAGCGTGCGCGGGGGCGTGAGCAGGGCACTGATCGCGTCCAGGAGCGTGGACTTGCCCGTACCCGGCCCGCCGGTGAGGAAGAAGCCCTTGGGCGAGATCGCGAGGTCGTGGGTGCCGTGGAAGGTGCCCCAGTTCGAGACCTGCAGGTGCGTCAGTCGCCACTGGCCCGGATGCGGGTGCTGGGGATCGGTGGGGCCCTCATCCGGGGCGCTCGCACCCTCGGGCACGCCCGGGAGGTCGAGCCCGTCCTGGGCGGTGTCGGTCGCGGAAGTCACCCTGGAAGGGTACCGGTCCGGATCAGGCCCCGGGCAGGCCGAGGGACCGCGCGGTCCTCGCCGGCTCGCTCTGCTCCCGCGCCCGCGGCGTCGACCGCGCGCTGCTGCCCGCTCGCGAGGAGCTCGGCGAGACCCGCACCCCGTTCGAGGAGAGCCTGCGCGCGGCGCTGGAACGCCGCCCGCCGGTCACGGCCGGATGATCGTCACCCCGGGCCGCGTGCGCTCACCGAGCTCGAGCAGCGCCTCCCCCGCCTGCTCGAGATCGAGGGTGCGCGTGACGAGGTCCTGCGGGCGCAGCGCCCCGGAGACCACGAGCTCGAGCAGGCCCGGGTAGTCGGCGGCGGCCATGCCGTGGCTGCCGAGCACCGTCAGCTCCTGCCCGATCACCCGCGGCATCGCGAGCCGCGGCGGCGCCGCGTACAGGCCGATCTGCACGTGCCGGCCGAGCGGGGCGAGGGCGAACAGGGCCGCGTCGGTGGTCTGCTCCCGGCCCAGGGCCTCGACGGTCACGGTGGGACGCTCCCCCGCGGCCTCGACGATCGCCGCCGCGGCCTGCGCGGCGTCGAGGCCCGAGGTGTCCACGAGCACCTCGGCGCCGTGGTCGCGGGCGAGCGCGAGCGCTCCCGGGTCGACGTCTACCGCGATCGGTCGCGCCCCGAGCGCGGCTGCGATCATCACCGCGGAGAGCCCCACGCCGCCGCAGCCGATCACCGCGACGCCCTCTCCCGCGCGCAGGCCGGCGCGGGCGGTGAGTCCCCGGTAGGCCGTCGCGAAGCGGCAGCCGAGGGTGACGACGGCCTCCGCGGGCAGGTCCTCGGGGACGGGCACGAGGTTGTGGTCCGCGGCGCGGATGACGACCTGCTCCGCCCAGGAGCCGTCGTGCGTGAAGCCGGGCTGGGTCTGGTCGGGGCACACCTGGGAGGCGCCCTCGCGGCACCAGCGGCAGCGGCCGCAGCCCTCGACGAAGGGCGTCGTGACGCGGTCGCCGACCTGCACCCGCCGGACGCCCTCGCCGAGCGCCGCGACCCGGCCCACGAGCTCGTGGCCGGGCACGTGCGGGAGCGTGACGTCTCCGTCATGCCCCGTGAAGGCGTGGTGGTCGGAGCGGCACAGGCCCGTCGCCTCCACGTCGAGCACCACCGCCCCGGCGGGGGCGGCGGGCGCGGGGACCTCGCGGACGGCGGGGAGCACCCCGAACTGCTCGATGACGACGGCTCTCATGGGACCAGTCTCGCGCGTCCCCGTGCCGCCGCGACCGACGGGTTCAGCCCTCGGCGCGGCCCTGGCGCCAGTAGCCCATGAAGGAGACCTGCTTGCGGTCCACGCCGATCTCCTTGACGAGGTGGCGGCGCAGGGTCGTGATGACCTTCGCCTCCCCCGCGAGCCAGGCGTAGAACGGTCCCTGGCCCTCGGTGGTCTCCCAGAGGATCGCCTCGTCGACGTCGACCTCCTCGAACTCCCCCGTGGTCGAGGGCACGCCCACGGTGCAGTCCCGGCAGAGCTCGGGCCGCTCCTCGATGAGGGCCCGCACGGCCGGGTCCAGCACGGTGCCGTGCGGGGCGTCGCCGCGGGCGAGCCACGTGATCTCGACGCCGGATCGGGTGGGCACGCGCTGCTCGTCGGCCGCGTCGGGCACCTCGATGAGGGCGTGACCGGTGAACGACTCCGGGAGCGACTCGATGACCGCGCAGATCGCCGGCAGCGCCGTCTCGTCCCCCGCGAGCAGGAGGCGGCGCGCCGTGCCGGGGCGGAACTCGATGCCGCCGTAGTCGGGGCCCACCAGGTGGGTGTTCGGGCCCAGCAGCGTGATCTCGTCGCCCACCTGGGCGGACGCGGCCCAGCGGGCGGCGACGCCGGTCCCCTCGACGACGGGCTCCTCGAGGTGAAGGACCATGTCGATGTCGAGCTCCGGGTCGGGGCCCACGTTCCCGGGGTGGCCCGCGCCGCGCAGCGCCCGCACCGAGTAGGTGCGCATCCAGCCGCGCTCGGCGGGGTCCACCTGCAGCCAGTCGCGGTACCAGCCGTCGAAGGCGGAGGGATCGGAGACCGCCGTCGGCCGCAGCGCCGCGAAGTGGTCCGTGGTGCTCCCGGGCGCCGGGACGATGAGCTTCACGCGCACGTCCAGCAGCGGCCCGCCCACGCCGAGGTGGCGCAGGTCGGGGCTCGTGAAGGTGAGGCGCACGAGGTTCGCGCCGACCATCCGCCGGGCGGCGACGGTGAGCGAGAAGGCGAGCTGGGGGCTGGCCTCGAGGGCGGGGACCCGCACGGCGGCGTCGGATCGGGCGTGGCTCTCGGTCGCGGTCATGCTGTCCTCCTGGGAGTCGGGGGGCGTCTCTCGGGTCAGCGGCAGCACCATCGGGGTGCCCGTGACGGGGTCGGGTGAGATGAGGGCGTTGAGGGCGAAGACCTCGCGGACGGTCTCCGCCGTGATGACCTCGGCGGGGCTGCCCTGGGAGTGGATGGCGCCCTGGCGCACGGCCACGAGGTGGTCGGCGTAGCGGGCGGCGAGCTGGAGGTCGTGGAGCACGATGCCGACGGTCGTGCCGCGGCGGTGGTTGAGCTCGCGGACCACGTCGAGCACCTCGAGCTGGTGGGTGACGTCGAGGTAGGTGGTGGGCTCGTCGAGCAGCAGCACGTCGGTGCGCTGGGCGAGGGCCATGGCGATCCAGGCCCGCTGGCGCTGCCCGCCGGAGAGCTCGTCGAGCAGGCGGTCGGAGAGCTCCTCGGTGCGGGTGAGGGTGAGCGCCTCGGCGACGGCCTGCTCGTCCTCGTCGGTCCACTGGGGGAACAGCCCCTGGTGGGGGTAGCGGCCGCGCGTGACGAGCTCGCGCACGGTCACGCCGTCAGGGGCGATCGGCGACTGCGGCAGCAGGCCCAGGCGGCGGGCGAGGTCCTTGCCGCGCAGGGCGTGGACGTCCTGCCCGTCGAGCAGCACCTGTCCCTTCTGCGGTGGGAGCAGCCGGGAGAGCCCGCGCAGCAGCGTGGACTTCCCCGAGCCGTTCGCGCCGACGATCATCGTCACCCTCCCCTCGGGCAGGGCGAGGTCGAGGTCCTCGACGACGACGCGGCGGTCGTAGGCGAGTCGCAGGTGGGAGGCGGTCAGCTGGGCCATGGGATCACCTTCCGCGGCCGGTGGTCGAGGAGCGCATGAGCATCCACAGCAGGAACGGCGCCCCGAGCGCTCCGGTGATGACGCCGGCCGGCATCTCGACGCGGCCGAAGAGGTTCTGGCCCGCGACGTCGGCCGCGAGCACGAGCACCGCGCCGAGCAGCGCGGCGAGGACGAAGCTGGGACGCCCGGCGAGGAGCCGCGCGATGGGCCCGGCGAGGAAGGCGACGAAGGCCAGCGGGCCGGCGACCGCGACGGTGAAGGAGCTCAGCAGCACGCCCACGAGCACGAGCGCGATGCGTGTGGCGGGGACGGGCAGGCCCAGGCTCGCGGCGGTGTCGTCGCCCAGCTGGAGGATCCGCAGGCGGCCCACGAGCGCCGCGAGCACGGGGACCAGGACGACGAGCGCTCCGGCGAGCACCGCGACCCGCGGCCAGGTGGCCCCGGAGAGCGAGCCGACCAGCCAGTGCATGGTGTCGCCCGCCTTCTTCGTCTCCATGCGGCTGAGCAGGTACTGCACGAGCGCGAGGAGGGCGGCGGCCACGCCGATGCCGACGAGCACGAAGCGGTCGTCGACCACTCCCGCTCCCCCGGCGCCGTGCCCGCCGCGGCGGTGCGCCTGCGCGATCCAGAGGACGAGGAGCGCGGTGAGGAGCCCGCCGAGCAGGGTCCACCAGAACAGGGCGAGGCCCTGGGCGTCGACGAGCGCCATCCCGGCGACCGCCGCGGCGGAGGAGCCGAGGGTCACGCCGATGACGTCGGGGCTCGCGAGGGGGTTGCGCAGCATCGTCTGGAAGACGGTGCCGGAGAGCCCGAGGGCGGCGCCGCCGAGGACCCCGACGACGGCGGCGGGCAGGCGGTCGTCCATGACGATGAAGGAGACCCCGGGGATCTGCTCGCCGAGCACGGCGCGCACGGCGAGGTCCGCGTAGACCATCGGCGTGCCGACGAGGACGCGCACGACGACGAGGCCCGCGACGACCAGCGCGAGGGCGAGAGGGACGCGGAGGCGGCGGCGGGCGCTCACAGGGCCACCCGCTTCCGGGTGCGCAGCAGGACGAGGAAGACGGGCACGCCCAGCAGCGCGGTCATGACGCCCACCTGCACCTCCGCGGGCGGAGCGACGACGCGGCCGGCGACGTCGGCCAGGAGCAGCACCGCGGGCCCCACGATCAGCGAGATCGGCAGCAGGCGGCGGTGGTCGGAGCCGGCGAGGAGGCGCACGGCGTGCGGGACGACGAGGCCCAGGAAGCCGACGGGGCCCGCGAGGGACACGGCGGAGCCGACGAGCAGGACGATCCCGATGCCGAGGACGGTCCGCACCCGGCCCACGTGGACGCCGAGCCCGGTCGCGGCGTCGTCCCCGAGGGCGAGGGCGTTGAGGGCGCGCGCGGATCCGAGCACCACGAGCACGCCGGCGACGAGGAACGGTGCCACCCGGGCGAGGTCGCCGAGGTCGCGGGCTCCGAGGGTGCCCACCTGCCAGGCGCGCATCCGGTCCAGGGCGCCCTGGTCGAGGATGACGAGGCCGTTCACGACGGAGCCGAGCCCCGCGGTGACGGCGGCCCCGGCGATCGCGAGGGTGACGGGGGTGGCGCCGGAGCGGGAGGCGGAGGCGATCGCGTAGACGATCACCGCGGCGACCGCGGCGCCGAGGAAGCCGGCGACCATGAACTGGGTGACGGAGCCGAGGCCCAGCAGGTACACCCCGAGGGCGACCGCGGCGGCGGCGCCGCTGTTCAGCCCCAGGATGCCGGGATCGGCGAGCGGGTTGCGGGTCATGCCCTGGAGGCCCGCGCCGGCGAGGGCGAGGGCGATGCCGACGGCGAGGCCCGCGAGGGTCCGCTGCAGCCGGCTGTGCACCACCGCGTGGTCCGCGAGCGTCGGGTCGTAGGCCACGAGGGCCTGCCACGCCGTGCCCGGGGGGACCGTCCGCGCCCCCACCATGAGGGAGAGCGCGCAGGCGATCGCCAGGGCGAGGACGCTCCCGGCGATCACGAGCACGGTGGTGCGGGAGGGCACGTCTCAGGCCTGCGCCGTCTTCGCGGCCTCGACGACGGAGGGGACGACGTTCTCGATCGCCCACGGGAGGCTCAGCACGCTCGCCGCGGAGATCGAGAGGGTCTGGTGGTCGTCCGTGGTGAGCACCATGGCGCCGCTCGCGACGGCCGGGATCTGCTGGAACAGGGAATCCTTCTGGAAGGTCTCGACGGTGTGCCCGGCGGAGGCCCAGGTGTAGATGACGTCGGAGACGAGCTCGTCGCCGCGCTCGGCGGACCACTCGAAGTAGAAGGTGCTCGCGTCCTTCGTGTTCTCCGTGACGACGTCGGCCTGGGTCATGCCGAGCGCGGTGAAGAAGCGGGGGCGGGTGTCGTCGCCCGAGTAGATGCTGATCGTGTGGTCCGTCAGCGAGAGGCTCGAGGCGATGAAGGTGGACTCGCCGACCTCGGGGTTGTCGGTCCCGACCTTCGCGAGATCGGCGGTGACCTGCTCGCCGAGCTCCTTCGCCCGGTCGCTGCGGCCGGTGGCGGTGCCGACGGCGGTGAGCACGTCGCTCCAGGAGGCGGTGTATCCGGCGGCGAGCGGGCCGATGGTCGGCGCGATCTTGCTCAGCGTGTCGTACTCCTCCTGCGTGAGGCCGGAGTAGGCGGCGACGATGAGGTCCGGGGTGAGCGCGGCGATCTCGTCGGTGTTGACGCCGTCGGCCTCGGAGTAGGTGGTGGGGGCCTTGTCGCTGCCCCAGGCGGCGCCGAGCTCCTCGAGCTTCGCGTCGATCCAGTCGGTGGACTTGTTGTCGTTGGCGCCCCACTCGACGATCGGCATGCCGACGGGGACGATGTCGAGGGCGAGGAGGGTGTCGCCGTTGACCCAGGAGACGGTCGCGATGCGGGTGGGCTCCGCGGCGATCTCGGTGGTGCCGTAGATGTGCTCGACGGTCGCGGGGAAGCTGCCGGTCGCGGCCGAGCCGCCGTCGGAGGGGGAGCTGCCGCCGTCGGCGGAGGTGGTCGTCGAGCCGCCGCTGCAGGCGGCGAGCGCGGTCAGCGCGGGCACGGCGAGGGCGGTGAGCACGACGGAGCGGCGCGGGAGCGAGCGCGACATGGACGGTCCTTCTCTCGGCACCCTCGGGAAGAGGATGAGGTGAGGCTGACCTTATTACGCAACGCCCGATGCGCTCAATTGGAGTTCGTTCAGGAAACCCGTGCTCAGCACCCGTTCCGGGCATCGGTGCCCGTCACAGCGTCGGGCCCCACGCGGAATGCGGCCCGGATCACGTCCGCGAGATCTGCGACGGCCCCCGGCGATCAGGGCGCCGCGGGGGTCTCCTGGGCGGAGGCGTCCTCGTCGCCGTCCCCGTCCTCCTCCGCGCCATCGGCGTCGGCCGGGTCGTCGAGCCCGCCGACGCCCGCCTGCCGGTAGAGGTCGATGAACTCGCGCGCCACGTCCGGTCCGATCATGAGCCGCAGCACCGGGGAGACCTCGTAGTCCGTGCCCTGCTCGTCGAGCAGGCCGGCGCGCTGGACCTTCGCGATCGAGGCGCGCACCTCCTTGGCGAAGCCGGCCTCGTCCGTCGAGGTGGTGCGGCGGTAGGCGGCGAGGGCCTGCTGGATCTCCGCCTCGGAGACGACGGTGCGCTGGCCGCGCGAGGACTGGGTGAGCAGCATCTGCCGCAGCACGAGCAGCAGCACGGAGTCCAGGCGGTTCAGTCCGGTCAGCCGCCGCAGCAGCTTGGGGGCGTCGGGGTCCTCCTCGCTCTGCCGGACGAAGGCGACCTGCGCGTCGTCGTCCACGACGAGCTCGAGGAAGAGGTCGGCGAGCCGGCGCTCGATCGCCGCGCGGTCCCGCAGCAGCTGCCCGTAGCGGTTCGGGTCGCGGCGGCCGTCGAGGAAGGGGCCCTGCAGCAGGTGCACGAGCACCCGGCGGGACTCGTCCACGAGGGCGCCGCCGGGGGCGGTGGGGGCGTCGACGGCCTGGTCGAGGTCATCCTGCTCGCCGGGCTCGGGGCGGTATCCGGTGCTCGTCACAGCGCCCTACCCTACCGGCGGACATTGGGGTGCACGCCGGGCGGATGAGAAGCCGATTGTGTCGAAAGCGTGACCCGGGCCACGTGATCTGGTGGAATCAGGGGGCATCCCGCAGGAATCCCCGTCCCGGCCGGGCCGGGGACCGACGGCAAGGAGCAGCCATGTCAGACGTCTCTGTCCCCCTGATCATCGTGATCGCCGTAGTGGTGATCCTCCTGATCATCCTCCTCATCGTCCTGGGTGCGCGCAGCGCCCGGAAGCGCCGCGAGGCGCAGGAGGCCGCGGACCGCCAGCGGGCCGCGGAGATGCGCGAGAAGGCACGCGCCGACGAGGCCGCCGTGAAGGAGCGCGACCTCAAGGCCCGCGAGACCGAGCTCGATGCGGACCGCTCCCGCCTGGAGGCGGAGCGCAAGGCCAAGGAGGCCGAGCAGGAGCAGATCACCGCCGAGCGCCGACGCGCCGAGGCGGAGAAGCAGCGCACCGCGGTCGAGCAGGACCGCTCGGCGGTGCAGGAGCAGCTCGCCGAGGCTGATCGCCTGGACCCCGATGTCGAGGATCACGAGAAGGCGTCCGGCCGTACCAAGCGTGACGGCTCGGGTGCCGGGACCGCGGCGGCCGCCGGGGCGGGCGCCGGTGGCGCGACCGCGGTCGCCGCCTCGCAGGGCCGGGACCACCGCTCGGAGCCCGCTCCCACGGGCTCCGAGGCCGGCGTGACCGGAGCCGACGGCCGCGACACGCGTGCGGAGGACCGCACGGTCGGGACCCGGCACGAGACCACGGCGGACGCCGCCGTCGACCGCTCCGTCGACGACCGCACGGATGCCGGGACCGGCCGCACGGCAGAGCAGACCCGCGAGGACCAGGACCAGCACCGCCACAGCAGCGGCGCCGGGACCGCCGCCGCGGTGGGCCTCGGCGCCGGGGCGGTGGGCGGCGCCGTCGCCGGGACCGCCGCCTCGCGACATGAGGAGCACCGCGGTCGCCATGCCCAGGAGCCCGTCGCCGAGGGCACGAGGCAGGACCGGGCCGTCAGCGGGCAGGACCGTCCGGACGACTCCGGCCTCCGCGATGGCTCCGAGCTCCTTGACGAGTCCGGACGTGACCGCTCGGATCGTGACGGCTCGGATCGTGACGGGACGGGCCGAGCAGGGACCGCCGCCGCAGCAGGCGCTGCCGGTGGTGCCGCCGCGGGCTCCGCCGCGGACAACCCCGACGTGATCCGCGACCCGCACGGAGACCTCGGGAACCGCGAGGACGCCCTCCGCTCCGAGGACGACCCTCGGCTCGACGGTGACCGCCGCGCCGAGCAGGACCGCACCCTCGGCGACCGTCCGGAGGGTCAGGACGACCGCCGCCATGCGACCGTCGGTGACGGCGCTGTTCGTGACGACGCCGTTCGTGATGACGCCGTTCGTGACGGCGCCGTCCGTGACGATACGGACCGTGACCGTGCGGGCCGTGACGAGACGGAGCGCGACGGGAGCGGCCGCGGCGCGACCGCCGCCGTGGGCGCCGGGGCCGCCGGTGGCGTCGCCGCCGGTGCCGCCGCCTCCCACCGCACCGACCGGGATCACCGCGAGGACGGTGACCACCGTGAGGACCGCGACACCGACGGCACACGACAGGGCCTCGAGGATCGCCGCGATCCTCAGGACCGCTCCGCACGCGAGCAGGACGGGCTCGTGCAGGAGGGTCGTGCGCTGGACGGCCAGGATCGCTCCGACGACTCACGCGACGAGACCCGGTACGGCTCCGCCGAAGACAACCCCGACGTGATCCGCGACCCGCAGGGTGACCTGGGTGACGGCATCGCCGCCGGCGAGACCGGGGACCGCCGGTACGGACAGGCGCGCTCCACCGAGTACGGCGAGGCCCGCCCGGTGGAGTCCGGGACGACCACGACCGGCGCTGGTGCCGGTGCGGCAGCCGGTGCCGTCGGCGGGGCCGGCCTCGCCGACGCCTCGGGCGAGTCCACCCGTGAGGGCCAGGGCGCCGAGGTCCGCGGGACCGAGCAGGACTCGTCCGCCGCGTACGGTGCGGGGCAGGGCTCCTCCGGTCAGGGCTCGTACGAGCAGAGCTCCTCCGGTCAGGGCACCACCGGTCAGGGCACCACCGGGCAGGGCGGCTCCGAGCAGCGCTGGGCGGAGGTGCGCGAGGACGGCGACGGGGATGTCGGCGGGGCCGCCGGCTCCACCCCGGTCTTCGAGACCGTGCAGGAGGACTACGCGGCCGACGACCGCGGGGCGTCCGGCGACACGTCCCGGTGGGACGCGTCGACCGGTGCCGAGCGGACCTCCGCCGCGGACGGCTCCTCCGCGCCGCTGCCGCAGTACGACGGCGTGAGCCGTGAGTACAGCGAGCAGGCCCCGCAGTACGGCGAGCAGCAGGCCGGCCAGGGCCCTCACCAGCCCCGCGTCTCCCCCTACGGCGAGGGCCAGTTCGGCGCCGAGCCGGCGGAGTTCCTCCGGGAGGACGAGGACTACCTGGGTCAGGGGCAGGGTCGGGCCGACGACCGATCACCCGAGTTCCGCGCACCAGAGGAGGGCACCGACGGCGTGATCCCTCCTGAGGAGGGCGACCAGCCCCGGCGCTGATTCCACACCGCTGAGCCCGCACCGCGGGACCCGGCGGACCACGAGCGGCATCCGCCCTGCCCCGGCAGGACGGGTGCCGCTCGTCCGTGTCCGGTCCTCCCCCGCGTGCCAGACTTCCCCCATGCGCAGCGACCGTCGGCCGACCACCCCGCGCACCCGCATGGACGACCTCACCGTCGAGCGGGTGCTGCGTGTGGTCGAGGCGATCCCGCCGGGCCGCGTCGTCGCCTACGGCGAGGTCGGGGCGATCGTCGGCGTGGGCCCGCGCCTCGTGGGCCGCATCATGGGCACCTGGGGATCGTCGGTCGCGTGGTGGCGGGTGACGAACGCGAGCGGCGACCATCCCCTGCTCGCCCGGGCGCGTCCGCACTGGGAGGCCGAGGGCATCGAGATCAAGCCCAACGGGCTCGGCTGCCGGATGAGCCGCTTCGGCGCGGACCTCGCGCAGCTCCGTGCCGACGCCGCACCGGCGCTCGCCGAGCTCGGGGAGGACTGACTCCCCGGCCGCTGCTCAGCCGACGAGGGAGGCGCCGTCGACCGCCGCGAGCGGGGCCGTCCAGGCCGGGTCCTCCGCGACCGCCGCCGCGAGGCGCACCAGGCGCTCGCGGGTGAGGTCGTCCGCCGGGACCATGACCACGATCCGGGAGCCGCGGTCGGGGTCGAGCCACAGGCTCTGGAAGTGCACGGTGAGCAGCCCCGCCCGCGGGGAGCGGTAGCGGCGCAGCCGGGAGCGGTCGTCGGCGACGTCCCCGCGCTCCCAGAGCCGTGCGAAGTCCTCCGACGTGCCCTGCAGGCGCGTGACCAGCTCGCCGACCCGGCCGCGGCCGCGGTGCTCGGCATGCCGACCGCGCAGGCGGGCCACGATGTCCGGGAGCACCTCGTCCTCGTCCGGGAGGGCGCCGCGCCAGTCGGGGTCCGTGAACAGCAGCCAGGCGCAGTTGCGGTCCTCGACGGGGAGCGCGTCGAGATCGCCGAAGAGGTGGCGGTAGGTGCGGTTCGCGGCGATGAGGTCGTAGGCGTCGGTCTGCACCGCCGCGGGGAAGGGCAGCAGCTGCTCGAGCAGCGCCGTGTGCTCGGGGCGGACCTCCATGAGCGGCGTCCGCTTCGCGGGGGCCCGGCCGGAGAGCACCGCGAGGTGGCGTCGCTCCGCGTCCGTCATCCGCAGCACCCGGGCGACCGCGTCGAGCACCTGGTCCGAGACGCCGGTCGCGCGCCCCTGCTCGAGCCACGTGTACCAGGTGGTGCCGATCCCGGCGAGCTGGGCGACCTCCTCACGGCGCAGGCCGGGGGTGCGCCGGCGGCCGGAGCCGGGGAGCCCCGCCTGCTGCGGCGTCACCTTCTCGCGGCGGGCGCGCAGGAACGCACCGAGCTCCTTGCGGCGGGTGGCGGAGACTTCTGCATCGGGCACCGGACCAGTCTGGACCCCACGGGCCCCGCTATCCAGGTGGTGCTGGTACCCGTATGAGCGCACTCCTGGTCCCAGGACCCGCGCGGGCGGAGGGTCGGGGCATGTCGTCCTCCCTCCGCGCTCCCGCGCCCACCCCACCGGCCCTCGCGGCGCACGCCCCGCACACCGGCCCCGCCGCTGACCCCGACCCCGCCGCGGGCACCCTCACGCACGGCGGTCTGGCCGTGCTGCTGCTCGCGTACGCGCCGGTCAACATCGTCTTCGGCTCCGCGAACGTGCTCGCGGACCCTATCGGGCGGGACCTCGGCGCGGACGCCTCCGGCCAGCAGCTCGTGCTCGCCGCCTACACCACCGCCTTCGCCGCGAGCCTCGTGATCGCGGGCCGGCTCGGGGACCGCTGGGGCCGCCGTCGGCTGCTGCTCGTGGGGTCCCTGTCGATGGTGCTCGTGAGCGTCCTCACGGCCTTCGCCCCCACGCTGCACACCGCGGTCGTCCTGCGGGTGCTGCTGGGCATCGCCGCGGGCCTGCTCACCCCGCAGGTGCTCTCCACGATCCGCGCCGCGGCCCCCGAGCCGCTGCGCACCACGGGCCTCATGCTCTTCGCGGCCGTCGCCGGGGTGAGCACCGTCGTCGGACAGCTCATGGCCGGTCTCGTCGCGAGCGCCCTGCCCGAGCACCTCGGCTGGCGGGCGGTGCAGCTGCTCATCGGCCTCATCGCCCTGATCGGCGCGGCCGGGCTCCCCCGCGTGCCCCGCACCCGCTCCTCGGCCCCGCTCGCCCTCGACGCGGGCGGCGCCGCGCTGCTCGGGGCGACGCTGCTGCTGCTCGTCATCCCTCTCACCCTGGGCCGCTCCGCCGGATGGCCGCTGTGGACCCTGCTCTCCCTCGCCGCCGGCGTCCTCGCCCTCGCCGTGTTCTGGATGCTCCAGCGGCGCTCCGAGCGGGCCGGCCGGCTCGGCGTGGTCCCGCCCTCGGCGCTCGCCCTGCCGGTCGTGCACCGCGGACTGCTCATGGCCCTGCTGTTCTTCGTCACCTACGGGGCCTTCCTCTACGAGGTGACCTCCTTCGCCCAGCTGCGGACGGACGGCGGGACCCTCGGCCCGGCGCTGCTCGTGCTCGGCTTCGGCATCGCCTTCGTGTCCGCCTCCGCGCTGCTGCCGCGGCTCCTGCCCGGGGCGGGGCCGCGCGCCATGACGCGGGCGGCCGTGGCGCAGGCCCTCGCGCTCCTCGCCCTCGCGGCGCTCGTGCTCACCGGCCACTCCTCGCCGATGGCCCTGCAGTGGGGCCTCGTGCCGCTCGGCGCCGCACAGGCCCTCATGTTCGGCCCGCTGCTGAGCACGGTGCTCTCGCAGGCGCCGCAATGGGCCGCCGGGATCGCGAGCGGCCTCTTCGCGACCGCTCAGCAGCTCGGCCTGACCCTGGGCGTCGCGGTGCTCGGCGGGCTGTTCCGGGGCCTCGCCGGGGCCGACGGCGGCGCCGCGGACCACGCCCTGGTCATCGTGCTGGCCGTGCACGCCCTGTGCGCGCTCGTCTTCGCCGCGCTCGCGCGCTCGCTGCGTCAGTCGACGGGGACGTCCTCGAGGAAGTAGTACGCGGGGACCTTCGCCGCGTAGTCCTTCCCGTCCAGCTCCCGCCAGGTGACGATCTCCGTGGAGCCCTCGCGCTGCTGGGCGTGCTGGGTCGCGAGGAACATGAGGCCGATGACGCTCGCGAGGCCCTGCTCGGCGGGGCGCGCCCGGAGCACGTCCCCGATCGAGGCCTGGCCTCCCTGCGCGCCCGAGCCACGCACGGCGTTGACGTGCCCGGTGAGGCCCACGATGTCGATGTCGTTCGTGCGCACGAGGTCCTGGAGCACCTCGACGCTCAGCGCGGTCGCGTCGTGCACCTCGGCCACTGCGGGGGCGCCCGGGTCCGTGGGGTCCTTCAGACGCTGCTGGGACACGGAGGAGAGCAGGACGCGGGAGAGGTCCAGCTCGAGCGGGAACGGGGTGCGCGTGGGGACCTCGTCCTTCTGGGCGAGGGCGAGCCCCTGCGCCTCCTGGAGCACCTCGAGCAGCACGCGGTGCTGGCGGAAGTCCTGGGAGCGCACGAACCGGGCGAGGGAGCGGTAGAGCTCGGTCTTGACGTCGAGCACCTCCTGCGCCGGCTCGTAGAGGTCGCTGAACACGTTCGCGAGCCGCTCGCGCTCGGTGCGGTCGAGGTCCCGGGCGAAGTCGCGCTCGAGGAGGCGGTCCACGAGCTCCTGCGCCTCGCGCGTCTGCACGGGGTCGTTGAGCATGCGGAAGAAGGCCGTGAACGTGCGGCCCACGGTGGACTGGCCGAGGAGGTCGTCGCCCGCGAGCAGCTGCTCGAGGATCTCGCCGCGCGCGGTCTCCGGGGAGAGGATCTGCTCGCGCAGGTGGAGGTCGACGGCGCGGAGGTCCTCGCGGTACTGGAGGAAGTCGCCGGAGAGCTCGCCGGCGATCTGGAGGATGTCGCGCAGGCGGTCCGCGGAGGCCTCGGAGCTGGGCAGCAGCAGCTCCCCCTCGGCGAGGTCGCGGATCTCCTGCTCGATCCGCTCGCGGCGGCGCTGCAGATCCGCGAGGCGCACGTCGCGGTCCGTCTCCGTCTCCTGGGCGAGGCGGTCGAACTGCTGGATGACGAGGGTCAGGCGGGACTGGGTGGTCGTGGGCCGGTGGTCCTCGAGGGAGGCGATGAACTGGATCGCGTCGATCGTGGCGGGGCTCGGCTCGAAGGTCGTCTCGCTGTGCTGCTGGTCGTCGCGGCGCGTGAGGTAGCCCTCGCGCACCCAGGTGTCGACGTAGTCCCCGGCGGTGCGGCCGGTGACGGCGCCGTCCTCGGGAGCGGGCTCCTCGTCGCGCAGCAGGCCGACGTGCGCGCCCACGCGGGCGACGAGCTCGGAGCGGGGCAGGCGGCGGTCGCCGGGGGGGAAGGTCGCCTGCAGGATCGAGAGCACAGCAGGGGCCTTGGTCGCGGCGAGCAGGCGCCACGTGCTCGCCCGGCGGAGCTGCTCGTAGGCGTCCTTGCGGGCCGCGACGGCGTCATGGCGGCGGTCGGTCCACCGGTCGTCGGGCGCAGGCGAGGTCACGAGGAGCGAGTCTAACGGCGCGGGCGGTCAGCGTCGCCCGACGGGGCGGCGCGAGGGTCTACGCTGTCCCTCGGGAACGTTCACGAATCCTGTCCCACCGCACTCGACGAGGAGCCGCACGATGACCACCCCCACTCCGCAGACCGCCCCGTGGTGGGAGGAGCTCCCCGCCGGCCGGAACCGCCTGCGCGGCCGCGCCCACCTGCACACCGACGCCCCCGAGCTGAGCCTCGACGGCACCTGGGACTTCCGCTACGGCACCCGGGCCGACGGCTCCGACCTCGGCGAGCCCGCCCCGATCACCGTCCCCGGCCTGTGGCAGCTGCAGGGCTACGGCGCCCCGCAGTACACGAACGTCGTCTACCCGATCCCCGTGGACGTCCCCCACGTCCCGGACGAGAACCCCACCGGGCACTACTCCCGCCAGGTCGCCGTTCCCGCCGACTGGGCCGATGCCCTCGCCGCGGGCGGCCGCGTGCTGCTGCGGTTCCAGGGCGTCGACTCCGCCGCACGCGTGCTGATCGGCGGCACCGAGGTGGGCGTGACCTCCGGCAGCCGCCTCACCCAGGAGTTCGACGTCACCGACGCGCTCGCCGGTGCCGGCGAGGACGGCGCCGCGGAGCACCGGCTCGACGTGCAGGTCGTCCAGTGGTCCGTGAACACCTACGTCGAGGACCAGGACATGTGGTGGATGTCCGGGATCTTCCGCAGCGTGGACCTGCTGCTGCGCCCCGCGGGCGGCATCCACGACCTCGTCACCCACGCCGACTACGACCCCGCGACCGGCGAGGGCACCCTCACGGCGCTCGCGACCGACGCCGACGGCGCGCCCGTGCCCGCGACCGTGCGGATCCCCGGCCTCGACCTCGAGGTCCCGGCGGACGGCACCCCCGTTCCCGTCGGCCCCGTGGCCCCCTGGAGCGCGGAGATCCCCTCCCTGTACGAGGCGACCGTCACCGCCGACTCCGGCGCGGAGACCGTGCGCCTGAAGCTCGGCTTCCGCCGCGTCGTCGTGGACGGCGACGTGCTGCGCGTCAACGGCGAGCGCGTCGTCTTCCGCGGTGTGAACCGCCACGAGGTCGACCAGCACGTGGGCCGCACCCAGCACCCGGGGAACCAGGACCTCGACGTGGCGCTCATGAAGCGGCACAACCTCAACGCCGTGCGCACCTCCCACTACCCGCCCCACCAGCGCTTCCTCGAGGTGTGCGACGAGCAGGGCCTGTACGTGATCTGCGAGGGCGACTTCGAGGCCCACGGCTTCCACG
The DNA here is from genome assembly GCF_005490785.1 of Brachybacterium sp. SGAir0954. Classification (GTDB taxonomy): domain Bacteria; phylum Actinomycetota; class Actinomycetes; order Actinomycetales; family Dermabacteraceae; genus Brachybacterium; species Brachybacterium rhamnosum. The sequence continues at coordinate 1,265,242 of NZ_CP027295.1, read as the reverse complement.
CCGACTCCACCTGGGGCGAGGACCCCACCGGCGCGGCCCGTCGACCCGCGGACGACCCCCGCTTCCTCGAGACCCTCGTCGAGCGCAGCGACCGCTTCGTGCGCCGCGACCGCAACCACGCCTCGATCGTCCTGTGGTCCATCGGCAACGAGGCCGCGACCGGCTCCGTCACCACCGCGATGATCCAGGCGGTGCGGGACGCCGACGCGACCCGCCCCGTGCTCTACGAGCAGGACTACCGCACCGACGACGCGGACCTCTTCTCCCTCATGTACCCCTCGGTGCAGGAGAGCCGCGAGATCGGCGAGAAGTCCCTCAGCCCGGAGTTCCGCGAGCGCCTCGTGGGCATGCTGCGCGCCCTGGGGCTCGACCCGTCTGACGACGGCTTCGACGACGCCCCCGCCCTCACCAAGCCCTTCCTGTGGATCGAGTTCGCGCACGCGATGGGCAACGGCGCCGGCTCCCTCAAGGAGTACATGGCGCTGACCGACGAGTTCGACTCGCTGCAGGGCGGCTTCATCTGGGAGTGGATCGACCACGGCCTCGTCACGACCGACGCCGCCGGGAACCGCATCTGGGGCTACGGCGGCGACTTCGGCGAGCGCCTGCACGACGGCAACTTCGTGGCCGACGGCCTCGTGCTGCCGGACCGCACGCCCTCCCCCGCGCTGCTCGACGCGAAGCACCACTACTCCCCCGTGAAGCTCGAGGTGGGCGCCGGCTCGGCGACGCTCACCAACCGCCACGCCTTCCGCGACCTCACCCACCTGCGGGCCGAGGTCTCCGTGGACGGCCAGCTGACGTGGCAGGAGCTCGAGCTGCCCGCGCTCGCCCCCGGCGAGAGCGGCACGCTCGCGCTCCCCGCCGCGGAGGCCGGCGTCACCGTGGTGCGCCTGCTGACCCGCGAGGCCGAGGGGCCGGTCCCCGCCGACCACCTCATCGTCGCGGCGGACCACGTGGACGACGCGGCCCGCGCGGCCGCGGTGCCCGCCCTCGGCGCGGCCGCCGCGCCGGTCCGGGCGGAGGACGGCTCCTGGACCCTCGGCCCGGCCCGCTTCGACGACCTCGGCCGCCTGGTCACCCTGGGCGACCTCGAGGTCGAGCACAGCGACGTCGACCTCTACCGCGCCCCCGTGGACAACGAGCGCGCCCGCACGCACTACCCGCTCGAGGCCCGCTGGAAGCGGATCGGGCTGGACGTGCCCCGCCGCCGCCTCGTCTCGCTCACGGCGGAGGGCGACGCGCTCGTGGTCCGCACCCGACTGGGTCTGGACGGCAGCTCGCTCGGCGCGGACGTCACGACCACCTGGCGCGGCGACGCCACCGCCGTCGAGGCGGCCGTGACCGTCACCCCGGCCGCGCACTGGCCCGCGGACCTCCCGCTGCCGCGCGTGGGTTGGACCCTCGCCCTGCCGGGCGGCCTCGACGAGGTCGCCTACGACGGCGCCGGCCCGCACGAGTCCTACCCGGACACCGGCGGCGGCGCAACCGTGGGGCTGTGGACCTCGACCCTCGAGGACCTGCAGGTGCGGTACGTGTCCCCGCAGGAGAACGGCAACCGGGCCCGCGTCGTCGCCGCGGACCTTCGCGGCGAGGCCGGCTCCCTCGCGCTGCATGCGCCGGAGGGCCTGGGCCTCGCCGTGCGGCCCTGGTCCACCGCGGAGCTCGACCGCAAGGACCACGACGGCGCGCTCGAGGCCGACGGCCGCACCTGGGTGACGCTCTCTGCGGCGCTGCAGGGCGTGGGCTCCGCGGCCTGCGGCCCCGCGCCGCTCCAGGAGTACGTGCTCGACGCCTCCGAGCGGAGCTTCGGCTTCCGCCTCACCCCGGGAGCCTGACCCGAGCAGGCATGCGCCCCGTCCACAGGGGTGCAGCGCCCCCGTGACCGGCCGATAGGCTGGACGCGGGGGCGCGCTCGTGTCCCGGGGACACGGAGGAGCACCATGACGCAGGGGTACGGCTCGCAGGGCCAGGGGTACGGATCGCAGGGCCAGGAGCCGGCACCGCAGGGGCAGGCACCGCAGGGGCAGTGGGCCCCGCAGGGGCAGTGGGCCCCGCAGGGCCAGGCGCCCCAGGGCCAGTGGGCCCCGGTGACGCGCAGCCCGCAGGAGAAGGTCGCCGCGTACGCGACGTGGATTCTGATCCTCACGATCGCCGTGATCGCCGTGCGCGCCCTGGTCGACATCATCGGCTTCTCCACCGGATTCGCCGCCGGTGCGATCGGCGCCTCCTCGGGGGACTCCGACGCCGCCCTCGTCACCGCCGGGATCGGCGGGATCCTCGCGCTCCTCGCCCTCGCGGTGAACGGCATCCTCTCGATCGCGCTGCTCGTCCTCGCGATCATGACGATCGTCCAGGGCGCCGGCCGCGGCCGCACCGGCGCGATCGTCATCGTCGCGGCGCTCCTGCTGGGTGTGGTCGCCTCCTGGATCCTCCGCATCATCACGCAGGTGATCGTCGCGAACGCCGGATACGACGCGTACACCGCCGTCGCGATCATCTCGGCGGTCCTCGAGGCGATCCGCTGGCTCGTGATCTGCGGCGCGCTCCTCGTCGGCGCGCTCATGATCCGCCGCTGGGTCGCCCAGCGCGCCTGAGACCCGGCATCCCGCGGCCCGCGGCGGACGAGCCCGCACTCACGCTGCCCGCACCCGCGGGGCCCGCGCTCACGGGCCGAGGAGGTAGGCGGCATCCCCGGTCGTCACGAGCGCCCGACCGTCACCCAGCGCGTGCACGCTCTCGACCTCGTCGCCGTCACGCGCCACGAGGTCGAGCCGCAGCCGTCCGCTCGCCGCGTCGATCGTGCGCACCCGCACGCCTGAGCGCGGGTCCAGCGACCGCTCCCGCGGCGCCGGCGTCACCACCGCGACGGTGCCCGCCGCGAGGTCGCCGCGCAGGTCCTCGAGCGGGGAGGCGAGCGGCGCGCTCCACGTGTTCTCCCCCGTCGCGGTGTCGTAGGCGAGCAGCTGGCCCTGATCGTTCGTGACGACCATGCGGGAGCCGTCGATGCCCACCCGGCTCGTGAACGCGCTCGCCTGCTCCACCCCGGCCCCGCCGGGGCGGGACCACGCCGTGCCCGCCTCCGAGGCGACGATCTCGCCGATCGCGCCGGAGCCCGCCTCGGTCCCGCTCGCGAGGACCCGGCCGTCCTCCATCCGCACCGTCCACTCCCCCGCCGGCGACGGGTCCGTGGTCCAGAGCTCCTCGCCGTCCCGGGTCGCGGTCGCGGTGAGCGCGCCGTCCTCCCCCGCGCACACGGTGAGCACGACGGGCTCCGTGTCGCCGGGGGCCGGATCGGTCGCGGCGACACGACACAGGGCCTCGGGCCCGGCGAGCACCCGGCCCATCGGGAAGCCGGTCGTCGGGTCCAGCTGCACCCACCCCTGGGCCGGGTCGAAGCGCAGCGGGACTGCGGGCACCACACCGGTGTCCGTGATCGCGTCGAGCAGGCCCGCCGGCGCCGCGCCGACCGCGATCGCCGGGGCGGCGGGGCCGCCCGAGCCCGGGTCCGGCCCGCGCGGCGTCGTCGAGGCGTCCCCGTCGAGGACCTGCCAGAGCGGCTCCGGCGCGGCACCCGCCGACGGTGCGTCCGCCAGGTCGTACCCGGTGAGCAGGCACGCCCCCGCCTCGCACACGCGCGCCACGGCCACGTCCCCGGCCAGGGCGAGCACCGGCCCCGGGAGCGTCGCGAGGGCGACGGGCTCCCCGCCTCCGCCGGCGTCGAGCACGGTGGTGCCCGCCTCGCCCGTCCGCAGCAGACGGGTCCCGTCCGTCGAGAGGGCGAGCGCCTCGTCGGCCCCGGACCCCACCGCCTGGACACGGGTGCCGCTCAGCAGCTGCCCTCCCCCGGCGGCGCGGCGCACGAGCACGGGAGCGCCCGCCGTGCCGAGGTCGACGACCGTGTCGCCGTCGCCGAGCGGGGCGACCCGGGCGAGGGCGGCCGAGTCCAGCGACGGGGCGCGGGCGGCGATGAGCGCCGGCGCCGTCAGCGCCGTCGCGACCGCGAGCGCCAGCATCGCCGCGGCGGCCAGGAGCAGTGCACCCCGGACCCGCAGCAGCGCCACCAGGCCGGCCCCGGCCGCGAGCCCCACGAGGACGCCCGCGGCGATGCGCAGCACACCCAGCAGCAGATGATCGCCGAGCAGGGCGCACACCCCGGCGAGCGCCCCGAGCACGACCGCCGCGCCCGTCCAGGCGACCGGGTCCGGCCGCGACGAGCTGTCCTCCGGGGATGCCCAGGAGCGTTCGGGGTCCGGGACGTCGGCCTCGGTCACCGCGGGGTGCCGTAGTAGGCGCCGGTGGTCTCCTCCCGCAGGGCGTCCAGCTCGCCGGCGGTGATCGCCGCGCGGATCCGGTCCACGAGCCGCACCACGAAGCGCTCGTTGTGGATCGTGCAGAGGGTCGAGGAGAGCATCTCCTTGGCCCGGAACAGGTGGTGCACGTACGCCGCCGTGTAGTGCGTGCAGGTGTAGCAGTCGCAGGTCTCGTCGATCGGCGCGAACTGCCGGCGGTAGCGGGAACCGGTGAGGTTCACGCGGCCCGTGCGCGTGTACACCGCACTGTTGCGCGCCACGCGGGACGGGGAGACGCAGTCGAAGGTGTCCGCCCCCGCCGCGACCGCGGTGAAGAGGTCGTCGACCTCGCTGATGCCGAGCAGGTGCCGGGGCTTCGCCTCCGGGAGCTCGTCGGTCACCCAGCCCACGATCGTGCCCAGGTTCTCCTTCTCGAGCGCCCCGCCGATCCCGAAGCCGTCGAAGCCCCAGCCCTCGACGTCCATCGCGCCGAGGTCGCGCGCCGCCTTCCGGCGCAGGTCCTCGTACTGGGCACCCTGGATGACGCCCCACAGCTGCTGGTAGGGCCGATGGGTGCGGTCCGCGCTCAGCCGGGCGTGCTCGGCGAGGCAGCGGATCGCCCAGAGCCGAGTGCGCTCGAGGGCGCTCTCCTGGTAGCCGCGGGAGTTCATGAGCGTGGTCAGCTCGTCGAAGGCGAACATGACGTCCGCCCCGAGGCCGTGCTGGATCTGCATGGAGATCTCCGGCGTGAACCGGTGGACGTCGCCGTTGATGAAGGAGCGGAAGGTGACGCCGTCGTCGTCGACGTGCGCGAGACGCTCCTTGCCCTCCGCCACGGCATCGTCCTCACCGGAGGCCGTGCGGGCCTTCTCCCCGCCGGAGAACTCGCTCGAGAGCACCTTCTTGAAGCCGGCGCCGAGGCTCATCACCTGGAAGCCGCCCGAGTCGGTGTACGTGGGACCGGGCCAGTTCATGAAGGCGCCGAGCCCGCCCGCCTCGTCCACGAGATCATGCCCCGGCTGGAGGTACAGGTGATAGGCGTTGGCGAGCAGCGCCTGCGCGCCCAGCTCCGTCATCGACTCCGGCAGCACGGCCTTCACCGTCGCCTTCGTGCCGACGGGGATGAACGCCGGCGTCGCGATCTCCCCGTGCGGCGTGGAGATGACCCCCGCGCGGGCCTTCTCGCCGTCCTGCGCCGTGATGGCGAAGCCGGTGCTCGCGCGCCCGGGATGCGCCGAGGGCGGAGGGACGGCGGAGGCGGCGCCCGTCGGGGCCGCGGGGGCGGTGGCGTCTGCAGGGGTCACCGGGACATGGTCCCACGACACGGGCTCGTGGGATCATGCCCGGGGAGCGTGCGGTGGGGGCCGGCGGCGCGTTCCCCTCACCGCGGCCACCCCCGGGACGACGTCGCCCCTCACCGCAGTGCCGGTGCTCGCCGCCTGCTGGCTCCTCGCCGCGGGGGCGCTCGCGGCGGGCGCCGCCGCGGACCGGCTCAGCGGGCGTCCGCGCCCGTCGGCCCCGTCTGACCCGTCGAATCCGACGTCCCCACCGCCGCCGCACGGGCGGCCCGCGCCCGGCGCGACAGCAGCAGACCCAGGCCGCCCAGGAGCAGATCCGCGAGGGTGAGCACCACGCGAGAGAGCAGCACGACCGCCAGCACCCCGCCCGTGGACAGGCTCGCACCGAGCATGATCGCGAGGATCGACTCGCGCACCCCGGCGCCCGCGGGCACCACGACGACGAGGAAGCCCACGACCCACGCGAAGCCGTAGCCGCCGATGCACAGGAGCACCGAGCGGGCGTCCGCCTCCATGCCCACGCCGACCGCGAGCACCCACACCTGCAGACCCGCGACGATCCAGGCGAGCAGCTGCCAGCCCACGGCCGCGCCGATGCCGCGCCAGCGCAGGGGCCGCTCGAGCGGCTCCCCCTTGGTCACGCGCAGCGCGAGCGCGACGATCCGGCCCAGCACGGGCGGCAGCAGCACGATGACGAACAGCGGCAGCAGCACCAGCACCCAGCCGAAGCGGTCCGCGAGGGCGGGCGGGGAGAAAGGCATCGAGATCGCGGCGAGCATGAGACCCGTGACCATCGAGATCAGCAGCGTCACGAGCATTGCGGAGACGCTGCGGCGGCGAGGGATCCTGTGGTCCGCACCCATCTCCGCCGCGGCGACGATGTTCCACACGCCGCCGGGCACGTACTTGCCCAGCTGCGAGACGAGGAAGACGGGCGCCGCGGAGCTCATGGGCAGCGGCGTGCCGTGGTCGGCGAGCACCGCCCGCCAGGACAGCATCGTCAGGACCACGTAGACGAGTCCCAGGGCGAGCGCCGCGACGAGCAGCAGCGGGTCCATCGAGACGAGCGCCGCGGAGACCTCGTCCCACTGCGAGACGACCGCCCAGACGGCGAGCGCGAGCGCGACGACGAGGAACCCGGCCTTCACGGCGCGGGAGCGCAGCACCTCGAGCACGCGGCTCATCGGGCGGCCTCCGCCGCGAGCCGGTCCCGGAGCGGGGCGACGACGGCCGCGGGATGGAAGGCGTCCCGGGCCGCGGCGGCGGCGCGGTGCGCGGCCGCGAGGGCCGCGGGATCCCCCGCGAGGCGGCGCAGGGCCGCGGCGAGCGCGCCCTCGTCCCCCGCGGGGACGAGCACGGCGGCGTCGCCGAGCACCCGGCGCTGGGGCGCGGTGTCCGAGGTGACCACGGCGCACCCGGCGGCGATGCCCTGGTAGACCTTGTTGGGGACCACGTCCTGCCCCTTCGCGGAGGTGCCGACGATGCCGAGGCACACGTCGTGGCCGGCGACCACGGCCGGGAGCTCCGCCGCGGGCACCCAGGAGGTCCAGGTCACCGAGTCGACGCCGGCGAGGATCTCCTCGCACTCCTCGAGGTCCTGGCCGCCGCCGATCAGCGTCGCGCGCACCGGCGCCCCCTCCTCGTGGAGCAGGCGCAGGGCGCGGGCGATCGTGGGCGTGCCCTGGAGCGGCGTGAACAGGCCGTAGAAGACGACGGAGAGCTCCTCGCCGCCGCGGGCCTGCGGAGCCTCCGCCGCGGCGAACCAGTCCTCGGGGGCGCCGACGGGCACCACGACGCCGCGGTCCGCGACGGCGGGGGCGAGCCGGGCGCCGTGCTCGGGGGTGTCCACGACGACGAGGTCGGCGGCGGAGGTCGCGAGGCGGTCCAGGACCCGCAGCACGGCGAGCTTGAGGCCGCCGCTCTCGCCGCGGTCCTGGGCGGTGCCCGCCGCGAAGATGAGGTGGTCCAGCACGATCGTGGTGCGCGGGAACAGGACCCGCGCGAGCAGCACGTCGAAGTGGCCCAGGTAGCCCACGACGATCGCGTCGGGCGCCCGGCGGCCGCGCAGGCGCAGGCTGCCGGCCGCGAGGCCCGCCCAGCGGGAGCCCAGTCGCAGCGCGAGCTTCCCGAGCAGCCAGGGCTTGCGCAGCAGCTCGACCCGCTCCGCGGTGCTCAGCCCGAGCGGGCGGTTCAGCTCCGTGACCTCCCAGCCGCTCGCGGCCAGACCGTCCAGTAGCACCCCGACGCGGGGGTGCTGGTCACGGTCGTAGGTGCCGAACCCGAGCAGGCGGCTCATGCGTCGCGGCGGGGAGCCGTGGACTCTCGGCCCACGGCCGTCGCCCACTGGTCCACGACCGCGTCGTCGGTGACGGGTCCGGTGTGCTGCGCCGGGTCGAGCACGCGCTCCCCGTCCACCCATCCGGTGGCGACGGGCCCGGTGGAGGTGGGCACGGTCTCGCCGGAGCCGACGAGCGGGTTGTTCGGCGTCCCGTACTGCACGAGCTTGATCCGTTCGAGGGCCTCCTCGACGAGCACGCGGTTCGTGCGCTGGAGATCCGCGATGATCATGAGCACGAGCGTCATGAACGCGCAGGTGAGCAGCATCAGGCCGAAGATCAGCGACTGGATGTGGCCGTCACCCTCGCCCATGATCGCGTAGACCAGGAAGCGCACGAACGGGATGAGGCCGATGACCCCGGTGACCGCAGCGATCCAGCCGAGCACGTGGTGCGGCTTGAACATGAGGTAGGCCCGCACGATGGCGGAGCCGGACTTCGCCATGTGCTGGAAGATGTTGTTGAACAGCCGCGACTCACGGGTCTTGGGGTTCGTGTCGATCGCGACCGAGGCGATCCGCAGCCGCTTGTTGCCGGCCTGGATGATCGTCTCCATGCAGTAGGAGAACTGCGTGATGACGTTGAGGCGGAGCAGGGACGCCTTGGAGTAGGCGCGGAAGCCGGAGGCGGCGTCCGGCAGCTCGGTCTCCGCGGCGATGTTCACGACCTGCGAGCCGACCTGCTGCATGACCTTCTTGAACGGCGAGAAGTGCGCGATCTTCTTGGTCTGGCGGTCCGCGATGGCGATGTCCGCCTCGCCGGAGACGACGGGCGCGACGAGATCCGCGATGCGCTCCTGCTTGTACTGGTTGTCGCCGTCGGTGTTCACGACGATGTCCGCGCCGTGGGCGAGGGCGTAGTCCACACCGTCGCGGAAGGAGCGCGCCAGCCCCATGTTGCGGGCGTGGACGACGAAGTGCTTCACACCGTGCGCCTTCGCGACCTCGATCGTCCGGTCCGTGGAGCCGTCGTCGATGATGAGCACCTCGACGGAGTCGACGCCGGGCAGCTCCTTGGGGATCGTGTCGAGGACGAGCGGGAGCGTCTGCTCCTCGTTCAGGCACGGGATCTGGACGAAGACCTTCATGGGGACATCACCTTGTCGTGGACGTGACCGGGTCCCGCGGACGCTTCCGCCGACGGCCCCCGGCACTGCGCGGAACCGGGTCAGTGTATCCAGGTCACCCCAGGGGGTCGCCGTAGCGGTCGTCACCCGCATGTCGTGACCCCGGCCACCACCGAGTGGGGTCGCCGGGCTCGCTACGCTGAGCCGGTCCCGCCCCGTACCGCCCAAGGAGCCACCCCGTGCGCCGTTTCCTGTCCGCCGACGCCGCCGTGACCGCGGGAATCCTGGTCATGGTGCTCGCCGCGACCACCGCCCGCAGCTTCCTCACCCCGCTGTTCTCCTCGGGGGACGAGATGGCGCACTTCGACTACGCGGTGCAGGTGTGGCACGGGGACCTGCCGGTCTTCGAAGAGGGCCTGCAGGTGCAGCTGCCCTGGGGCACGCGCCCGCCCGTGCAGTGGACCTCGCAGCACCCGCCTCTGTTCTACCTGCTGCTCGCCCCCGTGGTGGGGCCCCTCTACGACGCCGGGCACCCGTACATCGCGGGCATGGCGGGGCGCGTGCTCAACACGGTGCTCGCCGCGGCCCTCTGCGCGGCGGTCATGTGGGCCGTGCGGCCGCTCTCGGGCGGGCGGCGCTGGATCCCGTGGATCGCCGGACTCGCCGCGGGCGCCTCCCCCTGGGTGATGGGCGTGGGCAGCGCGATCTACAACGACGACATCGCCGCCCTCGAGCTCACGGTGGTGCTGGGGGCGGCTCTGCGGCTGATCACCGTGCCGCGCGATCCCGCCGCGCCGGGTCGCGGCAGGATCTGGTGGGTGCTCGGGATCGCCGCGGTGTGCGCCTCCCTCACCCGGCTGGCTCTGATGCCGCTGGTCCTCGTGGTCTTCGCCGCGCTCGTGCTGCGCGGACTGGCGGCGCCCGGGCCGCTGTCGCGGCTGCGCTGGCTGCTGCGACCCACGGTGATCGGTCTCGCGATGATCGGGGCGTCGGGCTGGTTCTACCTGCGCAACCTGCGCCTGACCGGGTCGGTCTCGGGCGGGCACCCCGACTGGGCGATGGCGCACACCGACCGCACCGATCCGCCGTCGGTGCCCGAGGTGGTCACGGACCCGACGTACTGGGCGAAGCTGCTGGGTGTCTTCTCCCCGGGGAACACCCCGGGCGGGATCACGCTCTGGGGCCTGCTGGTCGCACCGGTCGTGTTCGGCGCGGTGCTCGCCCTGGTCGCCGCGCGGCGGGACCGTCGCACCGCCGTCGTCGGGGGCGAGGCGGCGCAGACCGTCCCGCGGCCGTTCGTCCTGCCGGGGGTCCTGATGCTCGCCGTGGTCACCGCGGTGCTGCTGCTCATGCAGTTCGTGTACGTCTCGAAGGAGGCGGGAAACCTCTTCCCGCGCTATTCGCTGCCGGTCCTGGCGGCGACCTGCCTGCTGCTCGCCTGGGGACTCGGGGGGCTGCGCCGAGCTGTGCCGGTGCTGCTGACGGCGTGGTCCGTCCTGGCCTGGTGGCAGGTCGTCGGCTATCTGCTGGACCGTCCGCGCATCTCGGCCCCGGACCAGGCGGCGCTGCGGCCCGACCTCGCCCTGCCGCTGCTCGTGGTGGCCGTGCTCGCGGCGACGGCGACCACGGTGCTGGTCGTCGTCGCCTCGCAGCGTGAGCGGGGCAGAGCGCACCGCGCCTGACGCGCTCACCCGCTCAGCCGGCGGAGGGCTCCTCCAGCGCCCCAGCGGCCCGCATCTCGTCCTGCAGCGGCCCGGGCATGATCCACACCCGGTAGCCATCGGTGATCTCACCGCGGGCGGCGACCGCCCCGAGCGAGGCGGCCTCGGGCCAGTCCTCGCAGGACAGGACCACGTCGGCGTCGTAGTCGGCGGGGTCGAAGACCGTGTCCATGGTGGTCGGCGTGATCCAGTAGGCCACGTAGTTCTGGACGACCGCGTTGTTGACCCCCGCCGGCTTGCAGGTGCGGTCGTAGTCGACCTCCTGCGGGCCGTAGGTGCTCTCGATCTGCTGCACCTCGACGGCGATCGCCGGCACCCCGCCCTCGCGCTCCTGGAAGCTGTCGGTCGCGGGGTCCGCGGCGACGGTGCCCACCCCGGCCGCCGCGAGGAGCGCACCGGCCAGGGCGATCGCGGGCACCCGGCGCCCCTTCCCCAGGGTCGTCGCGAGCAGCACGAGCATGGCGACCACAGTGGTCACGGACGCGACGGCCCAGAACCGGTTGGCGTTGGTCAGGGTGGGGACGAGTCCCCAGGTCCAGGTGGCCGCGTCCGCGTGAGGCAGCAGGGAGGCCCAGGGCATGACCCCGCCGATGTGCGCCGGCGTGATGTAGCCCCAGGTGGGGGCGTCGGGAGCGACCCACAGCACGGTGGGGACGATGACCGCGAGCGCGGCGAGGCCGGCGACGACGAGGACGGAGGTGCGCAGTCCTCGCACCAGCGCGACGAGCCCCGCCGCGACGATCAGGGCGGTGACGGGCTCCATGTAGCGTCCGTAGATCCAGGCGTCCAGGCGTCGCCAGTCGGCGAGGTACAGGGACTCCTCGTTCGCCCAGGAGGCGATCGAGACCAGGAAGATCCCGAGGAACATGGCCCCCACCAGGCTCGCCGGGCCGACGGCGCGGTGCCGCCGCAGCTCGGTCCAGATGATCCACAGCACGACGACCACCCCGACGAGGAACACCCCGAGCGTGGCCACGGTCTGGTTCCAGCTCTGTCCGAGGACGACCCGCAGGATGATGGACGGGCGCGCGGTGGAGAGGTTCTCGGTGAGGTTCAGCCCCTGCTTGAAGCTGCCCTGCAGGAGGTCGACGTTCAGCTGCATGGCGTAGCGATAGCTGAGCCATCCCAGCGGGGCGGCGACCGCGAGGCCCACCAGCGAGGCCTTCCAGCTGCGCAGCGCGAACAGGGCCAGCCAGATGAGGCAGGCGATGAGCAGCACGGTGGCGCGGGAGTGCATGAACCCGGTCAGCACGGCAAGCAGTGAGAACACCGCCGCCCGCGGCATCGTCGGCCTCTCCCACAGCCGGATGGCGGCGAGCACGAGCAGGGCGATGACGAGGAAGAGGGGCTTCTCGCTCATCGTGTAGTCCGACTGGACGGCGCGTGAGGGAATGCTCATGACGATCGCGCCGACCACCACCGCCTGCGCGGGGGTCAGGCCGAAGCGCCGCACGATGAGGGCGAGCGGCCAGATCGTGAGGATCGCCACGCCCACCCCGACCCAGATCACCGCGGCATAGAACACGGCCGGGCTGGAGGTGACCCACCACAGCGGCGCGATCATCAGCGACCACGCCGGGAAGTAGCCGGCTCCCTCGACGGGGGTGATCTGCCCGCCGCCCTGCGCGAAGTACCTCGCGTACTCGAGCAGGGTCACCTCGTCGAAGGGGAACGACGGGGTCACCGCGCCGAGCGCGATGTAGCAGTTCAGCGCCGCGCAGACGAGGACGGCGATCCCGGCGAGGACCGTCCACGGGAGGCGCGCGGCACGGGCGTCGTCGGCACGGTCCCCGTCCCTCCACGGAGTCCAGGAGGGCGGTGCGTCGAGGGCGGTCATCGGGGACTCCCGGGGGCGGAGACGGAGCGAGCCCGGTCGGGTCGCGGGACCGTGTCATCGTACGGGCGCCGCCTGCGACTACCATTCTGGACATGCGAATCACGACGGTGGGATGTGGATACCTGGGCGCGGTCTACGCCGCCTCGATGGCCTCGATCGGGCACGAGGTGCTCGGCCTGGACGTGGACCAGAGGAAGATCGACGGCCTGAACGAGGGCATCGCCCCCTTCCACGAGCCGGGCTTCGAGAAGGTCCTCGCCGAGGCGCTCGCCTCCGGCCGCCTGCGCTTCTCCACCGACTACTCCGACGCCGCGGACTACACCGCGCACGTCATCTGCGTGGGCACCCCCCAGCAGATCGACGGCGCCGGCGCGGACCTCACCTACGTCCACGCCGCGGTCGACTCCCTCCTCCCCCACCTCTCGGACACGGCCGTCGTCCTCGGCCGCTCCACCGTGCCCGTCGGCACCGCGGCCTCCCTGCGCGAGCGCCTCCGCGCCGGCGGCTCGGACGCCCCGCTCGCCTGGAACCCCGAGTTCCTCCGCGAGGGCTTCGCCGTCAAGGACACCCTCCACCCCGACCGCATCGTCTACGGCCTGCCCGAGGACCCCGCCGAGGCCGCCCGCGCCCGTGAGGTCCTCGACGAGATGTACGCGCCGATGCTCGAGGTCGAGACCCCGCTGGTGATCGGCAACTACGCGACCGCCGAGCTCGTGAAGGTCTCCGCGAACTCCTTCCTCGCCACGAAGATCTCGTTCATCAACGCCGTCGCCGAGGTCTGCGAGGCCACCGGCGCCGACGTCTCCGTCATCGCCGAGGCGATCGGCCTGGACGACCGGATCGGCCCGAAGTTCCTCCGCGCCGGCATCGGCTTCGGCGGCGGCTGCCTGCCCAAGGACATCCGCGCCTTCATGGCCCGCGCCGGCGAGCTCGGCGTCACCGAGGCCCTCGGGTTCCTCCGCGAGGTCGACCACGTCAACAACCGCCGCCGCGACCACGTCGTGAACATGGCCCGCAAGGCCCTCGGCGGCAGCTTCACCGGCAAGCGGGTCGCCGTGCTCGGCGCCGCCTTCAAGCCCGACTCCGACGACACCCGCCAGTCCCCCGCGCTGTACATCGCCTCGAAGATCTCCGGCCGCGGGGCCGACGTCGTCGTCACCGACCCCGCCGCGAACGAGCGCGTCCACGCCGAGCGACCGAACCTCGCGATCGCCGAGGACGCCTTCGCCGCCGCGAAGGACGCCGACCTCGTCCTCCTGCTCACCGAGTGGACGCAGTTCAAGGAGCTCGACCCCGTCGCCCTCAAGGAGGTCGTCGGCACGGCGCACATGATCGACGGCCGCAACGTCCTGGACCCGCAGCAGTGGCGCGACGCCGGCTGGACCTACCAGTCCCTGGGCCGCCCCTGAGCGGCGGGCACCGCCCCGCCTGAGCTCGGACCCGCGCCAGAGAGCCGACGATCCGCTCGCCCGACGACGACAGGGCGCCCGCACCGCGCGGGCGCCCCGATCGGTCTGCCCCGCCGCGTGACGCGCTCGAGGACTGGACGCAGGGTGAGCAGGAGCCCGAGCCCCGCACGGCGCCCCGCTCGGGGCTCGGGGACTGGCTGAGCCCGCCCCTCGCGCCGCGCGCCACCGCGCTCGAGGACTGGCTGCAGGGCCCGATCGAGGCGCACGTCGAGCAGGAGGCCCAGGACGCCTGGTCGACGGGCGAGTCGGTCTCCGGGCGGGAGGAGACGCCGGACCGAGCAGCCGCTCCGGGGGACGACCCGGCCCCGGCGCCGGCGGGTCTCCCCGAGCGGCCCCGCGCCCGGCCCGCGTTCCGCGCCGAGCTGCACGGCCTGCGCGCCGTCGCCCTCGGGCTCGTCGCGGTCTACCACATCTGGCTCGGCCGCGTCTCCGGCGGCGTCGACGTCTTCCTGTTCCTCTCCGCCTTCTTCCTCACCGGCACCTTCGTGCGCCGCCTGGAGAGCGGCCGCCCGCTCGGCGTGCCCCGCTACTGGCTGCACACCTTCAAGCGGCTGCTGCCGCCCGCGGCGGTGACGATCCTGCTCGTGCTGCTGGGGACGGGCCTGCTGCTGCCGGCCTCCGCCTGGCCCTCGATCATGCAGCAGGCGGTGGCCTCCGCCGCCTACGTCGAGAACCTCGTGCTCGTGCAGCTGCAGGTCGACTACCAGGCGCGGGACGCCGGGGCCGCCTCGCCGCTGCAGCACTTCTGGTCCCTCAGCGTGCAGGGACAGGCGTTCGTGCTGTGGCCCCTGCTCTTCGCCCTCGCGCTCCCGCTCGCACGCCGCGGCCGCGGCGTGCGACGCCCCCTGACAGTCCTCATGCTCGTGATCGGAGCGGCCTCCCTCGCCTGGTCCGTGCACTCCACGGCGATCCAGCAGCCGGTCGCCTACTTCGACACCCTGGCCCGGCTGTGGGAGTTCGCGGCCGGCTCCCTGCTCGCCCTCGCCCTGCCCGCGATCGACCGCCTCACCGGGGCGGCCCGGCCGGAGGACGGGACCGCCCCGCGGCTGCGGTCGCTGCGGGCGCTCTCCGGATGGGCGGGCATCGCGGGGCTGCTCGCCGTCGGCATCGTCCTGGACGTGTCCTCGCAGTTCCCCGGCTGGATCGCCGTGGTGCCGCTGATCGCGGCGGGCGCGGTCGTGGTCGCCGGACACTCGGGCACGCGGTGGGGCGCGGACCGCCTGCTCTCGACCAGGCCGGCGGCGTTCGTCGGCGACATCTCCTACGCGCTCTACCTCGTCCACTGGCCGATGCTCGTGCTGTGGCTGCACGTGAGCGGCCACCAGCGGGCCGGGCTGCTGGACGGGCTCGTCCTGCTCACCGCCGCGGTGCTCCTCGCCTGGGGCCTCACCAAGCTCGTGGATGCGCCGATCCGCCGCTCCGCCTGGCTCGAGGCCCGGCCCTGGCGCGCGCTCGCCGCCGTGGGGCTCAGCGTGGCGCTCGTGGCCGGGACGACCGGCACCTGGTGGGGCCTGCTCCAGCACGAGGCGTCCGCGGAGCCCGCGGCGACCGCCGCCCCCGCCGAGCCCACCGACGCGGTGCTCACCGAGGCGCCCGCCCAGATCCTGCCGCAGGGCTGGGAGCTCGGCTCGCAGTGGCCGAACCTGCCCGAGTCCTGCGCCGGGGACCTCGCCCCCTCGACGACCTTCCGGCACGTGCCCTGCCAGCAGCTGCTGCCCGACGGCACCGCTCACGCCGGGCTGCTCGTCGTCGTCGGCAGCTCCCACGCCCGCCAGTACATCCCCGCGATCCTGCCCTGGGCCCAGGAGCACGACCTGCAGGTCGTGAACCTCCACATGGACAGCTGCGACTTCGTGCCCGGCACCGAGGAGAGCCGGTACTGCTCCGGCTACGACGACTACGTGCTCTCCTACCTCGACGCCGTGCAGCCCGACGTGGTGCTCACGACCTCCACGCGGACCGTGCCGGACTCCGCCGAGGAGACCACGCCGGAGGGCATGGCGACCGCGGTGCAGGAGCTCACCTCGCGCGGCATCGACGTCATCAGCGCTCGCGACACCCCGCGCTGGACCGAGGACGAGTACGCGTGCGCGGAGGCGGTGATCGGGGCCGACGGCACCCCGGTGGAGGCCGACGCCGCCTGCGGCGCGGACGCCTCCGCGAAGCTCGCCCCGGAGAACCCGGCCGCGGGCCTCACCCCCGCCGAGGGCGGCGGCAGCCTCACGCTCCTGGACCTCAGCGCACAGATCTGCCCCGAGGGCCGCTGCTCCCCCGTGCTCGGCGACACCTACGTGTACATGGACGACGACCACCTCACCAAGCGCTTCACGCAGCTGGCCCTCGCCCCCGCGGCGACCGCGGTCCTCGACGGGCCCACCGGCCCGCTCAGCGTCCGGGAGCGCGCGGAAGGAGGCTCCTGAGATGGACCTGCTCGAGGGGACCCTCCTCGCCGCGATCGCCACGATCGCGGTGCTGGCCCTGCCGGGGCTGCCCCTCGCGCTCGCCCTGCGGATGCGCGGGCTCGTGCTGTGCGCGGTGCTGCCCGTGCTCTCCCTCGCCGTCATCGCGCTCTCCGCGGAGGTCGGGCACGAACTGCGGGCGGACTGGTCGCTGCTCGTGCCGCTGGCCCTCGGGATCCTGCTCGCCGGGGTCGTGCTCGGGGCGCGCGAGCTGCACCGTCGGCGCGCGGGGCCGCGCCCCCGACACCTGGGTGCCGCAGGCCGTCCCGCGCTTCCGCTCCTGCCGACGGGGCGCGAGGGCCTGCGGGCCGCGCTCGCGCCCGCCGCGGGACTGCTCCTCGGCGGCGGGAGCCTGCTGGTGCTGCAGCTGCGGCGCATGGGGTCGGTGGACGCCGTCAGCCAGACCTTCGACAACGTCTTCCACCTCAGCGCCGTGCGGCACGTGATGCGCCTGCACGACGCCTCCGTCGGCGTCGTCGGCGGGATGACCCGCCTGCCCGGGGAGTCCGGCTACTACCCGGCCCTGTGGCACCAGGCGGCGAGCCTCGTCGCCCAGCTCTCGGGGCAGGACGTCGCCCTCGCCTCGAACGTGCTCATGCTCGCCGCCGGCTGCCTCGTGTGGCCGCTGGGGATGATGGCCCTCGTAGGCTCCGCGACCTCGGGCGGTCGGGCCGCCGTCGGCCTCGCCGGAGCCCTCGCCGGGATCAGCGGCGCCTTCCCGCTCGAGCTCATGAGCTGGGGGCTGCTGCTGCCCTACCTGCTCTCGATCGTCCTGCTGCCCACGCTGCTGCTCGGGGCCGCGCACCTGCTCGCCCTCTCCCCCGCCGCGCGCCGGCCCGATCCCGCGCAGCTCGCGGCGATCCTGATCGCCTCCCTGCTCGCCGTGACCCTCGCGCACCCGCAGGGGTCGCTCGCGGCGATCGTGCTCGGGCTGCCGATGGCGCTCGTCGCCGTGGGGATGCGTGTGCGCTCGCTCCGCCGCGGGGACGCGGACGCCCCCGCGGGGCTCGCGGCGACCGCGGGGCTCGCCCTGCTCGCCCTCGCCGCCGGCCTCGTCGGGTGGAGCATCGCGCGGCCGTCCCGCGGCGCCTCCTCCTGGGACCGCACCGCGCGTCCCGGGGAGGCGGTGCGCCAGGTGCTCTCCCTGGCCCCCAACTCGTCGCAGGCCTTCCTGCCGCTCGCGCTGATCCTGCTCGTCGCGGTGCTCGCGGTCGCGCTGCGGAGCCGCTCGCGCTGGCTGCTCGCCCCGTGGCTGGTCGCCGCCGGCGCCGACGTCCTCATCCGCTCCCTGCCCGAGGGGGACCTGCGCTACCTGCTCACCGGGCCCTTCTACAGCGACAACCACCGGATCTCCGCGCTGACCGTGGTGCTCGCCGTGCCCCTGCTCGCCGTGGGCCTCGAGGCGATCGGGCGGGCGCTCCGGGACCGGGCGGCGGCGCGCGGCGCGCCGGCGTCCGTGCTCACCGCGATCGGAGCGCTCGGCGTGCTCGTCGCCCCGCTCGTCCTCGCCGTCTCCTGGGCCTCCCCCGCGACCGGCCAGGCGGAGCGCGGCGCGCTCCCGCAGTGGCAGGGGCGACAGCTGCTCTCCCCGGACGAGCGCGCGCTGCTCGCGGAGGTGCCGGGGATCGTGCCTCCGGACGCCGTGGTCGCGACCAACCCCTGGAACGGCAGCTCCCTCGTCTACGCGCTCGCGGACCGCGAGGTGACGAGCCTGTACATGTCCGAGGAGGTGCCGCGCTCCACGAAGCTGCTGCACGACCGGCTGGACGAGGCGCGGCACGACCCGCGGGTGTGCGACGCGATGCACGAGGAGGGCGTCGAGTACGCCCTGGACTTCGGGCCCGAGGAGCTCTGGGACCGCCGCGACACGATGTCCGGGATGACGGACCTCTCCTCCTCCGGCGTCGGGGTCGTCGTCGCGCAGGAGGGCGACGCGAAGCTCCTGCGCCTGCTCCCCTGCCGCGGCACCGATGGTTCAATGAGGTCGTGACCTCCACCGCTGAGCATCCCGCACGCCCGTCCGGCTCCACCGGCCCCTCCGGCCCCTCCTCGCAGGCCCGCGACGTCGCCCTCGACCTGGGCGCCTTCGTCACCGCCTCGCCCTCGAGCTACCACGCCGTCGCCGAGGCCGCCCGACGGCTCGAGGCCGGCGGCTTCCGGAGCCTGCTGGAGACCGAGGACTGGACCGCGGAGGACGTCGCCGGCGAGCGCTACGTGATCCGCGACGGCTCGATCATCGCGTGGTCCGCCCCCGAGGGGTCCGACTCCCGCAGCGCGTGGAGGATCGTCGGCTCGCACACCGACTCCCCCGCCCTCAAGCTCAAGCCCACGCCCCGGTACGGCGGCGGGGAGGGCGTCGCCCAGGTGGGCGTCGAGGTCTACGGCGGGCCGCTGCTGAACTCGTGGCTGGACCGCGAGCTGCGCCTCGCCGGCCGGCTGACGCTCTGGGACGGCACGACCGTGCTCACTTCCACCGGCCCGCTGCTGCGGATCCCCCAGCTCGCGGTGCACCTGGACCGCGCCGTGAACAAGGAGGGGCTGGTCCTGGACCCGCAGCGCCACCTGCAGCCGGTCCTGGGCCTCGAGGGTCAGGCGGGTCAGGCGGGTCAGGCGGGCCAGGGCGGTCAGGGCGGGCTCGACGTCATGGCGATCCTCGCGGCGGAGGCCGGCGTGGACGCGGAGGACGTCGCCGGGTTCGACGTCGTCACCGTCGACGCACAGGCCCCCGCGCTGTTCGGCGCCCACGAGGAGTTCCTCGCCTCGGCGCGGCTCGACAACCTCACCTCGGTGCACGCGGAGGTCGAGGCCCTGCTCTCCGTCGCCGACGGCCCCCGCGAGGAGGGCGACCCGATCGCGCTCCTCGTCGCCAACGACCACGAGGAGGTGGGCTCCGCGAGCCGCTCGGGCGCCGCCGGGCCGTTCCTCGAGGACGTGCTCGTGCGGATGCACGCGGCGCTCGGCGGGGACGACGCCTCGCGCCGACGCGCCTTCGCCTCCTCGCTCGTGGTCTCGGCGGATGCCGGCCACGCGGTGCACCCGAACTACCCCGAGCGCCACGACCCCGTGACCCGTCCGCGGCTGGGCGAGGGGCCGATGCTGAAGATCAACGCCCAGCAGCGCTACGCGACCGACGCCGTGGGCATCGCGGCCTTCGTCGCCGCCTGCGACGACGCGGGCGTGCCCCACCAGCACTTCGTCTCGAACAACGCCATGCCCTGCGGGTCGACGATCGGCCCGATCACGGCGACCCGGCTCGGGATCACGACGGTGGACGTCGGCATCACGCTGCTGTCGATGCACTCCGCGCGCGAGATGTGCGCGGTCGAGGACCCGCTGCTGCTGCAGAAGGCCTGCGCGGCCTTCCTGCGCGGCTGAGGACGGCGGCGGCCGGGCTCAGGTGGGATTCCTCTCCCGGTCCCGGGCGATCGCGATCCGCTCGACCTCGTCGCGCACCGCGCGGGCCTCGGCGATCGCCGGGTGGTCCGGGTCGCCGCCGCTGCGGCGCTGGGCGTCCTTGACGAGCTCCTCCGCCTGGTACCAGGCGTCCTCGAGGTGACCGGTCTCGGCGGTGGCGAGGGCGAGCTCGCCGCGCACGGCCATGGCCTCCTCGGTCGTGGACTCGCCGGCCTCGAGCAGCTCGAGCAGGCGGTGGGTGGCGTCGTGGACACGCTGGGCGGGACTGGTCACGGCACAATGGTGCCATGACCGCCGCCAGCGCCCTCCCCGTCCTCGTCCCCTCCGCCGCGGGGCACGGGGTCCCGCTCATCGAGGCGCTGCAGTCCCGCGGGTACACGATCGACCACTGCCCCTTCCTCGAGCTGCGCCCGCAGCGGGACGCGGACACCCGGCTCGCGATCGAGGACCTCCTCGAGGGTCGCTACGCGCAGGTCGTGGTCGAGGGGCCGCTCTCCGCCCAGCTGCTCGTGGAGGACGTGCTCGGGACGGGCTCCGCGCTCCCGCCCGGGCTGCGCGTGGTCTCCGCCGGCTTCGAGACGACGGAGGCGCTCCGGGCGGGCGGCATCACCCCCACCGCGACCGCCTCGGACGCCGAGGCCTCGATCGCGCAGGCCGTCGGTCCTGCGGGCGGCGGTGCTGCCGGTGACCGCGCGGCAGCCGGGCCGTCCGAGCTGCTGCTGCTCGGCTCGGCCCTGCTCCCGCCGACCCTGCGCACCTCCCTCGAGCGCGCCGGGCACCGGGTGACCACGGTCGTCGGCTACCGGCCCCGCACCACGAGCCTGGACCCGCAGGTCGTCCGGGACCTGCGGCTCGCGGGGTACAGCGCGGTCGTGCTGCCCACGACGCTGCTCGCCTCCCTCGCGGGGCACCTCGGCATCCACCGGGACATCCGGGTGATCACCGTGCACCACGAGGCCACGGGCGCCGCCCAGGCGAAGGGCCTCACCGTCCACGGCGAGGCGGCCGAGCCCAGCCCGTGGGCGCTCGCGGCGGCGGTCGACGCGTCCGTCCGCGCCGCCGTCCCCGTCACGGGCAGGCCCTGAGCATGGAGATCAACCCGTACGACTCCCGGCTGCGGATGCTGCAGCAGGTCGACTCGGTCCAGCAGCAGCGTGAGGCGACGCCCGGCGAGGAGACCGCCGGATGCCCCGGCTGTCCCTACTTCTGGACCTGCCCGGTGCCGCACCGCGGCGAGGAGGTGCGGGCGCCCGAGCAGATCGAGATCGCGGACGTCGCCGATCAGCTGGCGCCGCGGGGCGAGTACCGCCCGCGGGACGAGAGCGACGTGGGCTGGACCGACGTCTGGATCGAGACGGACGAACCCGATGTGCCCGTTGAGGCCGAAGGGGCTGACGAGCCCGAGGTGCCGCACGCGGCGGCGCCCTCGCGCTCAGGCCGTCGTCGCCTCTTCCGGCGTCGCCGCTGAGATCCCGCGGCGCACGGCGGCCTGGGCGAGATCGCGCGCGGAGGACGGCGGGACCGTGAGGTCCACGCGCATCCACCCGGCGGTGTGCATCGGGTCGTCCTCGGCGGCGCCGGCGCCACCGGTCACCGCGGCGGCGCTCACGCCCTCGCCCGAGATGTCGATGCCGAAGATCGTGTGGAAGGCCTCGACGTAGGCGTCGGCCTGGCCGGTCTGCGCGAGGTGCCGGGCGCGCTCGGAGGGGTCGTGCATGACCTTCGCGAGGATCCGGCGGATGCTGCGCTCGAGGACGTCGGCCGTCTCGCCGTCGACGTCCTGGCGCAGGCGGTCGATCTCGGCATCGGCCGTGTCGGCGACCTGGCGGCGCAGGGCGGCCATCGCCGGGTCCACACGACGCACCTCCTGCTGCACGCGGAAGGCCTCGACGGTCTCCTCGACGATGTCCTGGGCGAGCAGCAGGGCCGGGTCGGCGTCGTCCGTCCCCACCTCGAGGTCGCGCAGGCCCAGCACGGTCACGCCGCGCAGGTGCCGCACGAGGGGGTGCAGGTCGGAGTGCAGGGCCAGGTCGAGGACGACGGTGCGGCCCGCGCCGAGGAAGCGGTCCGGGAACAGGCTCGTGCCGCGGCCGGAGCAGGCGACCACGAGATCCGCCTCCGCGATCGCCTGCTCGAGGCTCTCCGCGCCGACGGCCTCGATGCCGTGGCGGCGGGCGAAGCCGAGCTCGCGGCCCGAGGGCGAGTGGACCTGGATGCGCTCGGCGCCGCGGCGCAGCAGCTCGGCGACGCCGAGGCGCGCGTAGGCGCCGGTGCCGACCACGAGCGCCCTGCGCCCCTCCATGCCGCCGAGCTCCGCGGCAGCGCGGTCGATCGCGACGGCGGCGCCGGAGCGGCCGGACGCGCCGATCGGCGCCTGGGTGGCGACGCGCTTGGCGCAGCGGAAGGCGTGCTGGAAGAGGTCGTGCAGGAGGGAGGTGGTGTGGCCGGTGCGGCGCGCGGCCTCGTAGGCGGCGCGCACCTGCCCGGCGATCTCCGCCTCGCCGAGGACGACGGAGCGCAGCCCCGAGGTGACCTCGTCGAGGTGGCGGGCGACCGCGTCGCCCATCGCGGCCTCGAAGCAGAGGGAGACGATCTCGCGGTCCAGGCCCGAGGCGGCGGAGACGGCGTCGATCACGAGGTCCACGCCGTCGTGGAAGCGCACGGCGTCGAGGTAGATCTCGAGGCGGTTGCAGGTGGAGACGACGGCCCATCCCTCGAGCGCCCCGCTCGCGGCGTTGAGCTCCGCGATGCGGGCGGGAAGGGTGTCCGCGTCCTGTGTGAGGGCGTCGAGCACATCGAGATCGAGGTGCTCGTGGGAGGCGCGGAGGGCAGCGAGCATGGCCGCAGTCTAGGCCCGCGGCCTGGATCGGGCGCCCCTGGGAGCACGCTCGCCCCGAGGTGTGCACAATAGAGGCGTCATGGCACAGAACAGCACGTCAGAGCAGGTTTTTCGCGACAGCGCGTCAGAACCTACCCCCGTCCCGACGCTCCCGCAGGTGGGGGCGTCTTCCCGGACGGCCGCCCCGTCCCTCCTGCCCGCCTCCCATCCCGCCGCGCGACCCGTCGCCGACGGCGGCGTGAGCGATGCGCCACTCCTGCGGCATCTGCGCGGGGAGCGCGGTGAGAGTGAGGACACCTCCGCCCCGGTGTGGTTCATGCGACAGGCCGGGCGCTCCCTCCCCGAGTACCGCGAGGCCCGCGGGACCACCGCGATGCTCGACGCGTGCGTCACCCCCGCGCTCGCCGCGGAGATCACCGTGCAGCCCGTGCGCCGCCACCACGTGGACGCCGGCATCTTCTTCTCCGACATCGTCGTCCCCGCCCGCCTCGCCGGGCTCGGCGTCGAGATCCGACCGGGCGTCGGGCCCGTCTTCGACCACCCGATCCGCACCGCGGCCGACGTCGACGCGCTGCCCAAGCTCGGCGACGACTACGAGGCGGCGCTCGACCCCATCCGCGAGGCCGTCGGCCTGACCGTCGCCGAGCTCGGCACGACCCCGCTCATCGGCTTCGCGGGCGCACCGTTCACCGTCGCGAGCTACATGGTCGAGGGCGGTCCGAGCCGCGACCACCTCCGCACCCGCGCGCTCATGCGCACCGAGCCGGAGACCTGGCACCGCCTCGCCTCTTGGGTCGCCGAGCTCTCCGGCCGCTTCCTGCGCGCGCAGGTGCTCGCGGGCGCCTCCGCCGTGCAGCTGTTCGACTCGTGGGTGGGCGCGCTCGGCGCGGACCTCTACCGCGAGGCCGTGCTCCCCCACTCCGCCGAGGTGCTCGGCGCCGTCGCGGACCTCCCCGTCCCCCGGATCCACTTCGGCGTGGGCGCCGCGCACCTGCTGCGCCCGATGCACGAGGCCGGCGCGACCGTCGTCGGCGTCGACCACCGGATGCGGCTCGACGAAGCGCTCGAGATCCTCCCCGAGGGCACCCCGGTGCAGGGCAACATCGACCCCGCGGTGCTCTTCACCTCCGAGGAGGTGCGCTTCGCGGAGGCCCGCGCGGTGCTCGCGGCCGGCGCCGGCGCGAGCGGCCACGTCGTGAACCTCGGCCACGGCGTCCCGCCCGAGACGGACCCGCAGGTCCTCACCGACCTCGTCGCCTTCCTGCACGCCCAGCGATGACCGTTCAGGGGCAGGTGGCCGGCCGCACCCGCGAGGCCCGCACGGTCGTCGTCGGCGGCGGCCTCGCGGGGCTGCTCGCCGCGCGCTCCGCCGCCCGCGCGGGCCGCTCCGTCCTGCTGCTCGAGGCCGGTCCCGCCCTCGGCGGGGCGATCGCGGCCGGTCACGTCGCCGGGGTCCCGCTCAGCACGGGCGCGGAGGCGTACTCCGTCGCCGGCGGGCACGTCGACGCGCTGCTCGAGGAGCTGGGGCTCGACGGGTCGGCGCCCGATGCCGCGGGGTCCCCGACGGTCGTCACCCCGCGCTCCGGGCTCGGCAGCAGGATCGTCTCCGACGCCGGCACCCATCCCGCCCCGTCGGGCTCCGTGCTCGGCGTCCCCTCCCGCCCCCTCGCGCGGGACGCCCGGGCCGTGCTGGGCCTCGTGGGCTCGCTGCGCGCGGCGCTCGAGCCGCTGCTCCCCGCCCGCATCGGATCACGCCCCGGCGCGAGCGTCGACGCCGTGATCCGCGCCCGCTGCGGGGCTCGCGTGGCCGAGCGGCTGGTCGCCCCGATCGTCGGCGGCGTGCACTCCGCCGATCCCCGCACGCTCGAGCTCGCGAGCGCGTCCCAGCCGCTCGCGGCCGGCCTCGCGCGGCACGGCTCGCTCACCGCCGCCGTGCGCGCGATCACCGCGGAGTCCGCGCGCCGCGGCAGCCCCGGCACGCGGGTGCGCTCGCTCGCGCCGACCATGGGCGCGCTGCCCGAGGCCCTCGCCGCGGAGATCCGCGCGCACGGCGGCGAGATCCGCACGGAGGCGCCCGTGCGCCGCATCTCCCGAGAGGCCGACGGCGGATGGACGGTCGCGCTCGGCACCGAGTCCGTCAGCACCGAGGAGCTCGTGCTCGCCGTCCCGCCGGACACCGCGCGCGATCTGCTCGCCGAGGCCGCCCCGTCGCTCTCCGCCGCGATCCCCCAGGCCCCCGCCGCAGCGGTGCGCCTCGTCGCCCTCGTCGTCGACGCCCCCGCCCTCGACGCCTTCCCGGCCGGCACCGGCGCGCTGGTGGCCCCCGGGACCGCCGGTGTGCGCGCCAAGGCGCTCACCCACGTGAGCGCGAAATGGGAGCACGTGCAGGCCGCCGCCCGCGCGGCCCTGCCCGAGGCCCGCTCCCCGCACGTGCTGCGCCTGTCCTACGGCCGGCCCGGCGAGACCCTCCCGGACCCGTCGGACATCGTCGACCTCGCCCTCGCGGACGCGAGCGTCATCCTCGGGACGCCGCTGCGCCGGCAGGACCTCCTCGGCAGCGCCGTGATCGACTGGGACCGCGCCATGCGCCAGGCCCGGCCGGGCCACGCCGAGGCCCTCACCGAGGTCACCGCACTGCTCACCCGGCCCGAGCATGCGGGCCTCGACCTCGCCGGCACCTGGCGCGCCGGCACCGGCATCGCGGCGATCGTCCGCGCCTCGAAACCGACCTCGTCCACCACGCCCACCACCGCGGAAGGAACCCCCTCATGACCAGCGCTCCCCTCTCCTCGACGGCTCCCACGGCCGAGGGTCCCTCGGACCAGTTCACGACGACGAACTACACGAGCTACACCGTCTACCGCCGTCTCGCGGGCCTCACCCAGGACGGCACCACCACCGCCGCCCGCATCGAGGACGCCCTCGCCGCGGTCTCCGCCCGCATCGAGGAGCTCGGTGCGCACCTGCTGGGCTACTACGACCTCACCGGCTTCCGCGCCGAGGCCGACGTCATGATCTGGCTCCGCTCCGAGGACGCCGCCGCCCTGCAGGCCGCGATCCGCGTCTTCGAGTCCTCCGCCGCCGGCGGCTTCCTCGAGCGCACGTGGGCCGCCGTGGGCGTGGACCGCCGCGCCGAGTTCGCCTCGCGCCACGTGCCCGCCTTCATCGACCCCGAGCGGGACCGCAAGGAGTGGATCACCGTCTACCCCTTCGTCCGCTCCTACGAGTGGTACCTGCTGCCCGAGGAGGAGCGTCAGCGCATGCTGCGCGAGCACGGCCTCCTGGGCCGCGACTACCCTCAGGTCAATGCCAACACCGTCGCCGCCTTCTCCCTGGGCGACTACGAATGGCTGCTCTCCTTCGAGGCGGACGACCTCCACGACCTCGTCGACATGATGCGCCACCTGCGCTACTCCGATGCCCGTCTGCACGTGCGCGACGAGCTCCCCTTCCACGCCGGTCGCCGCCTCGCCTCCCTCGCGGACGTCGCGGCCCTGCTCGCCTGACCTCCCACCGCCAGCACCCCCCCACGAGGACACCGTGACCACTCCGTCCCACACCGATCAGCACCTGACCACCCCGCTCTCCGTCGATCCGCGCTCCGCGACGCACACCCGCCGGGCGGAGCCGCGCGACTTCGACGCGATCCTCTTCGCCTCCTTCGGCGGGCCGGACGGCCAGGACGACGTCATCCCGTTCCTGCGCAACGTGACCCGAGGGCGCGGCATCCCCGACGAACGGCTCGAAGAGGTCGCCGGGCACTACCGTGCGCTCGGCGGGCGGTCCCCCATCACGGCGCAGAACCTTGAGCTCATCGCCGCGCTGGAGCAGGAGCTCTCGCGCCGGGGCATCGATCTTCCCGTCTACTTCGGCAACCGCAACTGGGAGCCGTACCACGCCGATGCCGTCCGCGCGCTGCATGCCGATGGCAGACGCCATGCGCTGGCACTGGTCACCAGCGCATACTCCTCCTACTCCTCGTGCCGTCAGTACCGCGAGGACTTCGGGATGGTCCTTCAGGAGACCGGGCTGGCCGGCGAGGTCACCATCGACAAGGCCCGCGTCTACTTCAACCACCCCGGATTCCTCGAGCCCGTGCTCGACGGATTGCGCAGCGCGCTCGACGATCTCGCTGCTCAGGGCCACGATGCCGAGAACGTCCGAGTGCTGTTCTCCACGCATTCGGTCCCGCTGTCCATGGCCGAGGCCTCGGGCCCGGAGGAGACGCGCGTCGAGGGCTCGGGCGGCTGGTACGTCGAGCAGCATCTCGCCGCGTGCCGCTGGGTCATGGACCAGATCGACGACGACGCGCCGCATGCGCCGCAGTGGGAGCTCGTCTACCAGTCACGATCGGGTGCTCCCCACATCCCGTGGCTCGAGCCGGACGTCAACGACGTGATCACCAGGCTCGCGGAGACCGGCGACAGCGGGACAGAGCCCGCGGTCGAAGCTGTCGTCGTCGTCCCGATCGGCTTCGTCACCGACCATGTCGAGGTGGTGTGGGACCTCGACACCGAGGCGAAGGAGACCGCCGCCGAGCACGGGCTGGCGTTCCGCCGGGTGGCGACCTCGGGGACCGATCCTCGGTTCGTGTCCGCCCTCGCGGATCTCGTCCAGGAGCGCCTGGATCCCGCTTTCCCGCGCGAGGAGGTGACGGACTTCGGATCGACCCCCGATGTCTGCGGAGCGAACTGCTGCGTGGGCCGGGTCTGTCGTCCCACCACCAGTGGCGTGGACTCCGCCGAGGACGTCCGGCGCGCCGGACAGCAGCAGGCGGGCGCTGAGCGGTGACAGGGCGACCAGCACGATCACCCCTGCGCCTCGGCACCCGGGCCTCCGCTCTCGCCCTCACGCAGTCCGGGCTCGTGGGCGAGGCCCTCGTCGCCGGCACGGACCGCGAGGTGGAGCTCGTGCACGTGCGCTCGCAGGGCGACGTGGACCGCACGAGCCCGCTCGCCCGGATCGGCGGAACGGGCGTGTTCGTCACCGCCGTGCGCCAGGCGCTCCTGGACGGGGACGTGGACGTCATCGTCCATTCCTGCAAGGACCTGCCGACGGCCCCCGCGCCCGGCATCGCCCTGTCCTGCGTGCCCGCGCGGGAGGACCCCCGCGACGCGCTCTGCGCCGCGGGCGGCCGCACCCTCGACCAGCTGCCCCGTGGGGCCCGCGTGGGCACCGGGTCCCCGCGCCGCGCCGCGCAGCTGCTCCGCGCCCGCCCCGATCTCGAGGTCGTCGCGATCCGCGGCAACGTCGAGACCCGCCTCGCCCGCGCGCTCGGCGCCGACGCGGACCTCGACGCGGTCGTGCTCGCCGCCTCCGGCCTGCGCCGCGTGGGCAAGGAGGAGTCGATCAGCGAGCTGCTGCCCGTCGAGGTCATGCTCCCCGCGCCCGCCCAGGGCGCCCTCGCCGTCGAGACCCGCGAGAGCACGGAGCCCTGGCTCGCCACGGCCCTCGCCGGGCACGAGGACGCCGCCACGCGTGACGCCGTGACGGCCGAGCGGGCGCTGCTGCGCACCCTCGAGGCCGGCTGCTCCGCCCCCGTCGCCGCCTTCGCGGAGCGGCGTGCGGGCAGCCTGAACCTGCGGGCGCTCGCGATCTCGACCGACGGCGCCCGCGTCGTCGAGGGCGAGCGGAGTGCCCGCGAGGGCGAGTCGGCCGCGCAGCTCGGCCAGGAGCTCGCCCGCGACCTCCTCGACCGCGGCGCCGGCACGATCCTCGCGGAGGCGACCGCGCTGTGACGCCCCGCCCGGTGCTCCTCCCCCGCCCCCTCGGGCGGGGCGGGGATCTCGCGGCGCTGCTCGAGGCGCACGGAGTGCGCGTCGACCACCACCCGCTGCTCGCGCTCACCGCGGAGGACTCCCCCGCGCTGCGCACGGCCCTGGACGCTCTCGCGGCGGGCCGGTACACGCACCTCGTCGTCACGAGCCGCACCACCGTCGGCGCCCTGCTCACCGTCCGGGAGCGGCAGGGCGCGGCGGAAGGGATCGTGGTGCCCGCGGGCACGCTGGTCATCGCCGTCGGGCCCGGCACCGCCGCCGAGCTGCGAGCGGCGGGGATCCGTGTGGATCACGTCGCCGCGGGCTCCGGCGCCGCGCTCGTCGAGGAGTTCCCGACGCTCGCCGGCCCGGCCATCGCCGGCTCGTCGACGACCGGTGGCGGCGCCGCCCCCGCTCGCGTCCTGTTCCCGACCTCGGCGGCCGCCGCGTCGACCGTGCGCCGCGGGCTCGAGGCGCTCGGCGACCTGGTCGAGAAGGTCGATCAGGTCACCGCCTACCGGCCCGAGGCGCTCACCCCGCCGCCCGCCGTGGCGGCGGCGCTCCGCGAGGGCGGCTACGCGGCCGTCGTCCTCACCAGCCCGATGATCGCCCGCCACGTCGCCGGCATCGGCGTGGGCGCCGGCACCGCCGTCGTCACCATCGGCGCACCCACCACCGAGGCCGCCCGCGAGGCCGGTCTCACGGTGAGCGTGCAGGCCGACGCCCCGGACGATACCCGCCTCGCCGCCGCCGTGCAGCAGGCGCTGCACGGGCCCGGCCCCGCCTCTCAGACCCCCACCGACGACCCCCAGGAGGATCGATGACCACCCCGTCCCAGCCCCGCACCCCGTCGGATACCCGCAACTCCCTGCCCACCGGCCCGCTGCCCGTCGAGCGGACCCGCCGCCTGCGCTCCACCTCCGCCCTGCGCTCGCTCGTGCGCGAGCACACCCTGCGCCCCGCGGACCTCGTGCTGCCGATGTTCGCCGCCGAGGACCTCACGGGCGGCGATTCCCGCCCGATCACCTCCATGCCGGGCGTCGCCCAGCACTCCCTGGACTCCCTCGCCCGCACCGCCACCGAGGCCGTCGAGCGCGGCGTCGGCGGCATCATGCTCTTCGGCGTCCCCACCGCGAAGGACGCGATCGGCTCCGGGGCGACGGATCCCGACGGCGTACTCAACCAGGGCCTCGCCCGGCTCCGCGCCGAGCTCGGCGACGACACCGTGGTCATGGCGGACCTCTGCCTAGACGAGTTCACCGACCACGGCCACTGCGGCGTGCTCGACGCCGACGGCCGCGTCGACAACGACGCGACCCTCGAGCGCTACCGCGACATGGCCGTCGCCCAGGCGGAGGCCGGGGCGCACCTCGTGGGTCCCTCCGGGATGATGGACGGGCAGATCGCGGCGATCCGCGACGCGCTCGACGTCACCGGCCACGAGGACACCGTCGTCTACGCCTACACCGCGAAGTACGCCTCGGCGTTCTTCGGCCCCTTCCGCGAGGCCGTGGACTCCTCCCTCGTGGGCGACCGCCGCACCTACCAGCAGGACCCCGCCAACGGCCGCGAAGCGCTGCGCGAGCTCGAGCTCGACGTCGCCGAGGGCGCCGACCTCGTCATGGTCAAGCCCGGCATGCCCTACCTCGACGTGCTCAAGGAGGTCTCCCAGGCCTCCCCCGTGCCCGTCGGGGCCTACCAGGTCTCCGGTGAGTACGCGATGATCGAGGCGGCCGCCGCGAACGGCTGGCTGGACCGCGAGCGCACGATCCTCGAGTCGCTGCTGGCCTTCCGCCGCGCCGGCGCGAGCACCGTGCTGACCTACCACGCGAGCGAGGTCGCCGGGTGGTTCCGCGACGGCCTGCCCGAGGGGCTCCGCGAGTTCCTCTGAGCCCGGCCTCCGCCACGCATCGTCACCGCACCCCGCCACCGCATCCGACCCCGCATCCGACCCCACCGTCGCCCCCTCGCCACCGCACCTGACCTCGCCACCGCACCTGATACAGGAGCCCGCCATGACCTCGACCCCCGCCGGCCTCTCCGAGGAGCTCTTCGCCCGCGCCCGCCGCGTGATCCCCTCCGGCGTGAACTCGCCCGTGCGGGCCTTCGGCTCCGTGGGCGGGACCCCGCCGTTCCTCACCTCCGCCTCCGGCGCGCTGCTCACCGACGCCGACGGCCGTGAGTACGTGGACCTCGTCGGCTCCTGGGGGCCGATGATCCTGGGCCACGCGAACCCCGCCGTGGTCGAGGCCGTGCGCGAGGCCGCCGGCCGCGGGCTCTCCTTCGGCGCCCCGCAGCCGGGCGAGGTCTCCCTCGCCGAGGAGATCGCCCGGCGCGTGGGCCCGATCGAGCGGCTGCGCCTGGTCAACTCCGGCACCGAGGCGACGATGAGCGCGCTGCGCGTGGCCCGCGCCGCGACCGGCCGCGACGTGGTCGTGAAGTTCGCCGGCTGCTACCACGGGCACGTGGACGCGCTGCTCGCCGAGGCCGGCAGCGGCGTCGCGACCTTCGCCCTGCCCGGCTCCGCCGGTGTCACGGCCTCCACCGCGAAGGACACCGTGGTCCTGCCCTACGGCGACCTCGACGCGGTGCGCGAGCTGTTCGCCGCCCGCGGTGACGAGATCGCCGCGGTCATCACCGAGGCCGCCCCCTGCAACATGGGCGTGGTGACCCCGCCGGAGGGCTTCCACCGCGAGCTCGCGGGCATCGTCCACGGCGGCGGCGCCCTGGTGATCAGTGACGAGGTCCTCACCGGCTTCCGGGCGAGCGCCGCGGGTTACTACGGCATCGACGGCGAGGGCTGGACGCCGGACCTCATGACCTTCGGCAAGGTGATCGGCGGCGGTCTCCCCGTGGGCGCCTTCGGCGGCCGGGCGGATCTCATGGACCTGCTCTCCCCGGCCGGCCCCGTCTACCAGGCGGGCACGCTCTCGGGGAACCCGCTCGCGACCGCCGCCGGGCTCGCGACCTTCGCGGGCCTCGACGACGCCGCCTACGCCCACCTGGACCGGGCCTCCGCGGCGCTCCAGCAGCTCGTCGCCGAGGCGCTCACGACGGCGGGTGTTCCCCACGTGATCCAGACCGCCGGGACCCTGTTCTCGGTGTTCTTCCGCAGCGAGCCGGTGCGCACCTACGAGGACTCGAAGGCGCAGGACACCGCCGCCTTCACGCGGTTCTTCCACTCGCTGCTCGACAGCGGCATCTACCTGCCGCCCTCCGCCTTCGAGGCCTGGTTCGTCTCGACGGCGCACACTCCTGAGGTCATCGACCGGATCGCCGAGGCCCTGCCCGCAGCGGCACGAGCGGCCGCCTCCGCCTGACAGCCGGGGTCCTGTGGGCCCGGCGGGGCGAGGGTGTCAGCGGGCGGCCACGGTCCCGAAGGCCTCGAGGTGCCGGCTCAGGTGCGGGACCAGCACGGCCGCGTAGTCCTCGTGGCGCTCACGGAGCACCGCGCGCAGACGCTCCACGAGCGGTGTGCCGTCCACGAGCTCGGTGGTCAGCGAGTCGCCGTAGCCCACGTGGAGGATCTGCCTGCCGTCGGCTCCCTCCAGCAGCGCCAGCAGGTCCACACCCTCGAGGGACTCGGGCGTGTTCTCCACCTGCGCGGAGACCTGGTAGGACGCGGCGGCGCGGGCGTAGGCGGCCCGCGAGATCCGCCAGATCTCCGCGAACAGCTCCGGATCACGCCGGGCGACGACCTCGAGGGCGCACAGGTAGCTGGTGCCGGAGGTCTTCAGGTGCACGAGGCCCTCGGTGGCCTCGACGGCGAGCGGGTAGATCGAGTACTTGTCCGAGCCCGAGTGCAGCGAGATCTTGTAGCCGCCGAACAGCTCGCCGATCGCGTGGTGCGCGGCGAGGTTGCTGCGCAGCTCCTCGTGGTCGCCGAGGAACTCCAGCCCCTTCTCGAACCCGTCGACGTAGCGGGGGGCGAAGCTGAACCACTCGGCGCCGAGCCGACGGAGCTCCGCGGCGAGGAAGTAGTGCTCGAAGAAGGAGGTCTGCCACGCGGTCTCGTCCACCGCGATCTCGGCCTCGACCTCGTACCCGGCGCGCGCGGCGCCCTCGCGGAGGTGGCGGTACAGCCCGATGGCCTCCGCGACCGCGCCCGCGTACTTGACGACGGCGGTGAGGACCTCCTGCTCGTCCGGCTCGAGGACGAGGCCCGGCGCGACCTCGACCCGGATGCCGGCGTAGCGGGCGAGGGTGCCCTCCCAGGTGTCCTCGAGGACATCCCAGGGCAGGGCGAGCGCCTGCTCGAGGGTCGCCCCGGCGGTGACGTCCTGGACCGCGTCGCCGGGGTCAAGGGTGAACATCGTGAAGCCCGCGTCGAGGCCCCGGTCGATGCCCTCGGTGGTCTTGATGTGGTCGCAGTCCGCGCCGTAGCCGCGGTCCCAGCCCGCCTCGACGAGACCGAAGGTCGCCTCGTCCATGACCTCGCGGGCGCTGCGGCCCAGACGGTCCATCTCGCGGATCGACTGCTGGGCGAGAACGGGCAGCACCTCCCCGCCGACCGCGGCGAAGGCGGCGGCCTGGCCGGCGGTGGCGAGGCCGAGCCGGTCGCCGGTGCCCACGGAGGTGCGGTGACCGGTGACGAGCTGCGGGCGAAGCGCGGGGATCGCGGCCCGTAGGGCGACGGCGTTCTCGTGGGAGAGCGGGCCTGCGAGCAGGTGGTCCCCGCCGTCCGTGCTGAGCTCGCCGTCGAACCCGGCGAGGGCGGCGGCGTCGCTCGCGCGGAGCAGGAGCCTGCTGCCGTCGCTGGTGCGGGTGACGTCGGCGGTGAGGGAAGCGGTGCGCAGGGTCATGTCTGTTCGTGTCCTCGATGACGCGGGGTGCAGCGTGGTGCCGCGGAGCCTGGGACTGCAAACGTTTCCATACGTCGCGCCCGCCGGCAAGCCCTTTCCCTCGATGGTCTGCCTGAAACACGTTGCAGCTTCACGAGAGCCTCCCCCACCGGGGGCGGTTCAGCCAGGGTGGGGCGGGTCAGCCAGGGTGGGACGGGTCGGTCCGGTGGGGACGGGTCAGTCCAGGCCGGACGGCGGGGGCGCCTGTGCAGGCGGGGTGAGCGCCCGCGGTCCCGTGACCCGGGTGACCCCGTTGCGGCTCCTCCAGGAGACGCGGTGCCCGGGCATGCCGTCCTCCGCGCGCGCCACCGACCTCGTCTGCTCCGCACGGCCGAGGTTGCAGTACGCGCAGCCGCCCTGGCCGTCGTCCAGGCTCGTCGCCCCGCCCTCCGCATACGGCAGCACATGGTCCATGTGACGGATGGGCGCGTCGCAGAACGGCCCGCGGCAAGTCGTGTCGCGCCAGGTGAGGAACTGTCGCATCCCCGCGGGGAAGGCTCGAGCACGGGAGTCGGCCGCGATCAGCTCGCCGGTAGTGGGATGTGTGAACAGGCGCCGGAACACGGTGCGCACGCTCGCCCCCGCGAGCCCGAAGGGGTCCGGCTCCCCGGGTGGAGGTGGGTCCAGCGCCCGTCGGATCTGCTCCCGCACGGCCTCCGCAGGGACGGCGCCGTAGCCCTCGAGGTGCGCGACGTCCCCGGACTCGGGCGCGAGGAGCGTGCGCTCGGTGATGAGCACGCCGATCTCCAGGGTGACCCGGGGCGGGGAGCCCGACGGGCCCGCCCCCGGCGCCGCTGCCTCGTCCTCGGCCTCCGTCGTGCTCTCCGTCCCCTCCGGTGACGGCTCCGATCCCGGCGCCGAGTCCTCCACCGCCGCCGGCTCCGGATCTGCCGCCGACACCGGCTCCGGCGCGGACACCGGCTCCGGCGCCGTCTCCCTCTCCGGTCCCGTCTCCGACGACGGCATCACGCTCTGCACCGCGACGGGGCCGCCCAGCAGCACCATGGAGGCGAGGTCCGCCATGAGGGCGCCGTGCCCGGTGCGGTCGCCCGCCGCCCGCCGACGCTCCGCCTCGAGCGCGAATCGCTTGCCGATCAGCGCCCCGTCCACGGCGGGCAGGTGCAGGGTCACCGAGGCCATGCCGTCCTGCCGCCGGTGCACCCTCAGGTGCCGCCGCCGTCGCGCGATCAGGTGACGACGGGCCGCACCCTCCGGATCCGCGGCCTCGACCGCGGCGGCGGCCTAGTCCTCCCACTGCCGTGTCGAGGCGGCGTCGAGGTACGGGAGCCGTGCCGCGAGCGCCTGGTCCACCTGCGCGCGACCGTCCTCGTCGAGCACGCGGACGGCGCTCGCGACCCGCAGCGCGGCCTCCGCACCGATGCCGCCCACGGCGACCGCCTCGTGGATCGAGGGCAGGGAGCGGACGAGGCGCTGCGCGGCGGAGAGGGACCAGACGGCCCGCGCGGGCGACTGCCGCGTGACCATCGAGACCTCGCGCGCGGCGGCCTGGTCCGCGCCGCGGTCGGTGCTGCGCATCGCGCGCTGGTCATGGTCGCCCTCGGCGGTGGCATGGGCGTCCCGCTCCTCGCGTCGGGTCGCCTCCGCGATCGCCGTCTGCGCCGCGGGGGCCAGGGCGTCCAGCACGCCGCGGAGCTCGACGATGCGCTGCAGCAGGGCCGTGAAGTGCGCACTGGGGTGGATGCCCGCGTCGAAGGTGCCCTCGCTGTCCAGGAGCACGCCCAGCAGCGCATGCGCGTGGTCGCCCAGGATGGCGGCGAGATCCTGCGGCGCCGGTCCCTGCGCTGGGCCGGGCAGGCTCTCGCCGGCATCCGGCGGCGGCTCGCCTGCCGGGTGCTCGGGGTCCTGTGCGTGCTCGGTCATGTCCCCAGCCTCCGCCGGGTCACGCCCGCCCGCAGCGGATGACCGCCGGCGGTGGACGAGCAGGCGATGGGGAGGAACGATCGCCGGGCCCGCGACAGAAGATGACGCGACGCTGGCCCCGGGAGCCCGGTATCGGGCACGGTGGTGGCATCGCTTCGTAGCTCAGGCCGGTAGAGCAGCTCCCCCATAAGGAGTACGTCGCAGGTTCGAATCCTGCCGGAGCGTCTCGTCGGACCCGGATGGCAGGATCGGGCCCATGCCTCCGCTCCCCCGCCGCGCCCGCTCCCGCCTCCGCGCCCCCGCGCTCACCGCCCTCGACGCCGCCGCCCTCGAGCCGGCGGGCCCCGAGGCCCTGCGGCCGGACGAGCTCGCCGACTCCCTGCTCCTCGAGGGAGCGGACCTCACGGGCGTCGACCTGCGCGGTTCCCGGATCGTGGCCAGCCGCCTGGACCGCCCCCGAGCGCCCGAGCTGCGGGCGACCGACGGCTCCTGGCGCGAGGTCGAGCTGCTCTCGCCCCGGGTGGGCGCGCTCGCCCTCGACGGCGCCGCGCTCAGCTCGGTGCTGATCAGCGGCGGCAAGGTCGACTGGCTGAGCCTGCGCGGCGCCGAGCTCACCGACGTCGTCATCGAGGACGCGACGATCACGAGCCTCGACCTCACCGAGGCGCGGCTGACCCGGGTGGCGCTGCGGGACTGCCGCATCGACGAGCTCACGATGGACCGCGCGACCTGCGTCGACGTGGACCTGCGCGAGGTGCGCCCGGGCGTGGTGCACGGGGTGGACGCACTGCGCGGGGCCACCGTGGGCCCCGCGCAGCTGATGGATCTCGCCCCGCAGCTCGCCGAGCAGCTCGGGATCCGCGTCGCCGACTGACCCGCGGCTCCTCCGCTCAGGAGCTCACCGGCTCAGCAGCTCACCGCCTCACGAGCTCACCGCCTCAGGCCAGGCGCTGCTTCCGCGAGCTGATCTCGCCGGTGTTGAAGCCGGCCAGGTGCAGGCCGCCGTGGAAGCGGGCGTGCTCGATCTTCACGCAGCGGTCCATCACCACGTCGAGGCCGGCCTCCTCGGCGATCGCCGCGGCCTCCTCGTTCCAGGATCCGAGCTGCAGCCACAGCGCCTTCGCGCCCACGGCGACGGCCTCGCGGGCCACGCCGGGGAGGTCGGCGTCCTTGCGGAACACGTCGACGATGTCGGGCACCACGGGGAGATCCGCGAGGGAATCGTAGGCCGGGTGTCCCAGGATCGTCTCCGCCCGCGGGTTCACGAAGTAGACGTCGTACGGGCTCGAGGAGAGCAGGTACGTCGCCACGAAGTAGCTCGCCCGCGCGGGGTTCGCGGAGGCGCCGACGATCGCGATGGACCGCGCGCGCCGGAGGAACGCGAGCCGCTCGGGGGCCGTCGGGCCCTGCCAGCTGCGCCCGTCGGTCCCGTCCGACCCCGTACCGCCACCCGCGCTGCCGCCCACGGCGCAGGCCGCCCCGGCGCCCTCGATGCTGATGCCGTTCGCGCCGCTCATGCCTGCTCCTCCCGGGTGCGGCCGGTGGCCGCGGTGATCGCCTGGTCGAGGTCCCACAGGATGTCCTCGACGTCCTCGAGGCCGACGGAGACCCGGATGAGGTCCGGTCGCACGCCGCCTGCGAGCAGCTGCTCGGGGCTGAGCTGCTGGTGCGTGGTCGAGGCGGGGTGGATGACGAGGGTGCGGGCGTCGCCGATGTTCGCGAGGTGCGAGGCGAGCTGCAGGTTCCCGATGACGGCCTCGCCGGTCGCACGGGCCGCGGCGGCCTCCTCGGCCTCGTCGGCGAACTCGCCGGACGGCGTGACGCCGAAGGCGAAGACGCTGCCCGGTCCGAGCGGCAGGTACTTCTGCGCCCGCGCGTGATGGGGATGGTCCTCGAGGCCCGCCCAGGTCACGAAGGAGACGCGAGGGTCCGCGTCGAGCCACTGCGCGACGGCGCGCGCCCCGGCGAGGTGCGCGTCGATGCGCTGGGGCAGGGTCTCGACGCCCTGCAGCAGCTGGAAGGCGGACTGCGCGGACAGCGAGGGGCCGATGTCCCGCAGCTGCTCGGAGCGGAGCTTCGTGAGGAAGCCGTACTCGCCGAAGTTGTCCCACCAGCGGATCCCGCCGTAGGACTCGACGGGCTCGGTCATCGTCGGGAACTTCCCGTTGCCCCAGTCGAAGCGGCCCGCCTCGACGACGACGCCGCCGAGGGTGGTGCCGTGCCCGCCGAGGAACTTCGTGGCGGAGTGGATGACGACGTCGGCCCCGTGCTCGAGCGGACGCACGAGGTAGGGGGTCGCGAGGGTCGCGTCGACGACGAGCGGGACGCCGTGCTCGTGGGCGAGGGCCGCGAGCCCCTCGAGGTCCGCGATCTCCCCGGAGGGGTTGCCGATCATCTCGACGTAGAGGACCTTCGTCTCCGGCCGGAACGCCGCGCGGTAGTCCTCCGGGTCCGACGAGGCCACGAAGGTGGTCTCCACGCCGAAGCGGCGCAGGGTGACGTCGAGCTGGGTGACGGTGCCGCCGTACAGCTGCGCGGAGGAGACGACGTGGTCGCCCGCGCCGACGAGCGCCGCGAAGGTGATGAACTCGGCGCTCATGCCCGAGGCCGTGGCGACCGCGCCGATGCCGCCCTCGAGGGACGCGATCCGCTCCTCGAAGGCGGCGACCGTGGGGTTGCCGATGCGGGAGTAGATGTTCCCGTACTTCTGGAGGGCGAAGAGGTTCGCGGCGTCCGCGGCGTCGTCGAAGACGAACGAGGTGGTCTGGTAGATCGGGACCGCGCGGGCGCCGTGCTGGGCGTCGGGGGTGCCGCCCGCGTGCAGGGCGCGGGTGCGGAAGCCGAAGCTGCGCTCAGGAGTCGCAGAACCAGGAGCCTGAGAACCGGGGGTCGGGGAAGCGGGGGCCGCGGAGCCGGGGGTCGTCATGCGGCGGCCTCCTCGGCGCTCACGCCGGGGGCGACGGGGAGCAGGTCGGTGTTCAGCTCGGTGCCGTGGGCGCGGGCGAGCTCCGCCTCCTTCTCGCGCACGATCGGCAGCACGTCGCGGCCGAAGGCGGCGACCTCCTCGGCGAAGTGGAGGTAGCCGGTGAGCAGGAGGTTCACGCCGATCTTCTTGTACTCCAGGATGCGGTCGGCGATCTCCTCGGGGGTGCCGATGAGCTGCGTCCTGAAGCCGTCGTTGTACTGGACGAGGTCCTCGAAGGAGGAGTCCGCCCACATGCCCTTGCCGTCCTTCGTGGACTGGCCGGCCTCCTTGACGGACTGCGCGAAGCCCTCGACCGCGGGGCGGTGGGCCTTGGCGATGATCTCGCGCAGGGTCTCCTCGGCCTCCTTGCGGGTCTCGCGGGCGATGACGAAGCCGTTCAGGCCGAACCGCGGGTCGCGGCCGGCCTCGGCGGCGGAGGCCTGGACGCCGGCGACGTTCCCGGCGTAGCCCTCGAGGTCGCGGCCGTTGGAGAAGTACCAGTCGGCGACGCGGCCGGCGGTGGCCTGGGCGGCGGTGGAGTTGCCGCCGAAGAAGATCTCGGGGTGCGCGCGGCCGGGGATCTCGAGCGGCTTCGGGGAGAGGTCGATGCCGGAGACCTGGTAGTACGTGCCGTCGAGGGAGAAGTCCTCCTCGGTGAGCAGGCCGCGCAGCACGCGGATGAACTCCTCGGTGCGCACGTAGCGCTGGTCGTGCTCGAGCCACGGCAGGCCGAAGTTGACGAACTCGTCCTTGAGCCAGCCGGAGACGATGTTGACGGCGGCGCGGCCGCCGGAGATGTGGTCCGCGGTGATGAGCCACTTGGCGAGCACGCCGGGGTGCCACATGCCGGGGTGCACGGCGGAGATGATCTTCAGCCGCTCGGTCGCGCCGAGCAGGCCGAGCGAGAAGGCAGTCGCCTCGTGCTGGCGGTCCGCGCCGTAGCTCGCGGCGTAGCGGGCCTGGGTGAGGGCGTACTCGAAGCCGGAGTCCTCGGCGATGCGGGCGAGGCGCCGGTTGTAGTCGAACTCCCAGTCGGTGCGCTGCTCGATCGTGGAGACGACGAGGCCGCCGGAGACGTTGGGGACCCAGTAGGCGAGCTTGAGCGGCGTCTCGTAGGTGGAGCGGGGGACGGTGGGGGTCATGGTTCCTCCTGGGGGTCGATGCTGGTCGGGCCGGGTCAGGACGGCTCTGGTCAGGACACGGCCGGGTGGCCGGCAGGCAGGGCGGCGATCCGCGCGGCGACGGCGTCGACGGCCTCGGGGTTCTGCAGGCTCGTCACGTCGCCCAGCGGGGAGGGCTCACGGCCCGCGCGGCGGTCGCGCTCGGCATGGACGAGCTGGGCGAGCAGCCGTCGCATGATCTTGCCGGAGCGGGTGCGGGGCAGGTCCGGGACGTCCAGCACGTGGCGGGGCTTGGCGATCGGACCGATCTCCCGGGCGACCCGCTCGCGCAGGGCGGCGGCGTCCACCTCGGCGCGGCCGCTCGCGATGACGAACACCGCGACGGCCTGGCCGGTGAGGGGGTCGTCGATCCCGGCGGCGCCGGCCTCGGTGACGGAGGGCTCGGCGACCAGCGCGGACTCGATCTCGATGGTGGAGAGCCGGTGCCCGGAGACGTTGACGACGTCGTCGAGGCGGCCCAGGATCCAGACGCAGCCGTCGGCGTCCACGGTCGCGGAGTCCCCGGCGACGTAGAAGCCGCCGTGCTCGCCGCGGCCGGCGTAGGCCTTCCAGTAGGAGTCGCGGTAGCGCTCGGGGTCGCCCCAGACGGTGCGGGCCATGCCGGGCCAGGGGCGGCGCACCACGAGGGTGCCGGAGCGGCCGGCGGGCAGCTCCTCCCCCGCCTCGTCGACGACGGCGGCGTCGATCCCCGGCAGCGGCCGGGTCGCGGAGCCCGGCTTGAGGGTCGTCACGCCGGGCAGCGGCGCGATCATCGCCGCGCCGGTCTCCGACTGCCACCAGGTGTCGACGATGGGCAGCTCGCCGCGGCCGAAGGTGCGGTGGAACCACACCCAGGCCTCGGGGTTGATCGCCTCGCCGACGGTGCCCAGCAGGCGCAGCGTGGAGAGGTCGTGGCCCACGGGGAGCTCCTCCCCGAACCAGGTCATGAAGGTCCGGATGAGGGTGGGGGCCGTGTAGTAGACGGTGACGCCGTAGCGCTCGATGATCTCGAGGTGCCGCTCGCGGTGCGGCTCGCCGGGCGTGCCCTCGTAGATGACCTGGGTGAGGCCGTTGCTGAGCGGCCCGTAGATCTCGTAGGTGTGGGCGGTGACCCAGGCGAGGTCCGCCGTGCACCAATGGACGTCCTCCTCCTCGGCGTCGAAGACGGCCCAGTGGGACCAGGCGGCGTGGGTGAGGTAGCCGCCGGAGCTGTGGACGAGACCCTTGGGCTTCCCCGTGGTGCCGGAGGTGTAGATGATGAACAGCGGGTGCTCGGCGTCGAAGGGCTGCGGCTCGTGGATCTCGCTCGCGATGTCCACGCTCTCGTGCCACCACACGTCGCGACCCGCGGTCCAGGGCACGTCCTGACCGGTGCGGCGCACCACGAGCACGTGCTCGAGGGCGGGGAGGTCGGCGGCGGCGACGTCGGCCTGGCTCTTCACCTCGACGGCCTGGCCGCGGCGGAACTGGCCGTCGGAGGTGACGAGGAGCTTCGCGCCGGTGTCCTCGAGGCGGAAGCGCACGGCCTCGGCGCTGAAGCCGCCGAAGACGAGCGAGTGCACCGCGCCGATCCGGGCGCAGGCCAGCGCGATGACGACGGTCTCGACGAGCACGGGGAGGTAGACGACGACCCGGTCGCCGGGGCCGATGCCGAGCGCGGTCAGGGCGTTCGCGGCGCGGGAGACGCGCGCCTGGAGGTCCGCGTAGGTGACGGCCTCGCGGTCCCCCGGCTCGCCCTCGAAGAACAGGGCGACCTTCTCGCCACGGCCGGCGCGCACGTGGCGGTCCACGCAGTTCTCGGCGACGTTGAGGCGGCCGCCGTCGAACCAGCGGGCGCGGGGCACCGGCACCTCGCCGGTGGCGGGGTCCGGGACGGGGCCCTGCCAGTCGAGCACGGTGTGCCACGGCTCGGCCCAGTCGAGGCGGCGCGCGGCCTCCTCCCAGAAGGCGAGCGGGTCGGCGGCCGCGCAGGCGTGCTCCTCGGGGCCGACGTTCGCCCGCGCGGCGGCGGCCGCGGGGGCCGGGTAGCTGCGGGTCTCGACCAGGCGGAACTCGTCCGCCGGCGGGGCGGCAGTGGTCGTGGGGCTCGTGGCGGTTGTGGGGGTCGCGGTGGTCATGCCCACCTCCTCAGCAGGTGCTTCTCGGCGACGCCCAGCAGGGCGTTGGTCAGGCTGCCCAGCAGGGCGAGCAGCACGATGGCCAGCAGGATCCGGTCCACGCGACCGTTCTGCTGGGAGTCGTTGAGCAGGAAGCCGAGGCCCATCGAGGAGGCGATGAGCTCCGCGGCGACGAGGAACAGCCACGCCTGGGCGAGGGCGAGGCGCAGTCCGGAGACGACGGCGGGCACCACCGCGGGCAGCTGCACGATGCGCAGCAGGGACCATCCGCGCAGCCCGAAGGCGCGGCCGGCCTCGACGAGCTGCGGGTCCACGTGGCGCAGCGCGGAGGAGACGGTGGTGAGCACCGGGAAGAAGGCGCCGATCGCGATGAGCGTGATCTTCGAGCTCTCCCCGATCTGCATCCACAGGATCAGCAGCGGCACCCAGGCCAGCGAGGGGACGGTGCGCAGCGCGGCGAGGGTGGGGGCGAGCAGGGCGTCGCCGAGGCGGCTCAGCCCGACGACCGCGGCGAGCGCGAGGCCGACGGTCGCGCCGATCGCGAAGCCGATGAGCACGCGCTGCACGGAGATCGCGACGTGCAGCCCGAGGTCGCCGCCCTCGGCGAGCTGTCCCGCGGCCGTGAGCACGCTCAGCGGCTCGGGAAGGCGGTAGGCGGGCACGAGGCCGGTGGAGGTGACGACCTGCCAGGCCACGAGGATGACGAGCGGCAGCAGCGCGCCGAGCGCGAGCCGCACCCCGCGCCGCTGTGTGAGGGGCCGCGCCGCGAGCAGCGGCGTGCTGCGGGAGGCGTCGGCGGACTGCCCGGTCAGGAGCTCCGCGCTCACTTCCCGGACCCCGCTGCCGCGGCCGCCGCCTCGGCGAAGTCCGCGTGGACGATCGAGGAGAGGGCCGCGGCGACGACGTCGGCCCCGCCGGCGACGTCGCCGGAGTCGGCGAGGACGGGCGAGATCCGCTCGAGCACGGCGGTCTGGTCGTCGCCGGGCACGCCGGAGACGTCGAGGTTCGAGCGCTCGGTGATGACGGTGGTGGCGACCTCGGGGGCGATGCCGGCGACCTCGGCGAGCAGCGAGGCGGTCGCCTCGAGGTTCTCGAGGGCCCAGGCGCGGGCCTGCTCGTAGGCGTCGACGACGACCTGGGCGACGTCCGCGTGCTCGGTGATGAACTGCTCGGTCGCGTTGAGGAAGCCGTAGGTGTTGAAGTCGACGTTGCGGTAGACGAGCACGTCCCCGGACTCGACCTCGGCCGCGCCCATGATCGGGTCGAGCCCGGACCAGGCGTCCACGGAGCCGCCGTCGAGCGCGGAGCGGCCGTCGGCGTGCTGGAGGGCCTGCACCTCGACGTCCTCGACCTCCAGGCCGGCCTCGGCGAGCGCCTGCACGAGGAAGAAGTACGGGTCGGTGCCGGGGGTCGCGGCGACGGGCCGCCCGGCGAGGTCCGCGGGGCCGGTGACGTCGCTGTCCCCGCGGACCACGAGCGCGGACCACTCGGGCTGCGAGTAGATGTCGATGACCTTGATCGGGGAGCCGTTCGCGCGGGCGAGCAGGGCCGCGGAGCCGGCGGTGGAGGCGACGTCGGCGGAGCCGGAGCGCAGCAGCTCGTTGGCCTTGTTGGAGCCGGCGGACTGCACCCAGGTGACCTCCACGCCGTCGCCGAGCGCCTTCTCGATCAGCTGCTGGTCGCGGACGACGAGGCTGAGCGGGTTGTAGGTCGCGAAGTCGATCGTGAGGGTCGCGGTGGACCAGGAGCCGCCGCCGTCGGATCCGCCGGAGCCGGCGGAGTCCGCGTCGGCGTTCTCCCCGGCCACGCAGCCGGCGAGGGCGAGCGGCGCGGCGAGGGCGCCCGCGGCGAGCAGGCCGCGGCGGGGGAACGGGGAGCGGGAGGAGGGATCGGTGGGGGTCATCGGGGATCCTCGGTGTGGTGGTGGGTGGGAACGCCGAGGCCCTCGAGGAGCTCGGCGCGCAGCTGGGCGAGGGCGGGGTCGGTGCGGTCGCGCGGGCGGGCGCCGGGCACGTCGATCCGGCGGGCGAGGGAGGCGGCGCCGGCCTCCGCGCCGCGCAGGCTGCGCAGCAGGAGGACCTGGTCGGCGAGGTAGAGGGCCTCCTCGACGTCGTGGGTCACGACGAGCACCGTG
Source organism: Brachybacterium sp. SGAir0954 (assembly GCF_005490785.1). Taxonomy (GTDB): domain Bacteria; phylum Actinomycetota; class Actinomycetes; order Actinomycetales; family Dermabacteraceae; genus Brachybacterium; species Brachybacterium rhamnosum. The sequence continues at coordinate 1,221,657 of NZ_CP027295.1, read as the reverse complement.
GTGGGCTCCGCGGCGTGGATCTCGAGCAGGAGGTCCTGCATGCGCAGCCGGGTGAGGGCGTCGAGCGCGCCGAAGGGCTCGTCGAGCAGGAGCACCTCGGGGCCGCGGGCGAGCGCCCGGGCGAGGGAGGCGCGCTGGGCCATGCCGCCGGAGACCTCGCGGGGGCGCTGGCCGGCGGCGTGCTCGAGTCCCACGAGCTGCAGCAGCCGCCGCACGCGGTCGCGGCCCTCGCGGCGGGCGGTGCCGCGCGGCAGGCCGAGAGCGACGTTCGCCTCGAGGGTGCGCCAGGGCAGCAGCCGCGGCTCCTGGAAGGCGACGGCGGTGCGCTCGGCGCCGGGGGTCGTGAGGCGCCCGGTGCTCGGGGCGTCGAGTCCGGCGACGAGGCGCAGCAGGGTCGACTTGCCGCAGCCGGAGGGGCCGATGACGGCGTGGATGCCGCCGGGGGCGAGCTCGAGGTCGAGGGCGCGCAGCACCTCGTGGCGGCCCTGGGGGCCGTCGAAGCCGCGGGCGACGCCGTCCAGGCGCACTCCGCGGGCGGGCCGGGAGTCCGGGCCCGGGTCCCGGGTCGGGGCAGGGGCGGGGGCGGGTGCGGTCATGTGGCCGATCATGACGGCGCATGGCGGACTCGATCCACCGCCATGTCATCAGCCGTCATATGCCCCGTGCGAAGGTGACGTGAGGGTGACGGCCGTGCGGCGCCCGTCACATGGCCGGGCCGCTCCCCTCCCCCTGTCCCCCACCGCGCGGACGCCGCCCCGTATGGCGCACGCCATGCCGGGAGATCAAGCCGGACCACCGCCGCGTCAATGGCGGCTGCTGCGGGTCAAATCCCGTTCAACGGCTCGATGCGGCTCGTTCAACGCGCTTCAGGTCCGCCGGCACGGCTCCTAGCGTGGATGACCGCTCCCCGGACGCCCGGGCCCCACCCTCGACGTCACCGCATGTCGCCCGTGACCGGAGCGAGCATCGCGTCGAGGGACGCGAGAGACCCACAGCATCGCCACGAAGGAATCACCACCCCCATGACGCTCCAGAACACCCACCGCGCCGCCGGCCGCGCGGTCACCCCGCTCACCGCCTCCCGCCGTGCGGCGCACGCGATCGGCGGCAGCGCCGTGCTCGGCACCGTCCTCGTCGGCACCGCCTTCGCCGGCGGCACCGCCGCGCTGGCCGACGACTCCGCGCTCGCGGGCTCCGACGAGGCCGCGGTCACCGCGACCTCCGCCCCCGCCCAGGCCTCCGGCTCCGACGAGTCCGCCGAGTCCGCCGAGCAGGCCTCCGACGCGGCGTCCACCGACACCCTCCGCCGGGGCGACTCGGGCCGGGCCGTGGAGGACCTCCAGGAGGCCCTCAACGCGCAGGGCGCCGACCTCCCCGAGACCGGCTTCTTCGGCTCCCTGACCCGCGACGCGGTCATCGACCTCCAGTCCGGGGCCGGCATCGCGACCGACGGCGTCGTGGGCGCCGACACCCGGGCCGCGCTCGACGGCGGCTCCGCCGATTCCGGTTCCGACTCCGACTCGGGCTCCACGAACGGCACCCCGGCCGGCGCGACCGCCGTGCCGTCGAGCTCCTCGGACTCGAGCGGGAGCGGCTCGACGATCGTCGACGCCGCCCGCTCCGCGATCGGCACCCCCTACTCCTGGGGCGGCTCCTCGCTCGGCGGCATGGACTGCTCCGGCCTCGTGAACTACGCGTACAGCGCCGCGGGCATCGACGTGCCCCGCACCGCCGGCCAGCTGGCCGACCAGGGCCGCAGCATCTCCCAGTCCGAGGCGCAGCCGGGCGACCTCGTCACCTGGCCCGGCCACGTCGCGATCTACGCGGGCGACGGCGAGATCATCGACGCCTCCGGCTCCAAGCAGCAGGTCGTCGAGCGCGAGATCTGGGGCAACCCCACCGGCTTCGTCACCTTCCGCTGATCCTTCCCCCGGCCCGGCTCCTCCGCCTGAGCCCTGGGCCCTCCATCGAGGCCCGGTCCCGCATCCTGCGGGGCCGGGCCTCGGCGTCTCCCGGGCGGCGACATCGGCCGTCCGGCGGGAGATCCCCCCCGTCGGTGCGACCATGTCGAGAACTCGCCCGCAGCTCCGACGTGTGGGTGCAGGACGGCGGAGGCGCACCGCGCCACCGCCGCGCACGAGAGCGGTCACCCCGACCGATCAGCCGAGCAGGCCACGAAGGAGCAGTCATGAAGTACGTCATCCTCATCCACTCGAACCCGCAGCCCTGGGGACACCCCACACCGGATTTCCTGCCCGAGCACCAGGCGCTCCCCCAGGAGGAGCGCGAGGCCGGGAGCAGGGCGTTCGAGGAAGGCCTCGCCGCGATCACCGAGCGCGGCGAGCTCGTCCACGCCGAGGCCCTCGCCGCACCGTCCAGCTCCCGCCTGCTGCGCTGGGAGGGCGATCGCAAGGTCGCCGTCGACGGTCCGTACGCCGAGGGCAAGGAGCACCTCGCCGGGTTCTTCCTCATCGACGTCGACACCGCCGAGCGGGCCGAGGAGATCGCCGGGATCTTCGGGGCACGGGGCGAGACGATCGAGCTCCGGCCCGTCATGAGCGGCGAGCCCGACGTCTCCTGAGCGGCCCGGCCCGGGCGGTCCCGAGTGGGAGGACGTGTGGCGCCGCGAGGCGCCGCACGTCCTCTCCACGCTGCTGCGCCGCTACGGGGACTTCACGACCTGCGAGGACGCCGTCCAGCTCGCGCTCATCGCGGCCGCCGAGCAGTGGCCCCGCGAGGGGACGCCGAGGAATCCCGCCGCCTGGCTGACGCGGGTCGCCTCGCGCCGCGCGGTGGACCTCCTCCGTGCCGACGCCGCCCGGCGCGACCGGGAGGAGCGGGCGGCGACGCGCGAGCCCGGGCGGGCGTCGGATCCGGCGGACCCCGTCGAGTCCGACGCGCCCGACGACACCCTCCTGCTGCTGATGCTCTGCGCGCACCCGGCGCTGACCACGGCCTCGCAGGTGGCGCTCATGCTGCGCGCCGTCGGCGGGCTCACCACGGCCCAGATCGCGCAGTGCTTCTTCGTCGAGGAGCGCACGATGGGGCAGCGCATCAGCCGCGCCAAGCGCACCCTGGCCGGTCAGGGGGCCCGGTTCGAGGCGCCGACCGCCGCGGACCTCCCCGCCCGTCTGCACGCGGTGCGCCATGCCGTCGCGGCCGTCTACGCCCAGGACCACGCCCTCACCGAGCGGGTGCGCGGCACGGATCCGCTGCTCGCCGCGGCGGCGCTGGACCTCGCCCGGAGGATCCACCGGCTCGCGCCCTCGGACCCGGAGAACGCGGGCCTGCTCGCCCTGCTCCTGCTCACCCATGCCCGCGCCCCGGCGCGCCTGGACGCCGCCGGGGAGATCGTCCCGCTCGCCGAGCAGGACCGGTCGCGCTGGAGCCCTCGGCTGATCGCCGAGGGGATCGCGCTGATCGAGCGGGCGCTGCCGGTGGGGCCCGTGGGGCCGTTCCAGCTGCAGGCCGCGATCGCCGCGGTCCACGCGGAGGCCCGCTCGATGGAGGACACCGACTGGGCGCAGATCCTCGTGCTCTACGGGATGCTCGACGCCGTGGAGCCGGCGCCGTCGGTCACGCTCGGGCTCGCCGTCGCGACCGCCGAGGTCGCGGGGCCGGAGGCCGGTCTCGAGATCCTCGACCGGCTCCCCGAGGGGAGCCACCGGCGTCAGGCCGTCACCGGGCATCTCCTGAGCCGGCTCGGCCGGGCCGACGAGGCCCGGGAGGCCTTCCTCCGCGCCGCCGAGGGCACGCGCAGCCTGCCCGAGCAGCGCTACCTGCACCGCCTCGCCGGCGCGATCCGGCCGGGGTGATCCCGCCGGGGTGCCCCCGCCTGCTCAGCCGTGCTGCGCGATCGCCATCTCGTAGTAGCGCAGGAGGTCGTCCGACGCCGCCTCCCAGGAGTACTTCTCCGCCTCGGCGCGGGCCGCGGCGCGGATCCGCGTGCGCAGCTCCCCGTCGCCGAGCCGCTCGAGGGCGGCGTCGAGGGAGGCCTCGTCGCCGGAGTCGAAGAGCAGCCCGTCCAGGCCGTCGGTCACCTGCTCGAGGGTGGGGCCGGAGCGGGCGGCGACCACCGGGAGCCCGGAGGCCATGCCCTCGAGGATGACGAGCCCCAGGGTCTCGGTGACGGAGGGGAACACGAAGGCGTCGGCGCTCGCGAAGGCGCTCGCGAGCTCCTCCCCCTCCATGAAGCCGGGGAAGACGGTCGAGGTGCCGCGGAAGAGCTGCTCGAGCTCCCCGCGGAACGGCCCGTCGCCCACGATCGCGAGGGACACGTCGTCGCGGCGGTCCATCATCGGCCGCAGCCGGTGGATCTCCTTCTCCGCGGCGAGGCGGCCCACGAACACCAGGAGCTTCTTCTCCGGGTGCCCCTGCGTGAGCCGCTCGCGCATCGCGTCGCTCGCGAAGGAGGGGTGGAAGGTGCGGGTGTCCACGCCCCGTCGGACCACGTGGAGGTTCTCGATGCCGTGCTCGGCGAGCTCGGCGCGCATCGTCTCCGAGGTCGCGATGTTGACGTCCGCGAGGGCGTGGTTGCGCCGGATCTGCCACCACACGGCGGGCTTGCCCCACCGCCACGCCCGGTACAGGTCCAGGTAGCGCGGGATGTGGGTGTGGTAGCTCGCGACCAGCGGGATCCGCTGGCGGTGCGCGGCGAAGGCCCCCGAGGAGGCGAGCAGGATCGGCTGGGCGGCGTGGACGACGTCCGGGTGGAAGCCCCGGATGATGCCGTCCACGGTGGGGCTCGGCAGGGTGAAGCGCCGATGCTTGTAGAACGGCAGCGTCACCGGCCGCACGCCCACCACCCGCGCCCCGTGGTGCTCGGTCACGCCGAGGTCCGGCGCGATGACCATGACCTCGTGACCGAGGTCCACGTAGCGCTCGACGGCGTGGCGCAGCCTCGTCACCACGCCGTCCACGGAGGGCAGGAAGGTCTCCGTGACGATCGCGATCCTCACCGGGTGGTCGTCACTTCCAGGTGACGGTGGGCATGACGAGCTCGCGCTTGACGCGCTCGGTGTTCTGCTGGGCGACCTTCAGGACCTCGGCGAGGTGCTCGTCGGTCAGCAGGTGCGGCTCCAGGCCCAGGTCCAGGAGATTCGTGTTGACCGCGTTGTAGTAGTGGTCGTACTTCTCCACGCGCGGGTTCTCGGTGTTCGCGATCTCCGCCTGCATCCCGAGGTCGCGGGCGACCTTCTGGACCTTCTGCGCGAGCTCGAGCACGGAGAACTGCTCGGTGAACTGGTTGTAGACGCGGAACTCGCCGCGGTCTGCGGGGTTCAGACAGGCCAGCTCGATGCAGCGCACCGTGTCCTGGATGTCGAGGTAGCCGCGGGTCTGCGAGCCGTTGCCGTAGACCGTGAGGTCGTGGCCGATCGCCGCCTGGATGATGAAGCGGTTCAGGGCGGTGCCGAACACGGCGTCGTAGTCGAACCGGTTCACGAGGCGCGGGTCGAGGCGGGTCTCGTCGGTCTCGAGGCCGTAGACGACGCCCTGGTTGAGGTCCGTCGCGCGGACGCCCCAGACCCGGCACGCGAACATGATGTTGTCGCTGTCGTGCACCTTCGTGAGGTGGTAGAACGAGCCGGGGGCCTTGGGGAACGGGAGGCGGTCCTTGCGGCCCTTGTGCTCGATCTCGATCCAGCCCTCCTCGATGTCGATGTTCGGCTGGCCGTACTCGCCCATCGTGCCGAGCTTGACGAGGTGGCAGTCCGGCGCGTGGTCCTTGATCGCCCACAGCACGTTGAGGGTGCCCTCGACGTTGTTGCGGTGGTTCTCGATCGCGTGCTCGCGGTCGATCATCGAGTAGGGGGCGCTGCGGTGCTCCGCGAAGTGCACGAAGGCCTCCGGCTGGAGGTCCTCGAACAGGTGCGAGACGGTCTCGTAGTCGGTGAGGTCGCCGATGACGACGGCGATGTCCTTCCCGGAGACCTCCTTCCAGACCTGCACGCGCTCCTCGAGGGGGAGGATGGGGGTCACGGAGTTCGAGCCGAGCTCCTCATCGATCTCGCGGCGCACCAGATTGTCGACGATCGTGACCTCGTGGCCCTTCTGCGAGAGGTAGAGGGCGGTGGGCCAGCCGCAGAATCCGTCTCCGCCGGCGACGACGATCTTCATGGTTCGATACCTCCGATAGGTCGGTTCCCGGCGTTCGCGGGACGCCCTCGGCCGGATCGAGGAGCAGAGCGTCCGCTCTTAACGTAATGCAGGGCGACAGGCCGTCAAAGACGGACTCCCGCCGTCATGAACAGCAGAGGAATGACCGATGACCCAGGACCGACGCCCCGATGTCACCGTCGTGCCGGCGCCCGCGCCGACCCCCGACCACGTCGGCCCCCTCCGCCCGCGGCCGCTGCCGTCCACGGATCGCCGGGTGCTCGTCATGGGCATCGTCAACCGCACCCCGGACTCCTTCTTCGACCAGGGCCGCACCGACTCCCTCGAGAAGGCGGTCGCGGCGGGCCTCGCGGCGGGCACGACGGGGGCGGACCTCGTGGACGTGGGCGGCGTGAAGTTCGCGCCCGGCGAGCCGGTCCCGGTGGCCGAGGAGATCGACCGCGTGGTCCCCGTCCTCGAGCGCCTGCGCCGCGAGCTGCCCCATGTGCTGCTCTCCGTGGACACCTTCCACGCCGACGTCGCGGAGGCCGCGATCGCCGTGGGCGCCGATCTCATCAACGACACGACGGGGCTCTCCGACCCGCGCCTGGCCGGCGTGGTGGCCCGCACGGACGCCTCCCTCGTCATCACCCACTCGCTCGCCGAGCCCCGCCGGTCGCACCCGCATCCTGTCTACGGGGACGTCGTCGCCGAGGTGCGGGAGTTCCTCGCGGTGCGCGTGGAGCAGGCCCTCGCGGCGGGCATCGCCCCGGGGCGGATCGTCGTGGACCCCGGCCCGGACCTCAACAAGTCCACCGTGCAGACCCTCGAGGTGCTGCGCGGCTGGGAGCGCTTCGCCGATCTCGGCCATCCCGTGCTCGCGGCGCTCTCGCGCAAGGACGTCATCGGGGAGTCGCTGGGCCTCCCGGCGGCCGAGCGCCTCGAGGGGTCGCTCGCCTCCGCCGCCTGGGTCATCGAGCGCGGCGCCCGGCTGCTGCGGGTGCACGACGTCGCCGCGACGGTGCGCCTGGTGCGGATGCTCGAGGTGATCCGGGGCTGGCGGGACCCGGAGGGCCCGCTCGTGCACAACGTGTGAGGCCGACGGCGGCGCCGGCGTCAGCGTCGGCGCCGGCGTCGGCGTCTGTGTCGGCGTCTGTGTCAGCGTCAGCACCGGTGCTCGGCGAGCACGGCGTCGGCCAGCCGCGGCATGACCTCGCGGTGGGCGTCGCAGAAGTCGTGCGAGGTGCCGACCACGAGCGCGAGGTCCGCGACGGGGTCCACCCAGAAGGCGGTGCCGCGCATGCCGAAGTGGCCGAAGGTCTCCGGGGAGTTCCCGCTCCCGGTCCAGTGCGGGGACTTGTGGCCGCGCACCTCGATGCCGAGGCCGAAGGGGTTCGGGTCCTGCTTGCCGAAGCCCGGCATGATGCCCACGAGCTCGGGCAGCTGGGGGGTGGTGAGCTCGCGCATCCACGGCGCCTCGAGCAGGGTGGGCCGCAGCAGCTCCCCCGCGAGCAGGGCGAGGTCCGTGAGCGCGCCGTGGGCGCCCACGGAGGCGGAGCCGGTCCAGTCGAGGCCGGTCATGCCGAGGGGGTCCGCGACCCGCTCCTGCACCCAGTCGCCGAAGTCGCGGCCGACGGCGCGCTCGACGTGGCGGGCCGCCTCGTCGATCCCGAAGTTCGAGTAGTGGCGGCGCAGCCCGGGCGCCTGCAGCGTCGAGTCCGACTCGTAGAAGTAGCCGGAGGCGTGCGCGAGCAGGTGGCGCAGGGTGGAGCCGGGCGGGCCGGCCGGGTCCTCGAGGTCCGCGCACCCCTCCTGGAGGGCGATCGCGCAGGCGGTGCCGGTGACGGTCTTGGTCACGGAGCGCCAGGGACGCACGAGGTCGAGGTCGCCGCGGGCGGCGCGCACCCCCTCCGGGCCGATGACGATCGCGGCGGCCTCGAAGCCGAAGCCGTCGAGGAGGTCGAGCGCGGTGCTCACGGGCCGCTCTCCCCGGGCAGGGCGTCCGCGAGCAGGGCGTCGGTCAGGCCGGGCCAGGCGGCGACGTGGGCGGGGCCGAAGGGCTCCGCGCCGAGGTAGGCGGCGGTGAGGCCCGCTACGGGGTCCACCCAGAGGAAGGATCCGGACTGGCCGAAGTGGCCGAAGGTCCGCTCGCTGCTGCGGGAGCCGGTCCAGTGCGGGTGCTTGCTCCCGCGGATCTCGAACCCGAGGCCCCAGTCGTTGGGGCGCTGGCGGCCGTAGCCGGGGAGGATGCCGTCGAGCCCGGGGAACTGCACGGTCGTCGCCTCCCGGTGGAGGTCCTCGGGCAGGAGCGTGGGGGCGAGCAGCTCGCGGCCCACGGCGAGCAGGTCGCGCACACTGCCCCGGTAGCCGGCGGCCGGGGAGCCGTCCACCTCGAGGTCGGTGAGGCCCAGCGGCGCGAGGACGGTCTGCTCGACCCAGTCGGGGAGGTCGTGACCGGTGGCGTCCTCGAGGACCGCGCCGAGCACCTCGAAGCCGGCGTTGGAGTAGATGCGGCGGGTGCCGGGCTCGGCGATCGCCTCGGCGCCCTCGAAGGGGAGGCCGGCGGTGTGGGCGAGGAGGTGGCGCACGGTCGCGCCGGCGGGGACGCCCTCGCGGTCCACGGCGTCCTCGAGGTCGATCAGCGCGCGGTCCACGGCGACGAGCGCGGCGAGCGCGGTGATCGGCTTGGAGACGCTCGCGAGGGGGCGGACCCGGGCGGGGTCGCCCTCCGTGCGCAGCACGGCGTCGGCGTCGCTCAGCCCGAGCTCGTGCGGGGCGGGCAGCGGCTCGGGGGGCGGGGGCGCGACGTTCTCCACCGGGCGATGATCGCACAGCGCCCGCCGGGACGAGGGGTGGCCGAATCGTGATCCGGGGCCGGCCGTGCCCCGCACCTGGGGGATTCTCGACTACTGACCAGAAACCTGCTAAGCGGGAACTCTTTACCCCTTGTTGACTCGAGTGCGGCTCGTGCATGATGTCCCAGAGGGCCGGAGATAACGGACGACCCAGGCAATACCGGCATCACAGGGGGAAGACCATCATGAACCGTCCGCTCATCCATCTCTCCGCGCGGCCGCTGCCGTCGGAGTCCGACCCGGCCCCGCCGGTCGACCAGCTCCCCGTCACGTCGCGGCGCGGGCTGATCCTGCTCGGCGTCGGCACCCTCGGCGCGGGCCTCACGCTCGGCACCGGCACGGCGCTCGCCGCCCCGGTGCTCAAGAAGGGCTCCCGCGGCTCCGCCGTCACCACGCTCCAGAAGAACCTGAGCGCCCTCGGCTACTGGTGCGGCACGGCGGACGGCAGCTTCGGCCACGTCACGGAGCAGGCCGTCTACGCCATCCAGAAGGTCGCCGGGCTCGGCAAGGACGGCGTCGTCGGCGCGAAGACCCAGGCCGCGATCGCCGCGAAGAAGAAGCCGAGGAGCGCCGTCACGAGCGGCTCCTCCTTCGACATCGACCTCAAGCGGCAGATCCTCATCTGCTACACCGGCGGCCGCGTGAAGTGGACCTTCAACACCTCCACCGGCAGCGGCGAGCGCTACTACTCGGGAGGCCGCTGGAAGACGGCGACGACGCCCAAGGGCAGCTTCCGCATGTACCGCCTCCACAGCGCCGGTTGGCAGACGGGCTCCCTGGGCCGGCTCTACCGCCCCGGCTACTACGACCGCGGCTGGGCCATCCACGGATCCACCTCGATCCCGCCCTACCCCGCCTCCCACGGCTGCGCCCGCATCTCGACCGCCGCCACGGATCTGCTGTGGCGGGAGAACTGGATCGTCAAGGACCGCCGCGTCCTCGTGCGCTGACCGCGCCACGACCGTCCCTCGCCCCGTCCCCGGCAGTCCGGGCCGAGGGACGCCCGGAGGAGCCCCGCCGCACGGCGTGGCTCCTCCTCCATGAGGCCCCTCCTTCACGAGGCCTGCACGATTCCCTCGCCGTCCTGCCGCGCGGCCCCCGCTCCGCGCCCCCACCTGCACGCTACGATCGGGGGGCGAACAGCCCCGCGCGGCACGGGCCGGCGGAGCACCGATGGCACGAGGACAGCGAGGGTTCACCGTGGGGATCTTGGACCGGATCGAGCGCGGGCTCGACCGCGGGGTGACGAGCGTGTTCTCCCCCGGGCGCGGACAGCTCAAGCCGCTGGACCTCGCCCAGGGTCTCAAGCGCGAGTGCGACGACCAGATCCAGGTCATGGACCGCGTGCGCACCCTCGCGCCGAACGCCTACACCGTCTACCTGCACAGCCAGGACTTCGAGCGCTTCTCCTCGTGGCAGGACACCCTCGTCGAGGAGCTCGTGCGCGTGCTCATGGAGCACGCCGAGAAGCAGCGCTACATGTTCGTCGGCCCCGTCCACGTCGACCTCGCGCAGGACGACGACGTGCGTCCCGGCCGGTTCGAGACCGAGTCCCGCACCGAGCGCGGCAGCGTCGCACCCGCCACGGCGGCCGGTCGCGCGGGCGCCGGCGGCCACCCGATCGTCGAGATCGACGGCCAGCAGTACCTGCTCACCGGTCCCGTGACCGTGATCGGCCGCGGCGGCGACGCCGACATCATCCTCGAGGACACCGGCGTGTCCCGGCACCACATCGAGCTGCGCACGGAGGCCGACGGCACGCTCGTCGTCACCGACCTCGGCTCGACCAACGGCACCCACGTGGACGGCGAGCGCATCCGCACGCCCGTGGTCCTGCACGACCGCTCGCTGGTCAAGATCGGACGCACCCGGCTCACCGTCCTGCTCCCGGCCGGTGCGCCGGAGAGCTGGTGAGCGACGCATGAGCGAACTGACCATCGTCGCCCTGCGGCTCGGCTTCGTGCTGGCCCTGTGGCTCTTCGTCATCGCGGTCGTCATCGTGCTGCGCGGGGACCTCTTCGGCACCACCGTCGTGACCCGCTCGAGCAAGGACCCGCGCCGTGAGCAGCGGCCCTCCGCCGCGGGCGCACCGCCCACCGCGGGCGGCGGCGCCGCGCGCACCGATCCCGCGGTGACCGCGACGACGCTCGTCGTGACCGCCGGCCCGCTGCGCGGGACGTCGCTGACCCTCGGCTCGACCCCGATCCTCATCGGCCGCGCGCCCGAGTGCACGCTCGTGCTCGACGACGACTACGCCTCCAACCGCCACGCGCGCGTGTTCCAGCGCGACGACGAATGGGTGGTCGAGGACCTCGGCTCGACCAACGGCACCCTCGTGTCCGGCCGCCGCATCGAGGGCTCGGTGCCGTTCCGGCCCGGCGCCCAGGTGCGCATCGGCCGCACCGAGATCGAACTGAGACGAGGCCCCCGATGACCATCGCCCTCCGCTATGCCGCACGCTCGGACGTGGGCCTGGTCCGCTCGAACAACCAGGACTCGGGATACGCCGGCAGCCACCTGCTCGTGGTCGCCGACGGCATGGGCGGCCACGCCGGCGGCGACGTCGCCTCCTCCGTCGCGATCGGCCACCTCGCCCGCCTCGACGCGGACACCCCCGCCTCGGACATCGTCGCGACCCTCGAGGAGTCCGTCCTCGAGGCGAACCAGGAGATCCTGCGCCGCGCCCGGGACGAGCCGCAGCTCGCCGGGCTCGGCACCACGATCACCGCGCTGCTGCGGCTCGAGGGCCGCTTCGCGCTCGCCCACATCGGCGACTCGCGCGCCTATCTGCTGCGCGAGGGCGAGACCACGCAGGTCACCAAGGACCACACCTTCGTCCAGCGTCTCCTCGACGAGGGCCGCCTCACCGAGGAGGAGGCCGAGCGCCACCCCCAGCGCTCCGTGCTCATGCGCGTGCTCGGCGACGTCGACGCCGATCCGGAGCTGGACCTCTCCCTGCGCCCCGCGCACGTGGGCGATCGCTGGATGCTGTGCTCCGACGGTCTCTCGGGGCTCGTCTCCCTCGACACGATCGACGCGACCCTGCAGGAGATCGAGGACCCGGGCGAGTGCGCGGACGCGCTGATCCAGCTCGCCCTCAAGGGCGGCGGCCCGGACAACATCACCTGCATCATCGCGGACGTCCTCGACCTCGACGACCTCCCCCGCGGCGAGGAGGCGCCCTCGACGACCCCGCAGATCGTGGGCTCCGCCGCGCGCACCCGGCACGCCCCGACGACCGCCTCCGGTCCGGCCGCGAAGGCCGCCGCGCTCACCCGGGACGAGCCCGAGTTCCCCTACGCCGACGAGGACTTCGCGGAGGACGAGCCCCCACGGCGCAGCCCGTGGCCCGTGCTCGTCGCCGTCGCCCTGCTCGTCGCACTGCTCGCCGGCGCCCTGTGGGCCGGGTACGCGTGGAGCCAGCGGCAGTACTACGTGGGCTCCGACGGCACGCACGTCGTCGTCTACCAGGGCCTCTCCCAGGACCTCGGCCCGATCTCGCTGTCCTCCGAGGTCGAGGTCACCGACGTCGCCATGGCGGACCTCCCCGAGGTGACCCGCCAGCAGGTCGAGGCGACGATCACCGCCGCGAACCGCGACGCCGCCGAGCAGATCGTGGGCCGCCTCGAGCAGTCCGCGATCACGGACATCCCGGTGGACCCGCAGGGCACCGGCTCGCCCTCCGACGGCAGCGACTCCGGCGAGGCCGGCTGACATGGCCACGATCGTCTCCTACACCGCACGGCCGCGGCGCATCACCCAGGCGCTGCTGCTGCTGGCCGCCGTCGCGATCGGCGTGACCGCCTACGCGCTCGTCTGGCTGGGCCGCTTCGACGAACTGCCCCCGGGCCTGGTCGAGCACGCCGTCGGCGCCCTCGTGGTCGCCGTCGTGCTGCAGGCCGTGGTCATGTGGCGCGCGCCGTACGCGGATCCGGTGATCCTGCCGCTCGTCGTGCTGCTGAACCTGCTGGGCATCGCGGTGATCGCGAGCGTGGACTCCGCGCGCATCCTCTACCAGGACCGCAGCAGCGCCGTCGCGGACCGTCAGATGCTCTGGGCGGGCCTCGGTGTGATCCTGTGCGCCGCGCTGCTCGTGGCCCTGCGGGACCATCGCTGGCTGCGCCGCTACACCTGGATCGCGGCCGTGACCGGTGCGGTGCTGCTGCTGACCCCGCTCGTCCCCGGGCTGGGCTCCTCGCGCTACGGCTCGAAGATCTGGATCTCGATCGCCGGCAACAGCTTCCAGCCCGCGGAGCTCGCGAAGATCTGCTTCGCGGTGTTCTTCGCCGGGTACCTCGTCTCGCGCCGCGACACGCTCGCGCTCGCGGGCCCCAAGGTGCTCGGGATCCGGCTCCCCCGCTGGGCGGACTTCGGTCCGATCCTCGTGGCCTGGGCCTTCGCCATGGCGGTCCTCGTGTTCGAGACGGACCTCGGCACCTCGATCATGTTCTTCGGCCTGTTCGTCGCGATGCTCTACGTCGCGACGGACCGCCTCTCCTGGCTCGTCATCGGCGCGGTCCTGTTCCTGCCGCCGGCGGTCATCGCCGCGACCCAGATGAGCCATGTGCGCACGCGCCTGACCTGCTGGCTGGACCCGCTCTCGAGCGAGAACTTCGACCGCTGCGGTCAGATCAACGCGGGCCTGTTCGGCCTCGCCAACGGCGGCATCACGGGCGCCGGCCTCGGCGAGGGGCGCCCGAACGTGGTGCCCTTCGCGGAGTCGGACTTCATCTTCTCCGCACTCGCGGAGGAGCTGGGCCTCGTGGGCGCCTTCGCCCTGCTGCTGCTCTACCTGCTGCTCGTCGAGCGCGCCTTCCGCGCCGCCGTCGGCATCTCCGACGGCTTCGGCACGCTGCTCGCCGCTGGCCTCGGCTTCGTCATCGCGCTGCAGGTGTTCGTCGTCATCGGCGGCGTCACCCGGGTCATCCCGCTCACGGGCCTGACCCTCCCCTTCCTCGCCGCGGGCGGCAGCTCGCTCGTGTGCAACTGGATCATCGCCGGGATCCTCGTGCGGCTCTCCGACGCCGCGCGCCGCCCGGCCGCGCGGCAGGTGCCGGGCGCCCCCTCCCCGGCCCCGGCCGGCGGCTCCCCCGCGGAGGCGATCGCATGAACCGTCCCCTGCGCCATCTCTGGCTCGTGGTCAGCGTGCTCTTCGTGCTGCTGTTCACCTCCACCACCTACTTCCAGGTGGTCGCCCAGGGCCGCCTGAACGCCGACGGCCGCAACGTCCGCACGATCTACAACGAGTTCGGCCGCCACCGCGGGCCGATCGTCGTGGACGGCACCGCGATCGCCTCCTCCGCGCGCTCCGACGACTCCTACGGCTACCTGCGCAGCTACGACCCGGGGGCGATGTATGCCCCGGTCACCGGCTACTACTCGGTGGTCTACGGCTTCTCGGGCCTCGAGCGGGCCCTGAACGACACCCTCTCCGGGGACGCGGACGCCCTGTTCTACCAGCGCATCTCCGACATCCTCTCCGGCAAGCAGGGGCAGGGCGCGACGGTCGAGCTCACGATCGACGCGAAGGCCCAGGAGGCCGCCTACGACGCCCTCGACGGGAAGAAGGGCGCGGCGGTCGCGCTGGACCCGGAGACGGGCGCCGTGCTCGCCATGGTCTCCGCCCCCAGCTACGACCCCGACGACCTCGCCTCGCACAGCACGAAGGACGTGCAGGCGGCCTGGTCGGAGCTCAACGACGACCCCGACCGCCCGCTCACCAACCGGGCGATCGCGGGCGACCTCTACCCGCCGGGCTCCTCCTTCAAGCTCGTCACGGCCGCGGCGGCGCTCGAGTCCGGCGGCTACACGCCGGAGACGCAGATCCCCGGCCCGGGCACCTACACGCTCCCGCAGTCCAGCTCCGTGATGAACAACCACGCGGGCGGCGGCACCGAGGCCTGCGGGCCGGACGACTCCTCGACGCTGCAGGCGGCGCTCGAGCAGTCGTGCAACACCTCCTTCGCCCTGCTGGGCCAGGAGGTCGGCGAGGACCAGCTGCGCACCACGGCCGAGGAGTTCGGCTTCGGGCAGAAGCTCTCGATCCCGCTCTCGGTGACCCCCTCGACGATCGGGGATGACCTCGACGCCTCGCAGCTCGCGACGACGTCGATCGGCCAGTACGAGGACCGCGTGACGCCGCTGCAGATGGCCATGGTGGCCTCCGCGATGGCGAACGACGGCGCGGTCATGCAGCCGCAGCTCGTGCAGAAGGTCAGCACCTCGGACCTCTCCACGATCTCCGAGCTCACGCCCAAGGAGCTGGGCCGGCCGCTGAGCGCCTCGAACGCCGCGCTCATGCGGCAGATGATGGAGGGCGTGGTGAGCGAGGGCACGGGCACCGCCGCCCAGATCGACGGCGCCGAGGTGGGCGGCAAGACCGGCACCGCCGAGTGGGGCGACGGCCGCACCGCCCACTCGTGGTTCGTGGGATACGCGCAGCAGGACGACAGGAAGGTCGCGGTGGCCGTGGTGGTCGAGGAGGGCGGCTACGGCTCGCGGACCGCCGCGCCGATCGCCCGTGACGTGATGGAGGCGGTGATCCAGCCATGAGGACCGAAGCGGGACTGGTGCTCGAGGGACGGTACGAGCTGAGGAGCCTGATCGCCACCGGCGGCATGGGCCAGGTGTGGCGGGGTGTGGACACCGAGCTCGACCGCGAGGTCGCGATCAAGGTGCTGCGCGAGGAGTACGCCTTCGACGAGGGCTTCCTCAAGCGCTTCCGCGCGGAGGCGCGGCACACCGCCGCGCTCTCGCACGACGCGATCGCCGCGCTGTACGACTACGGCGAGCTCGAGGGCCGCGCGTACATCGTCATGGAGCTCTGCCCCGGCCGGCCGCTCTCCGAGATCATCGAGGAGAACCCCGGCGGGCTCCCCGAGCGGCGGATCATCCCCGTGCTCATCGACCTCGCCCGGGCGCTCGACGCCGCCCACTCCAAGGGCGTGGTGCACCGTGACGTGAAGCCCGAGAACGTGCTCGTGGACGAGAAGAACGACTGGTCCATGAAGATCACGGACTTCGGCATCGCCCGCAGCTCCGATCAGGCGCGGCTGACGAAGACGGGCCTGGTCATGGGCACCGCCCAGTACCTCTCCCCGGAGCAGGCGATGGGCAAGCAGGCCACCTCGCTCTCCGACATCTACGCGCTCGGCATCGTCGCCTACGAGATGCTCGTGGGGCATCGCCCCTTCACCGGCTCGAGCCAGGTGGAGATCGCGATGGCCCAGGTGAAGAAGCAGCCGCCGGAGCTCCCCTCGGGGATCCACCCGGACCTGCGCCGCCTGGTGATGATGTGCCTCGCGAAGGCCCCCGCGAACCGTCCCCGCTCGGCGGCGGCCGTCGCCCGGATCCTCGAGGCGATCCAGCGCGGCGAGGAGCCCCGCTTCACGACCGGCGCGATCCCGGTGACCCATGTCGAGGACCACGATTGGACGGGCGAGAACCCGACCGGCTCCGCGGCGCGCGGTCGCGGCGGCTCGGCCGCCTCGGCCACCTCGCCCGCGGGCTCCCCGGGGACGGGCCCGCACGCGACGGGGCCCACCCGCACCGCCGCGATGCCGCTGCCGCTCTCGGGCCGCGGCCGCGGGATCCGCCACCGCTCGGGCGCCTCGGGGCCATCGGCGCTGTCCGCCTCCTCGGCGAGCTCGGCGCCGGCCATGCGCTCCGCGGCCTCGCCCTCGCCGGCGGCTCCGGCGGCAGGGGCCGGCCGGTCGGGGGCGGGAGCCGCCGCCGGTCCGGACCAGGCGGGTCGGCGCGAGCGCACCGACCGCACGGAGCGCACGAGCCGCGGCTCGGTCACGGGCCGCAAGGTCATGGGCATGTCCCTGCCGGGCTTCGTGCTGCTGCTCATCCTGCTCGTCGTGGTGCTGGCCGCGGTCGCGGGCGGCATGGGCTGGCTGCCGGTCCCCGCCGCGGGGGCGGCGCAGGGCGCCGCAGTGGGCCTGCTCGCACCGGGCCTGAACAGGCCGGGGGCGGAGCGCCCACGCACTACGATGGGACGATCGGCCCGCAGCGGCCACGGCACGAGGACGGGTGTGGAGTGAGCGGAGAGAGTCTGGTTCTGGGGGGCCGTTACTCCCTCGGGCGGATCCTCGGCCAGGGGGGCATGGCGGAGGTCTTCCTGGCGGAGGACAAGCGCCTGCACCGCACCGTCGCGGTGAAGGTGCTGCGCTCGGACCTCGCGCGCGACGACTCCTTCCAGGAGCGCTTCCGCCGCGAGGCGCAGAGTGCCGCCGCACTGAACCATCCCTCGATCGTCGCCGTGTACGACACCGGCGAGGAGCACCACACCACGGTCACGGGCGCCGAGGTGACGATCCCGTACATCGTCATGGAGTACGTGCGCGGCACCACGCTGCGCGAGCACATCGATCCCGAGCACCCCATGGACCCGCACCGCGCGGGCGAGATCATGGCGGCGCTGCTGAGCGCGCTGGAGTACTCGCACCGCTCGGGGATCGTGCACCGCGACATCAAGCCCGGCAACGTCATGATCACCGACGCGGGCACCGTGAAGGTGATGGACTTCGGCATCGCCCGCGCCGTCGCGGACGCCACGAGCGCGATGACCGCGACCCAGGCCGTCATGGGCACCGCCCAGTACCTCTCCCCCGAGCAGGCGCGCGGCCAGCTGGTCGACGCCCGCTCGGACATCTACTCCGCCTCGTGCGTCTTCTACGAGATGCTCACGGGCCGCCCGCCCTTCACGGGGGACACGCCCGTCTCGATCGCCTACCAGCACGTGCGCGAGCACCCGGTGGCGCCCTCGGCGATCAACCCGAGCATCACCCCGGCGCTGGACGCCGTGATCCTCACGGGCCTGACGAAGGACCGCGAGCAGCGCTACCCGAGCGCGGTCGCGCTCTCGCGGGACATCGCCGCGGCCGTCGCCGGTCGTGAGCCGAAGCTCGTGGACGGCGCCGTCCCGGTGGGCGCGGCGACCGGGCCCGGGGACGACACTCCGGCGACCACGGTCCTCGGGCCCGTCGGCGACGAGACCGAGGCGCTGCCCGCGGTGACCTCGGCGCAGTCCGCGGTCCCCGCGGGGGCCGCGCTGGCCGGCGCGGGGGAGGCGGGAGCCGCGACCGGTCCGGCGACGGGCCAGGTGGCGCCCCGCTCGGCGGACGAGGTCCAGGAGGACGAGCGCCGCAAGCCGTGGTGGCTGATCGCGCTCGTCGTCCTCGCCGTCCTCGCGGTGCTCGGCGTGCTGCTGTGGTTCTGGCAGCCGTGGGCGCAGCAGGCCTCCGCCACGGTCGCCGTGCCGACCCTCCAGGGGCAGACCCAAGACGAGGCGGCGCAGAGCCTGGAGGACGCGGGCCTGAAGGGGAAGTACACCCAGGAGGCCTCCGCCGACGTCGACGAGGACACCGTCATCTCCTCGGACCCGGGCGCGGGGCAGGAGGTCGCGAAGGGCTCCACGGTGAACGTCGTGGTCTCCTCCGGCCCCGCCCCCGTGGACGTCCCGGACCTCACGGGGAAGTCGAGCGACGACGCGCGCGCGGCCCTCGAGGAGGTCGGGCTGACGATGACCGTCGCGGGCGAGGAGGACGCCGTGAAGGCGGAGGCCGGCACGGTCACCCGCTCGAGCCCGCAGGCGGGCTCCTCCGCGACGCCCGGCGACGAGATCCAGGTGTGGGTCGCGACCGGCAGCTACACGGTGCCGAGCGTCGAGGGCCTCACCGAGGAGGAGGCGACCAAGCGCCTCGAGGACATCGGCTTCCAGGTCGAGACGACCGAGGCGGAGTCCTCGGACGCGACGGCCGGCACGGTCACCGACCAGACCCCGCCCAAGGACTCCTCGGCGAAGATCGGTGCGACGATCCAGCTGACGATCGCCACGGCCCCCGGGCCGGTCGCGGTCCCGAACGTCACGGGCCGCTCCTACGAGGACGCCAAGACGATCCTCGAGAACGCCGGCTTCGGCGTGGAGCGCGGGGACACGGAGTCCTCCGACTCGATCGACGAGGGCAGCGTGATCCGCACGGATCCGCAGGCCGACGACAAGGTCGACGCGGGCTCGACGATCACGGTGATCGTCTCGACGGGCCCGGAGGCGACGCCGACGCCGACCCCCACCACGGAGGAGCCGACGACCGAGGCCCCCACGACGGAGGCCCCGACCACGGAGGAGCCGACGACGGAGGACCCGACGACCACCGAGGCGCCCACCACGACGTCGAACGGCAACGGGAACAACGGCAACGGCAACGGCAACGGCAACGGGAACGGGAACAACGGCAATGGCAACGGCTGAGCCCGGTCACGGCGCACGCGTGCTGGTGATCGACAACTACGACAGCTTCGTCTTCACGATCGTCGGCTACCTCGAGCAGATGGGCGCCGTGTGCACCGTGGTGCGCAACGACGCCGTCCCGGAGACGGCCGACGGCGCCGTGGACCTCACCGGCTTCGACGGCGTGCTCGTCTCCCCCGGTCCCGGGAACCCCGGCACCGCGGGCCGCTCCCTCGACGTGATCGGCCGCTGCGCCGAGCAGGAGGTCCCGATGCTCGGGGTGTGCCTGGGCCATCAGGCGCTCGGCGAGCACTTCGGCGGGACGGTCGCGCACGCGGAGCAGCTCATGCACGGGCGCACGAGCGTCATCGAGCACGAGGGCCGCGGCGTGTTCGCCGGGGAGCCGAGCCCGCTGACGGTGACCCGCTACCACTCGCTGACGGTGCTGCCGGAGTCGGTGCCGGAGGTCCTCGAGGTCACCGCCCGCACCGCGGACGGCGTCGTCATGGGCCTCTCGCACCGGGAGCTGCCGCTGCACGGTGTGCAGTTCCACCCGGAGTCCGTGCTCACCGAGGGTGGGCACCTCATGCTCGCGCGCTTCCTGGAGATGTGCGACGGGATCGACGCGGAGGAGCGCTCGCGGGGTCTCGCCCCGCTGCTCGCCTCCTCCTGAGCGCCTCGCGGCAGGGCCCGGCCCCGTGCCTCAGGGCGTCGTTGTCGCGGCGTCGAGGGAGAGCGAGCCGTCGTAGGCCGGCAGCGTCGTCGTGTCCAGCGTCTCGATCTTCTCGCCGAGCCCCACGTAGTCCACCCATTCCCGGTACACGCTCACGCCGGGATCGGCGTCGAGGGCGGCGAGCATGCGGTCCGTCGGCCCGATCACGGTGATGACGAACGGCGGGGAGTAGACCCGGCCCTCGAGCAGGAGCGTGTTGCCCGCGCAGCGGAAGGCGCTGCCGCCCACCACGCGCTGGTCCATGAGCATCATCGACTCGGCGCCGCCGGCCCAGAGGGCGTTGATGAAGGACTCCATGTCCTGCTGGTGGACGACGAGGTCGTCGGGCTCGACGCCGTCCATCGAGCCGAGCACGCCCGTCGGCGCATCGGTGAGGGTGATCCGCAGGGCGGGACCGGAGACCTCGCTGAGGCCCACCTCGTCGGTGAGCACCTGCGTGCGGGCCTCGGTCTCGGCGTCCGCGCCCTGCGCGGTGAGGCCGTCGATCGCCTCGCGCTTGGTGCGCGCCTCGTCGCCCAGGCGGGAGATCTCCACGTCCCGCTCGCGGAGCACGGAGGCGACGTCCCCGGAGTCGTCGCGCAGGGAGTCGCCACCGGCGAGGCGCGCAGTGGTCACGAACAGCACGCCGCACAGCGCCATGACGACGGCCACGCCGATCCGGCCGCCGAAGGGGCGCCGCGGGGCGTCCGGGTCCGGTGCGGGGGTGCTCTCCTCGCTCGCCATGTCGCCTCCTCTCGTCGCGCCCTCCAGGCACGCCCATTACCCTAGGTCACGGCTCGCACCCGCCGAGCCCGCGCGGCACGCCCGCACGACCCCGATCCGAGGAGCAGCGCCCGATGGCGAGGAGCACGAGGAAGCAGTCCGCCCGCGCGACGGCGAAGGCGAGGACCGCCGCCCCGGCACCCGAGGAGCAGGACGCCCTCGTGGCGGACACCGCGGACGCTGCCGAGGACGCCGCCGACGGCGGCGCCGAGGACGCGGGCGACGCGTCGGGCACGACCTCCCCTGCGTCCGGCACCGCCTCCACCGCCGCCTCCGCCAAGGATCCCGTGCGCCGCGGCCGCCGTCGTGCGACGGTCGCCGAGGACGCCGCCGGCTCCGACGACACCGTCGACACTGCTGCCGACGCCGCCGATGACGCGGACACCGACGAGGTGGACGACCTCGCCGAGACGGACGAGGACGCGGAGAAGGACGCCGCGACGGGGAAGGGCGCGAAGGCCGCGCGAGCGAAGAAGGGCAAGGG
The DNA here is from genome assembly GCF_005490785.1 of Brachybacterium sp. SGAir0954. Classification (GTDB taxonomy): domain Bacteria; phylum Actinomycetota; class Actinomycetes; order Actinomycetales; family Dermabacteraceae; genus Brachybacterium; species Brachybacterium rhamnosum. The sequence continues at coordinate 1,200,493 of NZ_CP027295.1, read as the reverse complement.
CGCGAAGAAGGCCAAGGACCGCGCCCCCGTCCCCGAGGTGCCCGAGGAGGCGAAGGACGCCACGCGCTCCTCCTCGCCCCGCCGCAGCGCCGCCGCGGAGACCGCCCGCACGAACCGGCGCCGCGTCGCCGCCGTGGCCCCGAACCCGGTGTGGCTCGCGCCGACGGCGGTCGTCCTGCTGATCCTGGGACTGCTCTACCTGGTGGTCTACTACCTGTCCTCGGCGACGCTGCCCCTGCCGATCGGCGACTGGAACCTCGCCGTGGGCTTCGGCGTGATGCTCACCGGCGGCGGCATGCTCATGTTCTGGAAGTGATCCCGGGAGCCCGAGGAGTGGACACCTGTCCATGATGGGGAGTTCTCCCCAGGGCGAAGTGGCGAGTCTCTCGCTAGGCTGAGGCTGCGGCCGCCGCTCGGCGCGTCCGTGCCGACACCTTTCCCCAGGGGCTCCTCATGCACACCCTCACCTCACGCAGGCGGCGGCTGGCCGCACTGCTGATGCTGCCGTTCCTCCTGCTTCTCGCCGGCTGCGGCAAGATCGACGCGACCTTCGACGTCAAGGACGTCGACTCGATCGACATCTCGATGGACCTCGCGATCAACACCGACGTCATCCAGGAGTACTACTCCTCGGCGGAGGAGTTCTGCGCGAGCTCGGAGTCCGAGGAGTCCGGCGGCTTCGGCACCGCGACCTGGGAGCCGTACGAGAAGGACGGCATGTGGGGCTGCACGATCGAGGGCACGCTCACCCGTGACGACTTCGACTCGGACTTCGAGCTCACCGAGGAGAACGGCGAGCTGCACCTCGTCATGAACATGGGCAGCTCCGCGGTCACCGAGGAGGACCTCGCCGTCTTCCCCGAGGCGGACCAGCTCCAGGTGAACGTCGTCTTCTCCTTCCCCGGTGAGGTCACCAGCTCCCAGGGCGGCACGATCGACGGCAACACCGTCGTCTACACCGACATCGTCGACCTCTCGCAGGGTGTGGACATCACCGCGAAGTCCGGCGGCTTCCCGTGGCTGGTCGTCATCATCATCCTGGTCGTGCTCGGCTTCCTCGCCCTGCTCGTGATCGCGGCGATCGTGTTCTTCGTGGTCCGCTCGCGCCGCAAGAAGAACGGCGGCGGCAACGGCTCCGCGCAGGCCCCCGTGGCCCCCGCCGCCTTCGGCGCCGCCGCGTACCCGGGCGCCCCGGCCGCCCCGGGCTCCCCGGCCGTGGGCCAGGGCTCCGCGCCTCAGGCCCCGCAGGCACCCCAGTCCCCGCAGGGTCAGCAGCCGTGGGGGCAGCCGCCGCAGCAGGGCGGTCAGGACCAGTTCGGCCAGCAGGGCGGGCAGCAACCGTTCGGCCAGCAGCCCGGCCAGCAGGGCGCGCAGCCCTGGCAGCAGCAGGGCGGCCAGCAGTCCCCGCCGCCGGCCCCTCAGCAGCCGTGGCAGAACCCGCCCCAGCCGGGCCAGGGCGGGAACGGTCAGCAGGGCGGGAACGGCCAGGGCACCTGGGGCTCCTGAGCCCCGCGACCGGCCCCTGAGCGGTCCCGACGGCTGGTCGGGACCCGGGCGGCGCCGCGGATGTGAGCCGACTCATGGCCGCTCAAGTGGCGCCGCCCCGGGCGGGCCGGTAATGTATTCCAGGTCAGCGCAGCTGGCAGGCGCCCGTAGCTTAACGGATAGAGCATCTGACTACGGATCAGAAGGTTGGGGGTTCGAATCCCTCCGGGCGCACCGACGAGGAACCCGGGACATCGGCGACGATGTCCCGGGTTCTCTGCATTCCGGGCCCCGCATCCGGGCACTCCTCGCGACAGGGACGCGCCTCCCCCGCCGCGCCGCACGCCCCCATCATCGTTCTTTATGACGCGTCGTGTCTGCACTATTGTCCTATCGGGCCGCATCGAGGAGACTCCCTCGAGTGGACAGCTCTCGCCCCGGAAGGACCTGATCGATGAGACGACTCATCCTGCTCGCCCTGGTAGGGCTCGGCGCCCAGCTCGTGGACGGCAGCCTCGGCATGGCCTACGGCGTCACCTCGACCACGCTGCTCCTCGCGATCGGCACCAATCCGGCCTCCGCCTCCGCGACCGTGCACCTCGCGGAGATCGGCACCACCCTCGCCTCCGGCCTCTCGCACTGGAAGTTCGGGAACGTGGACTGGAAGGTCGTGCGCCGCATCGCGCTGCCCGGGGCGATCGGCGCCTTCGCGGGCGCCACGTTCCTCACCTGGCTGTCCACCGAGGTCGCCGCCCCGGTCATGTCCGGGATCCTGCTCGCGCTCGGCGTCTACGTGCTCGTGCGCTTCACCGTCAAGGGGATCGACCGCAGCAGCCTCGGCAAGCCGCTGCGCCGCCGCTTCCTCGCCCCCGTGGGCCTCGTGGCCGGCTTCATGGACGCCACCGGCGGCGGCGGCTGGGGCCCCGTCGGCACCCCCGCGCTCCTCGCGAGCGGCCGCATCGAGCCCCGCAAGGTGATCGGCTCGATCGACACGAGCGAGTTCGTCATCTCCGTCGCCGCCTCGCTCGGCTTCCTCGTGGGCCTCGGCACCGCCGGCATCGACCTCACCTGGGTGCTCGCGCTGCTCGCGGGCGGCCTCGTCGCGGCCCCGATCGCCGCCTGGCTCGTGCGGCTCGTCCCGCCGCGTGTGCTCGGCTCCCTCGTCGGCGGCATCATCGTGCTGACCAACGTCCGCACGATCCTCCGCAGCGACCTCGTCGACGCGCCGGACGACGTGCGACTGCTGTCCCTCGGCGTCGTCGCCGTGGTCTGGGCCGCGGCCGTCGTCCACTCGGTGCGCGCCTACCGCCGCGAGCTCGCCGCCGCCCCGCCGGCCGACGCCCCCGCGGCCCCGGCCGACGAGGACCGCGAGAAGGCCCTCGCGACCGAGGGCTGAGCACCGCGCGTCCCCGACGCGCTCTCCGTACCGCACGCGGGCCGGGACCTGAGGAAGTCCCGGCCCGCGGCCGTCGGGAGGCGAGACGCAGCCCGCGCCTAGCAGTTCCGTCAGCGGGCCGTGAGCGCCTCGCGCACCGATCCCCAGCCCTGCATGATCGCCCGCGCGTCCGGATCGAGCTCCGCGGCGATCGCCTCCGCGCGGGCCTCCTCGAGCAGCTCGTCGATGACCACCCGGGCGTCCCGCTCCACGGAGGCCACCGCCGCCTCGACCATCGCGAAGCTCAGGATGTTCTCGTGCACCTCGCACAGGGGTGTGCGGCCCTCCCGCAGGGCGGTCGCGAACTCGATGATCGAGGCGTCGATCTGGTCCGGCTCCGGGGTCGCGAGCGCCTGCTCGAGGGCGGCCTGCAGCTCGCGCGTGCGCTCCTCGTCCTCCGTGGCGAGCACGGGCGCACCGGTGCCGTCCCAGGTCGCGGATCCGTGCTCCGCGCCGATCCGCCACTCGCTGTTCCAGTAGGTGGGCAGGCCCCGCGCGTTCCAGGACCCGTTGTAGACGAACAGCGAGCCCGTGCCGTCCGCCCCCGCCATCTCGAAGGTGCAGGTGACGGTCGCGTCCCCGGCGTAGACGCTCCACGACGGGTTCGCCCCGAGCGCGGTCACCGCGACCGGGTCGGTGCCGGTGATGTAGCGCGCGGTGTCGAAGGCGTGGATGCCCATGTCCCGCAGCAGCGGGTGCTGCTGCTGCGCGCGGAAGCCCTCGTGCTCGGTGAACAGGGAGAAGAACGCGCTCGTGAGGACCGTCGGCCCGTGGGCGGCGACGAAGCGGCGCAGCTCGCGCACCTGCGGGAAGAAGCGCCGGGACTGGGAGACCATGAACGGCACGCCCGTGAGCTCGCTGTGCGCCATGAGGCTCAGCGCCTCCGGGAGCGTCTCGGTGACGGGCTTCTCCCCCAGCACCGGGATACCCGCGTGGAGCGCCTTCACGGTGACCGGGTGGTGGGCGACGGGGACCGTGGGGTTGATGAGGACGTCCGCCCCGACCTCGAGCGCGAGGTCCACGCCGTCGGTGCCGACGGCGACCGCGGAGGGGTCCGGGACGCCGGACTGCGCGATCGACTCCTCGGGCATGCCGGGGACGAGGTCCGCGACGCCCACGAGCTCGGTCATGGGGCTGTCGTGGATGACGCGCGCCCACCAGCGGCCCATGCCGCCGGCGCCCACGACGACCGCGCGCAGCGGCTCCTGCCCCGCGGCGGCGGCGAGCGCGGCGTTCGGATCCGCCTCGGCGGAGCGGGTCGACGTGGGGACGGCCGCCCCGACGCGGGCCGCGTGCGCGGCGCTCTCAGATGACACGGGTGGTCTCCTCGTCGCGGTACCAATCGCGGGGCGCATTGGCGATCTTCACGGGGGCGATCTCGCGGGGCTCGGGGCGGGCCCACTGCACGGCGTTGGCGAGCACGCGCTGGATCTCCGCCTGGTGGTAGACGGGGTACTCCTGGTCGCCGGGGCTGAAGTAGAAGACCTTGCCCTTGCCGCGACGGAAGCAGCAGCCGGAGCGGAACACCTCGCCGCCGCTGAAGGAGGAGACGAAGACGAGCTCGTCCGGGGCGGGGATGTCGAACATCTCGCCGTACATCTCCTGCTCGGGGATGACGATCGGGTGCGGCACGCCGCGGGTGATCGGATGGGAGCCGTTCACGGTCCAGACCCGCTCCTCGTCGCCGTCGTTGCGCCACAGCAGGTTGCACGAGGTGCCCATGAGGAGGCGGAACACCTTGGAGTAGTGGGCGGAGTGCAGCGGGACCAGGCCCATGCCCTCGCGCACGCGGCGGGCGACGCGCTCGGCGATCTCATCGGGCACGTCGTCGTGGGCCATGTGGCCCCACCAGGTGAGGACGTCGGTCCGGGCGAGGGCCTCCTCGGAGAGGGACTCCTCGATGTCGTCGAGCAGGGCCACGCGCACCTCGGCGTCGACGCCGTCGGCCGCGAGGGTGGTGCGCAGCGCCTCGGCGATCGTCGTGTGCATGCCGTCGGGATAGAGCTCCTGGACGCGCGGGTCGACCTTCTCGTGCCGGTTCTCGCCGAAGACGGCGACGCGCAGGGTGGTGCTGCCCTGAGTCATGGGGGATGCCCTTCGTGGTGGGTTCCGGGGCGCGGCGTGCCCGCGCCGATGCGGTCCGATCCATCGTAGGGGCGGGCGGCGCCGCAGGGTGCGACACGCCGGGACGGATTCCCACGTGCCCAGGAGTCAAGGCCCGGGGCGCGCGACGACCGGGGAGCATGGGCAGCCCGACAGCAAATGACCAGGTAGTAACGGAAAACGTGACCGTGGTGTGACCTGGTTCGCACGGATCCTGGACTATGGTCGTCCGGAGGTTCCCTCAATGGCGAGGGAACCTCTTCCTCTCCCCCGGGCGCTCAGCCCTCGCGGCGCACCTGCACCAGCAGCCCCTGCTCGCGGAGCGCCGACTCCAGCGCCTGGGAGAGCTCCGCATGGGCGCGCGCCGCACGGGCCCGGCCCAGGGTGCCGCCCAGCACGAGGCCCGCCCCCGCGCCCCAGCGGTGCTCCACGAGCGTGCCGCCCTCCCCCGCCCGGGTGCCGATCCGGGCGCTCAGGTAGAAGGCACGGCCCGCGAGGGATCCCAGGACGATCGTCCGGCCGCGGCTGCCGCGCTCGAGCAGCAGCTCCTCCCCCGGCGCGTCCGTGACCCGCCAGCCTCGCTCCGCGACGAAGGCTGCGAGGCGGGCGCGCACCTCGTCCACGTCCCCCCGCACCACCAGCAGGGCCCGACCGGCACCGCAGGCACTTCCCGTGCCGCCCGCGCCCTGGCCGCCTCGCGTCGGTACGCTCATCGTCGCGCGCTCACGCCCGCGCCGACGCGTCGGCCGGGACCGGCCGCGCCGGGCCCAGCTCCCGCAGCTCGGCATTGCCCAGGTGCGGCACCTCGCGATGCTCGTGCGGGTCCCGCCCCTCCCCGAGGGCGAGGGCGATCTGGAGCACGTCCCCGTGGGCCACGAGCACCACGGAGCGGCCGTCGGCGGCGAGCGCATCGGCCTCCGCGAGCACCGCGCCCACGCGGCGGGCCACCGACGCCACGGGCTCGACCCCGTGCTCGCCGCTGCGACCGGCGGCGTCCGCCGCCCAGATGCCGTCGTAGGCCGAGGCGGGCCCCTCGTCGAAGGGCCCGAAGTCCCGCTCCCGCAGCCGCGCATCGATCCGCGCCCCGCGGGCGCCGAGCTCCGCCGCGAACACCGCGGCGGTCTCCGCCGCACGGGCGAAGTCGCTGCTCAGCACGATGGTGCCCGCGTCGAGACCCGCCTCGCGGGCACGCCTGCCCGCCTCCGTGGCCTGCTCCCGGCCGCGGCGCGAGAGCCCCACCTCGGTGAGCGCACGCGCCCCCGGGGAGGAGACGATGACGCCCTCCACGTTCGCCGTGGACTCGCCGTGCCGCAGCACGAGCACGCTCATCGCCGGGCCCCCGCGCTCAGGACGCGACGATCTTGCCGGGGTTGAGGTTCCGCCCCGGGTCGTTGTCCGCGAACAGGCCCTCGACCATCCGCACGCCCACCTCGCCGATGTCCTCGGTGATCCAGGGCCGGTGCTCGACGCCCACCGCGTGGTGGTGGGAGACCGTCGAGCCGAGGTCCACGAAGGTCTGCTGCACGGCCTCCTTCGCGCGGTAGTACTGCTCGAGCGCCTGCTCCTCGCTGGAGTAGGGGAACGCGAAGGTGAAGTAGAGGCACGCGCCGGCGTGGTAGCTGTGGGACATGTGGCAGAACATGAAGCCCGGCAGGTCCTGGGCGCGCTGCACCTCCTCGAAGGCCTCGTAGACCTTCGTGTGGACCTCGTTGATGCTCGACCAGGTCGCCCCGGTGTCGCACACGTCGCCGAAGACCTGGTGGCCCAGCAGGAAGTCGCGCAGGTAGGGCGTGTCGAACTTCTTCTGGTCGTAGACCTTGCCGACGCTCGCGCCGAGGGTCACGCCGCCGTTCGCCTTGACGATCCTCTTGACGATCGACTTCTGCTGCTCGACGGAGGCCTTCGACCCCTCGAAGCAGACGTAGCTCAGGCACATCTCCTCGGACGTGTCCCAGCCCTGCGAGCGCAGGTAGGCGAACAGCCCGTCCTGCACCTTCGCGGAGACCTTCGCCTTCGTCGTCGTCGGCGTCTTCGAGGAGAGCGCGAGGGAGAACTTCGTCTCGGGCCCGTCGGAGAGCCGGGTGAAGGTCGGTGTGACGTCGGTGGAGCGGGCGATCGCGTGCATGCCGCGAATCCCGTGCTCCCAATCCGGGTACATGTAGCCGATCACCTGGCGCACCGGCGCGGAACGGTGCACCTGCACGGTGACCTCGGTGATCACGCCGAGGCGGCCCTCCGAGCCGAGGATCATCTCGTGGACGCTGGGGCCCGAGTCGCGGCCCGGGATCGCCTTCGTGACGGCGACGCCGTCCGGGTGCACGAGCCGCAGCCCGCGCGCGATGTCCTCGATGTCGCCGTACTTGTCCGACTGCATGCCGGAGGAGCGGGTCGCCGCCCAGCCGCCCACGGTGGAGAAGGTGAAGGAGTCCGGGAAGTGGCCGACGGTCCAGCCCTTCGCGTTGAGCTCCGCCTCCATGTCCGGCCCGTACATGCCGGCCTGCACCCGCGCGAGGCCTGAGGTGTCGTCGATCTCGAGGATCCGGGAGAGCCGGCCCAGGTTCATCGTGAGGATCGGGCGCTGCTCCTCGGCGTCGGGGGTGACCGAACCGGAGATGCAGGTGCCGCCGCCGTAGGGGATGAGGACGAGGTCGTGCTCGAGGACGATCCGCAGCACCGCGGCGACGTCCTCCTCGCTCCCCGGGTAGACCACGGCGTCGACGAGGCGCTCGAAGGCGCCCGTGCGCACGCGGAACAGGTCCGGCAGCGAACGGCCGAAGGAGTGCAGCACCCGGTGCTCGTCGTCGTCCCGGATCGCGTCCTCGCCGAGTGCCTGCGCGAGCTGCTCGCGCACCGCGCCGGGGAGCCGCGTCGCGGGCACCTCGTGGTCCGTGAGCACCGGCGCCACCGGGGCCGGCGCGTTCGCGAGATCGATCCCGATCTCGTTGCGCGCGAGGTCGATGAAGGCCGGACGGTTCGTCACGGAGAAGGCGACGTCGTCCTGCCCCCATCCCCACCACTTGTGTCGGGTGACGTCGGCGGCGGCGATCGGTGCGGTCATGCGGACTCCTCTGTCCCCGGGTGCGGATGCCCCAGGATCTCCTCGTAATGGTCGTCGTACAGCGACTGCACCCGGTCCCGGATGCGTGCGGTGAACGCGACGGCCGATTCGCCCTCCTCGGCGAGCATCGGCTCCCCGTAGACCACGCCGACGGGCGGGCGGCCGGGGACGGGCCAGCTGCGCCCCTTGGGCATGGCCTCGTAGGCGCCCACCATCGCGGCGGGGATCACGGGGACCCCCACGCCGATCGCGAGCGCGGCGCCGCCCGGCTTGAAGGAGCCGATGCGGCCGGTCTGCTGGCGCGTCCCCTCGGGGAACACCAGGATCGGCACCCCCGAGCGCAGCAGGCGCCGGGAGAAGCCGGAGTTCTTGCGCGAGCCGTCACGGTCGATCGGGAACGCGTTGAACAGCGCGCGCACGAAGATCCGCCGGTACCAGACCCGGAAGAAGTAGTCCGCGGCGACGCCGGTGGAGAGGTAGCGCGCCTGCGCCCACGGCAGCCCCTGGGCGAGCATCGGCGCGTCGGTGTGGCTCGAATGGTTCGCGACCAGCACGAACGGTCCGCGCACGGTGCGCACGCGGCGGTGGACGATCGTGCGCGGCGTGATCGCGGCGCTCACCACGATGCGGAACACGCCGCGCTGCAGCACGAAGCGCAGGGCGGAGCGCGTGCGCGAGCGGTACTTGGCGAGGTCCCCCTCCGGGGCCTCCCAGCCCTCACCGCGGGAACGGGCGGAGAGCGAGGCCAGCAGGCCCGGCTTCCGCTCGCCGCGGGGGTCCTGGCGCGGGCCCTGCTCCGCCATGCTCAGCGCTCCTTGTCGCGGCGGTGGGTGAGCAGCGAGCTGAGGTTCGCCACGAGGCCGCGCGGCGTGGTGCGCAGCACGGCGACGATCGCCTTCCAGCGGAGGCTCGGGATCGAGACGGGGCGCCCCCGCGCCACGTCGCGCAGGCACTGCTCGACGAGGAAGTCCGCGTCCAGCCACAGCGGCCCGGGGATCGAGGAGCCCTTGATCCCCGCGCGCGAGTGGAACTCCGTGCGCACCCAGCCGGGCATGAGGCACGTGACCCTCACACCGGTTCCGGAGAGCTGCACGCCGAGGGACTCGGAGTAGTTGCCCACCCAGGCCTTGATGGCGGAGTAGTTGTTCTGCGTGACGAGCGAGCTCACGGAGCCGACGTTGACGATCCAGCCGCCGCCCCGCGCGCTCATGCCGCGGCCCGCGGCGCCGCCCAGCTTGAGGACCGCCCGGATCATGACCTCGAAGCCGAGGTCGTGCTGCGAGAGGTCCTCGTCGAGCAGGGAGGAGCGCACGGAGAAGCCGGCGTTGTTGACGAAGACGTCGACCGGATCGGCCGCGGCCTCGAGGCGGTCGGCGACGCGCTGCTGCGCGTCGCGGTCGGAGAGGTCCGCGGCGATGGTCTCGACGTGCACGCCGTAGGTCTCGGTGAGAGAGGCGGCGACCTCCGCGAGCCGATCGGGGTGCCGGGCGACGAGGACGAGGTCCGTCCCGCGCGCCGCGAATGCTCGTGCGAACGCGGCCCCGATGCCTGCGGTGCCGCCGGTGATCAGGGCCCTGTGCATGGCGGCTACGATACACTAGACCCGCCCTGACCTGCGCAGGGATGACCTGCACCAACGCTTCCGGCGGGCGTGTGAGGGCGCAGGAACGCCGCCCCCGGGAACCCCGGGCGGCCGCCGCGCCGCACACGCCCCACCGTCCACCGAGGGATCCCATGTCGAACACCACCCCCGCCCCCGCCGCGACCGCCACGGCCGGCGATCCGACCACCGGGAAGCGGAGGATCCTGCTCACGGGTGTCACCGGGTTCCTGGGCCAGGCCGTGCTGCGCAGCCTCCTCGAGACCACCGAGGACACGCACGTCACCGCCGTGATCCGCCCCAAGGGCGCCGTCCCCGGCGCGAAGCGCCTCGAGGGCCTGCTGCGCAAGCCCGTCTTCGCGACCTGGGTGGAGAAGGTCGGCGGCGGCGACCGCGAGAAGGCGGCCGAAGTCTTCCGCTCGCGCGTGGACGTGCTCGAGGGCGACCTCACCGACATGCCCGCGATCGACCGACCGCTCGACGTCGTGATCCATTCCGCGTCCTCGGTCTCCTTCGACCCGCCGATCGACGAGGCGTTCCGCACGAACGTGGGCGGCGCGCGCAACCTCTATGAGGCGCTCCTCGCCTCCGGCCAGGACCCGCACGTCATCCACGTCTCGACCGCCTACGTGGGCGGCGCGGCCAAGGGCCTGCGCCAGGAGGGCAGCCTCGACCACACCGTCGACTGGCGCACCGAGTTCGATGCCGCCCTCGCGGCCCGCGAGCGCGTCGAGGCGGAGAGCCGCCGGCCCGAGACCCTGCGCGGCCAGATGCGCAGCGCCCGCCTGCGCGACGGCCGCATGGGCCCCAAGGCCGTCGCCTCCGCCGCGGAGGACGCCCGCAGCGCCTGGGTGGACGAGCGGCTCGTGGACTTCGGCCGCACCCGCGCCCAGTCCGTGGGCTGGACCGACATCTACACCTTCACCAAGGCCATGGCCGAGCGCGTGGCCGAGGAGCTCTGGGCCGGGAACGGCCATCGCCTCTCCGTGGTGCGCCCCTCGATCATCGAGTCGGCGCTGCGCAGCCCCTACCCGGGCTGGATCGACGGCTACAAGGTCGCCGACCCGCTGATCATGGCGTACGGCCGCGGCATGCTGCCCGAGTTCCCGGGCCTGGCCGACTCGATCCTCGACGTCATCCCGGTGGACTTCGTCGTCAACGTGATCGTCGCCCTCGCCACGCAGGACGTCTCCCGGCGCGGTGACGACGCCTACTACCAGGTGGTCTCCGGCGCCTCGAACCCGCTGCCGCTGCACGTGATGTTCTCGGCCGTGCGGAGCTACTTCCTGGAGCACCCCCTCGAGGACGAGAAGGGCGAGAAGATCGCCGTCCCCGAGTGGAGCTTCCCCGCGGTGGAGATGATCGAGCAGCGCTTCCGGATCAAGGAGCTCAGCGCCAAGGCGGGAGCGGCGGTCGTCGCCCAGCTCCCCGCCACGACGCGGACGCGCGCCTGGACGACCCAGCTGCACAAGGCCACCTCGGGCCTGACCACGCTGCGCAAGTACATCGAGCTGTACCGGCTGTACACGAAGACGGAGATGGTCTTCGACGACGCGAACACCCGCGCCCTGCGCGAGGAGCTGCCGGCCTCCTTCCTCGCGGAGCACGACTTCGACGTGCACGACATCGACTGGTCGGACTTCTTCCGCAACCACCACCTCCCCGCCATCACGGAGCTCACCAAGGCGTACTCGCGCCGCAAGGCCGCCCTGCGCAGCCGTGCGGGCCGCCCGGTCGAGATCACGGAGAAGCCGGGCGCCCTCGCCGTCTTCGACCTCGACGGCACGGTCATCGCGTCCAACGTGGTGCGCCAGTACGTCGACGTGGTCCGGGCGACCCGCCCGCGCCGCGAGTGGCCCGGGGAGATCGCGGCCGTGCTCGCCTCGGTGCCGGGGTACCTGCGGGCGGACCAGCGTGACCGCTCCGAGCTGATCCGCATGGTCAACCGCCGGTACAAGGGTTACCGCGCCGAGGAGCTGCGCGCGCTCATGCAGGGCGAGCTGGGCACCCGCATCCGGGCCTCGATCCGGCCGGAGGCCCTGGAGCTCATCGAGCGCCACCGCGCCGCGGGTCACCGCACCGTGCTCGTCTCCGGCGCGCTCGACCTGCTCGTCGAGCCGCTGCGCGACCTCTTCGACGACGTCATCGCCACCCCGATGGACGCCGACGCCGACGGCGTGCTCACCGGCTACCTCGCCACTCCCCCGCTGGTCGACGAGGCCCGCGGGAACTGGCTGCTGAAGTACGCCGACGGGCAGGGCGCGGATCTCTCGGTCTCCTCCGGCTACGGCGACTCCCTCGCGGACGCCGCCTGGCTCGAGCTCGTGGGCACCCCCACCGCCATCAACCCGGACCTGGGCCTGTTCTCGCTCGCGAAGAAGAAGCGCTGGCAGATCCTCGAGTGGTGACCCCCGGGGCCTGAGAGGCCGGCGGGTCGAGCTTCGGCTCCCGGCCACCGACCCCGATCACCCCGACCCCGACGCCCGCCGTCGGCCCTCCGCCTCGCAGCGGCCGGGCCCGTGGCGGGCGTCGTGCGTCGGCCCCTCCGCCGCAGGTCGGGCGTGACGGGACAGGACGACGCGGAAGGGGCGGCACCGGGGCCCGAGCGGAGTCGAACCGGGCCGGTCGAGGCGAGGCGGCACCGGCGATGCGAGCAGGCCAGCGAGCCAGGGAGCCAGGGAGCCAGGGAGCCAGGGAGCCAGGGAGCCAGGGAGCCAGGATCGAGCGCTACCCCGCCGACCGGACGGGGCCTCCCACGAAAAGACTGGTCATCATGTACATGATGACCCGCCTTTCAGAAAGACGGACCGACCTCGAGTCGGGTCGGGACACGGCCGTGCTCGGATCGCCCCCTGGCCGACGGGCGACGCGCGGCGCGGGGTAGGTCGTGCCTCCGTCGGAGGAGTAGGTCAGAGGACCGAGGCGAGGAAGCCCTTCAGGCGCTCGGACCCGGGGTGGTCGATGACCTGCTCCGGGGTGCCCTGCTCGACGATCAGGCCGTCGTCCATGAAGATCACCTGGTCGGCGACCTCGCGGGCGAAGCCCATCTCGTGGGTCACGACGATCATGGTCATGCCGCCCTCGGCGAGCTCCTTGAGGACGGAGAGCACCTCCGCCACGAGCTCGGGGTCCAGGGCCGAGGTGGGCTCGTCGAAGAGCATCAGCTCGGGCTCCATCGCCAGCGCGCGGGCGATCGCGACACGCTGCTGCTGACCGCCAGAGAGCTCCGAGGGGTAGTGGTCCGCGCGATCCCCGAGGCCCACGCGGTCCAGGAGCGCGATCGCCGCCTCCTTCGCCTCCGCCCTCCCCCGGCCGAGCACCTGGATCGGCGCTTCCATGACGTTCTCGAGCGCCGTCATGTGCGGGAAGAGGTGGAAGCGCTGGAAGACCATGCCGATCCGTGAGCGCTGGCGGGCGATCTGCGCGGAGGGGAGCTTCTGCCAGCGGCCGTCCGCGAGGTGCTCCTCGGCGTAGCCCTGGGTGACGCCGGCGATGCGGACACGGCCCGCGGTGGGCTCCTCGAGCTGGTTGATGCAGCGCAGCAGCGTCGACTTGCCGGAGCCCGAGGGGCCGATCAGCACCGCGACCTCACCGGCCGCGACCTCGAGGTCGCAGCCCTTGAGCACGTGCAGGTCGCCGAAGGCCTTGTGGATGCCCTCGAGGCTGATGAGCGGGGTCGGGGCGGCGCCCGCCGCGGAGGCGGGACCGGCGGCGGGAGCGGTCGCCGCCCCGTCGGGGGACGGGGACGGACCGTTCTGGGACGGGATGTTCTGGGGCGCGGTCGTCATCAGAGCTCCACCTCCGGGAGCGAGTCCTTGGGGGTCGTGCCGGCGCGGTTCACCGCGGCCTGGCGGGAGCGCTTCGCGGCGGGCCCGCCGGTGCGGTCGTCGAACCCACGCCCGAAGTACCGCTCGAGGAAGTGCTGGCCCACCATGAGCACGCTCGTGATGGCGAGGTACCACAGGGCCGCGACGATGAGCAGCGGGATCGGCGCGTAGAGCTTGTTCGCGATCGCGTTCGAGGCGAAGGTCAGGTCCAGCGTGAAGGGCACCGCGAGGACGAGCGAGGTCGTCTTCAGCATGCCGATGGTCTCGTTGCCCAGCGGCGGGACGATCACGCGCATGGCCTGCGGGATGATGATGCGCCGCAGGATCTTCCCGTTGCTCATGCCGAGCGCCTTGGACGCCTCCGTCTGCCCCTTGTCCACCGAGTTCAGGCCCGAGCGGATGATCTCCGCGAGGTAGGCGCCCTCGTTGAGCGCGAGGCCCACGACCGCCGCCCAGAAGGCCGGGAAGTAGTCACGGGTCGAGAACGAGAACAGCTCCGGGCCGAAGGGCACACCGAGCGCGATCTTGGGGACGATCACCGTGAACAGGCCCCAGAACACGAGCTGCGTGTACACCGGGGTGCCGCGGAAGACGAAGATGTACGCCCAGCTCACGCCCCGCAGCACGGGATTCTCGCTGCGGCGCATGATCGCCGCGGTGAGCGCGATCGCGGTGCCGAGGATCATCGACAGCACGGTGATCAGGAGCGTCCAGCCGACTCCCTGGACGACCTTGACGTCGAGGATGAAGGTCGCGACGGTCCCCCAGTCGAAGACGGGGTTCGTGACGAGGAAGTTCGCGAGGCCCAGCACGAGCAGCGCGACGATCACAGCGCTGATCCAGGTGCCGGGGCGGGGCGGCCGCTTGGCGCGGATCCGACCCGGGATCGGATCGGCGGGGCGCCGGGCGGCGGGGGCGGCGGGGGTCTGTGTGCTCACTGCTGCGGGTCCACTTCCGAGGTCTCGATCATGCCGGTCTCATTCCCCCAGGCCGCGAGGATCTCGCGGAGGGTGCCCGAGTCGATGAGGTGCTGGACGGCGCCGCGGATCGCCTCGGCCAGGTCGGGCTGGTCCTTGGCGACGACGATGCCGTTGAGGGCGGCGTCCTCGATCTCGCCGACCTGCTCGAGGGTGCCGCGCGAGCGGTCCACGGCGTAGGCGACGACGGGCGAGTCGCCGATGAGGACGTCGGCCTTGCCGCCGGCGACGGCGGTCGCGGCGTCCGCGTTGCCGACGTAGGGCTGGTCGACGATGCCCTTGCCGCCGCCGTCGCGGCACTCGGCGTCCCGCTCGACGACGACATCGTCCATGTAGGTGCCGACCTGGTGGGCGACGCGCGTGCCGCACAGGTCCGGCGGGGTGATCCCGTACGGGTTCCCCGACTTCACGGCGTAGCTCATGCCGGCGGCGAAGTAGGACACCATCGTCACCTGCTCGAGGCGCTCGGGGTTGATGGTGAAGCTCGAGATGCCGACGTCGTACTTCGAGCCGATCGAGGGGATGATCTGCGCGAACACCGCGGACTCGG
Source organism: Brachybacterium sp. SGAir0954 (assembly GCF_005490785.1). Taxonomy (GTDB): domain Bacteria; phylum Actinomycetota; class Actinomycetes; order Actinomycetales; family Dermabacteraceae; genus Brachybacterium; species Brachybacterium rhamnosum. The sequence goes on along the minus strand of NZ_CP027295.1, from coordinate 1,185,458 downwards.
TGCGGGTCGTCAGGCCCAGCACCTTGCCGATCGCCGCGAGGACGTCCATGTCGTAGCCGACGGCCTGCCCGTCGGAGCCGACGAACTCGCCGGGGGCGTAGTTCAGGGCGGCGCCGTTGACGAGCTCGCCGCGCTCGCGGATCGCGGCGGGGACGAGCTCGGCGAGGTCCTGCCGCTCCTCGATGCCGGAGAGGTCGATCGTGGGGATCGCGTTCGACTCGGCGTCCAGGCGCACGGAGGCGTCGGTGCAGGCGGCGAGCGCAGGCGCGAGGGCCGCGCCGCCGAGGGCGAGGGGCAGCGCGCGGAGGAGGCTGCGCCGCCGGGGTCGGGTGGGGATCACGGATGGAACCTTATGCATAACGGTGCATGACGACAAATCCGTGAGGTCTGTGCCTCACGGCCCGACGTCGCGCGGGGACGGCCGACGCTACCGTCGGCCGTCCCCGCCGTCCGGCGCTCCCCCGCGCCGAGACCGCACCGTGATCCGCGTCCGAGCGCAGCGCCCTCCCGTGCGACCAGACCTCCCGCGGGCTCAGAGCGCGGGGGCGATCCCGCCGGTCGTCGTCGGCACCTCGCCCGTGACCGGGGCCGGCTCCGTCGCGCCCGTCTCCCCCGTGACCGGGACCTCCGCGTCCGGATCCGACGTCGCTCCCTCGAACTGCGAGCGGTACAGACGGGCGTACGCGCCGCCCGCCGCGAGCAGCTCCTCGTGGGAGCCCTGCTCGACGATGTCCCCGCTCTCCATGACGAGGATCAGCTCCGCGTCGCGGATCGTCGAGAGGCGGTGCGCGATGACGAAGGAGGTGCGACCCTCCCGGAGGCGGTTCATCGCGTTCTGCACGAGCACCTCGGTGCGCGTGTCCACGCTCGAGGTCGCCTCGTCGAGGATCAGCAGGCTCGGCCGGGCGAGGAACGCGCGGGCGATCGTCAGCAGCTGCTTCTCGCCCGCGGAGATCGACGTGCCGTCGTCGTCCACGACCGTGTCGTAGCCCTCCGGCAGCTGCCGCACGAAGTCGTCGACATGGGTGGCGCGGGCCGCCTCGAGCACCTCGTCGTCGGTCGCGTCGAGCCGGCCGTAGCGGATGTTCTCCCGGATCGTGCCCTCGAACAGCCACGTGTCCTGGAGGACCATGCCGGTGCGGGAGCGCAGCTGGGCGCGCGTGAGATCGCGGATGTCGACGCCGTCGATCGTGATCCGGCCCCCGTCGACCTCGTAGAAGCGCATCACGAGGTTCACGAGGGTCGTCTTCCCCGCGCCCGTCGGCCCCACGATCGCGACCGTGTGCCCCGGATCCGCGACGAGGGACAGGTCCCGGATCAGCTCGCGCTCCGGCGTGTAGGAGAAGCGCACGTGCTCGAACTCGACGCGGCCCTCGCGGATTCCGGCGACGGCGCGGGGATCCGCGGTCTCCGGCTCCTGCTCCTCCGCGTCCAGCAGCTCGAAGACCCGCTCCGCGCTCGCGACGCCGGACTGCAGCATTGTCGCCATCGAGGCGACCTGGCTTAGCGGCTGCGTGAACTGGCGCGAGTACTGGATGAACGCCTGCACGTCACCGAGGGTCATCTGCCCCGAGATGATCCGCAGACCGCCCACGATCGCGATCGCGACGTAGGACAGGTTCCCCACGAACAGCATGAACGGCATGATCAGCGAGGAGACGAACTGGGCGCCGAAGGTGGCCGTGAACAGGCGGCCGTTGGACCGCTCGAACTGCTCGGCGACCTCGCGGCGCCGGCCGAACACGGTGATCAGCTCGTGGCCCGTGAAGGCCTCCTCGACCTCGCCGTTCAGCGCGCCCGTCGCGTCCCACTGCTGGGCGAAGAGCTTCTGCGCGCGCTTGCCGACGACGGCCGTGATGAGGAACGCCACCGGGATCACGGCGAGCGCGATGAGCGTGAGCCGCCCCGAGATCGTCAGCATCATGACGAGCACGCCGATCACCGTGAGGATCGAGTTCACGAGCCCCGTCACGGTGTTCATGAGGGTGTTCTGGATGTTGTCGATGTCGTTGGTGACGCGGGAGAGGATCTCGCCGCGCTTCATCCGGTCGAAGTACGCGAGCGGCAGGCGGTGCAGCTTCTCCTCGACCTGGCGGCGCAGCCGCGAGACCATCCGCACCAGCAGCCGGTTCAGCGCGACGCCCTGCAGCCACATGAGCAGCGAGGCGGCGATGTACAGGCCGGTCGCGAGGGCGAGCACCTGGTAGAGCGCCGTGAAGTCGATGCCCTGCCCCGGCGTGAGCGTCATGCCGGAGAGCATGTCCGCCATCTTCTCCTCGCCCGAGGCGCGCATCTGGGCGATGACCTGCGCCGGATCGGCGCCCGCGGGGAGCTGCCTCGAGATCAGCCCGGAGAAGATGAGGTCCGTCGCGCGGCCCAGGATCTTCGGTCCCACGACGTTCAGCGCCACGGAGACGACGCCGATGGCGATCGCGAGGACGAGGTACTTCCGCTCCGGTCCGATCTCCCGGACCAGGCGCTTCGCGGAGGGCCAGAAGCTCTTCGCGCTCTGCCCCGGGCGCAACCCGCGCGAGGCGTCCTTCTCGCTCGCGATCTCCGCGGCGACCTCGGCCTCGTCCCCGGCCGCAGGGGTGGATGCGTGCTTCTGCTCGCTCATCACGCGACCTCCTCCTCGACGCCCTGGGAGCGCACGATCTCGCGATAGGTCTCCGAGCCCTCGAGCAGCTCGGCGTGGGTGCCCTGCGCGACGACCCTCCCGTGCTCGAGCACGAGGATGAGGTCGGCGCCGGTGATGGTGGTGACGCGCTGGGCGACGATGAGCACGAGCGCGTCCCGGGTCTCGGGGGCGAGCGCGGTGCGCAGGCGGGCGTCGGTCGTGAGGTCGAGCGCGCTGAAGGAGTCGTCGAAGAGGTAGATCGACGGCTTCGCGGCGAGCGCGCGGGCGATGCACAGCCGCTGCCGCTGACCGCCGGAGACGTTCGTGCCGCCCTGGGCGATCGGCGAGTCCAGCTCCTGCGGCATCGCGGCGACGAAGTCACGGCCCTGGGCGACGGTGAGCGCGTGCCAGAGCTCCTCGTCGCTCGCCTCCGGATTGCCGAAGCGGAGGTTCGAGCCGACGGTGCCGGAGAACAGGTAGGGGCGCTGCGGGACGAGGCCGATACGGTCCCAGAGCACCTGCGCGTCGAGCTCGCGGATGTCCACGCCGCCCAGCAGGACCCGCCCGGAGGTGACGTCGGACAGCCGCGGGACGAGGTTCACGAGCGTCGTCTTGCCGGCGCCGGTGCCGCCGATGATCGCGACGGTCTGCCCGGCGCGGGCGCTGAAGGAGATGTTCTCGAGCACCGGGCGCTCTGCCCCCGGGTAGGTGAAGGAGACGTCCTCGAAGGTCAGCTCGAGGGGGCCGCTCAGCTCGCGCACGCCGTCCTCCCGCTGCACGACGGTCGTGGTGGTCCCGAGGACCTCGCCGATGCGCTCCGCGGAGACCATCGCGCGCGGCACCATCATCGTCATGAAGGTCGCCATCATGACCGCGATGAGGATCTGCATGAGGTAGGCGATGAAGGCGGTGATCGAGCCGACTTCCATCTGCCCGGAGTCGATGCGCGGCGCCGCGACGAGCAGCACGACCACGGTGGACATGTTGAGGATCAGCATGATGATCGGCTGCATCGTGATCATGAGCAGGCCGATCCGGCGGTTCAGGTCCGTGACCTCGTCGTTGACGACGCCGTAGCGCTCCCGTTCGCGGTCCTCGCGCACGAAGGCGCGCAGCACGCGGATGCCGGTGATCTGCTCGCGCAGCACCCCGTTGATCTGGTCGATCACGCCCTGCATGCGGCGGAACAGCGGGGCGGCGCGCGCGATGATGAACCCGACGGCGAGCAGCATGACCGGCACCATCACCGCGATCAGCCACGCCATCCCGGGCTCGACGCGCAGCGCGAGCACCACGCCGCCGATCCCCGTCACCGGCGCCTGCACCAGGAAGTTCAGCGAGAAGAAGACGAGCATCTGCACCTGCTGCACGTCGTTCGTGGAGCGGGTGATGAGCGAGGGCGTGCCGAAGCGGTCCATCTCGCGCGGGGAGAACGTCGCGACCTGGCCGAAGACCTTCCTGCGGAGGTCCTGGCCCACGCGCATCGCGGAGCGGGCGCTGAAGAAGTTCGCGGCGACGAGCGCGACGATGTAGCCCAGCGAGATCACGAGCATGATCCGCCCGAGCTCCCAGATCCGGTCGACGTCGGCCTTCGCGACGCCGTCGTCGATGATGTCGGCGTTGAGGGTGGGCAGGTAGAGCGAGGCGAGCACGCCGATGATCTGGAAGACGACCACCAGCGCGATCCAGAGCCAGTAGGGGCGCAGCGAGCGCAGGACGAGACGGAGCAGCGGCACAGGGGTTCCTCTCACGCGTCGTGCGTGCGCACGCACGACCCCGCCGAGCCTACTGACATCCGCGTGCGCTCGCTGAGGGGGCGCTGGGGATTCGAGACAGGTGTCCGGCGGAGGACGTCGGAGGGAGGACGGGGCGCGGCCGGCGGGGCGGGGGCCGACCGGGGCGGTCGCGGCGGGCGGGGGTGGGGCTCAGCCGGCGGAGCCCGCGTCCGACGCGCCGCCCGCGTCGGAGGCGGCGGAGTCCTCGTCCGGGGTGAGGGACATGTCCGCGACGCGCCAGCTGCTCCCGTCCCAGACCAGCTTCGCGCTCAGCTGCCCGGAGACCGACTCGAGCGAGTACGGCACGCGGGAGGGGTCGTCCACGAGGGTGCTCTCCGCCTCCTCGAAGTCCGCGACGACGGTGCCGCTCGCGGGCGGCTCCCCGGTGCCCTCGAAGGTCGTGCCATGCACGGTGAACTCGCCGCCCACGAGGTAGCCGTCCTGCTCGTGCAGGGTGGTCGCGTTGTCGAGGAAGGACGTGCACACCGAGCAGTCCTGGTCGATCGACGCCTCCCAGAGGGACGTGTCCCCCGTGGTCATCATGTACGTGTACGAGTCCAGGAGGTAGGTGAGCGTGGCCTGCGCGCCCTCGGCGGTCTGCTCCTTCATCACCGCGGGCGCCTCGGGCCTCGCGACCTCGGGCCGCGGGGTCTGATCCGCCGGGTCCATGGTGGGGCGCGGGTCCTCGGTGGACTCCGTCGCGGTCCCGGCCGTGGGATCGCCGCTGCCGCCCGTCAGCTGCCCGATGCCGAGGATCCCGGCGGGGATCACGAGCAGCAGGGCGAGGACGACGATGACGATGCGCTGGAAGGGACGGTTCACGCGGGCCAGGGTAGCGGGCCGAGCCGTGCGCGCCCTCCACGGCCCCGGCCGGGCCGGCTCCCGATGCGCCACGACCCGGCCCCCGCCCCGCGGCCGCGCCCCGGCCCCGGCCCGAGCCCCCGGCCCCGCCCCCTCACTGTCCGATTGCGCGCCGGAGTTCCACGAACGGAACTGGGACGCGCAATCGGACAGTCGGGTCCGCGGCGGGGCCGGTCACGGGACCTCTTCGCGCACGTCCCTCCCGTATCGAGGACTTCTGCGCGCGGACGTCCCGTGCCCCTGATCGGCGGATGCCGGTGCGCAGGGGGACGGCGCGGGCCGGGGCTCAGGCCGCGCGGTAGAGGAAGAGATCGGTGCGATAGGGCAGGCCGACGGTGCTCCCCCGCTCATGGCCCAGGTGCTCGTGCACGTACCAGTCGAGGTTCGCGAGCACCTTCTCCCGCCGCTCCTCCTCCGCGGTGATGACGTAGCTGCGGGTGCGGGCGAGATCCACGAGGTCCGGCGTTGCCATCGGGTCCTCCCACCGCACGACGACCCGCTCGGCGAGGGCGAGCCCGCCGGCCACGGGCGGGGCGAAGTCGTCGCGCTGCACGTCCCCCGCGTGCATGATCCGCGAGTAGCGGTGCACCCAGGGGATCTGCACGTCCAGGGTGTTCCACAGCAGTGCGAGCACCCCGCCGGGGCGCAGCAGGCGGAGCACCTCCGCGCTCGCGGCGTCCGCCTCGAACCAGTGCCAGGCCTGGGCGGCCGTCACGAGATCGGCGCAGGCATCCGGCAGGCCCGTCGCCTCCGCGGTCCCCACCACGCGCTCGACTCCCGGGTCCCGGAGCGCGTCGAGCATCGAGGCGGCGGGGTCCACCGCGGTGACGACGAGGCCGCGGGCGGCGAGGGCGGCGGAGAGCTTGCCGGTCCCCGCGCCGAGGTCCACCGCGGTCCGGCGCTCGACGGCGGCGGGAAGGGCGGCGAGGATCGCGTCGAGCGCCGCCTCGGGATAGGCCGGGCGCAGCCGGTCGTAGTCCGCGCCGGTGCGGGTGAAGGCCTCGGCGAGCTCGGCGCGCCGTTCCCGGGAGCGGAACCGCGGCTGAGAGCGGCGGGACACGGGCGGGACCGGCGGGTGCTGGGGGTCGTCGGTGCTCACGCGGGGGAGCCTAGTCGGCGCGCCCGCCTGTCCGTCCCCCTCGCGGGGGACGGACGGGCGGGAGGGCGACGAGGCTCAGAGGCGCGGGTCCACCATTACCTTGAGCACCTCGCGGGCGTCCATCGCGGCGTAGCCCGCGGGCACGCCGTCCAGGCCCACGGTGCGGTCGAACACCTTGCCGGGCTCGATCTCGCCGCGCAGCACCTGGCCGATCGCCTCCTCCTGATAGGCGCGCACGGGAGCGGGGCCGCCGGCGAGGCGCGCGTTCTTCCCGAACAGGGAGCCGAAGCCCACCGGCGCCTCCTCGTACTGGGGCACGCCCACGCGGGAGATGACGCCGCCCGCGCGCACCACGCCGTAGGACTGCTCGTAGGCGGGCATGTGGCCCACGGCCTCGAGGACCGCCTCGCTGCCGAGGCCGCCGGTGAGCTCGAGGACCTCCGCGACGCCCTCCTCGCCGCGCGCGGAGACGACGTCGGTCGCGCCGAACTCGCGACCCAGGTCGGTGCGGGCGGTGTGGCGGCCCATGAGGATGATCCGCTCCGCGCCGAGCTGCTTCGCGGCGAGCACCGCGGAGAGGCCCACGGCGCCGTCGCCCACGACGGTGACCGTCTGGCCGGGGCGCACCTTCGCCACGTACGCGGCGTGATAGCCGGTGAGGTAGACGTCGGAGAGGGTCAGCAGGGACGCGAGCAGGGACTCGTCGGCCGTGTCGGCATCCACCTCGGGGACGGGGACGAGGGAGCCGTCGGCGAGGGGGATGCGGGCGAACTCCGCCTGCAGTCCGTTCGTCTCCGGCGTCGCGTAGAAGCCGCCGTGGGGGCAGGCCGTCTGGAAGCCGTCGCGGCAGATCTCGCAGGTGTTGTCGGAGAAGGAGAAGGGCGCGACGACGAGCTGGCCGGGGCGCAGCGAGGTGACCTCGGCGCCGATCTCCTCGACGACGGCGAGGGACTCGTGGCCCATCGACTGGCCGTGCTCCTGCGCCTCCATCGAGTGATAGGGGTGCAGGTCCGAGCCGCAGACGCAGGTGCGGACGGTGCGCACGATCGCGTCGGTGGGGCGGAGGATCGTGGGCTCGGGGACGTCCTGGACGCGGACGTCGCCCGCGCCGAACATGAGGGTGGCCTTCATGGCGGATCTCCTGTGAGGTCGGAGTCGGGACCCGTCGGCGGGACTCTGCCGGCGGGGACCTCACCAGCGTGCGGTCACCGGCCGACGCCCGGGAGTCCGGGGCGAGAGGTGTACTGCGAGAGCCCCCCAGGGACGGGGATGACGGGGACGAGGACGACGGGGACGAGACCGACGGGCCCGGGGCATCGGTGCGGGGTACTCACGAGACCTCCCTCGCCGTCGCCGGCGCCCCTACGCTCGGGAGCATGAGCCAGAAGGACGAGGTGCGCGAGTTCCTCATCAGCCGCCGTGCGAAGGTGACCCCCGCGATGGTGAGCCTTCCCCCGGGCGGCCCGCGCCGCGTGCCCGGGCTGCGCCGCGGGGAGGTCGCGGTGCTCGCGGGCGTGAGCGTCGAGTACTACACGAAGGTGGAGCGCGGTGACCTGCGCGGCGTCTCCGACGAGGTGCTCGGTGCGATCGCCACGGCGCTGCGTCTGGACGAGGCGGAGCAGACGTACCTCATGAACCTCGCGCGGGCCGCGAACGCCGGCCACCGGGCCCGAGCCCCGCGCCGTCAGGAGCAGGGGATCCGGCCCAGCATGCTGCATCTCGTGGACTCGATCTCCGAGGGTGCGGCGGTGCTCGCGAACCCGCGCAGCGAGATCCTCGCGACGAACCCGCTGGCCCGTGCGCTGTACGACCCGCTGTTCCGTTCCCAGGGCGAGCGTCCCGGCTACGGGCGCTTCATCTTCCTGGACCCCGCCTCGCGGCAGTTCTACCCGGACTGGGAGATGATCGCCGACGTCAACGTGGCGTCCCTGCGCGCGGTCGCCGGGCGGAACCCCTTCGACCCCTCGATCACGGAGCTCGTGGGCGAGCTGTCCACCCGCTCCGAGGAGTTCCGCCGGCGCTGGGCTCGGCACGACGTGCGGCTGCACATCGAGGGCCTGAAGCGCCTGAGCCATCCGGTCGTGGGGCTCGTGGAGCTCGAGTACAACGTGCTGGACCTGCGGGCCGACGACGGCGCCGATCTCACCGTGTACACCGCCGTCCCGGGCTCCGAGAGCGAGGAGAAGCTGCGGCTGCTCGCGAGCTGGTGGGCCTCGGAGCGTGCGGCCGACGACGCCGCCTCCCCCGCCTCGGGGAGCGTGCTGCCCGGGGCGGGAGGGGCGGTGCGGGATCAGGGGACGGTGTAGCCCGCCGCCCGGAGGATCTCGTACCACTCGGCGCGGGTGAGCGGCAGGTCCGATCCCGCCGCGGAGTCGGTGACCCGCTGCGGGGTCGTGGTGCCGAGCACCACCTGCATGTTCGCCGGGTGCCGGGTGATCCAGGCGACCGCGATCGCGGTGGTCGTGACGTCGTACTGCTGCGCGAGGCGGTCCAGCACCGCGTTCAGCTCGGGGTACTTCTCCGACCCCAGGAAGGGCCCGTCGAAGAAGCCCGCCTGGAAGGGGGACCAGGCCTGCAGCGTGATGTCGTGCAGGCGGGCGTGGTCGACGAGACCGTCGTCCCGGCTGATCGACTGGTCGAGCCCCTGCATGTTCGCGGCGACGCCCTGGGCGATGAGCGGCGCGTGCGTGATCGAGAGCTGCACCTGGTTCGCGACGATCGGCTGGCGCACGTGCTTCTTCAGCAGGTCGATCTGCCGGGGCGTGTGGTTCGAGACGCCGAAGGAGCGCACCTTGCCGGCCTCGTGCAGCCGGTCGAAGGCGTCCGCCACCTCCTCGGGCTCCACGAGGGCGTCCGGGCGGTGCAGCAGCAGGATGTCGAGGTAGTCGGTGCCGAGCGCGGCGAGGGACTCCTCGACGGACTCGACGATGTGCTCGGCGGAGAAGTCGAAGTAGGGGCCGGGGTGGCGGATCCCGGTCTTGGTCTGCAGGGTGATCTGCTCGCGCTCGGACGGGGTCAGCCGCATGGCCTCCGCGAAGCGCCGCTCGCAGCCGTGGGTGGAGCTGCCGTAGACGTCGGCGTGGTCGAAGAAGTCGATGCCGGCGTCGCGGGCGGTGCGCACCAGGGTGCGGACCTCGTCGTCGGACTTGTCCTGGATCCGCATGAGACCGAGGACCACGTTGGGCGCGGTGATCTCCGTGCCGGGGAGGGTGAAGGTGCGCATCGTCGCTGCTCCTGTGCTGGGGTGAGGGGGCGGAGGGCCGGCGGCGTGCGTCGCCGGCCCTCCGGATGCGGAGGTGGGGGTCAGTTGACGTCGAGCGGGTGGGAGCCCACGCGGCCGGAGCCGTCGCCCGGGTCGAGGGCGTCGATCGCCGCGACCTCGGCGTCGGTGAGCTCGAAGCCGAGGACGTCGAAGTTCTGGGCCTGGCGCTCCGGGCTCGAGGACTTCGGGAACACGATGAAGCCCCGCTGGAGGTGCCAGCGGATGACGACCTGAGCGGGCGTGACCTCGTGCGCGGCCGCGGCCTCGGCCACGGCGGGGTTCTCGAACAGCGGGTACTTCCCCTGGCCGAGCGGGCCCCAGGACTCGATGAGGGTGCCGTGGGCGGCGGCCCACTCGAGCACGTCCCGCTGCTGGAGAGCGGGGTGGAGCTCGATCTGGTCGACGGCGGGGACCACGCCCGTGGCCTCGACGATGCGGTCCAGGTGCTCGGGCAGGTGGTTGGAGACGCCGATCGAGCGCGTGAGGCCCTGGTCGCGGATCTCGACGAGCTTCTCCCACGCGTTGACGTAGGTGTCCTTCTCCGGGGTGGGCCAGTGGGTGAGGTAGAGGTCCACGTACTCCAGGCCCAGCTTGTCCAGGCTCTCCCGGACGGCCTCGTGCGGCTGCTCGCCGCTCTGGCGGTCGTTCCACAGCTTGGTGGTGACGAAGAGCTCCTCGCGGGGGATGCCGCTCGCGGCGATCGCGGCGCCGACGCCCTCCTCGTTGCGGTAGATCGCGGCGGTGTCGATGTGGCGGTAGCCGATCTCGAGCGCGCTCGAGACGGCGGCCTCGGCCTCGTCGGCCGGGACGAGGAACACGCCGAAGCCGAGCTGCGGGATGGCGTGGCCGGAGTTCAGGGTGAGGGTGGGGATCGTCATGGTGCGACGATATGACGCGCTGTTTCAGAAATCCAACAGCATGGACCGATGTGCGTCATGAGGAGGACCGATCAATGGATCTGCGGCAGATGGAGTACGTGCTCGCGCTCTCCGAGGAGCGCCACTTCACGCGGGCCGCGGCCCTCACCGGGGTGTCGCAGTCGGGGCTGAGCAGCGCCATCCGCAGCCTCGAGTCGGAGCTCGGCACGCCGCTGTTCGACCGGACCACGCGCCGGGTGGAGCTCACCGCGGCCGGGGAGGCGCTGCTGCCGCACGCCCGGGCGATGGTCGACGAGGCGGCCCGCGCGCGCGACGCCGTGGTGCGCTCGACCCGGACGGTGAGCGGCTCCCTGCGGGTGGGGGCCGAGCAGTGCCTGGGGCTCGTGGACGTCTCCACGCTGCTCGAGCGCTTCCACCGCCGCTACCCGGGCGTCGCCACGGAGTTCGCGCAGTCCGGCTCCCACGAGCTCGTCGACGCGGTGCGCGGCGGGACCCTCGACGTCGCCTTCGTCGCGACCACGCGCCCGCCGACCTCCCTGCGCCACCAGCCCCTGGGCGGGGAGCCGCTCGTGCTCGTCGTCCCCGCGGACAGCGACCTCGCCTCGCGCACGCCCCTGCGCTGGAGCGACCTCGCGGGCCGCGACTTCGTGGACTTCAGCCCCTCGTGGGGTGTGCGCACCCTCAACGACGAGCTGCTCGCCGCGCATGCGGTGACGCGCCGCGTGCGCTGCAGCGTGAACGACGTCCACACCCTCCTCGACCTCGTCTCCCGCGGCCTGGGCGTGGCGATCGTCCCCCGGCACGTGGCGGCCAAGCCGCAGGCGGCGACGCTGCGCACGATCCCGCTGCCCGGAGCGGAGTCCCCGGAGTGGACGGTGGGGGCGGTGAGCCCGATCAGCCCGCGCGCCGACGTCCCCGCCGTGCTGCTGCTCGAGCTGCTGGGGACCCCCTCCCCCGGCACGGCCGAGGCGGAGGCAGGGACCGCGGCGACCCCGCCGCCGGGGGCGCGGCCGCTCGTCCCGCTGGGGTGATCAGCGGGTCACGAAGTGGACCGTCACCGCGATCGCGAAGGTGATCGTGGAGAGCATCGCGAGCGAGAACTCCACGAGGATCCCCGTGCCCAGCGCCTTCACGGCGACCCAGGCGCTGGTCAGGCCGCGGCGTGCGTCCTTCAGACGCAGCGCCTCGGAGACGTACAGCCCGACGATGAAGCCGATCGGCAGGCCCAGGAACGGGATCACGAAGATGCCGACGATGCCCGCCGCGATGCCGACGAGCAGCGGCCAGGTGGGTACCTCGTGCGCCTTCAGCCTCCGTCCCGTGAGCACGTAGCTGCAGGTCATCCCGATCGCGCCGAGCACCAGCACGATCGCGAAGGCGACCCAGGCCGGCCAGCCGCCGATGACGATCGCCCAGACGAGAGTCGAGATGACGATGAGGATCGTGCCCGGCAGCACCGGCACGATGATCCCCATGAGCCCCACCGCGTAGGCGAGGGCGACGAGCACGGTCACCACGACCTGGACGGTCAGCGAATCGACCACGGGGACCTCCGGGTGCGGGGACGGACGGGCGAGCAGCGGGCGGGCGCCATCCTATGCGGCCGCCCCGGACGGGCCCGGGTCAGGGCAGGCGCACGACCTGACCGGCCCAGGAGAAGCCGCCGCCGAAGCCGACGAGCAGCGCGGTCGCCCCGGAGGGGATCCGGCCGGCCTCGCGGAGGCGGGAGATCGCGAGGGGGATCGTCGCGGCGGAGGTGTTGCCGGAGGTGACGATGTCGTCCGCGACGATCGCGTCCTCCCGCAGGTCCAGCGCGGCGGCGAGCGGCTCGATCATCCGCAGGTTCGCCTGGTGGGGCACGAACACGTCGATGTCCGACATGGTCAGGCCGGCGGCCTCGACGATGCGGCGGGAGATCTTCGGGGCCTCGCGCAGCGCCCAGCCGAGCACCTTGCGCCCCTCCTGCGCGAAGGCGGGGCCCTCGCCGTTGATGGTGACGGCGTCCGCGAGCTCGGGGACGCTGCCCCAGACGACGGGCGAGATGGTGGGCTCGTCGCTGGGGCGCAGGACCATCGCGCCGGCGCCGTCGGCCGTGAGGATGCACGTGGTGCGATCGGTGTAGTCGGTGACCTGGGAGAGCTTCTCCGCACCGATGACGAGCGTGGTGGTCGAGGTGCCGGAGCGGATCGACATGTCCGCCACGGCGAGCGCGTGCTCGAAGCCGGAGCAGGCGGCGCCCACGTCGAAGGAGGCGGGGTCCGTGAGGCTCAGCAGCTGGGCGACGCGGCCCGCGGCGCTCGGGGAGCGCTCGAGGTTCGAGCAGGTGGCGACGATGACCTGGGTGACCTCGGAGGGGTCCACGCCGGCGTCGGCGAGGGCCATCCGGCCGGCCTCCGCGGCGAGGTCCGCGACGTCCTGGTCCTCCGCGGCGATGCGGCGCTCCTCGATGCCGGTGCGCTGGACGATCCACTCGTCGCTCGTCTCGACGAGCTTCTCGAGGTCCGTGTTCGTCATGACGCGCTCGGGCCGGTAGTGGCCGGTCCCGACGATCCGGGAGCCCGCCGCGGGGGCGGGGTGGGCGAAGGCGCGCGGGGCGGCGCCGGGCGTGGTCGTCATGGTGGCTCCTGCCGTCGGGGGGACGAGGAGATCGTAGAACCCTGCGCGCCCGGGCGGGCGGGGACGCCCACCCGGTGTGAGCTACCTCGGGCCCGCGGGCCAGTTCCCAGCGGGCGGTCGTAGCGTGCCCGGCGTGAACGAGCTGGTGCGACTGGCCCTGGTGGGCGTGGTGGGCGGCCTCGGGGTGTTCGTGCTGATCAGCCCTGTGGCCGTGCTGCTGCAGCGCCGTCGGTTCGGCCGCTGGCGCCCCCTGCGCCTGATCGGCGTCGCCGCGATCTGCGTGTACACGATGGCGCTCGCGGGGCTCACCGTCGCCCCCGCCTACGAGGTCGCCGTCACCTGCAGCCGGCGCGTGGGCGGGGAGCTGCGCGCGGTCCCCTTCCACGCGATCACGCAGATCATCGACACGTACAGCGCGGGGACGACCGGCATCGGCCTGCTCATCGCCTGGCCCACGCTGCAGCTGATCGCCAACATCGTGCTGTTCGTGCCGCTCGGCGCGATCCTGCGCGGCGTGTTCCGCCTCGACGTGACGACGGCGCTCGCGATGGGCGTCATGCTCTCGGTGCTCATCGAGGCGACCCAGTACACGGGCGCCTGGGGCCTCTACCCCTGCGGGGTGCGGATCGCGGACATCGACGACGTCTTCTCGAACTCGCTCGGCGCATGGATGGGCGCGATGCTCGCCCCGCTGCTCACGCGGCTCGGGGTGCCGCTGTTCGGCCGTGAGGAGCGGCACTGGTCGCGCACCGGCGAGATCGATGTCCTCGAGGACATCGCCGGGCGGGGCGACTCCGGGCGCCGGCGCTGAGCTGCTGACCGTCGGAGCTGACGGACTGCCGGGTCGCGGACCCGTCCCCCCCCCTCAGGCCAGGTTCACGAGCAGCACGAAGGTCGCCGTCCCCGCGCCGATCGAGCTGCGCAGGGTCGACACGGCGAGGATCGCGAGGATCCCCACCGGCATCCAGCGGGACATCTGCGCGACCAGCGGCGAGTCGCGCAGCGGCTGCAGGATCACGAAGGGCACGGCCCGCAGGGCGAAGGTGATGCCGAAGCCGATCACCATCACGGCCAGGAGGTAGGTGGTCTCCGACATGCGCGGCCTCCGGGTCCGACGGGTCGTGCGGGTCCTGCGGGTCCTGCGGGGCCGACGATCGTCGAGCGCTTCGAGACGACGATCCAGGGCTTCGACGAGGTGGTCGAGCTGTACCGCCTGTTCGGCTCGCCCGACCACTGCGTGCGCGTGGCCGTCGCAGGCCTCGAGGCGTACGAGCACGTCCTCACCGAGGAGGTCATCGCGATCCCGGGCGTCTCGAAGATCTCCTCCCGCTTCGCGATGAAGGTGCTGAAGAGCTGGCGGCCCACGGCGGCCGTCCCTGCCGCCGCGAAGCGCTGAGCGGCAGGGACCGGCCGCTCAGGCGGTGATCGTGAGCGTGGATCGGCTGCCCTCCCCGCGGCGCACGTGGATCTGCTCGGCGACCTGCGCCTTCATGTCGCCGACGTGGCTGACGATCCCGATGGTGCGGCCGCCCTCCGCGAGGCGCCCGATCTCGCGGACCACGGTCTCGAGCGTCTCGGGGTCCAGGGAGCCGAAGCCCTCGTCGATGAAGAGGGTCTCCATCTGCACGCCGCCCGCCTCCCCCATGACGATGTCCGCGAGGCCCAGGGCGAGTGCGAGAGAGACGAAGAAGGTCTCGCCGCCGGAGAGGGTCTCGGGCACGCGCACCTGATCGGTGCGGCGGTCCATGACCAGCAGGTCCAGTCCCGTCTTCCGGGCGCCGCGGGCGCCGGTGTCGCGCAGCAGCTCGAGCTCCGACCCGGAGAACAGGGCCAGGCGCGCGTTGGCCGCCTCGACCACGGCGTCGAGCCGCCACTTGAGCACGTAGGTGGACAGCTGCACGCGCTCCCCGTCGGCAGAGCGGCCGGTCGCGAGGTCGGCGACGCGCACGATCACGCCGGCGCGCTCGCTCACGCTGCGCACCTCGTCGATCGCCCGGTCGAGGGCGGTGCGGGCGGTGCGGCCGCGCTCGGCGACCGCCTCGAGGCGCGCCGCGGCGGCGCCGTCCTCCCGGGCGGCAGCCTGGGCGACGGTGAGGGCCTGCGCGGTCGCGGTGACCGCGGCCCGTGCCTCCTCGAGGGCGGCGTCGGTCGTCGGGGCGTCGCCGACGCCCTCCTCGGCCAGGCCGTCGGCGAGGCGGGCCTCGTCCACGGCCCGGGCCTCGAGGAGCGTCGCGAGGCGCCTGCGCTCGGCGGGCTCGAGCACGGCGGCGCGGGCCTGCTCGTCCGTGGCGATCGCGGCGGCGGCGAGGGCACGGGTGGATTCCTCCTCCGCCTCGCGGGCCCGCTCCTCGGCCTCGGTGCGGGCGCGCAGGGCGTCGCGCAGCGTGGTCGCGGCGGCGGCGCGGGCGAGGTGCGCGCGGCGCCGGTGGCCGACGCTGCCGTCCTCCCCGCGGGCCTCGACGATCCGCTCCCGGTCCGTCCCGATCGCGGTCGCGGCGGCCTCGAGGGCCGTCTCCGCGCGGGAGAGGGCGAGGGCGTCCGCCTGGCCGCGCCGGGTGAGCTGCTCGGTCTCGGCATCGTGGGCGGTGATCCGCTGCTCGAGCCGGGAGGCCGTCTCCTGCGCCTCCTGCGCGGCCTGCACCCGGGTGGTCGCGGCCTCGAGGGCGGCGCGGGCGGCGTCGGGCTCGAGCTCACCGGCGGCCTCGCGCAGGCGCGCGAGCTTCTCCTCGGCGAGGGCGTGGGCCTGCTCGGCGCGGGAGCGTGCGGCCTCCGCCTCGACCCGGGCGGCCTCCGCGGCCTCGACCTGCTCGGGGCTCACGGCGTCCTTCGCCGGGTCCGCGCGGTGGGGGTGCTCGAGAGCGCCGCACACGGGGCACGGGTCCCCGTCCTCGAGGGCGACGGCGAGCTCGGCGGCGATCCCGGCGTAGCGACGGCGACGCAGCGCGGACTCCGCCTCGGCGGCGGAGGAGGCCGTGGCCAGTGCCTTCTTCTGAGTCTCCAGAGCGGTCTCGACGGCGGCGGCCTGCTGCTGCGCGGCGCGGGATGCGGTCGCCTGCTCCGTCGCGGCGGCCTGCGCGAGCCGCGCATCGGCGAGGCCGGCGGCGCGGGTGCGGGCCTCGTCCCGCGCGGTGACGAGCTCCTCCCGGGCGGCGGGCCGCGCCTCGAGCAGAGCGGTGGCCGAGGCCAGGGCGGTGCGCGAGGCGGCGATCCGCTCGCGCTCCTCGTCGAGGGCCTTCTCCCGGGCGGCGAGCCCCGTCTCGAGGGCGACGAGATCGGCGAGGGCGCCGGCCGCGGTGGTCGACTCCTGGACGGCGGCGGCGAGGGCGGCGTCCGCCTCCGCGGCCCGGGAGCCGCCGGCCGTCCCGTCGGTCCCGGCGGCGCCGTCGGCCCTGTCGGCCCCGTCGGGCAGCAGCGCGAGCAGGTCGGGGCGCTCCTCGCCGGTGCGGGCGGCGAGGTCGGCGAGCGCCTCGATCGCGGCAGCGGCGCGGGCGCGGGCCTCCTCGCGGCGCCCGAGCGCGCCGACGACCGGCCGGGCCGCCTCGTCACGGGACAGGGCGGTGCGTGCGCCGTCGACGGCAGGCTTCTGCTCCTCGAGCCGCGCCGCGAGCGTCCGCAGCTCGCGGCGGCGGTCGATGCGGCGGGCGGCGAGGGCGGCGGCCTCGGCGGCGGTGCGCGCCGCCTGCTCCGCCTGCTGCGTCGCGGCCGCGCGGGCCGTGGCCTCCTGCGCGCGCGTCGTGACGCCGGCGAGGGCGGCGTCGGCCCCCTCGGCGAGCGCCTCCGGGCGCAGGGCCTGCGCCTGCCCGGTGAGGGCCGCCTCCTGCTCCCCCTCGACGCCGGTCGCCTCGACGAAGCGGGCGAGCGCCCGGCCGAGCGTCTCCCTCGCGGCGGTGACCTGCTTGTTCGCATCGACACGCATCTCGGCGAGGCGCTTCTCGACCTGCTCGTACAGCTCGGTGCCGAAGACCCGCTGCAGCACCTGCTGACGCTCGGCCGTGCCCGCGCGCAGGAAGCGGGCGAACTCGTTCTGGGGCAGCAGGACCGTCTGCGTGAACTGCTCGCGGCTGAGGCCCACGGCGCGCTGGATCTCGCGTCCCACCTCGTCCATGCGGGTCGCGACGGCCTCGAGGCCCGCGCCGGCGCCGGCGGAGTCCTCGACCACGGCGGGGATGAGCTCGGGCGAGCCGATCCGCCAGAGCACGGCCTTGGCCTGCTCCTTGGTGGTGCCCGTCCCACGCTGCTTGGTGCGCTGGAACTCGGGGCTGCGGCGCACCCGGAAGATCCCGGCGCCGGTCTCGAACACGAGGTCCACGACGCTCGGCTCGGTGGGGCCGGCGAACTGGGAGCGGATGCGGTCGGTGCTCGTGGCGCTGCCGGCGACCTGGCCGTAGAGGGCGTAGACGATCGCGTCGAGGATCGTGGACTTGCCGGAGCCGGTGGGCCCCTCGAGCAGGAACATGCCGCTCGCGCCGAGGGCGGCGAAGTCGACGTCGACGGTGCCGGCGAAGGGGCCGATCGCGGTGAGGCGCAGGTGGTGGAGCTTCACGAGGCGGCCTGCTCCCGGCGCACGTGCGCATAGGCCTGCTCGAGCACGTCGTGCTCCGCGGGGCTCGGGGCGCCGCCCGTCGCGTCGGTGAGGAACTGGTCCATGACCTCGAGCGGATCCGCCTCGCGGCGCACCACGGGGGCGGCGGCGCCCTGCTCGCGACCCTCGGGCGCGTACTCGGTGAGCAGCAGTTCGGGGAACGCCTCCCGCAGCCGCTCCTGCAGGTGGGCGGGACGGGCGGGGTCCGTGACGACGGCCTTGACCCAGTCCCCGCCGTGCTCCTCGCCCTCGGCGAGGATCTCCTCGAGCGTGCCGCGCAGCTCGGTGAGGCGCCGCGGCACGGGGGTCGCGAGGCGCTCGACCTCGACCTGCCCCCGCTCCCCCAGCTCCACGAGCAGCACGGCCTTGCGGTGGCGGCGCTCGGAGAAGGAGAAGGCGAGCGGCGACCCGGAGTACCAGGCGGGGGCGCCGACGGTCGCCGTGAGGTCCTGGCAGCCGTGGAGGTGGCCGAGCGCGAGGTAGTCGATGCCGCTCAGCACCCCGGCGGGAACGGAGTCCACGCCGCCCACGGAGAGGTCCCGCTCGGAGTCGCTGCCCTCGCCGCCGGTGACGAAGGTGTGGGCGAGGACCACGGTGCGCGCCCCGGGGTGCGCGGCCGCCCGCTCCCGCACCCGGTCCAGGGCCGTGCGCGTGACGGCCTCGTGGCTGCGGGCGAGCGGCGCCTCCTCCCGGCCGACGAGCGCGGTGCGGGCGACGTCCGGCTCGAGGTAGGGCAGGCCGAAGAAGAGCACCTCGCCGTACTCGTCCTCGACGCTCACCGGGTGCTCGATGCCGGGGAGGTCGGTGAGCAGGTGGATACCCGCGCGCATGAGCTCACGGCCGAAGCCGAGACGGTCCGCGGAGTCGTGGTTGCCGGGCGTGATGATCACGGTGGTGTGCTCGGCCATGCGCGCGAGCGCCCGGTCCAGCAGCCGCACGCTCGAGACGGCCGGGACCGCGCGGTCGTAGACGTCGCCGGGGACGACGACCACGTCCACGGCGCGCTCGACCACGGTCTCCACCACCCAGTCCAGGAACGCGGCCTGGTGCTCGTGCAGGTCGACCTTGTGCAGGGTGCGGCCCAGGTGCCAGTCCGAGGTGTGCAGGATCCTCATGCCCCTGAGCCTACGAGCGGGGGCCGACGACCGAGGACCACCGCCACCGCTGTGGACGGCCCGTCTCAGCGCCCGAAAGCACCGCCGGCCAGCAGGCGCTCGAGGACCCGCGCGACGCCGTCGTCCTCGTTGCTCGCGGTGACCTCCGCCGCGACCTCCCGCACCTCGCCCGCGGCGTTGCCGACGGCCACGCCGTGCCCCGCCCACGCGACCATGTCGCGGTCGTTCGGGGCGTCACCGAAGGCCAGCACCTCCTCCCGTGCCACGCCCAGCGCGTCGCACAGCCGGGCGAGCGCGGCACCCTTCGTGATCCCGGCGGGCTGCACCTCGAGGAACGGCGCGCCCGAATGGGTGAGCTCCACGCCCTCGACGCCCAGCGACCGCGCCGCCTCGAGCAGGGCGTCGGCCGGCAGCGCGGGGTGGCGGGCGAGGAACTTCAGGCTCGCCGTGCCGGTGACGAGGTCCCACCCGGCCGGGATCATCGTCGCCGGGTCGCGCTTGTGGTCGGCGTAGCGCACGCCGGCGATGTAGTCCCGCTCGGCGACGAACACCTCGCCCCGGTCCCGGACGCTCGCGAACAGCACGCCGGGGACCGCCCGCCGGAGGGCGTGGGCGAGCTCCCGCTGCGCGGCCACGGCGACCGTCTCCTCCCAGAGCGTCTCCCCCGTGCCCGGGTCCACGCACAGCGCCCCGTTGCTGCACAGCACGCGGCCCTCGATCCCCGCCGCTGCCGCGATCGCCCGCACGCCGATCGGCTGCCGGGCGGTCACGGGGATCACCGCCGCGCCGGCGGCGCGCACCGCGTCGAGGGCGGCGCGGGTGCGGGGCGCCACGGACCCGTCGTCGCGGAGCAGGGTGCCGTCGAGGTCGGAGGCGACGAGTCGGAAGGTCACCCTCGGAGAGTACCGGCGTGCTCTGTCCCCCTTCGCCGCACCCCACCACGGGCCCGCCGACGCGCGTAGCGTGACGCCATGAGCACCGCCGCGCAGGGCCCGTCCACCACCACCGCCGCCGAGAGCACCACCCCCGAGGATCGCCCCGACCCGCAGACCGTCACCGCGGACGTCGTCGTGATCGGCGGCGGCCCGGTGGGCGAGAACCTCGCCCAGTACGCGATCGAGGGCACGGACCTCACCGCGGTGATCGTCGAGCGCGAGCTCATGGGCGGGGAGTGCTCCTACTACGCGTGCATGCCCTCCAAGGCGCTGCTGCGCCCGATCGACGTGGCCCACACCGCCGCGCACCTGGACGGGCTCACCACCCCGCGGATCGAGCCGGCGGGTCTGCTCGCCCGCCGCGACGCCTGGGTCTCCGGCTACGACGACGCCGGCCAGGTCTCCTGGGCCGAGGGCGCGGGGATCCGCGTGGTGCGCGGGCACGCCGTGCTCACGGGCGAGCGGGAGCTGCGGGTGGGGCCCGGCGAGGGTTTGGCGGCGGGCGCCGATGCGGTCACCGTGCGCGCCCGGCGCCGGGTCGTCATCGCGACCGGCTCGGCCCCCGTGATCCCGGAGGCCTTCACGGGCCTCGAGCCGTGGACCTCGCGGGATGCGACGGGCGTGGTCGAGGTCCCGGCCTCCCTCGCGATCGTGGGCGGCGGCGTGGTCGCGGTCGAGGCGGCGACCTGGATGGCGGCGCTCGGCAGCGAGGTGACCGTGATCGTGCGGGGCGAAGGCCTTCTCGGCGCTGAGGAGCCCTTCGCAGGCATCCACGTGCGCGAAGCGCTCGAGGCCGCGGGCGTCACCGTCCTCACCGGGACCACCGTCGCGTCGGCACGGCGCGAGCGGGCGGAGGCGACGGGCCTGGGCCGCGTGCACGGCGGCGAGGTGACCCTCGAGCTGAGCGGCGGCGACGCGGTAGGCGAGGCGCGCACGCTCACCGCCGCCGAGGTGCTCGTCGCGACGGGGCGCCGCCCGCGGCTGGACGACGTGGGCCTGGACGCCCTCGGCCTCACCCCGCAGGACGTGACCTCCGGCGGCCTGCCGTCGTGGCTCGCGGCCGTGGGCGACGCGAGCGGGGAGGCGCCGCTGACGCACTGGGGCAAGTACCGCGCCCGCGTGCTCGGCGCCGCTATCCGCGCGGAGGCGCTGCGCGAGCAGGGGCAGCCCGACCGGGCCGACGGGGCCGACGGGACGGGGCCGGTCCCCGAGGAGGTCCCCGTCCCGCAGGTGATCTTCACCGACCCGCAGGTGGCCCGCGTGGGGCTCACCGAGCGGGCCGCGTGGGAGGCGGGCCACGAGGTGGTCACGGCGCAGGTGCCCTTCACCGGCGCCGCCGGCACGGCCCTGCTGCGGGACGACGCCGCCGGGACCGCGCAGATCGTCGTCGACGCCGCCACCCGGACCCTGCTCGGGGCGACGCTCGTGGGCCCCGAGGCCGGGGAGCTGATCCACGCCGCGACCGTCGCGATCGTGGGCCGGGTGCCGGTCAGAGTGCTGCGGCACGCGGTCGCCAGCTACCCGTCGGCCTCGGAGATCTGGCTGCGGCTGCTCGAGGAGCTCCCCCGCGAGTACCGGGTGCGCTGAGGGGCGACCAGGGTCGGTGGCGGCGGCTCCGCCCGCTCCGACCTTCGGACAGGATGAGCCCGTGGCCCTGGCCATCGGCGGCGCGACCGGGTGGGATGGGAGCGGCCCTCCCCCGGGCCCCGCCCCCACCATCGGAGCTCCGTCATGTTCGACAAGCACCGCCGACGACGCCGCGAGCGCCGCGTGCGCCCCGGTGACGGCCGCGCACTGAAGCCCTTCCGCACCTGGCAGCTGCTGCATCGGACCCTGTTCCACCTCGACCTCGAGGAGCCCGACGGCGCCGTGCACCGCTACGGGGTGGACGTGCACCACCTCGCGGACGAGCTCTCCGGGAGCCTGGACCCCGAGGAGAAGGAGCCCACTCCCCCGATGGCGCTGTACCGCGACGGCCGCCGCACCCACGTGGCGAATCCGCCCGCCGCCTTCCCCGTGCCCGGCGGGGTGATCGAGGTGGCGCGCACCAGCTACGGCCTCTCCCGCATGCACCACGTGCCCGACGGCGGCGAGGCGCGACTGCTCACCCCGCACCCGCGCTCAGCCGAGGGGCTGCGGGCGCGGCTGGGTCGGCGCTTCCCGCTCGCGAGCCGGATCCTCGGTGCCGTTGCGATCGTGGTGCTGCTGGTGAGCCTCGCCGTGACGATCCCGCAGATCGTGGAGCTCGTGACCTCGGTCGAGGTGATCGCGGCGCGCGTGGGCACCTTCACGTCCCCGATCAGCCTGAGCGCCGAGCTGAACACCGCGCTCGTCGTCGCGGGCGCCCTCGCCGCGACCGAGCGGGCGCTCACGCTGCGCAACCACTGGCTCATCGACGCGGACACCACCTGGACGAGCTTCACCTGACGTGGGCCGTCCACAGCAGCGCGGCCCAGAAAACCGCTGGTCACCTGCCGGGCGGGCACCCTAGCCTCGCCCCATGAGCACCGCCGCCCCGGACCCCGCTCCGGATCAGATCTATGCCGACCCCCGACTCGCCGCCTGCTACGACACCTTCGACGGCGAGCGCGACGACCTCGACCACTACGAGGCGCTGATCGACGAGCTCGGCGCCCGCACGATCGTGGACGTGGGCTGCGGGACCGGCTCCCTCGCGGTGCGGCTCGCCGCGCGGGGTCTGACGGTGACCGGGGTGGACCCGGCCGCGGCCTCCCTCGACGTCGCCCGGTCCAAACCCCACGCCGAGGCGGTCACCTGGATCCACGGCACCGCCCCGGACCTCCCGCCGCTCGGCGCGGATCTCGCGGTGATGACCGGGAACGTCGCCCAGGTGTTCCTCACGGACGAGTCCTGGCTGCGCACGCTGCGAGGGATCCGCGCCGCCCTGCGCCCCGGCGGATGGTTCGTCGCGGAGTCCCGCCGGCCGGAGCGGCGGGCCTGGGAGGATTGGCAGGCGGACACGGATCCGCAGGTGCACGAGGTGCCGGGCGTGGGCCGTGTGCGCAGCCGTGCGCGGTCGGTCGAGGTGGCGCTGCCGCTGGTGACCTTCACGGACGACTTCCGCTTCGAGGACGGCACCACGCGCTCCTCGACCTCGACCCTCCGCTTCCGCGAGGAGGCGGAGCTGCGTGCCTCCCTCGCGGAGGCCGGTCTCGAGGTCCGGGAGATCCGGGAGGCGCCGGACCGGCCGGGCCGCGAGTACGTGCTGGTCGCCCGCGCGGTCTGAGCTCTCAGGCCCCGGTGCCCGTGTAGAAGCCGTAGGTCGCGTCGGCGTTGCGCTGGGCGACCTCGGGGTCCTCGCCGGAGGCGGTGTGGGCGACGGCCCAGCCGTCGGCCGCGCCGCGATAGAAGGAACGTCCCTCCTCGGTGCCGGCCCAGGCCTCCGCCTCCGACGGGGCGAGCGAGCCCTCGACGGCGCCGAGGTGCAGGGAGAGGCCCAGCAGGCCGCCGTCCCAGCCGACGCCGGTCGCGCCGGGGCCGAAGGTCTCCCACATCTCCGCGGGGACGTCGGCGACCGTGCTGCTGTGCTCGAGCTCGAAGCGGGTGGACTCCTCGGAGACCGCCTCGAGGCGCACGGTCACCCAGGAGACGCTGCCCATGGCCTCCCAGCTCACGGAGTAGGCGGCGGCGCCGTCGGCCGGGGGCTCGCAGCTGAGCACCTCACCGCCGGCCTGCCCCTCGAACTGGTAGCGGCCGCCCTCGCGCAGCTCGCCGGAGATCGGGAGGAACCAGCGGGCGATGCGCTCCGCGGTGGTGACGGCCTCCCAGACGTCCGCGAGGGCGGCGGGGTAGTCCTGCTCGAGGGTCTGGACGTGCTGGGGCTCGCCGTCGCGCTCCTCGACGCGGTAGGCACGGCTGACGGAGGCGAGCTGGGTGGGGACGTCGACCATGTCAGGTCTCCTTCTCGTGGGGTGGGGTCGCGAGGCGGCGCTGCCGCTTCCCGCGGGCGATCTCGGTGCCGAGCGCGTCGAGCTTCGGGAGCCAGAAGCGTTCGAAGGGGGTGAGCCACTGCCGGGCCTCGGCGGGCCCGCGCGGGTCCACCGCGTAGAGGCGGCGCCTGCCCTCGGGGCGGACGCTCGCGAAGCCGTGCTCGCGCAGGACCTTCAGGTGCTGGGAGACGGCAGGCTGGCTGATGGCGAACTCCGCCTGGACCACCTCGCCGATCTCGCCCGCGCTGCGCTCCCCGCCTGCGGCGAGGAGCTCGAGGATCCGTCGCCGCACGGGGTCGCCGAGGACGTCGAGCGCGTGCACGCGGCCATCCTGCCCACCCCCGTCATATAAGTCAACGCTTAATCAGTGCGGGAACGGACCAGCAGCCGCACCAGGATCCCGGTGGCCACCACGCCGAGACCCGCGAGGAGCGTCGGCCACGGGAGCGCGGCGACGAGCAGCACGCAGCCCGCGAGCCCCACGACCTGGAGCGCCCGCGGGAACAGCCGGTCGTCACCCCTCTGGGTGAGCGCCGCCGCGTTCGCGACCGCGTAGTACAGCAGCACACCGAAGGACGAGGCCGCGACGGCCGTGAGCGCGCTCGGCACGAGCAGCACGAGCGCCACGACGAGCGCCCCGACCGTCACCTCCGCCCGCCACGGCACCTCGAAGCGCGCCGAGACCGCCGCGAGCGGGCGCGGGAGATCTCCCTCGCGCGCCATCGAGAGCATCGTGCGGGAGACCCCGGCGACGAGCGCGAGCAGGGAGCCCGCCGCGGCGGCCGTCGCCCCGACCGTCACGACGAGCGTCCACCCACCGCCCGCACCGACGGCGTCGAGCGCGGTGACGAAGGGCGCCGCTCCCCAGCCGGTCCCGCCCGGAGCGGGACCGACGAGCACGAGCAGCACCGCGAGCAGCATGTACAGCGCGAGCACGATGCCGAGGGCCAGCAGGATCGCCCGCGGGATGGTGCGGCGCGGGGCGGTGACCTCCTCCCCCAGCGTCGCGACCCGGGCGTAGCCCGCGAAGGCGAAGAACAGGATCGCCGCGGCCTGCAGCACCGCGAGGACCACGCCGAGGGTGCCGTCCGGCACGTCCGCGAGCGGTCCCGGGACCGCCGCCGCGAGGCCCGTGGCCGTGGTCCCGCCGGTGGCCACGGCGTCCCCCTCGGCCGCTCCCCCGGCCTCCCCCGCGCCGTCGGCCCCGATGGCGGGCCCGGTGAGGACGCCCGCGGCGAGGCGGCCCGCGGTGAGCAGCAGGGCGGTGACCGCGACGGCGACGAGCACCCGGGCGAGCGCCGCCGTGCGGGTGACGCCCACGAGGTTCACCGCCGTGAGCACGAGGACCACGCCCGCGGCGACCGGCCGCCGCCAGACCTCCTCCGGCACCAGGTACGCCGCGACGACGAGCGCCATCGCCGCGCAGGAGGCCGTCTTGCCGATGACGAAGCACCAGCCGGCGAGGAAGCCCCACCCGTGCCCCAGCTGCTCACGCCCGTAGACGTAGCTGCCGCCGGAGGTCGGGTAGCGAGCGGCGAGCTGGGCGGTCGAGGTGGCGTTGGCGAGCGCGACGACGGCCGCGAGCAGCAGCGCCGCGAGCACGGCGGGACCGGCGAGATCCGCCGCGGCACCGAGCGAGACGAAGACGCCCGCGCCGATCATCGCGGCGAGGCCCACCACCACGGCGTCGGCGAGGCCGAGGCGCCGCGAGAGCGCCCCGGCCTCAGCACCGGTCGAGGTCAGGGCTCAGCCCTGCCGGCCCTTGCCCTTCCCGATGCCGCTGTTGCTGCCACCGGGCGTGCCGTTGTTCTTCCCGGGGCCCTTGTTGTCGTTGTCCCGGCCCTTGCCGTTCCCGTTCCCGTGGCCGTTGCCGTTGCCGTTGCCGTTCCCGTTCCCGCCGCCGGAGGCCGGGGCGAACTCGGCGTCCAGGCCGGTGATCATCGGGTTGTGGTCCGAGGAGGCGAAGGGGCCCTCCTGGTACAGCTCGGTGACGTTGGTGTTCGCGCGGCTGTACAGCGCGAGCGGGGACTCGGCGCCGTTGATGGACCAGTCCGTGGCGCCGGTGATCCGCTCGCGGGCGGAGTCGTTGGCGAGCACGTGGTCCAGGGAGCCGGTCATGCCGTCGAAGCTGTAGGACCAGCCGTCCTCGTCGAAGGTGGAGCCGAGGTCCGTGTAGCCGGCCTCGTAGAACACCTGCAGCGGGTCCTCCTGCGTGTAGGCGTTGAAGTCGCCGCCCAGCAGCACGTCCTCGACGCCGAGCGCCTCCTGCTGCTCCTGCACCCACGTGTTCAGGGCGTTCGCCTGCGCGAGGCGGGAGGTGCGGGAGTTGCCCTGCACCGGATCCGCGGGGAGGGAGGCGTCCGCGGCGTCCTTCGAGCCCTTGGACTTGAAGTGGTTCACGGCGAAGAAGAACGGCTCGCCCTGCACGGCACGGCCCTTGCTGTCCTCGCCGACGGGCGCGAACACCTGGCCGAGCGGCTCACGGGCATTGGCGAAGGCCGGATCCTCGGCGAGCACCACGGCATCGCCCTGCGGGGCGGCCGCGGCGGGCTTGTAGATCAGGGCGCTCGAGATGACGTCCTGGCCGGCGTCGGATCCGGCGGCCTCGTAGGCCGCGGCGGTGGGCACGTACGCCCAGGTGCCGGCGCCGTCCTTCTCGTTCAGCGCGGCGACGAGGGTCGCGGTGGCCTCGTCGGCCTCCTCCCCGAGGCGCGCGGAGTTCTCGATCTCCATGAGGCCCACGACGTCGAGGCCGGAGGTGGAGATCGCGTCGACGATCTTGGACTGCTGGCGGTCGAGGTCGTCCTGGCCCCAGGCGCCGCGCGGGTCGCAGCCGCCGCGCACCGAGGTGCCCTCGCCGGCGCGGTCGGTGTACGGCTCGCAGCCGGGGGTGTCCTCGCCGAGGGTCGTGAGGTAGTTGAGCACGTTGAAGGTGCCCACCTGGAGGTCGCCGCCCACCTCGTCGGGCGTCGCCTGGCGGGTGTCCTCGAAGCTGATGCCGTCGGTCGCGGAGGACTCCCACGGGGTCGTGGGCTGGAGGCGCCAGGTGTCGAAGGAGTAGGAGAGCACGACGGGCTCCTCGAAGCCGACGCCGGCGCCCACGCGCACGGGCTCCTCGGTGGAGAGGTAGGACATCGGCACGTCCGTGGCGGTGGAGAAGTTCGTGGTCTTCCCGTCGTCCAGCAGGATCATGTCGTCGAGCTGCTGCTGGTAGAGGGCGGTCGCCTCGGCGCCGGGGCGCAGGGTCTCCGCGGGCTGGCGGTAGGCCTGGTCGCCGATCGCGAGGCCCACCTCGCCGTACTTGTTCGTCTCGTAGACGTCGGTGACGGTGAGGTCGCCCTCCGCGGGCAGGATCAGCATGCTCTCGAGCCGCTCGCGCTGCTCGGGATCGGTGGGGAACCCGCCGGTGAGGACGGCCGGCTCGACGGGCGCGAGCTCGGCGTCCGGGGTGGTGAGGCCGCCCGCGGCGACGGAGATCTGGGTCGCGTCGTAGTACTCGGAGACCTGACCGGTGACCTTGACGCCCTGCCCGATCTCGACGTCGCCGACGGTGGCGGGCGAGTGCACGAACAGGCCCTGCGAGGCCTCCGCGGTGGCGGGGTCGATGTCGCCGCCGGTGCCGCCGGTCTGGATGACGTAGCCGTTCAGGCCGCCGGTCGCGTAGACGGCGGTGACGACGCCCTCGGTGGTGACGGTGGTCCCGGCGAGCGGGGAGGCCGCGCCGGTGCCCTGGATCTCCGCGATCGGGACGACGGCGCCCGGCTCGACGGGGTCCGTCGGGTCCGTCGGATCGGTCGGGTCCATCGGGTCCGCCCCGGAGGGCTGCGGGGTGGGGGCGCCCGTGGTGAAGTCCGCGGCGTTGTCCCCGGTCTCCGCGGTGCGGGAGACGGAGGTGGCGTTCGTGGTCGCCGCGGCGGGGGCGGTGCCCGCATAAGTCGCGGCGCCGCCCCAGCCGAGCAGGTCGACGACGGCGGTCTCGCCCGCGCAGGTCTCGAACTGGCAGGTGAGGGTGCCGCTCGCGTTCGACAGCGCGACGACGCCGCCGGTGCCGGAGAGGGCGAGGCTCCCGGTCTGGTCCGGGGTGGGCAGCGCCTCGGTGCCGCCGCTGCCCTGGGCGAGCTGGACGAGGAAGGTGCCGCCCGCGGGGACGGTGCCGGTCAGCTGGAGCGTGTTCCCGGCGGAGAACGCGCCGGCCTTCGCGGCGTACTGCAGGGACCAGCCGGCGAGGCTGATCGGCGCGTCGGAGGTGTTGCGCAGCTCGACGAAGTCGTGGGTGTACGTGGCGCCGGAGTTGCCGCCGCCGCCGTAGACCTCGCTGATGCGGAGGTCGCCCGGGGGCAGCAGATCGGCGGCGCGGGCCGGGGCGTCGAGGGCGGGCACGAGGCCGGCGCCGAGGGCGAGGGCGGCGGCGCCGCAGGCGAGGCGGCGCAGCGGGAGGAGGGTGCGGGCGGGGCTCATGGGGGCTCCTAGCAGGGGGACGCAGCGGAGGGGGATGAGGCGGGGGTGAGGCGTGGGACAGGGCGGGTCCCCGGGGGCGGGCGTGACGGCCCACCCCCGGGGACCCGAGGAGGAGGTCAGTCCTCGACGTACTCGATGCCGGCGTCGTCCATGCGGTGCATGAACGCGGCCATCGCGTCACGCTTCATGGGGTTCAGCGGGCGGTACGTGCCGTCGCTCCAGCCGGTGGAGATGCCGGTGGACTGCAGCCAGGCGATCTCCTTGGCGTACTTGCGCGAGGCGGAGACGTCCTCGAAGGGGCCCTTGACCGGGTCCGAGTAGCGGGGCTCGCCGGCGTAGCGGTACAGGAACGCGGCCATCGCGTCACGGGCGATCGGGGTGGTGGGGCGGAAGGTGCCGTCGCTCCAGCCGGTCGTGATGCCCTGCTGCTGTGCCCACACGATCGCCGTGTAGTGCTGGTCCGTGGGCTTCACGTCCGTGAACGGGGACGTCTCGGGCAGGGTCACGGCCGGCTCGCCCGCCATGCGGTAGAGGAAGGCTGCCATCGCGTCGCGGTTCACGTCCTGCAGCGGGCGGTAGGTGCCGTCGCTCCAGCCGGTGACGTAACCCTGGGCGGCGGCCCAGGTGATGTCCTCGGAGAACTGCATGCCCGCGGGCACGTCGGAGAAGGAGACCGGCTCCGTCTCGAGCGTGATCGGGAAGGTCACCGAGGTGCCGGTCACCGGGACGGCGGTGACGGTGCCCTCGTGCTCACCGGCGGGGAGGGTGACGCGCACGTCGGCGCCCCACTGGCCGTCCTTGTTCTGCTTGTACGGGGCGGAGAAGGTCTCGCCGTCGATCTCGAGCGTCGCCGTGCTGATCTGCGGGGCACCGAGGGAGCGGGACTCGAGGCCCGTCAGGCGCACGATCGAGGAGCCGGTGCCGGCCGTGATCTGCACACCGATGCCGCGCTGGGAGTAGTCGGCCTTGAGGCCGCGGTGCTTGCCGAGGTAGCTGATCCACGCGTCACGGTCCAGCAGGCCCGTGTCCTTGGTGTTCGTTCCCTTGGCGAAGGTGTGGAAGTTGTCGCCGCCGGCCACGAGGAAGCTCGCGGCGACGAGGCTGTAGGAGGCCTTCGGGTCCAGGGGCTTCCCGTCGATGCTGACGGAGGTGATGTGCTCGCCCTGCGCGGCGGACTCGTCGAAGGTGTAGTCGACGTTGCCCGAGAGGCCGAGCTGCAGGTAGCCGCGGGAGGGGACGTTGCCGTCCGCGTCGAGCTGCCACTGCTCCTCGAGGAGGTCCTCGAACTGGGCGCCCGTGAGGGTCGTGGTGGAGAGGTTGTTGACGAAGGGGACGATGTTGTTCGCCTCGCCGTAGGTGACCACGCCGTTGCCCTCGTCGCCGGAGGGAGCGTAGGCGAGGTTGTCGCGCACGCCGCCGGGGTTCATGACGCCGATCGTTGCGCGGTCCCCGGAGTAGGAGTCCTGCTGGGTGGCCCAGACCATCGAGTCGGCGAGCTCGTCGGAGAGCGCCGAGGAGCTCCCGCGGTCGTCGCCGCGGCCGGTGTAGCCCTTCTTCTTCGTCCAGACGCCGTCGACGTACTCGGCGCCGTCGGGCGCGTAGGCGGTGGTGACGTCGGTGTCGATGTCGCCCACCTCCTTCTTCGCGGCCTCGGCGCCGGCGGCGGCAGCGTCGTCCGCGATCGTCGCGGCGGTGTCGTAGGCGGCGTCGCCCGCGCAGGCCTCGAGGTCCGCGCCCTCGGTGGGGACGAGCGCGGTGGCGTCGGCGACGACGTCCCAGTCGCCGTCGGAGGCCTTCTCGAGGGTGACCTTGCCGAGGTTCTCGCCGTAGGAGCCGGTCTGCACGACGGGCCGGGTCTCGCCGGACTCGCCGGGCACGGCCGCCTGGTAGACGTAGGACTGGTGCGTGTGGGCGGTGAAGATGACGTCCGCCTCGGCGGTGGTGTCGTCGATCAGGTGCGTGAAGACGGGCGTCGGGGTGGGGGCGCTGCCCGGCTCGGAGGAGCCGGAGGAGCCCTCGTGGTACTCGACGGCGAGCACGTCGTACTGCTCGCCGGAGGCCTTCAGCTCCTCGATCGCGGCGTTCACGCCGTCCACCGGATCGCCGAACTCGACGCCCTGCAGGCCGGCCGGGGACGTGAGCCCCGGGGTCTCCTGGGTGACGGCGCCGACGACGGCGACCTTCACGTCACCGGCGTCGACGATCGCGTAGGGATCGGTCGTGGCCTTGCCGTCCTTGGTGACGTTCGCGGCGAGGTAGGGCCAGTCCGCCCGCTCCTGCACGCGGGTCGTGAAGTCGTCGTAGCCCTTGTCGTACTCGTGGTTGCCGGCGGCCGACGCGCCGAGGCCGAGGGCGTTCAGGTAGTCGATCGTCGGGTTGTCGTCGTCGATGTAGGACGCGAACTCCGAGGCGCCGATGTTGTCCCCCGCGGAGAGCAGCGCCGAGTTCGGCGCCGCCTTCTCCTCGGTGACGACCGTGCACGCTAGGTCCTTCGCGGTCGAGGAGATCCGGCCGTGGAAGTCGTTGATGTTCAGCAGCGTCACCTGGTCGCCCGTGCCCGCGGCGAGGGCGGGGACGCCGGCGCCGAGGAACGTGGTGAGGGAGACGGCGGCGATGCCGAGCCCGGCGGCGGTGCGGCGGGCGAGTCGGCGCGAGACCGAGGGGGTCATGGAGATGCTCCTGGCGCGGGGAGAGACGGGGGACGGGAGGGGGGCGGCACCACGGCGGCTGTGGCGTGGGCCTCGTCCATTCAAGCCGCCCGCGCGTCTCCCCGGATCCGTTCGCCGAGGTGGTGACCGGAGCGTTATCAAACGTTCGCCCGGATGCCGCCTTCACGACGCCCTGGGGTCGCGGTCGGCGCCCGTCGCGATTCCCGCGGGGCCGCCGCGACCGGGGCGCCGGGCATCGCGGGCCCCCGCGTCCGTCTCCTCAGCCACATCCCGGGCCTGCGAGGATGGGCGCGGGAGCCCGGATTGGGTAGCATCGATGCGACTTCCCGCGGATGGGCGTCCGGCGCCCCGTCCGTGGTGCTCCTGACCGCCGTCCCGCCCTACCGACCGTCACACCCCCTCGACGATGGGCCCGCCCGACGCGGCACGCTCGGACCGGCTCCCGCCGTCACCCAGAAGGAGCTCCCCATGGTGTTGCCGTTCCTGGCACGTCGTCCCACCGTCCCCGCGAAGGACGGCGGGAGCTGGCCCCACGTGGTGATCATCGGAGGCGGCTTCGCGGGGGCCAACGCGGTGCTGGGCCTGGCGGATTCCCGCGTGCGCGTCACCCTCATCGACCGCAACGTCTACAAGACCTTCCAGCCGCTGCTCTACCAGGTGGCGACCGCGGGCCTGAACCCGGGCGACGTCACGATGTTCCTGCGCGGCCTCTCGCTCAAGGTCCCCAACATGCGCTACCGCCAGGGCGAGGTCATCGGCGTGGACCCCGACCAGAAGGTCGTCACCGTCGACGAGGGCCAGCGCGGCGAGAAGCGCCTGCGTTACGACTACCTCGTGCTCGCCAACGGCGCCACGACCACCTACTTCGGCACGCCGGGCGCCGAGGAGCACGCGATGCCGATGTACACGCGCTCGCAGGCCATCGCGATCCGCGACCGTGTGTTCTCCGAGCTCGAGCGCGCGAGCCGCGCCCGCGACGGGGACGTGCTGCACGTCTCGATCGTGGGCGGCGGCCCCACCGGCGTCGAGATCGCCGGTGCGCTCGCCGACTTCCGCAAGCAGGAGCTGGACATCCTCTACCCGGAGCTCGACCCGGGCACCCTGAACATCCGCCTCGTGCAGCGCGGCGGCGAGCTCATCAAGGAGTTCCGCGAGGAGTTCCGCGAGTACGCGGCGCACGAGCTCGAGGACCGCGGCGTGCACCTGTGCCTGGGTCACGGCGTGAAGTCCGTGGGCTACGACTACGTGACCCTCGATGACGACACCGTCCTCGAGTCCGACATCACCATCTGGGCCGCGGGCGTCGCCATCGCGGACGTCGTGAAGACCTGGGGCCTGCCCCAGGACAAGCGCGGCCGCCTCGACGTCGACGAGAACCTCGAGGTCAAGGGCTTCCCGGGCGTGTTCGCCGCGGGTGACATCGCCGGTGGCGACGGCTCCCTCCCCCAGCTCGCCCAGCCCGCCATCCAGGCCGGCCGCGCGGTGGCTCGCGCGATCGCGGCCGACGTCGCCGGCAAGGTCAAGAAGCCCTTCCACTACGTCGACCTCGGCACGATGGCGACCATCGGCCGCCATGCCGCGATCACCGAGATGCCGGAGCTCCCGGGCGTCGGCTCGATCGGCCTCAACGGCACCGTCGGCTGGTTCGCGTGGCTCGGCGTGCACGTCACGAAGCTGCTCGGCCACCGCAACCAGCGCGCCGTCGCCATGAACCTGCTGTCCCTGTACAGCGGCACGCGCGCCACCCACCAGCCGAACCCGGTGGTGGGCGAGGTCGACTCGCTGCGCGCGGCCCGCGAGTTCGAGGAGCAGGCCCGGCACCGCAAGTTCGGCGCCGACCACCAGGCCTGAGCGCCCCACGACGGGGGCGGGAGCCGGGGCAGACGCCCTGGCCCCGCCCCCGTTCGCATGCCCGGGGACCGGTGCCGCCCGGCCGGCTCAGACGGTGGGGGCCGGGAGAGCGGCGAGCAGGGAGACGACGGCCTCCGCGGCCTCCGCCCCCTTGTCCTCGCTCGACCCGGGCAGCCCCGAGCGGTCGAGCGCCTGCTGTTCGTCGTCGCAGGTCAGGAGGCCGAATCCGACGGGCTTTTCCGTGCGCAGCGAGACGTCCATCAAGCCCTGGGTCGCGGCCTGGCACACGTACTCGAAGTGCGGGGTGCCGCCGCGGATCACGGTGCCGAGGGCGACGACGCCGTCCGCGCTCTCGGCGGCGCGGAGGGCTCCGAGCGGCAGCTCGAAGGAGCCGGGCACGCGCAGCAGCTCGTGGGTGGCCCCGGCGGCGTCGAGGGCGCGCTGCGCACCGGCGACGAGGGCGTCCATGATCGTGTCGTGCCAGCTCGCGGCGACGATGACGACGTGACGGCCGTGGCCGTCGGGGGTGAGGGCGGGGGCTCCGGCCTTGCTCATGAGTGGGGTCCTTCCGTGGTGGTGGTGGTGTCGGGTCGAGGGGTGTCAGGGGTGGTGGGGCTCGAGGATCCGGTGGGGTCGAGCAGCTCGGGCGGGAGGCGGTGGCCCATCTCCTCGGCCTTGGTGCGCAGGTAGGCGGTGTTCTCGGGGACCACGCCCACCACGAGCGGCGAGACCTGCTCGACGCCCACGCCGTGCTCGGTGAGCTGGGCGGCCTTGTCCGGGTTGTTGGTCAGCAGGTCCACGCGGGCCGTGCCGAGGTCCTGCAGGATCGCGGCGGCGGCGCCGTACTCGCGGGCCTCCGCGGGCCAGCCCAGCTCGAGGTTCGCGCTGACCGTGTCCCGCCCCTGGTCCTGGAGGGCGTAGGCGGCGATCTTCTCGGCGAGGCCGATCCCGCGACCCTCGTGGCCGCGCAGGTAGACGACCGCGCCGCCGTCGCGGGCGATCGCGGCGAGGGCGGCGTCGAGCTGGGGGCCGCAGTCGCAGCGCAGCGAGCCCAGTGCCTCCCCCGTCAGGCACTCGGAGTGCACGCGCACGGTCGTGACGGCGTCGGGCCCGATCTCCCCTGCCGCGAGGGCGAGGTGCTCGGCGCCGGTGCGGCGGTCGCGGTAGGCGTGCACGGTGAGCGCGCCGTGCCGGGTGGGCAGCTGGGCGGTGGCGACGCGGTGCACGCGCGGGGCGGGCTCCGCGGCGCCGGGCACGGGCGCGGCGGCGCGGGTCGCGGCGGTCGCCCGGGCGTCGAGGTCCGCTGCGAGGTCCGCGATCGTGAGGAGGGCGAGTCCGTGCTGCTCGGCGAGGCGCTCCGCCTCGGGCAGGCGCATGACCTCGCCGTCGTCCCGCACGAGCTCGCAGATCATGCCGACGGGCGGCAGGCCCGCGAGGCGGCACAGGTCCACGGCGGCCTCGGTGTGGCCGGGCCGCTCGCGCACGCCGCCGGCGACCGCGCGCAGCGGCAGCACGTGACCGGGGCGGATGAGGTCCTCGGGCCCGGCGTCGGCCGCGGCGAGGGCGCGCAGGGTACGGGTGCGGTCCGCGGCGGAGATCCCGGTCGTGACGCCCTGGGCGGCGTCGACGCTCACCGTGTAGGCGGTGCGCAGCGGGTCGCGGGTGCGCGGGACCATGAGCGGCAGCTCGAGGCGGTCGGCGAGCTCCGCGGGCAGCGGCGCGCACAGGTAGCCGGAGGAGTGCCGGACCGTCCAGGCGACCCAGTCGGGGGTGGCGAGGGCGGCGGAGAGGATGACGTCGACCTCGTTCTCGCGGTCCGCGGAGTCGGCGACGAGCACGGGGCGGCCGGCGCGCATCTCGGCGAGGGCGCGGGCGATGCGGGAGGAGCGCTCGTCGTCCGCGGGGGCGCCGTCGGCGGGGCTGGTCGTGCCGTGCTCGGTCATCGCCCCTCCCCCTCCGCGGCCACGTCGGCGGTGAAGCCGGTGAGGCGGGCGACGTAGCGGGCGATGACGTCGACCTCGAGGTTCACGGCGTCCCCCTCGCGGAGCGTGCCGAGGGTCGTCGCCTCGAGCGTCGCGGGGATGAGGGAGACGCCGAAGGAGTCCGCCCCGGCGGAGGTCACGGTGAGGGAGACGCCGGAGACGGTCACGGCGCCCTTCTCCGCGACGAGCGGCGCGATCTCCGCGGGCAGGGTGAACAGGAGGTCCTCCCAGCGCCCCTCGCCGCGGCGGGAGAGGAGGCGACCCACGCCGTCGACGTGCCCCTGGACGATGTGGCCGCCCAGGCGGGAGTCGGCGCGCAGGGAGCGCTCGATGTTGACGGGGGCGCCGGCGGCCTTCTCGCCGAGTGCGGTACGGCGCAGGGTCTCGGGGACGGCGTCCACGGCGAAACTGCCGTCGCCGGGGAGGTCCACGACGGTGAGGCACACGCCGTCGACGGCGATCGAGTCGCCGAGGCCGGCGTCGGAGGCGGCGAGCGGGCCGGTCAGGAGCAGCCGGGCGGAGCCGTCGGGCTGCGGGGTGAGGGAGGTGAGGGTGCCGATCTCCTCGACGATGCCGGTGAACATGGGGTCTCCTTCGGTGGGGTCGTGCGGGGCGGTGGTGGTCATGGGCGTCAGGGGTGGCCGGTGGCGGGGTCGCCGGCCGCGGGGCGGGCGATGAGCAGCACGTCCTCGCCGAGGCACTCGACGTGCTCGGTGCGCCAGCGCAGCGCCTCGCCGATCGTGGCGACGCCGAGGTCCCCGACGGCGGCCGTGCCCGCGCCGAGGTGCACGGGCGCGAGGTAGGCGTGGAGCTCGTCGACGGCGCCCGTGCGGAGAAAGGACGTCGCGAGCCGGGGGCCGCCCTCGACGACGACGCGACGCACGCCGCGGGCGGCGAGGTGGGCGATGACGAGCGCCGGGTCGTGCGTGCTCACCTGCAGGAAGCGGCCGTCGGATCCGCGGATCCGCGCCGTCGCGGGCACGGGACGGCGCCCGACGACGACCCGCAGCGGCTGAGGTCCTGCTGCTGCCCCGGCGGGGCGGGCGGTGAGGGCGGGGTCGTCGGCGCGGACGGTCCCGGTGCCCACGACGATCGCGTCGACGCCCGCGCGCACCCGGTGCGCGTGCTCGCGGGCGGCGGGGCCGGTGATCCAGCGGCTCGTGCCGTCCGCGGCGGCGACGCGGCCGTCGAGCGTGGTCGCGGTCTTGAGGATCACGCGCACGGCAGGCCGGGCGGCGCGCGCATACCAGGGGCCGATGAGGTCGAGGGCCGATTCTGCGAGCTCCTCCCCCACGGCCGCGGGGCCGCCGGCGACGTCGATGCCGGCGGCGGCGAGCTCGGCCCCGCCGCCGCCCTCGGCCGCGCCCGGATCGGGCAGGGCGAAGACGACGCGGGCCACGCCCGCCTCGCGGAGGGCGCGGGCGCAGGGGCCGGTGCGGCCGGTGTGGCGGCAGGGCTCGAGGGTGACGACGGCGGTGCCGCCGCGGGGGTCGTGGCCGCGGGCGGCGGCGTCCGCGAAGGCGTCGGCCTCGGCGTGCGGGGTGCCCGCGCCGCGGTGATGGCCCTCGCCGAGGGTCGTCCCGTCGGGGGCGAGGAGCACACAGCCGACCTGCGGGTTCGGGGTGTCGGCGGGGCCGCGGGCGGCGAGCTCGAGGGCGCGCCGCAGCGCGGCGTGCTCGGCGGCGGGCAGCACGAGGGCGGGCAGCGGCGCGGCGCCTGCGGCGGCGGGCTGCGGAGGGTGCGGGTCGTGCACGGTCGTCCTCCCGGAGTGCGGTCCGGGGAGATGGCCTGGAGCGTGCACAGGGCCATGGACGACGCCGGGGGTCGACGCAGGGTGCACGCAGGGCGCACCAGGCGTCGCCTGGGCGACGCCACATCTCCTCCCATCCGGACTTTCACCGTCGGTCCTGGAGTTCCACCAGGTCAACCAGCTCCCGAAGGAGCTGGGTCGCGGACTGTCACCGCCGGCTCAGAGTTTCACTGACCCCGGAGAATGTGGTTCATTCGCCGGACACGCTAGCACCGGCCGGGAGCCGGCGTCGCGGCGGTGTCGGCCGATGAACATCCGCGGGCCCGCGGCCGGGGCCGACGGGGCCGCGGGCGGGACGGCCGCGCGGGGCCTCAGATCCCGAACCCGCTGCGCAGCAGGAAGGCGGCGCCCAGCGCCCCGATCGCGAGCACGGCGAGGGTCGCGACGAGCATCGGCAGACCGCTGCGGGTCAGGGCGCCCTGCGCGGTGAGCGAGCGGTTCGCGCGGCGGTACCCGGTGACGGCGAGCAGGTAGGCGAGCCCGGCGAGGGCCGCGCCGAGCACCCCGACGACCACGGCGACCGTGCCAAGCGACTCGAGGGCGAAGCGCATGGCGACGAGGCTGCCCGCCGCGAAGGAGAGGCAGGTGCGGCGCCAGGCGAGGAGGGTGCGCTCGGGCTGCAGGCCCGGGTCGAACACGGCGCCGCGGACACCGGCGCCGCCGTCGGCCCCACGACCGCTGCCGGCGCCGGTCACACCCACATCCCGAGGGCGACGAGCGCGGCGGCGATCACCACGCCGATCACGATCACGCCGCCCACGCCGAGCCCCGGCAGCGGCAGGCCGCGGCGCAGGGCGCGCTCGGTCTGCCGCCAGCCCCACCAGGCCTGCAGCGCGGCGAGCGTGCCGAGCACGAGGAACACCGCGGCGGCGGAGGCGCGCCAGACGAGCGGCTCGGGGATCGCGAGCGCCTCGAGGGCGAAGGCCCCGGCGTAGAGCGCGAGCGCCGTGCGCACCCAGGCGAGGAAGGTGCGCTCGTTGGCGAGGCTGAAGCGGGGATCGGGCTCCTCCCCCTCTCGGTACACGGAGGCGGGGAAGCGTCGCTGCTGTTCGGTCATGAGTCCTCCGTGCGGCGGGCGTCGGGGATGCGGAGCGCGACGGTGCGGAAGCCGGCGTTGCCCATCGAGGAGTCCGGGGTGTTCCGGGAGCGGGCGGCGTTGCGGTACCGGTTGCAGTAGGAGTCGTGGCAGAGGTAGCTGCCGCCGCGCAGCACGCGCTCCTCGCCGTCCTCGGGGCCGGTGGGGTCCACGATCTCCCCGCTCTGACCGGGCCGCCGGTAGGTGGCGGGATGGAAGCGGTCCTCGCACCACTCCCACACGTTGCCCACGGGCTGCCAGAGCCCGTAGCCGTTGGGCGTGTAGCTGCGCGCGGGGGCGGTGGTGAGGTGGCCGTCCTCGAGGGTGTTGATGCGGGGGAACTCGCCCTGCCAGATGTTGGCGCGCCAGCCGCCGTCGTCCACCTCGGCGTCGCCCCAGGGGTACTTGGCGCCCTCGATGCCGCCGCGCGCGGCGTACTCCCATTCGGCCTCGGTGGGCAGGCGGCGCCCGGCCCAGTCGCAGTAGGCCCGGGCGTCGTTCCAGCTCACGTGCACGACGGGGTGGTCCTCGAGGCCGCGCAGGCTGGACCCGGAACCGCCGGGACGGCGCCAGCTCGCGCCGTGCACGCCGCGCCACCAGGGGGTGCCGGCCGCGGGCGGCATGAGGTCCTGCTCGGGCGCGGTGATCGCGAGGTGGAAGACGGCGGAGTAGCCGAAGACCTCCGCCTCGGTGCGGTACTCCGTGGCGTCGACGAAGCGCGTGAAGTCCGCGTTGGTGACGGTCGTGGCGTCGATCTCGAAGCCGCTCAGGCGCACCTCGTGGCGGGGCACCTCGCCGTCGGCCCGGTTCCGGTCACCCCAGGAGTCGCCCATCGTGAAAGTCCCCGCAGGAACGGTGGCCTGCGCGATTCGATGGCGGCCCGGGGCGGGGGTGCCGGAGGGGGCGGCGGCCGACGGGGCATCGGCTGACGGGACGGCGGCCGACGGGGGCCTCTCACCGATGCCGATGGACTGCTCCCTCGACGGCATGCCGCATCCGCAGCCGCAGCCCTGCGCGTCCTCGCCGCTCACACCCGTCTCCTCCACGCTCATTGCTCCCTGGGCAGGGTATGCCGTTTCGGCTCCGACATCGCCCTCCGATGCCGATGACACCTCTCTCGGAAAACTCAAAGGTTTGAGCCTTCACCTCAAACGATTGAGTATCTAGCGTCTGCCTCACCGCCACTGCGCGGAGTCCCCTCGATGAAGAGAGAACCCCCATGAGCACCACCGCTGACACGGCCTCGCCGCACCAACTCCTCGCCGCACGCCCCTTCGGGATCCGAGACCGGGTGGGTTATCTGTTCGGCGACCTCGGCAACGACTTCACGTTCCTGCTGGCCAACGCGTTCCTGATGGTCTACTACACCAACGTGGCAGGTCTGAACCCCGCGCACGTGGGCACGCTCTTCCTGGCCGCGCGGCTCATCGACGCCTTCACCGACGTGGGCTGGGGCCGCTTCCTCGACCGTCATGCCCCCTCATCCCACGGCAGGTTCCGTCCCTGGATCGGCCGGGTCGCCGTGCCGCTCGCCGTCGCGAGCGCTCTCATGTACCTGCCGATGGTCGGCGACTGGGACTA
The DNA here is from genome assembly GCF_005490785.1 of Brachybacterium sp. SGAir0954. Taxonomy (GTDB): domain Bacteria; phylum Actinomycetota; class Actinomycetes; order Actinomycetales; family Dermabacteraceae; genus Brachybacterium; species Brachybacterium rhamnosum. The sequence goes on along the minus strand of NZ_CP027295.1, from coordinate 1,146,342 downwards.
CGGGCTCCGCCTCGCGTTCGCCGCCATCACCTACCTGCTGTGGGGCTCGGTCTTTTACACGGTCGCGAACATCTCGTACGGATCGATGGCCTCCGTCCTGACGATCGTCCCCGAGGAGCGCGCCTCGCTCTCGGTCTTCAGGGGAATCGGGGCGAACTCCGCGGGCCTGCTCGTCTCGCTGGTGCCGCCGCTCATCGTGTTCGGGATGGTCGACGGCACGTCGCAGCTGATGCCCGGCCGACTCTTCGCCACCGCGATCGTCTTCTCGGCCCTCGCCGCCCTCTGGTACTGGATCTGCGTCGCGAACGTCCGCGAACGCGTCGCCGCCCCGCCGCGTGACGCCTCCGCACGCAGCTTCCTCAGCCTGGTCCGCTCCCTCGCAGGGAGCCGCCCGCTCCTCACCCTCATCAGCGCGAACATCGTCATCATGCTGGGCTCCCTGCTCTACGGGACGATGGCCGCCTACCTGTGGCTCTACCACTTCAACGACGGCTCGCTGTCCGGTCCGGCCCAGCTCGCGTCGTTCCTCCCGGGGCTCCTGCTCTCCCCGATCGCCGCGCGACTCGCCACCCGCTTCGGGAAGAAGGAGGTCGTCACGACCGCTCTCCTCGCCACCGGAACGCTCTACGTGCTCCTGTTCGCGCTGCACATCGCCTCACCGTGGATCTTCATCGGTCTGGCCTTCCTCGCCGGTTTCGGTCTGGGCTTCTACAACCTGCTCATCTGGGCGCTGGTCGGCGATGTCATCGACGCCGAGGAGGTGCGCAGCGGCGAGCGGGACGACGGCACCGTCTATGCGATCAACACCTGGGCCCGGAAGGTGGGCCAGGCCATCGCGGGCGGCGTGGGCGGCTTCGCCCTCGCGATCGTCGGGTTCCGGTCCGGGGAGGACGTGCAGTCCGCTGCGACCATCGACGGGATCTACCTCTTCTCGACACTCGTGCCGGGAGTCCTGTATCTCCTGGCCGGCCTCATCCTGCTGGTCCTCTTCCCGCTCGGACGGCGCCGTGTGCAGCAGAACGCGGAAGCCCTCGCTCACCGCCGGGACGAGACGGCATGATCCGATGATGACCCGCCCCACGCTCAAGGACGTCGCCCGTCGCGCCTCCGTGTCCGTCTCGACCGTCTCCTACGCCCTGAACGACGACTCGCATGTCCATCTCGCTCCCGAGACCCGAGCGCGCGTGCGCCGGATCGCCAAGGAGCTCGGATACACCCCGAACGCCATGGCCCGGTCGCTGCGCACCCGCTCGAGCCGCACGGCGGGGGTGGTGCTCACCAAGCCGCTCACGAACCTCAGGTACGCGGCGATCGTGCAGGGCATCGCGAACGGGCTCGCCACGTCGGGCCTCCGCATGACGGTGCTGCCCGATGCCACGGCCGGGGTCCTCGAGGACTGCCGCAACGGCATGATCGACGGCCTGATCTTCGTCGGTCACGACGACGCGGTGCCACCGCCCGCGCTCGTCGAGGCGGCGGCCGTCGGTGTGGCCCCGCTCGTGACGATCGACTGCGGCGGGCGAGCCGCTGACGCTCCCCACTCCGCCGTCGACTTCGACTACGCGCATGGCGCCCGCGAGATGATCACGCATCTCGCGGGACGCGACATCCGCACGATTCTCCACGTCCGCCCTGAGGTCTCGTCACGAGCGGAGCGGGATCGGCAGGCGACGCTGATGCGCGCGCTGGGTCACGCGGACGGCGTGACGATGCGCGTGGTCAGCACCGGGATGAGCGACGAGGACCTCGCACGGACGGATGCGGAGGACGGCGCCATCGCGAGGGGGTACCTGGCATCCACTCTCCGGAGCATCACCGACGCGCTGCTCGGCGTCGACGATCCCGACACCACCGCCGTCCTCTGCTCCTGGGGTGCGGACGTCGAGACCTCGCTGCGGGCCGTGTCCCACGTCGCGCCCGGCACCGTCGTCGCCGCCCTCGCCGGCAGCTGGCCGCGCACGGAGATCTGGCCGGATCTCGTCTACTCCCGCCTGCCGCTCGAGGAGGCAGGACGTCGTGCGGCTGCTCTCCTCTCCTCCGAGCTCGCCCCCGATCGCGAGCACCTCAGCATCGTGCTGCCTCCCGCCCTCGACACCCGACTCCCTGAGACCCCTCCCGGAAGGACCCCCGCATGACCCGCCCCAACATCGTCTTCATCATGAGCGACGACCACGCCGCCCACGCGATCTCCGCTTATGGCAGCCGTGTGAACTGCACCCCGCACCTGGACCGCATCGCCGAGGAGGGGGTGCGGATGGACGCCGTGTTCTGCACGAACTCCATTTGCAGCCCGTCGCGAGCGTCGATCCTCACCGGCACCTACAGCCACGTGAACGGCGTCTCCTCGATCTGGACGGAGATGGATTATCGGGTCCCGACCTTCGTCGAGGCGCTCCACGAGGACGGCTACGCCACGGCGATGTTCGGCAAGTGGCACCTCGGCGAGCACGGGCAGTCCCTCCCGCGCGGCTTCGACGCCTGGCAGATCTTCCCCGGGCAGGGCGACTACCAGGATCCCGAGATGATCGACGCGGACGGTCCGCGCACGGTGCCCGGCTACGCGACGGACATCGTCACCGATCTCGCGATCGAGTGGATCGACGGGCGTGACGCGGACGAGCCGTTCTGCATGATGGTCCACCATAAGGCGCCGCACCGCCCCTGGGTGCCCGACGAGAAGCACACGCATCTCTATGCGGACGGCTCGATCCCGGAGCCGGAGACCTTCTTCGACGACCTCGAGTCCCGTTCTCAGGCGGTGCGCGGCGTGCACATGACGATCGCGGACGACATGGGCGCCGATGACCTCAAGACCGAGGTCCCCCCGCACCTGCGCGGCGAGGAGAACCGCGAAGCGCGGATGCGCTGGAAGTACCAGATCTACATGCGCGATTACCTGCAGTGCATCCAGTCGATCGACGACAACGTGGGCCGCCTGCTCGACCACCTCGACGATCAGGGGCTCCGCGACAGCACCCTCGTGGTCTACACCTCCGACCAGGGTTTCTTCCTCGGAGACCACGGATGGTTCGACAAGCGCCTCATGTACGACCAGTCCCTGCAGATGCCGATGCTCATCCGCTGGCCGGCGGAGATCGCTCCCGGATCCCGCTGCGAGGCGATCATCACCAACGTCGACTTCGCAGCGACCTTCCTGGACATCTGCGGGCTCGATCCCTCTCGGGCGCTGCCCACCTCGCAGGGACGCAGCTTCCGCCCGCTGCTGCGCGGAGAGGAGGTCGAGGACTGGCCGGACGCCGCCTACTACCGCTACTGGGAGCACGACGACCCGATCCACCACGCGCCCGCCCACTATGGAATCCGCACCCAGGACCACAAGCTGATCCACTACTACGGCGCCGGGCTCGGCGTCCCCGGCGCCTCGGACAGGATCTTCGAGGCGGAGTGGGAGCTGTATGACCTCGCTGCGGACCCGACGGAGGTGCGGAACGTGGCCGACGACCCCGCGTATGCCGGGGTGCGTGCCGCGCTCGAGGTGAAGCTCGCGGCGTACCAGGCGCACTACGCCGACGAGTCCTACCGGGGAGAGGACACTCCTCATCCCGAGTGGGGTCCGTACGACGAGGAGGTCTTCGCGCGCGTCGCGAAGTACGTGGAGGAGATCGACGCGACAAGCAGGTGATCGCCACGGCACCGGGATGATCGGGCTCGGGGGCTGGCGGTATCGCCTCCGGGGCACTCGGCCGTCCGACCTCCACACCGGATCAGTCGATCGGGCTCACGCGGATGAGGTTGCCGTCGGGGTCGGCGACGACGAAGGTGCGGCCGAAGACCTCGTCGGCCGGCGGCTCGACGCTGCGCACGCCCTGGGCGACCCACCTCTCGTGGAGCTTGTCGATCTCCGCGGCGGGCCCGGGCAGCATCAGCCCCACCTCGCTCGTGCGGGGCGTGCCCGGGACGGCGTGCTCGCTGCGGCCGGTCCAGAGCGCGAAGAGCACGCCCGGCGCGACCTCGAAGGCGACGTAGCGGGGGCTCGTGAAGACGGGCTCGATGTCGAGCAGGTCGCGGTAGAAGGCGGTGGACCGCTCGGCGTCGCGGACGTAGAGGAGGAAGAGGTTGGGGGCCGTCATCGGGTGCTCCTGTGGTGTCGGGGTCGGTGCACGACCCACAGCACCACGAAGAGATGACAGTTCCTGTCTCCTTCTGGGGGAGGATCGTCTCCATGAAGTCCGCCCGCCTCATGTCGACGCTGCTCCTGCTGCAGACCCGCGGGTCCATGACGGCCGAGGAGCTCGCGCGGCGGTTCGAGGTCTCCCGCCGCACGATCCTGCGGGACGTCGAGGCGCTCTCCGAGGCCGGCGTTCCCGTCCACACGGAGCGCGGTCGCGGCGGCGGCATCGTCCTGGACCGCCGGGCACGGCTCGACCTCAGCCGGCTCGAGCCCGCGGAGCTGCAGCTCCTCGCCGCGGCGGGACTGGATGCGCGGCAGCTGGACGCGGTGGGGCTCGGGGACCTCGGCACCCGGGCGCAGGAGAAGCTCGAGGCGGCCATGCGCGGGCCGCTCACGCCGGACGTGCCGCTCGCGGACGTCCTGCGGATCGACTCCGCGGGCTGGTTCGTCGCCCGCTCCGACGGCGGATCCGACAGCCGGTCCGACGGCAGCCCCACCGCCGATCCGGGCGCCGACCTCACCGCGCTGCTCGACGCGTGCCGTGGGCGCCGACGGGTCGAGCTCGCCTACCGGCGCAGCGGGGAGAGCGCCGCCCGGCGCCTGACGGTCGATCCGTACGGCCTCGTCAGCAAGGCCGGCTCGTGGTACCTGGTCGGCGACGTGGAGGGCACGGCGCGGATGTTCAACGCCGCGCGGATCCGGCCGCACATCGCGCTCCCGGAGCCGGCGCGGCTGCGGGACGGTGAGACGCTCGCGAGCGTGTGGACGGCGCTGCTCGAGCAGTTCTCCCCCGCCCCGGCCCTCGAGGTGCGGGCGCTGCTGCGAGCGAATCGGCTCGACCTCGCCCGGCGCATCCTGGGCGCCCGGCTCATCGGCGCCACCGCACCGGAGGGCGATCGGGTCACGATCACCGTGGCCTGCGAGGAGCTCGAGGCGGTGCGCCAGCTCCTGCAGTTCGGCGACCACCTGCAGGTCGTGGACCCGCCGGAGGCCGTGCAGCGCGTGCACGAGCTCGCGCAGCAGCTGGCGGCGGCGCATGCGCCCGCGGCGGAGGGCTGACGGGTGCCGTCGCTGCCGGCCGGCACCTGAGCACTCGCCGGCGGCCGCCCCCCCTGCTCGCGCGCCCTACCGCGCCCGTCGCACGAGCGCGACGAGGAGGTCGCGGTCCGGTCGCAGCGCGCGCCGCTCGACCTCGCCGGGAGCCGTCCCCTCGTCGGCACCGTCGTCGGCCCCGCCGCCGTCGGCCCCTCCCCCGGTTCCGGACGCCTCCCCCCACAGCGCCGGGTCCACGGGCACGGCGTAGCGGGCGTCGGAGACGGCGTCACCGATCCGTGCGGCCGCTTCGCGGTGCTCGTCCGTGACCCGCGCTCCGGAGCCGGTCTCGATGTCGTCCAGCAGTGCGTCCAGGGCGGCGGCGGGCGGGCGGGCCGCGTCCAGGCGCAGGTGAAGCGGCGGCCGGCCCCAGAGCCCGGTCCAGCCCAGCCAGCGCACCGCGGCGGCCCGGCCGCGCAGCTCCGCCTCGAGGTCCTCCCAGGCCACGAGCCCGGAGGCGCGACGCCACAGCTCGCTCTCCGCGGGACCGCCGCGCACCATGTCCCCGGAGGAGACGCCGTCCGCGCGCGCCAGCTCGAGCATGCGCTCCCAGCGGGCGGTGCGGCGCGCGTCCCGGCGGCGGCGCAGCAGCACCACGGCGGCCGCGGCGAGCAGACCCGCGACGAGCGCCGCGCCCACGAGCACGGCGACGGTGCGCAGGAGGTCCCCGGCCACCTCGGCGCCGGTGCGGGAGACGCCGCCGGTGCCGGCGTCGGAGGCCGTCTGCGACTCCTCCGGCGTGGTCGTCTCCTCCTCCGTGGTGGTCTCCTCGGTGGTGGGCTCCTCGGTGGTCGTCTGCGCGGCGCTCGGCTCGGAGCTCGGCGCGGTCTCCTGGGACGCGTCCGTCACGGCGGGCACGTCGATGCCGTTGTTCGCGGCCGACGGCGTGGGCTCGAAGCGCACCCAGCCGTGCTCGGGGCCGAACCACACCTCGGGCCAGGCGTGCGCGTTCGTCGAGGAGACCACGCGCTGGTCGCCGTCGACGTCCCCCGCCGTGAAGCCGATGACGACGCGCGTGGGATAGCCCTGCGAGGTCATCATCAGCGCGAACACGGAGGCGAACTGCTCGCAGTAGCCCACGCGGTCCGCGAGGAAGGACTCGAGCGGGTCCTCCCCGGGCGGGGTGGAGACGGTGAGCGAGTAGTCGAAGGAGTTGTGGAAGTAGTCCTGGAAGGCGACGGCGGTGTCGAAGGCGTTGCTCGCCCCGGAGCTCTCCACGAGGGAGTCGGCGAGGTCCGTCGCGGCGGCGGGCACGTCGCTCGTGCGGAGGTAGCCGGAGTCCAGCGGCTCGGAGAGCACCGAGGGGTCGACGTCGCGCAGCTCCTGCGCGCTCGCGGGGTTCTCCTCGGCGACGACCTGGTAGTCCATGCCGGTGAGCGGTCCCGAGCTCTCCCCGGCGCTGATCTCCCCGCTCGTCGCGTCCACGGCGATCCGGGAGTCGAGGGAGGCGTCGGTGCTGCTGACCTCGCGGACGTCCGCCGGGGCGGGGAGGCGGTCGCCCGCGAGGTCGGTGACGGTCACGGAGTACTCGGAGAGCAGGGAGTCGTCCCCGCTCACGGCGTTCCCGTCGTCGCGACCGTCGGAGAACGCCTCGGAGCCGGAGGCGGCGGTGTCCGGGTCGCCCTCCGCGAAGGTCTCGCCGTCGAAGCGGGTGAGGGTCCGCAGGCGCAGGTAGGAGGGGTCCTCGGCGTCGGTCGTGTAGCGGAGCACCTCGACGGGGTCCTGCTGCAGGAGGGAGCGGCGCACGGAGACGGAGTCGTCGACCATGACGGAGCCGAGGTTCGCCTGGTCCTTGTTCCGCCAGGCGTTGACGACGTCCATGTCGAGCGCGACCCTGCTGGGCGCGACCTGCGGCAGCAGCAGCGAGGCGGGCACGGTGAGCACGGCGACGAGCAGCACCACGAGGCTCGCGGCGAGCGCGGTGCGGCCGGCGCCGGCGAGCGGCCCGGCCTGGGGCCGCGGGTCCCGCTGGGCGAGCACGGGATCGGCGTGGAGGGTGCGGGAGGCGAGCACGATCGCCCCGGCGAGGACCGGCAGGGCGACGGTCCACCAGGCGCCGCCGGAGGGCTGCTGCAGCGCGGGCACCACGATGAGGCCCATGAGCACGAGGGCGGTGGGCGTGTGCCAGCCGAGGTCGAGGTACATGATGTCCAGCAGCAGGGCGACGAGCGCCATGATCAGCACCACGAGCACGGTGCCGCGGGCGCCCACGGTGACGGGCGCGAGCGAGGCGGTCAGATCCGCGACGGCGGTCGGGAACAGCCGCACCTGCTCGGTGACCAGGGAGGCGGGGCCGCCGGAGAGGTCCACGACGTCCTGGCGCAGCTCGACGACGATCACGGTCGCAATGACGACGAGCACCTGCACGGTGGGGACCAGCGCGGGCAGCGGCAGCAGCCTGCGCAGCACGATCCCGGAGAGGATCACGGGCGCGGCGCCGATCAGGGTGAGGGTGAACCAGTCCGTACCGGTGATGAGGATCGACAGCGGCGTGACGGCGAGCATGAGCGCGACGAGCAGCAGCACGCCGCGCACGGCCGCGTGGCCGGCGGGGAGGGAGGGGCGTCCCAGCAGCGGGCTCATCGCAGGCCTCCGTCGTCCGCGGCGGCGGCCAGCAGCTCGCCCACGGGCTCCGCGCTCGTGCCCCGCACGAGGGTCCAGGCACCGAGGCGGGAGACGGCCGGGGCCGCCTCTCCCCCGCGCTCACTCGCGCCGTCGCCGGCGCAGCGGAGGGCGAGGGCGGTGCGGTGCGCGGCACGGCCGGCGAAGCGGTCCAGGTCCAGACCCGAGAAGGGGTCGCCGTCGTCGGCGCCGAGCGCGATCGCGAGGGCGGTGTGGCCGGCGGCGTGGTCGCGGCCCGCGGCGAAGGAGGCGGGGTCGTCGTCGAAGCCGACGTCGGCGAGGGCGAGCAGGGCCGTGCGGCGGGCTCCGGCGTCCGCCTCGAGGCCCAGCGGGGAGGCGCCGCGCGTGGCCATGCGGCGCTCGGTGCGGGTGATCTCGTCACCGCTCGCGTCGAGCACGCGCACCTCCCAGCCGTGCGCGCCGAGCGCCTCGAGCACGGAGGCGGCGTGGGAGACGAGGCGGTCCTCGAGGGCGGTGCGCTGCGGCTCGGCGATGCCCTCGCGGCGGCTCGTGTCGAGCACGAGCACGGCGCTGTGGCCGCCGGCGGGCTCCTCCTCGCGGGTCATGAGGCGGCCGGTGCGCGCGGAGGCGCGCCAGTGCACGCGGCGGATGTCGTCGCCGGGCTCGTAGACCCGCGCCATGGCGCCGATCTCGCCGATGCCGCCGGTGACGGCCCGCCCGGCGCCGTCGCGGCTGATGCCGGCCGCGGCGAGCGCGAGCGGCTCCACGGTCTCCACGCGGGGCAGCCCGGCGATGCGGGCGCCGTCCTCCGCGGTGACGGTGAGGCGGAACATGCCCAGCACGTCCTCGACGACGATCGAGAAGGGGCCCAGCGCGTGGGCACCGCGGCGGGGGACGGCGAGGGTGTGGCGCATGCGGCGGGCGAGCGGCAGGTCGCCGCGGCCGCCGAGGGCCTCGGGCAGGTGCTCGCGCAGCACGCCGCGTCCCAGCGGCAGAGTCGGGAACAGGGCGCCGTCGGCGAGGCGCACCTGCACGCGGGCGGAGCTGCCCAGCGGCACGGCGTCGTCGATCAGGCTGCGCCGGGCCCGCAGACCGATCCCGCACAGCAGGATGCACACGATCCCCGCGGCGAGGCACAGCAGCAGGCCCGCGGCGAGGGAGCGGGCGGGGGTGAGCTCGGTGAGGTCGCCGATCACCCACAGGAGCACGGCGGCGAGGGCGACGACGATGCCGCGGGTGGTGGGGCGCAGCCGCCGGCCCGGGGCGGGCGTCCGCTCGGTGCCACGGCGCCGGCGCCCGGCGGGCGGGGAAGGGGTAGTCACGACAGCGGGGTCGCCGCGAGCACCTGGTCGAGGACCTCCCCCGTGCTCGCGCCGCGGGAGAGGGCCTGCGGGGTGAGGTGCAGGCGGTGGCGCCAGACGGGGCCGATCACCGCGCGGACGTCCTCGGGGTGGGTGTGGGGGCGGCCGTCGAGCGCGGCGCGGGCCTTCGCGGCGCGCACGAGGTGCACGGCGGCGCGGGGCGAGGCGCCGAGGGCGACCTGCTGGTGGGAGCGGGTCGCGGTCGCGAGGCGCACCACGTACTCGAGGAGGCCGGGGGCGATGTGCACGCGGCGGGTCGCGCGCACGTGGGCGGCGATCCGCTGCGGGGTGGTGCGCGCCCGCACGGCGTCGATGACCTCGCGGGCGCCGCCCTGGACAGGGCCGGTCTGGGCGGCGAGCATGCGGGCCTCCGCGCCGGCGACGGGGTAGCCCATGGAGGTCTGCGCGAGGAAGCGGTCCCGCTGCGCCTCGGGGAGGCGGTAGGTGCCCTCCATCTCGACGGGGTTCGCGGTCGCGACGACCATGAAGGGCTCCTCGAGCGGGTAGGTGACGCCGTCGACGCTCACCTGCCGCTCCTCCATCGCCTCGAGCAGGGCGGACTGGGTCTTCGGGGAGGCGCGGTTGATCTCGTCGGCGAGGAGGACCTGGGTGAACACCGCCCCGGGTCGGAACTCGAACTGGGAGGTGGCCTGGTTGAACACGCTCGCGCCGGTGACGTCGCCGGGCAGGAGGTCCGGGGTGAACTGGATGCGGTGGCGGGTCGCGCCGAGCGCGGCGGCGAGGGACTTCGCGAGCATCGTCTTGCCGACGCCCGGGATGTCCTCGACGAGGAGGTGGCCGCCGGCGAGGAGGACGAGCAGGGCGAGGTCCGCGACCTCGGGCTTGCCCTCGACGACGGTCGCGATCTCCGCGGTGACGGCGCGGGCCTCCTCGGCGATCTCGATCGCCTGCGCCTCGGTGAGCGGCCCGGCCCCCTCGGGGGCTGCGTCGCGCGGGGCGGGCCCGTCGGCGCCGCTCGCGCCGGGGAGGTCCCGCGCCGCGAGGGGCGTCTCGTTCTCTGACATCGCAGGCTCCTCGCCGTGGGCCGGTGACCGCTCTCACCGACGGCCCGCCCCGGATCGTGGTCTGGGCGACGTCGCTCCACGCGGTCGTTCCCTAGAGTATGGCGGGTACCCCCGTCCCTGAGGAGCCTCTGTGCCGATCCGCCCCCCGACGTTCTTCGTGCGCCTGCTGGCCGCGGCGATGCTCGTGGTGACGGCGCACCTCGCTCCGGCGGCCGTGATGGCGGATTCCTCGCCCGGCGCTCCGGAGACCCAGGAGGACGTGTGCCGCTCACCGAAGGTGAACGCGAGCCCCTCCGAGGTCGCACCGCAGGCGCAGGTCTCGGTGACCGGCTCCTGCCTCGCCACGACCCGCGGGAGCGTGACGCTGCAGGTGGGCAGCGAGAACCGCGGCTCTGTGACGACCGGGGCGGACGGCGGGTTCAGCACGAGCCTCGAGGCGCCGAAGGCGACGGGCAGCGCGGTCATCGCGGTGATCGACGACGGCCGCACCGTCGCCTCGACGACGATCACGGTCGTCGAGGAGGACGCCCCGTCGGAGGATCCGGCGCCGACGGAGGACCCGTCCTCGCCCGCCGAGGATCCGACGGAGGACCGGACGAGCGATCCGCCGTCGGCCCCGTCCTCCACCACGGCGCGGGAACCCTCCCCGGAGCCGACCACCACTCCCCCGGCGAGCCGCAGCGCGGACCCGTCCCCGAGCCGCTCGCCGGAGCCCACCACCTCCTCGACGCCGAGCGAGGAGCCGACCCGCTCCGCCGGGAGCGGCAGCTCCCGCGGCACGGGCGCCTCGGGCAGCACCGGTCAGGCGGAGGAGCCGGGGACCGGCGCCTCGACGACGCCGAGCCGCGCAGGTGAGGACGCCACCGCGCGCGCCACGCCGACGACCCCTGCCGCGCAGTCGCCGACGACGGACGGCCCGACGGCGGAGATCAGCACCCCCAGCACCTCCGCCTCCGCCACCGCCGCGGACCCGGCCGAGGCGAGCACCCCGGCGGTGGTCGCGCCGAGCGGCGCCGCGACGTCCGCAGCCGCCTCCGACGGCGGCGAGGGCGAGCAGCGCGCCGCCGCCCGCCCGGCGGCCGGGGGCGCGATGGTCACAGCCGTGGGCTCCGTGGCCGGGGTGGCGCTGCTGGGCACCGCGGGCGTGGTCCTCCTGCGTCGCCGCGGCGACGGCTGATCGCCCACCGCGCTCTGCCGGGCACGCCGGCGCCCTCGGTAGAGTGACGCCATGACGCGTCCCTCCGACAGCTCGCCCCGCGCGGCCTGGAGGCCGTTCGACATCGACGCGAACGACCCGCACGGGGAGCTCGTGGACCGCTCGTCGCTCAGCTCCGAGCAGATCGCCGAGATCGACGCCCTGATGGCCGCCCTGGTGGAGCTGCGGCAGGTGGAGGAGCAGCTCTCCCGCGCATCCCAGGAGTACATGGACCTGAACTCCACGGACATGCGAGCCGTCCATTTCCTCATGATCAGCGAGAACCGGGGCGAGGTCACGACCCCGGGCATGCTCGGCGCCCACCTCGGCCTGTCCTCGGGGGCCACAACCAAGCTCCTCGATCGGCTGGAGGCCTCGGGCCATGTCCGCCGCACTCCCCATCCCCACGACAGGAGGAGCCTGGCTCTGACGGTCGAGCCTGCGACGCGGGAGGCGGCGATGTCCACCATGGGACGGCAGCAGGCCGGCCGTTTCCGGGCGGCCGCGGCACTGTCCGGTGAGGAGCGCTCGACCGTCACCCGCTTCCTGCTCCACATGGCCCAGGAGATCTCGCCCGCGTCCCAGGAGTGGGCCGGTTCGCGGGACAGGGGCCGCGCCGGACGAGAATGAGCGCCGCCGAGCGAGCACGTGGACCGCTCGGTCCGGCGGCAGGGGGCCGGTGGCGCCTGCGCTGGCCGTGGGCGACGATGTCGGGGTGATCTCGAACCAGGATGAGGAAGCACGGACCTCCGCCGAGCGGAATGATGCCGAGCGCGTGCTCGTGACGGGGGCGACCGGCTATGTCGGCGGCCGGCTCGTCCCCGAGCTGCGGGCCGCGGGTGCACGGGTGCGCGTGTGCGGGCGGGACCCCCGGCGGCTCGCGGCGCAGCCCTGGGCGGAGGAGGTCGAGGCCGTCACCGCGGACCTCTCCGACCGCTCGGCGGTGCGCCGTGCCCTGGCGGAGGTGCAGGTCGTCGTCTTCCTCGTCCATGCGATGGGCGGCGGCTCCGGCTTCGAGGAGCGGGAGGCGCGGATGGCGCGCATCATGGCGGAGGAGGCCGCACGCGCCGGCGTGCGGCGCATCGTGTACCTCTCGGGACTGCACCCCGACGACGAGCCCCTGAGCACCCACATGCGCTCGCGCGAGCGGGTGGCGCAGATCCTGCGGGAGGGCGAGGTGCCGGTCGTCGTCCTCGAGGCGGCCACGGTCATCGGCGCCGGCTCGGCGAGCTTCGAGATCATCCGCCATCTCTCGGAGCGGCTGCCGATCATGCCGGCGCCGCGGTGGGTGCGGCACCGCATCGAGCCCGTCGCCGTGAGCGACGTCCTCCACTATCTCGTCGCGGCGGCCACCGCCCCCGGCGAGGTCTCCGGCACCCTCGCCGTGGGCAGCGGCGAGTCCGAGCTGCGCTTCGCCGATCTGCTGACGATCTACGCGGAGGTGGCGGGGCTGTCGCGGCGCCGCGTGCTCGCCCTGCCCTTTCCCGCCCCCGGGCTCTCCGGCCTGTGGATCGGCCTGATCACCCCCGTCCCCCGGGCGATCGCCGCACCCCTGGCCCACTCGATGCAACATGATGCCGTGGCACGGCCCCCGCTCGCCGCGGAGGTCCTCCCCCCGCCGCCCTCCGGCCCCACGTCCTATCGCGCGGCCGTGCGGACCGCCCTGGACCACCAGCGCGAGGGGGAGATCGCCACGAGCTGGGAGGCGGACGTGCGCCGGGACCGCGCCCCGGAGGCGCCTCTGCCGGAGGATCCCGACTGGGCGGGGCAGACGGTGTACACGGACGAGCGGGAGCTCGTGGCGACGGATGTCGACCCGTCGGAGGTGTGGCGCGTGATCGAAGGGATCGGCGGGGCGTCGGGGTGGTACTCCACCCCGCTGCTCTGGACGCTGCGCGGCCTGGCGGACCGGGCGGTGGGCGGTCCGGGACTGAGCCGAGGACGCCGTGACCCTCACCGGCTGCGGGTGGGCGACGCGGTCGACTGGTGGCGTGTGGAGAACATCGAGGAGGGACGGGTCCTCACGCTCCGGGCGGAGATGCGCATGAGCGGGCGCGCCTGGCTGCAGCTGCGCGTGGACCCGGCCGAGGAGGGCGGTTCCCGCTATCGCCAGCGGGCCGTGTACTTCCCGGACGGTTTGCCGGGACGGCTCTACTGGTGGGCGATCTCCCCCTTCCACGCCCTCGTCTTCCCGGCGATGGCCCGGAACATCCTCGCCGCCGCCCGGCGGGGCGAGAATGCCCCGGCGTCCCGTGCCGCGGGCAGCTCCGCGGCACGGGGGCGCAGCTCAGGCCGAGGGGCGTGATCCGCGGGGCACCCTCGAGGGCCACCAGATGCGGTCACCGATCAGGATCGCGAGGGCGGGCACCAGGAAGGTGCGCACCACGAGCGCGTCCATGAGCACCCCGAGCGCGACGATGATCGCCAGCTGCAGGAGGAACTGGATCGGTATCACGAGCAGCGCGGCGAAGGTCGCGGCGAGCACCACGCCCGCGCTCGTGATGACGCCGCCGGTGAGCGACAGGCCGCGCAGCGTGCCCTCCCGGGTGCCATGGACGAGCGACTCCTCCCGCACCCGGGTCATGAGGAAGATGTTGTAGTCGATCCCCAGAGCGACGAGGAACACGAAGGCGTAGAGCGGCACCGACGGGTCGGAGCGCTCCTGGCCGATGAGGTGGAACACGACCGCGCTGACGCCGAGCGCCGTGCCGAAGCTGAGCACGGTGGTCAGCAGCAGCACCACGGGCGCGATCAGGGATCGCAGCAGCAGGGCGAGCATGAGGGTGATCGCGACGAGGACGATCGGGATGATGAGGGCGCGGTCGTGGGCGGAGGTCGCGTTCGTGTCGAGGTCCACCGCGGTGGAGCCGCCCACCTGGGCGCCGTCGGGGCCGACGGCGTCGCGCAGGGCGGTGACCACCTGCTCGGCCGCGAGGGAGTCCGAGGGCGCGTCGAGGGTGACGGAGAAGAGCAGCTGTCCGTCGATCTCGGTGGGCTCGACTCCGGCGAAGGGTCCGGCGGTCGCCTCGGGGGTGACCTCCCCGTCGGCGCCGACGGGGATGCTCCCCGACGGCGTGTCCTGGGAGACGAGGGCGAGCGCGTCGACGCCGTCGGTCGCCGTGATCCCCTGGGCGACCTCGGCGCGGCTCTCCGCCGGGGCGAGGACGTAGGTGGGCGAGCCGGAGCCTCCCGCGAAGTGGCGGTCGAGGGCCTGCTGACCGTCGCGGGCCTGGCTCGCGCCGAGCACGAACTCGCTCTGGGGCACACCGTCGGCCTGGAGGAGCGTGAGCCCGCCGCAGCCGATGACGAGCAGCGCGACGACCGTGGCGGCGACCCGGCGCGGGGCGGCGGCGACGAGGCGGCCGGCGCGGGCGAAGGGTCCCCGGGCGTCGGCTCCGATGAGCTGGGGGTGGGGGCTCCCATGGCGGGGAGCGCGGGGCCAGAAGGCGGCCCGCCCGACGAGCGCGAGCAGCGCCGGGAGGAAGGTGAGCGAGGTGAGCATCGCGCACAGGATGCCGATCGCGGCCACCGGCCCGAGGGCGGCGTTCGAGCCGAGGTCGGAGAGCAGCAGGCAGAGCAGGCCGACGATGACCGTGCCGCCCGAGGCGAGGATCGGTTCGAGCACTCCGCGCAGTGCGCGCCAGGAGGCGCGGGCAGCAGAGGCGTGGTCGCGCAGCTCCTCACGGAATCGGGTGACGAACAGCAGCGAGTAGTCGGTGGCCGCGCCGATCACGAGGATGAACAGGATGCCCTGCACCTGGCCGTTGATGGTCACCAGGCCGGCCTCCGCGAGGCTCACGTTGAGGAGGATCGCTGCGCACAGCGCGGTCATCGAGCTGAGGAGCACGAGCAGCGGCAGCAGCGGCGAGCGGTAGACGATCACGAGGATCAGCAGCACCACGGCGAGCGCGACGACCAGCAGGATCCCGTCGATGCCGGCGAAGGCCGCCTGGAGGTCAGCGGTGAAGCCGGCGGGGCCGCTCACCCAGGCGCCGAGGCCCGGCAGGAGATCCTCGAGACCTGCCTCGAGGGCCTCGACGGCCTCGCCGGCGTCCTGGCCGGACGGGATGGACACCACGACCTGGGCGGCCTCACCGTCCTCGGCGGGGATGACCGGGGAGGCGGTGGCGCCGGGCACGACGTCGCCGGCGTCCCCGACGAGATCCTCGAGCGCGGTGAGATCCGCGTCCTCGAGACCGCCGTCCCGCTCGATCACGAGGATCGCGGGGACCGCGTCCGAGCCGGTGAACTCCGCGATGCGGTCCTGGACCGCGGTGGACTCGGCGCTCGCGGGGAGGAACGAGGCCCGGTCCTCGGTGGCGACGTCGCCGATCCGGCCGAAGCTGGCGCCTCCGGCGCCGAACACCGCGATCCAGAGCACGACGAGCAGGGCGGGCAGCAGGGTTCGCAGCAGGAGCGGAGGGCGGAGGACGGGTTCTCGAGTGGCCACGAGCCAACTCTCTCTTCAGGAAAGAAGAAAATCAAGTGAGAGATTGCCGCGCGCCCGGCGCGGGGCATCGGCGAGCGCCCGATCCGGCGACGCCGGAGGGGGCGGCGGAGCGGCCGTCCACCTGCCGGGGGAGGCGTCAGCCCTCGCCCTCCGTCGAAAGTCGGATCCCACGCCCGCCGGTCGTCGACGACCTGCTTTTTTGGTGCCCCCTTGACCCCGCATTGGTCGTAGGCTGACTCAGGCGCGGCACGAGCCCGCCGTTCCGGGCGGAGAGGGCAGATCGACTGATGCGGCAGGACCACGAGGGGCGCACCCGCCACCGTCACCTCAGCAGGGCGGAGCTGCGGCGCCGCCGATTCCTCGCCGGCTCGCTCGCGGCGCTCGGGCTGGGGGGCCTGGGCGTGGGCGGCGCCGCCCTCCTGCATCCGAGCGGCCCGCAGGGGCCCACGGGTGGCGGGCGGGATCGCGGGCACCGTGCGCACGGCCCGCTCACCGACCTCCCGGACCTCGCCGCGCACGTCCCGCAGGCGGCGATGCAGAAGCTCCCGGCGCTCGCGCCGGCCACCGTGGAGATCCCGCACCTGCCCACCGCGCCGGGCCTCGACGCGGCGATCGGCGTGAGCGTCGCGAAGCTGCTGCGCGAGCGTGCCGTGCGCGGGGAGGACGCGACGCTGCAGGTCACCGGGCGGATCATCGCGAGCTCCCCGCAGGCGCTCGGGGTGCTGCTGGACGTGCACGAGGAGGAGGGGATCTCCACGGCGCTGCTCTGGTACCGGGCCGAGGGCGACCGCGCCTTCACCTCCCCCGGCCTCGTGGATGCCGAGCAGTGGCCGGCGTTCGTGAGCGCCGTCCGCGACCTCGCGGGGAAGGAGCGGGGCGTGGACATCGAGGAGGTGACGGCGCTGCTGCAGGAGCAGCCGCGGCCGTGGGGCAACGGTCCCGCGCTGCTGCCGCGGGCCGACGGCACCCTCGACGTGCTCCTGCCGACGGTGGGCCGCGGGGACGGGGCCCGCGAGCTGCTGCTCACCGTGCCCGAGGAACAGGCGGGCGCGCTGCTGGCCGAGGACGGCCTCGCCGTGCGCGCGGCGATCGCGGAGCCCTCCGGCCACGACCCCGAGGCCGTCACCGTCCCCGATCCCGGCGGCTCCGTGACGACGACCGAGCACCCGGGCACGGGCGGCGCGGCCCGGGAGGCGGCCGCCCGCGGGCCGCGCACCCAGCTCGCCCCGCTCGCCCCGGAGGGCGAGCGCCCCTCCCCCGTGACCGCCCCGGACGCGCGGCTGCTGCGCTCGATCGCGCTGACCTTCGACGACGGCCCCAGCCCGAGACTGAACGCGACCCTGCGCGAGCACCTGCTCGCGGAGCGCGCGGCGGCGACCTTCTTCATGATCGGCCGCAGCGCGCACGGCTCCCCCGCGCTCGTCGCGGCGACCGCGGCGGCGGGCCACGAAATCGGCAGCCACTCCTGGTCCCACCGTGAGCTCTCGAAGCTGGACGGCTCCGCCCTGGGCGACGAGGTGGACAAGCCGGCGGCAGTGCTCGAGCAGGCGATCGGGAGGGCGCCCTCGATCATGCGGCCGCCCTTCGGCGCCCGGAACCGCACCACGGACCGCGCCGCCGGGGCCCTCGGCGAGGGCGTGGTGCTGTGGGACGTGGACACGCTGGACTGGAAGACCCGCGACGCCGCGAAGACCCTCGCCGCCGTGCAGGACACCGCGCACCGCGGCTCGATCATCCTCATGCACGAGATCCACGAGCAGTCCGTCGCGGCGGTGCCGAGCGTGCTCGCCTGGATCCGGCAGTCGGGGCTGACGACGCTCACCTGCCAGGAGATCGCGCAGAACAGGCTGCACCCGGGGCAGCGGATCTCGCACGGCGCGGAGCGGGACGGCGCCGCGCCCCGGAAGGACGCGGGGACGCCGACGGCGACCTCGGGCGCGGCGGCGCAGCTGCGGGGCGCCGCCCGCTGACACGGCCCCTCGGGGCGTGGGCGCCCGCCCCTACGGTGGGGCGATGACCCCTCCCCCGCCGATGCTCCCCGCTGATCCCCCGCCCGCCGATCCGTCCCGCCGCGTGGACCTCGTGCTCGAGGGCGGCGGGGTGAAGGGCATCGCGATCGCGGGCGCCCTCGAGGTGCTCGCCGAGCGCGGATACACCGTGAACCGGGTGGCGGGATCCTCCGCCGGGGCGATGGCCGGGGCGCTCGCGGCGGCCGGGGTGCCGGCGACGACGCTCGTGGAGATCCTGCGCGGCACCGACTACCGCGCCTTCCAGGACGGCGGCTGGTGGACCCGGACCCTCCCGGGGATGACGCTCGCGATCGCCCTGCGCAACGGCGTGCACCCCGGGAAGCGGCTCGAGTCCTGGACGCGGGAGCAGCTCGAGGCGCACGCCCCGTCACCGGTGCGCACGTTCGCGGATCTCGCCTATGCCGATCCGGACGGCGAGGAGATCGCCGGCCCCGCCACCCGGCTCACGGTGACCGCCTCGGACCTCTCCGCGGGGCGCCTGCGCTTCCTGCCGGAGGACGCCGCCGCCTACGGCCAGGAGCCCGGGGCGATGGACGTGGCGCAGGCGGTGCGGGCCTCGGCCTCGATCCCGTTCGTATTCCGCCCCGCCCGCTTCACCGATGCGCTCGGCCGGGCGGCGTGGCTCGTGGACGGCGGGCTGCTCTCGAACTTCCCCGTCGAGGTGTTCGACCGTCCCGGCGGCCGCGCGCCGCGCTGGCCCACCTTCGCCGTGAAGCTCTCCGAGCGGCCCACCGAGGCGGCGGGGCCCGTGCACCGGATCCGCGGGCCGCTGAGCTTCGCCAGGGCCGTGGCGGGCACCGTCACGGGCTTCTACGACCGGATGCACATCGAGTCCTCGCACGCGGTGGCGCGCACGATCTTCATCGACACCTCCGCCGTGAAGCCCACCGAGTTCGACCTCTCCGACGAGCAGCGGGAGGCGCTTTACGCGGAGGGCCGGGAGGCGGCGATCCAGTTCCTGGACGGGGACGCGACCCACGAGGCCTGGGACTTCGCGCGGTACGT
This sequence comes from Brachybacterium sp. SGAir0954, assembly GCF_005490785.1. Taxonomy (GTDB): domain Bacteria; phylum Actinomycetota; class Actinomycetes; order Actinomycetales; family Dermabacteraceae; genus Brachybacterium; species Brachybacterium rhamnosum. The sequence continues at coordinate 1,127,469 of NZ_CP027295.1, read as the reverse complement.
GGAGCGGTTCCGCTCCTGAGCCGGGGAGACGGTGGCCGACGGCGCGCGATCACGGTGGCGGAGCCGGCTTGCCAGACCCGTCTGACGGCACCAGACTGCAGTCGGTGGAGCACAGCGGGGGCCTTGCTCCTCTGCCCCCCCCAGTCGTCGGAGGCCCCGGAGAAGGATGTGGCCGTGGACGTCGCCGCTTCGCTGTCCCGTCAGCTCGCGAAGGTGGTGTCCCCAGCCTTCGGCACTGCGGAGAAGCAGATCTACTTCCTCGCCTTCTTCCTGACGTTCACCGTCGTCGTGGCGATCTCCGGGGCGTCGCTGGTCCTGGCGCCGGCCTATCTCGCAGCGCTCGGGCTGCTGCTGGTCGCGACCCTCCTCGCCTACGTCGTGCCGTGGGACCGGGCCTCTCCCCTCGGCGTCGCGATCGTCCCGCTGCTCGACATCGCGGCGATCGGTCTGGTGCGCGACCTCATGCGGGAGATCGCGACGGCCACCTCGCTCCTCGCGCTCATCCCGGCGCTCTGGCTCGCCGCTCGCCTGAGGACCCGCGGAGCCGTCCTCGCGACCGTGAGCGTGGCGGCGGCGTTCACGGTGCCGACGCTTCTCCGCGCGCACCCCCTCGATTCCGTCACCCTCGCCCAGGCGGCGCTGCTCCCGTTCACGGTGCTGCAGGTGGGGCTCCTCGTCACCGGCGGGCTGGCGGTGCACGATCGACAGACCGAGCGGGTCACCACCGCTCTCGCGGAGAAGGAGGCTCTGCTCGACGCGGCCGACATGTGGAAGCGGCGTCTCGAGAACATCATCGACAGCGTCGACACGGGCATCGTGGTGGTCGATCGGGACGGGCACGATCTTCTGATGAACCGCACGCAGCGGACCATCCACAGGAGCGCCTCACCGCCCGGTCCCGGTGACCCGGACGAGTCGCAGCTGCTGCTGCACTACCCGGGGACGAACCGACCCATCCACCCTGACCGCAGGCCGGTGCGTCGCGCGGTGCAGCAGGAGTCCTTCAGCAACTACGTGATCTCCGTGGGGCCGGCGGGGCCCGGGAGCGCCGCCTACTCGACCTCCGCGCGGCAGATCATCGACGCCCACGGGGAGCGGGACGGCGCCGTGGTGGTGTTCACCGATGTCACGCAGTACATCGAGTCCGCACGGAAGCAGGAGCAGTTCGTCGCCACCGTCTCCCACGAGCTGCGCACGCCGCTCACGTCGGTGCTCGGCTACCTGGAGATCGCCCGGGACGACCCCGACCTGCCCCGCGAGACCGGATCCTTCCTCGACGTTGCGCACCGCAACGCCGAGCAGCTGCTCTCGATCGTCGAGGAGCTGCTGCGGGACCAGGCCTCGAGATCCGGCACCGACGCCCTCACCCTGCGCCCGACCCGCATCTCGGATCTCCTGCGCGAGACGGTCGAGTCCGTCGCCCTCCGCGCCGGTGAGCTCGGGCTGACCATCGAGCAGGACCTCGTGGAGACGCCGCTGCAGCCGATCGATGCCTCTCGGATGAGGCAGGCCATCGGGAACCTGGTGTCGAACGCACTGAAGTACACCCCGCGCGGCGGGACCGTGCGCGTGCACACGTGCTTCGCCGAGAGCAGCGTCGAGCTGGCCGTGACGGACACGGGGATCGGCATGTCGGATCAGGAGCAGACGGATCTGTTCACCGACTACTACCGCACCCGGACCGCGCTGGAGAGCGACATCCCGGGCCACGGGATCGGCCTGGCCCTCACGCTCCGCATCGTCCGGGCCCACGGCGGCCAGATCAGCGTGGTGTCGAGCCCGGGAGCGGGGTCCACCTTCACGATCAGGCTTCCGATCGGCGAGATCGCCGACGGTCTCCGTGCGTCCGCTCCCTCCACGTCCGGCGGGAGCGCCTCGGCCTGAGCCACCTCGACCCGGGGCGGGATGCGCGTCGCACGCATGCACCGGACACGCAGAACGGTTCAGGCGAGGTGCTCCCCGATCGCAGCGGTGAACTGCTCGAGGTCCTCCGGCGTGCGTGAGGTGATGAGGGTGAAGGACCCCGTGTCATCCACCGCGACCGGCTCGTCCACCCAGCTGCCGCCCGCGTTGGAGATGTCGGTGCGGAGGGAGGCGTAGGAGGTGAGGGTCCGCCCTTCGACGAGGTCGGCCTCGACGGCGAGCCAGGGCCCATGGCAGATCGCGGCGATCGGGGTCCCCGCCTCGGCGAAGCCCTTCACGAGACGGAGCGCGTCGGCGTCGAGTCGGAGGGAATCCGCGTTGAGGGTGCCGCCGGGGACGACGAGCACCGCGTGCCCTTCCACGTCGACGTCCGCGAGGGTCGAGGTCGCAGGGACGGTGGGCCCGGGGTCCTTGTCCGAGACGAGGGTCCGGATGTCCTCCGCGTCGGGGGTCGCGACCGTGACGGCGTATCCGGCGCCTTCGAGGTACCGCTGCGGGGCGAGGAGCTCATCCGCCTCCACCCCGTAGGACGTCGCGATGATGAGGGCGCTCTTCTGGTCAGCGTTCTGCTCGTTCATGACAGGGCCTTCCTTCCGGTTCGATGTCCGTCGACTCTAGGAGAGCGCCCCGATCGCGCAACCCCCGGCCTGCACCGAACGCACGGCGGCCCGCTCTGGGCTACCATCGCGCGAGGGCACAGGGCCCTCTCGGCGGAAGGGATCCCCCCGTGAGGTCTGCTCTGATCATCGTGCTGGCGTCGGCGTACGGCCTTCTCGCCGTCTTCGTGTTCGGCATGTCCGGGGCGTTCACGCAGTTCGGCACCATGCTGTGGAAGGACGTCGCCGTCCTGCTGCTGACGGTCGTCGCCGCCTGCGCTCTCACCTACGTGTCCTTGCTGCTCATGACCTTCCTGCGCGAGATCCGCGCACCCCGCAGCACGGCCGGCGATCCGGATGCGCTCTCCTGGCACCTGCTGGTGCCGTGCCGCGACGAGGAGAACGTCATCGCGGAGACCGTCTCCGCCGCGCGGACCTCCTTCCCGGGCGCCCACGTGTGGGTCATCGACGACGCGAGTGAGGACTCCACCGCCGCGGTGGTCCGCGATCTGATGGTGTTCGACCCGAAGGTCCACCTCATCTCCCGGGTCGCGCCCGAGGCACGCACGGGCAAGGGCGACGCCCTGAATGCCGCCTACCGGATCGTCTCCGAGCACGTCGGCGATTCCCCCGCGGACCGTCACCGGACGATCGTGGGCGTGCTGGACGCCGACGGCTTCCTCTCCGACAACACGCTGACGCTCCTGGCCGGGCCGGAGTCCTTCGGCGATGACGAGATCGGCGCGGTGCAGCTCGAGGTGTGGATGAAGAACCGCGGCGACCGCCGCCCGCGCCCCGAGGACGGGCGGCTGCTGAACCTCGTGGGCCGGATGCTCGTGCGCATGCAGGATCTCGAGTTCCGCACCACCAACTCGGCGATGCAGGTGCTGCGCGTGCGCACGGGGACCGTCGGCATGGGGGGCAACGGACAGTTCACCCGGCTCACGGTCCTGGACACCATCGCCGAGGAGCAGGGGCGGCCGTGGGGCAAGAAGCTCTGCGAGGACTACGAGCTGGGCCTGAACATCCTCGTGATGGGGATGCGGAACCACTATGTGCGGGATGCGCACGTCTCCCAGGAGGCGCTCCCGTACACGCGCCGGCTCATCCGGCAGCGCACCCGCTGGGCGCAGGGCAACATGGAGTGCGCCTCGGCGCTGCCCGCGCTGCGGAGGAGCCGGGAGCTGAGCGCGGCCGGGCTGCTGGAGATCCACTACTTCATGCTGCAGCCGCTGGTGATGATGCTGAACCTGGTGCTGGTGCCGCTGCTGCTCGCCGTGGGTGCCGCCCAGCACGGAGCGGACTTCTGGCGGGGGCTGGACCCGCTGCTCGTCCTCGGCGCGGCGCTGCTCTTCCTGGTGCTGCCCTACGCGGTGTGGGGGCTCGTCTACCGACGGGTGAGCGGCGGCGAGGTCTCGATCCCGGCGGCGGTGGGCCTGGGCCTGCTGAACCTCGTGTACGTGTACCTGACGTACGTCTACTACGCACGCGCGGCGTGGCGGGCCGTGACCGGGCGGACGGGGTGGGCGAAGACGCAGCGCAACGCCGATGGCCGGGTGCTCGCACCGGTCGAGCTGAGCCCGGAGCTGCAGGCGCTCGCGCTGATCCTCCCCTCCCGGATCGAGGATCTCGTCGAGGAGCTCGAGGGTCGCTCGGACCTCGGGATGGACTTCGTCTCGGGCTGGGCGATCATGTGGCCGACTCGGCAGTCACGTCTCGAGCGCGCCGTGGCGGCGGAGGTCCTGGCTCCCGCGCGGGACGCGATCGGCTCGATCAAGGTGTCCTCCGCGATGGTGGGCGCCGAACGTCTGGAGCGCGCCGCCGCGCAGCTGGAGGCGGCCCTCGTCGACCGCGACATGGAGGCGGCGCGCGCGCTCGTGCCCGTGGTCACGGCGATCGGCCGGGACAGCGTGGACGTGGTCCGTCAGGAGATCTCGGTGCGCCGTGCGCTGCAGAGCACGGCGCACACGGTGGCGCCGGAGACCGTCACCGAGACGCGGATGGTGCCCGTGCGGCGCCGGTGATCGGGCGTGGGCTAGGCGGGGTCGCCGCCCTCGAGGATCCGGCGGAGGTCCGTGCGCAGCTGCTGGGGGCGGAACGGCTTGGTGAGGTACGCGTCAGCCCCGGCCTCCAGGCCTGATCGGATGTCGGCGTCCTGGGTGCGGGCGCTGAGCATGACGATGCGGCCGGTGGTCTCCGCACGGGAGCGGCGCACCACCTCGTAGCCCTCCATGTCCGGCAGGCCCACGTCGACCAGGGCGAGGTCCGGGGGCTCCGCCTCGAGCGCCGCGATCCCGTCGGCCCCGTTCGCGGCGGCGCGCACGGTGAAGCCCTCCTGCTGGAGCACCACCTCCAGGAGCCGACGGATGTCGTCATCGTCCTCGATCACGAGCGCAGTGGGCACGGGCGTCCTCCCCCGGAAGTCGGCATCGGTCGGGATCGACCGTCTGGTCACAGCCTAGTTGCCGGGTCCGTCCCCGCGGGCCGCTCCGTGCGGTCCACGATCTCAGCCAGGGCGTCCCGGGCCTGCGCCTCCTGCCCCGCGATGATCGCGCGGGCGACCTCGCGGTGCAGGGCGAGGTCGTGGGGATCGGGCGGGAGGTCCGCCCGCTCGTGGAGGGCGCGGCTGCGCAGGGCCTCCTCGATCACGCCGCCCAGGCGCACGAACATGCCGTTGCCGGAGAGGGCGAGCACGGCGGCGTGGAGGGCGCGGTCCGCTGCGAGGAAGGCGCCGGGGTCGCCGGCCGCGGCCGCCGCCGTCATCGCCCCCGCGGCGCCGGCGAGCGCCGCGACCCGCTCCTCGTCGCGGTGGCCGACGGCGCCTGCGGCGGGCTCCGCCCCGTCGCGGCCGACGGCACGTGCGGCGGCGGCCGCGGCCTCCGGCTCCACCGCGCGGCGCAGGGCCCGCAGCTCGTCCACCTGGACGGCGCGGTCCGGCCCGTCGAGCCGCCAGCGGATGACATGCGGGTCCAGCAGCTCCCAGTGCTCCTGGCCGAGCACGCGCAGGCCCACGCGCCGGCCGGCGCTGAGCATGCCGAGCGCGGTGAGCACGCGCGTCACCTCGCGCACCACGCTGCGGGAGGCGCCGGTGCGGGTGACGAAGCCGTCCACGGTGTCCGCGTGGCCGGTGGGCAGGTCGCCGCGGGCGATCGCCCCGCCCAGCTGGTCGAGCGCGCGGGCGAAGGCGGTGCTCATGCCTGGGAGACGGGCGAGATCACGAGCTCGTCCACGCGCACGTGGGCAGGGGCGTCGAGCACGTGGAGCACGGCGGCGGCCACGTCCTCCGGGGAGAGCATGACGGCTCGGGCCTCGGCGCCAGGGACCTCGGGGCGCTGCTCGAGGAAGTCGGTGGCGACGTCGCCCGGGCACAGGTGGCAGGCGCGCACGCCGTGGTGGGCCTCCTGCTGGTTCAGGGTGCGCACGAGGGAGCCGAGCGCCGTCTTGCTCGCGGAGTAGGCGACTCCCGCGCCGGGCTGGAAGGACCATCCGGCGTAGGAGGAGATGACCACCGCGATCCCCGCGCCCGCGGCGCGCAGGTGCGGCAGCGCCGCGTGCAGCGCGCTCGTGACGGCGCCGAGGTTCGTGGTGAGCACGGCCTCGACCTCGCCGAGGTCCTGGTCCTCCCAGCGGCGACGGGGCGTGTTGAGCCCGGCGGCGAGCACCACGCCGTCGAGGCGGCCGCAGCGCTCCACGACCTCCTCCGCGGCGCGGGCCACGGCGGCGGTATCGGTGACGTCGAGCGGGAGGGCGATCGCGCGCCCGCCGGCCGCCTCGATCGCGGAGACGACCCCGGCGAGCTTCTCCTCGCGGCGGCCGGAGACCGCGAGGGTCCAGCCGCTGCGGGCCGCGGCGATCGCGGCCGCGGCGCCCATGCCGCTGCCGCCGCCGGTCACCCAGAGCACGCGGGCGGGGGTATCGCCGGCGGAGTGTGCGGCGGGTGCGGCGTCGGACTCGGGGGCGGGGCTGCTCGTCATCACGCGGTCAATAGTATGCTTTTTCCGCGGGGCGGCCACCAGGGCGCTCCGACTCATTCGACGGAGGGTGGAGCGATGGAGCTGGATCTGCGGGACCGGGTCGTGGTGGTGACGGGCGCGGCCCGCGGGATCGGCGCCGTGATCGCCGGGCGCTTCGCCGCCGAGGGCGCACGGGTCGTGGCCCTCGACCTCGCCTTCCCCGAGCCCGCCGCCGGCGCGGAGCCCCCCGACGAGGCGGGCGCGGATCCCGCGCGCATCGAGAACCTCACCGTGGACGTCACCTCGCCGGAGTCGGTGCAGGCCGCCGTCGGCACGATCCTCGAGCGCCACGGCACCATCGACGTGCTGATCAACAACGCCGGCATCAACGTCGACGGCCCCGTCGCCGAGCTCGAGTGGGACCGCTGGCGCGCCTGCTTCGACGTCAACGTGGGCGGCGTGTTCCTCATGAGCCAGGCCGTCGCGGAGGTCATGAAGACCGCCCGGCGCGGCCGCATCATCAACGCCGCCTCGTTCGCCGCGATCGTGCCGAGCGTGGGCAGCGCCGCCTACGCGGCGTCGAAGGCCGCCGTGGTGCAGCTGACCCGCGTGCTCGCCTCGGAGCTCGGCCCGTACGACGTCACCGTCAACGCCTATGCGCCCGGCATGGTCCCCACCGCCATGAACGGCTTCGCGGAGATGCCGCCCGAGGCGCAGGACCGCCTCCTGGACACCCTGTCCCTGCGGCGCTGGGAATCGGCCGACGACGTCGCCGACCTGCTGATCTTCCTCGCGAGCGACCAGGCGGGCTACATCACCGGCACCCTCGTGGACGTCTCCGGCGGCAAGCTCGCCACCCAGATCCCCGCGCGGGCGTACGGGCGGTGAGCGGGGCTGCGCCGCGACGACTCAGACTGTCGACGACCGCTCGATGACCTTCTGCATGATCTCGTCGTAGACGCTCTGCGCGTAGTGGAAGGGGGCGGAGCCCCATCGATGCTGGGGGTCGGCGATGACGTGCTCGTCATCGATCTCGATGAACCCGAACCCGAGTTCGGCGAGCTTCTTGTAGTAGCGCTCGAACTTCTCGTTCGCCTCGACGGCGTTGATGCCCATGCTCGGAGGCGTCGGCTCTCCGTCCAGGCCGATCAGTGCCCAGGGAAGACGGATGACCACGGACCTCGAGAAGAGGTCGAGCTCGACAAGGAGATCTTTGAACTTCGAGGCACGAGCAGACCAGGCTTCGAAGTGCTCCTCTGCCCCGAAGGGGAGGTGCTGCCCGCCCTCGGTCACCGCCAGCGCCTGCGGAACAGAGATGAGGTCGATGCTGCGTGTGATGACGGAGCCGTCGTCGAGGACGTAGACCCCGTGGCGCTCGTCGGTGAGGTCCCACATGAGCACGTCCGTGGTGGGGGCAGCGCGCCGCAGTCGGGCTTCAAGATCCCCGGCGAAATCTGCTTCGAGCATGCGGCGCTGGAACCGATGCGCCACGTCCGCGTCGACCGGGAATCTGTCGGAGGCGTCGTGTCCGGAGGAGAGGAGTGACTGACGGGCGACGTAGTCGGCCACCGTGACGGCGTTGCCACCGGAAAGATCCACGGAATCTCGCGCCACGCAGCTCCCGTACACGGTGACGCGAAGCGTCTCTCCGCGGGTCGGCTCCTCGGCCACAGGTCTCCTCCGGGTGCAGTGCTGGACGACTCCGGTGCGAAGCCATCGGTCACTCTAATGCGATGACGACCCTCGGAAGTCCCGAGCGTGGCCCGCACGACAGCGCCCAGCCGTCAGCCCCCGTCACACCGGACCCACCACGACCTACGATGAGTCGACCCCGGCCCCTTCCTCCTGGAGACCTCAATGCCTGGAATCGGCACGTCATTGCAGACCCTGCGCACAGGCCTCTGGCACCTGCGCACCGGTGGGGTCTCGCAGCTCCGCACCTGGAACTCCCGACGGAAGATCGTGCGTCATGGCGTGGGGGACGGCCTCGGCAGCAGAGATGCGGAGGGGCGCCTCAGCTTCCCCCCGAAGCGCCTGATGGCGGCCGCACCTCACCTGCCCGAGATGCGCGCCGCGGTGATCCTCGACGACTTCTCGATGCTCGCCTGGTCCCACGAGATGTTCACCGTCGCCGTGACCCCGCAGGGGTGGCAAGAGCAGCTCGCTGCCGCTCCGGTGGACCTGCTGCTCGTCGAATCCGCGTGGCACGGGAACAGCGACGCCTGGCAGTACCAGCTCACCGGATCGGCCGCACCGAGCGCGCCCCTACGGGAGCTCGTCGACCACTGCCGAGAGCAGGGCATCCCGACGGTGTTCTGGAACAAGGAGGACCCGCCGCACTTCGAGGACTTCCTCGAGACCGCCAAGCTCTTCGACCAGGTCTTCACCTCGGACGTCACCCTTCTCCCCCGTTATCGCGAGGAGCTGGGCCACGAGGGCGTCGCCGTACTCCCGTTCGCCGCGCAGAGCGCCGTGCACAACCCCGTCCGTCCCCATCATGGCCACCAGGTGCGGGATGTCGCCTTCGCGGGGATGTACTTCGCTCACAAGTTCCCCGAGCGCCGTGCACAGATGGACCTCCTCCTGGGTGGAGCGTTGGACGCCTCACGCACGATGAGAACCGGTCTCGAGATCTTCTCGCGCTTCCTCGGTGACGACGAGCGCTACCAGTTCCCCGGCGAGCTCGGTGAGCGGGTCGTCGGATCGCTCTCCTACGACCGCATGCTCACGGCGTATCAGGCGTACAAGGTCTTCCTCAACGTGAACTCGGTGGTCACGAGCCCCTCCATGTGCGCGCGGCGGATCTTCGAGATCACTGCCTCGGGCACTCCCGTGGTCTCGACCCCGTCGCCGGCCATCGAGCAGTTCTTCCCCCCGGACGAGGTACCCGTCGTCACCGACCGCGATGACGCCGCGCACGTGGTCCGAGCACTGGTCCGCTCCCCCGAGCTCCGCGATCGCACTGTGCATCGCGCTCAGCGGAGGATCTGGAACGAGCACACGTACACGCATCGGACGCGACAGGTGCTGGAGTCGGTGGGACTCGGTGAGCGCGCCGGCAGGCTTGGACTCTCCGGCGCAGCCGGCCTCCCCAGCGTCTCCGCTCTTGCGGCGACGAATCGCCCGGGACAGATCGACCACCTCCTCACGCAGTTCGCGGGACAGACGGGCGTTCAGCGACAGCTGATCGTCACGACGCACGGCTTCGGGGCGGAGCGGAGCATCCTGGACCGGGCGCGCGAGCTCGGGATCGAAGACGTCTCGGTGCGCGAGGCCCCGCAGAGCTGGACCCTCGGCGCCTGTCTCAACGCGGCGGTCGAGCGAGCGGACGGTGATGTGCTCTCGAAGATGGACGACGACGACATCTACGGCCCTCACTACCTCCATGACCTGCTCCACGCGCGGGCGTTCTCCGGCGCCGACGTGGTCGGCAAGCACGCTCACTACATGTATCTCGCCGGCACGGACGCGACGCTGCTCCGATTCCCCTGGATGGAGCATCGGTTCACCGACCGCGTCATGGGTCCGACGATCACCGCCGGGCGCGACGTGTTCGGGGCACATCCCTTCGCGGACATCTCGCGGGGCGAGGACTCGACGTTCCTCTCCGATGTCGTGGCCGCCGGCGGCAAGGTGTATTCCGCTGACAGGTTCAGTTTCACCCAGATGCGCCATGGCGAGAGCGGCGGGCACGCGTGGTCGGCGAGCGACAGAGAGCTGCTGGCGAGCGCGGACGTCGCCTGGTTCGGCCGCAACGACGCCCACGTGATGGTCTGAGGTCGCTGCGTGACCGCGCAGAAGGTTCGCCGACGCTCCCCCTGGATACTCGTCGCTGCGGTGGGAGCTGTGCTCGCACTTCTGGTCGGCGTCGCGGTCATCGTGCCCCAGATTCAACACAGGCTCGCCCCCGATGGGTCGAACCACGCCTCGGCGACGACGACCACCCCACCACCGGCGGAGAGGCTCGACGTCCCCGGCTTCGACCCTGCCCCCGAGAGCCTGACGCTCGACCTTCCGGATGACGACGGCTCCGAGCCGGTGACCGTCTCCTTCGACCTCCCCGAGAATGCCGTGCGCTCCGGAGGCGCCATCGGGCTCAGCTTCGATGCCACCGAACTCGCCAACCCTCAGTGGGGATCCGCCGATTCGAACCTGACGCTCACACTCGGAGAGCTCGACGCCCCCGTGCTCCGGTTCGGCGGGAACGGAGTCGACCGCCGAATGTGGTGGACGTCCTCCGAGGAAGACGCCCCCGACTGGGCGGAAGCGACCGTCACCCCGGAGTCCCTCCGCGCCGTGGAGCGCACGGCGGAGACCATCGACGCGAAGGTGACACTGACCCTCGATCTCGGACATGACGATCCGGCGCGGGCGGCGGACATGGCGTCCTACGCCCAGGACATCTTCGGCGATCGCCTCCTGGCTGTCTCCATCGGCAATGAGCCGAACGGGTACTTCCACGAGAATCAGCCACAGCTCGCCGTCAGGGACTCGGACTGGGACCCCGAGGCGTACCAGGATTCTCTCCGCGACTACGCCGAGGCCGTCGAGCAGACTGCCCCCGAGCTCCCCATCGCCGGCCCAGGAGCTTATGACGCCCCGTGGTGGCGGGCGTTCGCCGAGGCCGGCATCAGCGATGAAGCAGCATTGACGATGCACTGGTATCCGTTGTGGGACTGCTCCGGCCCTCAAGGCTCGATCGCGAATCCCACCGTCGAGGACCTCACGTCTCCCGCACTGCGTCAGCAGGCGAAGATAATCATCGGAATGGGCAAGGACGTGGCCGATGAGCACGATCTGCCCCTGTGGATGGAGGAGACCGGCCCCACCTCGTGCCCGGGGACGAACGAGACCTCGAGGACGCACGCCCAGGCACTGTGGACCGTCGACTATGCCTTCAGCGCGATGGAGTCCGGTGTCTCCAGGCTCGCCTTCCACTCGACGCTGCAATCGTGCAGCGGTGGCGCTCCGATGAGCTCGATCTGCGCCACCGGAAGCTTGGACTCCCCCGGCCTCATCGTCGAAGGACGTTCCAGCTACCTCGCCTTGATGCAGCTCGCGCAGATGCCGGAGGGTCAGGTCCTTTCCCCCTCCACGAGCGGGGATGGTCAGATCAGCGTGCACGGCGTCCTCACCGACGACGGGGCACTGAGCATCGCGATCGTCGACATGCGCGATCCGACTGAGGATTCGAGCACCCGCACGGTGCAGGTCAGTGCTCCCGGGGGACTGCCGGAAGGCGCCCCTCGGGCATGGGCGCTCTCGACTGGATCGAAGCTTGGTGCCGCGTCGCTCTCCGCCGAGGAGAGCAGTCTCGCGGCTCCGGCTCCGATCGCAGGGGATCTTGCTGCGGCCTCCCTGGCTCCGGCAGAGCCCGCCACCATCCCGAGCAGCCCGGGGGAAGTGGCCCTGCTCCGATTCGATCAGGTCACGACGACCAGTGATGGCACGTGAACGTCAAGCAACCACCACACCAACATCAAGGTCCTGCCACAGCATTATTCGGGGCATGTGACAAAAACCGTGTCCCACGGCGTCACGGCAGGTGACCATCCGTCGCGTGCGATTGGTCGCACCCGCTACCGTAGGACCGACCTCTACAACCAGGTCGCAAACTTTCCCCCTCCCCCTTAGAGGAGTCCCCGGATGAGCCCCAACGTCCCCCTCGACACCGTCGCCGTCATCGGCCTCGGCTACATCGGACTGCCTACCGCCGCCGTGCTCGCCCAGGCGGGCAAGACCGTCATCGGCGTGGACGTGAAGCAGGCCAACGTCGACGCGATCAACGCGGGCAAGGTCCCCTTCGTCGAGGAGGGCCTGGAGACCGTGGTCGCCGGCTGCGTCGCGCAGGGCAAGCTCTCCGCGCAGATTGAGACCCCGGAGGCGGATGCGTACATCGTCTCCGTCCCCACCCCGTTCAAGGGCGACCACGACGCGGACCTCTCCTACATCGAGGCGGCCGCGAAGGGCATCGCCCCGAAGCTCTCCGGCGGCGAGCTCGTGGTCCTCGAGTCCACCTCTCCCCCCGGCGCCACCGAGTTCATGGCGGACGTGATCCTCGGGATCCGACCGGAGTTCACCAAGGAGCCGAACCTCCCGAACTCCCTGTACTTCTCCCACGCCCCCGAGCGCGTGCTCCCGGGCCGCATCATGATCGAGATGGTCGAGAACGACCGCATCATCGGCGGCCTGTCGGCCGAGGCCGGCGAGCTGAACCGCGACCTCTACGCGAGCTTCTGCAAGGGTGAGCTGCTCGTCACCGACGCCCGCACCGCGGAGATGGCCAAGCTCACCGAAAACGCCTTCCGCGACGTGAACATCGCCTTCGCCAACGAGCTCTCGATCATCTCCGAGCGCCAGGGCATCGACGTGTGGGAGCTCATCGAGCTCGCCAACCACCACCCGCGCGTGAACATCCTCCAGCCCGGCCCGGGCGTGGGCGGCCACTGCATCGCGGTGGACCCGTGGTTCATCGTCTCCGCGGACCGTGAGTACTCGAACCTCATCCGCACCGCCCGCGAGGTCAACGACTCCAAGCCCGAGCTGGTGCTCGAGAAGGTGCTGGCGAAGGCCGACAAGCTCAAGAGCCCCGTCGTCGCGGCGCTCGGCATCGCGTTCAAGGCGAACATCGACGATCTGCGCGAGTCCCCCTCGAAGGACATCGCGGTGGCGCTCACGGACCGTCTGGACCATGGCACGGTGCTGGTCGTGGAGCCGAACATCGAGGAGCTCCCCAAGGAGTTCGCCGGCAAGGACAACGTCGAGCTCGCCGAGCTCGAGGACGCCGTGGAGCGCGCGGACATCGTGCTGCTCATGGTGGATCACGATCCGTTCAAGACCTTCGACCGCGAGAAGCTGCAGGAGAAGGTCGTCATCGACACCAAGGGGCTGTGGCGGTGACCGTCGGCGCGGAGTCGGGCTCCTCGTTCCGGTGGTTCCGGGGAGGCCAGTCGAACTCCTCGCGGGCCGCTGACGAGGCCGAGGCCTCTCGACGGCTTCAGGTCGAGCAGCTGCTCGACGACGCTCGTCAGGCGGCGGTGTCGGAGGACGGCACCGAGGTTGCTCTGTCCCGGTTCCGCGAGGCGGGGGCTCGGTCCGGCTTCGATGGTGCCGTGCTCCTGGAGTACGCGCGTTATCTCATCTCGGTGAACCACGGCAGCACCGCGGAGGAGGTGCTGGCGCTCTCCCTCGCCGGGAACGGCGCACAGGTCGACGCGCTCGAGCTCTACCTGGAGCTCGTGCGGGAGCTGGAGCTCCCCACCGAGCGGGCAGGCTGGTCACTGGGCCGGCTCTCGGCCGACATCGCCGCCCATCCGCAGGAGCATCGGGGCGCGCTCGACTACGCGATCCCGCATCGGCTCTCTCCCGTCCTCGACACGGTCGAGGCCGGATCGGACAAGGTCAGCCGAGCCATCGTCGGGATCAACCGTGCCTATGTGGAGAAGTCCGTGTCGGACGAGGTGCTGGCCGAGCTCACTTCTGAGCTCGGGGAGAACGACCGGACTCGCGCACATCTCACCGTGGTCCTCGCTCGCGGCAACCGTGGCGTGGCCGCCGAGCTGCTGAAGACTGCCGCGCCGCAGGCCGTCCCGATCAATGCCCTGCGGCGAGCGATCCGACGAGCCCGGACGGCCGGCAAGCAGAAGCAGCTCGTGCAGTACCTGGAGTCCTACCGCGCCCTGAAGCCGGACGACGCGTGGGCCAAGCGTCTGCAGCACGAGGTGCAGCGGAGCGCGGTCAGCAACTACCAGCTCGGGAAGACCGGCTTCCCCTTCCCCAAGATGAAGAAGGAGCCGGCCTACGAGGCGAAGCAGGACCACGTCTTCTACCTGCTCCACAACTCTCTCCCCCACAACTCCGCCGGGTACGCCACGCGTACTCACGGTCTGCTCTCCGAGCTCAACCGCATCGGGTGGGACGTGGACGGCGTCACGCGGCTGGGCTATCCCTACGACATGCCCGGCAAGGGCGATCTCCCCGATGTCCCCCTCCACGAGGTGGTCGGCGAGGTCGATTACCGCCGGCTGCTCAAGGGCCGTGAGATCGAGAAGAAGAATCCGCTCTACGACTACACCGAGCGGTACTCGAAGTCTCTGCTCGAGCTTGCGAAGCAGGAGCGCCCTGCGATCATCCACGCGGCGTCGAACCACTGGAACGGGCTCACCGCGGTGAAGACCGCTCGCCAGCTCGGACTGCCCTCGATCTACGAGGTCCGCGGCCTCTGGGAGGTCACGCGAGGGTCCCGCAATCCCGAGTGGGCGAAGAGCAACATGTTCCAGTACATCGCTCGCATGGAGGCCGACGCCGCGAAGGGTGCCACCAGGGTCTTCGCGATCACGGAGGCCCTACGCGCCGAGATGATCGATCGCGGTGTCGAGGCCGAGAAGATCAGCGTGGTCCCGAACGGCGTCGACACGTCCCGCTTCACGCCGATCCCCCGTGACGAGGAGCTCGCCAGCGAGCTCGGCGTCTCGGGGAAGACGGTGATCGGCTACGTCGGTTCTGTGCTCGACTACGAAGGCATCGAGCTCATGCTCGAGGCGGCCGAAGTTCTCAACCGCTCGCGCGAGGACTTCCACGTGCTCATCGTCGGCGACGGCGCGGAGCTGGAACGATTCCAGAACCATGTCCAGGAGCACGACCTCGAGCACGTCGTCACCTTCACCGGCCGCGTGCCGCACGAGGACGTGGAGCGCTACTACTCGCTCGTCGACATCACGCCCTTCCCGCGGCTCCCCCTGCCGGTGTGCGAAATGGTCTCCCCGCTCAAGCCCTTCGAGGCGATGGCAATGGGCAAGGCGGTCGTCGCCTCCGACGTCTCCGCGCTCAAGGAGATCGTCACGCCGGGCCTGAACGGCTACCTCCACGAGAAGGGCAGCGCCGAGTCGCTCATCGAGCAGCTCACGATCCTCCTCGACGATCCCGAGCACACGCGCCGCATCGGCGACCAGGCACGGGAGTGGGTCGTGGAGAACCGCGACTGGATGCAGCTCGCCCAGCTCATCGCCCGGACGTATGCAGAGCTGACTGACTGATCGCCCCGCGCCTCGGTCCGCTCGGCCCTCGCGGAGAACGCAAATGTGCGAGGATCGAGCGGATCATCCCTTGAAGGCACCTGCAAGCACCCTTTCCCAATTCTTAGATGCCGGGTCGATGAAGACTCGCTCCGCCACGAGGTAGTCCATGAGCACCCATATTTCCGTCGCCGCAGCGGAACGCCAGGCTTTCGGCGTTCACTTCAATCACTCCTCAAGAGACGCCACCCTTGCACGGAGCCTTAAGGAACGCGACCTCGAGCTCAAGCCGCACCCAATCTGGAATATTCCAGAAGTCATCGACTGGAATGCGGACCCCTTCGGCGACCTTAATTGGCGTGCGCAGTTCCATATGCTGCGCTGGATCGACCCACTCCGTCGCCGTGCAGAAAAAGGAGACACCGGAGCTGGCGCCGCGTGGCAATCGATCGCGAAATCCTGGGTGGATTGGGACAGCCGTAACAGTGCACGACTCAAGCCAGCATGGATGGACATGGTGGACGGCATTCGGGCGCTCGCCCTTTGCGCAGGCATCCCGTTCATGTCACGAAGGCAATCGACTACCCCCACATGGCTGACAGACAGCATCCGCACCCATGCCGACTGGCTGTCCGATGCCTCCCATCTGGGGCATTCGAATCACGCTCTCCATCAGCATCAGGGATTACTCGTCTGTGGCGCTGTCCTCGGCGACCAGGCGGCCATCGCACTCGCACAGAGCAGACTTGAAGAGCTCTACTCGACTGCTTACGACGACCAGGCGATCAATTCCGAAGGGGCCATCGCCTACCATCTGTCGAACTACAACTGGTGGAAGGACGCCCGCCGCCGACTCGAAGTCGAGGGGATCGAGGTCCCCGCCAAGATGGAAATGCTTGACTCTGTTCCCGTCGAGCTAGCACATGCGACGAAACCGGACGGCCGCTTCGTCGGCATCGGAGACACCGACGGCGGCTCACCGAAATATATCGACCATCCTGCGACCAGGTGGGTCAGCACTGCTGGCGCAGACGGAGAGCCACCGGAAGATTTGATCCGGATCTACGATGCTGGCTACCTCTTCGCGCGCAGTGGTTGGGGCGACCAGGAACGGGACTACGCCGACGAGACCTACTGGTCGGCTTCCTTTGGCTCCGCGAAACGGGTTCACGGTCACCCTGACGGGGGATCGATCACTTATAGCTCGATGGGCACCGAGTGGATCACCGACCCCGGCAAGTTCCAATACGGCTCCAGCGAGATGCGAGACTTCTGCGTCTCCCGTGCATCCCATAGCCTCCCGGCCATCGATCGACCGTACGATCCTGCATCGTTTGTCGCCTGCACCCGACGCGAGATCACCGACAGCTACTACGACGTGACCTTCACGGACTCCGGGTATCAGGGCGTCACAGTGACCCGAAGGGTCGTCTACTCGGTCACCGGGGAGTACCTCGTGGTCATCGACAACGTCGCATCCACAGACGAATGCACAGCGGTTCAGAACTGGCAGTGCGGTCCCGGCGTGAGCGCCACTCCCGTCCCCCGCGGCTACGCACTGAGCGCGGGCGATGCTCATGCAGCGGTTCTCTTCGCAGGGTCCGCTCCACGTCGGGAAGCGGTCAGCGCGCAAGAGCGCCCGACAGCAGGCTGGGTCTCGACGGGTTGGAAGCAGAGGGAAGCAGCACCTGCACTTCGTTTCACGAAGACGGGTCGGCGGTTCCGATTCATCACCCTGGTCGCCGCCGGATTCAAGGGGCATCAGCCGACCCTGGAGACGGTCGAAGGAACCCCAGCGGGTCAGATCCGTCTCCGCGTGGACTCCGGTAGGGTCGCCGAGCAGATCGTCATAGCGAAAGATGGCGTTAGTTTTGCTCCGTATACCGCGGACACGAATGTCAACGTGAAGGCGCCAACAGAGGCGAGCGATCTTCCTGAGCTTGACGCTCTGGACCATGAGACCCGCGCACGGGTTTTCACACTCACCCGACGCGCCCGGAAAACGGCATGGGACTCACCGGATGCCGCTACGCGAGGATCACTCGCGCGCGATCTGGAGAACTACCTTGGAAAGTATTCCGTCCCCCGCGGGATTGATCTCGGTCTCCGCGCGACGATCAGTGACCTTCGGTGCATCTCGCACGCCAAGGTCGATCGTCGCGAGGTGCTCAAGCATCGGCCGGGTCTCATCAACTGGGAAGCGAAGGACTCATTCCGAACCTCGCACGTCAATGCCCCGACGGCAAGCGTCTATGGGGCGATCAGTGATCTTCCGCCGCTGAACCGGCCCACCATGGTGACGTACGCACTCGGATCGCTCGTACTGCCTGCGCTGGTGACGCCTGCCTCCGGAGACACCCTCACAGTGATGCTGCAGACCGCTGTCGACCGGGCCAGGACTCATCTCCCCCTTTTCCAGCGGGTTCGCTTCCAGGGGGAGCTCGGCGCCGGCCCGTTTGTCGCATTCGCGGATCCCACGCTGGATCTCTCATCGGAGCTGCGGCTCGGATGGTACCTCGGGGACGAGGAGATCGACCTCCCCAAGTCAATCGCCAAAGCGATCGTTAAGCTCGGCCAGCATCTCGGGACAGAAAAGGTCGTCATCCAAGGCGGCTCGGGGGGTGGCTTCGCCGCACTTCAGATCGGCGCACATATCCCTGGAGCGCACGTCGTCGCGGCGAACCCTCAGACTGATCTTCGTCGATACAACGCCAAGGCGTACCGAGCGGCGATGGTCTCAGCTCTCGGCCGGAAGGATGTTGGCAACAAAAGTGAACTGATCCCACGGATCAGCGTCATGCGCCGCTTGCAGGACCTGAGCTCGCAGCTCGATGTCACACTTGTCATGAACAGCGGCGACGTCTACCACGAGCGAAACCATGCGGCCCCCCTTCGAGAGGCCGCGGAGCACCTCGACGGCGTCACCATACGGGACGTGTCGTTCGACTTGGGCCCCGGCCACAAGGGCCTCTCGAACGATCTCTACGGGCAGGTCATGCTCGCCGTGTACGAGAGGATCGGCACCGTTTCACCGGCCCTCAGTTCCCGTGCGGATGGATGAAGACTCCCCACTGCTTCAAGGGTTCACCACTAGGTCGTACCGAATCTCGTTGACCGCGTTCCCTGCGATGACCTGACGGATCTCGATCTTCCAGTTCGTCGATGCGGCGATCTTGAAGGTGACCGCCCAAGACCCCGACTCTGCGTCACAGATCGAAGTTCCGATCAACCGAGGCTCGCCTGCGCCGGACAGCCAGATCTCTATCGTCGATCCGGGGGTACCGGTACCGGTGAACTGAACCGATCCTGCAGTCAGTTCCGCTCGCGGCAAGGGGCGTCGCAAGTAGAAGAATGGGGTGCTTCGGTCGAAGATGTTGCTGTTAATCTTCACCATCTCGCGCTTCACCCGTGCGACATCTAGCCGGGCATCGGCGAGCCGGAGGATCTGGGGCTGAGTACGGCGCCACGTCAATCCGAGAGTGGGAGGGGCTTCACGAAGAAGCTCCACTGCAGAGACGAACTCCTGATGATCAATCCCGAATCGTGCGAGCTGATCGCTCGCAAGAGGGGCCAGGTCACCCGCCGCACCGATATCGCGACTCCGTTCCGCATAGCCTCCGTCTGCCTGCTCATGAACGAGATACAGCCAGGACGGGTGGGCGCTATCGGCAACTTCGTACGCACGGCCTCCGATCGAAGGTGCCCGTGACAGCCATTGCGTGTGAGAGGTCCGCATGGCTCGAAGGACGGATGCTGCAGTCCCGTAGAAGGTTGTGTTCACCGGGTAACTGGGCATCTTCCGCGACCCCATGCGGAGGCGCGGCGCATCGACAGCCAGGCCGATCAGGGTGCTCGCGATCTGAGGACCGGCGAACTCCTCGTCAAAGACGTCAAGGTGCGCGTCGTGAAGGTCCGTGGTGATCGCATCGTCATCATCCAAGAGCTGGACGTGAAGGCGAGCACTCGATGGCGCCGCCGTGATCAGAGCCTGGCGCATACCTCGAGAGATCTGTGTCGAGTCGGCGACGAAGATGAAGGTCGCGATGCCGCCCAGCCCTCGACGGCTAATGATCTCGTGCAGAGAGTCAAGAGCCTCTCCGGGCACGTCCTCATCGAGAATCAGGTACCAGACGATCGATCTTCCCCGCATTGCGGAGACGCTTGACGCCGTGACGACGTCAAAGATACTGAGACGCACCCGCCACCATTCCAGGTCGTAGACGCCTACGCCCATGCGGGTCAAGATGACGGTCTGCTGGGGAACGACAGGCATGAATAAACCCTTCGGAAGCACCGCAGAGCGGGCTGAATCGGAAGCGGACGTCGCATTCAACTAATGAGGACCAGGAGTGATCGCGGTCGGAGCGCTCACCCAGCGTAGCCAGCGCATCGCGTTGGTCGCGCACCCGTCCGGATGGCCGCCGTGCCCACGGCCAGCGTCCTGGTCGGCGCCGCAGTAGTAGACAAGAACAGTTCGCGGCCGATGCCGAGCTCCGTAGAACCGCTGCACCCACAAATCAAGGCAGGCGATCAGAACGCTGAGGCAGCAACCTCTCACTGTCCCCACTGACGAGCGACCGTTCATCGGCGTGGCGGGATAGCTCAGGAACGGGTCGATACTCACTCGTCCGCAAGAACCGCGATGAACGTCGAGCTCGTCCCGTGGACGAGCAGCGGCGCCGGGCCCTGGTTGTCGACCGCCAGGACGAACTGCACCCTGTCGCCGCAAGGCTCCTCGGGGAGGGTCTGCACCTTGTTCAGGGATCGAACGGCGTGATGGGTCGTCTGGTCCACGTGGGTGGCGTCGCGGATGAGATCAAGGCTGTCGCAGAGGTTCCCGTCCTCGTCGAGCAGGTCCGCGCGGAGGTCGATGTCGAACGAGCTCCCCCGCTCGTCGGTCTGGGACTCGGGGCACAAGGTCTGTCCACCTTCACGGGATCCGTTCACGATGGTGCAGGTCGTCACGCGTAGTGTGCTCATCACTCGCAGCACCTCACGGGAGTCGGCGGGCAGAGGCATGACATAGCGGAACGTGGCGCGACGTTCACCCGGTTGGATCACAACCGGGAGACGATCCTCGCTCGGCACACTGACCGCCTCGTCCACCGGCTTGGCGGTCCAGGTCACCTCCGCGTCAACTGTGGTGCCCGCAGCAGCTGCCGACTCATTCGGTGAGCTGAGCGCCACTTTGCATCGACGATCTCCTGTCTCCTCCGCAGCGAGCAGGAACTGATTACTCAACTCCACCGGCTCGCCGGAGACTAGGTTCTGTGTCCCTCCTACGCCTCTTGCCGTCTTCGGCTCGGGCCCGGTGCAATTGAGCGAGAAGCCGAAGTACATCGCGTCCCCCGGAGATCCGGACGGCTTCTCCGTCTTGATGTCGATGGTGAAGAGGTACTTCTTCCCCGACTCCACAGGCACTGCCTTCGCCGGCAAGTCGATCGTGTTCGGCACCGTCAGGCTGACTGAGTCCTCGACGACGACGGGCTCCTCCGAGGGGGAAGGAACCGTCGGGCTCGGAGTCGGAGGCTCCGGGGAATCCGGTCGTATCAGCACGAGCGATCCCACGATGAGCGCCACGACCGCGAAGGCACCCACCCACACCCATTTCCAGCGCACAGTGCGGGTTCGCTCGCTTCTCGGGCTCATTTCTTCCTTCCTGCGCGCGAGCCATGGCATTCGCCACGGGCTGTTGTCTACCGAGGGGAAGTATCGGCAGATGTCGGTACCTGAGCGTTCGCCAGCAGGAGCTCGTAGGGCGAGAGCGTCACGAGCCGCCCCTGGTCACGCAGCTCGACGATGTGGTCGAGAATCGCGATGACCTCGTCGAGCGTGATCTTGCCGTCCATCCCCAAGCGCGACGGATGCATCATCAGCTGGAGCCCGCGGCGCTTGCGGACCACGGCATCGATGCGCCGACAGATCTCGTCCACGCTCCGGGTGTCGAGGGTGACGTGCGCGAGACCGTCACGAACCTGGCCGTCCAGGATCCGTTGGGAGGTCCCGGCGACGTGCCCCGAGGCGACGGCATGGTGCGCGAGGATCATCCGCCCCGCCTCCGTCATCCAGTTCTCCGGCGTGGACCCCTTGTCGAAGCCGGCGTAGTCCTCGCCAGGAATGCCGGGAGGGTTGAAGCCCCACAGCTTCCCCTGCGCGCTCGGCAGCTGCTCTCCGATCTCGCCGATCGCCGCGACGATCTCGTCGTGCAGATCAGCCGTGGTCGTCACGCCTCGATGGGACGAGCTGTGGTTCCAGATCTCGACATGACCCTGACGGATCCAGTCGTCGATCTCCGAGTGGAGCACGCCCCGGTTCTCCTTGAGATCTCCGTTGCGCGGGTTGTACGCCTGCGACACGGTGATCCCGCGGTCCACGGCCAGCGGGAGGAGATGCTCCGCGAAGTTGACGAGTCCGTGATCGAAGCGAAGTGCCACCGCCGCGAGACCACCGGTGTCGATCGCGCCGCCGAAGGCATGGACGAAGGCCGTCCGGTGGATCTCGTGGCCGATGGCGGCAGTAGCAGCGTCGTACGCGCCCGTGGGCACCATTCGATCAGCGCTCCGCCCAGATCGAGCGCCGGATCGTCTCGAGATTCGCCACGTGGTCGGGGATCCCATCGAGGACGTAGGCCTTGTTCAGAGTCGATTCGTGACCGCCGTTCCCCTCCCCCGAGTGGACGATCCGCTCGAGATCGGCCATCACGCTCGGCTCGAACCACTGCTGCCACGCGGTGCGCTCGTGCAGCAGACGCTCCATCGCGCCGGGCGAGGTGTCCCAGGTGCGGATACCCCGCTGGCGGTTCGTCGTCGTGGACTCGGCGAGCGTCGCCTTGTAGTACGGCACCTCCTCCCATTGCGGAACGAGAGCACGGGACAGAGCCTTCTGCATCACCTTCCCGAGGCGCTGCTCCGGCGTGAGATCGAGCGAGGCGCGCACGAAGACAGGGTTGAGCAGGAGCACGAACGAGCCGTAGGTCAGCTGCGCGTTGATCCAACGGCGGAACTTCGAATGCATCTGGAACACGTTCAGCGCCGTCGCATCGGTATGCCCGAGACCGCGGGTGAAGTCGACCTGATGTGCAAGGAACTCCAGGACCGCGGGACGCGAGCGTTCGGTGTTGGAGCGACCGTTGAACGCGGTGCCCACACGATCAATGGGATGCGGGAGACCCCGCACGATCTTGAGGATCTGCTCCGTCGAGTAGTAGATGCCGTGCATCACCTCGCCGTTCGCCCCGCCGATGGTCAGCCGTGCCCGGGCCGGAGGCCGCCGGACAGCCGCCTTGAGATTGCCCGGCGCGAAATCGCCGTCCCACATCAGCATCGCCTGGGAGAGACGGTCCTCGATCGAGAACGTGGAGAGTCTGGTCGGGCTCGGCTCCGTCACCCTGTGGGTGAGCCCGCGCTCCTCCAGCGAGCGCTCCTCCTCGAGCGATGCGACGAGCTGCCGGGCGATGTCGACCTCGCCCTGCAGGGTCCCCACTGTTTGCACCATCGCCGGTTTGCCTCCCGCCGCCCAGGCGGCGGCGGTAACTCGGGAGTCCTGTCCACCGGACAGGTGGACCACCGGGGACTGGACGGCGATCTCTCCTCCGTTGGCGGTGAGCACAGCGAGGGAGTCGGCGACAGCTGCGACGTCCGGCTCGGTTTCTCGGTAGCCGTAGAACTCCTCGTCCGTCGCGTAACGGTGACGGTGCACAGCACCGCTCTCGGTCACCGTGATGACGTCCGCGGGCCCGAGGCGCCGCACTGCTGAGATCGGTGACGCGTCCTCCGGCCAGAAGCCGACCTGCGACAGCACGTCGCAGCCGTACATGTCGACCTCGAGAGGCAGATCCACGAACAGCGAGACCATCCCGATGTGGTTGCCGACGGCGAGGAAGTGCTGATTCTGGACGACGTAGGAACGGCCGAAACCGAACAGGTCGTTCCACGCCTGGAAGGTGCCGTCCCTACGCATCTCCATCCCGAAATACCCGGGCTGGACGGAGGCCCGCCCCCCGTCCGTGCGCAGGGTCCGGCGTGCCCACTCCTCCCACGCCGGCTCCTTGACCTCTTCGGTGAAGGAGACCGGGGGCTGGGAGAGGGAGATCGTCCCCTGATCGTCGTCGATCCAGGTCGGGGCCTTCCACGTCCCGGCCGCCGCCTGAGCGTTGACCATCGCGCGACCGTCGTCGACGTGCGTGACGGCACCGGTCATGTCATAGGCGTCACCGCCCAGTTCCAGAGCCTCCTCCCACAGCGACGGGAGCAGGTGCTTCCCTCGAGGAGACAGGGCGACGACCCCACAGTTGATGTTCACAGCGCGACACTCTCCGAATCCGTACTCGACGTTCTGCGCAGCAGATCCGCGCGCTCAGCACCCTGATGGGCCGGCCCTGTCACGGCATGTCCCGCCGTCCCCGAAGACTCCACGTCGACTCCGTGTGCGCAGCGGCAGCATCGCGCACGAAGTCGAGGTACTCGTCGGAGGGCGGCACCCGGTGGCCAGGTCCAAGATACGGCGTATGCGTGACCAGCCGGCTCGCCTTGTCCGAGGACTCGAAGGCCTTCACGAACGGCAGGAAGTGCTCCTGGTGGTGGTGGTCGTCGCCCGGATTCTGGATCAGCACCACGTCCTGATCGAACCCGATGCGCCGGTAGCGCTCGATGAGATCCATGCGGGGGGCGTTCACCGGATCGTCGCTGACCGTCTCTCGTCCGAAGAGCGCCCAGTGGGCTGTCTGCGCGATACGCGGTACGTAGTCGTCGATCCGGATCTGAGGATTGAAGCTCACCACCCGGGTGCCCTCGAGATACGCACCCTGCTGCAGCGCCGCGAATCCTCCGCCGGAGTTTCCGACGAGGAGGACCTTCTCGATCCCCTTGCTCCGGGCGTACGCCTCGATCATGCAGGCGATCTCCCGATGGACGTCGACCTCCTCGGTTCCGACGTACCAGGAGAGCATCATCCGTGAGTCCAGGTCCAGGCACGGATCGGAGAAGAACATCATCGGTCCGAGTCCCAGGCCTGCGAACGACCGCATGCGCTCGTACCGGGGCATCGACAGGCGCGAACGGTCGGTGGCGCCGTGGAAGTACACGGTCAGGATGTCCCCCGGGCCGTCCGTGAGGAACGCCGACGGGACGAGCTGTCCCAGATCGACGCTCCACACCGATCGCTCCTCGAGACCATCGGGCACGGTGGTGGAGTCGGTCGTGGTCCTCACGCGGACGCCGTACGCGGGCTGGACGAGGTCCTGACCCGGCCAGTCCACGAGAGCGGTGCGGCGGAGGTTCCCCACCTGGGGGTTCCCGGCGATCCTGTCCGCGAGATCGGTCCCGGCCACGTCGACCAGCGCCGCGCCGTAGCCATGGTCGCGAAGGCCCCGCACCTTCAGCTCGCCGCCCGCGGCCAGCAGCAGGTCCAGCCCCTGCACTCTGGCGAATACTCCGCCGCCCGCTTCACGAATCTGGCTCTTTACCTGGCTGATGACGTCCCGGACAGCTCGACGCTGTGCGAGCTGCTCCTCCTCGCTCAGGTCACCGGCAGCACCGAGCGCGATGGTCCTCTCGACAGCCTCGTCCGGATCCAGCCCGGCCGGGACGATTGCGGAGAGCTCCGGCGTGACGACCAAGGTCTCGTCGAGCTGCTTGTCCTTGATGTCGACGGTGAACTCCTTGCCCGTCCGCGGCACGCGCCGGGCACGGAAGACGCGAGGGTCCACGACGTCGGCGATCACGGCGACGGCACGATTGCTCGACCCCACCATGGGGACGCTGATCCTCTTGGCGACGACGTTCCCCGCGTCATCGTGGAGGTCGTCGATCGAGTGGTCCTTGAGCCCGAGCGTCGAGACGTTGAGCGCGACGGTCTTGCCATCGGCATGGAGGCGGAAGCCCTGCAGGGTGGGCTCGATCTCGACGTCGGGTGCGACGATCCACCGCTGCGCGGCGACGTACTCGGTCGAGGCTCGTGTCGTGTCGTCCACGACCAGGTAGTTTCCCGTCCGCGCGAACACCACGTGCCGCTGCCACTGGAACGCCTGGTGCACCGAGCACTTCACCATGAACCCGTCGACGCGATCGTCGCCGTACTGCCGCACGAGCTCCGCGTCCCCGTGGATGCGGTAGCGGACGTCGTCGACAGAGATCACCGAGTGCCCCTCGGGACCGGTCTCGACGGCGAGGGCAGGATCAATGAGCCAGGGGCGCCCCTGGGAGTGGTAGGTCACGCGCGCCACGTCGCCGTGGGCCTCCCGTCCACGGACTGGCCCCAGAAGCATTGTGACCAGGGTTTCCTCGCGAGCATCGCGCTCGGTCTCCCCCCAGCCGCTCCGGAGCGAGACGAGCCCTTCCGGATCCACACTCCTCACCTGCGTAGGAGGAGACCCCTCTTCGCCGCCGGTGAGGATGTAACGCATCCGCGGGTTCTCTGCCCCCGGGACGGAACGTGGGACACCCGAACCGATCGGCACGAGCTCCCCGTCCGGCGCCGTCACGTGCAGCCAGAACAGCTCCGAGCGGAGTCGATCGAACACGGCATCATCCGAGGGCACCTCGAGCGACTCCAGTCGTCCGATCCACTGCTCGGTGGCCTCCACAACTCCTGCGAGGTCCTCGGCGACGGTGTAGCCGGACTCGTGGAAAGCATTCTCCGCCGCGGCGATCGCCGCGGCGCGCAGGGCCTCGTCCGGATCGCCTCGCCGGACAAGCAGCCCCAGCTGGACGTCGAGGAGTCGCAGACGGCGAAGCGAGCTGACGGCCTCGACCGCATGAGAGACCACGGCGGTCACGTGCCGGTCGAGGATCCCCGGGGTCCCGGAGAGATCGCCGGTGCCGAGGGCGAGCGCGACACAGCGCTGCTCGAGCGGGGTGATGCCCCAAGCCACGGAGTTCCTGTCCGCTGCAGCCTCGGAGGCCGCCCAGGCGTTGACGATCCCCTCCCATGCCTGTTGAGCCCCAGGGACGGAATCTGCACGTCGCAGCACGTCAGCCCACCGCAGGGAGTGGAGCTCGAGCAGGTTGTTCCGCGGCAGGGGACCGGGCGCATCGAAGCTCCGGGGAACCCGCACGTCCAGGACCGCCTCGCCGAACTTCCGACGACCGGCGATCAAGCGGTCGGCGACCGCTCCATCATTGTCACGGGGAGCGAAGAACCCGATCTGAAGTCGCGAGAGGATGCGCTCTCTCGAGATCATGCCGCCACCTCGCGCACCCTGCGGTTCAAGGAGTCGGCGTGGGACTCCAGGTGGTCGACCCACATCGCGCGGTTGATCCACGACTCGTGCACGGGCAGTCCCTGGTCGCCGCGCGCGGTCTCCAGGAACTCGCGGATCTTCTCCTCGCGGAAGAACTCCGGCCAGCGACGAGGGTTCTCCAGGACGGCCGCGACATAGTCCGGGTCGGTGTCGTACGTCCCGAGCTTGCGCTTCATGCTGCGCCGGGAGTCGGTGACGACCGCCTTGTAGTAGGGGATCTCCGTCCACTCCGGGATCGCCCTGCGCACGATCTGGTCCGGGAAGATCTTGTCGATCCGATCCTGCGGGGTCAGGTCGAAGCAGGCCCGGACGTATGCCGGTCCGGAGAGCATGATCGCCGCCATCGACCCCAAGGCCTGGTTCCCCCACCGACGGAACTTCTCCGTCAGGTAGAGGTAGTCGAGCGATGCGACGTCAGGCCGGCCGTGGCGCACCGCACGCTCGTAGTTCAGATCGAAGAACCCCTCCATGGCGCCGGCCGCCTGCTCGGTGACGACAGCCCCGCGGAAGCTGCGCGCTGCGTACGCGACCGGATGGGGCTCCTTCGCCAGCCGCTCGAGATCTCCGTCCCGGTGGTAGTAGTAGCCGTGCATGATCTCACCGCCGACGCCGCCGATGCTAAGCCCTCCCCTGCCGCCGGGGATCCTCACGTTCGACTTGATGTTCGTCGGCGCCGCGTCGCCGTCCCACATGGCGAAGGCGTTGCGGAATCGTTCCTCGAGGGACATCGTGATCGAGGAGGGCTTCGGGATGACGACGTTGTGCTCGACCTCCTGTCCCTCCTGCTCGGATCCGGCGAACGCCCCGATCAGCTCGGTCGCGATCTCCGCCTCGGCCTCGAGCGTCCCCAAGGTCATCACCTTCGCGCTGCCCCCGCCCGAGAGCCAGACCGATGCGGTCATGCGCGAGTCCCGGCCGCCGCTGAGGTAGACGGTCGACGTGCGTACGCTCAGCGCATCGAGGTTGTGCGCGATCGTCCGGGTCTGCTCGACGACCGCGTCGTAGTTCGGCATCGAGCGCCGTGCCCCCACCAGCTCGGTGAGATCGGTGTGCTCTCGATGGGTCACCGACCCGTCCGCGCCGATGTCGAGGCAGCAGGACTCCCGCAGCCTCCGGATCCCCACGTACGGGGAGTCATCGAGGGTGAACCACCCGGCGTGCACGTATCGGCTGACTGCCGCCACGTCGACGCGGACCTCCTCTCCGAGGAAGTGGGCGAGCACTCCGATGTGGTTCGACGCGGCGACGAAGTCGTCGTTCTCGACGTAGTAGCACCGACCCAGCCCCAGGGTGTCCGCCCAGACGCGAACGGATCCGTCCGGGCGACGATGCACGCCGAAATGGTTGGGCAGGAAGCTCTTCAGGTCACCGTGACGCACCTTGCCGGCGACGTCGGGCCAGTAGGTCTCCGGTTCGCAGTGATCGTCGACAGGCACCGGCGGCTGGGACACCGCGAAGATGTCGCCGCCGTCCTCGTGCCAGGTGGGCACCGTCCAGGCGCCGTGCATGCGATCGGCGTTGAAGAGCGCCACCCGCCCGTCGCTCCAGCGATGGTCCTCCGCCTCGCCGAAGACGGATTGCGCATCCTCGACCGCAGCGTCCATGAGGCGGGGCAGTCGCTCTCGGGCGGAGGCCGTACGTGCGACGCAGACAAGATTGATGTTCACGGTCAGATCCTCTCGGGAAGGGGGAGGTCGGCCAGCTTCAGGACAGGCGAAGAGTGGTGTCGACAGAGGCGCGCGTATCGATGGAGAAGGCGAAACCGATCGACCACGTGGGCTCGAGAGAGCGGTCCTGCCGCGAGCGCCATCCGCGCAGCGGATTCTCCTGTCCGCGGACCGGCTCGAGGAGCCTCCCCTGGCCGATGATCGTGAGCCGCGTCGGCTCGTCACCGCTCTCGGAGACGAACACGAGGCCCTCTTCGCCGTTGTCCTCGAGCTCGAAATGGCCCGAGACGTTGAGCCAGAGGATGCCCTCCCTCGTCTCGGCGGACTGCGAGAAGACCGAGTCCTTCAGGAGCAGCTCCTCCCCGGGCCGGTAGACGACCCGGCGGCGATGGATGTAGTCCGCATGGTGCACCCGGGCGGAGAGGTCGAAGACGCCGTCGGCCTCCGTGCACTCCCCCAGACCGCTTCCGTACGGGGCGCGGGACCGGCGCTCCTGGTCCACGCCGTCCATCATCAGCGTGTTGTGCGCCATCGTCCCCTCGACGTACTGGCGCTCCGGCGCGGCGTAGTAGAAGCCCTCGGCCCGCTGCGGAGAGTCCGCGGCGAGGAGCTCGCCGTATCCGAAACGACCACCGTCGGTCAGGATCTGCTGTCCGCGGTCGAACCACACCACGTTCAGATCGTCCGCGTGCTTGTGTGCGCGGGAGTGGAACGCCGCGCTGAATGCGAGATAGCCGCTCTTCGCGAGCTCGCCGGGGCCCTTCGGCTGCGGGGACCGCACGAACGCATAGCCGCCGTCGCGGTAGGCCGCGAGTTCCTTCGTCTCCGGGGTCCCTTGGGCACCGTCGGAGAGCAGGAACTGCGTCGCCGGGTCGATGGAGACCGCGTCCGGCTTCACGATCCGGGTCTCGGGGGAGTCGCCGAACTGCACCAGTGCCCCATCGGGCTGGATCATCCAGCCCAGCACGTGCGCGGCGCGGTGGATCCGCCCCTTGACGTCCTCGTCCTCGATGAGGCCGTCGTTCACGGCGAGCTCGAAGGAGTTCAGGAGCATGCGGTGGTAGTCGGGCGAATGCTCAAGATGGACACCGTCGCGGGCGAACTGCGACGTCGCCATCTCTGCGAGCCGCTGCCGGCCCTCGACCGCCGTCGCCTCGGCGTCCGGGAACATCCAGCCGTACTTGGCGGCGTGCACCTGTGAGACCGCGGTGTAGAAGCCGTGGTTGTTGTTCGGGTTGTACGCACGGGGCTTGTGCAGCTCATCGAGATGCCAGGCGAATGCCTCGGCGAGGATCACGGCCTCGTCCCGCATGCTGTCGATCTCCGCGGCTCGACGCAGGAGCGAGAAGAGGCGAGGCGTCCGCAGGGACTGGGACATGTCGTACCACGCCATCGGGTCGGACTCGTCGTCCGCACCACGATGGATCGCGATCCACCCCAGGGCGATGCGCACGCCCTCGCGCAGCCAGTGCTCGTCGCGCGTCTCGTCGAAGGCCCGCAGCAGCGGGTCCATGAACTCCCAGGCGTGCAGATGGAATCCCCACGACCGGTGCTCGCTCCCGTAGTGCGCCCAGTCCTCGATGGAAGCCACCTTGACCGGCTCGAAGCTCGCGAAGCGCCAGCCGTCCTCCAGGATCGATGCTCCCGACTGTCGGATGTCCTGGATGGTGAACCAGCCCTTGAGGCCCGGTGCCGTCGCCGATCGCAGGCTCTCCAGGAGCTCACCGGGATTGGTACCCCGGTCGTCCAGAGCGAGCTCGGACTCGACCAGGAGGTTGTCCTCCCCCGCGAATCCGAGCTTCTTGTAGACGCGGTAGTACTCGTTCACGTTCCCGTCCCACGATCGATGGTTGCGGACCCAGCGCGCCGCACGTCGGCTCAGGTCGGCACGACGCTCGGGATCGTCGACCAGTGCGGCGATGCGACGTGCGAGGTCCTCGGCGTCTCCGGCCCGGAACAGCTCCACGGCATCGGACTGTCGCGCGATCTCCTTCAGGGCACCGACGTCGGAGAGGACGACGGCGCGTCCCGTCGAGAAGGCCTCGAAAGGCTTCAGCGGGGTCACGAGGTCCGAGACCTGCGATGCCTTCCGGGGAACGACGAAGAGGTCGATGAGCCCGTAGTAGTCGAGCACCTGCTCGTGCGGAACGCGCCCGGTGAAGAACACGTCCTGGATTCCCTGGGATTCCGCATGCGCCTTGAGCGTCGGGAGATAGTCGCCGTCCCCGACGAGGAGGAGGCAGATGGATCGCCCGGTGTGCGCCCTGGCCATGTGGTACGCGTCGAGCAGCGTGTCGATGCCCTCGTACTCGACGATGGAGGAGATGTAGCCGATGACGACTGCGTCGTCGGGGATCCCGATCTCTCGCTTGAGGTCGTCGTTCGGCGCCTGGACCGGGAAGTTCTCGGCCTCGACGGCATTGGGCACGATCGACACCCCGTCCCCGGGGATGAGGCCGTCGGCGGAGGTCAGGATGTGGTCGCGCATGACCTCGGCGAGCGTGAAGACGTGGTCGGGCTGGAGCCGTGCCACCTCCTCCGCGTGCTTCCGGAGCGTGTACGCGGCGGGCAGACCGTACATGGAGAAGAGGGAGTCCGCCTTCTCGCCCCACTGGTTGGCCGTGATGGTCCTGGAGAGCCAGGACTCCTCCCAGAAACCTCGGGATTCGTACACCGTGGGGATCCCGTATGCCTTGCCGACGACGTCGATGATCAGGGCATTGAAGAAGTCCGACTGGGCGTGCAGGATGCTGGGCTTCAACTCGCGCACGAGCTCCGCCAGCTCGAGCATGTTGCGCGCCAACCACTCGTCGATGAGCATCGTGTTCCGCGCCGGACCGGGCAGCAGGTAGTAGTCGATCCCCTGGAACTCATAGTGCTCCACGGACTCGACGGCGTTCTCCGTGATCCCGGCCTGGCCGACGATCGCAACGGGCAGGCCCTTCCGAGCCTGCGCCAGAGCCGTGTACTGGGTTCGGAGCGTGTAACCGGTCTGCGTCTCCGGCAGCACCCTGCCCACCATGTGGAGGATCGGGCCCGACGGATCGTAGGCGTCGCCCGGAGGAAGCGTCGGCCGCACGAGGGCCGGCCGAGAGAAGAGCTCGATCTCGTGCTCGATCTTCGCCACGGCCAGGGCGTCGTTCTCCCGCTTCGACTTGGCGTGCACCTGCGCGACAGCGAGCGCGGCCAGATCCCAATATCCGGACGAGCGGAAGAATCGGTACACAGCCCTCAGCGTCGTGAGGCTCTGCTTCTCCAGGACGTCGAAGTTCTCGATGAGCGGTCGCAGCCGGAGGAACTCCTCGCGATCGAGGTAGTCCTTGAACAGCCGATGCGCCAACCGCTCGGAGATCACCTCGCGGGGATCCCGTCCAAGCTGGACAGCGGACTCGAACGTCGACCGCAGGGCCTCACGCGACGTGCCGCGCAGGTCCATCAGCTGCTTCTCGACGGGATCGAGGAAACCAGCGGGCACTCGGGAGCGCAGGATCTGGACGTCCTTGCGGCTCCGCTCAGTCGTTGCCTCCTGCGCGTCGAGGCGGCCGGAGAGCTGGTCGAGGTCGCCGCGAGTTCCCGTGAGGCGCTCCTCCACGCTGTCGAGCAGGGCACGAGTGCCCTTCTCCCTCGCGGAGACCGTGCCCACCGTCCGAACCGCCCTGCCGATGCGCTCGTGCTGCTGATCAGCACGCCGCTCGAGGACCTGTGCCTGCGCGTCGAGAGTGCCGAGCCTTTCCCCGAGCTCGTCCGCCTTCCCGTCGATGCTCGCCGCGAAATCTTCCAGCGTTCCTGTGCGCGCTTCCCCGGCATCAGCGCGTTCCGCGAGCGTCCCGGTCCGTGCCTCGAGGTTCTTCGCCCGCGTCGACAGTCGATCGGTCGCCGCGGTGAAGGATTCGAGGATCCGGGGAAGGACGATGCATCCGGCGACGATGCCGATGAGTCCGAGGACCCCTGCGATCACGGCGACCGCGGCCGCGCCCGTCGCTGCTGCGATCACCAGCAGGACGAGCACGATCGCAGCGCCCGCTCCTGCCACCAGGGTCAATGTCCGAAGTCTTGCTCGCATGGGTCCTCGTTCTGCAGTTCGATCGTGTCTCGGCGGTCTCGGTCAGGCGATTCCGTCGCCGAAGTCCTCCGGTCGCTCACCACCGGTGAACTTCCAACGGATCGCGGCGACGGTGCGCTCCGATGCCTTGCCGTCGCCGTAAGGATTCACGGCGTTGGCCATGCCCGCGTACGCCTCCTCGGAGTCCAGCAGCAGAGAGACCTCGTCGACGAGACGCTGCTTGTGGGTGCCGATGAGCTTCACCGTGCCGGCGACGACGGCCTCCGGGCGCTCGGTGTTCTCACGCATGACCAGCACGGGCTTGCCGAGGCTCGGCGCCTCCTCCTGCACGCCGCCCGAGTCGGTGAGGACCACATCGGCGAGGCTGAGGGCGCGGGTGAACTCCGCGTAGGCCAGCGGTTCGATGAGCACGACGTTGTCGAGGCCCTCGACGGCGGGACGGATCGCGGCACGGACCTTCGGGTTCTTGTGGATCGGGAACACGATGGTGAGATCCGGGTACTTGCGCGCGATCTCCGCGATGGCCGCCCCGATGTCCTCCATGGCCGAGCCCAGGTTCTCGCGGCGGTGAGCAGTCACGAGGAGCACCCGACCGGCAGCACCCGCCTCCTTGTCCTTCTGCAGCCGCTCGAGGCGCAAATCCTCGAAGTGCACCTCGAGGTTCTCGGTCGCGAACATCAGCGTGTCGATGACCGAGTTGCCGGTGATGACGACGTCGTTCTCGCTCACGGCCTCGCGGGTGAGATTCGACTTCGAGGTGTCCGTGGGGGCGAGGTGGAGCGCCGCGATCTGGCTGGTGAGCTTGCGGTTCGCCTCCTCCGGGAAGGGAGAGTTGATGTCACCCGACCGGAGCCCGGCCTCGAGGTGGATGACCGGGATCTGGCGGTTGAAGGAGGCCACGGCGGCACCCATCACGGTGGACGTGTCGCCCTGGACGATCACCGCGTCGGGCTTCTCGGCCTCGAGGATCTCGTCGACACCGGCGATCACCTTGGCGACGATCGTGTTGAGGGACTGGCCCGCACTCATGATGTTCATGTCGTGGTCGGGGACGATCTCGAACATGGTGTTGACCTGGTCCAGCATCTCGCGGTGCTGGCCGGTGACGACGGTGACGGACTCGAGGTCGTCAGCGGCCTCGATCGCCTTGATGATCGGCGCCACCTTGATCGCCTCGGGGCGGGTGCCGTAGATGGTCATGATGCGGAGGGTCATGAAGAACTCCTGGGTCGCTGATGGGGGGAGGGATTGTCGTCGGGAAGGATGGTGGAGGGGAAGGTCCGTCTGGGCGACAGTGACTTCTTGTCGTAGACCTTGGTGAAGGGGTCGGGCTCCAGCTCGGGGACTCCGGCTGCGGACGGGCTCTCGTCAGACGGGGCGACGAGCAGCTGTGTGGCGCGCCGCTGTTCCTCCCCTTCGAGCACCGCATCCCTCAGGAGGGAGGCCGCCTTGTCCTCGTCACCCTGAGCGAGGTTGTGGGCGAACCAGCGGTACTTGCGGGCGACCTCCACCGCGTCGCCGTCGATGACCACCTGACCTCGTTCCATCCAGATGGCCCGCGAGCACATGTTCTCGATGGTCTGAGCGGCGTGATTGACGAGGAACACGGTTCCCGCACGTTCGAGCAGCCCGTCCATGGCACGGCGAGATCGCTCGGTGAACGTGGCGTCGCCTGTCGCGAGCGCCTCGTCGATCATGAGGATCGACGGATCAGCAGCGAGCGAGATCGCGAACTTCAGTCGCGCGCCCATCCCGGAGGAATACGTCTTCATCGGGAGATCGATGGATTCGCCGAGGGCCGAGAGCTCGACGACCGACTCGAAGATCTCATCGGCCCTGGCCGGCGAGAGGCCCATGGCGAGAGCCCCGAGCTTCACGTTCTCCGCCCCGGTCAGCTCCGGGATGAGAGCCGCGCTAACGCCGAGCAGCGCAGGCTTCGCGGAGGTCAGGACTGTGCCGGAGCTCGGTGCTTCCAACCCGGCGAGGGTGCGCAGGAGCGTGGACTTCCCCGAACCGTTCCGTCCGATGATCCCGATGAACTCGCCGGATCGCGCGACGAAGGAAACCCCTCGGAGTGCGGAGACGCTGACCCTCTGACGCCGGGTCAGAAGACCTCTCACCCCAGGACGCGGGGTGCGATCCGTGCGCAGAACCCGGTATCGCATCCGAAGATTCTGGGCGACCACTGTCACCGGCGTGTGATCCGGAGCGTGCCACCTCTCTTCAGGCGCCTCCGTCTGCTCACTGTCCGGAGCCATAGCTCTCCTCCCCCTGCCAGAAGAACAGGAAGCCGATCACCGTCAGCCCACATGCCCAGCCGCCCAGAATGGCCCAGTGCTCGGCGGGGGGAATGACGTGATCCATGAGCAGCCCCCGGTAGAGAGCGAGCATGTGATAGATCGGATTGGCCGTGATCAGCGCCATCGCGATCGGATGCGTCAGGAAGCGCTCGACGGGGAAGAGCACCCCCGACCCGTACATGAGGAATCGACCCGCGAACGTCATGAGTTGCGTCGTGTCGGGGAAGAGCTGCCCGATCCTCGCCATGCAGAAGGTGATCCCCAAATTCAGGAAGAACTGCATCAGGAAGACGACCGGCACCAGCAGCCAGGTGACCGCAGGGAAGACGTGCGGGGGGATGATCACGATCATCACGAGCATCGTCGCGACGGCATATGTCATCTGCAGCGCGTCCCTGATCTCCGCGGAGATCGCCAACGACGCGCGGGGGAACGAGAATGCTCTGATCATCGCCTTGCCGGACTGGAGGGTGTTCGCTCCCTGGCCGATGCTCCTCATCGTCGAGCGGAACATCATGACGCCGATGATCACGTATGCGGCGTAGTTCTCCATGTTGCGTGTGACGCCCAGGATCAGGACGAAGACGACGAAGTACATGACCGCGTCGAGCATCGGCTTGAGAACGAGCCACAGACTCCCCAGCCGGTTCCTGCTGTTCTGAGTCGCCACCCGGTGCCGGGCGTCCATCCAGATGAAGTGTCGACGTTCCCAGAGCTGGGCGAGATACTCGCCGATCCCGGGTCGGACACCGACCGGCGACAGGTTCTCGACCAGCATCCCTCTCGACTCGAGGGCGCCGGTGATCTGTTCAGCGGCTCGTGTGTCACCGCGCATCGGCCACACCTCCCGCTCTCATCAGCTCTGAATACAGCACGCCGTATCGTCCCATCAACGACGACCAGGTCCGAGAAGATGCCACCCGTTGGCCTTCCGCGGCAAGTGTCGCGCGGAGGTCCGAATCCTCGAGGAGCGTCAGGATCACCGCGGCCAAGGACTCCGGGTCCCCGGGAGGGACCATCATCGCGGCAAGAGCGCCGTCGCCGTCCGTCACCGTCTCTCGCAGAGCCGGCAGATCGCTCACGACGACAGGGCGGGGAATCGACATCGCTTCGACCGGCTTCTGCGGCGTGACGGATCGGGTCACCTCGCGATCGACGCGAGGGACGACGACCACGTCGAGGGCCTCGACCCATGCGCGTGCCTCCGCTCGCGGGATCCGGCCCGGCAGATGAACCCTCTCCGCAACGCCGAGGCGCGCCGACAGCTCGGCCAGTCCCGGGGCAGCGGTTCCGTCCCCGGCGATCATGACGTGCAGACGATCGACGACCTCGCGCGGAGCCGAGGACGAGTGGAGGAGCGAGGCGACAGCACGGATGAGCACGTCGAAGCCTTCGTAGTCGACGACGGCGCTCACCGCGCCGACGACGAGTGCATCGGCAGGGAACGGCACCTCGATCAGTCGACGCGCCTCCTGAGGGCTCGACGCGCCTCGCTCCGGAGACAGGTCGATACCGTTCGGGACCACCGAGATCTTCTCCGCGGGCACCCCCCGCTCCACGAGCACGTCCGCCATGGTCCGGCTGAGCGTCACCACGGCGCCGGCCTCGCGGGCGAGCGACGCCTCGGTCTCGGCGATGCGGCGCACCTTCTGCGAGCGGGCGGCCACGGCGCGGGTCCCCTCGCTGCGGTGGGAGGCGATCCAGGTCTGCTCCATGAGGCCGCGGACCTCGAAGATCCACGGGAGCCCGGTGGTCGCGCTGACGGCCTGGGCGACCAGGGCGTTGCGGTAGTCGGTGGTCGCGTGCAGCACGTGGGGTCGGAACTCGGCGACGAGGCGCAGCGCCTCGGCGACCTCCTGGTCCAGGCGCTCCTCCGGGGTGGTGCCGAGAGTCGCCGGCAGCGTGCGGCGGTAGCGGATCCCGTCGATCACGTCTTCGTCCTCGCACAGCGGCTTGCCCACCATGACGGGGTATCCGGTGCGGGTCAGGGCGAGCGACTCGATCCCCTGAGCGGCGAGGGCGGTGAGGATGTTGTGGGTGCGCAGGGCGTAGCCGGACTGCGTGTGCGGCAGGGAGTTCGTGATGAGGTGCAGCACCCGGAGGGGCTCACCCTGAGGGGAGAGGTCCTGATCGCCCAGGCAGGGAGCGTGGAGGCGGTGGCCGTCCTCGAGGAGCTCGAGCTCGCTGCGCAGGCGCCGCGCCTGGGGCGTGCCCCCACGACCTGCCGCATCGAGGGACTCCACGGCGCCGCTGAGGTCGCCCTCGGCCCACAGGGCGCGGGCTCGGGTGCTCGCGGGGGCGCTCGCGGGGAGCAGATCGGTGCGGTCCAGGAGCACCGCGACCTCGCCGGCGGTGCGGGATCCCTCGGCTCGGGCGGCGGTGAGGTGCTGCAGCGCGGCGGTCTCGTCCCCAGCCATGAAGGCTCCCAGGGCGGCCACGCCGTCACCGCGCGGCACCCGGGCGGCGGTGCTGCGAAGGCCCTGGCCGATCCGGCGCCGCGCTCCCATGGGGAGTCTCCGGCTCACCTGGATCGCGAGGAGGGCCGGGTCGTCGAGCAGATGCTGCGCCGCGGCCTGCACGAGGAGTCGTGCATTCCGAAGAAGGTGGCGCGAGCTCGGCACGGTCCTCCGATCCGGTGGGAAGTTTGCATACAAGGGCCTCCGGAAGCATACCTATCGCTCCCAGGCTCAACTCAGGCCCGGCGGCGGGGAGAGAGTATGACCACCCGGGTCACGCCATGTTTTACCTGGTCATGCCTCGTTGTCCATCCGGCGTTCACGCTCCCGCCGGCGAAGGCCCTCAGTGCTCGATCGCGCCGGCGATGCGCTCCCGCAGCTCGATGAAATCCGGCAGGCGTCGCATCTCCTCCCCCAGCTGGTGCCCGGCCTGGGCGGAGAGGCTGATCTCCTGGTCCAACACGACCCGGCCGGGGCGCGCGCTCATGACGAGCACGCGGTCGCCGAGGAACACGGCCTCGTCCACGTCGTGCGTGATGAAGAAGACCGTCCGGTGCTGCTCCCGCTGCAGGGTGAGCAGGTCCGCCTGCAGCCGGGCGCGGGTGATCGCGTCGAGCGCGCCGAACGGCTCGTCCATGAGCACCAGGTCGGAGTCGTTCGCGAGCACACGGGCGATCTGGGCGCGCTGCTGCATGCCGCCGGAGAGCTCGTACGGCTTCGCGTCGCCGAAGTCGCCGAGGCCCACGAGGTCCAGGTACTCCTGCGCCTTTTCGGCGCGGTCCCGCTTCTTCATGCCGCGGATCCGCATGCCCAGCGCGACGTTCTCGCGCACGGAGAACCAGGGGTAGAGGTTCGGCTGCTGGAACACGACGCCGCGCTCCGCGCCGGGCCGCGTGATCTCGGTCCCGCGGTAGGTCGCGCGGCCGCCGCTCGGGGTGAGGAACCCGGCGAGGATCTTCAGCAGGGTCGTCTTGCCGCAGCCCGAGGGGCCGACGACGCAGACGAACTGGCCGGCGGGGATCTCGAGGTCGGTCTCGGCGAGCGCGTGGACCACGTCCCCGGAGTCGGTGACGTAGCGCTGGGAGACCTGGTCGAGGGTGACCAGCGGGGCGGTGTCCTGGGCGGTCACTTCGCCGCCTCCTCGATCGCATCGGCGTAGGGCATGTCGGCGTAGACCTTCGGGTCGGCGACGGCATCGATCTCGCCCTGGTCGGCGAGGAACTCGGCGGTGCCCTGCAGGCTCGTC
The DNA here is from genome assembly GCF_005490785.1 of Brachybacterium sp. SGAir0954. Classification (GTDB taxonomy): domain Bacteria; phylum Actinomycetota; class Actinomycetes; order Actinomycetales; family Dermabacteraceae; genus Brachybacterium; species Brachybacterium rhamnosum. The sequence goes on along the minus strand of NZ_CP027295.1, from coordinate 1,089,012 downwards.
GCCATCCCGCCGCCGAAGTAGTCCTCACCGGCCTGCTCGGCGGCGGTCGGGTAGGTGTATCCCGCCAGGAGCGCCTTCGCGTCCTCGGTCCCCACCCCGAGCTGGACGGCCAGCGAGGTGGCGGCGGCGTCGGGATCCTCGCGGATGATCCGGGTCCCCTCCGCCTCGGCGATCGTCCACATCCTCATGAAATCGGGGTTGTCCTCCACGAAGCTCCCCGTCCCGGCGACGAGGTCGAAAGTCGGAGCGCCGGCCTTCGCGGTCTCCTCGCTCGAGGTGATCGTGTGACCGTCCTTGAGGAGCTGGGAGAGGGTCGGCTCCCAGATCCAGGCGCCGTCGATCTCGCCCTGGTTCCAGGACGCGAGGATCGCATCGGGTGCGAGGTTGATGACCTGGACCTTGCCGTCCAGGCCAGCCTCGCCGAGCGCGGTGAGCAGGGAGTAATGGCTGGTCGACCCGAAGGGGACGGCGATGGTGCCGCCCTCGAGGTCCTTCAGCTCGGTGACGTTCTCGTCCTTGACGACGAGCGACTCCGCCTCGCCGATCACGTCGCTGATCCACACAACCTTGAGGTCGCTGTTCAGCGGCGGGGACGCGGCCTTCACCGTGGGGCTCGACCCGACCTGCGAGATGTCCAGGGAGTTCGAGCCGAAGGCCTGGATCACGTCACCGCCGGAGTTCATCTTCGACCAGGCGATCTTGGCGTTCGGCATGCAGGTCTCGAGCAGCTCGAGGTCCTTCACGACGAGGTCGCCGTTGGGTATGGCCTGCCAGCCGATCCGCACGGACGTGGTGATCGACGGATCGGGATCCACCGGACAGGAGACCGTCCCCTCGAAGTTGTCGGGATGGCTGGTGCGGCCCGACTGCACGCAGCCGGTCACGAGCAGGGCGAGTCCGAGGGCCGCGGCGGCGGCGCGGAGGGTCGGGCGTGGGCGCTGAGGAGTCATGGGGCTCAGACCTTTCCGTGCCAGGGGGTCAGACGGTCACCGATCCAGCGGATGCAGCCGTCCAATGCCACGGCGACGAGGCCGATGACGATGATGCACGCGATGGTCAGGGAGGTGTGCAGCTGGGTGCCGGAGAGATAGGCGAGACCGCCGATGCCGGGGATGCCGTTGTTCAGCTCCGCCGCCACCACGGTGGTCCACGCGAAGCCGACGGCGAGGCGTATCCCCGAGAGGATCGGGGCGGCGGCGCCGGGCAGGACCACGTAGCGCAGCACGTGGGAGGTGCTCGCGCCCATGGACCGGGCGGCCGAGATGTAGTCCCCGCGGATGCCGCGCACCCCGTCGACGGTGGCGACGACTATGGGTGGGAACGCGGCGAGGAACAGCAGCAGCACCTTGGAGAGGTCCCCGATGCCGACCCACACGATGATCAGGCCGATGTAGCCCAGCGGCGGCAGCGCGCGGAGGAAGTTCAGGTAGGGCGCGAGCGCCGTGTTCGCCGGCTCCCACATGCTCATGAGGAAGCCCAGGACGATCCCGGCGACGGCCGCGAGGGCGACGCCGATGCCGATCCGCTGGAGGGAGGCGACGAGGTGCTCCCACAGGTAGTAGTTCTGGACGCCGCACACGGTGCGCCCGCTCGCCTCGTCGACCACGAGGCACCGGTTCGCGTCGATGAAGGCCGTCAGCACCGCCTGGGGGCTCGGCAGGTAGAGCGGGTCCACGAGCTTCACGGCGGTGATCAGCCACCACACCGCCAGGAGTGCCACGAGCACCCCGAGCTGGAGCGCGAGGTTCCGGCGGCGGCGTCGGGAGCGACCCTGACGGGCGCGGCGGGCGACGTTCCGGGACTGCTCGTCGGCGGGAGGTGAGGCGGTCGTCGCCGAGGTGTCTGTGCCGCTCATGGTTCCTTCCCCACGCGCACTGTGCGCCGAGTCACTGCAGGGGAGGGTACCCGAGCGGACGCGAGCCCCGCCTGCCCGGAGCGCCCGGGATGGGCGGAAGCGTCGGCTCCTGTTCACCTCGGCGACCGTGAGATCGCCGTCACGGGACGTCGGATGACCGATAGCCTGCTGCGCACCCCGCACTCCTGTCCCGTCGCGTCCCCACGGTCCACCACCCACCGCCGCCCCGGGTCCCTCCCCCTCGAGGAGCACTCCGTGCCCGCACTCTTCGGCCTCGCGCTCATCGGCGCCTTCTGCCTGCTGGGCATGGCGATCCGGCGCTGGATCCCGGCCTTCCGCACCAACATGGTCCCCGCCTTCGTGATCGCCGGGTTCCTCGGCATGACCGCGATGAACATCGGTCTCGACGGCCTGCTGCCGGGCGTCGACGCCGGCCTGTTCACGACGATCACCGCGCAGATGTTCACCCTGTCGTTCATCTCGATCGGCCTCACCCCGGCCCCGCCCCGGGCATCCGACGACTCGGGCCAGGGCGGCGGTCTGCTCCGCGGCGCCTGGACGATGGGCCTGACCTGGACCCTGGTGTTCGCCCTTCAGGCGTTGCTGGGGATCGGCCTTGTCGCCGTGGCGGGGCCGGCCGTGGGCATGGACCCGGTCTACGGGCTCATGCTCCCCTTCGCCTTCGCCCAGGGCCCTGGGCAGGCCGTGACCTTCGCCGGCATCTTCGAGACCCAGGGGTGGGGGGACGCGACCGCCGTGGGGCTCGCCTTCGCAGCCGCCGGCTTCGCCGCCGCCTTCCTCGTGGGCGTCCCGCTCGCACGCTGGGGGATGCGCCGCGGGCTCGCGACCCACTCCGTCCCGATCTCCGACTCCGTCGCGAAGGGCTTCTACCGGAACGACGAGGAGACCGACTCGATGGGCCGGGAGACCTCCTACGCCGGCAACATCGACACCCTCACCGTGCACGTCGCGCTCATGGGCATCGCCTACGTCCTCGCACACGGCATCGCCTGGGTGCTCTCCTTCATCCCCGGGTTCTTCGGCGACACCATCAGCGGCATGATGTTCATGAACGGCCTGCTCGCCGCCTACTTCGTGCGGTGGGCGATGCGCCGGGCCCGCATCGAGCACCTCATCGACCGCCGCCTGCAGACCAAGATCACCGGCTTCGCGACGGACTACGTCGTCGTCGCCTCCTTCCTCGCGGTGCAGCTCGCCGTGGTCGTCCAGTGGCTGTTCCCGATCCTGCTCACGATCCTCGTCGCCACCGTCGTCACGGCCGCCGCGACGATCCTCATCGGGCAGCGCTACGGCAGCGACCACGACTTCGAGCGCACGCTCGGCATGTACGGCACTCTCACCGGCACCACGCCCACGGGCCTCGCCCTGGTGCGGATCGTGGACCCTCGCTCGCGCACCACGACCATGGCGGAGATGGGGCTCATGAACCTCCCCGAGATGCTCTACCTGCCGGCGATGCTCACCATCTCCGCGGCATTCGCCGGCACCTACGGGCTCGGCGCCGCCGTCGGCATCCTCGCCGCGCTCACCGTCGGCTACGCGGCGATCATGCTGGTCACCCGCGGTGTGGGACGCCGCCGCACATGGACCCTTCGGGGCGACGACCTCGCATCGACCGACGGCGCCGAGGCCGCGGTCCCCGTCACCGACTGATCCCTGCCGCACCTCACCCCCGACCCCAGGAGTCCCCGTGGCCACCCTCTTCCACAGCGGCACCGTCCTCACGATGATCGACCAGGACGGCCGGCCCGAGGCCGTCGTCGTCGCCGACGGCGTCATCACCTTCGTCGGCGATCTCGAGACTGCCCGCGCGCGCCTCACCCCGACCGACGAGGAGGTCGACCTCGCGGGCCGCACGCTGATGCCCGCGTTCATCGACGCGCACGGCCATTTCCTCCAGCACGGAATGCTCCAGGCGCTCGTCGATCTCGAGCATGCCCGCAGTATCGAGGAGGTCGTCGCCGCGTTCCGGACCCGTCTGAACGAGCGGGATCCCGAGGACCGCTCCCCGCTGATCGGCGCCAAGTACGACCCGGCCCTGCTCGCCGAGCACCGTCACCCCACGCGCGACGACCTCGACACCGTGAGCACGGAGATCCCCGTCTTCGCCCTGCACCGCAGCATGCACGTCGCCGTCGGCAACTCGTTCCTCGTCGAGGCAGCCGGTCTCGACGCGAGCACGTCGGATCCCGACGGCGGCCGGTTCGGACGGCGCGCCGACGGCACCCCCGACGGCTACGTGGAGGAGCATCCCGCCATGGCGGCCTTCGCGACCGTCCTGGATCCGGACGGCAGTGGCGGTCTCGTCCCGGGCGCCGCGGCCGATCCCTCGCGGGCCGTGCGGCTCGCCGCCGAGGACTACCTCCGCCACGGCATCACCACCGTCCAGGAGGGGGCCGCGGACCCGGCGACCGTCGCCGGGCTCGTCTCCGCCGCCGATGCAGGAGAGCTGCCACTGGACGTCGTCGTGTACCCGGTGGTGCAGTGGGGCTCCCGGGCGTTCGCCGAGCACCCGGAGCTCGCCGGCGGATATCGCGATCGACTGCGCCTGGGCGGCTACAAGATGATCCTGGACGGCTCCCCGCAGGCGCGGTCGGCGTGGATGAGCGAGCCCTACGAGCCGGTGCCCGGCGACGACTGCCCCGGCTGCGCCTACCCGATCCACTCCCCCGCCGAGGTGGAGGAGCACGTCCGCCGAGTGGCCGAGGAGAACCGGCAGCTGATTGTGCACTGCAACGGCGACGCCGCCGCCGAGCTCTGGGTCACCACCGCGCAGAAGGTCGGCGAGGAGCATCCTGAGTGGTGGGCGACCCGGCCGGTGATGATCCACGCGCAGACCGTGCGCGACGACCAGCTCGACCGGATGGCGCAGATGGCGATGATCGCCTCGATCTTCGCCGTGCACACCTGGTTCTGGGGCGACACCCACATGACGAACTTCGGACCCGTGCGCGGCCGGCGGATCTCCCCCGCCCGCTCGGCCCTGGACCGGGGCGTGCGGGTGACCCTCCATCAGGACACCCCGGTGACGCCCCCGGACATGCTGCTCACGATCTGGGCCGCCGTGAACCGGATCAGCCGCACCGGCGCACCCATCGGCCTCGAGCAGCGGATCTCCACCTGGGAGGCGTTGCGCGCGGTGACCACGGAGGCCGCGTACCAGTACGGCGAGGAGGAGACCAAGGGTCAGCTGCGCCCGGGGATGCGCGCCGATCTCGTGATTCTCTCCGGGGACCCGCTGGCGACGCGCCCCCAGGACCTGCGGGACATCGAGGTGCTCGCGACGTACAAGGACGGCGAGGCGGTCTTCACCGCCTGACCCCCGCCCTCAGCCCTCCAGGTACTCCCGCAGCGCCTCGTCCTGGTCGCGGGCCGTGAAGCCGGTCGCCTCGATCTTCGCGAGGTCGAGCACGGAGCCGCGGGGGCGGGGTGCGATCGTGCCGTCGCCCTCGGCCCTGTCCTGGCCGGCGTAGTAGTCCGCGGTCGTCACGGGGGTGACGCGGGCGGGGTCGTGGCCCCTCAGCGCGAACACGGCCTTCGCCACATCCGCCCAGGAGAGCGGCTCCCCGCTGCAGGAGAGGTGGTAGACGCCGGGCGCGGGCCGCACGGTGAGCAGGTGCTCGATCGCGGCAGCGAGGTCGCTCGTGAAGGTGAGGCGGCCGGTCTGGTCGTCCACGACGCTCGGGTCGATGCCGCGCTCGGCGAGGCTCGCCATGGTGCGCACGAAGTTGCCGCCCTCGCCCACGACCCAGCTGGTGCGGAGGATGTAGTGGTCGGGCAGGGTCGCGACGATCCGGTCGCCGGCGGCCTTGGTCTGCCCGTACACGCCGAGCGGGCTCACCGGCTCGTCCTCGGTGTGCTGCGCGGCGGTGCCGTCGTAGACGTAGTCGCTCGAGACGTGCACGAGCGTCGCACGCTGGGCGCGGGCGCGCTCCACGAGCCGGGCCACGCCGTCGACGTTCACGGCCCAGGCCTGCGCGCGGCCCTCGGGCGTCTCCGCCGTGTCCACCGCGGTGTACGCGGCGGCGTTGACGATGGTCCCGTAGGGCGTGAAGTCGAAGGCCTCGACGGAGGCGGCGTCGGCCAGGTCGAGCCGGTCGCGGGCCACGAGGTCCACGTCGGCCCGCTCCGCCCAGCGCGCAGCGAGGGCGCGGCCCAGCTGGCCGTTCGCGCCCACCACGAGGGTGCGGCGCGGCGGCACGGGGGTGACGTCCGCGAGGCGCGGATGCGCCACGTCCTTCGCCGAGAGCTCCGCCTGCTCGAGCGGGATGGGCCACGGGATGGCGACCGTCTCGTCGGCCAGGTTGAGGAAGGTGTACTGCGCCTGCGCCCCCTCGGACCAGTGGTCATTGACGAGGTAGGTGTACGCGGCGGGCGCGCTGATCGTCTGGAAGGCGTTGCCCACGCCCCGGGGCACGAAGATCGCCGTCTCCGGCGTGATCTCGTGCCAGTACGCGGTGCCGAAGCTGGGCCCCTCACGCAGGTCCACCCAGGCGCCGAACACGGCGCCCGTCGCGACGGAGATGTACTTGTCCCACGGCTCGGCGTGGATGCCGCGGGTGACGCCCTCCGCCTGGTTGAAGGAGATGTTGTTCTGCACGGGGCCGAAGTCCGGCAGCCCCGCGGCGGTCATCTTGGCCCGCTGCCAGTTCTCCTTGAACCAGCCGCGGTTGTCCCCGGGCACGGGCAGGTCGATGGCGAGCAGCCCCGGGATCGGGGTCTCATGGACGGCGAGCGTGCGCTTCTGCGCCTGGTCGGTCACTGGCCCGCCTTCGCGTACTTCGCCTCGGTGGCGGCCTTCTGCGGGCGCCACCAGGCCTCGTTCTCGCGGTACCAGTCGATGGTCGCGGCGAGGCCCGCCTCGAAGTCCTGGAAGGAGGGCTTCCAGCCCAGCTCCTCGCGCAGCTTCGTCGAGTCGATCGCGTAGCGCATGTCGTGGCCGGGGCGGTCGTTGACGTGGTCGTAGTCGCCGGCGTCGTGACCCATGAGCCGCAGGATCGTCTCGACGACGTCCTTGTTGGACTCCTCGCCGTCCGCCCCGATGAGGTAGGTCTCGCCGATCTGGCCGGAGTCGAGGATCGTGAGCACGGCGGAGGAGTGGTCGTCCGCGTGGATCCAGTCGCGCACGTTCAGGCCCGCGCCGTACAGCCGGGGCCGCACCCCGTCGATGAGGTTCGTGATCTGCCGCGGGATGAACTTCTCCACGTGCTGGCGGGGCCCGTAGTTGTTCGAGCAGTTCGAGATCGTCGCCTGCACACCGAAGGACCGCGCCCACGCCCGCACCAGCAGGTCCGAGCCCGCCTTGGTGGAGGAGTAGGGGCTGGAGGGGTTGTACGGGGTGTGCTCGGTGAAGCGCTCCGGATCGTCCAGCTCGAGGTCGCCGTACACCTCGTCGGTCGAGATGTGGTGGTACCGGGTCCCGTGCTTGCGCACCGCCTCGAGCAGCGTGAACGTGCCGAAGAGGTTGGTCTGCAGGAACGGGCTCGGGTCCTCGAGGGAGTTGTCGTTGTGCGACTCCGCGGCGTAGTGCACGACGGCGTCCGCCTGCTCCACGAGCGGATCCACCGTCGCGGCGTCCGCGATGTCGCCCACGACGAGCTTGACGCGGTCCTCGGGCAGGCCGGCGAGGCTCGCCTCGTTGCCCGCGTAGGTCATCTTGTCCAGCACGGTGACGGTGTCATCCGTGTGCTCGACGACGTGGTGGACGAAGTTGCTGCCGATGAAGCCGGCGCCGCCGGTGACGAGAAGGTGACGGGACATCAGTGGGTTCCTCCGGGGGTGGTCTCACGGTCGAGGACGTCGAGCAGGTAGCGGCCGTAGCCGGACTTCACGAGGGGCTCCGCGCGCTCGCGCAGCTCGTCGTCGGAGAGGTAGCCCATGCGCCAGGCGATCTCCTCCGGCGCGCCGACGGACAGGCCCTGGCGCTTCTGCACGGTGCGGATGAACTCGCTCGCCGCGGCGAGGTCGTCGAAGGTGCCCGTGTCCAGCCACGCGGTGCCGCGGGTGAGCACCTCGACCTGGAGCGTGCCGTCCTCGAGGTAGGTGCGGTTCAGGTCGGTGATCTCGAGCTCGCCGCGGGGCGAGGGCGTCAGGGCCTTCGCGCGCTCGGGGACGGTCTCGTCGTAGAAGTACAGGCCGGGGATCGCGAGGTTCGAGCGCGGCTTCTCCGGCTTCTCCTCGAGGGACACGGCGCGACCGTCCTCCCCCATCTGGACGACGCCGTAGGCGCGCGGGTCGCTGACCCAGTAGCCGAACACGGCCGCGCCCTCGACGTCGGTGTAGCGCCGCAGCTGCGAGCCCATGCCCTGCCCGTAGAACAGGTTGTCGCCGAGCACGAGCGCCGCCTTCTCGCCGTCCAGGAACTCCTCACCCAGCACGAAGGCCTGGGCGAGACCGTCCGGCGAGGGCTGGACCTTGTACTGCAGGCTCACCCCGAACCGCGACCCGTCGCCCAGCACGCGCTGGAAGGCGGACTGGTCCTCCGGGGTCGTGATGACGAGGATGTCCTTGATCCCCGCGAGCATCAGCGTGCTCAGCGGGTAGTAGATCATCGGCTTGTCGTAGACCGGCATCAGCTGCTTGGAGACGCCGATGGTCAACGGATGCAGTCGCGAGCCCGTGCCGCCCGCCAGGATGATTCCGCGCATGCTGGTCATTATGGCAGTGCGTGGGGGAGAACCCCCGCCCGGACTCTGCAGGGCGCCCCGTCGCCCGCCCCTCCCCCGGCCTCGTACCCTCGAGCCCATGACCTTCGCCGGGATCCTCGCCTTCCTCGGGCTCGCCGTGGTGACGATGGACGTGCTCGGCGGCGTCATCGCCACCGGCGTGCTCCTGCGCGGCGGCGCCGTGCGCCACCTCCTCGCCTTCCTCGGCGGGTACACCGTCGTCGTCACCGCCGCGACCCTCGCGCTGCACCCCCTCCTCGCCTGGCTGAGCTCCGTGCTGCGGCCCGTGCTCGACTCGAACAACGCGATCGGCACCGTCGAGATCGTCGTGGGCCTCGCCCTCGCCGGCATCAGCGTCCACCAGTTCCGCGCCGTGACCCGGCCGCAGCAGAAGCACGGCCGCATCGAGGAGCGCTCCACCCCCACCCGCCTCGCCGCGACCCCGCTCGCCCTCGCCGGCGTCGCCTTCTCCGTCACCGCCCTCGCCGATCCCTCCTTCACGATCGCCGTGGGCATGGCCTCCCAGGAGCGGCACCTGTGGGCGCACATCGCCCTGCTGCTGCTGTGGAACGTCGTCTATCAGCTGCCGCTCGTCGCCGTGACGATCGCCGCCGCCTTCGGCAAGCACGAGCAGCTCGTGGAGCGGGTCATGGCGGTGGTCGGCCCGCGCCGCCACGCCCTGCAGACGGCCCTCGCGATCCTGCTCGCCCTCATCGGCCTCGCCGTCCTCGGTGACGGCGTCTATGCGCTGATCAGCGGGCACGTGCCCTGGCTGCGGCAGCTGATCATGCTGCGCTGAGAGAGGGGAGGGCGCCGCCGCGTCGCACAATGGTGCCCTTCCCCGTCGCTCGACCCGCACCCCAGGATTCCGGAGTCACCATGCCGCTCACCCCCGCGCAGATCCGCTCGCTCCCCACGGCGGTCCTCCACGACCACCTCGACGGCGGCCTGCGCCCCTCGACCGTGCTCGAGCTGTGCGCGGAGCTCGGCATCGACCCGCCCGCCGCCACCGCGGGCGCCGTCGCCGACTGGTTCTTCGACGCCGCGGACTCCGGCTCCCTCCCCCGCTACCTCGCGACCTTCGACCGCACCATCGCGCTCATGCAGCGGCCCGAGGACCTCCGGCGCGTGGCCCGCGAGTTCGTCGAGGACATGGCGGCCGACGGCGCCTGCTACGCCGAGACCCGCTGGGCGCCCCACCAGCACCTCGAGGGCGGGCTCAGCCTCGCCGAGGCCGTCGACGCCGTCCAGGCGGGCCTCGAGGAGGGCATGGCGATCGCCGCCGAGGCCGGCCGCCCGATCCTCGCCGGCCAGCTCCTGTGCCACCTCCGCCACCTCCCGCCCACCGAGGAGCTCGTGCGCCTCGCCGCCGACCGCCGCGACGCCGGCGTGTGGGGCGTGGACCTCGCCGGCCCCGAGGCCGGCTTCCCCGCCTCCCGCTACGCGGGCCCCTTCGCCCTCGCCCACGAGCTCGGCGTGCACGTCACCATCCACGCCGGGGAGGCCGACGGCCCCGCCTCGATCGCCGGCGCCCTCGAGCAGGGCGCGGAGCGGATCGGCCACGGCGTGCGCCTCATCGAGGACCTCGGGGCCGACGGCGCCCGCGGCCCCGTCGCCGAGGAGGTCCACGCCCGGCAGATCTGCCTCGAGGTGTGCCCCAGCTCCAACCTGCAGACGGGCGCCGCCGCCTCCCTCGCCGCGCACCCCGCGGGGCGCCTCCTCGCCGGCGGCTTCGCCGTCGCCATCAGCAGCGACAACCGCCTCATGTCCCGCACCTGCACGAGCCGCGAGCTCGAGCTCCTCGCCGACGCCCACCGCTGGGAGCTCCCCGAGCTCGAGCGGATCACCGTCAGCGCGCTCGGCAACGGCTTCGCCCCCGCGGAGCAGCGCGAACGGATCCTCGAGGAGATCGTGCGGCCCGCCTACGCCGCCGCGCGCGACGCCGGCTGAGCACGCCGCCCGGGGCGGTGACGGAGCAGACAGTCCACCGCGCCGCCGGGGGCTTGCGCCGGGAGCGAACAGTGGCAGGATTGCCGCTCGTGTCGAAGCACGCCCAGGGCGCCTCCCCCGTCGGAGAACCCGCACCGACCCCGTCGGACCCCTCCTCGGAGCAGCCCACCCCGGCCCCCTCCCCCGCGCACCACGTCCACGGCGAGCACGCCGCCGGCGGCCGCGCCGCCCTGGCCGGCACCACGCTCTCCCACCTCCAGCCGCGCTCCGCCCCCGGGCACGACCACGACGCGCACACCCACCGCGGCCTCGGACCCGGCGGCACCCCGCGCGGCCACAAGCCGCTGCCGCTGCTCATGCTCGGCGCGCTCGGCGTCGTCTTCGGGGACATCGGCACGAGCCCCCTGTACTCCCTGCAGACGGTCTTCTCCACCCACCACAACGCCGTCGCCCCCACCGAGGGGGACGTGCTCGGCGTGATCTCCATGGTGCTGTGGTGCCTCATCATCATCGTCACCGTCAGCTACATCGGCCTCATCATGCGCGCCGACAACCAGGGCGAGGGCGGCATCCTCTCCCTCACCGCCCTGATCCTGCGCAAGCTCGACTCCGGCCACCGCCGCGAGATCGCCGTCGCCCTCGTGCTCGGCGTGATCGGCGCGAGCCTGTTCTACGGCGACTCCGTCATCACCCCCGCGATCTCCGTGCTCTCCGCCTTCGAGGGCATCGAGGTCACCGGCTCCGTGCCCAACGAGGTGATCATCCCCGGCGCCGTCATCGTCCTCACCGCGCTCTTCGCCGTGCAGCGCTGGGGCACCGGGCGGATCGGCGGCGCGTTCGGCCCGATCATGGTGCTCTGGTTCCTCACCCTCGCCGCGATGGGCCTGCCGCAGATCCTCGGCAACCCCGCGATCCTGCGCGCCGTCTCCCCGCACTACGCGCTCGCCTTCATGATCGACCGCCCGCTCGTCGCGTTCATCGCCATGGGCGCCGTGGTCCTCACCATCACCGGCGCGGAGGCGCTCTACGCCGACATGGGGCACTTCGGCCGACGCCCGATCTTCCTCGCCTGGACCTGCCTCGTGCTGCCCGCCCTCGCCATCAACTACTTCGGCCAGGGCGCGCTGATCCTCGCGGACCCGACCGCCGTCGTGAACCCCTTCTTCTCCCTCGTGCCGGACGCCCTGCGCCTCCCGCTCGTGGTGCTCGCCGCCGCCGCGACCGTCATCGCCTCCCAGGCCGTGATCTCCGGGGCCTTCTCCGTGTCCCGCCAGGCGACCCGGCTGTCCCTCCTGCCGCGCCTGAAGGTCACGCAGACCGACAAGGAGCACGGCGGTCAGATCTACATCGGCCGGATCAACACGCTGCTGTTCCTCGGCGTGCTCGCGCTCGTGCTGATCTTCCAGCACTCCTCGCGCCTCGCCGCCGCCTACGGCCTCGCCGTCACCGCGACGATCATCCTCGTGCTCGCGCTGTTCCTGCTGCTCGCCCTGCGCATCTGGCACTGGCCGCTGTGGCGCGTGGTGCTCATGGCCGTCATCGTGGGCGGCCTCGAGCTGGTGCTGCTCGCCGCGAACATCGTCAAGGTCCCCGCGGGCGGCTGGCTGCCGCTGCTCATCGCCGCCGTGCTGACGACGATCATGCTCACCTGGAAGAAGGGCTCGAAGCTGCTCTTCGGGCGCCGCCGCGCCATGGAGGGCCCGATCGACGAGTTCGTCGGCGGTCCCGCCCGCGAGGCCCGTCGCGTGCCCGGCCTCGCCGTCTACCCGCACGGCGACCCCACCACCGTGCCCCTCGCCCTGCGCACCAACGTCGCGATGAACCACGTCATCCACGAGCACGTCGTCATCGTGACGATGAAGCACCGCGGCGTGCCCCACGTGCACCGCGACGACCGCGTCTTCGTCGACGCCCTCGGCGACGAGTCCGACGGCATCGTCCACGTCTCGTATCAGGTGGGATTCCACGACAGCCAGGACGTCCCCGAGGCCCTGCGCACCGCCGTCGAGCAGCTCGGCCGGCCCCATGCGCCGGACGAGGTCGACTGCTCCACCTGCACCGCCCACGCCCCGGAGCTCGCCGTCGACCCCGAGCAGGCGGTCTACTTCCTCTCCGTGTTCCGCATCGAGCCGGGGGCCGACGACTCCCTTCCCCGCTGGCAGAAGGGGCTGTTCCGCATGCTCGAGCGGGCCTCCGCGAACCGCACCCAGGTGCTGCACCTCCCGCCCTCCCGCACCGTCGTGATGGGCGCCGAGACCGAGCTCTGACCGGCCGGGGTGGCCAGTCGGGCCAGCCGACGGGGCGGGGCCGGGCGGGTCAGGCGGGGCGGCGGGCGGTGACGCGGTCGAGGATCTGGAGGTAGCGCTCGGCGAGGAGGTCGTCGTCGGCGTTGGCGGCGACCCAGGCGCGGCCCGAGTCGCGGACGGCGACCAGCGAGCGGTCCGCGGCGAGGCGGCGCCACAGCGTGACCAGCGCGGCGGTGTCCTCCGGGGCGAGGACGTCCCCGGCCTCGGCCGCGCGCACGACGTCCGCCGCCTCGCCCGCGACGAGCGCGGTGATGTGGCGGCCGGTGGCGAGCAGCTCGTAGAGCTTCGAGGGGATCGTCCAGGCGAAGGGCTCCCAGTCGCGCAGGGAGACGACGACCGTGTCCGCCCAGCGGTACTGCTCCCCCACCTCGTGGTGGCCGATGCGCGGCAGCACCTCGACGGGGGCGCCGAGCTCCGCGGCGAGCAGGGTCAGCCGCCGTGCCTCGACGCCGTGGCCGATCATCCGCACGCGCAGCGGCACGCCCTCCTCGCGGAGCACGAGCGCGGCGCGCACGAGGGTCTCGAGGCCCTGCGAGCGGCCCATGTTGCCGAGGTACAGCACCCGCAGCTCCGGATGGTCGCCCTCGGGGTGGTCCGTCATGCGGGGCACCCGGGCGAGGTTCGTGCCGTTGCGCACCACCTCGCTGTCCTCCACGCCCCGCTCGCGGAGGACGTCCGCGAAGCGGGAGGTGGTCGTGACGACGACGGCGGCCTGCCGCTGCCACAGGGTCACCCCGCGGTGCACGCGCCCCTTGGCCCGCGCGACCCCCCAGCCGACGATCTCCCGCGTCGTGCCCGGGTCCGGGGAGTGGGCGACGTCCTCGGGCAGCGCCGCCTTGGGCCCCACATGGGTGACGAGGTCGGGCCAGGCGTCGCGCATCTCGGCGACGAGCGGGACCTTCCACTTCGCGGCGAGCATGCGGCCCACCATGAGGGTGGGGATCGCGGGCGCCGTCGCGATGACGACGTCGGGGCGGTCCCCGGGGCGGCGGAACCGGTCCAGGGACCGGCGCAGGGTGTCCCCCGCGGTGACGAGGTGGTCGGCGGTGCGGGAGGCGATGTCCGCCCCGTGGAGCAGGTAGGCGGTGCGCACCACGGTCTCGCCGTGCGCGCCGCGCTCGACGGCGCCCACGCGATGGGCGCGGCGCTGCTCCGGCGTGGGCCGGCCGTCCGGGTAGTGCGGGACGGGGGCCATCACGGTGACCTCGTGGCCGGCCGCGAGGAAGCGCTCCACGAGCGCGCCCCATCGGCGCTGCGGGGCCCCGAACTCCGGGCCGTAGTAGTGGCTGAGCAGCAGGATCCTCATCCCTGCGGTGCCTCCTCGGAGCCGGTGGGCAGGAGGGCGAGCTCGGCGCGGCGCAGATCCTCCGGGGAGAGGTGCCCCGTGGCGGGCGGCTCCTCCGCGGCGCGCGCGGAGCGGGCGGGGACGCTCAGGCGGATCGGCGCCGTGTGCTCGTACTCGCCGGAGTGCGGCCGCAGCGTCTCCTCGAGGACGACGGCGGCGGGCACGAGCACGGTCGTCGTGGACAGGCGCCCGCGGGTCACGCCGAGCGCGGCGATCGAGCGGTCGCGGTCCATGAGGTACACATCGCGCACCCGGCCCACGGCGGCTCCGTCGGAGCCGACGACGTCGACCCCGCTGAGGGAGGCCGCCTCCGCGGCCGTCAGCATCACGCTGCCCATCGTGTCCTGTCCTCCCGGTGGGCGCCGAGGAGCACCGGGACCGGATGGTCGGGCACGACACGACGCAGCGGCCCCACTGATGGTCAGCCGTTCAGGAAGTGTTGCACAAAGGTGCGGACATCCTCCACCGGTTCGCCGCCGGATGAGGACTGCAGCGCCCGCACGGACCTCTCCCGCACAGCGAGGCTCAGGAGCAGCGAGAACACGGCGCGGGACAGGAACACCGGATCTGTGCCGGGCGTCAGCAGGCCGCGCTCCGCGTAGGCGGCGAGGACCTGCTTGAGGATGTGCTCGTGCACGAGGCGCAGCCGCGACATGCGGTAGCGACCTGGGTGCTCGGGGTCCACGATCTCCGCGCTCAACGTCGCGATGAGCGTGATCGGCGGGCGACCCGGGTGCCACGGTCCCGCGAGCGCGGCGAGCAGCTGGGCCGGTGAGGTGGACAGTGCCTCCACCGAGTCGAGCAGGCCCTGGGCATGCGCCTCGAGCCGGTCGATCACGGCGTCCAGGAGGGCGGACTTCGAGGAGAAGTGGTGCAGCATCCCCGGGTGGGAGATGGCCGCACTGCGGGAGATCTCCCGCAGGCTCGAGCCGTGGTAACCGCGCTCCGCGAAGAGCACTGAGGCGCCGTCGAGGATCTGCTCGCGGCGGGCGGCGCCCTGGGCGGTCTCGGCCGTGGCCTTCGCCTCGGGCTCTTCCGCCGCAGGATCGAGCGACGCGACGGTCTTCACGGCGGGGCCGTGCTCGTCACCCGCGGCGTCGGAGTCGACGGCGGCGTCGTCGGCCTCGGTGCGCGGGGCCTCCTGCACGGCGGCGTCGAGCGAGTCGAGCGAGCGGACCGCGTCCCACAGGGGGCCCGGGGCCACGGCGGCCGCGGTCGAGCGGGCGTCGGGGGACTCCTCGCCGGCGCGGTCGGAGAGGCTCAGCGCGAGCGGCGCCGGACCCTGCCCGGACACGCCGCCCTCGGGGCTCAGCATCTTCACGCCTCCGCGCCTGCCACGAGCAGCTCCGCGATCTGCACGGCGTTCAGCGCCGCGCCCTTGCGCAGGTTGTCCGCGACGGCGAAGAGCACGAGGCCCTTGCCGTCGGGCACGGACTGGTCCTGGCGGATCCGGCCCACGAAGGTGCCGTCCTTGCCGGCCGCGTCGAGCGGGGTGGGGACGTCCACGACGGTCACGCCGTCCGCCTGCTCGAGCAGCTCACGGGCGCGCTCCGGCGTGATCGGCCGATCGAACTCGGCGTGGATCGCGAGGGAGTGCCCGGACATGACGGGCACGCGCACGCAGGTGCCGGCGACGGCGAGGTCCGGCAGGCCCAGGATCTTGCGGGACTCGTGGCGCAGCTTCTGCTCCTCGTCGGTCTCGCCGGAGCCGTCGTCCACGAAGTTCCCGGCGTGGGCGAGCACGTTGAAGGCGATCGGCGCGGCGTAGACGCCCGGCTCGCCGAGGTCCACGGCGCTGCCGTCGAGGGCGAGCTCCTCCATCGAGTCGGCGCCCGCGCGCACCTGCTCCGCGAGCTCCTTCACGCCGGCGACGCCGGAGCCGGAGACCGCCTGGTAGGTGGCGACCTTGAGGCGGGTCAGGCCCGCCTCGGCGTGCAGCGCGCGCAGCGTGGGCATCGCGGCCATCGTGGTGCAGTTCGGGTTCGCGATGATGCCCTTGGGACGCTCGGCGGCGGCCTCCGGGTTCACCTCGGAGACCACGAGCGGCACCTCCGGGTCGCGGCGCCAGGCCGAGGAGTTGTCGACGACCACGGCGCCCGCCGCCGCGAAGCGCGGGGCGAGGGCCTTCGAGGTGGAGCCGCCGGCGGAGAATACGGCGACGTCGATCCCGCGGCCCTCGGAGGTGAGGTCCGCGGTCTCTGCGTCCTCGACGACGATCTCGAGGCCCGCGTAGCGCACGGTGCTGCCGGCGGAGCGGGCGCTCGCGAAGGCGCGCACCGCGGAATGGGCGACGGCGCGCTCGGCGAGCAGCGCGAGCATCACGCGGCCCACCTGGCCGGTCGCGCCGACGACGGCGATCACGGGGCCGCCCTCGACGTAGCCGGGGGTGCCGCTGAAGTCGACGGTGCTGGTGGTGCCGGTGCTCATCGTCCCGTTCCTCCGTAGACGACGGCCTCGGTCTGCTCGGCGTCCAGGCCGAAGGCCGTGTGGATCGCGCGGACGGCGGCCTCGAGGTCGCTCTGTGCGGTGACGACGGAGATGCGGATCTCCGAGGTCGAGATCATGTCGATGTTGATGCCCGCCTCGCCGAGCGAGCGGAACAGCAGCGCGGAGACGCCCGGGTGGGACTTCATGCCCGCGCCGATCAGGGACACCTTGCCGATCTGGTCGTTGTAGCGCACCTCCTTGTAGCCGATCGCCTCGTGCGCCTTCTCGATCGCGGCGAGGGCGGCGGGGGCGTCGGACTCCGGGAGGGTCAGCGAGATCGCGACCGTGTCATCGGTCGTCGAGGTGTTCTGCACGATCATGTCGATGTTCGCGCCGGAGTCGGCGACGACGTCGAACAGGAGCGCGGCGCGGCCGGGGACGTCCGGCACCTCGACGACGGTGATCTTGCCCTCGCTGCGGTCATGGGCGACGCCGGAGATGATCGGGGCCTCGAGGCCGGGGTCAGCGTGCTCGTCCACGGGGAGCTCCTTCGTGGGATCGGCCGCGTCGCGACGGGCGACGTCGGCGGCGGGGATGGTGACGGTCGGGTCGACGGGGACCACGCGGGTGGGATCGTCGGTGACGATCGTGCCCAGGCGGCCCGAGTAGGAGCTGCGCACGTGCAGCGGTACCCCGTAGCGGCGCGCGTACTCGACGCTGCGCACCATGAGGATCTTCGCGCCGTTCGCGGCCATGTCCAGCATCTCCTCGCAGGTGATGAGCGGGACGCGGCGGGCGGAGGGGACGATCCGGGGGTCTGCGGTGAACACGCCGTCCACGTCGGAGTAGATCTCGCAGACGTCCGCCTCGAGGGCGGCGGCGAGGGCGACGGCGGTCGTGTCCGAGCCGCCGCGGCCCAGGGTGGTGATGTCCTTGGTGCTCGCGGAGACGCCCTGGAAGCCGGCGACGATCGCGACGGCGCCCTCCTCCAGCGCGGTGCGCACGCGGCCCGGCGTCACCTTGAGGATGTGGGCGCGGCCGTGCTCGCCGTCCGTGATGAGGCCGGCCTGGGAGCCGGTGTAGGCGCGCGCCTCGACGCCGACGGCGTTCAGCGCCATCGACAGCACGGCCATGGAGATCCGCTCGCCGGCGGTGAGCAGCATGTCGAGCTCGCGGGGCGGCGGGGCGTCGGTGATCTGCTCGGCGAGGTCGATGAGCTCGTCCGTCGTGTCGCCCATCGCGGAGACGACGACGACCACCTGGTGCCCGGCCTTCGCGTACAGGGAGATGCGCTCGGCGACGCGCTTGATCGACGCGGCATCGGCCACGGACGATCCCCCGTACTTCTGGACGACCAGGCTCATCTGACGGACTCCTCGGGTTCGGGCGGCGCCCCGGGGGCGCGCCGCTCGGTCGGTGCGGCGGATAGCGTCGCACGGCGCGCGACGCCCCCTCGACCGTCCGTTCGGGACTGGACAGGGGCCGGTCCACATTGTATGGACGATGCGCCCTGCGCGCCGTGACGTCCGTCGCGACGCCGATCCCGGACGGGGGTGGTGACGGACGGCTCAGCCGACCACGGGGACGACGAGGGTCGCCCCCGCGAGCTCGGCGCCCACCTCGAGCGGCGCACCGCCCGGCGCCCGCACCGCGCGCGTGCCGTCCGGGCCGCCGCCGGGCCCGATCTCGAGCTCAGCACCGGGGACGACGCCCAGCTCCCGCGCCCGCTGGAGCACGGCCGGATCCGCGTCGCTCACCCGCAGCACCCGGTACGCGCCCGCGGCCTGCACGGCGGCGAGGGTCAGGGCGTCCTCGGGATGGGAGGAGCGGTGCCCGGCATCCGGGATCGGGTCGCCGTGGGGATCCGCCGTCGGATGGCCCAGCGCCTCGTCGATGCGGGTCACGAAATCGTCGCTCACGGCGTGCTCGAGGCGCTCGGCTTCGTCGTGCACCTCGTGCCAGCCGTAGCCGAGCTTCTCGACGAGATAGGTCTCCAGCAGGCGGTGCCGGCGCACCATGGCGACCGCGCAGCGCAGCCCCACCTCGGTGAGGGCGACCGGCTTGTAGGGGACGCGCTCGACGAGGCCCTGCGCGTCGAGGCGCTTGAGGGTCTCGGTGACGTTGGCGGCGCTCGTGCCGAAGTGCTCGGCGAGATCGCCGGTGGTCATCGGGTCCGCGCCCCACTCGGTGCGGGTCCAGATCACCTTGAGGTAGTCCTGGGCCACGGGGCTCAGCTGGTCCGGATGCACCCCGGCATCGTAGCCGGGGCGCCGGCGAGCGGGGACGGCACGGGCTCAGGCCCCGCCCGCGCCGAGCACCACGAGCGCGACGTTCAGGGCGACGATCAGCGCGACGACCACCCAGGCGATGATCGCGAGCGGCAGCGGGTTCGCCCGCTCGCCCAGCAGGGAGCGGCGCGAGGTGAGCACCACCAGCGGGATCAGCGCGAAGGGCAGGCAGAGGCTCAGCACGACCTGGCTCATGACGAGCGCGCCGGTGGGCTCGGCGCCCGCGGCGAGGACGAGCAGCGCGGGGATCAGGGTGAGGGCGCGGCCCAGCATGAGCGGCACGCGCACCTTCAGCAGGCCGCGGATGATCTCCGCCCCGGCGTACGCGCCCACCGAGGAGGAGGCGAGGCCGGAGGCGAGCAGGCCGATGCCGAACAGCACGCCGATCACGGGGCCCTGCGCGGCGGCTATCGCGGCATGGGCGCCCTCGATCGTGTCCGTCCCGGGGATGCCGGGGAGGGCCTCCGCGGCGAGGACGAGCATCGCGATGTTCACGAGCCCCGCGACGCACAGCGAGAGGACCACGTCGAGCCGGGCGCCGCGCAGCAGCAGCCCCACCCGCTGCGGGGACCCGCCGCCGCCGTGGCGGTCGCGCACGAGGCCCGAGTGCAGGTAGATCGCGTGGGGCATGACGGTCGCGCCGAGCATGGAGGCGGCGAGGAGCACGGTGCCGGGGCCGTCGAAGCGGGGCACGAGGCCGGAGGCGACGGCAGCGGGCTCCGGCGGGTCGACGACGAGGCCCGCGAGGAAGCCGACGGTGATCACGGCGAGCAGGCCGATGACGACCGCCTCGAAGGGGCGCTGCCCGCGCCGGGACTGCACGGCGAGCAGGGACAGGGAGACGAGGCCGACGATGACGCCGCCCAGCAGCAGCGGCAGGTCGAAGAGGATGTGCAGGGCGATCGCACCGCCCACGACCTCGGCGACGTCGGTCGCGATGGCCATGGCGGCGGCCTGCGCGAAGTAGAGCAGGCGGGCGCGGCGGCCCAGGGAGGCACCGAGCAGCTGCGGGAGGGTGCGGCCGGTGACGGCGCCGAGCTTCGCGGAGAGGTACTGCACGAGCATCGCCATGAGGTTCGCGGCGACGAGCACCCACAGCAGGAGGTAGCCGTGGCGGGCGCCCGCGGTGATGTTGGCGGCGATGTTGCCGGGGTCCACGTAGGCGATCGCGGCGACGAAGGCGGGGCCCAGCAGGCGCAGGACATGACCCCGTCGCGGCGCGGCGGCCGCACCGTCGGCGGGACCGACGGCGGCGGTCGCGGGGGCAGGCTCGACCGGGCGCGCGGCCCTCTCGACGGGGGCGGCGGGCGCGGGGGTGCGGGTCTCGTCGGCCATGCGGTTTAACGTACCTTAAACCTCTCCCGGGCGGGAGTCGCGACACGGCGCAGAACGCCCGCCCGGCGCAGGGCCGGACGGGCGTGGTGGTCGAGCGGACGTGCGGGGCTCAGCCCCGCCGGTGCGCGTGATGCGCGCTCAGAGCGCGGCGTCCTCGCGCTCCGCCTCGAGCTCCTCGGGCATGCGGGAGGCGCGCATCCTGCGGCGCAGCGCCTCGAGCGCCATCGGCAGCACGGAGACCGCGACGAGCAGCAGCACGGCCGCCTCGAGGTGGTCGCGGATCAGCGCCACGCCGCCCAGGCCGTAGCCGAGCATCGTGATCAGCACGACCCACAGCACGGCGCCCACCGCGGACCACGTGTAGAACACGCGGCGCGGCATCTGGCCCACGCCCGCGACGACCGTGATGAAGGTGCGCACGATCGGCACGAAGCGGCCCAGCACGAGGGCGCGGCGGCCGTAGCGCTCGAAGAACTCGATGGTCTGGTCGAAGTACTTGCGCTTGAGGAAGCGGCCGTCGCGCTCGTAGAGCGAATGGCCCACCCCGCGGCCGATCTCGTAGCCCACCACGTTGCCGGCGAAGGCGGCGACGATCAGGGTGATCAGCGAGATGCCCAGCGGCGTCGTGAGCTCCCCGCCGTGGGAGAACATGCCGATCGCGAAGAGCAGCGAGTCGCCCGGAAGGATCGGGAAGAACAGCCCGCACTCGATGAAGACGATGAGGTGCGCGACCCACCAGAAGGCGGTCCCGAACTGCGCGAGCAGCTGGGCGGGGTCCATCAGCATGTGGATCAGATCCATGGGGGCGTGGCCTTCGTTCGACGGGACGGGCGACGGGCGCGGGCGCCTGCCGGGCACGTCGGGTCGCGCCCTTCTCATCATCGCCCGGCGATCCCGATTCTGCGAGGACGCGTGGTGCAGACATCATGCGAGGCCTGTGGAGGTGCTGTGCGCGCGGGGCCGACGGGCCGCCGTCGGCCCCGCGCACGTCCGGATCAGGCGCCCGGGACGTCCCGCTCGATCTCCGCGAGCCACGCCTTCGAGGCGGCGTCCGAGGGCATCCGCCAGTCCCCGCGCGGCGAGAGCGATCCGCCCGCGAGGACCTTCGGCGCGTTGGGCAGGGCGGAGCGCTTGAACTGGTTGGAGAAGAAGCGCCTCGTGAACACCGTGAGCCAGTGCTTGATCTCCTCGCGGGAGTAGGCGCGATGGTCCTCCGCCTTGTAGCCCGCGGGCCACTCCCCTGCCTCCTGGTCGCCCCAGGCCTGATGGGCGAGGTAGGCGATCTTGCCGGGGCCGTAGCCGCGGCGCAGCACGTGGTAGAGCGTGAAGTCGTGCAGCGCGTAGGGGCCGATGGAGTCCTCCGTGGACTGCGCCTTCTCCCCCGCCTTGGTGGGGATGAGCTCCGGGGAGATCTCGGTGTCGAGCACCGCCTGGAGCACGTCGGCCGTCGAGGAGTCGAACAGCCCTTCCGCGATCACCCAGCGGATGAGGTGCTGGATGAGGGTCTTCGGGACGCCGGCGTTCACGCCGTAGTGGGACATGTGGTCGCCCACCCCGTAGGTGCACCAGCCGAGCGCGAGCTCGGAGAGGTCACCGGTGCCCACGACGATGCCGCCGTGATGATTGGCGAGGCGGAACAGGTAGTCGTAGCGCATGCCGGCCTGGACGTTCTCGAAGGTCACGTCGTAGACCTCCTCGCCCGCGCCGAAGGGGTGGCCCATGTCCTTCAGCATCTGCGTGGAGGCGGGGCGGATGTCGATCGTCTCGAAGGTCGCGCCGATCGCCGTGGAGAGCAGCTCCGCGTTCGAGCGGGTGTGCTCCGTCGTCGCGAAGCCCGGCATCGTGTAGGCGAGGATCTCGGAGCGGTCCCGGCCCAGGCGGTCCATGGCCTGCGCGCACACGATCAGCGCATGCGTGGAGTCGAGGCCGCCGGAGACGCCGATGACGGGCCGTGCGCCGCCGGGCTTGTCCCCGCCGATCGCGCTGAGCCGGCGCACGAGCCCCGCGACCTGGATGTTGTACGCCTCGTAGCAGTCCTGGGCGAGGCGGGCCGGGTCGTCGGGCACGAAGGGGAAGCGGTCCTGGTGGCGGCGCAGCGGGCCGGTCGCGGGCCGCGGGCCCGGCTCCCAGGCCCCCTCGGGGAAGACGCCCCCGGTGAGCGGGGCGTACGCGAACCAGCCCTGTCCATGGCCGCCCTCGACCTCGGCATCGTCGTCGGCGTCGGCCTCCTCGAGGTCACCCTCGAACGGGCCGAAGAGACGCACCTCGGGCCAGGTCGTGAACGTCTCGATCACCCCGGCATGCGTGCGGCGGTTGTCGTCGAAGGTGTTCTGGCGCCGACGCTCCGCGACGATCCGGTCGAGGTCGACGTCCACGATCGTGTGCCGCACGCCCTGCGGGAAGCGCTCGGACTCCCCCAGCAGGTCACCGCACTCGTAGACGAAGGTCTGGCCGTCCCAGGCGAGGTCGGTCGTCGACTCCCCCTCGCCCGCGGCTGCGTAGACGTACGCCGCCTGGCAGCGGGCGGAGGCGGAGCGGGCGAGCAGCTTGCGGTCCTCGGCGCGGCCGATCGTGATCGGCGAGCCCGAGAGGTTCACGAGCAGGGTCGCGCCGGCGAGCGCGGCCTGGGCCGAGGGCGGCACAGGCACCCACATGTCCTCACAGATCTCGACGTACAGGCGCAGACCCGGGACGTCCTCGACGGTGATGATGCCGTGCGGGGTGAGCGCGTGCTCGGTGCCGCCCAGGCGGACGGTCTCCCCCTCGGCGTCGTCCCCCGGCGCGAACCAGCGGCGCTCGTAGAACTCGCGGTAGGTGGGGAGGTTCTGCTTCGGGGAGATGCCGAGGACCTCGCCGCGGTGGATCGTCACGGCGCAGTTGAAGATCCGCGAGCGGTCCCGGGCGCGCAGCGGCACCCCGACCACGATGATCGGGAACAGCTCACGGCTCGCCTCGAGCAGCGTGAGCACGGCCCGCTCCGCGGCGTCCAGCAGCGGCTCCTGCAGCACGAGGTCGTCGAGCGAGTAGCCGGTGAGCGAGAGCTCGGGGAACACGGCGACGCCCACCTGCTGCTCGTGCAGGTCGCGCAGCACCTCGAGGTGGCGCTCGGCGTTGGTCGCCGGATCCGCGAGGGCGACCGGGAGGGTCACCGCGGCCACGCGCACGAAGCCGTGGTCGTAGATGCTCGCGTGGGGATCGCGGGCCCCGTCGGGCTCGGCGTCGGGGACCTCGATGGCGGGCACAGCACTCATGCGCCCGAGCGTAATGGACCTGCGGTGCTGCTGGACGGCGTCGTCGCCCCATGCGCGACGCTCGACTCTCGACGCTCGCGACGCTTTGTGCAATCATCTGCGCATGAACGCAGACAAGAAGATGTGCGGACTGGATCCGCAGAGCCCGTACGTCGAGCTCGCCGTGGAGGTCTTCGGGCTGCTCGCGGACGCCACCCGCGTGCGGATCATCCTCGCCCTGCGCGAGCAGGACGAGCTCTCCGTCAACCATCTGGCGGAACTGTTGGAGAAGTCCCCCGCCGCGGTCTCCCAGCACCTGGCGAAGCTGCGCATGGCCCGGATCGTCGCGACCCGGCAGCAGGGACAGCGGGTGTTCTACCGGCTCGAGAACGAGCACGCCTCCCAGCTCGTCTCCGACGCGATCTTCCAGGCCGAGCACTCCGTCGCCGGCGGCCGCACGCCCGCGCACCACCACGAGGAGGAGGCGTGATCGCGCAGCCCCACGAGCACGAGCACGGGCACGGGCACGGGCACGACCACGGCGAGCACGGCCACTCCCACCCGACCGGGCTCAAGGGCGTGCTGTACGGGATCTTCGTCCCACACTCCCACGACGCCGCCGACTCGATCGACGACGCGATGGAAGCCCATTCCGAGGGCATCCGAGCGCTCAAGATCAGCCTCGTGCTCATGCTCGCCACGACCGTCGTGCAGGCGGTCATCGTCGCGTTCTCCGGCTCGGTCGCGCTCCTCGCCGACACGATCCACAACCTCTCCGACGCCCTCACCGCCGTCCCGCTGTGGATCGCGTTCGTCCTGTCCCGCCGGGTCGCCACCCGGAAGTTCACCTACGGGTACAACCGCGCCGAGGACCTCGCCGGCCTCTTCATCGTCCTCATGATCGCGCTGTCCGCGGTCATCGCGGCCTACGAGGCCATCGACCGCATGATCACACCGAGGCCGATGGAGAACGTCGGCCTCGTGATCGCTGCCGGCATCGTCGGGTTCCTCGGCAACGAGGCGGTCGCGGAGTACCGGATCCGTGTGGGCCGCAGGATCGGCTCCGCCGCGCTGGTCGCCGACGGGGTGCACGCCCGCACCGACGGCTTCACCTCGCTCGCCGTGGTCGCGGGCAGCGTGGGTGTGCTGCTCGGATTCCCGCTCGCGGACCCGATCATCGGCCTGCTGATCTCCGCGATGATCGCCGTGCTGCTCATCGGTACGGTGCGCTCCGTCGGCCTCCGCCTCATGGACGGCATCGAGCCCGAGATCGTGGACCGCGCCGAGCACGCCCTCGCCCATGCCCCCGGCGTGACGTCGGTGGAGCGCGTGCGACTGCGCTGGGTCGGGCACCGCCTGCACGGGGACGCGGTCGTCCGCACCTCCGCGACGACGCTCGAGGCGGCGGACCGCCTCGCCGCGGAGGCCGAGGCCTCGGTGCAGGGGCACATGCCCAACGTCGACGAGATGGTCGTGCGCGTCGCCCGCGTCGCGCCCTGACAGGATGACTCCGCTCGGTCTCCCCGGCCCCGCCGGGGGGGACCGGCGCCCGTCGGCCCTGCTGGGATACGTTGTGGCGGTGAGAACCCGGACCGTGAGCGCCCCCGCGAGGGCCCGATGAGACCGCGCCGCTCCCTGCTGGGCTGGATGCTCGTGGCGCCCGCGACGATCGGCGTGGCCTGTTTCCTGATCCTGCCCGTGCTGCTCGCGCTCGGCGTCTCCTTCTTCGACTGGGACCTGCTGGGCACCCGCGACTTCGTGGGGCTCGAGAACTACCGCTCCCTGCTGGCCGACGGCGCGCTCCTGAACTCCCTGCTGGTCACGGCCGTGTTCACGCTTCTCTCGGTACCGCTGTCCCTCGCGCTGGGGCTGATCCTCGCGACCCAGCTCGTGCGCGCGCTGCCCGGCTCCGCCGTGGTGCGGGTGATCGTCGTGATCCCGTGGGTGTGCGCGCCGCTCGCGCTCGGCGTCGTCTGGACCTGGATCTTCCAGCCCTCCACGGGCGCGCTGAACACGCTGCTCGGCATCCGCGTCGAATGGCTCACCGACCCGACGCTCGCGCTGCCCGCGGTCGCCTTCGTCGCGATCTGGCAGAACGTCGGCTACATCAGCCTGTTCTTCCAGGCGGGCCTGGGCCGGATCCCCGACTCGATCTACGAGGCCGCGCGGCTCGACGGCGCCGGTCCGTTCCAGACGCTCCGGCACATGACGATCCCGCTGCTGCGCCCCACCACCTTCTTCCTCGCGATCACCCAGGTCGTCGCGAGCTTCCAGGTGTTCGACATGGTCTACGCGCTCACCGGCGGCGGCCCCCGGCACCGCACCGAGGTCATCGCCTCCCTCGTCTACCACGAGGCGTTCCAGAACTCCCACCTGGGCCGCGCGAGCGCCGTCGCCGTCATCCTGTTCCTCCTCCTCGTGGTGATCACGGTGGTCCAGCAGCGCTGGTTCTCCTCCCGCATCACCTACGACATGAGCTGAGCGGAAGCCCCGTGAAGAAGAACCTCGCCCGCCGCGCGCTCGGCCACGGCGCCACCTATCTGGTGCTGCTCGCCGCGGCCCTGCTCACGCTCGCCCCGTTCACGGTCTCCGTGCTCACCTCGCTCACCTCGCCGCGCCAGCTCGCCCAGCAGGGTCCCCTGCACCTGCCCGCCCCGCCCACGCTCGAGAGCTTCTCGACGCTGCTCTCCTCGGTGGACGGCTTCGTCACCCCGGTGGCGGTGACCGTGCAGATGGTCGCCGTGATCCTCGTGGGGCAGATCGTGTTCTCGGTGCTCGCCGCCTACGCCTTCGCGCACCTCCGCTTCCCCGGCCGCGACCTGCTGTTCTGGGTGTTCGTGGCGACGCTCATGGTGCCGCAGGTGGTCGTCGTGGTGCCGCTGTACCTGATGCTCAGCGAGGCGGGGCTGCGCAACACCTTCTGGGCGCTCGTGCTGCCCTTCGTGCTCGGCTCGCCCTACGCGATCTTCCTGCTGCGCGAGAACTTCCGGCAGATGCCGAGCGAGCTCATGGACGCCATGCGCATCGACGGCGCCGGCACCCTGCGCCTGCTGTGGAACCTCGTGGTGCCGCTGAACCGGCCGATCATCGTCACGCTCGTGCTGATCACGGTCGTCACCCACTGGAACAGCTTCATGTGGCCGATGGTCATCACCTCCGGCCCCGAGTGGCGCACGATCACCGTCGCGACCTCGGCGCTGCAGTCGCAGTACTCGAGCAACTGGACGCTCGTCATGGCCGGGACGACCCTCGCGATGCTCCCGCTCATGCTGCTGATGATCGTCTTCCAGAAGCAGATCACCCGCTCCGTGGGCGGCACCGGGCTGCGCTGAACCCTCCCGGGCGCCTCGCCCGTTCACACCCGCCCCGGCCGGGGGCGAGGCGACCATAATGGACAGGAGCCTCCCCGCGGTCCCCGTGGCCGCCTCCGTCGGACGAAGGAATCCCCCGTGAAGCGTCGCAGCCTCCTCACCTCCCTCGCCGTGACCGGCACCGTCGGTGCCCTCGCGGCCTGCTCGCCGTCCTCCTCCGGCGGCGGTTCCGGATCCGGGTCCGACGGCGGCGGCGACGGGAAGACCCTCACCTTCCGCCTCTGGGACGAGACCGCGGTGGACGCCTACACCGAGTCCTTCGCCGCCTTCGAGAAGGAGTCCGGCTGGACGGTCTCGATCGATCTCGTGCCGTGGGCCGACTACTGGACCCGCCTGCCGCTGGACGTCGCGAGCGGCGACGCGGCGGACGTCTACTGGATGAACTCCGCCAACTACGTGCTCTACAAGGACTCCGGCGACCTGCTCGACATCACCGACGTCGTCACCGAGGGCCGTGACAGGTGGGAGAAGGCGGTGGTGGACCTCTACACGCGCGACGGCGGCCTGTGGGGCGTGCCGCAGCTGTGGGACTCGATCGCCCTGTTCAGCAACTCCGACCTGCTCGAGAAGGCCGGCGTCGATCCCACGACGCTGAGCTTCGACCCGGCCGCGGACTCCGACCCGCTGCGCGAGGCCGGCCGCGCCCTCACCCTCGACAAGGCCGGCAAGCACCCCGGCGACGACGGCTTCGACGCGGACTCCCGCACCCAGTTCGGCGTGAACTCGCAGGCGGACCGGCAGGCGATCATCGGCCCGATGCTCGCCGCGAACGGCGCCCAGTGGCAGAAGGACGACGAGTACGTCTTCGCCTCGGAGCAGGGCATCGCCGCCTTCGACTACATGCAGGGCCTGGTCAACGACGCGCAGATCGCCCCCAGCGCCGCGGACACCAACGCGAACGGCGACGTCTCCCGGGACCTGTTCACGCAGGGCAAGCTCGCCCTGTTCCAGTCAGGCCCGTACAGCCTGAAGACGGTCTTCGAGGGCGTCGGCGACTCCTTCTCCTGGATCCTCTCCGCCCCGGTCGCCGGCCCCGAGGGCCCGAAGTCGCTCGTGCACGGCGTGGTCGCCGTCGGCAACGCGAAGGCCGACGACGCGAAGCAGGAGGGCATCGCGAAGCTGCTCACCTGGCTGGGCTCCGCGGAGGGCCAGAAGCCGATCGGCGCGCAGGGCGTCGCCTTCCCCGCCCACCAGGACGCGCAGGGCGAGTTCGTGGACTACTGGGACGGCCAGGGCGTGGACGTCAGCCCCTTCGTCGAGGCGGCGAAGGACGCCGCCGAGGCGGACACCGGCGCCAAGGCCAACGCGGGCCTCGAGGCCGCGATGCCGATCTTCCAGGAGATCTTCATCGGCCGCACCACCGCGGCCGAGGGCGTGCCGCAGGCCCAGGAGGAGGGCAACGCGGCGATGGCCTGATCCCTCCACCGGATCCGCCCGCCCGTTCGGGATCTTCACAGGGCGCACACGGGATACGTCCGGAACGTGCGCGCAGAAGCACTGGCCAGGACCCCGCGACCGGGGAAGATGGTGCCATGAGCGAGAACAGCAGCCTGGACCCCGCGGCGCCGGGGCAGCCGCAGCCACCGGATCCGTCGACACCCGCCGGACTCCCGCCGCTCGGGGGTGGGACGACGCCGGGGCCCGCCCCGCGGCGGCCCGAGGGCCCCGGGATCGTCGCCGAGGGCGTGAGCCGCGCGTTCGGCAGCGTGCAGGCGGTGCACGGCCTCGACCTCACCGCGCCGCGCGGCGCGGTGACCGCGCTCGTGGGCCCCAACGGCTGCGGCAAGTCCACGCTCATGCTCATGCTCGCCTCGCTGCTCGCCCCGGACTCGGGCCGCGTGCTCGTGGACGGCGTGGACCCGGCGGTCGACTCCCCCGCCGTGCGGGCGGCCGTCGGCTGGATGCCGGACCAGTTCGGTGCCTGGGACTCGCTGCGGGTCGCCGAGGTGCTCGAGACGATGGGCCGCGCCTACTTCCTGCCGACCGCGCAGCTGCGGGAGCGGGTAGCGCACCTGCTCGAGCTGCTCGACCTCGTGCCGCTCGCGCAGCAGCCCGCGCACGTCCTCTCCCGCGGGCAGAAGCAGCGCCTGGGCCTCGCCCGTGCGCTCGTGCACTCCCCGCGCGTGCTGATCCTCGACGAGCCCGCCTCCGGTCTCGATCCCGCCTCCCGCCGCCGCCTGCTGAGCGTGGTGCGGCAGGTCGCCGCGGAGGGCGCGACCGTGCTGGTCTCCAGCCACATCCTCGGCGAGCTCGAGGAGATGGCCGATCACGTGGTGTTCATGGACGCCGGCCGCGTCGTCGACGCCTCGAGCGTGCGCGAGCTCGCGCAGCGGCCCCGCCCCTGGCGGATCACGTCGCTGGACGAGGGAGCCCTGCGCGCCGCGCTCGGCACGCTCGGCGTGCGCCACGGCGACGTGGTGCCCGCGAGCGCGAGCACGAGCGGTCACGCGGAGGTCCTCGTGCACCTGCCGGACGAGTCCCGCGCCGCCCGCCTGCTCACGGACCTCGTCGCCCAGGACGCCCGCGTGGCCTCCTTCGCCCCTGCCACCGGCCGCCTCGAGGCCGCCTACCTCGCCTCGGACGCCGCGCGCCGGGAAGGAGCCCTCTGATGAACGCCACCCGCAAGAACGGCACCCTGCGACTGCGCGGCCGCGGGCTGTGGCTCGTCGCCTCCCTCGAGCTCAAGCAGCGCCTCCGCTCCCGCGCCTGGGTGGTCGCCCTCGCCGTGTGGATGATCGTGCTTCTGGGCATCGGCGCCCTGGGCCTCGCCCCGGTGCTGCTCACCGCCCAGTACGACGGCGTCGAGCAGGTCTCCTCGATGATCTTCAGCGCCCAGATCGTCTTCGTCATGTTCGCGATGCTGCTCGTGGTGCCCGCGCTCTCCGCGGGGGCGATCAACGGCGACCGCAGCGCGGGGACCCTCGCGACGCTCCAGGCGAGCCTGCTCTCCCCGGCGGAGATCGTGCTCGGCAAGCTCCTCGCCGGCTGGTCCACGGGCCTCGCGTTCCTCGTGCTCGCCCTGCCCTCGCTCGTGCCGATCGCGGTGCTGGGGCACGTGGACCCGCTGTACATGCTGCGCCTGCTCGCGGTGATCGTCGTGCTCACCGCCTGCGTGACCGCGCTGGGCCTGGGGCTCTCCGCGCTCACGCGGCGCACGCTGAGCTCGGTGGTCCTCGCCTATGTGCTGGTGATCGGTGTGACGGTCGTGCTGCCCGTCGCCTGGGGCGTCTCCGGCCTCGTCATCACCGATCAGAAGGAGGTCACGGTCTACTCCACGGCGTATCCGGCGGACGAGGACGTGGAGGCCGACAGCCCGATGACGTGCGAGGCCCGCAGGGAGACCCGGCAGATCTCGCGCCTGGACCTCACGATGCCGCTCATGTGGGGCAACCCGGTCGTGCTGCTCGCGGAGACCGCGCCGACGGTCACCGCGGACCGCTGGAGGACCGGGGAGGACGAGGGCCTCGACCTGCTCAGCACGCTGAAGTTCGGGATGCGCACGGCCGCGCACCCCCTCGCCCCGTCGAACTTCAACGAGTGCTGGATCGACGACCGGGGCTACCCGGCGCATCTCGACGACGGCTCCGACGGCGCCCCGCTGTGGCCGATGGGCCTGGGGCTGTGGGCGATCGTGGGCGTCGCCGCGGTGACCCTCGCGATCCGGCGCGTCGCCGTGCCGGTGCGCCACCTGGGGCGCGGCGAGCGCATCGCCTGACCGCGGCCGCGCTCCGACCTCCGCCCCCAACACCGGCCCCGGCCCCGATCACCGCGATCGGGGCCGGGGCCGACGGCCGCTCAGGGCCTCGGGAGGCGGGTGACGGTCTCGGGGATCTCGTAGGCGTCCTCGCCGGGCGCGGAGAACGGCGAGCCCTCGCCACCGAAGTCCGGGAGCAGCCCCTGCTCGACGTCCCCCGGCCGCACCTCCGCGGCCCGGGCGCCGGGCTGGGAGTCGTCCACCCAGAGCCGGTCCCCGGCCTCGGCGTCGAGGTCGCGCAGACCGAAGGGGTCCCCGCCCTCCGCCGCGATCCGTCGGCGCATCTCCGCCCGCACCGCGGGATCCGCGGCACGCTGGGCCCGCGTGCCGCGGGAGGGGGCGACGAGCCGGAACGGCGTGGCGCGCCGCGTGTACCGGCCCGCGGGGCCGTAGAGCACGGTACGGGCGTCACGGCGCAGGGCCGCGGCGACCGTCAGCCCCGCCATCGGCACCGCGAGCAGGAGCAGCACGACGGCGCCGGACCACGTCAGGGCGCTGTGAAGCCCCGTCACCGCGAGGATCGTCGTCGCGACGGCGATGCCCGCGGCCACGACGCCCGCGCCGAGCCAGCCGCCGACCGCGACGAGCCCGGACTCCCAGGGGTTCACGCGCGCGCGGTGCGACCAGTCCTCGTAGGTGCGCAGGTCGCTCACCGCGCCGCGCCGGCCCTCGACGAGCCGCGCCGCGAGGCCCGGCACAGGGGCGAGCGCGAGCGCCGTGAGCAGCGAGACGGGCAGCATCACGGCGGCCTGCACGGGGCCGAGCGGCGAGGGCACCGCGGTGAGCTCGGTCGCGGCGAGGCCGGAGAAGGTGAGGACCAGATCGGCGACGGAGAAGGTGAGCCAGCCGCCGGCCAGCAGCGCCGGCCAGAACCAGCGCCGGGACGCCCCACCGATCGCGACGAGGGCGCGCAGCATCCCGGCCCGGGTGAGCCCGGCGCCGTCGGCCTCCGAGCCCGGGGTGGGCGGGAGGTGGCGACGGTCCGTGGCGAGCAGCTGCGCCGCCGCCTCCCGGCGGGCATCGGGGTCCTGGCCGATGAGCGCGGTGCGCCGCAGCTCGCCGACGGGGTTCACGCCCAGCAGACGCGGGGCGCTCAGCCAGCGCCGCAGCCCCGCACCGGTCGCCTGCACGGCGAGGAGGGCCAGGCAGACGGCCATCAGCGGGCCGGCACCCAGGCCGTTCCACGGGATCGGACCGTCCACGGCGCCGAGCACCGCGGTGAGGGCGATGACGACGAGCACGGGGGCGAGCAGCGTCGAGCTGATCCGGGAGGCGACGGCGCGCTGGAAGTCCTGCTCGGAGAGCTGGGCGGCCGGGTCGAGCGCGGCGACCCGCCAGGCGGCGAGCGGCAGGGTCGCGAGGCTCAGCAGCGGGGCGAGCAGCGGGACCAGCAGCACGGAGAGCCCGAGCGCGCCGCGAGAGAAGCCGAGCGCGGCGACGGTCTGGCTCAGCAGCAGCGGCTCCGCGAGGCCGAACAGCAGCGAGAGGGTCCACATGGTCGGGGCGGAGCCCAGCACGAACAGGCACCACAGCACCAGCCACAGCGCCACGAGCAGCAGGGCGGGCACCCACGCGGCGCGCAGCAGGCGCAGGGTCAGCTCACGCCGGGAGTCGAGCATGATCTGCGCGGGCGGGACCAGCTCCGGGTCCTCGAGCGGGAGGCGCGGCGGGGCGGGGAGGTCCCTCAGCGGGGGCAGGGTCCGGGCGTAGGGGCTGGTCACGTCGGCTCCTGGTGGCGGGTCCGGCTGCTGGGCTCAGACGCTGCGACGGCCCAGGAAGGCGCGGCCCAGGGTCATCTCGTCGGCGTAGTCGAGGTCGCCGCCCACGGGCAGGCCGGAGGCGAGGCGGGTCACGGAGATCTCGAGGGAGGAGAGCAGACGCGAGAGGTACGCGGAGGTCGCCTCGCCCTCGATGTTCGGGTCCAGGGCGAGGATGACCTCCTGGGTCTCCCCCGTCCCGAGGCGGGTCATGAGCTCGGTGATGCGCAGGTCATTGGGGCCCACGCCGCCGATCGGGTCGATCGCCCCGCCGAGCACGTGGTACCGGCCCTTGAACTCGCGGATCCGCTCGATCGCGACGATGTCCTTGGACTCCTCGACCACGCAGATGACCTCGTCGGTGCGGCGCGGGTCCGCGCAGATCCGGCAGGTGGTCTCCGCGGAGACGTTCCCGCAGGTCTCGCAGAACGTCACGGTCTCCTTGACGGTCACGAGGACCTCGGCGAGACGGCGCACGTCGGACTCGTCCGCGTCGAGCAGATGGAACGCGATCCGCTGCGCTGACTTGGGGCCGATCCCGGGAA
The DNA here is from genome assembly GCF_005490785.1 of Brachybacterium sp. SGAir0954. GTDB lineage: Bacteria > Actinomycetota > Actinomycetes > Actinomycetales > Dermabacteraceae > Brachybacterium > Brachybacterium rhamnosum. The sequence continues at coordinate 1,056,163 of NZ_CP027295.1, read as the reverse complement.
GCTTCCCGAGCTCGTCGATGAGGTCCTGGACGATGCCTTCGTACACCCCTCCACTGTAGTGGCCAGGCAGGACGCGCAGAGGTGAGGGCGGCGTGCGCTCGGGCACGCCGGATGGTCGGACTCAGGCGAGCTCGAGGTGCAGCGCGGGCCTGTCGCCGAAGATCTCGAGCACGGTGTCCATGTAGGTGGGGCCGCCCTCCGCGTCGAGCCGCTCGAGCCGGCGCGCGATGAGCGCGGTGTCGTAGCGCCCCGGCTGCGCGAGCTTCTCGAGCAGCTGGTCACGGGTGGCCTGCACGCCCAGCGCCGCGGCGGAGCAGGCGTGGTCGTGCCAGACGACGCGCGCCTCGTCGTGGCCGTGCAGGGCGCCGAACCCGCCGCGCAGCATGTCCTCGAGCGCGTCGAGGCTCGGCCCCAGCTGCCAGTCCATGCCGGTCATGAACACGCGGTTGATCTCGTCGTAGAAGCTGGGGATGTCGTGGACGCGGGAGCCGTCGATCTCGAGGGTGAGCACGCCGGGCACGCTATACCCGCCGGCGAGCGCGCCCCGGGCCCGCGACTCCCGGGCGGGTCACGGCCCCGTGGGTTAGCGTCGGCGCCGAGCAGGGGCCTCCAACCGGGCCCCCGGCACCACCACCGCTCCCAGGAGGATCCGACGATGACGACCCTGCCCCCGCCCTACGACGCCGCCGAGCCGATCTGCACGGGCACCGTCGCCGACGCGCCGCTCGTGCACACGGCCGTCGTCTCCCGCACCGACTTCCCCATGTACGAGATGCCCTCGCTCATGGACGGCACCTTCTCCCATCTGGTGCCCGCGCTGGAGGAGGTGGGGATCGCGCCGATCGGCCCGGCCTTCTCGCTGCACCGTCGGATGCCCGTGGACACCGCGGATCTCGAGGTGGGCTTCCCGGTGGACGGTCACCTCACGCAGACCCTCACCCTCCCCAGCGGCTTCGAGGTGCGCGCCTCGGTGCTGCCGGCGGGACGCGTCGCGGCGGCGAGCCACGTGGGCGGCTACGACGGGCTCGCGGAGGCGTGGGGCGCGTTCACCGCGCAGCTCGGCGAGGCGGGCGAGCAGATGGCGTTCCCGTTCTGGGAGTTCTACGTGACGGCGCCGACGCCGGACATCGATCCGGCCACGCTGCGCACGGACCTGTTCACCCTGCTCGCGCCGCGGGAGGACTGAGCGGCGCGAGGTGGCCAGGCGCCGCGGGAGGACGGAGCCCCGCGAGGCGGCCGGGCACCGCGGAGGGGCTCGGCGGCGCGGAGCCGGTGTGCTCCGCGGCGGGGCTCAGCGCCGGTCGCCGGTCTCGTCGATGACCTCGAGGACCCGGCCGCCGAGCACGGCCTCGATGACCTGGCGGCCCGAGCGGGTCGCGACCACGGCGTCCTCGTCGTCACGGGAGGCGCCGCCGGTGGGGTCGACCTCGGCCTCCGGCACGGGGGCCTCGTCGGGCCTGCGGCTCTGTGCCTGCTGGCGACGGTCGGCGGCCGCGGCGCGCGCCGCCTGCGAGGCATGCCGGGCGAGGGCCGCGCCGGTGCGCGGGGCGGAGTCGTCGACCGCCTGCTCGGCGGACGGCGCGAATCCTGCTGCAGGAGCGGCGGGAGCGGTGGTCGACTGCGGGCGCGGGGCCGACGGGGCGGCTGCGGGAGCGGCGTCACCCCAGGCGGTGGCCGGGCGGACGGCCTGCGAGGCGCCGGGTGCGAGCGGTGCCGCGACCCGGGTCCCTGCACCCTCGGACGGCCCGCCCGACGAGAACGCGTCGCCCATCGCCCCGGCAGGGCCGTCCGCGTCGGAGGCCGATGCGGGCGACGGCGCGGAGCCCGACGAGAGGGCAGAACCGGCGGACGGGGCACCCGGGTCGGAGGCCGACGGGTCCGACAGGGCGAAAGGGTCGTCCGCCGACGGGGCGGACGGCGCGGGACCTGACGGGGCGGACGGGTCGATGCCCGATGGGCCGCCCGGGGCGGGCGTCGACGAGGCGCCGACGTCGGTCGAGTCGCCGGCACCGGTCGTGGCGGCGACGATGTGCGCGGCCGGGCGGGAGCGCACCACGCGGCCCTCGGCGATGGCGCGCCGGATCGCGGCCTGACCGTAGGTGCGGGGCTCGCCCTCGGGCACGCTGTCCCGACCCTCGTCCTCGACGACCGGGGCCTCATCGGCGCTGCCACCGGGCGCGCTCGCCCCGGTGGTCGGTGCGTCGGCTCCTCCCGCGGAGGGCAGGGCATCGGACCAGCGACGGGAGGAGCTCCCGCCGCCGTTGCCGCTGCCGCTGCTGTGCGAGGCGTCGGGCGTGGACGCGGCGGACGCCGCAGCGGCGCCGCGGCTCGCGGACGGCGCGGCGGCCCGGGGCGCCGACGACGGGGCAGTGGACCGCTGGTCCTGAGGATCCGGCGGGAACGAGTCCTCCGGGTCCGGCGGGAATTCGTCGTCGTCGGGCTCCGGCGGGAGGTCGTGGTCGTCGACGGCGGGACGCTGTCGCCCGGACGGCGCGGCGGCCCCGCGCGAGGTCGACCCGGCGGAGGCGGCGAGGTCGCCCCACGGTCGGCTCCCGCCCCGGGCGGAGCCGGCGGGATCACTCTGCGCACGGGTGCCCTGCGGCCCGCCGGAGGTCGACTGCCCGGCGTTCCCGCCCTGAGCAGCGGCACCGCCCCGGCCGCCGTATCCGGCGTTGCTGCCGGCGCCTGCCTGACCATCGAGGCCCGCCTGGCGACCGGCGCCCACCTGGCCTCCGGACCCGCCCTGCCCGCTGGGGCCGCTCTGACCGCCGGGGCCGCGCTGACCGCCGGGCCCACCCGGACCGCCGGAGGGACCGGGCCCGCCGGAACCGCCGGGCCCGTCTCCCACGACAGCCTGGACGGTGACCTCGACGTGCATGATGCGGCGCACGGCGTCGGCGAGGTTCTCCGCCGCGGTGCCGCGATGGAAGGCCGCCACGAGCCCGTCGGTGCGGAACCCGATCACCAGGTTCGTCCCGTTCATGGCGTTGAGCTGGGCGTTCTGCGCGATCAGCGCCCAGCTGGGACGGCGGATCTGGGCGAGCTCGTCCATGATCGCGGACCAGTTGCCCTGCACGTCGGCCGTCGACGGGCCGCCCGCTGGGGCCGCAGGCGACGGAGCATCCTCCACGGGTGCCTGCGCCGCCGGGGCCTGTGCCGCGGACTCCTCGGCGACAGCCCCCTGGGCCGCGCCCTGGCCGGGATCCTCCTCGACGGGTGCGGCGCCGCCCCTGGCGGGAGCCCGGTCATGGTCCGCCGCCGGCGTCGGGTCCCAGGTCGTGGCGGGGCGGCTGCCGGTCGACGCCGCGAGGGCCTGGCCCGCCGACTGCTCCGCCGCGGCAGGCTGCTGCTGCGCGGGCGCCTGCGGCGCGGCAGGCGCCTGCGGCGCGGCAGGCTCCTCCCGCGCGGCGGGTGCCTGCTGGGGCGCGGGTGCCTGCGGCGCCGCGGTGCCGGTGGCCTCCCGCCGATCGTCGGGCCTGGTCGCCGCGGCGCTGCCGCGCGTGCGACGCGAGGCCTCCGCGCGCTCCTGCGCGATACGACGCGCCTCCTCCCGGCCGCTCCCGGCCGTCGGCGCGGCGTCGGCGCCCGGCGCGCCCTGACCGTTCTGCGGCGCCGGGGCGCCCTGACCGCGCCCGTTCGCCTGCTGGCCACCCCGGGGTGCGCCCTGACCGGGCTGCCCCGCCGGGCCGCCCTGGCCGCCCGGAGCCGGTGCGGCGGCGGCCCGCTCGTCCCGCAGCACCAGGCGCGCGGCGAGCAGCTCGAGGTGCAGCCGCGGGGAGGTGGCGCCGCTCATCGTGGAGAGCGTCTCGTGGATGAGGTCGCCGCAGCGGGAGAGATCCGCCGGGGCGATCGAGGCGGCCTGCTCCCGCATCGACGCGAGCTCGTCCGCGGGGACCTGGGGCAGGAGGTCCTCGGCGCGCTCGGGCACCGCGGCGAGCACGATGAGGTCGCGCACCCGCTCCAGGAGGTCCTCGACGAAGCGGCGCGGCTCGTGGCCGGTGGCGAGCACCTGCTCGACCGCGTCGTACAGGCTCGCGGCGTCCCGCGCGGAGATCGCGGTGATCGCCTGGTCCAGGAGCGCGGTGTCCGTGAAGCCCAGCAGCGCGATCGCGGTCGCGTGGTCGAGGCCGTCGTCCCCGGCGCCGGCCATGAGCTGGTCGAGCACGCTCATCGTGTCGCGCGCGGAGCCGCCGCCCGCCCGGACCACGAGCGGCAGCACGCCGTCGCCCACGTGCACGTCCTCCGCGGCGCACACCTGCTCGAGGTACGGGGTGAGGACCTGCGGCGGGATCAGGCGGAACGGGTAGTGGTGCGTGCGGGAGCGGATGGTGCCGATGACCTTGTCCGGCTCCGTGGTCGCGAAGACGAACTTCACGTGCTCGGGCGGCTCCTCGACGAGCTTGAGCAGCGCGTTGAAGCCTGCGGAGGTGACCATGTGCGCCTCGTCGATGATGAACACCTTGAAGCGGTCGCGCACCGGGGCGAAGGAGGCGCGCTCGCGCAGCTCACGGGCGTCGTCCACACCGCCGTGGCTCGCGGCGTCGATCTCGACGACGTCGAGGCTGCCGGCCCCTCCGCGGGCGAGGTCGCGGCACGAGTCGCAGGTCCCGCAGGGAGTGTCCGTGGGTCCTTCCGCGCAGTTCAGGCAGCGCGCGAGGATGCGCGCGGAGGTCGTCTTGCCACAGCCGCGCGGCCCGGAGAAGAGGTAGGCATGCCCGATGCGGCCGTTGCGCAGCGCGCGCCGCAGGGGCGTGGTGACGTGGTCCTGGCCGATCACCTCGGCGAAGGACTCCGGGCGGTATCGACGGTACAGAGCGGTGGCCACCCCCACAGGCTAGTGGAGGCGGCTGACGTCCACCGCCCCGAGCGGTGGACGAGCAGGCCGCGGGGAGGGATCGGCGACATCCCCTCCCCCGGGCGCCGCGGTCCACAACCTCCCGCTAACGGTTCACGGCGGGACGGGCAGCTGCAAGGATCGCGGGGGTGAGCACGAACCAGCCCCCGGACCGCGGGACCGGTGCGCCCTCTGCCCTCGGTTCCCGCTCCGGCTCCGACGTCGGCACGGTCACCGGCACCGGTGCGCCGTCGGAGGCCGCGACCGGCCCGGTCATGGTGCAGCGCACCGTGGTCGCCGCGCTCGTGCTGCTCGTGGTCCCGCTGCTCACCTTCGCGATCGCGGTGACGCTGGGGGACGAGACCGCGCTCGCCTTCGCGCTGATCTGCGTGGTCCACGTGCTCCTGCTGGTCTATGCAGGCATCGTGACCGCGGGCCAGCTGCGGGCGCGCACCCCGCCGCGACTGGTCGAGGCGGTGCCCCCGCTCGCCGCGTTCCTCGCCGCGCTCGCGACGCTCGGCCTCGCGCAGGTCCTCGCCGATGCCGAGGGGATCCGCACGAGCGCCGTGCCCCGGCTGCGGCACGGCATCCCACTGCCGGAGGACCTCCCGTTCGTGCTCTCGGTGCACCTCGCCGCTCTCGCCGCCCTGGTCGCGATCGCGGCGCTGCCGCTGATGATGCGGCGCACCCGCACGGTGCGGGCGCTGCCCGGGCGGATCGGCGAGGTCGCCGGGAAGCTCGGGGACACCGCCGACGACGCCGACTCCCCTCGCACCCCGAGACCCCCGGTGACGTCCGCGAAGGACCCGCTGCTGCGACGGCTGCTCTCCCCGGCATCGAGGGTGCTGCTCGTGCTCGGCTCGCTCGCCGCCCTCGCCGGGACCCTCGTGTTCGCCCTCGCGGAGCTTCCGCAGCCGACGGCCGAGGCGATGACCTTCGTGATCGTGCTGTGCCCCGCCCCCGCGATGCTGTGGGCGGTGCTCTCCTCGCTGTGGCGGCGCGACGCGGAGCTCGGCATCCTCATGGCGGCGCTCTACCGCACGATGGCGGTGCCGGTGCTCGGCGCGATCGTGGGACTGCTCCCGGCGTTCCTCGCGTTCCTCGTGCCGCCGGTCGGCCACGGGTTCGCGGAGCAGTACCGCGCGGCCGTCGGCGACAGCGGGATCGTCCCCGAGGGCTCGCCCCTGGTCATGTTCTTCGTCCTCGGCGCGCTGCTGTCCCTGCTGGTGGGCATGCTCGGCGGGCTCGCCCTGAGCATCGCGGTGATCATGCCGCTGCTCACGCTCTTCCGGCCCGAGCAGCTGGTCGGCGAGAACGGGCTCAGCACGAACCGCGCGGACCGCCGCCAGAACGTCGCGGCGATGCGCCTGATGTCGCTGCTCGTGATCCTGATCTTCGTCTTCGCCATCCTCATCGCCGACGCGGACGCGGGCGAGCCCCGCTTCACCTGGGCGATGGTCACGCTCGCGGTGCTCGTCGGCCTGACCGTCGCGATCAAGCGGCTCCAGCGGAAGAAGGGCGACCGCCGCCCCGACGTCCCCTCCCCCGAGGACGATTCCCGTTGACCGACGGGCCGCTCCCGATGAGACTCGCCTGACGAGCGTCCTCATCTCGCACACCACGATCGACTGCCACGACGCGTTCGCGCTCTCGGAATGGTGGCGGGCGGTGCTCGACTACGAGATGGATCCCGAGGACCCGAACCTCCCCGGCCACGAGGAGTGCCCGATCCACGCCCCGGCGACCGGGCACACGATCCTGTTCCTCGAGGTGCCCGATCCGGAGCTGCCCGAGAAGCGGATCCACTTCGACGTGCTCCCGCGCGAGCGCACCCCGGCGGAGGAGGTCGCGTGGCTGCAGGAGCGCGGGGCGAGGATCATCGCCGACCACCGCGGAATCCACGGTCCGGGAAGCGGCTGGGTGACCTTCGCTGATCCCGAGGGCAATCAGTTCTGCGTGCTCCTCTCCCCCGCGGAGCGCGAGGCGTACCTCTCCGCCCACCCGCGATGATCGGAACTGGCTGACCGGCGAGCTGGAACCGCCGTACGGCCGCGGGCTGAACCTGCAGATCTCCGTGGCGGATCTCGATCCGATCCTCGCCGAGCTCCGCGCGCACGGCGTCCCGCTGTTCATGGAGCCGGAGACCCGCTGGTACCGGATCGACGAGGAGGAGGCGGGCGTGCGCCAGTTCCTCGTCACGGATCCCGACGGATACCTGCTGCGATTCCAGCAGCCGCTCGGCCGCGGTCCCCTCGGCTCCCGGGACGCGTAGAGGACGCGCAGAGATGCGTGGAGGACCGGAGCAGGCGGCTGTCCATGTTCAAGAAACGCTGGTCATCATGTACATGATGACCAGCCTTTTCCCGGGAGGCCCTGTCCCCAGCGCGCTCTGCCCGTTCGCGCCGACGGGCCGACGGGCCGACCGATCGACGGGCGGGCGGTTCCTCCCGATGCCCCTCGCGTCCACATTCCTCAGCCTGCCCTCGTGAGCCCCGGGCCCCGGTGCGAGGCTCCGCGCATGGCCACCGTCTCTTGCTCCCGCTTCCGCACCCGGCTCAGCGAGCACCTCGAGCTCTCGCGTCGCGAACCCGTCACGATCTCGAGCCGCGGGGTGCGCCGGCGAGCGGTCCTCGTCTCCGCCGACTTCTACGATCGAGCGCTGGCCGCCCTCGGTGACGAGTCCTACGCCCCGCCGGCGAGGACACCGGAGCAGGAGCTCCGTGACGAGACCGACCGCTATCTGGGATTCTTCTGATCGTGTGCCGCGTCGGCGGATCGCTCCGGCGGCCGACGGGCCGTGGGAACCTCGGAGCCCGCCTCGGTCGACGCGCCGACGCGCCGGCGTCGCGAGCGAGCCGTCCGCGAGCATCGACGGTCAGGCGAACCGTTCGAACACCACGTACTCCTCGGTGCTCGGGTCGATGCAGGCCAGCAGCACGTCCTCGCCGTCCTGGACGAGCTTCTCCCGGCAGGTGAGCGACTCGAGGTCGAGATCGCCGTCGGGCACGGCCGCGCCCACGGCGACGGACTCCGCGGTGATGCGGTCCGCGCCGACGAGAGGGGCGGCGAGCTCCTCGGGGAGCCAGAAGCCCGTGCGCTCCGCGGCCGGCAGATCCAGCTCCCAGACCTCGTCCCTCTCACCGTGCGGACCGACCTCGCCATAGCGATGGGACACCACCCGGGCGTCGTGAGGCACGCCGATGCCCCAGGACTCGTGCAGCTCCTGCGGGTCGTCGCTGAGGGCCGGGGACCGCTCCTCCCGGGCCAGCTCCTCGACCACCTCTCTCGCACCCCGCACCGCTCCGACCACGACGGCGGCGATGACGAGGACGAGCACCCCCGTGACCACCGCTGCGACCCGCGTCGCCCTGACCTCCGACCTCACGATCCCCTCCCCCTGGCGCCCGACGGGCTCCCCGGGAACGACGCTACGCAGCCCCGCGCGGCGACGAGGCCGGCTTCACGGTGTCTCCACGGGATCCTCGCCATCGGGAGCATCGTCGCCGCCGTCCTTCTGCGAGGCCGCGGCCTTCTTCTCGCGCTCGTCCGGGGCATCGGTGGGCCCGCCGGGCTGCTTCCTCGCCTCCTCGAGCGCGGCGCTGCGCCGTCGGATGCCGCTGAGCGTCGCGCTGAACACCAGCAGGACCACGATCAGCGGGACCACGACGTCGGGCACCCAGTCCGGCACGGAGAAGGGCAGGGACAGATCCGGGATCCAGCCCAGCAGCAGGTCACGGAGCCAGTGAAGCGCACGGGCGACAGGACGCAGCACCGCGGCCAGCAGGTCCCGCACCGGGCGGAGGAGGTCGCCGATCACCTCGAGCACCGGGTTCACGACAGCGCCGATGGCCTCCACCACTGGTCGCAGCAACGACGCCACCCACTCGCGCACGGGGCGCAGGAGGTTCGAGAACAGGGCGCCGAGCCCCAGCAGCGGGATCAGGTAGCCGGCCGCCCGCCGCACCGCGGCGAGCGCCGCGAACCGCGTGGGGTGCGCGGCACGCTTCTCGTCCCGCAGCGCCGACGGGCTCCCCTCGGCCGGGATCAGCGGATCGGTGCGCAGCCCTCGCGAGACCTCCACCTCGCCCGCGCCGCCGAGGCCCGCGGTGCGGACGGTGACCAGCTCATGGTCGGTGTGCTCCCCGTCGGAGTCCCGACGGAGGACGGTGCAGCGCAGGGTCGCGAAGCCGTCGTCGATCCGGAAGCGGAGGTCGTCGGCGCCCGTCGGCCCGTCGTCCCCTTCCGCCGCCTCGTCCCCCTCGGGCCCGTCGGTCTTCTCCGTGGCCTTGAGGGCCTTCTCCTCGGCGGCGGGGTCGTGCGGCACGCCGTCGATCTCGAGGAGCAGGCTCGTGTCCAGCAGCCGGTGGCGCACCCGGGCCACGTACTCGTGCCCCTGGGCGCGGCCGCGGTACTCGACGTCCGCGCCGAAGCGGTTCGGCTCGCGCTCCCCGAATGCCGCCTCGCCCTCCGCGTCGGGGTCGCGGGGTGCGGCGTCGGCGGCGGTGCTGGCGGTCATGGGCCCAGCCTTCCAGGCCGTACGCGCCGCGCCCCTCCGCCTTCGGTGGACGTTCCTCTCCTCCGCTGGTCGGAGGGTCCCGGCGCCGCACGACCTATGACCCGCCACCGATGCCCTACGCATACTTATGTGACCGCATAGCCATCCTGTTGAAACCTCAACGGAGCCGCGCGTAGCGTCGAGACACGTGAGCACCTCGACCCCCTCCTCCCCCACCCGCAACCCGTTGCGCGCGCTGGGCCGGATCCCCTTCGGCTGGCAGGTCCTCATCGGCCTCGTGCTCGGTGTGGTCCTCGGCCTCGTCGCCGCGCAGATCGGCCCAGTCGCCGTCACCGAGGCGAACCCGGACGGCGCCAACTGGCTGACGACCATCCTCCACACCATCGGCACGATCTTCGTGACCCTGCTGAAGGCCCTGGTCCCGCCGCTGATCTTCCTCGCGATCGTCACCTCGATCGCGAACCTGCGCGGCGTCACCAACGCCGCCCGCCTCGCCGGCAAGACCCTGCTCTGGTTCGCGATCACCTCGCTCATCGCGGTCTCCATCGGCATCACGCTGGGCGCGCTGACCAGCCCGGGCGCGAACTCCGGCGTGGACGCCGGCACCGCCGAGGCCTCCTCCACCCAGGGCGGCTGGCTCGACTTCCTCGTGGGCCTCGTGCCCGCGAACTTCCTGGGCCTCGAGGGCTCCGCCGGGGACGACGGCTCGATCTCCCTGACCTTCAACGCCCTGCAGATCCTCGTCATCTCGATCGCCGTGGGCATCGCCGTGCTCTCCGTGGGCGAGAAGGCGGAGCCGTTCCTGCGCTTCACCGGCTCCGCACTCGAGATCGTGCAGAAGCTGCTGTGGTGGGTCATCCGCCTCGCCCCGATCGGCACCATCGGCCTGCTCGGCAACGCGGTCGCCTCCTACGGCTGGTCCGCGATCGGCCAGCTCGGCGTCTTCACCGCGGACGTCTACATCGGCATGCTGCTCGTGCTGCTCGTCGTGTACCCGGTGCTGCTGAAGATCAACGGCCTGGGCGTCGGCTCCTTCTTCCGCGGCGTGTGGCCGGCGACCTCGCTGGGCTTCGTGTCCCGCAGCTCGCTGGGCACCATGCCGATGACGCAGACCGTCACCGAGCGCATGGGCGTCCCGCGCCACTACGCCTCCTTCGCGATCCCGCTGGGCGCGACGACCAAGATGGACGGCTGCGCCGCGATCTACCCCTCGCTCGCCGCGATCTTCGTCGCGAACTTCTACGGCGTGCCGCTGAGCGTCACGGACTACCTGCTCATCGTGCTGGTCTCCGTGCTGGGCTCCGCCGCGACCGCCGGCATGACCGGTGCGACCGTCATGCTCACGCTGACCCTCTCCACCCTGGGCCTCCCGCTCGAGGGTGTGGGCCTGCTGCTCGCGATCGACCCGATCCTCGACATGGGCCGCACCGCCCTGAACGTCACCGGCCAGTCGCTGGTCGCCGTGATCGTCGCGAAGCGGGAGAAGATCCTGGACCGCGCGACCTACGACGCCGCGAGCCGCACCTCGTTCCAGGCCATCCAGGCCGAGCAGGCGGACACCGCGGCGGATGCCGCCGGCCCCGCGCCGGCCGGTGAGCGCGAGAAGGCCGGCGCCACCGCCTGACCTGCGCCGCCCTCCTCCTCGAGGCCCGCCCCGGATCCGTCCGGGGCGGGCCTCGCCCGCACGGGCAGGGGACGGCGACGTGTGAGGTCCGCGCCGTCACCGAGCGGAACGCTGGCACACCTGCGCGGGGATCGCTAGGCTCCAGGCGTCCCATCCCGCAGTGCATCTACCTCGGGTCCTCTCACGGATCGTCCAAGGCGGCACCACCCGTCCCGGAGGATCCCCATGACCTCATCGCATCTGGACCGGCAGCGCACCGGCGCCCACACCGACCAGGGGACGACGCCGGCCCCCTCACTGCTGCGGCTCGCGGGCCCCGCGTACTTCCCGATCGCCTTCATCGCCCGCTTCCCCTTCGCGATGATGGTCGTGGGCACCCTGACGCTCGTCGTCGCCGCGCGCGACTCGATCGCGCTGGGCGGGCTGAACTCCGCCGTCGTGGGCCTCGGCTCCGCGCTCGTGGGCCCGCTGCTGGGCGCCGCGGCGGACAGGATCGGCCAGCGCCCCGTGCTGCTCGCCTCCGGCCTCGTCAACTCGCTCGCCCTGCTCGCCCTCGCGGTCGTCGCCTTCAGCGATCTGCCCGACGTGGCGGTGCTCGCCGTGGGCTTCGTGCTCGGCGCGTCCTCGCCGCAGATCGGTCCGCTCTCCCGCAGCCGGCTCGTGCAGCTGATCCTGCACCGCATGCCGGCCGATCGCCGCGCCCGCAGCATGAACGGGACGATGGGCTACGAGTCCGCGGCCGACGAGACCGCCTTCGTCTTCGGCCCCGTCGTGGTGGGTCTGCTCGCGACGACGATGAGCCCGGCCGCCCCGATGATCGGCGCCGCGGTGCTCACGCTCGTGTTCGTCACCGCCTTCGCGCTGCACCCCACGGCGAGGGTCGAGGCGCCTGCCTCCCACGAGTCCGTGGTCCAGGCGCCCGCCCGGGAGCTGCGCGCCCCCGGCGTGCTCGTCATCGTCGCGGGCGCTCTCGGGGTGGGCCTGTTCTTCGGCACGGTCCTCACCTCGCTCACGGCCGTGCTCTCCGAGGCGGGCCACGGGGAGTCCGCGGGACTGGTCTACGGGGTGATGGGCGTCGGCTCCACGATCCTCGCGCTCAGCACCTCCCTGTTCCCGTCGCGGTTCTCGCTGCGCGCCCGCTGGCTGGTCTTCGGCACGCTCATGCTCGCCGCGATGCTCGCCTTCGGTCTCGCGGGCGGCGCGCTGCCCGTGATGGTCGGGGCGATGGCGGTCGCGGGGATCGGCGTGGGGCCGACGGTCGTCACGCTCTACAGCCTCGCGGCGGAGCGCTCCCCGCAGGGCCGCTCGGCGACCCTGATGACGATGCTCGGCTCGGCGACGATCGTCGGGCAGTCCGCGGCCTCCGCGCTGACCGGGTCGGTCGCGGAGAGCACCGGGGCGGGGACGGCCGTGCTGCTGCCGATCGCGGCCGCGTCGCTCGTGGTGCTCGCGGCGCTCGGCAACGCCCTGCTCGGTCGCGGGCCGCTCGCCGTCGAGGACGCCGTGACCTCCACCGAGGCACCTCCGGCCGCGCTCTGATCCGGGGCGCTCCGCTCAGGGAGGCACGGGTCCGGGACGCTCAGCGCCACAGCACGTGGTGCAGCGCCTCCTCGACCCGCGGGTGCTCGAACCGGGCGCCGGCCTGCTGCAGCCGCGTCGCGTCCACGCGCTGATCCGCGCGGACGAGCTCGCGCGCCGCCTCCGTGCCCAGCAGCAGGGCGGGGCCCGCCGCCGGCACGGGCACGACCGCGGGCCGGTGCAGGGTGCGACCCAGGGCGCGCACGAGCTCCGCCTGGGTGACGGGATGCGGGGCGACCGCGTTCAGCGGGCCCTCCGCGCTCGAGGCGAGGGCCACGGTCGCGTAGGCGCGCACGAGGTCGTCGAGCGTGATCCACGAGGTCACGGCATCGGGCGGGGCGAGGCGGCCGCCCACCCCGGCGAGCAGCAGGGGAAGCTGCGGGAGCAGGGACCCGCCGCCGTCGGAGAGCACCACGCCCGTGCGCAGCTGCGCGACCCGCACGCCGGCGCGGGAGGCGGGTGCGGTCGCGGCTTCCCAGTCCCGCACGAGGTCCGCGAGGAACCCGGTGCCGGCGGTGTCCTCCTCGGTGAGCACCTCCCCGGGCCGCTGCGGTCCGTAGACGCCGATCGCGGAGGCGGTCACGAGGGTGCGCGGGCCGTCCGTCATCCCGGCGAGCGTGCGGGCGATCAGCGCCGTGCCCTCCACCCGGGAGTCGCGGATCTCGCGCTTCGCGGCGTCCGTCCAGCGGGTCGCGATCGAGCGGCCGGCGAGGTGGACGACCACGTCGACGCCCTCGAGGTCCCCGGGGTCCAGCTCCCCCGCGCGCGGGTCCCAGCGGATCTCCCCGGGACCGGGGCGGTCCTTGCGCACGAGCCGGCGCACCGTGTGGCCGCCGCTCTCGAGGAGCGCCGCGAGCTGGGTGCCCACGAGTCCCGAGGCGCCGGTGATCGCGATCGTGCGGCGCGGGACGGCGGCGAGCGCGGTGTGCAGGGCGAGGTCCTCGCGCAGCTGACGTGCGCGGAAGGCGAGCAGGCGACGCACGCGGCGCTCGAGGGCCGCGCCCACGGGCGTCGATCTCTCGACCCCGCCGGGCAGCTCGACCTCGATGGTGTCGGTGAGCAGGGTGGCCGACGGATCCGCGGGATCGACGACGATGCCGTGCTCGTGCTGCCAGCTGCGCCACGGGCCGCTGACCTGCTGATCCACGAAGCGACCGGCCTCGGTGGCCTCCGCGTGCCGGAGCACCCAGGCGGGCCGCAGCGGCAGGGCGGTGGGGCCCATATGGGCGCCGACCACCCGTCCCGCACGCATGCCGCCCGCGGTGGGGTCGTCGATCGTGGCGACCCCGGGCGGGGTCAGGCGCACGAGGGCGCCGGGCCGCTCATGCCAGGCGAGCACGTCGGCGTGCGGGCTCTCGATGCGATGCGTGGCGACGATCCTCATGGCGGGCCCCTTCCGGTGGGTTCGCCTCGATCGTACCGACGCCCGTGGGGAGCGGGGCCGGTGCGCAGCCGGCTCGCCAGGCATCCGGGATCCGGGGGCTTCCCTCCTCGCGGGCATGAGACGACCCCTCGTGCACCTGCCAGAGCCCACCTGCCCTTGCTGCCGTCAGGCCCTGGGGGAGTTCAGCGAGATGACACCGCACGAGGGGTCGCGGACGAGTCTAGCGAAGTCCGGGCGCTCTGCCGAACCGCGGAGCGGTGATGTCACGGGCCTCACCCAGGGCGACACGCCGCATGGCGACAGCCGATCGAGCACGAGCGGCGCAGGGGCGTCGGGCCCGGCGGGGGCACCCTCCGCGCGGCCGGCGGGGTTGCGGTCGGATAACGGACGGCCCTCGACGGGGCGGGGAGGGCCGCTCCGCGCGCTACTGTTCCCCCCACGGCGTCGCGGGTGACCGTACTCACACCGCCGCGCCCCGACATCCGCTCCTCCTCGTTCCCTTCCCCGCTGGAGACCCCATGTTCTTCGACAACCTGATCACCGGGGCCAACAACCTCGTGTGGTCGCTCCCGCTGGTGGGCCTGCTGCTGCTCACCGGCCTCTACTTCTCACTGCGCACCGTGTTCCTCCAGGTGCGCTGCATCCCCGACATGCTCTCCCAGCTGAAGAAGGGCGAGTCCTCCCCGGACGGCACCTCCTCCTTCCAGTCGCTCATGATGTCGCTGGCCGGCCGCGTCGGCATGGGCAACATCGGCGGCGTCGCGACCGCGATCGCGCTCGGCGGCCCGGGCGCCGTGTTCTGGATGTGGCTGATCGCCTTCCTCGGCGCGGCCACCTCGTTCATCGAGTGCACCCTGGGCCAGATCTACAAGGAGAAGGACAAGGACACCGGCGAGTACCGCGGCGGTCCCGCGTACTACATCGAGAAGGCGTACAAGCACACCGCCGCCGCCCCCGCGTTCCTCGTCTACGCGATCGTCTTCGCGATCGTCACCGTCTTCGCGATGTGCTTCTTCCTCCCGGGCGTGCAGGCCAACGGCATCTCCTCCGCGGTGAACAACGCCTGGGGCGTGCCCCACTGGGTCTCCGCCGTCGCCGTCGTCATCGTGCTCGCCTTCATCATCATCGGCGGCGTGAAGCGCATCGCCCAGTTCGCGGTGATCGTGGTGCCGGTGATGGCGATCCTCTACATCGTCTTCGCGCTCATCGTGTTCTTCGTGAACTTCGACCAGATCGGCCACGTGTTCGGCCTGATCTTCTCGAGCGCCTTCGGCGCCCACGCGGTGTTCGGCGCGATCGTCGGCAAGGCGATCGAGATGGGCGTCAAGCGCGGTCTCTACTCGAACGAGGCCGGCCAGGGCACGGGCCCCCACGCGGCGGCCGCCGCGGAGGTCTCCCACCCGGCCAAGCAGGGCTTCGCGCAGTCCTTCGCGGTCTACATCGACACCCTGTTCGTCTGCACCGCGACCGCCTTCCTCATCATCTCCACGAACATGTACCAGGTGTTCGCGCTCGACGAGGAGACCGTCATCTACCAGGGCGACATCCCCGAGGGCACGGACTACGGCCCCGAGTTCGCTCAGTTCGGCTTCGAGACCGTCTTCCACGGCCTGGGCCCCACCTTCGTGGCTCTCGCGCTGTTCTTCTTCGCCTTCACCACGATCGTCGCCTACTACTACATGGCCGAGGTCAACCTGACCTACCTCTCGCGCTGGATCCCGAACGCGTTCGTGCGACGCACCCTCAAGCGCGCGCTCCAGGCGCTGATCCTCGTCGCGGTGGTCTACGGCTCGGTCACCACGACCGGCAACGCCTGGGCCCTGGGCGACATCGGCGTCGGCACGATGGCGTGGCTGAACGTCGTCGCGATCCTCATCCTCCAGAAGCCCGCCCTGAAGGCCTTCAAGGACTACCAGCGGCAGAAGAAGGCCGGGAAGGACCCGCAGTTCGACCCGCGCGAGCTGGGGATCAAGAACGCCGAGTTCTGGGAGCTGCGGGCCGACGGCCGCATCCGCCAGGGCGAGACCGGCGAGGAGCTGGCCGGCAAGATCGGCTGATCCCCGCCTCCCCGGAGCCTCTCCCCCAGGGACGACGAACGCCCGACCTCCTCGGAGGTCGGGCGTTCGTCGTGAGCGGCCCGTCGGCCGCGGCGGATCTCAGGCCAGGCGCCGCGCCGGGGAGAGCGTGAGCGCCGGGTCGGTCTCGGGGAGGTCGCCGAGCACCTCGTCGATCCGCGCCTTCACGTCGGCGTCGAGGGTGACGCCGGCGGCCTTGACGTTCTCGGTGACCTGCTCGGGGCGGGAGGCGCCGATGATCGCGCCCGCCACGTTGTCGTTGCCGAGCACCCACGCCACGGCGAGCTGCGCCGGGGTGAGGCCGAGCTCGTCGGCGATCGGCAGCAGCCCCTGCACGGCAGTGAGGGTCTCGTCGTCCAGGAAGCGCTTGATCATGTCCGCGCCGCCCTTCTCGTCCCGGGCGCGGGAGCCCTCGGGGACCTCGGCGCCGGGCTTGTACTTGCCGGTGAGGATGCCCTGCGCGACCGGGGACCACACGATCTGGGAGACGCCCAGCTCCTGGGAGGTGGGGACCACGCGCTCCTCGATGACCCGCCACAGCATCGAGTACTGGGGCTGGTTGGAGACCAGCTGGATGCCGAGCTCACGGGCGAGCTGGTGGCCGGCGCGGATCTGGTCCGCGTTCCACTCGGAGACGCCGATGTAGAGGGCCTTGCCGGCGCGGACGACCTCCGCGAAGGCCTGCATGGTCTCCTCGAGCGGCGTCGCGTAGTCGTAGCGGTGCGCCTGGTAGAGGTCGACGTAGTCCGTCTGCAGGCGGCGCAGGGAGCCGTCGATCGACTCGCGGATGTGCTTGCGGGAGAGGCCGGTGTCGTTGTGGCCCTTGGGGCCGGTCGGGAAGTAGACCTTGGTGAGGATCTCGAGGGATTCGCGGCGCTCGCCCTTCAGCGCCTCGCCGAGCACGACCTCCGCGGCCGTGTTCGCGTAGGTGTCCGCGGTGTCGAAGGTGCTGATGCCGGCGTCGAGGGCGGCGCGCACGCAGGCGCGGGCCCGGTCGTCCTCGACCTGCGAGGCATGGGTGAGCCAGTTGCCGTAGATGATCTCGCTGATCTTGAGTCCGCTGCGTCCCAGGTGGCGATGTTCCATGCGGTGGAGCCTAGGCCCGCCACCTCGGCGTCGTCTGCGGGGCGGGGGTATCGTGGTGACGCGCGCCACATGGCCGTGGCGCCTCGCCGCGCTCACCGCGCGGGAAGGAGGAGGACCCATGACCCAGCTCCCCACGAGCCCCGCCCGGCAGGGAGGACAGCCGCCGGCCCCGGCCCTGCCCGAGCCGACCGAGAAGGACGACGTCCTCGAGCTCGAGCCCACCGTCGAGGGCGAGGACTTCTCCCGCGTCGCCTTCACGCAGGCGGCGGTGGGCATGCTGCAGCGGCTCATCGACCGCAACGGCCCGCTCATGTTCCACCAGTCCGGCGGCTGCTGCGACGGCTCCTCCCCCATGTGCTACCCGGAGGGCGACTTCATCACCGGCGACGCGGACGTCCGCATGGGGCACGCGGAGGTGCCGCTGCCCCAAGGCGGCACGAGTCCGCTCGACTTCTGGATGAGCCGCGAGCAGTTCACCTACTGGCGCCACACGCACCTGACGATCGACCTCGTCGACGGGCGCGGCGGCGGCTTCAGCCTCGAGTCGCCCGACGGCAAGCGGTTCCTCACCCGGTCGCGGATGCTCGAGGGCTGAGCCCGAGCCCGGCAGCAGTCCCTCGACGGGATCCACCACGAGCGCCCGCGAGCCGCGATCAAAATCCGTGGCGCGGCGTCGCGTCCCCTGGCATCGTCGGGGCCCCAGGCGTCGTGGCCCCGTCGCGACGCTCCGCACCGGAGCAGGGAGTGACATGCGAGAGCTCGTGTACTACGTGGCCGTGAGCCTGGACGGCTGCATCGCCGGCCCCCAGGACCAGTTCGACGCCTTCCTCGTCGAGGGCGACCACATGGAGGGCATCAACGAGGAGTTCGGGGACGCGATCCCCACCGACATCGCCGCCCACCTCGGCATCCCCCAGAGCGGCGAGCGGTTCGGGACGGTGCTCATGGGGGCGACCACCCACGCGATGGGCCTGCCGGCCATGCCGAGCCCCTACCGCCACCTCGAGCAGATCGTGTTCACGCACCGCGAGCTCCCACCCGCGGAGAACCTCCGCACCACTACGGAGGACCCGGTCGCCGTGGTGCGCGCGCTCAAGGAGCAGCCCGGCGCGGACATCTGGCTGTGCGGCGGCGCGCAGCTCGCGACCCAGCTGCGCGGTGAGATCGACCGGCTCGTGCTCAAGCGCCAGCCGCTGCTGTTCGGCGCCGGCGTCCCGCTGTTCGCCCCGGGGGACTACGAGCCCGAGCCCTTCGCGCACGTGCGCACCCGGACCTTCGACTCCGGGGTGTCGCTGACGGAGTACGTGCGGGAGCGCTGAGCGCGAGCGCGCGGGGCGTCCGTCCGGCGAACCTCCGCGTCCGCCCCGCGCATGGTGGGGGCCGACGGCGGCTCCGTAGTGTCGAGCGCAGCCATGAGCTGATCGCCGCCCTGGACCGCGGCGACGACCCCACCTGGGACGCCGCCTCCGAGATCGCCATGGGCCGGGCGACCAGCGTCCAGCACCTGCACGACGCCCAGTTCCACGACGCCGCCTTCACCCGGCTGCTCGTCGACCCGCGCTTCACGGACGTCGCCGCGGCCGTCCTGCGCACCCCGAACGTGCAGCTGCACCAGACGAAGATGTTCATCAAGCCGCCGGAGAACGGCTCCCCGTTCCCGCCCCATCAGGACCACCCGTTCTTCCCTCACACCCATCACCGGGTGGCCGCCGCGATCTTCCACTTCGACGACGCCCCCGACGCGAAGGGCTGCGTGCGCATCGCGCCGGGCAGCCACCTCGCGGGACCGCGCGAGCACGACCCGAAGGGCAGCTTCAACCTCCCGGGCTTCCCCGTCGAGGAGCTCGTGCCGGTGGAGGCCGAGGCCGGCGACGTCCTGTTCTTCACCTACCTCACCGTGCACAGCTCCGGCGTCAACGTGAGCGACGAGGCCCGCACCACGTGGCTCGTGCAGTTCCGCGACCCGGCGGACCTCCCGCTCACGGACCACCACACGCACTCCCTGGGCCAGGGGCTCATCCTCGCCGGCCGTCTGGCGCAACACCCCCCACACCCACTCCTTCCACGAGGTGTGCCTGGCCTACGCGGGCTCCGGCACGTTCACCGTGGAGGGCGAGGTGCACGAGATCGTCTCCCGTCCCGAGGCCGGCCTCGGCATCGCCTTCTGGGGGTTCGCCCTGGACACCACCGCCCTGCCCGAGGGCCCCGGCTGGTGGGACGGCCTGCTGCGCCGCGAGCGCCCGCTCGTCTCGCCCCGCCTCGGCTCGCTGCCCGCGATCGTCTCCGCGCTCGCCGCGGAGGCCGCCAGTCCGCGCTCCGGTGTGGACGCGCAGGTCAGGGCGCTCGGCTCGGCGCTCGTGATCGAGACGGCACGGGCCTTCGCCGCCCCCGAGGACCTCGCGGTCACCCTCGACCCCGGGGCGCGCGCCACCTCCGCCGTCGCCGCCATGCGCGGCTATCTCGCGGACAACCTCGCCCGACCGATCCGCGTGGAGGACGTCGCCGCGGTCGCGCACCTCTCCGACCGTCACGCCGCGCGGCTGTTCGGGCAGGAGACCGGCACCCCGATGATCGCGGAGCTGCGGCGGCTGCGGCTCGAGCACGCGGCGCGGCTGCTGGAGTCGGAGCGGCCCGTGGCGCAGGTGGCCCGGGAGTGCAGCTACCCCGAGTCGCGGCCCTTCATCACCGCGTTCCGCGCCCTCGGCGGCACCCTGCACCTGTGAGCAGGGTGCCGCCGGGCATCACTCCGCGGCAGGTCGCTCCGGGGCCGGGAGATCGTCCCCGCTCACCGCGGCGAGTTCGCCGGTCACGGTCGCGGAGGCCTCGAGCACGGCCGCCTCCTCGTCGGGGTCGGTGCCCTCGGAGAACTGCGACCAGTACAGGCGGTGGTAGGCGCCCTCCGCCGCGAGCAGCGCCTCGTGGGAGCCCTGCTCGACGATGTCGCCGTGCTCCATCACGAGGATGACGTCGGCGTCGCGGATCGTGGAGAGCCGGTGCGCGATGACGAAGCTCGTGCGGTCGGTGCGCAGCGCCGCCATCGCCTCCTGCACGAGGACCTCGGTGCGGGTGTCCACGCTCGAGGTGGCCTCGTCGAGGATCAGCAGCGCCGGATCGGCGAGGAAGGCGCGGGCGATCGTGATGAGCTGCCGCTCGCCGGCGGAGACGTTCGCGCCCTCGTCCTCGATGACCGTGTCGTAGCCCTCGGGGAGGGTGCGCACGAAGCGGTCGACGTAGGTCGCGCGGGCCGCCTCGACCACCTCCTCGTCGCTCGCCCCGAGGCGCCCGTAGCGGATGTTCTCGCGGATCGTGCCGCCGAACAGCACGGCGTCCTGGAGCACCATGCCCACCCGGCTGCGCACCGCGCCGCGGTCCAGCGCCCGGATGTCCACGCCGTCGAGGCGGATCTCGCCGCGGTCGATCTCGTAGAAGCGCATCACGAGGTTCACGAGCGTGGTCTTGCCGGCGCCCGTCGGCCCGACGATCGCGATCGTCTGGCCGGGCTCCGCGACGAGCGAGAGATCCGTGATGAGCGGCTTGTCCGGGCTGTAGGAGAAGGCGACGTGCGCGAACTCGACGCGGCCGCGCACCTCGGCGGGTGCCGCCGCGGGGGCGATCGCCCGCTCGGCGACGGTGCCGTCGGCCTGCGCCTCGGCGACGGTGATCCCGCCGTCGGGCTGCTCCTCCTCCGCGTCGAGCAGCTCGAAGATGCGCTCGGCGGAGGCGACGCCGGAGATCAGCATGTTCGCCATGCCGGCGACCTCGCCGAGCGGCGCGTTGAACTCGCGGGAGTACTGGATGAACGCGACGACCGCACCGAGGGACATCTGGCCGCTCGCGACGCGCAGGCCGCCCACGACCGCGATGCCGACGTAGCCGAGGTAGGTCACCCACTGCATGATCGGCATGATCATCCCGGAGAAGAACTGGGCCTTGAAGGCGGCCTCGAACAGCTCCTCGTTGCGCTCGTCGAAGGTCTCCCGCATCGCGTCCTGGCGGTCGAAGACGGTGACCAGGTCGTGCCCGGTGAAGGACTCCTCGACGTGGCCGTTGAGGCGGCCGGTGTTGCGCCACTGGGCGGTGAAGAGCTTCTGCGAGCGGGAGCCGATGATCCCGACGACCACGCCGGAGATCGGCAGCGCCACGAGGGCGATGAGCGCGAGCTGCCAGGACAGCCAGAACATCATCACGGTGATGCCGATGATCGTCAGCACCGCGTAGACGAGGGAGGCGAAGGCCTGCTGGAGCGCCGTCTGCACGTTGTCGACGTCGTTCGTGGTGCGGGAGAGCAGGTCGCCGCGCTGGCGGGTGTCGAAGTAGCGCAGCGGCAGGCGGTTGATCTTGGTCTCGATGCGCTCGCGCAGGCGGAACACGATCCGCATGACGATGTCGTTGAGCACGCGACCCTGCAGCCAGTTGAACAGGGACGCGACGACGTACATCGCGAGGACGACCACGAGCAGGCGGCCGAGCGCCCCGAAGTCCACGCCGTTCCCGGAGGCGACGCCGTCGACGATGACGTCGATCGCGTCGCCGAGGATCGTGGGCGCCCACACGGTGAGCACGGTCGCGATGAGGCCGAAGGTGAGCACGACGGCGAGGCCGAGCTTGTGGTCGCTGAAGGTGGAGAACAGTCGCTTCGCGGTGGGCCAGAAGGCCTTCGCCTTACGGGGCGGGCCGCCGCCCCATTCGCTCTCCATGGAGCCCTGCATCTGGACGATCTCGTCGTCGGTGAGGTCCTGGGTCGCGGCGTCGGCCGGGGTGGGGGTCTTCTCGCTCATGCCGGCTCCTCCACGGTGATCTGGGAGTCGACGATCTCCCGGTAGGTCTCCGACGAGCCGAGCAGCTCCTCGTGGGTGCCGCGGCCGACGATCCGCCCCTGGTCCAGGACGAGGATCTGATCGGCGTCGGTGATGGTCGAGATGCGCTGGGCGACGATGAGCACCGTCGCGCCCGCGGTGTGCTCGGCGAGCGCCGCGCGGACCTTCGCATCGGTCGTGACGTCGAGCGCGGAGAACGAGTCGTCGAAGACGTACACGCGCGGCGCGGCGACGAGGGTGCGGGCGATGCACAGGCGCTGGCGCTGGCCGCCCGAGACGTCGGTGCCGCCCTGCGAGATCGTCGAGTCCAGGCCCGTCGCGGCGGCGTCCCCGCTGCCGGTGGTGCGATCGCGGACGAAGCCGGAGGCCTGCGCGACCTCGAGCGCCGCGTGCAGGGTCTCCTCGCTCGCCGCGGGGTCGCCGAAGCGGAGGTTCTCCGCGACGGTGCCGGAGAACAGGTAGGGACGCTGCGGGACGAGGCCGACGGCGGCGCTGAGCGAGGCCCGGGAGAGGTCCGTGACGGGCACGCCCTCGATGAGGACCTGGCCGGAGGTCGCGTCGTGCAGGCGCGGGACGAGGCTGACGAGGCTCGTCTTGCCGGAGCCGGTCGCGCCGATGATGGCGGTGGTGCGACCGGCGGGGGCGGTGAAGGAGACGCCGTCGAGCACCGGGGACTCGGCGCCGGGGTAGGAGAAGCTCACGTCGCGGAACTCGACGCTCGCGCCGACGGCGGCGCCGGGGGCGGGCACGGGCAGCTCGCGCGGGGCGGTGGGCTCGGCGAGGGTGGGCGTGGTCTGGAGCACCTCGCCGATGCGGCGCCCGCCGACGACCGCGCGCGGGAACATCATGACCATGAAGGTGCCCATCATGACGGCCATGAGGATCTGCAGGAGGTACTGCATGAAGGCGGTCAGCGAACCGACCTGCACGAGGCCCGCGTCCACGCGGTGACCGCCGAACCACAGCACGGCGGCGGTCGCGAGGTGGAGGACGACGGTGATCGCGGGGCCCATGAGCACGAACAGCCGGCCGATCCGGACGGAGGTGTCGGTGAGCAGCTGGTTGGCGTCGGTGAAGCGGGAGGACTCGTGCTGCTCGCGCACGAAGGCGCGGACGACGCGGATGCCCATGAGCTGCTCGCGCATGACGCCGTTGATGCCGTCGATGTTGTCCTGCATGCGCTGGAACAGCGGCATGAGGCGCACGACGAGCAGGCCGACGATGACGAGCAGGACGGGCACGGAGACCCACACGAGCCAGGACAGGCCCGGGTCCTCGCGCACGGCCATGACGATGCCGCCGATCGACATGATCGGCACCATGACCATGAAGTTCAGGCCCATGAGCACGAGCATCTGGACCTGCTGGACGTCGTTCGTGGCGCGGGTGATGAGGGTCGGGGCGCCGAAGCGGCCCATCTCCTCGGTGGAGAAGCGGTCCACGCGCGTGTAGACCGCACGGCGGAGGTCCCGGCCGATGCCCATGGCGGCGCGGGCGCCGAACCAGACGGAGGCGATCGCGGTGACGACCTGGACGAGGGCGACGACGAGCATCACGCCGCCCACGCGCCAGATGTAGTCGGTGTCCCCGGTCGCGACGCCGTGGTCGATGATGTCCGCGTTGAGGCTGGGCAGGTACAGGGTGGCGAGCACGGTCGCGAGCTGCAGCACGAGCACGGCGCCGACGTGCGGGAGGTAGGGCCGGCCGTATCGGCGCAGGAGGGTCCAGAGCATGAGGATCCTTGGGGTGGAGGGTCCGAGTGAGGGGTGTTCGGGGGCGTGGGAGAGAGCGGTGGGCCGTCCCGCCGTCCCGAGCGTAGGAGGGGCTGAGGACAGGTCCTGTCCTCGAAGCCGTGGGCGCCGCGCGGGGCGCGCGACAAGGCGTCCCATCCTGCACCGGGCAGGGCGCGGGGCGCACCCGACTTTCGGTGGAGATCGGGCGTCCGCCGCGGCGCCGCTTCGAGGGCGCGGCCGTCCCGTTCTCCTGATGACGGGGCAGTAGCGTTTCGACGAACAGTCCCCGATGTGCTGTCGGTGGGAGCGATCGTCGACCGAGGCTTCAGGAGTTCACGCATCGAGGTCCGATCACGGTTCGCCCTAACCGGTCGACGGCCCGATCACGACATCGACGGAGACCCCGCCATGACGAAGTCCCCCCTCCCTGCGCTCGACCGCCGCGCCCTGCTCCGCGGCGTCGGCGCCGCCGGCCTGCTCACCGCCGGCGGGCTGATCGTCCCCACGTCGGCCCACGCGCTGTCCACCTCCGGCGTCCAGAAGTCGCTGTGGGGCCTCTACTACTACAGCGGTGCGATCGACGGTCGACTCGGTGCGATGTCCATCGCCGCGGTCAAGTCCTTCCAGGCCGACCGCGCCCTCGTGGTCGACGGGAACGCCGGATCGATCACCCAGGCCGAGCTCGTGAAGGTCGTCAAGGCCGTGCAGAAGGCGCTGGGCCTCGTCGTCGACGGCGACTACGGCAGCGTCACGGTCGCCGCCGTGAAGAAGTACCAGTCCTCCAAGGGTCTCGTCGCCGACGGTCGATCCGGAGCGCTGACCATGTCGAAGCTCGGCGTGCGCCGCGTGGTCGGGACCTCCTCCTCGTCGGGGAAGCTCGTGGTGATCGACCAGATGGACACGGGACATTTCAGCGCCGAGAACTGCGGCCCGACGGCCGCGGTCATCGCGCTGGTCGCCGTCGGAAAGACCCCGAGCGGATACCGGGCATCGGTCACCGGCAACGCGAAGGTCGTGCAGAACATGCGCGTCTCCTGCGGTCTCTCCCCCGCCGGGCAGCCGATGAAGAAGAGCGTCAGCTACGTCGGCTCCGACCTCACCGACCTGGCCCGCGGTATCAAGGCCAACAAGGGGTCCGCCTCGCAGGTCACCTTCGCCGCCGCGGTCGACGCCGCAGCCGCCGGGAAGACGACCATCCTGCACGTCAACCACGGGAAGCTGCTCGGCATCTCCGGGGCGAACTACGGGCACTACGTCGTGGCGAAGGGGAAGGACTCCTCCGGGAGGATCCTGGTCTCCGATCCTGGCCGCGCCAAGAGCATCGGGATCAAGGGATACAGCCGCGCCGCGCTGCTGAAGGCGCTGCAGAAGGACCGGGGCCTGATCGTCGGCTGATCCCCGGGGTGCCGGGACGGGACCACGGTGGTCCCGTCCCGGCACGACCTGATCAGGGCGTTCGGGAACCCGAGAAGAACCTGCTCGTCCGCAGGGACCTCCACCGGCGATACTGACCCCATGAGCCTGAGCTTCCCCCTCCGCACCGCGCGCCTCGAGCTGCGCCCCTTCACGGTGCAGGACGTGCCCGCCGCGGCTGCCGTCTACGGGGACGCCGAGGTCATGCGGCATGTGGGTGAGGGCGGAGCGGTCGACGCCGACGAGGCGGCCGCGATGGTGGCCGCCTACATCGCTCATCAGCGCGAGCACGGCCTCGGATTCTGGGCGGTGGTCGACAGGGCCGATGGCGCACTGATCGGGGATGCAGGTTTCGAGCTCACCGAGCACGGGCTCGAGCTGGGCTACACGCTGCGTCGGGACCGCTGGGGCCAGGGGCTCGCGACCGAGGCCGCCCGGGCCTGCCTCGAGGCGGCAAGGGAGCTGGGCCATCGCGAGGTGGTGGCCCTCGTGGATGCGGCGAACCCCGCCTCCGCGCACGTGCTTCAGAAGCTCGGCTTCACCGAGGGCGCTGCCGACGGCGGGGGCATCGGCACCGTCGTGTCCTACGGCCGGCCCCACCGGCTCCTCCGCCTCACCCTGCGCTGACCGCGGGCGACCTCGGCACCGCCCGTCGGCCCCTCCAGCTCTCCCGCCTCACTCCCCGAGCATGATCCCGGTGCCGGGGCCCAGCGGGAGGCCGGTGAAGAAGAAGATCGCGAGGATCGCCGTCCACACCACCCAGAACGGGACCACGAAGGGCAGCATGCGCGCGAACATCGTGCCGAGGCCCGCGGCGGGCTCGTACTTCCGCAGCATGCCCAGCAGCACGACCATGTACGGGTTCATCGGGGTGATGACCTGGGTGGCGGAGTCGCCCACGCGGAACGCGGCCTGCGTGAACGCCGGCTCGTAGCCGAGCAGCGCGAACATCGGCACGAACACCGCGGCCATGATCGTCCACATGCCCGAGCCGGAGATGATGAAGAGGTTCAGGCAGCTCGCCAGCAGGATGAACCCGATGATCGCGGGGAAGCCCGTCAGGCCGATCCCCTCGAGGCCAGCGGCGCCCGTCACGGCGATCCAGGAGCCGATGCCGGACCAGTTGAACAGGGCGATGAACTGCCCCAGCACGAACGCGAGCACGATGAAGGGGAGCATCTCCTTCAGGGCGTCGGTCATCATCCGCACGCCGTCGGCGCTCGAGCGGATCGTGCCGACGACGATCCCGTAGGCGAGCCCCACCACCACGAAGTACGCGAAGACGAGGAACACGATCGAGTCCAGCAGCGGCGAGGAGGGCAGGAATCCGCCCTCCTCGTTGCGCCACGGGGAGGCGGGGACCAGCGTCGCCACGAGCACCACGGCCGTGAGCACCACGGCGGCGAGGACGGCGACGAGCAGGCCCTTGTT
The DNA here is from genome assembly GCF_005490785.1 of Brachybacterium sp. SGAir0954. Classification (GTDB taxonomy): domain Bacteria; phylum Actinomycetota; class Actinomycetes; order Actinomycetales; family Dermabacteraceae; genus Brachybacterium; species Brachybacterium rhamnosum. The sequence continues at coordinate 1,029,672 of NZ_CP027295.1, read as the reverse complement.
CTCCTGCGGGCTGAGGGCGGCGCGCATCTGCTCGGCGTCGGTCCCGCCGCTCCCGGACTCGCCGTCCTCCACGGTCTCGTCGCGCGGGACGTCGGTGCGCACGAGCCGCGGCTCGAGCACCCGGTCGATGACGAAGCCCGCGACGAGGCCCAGCACGAGCGAGGAGGCGATGTTGAACCACCAGTTCGAGACCGGGTTCACCGGGGTCGCGCCGAGGCCCGGCAGCGCCTCCATCACGGAGGTGGTGATGCCCGCGAAGAGCGCGTCGAGGCTGGTGGGGAAGATGTTCGTGGAGTAGCCGGCGCCCGCCGCGGCGAAGCCGCCGAGCAGGCCCGCGACCGGGTGACGTCCCGCGGCCTTGAACACGAGCGCCGCGAGCGGCGGGACGACCACGAAGGCGGAGTCCGCCATGATCGAGGAGATGACGCCGACGAAGCCCACGACGTACGGCAGCATCCAGCGCGGCGAGGAGCCGAAGGTCTTGCGGATGATCGCGGCGAGCATGCCGGAGTGCTGGGCCACGCCGATCGCGAGCAGGATCGGCATGACCGTCTTCAGCGGCGGGAAGCCGATGTAGTTCTCCCCGAGGTTGCTCGTGAGCCAGGTGAGTCCCTCCGCGGTGAACAGCCCCTTGATGACCGTGGCCTCCTCCGCGCCGGGCACGGAGACGGTCACCCCGGCCGCGGCCATCGCGGTCGAGACGATCCCGGTGATCGCGAACAGGATGAGGAACAGCATGAACGGCTCGGGGAGCTTGTTCCCGAGCCGCTCCACCCCGCCGAGGAAGCGGTCGGTGAGGGGCGGGCGGCCGGTGGGCGTCGTGGCGGTGCTCATGAGGGGGGCTCCAGACGGGCGTCGGGGACGGGGAGAGGAGAGGAGAGGGACGGGGAGAGGAGAGGGACGGGGTCAGTCGAAGTAGGAGGGCACGTCGATCGCGCCGCCGGCCGCCGCGAACTCGCCGGCGACCTCCGCCGCGAGCGCCGGGTCGTGGAGCACGTCGAGCAGCGTCGCGGCGAGGCCGTAGGCGCCGTCGGCCGCGGCGGCGCGCGCGATCGACCCCGTGGACTGGGCGGCGAACTCGCGCGTGTGCAGGGCGGCCTCGGCGTCGGAGGTCTGGATCAGCGGGTGCATGCCGGGCAGGCGGTAGCTGACGTTGCCGAAGTCCGTGGAGGCGGCGAGCGAGGGGGACACCACGCCGAGCGGCAGCGGGTCGCGGCCGCGGCGGCGCTGCGACTCGACCCAGCGGCCGGTGAGCGCCTGGTTGGTGCGCACGGGCAGCGAGGGCGGGTGCTCGTCCCAGTCGATGCTCACGCCCACGCCGGCCATGAGCGCGGCGCCGCGGGCGACGTCCTCGACGCGGCGCGAGAGGTCCTTGAGGGTCTCGGGCCGCTGCGAGCGCACGTACATCTCGACCACGGCGACATCCGGGATGACGCTCGCGCGGTCCCCGCCCTCGGTGATGATCGCGTGGAGGCGGTCCGACGGCGGCGTCTGCTGCCGCAGCAGCCCCACACCCTGGTACATGAGGCTCGCGCCGTCCAGGGCGTTGCGCCCCATGAAGGGCTGCGCGGAGGCGTGGGCGGTGTGCCCGTGGAAGGTGACCTTGAGGGTTCGCCGGCCGAGCCACACCTGGTCGGCGAGGTCGTAGGCGGGGTAGCCGTGCGCCATGACCGCGGCGTCGAGGCCGTCGAAGGCGCCCTCGCGGGCCATGTACTCCTTGCCGGTGTGGCCCTCCTCGGCGGGCGTGCCGAGGTAGACGACGGTGCCAGGGACGGCCGACGGATCCTCCTGTGCGAGCGCATGGATCGCGAGGAAGGCCCCGAGCCCCATGACGGCGATGACGTTGTGGCCGCAGCCGTGGCCCACGCCGGGCAGGGCGTCGTACTCGGAGAGCACGGCGAGCGTGGGCCCCTCGCCCTCGCCGTGGATCTCCGCGCGGATCGCGGTGTCCAGGCCGTGCACGCCGAGCTGCGCCTCGATCCCGTGCTCGGCGAGGATCGCGACGATCGCGGCGGCGGAGCGGTGCTCCTCGAAGGCGACCTCGGGGTGCGCGGCGAGGTCGAGCATGAGGTCCACCATCGCGCCGGAATCCGCCTCGACTGCCTGCTCGAGGCGGGTCAGCAGCGCCGCGGGCGCGCCGGCGAAGGCGGAGCCGGGGTGGCGCTCGGTGGCGACGGCCGCGGCCTGCTCCTCGTGGAGCTGGTCGAGGTAGGCGTGCGAGGGCGTGGTGGGGGTCGCCTCGTCGTGGGGCGCGCGATGGGAGGACATGCGCTCCAACGTATCGGTTCCCGGCCAGGTCACGCGCCGTTCCCGAGAGGTTCCCTGGACGGGGGCCGCGGAGCTGGGCGGATGCGCTCGCGGGGCCCGCGCGGGCGGGCCGTCCGTCGGGTCGGTCTCCTCCCCCGGCACCGCCGACGACGCGGGCCGCGGCGCGGTCCTACACTCGGCGCGGGCGTCCCCCAGGGCCGGTCCCCTCGACCCGCCGCCCGTCCCGCTCCGTCCCCGAGGAGAGTCCCGTGTCCCAGCTGAGCGATCTCGTCGACCCCGCCGCGATCAGCCTCCAGAACCCCGCCGCGACCTGGCGCGATGTGATCACCGCCGCCGGCGCCCTGCTCGAGTCCACGGGCGCCGTGGATCCCGCGTACACCGCGGCGATGATCCGCAGCGTCGAGGAGCACGGCCCGTACATCGTCATCGCCCCGGGCTTCGCGCTCGCCCATGCCCGGCCCGACGCCTCCGTGCACCGCACCGCGATGTCGGTGCTGCGCCCGCAGGCCCCGATCGTCTTCGGACACGAGAGCAACGATCCGGTCACGCTGGTCGTCGCCCTCGCCGCCGCGGACCCCTCCGCCCACCAGCAGGCGCTCGCGGCCCTCGCGGGGATCCTCGCGGATCCCGCGCGCCGCGCGGCGCTCGACGAGGCCGCGACCCCGGAGCAGGTTCTCGCGGTGCTCGGCGCGGAGCGCCCCACCGCCTCGGCCCCGTCGGCCGCGGCCGCCACGACCGCCACCGAGTCGGCCACGGTCGACCCCGACGAGCCGACGGTCCCCTCGAAGAACCTGCTGCTCACCGTGTGCGGCAACGGTCTGGGCACGAGCCTGTTCCTCAAGAACACGGCGGAGACCGTGCTCGGCACCTGGGGCTGGGGCTCGCTGCTCTCCGTCGAGGCGACGGACACGATCTCCGCGAAGGGCCGCGCCAAGGAGGCGGACGCGATCCTCACCTCCGGCGCGATCGCCCAGACCCTCGGCGAGGTCGGCGTGCCCGTCCACGTCATCGAGAACTTCACCTCGACCGCGGAGGTCGACGCCGCGCTGCGCCGCCTCTACGCCGTCTGACCCCTCCCTCTCCCCCGTCCCCACCGCAGCATCGGAGGCTCCCTCGTGACCGTCCTCGTCGCGATCGCCCAGTTCCTCGTCAACGAGATCCTCAGCGTCCCCGCGTATCTCATCGGCATCATCACCGCCATCGGCCTCATCGCCCTGCGCCGCAGCGTCGGCCAGGTCGCGGGCGGTGCCATCAAGGCCGTCCTCGGCTTCCTGCTCATCGGCGCCGGAGCGACCCTCGTCAGCGCCTCCCTCACCCCGCTCGGGGCGATGATCCAGGGCGCGCTCGGCGCCCAGGGCGTCGTCCCCACGAACGAGGCGATCGCCGGCATCGCCCAGGAGGAGTTCGGGGCGCAGGTCTCCTGGCTCATGATCCTGGGCTTCGTGGTCGCGATCCTGCTGGCCCGCTTCACGCCCCTGCGCTACGTCTTCCTCACCGGCCACCACCTGCTGTTCATGGCCACCCTCATCACGATCGTCATGGCCTCCGCGGGCATGCCCTCGCCCGTGGTGGTCGTGCTCGGCGCGGTGCTGCTGGGCGTGCTCATGGTGTCCCTGCCCGCGCTCGCCCAGCCCTGGACCCGCCGCGTCTCCGGCGACGACTCGATCGCGATCGGCCACTTCGGCACCGCCGGCTACATCGCCGCGGGCGCCGTCGGCCGGCTCGTGGACCCGAAGGGGAGGAGCCGCTCCACGGAGGACATCCACGTCCCCGAGGGGCTGCGCTTCCTGCGTGACTCGATGGTCGCGACGGCCCTGTCGATGGTGCTCATGTACGTCGTGGTCGCCGTGCTGTACGTGGTGCGCGCCGGCCAGGAGACCGCCTTCGGCGCCTTCGAGAACGGCGCGACCGGCATCGGCAACTACCTCATGCAGTCCGTGACCCAGGGCCTCCAGTTCGGCATCGCGGTCGCCGTGATCCTCTTCGGCGTGCGCACGATCCTCGGCGAGCTCGTCCCCGCCTTCCAGGGCATCGCCGCGAAGGTCGTCCCCGGGGCGATCCCCGCGCTCGACGCCCCGATCGTGTTCCCGTACGCGCAGAACGCCGTGCTCATCGGCTTCCTCTCGAGCTTCGCGGGCGGCCTGCTGGGCCTGCTGCTGCTCGGCGTGTGGCTCGGCCCGGCCCTGGGCCTCGCGCTCGTGCTGCCGGGCCTCGTGCCCCACTTCTTCACGGGCGGCGCGGCCGGCGTGTACGGCAACGCGACCGGCGGCCAGCGCGGCGCGGTCGCGGGTGGCCTGGTCAACGGCCTGCTCGTGACCTTCCTGCCCGCGCTGCTGCTCAAGGTGCTCGGCAGCTTCGGCTCGGCGAACACGACCTTCGGCGACACGGACTTCGGCTGGTTCGGCATCCTCATCGGCTACGGCGCCCGCACGGGTGTGGTGAGCGGCGTCGTGCTGCTCGTGCTCATCGGCGCCGCGATCCTCGGCGCCGCCCTGCTCGTGCAGCGTCGTGTGGTGGACGCCGGCTGGGACCCCGCCCCGGCGCGCGGCGCGGCCGGCGAGGGTGCGACCTCCGGCGCTCAGGCCGCGCCGAGCGACCGGTCGACGGGCTCCGCCACCGCCGGCGCCACCGCCCACCCGCGGGTCGCGCCGCCCGTCGGCGCACCCGTCCCGCCCCCGCCGCCGGAGTCCTGACCGGGCGGCGGGCGCGCCGGGGCACTAGCATTCCCCCACGGCCACACCCCGGCCGCCCGCCGCTCCCCCGTCCGGACCACACCCCGGCCCGACGGTCCCCGCGGCCCGCCGACGCCCCCGTCGGCCCACGACCCTGCCCCCGGGCAGGGCCCGCGCGATCCGCGAGAGCGGCGCCGCATCCCCGTCCCTGTTCCTCCTGCGCCCGCGGGCGCAGATCCTCCGGAGGCGATCTCCTTGAGCGCACACTCCCCCGCACCCGCCGAGGCCGGCGCCCGCCGCGCCGACCGCGGCGCCTTCTCGGGGCGCACCTCGTTCATCTTCGCGGCCATCGGCTCCGCCGTGGGCCTCGGCAACATCTGGCGCTTCCCCGCCGTGGCCTACGAGAACGGCGGCGGCGCGTTCATCCTGCCGTACCTCGTCGCCCTGCTCACGGCCGGCATCCCGCTGCTCTTCCTCGACTACGCGATCGGCCACCGCTGGCGCGGATCCGCCCCCGCGGCCTGGCGCCGGTTCCGCCGCTGGACCGAGTTCATCGGCTGGTGGCAGGTGCTCATCGCCCTGGTCATCGCGCTGTACTACGCGCTGATCCTCGCGTGGGCCACGAACTACATGATCTTCTCGCTGGACCAGCGCTGGGGCGATGACCCGAACGCCTTCTTCGGCCAGTACACGCAGGCCCTCTCCGGCACGGACGTGCACATCTCCTTCGACGTGGTGCCCGCGGTGCTGGTGTCGATGGTCGTCGTGTGGATCGCGACGATCGTCGTCATGGCGCTCGGCGTGCAGAAGGGCATCTCCGCGAGCTCGGTCGTGTTCATCCCGCTGCTCGTGATCATGTTCGTCATCCTCGTGATCCGGGCACTGTTCCTGCCCGGCGCGATCGACGGCCTCGAGGCGCTGTTCCGCCCGCACTGGGCCGCGCTGCTCTCCCCGGGCGTGTGGGTCGCCGCCTACGGCCAGATCTTCTTCTCGCTGTCCGTCGCCTTCGGCATCATGCTCACCTACTCCTCGTACCTCAAGAAGAAGACCGACCTCACCGGCTCCGGCCTCGTGGTGGGCTTCGCGAACTCGGGCTTCGAGATCCTGTGCGGCATCGGCGTGTTCTCCGCGCTCGGCTTCATGGCGCAGGCACAGGGCGTGCAGGTCTCCGAGGTGGTCTCCTCGGGGATCGGCCTCGCGTTCATCGCCTTCCCGACGATCATCTCCGAGGCGCCCGCCGGCGCCCTGATCGGCGTGCTGTTCTTCGGCTCGCTCGTGCTCGCCGGCTTCACCTCGCTGATCTCGATCGTCGAGGTCGTCATCGCCGCGATCCAGGACAAGTTCGGGCTCTCCCGCATCTCCTCCACGCTGTGGGTGTGCGTGCCGCTCGCGGTGGTCTCCACGGCCCTGTTCTCCACGACCATGGGCATGCCCCTGCTGGACGTGCTGGACAAGTGGGCCAACGAGTACGGCATCGTCGCGGCGGCACTGGTCTCCACCATCGTGGTCACCTACGTGGTGCGCGGCCTGCCCACCCTGCGCGACCACCTCAACCATCGGGGCACCTTCCCGATCGGCCGCTGGTGGCTCGTGTGCGTGGGCCTGATCGCACCGGTCGTCCTGGGCGTCTCGCTGGTCTCCTCGACGATCGACCTGATCACCTCGCCCACCACCTACTCGGGGTACCCGGGCTGGTTCATCGTGGTGTTCGGCTGGCTGATGGCGCTCGCGCTGCTCGTGGCGGGCATCGCCCTGTCGCTGCTGCCATGGCCCGCGACCTCGAACCTGTTCAAGGACGACTCCGACGGCGACCCGATCGCCCCGGAGGTCGTGGCCGGGCAGGGCCTCGAGACCCGGGCCGACGCCACCACCCCGCACGAGCTGCGCTCCGCGGCCCGTCGCTGATCGTCCCGCTCCGCCCGCTCTCGCCGCTCCGACCGAAGGAGGACCCCGTGTCCGCATCCGCCGTCGTCATGATGATCGTCGCGATCGTCACCGTCTGGGGCGGCCTCGTCGCCGCCGTGATCAACATCGTGCGCCACCCCGAGGCGACCGAGGACTGACCCTCGGCGGCGACCGGTTCCGGCGCCGCCGCCCCACGGAGGACGTGAGGAGCACCTGCCCTGTGCATGACAGGGCGCGTGCTCCTCACGTCCTTCTCGTGTGTCAGGACCGCGCACGGGCCGACCAGGCCGTATGAACCCCGTGGGGCCTTCTGCCGTCACAGACGTGACGCCACCCCACCCACCCCCTAGGGTTCCTTATGTCGCCCAAAAGCCTGACCATTGTCCGGGCGGCCCGTCCCCGAGGAACCCGATGAGCAGACGACACCCGTCCCCCGCCGGCCCACCGCTCCACCCGACCCGCCGCCACGCCCTCGCGCTCGGCGGGGTGATGCTGTCCCTCGCCGGCTGTGCCTCCTCCAGCTCGGACGCCGCCGGGTACTCCACCTCCGCGCCGATCCCCACCGGCGCACCGTCGGCCGACACCGTGCTGCGCATCGCCGGCCGCACCACCCAGCTGCAGCTCGAGGCCGCCGGGGATGCGATCGATGGCCCCGCCTTCACGATCGGCGAGTGGGTCAACGGGGGGGGCCGGCCCGGACGTCATCCAGGCGTTCCGCGCCCAGTCCCTCGACCTCGCCTCCAACGCGATCATCCCGCCGATCACGGCGCGCGAGATCGGCTTCGAGGCCCAGATCGTCGCCGTGCTCGAGCGGCCAGACCCCTCCTACGTGTTCGCCACCGCCACCGGCAGCGGCATCGCCGAGGTCGCCGACTTCACCGGGAGGCGCATCGCCTTCTCCCAGGGCCAGTCCCAGGGCGACACCGTGCTGCGCACCCTGCAGGAGGCCGGGATCGCCTACGCCGACGTGGAGCTCGTGGACCTCCCGAGCACGCAGTTCCTCACCGCCCTCCAGGGCGGGCAGGTGGACGTGGCCCCGCTCAGCGAGCCCCAGGTCACCAAGTACATCGACCAGTACGGGGCCGACGGCGCGATCGCGCTGCCCTCCGAGGTCCCCGATCTCCTCACCGTTCTGTGGGCGCCCACCACCGTGCTCGCCGACGAGGCGAACGTGCTCGCGATCCGCGACTACGTACGGGTCTGGGCGCAGAGCCAGGTGTGGGCCTGGGAGCACGCGGAGGACTGGAAGCAGTTCTACTACGTCGACACCGAGGGCGTGACCGCCGAGGACGCCGAGCGGATCTGGTCCCGGATCGGCGCCCCGCGCTTCCCGCGCAGCTGGGATATCGCCGTGGAGTGGGCCCGCTCCTCCCAGCAGCTGCTGATCGACGGCGGGTTCATCACGGGTGACTTCGACGCGGAGGACCTCTTCGATCGTCGCTTCGAGGACGTCGCGGTCCAGGCCGTCGGCGCCGACTACGTGGAGGACGCGTCATGACCGGCACGCTGATCCCCGCCCTCGCCCGCGGGCGCGCCGCCGCGCCGGCGGTCGCGGGCCCCGACCGGGTGGCGGAGGCCTCCGCCCCCGCGGCGCTCGAGGCCCCGCGCATCTCCCCGCAGTCCCGCCGGCGACGGCTCGGCCGCGGCCGCCTGTTCCCCGGCGCGCGGCTCGCCGGCCCGCTGCTCGTGCTGCTCGTGTGGCAGGTCGCCGCGAGCGCCGGGCTGCTCGACCCGCGCCTGCTCACGGGGCCCGACGTCGTCGCGGTCAGCGGCTGGGGGCTGCTGCAGGACGGCACCCTCGCCACCCACGTCGGCGCCTCCCTGGGCCGGGCGGTGCTGGGGCTCGCGCTGGGCACCGTCGCGGGCGTGGTGCTCGCCGTCGTCGCGGGCCTGACCCGCGTCGGCGAGTCCCTCGTGGACGGCACCCTGCAGGTCAAGCGCGCCATCCCGAACCTCGCCCTGATCCCGCTGCTGATCCTCTGGCTCGGCATCGGCGAGGAGTTCAAGGTGACGATCGTCGCGCTGGGCGTGCTCATCCCGATCTACATCAACACCTACAGCGCCCTGACCGGCATCGACACCAAGCACATCGAGCTCGCGGAGTCGTTGGGCCTGACCCGCTGGCAGTACGTGCGCTCGGTGCTGCTGCCCGGTGCGCTGCCCGGCTTCTTCGTGGGCTTCCGCCTCGCGGTCGTCGGCTCCTGGATGGCGCTGATCGTCGTCGAGACCATCAACGCCACCTCCGGGATCGGCTACATGATGTCGCAGGCCCAGCTGTACGCGCAGTCCGACATCATCCTCGTGGGGCTCGTGGTCTACGGGATCTTCGGCTTCACCTCCGACGCCCTGGTGCGTCTGCTCGAGAGGAGGGTCCTCTCATGGCGACGCACCCTCGCGAGCTGACCGCGCCCCCCGCCGTGCTGCGCACCACCGCCCTGCGCCGCTCCTTCGGCGAGCGCCACGTGCTCGACGGCGTGAACCTCGAGATCGGCCGCGGCGAGTTCGTCGCGCTGATCGGGCGCAGCGGCTCGGGGAAGTCGACCCTGCTGCGCGCCGTCGCCGGGCTCGACGACACCGTCGACGGCTCCGGGGAGGTGCTCGTCCCCGAGCGGGTCTCCCTCGTGTTCCAGGACTCCCGGCTGCTGCCGTGGCTGCGGCTGCTGGACAACGTGGTGCTGGGCCAGTCCGGCGCCGCCGCCCGGGAGCGCGGCCGGGCGATGCTCGCGGAGGTGGGGCTCGCCGGCCGCGAGCGCGCCTGGCCCCATGAGCTCTCCGGCGGCGAGCAGCAGCGCGCGGCCCTCGCCCGCTCCCTCGTGGGCGAGCCGCAGCTGCTGCTGGCCGACGAGCCCTTCGGGGCCCTCGACGCGCTCACCCGGATCCGGATGCACGCGCTCCTGCGCGCCCTGCTGCGTACCCACGGACCGGCCGTGCTGCTGGTCACCCACGACGTCGACGAGGCCGTGCTGCTCGCCGACCGGGTGCTCGTCATCGAGGACGGCGCGTTCTCGCTGGACCTGCGGATCGACCTGCCCGCCGAGCGCACCGCGGAGCATCCCGACGTGTCCCGGTACCGGGCGAGGCTGCTCGCCGCCCTCGGCATCGGCGCCCCCGTCACCTCCCCCGCCTCCCTCTCCGGAAGGACCTCGTCATGACCGCCTCACCCCGCCGACCCCGTTCGACCGGTTCACCCCGCCGGCTCCACCTCAACGCCTTCCTCATGACCGGCGGCCACCACGAGGCCGCCTGGCGGCTCCCGGGGGCGGATCCCCGCGCCGGAACCGACGTGGACCACTTCATCGACCTCGCCCGCACCGCCGAGCGCGGCACCTTCGACGCGATCTTCTTCGCCGACTCCCCGGTGCTCGGCGGGGAGGTGGGGCGCCGGCCCTCCGGCGGTCTCGAGCCGCTCACCCTGCTCAGCGCGATCGCCGTCGCGACCGAGCGGATCGGGCTCATCGCCACCGCCTCGACCAGCTACAACAGCCCCTACAACCTCGCCCGGCGCTTCGCCTCCCTCGACCACATCAGCCACGGCCGGGTGGGGTGGAACATCGTCACCACCGCGACCCTCGACGCGGCGCGCAACTTCGGTCTCGAGGAGCTGCCCGCGCACGAGGACCGCTACCGGCGCGCCGAGGAGTTCCTCGACGTGGTGCGCTCGCTCTGGTCCGGCTGGGAGGCCGACGCCGTGCTCGCGGACCAGGAGGCCGCCGTCTGGGGCGACGCCGCGAAGGTGCACGCCACGGACCACGTCGGGACCTACTACCGGGTCGCGGGCCCGCTGAACGTGCAGCGCAGCCCGCAGGTGCATCCGGTGCTCGTGCAGGCCGGCTCCTCCGAGGCGGGCCGCGACCTCGCCGCCCGCACCGCCGAGGCGGTGTTCACCGCCCACCAGCGGCTCGAGGACGCCGTCGACTTCGCCGCCGATGTGCGCCGCCGGGCGGTCGCCCACGGGCGGGACCCCGAGGGGGTGAAGATCCTGCCGGGGCTGGTGCCGGTGATCGGCGCGACCGAGGCGGAGGCGCGGGAGAAGGAGCGGGAGCTCGACGACCTGGTCCACCCCCGCTACGCCCTCACGCAGCTCACCCGCACCCTGCGCCTGCCCGAGGGGTCGCTCGGCCTGGACGACCGTCTCCCGGAGGACCTGCCGACCGAGGATCAGATCGAGGGCGCGAAGTCCCGCTACACCCTGATCGTCGACCTCGCCCGCCGCGAGGAGCTCACGGTGCGCGAGCTGATCGGCCGCCTCGCCGGCGGCCGTGGCCACCGCACCCTCGCCGGCACCCCGGAGCAGATCGCGGACGCCCTGCAGTCCTGGTTCGAGGCCGGCGCGGCCGACGGCTTCAACATCATGCCCGCCGTGCTCCCCTCGGGCCTGACCGAGTTCGTGGACCAGGTGGTGCCGATCCTGCGGGAGCGTGGCCTGTTCCGCACCGAGTACGAGGCCACCACCCTGCGCGGGCATTACGGCCTGGGACTGCCCGCGGAGCCCGAGCGCCGCGCCGCCCCGTCCGCCGCGCCCGCCGCACCTGGGTTCGGACGCCCGCTCGCCGAGGCCGGGACGCGGTGACGGCGATGTCCGAGGAGACCTACCTCTGGTACGTGCCCAACCAGATCGACCCGGGCCACCGCGGGGACGAGGTGCGCGAGGACCACGACAGCCTCGACACCCTCACGGAGCACGCCCTCGCCGTGGAGCGGGCGGGGTTCGGCGGCGCCCTGATCGGCACCGGCTGGCACCGTCCCGACACGCTCACGGTGGCGACCGCCCTCGCGGCCCGCACCCGGACGTTCCGCCCGCTCGCCGCCGTGCGCCCCGGCTACTGGGACCCCGCGCACCTCGCGGCGTCGGCCGCGACGCTCGACCATCTCTCCGAGGGGCGGGCGCTGCTGAACATCGTCTCCGGCACGGACTCCGTCGCCGAGTACGGCGACCCCGTGACCGCCCGGGCGGACCGCTACGCCCGCACCGAGGAGTTCCTGCAGGTGCTGCGCCGCCTGTGGACCGAGCCGTCCGTCACCCACCACGGCCGCTTCTACTCCCTGGACGGGGCGCGGCTGTCGCGGCGGCCCGTCGTCCGCGGCGAGCGCACCCACCCGACCCTGTACTTCGGCGGGGCCTCCGCCGAGGCCGAGCGGGTCGCCGCCGCGCAGGCCGACGTGCAGCTGTTCTGGGGCGAGCCCTACGACGCGATCTCCGCGCGGATCGAGCGGCTGCGGGCGCTCGGCGAGGAGGTGGGCCGCGAGCACGCCCCGCTCGAGTTCGGGCTGCGGATCACGGTGCTCGCACGCGACACCGCCGAGGAGGCCTGGCAGGAGGCGCGCCGCCGTGTGCGCGGGATGGAGGCCGCCGCGACGGTCGACGGCCACGACGGCGGCGGGACCGATGCCCTGTCCCAGGAGGCGTCGGTGGGCCAGTCCCGCCTCCACGCCCTCGGCGCCGGCGAGGACGTGCTCGACGACAACCTCTTCACCGCCCCGTCCCGGGTGGGCGGCCGCGGCGCCGCGACCACCTGGCTCGTCGGCTCGCACCAGGAGATCGCCGCGGCCCTGACCACCTACCGCTCCCGGGGGATCACCCACTTCATCCTCTCGGACACCCCGTACCTGCAGGAGGTCGCGCGCCTCGGCGAGCACCTGCTGCCGCTCCTGCCCGGGCGCTCCACCGCCACCACCACCGCATCGAGGAGGACCCTCCATGTCGCCTGAGACCACCACCATCACCACCGCACCGACCACGGCCCCCGCCGCCCGTCGGCCGACGGACGCCGACGGGCTCCTGGACCGCGAGACCTTCGCGGCCCTGTTCCGCCGGCACCCCGCGGGGGTCGCCGTCATCACCCTCACCGACGGGATCCGCCCGATCGGGTTCACCGCCACCTCGGTGATCTCCGTGTCCGCGCAGCCCGCGGTGCTCGCCTTCTCCATCAACGACACCTCCTCCGCGTGGCCCGCGCTGTCCCGCTCGGCGACGGTCACGGTGAACCTGCTCGCCGCGGACCAGCGGCAGCTCTCGACCGTCTTCGCGACCTCCGGCATCGACCGCTTCGCCCAGGTGGACTGGCACCAGCTGCCCACCGGGGAGCCGGTGCTCTACGGCACCGCCGGCTGGATCAGCGGCCGGATCCTGGAGCGGGTCCCCGCGGGCGGCAGCCACGTCGTGATCGTCGCCGCAGACAGGGCGCAGCTGTCCCACGAGGAGCCGCTGGTGTACCGCAACCGCACGTACCACCATCTCCTCGAGTACGAGATCTGAGGGAGCCGGGCGCCGGTCCCCGCCTGCCGGCTCGGGCTCAGAGGGGCAGCAGCGCCCCGAGCCGGTAGGCGGCGAGCACCGCCACGACGCTCACCACGAGCACCACCCAGTCGAGGCCTGCGGTGCGCAGGGAGGCCAGGCGCAGGCGCCGGCCCACAGGGTTCGCGGCGGCGTAGGTGAAGCCGCGGGTCTCGAGGGCCTCGACCGTGGTGCGCACGTTCTTCGCCGTGTTGAGCATGATCGGGTAGAACGCGGTGACCGCGAGCGTGCACCACTGCAGGATCACGCGCCATCCCAGCAGGCCCGGTCGCTCCACGGGGGCGTGGCGCAGGCGCTGCCCCTCGAAGACCGTCACGTACTCGTCCACGAGGATCGGCAGCATGCGGTAGCCGTAGGAGACGCCGAAGGCGAGCAGCTCCGGGGCGCGGAACCACAGCAGCGCGTCGGAGAGCTTCTCCGGGTCCAGGGACACGAACGCCGCCATCGAGGCCATGGACACGGCGCCGAGCTTGAGGTTCAGCTCCGCGAGCGCCACGAGGGTGCCCAGGTCGCCGCCGAACAGGAACGAGGCGGCGAACAGCCCCACGACGTTGCCCAGCAGACCGATGAGGAACAGGCCCAGCACGAGCGGGCCCACCCGGGCGAGGGCCACGGAGACCGCGCCGAGCGCGAACAGCAGGGCGAGCACCCCGGTGGAGTGGGTGAACCAGGGGGCGAGCGCCATGAGCAGGTACCAGGCGAGGACCACGCGCGGGTCCATGCGGGAGAAGAGGCCGCCGCGGGTGGAGTAGGCGGTGCGCAGCAGCTCCAGGCGCACCCATTCCACGCTGAGGACGTCGTGGGTCGTGCGGGCCATCAGTGCTCCTGGGTGGGGTCGGGGCCGACGGTGCGCAGGTGCTCGCGCAGCGCCGTCGCGGTGAGCGGCAGCGGGTCCAGGCCCAGCTCGAGGGCGATCCGGGCGGCCTGCGGCGGGGTGAGGCGAGCGCGGCCGGTGATCTCGCGCCGGGCGAACAGCGCCTGCGGGGCGGCGTCGGCGAGCACGCGCCCCTGGTCCAGGACGATCACGCGGGTCGCCCAGGCGGCGACGAGGTCCATGTCGTGGGTCGCGACGACGGCGCAGCGCACGGTCTCCGCGAGCGCGGCGAGCATGGCGGTGACGTCGTCGCGGGAGCGGATGTCGAGGCTCGAGGTGGGCTCGTCGAGCAGCAGCAGGCGGGGCCGCATGGCGAGGCCGATGCCGAGGGTCGAGCGGCGCTGCTGCCCGCCGGAGAGGGTGCGGCCGTCCCGCCCGGCGAGCTCGGTGAGCCCCACCTCGGTGAGGATGCGGTCCACGATCGCCTCGGCGTCGGGCACCTTGCGACCGCGCGGGAAGAGCGCGACGTCCTCGCGCACGGTGTCCTTGAGGAACATGCGCTGGGGGTGCTGGTCGAGGTAGGAGACGTGGTCCGCGAGGAGGGAGGCGGAGCGGGTGCGGGTGTCGATGCCGTCCACGGCGACGGTGCCGGCGCGGGGCACGATCAGCCCGGTCAGCAGGCGCATGAGCGTGGACTTGCCGGCGCCGTTGGTGCCCACGAGCGCGACCCGCTCCCCCGCGCGGAGCTCGAGGGAGAGGTCGTCGAGGACGGTCGAGAGGGAGCCGTCCACGCCCCGGTAGCCGTGGCTGACCCCGCGCAGGGACGCGACAACCTCTGCGGGGGCGGGCTCGGGAGCCGGGCCCGGGACGGGGGCCGACGGGCCGCTCCGCTCGGCCGCGGGCCGGAGGTGCTCGCGCAGCACGGTGACCGCGGAGGGGACGTCGAGGGCGACCCGCTCCGCGCCGACGGCCGCGGTGAGCGCGACCGCATCGGGGGCGGGGATGCCGTGGGCGCGGAGGTCGCCGTGGCGGTCCATCGCCTCCTGCACGGGGAGGTGCCAGACGGGGGCGCCGTCGGCCATGAGCACCACCGAGCGGGCGAAATCGGCGACGAACTCGGCGTGGTGCTCGATGGTGACGACGGTGATGCCGTGGCGCGTGTTCAGCTCCCGCAGGCGCAGGTAGATCTCGCGGGCGCGGGCGGGGTCGAGCTCCGCGACGGGCTCGTCGACGACGATCACCTCGGGGCGCAGGGCGAGCACCGCGGCGAGCGCGACGAGGTGGGCCTGACCGCCGGAGAGCTGCCAGACGAAGCGGTCCGCGAGGTGGGCGATGCCGAGCGCCGCGAGGGCCTCCTCGGTGCGCTCGCGGTGGTCGGCGTGGCCGAAGTTCAGGGGCCCGAAGGCGACCTCCTCCCGCACGGTGGGGCGCACGAGCTGGTTCTGGAAGTCCTGGTAGACGTAGCCGACGCGGCTCGAGAGCTCCGCGACGGAGGAGTCCCAGGTGTCCACGCCGTCCACGTGCACGACGCCGGCGAAGTCGCCGTTCCAGTAGTGCGGGACGAGGCCGTTGAAGGTCTTGCACAGGGTGGTCTTGGCGGAGCCGTTGCCCCCGACCACCGCGACGAAGTCGCCGCGCTCGATCGTGAGATCGACGTTGCGCAGGGCGTCGCGGTCCGTGCCGGGATACCGGAAGGACAGGTCCTTCACGACGATCGCGGGCGGCGCGGCGTCGGCCGATGGGGCGGCGGGGGCCGGCACGGCGAGGGTCGGGGGCAGGGCGGTCATGGCGCTCCGGGGTCGATGGCGAGGGGTCGAGCGCATCAGGAGCCGGCGGTCTCGGCGGCCCGGCGCGAGAGCCGGAACAGGAGCACGGCGACGGTGAGCACCACGGCGATCGCGGCGACGGCGACGAGCAGGAAGCCGCTGCCGAAGCGGTCGATGAAGTCCGGCTCGAAGGCCCCGGCGGAGATGTCGAAGGCCTCGAGGAAGGCGAAGCCGAAGCTCGCGACGCTCAGCAGCAGCGCGCCGCCCACGAAGAGCGGGGTGCGCGGGGCGGCGCCGGGGATCGGCTCCCCGGGGACGCGGGGGCGCATGCCCATGAGCGGCTCGATCTTCCCGTGCAGGGCGGGGATCAGCCACATGGCGGGGATCGCGCCGAGCAGCACGCCGCTCATGATCACGTCCACGCCGAGGCCGATCGTCTCGAGGGCGAGCATCGACTGCGGCAGGCCCTCGACGAGCTCGGCGTCCTCGACGCCGATCCACACCTTGGAGAGGTCCACGACGGCGGAGAGCACCTTGTCCACGAGCACCAGCACGACCGAGGCGATCGCGATCTGCACGCGGGAGCGGGGGTTGCGCACGAGGGAGCCGGCGATGAACACGGCGAGGAACATCTGCAGGAAGCCCTCGACCTCGGCGAGGCCGGAGAAGTCGCCCATGAGCAGGTCGGTGAAGACGATCTCGCCGAGCGGCGCACCGAGCGCCGCCCAGAACGGGGAGAACAGGGCGGCGACCGTGAGCGGCACGAACACCATGTAGGAGACGGAGACGTCGACAGGGCCGATGGAGGGGTCCGGGATGATCTCGAGGATGATGTTCGAGAGCCCGAACAGCGACATCGAGAGCACGAAGATCATGAGCTTCTGCGAGGTGGACAGCTCGGTGCGGCGGATGCCGTCGATGGTGCCGCGGAGGGCGCCGCGGCGCTCGTCCTCGGCGGGACGCGGGGGGACCTGGGTGGACATGGGGTGCTCCTCGGGGGTGGGGCGGACCGGATGCGGGGAGGGGAAGCTCAGGGGGCGGTGGCGGTGGTGAGGGCGAGGCGCGCGGCGAGCACGTCGATCACCTGCGCCGGGGAGTCGAGGACGTGGTCGGCGTGGCCGACGGCGAGGGCCCGGGCGAGGGCGGGCTCCTCGTCCTTCCCGCCGCGCAGCAGGCACACGGCGCCGATGCCGGCCTCGGTGCCGCCGCGGCCGTCGTTGACGGCCTTGTCCCCCACGTAGACGACGTCGGCGGGGAGGGTCTCGAGGCCGGCGAGCGCGGCCTCGAAGATCGCGCGGCCGGGCTTGCGCACGCCGACCTCGTCCGAGTACGCGGCGGGGCCGATCATCGCGGCGACCCCGTGGCGCTCGAGGATCTCCCGCACGCCGCGGCCGGAGATCGTGTTCGAGACGATGCCGACGACGATCCCGTGGTCGCGTGCCCAGGTGATGAGCTCGAGGGCGCCGGGGCGCAGGGCGGGCTCGGACTTCGCGCGGTGCAGCGCGAGGGAGAGCTCCGCGGCCTCGAGCCGCAGCGCGGGGCGGAGGGCCGCGGGGAGGTCCTGGCCCACGAGGTCGCCCCAGAGCTCGGCGGCGGGGATCTCGGTGTGGGTGCCGTCGCCTCCTGCGTCCCGCTCGTGCTTGCGGGCCCGGTGGCGGTCCCAGCCGGCCTCGACGGCGGCCGTCGCCTCGGACGGCTCGAGCGGCACGCCCACCTGCGCGGCGAGGGCGGCGATCCGCTCCCCCATCCGGGTGAAGCGGTCGGGGGCGGGGGTGGAGAGGGTGATGACGCCGCCGTGGTCGAGCAGCAGCGCGGGCCGGCCCGGCGACGGGGCGAGGGCGGACGGGGCGCCGGCCGACGGGGCGGCGGAGGCGGAGGGCGCGACGGAGGCGGAGCCGCCGTCGGCCGCGTCGCGCAGCGCCCGCAGCATCGGCGCGAGCAGCTCCTCGGGGCTGTCGAGCTCGAGGTCCGGGCGGTCCGTGACGGCGAAGGGCGGGTGGTCGGTGCGGTGGTCGCGCGTGATGACGAGGGCGCCGATCCCGGCGCGGCGGCCCGCCGCGACGTCGCGGTCGTAGGTGTCCCCCACGTACCAGGCCTGCTCGGGCCGCACGCCGAGGGCCTCGGCGGCGAGGAGGAGCATGCCCGGGTGCGGCTTGCGGATGCCGACCTCGTCGGAGTAGATCTGCACCGCGAACGCGTCCGCGAGACCGGCCTCGGCGAGGATCGCCCGGTGGGCGCGGCCGGAGTGGGCGTTGGAGACGATCGCGAGGCGCACGCCGTGCTCGCGCGCGGCCTCGAGCAGGGCGGGGATGCCGGGGCGCACGTGGTGGTCCGCGACGATCGGCGCCATGGCCTCGAGCAGCTCCCCCGCCTCGAGGGCGAGTCCGTGGCGGAGCGCGTCGGGGAGATCCGCGAGCAGCATCTCGGCGACGATCTCGCGGGCGGTGAGCTCCCGCGGCTCGGGGCGGCGGGAGGAGGCGTTCTTCCACAGCGAGAGCGCGGTGCGCCCCGCCCGCAGCGAGGCCTCGACCTCGCCCTGCTCCGCCGGGAGGCCCATCGCCTGGGCACGCCGGACCACCTCGGCGGCGAGCTCGCGCGCCCAGCCGGCCCGCGGGGCCGTCGTCACGACCACGCCGCCGAAGTCGAGCAGCAGGGCGCGGGGCGCGGGCAGGGCGGTCGCGGGATCGGCGGCGGCGAGCGCGGCGGCGTCCGTCGGGTCGGCGTCGGTCGCGGCGGGTCGGGTCGTAGTGGACACGGGGCTCCTCGGGGCGGGGCCGAGGGGCGGGTCCCCGATCGGCATGCCCGACGCTACGGAGGCCTCGCGGTCCCATCGTGAACAGCGGATGAACCGTCGCCCACCGTTCGGCCAGGAGATCTGAAACTCTTCAGACCCGGCTCTGACCTGGGCTCCCGCGGGTGTGGGATCGGGGCATGACCCATGGTCCCCACTCCTCCCGGCCCACGCTCGCGCAGGTCGCCCGGGCCGCGGGCGTCTCCCCCGGCTCCGCGTCGATGGCGCTCAACGACCGCCCCGGCGTCTCCCGGGGGACGCGGCTGCGGGTGCTCGAGGCGGCGCGGCACCTGGGCTATCGCCGGCGCGGGCGGGGCAGCGGGCTGATCGGCGTGCTCCCCACGGACCTCGGGAACCCGTACCACACGGACGTCATCGCGGGCATCGAGGGTCAGGCCGATGCGCTGGGCCTCGGTGTCGTCATCGCGCACGGGCGGCGGGACCCCGAGCACCTCGAGGCGCAGCTGCAGCGCCTGCTGGACCTCGGCGTGGACGGCATCGTCGCGGTGACCACGTGGCTGCGGCCGTCGGCCCTCGACCGGGCCGTGCAGGTGGTCCCCGTGACGGTGATCGGGCGGATGCAGGACGCGGTGCCCGGCACGGACGCGGTGCGCACGCACGACGAGGCCGGTGCGGCGCTCGCGGTGCGCCACCTCGTCGAGCTCGGGCACCGCCGCCTCGCGCACGTGACCCTCTCCTCGCGCCCGGGACCGGCGGGCCGCCGCACCGGCTTCCTCGCCGAGACGGAGCGGCGGGGGCTGAGGGGCACGGCGACGGTGATCGGCCCGGACCGTGCGGAGGACGGCATCACCACGCTGCTGCGCTCCGTGCGCCGCGGCGACGCGGACGCCCCCACCGCGGTGTTCACCGCGAACGACATGGCCGCGGTCTCCGTGCTGCACCGCGCGGCGGACCTCGGGGTGGAGGTCCCCGGACGCCTGAGCGTCGTGGGCTACGACGGCTCCGCGGTCGCGCTCACCGTGCGCCCGCACCTCACGAGCGTCCACCAGCCGCGCGGCGAGATGGGGCGGCTCGCCGCACGGATGCTGCGGGAGCGCTTCGAGGGCCGCAGCCACGACACCTCGAGCGTCGTGGACCCCGTGCTGCACGTGCGGGCGTCGACCGGTCCGGTGCACGCCTGAGCGGAGGGCCCCAGGACGCATGTGGTCATCTGGCGTCACGAACATGACGGCGGCGCGGCGCCGCTCCTACTGTCGACGGAACGCCCCCTGTCGACGGGTCCCGTGTCGACCCCTGCATCTCGCGTCCGCACGGCACCCGATTCCACGGAGCACCCGAGGAGAACCGATGACCACCGCGCCCCATCCGTCCGAGCCGGACCGCGACGTCGCCCATCCCGCCGAGGCCGCGTCGCTGGACGGCGCCCTGGACCGGGAGAGCTTCGGCGCCCTGTTCCGCCGTCACCCGGCGGGCGTCGCCGTCGTCACCCTGCTGGACGACGGCGTGCCCGTCGGCTTCACCGCGACCTCCGTCATCTCGGTCTCCGCGCAGCCGGCGGTGCTCGCCTTCTCGATCAACGACACGTCCTCCTCGTGGCCCGCGGTCTCCCGGGCGGAGTCGGTGACGATCAACCTGCTCGCGGCGGACCAGCGTCAGGTCTCCACCGTGTTCGCGACCTCCGGCGTGGACCGCTTCGCCCAGGCGGACTGGCAGCAGCTGCCCACCGGGGAGCCCGTGCTGCGCGGCACCTCCGGCTGGATCAGCGGGCACGTGCTGCAGCGCGTCCCGGCGGGCGGCAGCCACCTGGTGCTCGTCGCCGCGGATCGCGCGCAGGTGTTCGACGCGGAGCCGCTCGTGTACCGCAACCGCGCCTACCACCAGCTGATCGAGTATGAGATCTGAGCGCGGGGCGGCGCGAGCGGCGGCCGACGGCGGCGCGGATGTGACCTGCGCCCGCCCGGTTCGCCCCCGCCCCGGGCTTCGGGTACGCTGATGCCTGCTCTTACGAGCACTGGAGGATTCGCCTAGCGGCCTATGGCGCACGCCTGGAACGCGTGTTGGGTGCAAGCCCTCGGGGGTTCAAATCCCCCATCCTCCGCCGAATGATCGCCCTGGACCCGCACTGCGGATCCGGGGCGATCTGCATGTCCGCCCCGCCTGCGCACATGCGCGGCGATGGTCCGATTCCGTTCCGGATCGGTGCTTGCGAGGGAACGGAATCGGACCATCGCCCGCGGGGGGCACCACGTCCCCGGGTCACCATCCGGTCTCCATCTGCGCGGCGACGGTGACCTGCGCGACAGGCCCGGATATCCTTCCGCGAACGCCGGAATCGACGAATCACGGGGGCAAGGATGTCGCAGTCGGGCTGGGGCGGCCAAGGGCCGTCCTCTCAGGACGGATCGTCGCAGCAGGGCTGGGGCCAGAACCCGCAGGGCCAGCAGGGCTGGTCCCAGCAGCCGGGCCAGCAGCCCGGCCAGCAGGGCGGGTGGGGTCCCGCGCCGCAGCAGCCGTCCCCGCAGCAGCCACCGACATGGGGGCAGCCGTCCCCGGGCGGGGCGCCGCAGGGCGGCCCGTACGGCGGCTCCCCCGCCTACGGTGCGCCGCAGCCGCCCACGCCGCCGCGCAAGAAGTGGCCGCTGATCCTCGTGGCGATCGGCTGCGTGCTCGCGCTGTTCCTCGGGATCGGCATCATCACCGCGACCGTGCTGCTGAACCGCAGCGGCGGGGGCGACGATCCCACGGCCGCTCCGACCACCTCCGGGAGCCCCACGGAGGAGCCCACCACGGAGGCGACGACGGAGGCCCCCACGGTCTCCGGATCCTCCGAGGGCGCCGCCTTCGAGCCGGCCGATCCCTACGGCGAGTCGCTCAAGACCCCGGACGAGATCTGGTCGATCCTCGAGGACAACCCGATGACCTCCGGCACCGTGAGCACGATCGGCAGCTGTGAGCTGCCGGGCACGCCGAAGGAGCCCTCCGACGAGCAGCTGCAGGCCACGCTCGACGCCGCGGGCGGCTGCCTGAGCTCGGTGTGGTCCACGGCGAGCTCGGACCGCGAGCTCCCGTGGTCGAACCGCTCGCTCGTGGTCTACAAGCACCCGGACGTCCCCTCGAGCGCCGTTTGCGAGCCGGACACCTTCGACGCGGAGACCCCGCGCGTGTGCAACATCGACGGGACGATCTACTGGCCCTCCGGCTCCGGCATCGCCCACGAGATGGGCGCCTCGGGCGCGGTGGGTGACGAGGCGGAGCTCTCCACCGCCTACCTGTGGGACCTCTCCTACAGCTACGTGAACGCGGGCTGGTGGGACAGCACGATCGGCATCTACTACAGCCAGATGTCCCAGGGCCTCGAGGACGATCCCGACCGCCAGGCGGAGGCGAAGCGCCGCTACGCCTCGCAGAACATCTGCGTGGCGAGCCTGATGTCGATGCGCGTCCCGACCGCCGCGCAGCCCAGCGAGACGGTGCGCGGCATCCTCTCCGACCCGAAGACCTGGCAGGACGGCCCCGCGGTCACCGCGGAGACCCACGCCCGCTGGATCAAGAAGGGCCTCGAGGCCGACGGCGACCTGGCCGCGTGCAACGCCTGGAAGGCCCCGCTCGACGAGGTCGCCTGAGCTCGATCCGCAGGGGTGCCCCGGCCTCGTCCGCGAGGTCCCGGGCACCCCTGCGGGCGACCGGCGCCACAGGGGCTTGCGCACACCCTCAAAGTAGTTTAATTTCGAACTATCAGTCGGAGGGGCGCCGCCCACGGCACCGCAGACCCGCGGCACCGCGGCACGGCCCTCCCGCCGACGGCACACGACGAGTCGTCAGGAGCGCATCATGCAGTTCGGAATCTTCACCATCGCCGACATCACCCCGGACCCCACCACCGGGCGCGTCCCCACCGAGCACGAGCGGCTCGCGCTCATGGTCGAGGAGGCGACCCTCGCCGAGCAGGTGGGCCTGGACGTCTTCGCCCTCGGCGAGCACCACAACCCGCCCTTCGTGACCTCCTCCCCCACCACGACGCTCGCGTACATCGGCGCGAAGACCCGCGAGATCATCCTCTCCACCGCGACCACGCTGATCACCACCAACGACCCGGTGAAGATCGCCGAGGACTACGCGATGCTCCAGCACCTCACGGACGGGCGCGTGGACCTCGTCATGGGCCGCGGCAACACCGGCCCGGTCTACCCCTGGTTCGGCCAGGACATCCGCAAGGGCATCGAGCTCGCCGTGGAGAACTACGAGCTGCTGCACCGCCTGTGGCGCGAGGACGTCGTGAACTGGGAGGGTCAGTTCCGCACCCCGCTGCAGCAGTTCACCTCGACACCGCGCCCGCTCGACGGCGTCGCCCCCTTCGTGTGGCACGGCTCGATCCGCTCCCCGCAGATCGCCGAGCAGGCCGCGTACTACGGCGACGGCTTCTTCCACAACAACATCTTCTGGCCCATCACCCACACGAAGCAGATGGTCCAGCTCTACCGCGAGCGCTTCGAGCACTACGGCCACGGCACCGCCGACCAGGCGATCGTGGGCCTCGGCGGCCAGGCGTTCATGCGGAAGAACTCGCAGGACGCGATCACCGAGTTCCGCCCCTACTTCGACAACGCCCCCGTCTACGGCGGCGGCCCCTCGATGGAGGACTTCACGCGGCAGACCCCGCTCGTCGTCGGCTCCCCGGAGCAGGTGATCGAGCGCTACCTGACCATGGCGGACCACGTGGGCGACTACCAGCGCCAGCTGTTCCTGCTCGACCACGCGGGCCTGCCGCGGAAGACCGTCCTCGAGCAGATCGAGCTGCTGGGCACCGAGGTGGTGCCCGTGCTGCGCAAGGAGCTCGACGCCCGCCGCCCCGCGACCGTGCCCGACGCCCCCACCCACGCCTCGCTCGTCGCGGCGGCGGAGGCCGAGCGCGGTGCGTTCGACGCGACCTACAAGTTCGAGACCGGCGACAACTGGACCGGCCTGCGCGCCGAGGACGCGAAGGAGGGACGTCGATGACCACCCCGACCAGCACCGCTCCTGACTCCACCGTCGAGCCGCTGCGGCTCGTGGTGCTCTCCGCCGGGCTCTCCACGCCCAGCTCGACCCGCATGCTCGCGGACGAGCTCACCCGCGCCGTCACCGCGGAGGCCGGCCATCGCCCCGTCTCCACCGTCGTCGTGGAGCTGCGCGAGCACGCCCACGAGATCACCGACCTGATGCTCACCCGCTTCCCCGGGAAGCGGCTGTCCCCGGTGATCGACGCGGTGCGCCGGGCGGACGCCGTCATCGCCGTGACCCCGGTGTTCAACATCGGCCCGTCGGGCCTGTTCAAGATGTTCGTCGACGCCGTCGACAAGGAGATCTGGAACGGCCGGCCCGTGCTGCTCGGCGCGACCGCCGGCACCGCCCGCCACTCCCTCGCGATCGACTACGCCCTGCGCCCGATGTTCGCCTCCCTCAAGGCGGAGCTCGCGCCGACGGCCGTGTTCGCGGCCTCCGCGGACTTCGGCGCGGACACCGAGGGCCAGGGCGACGAGCAGCCGCTCGCCGCGCGGATCCGCCGCGCCGCCCGGGAGCTGCTGCTGCTGGTCGCGGGGACCTCCGGGGCCGACGGCGGTGACGCGGCCGACGCCGCCGGGACCCCCGCGGGCCCCGCCGCCCCCGCGCGCACCGTCGCGGTGGGCCTGGACGACGAGTTCGCTGACTTCGTGCCGATGGGCTCGCTGCTGGGGCGCTGATCCGCTGACGGCGACGGGCGCACCGCCTACGCTGGGCGCGGGACCCGCGGGGTCCCGCGCCCGGGGCCGTCCCGGGGCCCGCTCCAGGAGGAGATCCCCATGAAGTACATGCTGATCATGCGCGCGACCGATGCCGCCCTCGCCGCCTCCCAGGAGGTCGACTTCGAGGAGGTCGTCAACGCGATGGGCGCCTTCAACGAGGCGCTCCACGACGCGGGCGTGCTCACCGCCGGCGAGGGCCTCACCGACGCCGCCGCCCCGGAGAACTTCGTCCTGGACTTCGACCAGGACCCGCCGGCCGTCTCCACCGCGCCCTACGGTCCCACCGAGGCGCTCTTCAACGGCTTCTGGATCCTCACGGTCGCCTCGCGCGACGAGGCGCTGCAGTGGGCGAGCCGCTGCCCGCTCGGGAAGGGCATGAAGCTCGAGGTGCGCCGCATCCACGGCGACGAGGAGATCGCCTCGCTCGTCTCCGAGGACAACGAGTACGTCGCCAAGGAGAAGGTCTGGCGCGCCGAGCAGGCGCAGCGCGACGAGGCCCGATGATCCGCCCCGGCCTGTGCTCGGTGACGCTGCGCGCACTCGAGCCCCCCGCCGTCGTCGAGCTCGCCGCCGCGGCGGGCCTCGAGGCGATCGAATGGGGCGGTGACGTGCACGTCCCGCCCGGGGACGCGGAGCACGCCGCGCAGGTGCGCGCCCTCACGGAGGGGGCGGGCCTCGCGGTCGCCTCCTACGGCTCCTACCTGCGCTGCGAGGGCCCCGCCGCGGCCGCCGAGCAGGAGACCCGGGCGGTGCTCGACGCCGCCGCCGCCCTCGGCGCCTCGCGGGTGCGGGTGTGGGCCGGGACGGCGGGCTCCGCCGACGCCACCCCGGACGCCCGCGCGGACGTGGCGCGGAACCTGCGCCGGGCCTGCGAGCTCGCCGCCGCGCAGGGCATCGGCCTGGGCCTCGAGTTCCACGGCGGGACGCTCACCGACGAGGTCGGCTCGACCCTGCGCCTGCTGGAGGAGGTCGCCCACCCCGCGCTCACCACCTACTGGCAGCCCCACCAGGACATGCCGCGCGAGGAGGCGCTCGCGACGCTGCGCGCGGTGCTCCCCCGCACCTCGAGCATCCACGTCTTCTCCTGGTGGCCGGGCGCGCAGCGGCTCGCGCTGTCCGCGCGGTCGGACCTGTGGCGCGAGGCCTTCGCCACGCTCGCCGCGCACGGCGGGGACCACGACGCGCTGCTCGAGTTCGTGCCCGGGGACGATCCGGCGCTGCTGGCTCGCGAGGCGGGGACCCTGCGCGAGCTGCTCGCCGTATCCTGAGGCTCCCGGGACAGCGGTTGCCGTCCCGCGACCCGCGCCTGTCCCCGACCCCCGAGGAGCTCCCATGCCGGCGATCCGGCTCAGCGACGTCGCCGCGGATGCGGGCGTCTCCCTCGCGACCGCCTCCCGCGTGCTCAACGGCTCCTCCCGGGTGCCCGGCAAGGACGTCGCCGAGAAGGTGAAGGCCTCCGCCGCGAAGCTCGGCTACGTGCCGAACGCCCAGGCGCAGGCCCTCGCCCGCTCCCGCTCGGGGCTCATCGGCCTCGTCGTCCACGACATCGCGGACCCCTACTTCGCCGCGATCGCACGCGCCGTGCAGCAGCAGATCTTCGCCTCGGACTCGCAGGTGCTGCTCACGCAGACCGACCGCGACCACGAGACCGAGGTGCGGGCGCTGCGCTCGCTCATCGCCCAGCAGGTCGACGCCCTCGTGCTCGTGGGTTCGCACCGCTACGGCGGCGACGCGGACGCCGCGATCTCGACCCTGCTCGAGGGCTTCAGCCGCAACGGCGGCACCGTCGTGGGCCTCGGCCAGTCCCTCGGCGTGGGCCGCACGATCGTCCCGGACAACGCGGAGGCCGCGGAGGAGCTCGCGACCTCGCTCGTCGTCGAGGGCCACCGTCGCTTCGCGGTCGTCGAGGGCATCGCGGGGATCCCCTCCGCCGGGGACCGCACCGGCGGCTTCGTGCGCGGCCTGACCCGCGCGGGCATCGAGCCGGAGCTCACCCTGCGCGCCGAGCTCACCCGCAGCGGCGGGCACGACGCCGCCGCCCGGGTCGCGGACCATCTCGCCGCGGCGCCGTCGTCCTCGTCGGCCCCGTCGGACCCGCTGCCGCTGTGCCTCTTCGCCCCGGCGGACGTCATGGCCCTCGGCGCGCTCGGCGAGCTGCGCCGCCGCGGGCTCGACGTCCCCGGTCAGGTGGCCGTCGCCGGGTTCGGCGGCGTGCCCGACGCGGCCGACGTCGCCCCCACCCTCTCGACGATCGCGCTGCCGCTGGACGACATGGCCCGCACGGCCGTGGACTGGGTCCTCGCGCGCGGCGACGCGGGGCAGGAGGCACCCGCCGCGGCGGAGGTCCACGTGAGCGGCGAGGTGCTGCTGCGCGAGTCCACGCAGCTGACCGCCGCCTCCTGAGGGCGGCCTCTCAGACGCTCCCGCGCTCGACGACCCGGAAGCGCGGGGCGGCGCCGTCGAGCACGGCGCTCCCCCGCAGCGCGGACGGTTCGATCATCGCGAGCCCCTCGGCGAACACCGCACGGGCGAGGCCGGCGGGGTCGTGGTCGATCGTGGTGAGCGGCGGGTCGAGGTGCGCGGCCATCGGCTCGTCGTCGATCCCGATCACCGCGATCTCCCCGGGCACGGCCACGCCCTCCTCCCGGGCGGCGTGCAGAAGCGCGGCGGCCCAGAGGTCGTTGTAGCAGGCCACGGCCGTGACAGGCGGCTCCGCGGCGCGCCACTCGCGCAGCAGGGCGCGCAGGTCCGACAGCGGCGCCGCGGCGGCGATCCGTGCGCTCCGGGGCGCGGGCAGGGCCGCCGCCGCGCACGCGCGCTCGATGCCGGTGCGGCGCTGCGCGTCGAGCTCGGCGAGCTCCGGGTCCTCCGCGCCGAGGTGGGCGAGGTGCGCGTGCCCGGCCGTGCGGAGGTGCCGCACCTGGAGGTGCGCGACGGGGTCGCCGTCCTCACCTCCGGGGCACGCACCGGTGTCCGGCGTGGTGGGCGTGCGGGCCGCGTCGAGCACGGTCCGCTCGGGGGCGGTGAGCACGGCGAGGGCGAGCACGAGCTGCGGCTGGAGGTGCTGGAGCGCCGCCTCGAGCGCGCCCGCGTCCCCCGCGCGCAGCGACACCAGCGAGTAGCCGTGCTCGCGGGCGAGGGCGGTCAGCGTGTCCGTCAGGACGGCGAGGTTCCGCCCGTGCGGCAGCGCGGGGGAAAGCGCGAGGATCACGGGCGGGAGCTTGCCGCGCAGGGCCCGGGCGCTCGGGTTCGGCACGTAGCCGAGCGCCCGGGCGGCGTCGAGCACCTTGCGGCGCGTGGCCTCGGGCAGGGGCCGGTCGGGCCGGTCGTTGAGCACGTAGCTCACCGTCGCCCGCGAGACCCCGGCGTGCTGGGCGACGTCCGCGCTGGTCACGCGCCGGCCGCGCTCCGGGGCGCCCGGCCACTGCCCGTCGGTCACGACCGGCCGTCGCCCGCGTTGACGCGGTCCAGGAACTCCTGGATCTGCTCCGGGGCGAGCCCCGCGAAGCCGGTGAGGCGGCCCACCGGGATCTGCTCGAACATCTTCACCATCTCCGGGTCCTGGAAGAGCGGGCTGTCGCCCACGAGCTCCTGGAGGGCCTCGGTGCCGCCGGGGATCGCGGAGAGCTCGAGCGGGGTGGTGGAGAAGGTCGCGGGGATCCGCGGCTCGGTCCCCTCGAGCGCGACCTCGGCGGAGAGGGGCAGGTCCCGGCTCGAGGCGCCCACCTCGACGCGGTAGGTGCCGGCCTCGACAGCCCACTGCCCGGCGCGCGCGTCCCAGTACTGCAGCTCGGTCTCGGGGATGTCGATGCGCACGGCGGCGGAGGCGCCGGGGGCGAGGGTGACCTCGGCGAAGCCCTTGAGCTCGCGCGGGGCGCGGGAGATGGCGCTTCCGGGAACGGCGACGTAGGCCTGCACGACCTCGCGGCCCTCCCGCTCGCCGGTGTTGGTGACCTGCACGGTGACCACGAGGCCTCCATCCTGCTCGGCGACCTCGAGGCCCTCGTGGGAGAAGGTCGTGTAGCTCAGGCCGTGGCCGAAGGGGAAGGCGACCTCGGTGCCGCGCTGGTCGAAGCCGCGGTAGCCCACGAAGAGGCCCTCGCCGTAGGTGACGCGGCCGTGCTCGCCCGGGAAGTACGGGGTGGAGGGGACGTCCGCGAGGCGCAGCGGGATGGTCTCGGCGAGGCGGCCCGAGGGGTTCGTGCGGCCCAGCAGGACCTCCGCGGTGGCCTCGCCGCCGGCCTGGCCCAGCAGCCAGGCCTCGAGGATCGCGGGTGCCGAGCGGAGGGTCTCGGAGAGGCGGATCGCGGAGCCGTGGGTGAGGACGACGGCGGTGCGCGGGTTCGCGGCGAGGACCTCCTCGAGCAGGCGCTCCTGCTCCGCGGGCAGCTCCATGTCGGCGCGGTCGAAGCCCTCGGACTCGACGTCCTCGCCGAGGCCCAGGAAGAGGACGACGGTGCCGGCGGTGCGGGCGAGCTCGACGGCCTCGGCGCGCAGGGCGTCGGGATCCGCGGCCTCGTCGGCCCCGGCGGAGAAGCCGCGGGCGAAGGGCACCTCGCCGAGCTCCGTGCGCAGCGCCTCGAGGGCGGAGGTCACGCGGGTGGCGTTGACGTGGGAGGAGCCGGCGCCTTGGTAGCGCGGGGTCCGGGCGAAGTCGCCGATGACGGCGAGGCCCGCGGCGGCGTCGCCCTCGAGAGGCAGCAGGCCACCCTCGTTGCGCAGCAGCACGATCGCGCGGCGGGCGGCCTCGAGGGCCACCTCGTGGTGGGCGTCCGCGTCGTAGGTCGCGGCGGGGTCGCGGTGCGCGGCGCCCTGGCGCAGGAGCCGGGCGACCTTGCCGGCGGCGCGATCCACGGCGGCCTCGTCGACCGTACCCTCCGCGAGGGCGGCGGCGAGGGCCTGCTCGGCGCCCGGATCCGCGGGCATCTGCAGGTCCAGCCCGGCGGCGACGGCGGCGGGGCGGTCCACGACGGCGCCCCAGTCGGAGACGACGGCGCCCTCGAAACCCCACTGCTCGCGGAGCACCTCGGTGAGCAGGAAGCGGTTCTGGGAGACGAGGGTGCCCAGCACCGAGTTGTAGGAGCACATGATCGTCCAGGGCTGCGCGCGGGTGACGACGGAGCGGAAGGCGCGCAGGTAGATCTCGTGCAGGGTGCGCTCGTCGACGGAGACGTCCACGCGCATGCGGTCCGTCTCCTGGTTGTTCAGCGCGAAGTGCTTCACGGAGGTGCCGACGCCGCGGTCCTGCATGCCGTCGACGTAGGCGACGGCGAGCTCGCCGGCGAGGTGGGGGTCCTCGGAGAAGTACTCGAAGTTGCGGCCGCACAGGGGCGAGCGCTTGATGTTCATGCCGGGGCCGAGGACGACGGAGACGCCCTCGGCGAGGGCCTCCTCGGCGATCGCCGCGGCGACGGCGGCGGCGGTCTCGCGGCTCCAGGTGGCGGCGAGGCCGACGGCGGGCGGGAAGCACGTGGCGGGCACGGAGTCGTTCAGGCCCAGGTGGTCCGCCTCCGCCTTCTGGGTGCGCAGGCCGTGCGGGCCGTCGCTCGTCATGATCGGCTCGAGGCCCAGGCCGGGGGCGCCGTGGGTGCACCAGAAGTCCTGGCCGCCGGTGAGCGCGACCTTCTCCGCTGCGGGCAGCGGGGCGACCTCCGCCGCGTCGACCGTCGTGCTCGTGCCGTCCTGGCCCATGTCGTGCTCCTCTGCGAGATCCGTGCCTGCTCCGGGCAGGTTACTCGTGTCAGCTGGGTCGCGGGAGGACCTCCGGCGGCGATGCGCGGGCCCGCCCGGGGAGCAGGTCCACGCGCTCGCCTACTGGAAGCGCGGCTGAGTCAGGCGGAGGGCAGCACCAGCTGCTCGAAGCGCTCGCGGACGATCCGCACGGCGTCGTCCACCGGGGTCGCCCAGACGTCCTCGTTGAAGATCTCCACCTCGATCGGGCCGGTGTAGCCCGCGCCCGCGACGAGCCGGGTCACGGCGGGGAAGTCGACGAAGCCGTCGCCCATGTAGCCGCGGGAGTGCAGGGTCTCCGCAGCGAGCGGCAGGTTCCAGTCGCACACCTGGTAGCCCATCAGCCGCCCGCTCTCCCCCGCGCGCGCCACGGACGCGGCGAGCTGCGGGTCCCACCACACGTGGTACGTGTCCACGATGGTGCCGACGGCGGCCGATCCCACCGCCTCGGCGATGTCGAGCGCCTGCGCGGTGGTCGAGACGACCCCGCGATCGGCCGCGAAGATCGGGTGCATGGGCTCGATCGCGAGTCTCACGCCGGCCTGCTCCGCGTGCGGGGCGAGCGCGGTGATGTTCTCGACGACGCGCTCGCGGGCCGCGACGAGGTCCTTGTCCTCCCGGGTGAGCCCGCCGACGACGAGCACGAGCACGTCCGTGCCGAGGCCCACGGCCTCGTCGATCGCGCGGCGGTTGTCCTCGAGCGCGGCGGCGCGGTCGGTCGGGTCCGCGGCGGTGAAGAACCCGCCGCGGCACAGGCTCGTCACCGCGAGACCGGCGTCGTCCACACGCCGGCGCAGGGCGTCCAGGCCGATCTCCGCGACGTCCTGGCGCCACAGGCCGATCCCGCCGATCCCCTCGGCGACGCACGCCTCGAGCAGGTCCTGCAGCGGGGTGGTGCGGCAGGTCCAGCGGTTGATCGAGAGCCGCGGGACGGCGACGGGGGCGCTCATCGCGCGGCTCCGTCGACGGCAGTGACCTCGAACCCGTGCAGGGACAGCAGCGCATGCCAGCGCGCGGCCGCGAGCGGCGGGTCCTCGAGGTTGCCGGTCGCCGCGGCCAGCTCGACCGTGCGGGAGAGGTGGGGCAGGCTGCGGGCGGCGTGCATGCCGCCGACCATCGAGAACGCCTGCTGGTGGCCGTTCAGCCAGGACAGGAAGGCGACGCCGGTCTTGTAGTGGAAGGTGGGCGCGGAGAACACGTGCCGGGCGAGCCGCTCTGCGTCGTCGAGGATGCGGCGGGCCTCGGCGCGGCCCCCGCGGTCCAGGGCCTGCACGGCCGCGGAGGCCGCCGGGGCGGTCGCCGCGAAGGCGCCGAGCAAGGCGTGGGAGAAGGCCCCGTCCTCGCCGACGATGAGGTGGGAGAAGTGGAAGTCGTCCCCCGTGAGCATGCGGACCCCCTCGGGGAGCCGCTCGCGCACGGCGACCTCGGCGGCATCGTCGAGCAGGCTCATCTTCACTCCGCGCACGCGCGAGGGGTCCTCGCCGATGATCCGCAGCAGGGTCGCGGAGGCCTCGGCGGCGTCGGTGCTGCCGAAGTACCCCTCGAGCTGCGGGTCGAAGGCCGTGCCCAGCCAGTGCAGGACGACGGGTGCGGTCGCGGCGTCGAGCACCCGGCGGTAGACGCTCTCGTAGTCCGCGGCGGAGCGGGCCGCGCGGGCGAGGTGCCGGGAGGCCATGAGCACGGCGCCCGCGCCGGTGGCCTCGGTGGCCGCGAGCTGCTCGCGGTAGGCGTCGACGATCTCGTCGAGGCTCAGCTCCACCTCGGGGCGCTGGTCGGTGGAGACCCCGGCGACGACGAGGTCGCGCACCTCGGCGCCCGCGGGGAACAGCCGCGCGATCGTGGGATTGGCGAGGGCCTCGCGGGCGGCGCCCGCGGTGCGGGTGATGAGCTCGCGGGTCGCCGCGGGGTCCAGTCCCATGCCCCGCTGCGCGGTGTCCATGGCGTCGGCGACGCCGAGGCCGCGCCGCCACATGCTGCGACGGAAGGCGAGGGTCGCCTCCCAGTCGAGGTCCGCGGGGGCGCCGGGGGCGGTGTCCGAGGCGGGGCGGGGGATGACGTGCACGGCGGCGTAGACGGTGCGCGAGCGCAGCGGGCCGCACGGCGGGGCGAAGGCCGCCGCGGCGCCGAGCTCGACGGTGCGCAGGGAGCCGTCCTCGTCCAGGAGGTGGAGGTCCATGCCGCTCACGCCTCCGTGAGCGGGTCGAGGGCGATCCGGCGGCCCTCGGCCGCGCTCGCGAGTCCCGTCTCCGCGAGTCGCACGCCGCGCGCGCCGGCGAGCAGGTCGTAGGGGTACTCCGCCCCGCGGCCCTCGCCGACGTGGCGCAGGAAGTCCTCCCACTGGACCTTGAAGCCGTTGTCGAAGCCGGCGGGGCCCTGGTTGTCCGGGACCTCGATCCAGTCGTCGTGGTAGTTGTGCTCGTCCTTGACGTCGGGGTTCCACACGGGCTTCGGGGTCGCCTCGCGGGGCTGGATCCATGCCCCGTGCAGGCCCACCACGGCGGAGCCGTCGGTGCCGTCGATCTGGAACTCGACGAGCTCGTCGCGGTGCACGCGCACGTCCCAGCTCGAGTTCATCTGGACGACGGTCCCGCCCTCGAGGCGGAACACGCCGTAGGCGGCGTCGTCGGCTGTCGCGGTGTACTTCTCGCCGTTCTCGTCCCAACGCTCGGTGATGTGGGTGGCGGTCTGGGCGTAGACGTCCTCGATACGGCCGAACAGCTCCTCGATGACGTAGTTCCAGTGGGGGAACATGTCCGCGACGATGCCGCCGCCGTCCTCCGCGCGGTAGTTCCAGGAGGGGCGCTGGGCGGGCTGCCAGTCCCCCTCGTAGACCCAGTAGCCGAACTCGCCGCGCACGGAGAGGATCCGGCCGAAGAAGCCGGAGTCGATCAGGCGGCGCAGCTTGAGCAGGCCGGGCAGGTAGAGCTTGTCGTGGACCACGCCGGAGACGGCGCCGGCGGCCTTCGCGAGGCGGGCCAGCTCGAGGGCGTCCTCGAAGGTCTCCGCGGTGGGCTTCTCGGTGTAGATCGCCTTGCCGGCGGCGATGGCCTGCTTGAGGTTGTCCAGGCGCCTGCTGGTGACGAGAGCGTCGAAGTAGACCTCGTAGTCGTCGTCGGCGAGGGCGGCGTCGAGGTCGGTGGTCCAGTTCTGCAGGCCGTGGCGCTCGGCGATCTCCGCGAGCTTCTCCTCGTTGCGGCCCACGAGCAGCAGCTCGGGCAGCAGGCGGTCGCCGCCCGCGAGCTCGACGCCGCCCTGCTCGCGGATCGCGAGGAGGGAGCGGACGAGGTGCTGGCGGTAGCCCATGCGGCCGGTGGCCCCGTTGACGATGATGCCGATGCGTCGAGTGGCCATCGGTGACTCTCCTTCGAGTGCGTGGTGCGTGGTGCGTGATGCGAGGTGCGTGTGTGCGGTCGCGGTCGCGGCCGGCCCCATGGCCGGTAACCGCTTTCCGTGGGGCTCAGTAGAGCACGCGGACGGCGCATCTTTCAAGCACGGGTCATCGACGCGCCCCGGACGACCGCCCGGACGCCGCCTCCCCTAGGGTGGCGCCCATGCGCCGACCCTCCCGCCGTTCCCTGCTGCGCGGCACCGCCCTCGCGGCGGGCGCCGGCATGACCACCGCCGGCCTCGGCGCCTGCTCGCTGCTGCGCGGGGACGGGACCGTCCGCACGGTCGGCGACGTCCCCGCCTCGACGGTCCTGCCCGCGGGGGACGCCTCCGCGGGGACCCTCACGCTCTCCTCCGCGCTGCTCGAGGCGGCGGACGTCGTCGTCCTCGCCGACGAGGACTCCGCCCCCGCCCTCGCCGCGCTCACCGGCCCCGCCGGGATCCCGCTGCTGATCGGCACGGGCGAGGCCGTCGCGGCCGAGCTGGACCGGCTCGGCGCCGGCACGATCGGCGCGCCCGCCGGCCTGAACACCGGCACCCTCGCCGAGGGCCGCACCCTCCACGAGATCGACCTCGCCGCCGAGGACCCCCTCGAGGACCTCCCCACCCCGCGGCTCGAGCAGCCGCCCGAGGGGCTCACCGTGCTCGTGGACCCCGAGCAGTCCCCCGCCCTCGCCGCCGCCGCGGGGGCGCTCGCGCGCGCTGCCGGCGCCAGGACGCTCCGCACCCCCGGCGGGGACCCCGGCCGCAGCGCGCAGAGCGTCGCCGCCGTGAAGGAGGTCGCGGGCGAGGACCCGTCCACCGGACTGCTCGCCCTCGGGCCGGGCTTCGGCGCGGCCGACGCCTGGGAGGCCCGACTGCAGCGCGTGCTCACCGTGCCCGAGCTGCCCGGCGGCGGGCAGACCGTCTTCCCCGGCCGCCGCATGGTCGCCGCCTACGGCACCCCCGGGGTCCCGTCGCTGGGGATCCTCGGCGAGCAGGACGTCCAGGCGACCATCACCCGGGTCCAGGAGCTCACCGCGCAGTACCAGGCGCTCACCGACGAGGTCGTCGTCCCCGCCCTCGAGATCATCGCGACGCTCGCCTCCTCCCAGCCGGGGGCCGACGGCGACTACTCGCGCGAGCTCGGCATCGACGGCCTGCGCGAGTGGGTCGACGCCGCCGGCGAGGCCGGGGTGTACGTGGTGCTCGACCTGCAGCCCGGCACCGAGTCCTTCCCCTCCCAGGCGCAGCTCGTCGAGGAGCTGCTCACGGCGCCGCACGTGGGCCTCGCCCTCGACGCCGAGTGGCGGCTGGAGCCCGGCCAGAAGCACCTCGAGCAGATCGGCTCGGTGAGCGCCGCCGAGGTCAACGGGACCGCGCAGTGGCTCGCCGAGCTCACCGCCCGCCACGACCTCCCCCAGAAGGCGTTCGTGCTCCACCAGTTCACCCGCTCGATGATCACCGACCGGCAGGACCTGGACACCTCGCATCCCGAGCTCGCGATGATCGTCCACGCCGACGGCGCCGGCACCCCCGATGACAAGCTCACGACCTGGCGCGCCCTCCAGAAGGATCTGCCCGCCGGGATCGTCATGGCGTGGAAGAACTTCTACGACGAGGACGCCCCGATGTTCACCCCCGAGCAGACCTACGACGTCGAGCCGCGCCCCTGGTTCGTCTCCTACCAGTAGCCCGCCGGATTGAGCGCCCCCGCGGTCAGAGCCGCGCGGCGAGCAGCTCGAGGGAGCGCGCGCCTCGGAAGGCGTGGCCGCCCTCCTCGACGACGAGCTGCGGGGCGGGCCCGCCGGTCGCCTCCCACACGGGGCCCAGCGCGGCGAAGGCCTCCCGGGTCGCCTTGATCGGGAAGATCGGGTCCTGCTCGCCCGCCTCGATGACGAGCGGGCGCGGGGCGATGAGGGCGGCGATGTCGGCCATCTCGAGCTCCGGCAGCAGCCCGGGGACGATGTTGCAGGGGCAGTGCCGGATCGAGGCGATCGACGCCGCGAAGCTCGAGAAGTAGGTCGCGACCAGGGATGCTGCGATGCTCGGCTCCACGGCGGCGAGCAGCAGCGCGACCGCTCCCCCGCCGGAGCCGCCTGCCACGCCCACCCGCTGCGGGTCCACGCCGGGCAGGGTGCGCAGGGCCTGCGCGGCGGCGCGGGCGTCGGCCACGCGGGCCCCCATGACGGGGGCGCCGTGCAGCAGGTGTCGGGCGGCGTCGATCCCGCAGGTGCTCTCCGCCGGGTCCTCCGGCACCGCGCCGCCGGGGCGCGCGAAGCGGCGCCGGCCGAAGCTGATCATCTCCGGGCACAGCACCGTCATCCCGGCCGCGACGAGCTTGCGGGCGAGCGCGTCGTGGTAGCCGTCGGGCTCGACCAGGTCGTCGATGCCGCGGCCGTGACCGGCGACGAGCACCACGGCGGCGCCGCTCGCACGCGCCGGCTCGGGGCGCAGCAGGAAGGCGGGCACGCCCTCCTCCTCGCCGGGCACGCGGATCTCCACGGACTCCGCGCCGTCGGGCGTCCGGTCGTCGGGGCGGGGCGCGAGGTGCGCCGCGCCGGGGGTCCCCTCGGTCAGGCCGAGCAGCGCGCGCAGGCGGTCCCGGGAGGCGTCGGCTGCAGTCATGACCGAAGACTAGGCGTCAGTGGTTGCTCGGGATCCACCCCTCGCCGCAGGTGCCGCCCATCTCCGCGGCGTCGATGCGCACCTCCTCGCCGCGGGCGTCGAGCAGCGGCTGGTAGCTCGAGGCGACCTCGCGGCTGCCCTCGGGGATGTAGTGGAGGATCAGCGAGCGGCGGAACCGGTCCGTGCTCGTGTTCGGCTTCGAGCCGTGCACGAGGCTGCCGTGGAAGATCAGCATGTCGCCGGCGCGCATGTCCGTCTGCACCACGCGCAGGTGCTCGGGGATGGAGACGGTGATGGTCGTGAACGATTCGGCGGCGTCGGCCTCCTCGGGGCACTCGATGTCGTAGCGGTGGGTGCCGGGGACCACGCCCAGGGCGTCGTTCTCGCCGTCGCAGTCGTCCACCGCGATCCAGGCGGCGATGCAGGTCTCGGGGTGGGACTGCAGGAAGTAGTTGTCCTGGTGCATGGCCTGGCCGCGGGCGCCCGGGGGCTTGAAGTAGAACATCGACTGCGCGGCCCAGACGGGTCCGACGGCCTCCTCGACGCGGCCCATGACGCGCCGCTCGAGCAGCCACCGCCGGGCGAGGCGGCCGGGGGCGTGGTCGTCACGGTGCGGCTGGATCATGCGGGGGTAGGCGTGGAGGGGGTCGTCCTCGGGGGTCTCGTGGAAGGCGCCGCCGGTGCCGTCCTCCTCGATGTGGCGCGTGTACGTCTCCCGCAGCTCGGCGATCTCCTCGGCGTCGAGCACGCGGCGCAGGTGCACGGCGCCGCTGCGCTCGTAGGCCTCGGCGAGGACGGCGGGGTCGAGGCCGGCCGCGTCGAGGATCAGGAGATCGACGTCGGGGGCCGGGGTGCCTGTGCTGATGTCTGAAGGGCTGTCGGAGAGGGTCGTCATGGTGCGAGTCTTGTCATGGCGACCGTCGGCGACCAGGTGATCGGAGGGTGGGGACATGGATGATCCTGCTGCGCGCGCCCAGGCGCCTGCTGTCGAGGTGCCTCCGCCGGAGTTCGGCCGGGTCGTCGCCGGGGAGCACGACGAGGGCGCCGGGTACCACGTACGCCGTTCGCGGGGGACGCAGGACTGGCTGCTGCTGCACACCGTCGCCGGGGCGGGACTGCTGCGCCCGTCGGCCGGTCCGCCGCTGCGCCTGGGCCCAGGTGCCGCGGCGCTGATCGCGCCGGGCACCGTCCACGACTACGGCACGGATCCCGCGGGCGGGCGCTGGCGGCTGCTGTACGCCCACGTCCATCCGCCGGCGAGCTGGACGGCGCTTCTGGACTGGCCGGAGGCCGCGCCGGGGACGGGGCTCATCACGCTCGGGGCGGAGGTGGAGGCGCGCGTGCTGCCCTCGCTGCGCTCCGCCGCGCGGGCTACGCGCCTCGAGGTGGGGCGCCCGGAGCTGTTCGCGCTGAACGGGCTCGAGGCGGCGCTACTCTGGTACGACACGCAGAACCCGCGCCGGCACCGGATCGACGAGCGCCTGCTGCGCGTGCTCGAGCACATCGACGCGCACCTCGCGGAGGACCTCTCGCTGCGCCGGCTCGCCGAGGTGGCGCACCTGTCCCCGTCGCGGTTCTCGCACCTGTTCTCCGCGCAGGTGGGGTCGGCGCCCGCCGCGTACGTGGAGGCGCAGCGCCTCGAGCTCGCCGCGCACCTGCTCGAGCTCACCCCGGATCCGGTCGCCCGGATCGCGAGACGCGTGGGCTACGCGGACCCGCTGTACTTCTCGCGGCGGTTCCGCGCCCGGCACGGGGTGAGCCCGCGCGAGCACCAGTCGCGCCGACGCGCTTGACCCACGGCGCATTCCCGCGCATCCGTGCATCCGGTCAGAAGGGCGGTTCCTGGAACTCGGGGAACTCCGGTGGTGGAGGGTCGACACCGGGCGGACCGTCCCAGGCCGTGTAGTGCTCCTCGTGGAAGGCGTACCAACGCTGCCACATCGCCTCCTCCTCGGGGGTGGCGAAGCAGCACTCGCGCTCCATGCGCTCCCACACCGGGGCGTATCTCTTCTCGTCCAGGTAGAGGTCCCAGAGCCGCTGATACTCGGCGGCGAGGGTTGCGGTGACGAGGTCCCGGTTCGTGGTGACCTCACTCCAGGCGGTCCCGTCGACGGACCAGCGCGTGGCGCGGCCGCCGTCCGTGCGCTCGGGGTCGAGCCGGCCCTGCGTCTTCGCCGCATGGTGGCGCCGGCACAGGCCGTGGAGGTTCGCGGGGGTGGTGGGGCCGCCGCGGCACGGGTGGAGGTGGTCGAACTCCTCGATGTGGTCGACCTCCCCCGCGTCGACGAGGGTGCGGGTGCAGCCGGGGACGGCGCAGACGGTGTCGACGAGCTTCACGTGCTCGAGCATCGCCCGTGAGGGCCGGTACTGCTGCGCCGCGACGGGCAGGAACTCCCCGCTGATCGGATCGGTCAGCACGCGGTGCCACACCGGTGCGTCCCCGCACAGGGCCCGCGCCATCTCGGCGGGGATCGGGATCGTGCCGTCGAGCGTGCCGGGCGCATCGCTCACGCCGAGGAGGGACAGGACGGGGACGACGAGGTGCAGCCGCAGCGGCATCCGCGGCACGGGCACTCCCCCGGTGGCGATCGTCGAGCGGGTGAGGAGGAGATAGCGGATCGCGCCGAGCGTCATGTGCCGCCCCGCGGCGGCGGCGTCGCCGTCCACGTCCCAGGGGATCTCGACGTCCTGCGCCCCGGCGGCGATCCGTTCGAGGGCGTGGCGCTGCGCGTCCTGCACCGCACGGGCCGCCTTGTCCAGGCGCCGGCCGAGGCCCAGGATCTCTGGGATCGGCCCCGTCACGCTCAGGCATGCGGTCGCATCGGCGTTCACGTCGATCCGCACGTCCCGCTTCGACTCGGGGGAGCCGTCCGCTGCGGTGCGACCGAACCAGAGCACGAGTGTGCGCAGCAGGGTCCAGAAGCGGTCCGGGGACAGGGAGTCCAGCTGCCAGCCCGCGACCTGCTCGTCCACCAGATGCCGCTGCTCGGCGGTCAGATCCCGGACCGAGCGCAGGACGTGGTCGAACCATTCCGCGGGGAGCGCGCCGGCCTCGACCTCGGCGAGGCAGCGGGGCAGGTCGGTGACGCCGACGAAGGCATCGCGCTGACGGGTCGTGGCGCGGCCGATCCTGGCGCGCAGCACCATCCCCACCGCCGCCGCGTTCACGTCGCCGTCCTCCTCCCCCGCCTTCGCGTCCCACAGGGCGGCGAGGTCCCGCAGCTCAGCGACGTAGAGCGCCGCGAGCACGGTGCGCCGCCGGTCCAGGAGCCGACGGAGGACCACGGCCTCCTCGGACTCCTCCTCCACGAGCGCGAGGCCGGCGATGGTCCCCGCCGTCACCTCGCTCCGGCCCTTCACCGTTCCCCGCAGGACGCGCGGGAGCGCCTGCTCCGGCTCCCCCGGCCGGCGCGCAGCGGAAGCAGCCGACTCCTCAGGGAGGAGCGCGGGAGTGGGAGTGGGAGGCGGCGAGCCCTCCTCGCCGCGCGGCACGGGCTCGCGCGAGAGCGTCGACATCACCCACCACCTCCCTCGCACCGACCGGGATCTGCATGCGGAAGGACGGGGAAGCGTCAGCGATTCCCGCCCGTCACGTTCCCTCCATTTTAGAACAGTTGATCGATGATCACCAGGGCCCGTCGAGAACTGCCGAAGAATGTGGACAACCCTGCGCTGGGGAGGAACGATCGACATCACGACCTGCACAGATGCGCACACTCACCCGCCCACCATCGAGACGCAGGAAATCCCTGACGAGAAGAGGTCACGATCCGCGCCGATCACGATTCTCGGGAAGTACAAGATGTACATGATGTACGCGATTTTCTGGAGGGACCGTCGGCCGGTGCGCCACAGGAGCGAGAGACGGGGGCGCCGTCGACCGACGCGCCGCCGGCGAGGGGGGCGAGGTGGCGGGCAGAGGCGCTCCCCCACCGCCCTCACATGTCCGCGTAGCGGGAGCGCAGGATCGAGAAGACGCCGAAGAGGATGAGACCCACGCCCACGAGGATCAGCAACACGGTCCCGGCCGGGAGGGACGCCATCGTGGAGAGAGCGGCGTCGAGGCCGCCGGCCTTGTCGGGATCCGCGGTGATCGCCGCCCAGCCGAACAGGGCGCCCACGGCCACGAGCGCCACGCCCTTGGCGACGTACCCGGCGGTGCCGCTCACGGTCACGGCCCGGGAGACCGTGCGGTGGCGTCGGCCCTCGAGCTGCTTCTCGAAGCGGCGCGTCACCCCGGCGACGACGTGATAGATCCCGATCCCGATGATGACGAGGGCGACGACGCCCACGAGCAGCCGCCCGGCGGGGGCGGTCATGAGGGCGGCGGTCACCGAGTCCGTCTGCTGCTCGGAGGAGCTGCCGCTGCCGATCGCGAAGCGCAGGGCGGTCGAGGCGAGCGCCGCATAGACGATCGCCTTGCCGAGGGTCTTCACGACGTGCTGGGCGGCGTCCGCTCGACCGTCGGCCTGCCGGGCGCCGAACCAGGCCTCCGCGACGTGCCACAGGGCGAGGGCGATCATCGCGACACCGCCGGTCCACAGCAGCACGGGACCACCGGGGGCGGAGGCGATGGAGCGCAGGGCGCCGGACTGGTCCGCCTCACCGCCGGAGCCGAGGGCGATCCGCAGCGCGATCGCGCCGATGAGCAGGTGCACGAGCCCACTGACGATGAAGCCGGCGCGGGCGAGGCCCTCGAAGACGGGGTGCTCGGCGACCTCCTCGGCGGCGTCCTCGGCACGGCGCGCGGTGTCCTCCGCACGGCGGGCGGCGCGGCGGGCGTCCTCGGGCTGGGGCATGTCCATGGCGGCAGGATAGGGGCCCCGGACGGCGACGCGCCCCGCCACCGGGGACGGT
Organism: Brachybacterium sp. SGAir0954; assembly: GCF_005490785.1. Lineage (GTDB taxonomy): Bacteria > Actinomycetota > Actinomycetes > Actinomycetales > Dermabacteraceae > Brachybacterium > Brachybacterium rhamnosum. The sequence goes on along the minus strand of NZ_CP027295.1, from coordinate 988,857 downwards.
GACGGGGCGCGTCGGGAACGTGGGGATCGTTCCCCAGGCCGCGGCGGTGCGGCGGGCGGTCAGGCGCCCGTGCGGATCTCCGCGACCGCCTGGTCGAGCTCGTCGATGGCCTCCTGCGGGGGCTTCGGCGTCACGAGGCTCACGAGCACCGCGACGGCGAGGCCCACGGCGAAGCCGGGGATGATCTCGTAGAGGCGGTCCGGCAGCAGCCCGAACAGGGTGCCGAGCTCCGTCTGCCCCCAGACGAAGGCGACGACGGCGCCGCTGACCATGCCGGCGAGGGCGCCCATCGCGGAGAGGCCGCGCCAGAAGAGGCTCAGCAGAACGACGGGGCCGAAGGCGGAGCCGAAGCCGGCCCAGGCGAAGCCCACGAGGTCCAGCACGGAGGCGTTCGGGTTCAATGCGAGCAGCAGCGCGAACACGGCGACGGCGAGCACGGCCGCACGGCCCCACCACAGCTTCGCCTTGGGCGAGGTGGCCTTGCCGGCGGCGCCGAGGAGGTCCTCGACGAGCGCGGAGCTCGTGACGATGAGCTGCGAGGAGATCGTGGACATGATCGCGGCGAGCACCGCGGCCAGCAGGAACCCGGCGATCAGCGGGTGGAAGAGGATCTGGGCCATGTCCAGGAACACCGACTCGGCGTTCTTGGTGTCCGTGAGGGACTGGCCCGGGTTCTGCTGCATGTAGGCGAGGCCCGCGATCGCGGTGAGGATCGCACCGATCACGCAGATGACCATCCAGCCGATGCCCACGGTCGCGCCGTACTTCGCATCGCGGGCGGAGCGCAGCGCCATGAAGCGCACGATGATGTGCGGCTGGCCGAAGTAGCCGAGGCCCCAGGCCACGTTGCCGACGATCGCGACGATGCTCGCCCCCGCGACGAGGGAGCCGAACTCGGGGTTCTCCGCGAAGGCGGAGTGGAACATCTGCGCGGGGCCGCCCGTGACGACCATCGCGACGATCGGCACGGCGATGAGGGAGACCATCATGATCAGGCCCTGGACGACGTCGGTGTAGCTCGCGCCGAGGAACCCGCCGAAGAGGGTGTAGACGATGGTCACGCCCGCCACGAGGAGCATGCCGACCACGTAGGAGCCGCCGAAGGTGGACTCGAAGAAGAGGCCGCCCGCGACCATGCCGGAGGAGACGTAGAAGGCGAAGAACACGAGGATCACGAGGCCCGCAGCGATGCGCAGCAGGCGCGTGCGGTCCCGCAGGCGGCTCTCGAAGAAGCTGGGGAGCGTGATCGAGTTGCCGGCGATCTGCGTGTGCTGACGCAGCCGCGGGGCGACGACGATCCAGTTCACGGCCGCGCCGACGGTGAGGCCGATCGCGATCCAGACCTCGACGAGGCCGGAGAGGTAGAGAGCGCCGGGCAGACCCATCATGAGCCAGCCGGACATGTCCGAGGCGCCGGCGGAGAGCGCTGCGGTGAACGGGTGCAGGTTGCGCCCGCCGAGCATGTAGTCCTCGCCGTCATCGGTCTTGCGGTACGCGTAGAGACCGATCGCGAGCATGGCCAGGAAGTAGATCCCGACCGCGATGAGCTTGAACGTCAGGTCCATGGGTCCTCCGAGGAGCGGGGTGGGGGAAGGGCGGGGAGAGAGGGGTGGAGCGCGGGGGGCCCGTCGACCGTAACGATCAGCGAGACGGGGCGCACATCGGCGCGGAGGGTTCAGACGGCGCCGATCGCACGGTCCGTGCGCTCCCGGATATCCGTGAGGACCTGCGCGATCGGCTGCTCGGCAAGCTCCTTCATGAAGGGCTCGACCTTGACCGGCCCGGTGTAACCGGCGTCACGCACAGCGTCCATGAATCCGTCGAGATCGATGACCCCGGTCGCGAAGGGCAGGCGCCGGTCGAGGTCCATCTGCTCGTCACGCTCGCGGTCGTCGCGGGCGTCATTGATGTCCACGGAGACGACGTCGGCGTCGGTGAGCCCGGCGAGGTCCTCGGCGCTCTCGCCGGCGGTGTACCAGTGGTAGCTGTCGAGGATGAGGCCGACGTTGCCGGCGCCGGTCTCCGCGATGAGCTCGCGGGCCTCGCGGATGCCGTGGATGAAGGGGAAGCGCTCGGTGGACCAGAAGGTCTTGGGGCCGATGTACTCCAGGCCCAGGCGGAGGCCGGAATCCGCGAGGAGCTCGGCGACGAGGGCGAGGCGGCCCACGTGGAGTCGCCAGTTCTCGCGGTGGTCGCGGTCCTCGTGCATGGGGCGGATCCAGGTGCCGACGGCGCTCACGCCCGCGGCGGTGAGCAGGTCGAGGGCGTCGGGGAGCTGGGCGAGGGCCTGGCGGAACTCCTCCGCGGGGGCGTCGAGGCCGATGGGCAGGCCCGCGATCCCCCAGCGCAGCCCCTTCTCGCGCACCGCGTCGCCGTGCTCGACGACGGCCTGACGGCTGGGGAGGGAGGAGAAGTACGAGGGATCGGGGTCGACGCCGCCGAATCCGAGGCTGGAGGCGAGGTCGACCGCGTCCGTGTGGTCGAGGGTCAGCCCGAGGGCACCGGGCGAGAGGCAGGAGAACATGCGCTCGAGCCTACGGGGCCCTGTGGCCGCGGTCACGTCTTCCGGAGGGAGAGGTCTTCGCTCGGAGGTCCGCACCCCACGGCGCCGCGGTCAGCACGCCGTTCCCGCACGAGCCGGCCGGGTACCGTCGTCGGCATCGACGTCGGCGCGCCACCCGCGCCGTCGACCACCCGCCCCCGGGTCCCGGTGATACCAGGGGCCCCGATCCCAGGAGCCCTCATGAGCATCCCCCGCCTGCTCGACCACGTCGTCATCGCCGGCCCCGACCTCGCCCAGCTCGTGGACTGGTTCCACGAGCTCACGGGGGTCACCGCCGCCCCCGGCGGCACCCACCCCACCGGGACCGCGAACGCGCTGGTCGCCCTCACGGTCGACGGCGAGCAGGGCCCGCGCTACCTCGAGCTGATCGGCCCCGATCCGGAGCGCGAGGGCGAGGAGCTGCCGAAGACCTTCAGCATCAACCGGCTGAGGAAGCCCACCCTCATCACCTACGCCGTGCACCCCGAGAGGATCGACGAGGTCGCCCGGCACGCCCGGGCCGGGGGCGTCGACCCCGGCGACGTGCAGGACCTCTCCCGCCGCACCGCGGACGGCGCCGAGCTGCGCTGGAGGCTGACCCAGGCGAAGGCCCCGCGCAACTACGCGATCCCCTTCCTCATCGACTGGGGCGACACACCCCACCCGGGGCTCGGCTCCGATCTGCCCGCGGTCGAGCTGGTCTCCTTCGAGCGCATCGAGGTGAACCCCGCACCCCAGCAGAAGGCGCTCGACGCCCTCGGTCTCGGGGACGGCGTCGCCGCGATCCGCGAGGCCCCGGGCTCCCGCTTCGTGCTGCACCTGCGCACCGCCGTGGGCCGCGACGTCGAGATCTGAGGCGGCGGCCCGCTCCGGCGCCACGATCCCGGCCGGCGCCTACCGCTCTCCGGTACCCTGCGCTGAGGTCACCGGCCCGGGCAGGAGGTGCGCGATGGCGCAGCGGATCACGATGGCGGCCGTCGCACGACGGGCCGACGTCTCGCCGATGACCGTCTCGAACGTCCTGCGGGGGAAGGCCAGCGTCGCCCCCGAGCTGCGGGCCCGCGTCGAGGAGGCCGTGCGGGAGACGGGCTACCACGTGAACGTCTCCGCGCGCACCCTGCGCTCCGGCCGCAGCGGCGTGATCGGCCTGCTCGCCCCGGGCACCGACTCCCCCTTCTCCTACTACGGGATGCTCGGCGGCCTCATCGCGCAGGAGGCCCGGCGCCACGGCCTCTCGCTCGTCACGGAGGCGCCCGAGGCGGATCTGCTCGCGGAGGTCGCCGCCGTGGAGCGCGCCCGCACGCTCGCCTACGACGGTCTGATCATCACCCCGCTCGCGCTGCGCCCGGAGGACGCGAGCCTGCTGCCCGCGGAGCTCCCCGTCGTCGTGCTCGGCGAGCGGCCCGCGCCGACGGGCACCGCCCACATCTCCCTCTCCAACCAGGAGGGCATGTTCGCCGCGACCACGCACCTGCTCGAGCGCGGCTGCCGGTCGATCGCCCTGCTGTGCGGGGACGGCCGGCCGGAGACGGATCCGCTGGCCCGGCGCATAGACGGCTACCGCGACGCTCTCGCCGCCTGGGGCGGGGTGGCCGACGAGCCGATGCTGATCCCGGTCACGGGCCTCACCGCGCAGTCCGGGCGCGAGGCCGCGCGGGACTCCGTGGACCGGGGGCTGCGCCCGGACGGCTACGTGGGCGTGACCGACTCGGTCATGCTGGGCGCCGTGCGCGGCCTCGCGGACAGGGGGCTGCGGGTGCCGGAGGACGCGCTCGCGATCGGCTTCGACGGCCTGCCCGAGGGCGAGTTCTCCCTCCCCTCGCTCTCGACGATCAGCCCCGATCACCGCTGGATCGCGCGCCGCGCCGTGGAGCTGCTGCGGGAGCGGATCGACTCCCCCGCCCCGGCGGAGCTCGGCGGCCTCGAGATCCGGGCGCCCTTCACCCTCGTCGAGCGCGAGTCCACGCGACGCTGAGGCGCGATGCCGCGCCGAGCCGCGCACCGACCACGCCCCGTCACCCCCTTGACTCTGCTCGTGTATCGATAAACGATGGTGCCGACGCGCGCGGGCCACCGTCGGCCCCGCGCTCCCGCAGCAGGCAGACCACCCCTTCAGACCGGCCCCGGCCGCCCTCCCAGGAGCCCCCATGACCAGCAATCGCCGCCGCTCGCTGTCCACAGCGCTGACCTCCGCGCTCGCCGCGCCCGCCGCCTCGGAGGTTCCCGCCCCGAGCGCCGCCGGCGCATCGGGCACCGCGACCCCGCCGCCCGCGCCAGCCGGCCCCGCGCAGGTGACCGTCGACCTCGACCAGGGCGGGGACACGATCAGCCGCCACGTCTACGGCCACTTCGCCGAGCACCTGGGCCGCTGCATCTACGAGGGCTTCTTCGTGGGCGAGGACTCCGACCTGCCGAACACCCGCGGCATCCGCGACGACGTCGTCGCCGCCCTGCGCGCCCTGCAGATCCCCAACCTGCGCTGGCCCGGAGGCTGCTTCGCGGACGAGTACCACTGGAAGAACGGGATCGGCCCCCGTGAGGAGCGGCCGCGCATGGTCAACTCCCACTGGGGCGACGTCGTCGAGGACAACTCCTTCGGCACCCACGAGTTCATGGACCTCGTGGAGCTGCTGGGCACCGAGGCCTACGTCAACGGCAACGTCGGCTCCGGCACCGTGCAGGAGATGTCCGAGTGGATCGAGTACCTCACCCGCTCCGACGACTCCCCCATGGCCGCCCTGCGCCGCAGCAACGGCCGCGACGAGCCCTGGACGGTGCCCTTCTTCGGCATCGGCAACGAGGCCTGGGGCTGCGGCGGCAACATGTCCGCCGAGGCCTACGCCGACCTCGCCCGCCAGTACTCGACGTACGTGCGCGACCACGCCGGCAACGAGGTCACCCGCATCGCGGCCGGCGCCCACGACGGCGACACCCACTGGACCGAGGTGCTCATGCGCGCCCTCGGCGAGGACCTCGGCCGGCAGGCCGACGGCGACCCCGCGCCCTTCCAGGCCGTCTCGCTGCACTACTACACGATGACCGGCCCCTGGACGGACAAGGGGTCGGCCACCGAGTTCACCGAGGACGAGTGGTATCGGGCGCTCTCCCGCGCCTCGTACATCGACGAGCTGCTCGCCCGCCACAGCACCGTGATGGACCGCTACGACCCGTACCGCAAGGTGGGCCTCGTGCTCGACGAGTGGGGCACCTGGTGGAACGTCGAGCCGGGCACCAACCCGGGGTTCCTGTACCAGCAGAACACCCTGCGGGACGCGCTCGTCGCCTCGATCCACTTCGACGCCTTCCACCGCCATGCGGGACGCCTGCTCATGGCGAACATCGCGCAGACGGTCAACGTCCTCCAGGCCATGATCCTCACGGACCCGGAGACCGGGGAGCTCGTGCTCACGCCCACGTACCACGTGTTCGCGATGAACGCGGGGCACCACGACGCCGCCGCCCTCCCGGTGCACGTGACCCTGCCGGAGGCCGCGGCGAGCGTGGACGGCCGCGACCTGCCGCTGCTCTCGGCGAGCGCCTCGACGAAGGACGGCTCGGCGCTCATCTCGCTGTCGAACCTCCACGCGACCGAGGCCCGCACCGTGGTCCTCGACCTGCGCGGCGCCGAGGTCACCGCGCGCCGCGGGCAGGTGCTCGCGGCGGAGTCCACCGCGGCGCACAACACGCCCGCCGCGCCGGATGCCGTCGCGCCGCGCGAGCTGACGACGATCCGCCCGCACGCGCGCGGCCTCGAGGTCGAGCTGCCCGCGGCGTCCTACGCGACGATCAGCCTCGACCTGGCCTGACCCCGCCCGGAGCACGCAGCGGCCGCCCCTCGCAGGAGGGGCGGCCGCTGTGCGTCAGGGGGTCGGCCCGGCCGGGGGACGCTCACCCGGCCGGACCGCGTCGGGGGTCAGGCCCGGCGGGCGAGCCGGACCAGGGTCCAGGAGATCGCGGGCAGGTCACCGGTGAGGTGGCCGTCCGTGAGGGTCACCGAGCCGTTGGCCGCGGGGACCACGGTCTCGGGGGCGTCCTGGGTGTTGGCCGCGTAGGGGTCCTCGTGGTGCAGGGTGAGGGCCTCGACGAGCTCGAGGTCGCCGAAGCCGGTGAGGTCGGCGTCCAGGGCGAGGGAGTCCTCCGCACCGCGGTTGACGACGAAGAGGGAGAGCGCGCCGCTCTCCTCGTCCCAGGTGGCGACGGAATCCGCGGTCGAGCTCTCGCCGAACCGGGGGTTCTCGAAGTTCGGCGCGGTCAGGCGCACGTCGAGCACCTGGCCCACCGCGTGCTTCGAGGTGAGGGCGAAGGGGTGGAAGGTGGTCTGCTTCCAGGCGGGGCCGCCGGGCGCGGTCATGATCGGGGCGATCACGTTGACGAGCTGGGCGAGCGAGGCGGAGGCCACGCGGTCGCTGTGGCGCAGCAGGGAGATCAGCAGGTTGCCGAACACCACGGCGTCCATCGCGTTGTAGGTGTCCTCGAGCAGCACGGGGGCGACGGGCCAGTCGTCGCCCTGCGGCGGGCGGGACTCGGCGCGGTGCTGGTACCAGATGTTCCACTCGTCGAAGCTGATCATGATGCGCTTGTCCTTCTTGAGCTTCGCGCGCACGTGATCGGCGGTGGCCACGACGGAGTCGATGAAGTGGTCCATGTCGTCGGCCGAGGCGAGGTAGGAGGCCTGGTCGCCGTCCTTCTCCGCGTAGTAGGCGTGCGCGGAGATCATGTCGACGTAGTCGTAGGCGTCGGTGAGGACGATGTTCTCCCACGCGCCGAAGGTCTCCATCGAGGAGCTCGAGGAGCCGCACGCGACGAGCTCGAGGTCCGGGTCCTCCTGGCGCAGCAGGCGCGCGGTCTCGGTCGCGATCCGCGCGTACTCCTCGGGCGTCTTGTGGCCGGCCTGCCAGGGGCCGTCCATCTCGTTGCCGAGGCACCACATGCGGATGCCGTAGGGGTCGGGGTGGCCGTTGGCGGCGCGCTGGTCGGAGAGGGCGATGCCCTGCGGGGCGTTCGCGTACTGGAGGACGTCGAGCGCCTCCTCGATGCCGCGGGTGCCGAGGTTCACGGCGTACATCGGCTCGACCTGGGCCTTCTCCGCCCAGGTCATGAACTCGTCGAGGCCCACGGTGTTGGGCTCGGTGGAGTGCCAGGCGAGGTCGTGGCGGGCGGGGCGCTCCTCGACGGGGCCCACGCCGTCCTCCCAGCGGTAGCCGGAGACGAAGTTGCCGCCGGGGTAGCGGACGCTGCTCACGCCGAGCTCGCGGGTCAGCTCGAGCACGTCGCCGCGGAACCCGTCGGCGTCGGCCGTGGGATGGCCGGGCTCGTGGATGCCCGTGTAGACGCAGCGGCCGAGGTGCTCGACGAAGGCGCCGAAGGTGCGCCGGCGCACGGGGGCGACCGAGAACGCGGGGTGGAGGGTCAGGGTGACGGTGGCGGACATCGGTGTGCGCATCCTGTCTGCAGTGGGGTGGGGGCACAGGGGTGCCGTCCGCGGGTGCGGAGCGTTTCTACAACGTTGCAGATATCCCACCACGTCCGCCCCCGCACGTCAATGCACGCCGGTCGGTGCAAGAATCTGCCCATGCCGACGCCGCCCCGACCGCTCCCGCAGCGTCCCCCGACCCTGCGCGACGTCGCCGAGATCGCCCAGGTCTCCATCAAGACCGTCTCCAACGTGGTCAACGACTACCCCTACGTGAAGCAGGCGACCCGCGATCGGGTGCTCGCCGCGATCGCCCAGGTGGGCTACCGCCCCCAGGCCGCCGCCCAGCAGCTGCGCACGGGCGCGAGCGGGCTCATCACCCTCGCCCTGCCCTCGCTCACCTTCACCTACTACTCCGACATCGCCCAGGCCTTCATCGACGAGGCCCAGCGCCGCGGGCGCACCGTCGTCCTGCACACGACCTCCGCCGGGCCGGAGGCGGAGCGCACCGTGCTCCAGGGCTTCGAGCGGGTGCTCGGCGACGGCGTCATCTTCAACCCGCTGCAGCTCTGGGAGGAGGAGCTCGCGCGCATGGAGCGCACGAGCCAGCCCACCGTCTTCATCGGCGAGCACCTCCCCGAGCAGCTGCCCCGTGGCTGCGACTACGTGAAGATCGACAACGAGGGCGCCTCCTTCGAGGCCACCTCGCTGCTGCTGGACCAGGGGCGCCGGCGCCTCGCCTTCCTCGGCGCGATCCCCTCCGCGCACGGCGTGCAGCCCCACAGCTCCGGCACGCTGCGCCGCGACGGCTTCCTGCGCGCGCTCGCCGCCCACGGCCTCGACCCCTCCGCGGCGACGATCCAGGAGGTGGGCGACTGGCACCGCCAGGACGGGGCCGACGGCGCCGAGGCCCTGCTCGAGCGCCTGCCCGAGGTCGACGGGATCGTGTGCGGCAACGACGACCTCGCGATCGGCGTGCTCTCCCGGCTGCGCCGCCACGGCCGCCGGGTGCCCGAGGACGTCGCGGTGATCGGCTACGACGACACGCCCGACGCCCCCTTCACCTCTCCCCCGCTCACCACCGTCTCCCCGGACAAGCAGGCCCTCGCCACCACGGTGCTGGACCTCCTCATCGAGCGGATCGGCGGCTACGACGGCCCGCCCCGCACCGTCATGACGCCCTACGACCTCGTGGTGCGCGAGAGCACTGCCCTGCTCCCCGCCTGAGGGGAGAGAATGGACCCGATGAACATCGCGACCCCGTACGAGGACCTCCTGCGCGACGTGCTGGCCACCGGCACGCACAAGTCGGACCGCACCGGCACCGGCACGCGCAGCGTGTTCGGCCGTCAGATCCGCTTCGACCTCTCCGAGGGGTTCCCGCTGATCACCACCAAGCGCGTGCACTTCCGCTCGCTCGCGATCGAGCTGCTGTGGTTCCTGCGCGGCGACACGAACGTGCGCTGGCTGCAGGAGCGCGGCGTGAGCATCTGGGACGAGTGGGCGGATGCCGACGGCGAGCTGGGCCCCGTCTACGGCGCGCAGTGGCGCAGCTGGCCCACCCGCGACGGCGGCGTCATCGACCAGATCACGCAGGTCGTCGAGCAGATCCGCACGAACCCCGATTCGCGCCGGCACATCGTCACCGCCTGGAACCCGGCCGACGTCCCCGACATGGCGCTCGCCCCCTGCCACGCCCTGTTCCAGTTCGAGGTGCACGAGGGGAAGCTGTCCTGCCAGCTCTACCAGCGCAGCGCGGACATGTTCCTCGGGGTCCCCTTCAACATCGCCTCCTACGCCCTGCTCACCCATATGGTCGCCCAGCAGGCGGATCTCGAGGTGGGCGACTTCGTGTGGACCGGTGGGGACGTGCACATCTACGACAACCACGTCGAGCAGGTGGAGCGGCAGCTGGCGCGCGAGCCCTTCGCCCCGCCGCAGCTGCGGATCACCCGCCGCCCGGACTCGATCCTCGACTACGAGTTCGAGGACTTCGAGGTGGTGGGCTACGAGCACCACCCGGGGATCAAGGCCCCGGTCGCCGTCTGATGGCGGAGCACGCGCCGCGCATCGGCATGATCTGGGCGCAGGCCCGGGGGGGCGTGATCGGCGCCGGCGGCACCATGCCCTGGCACCTCCCGGAGGACCTCCAGCACTTCTCGCGCACCACCGCGGGCGCCCCCGTCGTCATGGGCCGCCGCACCTGGGAGTCCTTCCCGCCGCGCTTCCGGCCCCTGCCGGGGCGCACGAACATCGTCATCACCTCCGATCCCGGCTTCGCGGCCGACGGCGCGCTGCGCGCGGGCTCGCTGGACAAGGCGCTCGACCTCGCCCGGGAGGACCTCGCGGCGCGGGCCTCCGCGGCCGAGGGCACGGCCGCCGAGGAGCCCAGCACGATCTGGGTGATCGGCGGCGGTCGCGTGTACCGCGAGGCGATGGACCGCGCGGACCTCCTCGTCGTCACCGAGATCGACCTGGACGTCGAGGGCGACACCCTCGCCCCCGCGATCCCCGCGGGCCTCACCCTGCGCGCCTCCGAGCCCGCGGAGGGCTGGTCCGTCGGCGCGTCGGGACTGCGCTACCGGGTGCTCACGCTCCGCCGCTGAGCACGGCCCCGGCCACCTCGGGCGACCCGGGCGAGCACCTCGGCGAGCAGCCCCAGGACCGCGCCGAGCACGATCCCCGTCACCAGGCTCGAGACGATCGCCGCCGAGCGCAGCACGAGCTCCTGCACGAGGGGATCGAGCCCTGCGAGCCGCCCGCCGAGCCGCGGGGCTGCGCCCGCGAAGGCCGCGCCCCACAGCAGCTGGTGCACGAGGGCCAGGAGCAGCGCGTGGACCACCCCGATCGCGAGGAGCGTGACGAACGGCCGCCGCACGCCGGCGAGCAGCGCGGTCGCCACCCACACGAACGGCGGGGCCACGACCAGCACGAGGTTCAGCGCCGTCCCCGGAGTGAGCACCCCCAGGTCGTGGAGCACCACCCGGGGGACGGCGAGCAGGGCGAGGCCCACGACGGCGATCACCGGCAGGCCGAGGGCACGACGGCCCCCCGGGGGCGCGGACGTCGGCTCTCGGGGGCGACGCGGCCGTACGTCGGGAGGCGACGTCGGCCCCCGGCCGGATGCCACTGGCCGTGACTTCTGCAACGTTGTAGATTGCTCGTGGCAGCGACGCCGACGTCCTGCCGCAGTGCCCCGTGCGACCACTCGCACGCACCCCTCCCCCGGGCCCGCAGCACCGGCGACCCCGTCACCGGCGCCGGCCCGGACCGACGAAGGAGTCACCATGAGCACGCTCTCCCGCCGCACCCTGATCGGCTCGACCGCCGCCCTCACCGCCGCCGGGGCCGCGGCCCTGACCGCCCCGGGCGCGACCGCCGCCCCACCACGGCGCACGCTCCCCGACCCCACGTTCGCCGAGATCTCCGTGCACGACCCCTCGATCGTCGCCGCCGGCGACGAGCTGTACGTCTTCGGCTCCCACCTCGCGGCCGCCCGCACGCCGGACCTCCTGCGCTGGACCGGCGTCGCGGATCTCGTCACCCCGGAGAACCCGCTCTTCGAGGACGTCACCGTCGAGCTCGCCGAGGCCTTCGCATGGGCGAACACCACCACGCTCTGGGCACCGGACGTGCACCGGGCCGACGACGGCCGCTTCCGCATGTACTACTGCGCGTGCGAGGGCAGCTCCCCGCGCTCCGCGCTCGGATCCGCCGTGGCCGACGAGATCACCGGCCCCTACCGCGACGAGGGCATCTTCCTGCGCTCGGGCCAGTGGGACCAGGAGAGCGAGGACGGCACGATCTACGACGCGCTCGTGCACCCCAACGTCGTGGACCCGCAGGCCTTCGTCGACGCCGAGGGCGTGCTGCGCCTCGTCTACGGCTCCTACTCCGGCGGGATCTTCCTGCTCGAGCTGGACCCCGCGACCGGCCGGCCCGTCCCCGGCCAGGGCTACGGCGTGCACCTCGTGGGCGGGAACCACTCCCGCATCGAGGCGCCGTACATCCTGCGCTCCGAGGAGAGCGGCTACTACTACCTCTTCGTCACCTTCGGCGGGCTCGACGCCGATGGCGGCTACAACGTGCGCGTGGGCCGCTCCCGCTCCGTCGAGGGCCCCTACCTCGACCATGCCGGGCACGACCTGCGCGAGTGCCGCTCCGACCCCTCCCTGCCGCTGTTCGACGACGCCTCGATCGAGCCCTACGCCGTGAAGCTCCTCGGGAACCACCGCTTCACGCAGCGCGACGGCGCCGAGGGCCAGGGCTACGTCTCCCCCGGCCACGTCTCCGCCTGGACCCGGCCGGGGACCGACGAGTCCTTCCTGATCCTCCACACGCGATTCCCGGGCCGCGGCGAGGAGCACGAGGTGCGCGTGCACCGCCTCCACCTCACCCGCACGGGCTGGCTCGTCCCCTCCCCGCACCGCTACGCCGGGGAGCCCGCCGCGACCGCCCGCGAGGCCCGCCTGCGCCGCGACGAGATCGTGGGCGACTGGCAGCTCGTGGACCACGGCCGCGCGATCTCCGCGGAGGTCACCGACTCGGTCCCCGTGACCCTCGGGGCCGACGGCACCGTCACCGGCGCCGTGCAGGGCCGCTGGCGCGCGGAGGGCTCCGGGCGAGCCGTGATCGAGCTGGACGGCGCGCGCTTCGACGGGACCTTCACCCGCGGCTGGCACGACGGCCTCGACGCCTGGACCCCGACCTTCACCGTGCTCGGGCCCGACGGCCGCGCCCTCTGGGGCAGCCGCGAGGTCTGAGCGGGCCGGACGCACGGCGGCGGCGCTCCCCGCGTGGGGAGCGCCGCCGCCGCATGGGAGGACCGGGGATCAGGTGCCGGCGATGCCGGTCGTCGAGATGCCCTTGATGATCTGACGCTGGAAGAACAGGAACACGATGATCAGCGGCAGCGCCGCGAGCATCGCCTGGGCCATGTTCTGCGCGTACTGGATGCCGTAGGCGCTGATGACCGTCTGCAGGCCCGTCGGCAGGGTCATGAGGTCTGCGTCGTTGACGACGATGAACGGCCACAGGAAGTTGTTCCAGGCGCCGATGAACACGAAGATCGAGACGGCGCCGAGGATCGGCCGCGACAGCGGGAGCACGATGCTCCACAGGATCCGCAGGCGGCTCGCGCCGTCCATGAGGGCGGCTTCCTCGAGCTCGCGCGGGATCTGGTCGAAGAACTTCATGAGGATGAAGACCATCGGCGCCGCGACCACCTGCGGGAGGATGATCCCCCAGTAGGTGTCCACGAGGTTCAGCCCGAGCATGAGCTGGAACAGCGGGACGATGAGGATCTGCCCCGGGATCATGATCGAGGCGAGGATCAGCGCGACGATCGCCTTGCGGCCCACGAACTCCATGCGGGAGAGCGCGTAGCCGGCGAGCGCCGAGATCACGACCGTGATGAACGTGATCGCGGTGGAGGTCAGAAGGCTGTTCCACGCCCACCGCGGCACCTGGCCGGAGGTCAGCGTGGTGATGTACGCGTCGAGCGTGAAGCCGCTCTCCGGCACGATCGTCACCGGCAGCGCGGCCGCCTCGGCCTCCGTCTTGAAGGAGGTCAGCGCCGCCCACAGGACCGGCACGAGCCACGCCAGGGCGAGGACCAGCAGGATCACGAAGGCGACCACGCGGGCGGGGTCGGTGCGGCGCCGTCGTCGGCCGGCGGCGGTGGTCGCCGCGGTGCGCTCGGCGGCGTCGGCGCGGCGCTTCCCGCGGGTCGCGGGGAGGGCGGGGCTGGTGGTGGGGTTCGCGGCGCTCATGCCTTCACGCTCCGTCGGGAGGAGATCACCATGTACGCGAGCGAGACGATGATGATCATGAAGAAGAAGATGTAGGAGATGGCGGAGGCGTAGCCCAGGCGGTAGCCCGTGAAGCCCACCTCGTAGATGTACAGCAGGACCGGGCGGGTATCGCCGCCGGGGCCGCCGGAGGTCATCTGGTAGATCTGGTCGAAGACCTTCAGCGAGGAGAGCAGCTGCAGCACGAGCACCAGCACGGTGGTCGGGGCGAGCTGCGGCACCGTGATCGAGCGGAACTTCCGCCAGCGGCCCGCGCCGTCGAGGCTCGCGGCCTCGTAGAGCTGGTCGGGGATGTTCTGCAGCGCGGCGAGGTAGAGCAGGAAGTTGAAGCCGATGGTCCACCACACGGTCGTGATGACCACGGAGATCATCGCGGTGCTCGGATCCTGCAGCCAGGCCGGGCCGGTGATCCCGAACCAGCCCAGCACCGTGTTCACGAGGCCCAGCTGCGGGTTGTACATCCAGTTCCAGAACTTCGAGACCACCGTCGAGGCGAGCAGGAACGGCAGGAAGAACGCGAGGCGCCAGAACCACTGCCCCGGCAGGCCCACGTTGACCAGGATCGCGAGCCCCATGGCGATGAGCACGAGCGGGATCGAGGAGAGCACGGTGAACACGGCGGTGTTGGCGAGCGACGTCCACACGTTCGCGTCGCCGAGCGCCTCGGTCCAGTTCGCGAGGCCCACGAAGCCGGTCTTGGTGCCGGCGAGGCTCGTGCCCGTGAAGCTCATCCAGAGCCCGTAGATCGTGGGCCAGATGAGGAAGAGCCCGAAGGCGATGAGGAAGGGCAGGCAGTAGACCCAGCCCCGGATGTTCTCGGCGCGGCGGCGCCGGCGGCGCCCCTCGCTGATCGGGCCGCCCGTGAGGGCGGCGTTCGGGCGGGGGCTGGTGCGGGGGACGGTCACGCCGTCAGCGGTCGTCATCTCACGTCTCCTTCGACGAGGCGGATCACATCGGGCTCGGCTTGGCGAGCAGGTCGTTGATGCGGGCGACGAAGGCGTTCCAGCCCTCGAGCGGGGAGGTGCGGCGCGCCCACACGTTCTGCATGTCGTTGCCGAAGTAGGTGTGGAAGTCGCTGCCCGAGCCGGTGAACCAGGCGGGCGGGTCGTAGACGAGGTGGTCGATCGCGTCCGCGTAGTGCGACTGCGGGATCAGCTTCGCGTAGGCCGGGTCCTGCACGACCGGGGAGTACGCCGGGATGTGACCGGCGCCCGCCCAGGAGATCGAGTTCTTCAGGAGGTAGGCGACCATCTCGTGCACGGAGCGGCGCTTGGCCTCGTCCGGGCTGCTCTGGTGGGGCAGCACGAAGGAGTGGGAGTCGGCGTAGGCCGCGGGCTCGCCGAACACGCCGGGGATGACGGTCATGTCGAAGGGGACGCCCTCGTTGCGGTAGCTGCCGGACTCCCAGACGCCGCCGTAGAAGGCGCCGGTGCTGCCGGTCGCGAACTCGGAGATCGCGGTGCCGCCGTCGTTGCCGGGGTTGCCGACCTCGCCGTCGATGAGCGAGAGGATCCACTCCGCCGTCTGCACGACGAGCTCCTCCTGGTACTGCATGGTCCCGCCCTCGGGAAGCTCGATCGTGCCGCCGAGCTGCGTGTAGTAGGTCGAGAACATGCGCCACTGGTTGGAGCCGTCACCGAGGTAGCCCCAGGAGAGGCCGTAGCCGCTGGGGGACTTCGCGCCGAGCTCGAGGGCGAGCTCGCGGAAGTCCTCCGGGGTGTTCGTCGGCAGCAGCAGGCCGTCGCTGCCGAGCACGCCGGCGGCGTCCGCGATGTCGGTGTTGTAGTAGAGGACGAACGGGTGGGAGTCCAGGGCGATGCAGGTGAGCTTGTCGTCCACGACCATCTTGTCCCAGATGAGCTCGGGGAAGTCCTCCTTCTTCACCCCGAACTCGCCGAGCAGGTCGAGGTCCCACTCGTCGAGCAGGCCGCCGGGCGCGTAGCCGGGCACGCGCGCGGCGTGCATGACGGCGAGGTCCGGGGCGCGGCCGCCGGAGGAGGCCATGGCGAGCTTCGTGTAGTACGGCGCGCCCCAGGCGAGCACGGTCTGCTTGACGCCGGGGGCGCCGTCGGTCGCCGTGTAGCCGTCGACGAGCTCGGTCATGGTGACGCCGTCCGGCCCGGAGAGCAGGTGCCAGTAGGCGAGGTCGCCGACGCCCTGCGCGCCGGCGCTGCCGCAAGCGGCGAGGGAGCCGGTCGCGCCGAGGGCGCCCAGGCCGCCGAGGCCCTGGAGCATCGAGCGGCGGGTCATGCGAGGACGAGGTCCTCCTGCGGCCCTCCGTGGGGAGCCTTGGTTCATCGTGTCCACCTCTTCGTGGGGCGCCGTGGGGGAGCGAGCTGCTCCGCCCGGTCGACGCGGGGTGTCAGGTGCGGCGTGTCGAGCGGGGAGCCGC
Source organism: Brachybacterium sp. SGAir0954 (assembly GCF_005490785.1). Classification (GTDB taxonomy): domain Bacteria; phylum Actinomycetota; class Actinomycetes; order Actinomycetales; family Dermabacteraceae; genus Brachybacterium; species Brachybacterium rhamnosum. The sequence continues at coordinate 972,700 of NZ_CP027295.1, read as the reverse complement.
GCGCGGTCGTCGTGCACGGCGGTCCCTGCACCGCGTGCGAGAATCTACATCGTTGTAAAGTGACGGTCAACACCCGCGCGGATCTCCCGCACGGGCCAGCGGCGACCCCGCGGGCGGGCCGTCACCCGGCCGCGCCCGTCGGGGCGCCGACGGGCCCGCCCACGCGCAGCCCCGGACCCACCGGGTCCACCTCGAGCTCGCGCAGGTGCATGAAGCGCGCCGTGCCCGCCGCGTCCCACGCGTGGAACGCGATGACCGCGGCGCCGTCCGGCCCCACGGTGCACGAGTCGTGACCGGGGCCGATGAGCTCGGCGTCGGTCGCGAGGAGCACGTCCTCCCCCGCCGGGGGCACCGTCCACGGTCCCTCCGGCCCGGAGGCCCAGGCCCACGCGGTGCGATAGCCGGGGCCCTGCCACGACCCGCCCGAGAAGGTGAGCAGCAGCCGCTCCCCCGCGAGCACCGCATGCGGCCCCTCGAGCGTGTGCCAGTCCAGCACCTGCCCGTACATCTCGCGGTCGTGGGCGAAGACCTGCCAGTCCGCGTACGGGGCGAGCACCTCGCGCACGGGGCCGAGGGTCGTCGGCGTCAGCAGCTCCGCACCCGCGAGGTGCGTGCCGGGCCGCTCGTGGTCCAGCACGTCCCGCGCGAACCACAGCCACCAGCGGCCGTCGGGCAGGCGGCACGGGGAGGCGTCGATCGCGAAGCGCTCGTGCGGGGTGAGCACGAGGCCCTGGTCCCGGAACGGCCCCTGCGGGACCTCCGCCCGCGCCACCCGGATCAGGTGGCCGCGGTCGCCGTGGCCCACGGAGTAGTACATCCACCAGGCGCCGTCGCGCTCGCACACCTCCGGCGCCCAGTAGGACTCCCCCGCCTCCGGCGCGAGCGCCTCGAGGACGTTCCCGATCCCGCGCCAGGTGACGAGGTCCGTGCTGACGGCCGCGGGCACGGCGCGGCCGTCCTCGACGGGTCCGGTGCCGTAGGCGATCCAGCCGCCGGGCACGCGGACCACGTCGGGGTCGGCGAGCGGCACGTCCCAGGCGGGGACGGCCGCGCTCATCCCTTCAGCCCGGTGGCCGCGATGCCGGCCACGAGGAAGCGCTGCAGGATGAAGAACACCAGCAGCACCGGCAGCAGGCTGATCGTCGCGGCCATGAACAACCCGCCGTAGTCGAAGGTCTGCGCCGTGAGGAACGAGGACAGGTAGATCTGCACCGTCATCGCGCCCTGCCCGTTGCCCGCGACTACGAGCGGCCACAGGAACGCGTTCCACGAGCCGATCAGCCCGAGCACGGTGAGCGCGGAGGCGAAGGGCAGCGTGTTGGGGAAGACCACCGTGAAGAAGGTGCGGAAGAAGCCCGCGCCGTCGATGTACGCCGCCTCCTCCACCTCGCGCGGGAAGCCCAGGTAGAACTGCCGGAACAGGAATACGTTGAACGCGCTGAACAGGCCCGGGATGATGAGGCCGCGCAGGGTGCCGATCCAGCCCAGGCTCGCCACGATGATGAAGTTCGGGACGAAGGCCGTGGTCGCCGGCACCAGCAGCACGATGATCACCAGCATGAACATGGGCTTCGCGGCCCGGTGCGGGATCCGCGCGAGGGCGTACCCGGCGAGCGCCGCGATGAGGATCGACAGCGAGGTCGAGACCGCCGCCATGATCGCGGAGTTCCGCAGCGCCGCGAGGAACAGCGGATCGGCGAACAGCTCCGGGATCCGCTGCCACTGGGGGTGCGCGGGCCAGAGCGTGAACTCGCTCGTGTAGATCTCCTCGTTCGTGGACAGCGCCGTCTTCACCATCGCGTAGAACGGGATGAGGAAGACGAGCGCGAGCACCGAGGCGACCACGTAGCGCAGCACGAGGCCCGTGCTGCGGCGGCCGGAGCCGACGATGTGCATCTGGGCGGTCATCGTGAGCTCCTCCCGCCGCGGCGCAGCCGCAGGGCGAACCGCCGGCGGCCCTCGTCGTTGCTGCCGAAGCCCAGGAGGCCCGTCTGCAGCAGGCCGGCGACGACCATGATCGCGGTGAGCACGAGCGCGCCCGCCGAGCCGGTGCCGAAGTCCTGCTGGGACCCGAGCGCGATGTTGTAGAGGTACACGAGCGGGGGCCTCGTCTCGGGGTTGTTGCCGGTGAGGTTGTAGAACTCGTCGAAGGCCTGGAAGGCGGCGATGAGCAGGAGCAGCAGCACCGCCGCGAAGGTCGTGCGCAGCTGCGGGAGGGTGATGAGGCGGAACATCCGGAAGCCGCCGGGGCTCAGGCCGTCCACCGCGGCGGCCTCGTAGAGCTGCGAGGGGATCGCCTGCAGCCCCGCGAGGAACAGCAGCATGTAGAAGCCCACCTGCAGCCACAGGCGCACCGAGACCAGCACGATCCACCAGTACGGCGAGGCGGAGAGCCACTGCGAGATCGCGTCCAGGCCGAACGCGCCGAGGATCTGGTTGACGATCCCGGACTCGAGCCCGTTGAACAGCGACAGCCGCCACACCACGCAGGCCACGACGTAGCTGCACGCCGTGGGCAGGAAGAACACCGAGCGGTAGAAGGACTGGAAGCGCGGCAGCCCGTTGACGAGCACCGCGAGGCCCAGGGAGCAGACCATCGTCACCGGCACGATGAACAGCGCGAAGACGGTGAAGGTGCGCAGGGACTTCAGGAAGGCCGTGTCCACGAGGAAGTGGCGGAAGTTCGCGAGGCCCACGAAGTCCGTGGGCAGCACGGTGCCCTTCGCCTCGAACAGGCTCAGCGTGGCGCCCCAGATCAGGGGCACGATCGTGAAGACCACGAGGCCCACGAGGAAGGGCGTGAAGAACAGCCAGAAGGCGAGGCCGTTGCCCTTGATGCGCGTGGGGCCGGTGCGGTCCGGCGCGCGCCCGCGGGCGCGCGCCGGGGCCTGGACGCTCACGACGCCATCGCCTCGTTGCTCGCCTTCTCGGCCTTCGCGAGCTCCTCGGCGGGGTCGGCGCCGTTCTTGAGGATGTTCGAGACGGCGTCGAGGCGCGGGGTGTCCATGGCGCCCGTCCACTCGGGGGTGCCGGTCACGCCGATCTCCTTGGCCATGGTCGCGATCTCGAGACCGTTGCCGGTCTTGAGCGCCTCCGCCTGGTCCGCGGTCGCGGTGACCGGCGGGATGTGGAAGCCGTAGCTGAGCGACCAGTCCGTCTGGTGCTCGGTCTGGTCGATCCACAGCCACTTCACGAACTCCTTGGCCGCCTCGATGTTCTCCGAGTTGCCCGCGACCTGCGCGTTCCAGCCGCCCATGAAGGCGACCTCCTTGCCGCCGGAGCCGACGGCCGGATGCGGGAACACGCCGATGTCGTCGTGCGCGGCCTCGAGGGCCGGCAGCGCCCAGCAGCCGCCCCAGGTGATCGCGGAGAGACCGGAGGAGAAGGCCGCCGGGTCGGTCCAGTCCGAGGGGGCGCCGGTGAGGAGCACGCCGTCCTTCTGCATGGTGTGGATCGAGCCCAGGCCCTCGGCGTAGCCGGGGGTGTTGTAGGCGACGGCGTCCTTCGCCTCGTTCAGCGGAGAGCCGCCCGCGGCCCAGACCATCGCCCAGGCGTTCGCGTCGAAGTTGTTCCCGAGGAACAGGCCCTTCTGCTTGTCCGTGGTGAGCTCGGTGGCCGCGGCGACGAGGTCCTCCCAGGTCGTGGGGACCTCGATGCCGGCGGCCTCGAAGAGCGACTTGCGGTAGTAGAAGTGCTGCGGGTCCACGATCATCGGGACGCCCCAGATCTTGTCCCCGATGGTCACGGGGCCCAGCGAGGCCTCGTTGAAGGAGCCCTTGGCCGGCTCCATGATGTCGGTGAGGTCCACGTAGCGGCCCTGCTCGGCCTGGTCCACGGCGATGCCGTTGTTCTCGAAGACGTCGACCCCGCCGCCGGAGAGCAGGGCGGTGGAGAGCTTCGTGGCGTAGTCGCCGGTCACCCAGTTCACGGTGACCTTCGCGTCGGGGTAGTCCGCGGCGTAGGAGTTCGCGGCCTGCTGCGTGCCCTCCTCGCCGTACTGGTGGTACCACTGCGAGAGCGCCCCGCCCCCGCCGTCGCTGCCGCCGCCCCCGGTGAGGCCACCGGTGTTGCCGCCGCAGGCCGCGAGGCCCGCCGCCGCCATGGTCGCGCCGCCCAGGGCGAACGCGCTGCGTCGGGTGATCCGGTTCTTCGTGGACATGGCCATCTCCTTTGATGAGTTCCCACTGCCGCGACCCCGCGGCTGGGGCGAGTTTCTCACGTTGTCATCGCTTCTGCCGTCACGATCGGATCACGGTGCGTCGCGCCTGGTCACCGGCCACTCCGGCGCGTCATCCGCGCACGACGGAGCCCGCCCGTCGGCACCGGGGGTCCGATGCCGGCGAGCGGGCTCCGAGGGGACCGTGCGGGGAGTGCTCCCCGCACGGGTCACGCACCGCTCTGCGAGCGCTTCTTGTTCCAGACGTCGAAGGCCACGGCGATCAGCAGCACCACGCCGCGCACCACGGACTGCGTGGACTGGTCGATGCCCATGATCTGCATGCCGTTGGACATGACGGCCATGATCAGGCCGCCGATGATCGCGCCGTGGACCTTGCCCACGCCGCCCGTGACCGCCGCGCCGCCGATGAACGCGGCCGCGATCGCGTCGAGCTCGAACATGTTCCCCGCGCCCGGCTGGGCGCTGTTCGAGCGGGCCGAGTAGACGATGCCCGCGACCGCGGAGAGCAGGCCCATGTTGACGAACAGCCACATGTTCACCCGCCGCGTCTTCACGCCGGAGAGCTGCGCGGCCTGCAGGTTGCCGCCCATCGCGTAGATGTGCCGGCCGAAGATCGTGCGCTGGCTGACGAAGCCGTAGATGAGGATCAGCGCGGCGAGCAGGATCAGCACCACCGGCAGACCGCGCGAGTGCGCGAGCTGCCAGGCGAAGGCCATGACCACGAGCGCCACGGCCGCGGTCTTGATCCAGAAGAGGAACTGCGCCTCGACCTGCTGCTTGTACGTGAGCTTCGCGAGGCGGCCCCGGTACTGCTGGACCGCGTAGACGACGATCAGCGCGGCCGCGAGGAACAGGGTGAAGGCGTCGAAGCCGTTGCCGCCCAGCAGCCCGTTGAGGAAGCCGCCGGAGATGTACTGGTACTCGCGCGGGAACGGCGAGAGCGAGACGTTGCCGAGCACCTGCATCGTGAGGCCCCGGAAGATCAGCATGCCGGCGAGGGTGACGATGAACGCGGGGATGCCCACGAACGCGACCCAGAAGCCCTGCCACAGGCCCACGAGGGCGCCCGTGCCGAGCGCGGCGAGCACGCCCACCCACCAGGGCAGGCCGTTCCCGATCACGACGACGGCGGCGACGGCGCCCGTCAGCGCGACCACGGAGCCCACCGAGAGGTCGATGTGCCCGGCCACGATGATCAGCACCATGCCGATCGCGAGGATGAGGATGTAGGAGTACTGCAGCACGAGGTTCGTGAGGTTGCCCGGGCTCAGCAGCTGGCCGCCCGTGAGGATCGTGAACAGCACGATGATGAACACGAACGCGATGTAGATGCCGCTCGAGCGCATGTTGCGCGTCAGCAGCTCCCTGATGTCAGAAGTTCCGGCCATGAGGCGCGCTCACTCCCTCTCCATGGTCATGAGCTCCATGAGGCGCTCCTGGGTGGCGTCGCGGGCGGCGACCTCTCCGGTGATCCGGCCCGCGGACAAGGTGTAGATGCGATCGGCCAGGCCCATCACCTCGGGGAGCTCCGAGGAGATGACGAGGATGGCCTTCCCGGCGGCGGCGAGCTCGTTGATGATCGTGTAGATCTCGAACTTGGCGCCCACGTCGACGCCGCGCGTGGGCTCGTCGAGGATGAGGACGTCGGGCTCCGTGTAGAGCCACCTGCTCAGCACGACCTTCTGCTGGTTGCCGCCGGAGAGCTTGCCGACGGTGGCCATCACCGTCGGGGTCTTGATGTTGAGCGAGGAGCGGTAGCGCTCGGCGATCGCGATCTCCTCGTTGCCGTCGATCCAGCCGCCCCGGGTGACCTTGTCCAGGGCCGCCGCGGTGACGTTGGTGCGGATGTCCTGGATGAGGTTCAGCCCGTACTGCTTGCGGTCCTCGGAGACGTAGGCGATGCCGGCGTCGATCGCGTCGGCGACGCTGCGCAGGGCCACCTCCCTGCCGTGCACGAAGGCGCGGCCGGTGATGTCGCGGCCGTAGGAGCGGCCGAACACGCTCATGGCGAGCTCGGTGCGCCCGGCGCCCATGAGCCCCGCGATGCCCACGACCTCGCCGGCGCGCACGTGCAGCGAGGCGCCGTCGACGACCGTGCGGCCGGCCTGCGTGGGATGGCCGACGTGCCAGTCCTCGATCCGGAGGACCTCCTCGCCGATCTCCGCGGTGCGCTCGGGGTAGAGGTTCCCGATGTCGCGGCCCACCATGCCCTTGATGATGCGGGGGACGAGCGTGGAGCGCTGCTCGTCAGGGACGTGCATGTCGATGGTCTCGATGGTCGAGCCGTCGCGGATGACGGTCGTGGCGTCCGCGACCGCGGCGATCTCCCCGAGCTTGTGGGAGATGATGATGCTGGTGACGCCCTCGTCGCGGAGCCCGCGGATGAGACCGAGCAGGTGCTCGGAGTCGTCGTCGTTCAGGGCCGCGGTGGGCTCGTCGAGGATCAGCAGGCTCACGTTCTTCGTGAGCGCCTTCGCGATCTCGACGAGCTGCTGCTTGCCCACTCCGAGCTGGCCCACGGGGGTCACGGGCTTCTCGCGCAGGCCCACGCGCTCGAGCAGCTCCGCCGCGCGCGCGTTGGTCTCGTGCCAGCTGATGATGCCGCCCCGGGCCTGCTCGTTGCCGAGGAAGATGTTCTCCGCGATCGAGAGGTGGGGCACCAGGGCGAGCTCCTGGTGGATGATGACGATCCCCTCGGCCTCGGAGTCGTTGACGCCGGAGAAGCTGACGGGACGGCCGCGGTAGCGGATCTCGCCGTCGAAGCTGCCGGCCGGCTCGACGCCGGAGAGCACCTTCATGAGGGTGGACTTGCCGGCGCCGTTCTCGCCGCAGATGGCGTGGATCTCGCCTTCGTCGACGGTGAGGGAGACGTCCTTGAGGGCGACGACGCCGGGGAATCGTTTGGTGATGGACCGCATCTCGAGGATGTGCTCGGCCACGGGACCTCCTGGGGTCGGGGGTCCCGGCGCGGGGCGCGCCGGGACCCCGTCGGATATCGCGGGGCTGCGGCTCAGAGCTGGCCGGAGCTCACCTGCTCCTCGGTGTAGTAGCCGGAGTCGACGAGGATCTCCTTGTAGTTGCTCTCGAGCACCATCTGGACCTCGAGCAGGTACGAGGGCACGACCTTCACGCCGTTGTCGTAGGTCTCGGTGTCGTTGGCCTCGGGGTCCTCGCCCTTGAGGATGGACTCCGCGGCGACGATGGCCTGCTCGGCGAGCTGGCGGGTGTCCTTGAAGATCGTCGAGGACTGCACGCCGTCGGCGATGAGCTTGATCGAGGCGATCTCCGCGTCCTGGCCGGTGACGACGGGCAGGCCGTCCTCGAGGGTGGGGCCCAGGCCCGCGTTCTGCAGGGCGTTGATGATGCCGCGGGAGAGCGGATCAGCGGGGGCGAGCACGCCGGCCAGCTCCTGGCCGCCGTTGTAGTGCGTGGTCAGCAGGTTCTCCATGCGCTTCTGGGCGGTCTCCTGCTCCCAGCGCTGGGTGGCGGCCTGCTCGATGTCCATCTGCCCCGAGAGGACCGTGAGGGTCTTGTCGTCGAAGTAGGGCTGGAGGGTGTCGATCGCGCCCTTCCAGAACAGGTGGGCGTTGTTGTCGTCGAGGGAGCCGGCGAAGAGCTCGACGTTGAGCGGGCCCTTCGGGGCGTCGGCGGCCTTCTCGAACTTCTCGTCGAGCAGCCCCAGGCCGAACAGCAGCGCGTTGGCCTGGTTCACGCCCACCTTGTAGTTGTCGAAGGTGACGTAGAAGTCGACGTTCTCGCTGTCGGTGAGCAGGCGGTCGTAGGCGATGACCGGGATCCCGGCCGCGGCCGCGGCGTCGAGCTGCGAGGACAGCGAGGCGCCGTCGATCGAGGCGATGAGCAGGGCGCTCACGCCCTTGTTCACCATCTGGTCGATCTGCTGCTGCTGGGTGGGGATGTCGTCGTCGGCGTACTGCATGTCGACGGTGAACCCCTTCTCCTCGAGGCCCTTCTTGATGTTGTTGCCGTCGGCGACCCAGCGCTCGTAGGTCTGGGTGGGCATCGCGACGCCCACGGTCTGGTCGCTCGGGGCGGCGTCGGTGTCGGGGCCGCCGGAGCCGGCTCCGCTGCCGCCGCACGCGGCCAGTCCCAGGACGGCCGCCGCGGCCGTCGCCCCCACCAGGAAGTCTCTGCGGTTGTACATGGCTTCTCCTCGTTGATTCGCCGTGTGCTGCTGTCAGCAGGTCCGTCCCTCCGCCGCTGCGCGGTTGTTGCGCGGCGCCTGTGCCGGGGCGGGGAACGCCTGAATGCTAACGTTCACATCGACGCACGTGTCAAGAATCGCCGCCCCGGTCGGTCACGGGTCGGCAACGGTTCCTGGTGCCGACGACGGCGCCGCCACCGGGCACGGCTCGCTGTCCGCACAGGTCAGCGGTATCTTTGCGGGGTTCCCGCAGCCCGAGGATTCGCCCTGGACGAGGAGGACTCCCCATGAGCACTGCCCCGCGCCGCCCCTCGATGGGCGATGTCGCCGCACGCGCCGGCGTCTCCTACCAGACCGTCTCGCGGGTGCTCAACGAGCCCGGGATCGTCCGCCCGGACACCCGCGACCGCGTGCTCGCGGCGATCGCGGACCTGGGCTACGCGCGCAACCGGGCGGCGCGGGCGCTGAAGACCTCCCGCTCCTCGCTGATCGGCGTGCTGACCGACGGCTCCTCGCTGTTCGGCCCGGCGGAGACGACAACGGCCGTCGAGATCGCCGCCCGCGAGGCGGGCTACTCGGTGCTGCTGACCTCGATGCCGCCCGGGGGTCAGGGCGCGGACCAGGTCGGCGCGGAGCTGCTGGGGTCCGGGGTCGACGGCATCCTCGTCATCGCCGCCCACGCGGGGATGGACCCGGCGGTCGGGGCCGTCGCGCAGGCGGCGCCGGTGGTCGCGATCTCCGCGCAGACCTCGGCGGAGGCCGGCGTCGAGGTGGTCGGCATCGACCAGGGCCGCGGAGCCTGCGAGGTGGTCGCGCACCTGCGACGCACGGGGGTGCGCTCGGTGGTCCACCTCGCCGGGCCGCCCGACTGGTTCGACGCGCGGGCCCGCCGCTGCGGGTTCGAGGCGGCCGTCACCGCCGAGGGTCTGGACGCCGAGGTGCTGGGCTCGGAGGACTGGACCCCGCGCTCGGGCTACGAGCTCACGTTGCAGGTGCTGGAGCGCGGCCGGCCGGAGGCGATCTTCGCGGCGAACGACATGATGGCGATCGGGGTGCTCCACGCCCTGCACGAGCGGGGTCTCCGCATCCCCGAGGACGTGGCCGTGGTGGGCTTCGACAACACGCTCGGCGCGGAGTTCCTGCTCCCCTCTCTCACCACGGTCGCCCAGCCCTTCGCCGAGGTCGGGCGCGCCGCGCTGGGCCACCTGGTGGAGCTGATGGACGGGGCGACCGAGGCCGCGGAGACCCCGCGGGCGCTGCCGCCGCGGCTCGTGGTGCGTCGCTCCACGCGGCCCGAGCGCACGCACTGAGCACCGTCGTCGGGCACTCTCATCGGGCACCCGGGAGCACCATCGGGAATCCCGATGTGAACGTTGACATCACCGTGGCGGGATGATGGGATGACTCTATGACGCACGACGCCGTGACCTCTGCCGACCATGCCGCGCCGGCCGCCCTCATCGCCGACGGGCGCGCCCATCTCGGCATCGAGCTCGGCTCTACCCGCATCAAGGCCGCCCTCGTGGACGACGCCGGCACGGTCCTCGCCACCGGCTCCCACGCCTGGGAGAACGCCCTGGTCGAGGACAACTGGACCTACGCCCTCGAGGACGCCGAGGCCGGGCTGCAGGCCTGCTACGCGGACCTCGCCGAGGCGGTGCGCCGCGAGCACGGCACGGAGCTCACGCAGCTCGCCTCGATCGGCATCTCCGGCATGATGCACGGCTACCTGGCCCTCGACGCGGAGGGCGAGCAGCTCGTCCCCTTCCGCACCTGGCGCAACACCTACACCGAGGACGCCGCCTCGCTGCTCTCCTCCACGCTCGGGCTGAACATCCCCCTGCGCTGGAGCGTCTCCCACCTGCTGCACGCGGCGCTCGGCGACGAGGAGCACGTGGACCGCCTCGGCGCGATCACGACGCTCGCCGGCTGGGTGCACCGCCGCCTCACGGGCCGCCACGCGCTCGGCGTGGGCGACGCCTCCGGCATGTTCCCCATCGCCGCCGACGGCAGCGACTACGACGCGGACCTGCTCGAGAAGGCGCAGGCGCTCCCTGCCCTCTCCTCCCGTCCCTGGACCCTGCGCGATCTGCTCCCCGAGGTGCTCGGCGCGGGCGAGGAGGCGGGAGAGCTCACCGAGGAGGGCGCGCGGCTGCTCGACCCGAGCGGCACCCTGCGCCCCGGCGCCGTCGCCGCCCCGCCCGAGGGGGACGCCGGCACCGGCATGGTCGCCACGAACGCGGTGGGCCCGCGCACCGGCAACGTCAGCGCCGGCACGAGCGCCTTCGCGATGGTCGTGCTCGAGGGGCCGCTCTCCGGTCCCCGCGAGGAGATCGACCTGGTCACGACGCCCGCCGGGGACCCGGTCGCGATGATCCACACGAACAACTGCACGGGCGACCTCGACGCCTGGCTGGGCGTCTTCGCGCGCTTCGCGGAGCTCTCCGGCTCTCCGGTCCCCGCGGAGGAGCTCTACTCCACGCTGTTCCGCGCGGGCGCCGAGGGCGAGGCCGACGCGGGCGGCGTGCTGAGCTACAACTACCTCGCCGGCGAGCACCAGACCGGCGTGCCCTCGGGCCGCCCGCTGCTCGTGCGCGAGCAGTCCGCCCGCTTCACGCTCGAGAACCTCATGCGTGCCCAGCTGCACGGCGCCTTCGGGGCGCTCGCGGTGGGCATGCGCGCCCTGCTCGTGGACGAGGGCGTGCAGCTCGACGTCATGCACGCCCACGGCGGCATCTTCCGCACCGCGGGCGTGGCCCAGCAGGTCCTCGCCGACTCGATCGACACCCCCGTCGCGGTCGGCGCCTCCGCCGGCGAGGGCGGCGCCTGGGGCATGGCCCTGCTCGCCGCCTATGCCCGCCGCCGCCGACACGGCGACGGGGACCTCTCCCTCGCGGACTTCCTGGATCAGGAGGTCTTCGCCGGCGCGGACCAGAGCGTGCTCGAGCCCTCCCCCGAGGGCGTAGCCGGCTACGCCCGCTGGCTCGAGGCGTACACCGCCGCGCTGCCCGTCGAGCGGCTCGCCGGCGAGACGCTCGGCTAAACCTCCCCTCCCCCGACGGGCGCTCCGCGCGCCCGTCGGATCCCCCGCACGTCCTGCTACAACGTTGAAGGAGAGCCCCGTGCCCCTCGTCCTCGCCGACCTCCCTGCGCCCGTGCGCGAGGCCGTCGCCGCCACCCGTGAGCGCGTCGCCGCCCTCCACGCCGAGCTGCCCCGCAACGGGCTCGTCGTCTGGACCGCCGGCAATGTCTCCGAGCGCGTGCCCGACCTCCCTGCCGATCTCCCGGGCCTGTTCGCCATCAAGCCCTCCGGCGTCTCCTACGACGACCTCACCCCGGAGTCGATGGTCGTGTGCACCCTCGACGGCGCGAAGATCCAGGACGGCACGCCCGACTCCCTCTCACCCTCGTCGGACACCGCCGCCCACGCCTACGTCTACGAGCACCTCGACCACGTGGGCGGGGTCGTCCACACGCACTCCACCTACGCGACCGCCTGGGCGGCGCGCGGCGAGGAGATCCCCTGCGTGCTCACGATGATGGGCGACGAGTTCGGCGGCCCGATCCCCGTCGGCCCCTTCGCCGTGATCGGCGACGACTCGATCGGCCGCGGCATCGTCGAGACCCTCCGCGGCTCCCGCTCCCGCGCCGTGCTCATGCAGAACCACGGCCCCTTCACGATCGGCTCCGACGCGAAGGACGCGGTCAAGGCCGCCGTCATGTGCGAGGAGGTCGCCCGCACCGTGCACGTCTCCCGCCAGCTCGGGGAGCCGCTGCCGATCCCCCAGGATCTCGTCGACTCCCTCTTCGACCGCTACCAGAACGTCTACGGCCAGAGCGCCGCGACCCCCGCCGACGACCAGCCCCAGGAGGCCTGAGCACCATGCAGAACCCCTTCGAGACCCGCGAGATCTGGTTCCTCACCGGCAGCCAGGGGCTGTACGGCCCCGAGACCCTCGACCAGGTCGCCGAGCAGTCCCGCACGATCGCCGAGACCCTCGACGCCGCCTCCGACATCCCCGTGAAGGTCGTCTGGAAGCCCGTCCTCACCGACCGCGACGCGATCCGCGAGGTCGCGCTGGCCGCGAACGCGGACCCGGCCTGCGTCGGCGTCATCACCTGGATGCACACCTTCTCCCCCGCCAAGATGTGGATCCAGGGCCTCGACGCCCTGCGCACCCCGCTGCTGCACCTGCACACGCAGGCGAACCTCGCCCTCCCCTGGGGCACGATCGACATGGACTTCATGAACCTCAACCAGGCCGCCCACGGCGACCGCGAGTTCGGGTACATCGCCACGCGGCTCGGCGTGGACCGCAAGACCGTCGTCGGCCACGCGAGCGACGCGGGCGTGCAGGCGAAGGTGGGCCGCTGGGCCCGCGCCGCGACCGGCTGGGCGGAGATGCACTCCCTGCGGCTCGCGCGCTTCGGCGACAACATGCGGGGCGTCGCCGTCACCGAGGGCGACAAGACCGAGGCGGAGCTGCGGCTCGGCGTCTCCGTGAACACCTGGGGCGTCAACGACCTCGTCGCCGTGGTCGACGCGATCGAGGACTCCGCGGTCGACGCCCTCGTCGCCGAGTACGAGGAGCTCTACGACGTCGTCCCCGAGCTGCGTGCCGGCGGCGTGCGCCACGAGTCGCTGCGCTACGGCGCCCGCCAGGAGCTGGGCCTGCGCCGCTTCCTCGAGGAGGGCGGCTTCGGCGCCTTCACCACGAACTTCGAGGACCTCGGCGGGCTGCGCCAGCTGCCCGGCCTCGCCGTGCAGCGCCTCATGGCCGAGGGCTACGGCTTCGGCGCGGAGGGCGACTGGAAGACGGCGATCCTCGTGCGGGTCGCCGCCGTCATGGGTCACGGCCTGCCCGGCGGCGCCTCCCTCATGGAGGACTACACCTACGAGCTCACCCCCGGGAAGGAGAAGATCCTCGGCGCGCACATGCTCGAGGTCTCCCCCTCCCTCACGACCGCCCGCCCCTCGCTCGAGATCCACCCGCTCGGGATCGGGGACCGCGAGGACCCGGTGCGCCTGACGTTCTCCGCCGACCCCGGCCCCGCGGTCGTCGTCGCGCTGTCCGACATGCGCGAGCGGTTCCGCCTCGTCGCGAACGTCGTGGAGGTCGTCGAGCCCGACGAGGAGCTCCCGAACCTGCCCGTGGCCTGCGCGGTGTGGGAGCCCGCCCCGGACTTCGCGACCTCCGCCGAGTGCTGGCTGACGGCCGGCGCCGCCCACCACACGGTCATGAGCTCCGCGGTGGACCTCGAGACCTGGGAGGACCTCGCGACCATCGGCGACCTCGAGCTCGCGATCATCGACGAGACCACCACGGTGCGCTCCTTCGCCCAGGAGCTGCGCACTAACCAGGTCTACCACCGCCTCGCTCAGGGCTTCTGACATGGCCTTCTCCGCACCGGGCCGCAGCTGGTCCGGGACCGTCGACTACGGCCCCGGCCCGCTGCACTCCCCCGCCTCCGTCGCCGAGCTGCAGCAGCTCGTGGCCGCCTCGCCGCGACTCCGGGCGCTCGGCACCCGCCACTCGTTCTCCGAGGTCGCGGTCTCGAGCGGTCCGCTCGTCACCCTCGCCCGGATGCCGGCGGACATCGAGGTCGACACCGCCGCGCGCACCGTGCGCGTGGGGGCGGGGGTCCGGTACGGGGAGGTCGCCGTCGCCGCCCACGAGGCGGGGCTCGCGCTCGGCAACATGGGCTCGCTGCCGCACATCTCCGTGGGCGGCGCGAGCGCGACCGGCACCCACGGCTCCGGCGACGGCCACCGCTCGCTCGCGAACGCGGTGCGCCGCATCGAGCTGGTCACCGCGGGCGGGGACCTGCTCACCCTGGACCGCGAGGCGGATCCGGAGGTGTTCGGCGGGGCCGTGCTCGCGCTCGGCCTGCTCGGCGTCGCCACGCACCTCACCCTCGACCTGGTCCCCGCCCACGACATGGCGCAGACGGTCCACCTCGACCTCCCGGCCCCGGCGCTCGCACAGGAGGAGCTCTCCGCGATCCTCGGCGCGGGGGACAGCGTGAGCCTCTTCCACCACTGGGACGGGACGATCGCGCAGGCCTGGGTGAAGCGTCGGCTCGGCCCGGACGGACAGCCCGCGCTGCCCGAGCGCTGGCACGGCGGGACCCGGGCCCCGCGGCCCGTGCACCCGCTGCCCGGCATCGGCGCGGAGCCCTGCACCGACCAGAGCGGCGAGCCGGGGCCCGCGCACGAGCGGCTGCCGCACTTCCGTCTCGCCTTCACCCCCTCGAGCGGGGAGGAGATCCAGTCGGAGTACTTCGTGGCCCGGGAGGACCTCGCGGCCGCGCTCTCGGCGGTCATGCCGCTCGGCGAGCGGATCCGGCCGCTGCTGCACGCCTCCGAGGTGCGCACCGTCGCCGCGGACGAGCTCTGGCTCTCCCCCGCCCATCACCGCGACAGCGCCTGCGTCCACTTCACGTGGAAGCAGATGCCGCGCGCGGTCGACGCGCTCCTGCCGGAGATCGAGGAGCGCCTCGCGCCCTTCGCCCCGCGCCCGCACTGGGGCAAGGTCTTCACGACCGACCCGGCTGTGGTGCGCGTCCAGTACCCGCGGCTCGCGGACTTCCTGGCGCTGCGCGACCGCCTGGATCCCGGCCGCACCTTCGCCAACGACTTTGCCGACCGTCTGCTCGGGGAGTGACATGACCGTATCGACCGCCGCCGTCCCGCCCCGCGGCTGGAACTCCTGGGACTCCTACGGGACCACCGTCACCGAGGAGGAGGTGCTCAAGAACGCCCGCTTCCTCGCCGAGCACCTGCTCCCCCACGGCTGGGACACCGTCGTCGTCGACATCGACTGGGCGGATCCGTCGGCCCGCTCCCACGGCTACAACGCGGACGCCCCGCTGGTCATGGACGGCCACGGCCGTCTCCAGCCGGACCCGGGCCGCTTCCCGAGCGCCGCGGGCGGCGCCGGCTTCGGCCCGCTCGCCGAGCAGATCCACGCACTCGGCCTGCGGCTCGGCATCCACGTGATGCGCGGGATCCCCCGCCGCGCCGTCGCCGCGGACCTCCCCGTGGCCGGCTCCGCGCTCACCGCCGCGCAGATCGCGGATCCGACGAACGCCTGCGAGTGGAACCCGGACATGGTCGGCATCGACCACTCGGTGCCCGGCGCGGGCGCCTACTACGACTCCGTGCTCGCCCAGTACGCCGCGTGGGGCGTCGACTTCCTCAAGGTCGACGACATGCTCTGGCCCTACCAGGCCTCGGAGATCGAGGCCTTCGCCGGGGCGATCGCGCGCAGCGGCCGGCCGATGCAGCTGAGCCTCTCCCCCGGCCGGGACCTGTCCCTCACCCGCCTCCCGCACCTGCGTGAGCACGCGACCATGTGGCGGATCTGCGACGACCTCTGGGATTCGTGGGAGGACGTCGAGGCGAACCTCGCGCGCTTCGCCCGCTGGGCCCCGCACGCCGGCCCGGACGGCTGGCCCGACGGCGACATGCTGCCGCTGGGCCGGATCGGACTCCGCGCCGAGCGCGGGGAGCCCCGCGACGACCTGCTCACCCCGGAGGAGCGCCGCACCCTGCTGACCCTTTGGGTGATCGCCCGCTCCCCGCTCATGGTGGGCGGGGACCTGCCCACCTCCGATCCCGCGACGATCGCCCTGCTCAGCAATGCCGAGGTGCTCGCCGTGCAGACGGAGGCGACCGCGAGCCGGGAGGTGTTCCGCGAGGACCCGCTCGTGCTGTGGACGGCCGACGCCGCCGACGGCCGCACCTGGATCGCCGCGTTCAACGTGGGCGAGGAGGAGCTCGAGGTGTCGATCGACAGCCAGGACGTGGGCCTGCCCCGTCGCGGCCTCGGCGAGGTCACCGAGCTGTGGAGCGGGGAGCCGGCGCCCCTGCGGGAGGTGGCCGTGCAGTCCGACGACGCCCGCGGCGTCGCCCCCGGCTCCACCGCGATCGACGTGCGGATCCCCCGCCACGGAGCGGTGCTGCTGCGGCACGTGCCGCGGGGCTGAGGCGAGGCGGGTCGGGCGGAGGTCCGACACCGCCCCTTCCCCTGCGCACGATCCTCGTCTACGGTAGATGAAACCCCTTTACCTAAGGGGTGAGAAAAGGGTGACCGGAGCACGCGGACGTGCCCGGCGCCCGTCGGCCCCGCGACAGCGCGGGCCGCTCCCGCACGACTCGACGAGGAGTCCCCGTGCCCGCTCCCCTACCTCCCCTCCCCCGCCGCCGCATGCTCCCCCGCCGGCGCAGCGTCCTGACCGCCGCCCTCGCGGCGCCGCCCCTGGCCGCGCTCGCCTCCGCCCCTGCTCTCGCCGAGGGCACGACCGCTGAGGAGGACGCCGACGCTCGCACCGCGTTCACGCCCGGCGAGCCCTGGCTCGACACCGCCGGCAACGTCATCCAGGCGCACGGCGGCCAGGTCGTCGTCTCCGAGGACGCGGAGGGCCCGCTCTACCTCTGGTACGGCGAGGACCGGACCAACGGCTACGGCTCCTCCCCCGGCGTGCACGTCTACACCTCCCGCGACCTCTACTCCTGGACCGACGAGGGCCTCGCCCTGCGCGCCCTCACCACCGCGGAGGAGATCGACACCGACCCGTACTTCACGGCGCTCTACGAGGGGTACACCGAGGAGCAGAAGGCCGCCGTCGTGCGCGACCTGCAGACCACCGCGACCCCCGGCAGCAGCGCCTCCGCTGCGATCCTCGAGCGTCCCAAGGTGCTCCGCAACGCCGCGAAGGGCACCTGGGTCATGTGGGTCCACGCCGACGGCCCCTCGGAGACCTCCACCGCCCAGTACGCGAAGGCCCGCGCCGGCGTCGCCGTCTCCGACTCCCCCACCGGCCCGTTCCGCTGGATCGACAGCTACCGCCTGCACCACGCCCCCGAGGGCGAGCCCGACTGGCAGCCGGACAACCCCGGCATGGCCCGGGACATGACCCTCTTCCTCGACGACGACGGCACCGCCTACATCATCTACTCGAGCGAGGAGAACTACTCCCTGTTCATCTCGAGGCTCGACGCGGACTTCACCCAGCTCGCGACCCCCGCGGAGGACGCCGTCAAGGGCGTGGACTTCATCCGCCCCTACATCGGCGCCCACCGCGAGGCCCCGGCCCTGTTCAAGCGCGCGGGGACCTACTACCTCATCACCTCCGGCGCCACCGGCTGGGACCCCAACCCCGCGAGCTACGCGACCGCGACGGAGATCCTCGGCGAGTGGACCGACCACGGCAACCCCGTCACCGGGGACGGCGCCGCAACCACCTTCCGCTCCCAGTCCACGAACGTCATCCCCGTGGACCCCGAGCGCGGCACCTACATCTACATGGGAGACCGCTGGACCCCCTCCGACCTCAGGAACGCGCCGTACATCTGGCTGCCGCTGCGCTTCGGCGAGGGCACGCAGACCTCGCTCGTGTGGGAGGACTCCTGGCGCTGGGAGGACCAGCCCGCCCAGCCCGCCTTCACCGTCGACGTCGCCCTGCCGGGGTCCGTGCGGATCGGCGAGACGCAGCGCCTCCCCCGCCACGGCACCCTCCGCCTCGCGGGCGGCACGAGTGAGAAGCGCAAGGTCACGTGGGAAGCGAGCCTCGACCGCCCCGGGAAGGTCGCCGTCACGGGCACCCTCTCCGGGTCCGAGGGCCTCACCGTGCGCCGCGAGGTGCTCGTGGTCCCGCAGCACATGGTCTACCTCGTGAACGCGGGCGGCGAGGAGACGAGCGACTACCTCGCCCTGCGCGAGCACGCCCGGGGTCGCGGCCTGCGGAACTCCGTCGCGGACCAGCCCTACGGCGCGGATCCGGCCACGGGGAGCGTGTGGGGCTACGAGGGCCGCTCGAAGAGCGCCGGCAGCGGCACCGACTCGATCGACCGCACGCTGCGCTACGCCACGGACCACGACGACCTCACGTACCGCTTCGCGAACCTGCCCGCCGGCTCGTACACGGTGCACGTGGGCTACTACGACCCGTGGCCCTGGGCGAACCGCGCCGCGCAGGTGAGCATCAACGACGAGGTCGTCGCGGCCCAGCAGCTGTTCACCGCGACCCCGGAGGCCGCGGCCTACGGCGGGGTCGAGGTGGGCGACGCCGGGGAGATCCGCCTCGTCCTGCATCCCACGCGCTCGCCCGACGTGCAGGTCAGCCGGGTGGCGGTCGTCGCCGAGTGACGGGAGCGGGCGGCCGACGGGGACCCCGTCGGCCGCTCAGCCCTCGCGCTGCGGGACCGCCCAGCCGGTGCGCGGGCCGCGCCCGGCGGCGGGCACCACGGGGGTCGGGGGGCTCGACGGGCTCGGCAGGCCCACCCGCTCGAGGAAGCCCTCGAGGGCGAGCACCGCCATGCCGAGGCTCACGCCCTCGCCGTCCGCCTCGGTGAACTCGATGCTCAGCGCGGCGGAGGGGCCCGGCAGGCACTCCTGCGCGATGCGCTCGCGCACCCGCTCCTGCAGCTCCCAGCCCGCGTACCGGGTGATCCAGCCGAGCACCGAGACGTGCTCGGGGTTCAGCAGGTTCACGAGGTTGCCGACGGCCGCCGCGAGGTAGTCGCCCGTGCGCAGCAGCGCCTCGCGCGCCGTCGGGTCCCCTGCGGCCTCGGCCCGCATGAGCCGCTCGACGAAGTCCCGGTGATGGGGCACGGCGAGCAGCTCGTGCTCGGGGTCGATCTCCGCGACCGTGGCGCGGATGCCCTCGACGCCCACGTACGCCTCGACGCAGCCGGAGCGGCCGCAGCGGCAGGCGCGCCCGCCCCAGACGAGGGTCGTGTGCCCCCATTCGCCGGCGGAGTTCCCGGGGCCGCGCAGCAGCTGGCCGTCGACGATGATCCCCGCCCCCACACCGGTCCCGAGGTTCACGGCGACGAAGTGGCGGAAGCGCCGCCCGGCCCCGAACCACAGCTCACCGGTCGCGAGCGCCATGAGCGGGTTGTCGATGCGGACGGGCACGGGGACGGCCTTCTCGAGCTCCTCCATGAGCGGCACCTCGTGCCAGTCCCAGTTGGGGGCGAAGACGTCCACCCCGCGCGCCGGGTCCACCTGCCCGGGCAGCGAGATGCCCGCGCCGAGCACCTCCCCCTCGAGCTCCGGGTGCCGCGCGAGGATCACGGTGATGCAGACGCCGATCCGCTCCGCGATGGTGGCGATGCTCTGCGTCCCCGGGGCGAGGTCCACGCGCTCCTGGTCCACCCGCACGAGGGACGCGTCGAAGAGGTCGACGCGCACGTAGGTCTCCGCGACGTCGACCGCGAGCAGCGCGCCGCGCGCGGGATTCGCCTGGAACGTCGAGGTGGGCCGCCCACCCTGGGAGGAGATCCGGCCCGCCTCACGCAGCACGCCCTCCTCGACGAGCTCGCCGACGAGGGTCGTGACCGTCGCCGGGCTGAGCCCCGTCTCGGCGCTCACCTGGGCACGGGTGACCGTGCCGCGCGCGTAGACCGTGCGCAGCACCATGAAGCGGCTCTCGCTGCGGATGTCCTTGGACGTCTTCGTGGCCACGGCTTCCCTCCCGGTCGTGGGGCCTGCGGGGCGACCCGCTCGTGGCCGTCCGGTGACCGCTCAGCGCGGGACGGCGGCGCGGCGGGCGCCCCCGAACATACCGCCTCCCGCACCGAGCGCCTCGACGAGCAGGAGCACGTCGTCGGGATCACCGTCGGACCATCCCGCGGGGATCCACGACCGGTGCGCGTCGCCGCCGGAGACGGCCGGGGCGCCGAGCACGTGGCGGGAGACCCGTCGGCCGCCGACGAGGACGGTCACCTCCACGTCCTCGCCGGCGAGCTCGAGGAGGCGCCCCGGTCCCGCGGTCGCCGGGGCGGCGTCGAGGCGCACGAGCAGCCGCTCCCCCGCGTCGAGCCGCAGCCCCTCCCGCGGCAGGGGCGCGCCGGCGCCCGCCGCGGGCGCCCGTTCGGTGAGGCGGGCGGCGAGATCCTCCTCGCGCACGGTGCGCAGGGCGGTCACGCGCGGCGGCCGCACCGCGAGCAGCTCGACCCGCTCGAGCAGGCCGCCCGGCACGTGCGGGGCGAGGACCTCGACCTCCGCGGGAGCGCCGGTGGGCAGGAGGACGACGGGCGATCCCGGCGTCACGAGCTGCTCCGCCGCACCCCCGACGGCGACCCGCACCGGCTCGGTGAGCCCGTGCAGGACGAGCACCTGCGCGCTCCCCCCGTCCGGGGCCGGGACGGTGCGGCCGTAGCGGACGGGACGGCCGGGGTTCGCGCTCGACCAGCCGCCGAGGCCGCGCAGGGGCGGCTGGTCGAGGCGGCCCCGGGCGCGACGGTCCGGCAGCTCCCGCACCTCCCAGAGGTCGGTGAGGTCGGTGCTCCCGTGGATCGCGAGCACCGTGCCGAGGCCGCGGCCCGCGCCGAGGCGGAGGGCGGGCAGGCGGGCGTCGTCG
The DNA here is from genome assembly GCF_005490785.1 of Brachybacterium sp. SGAir0954. Classification (GTDB taxonomy): domain Bacteria; phylum Actinomycetota; class Actinomycetes; order Actinomycetales; family Dermabacteraceae; genus Brachybacterium; species Brachybacterium rhamnosum. The sequence continues at coordinate 951,989 of NZ_CP027295.1, read as the reverse complement.
AAGTTCGCGCGGCCCCAGATCTCGGCCGTGACCTGCACCCGGTGCGCAGAGGCGGGGCCGAGGGGCACCCGGATCGGGGCGCCGTGGGTGCCGTGCACGCCGCGATGACCGCCGGCGCCGTCGGCGCTGTCGACCGAGACGCGCACGAGGTCCGCGGCGCCGAGCAGCAGCAGCCCGCTCGCCCCGGCGGGCACCTCGAGCTCCGCGGCGACGCGGCCGTCGGCCAGTCCGAGCGCCTCGGCGCCGGGCAGCGCCCCCTCCGGCACGGGGCGCGCGTCGAGGAGGTCCTCGACCGCGGGCGCCGGGAGCAGCTCCCCGCCCGCGGCGTGCAGGACGGGCTCGGGATCGGCGAGGCGCGGACCGGGCTCGCCGATGCGGATGCTCACCGCGGTCGCGGCCTGCAGGGTCGCGGCGCGGCCGGGGCCCCGCAGCTCCAGCAGCTCCTCGCCGCCGCCCGCGGTGGGCACGGCGAGACGGACCTCCGAGGAGTCGCCGCCGGTGAAGGTGAGGGAGAGGCCCTCGGGGCCGGACTCGACCCCGGTGAGCTCTGCGGTCGCGACGCGCAGGGTGCCGGGGGCGCCCCACGGGTCCAGGGGCACGTCGAGCGACCAGAACGGGCAGGCCCCCGCGGGGACGCTCGCCGCCAGCTCGATCCCGCTCGCGGAGCGCAGGCGCACGGGCAGCTCCTCGGCGCCGAGGGCCGCGGGGCCCACGATCGTGCCGCCGCCGGGCAGGGCGAGCGCACCGCCCACGACCGGCCCGCCGGTCGTGTCGGCGACGGCGGCGGGGTCGAGCGGCACCGGCGCGGCGGCCGCGAGGCGCCCGCCCCAGGCGGTCAGGGTCGCGGTGAGGTCCCGGGCCTCGTCGTACTCGGGGCGGCGGCGGCCGTCGGGCGTGAGGTAGCCGTCGAAGTCGTAGTCGTGGGTCATGAGGTTGCCGGGATCGCCCCAGTTCCCGGCGGAGGGCAGCACGAGGTGGTCGAAGCCGGAGGTCTGCAGGTACGGGGCGACGAGCCGGGCGCCGGCGAGGATCTCGCGGCGCAGCGTGCGATGCACGCGGTTGGTCTCCGTGACCAGCAGCGGGAGGTCGCGGTCCCCGAGCTCGCGGGCGTAGTGGCGGGTCTCCTCGTCGAAGGTCGTCGAGGAGTCCGCGGGGTAGAGGTTCACGGTCGGCACCACGCCCGGAGCGTCGCCGGAGGCGCCCGCGAGGTCGCCCTGGCCGGCGCAGGCGATGAGCGGCACCTCGATGCCGGCTCCGCGGGCGCGCTCGGCGAGGTGGGTCATGTACGCCTCGGGGTCGGGGCAGTCGAAGAAGTCCAGCTCGTTCTCGATCTGCACGAGCGCCACCGGGCCACCCCGGGTGGTCTGGGCGTCGGCGAGCACGGGCATGACCGCCGTGAACCAGCGGTCCACCGCGGCGAGGTAGTCCGGGTCGGTCGTCCGCAGGGCCGACGGCGCCGTCGGCGCGTCCCCGTGCAGCCACCAGGGCAGGCCGCCGCCGTCGGTCTCCGAGCAGATGTACGGCCCCGGTCGCGCCATGACGAGCAGCTCCCGCTCCTGGGCGAGGGCGAGGAAGCGGCGCAGGTCCCGCTGCTCGGAGTCGAGGTCGATGACGCCCGGCTCCTGCTCGTGGAAGCCCCAGTGCACGTAGAGGTCGATCATCCGGTAGCCGGAGTCGCGGACGAGGTCCAGGCGGTGGGCCCACTGGTCCGCGGGGAGGCGGAAGGGGAACACCGAGGAGCACAGGAGCACCGCGGGCGTGCCGTCGAGCTCGAGCCGCGACGAGGAGAGGTCGATCCGGGAGGTCATCACTTGACCCCCGCGCTGCCGGCGGAGAGGTTCATCTCGTACATGTATTTCTGCCCGAAGTAGTAGATGACGATCATCGGCAGCGACAGGAAGATCGAGCCGACCATGATGAGGTTCCACGGGGGCGTCTGCAGCTCCTGGCTGGTGGAGGTCAGGTACTGCACGCCGAGGGCGAGCGGCATCTTCTCCTCGGAGTTGATGTAGATGAGCGGCCCCATGAAATCACCCCACATCGCGGTGAGGGTGAAGATGGCGATGGCGATCAGGATCGGAGACATCATCGGCAGGATGAGCCGGACGTAGATGCCGAAGAACCCCAGGCCGTCGATCGACGCCGCCTCGTCCATCTCGTAGGGGATGCGCGTGACGAACTGGCGCACCAAAAAGATGTTGAAGGCGTTGGAGAAGAACTGCGGGACGATGAGCGGGAGGAACGTGTCCACCCAACCCAGCTCACTGAAGATCCAGAACTGCGGGATCATCGTGATCTGGGCGGGGACCATCATCGTCGCGATGACGATGAGGAAGAGCCCCTTCTTGCCCGGTGCCCGCAGCCTCGCGAACGCGTAGCCCACGAGGGAGCTCGAGAGCACCTGGCCGATCGCCGAGGTCACGGCGATGATCACGGAGTTGATCATGAAACGGCCCACGGGGAGGCTCGTCCGGAAGATCTCGACGAAGTTCGAGAACTGCCAGTCCCTCGGCAGGATCGTCAGCTGACCGGTGGACACCGTGGAGTCCGAGGCCAGGGCGATCGAGACGACGAACACCAGCGGCACCATGAAGATCGCCGAGAGGATCACGAGCATCCCGTAGGTGAACGGGCCGCCGCGGAACGCGCTGAGGGTGCGCGGCCGCGTACGCCGGGCGGCGCCGCTCGCCGCGGGAAGAGTGGTCGTGGCGCTCATGAGCGCACCTCCGATTCGTAGAAGACCCAGCGTCCGGAGGTCGCGAAGGCGATCGCGGTGAAGATCATGATGACGACGAAGAGGATCCAGGCGATCGCCGAGCCGTAGCCCATGTGGTAGAAGCGGAACGCCTCGTCGAACAGCATGGGGACGGCCATCTGGCTCGCGTTGTCCGGCCCGCCGCCGGTGAGGATGAAGACCTGGGCGAAGACCTGGAACGACCCGATGATCCCCATGATGAGGTTGAAGAAGATCACCGGGGTGAGCTGCGGGAAGGTCACCGACCAGAACTGCCGGAACCCGGATGCGCCGTCGATCTCCGCCGCCTCGTACAGCTCCTTGGGGATGCCGTTCATGCCGGCGAGCAGCAGGATCGTGCCGCCTCCGGCCTGCCACAGCGACATGAGGATCAGAGCCGGCTTCACCCAGCGCGCGTCCATGAGCCAGTTGGGCCCCTCGATGCCGATGAGGGCGAGCGCCTGGTTCAGCGGCCCCGCCTCCGGGGCGAACACCATCTGGAAGATGAGTGCGACGGCCACGATCGGGATCAGGTGGGGCAGATAGACGAGCGTGCGGAACAGCTTTCGGAAACGCACCTTCTTGTTGAGCAGGTTCGCGATGAAGAGAGAGACCACCATGCCGAGCGGCACCGAGATCAGCGAGTAGAACGCGGTGTTGCCCATGACCTTGAGGAAGATCGGGTCGTCCGTGAGCAGGGTGATGTAGTTGTCCAGGCCCACCCACACGGGAGCGGTGAACGAGTCCCAGTCGGTGAACGAGAGATAGAACGAGAAGATCATCGGGCCGAGCAGGAAGACCAGGAACCCGATCGCCCACGGTGAGATGAACAGGTAGAAGAAGAGGGCCTCGCGACGACGGTGCGGAGCCAGACGGGGACGGGGCCGGCGCCGGCCGGGAGCGGACTCCCGACCGGCGGCATCAGCGGCCACAGGGACGACGGCGGTGGTCACAGGGTGCTCACTTCGTCGGCTTGATGACGCGCTCGAGGCGTCCCTGCAGGTCGTCGGCCGTGGCCTGGGCGTCGGACTCGCCGAGCCAGAAGGAGGCCATCGCGTCCTCGATCGCCTTCTGCATCTCGTTCCACTCGGGGATGAACTTCGGGGTGAAGATCATGTCGGCGGAGTCAGGGAACGCCTGGAGGTCGACGTCGGCCTCGAGCCATTCGGGGTCCAGGAAGGTGTCGCTCTCCTGGAGCTCGAGGTTCGCTGGGACGTCCTGGCCCTTGTCCGCGATCGGTGCCTGCCCCTCGGCGGAGGTCAGGAACTGGATGATCTCGAAGGAGCCCTGGGGGTTCTTCGCGGCCGTGGGGATGACCAGCGCGGAGCCGAAGGCGCTCACGGCCTGCTGCGCGCCGTGGAAGAACGGCGCGATGTCCCAGTTGAGGCCCTCGATGGCGGCGTTTCCGCCCACGCCCCAGAACCCGGTCGCGTTCATCGCGACGAGACCCTGCTGGAACGCGCCGTCGGCGCCCATGTCGGGGCCCATGTTCGAGTAGTCCACGGAGGTCGGGGCGACCTTGTGGGTGAAGTAGAGGTCGTAGGCGAACTGCAGCGCCTCGACGGCCTCCGGCGAATTCACACCCGGTGCGCCGGACTCGGGGTCCAGGACGTTCCCGCCGTTCTGAGCGACGAGGGAGAACCACTGAGGCCACCAGCCCACCCCGCCGAAGCCGAACTGGCCCTTGGCGGGATCGGTGAGCTTCTTCGCGGCGTCGAGGAACGCGTCCCAGTCCCAGTCCGCGCTGGGGTAGTCCACTCCGGCCTCATCGAAGAGGTCCTTGTTGTAGTAGAGGACCATCGCCCCTGACCGGTCCGGCACGCCATAGGTCGCACCGTCCCAGGCATAGTTCGCGCCGACGGGACCGAAGGTGCTCTCGAGATCGAGCCCGCCCTGGCTCAGGTAGTCGTCGATCGGGACGAGCTGCTTCTTGGAGGCGTAGACGTTCACGTTCTCCGCGACCTGCATGATGTCCGGCCCGGTCTTCGACGAGATCATCGTCTGGACCTTCTGCTCGTAGTTCTCCGAGGGGATGAGCTGGAGCGTGATCGTGTAGTCGGGGAACTTCTCCTTGGCCAGGTCGATGCGCGCCTGGTAGGCGGCCTTGTCCGCCTCGCCGCCCCAGACGGTCATGACGAAATCCTTGTGGCTCTCGTCGGACTTCGGGGTCGCACCGGATTCGCTTCCGGACCCGCAAGCGGCCAGGCCGAGCGCTGCGCCGGCGGCACCCATGCCGGCGAGGAGTCCACGACGGGGGAACGGGGAGGAGGTGAGGCTCATCATCGCGCCTTTCATCTGGTCACGGCTTCAGCCCTGCTCGACATCAGTGATCGGAGAGGTGGCGGGCTCCGCTGCCCGCCGTTCGTGACTCACTTACCGTAACCCTTGCAATAAGAGGTGTCGAGATCTGCTCCGGACACGGAACGGTCACGTTGCGCCGCCGCGACCCTCCTGCCGCGGCCGAGGCCTGGCCGCGTTGCCCCGTGCTGGGCTAGCGTTTTCCCACCTGGCCCCGCTCCCCAGCGCCGCGGCCCGGATGCACAGCACCGTCGCTCATCCACCGGGAGGCCCCATGTTCACCCGTCGTCAGACGCTCGCCCTGCTCGTCGCCGCCGGCGCCGTGCCCGCCCTCGCCGCCTGCGGCCCCAACGCCTCCCGCGGCGGCTCCGGGGAGGACGGCGCGGGAGGCGCCGTGCGCATCTACTGGTGGGGCGGCGACCTCCGACTGGGCCTCACCCAGGATGCCCTCGCCCTCTTCGAGAAGGCCCACGCGGACATCCCCGTCGAGCAGGAGTACAGCGAGTGGACGGGCTACTGGGACAAGCTCGCCACCCAGACCTCCGGCGGCGACTCCCCGGACCTGCTGCAGATGGACGAGGCCTACATCGACTCCTACGGCACCCGCGGGGCGCTGCTGGACCTCGAGACGATCTCCGACGTCCTGGACCTCTCCGCGATGGACGCGAAGGTGCTGGACACGGGCCGCCTCGCGGACGGCACCCTCGTCGGCGCCCCGCTCGGCATCGGCATCTTCTCCGTGGGCGTGAACGAGGACCTCCTGAAGGAGTCCGGCGTCGAGCTGCCCGAGGACACCGCCTGGACCTGGGAGCAGTTCCAGGAGGCGGCCACTGAGATCAGCACCTGGGGCAAGGACCAGGGGATCGTGGGCCTGGACGGCTTCGGCCAGGGCGCCGCGGAGCTCGCCGCCTGGGCGCGGCAGGCAGGCCAGCAGCTCTTCCCGCGCGAGGACGAGACCCTCGTGGACGTCGCCACCATCCAGAAGTACCTCGAGTTCAGCGCCTCCCTCATCGAGTCCGGTGCCGCCCCCGGCCCGGACGCCCAGATCGAGGACGCGGGCGCCGGCGTCGAGCAGGGCCGCTTCGGCACGGGGAAGTCCGTCTTCCACTTCCAGTTCCACACCCAGCTGCAGACCTTCGCGAGCGCCGCGGGCGCGACGATGACCCTGCGGCGGCTGCCCGCGATCACGAGCGGCGACCACCAGATGGTCAACAAGGCCTCGATGTACTGGTCGATCGCCGCGAAGACCGCGGTCGCACAGAACGCGGGCACCCTCATGAGCTTCCTGCTCACCGACCCCGAGGCCGCGAAGGTGCTGAAGATCGAGCGCGGCGTGACCGCCTTCCCCGAGGTGCAGACCGCGATCGAGGGCGAGCTCGACGATGTCGAGACGATCTGCCTCGACTTCGCCCGCGACATGCAGGCCGAGGTCGCCCCGGCCCCGCGCGTCACCCCCGCGGAGGGCGTCGGCTTCGGCGACGAGCTCACGCGCATCGCCCAGGACGTCTACTTCGGCAAGAAGGAGGCGGCGGCCGCCGCGCAGGAGATCCTCACGGCGCTCGAGGGCATGCAGCCGGCGCAGTGACACCGCGGACCGGCCCGCGGTCGGGCCGGCCCGTCCCGACCCCGGTCGACCGCGGCAAACCACGGCAACTGTGAGCGGCGTCACCGGGCGCGGGCTTTCCTGACGGGACCCTGCAGCCGACGCCCTGACATGCGATGGCCACCCCCTCGGCCCGGTGCCGGAGGCGCGCCCCCGCGCGACCTCCCCACCGGCCGGGGAGGGCGGGCCCGGTCGCGACGAGGCGACCGGGGACCGTCGAGAGGACAACGATGCCCGTCTCCCGCCGTACCCTCCTCACCGCCTCCGGGGCGATCGCCGCGGGCGCCGCGACGCTCACCGCCGCCGCCTGCGGCTCCGGGGGCGAGATGGACCCCGAGGAGCCCGTGGACCTCGACGTCCCCGACTCCGCGTTGACCGGCTCCATCGGCCTGCTCACCCCGGACTTCGTCGGCGACGCCCGCGCCCCGCTCGACGAGGAGATCATCGCCCCGTTCACCGAGCGCACCGGCGTCTCCGTCTCCGTGGACCAGGTGGACTGGAACAAGCTCAACGAGAAGATCTCCACCGGCATCGCCGGCGGGATCATCGCCGACGTCATCATGACCGGCGTCGGCTGGACCCAGCCCTTCGCGGAGAAGGGCATCTTCGCGGAGATCCCCGCGGACTTCATCGAGAGCCTCGGCTTCGACGAGAGCGTCCTGGTCTCCACCCGCTTCGAGGGGAAGTACTACTCCCTCCCCCAGGCCCTGGACCTGCGGTTCCTGGGCACCCACCCGGACCTGCTCGCCGCCCGCGGCATCACCGAAAGACCTGCCTCCCTCGACGAGCTCGCCGCGATGGCGCTCGAGCTCACCGGCGACGGCGTGGTGGGCCTCGACTACCTCTCCGGCAGCGCCGGCAGCGCCCGCCAGGCCTTCGTGTTCCTGCTCTACGCGTTCGGCGGCTGCATGTTCAGCGAGGACGGTCTCACCCCGATGCTCCACGAGGAGCCCGGGCGCCTCGCCCTGCAGTGGATGCTCGACCGGATCTCCGAGGGCTCCATCGACTACGACCTGCAGGCCGCGGAGGGTCAGCCCTCCCCCTTCCAGCAGAGGAAGGCCGCCATCTCCCTGGTGTCCACCGGGAACTGGGTGACCTGGACGCAGATGACCCCCGAGCTGTGCGAGGAGGGCGCTGTCGACCTCCACCTCATGCCGTCCGGGGCGGGCGGCGACCCCGTCATGTTCCAGGGCGGCACCTTCCTCTCCCTCTCCAGCCTCTCCAAGAACAAGGACGCCGCAGGAGCCTTCATGAAGCACATGCTCGACCCCGAGATCCTCGGCATCGCGAACGCCGCCACCGGCAAGGTGCCGCCCACACCGGACGTGCCGCCGAACGAGCAGATCGAGTCCAGCCTGCTCACACAGTTCGGCCTGCAGAACCTGCCCTACGCGGGCGCGACGGAGGGCGGCTCCGCAGCGTACATGGAGGTGCGCACGAACCTCGACGGCATCGTCGAGACCTGCCTGACCGGCCGCGCGAGCGTCCAGCAGACCCTCGACGACATGAAAGCGCTGTGCGACGGCGCGATCAGCAGGATCTGAGCCGATGACCACCACCGACCGTCTCCCCGCCGCCGCGCCCGCCGGCCGCACCGCCCCGCGCGGGACCCGCCGCCGCGCCTCCGTCCGCACCGCCGAGCGGCGCTGGGGCCTGCTCCTCGCCGCCCCCGCGACCCTGCACACGCTGCTCTGGATCGGCGTGCCGATCGTCGTCGCGTTCGTCCTCAGCTTCACCGCCTACGACATCATCCACACGCCCGAGTTCGCGGGCCTGGACAACTACGCCACCATCCTCGGCGACGGCCTGTTCTGGCGGTCCGTGCTGCACAACGTGATCATCGCGGCGATCGGCATCCCGGTCTCGATGTTCCTTGCGCTCGTGCTCGCGGTGATGCTCAACCGCGCCGTGCCCGGCCGCGGGATCTTCCGCGTCATGGTGTTCCTGCCCCACATCACCGCGACCGTCGCCGTCGCGATGATCTGGCTGTGGATCTACAACCCCTCGGAGAACGGGCTGCTGAACATCGTCCTCGGCGTCGTGGGGATCGGTCCGCTGCCCTTCCTCACGAACCCGGACCTCGCCCTGGGTTCCGTCATCCTCGTGACGATCTGGCAGGGCATCGGGCTGAAGATGCTCATCTACCTCGCCGCGCTGCAGGGGGTCGACGGCCAGCTCTACGAGGCGGCGGACCTCGACGGCGCGGGCGTCGTCCAGAAGTTCCGCCACGTGACCGTGCCGATGCTGCGCCCGGCGACCTTCTTCATCCTCATCACGTCGCTGATCGGCAACTTCCAGACCTTCGACCTCATCTACATCCTCACCGAGGGCGGCCCCGCGAACTCGACGTCCGTGGTCACCTACCGCATCTACCAGACGGCCTTCCAGGAGTTCCGCGTGGGGCTGGCGAACGCCCAGTCCGTCGTCCTGCTGCTGATCCTGGTGGTCCTCGCATTCCTCTCCCGCCGGATCGTCGGAGGCACCGATGGCGACTGACACCCTCTCCCCGCGCACCCCGGCCGCCCCGGCCGCGCGCCCGCCCCGCAGCACGAGCCTGCGGCGCCAGAAGCGCCTCGCCTCCGGCGGTGTGCTCGCCGTGCTGATCATCGCCTCGCTGCTCATGGCGGCGCCGTTCCTGTGGATGGCGCTGTCCTCGATCCGCGACCCCACGGAGCTCGCGAAGGTGCCGATGCCGCTGATCCCGCAGGACCTCCGGCTCGAGAACTACACCGAGGCGCTCTCCCGGGCCCCGTTCGGCATCTACGCGCGCAACAGCCTCATCCTCGCGACGGCCGCGGCGGTCCTCAACGTCGTCTTCGGCTCGGCGTGCGGCTACGCGCTCGCGAAGATGCGCTTCCCGCTCGCCCCCGCGGTGTTCGGCTGGATGGTCGCGTGCATCATGATCCCGTTCTACGCGACGGTCATCCCGGTGTTCCTCATGGTGCGGCACATGCCGCTGTTCGGCGGGAACACGATCCTCGGCGCGGGCGGCACCGGCTGGATCGACACCTGGTGGGCGCTCATCGTCCCCGGGGCGATCTCCCCGTTCATGGTGTTCCTCTTCCGCCAGTTCTACGTCGCGACCCCCACGGAGCTCATCGAGGCCGCGCGGCTTGACGGCGTGAGCGAGTTCGGGATCTACACCCGGATCGTCACCCCGCTCATCAAGCCCGGGCTGCTCACGGTCGCCCTGCTGAGCTTCGAGGCCGGCTGGAACAACTTCCTGTGGCCGCTGCTCGTGACGACGTCGGACAGCCTCCGCGTCATCCAGGTGGGCATCTCCTCGTTCCGCCAGGAGGCGGCGACGGACTGGCACCTGCTGATGGCGGGGACGACCCTCGCGGCGGTGCCGATGATCATCCTGTTCCTCGTGTTCCAGCGGTACTTCGTCGAGGGCTTCGCGGCCTCGGGGATCAAGTGACCGCGGACCGGGCGGAGCGCCCCGCCGGCATCCTGCGCTTCTTCGTGGTGCCGGGGGCGGTGATCGCCGCGAACACGGCGGCGCTGCTCGGCGTGGCCTCCGTGGTGCTCGCCGTGCCGGTGCTCGCGGGCTGCTCCCGGGTGCTCGGGGACCTCGACGGGCACGGGGACGAGGCCTTCCGCTCGGTGCTGCGGCACGCCCGTCGCACGTGCCGGCGGGACCTGCCGGTCACCGTGCTGCTGTGGCTCGTGCTCGCGGCGGTCGCGGGGAACGTCCTCGCGCTGCCGGCGCTCGCCCCGGGCGCGCGGACCTTCGCGGTGGGGATGCTGGTGCCGCTGGGCTGGGTGGTGATCGCGTGGCTGAGCGTCTACGTGGTCCTCGCCGCCCGCACCGGGGCGGAGCGCGGCGACCTGGTGCTGGGGGCGACCTCGCGGCTGCTCCGCTCCCCCGGGCGGACGCTGCTGGCGCCCCTCGCCGTGATCGCCCTGTCCCCGCTGTGGCTGCTCGCGCCGCTCACGATCGCGGGCGGTCTCGCCGTCCCGCCGTTCCTGCTGCGGGGCCTGTGGGGCGCGGGTCCCGGCGACGACGCGGCGTCCGACGGCGGACCAGCCGACGGCGCCGTCTCGTCCGACGGCACCGCCGACGGTGCCTGAGCCCGCGCCGCTCCTCAGGCGGCGGTCGCGGGATCCGCGGCGCGCAGCACGGCGAGGGCGTCGCGACCCTCGGCGGCGATGTCCTGCCAGATGAAGCACTCGATCGAGACGTGACCGCCGTAGCCGCCGTCCCGCAGCGCGGTGAGGAAGCCGGCGAGCGGCCAGTCCCCCTGGCCGGGCGGGCGGCGGTCCGTGTCCGCGACGTGCGCATGGCCCACCCGTCCCGCGTGCTCGCGCACCACGGCGAAGGGCTCCTCCTCGAGCATGACGTGGAAGAGGTCCGCGACGACCCGCACCTCGGCCAGGTCGTGCGCGTCGAGGAAGGCCACGGCCTCGGCGATCGTGGTGACGAGGTCCGTCTCCCCGCGGTGCAGGGGCTCGAGCAGCACCTCGAGGCCGTGCTCGGCGGCGAGGTCCCGGGCGAGGCGCACCGTCGCCGCGAGGCGCTCCTCCCCCGCGGCGCGGTCGACGCCCTCGGGCAGGCGACGCGCGGCGCCGCTGCCCAGCACGATCGTCGCCTCGGGCCGGGCGTGCGGGGCGAGGGCCGCGAGCGCGGTGCGCAGGTGCTCCTCGGTCTCCGCGAGCGGCACCGACGGGTCGGAGATCCGCACCGTCGCGGGGAAGAGGATCGCGAAGGAGGGCGCCGGGGCGAACTCCGGGACCTCCGCGGCGCGGTGCCAGGTGCCGCCGGTCCCCTCCTCGAGCAGGGAGCCGACGATCGTCGCCTCGAGGTAGTCCGCTCCCGTCGCGCGGACGGCGGCGGCCTGGGCGGCGGGGGCGATGATGCCGTGCTGGATCGTGGTCATGCGCTCCTCCTCAGAGCTCTCGGAGCTCGCCGAGGATCGCGGCGAGGCGGTCCCAGGACCGGGCGGCCTCGGCGAGGCCCACCTTGTTGAGGTGGCCGTGCGTGACGCCGGGGCGCACCGCGTACTCGACCTCGACGCCGGCCTCGGCGAGCTGCTCGGCGTAGCGGCGGGCGCCGAGGCGCAGGTCGTCGAACTCGTCCGCCTCGAGGTAGGTGCGGGGCAGCACGGCGAGCTGCTCGGCGGTGCCCAGGCCCGGGAAGTCGTGGGCGGTGGCCTGCTCGAGTGGGCCGCCCAGGTAGTTCTCCGCCATGCGGCGCATGCCCGCGGGGGTGAAGCGGAAGCGGTCCGGGACGCCCGCGAGGGCCTCCGCCTCCTCGGTAGTGGCCTCGGGGTTCAGCGGGTGGGTGACGGGGTACATGAGCAGGGACGCGGCGGGCGCCCGGCCGGACTCGGCGAGGCGCAGGCTCGCGGCGGCCGCGAGGTTCCCGCCGGCGCTCGCCCCGCCGAGGGCGAGCCGGACGGGGTCGATGCCCAGCTCCTCGGCCTGGGCGCGGGTCCAGTCCACGGCGGCGATGACGTCGTCGCAGGGGATCGGGGCGCGCACCTCGAGCGCGGGATCGGTGCCGGGGATGACCCGGGCGGGGTTCCCGCCGGGCGGCTCGTCGCACAGCCGGTAGTCGACGGAGACGACGACGGCGTCCGCACGGCCGGCGACACCGCGGGCGGTCGCGTCCCCCTCGGGCATGTCGAGGTCGCCGTGCTGGAAGCTGCCGCCGTGGCAGAACACGAGCACCGGGCGGGGCCCGGTCGCGGGGGCGGCCGGGGTGTAGACGCGCACGGGGACGGGGCCGTGGGGTCCCGGCGCCTCGCGGTCCTCGACGTGGAGGTCCCACGCCTCGGCCGGGCCGTAGGGGGCGTCCCAGGCGGCGTCGTCCTCCGCGGTGAGGGGGCCGCGCGCGGCGGCCTCGACGAGGGCGGCGAGGCGGCGGGCCATGGTGCCGGGGTTGTCGCGGCCGACGACGGCCGCGGACTCGGTGCCGGGCTCGATGCTGTGCTCGGTGCTGGACTCGATGCTGTTCACGGTGCTCCGTATCAGGGGGTTCAGGCGAGATGGAAGTAGGCGGGCAGGATCTGCTTCTCGCCGCCGCCGGGGGCGAAGTACTCCCCCATCGCGGCCTCCCAGCGGGGGCTGATCGCGGCCTCGGCGATCGCCCGCTGCGCGGCATCGACGTCGTCGGCCTCGAAGTATCCGACCACCATGCCGTCCTCCGCCCGCAGGAACAACGAGTAGTTGCGCCAACCGGCCTCGCGGAGCGCCTCGCGCATCTCCTCCCACACGTGCTGATGAGCCTCGACGTAGTCGGCGAGGCGCTCGGGCCGCACGTGCAGCAGGAAGCAGCAGCGGTGCGGGCTGTGCGCGTCCGTGGTGGCGAGGAGGGTGTCGAGCTCGGGGGTGGTCATCGCGCCGCCGCCTCCCCGTAGCGCTCGCGCTCGATCTGCTCGAGCGTCTTCCCCCGCGTGTCCGGGGCGCCGATCACGCCCACGAGGAGGGACACGACGAGGAATCCGATCATGAGCACGCCGACGAACGGGACGCCCCGGGACTCGAGGAGCACCGGGAAGAAGTAGCTCAGCACGCCGACGAGGATGCGCGCGACGAAGAACAGGACGCCCTGCGCGGTGGCCCGGTACTGGGTCGCGAACATCTCCGCCGTCCACAGCGCGTAGAACGCCTGCGCGCCGATCCCGGCGGAGGCTCCCCACAGCACGGCGAAGAGGATGAGCAGCGGCATGGTCACATGGGCGAAGACGAGCACGAGCCACGCGGCGATGCCGAGCGCGGCGCCGATGCCGTACAGGACGCGGCGGTCCATGCGATCACCCAGCAGCATGAAGCCGACGTAGGTGACGATCACCGTCACCGTCCACAGCAGCACCTGCAGGAGGTTCTGGCTCGCCGGGCTCTCCACGCCCGCCGTGGCGTAGACGCGGGGCATGAAGATCCCCATCTGCCCGGCGACGAGGTTCCACAGCGAGTAGACGCCGACGAGGAACAGCAGCGCCGTGACGTTCCGCCGGTTCGAGAGCAGCTCGCGCACGCCTCGCCGCTGGACGGGCCCGCCGGCGGCGACGGCCTCGTCGTGCCGTCGGCGCTGCGCGGTCCAGATGTCCGACTCGGCGAGGCCGCGCCGGACCCACCAGGTGATGAAGGCGACCACGAAGAGATGGGCGAAGACGATCCGCGAGCCCAGCAGGCCGAGCGGGACCAGCGCGGTCGCGATCGCGAAGACGATCGCCGGACCGAGCGACCAGGCCAGCTGGGCGGTGCCCACGTGGCGGGCGCGCTTCTCGTGCGGCGCCTGCTCGGCGATGTACGTCCACGCGACGGGGACGCCGGCCCCGACGGCGATGCCGGTCAGCACGACGCCGATCACGAGCATCGCGGCGTGGGTCGCGAACACGACGAGCAGCGTCCCGAGCATGTAGAGGACGAGGTCGTAGGTGTAGATGAACTTGCGCCCGTAGCGGTCACCGAGCGGCCCGCCGATCATGGCGCCGATCGCGGCGCCGAAGGCGTTGGCGGAGATCGCGGCGACGAGGCCGACCATCCAGCTGGAGAAGCCGAAGAGCTCCTGCCAGAAGGTCAGGCTGGTGGCGAGGGCGATGATCGAGCCCGCCTCGATGTAGTTGGACATGGCGACGGCGATCGTCGCCTTCCATCCGCGCACACGTCCGCGCGCGGGTGCTGCGGGGTGAGTGGACATGGGATGCGGTCTCCTTCGACGTGCATCGGGACGGGCGGTCACCGTTCGACGCCACGCCCCCCTCGGGCGCTTGTCGACCGGCACGACTGATGCTAACGTTTCAATTGAGTCGTTTCAAGGTCACGGGCCGCGTGAACCTCTTCGACGTCGAGGCCAAGGACATCGGCGAAGCCCAGATCGAGCTCATGGCCCAGGGCCATCGCCGGTACGCCCCGGCCGCCGCCCCCGGGCCTGACCCCCGTCCCCGAATCCGCCTCCCCCGGCGCCGAGCCGGGCCCTCCCCAAGGAGCACCCCATGCCCCCGCTCACCGAGCTCCCCTCCGACATCGCGCGCGACCTGCGCGAGTTCACGATCGAGGTCCCCAGCTGGGCCTACGGCAACTCCGGCACCCGCTTCAAGGTGTTCGGCACCCCCGGCACCCCCCGCGACCCCTTCGAGAAGATCGCGGACGCCGCCCAGACCCACGCCTTCACCGGCTCCTCGCCGCGCGTGTCCCTCCACCACCCCTGGGACAAGGTCGAGGACACGGCCGCCCTGCGCTCCTACGCCGAGGGCCTCGGCGTGCAGCTGGGCATGATCAACTCCAACACCTTCCAGGACGACGAGTACAAGTACGGCTCGCTCACCCACTCCGACCCCGCGGTGCGCCGCCGCGCGATCGACCACCACCTCGAGTGCCTCGCGGTGATGCGGGAGGCCGGCTCCCACGAGCTGAAGATCTGGCTCGCGGACGGCACCAACTACGCGGGCCAGGACTCGATCCGCGCCCGCCAGGACCACCTCGCCGACTCCCTCGCGGAGATCTACGCGGGCCTGCAGGAGGGCGAGCGGATCGTCCTGGAGTACAAGTTCTTCGAGCCGGCCTTCTACCACACGGACGTCCCGGACTGGGGCACGAGCCTGCTGCACTGCCTCGCCCTCGGCGAGCAGGCGATGGTCGTGCTCGACACCGGCCACCACGCGCCGGGCACGAACATCGAGTTCATCGTCGCGCAGCTGCTGCGGCAGGGGCGCCTGGGCGCCTTCGACTTCAACTCCCGCAACTACGCCGACGACGACCTCATCGTGGGCGCCGCGGACCCGTTCCAGCTGTTCCGCATCCTCTTCGAGATCGTGCAGCAGGACGCGCACCGCCCCGCCTCGGGCGTGAACTTCATGCTCGACCAGTGCCACAACCTCGAGTCCAAGATCCAGGGGCAGATCCGCTCCGTGCTCAACGTGCAGGAGACCCTCGCCAAGGCGCTGCTCGTGGACCGCGAGGCGCTCGCGGACGCCCAGGCCCGCCACGACGTGCTCGAGGCGAACGCGATCCTCATGGACGCGTTCTGGACCGACGTGCGGCCCGCGCTGGCCGCCTTCCGCGAGGAGCAGGGCCTGCCCGCGGATCCGTTCGGGGCCTTCCGCGCCTCGGGCTACGAGGAGAAGGTCGCCGCCGAGCGCGTGGGCGGGAACCAGATGGGATGGGGAGCCTGAGCATGAGCACCGCACGTCAGACCGTGGACGCCCTGATCGCGCGATCGAACGCGCTCGGAGCGGATCCGACGACCACCAACTACGCCGGCGGCAACACCTCCGCCAAGGGCACCGACACCGATCCCGTCACCGGGCAGGAGACCGAGCTGCTGTGGGTCAAGGGCTCCGGCGGCGACCTCGGCACCCTCCAGGAGAAGGGCCTCGCCGTGCTGCGCCTGGACCGCGTGCGCGCCCTCGCGGACGTCTACCCGGGCGTCGAGCGCGAGGACGAGATGGTCGCCGCCTTCGACCACTGCCTCTTCGGGAAGGGCGGGGCCGCGCCGAGCATCGACACGGCCATGCACGCCCTCGTGGACGCCGCGCACGTGGACCATCTCCACCCCGACGCCGGCATCGCGATCGCCACCGCAGCCGACGGCGAGCGCCTCACCCGCGAGATTTTCGGCGAGGCCGTCGTGTGGGTGCCCTGGCGCCGCCCCGGCTTCCAGCTCGGCCTCGACATCGCCGCGATCAAGGAGGCGAACCCCGAGGCCATCGGATGCATCCTCGGCGGGCACGGGATCACCGCCTGGGGCGCGACCTCCGAGGAGGCGCAGGAGCGCTCCCTGCGGATCATCCGCGAGGCGCAGACGCACCTGGACGCCCACGGCGCCGCGGAGCCCTTCGGCCCCGCCGATCCGGGGCGCGCCCCGCTGCCCGAGGCGGAGCGGCGGGCCCGGGCCTCCGCCCTCGCCCCCGTGGTCCGCGGGCTCGCCTCGACCGACGCCCCGATGATCGGTCACTGGACGGACTCCGAGGACGTCCACGAGTTCCTCGCGGGCGAGAAGCTCGCGCAGCTCGCCGCGCTCGGCACCTCCTGCCCCGACCACTTCCTGCGCACGAAGATCCGCCCGCTCGTGCTGGACCTGCCGTCGGCCGCCGGGGTAGAGGAGCAGATCGCCCGGCTGCAGGAGCTGCACGCCGCCTACCGCGAGGAGTACAGCGCCTACTACGCGCGCCACGCGACCGAGGACTCCCCCGCCCTGCGCGGCGCGGATCCCACGATCGTCCTGGTGCCGGGGGTCGGCATGTTCTCCTTCGGCAAGGACAAGCAGACGGCGCGCGTGGCCGGCGAGTTCTACGTCAACGCCATCCACGTCATGCGCGGCGCGGAGGCCGTCTCGACCTACGCCCCGATCGACGAGGCGGAGAAGTTCCGCATCGAGTACTGGGCGCTCGAGGAGGCGAAGCTGCAGCGCATGCCCGCCGAGAAGCCGCTCGCGCGACGGATCGCGCTCGTCACCGGCGGCGGCTCCGGGATCGGCAAGGCGACCGCGACCCGGCTCGTCGCCGAGGGCGCGTGCGTGGTCATCGCGGATCTGAACCTCGAGAACGCGCAGCAGGTCGCCGAGGAGCTCGGCGGGCCCGACCGCGCCGTCGCCCTGAGCGCCGACGTCTCCGACGAGCAGGCCGTGATCGACGCGGTCGCCGAGGCGGTGCTCGCCTTCGGCGGCCTCGACCTCATCGTCAACAACGCGGGACTGTCGCTGTCCAAGCCGCTGCTGGAGACCACCGCGAAGGACTGGGACCTCCAGCACGACGTCATGGCGCGCGGCAGCTTCCTCGTCTCCCGGGAGACGGCGCGGGTGATGATCGCCCAGGACATGGGCGGGGACATCCTCTACATCTCCTCGAAGAACTCCGTGTTCGCCGGGCCCAACAACATCGCCTACTCGGCGACGAAGGCGGACCAGGCGCACCAGGTGCGGCTGCTCGCGGCGGAGCTCGGCGGGCACCAGATCCGCGTCAACGGCATCAACCCCGACGGCGTGGTGCGCGGCTCCGGCATCTTCGCCGGCGGCTGGGGCGCCTCACGCGCGAAGGTCTACGGCGTCGAGGAGGAGAAGCTCGGCGAGTACTACGCCCAGCGCACGCTGCTCAAGCGCGAGGTGCTGCCGGAGACGGTCGCGAACGCGGTGTTCGCGCTGACCGCCGGGGACCTCTCGCACACGACCGGCCTGCACGTCCCGGTGGACGCCGGCGTCGCGGCCGCGTTCCTGCGATGACCGGCCCCGGCACCACGGCCGACGGGGGCGCCGCCGCGAGCGGCGCCCCCCGGTCGCTGGCGGGCGCATCGGTGGCCGTCGCCGCGGTGGACCTCGGGGCGACCTCGGGCCGGGTCATGCTCGGCCTCGTCGAGGACGGGCGGATCTCGCTGCTGCCCGCGCACCGCTTCGAGAACCGCCTCGAGCAGCGAGACGGGCACCTGAGCTGGGACATCGGCGCGCTCTGGGCGGAGATCCGCCACGGGCTCGCCCAGGCCTCCGTCCTCGCCCGCGACCAGGGCCTGCCCGGACTCTCCTCGATCGGCGTGGACTCCTGGGCGGTGGACTACGGGATCGTCGGGCCGGGCGGCGAGCAGGCCGGCGAGGTGATCGCCTACCGCGACCACCGCACCGACGGCGTGGCCGACGCCCTCGCCGCGCGCGTGCCCCGCGAGCGGCAGTTCGCGCTCACCGGCATCGCGCAGCAGCCCTTCAACACGCTCTACCAGCTCGCCGCGGAGGACCGCCTCACCGGCCTCCCCGCCGGCTCGGGCGTGCTCCTGGTCCCGGACCTCGTCGGCCTGCTGCTCACCGGCGAGCGCCGCACCGAGCGCACGAACGCCTCGACCACCGGGGCGCTGCTCGCCTCCGGGGACGGCTGGGCGAGCGAGCTGCTCGACGCGGCCGGGGTGGACCCGGCGCTGCTCGCCCCGCTCATCGCCCCGGGCGAGCAGCTCGGCACCGTGCGCCCCGGGCTCGCCCGCGAGCTCGGGATCGGCGAGGTGCCGGTGGTCGCCGTCGGCTCCCACGACACCGCCTCCGCGGTGCTCGCCGTCCCCGCCCGCGAGGAGGACGCGCCGGTCGCGTTCATCTCCTCGGGGACCTGGTCGCTGATCGGCCTCGAGCTGCGCGCCCCCGTGCTCGACGAGGCGGCGCGGGAGGCTGGGTTCACGAACGAGGGCGGGGTGGACGGCACCGTCCGGTTCCTCAAGAACGTCTCCGGGATGTGGCTGGTCAGCGAGGCGATCCGGCAGTGGGAGGAGGACGGCGCCCGTGTGGAGCTCGAGGGGCTCCTGGCGGCCGCGGCCCACGCGCCCGCCGACAGGTTCCGGATCGACCCCACCGATCCCGCGTTCCTCGCCCCCGGGCGGATGGCGGACCGCGTGCGCGCGGCCGCGACGGTGCTCTCCGGGGACGACCGCTCCCCATCCACGCCCGCGGAGCTCGTGCGCTGCATCCTCGAGTCCCTCGCGGAGACCTACCGCGACGAGCTCACGGCCGCGTGCCGCCTCGCCCGGGCGCCGCTCCCCCACCGGCTGCACGTGGTGGGCGGCGGCTCCCGCAACGCCCTGCTGAACCAGCTCACCGCCGATGCCCTCGGCGTGGAGGTCGTCGCGGGGCCGATGGAGGCGACCGCGCTCGGGAACGTCGCCGTGCAGGCGCGGGCGCTCGGCGCGATCGGGCAGGAGCCCGGCGGCATCCGTGCCGTCATCCGGGAGAGCACCGAGCTCGAGGTGTTCGCACCGCGAGGCTGAGGACGTGACAACCGACGAAGGACCACCGAGGGCAGTTGCGCCACTACGACTGGGGCGTTCTCTGCAGAGCCAAGCCACTCGAGCAGCAGGAGATCAGGCCTCATCGCCCTGGACGGTGCACGCTCGCGCGACATCCAGGATGCCGCCGCTACGCGTCCGGTGGTGGTGCAGCAGCTTCCACGTCGACGCTCGTGCTCACTTCCAGAGTTCTGTCTCCGACGACGAGCACGAGCACGTCCCCTGACCACGTGCCGCCGCCGGGAACAGGGCGGTAGGTCGCGCGCTCCTGGCGGGCGTGCTGAAGCACGCCCTCGGCGAGCACGGTGTCGTGGTCGCTCACCGTCACAGCTCGCCCGATGAGCGGCCGGATGAGGTCGATCCGCATGCCGGAGAGCGTACGGCTGCGCCCGGCGGCCAGGCCTCTTCGGGACCTACCGGTCGGCTCCCCACCACTCCGTGATGGGCGCCATTCCTGCCCGAGGCGGCGACGTGTGTTCCCGTCACCGATCCTTCTCACCCGGTCCATGCACAGCGGATCAGGCTCCGGTGCCGGCGTGCGATCGCACGGACCGGCTGAGGACGCCTCTGCGAGGCACGACCGCCCGATGCCCGGCCACGCGACAGAGCTCAAGCGCCCCGGCCGTCAGGCGCGCTCTCACTGGCAGAATGTCTGGTGTTGAGCTGCCTTGGTTCGGGAGGCCGAGACGCCTCAACCGGATGGTCGACAACGCGACACAGTCCGCGTACTTCGAAAGGGGACATCGACATGACTGCGGATGTGCACCAGGACCTCGCGCGGAGCTTCGGGAGCCTGAGCAGTTTCCTCTTGGCGGGTGGCTCACCGGTGGACGCGCGACAACGTCTGGTGGAACTGGCCAAGACCTCGATCCCGGCCTGCGACTGGGCCTGCATCACGATGCGCCCGGACGATAAGCCGCCGCGGACGATCTGCGCTTCCGACTCCACAGCGAGTGAGGTCGATCAGATGCAGTACGCGGCCGGGAACGGCCCCTGCCTGGACGCTGCGCGTTCCCGCCAGCCTGTGTGGAGCACGGATCTCACCGAGGACCAGCGCTGGCCGCAGTTCCGGGCGCTCGTCGTCGCGGACGGGCGGGTCAAGAGCGTGCTCTCGTTCCATCTTCTCGACGAACCTGCGCCGACGGCTCTGAACATGTACTCGGCCACCCGGGGGGCCTTCGACGACTCCATCGCCGCCGGAACGCTGTTCGCCATCCACGCGACGACGCTGATGTCGCACGCGGACAGCGAGCGCCGGGCGCAGAGCCTCGGTGACGCCCTGACGACGAGTCGACAGATCGGTGCGGCCGTCGGCATCCTCATGAGCGCGCACAAGCTCACCGAGGAGCAGGCATTCCAGTTGCTGCGTACGGCGAGCAACCACCTGAACCGCAAGCTTCACGACGTCGCGCGGGAAGTCACCGAGCTCGGAGAAGTCCCCCGCACCACCCCGAGCGACCGCACGCGCTGACCCCCACGTCACGGAGAGCGCGCGGTCGCTGTCGTGCGGCCTCACGGCCCGGGCTCGGGCTCAGCCCCGGCCCGCCTGCCCACGGGCGCTGACCGTTCTTGCGTCGTCGTCCTCACTGCGCGCGGGCGCGTCCCACGCGGCGAGGACCTCCGCGACGGTCGCGAGCTGCGCCTGGCGGTCCGCGGCGAGCAGGGAGAGAGCAGGCTCCTGGTGCGCTTCGTCGTGGTCGGCAACGGCGTCCGTCACGACGGTCGTGCGGACGTTGTTCGCGAACGCGTCGCGGGCTGTCTGGGTGATGCAGGCGTGGGTGGAGACGCCGGCTAGCACTATCCGATGGATCCCGAGGTTGCGGACCCGCAGCAGCAGGTCAGTTCCGAACCACGCACTGTCGCGGGTCTTCTCGAGGTGCGTGGCACCCGTGGTGTCGAGCTCGTGGAGGATCTTCGTTCCCGGGTCGCCGTGGAAAAGGAAGCCCTTGTCGTCATCGAACATGGTGAGGGTCCAGGTGGATCGGTCGCGGCTGTGCTCGGTCGTGACCACGATGATGGGGATGTCGAGGCGCCGCGCCGCCGCCATGAGCGTCGTCGCAGCGTCCACGAGGGCGGGTCGCGCGCGATCCAGCGTGGGGTCCGTGAAGAAGGCCTCCTGCAGGTCGACGAGGAGGAGCGCGTCCGTGGTCTTCTCAATGCCCATGACGAGATGATGCCCGATCAGGGTCGAGAGCCCTGCCGGTCGCGTGGCGGCCTGGCCCGTCGAAGGGCGGCGCTGTCGCGGTTGCGCGTGAGGCACATCGATTCGAGGCTGGCCGGGTCATTGCTCCGGGTCTTCTGTCACGAGGAACAGGTGCAGAGCGCGGCGGAGATCGTCGCGGGGCGCGTCGGCGTGGTCGTCCTGCTGCATGAGGCGGACCGTCTGCTCTCTGGTGGCGCACCCCATGACGAAGGACAGGAACGTGCGCGCGGCGAACGCCGGGCACAGATCGGAGCGCAGCAACCCCTGCTCTCCCAGACGTATTAGGGCCTGCTCGACCAGGAACTCGTGGACCCGCCGTAGTCGCGCGCTGCGCACCCGGCCGGGGAAGTCCTCCATCCTGCCGTCGCAGTCGAGCATGGCGAGCAGCTGGATGCTCTCGGACCCGGGATCGTAGAGGTCGACGAGCTCATCGACCGTTCGGGTAAGACCACGCCGAAAGATGGTCGCGTCGTCGAGGACGGCCTGCGCTTGGTGCTCGAGACGGTCCAGCACTGCACCAAGGAGGTCGGCTTTCGAGGGGAAGTGGTGAAGAAGCCCAGGGTGGGAGAGACCGGCCAGCTTGGCGACCATCCTGATGCTCACACCGTGGTAGCCATGCTCGGCGAATGCCGTCGAGGCCACCTCGAGGATGACCTCGCGTCGCTTCGATGCGACCATGCGGACGTAGTCGTCTACGTCCCGCCGGGGGCGGACCTTCCGCGGCGCGGTCGGCGGGAGATCAGGACCTGTTCCTCCATCTCGAGCCGGGATCGTCGAGGCGCTCATGAGACCACCTCACCCGAGGCGGCGCCGGACGAGCGGAGCGAGAGGGACGGCGCGCCCACGATCTCGACCCGGCCACCATGAGCGAAGGGATCGGTGCTCGTGGACTTGGTCAGCGCGTAGAGAGCCCCGTAAACATCCGTGTCGATGGGGTGCGCTGTTGAGAGGTCGACCCTGACCGGGGCCGCGGGATCCAAGGCACGAGCACGCTGGACCTGGCACTCGAGGGTCGGCATGGTCTCGATCGACACGTGTCCGGAGACTTCGAGGGTGATGTCCTCTCGCGAGACATCAGCATGAACGAGGATGGATATTTTGTGCGGCACAGAGAGCCTCCGGTCACGACGACGTGACGGCCACTGGCTGGACCACTCATCACACTACCGCACGACGCCGCGGGACGCACGAGCGCCCGGTGGGGCACTCCTGCACCCCGCGGCGATGTGGTGTGGCGGCTCAGGAGCTCTGGCCACCCTTGCGGCCGGCCTCGCTCGGATCCGCCGAGTTGGCGTCACCGAAGCTGCCGGAGCTCTCGTGGCCGCCCTGACGGCCCTCCTCGCTCGGGTCAGCCGCGTTCGCCTCTCCGAAGCTGCCGGAGCTCTTCTGCCCCGCCGCGCTCGGGTCAGCCGCGTTCGTGTCGCCGAAGCTTCCCGTGCTGGCCTCGCCGCCCTTCTGGGCCTGCTCCTCGGTGTCGCTGCGGTTTCCGAACTGTCCAGAATTGTTCTTGTCAGCCATGACGAACATCCTTCCTTCGGTGCCGGTCGAGTAATCGACCGGCGGAGCGATCTGCTCGTGAACCGACCGTAGGCACGCGGGTCGCGGACACTGAAGCTGATGACCAAGTGGAAGGGAACGCGACCCGTTCACCGCCGGGCAGACGTCGTCGAGAGCTGCCGCATCGCACGACGCGGCATCGGCACCAGTACGCCACATCGACCAGTTCTGCAGGAGAAGAAGCCGCTGCACCAGATGAGACCCGCCGCGCACACCTTCACGATGACGGACTGAAACGGCCTGCTGAACGTTGCGGTGCGCCGGTTCCTACCGGCAGCCGCACGTCTACTCAGACCGGCCCGACGTGCCGGGAGCGCCGAGCGTGCGCGCAGTCGGGGCTAAGGTCGTGGGCTCCACCATCGTTGACCGGAGGTATTCGCCATGTTGGTCTCCGCGCATCACATTGTCCGGGCCGCTGCTGCATCGGTCGCGGCGGCGTTGCTGGTGTCCGGGTGCTCCGGCCCGTTTCCCGCCGACAGCCAGGGCTCGCTGGCCCACGCGACCGGAGGGACGATCTCTGTCGGGGCGACGACCAACCCACCCTGGACCGAGATCTCGCCGGATGGTGCGGTCACCGGTGTCGAAGCAGACCTGGTGACGGACTACGCCGAGAGCATCGACGCGGAGATCACCTGGGTCCCGGGCTCGGAGAGTGTGCTCGCCGACCGCATGAAGGACGGCGAGCTGGACATCATGATCGGCGGGTTGACGTCGAAGGCGCCGTGGACCGACAAGGTCGCGCTGACCCGCCCGTACACGACCGTCCGCGGGGAGGACGGGACAACGGAGAAAATGGTGATGGGCGTGCGGCCCGGCGAGAATGCCCTGATGGTCTCCCTGGAGACGTTCCTCGACGATCAGGACGCCGAGCGATGAGCCCCACCGTCCAGTCCGAGACGGCGGCCGTCTCGGGGCACGACGCGTTGCCCCACGACGTCCAGCAGGTCCTTCACCAGGCGATCCGCCTGGAGTGGATCACGATCGGCGTCATGGTCGTGACGATCGCAGCCGTCGGTCTCGTGACGGGTCAGTCGCAAGCGATGAAAGCCGCTTGGGCAGAAGACATGCTGACGCTCCTTCCGCCCCTGGCGTTCTTGATCGCCGCACGCCGGCTCCGCAAGGCTCCCGACCGGGACCACCCGTACGGGCATCACCGATCGATCGGCGTCGCGCATCTGGTCGCCGCCCTCGCGCTCCTGGCGATGGGTACCTTCCTCGTGGTCGACTCCGTCATGAGCCTGGTCAAGGTGGAGAAACCGCCGATCGGGACCATGGCACTGTTCGGGCACGCCGTGTGGGCGGGGTGGCCGATGATCATCGTCATGGCGCTCTCCGGCATCGCGCCGGTGATCCTGGGTCGCAAGAAGCTGCCGCTCGCTGAGAAGCTCCACGACAAGGTCCTGTTCGCCGACGCGGACATGAACAAGGCGGACTGGACCACGGCGATCGCCACCATCGTCGGCGTCCTCGGCATCGGATTCGGACTGTGGTGGTTCGACGCTGCAGCAGCCCTGGTGGTGTCGATCTCCATCCTGCGTGACGGGTTCAAGAACCTGCGCGCGGCGATCGGCGGCCTCACCGACACCCGTGCCCGCACCGTCGACGACAAGGAACCGCATCCCCTCACGCGCGACGTCGAGACGCGCGCCCTGGCGACCCCGTGGGTCGCCCAGGCCGTCGGTCGCGTCCGCGACGAAGGGCACGTCTTCCACGTCGAGATGTTCGTGGTCCCTCGCCACGGCAAGGCACCTTCCCTCGACCAGCTCGTACAGCTACGCACCGCGTTGCTCGACCTGGACTGGAGACTCCACGACGTCGTCATTGCGCCGGTGCCGGCGATTCCCCAGATCCCGGCGCGGGACTGATACGCGATCAGGGGTCAGCGGGAGCTCGGCCGCCAGGCTGGCGGCCGAGCTCACGACCTCTCCGTTCCGGCACCTTTCAGGCGTTGGCCGGGAACCGTTCCCAGACGCGATGGCTCTCCAGCAGGTTCCGGATCTCGCCGAGGACGGCCTGTCCGTCCTCGCCGAGCACGATCCCGGCCCCGCCGGGCGCCGAGCGGGCTTCCAGGGCCGCGCGCCCCTCACCCCAGGCGCCGATCGCCTTGGCATGGCGCCAGCACTCGTCGATCAGCTTGCCGACGCGGGGCTCGACCTCGCCGGCACCGGGGGCTCCTGCCTTCGGATCGACCGAGGGCCGTGAATCCGGTGCCGTGAGGGGATTGCCCGCCAGCAGCAGGGCGTCGAACTCCACGGAGGCAGCGGTGCCGAACGTCCGACCGACCGGCACGCCCGCCACCTCGCCGCCGCGCGGCGCGATCACGACCGGGGTCATCGAGGCCGCCACGATGGCTTGGTGCAACGCGAGCAGAGCGGAGTTGTCGCCATCGGGGTCCACCACGATGCCGATCACCCGCCCGTCGGTCGGCCACCGACCACCCAGCTGGGACAGCGGAGCACTGGAGTCCGCCGCGCCGTCGGACTCCTCCTCGACCGGGACCGTCGACGCGGGGGCGGGCATCCCGAGTGCCGAGGCGACCCTCGCGCACAGGTCCTCGTCGATGTTCGCCAGGGACTGCAGCTGCCGCTCCCGGATCGTGGCCTCGTAGCATTTGCCGAGCTCGAAGGAGTAGGCGTCGACGATGTGGTCCTGCTCGACCGGCGTCATGCTGCGCCAGAACAGACGTGCCTGGCTGAAGTGGTCCTCGAACGTGGCCGAGAGCGCTCGTTCCTTCACCCCCTCGGGGACCCGCACCGGGAGGTCCTCGAAGGCACCATCCATCTCGCCCGCCATGAACGGGCACCCGCCGTCCAGCGAGTTCGGGTGGTACGGCGCGACACCGGAGTGGTCGCCCTGCTGACCGTAGCCGTCACGCAGCATGTCGTTGACCGGCGCATGGGCACGGTTGATCGGCAGCTGGGCGAAGTTCGGCCCACCCAGGCGGGTCAGCTGGGTGTCGACATAGGAGAACAGGCGCACCTGCAGCAGCGGGTCATCCGTGACGTCGATCCCGGGCACCAGATGGCCCGGGTTGAAGGCGACCTGTTCGGTCTCGGCGAAGTAGTTGCGGGGATTACGGTTCAGCGTGAGCCGTCCGATGGGTTGCACCGGCGCGAGCTCCTCGGGGACGAACTTCGTGGGGTCCAGGAGATCGATGCCCTCGAAGCTCTGCTCCTCGTTGTCAGGGAAGACCTGGATGCCGAGCTCCCAGCTGGGATAGGCGTCGGCCTCGATCGCATCGGCGAGGTCCCGACGGTGGAAATCAGGGTCCGCACCGCCGAGGATCTGCGCTTCCTCCCAGGTCAGCGAGTGCACGCCGAGTGCCGGTTTCCAATGGAACTTCACCAGCGACGTCTCCCCGTCGGCGTTCGAGAGCCGGAAGGTGTGGATCCCGAACCCCTCCATCATCCGGTAGGAGCGCGGGATGCCGCGGTCACCCATGGACCACAGCGTGTGATGCTGAGCCTCGGTGTGGAGGGAGACGAAGTCCCAGAAGGTGTCGTGGGCGCTCTGTGCCTGTGGAATCTCCCGGTCCGGGTGCGGCTTCACCGCGTGCACGACATCGGGGAACTTGATGCCGTCCTGGATGAAGAACACCGGGATGTTGTTGCCGACCAGGTCGAAGGTGCCCTCATCGGTGTAGAACTTGGTCGCGAACCCGCGGGTGTCACGCGCGGTGTCCATCGAGCCGCGGGAGCCCACGACGGTCGAGAACCGCGTGAACACCTCGGTGCGCTTGCCCTTCGCGAGGAATCCGGCCCGGCAGACGCTCTCTGCGGTGCCGTAGCCCTCGAACACCCCGTGCGCCGCCGCGCCGCGAGCGTGGACCACTCGCTCCGGGATCCGCTCGTGATCGAAGTGGGTGATCTTCTCGCGCAGGTGATGGTCCTGCAGCAGCACGGGGCCACGCCTGCCGGCCTTGAGCGAATGGTCGGTGTCGCGCAGTCGGGCGCCCTGCGAGGTGGTCAGGAACTCGCCCTGCTGCGCGGTGGTGGCCTCGTCCGGGCTGGGTTCGGCGCCGGTGGGCGTTCGGGGCTGGACGCCCTGCTGATCCGGCTTCGGAGAGAGCGGCGCGGTGGGCTCCGTCGGTTCCTCGAGCGACGGGGGTTCGCTGTTCGGGCGACCGGGGGCTGGTGTGGGTGCGTGCTCGGTGGATGCCATGACGTGCTTCCTCCTCAGGGACGGACGTACCGCGTGTGATGCCCCTCACCGTACGGCGGCACCCATCGGAGGAGAAGTCGTGCCCTCTCTGACCACAGCCGGAACACGCGAACCGACCGGTTCGTCTGCCGCAGCCGGGGAGGGGCCTCCTCGTCGCGTGCACATCGGACGATCACCGACATATCCGTTGCCGGACTCACCGGGGGCCCGGAACTGACCTTCCGTGCGCCGAGCATCGCGATGACCGCGACGGACGACCGCGTCCCTCAGCCCCGCGTCGACTCCCGCTCCACGAGCGAGGGCCGGAAGCTCACGTGGCGGCGCGGCGCGTCCGCCTCGGCGATCTCCTCCTCGAGGAGCGCGAGGGCCGTGCGTCCCATGAGCTCCGCGGGCTGGGAGACGGAGGTCAGCGGCACCACGGTGGAGCGGGCGAAGGCGATGTCGTCGTAGCCGACGATCGCGATCTGCTCCGGCACGGCGATCTCGTGGCGGAACGCGAAGGCCTGGAGCACGCCGACGGCGAGCAGGTCGTTCACGCAGAACACGGCGTCGGGCCGCTCGGCGACGCTGCGGGCGACGATCGCCTCGCCGACGGTGCGGCCCGCGAGGACGGTGAGGTCCTCCGCCTCGATCACCTCGACCTCCACCCCGGCCTCGGCGGCGGCCCGCTGGGCGCCGCGCAGGCGGTCCGCGACCTGGCGGAGGTCCTGACGGGAGACGACGACCCCGATCCGGCGGCGGCCGATGCCCGCGAGGTGGCGCACGGCGATCTCGCCCCCGGCGACGTCGTCCACGCTCACGGAGGAGCCGCCCTCGGTCTCCCGCTCCACGAGCACCACGGGGGTGCCGCGGCCGCGGATCGCCTCGATGAGCTCGGTGGTGCCGCCGGTGGAGGCGAGCAGGATGCCGCGCGCCCGCTGCTCCTCGAACAGCTGGAGGTAGAGCCGCTCGCGCCGTTCGCGGTTGCCGGAGCTGCCGGAGATCACGGCGAGGCCCGAGGCCTCCGCGGCGGCTTCGATCCCGCCCACGAGCTGGGTGTAGAAGGGGTTGCCGGAGTCGAGGACGACCGCGCCGACGGTGCGGGAGCGGCCGAGCTTGAGCTGGCGGGCGGCGTCGTTGCGCACGTAGCCGAGCTCCGCGATCGCCTGCTCGACCCGCTCGCGGCGGTCCGGGGAGACGACGTCGGGCCGGTTGAGGACGTTGGAGACGGTGCCCACGGAGACCCTCGCCGCGGCCGCGACGTCCTTCATGCTCACCAGGCGCCCGGAGGCCATGCCTCTCCCCTCGTCGTGCCGGTCGGGACCGCTTCCCGCCTGCGGTGACTGTATCGTGCGGCGGCCCGCGCTCAGCCGAGCGCGCCGGACGCCTCCTGGAGCACGGAGCTCGCGGCGTCGGCCGCCTCGACGCGTCCGAAGAGCACGTCCTCCATGCCCCGCTGGAGGACGTCGCCGACGGCGCTCCCACCGGGCGGGGTGATCGAGGGCTGCTCGCCGAGCTCCTCCGCGATCGCCTCGATGAAGTCCGCGGCCTTGAGATCGGCCTCGGTGAGCTCGGGGAGGATCGCCTCGCGCACGTCGAGGTTCGCGGGGACACCCCGCTCGGCGAGCAGGATCCTCCCCGCCTCCTCGCTGTTGACCAGCCAGTCCACGAGGGCGACGGCGGCCTCCTGCTGTCCGGAGCGGGCGGAGACGGCGAAGTACATGGAGGCCTTGTACCAGAGCTGGGCCTGGTCGGCGGCGCCGGCGAGGGAGGGCATGCGCAGCACCGTCACGGCGCCGTCGAGCGAGGCGTCGAAGGTGACGACCTGGTTGGACCACTGCGACTGGAGGCCGCACTTCCCGGTCGCGAAGAGCGTCTGGTCGACGGCCTGCCCGGCCTCCTCGACGGCGACGTCCGCGGGCGGCGCGGCCTTCGTGTCCTGCAGGCGGAGGGCGAGCTCGAACCAGGCCAGGAGGTGCTCCTCGGTGAAGCCGAGCGCGTTGCCGTCGAACTTCTGCGCCCCCTGCTGGCGCAGGTGCACGGAGAAGGTGGGGTCACCGGCGATGCCGAGCTGCTGGACGCCGTAGGTCCCCTCCTCGGTGCCCTCGGTGATGCGGGTGGCGATGTCGACGAGGTCGTCCCAGGTCCACGTGGTGTCGTCGGGGAGGTCCACGCCGGCCGCCTCGAAGACGGCGGGGTTCGCGAGCAGCACGGGGGCGTTGATGCCGGCGTTGACGGCGACGAGCGAGCCCTCGACCGTCCCGGCGTCCAGGGCGGTGGGGTCGAAGCCGTCGGTCGCGAGGCCGCTGTCGCCGAGGTCCGCGAGGATGCCGCGGGAGCTGTACTCGGCGAGGTAGCCCTCGTCCATCTGGAGCACGTCGGGCACGTCGCCGCCGGCGACCTGGGTGGCGAGCTTGTCCCAGTAGCTGCTCCAGTCGGTGGTCTCGGGGCTCACGGCGGCGCCGTCGTGGGCGGCGCCGTAGGTCTCGAGGGCGGTCTTCGTGAGCTCGTCGCGCTTGGCATTGCCCCACCAGGCGAAGCGGAGCGCGGCTGCGTCGGAGGCGCCGGAGCCGCCGGGGGCGTTGGGGCCGCAGGCGGCGAGACCGCCCAGCAGCAGGGAGGCGGTGAGGATGCTGCGGCGGGGAGCGCGGGGGCTGCGCATGGGGGCGATCTCCTTCGATCGGTGTCACTGCGCGGCGAGCGTAGGCCGCAGGGCTTGAAACGTGCAAGCGCTATCCCGCTGCCGTGGACACCTGGGCCGGTGCGATGCGCGGATCACCAGGCGAAATCACCCCTGGATTCGTTGAGTCGTTTCATCTAGATTCGATCGCGCAGCACCGGACCCACCCGCCTCACCCGCAACACCGAACCCGATGACGAGGATCGACGTGACCACCTCCCCCACCGCGACCACCCCCGCGACGCCCTCCACCACGGCGGGTCCCGACACCGCCGCCCGCTCCCTCGAGACGGCGACCGCCATCACCGCCGCCGGGACCGACGGCCGCACCCCCGTGCTCGCCACCCGCTTCACCGCCGGCGCCGACGCCGCGGGCTCCGGCGCCCCCGCGATCGCGCGCGCCGAGCTGATCGCCACCGCCCACGGCGTGTACGAGGCCCGGATCGACGGCCGCCCCGTGAGCTCCTCCGTGCTCGACCCGGGCTGGACCGTCTACGAGTCCCGCCTGCAGGTCCAGCGCTTCGACGTCACCGAGCTGCTGCGCCCCGGCACTGAGCAGGAGCTCGCGGTGACCCTGGGCCGCGGCTGGTGGAACGGAGACCTCGGCTTCGAGAACGCCCACGCGAACTACGGCGACCAGCAGGCGCTGCTCGCCTCCCTCGAGATCACCTTCGCGGACGGCACGGTCCAGCGCATCGACACGGACGCTTCGTGGACCGCGACGGACTCCCCCATCACCTTCGCGACCCTCTACGACGGCCAGCGCGAGGACCGCCGCCTCACCCCGGGCGACCCCCGGCCCGTCGAGACCGCACAGATCGACCGCGGCACCCTCATCGAGCAGGCCTCGCCGCTGATCGTCCGCCACGAGTCCCGCCGGCCCGAGAAGATCTGGACCTCGCCGTCGGGGAGGACGCTGCTGGACTTCGGCCAGAACCTGGTGGGCTGGCTGCGCTTCACGGTCACCGGGCCCGCGGGCACCGAGATCACCCTGCGCCACGCGGAGGTGCTCGAGCACGACGAGCTCGGCACCCGCCCGCTGCGCGCCGCCGAGGCCACGGACCGGATCGTCCTCGCGGGAGACCCGGCCGGGGAGACCTTCGAGCCCACCCTCACCTTCCACGGCTTCCGCTACGCGGAGATCACCGGCTGGCCCGGGGAGCTCGCGCCGGAGGACGTCGAGGCGGTCGTCGTCGGCTCCGACCTCCGCCGCACCGGCTGGTTCGAGTCCTCCCACGCGGGCGTGAACCAGCTGATCAGCAACTCGATCTGGTCCCAGCGCGGCAACTTCCTCGCCGTCCCCACGGACTGCCCGCAGCGCGACGAGCGCCTGGGCTGGACCGGGGACATCGCGGCCTTCGCGGCGACCGCCGCCTACCAGTTCGACGTCCAGGACTTCCTGCACAACTGGCTGCTGGACCTGCGTGCGGAGACCGCCGCGAACCCCGACGGCTGGGTCCCCTTCGTCATCCCGGACCTGCTCAAGCTCGCCTCCTTCCCGAAGGAGGCCGACGTCGAGGCGGCGGAGGCCTGGAAGGGCGCGACCGCCATCTGGGGCGACGCCGCCGTGTGGGTCGCGCAGGCGCTCTGGACCGCCTACGGCGATCTCGACCAGCTGCGCGCCCAGTACCCCGGCATGGTGCTGCATCTGGAGTCCGTGGAGAAGGCGCTGTCCCCGAGCGGGCTCTGGGACCAGGGCTTCCAGTTCGGCGACTGGCTGGACCCGGACGCCCCGCCGGAGGACGCGGCCGCCGCGAAGGCGGACAGGTACGTCGTCGCGACCGCGTGCCTCGTGCGCTCGGCCCGCTTCGCCGCGGAGGCCGCCGCGCTGATCGGCGAGGAGGCCGGCGCCCGCCGCTGGCAGGAGCTCGCGGACCGCACCCTCGCGGCGTTCACCGAGGCATACGTGCAGGAGGACGGCACGATCACCTCGGACTGCGCGACCGTCTACGCGCTCGCGATCGCCTTCGACCTCCTCGATCCCGCCACCCGGGAGAAGGCCGCCGCGCGCCTCGTCGAGGTGGTCCGCGCCGCGGAGTACAAGGTCTCCACGGGCTTCGCGGGCACCCCCTTCGTCACCTGGGCGCTCTCGGAGACCGGCCACACGGAGGACGCGTTCCGCCTGCTGCTCGAGGAGGGCTGCCCCTCGTGGCTGTACCCCGTCTCGATGGGCGCGACGACGATCTGGGAGCGCTGGGACTCGATGCTGCCGGACGGCACCATCAACCCCGGCGAGATGACGAGCTTCAACCACTACGCCCTCGGCGCGGTCGCGGACTGGATCTACCAGGTCGTCCTCGGCATCCGCCCGGCGGCCCCCGGCTACGCGGAGGCGCTGCTGCAGCCCACTCCGGGCCCGGGCATCGACTGGGCGACGGGCGCGTACGACTCGGCCCACGGCCGGATCGAGGTCGAGTGGTCCGCGGCCGAGGGCGGCTTCTCCCTCGCGGCGACGATACCCGCGGGCGTGCCGGCGCGGGTCGTGCTGCCGGACGGCTCCGAGCAGCAGGTCGTCGGCACCGGGGAGCGGGTCACGCTCGCCTGAGCAGGTAGGGAGGGCGCCCATCGGCGCCGGGTCTCAGTCCCCGGCCCGGCGGGCGCGGCCCGTGGAGCCGCGGGCCACGAAGGCGGATTCGAAGCGCCAGGTGAGACCGTCCTGGTGGGCGGCCGGGTCCTCGACGAGCGCGTCGATCGCCGCCGCGCCCATCTCCCGCCGCGGCACCCGGATGGTGCTGAGCGGAGGGTCCGTGACGGCGGCGGACTCGATGTCGTCCCAGCCCACGATGCTGATGTCCTGCGGGACGCGGAACCCGGACTCGCGCAGCGCGGCGAGCAGTCCGATCGCCATGACGTCGTTGTAGACGAGCACCGCGCCCAGCTCGAGCACGAGCACGCTCTCCGCGGCGGCGCGCCCGCCCTCGACGGTGGGCGCGAAGTGGCCGACGTCGACGACCTCGACGTCGAGCTCGTCCGCCGCGCGGGCGATGGTCCGACGGCGGCGTCCCTCGGACCAGCTGCGGGCGGGACCGCCGACGACCCCGATCCGCCGGTGCTCGAGCGAGCGCAGGTGCCGCAGGGCGCCGCGCACGCCGCTCAGCGCGTTCGGGGCGACGGCCTCGAGATAGGTGTGGGTGCGGTTGACCAGCGCGATCCGGGTGAGCCGGGCGGCGGCGTCGAGCTCCTTGGCGCCCATCCGCGGGGAGCACAGCAGGATGCCGTCGACCTGCGGGGCGAGGGTGCGCACGAGCGGCAGCTCCCCCTCGGGGGTCTCCTCGGCGTCGGCGAGCAGGAGCTGCACGCCGTGGTGGCGGGCGCGCTCCTGGGCGCCCTTGAGCAGCGCGGGGTAGAAGGGGTTCAGGAGGTCGGGGACGACGACGCCGAGCACGCCGGTGCGGCCCGTGATGAGCGTGCGGGCGCTGCGGTTGGGGCTGTAGCCGAGCTCGTCGACGGCCTGCTGGACCCGCTCGCGGGTGGCGGTGCTGACCATGGCGGGCTTCTGCAGCGCCCGGGAGGCGGTCGCCACCGAGACGTCCGCCCGGGCGGCCACGTCGCGCAGGGTGATGCCCACCGCGCCTCCTCTCCTGGGCCCGTCGTCCCGGGTCCCGACTCCGCCGGGTCGCCGTCCAGCGGGACCTCGTCGCCGCCGGTGCGGACCGGGCGGAGCCCCATCGTGCGGTGCGGGGCCCCAGGAATGCAACTGTTTCACCGCCGCTGACCCGGAAACCTGGAGGGAGAACGCTTGCCGGGCAGGCGTCCGCGTGCAATCGTTTGCAGCATGGCGGGCGGCATCGGCCCCCGCCCTCCGCTCCCCCGATCGGGAGCACGGAACGCTCGAGGAGGAGCCCCGTGGGACGACCGCTGACCCTGCACCCCCACCGCGCCCTGCCCGCGGATCCCGCTGTGCGCGCGATCGCCGTGCGCATCCTCGAGCAGACGGCCCCGCTGCCGCTGATCTGCATGCACGGCCATGTCGAGGCGGAGGCCTTCGCGCGTGACACGCCCTTCGCGGACCCGGCCCAGCTGCTCATCGTCCCCGACCACTACGTGACCCGCATGCTCGCCTCCCAGGGGATCGACCTCGCGGACCTCGGCGTTCCGCGCACGGACGGCGGCGCGGTCGAGACCGACTCCCGCACCATCTGGCGCCGCTTCTGCGAGAACTGGCACCTCTACCGCGGCACCCCGTCCCGCTACTGGCTCGAGCACGAGCTCGTCGAGGTGTTCGGGGTCGACGAGGCGCCGTCGGCCGACTCCGCCGACCGCCTCTACGACCGCATCGCCGAGACCGTCGCCGATCCCACCTTCCGGCCCCAGCAGCTGCTGGACCGCTTCGGCATCGAGATCATCTCGACGACCGACCCGGCCTCCTCGGACCTCTCCCACCACGCCTCCCTCGCCGAGCAGGGCCTCGGCGAGCGGGTCGTCCCGACCTTCCGCCCCGACGCCGCGCTCATGATCGGCCGCGACGGCTGGGCGCAGGAGGTCGAGGCCCTCGGCGCCGCGGCGGGCAAGGAGATCAGCGACCTCGCCGGCCTCCTCGACGCGCTGCGCATCCAGCGGCGACGGTTCGTCGCCGCCGGGGCGCGCGCCACCGACCACGGCCACCTCAGCGCCGCCGCCGCACCGATGGACGAGGCCGCCGCCGCGTCGCTCGTGGCCTCCGCCCTCGCCGGCACCGTGCCCACGCCGGAGGAGGCCGCCGCCTTCGAGGCGCACATGCTGCTGCAGATGGCGGCGATGAGCTGCGAGGACGGCCTCGTCATGCAGCTGCACCCGGGTGTGCTGCGCGACCACGCGAGCGGGATCCTCGCGCGCCACGGCCGCGACAAGGGCTACGACATCCCCGTCGCGACCGAGTACACGCGATCGCTGCGCCCCCTGCTCGAGCGGTTCGGCCACGACCCGCGCTTCCACCTCGTGCTCTTCACGGTGGACGAGACCGTCTTCTCCCGCGAGATCGCGCCGCTCGCCGGGGCCTACCCCTCGGTGCGCTACGGCGCGCCCTGGTGGTTCCTGGACTCACCCGACGGCATGCGCCGCTTCCGCGAGGCCGCGACCGAGACCGCGGGCTTCTACAACTCCTCCGGCTTCGTGGACGACACCCGCGCCTTCGCCTCGATCCCCGCGCGCCACGACCTCGCCCGCCGCATCGACGCCGGCTACCTCGCCCGCCTCGTCGCCGAGCACCGCCTCGAGGAGGACGAGGCCACGCAGACCGCGATCGACCTCGTCACCACGATCCCCCGCGCGGCCTACCCGCCCCTCGCCCGCTGAGGGGGCGCGGTCAGCCGCGGCGGAGGACCGGCACAGCGCCGAGGCCGAGGGCGACCCCGTCGAGCATGCGCGGCAGCTCCTGCTGCTGGAAACGCTCCCCGTAGGCCTCGTGCGCGGAGGTGATCTCCTGCGCCGCGGCCTGCGCGTTCACCGGATCCGCTGCCGCAGGGGCGGTGGTGCCGCGCACCTCGAGCCGAAGGGTGCTCGTCCCCTCCCGGAGGCGGCCGGTGAGGTCCAGGCGGAACGGCGCGCGCCACAGCAGGCCGGCCCCCTCCCCGTCCACGCTCACCGTGGCGATCTCCCGCACGGGCGGGGCGAGCAGGGCCCGGTAGCCGCTGCCGGCACCGTCCGCCGGGAGCACCGTGCCCGCGCCGAGGTCCAGCACGAGTGGCCCGCGGGCCTGCTCCGCGTCGAGGGTGACGGTGCACTCGTAGGAGAGCCAGGGCAGCGCCGCGGCATCCTCCCCCGGGATCAGGTGCGGCAGCGTGACGGGTCGCGGGTCCTGCCCCGGCGCGTGGAGGGTCCAGGGCCCGTCGAGCGGAAGCTCCGTCCCGGCGGGCTCCGCAGCCTCGTCGGACTTCGTGGTCCCGGCGGGCTCTGCGGTTCCGGCGGGCTCCGCGGGCTCCGTCGTGGCGTCGGCGCCGGTCACGGCGAGGTCCGGGTCGTCGGTCGCGAGGAGCAGGAGCGCCTGGTAGGGGTGCAGCTCGTGTGTCCCGCCAGTAGTGGGGAGCGCGCGGCGCTCCCCCGTATCCGGGTCCACGAGCAGCAGGGCGGCGCGCGGCTCGCGCACCGCGAGCTCGATCGTGCGCAGCTGCGGGCCGGTGTTCGCGAGCAGGAACAGGTCGCCGTCGGCCAGCCGCCGGCGCAGCACGCCCACCTCGCCGCCGGAGCCGGTGAGCGTGAGCGGCGGCGGCATCACCGATCGCAGCGCGGCCTCGAACCCGTCCTCCGTGATCGGAGCGGAGCCGGGAGACGACTCCGCGGACGGAGCCGCGGTGGTCATCCGTGCACCGGCCGGCGAAGTGACGGTCGGATGTGCGGCGCCGCCCACGGCGATCACGTGGCCGCCCGCCTCGCGCACCCGGTCCAGCCAGGCGGCGGTCGCGGCGGGCAGGCGGGTCACGTGCGGGAGCACCACGATCGGATAGGCGGCCGGGTCGAGCCCGGCGCTCCCCTGCTCGCCGGCGAGCGCGTCGTCGTCGACGAGGTCGAGGTCGTAGCCCGCGCGGCGGATCGTCTCGGGGATCGCCGGCCCCACGTGGTCGCGGCAGGCGCGCCACAGGTCGTGGCCGGCGCCGTGGGCGGCGCGCACGTCGCCGTAGGGGAGGTAGAGGGCGACGTCGGCCCCTGGCTCCCCGCGGCGCAGCACGGCGCTGAGGCGCGTCAGGTGCGCCATGAGCTCCGGCATCGCGGGCCACCAGGCGTTGCGGTCGTCCAGCGCGCCGGCGGCGTAGAACGTCCAGCCGAGCCCCGCGGCGTCCGGCGCGGTGTAGGGCCAGCCGTGACCCACGAGGTGGGTGATGCCGAGCAGCAGGTGCTCGTGCGCCTCGCCGAGGAGGTCCAACGGTGCGGCGCGGAAGGAGGGCGAGTGCACCCAGGTCCACACCTCGCTCGAGACCACGTCGCGGCCGTCGAGGTGCGCCGCGGAGGACGCCCAGCGGGTCTGCGTCATCCCCGTCCAGCCGGCACCCTCGCCCTCGATGAGGTGCACGCCGCGCTGGGCGGAGAGCGTGATCGGCGGCTCCCCGTAGCCCTGCAGGCGGAACCGGGTGCCGTGCTCCTCCGCCCAGTCCCGGCAGGTCGCCATGAAGCCCTCCGCGACGAGCTCGGAGAGGGTCAGGCCGTAGTCCTCGCGCAGCTGCTCCGCGCCCTCGCCGCCCACGTGCAGCAGCGGGAGGCGCTCCAGCAGGTCGTAGCCGCGGCGCTCCGCGAAGTGCGCGGGCAGGCCGGCGGTCCATCCGGCCTCGTACACCTCGAGGCTGTCGCTGAACACGGAGCCGAGGAGCTCAGCGGGCACCGCCTCGAGGATCGCGCCGCCCACCACGTCGAGGTGGTGGCGCACGGCCTGTGCGCTCAGGTGGTCCACGACGGGCCCCTCGCTGCCGGCCGCGGCGCGCTTGACCTGCTGCCCGGTCACCTCGGACCACGCGAGCAGCACGGTGCGCGGGCCGCGCCCGGCGGGGAGGACGAGCGGACCCTCGTCCGGGACCTCGATCCGCTGCCAGGCCGAGGGCGGCAGGCCGTCGCCGAGGTGCACGGCGATGAGCTCGCCCTCCGGCCAGCGCGGGGTGAGGTCCACGGCGAGGGGCTGCGGGCCCCGGTCGCGGCGCTCCCAGCGGATCCGCCGCGAGGCGTGCTCGGGGCCCACGTGCGCCCCGCCGTAGGACCATCCGCTGCCGAGCGTCACGTCGCAGCGCAGGCCGCGCGCCCGGGCGGCCTCCGCGGCGAACCGGAGGTGGCCCTGCACCTCCGGGGAGAGGTAGTCCGGGGCGCCCGGGCGCAGCGGGTAGACGAGCGCGATCTCCACCCCGCCGATCCCCGCCGCGGCCATCGCGTCGAGCTCCCGCTCGAGCTCCCCGCGGTCCACGTCGGGTCCGAACCACCACCAGCGCATCATCGGCCGGGCGGCGGGATCGGGGCGGGCGAGGTCGGCGAGCACCTGTGCGGTGGTCATGGATCTCCAGGATCGGCGGGGCGGGGACGTGCTGGCGGGGAGGGCCGCCCTCAGGCGGAGGGCGGGGTCCAGCTGCTGACGGCGTCGGCGCGGGCCCAGGGCACCGCCCCGTCCCCGTCGAGCTCGCTGAAGGGACGGCCCTCGTCGAGGGAGCGCAGCAGCACCGCCTCGATGTCGTCGACGACGGGGTGCGCGGCCTCCCCCTCGCCCTCCCAGGTCACGCCCGCCTCGATGGGCAGCGGATCGGGGACGGACTGGATCGCCTCGAGCACCGCGGAGAACGCGCCGGAGTCCTCGAGCGGGCTGATGAGCGCCACCGAGCGGTCCCGCACGTGCGCGAGCAGGTTCTGCACGAGATCCGTGCGGGCGTACTCGCTGCGGGTCACGGTGCCCGCCGCGTCGACCCGCTCGGAGCGGTCCGCCGTGTACCAGAGCCGCACGCGGCCCTTCTCGGCGAGCACCTCGACCCACGGGTCCGAGGAGTCGGGGGCGACGGTCGTGAGCGCGGCGAGGACGGGCGGGCCGTCGCCGGCGGGGGCGACCCGCAGGAAGGTCGTGTCGTCGGCCTCGATGTCGTGGGCGCGGCGCAGCTCGGTGGTCACGCCGGCCACGTCCTCGATCCGGCGCAGCCCCGCGATCGCGAGGGCCGCGTGCACGGAGTGGGCGAGGGGGTTGGTGGCGACGCCGTCGGCCACACGCCGGCCGTCGAGGCGGCGCCGGCCGGCCCAGCGGGAGCGGTGGTAGTAGGCGCGGTCGCGCACCCAGGCGCCGTAGGCGCGCACCGCGGTGACCTTCCCCAGCGTCGCGGCGCGGACGATCTCGCGGAGCTCGTCGATGCCGGCGCCGCCGCGGGCCTGGAAGCCCACCTGGATCGTGCGGTGCGCGGCGTCGGCCGCCTCCGCGAGCATCCCGAGGTCCGTGAGCGCGGGGACGGGCGGCTTCTCGAGGTAGACGTGGCTGCCGGCGGCGAGCGCCTCGAGGGCGAGCGGCACGTGCGTGTCGATCGGGGTCGCGATGATGACGACCTCGGGGCGCCGCTCCTCGCCGAGCGCCGCGAGCAGGCCGCCGAGCGTGGGGTGGTGGATGGCGGCGAGCTCCGCGGGCGGCTCGGCGACGTCGACGACGCCCACGAGCTCCGCGAGCCCCTCCCCCACGAGGCGGTCGAGGTTCACCAGGTGGTGGGCGCCGAAACCGCGGGTGCCGACGAGAGCGACCCGCACGGGCGCCGCCCCGGCCGTCCCCTCCTCGGTCGTGACGGGCGCGCCGGCCGTGCGGACGCTCATCGTGCCGCTCCTGCCGGGGCGGGCTCGCGCGAGAGGTCGAGGCCCAGGAACGCGGCGACGTCCACCGGGGCGCCGGTCGCGAGGGACTCGTTGCCGCAGATCCCCACGCTGATCGCGCGCAGGCCGTCGGTGTGGTCGGAGGGCCGGCCCAGGCCGCCGGCCTCCTCCTCGGTGGGGCCGACGAACACGTCCCGCAGGAGCAGGGCGTCGCCGCCGCCGTGGCCGCCCACGCCCTCGGGGATCTCGACCTCGCGGGCGGGTGCGAAGTGGTGCTGGACGACGAGGCGCTCGCCGCGCTCGCGCACGCCGGAGTCCTCCGTGGTGACGGCGACGGCGCTCGGGTCGACGTGGGCACGGCCGTCCTCGTCCTTCGCGACGACCTCGGCCCGCTCGACGACCTCGAGCTCGGCGCGGCCGCGGGTGCCGTTGACCGCGACCCGGTAGCCCTCCCAGGGGCTGTGCGCGTTCAGGGCGTAGGTGAGGACGGGCCCGCCCGCGTAGTCGACGATCGCGGTGAGGTTGTCCTCGGCGGTGATGCCCTGGTCGAACACGGAGCGGTCGCGCTGGTAGCCGTCGTGCTTCTCGGCCTCGAGGTACAGGGCCTCGAGCCGCTCGTCGGAGCGGAGGTCCAGCTCGAAGGGGTCGTGCGGGCCGTCGTGGGTGCCGCGCTCGGGGAGGGCGGCCTGGCCGCGCTCGGCGGCCGCGTCGGCCCCGTAGAAGCGCAGCCCGCCGCGGGCGTAGACCCGCGCGGGGACGTCGGCGATCCACCAGTTGACGAGGTCGAAGTGATGCGCCGCCTTGTGGATGAACAGGCCGCCGCTGTTGGTCTTGTCGCGGTGCCAGCGACGGAAGTAGTCCGCGCCGTGCTGCGTGTCCAGCACCCACTCGAAGACCACGGAGACCACGTCGCCGATCTCGCCCGAGGCGATGACCTGCTTGAGCGCCGTGTTGCGGGGGCTGTAGCGGTAGTTGAAGGTGACGACCACGCTGCGGCCGGTGCGGTCGATCGCCTCCTGGATCGCGCGGGCCGAGGGGGCGTCGATCGTCAGGGGCTTCTCGACGACGACGTCGGCCCCGGCGTCGAGGGCCCGCACCACGTGCTCGGCGTGGAGGCGGTCCACGCTCGTGACGATCACGCGGTCCACCGCGAGATCGGTGATGACCTGCTCGAGCTCGTCCGGCCCCGCGAGGCGCACATCGGCGAAGGCGGGGACGCGGTCACGGTGGAACTCGCGCCGGGCGGGGTTCACGTCGAGCAGGGCGACCAGCTCGGCGACGTCAGCATGGGGGCCGGCGATCGCGTCGAGGTACATCTGGGCGCGATGGCCGGATCCGATGAGGGCGTAGCGGGTACGCATGGGGCTTCTTCCCTGGGTCGCGGGGCGGGGGTGCGGGGTGGCGGACGGGGCGGTGGAGGACGGTGTCATTTGATGCCGGTCGTGGCGAAGCCTCGCACCAGGAACTTCTGGCCGAACAGGAACACCAGGAACAGCGGCACGAGGGACACGATCGACATGGCGAACATGGCGCCCCAGTCGGAGGAGCCCTGGCTGTCGAGATAGGACTTCAGCGCGAGGGGCACCGTGAAGTGGTCCGGCGTCGTCAGGTAGATGAGCGAGCCGAAGAAGTCGTTCCAGGTCCACATGAAGGTGAAGATCGTGGTGGTCGCGAGGGCCGGCGTCATGAGCGGCAGCACGATGCGGAAGAAGATCCGCAGGTGGCCGCAGCCGTCGATGCGGGCGGCCTCGTCGAGCTCCCGCGGGATGCCGCGGATGAACTGCACCATGAGGAAGATGAAGAACGCGTCCGTGGCGAGGAACTTCGGCAGGATGAGCGGCAGCATCGTGTTCACCCAGCCGGTCTGGGAGAACATGATGTACTGCGGCACGATCACGACGTGGATCGGCAGCATGAGGGTCATGAGCATGACCGCGAAGGCGATGTTCCGGCCCCAGAACCTGAGCCGCGCGAAGGCGTAGGCGGTGAGCGTGCAGGCGAACAGGTTGCCGATCACGCAGCCCACCACGAGCAGCGTCGAGTTCAGGATGTAGTGGCCGAAGTCGAAGGACTGCGCCGTCCATCCACGCACGTAGTTGTCGATGTCGAAGGACAGCGGCCACAGGCTCGCGTTGCGGAAGATCTCCTCGTTGGGGCGCAGGGAGGAGACGACCATCCACAGCAGCGGGTAGATCATGATGATGCTCGCGACGATCATCGCCGCGTGCTTGAGCACGGCGCGGCCGCTGCGGCCGGCGCTGCCGCCGGCGGCCTTGCGGCGGGGAGCGGTGGGGGCGGGGGTCGCCGGGCGGCCCGGGATCTCGGGGGCGGCGGTGGAGAGGTCAGTCATCGTAATGCACCCAGAACTTGGAGACGAAGAAGTTGATCGCGGTGAAGATCGCGACGATGACCAGCAGCAGCCAGGCCATCGCGGAGGCGTAGCCCATGTCGAACTGGGTGAAGCCCTTCTGGTACAGGTACAGCGTGTAGAAGAGCGTCGAGTCCGACGGCCCGCCCGTCCCACCCGAGACCACGAAGGCCTGGGTGAAGGTCTGGAACGCGTTGATCACCTGCAGCACGAGGTTGAAGAAGATGATCGGCGTGAGCAGCGGGATCGTGATCCGGAAGAACTGCGACACCTTCGAGGCGCCGTCCACGCTCGCGGCCTCGTAGTACATCTGCGGGATCTGCCGCAGGCCCGCGAGGAAGATGATCATCGGCGAGCCGAAGGTCCACACGTGCAGCAGGATGATCGTCCACAGCGCCGTGTCCGGATTGGACACCCAGCCGGGCAGGTCGGTGAATCCGAGCATCCCGAGGAAGCGGTTCACGAGGCCGTCGGCGCCGAACATCTGACGCCACAGGATCGAGATCGCGACGGAGCCGCCCATGAGCGAGGGCAGGTAGAACACCGAGCGGTAGAAGGACAGGCCCTTCATTCCCTGGTTGAGCACCACGGCGAGCAGCAGCGCGGCGATGAGCTGCAGCGGCGTCCCCACGATCACGTAGGTGAAGGTGACCACGAGCGAGTGGTGCAGGCGGGTGTCGCCCAGCATCTCGCGGAAGTTCGCGAGGCCCACGAACTCGGGCGGGGCCAGCAGGCTGTAGTCCGTGAACGAGAGCGCGAAGCTCGCGATCATCGGGATGATCGTGATGCCCAGCAGGCCGATCAGCCACGGGGCCATGAACACGAGCGAGATCTTGTTGTCCGGGTGCTTC
The DNA here is from genome assembly GCF_005490785.1 of Brachybacterium sp. SGAir0954. Taxonomy (GTDB): domain Bacteria; phylum Actinomycetota; class Actinomycetes; order Actinomycetales; family Dermabacteraceae; genus Brachybacterium; species Brachybacterium rhamnosum. The sequence goes on along the minus strand of NZ_CP027295.1, from coordinate 909,631 downwards.
TCGCGCACCCCGCCCTTCTTGCGGCGGGACACGATCTGGGTGAGCTCTCCGACAGCGCTCATCGGGTGTCTCCCTTCTGTGGGGCCGGGCTGCGGGGCGCGTCGCCCCGCAGCCCGGCCGGGTCGGTCAGGACAGGGCGGAGTTCAGCTCGTCCAGCAGGCGCTGGCCGGCGTCGGCGGGAGTGATCGTGCCGAAGAGCATGTCCTGCCCGGCGCGGGTGAGGATGTCCTCGAACTGGCCGCCGCCCTGCGGGGTGATCTCGGGGGCGTCGCCCAGCTCCTTCTCGATCGCGTCGAGGAAGTCCACGGCCTTCTTGCTGGACTCGTCGAGGTCCGGGGTGATCGCCTCACGGACCTCGAGGTTGCCGGGCACGCCGCGCTCCACGGAGAGGATCTTCCCGGCGTCCGGGGAGTTCACGAGGTAGTCGACGAAGGCGACGGCGGCCGCGGAGTTCGCGCTCTTCGCGGAGACGGCCCAGTACATCGACGCCTTGTACCAGAGCTGCGCCTCGGCGGCGGAGCCGGCGGTCGACGGCGGCCGCAGCACCGTGAGCTTCCCGTCGTGCAGCGCGTCGTTGGCGACGACCTGGTTGGACCAGGCGACGGTCATGGCGATCTTGCCGGTGCCGAAGAGGGACTGGTCCATGGCGGCGGTGGAGTCCTCTACGGAGGCGTCCGCGCCGGGGCCGGCCTTCGAGTCCTGGATCTTCTTGGCCCACTCGAACCAGCTCGTGGCGGCGGCCGCGTCGAAGCCGGCCTTTCCGTCCTCGTACTGGTCCTGGCCGGCCTGGCGCACCCAGAGCTGGAAGAGCCCCTGCACGGTGCCCATCTGGGTCATGCCGTAGGTGCCGTCCTCGGTGGCCTCGGTGATCCGCGCGGCGGTCTCGATCATCTCGTCCCAGGTCCACGTGGTGTCGTCCGGGACGTCCACCCCGGCCGCCTCGAAGACGTCCGGGTTCACGAGCACGGTGAAGGCGTTCAGCCCCGCGTTGATCGCGGCGAGGCCCACGTCCTTCACCTCGCCGACCTCGACCGAGCCGTCCACGAACTTCGAGGTGTCCAGCCCCGCGCCGGCGAGGTCGAGGAGGGCGCCGCGGCCCGCGTACTCGGCGAGGTACTTCTCGTCCATCTGGACGACGTCGGGGAAGTCGCCGCCGGCGGTCTGGGTGGCGAGCTTGTCCCAGTAGCCGCTCCACTCGCCGGGCTCCGGGGAGATCGTGACGTCGGGCTTCTCCTCCTTGTAGGCGGCGATGGCGTTCGTGGTGTTCTCGTTGCGGGTGGGGTTGCCCCACCAGGCGAGGCGGAAGCTGCCGGAATCGGCGGAGCCGCCGTCGCTGCCGCCGGAGCCACCGCCGGAGGTCGCGTTCGGGCCGCATGCGACGAGGCCGGCGAGGCCGGGGACGGCGAGGCCCAGGGTGAGGGCGGTGCGTCGGGTGAGCATCAGATCTCCTTTGATCCTGTGGGCGGGTGCTGCCCTGCTGCTGAAGCGTGGGCGGGCGGTGGTGGGGCGCCGGTCTGCTGCGATCGGCGCACGCCTGTTTCTGAAAGGTTTCATTCGCGTGTTGCAGTGCGCGGGTGATCCCTCGACGACGAGGGGGCACCCTGTGGTGCGGCACACATAGGAAAGCGCTAACCGCCGTGGATGTCAATGCCGTCCACGGCAGCGGCGCCGGATCGACGCCGGGTCGTGACCTCCGCGGCGGACGCCGCCCGTTCACCCCCTCGCCATGCGCGGGCGCTAGCCTCGCCGCGCACGGCCCGGGCGGGGCCCGGCACGGGCAGGGCGGTCGAGCACGGAGGGGGAGCCATGGACATCGCCGGATTCGCCATCCACCTCATGGAGCTCCTCGGCGGTCCCGGGATCGCGCTCGTCATCGCCGCCGAGGCCCTCTTCCCACCGGTCCCCGGCGAGGTGCTGCTCCCCTTCGCCGGCGTGAGCGCCGCGGCCGACGGCCAGCACGTGCTCGTGCCGATCGCGTGGACCACCGCCGGCTCCGTCCTCGGCGGGCTCGGCGTCTACGCCGTGGGCCGCACCCTGGGCCTCGAGCGGACGCGGCGGCTCGTGCGGCGCCTCCCGCTGCTCGAGGACAAGGACGTCGACATGGCGGTGCGGTTCTTCGACCGCCACGGCTTCCCCGCCGTCGCCCTCGCCCGCTTCGTGCCGATGGTGCGCACCTTCATCTCGCTCCCCGCCGGCATCGAGCGCATGCCCGTGGCGCTGTTCGCCCTGGCCACGGGACTCGGCTCGGGGATCTGGAACGCCGTCTTCGTCGTCGCCGGCTACCTCTTCGGCACCGCGGGCGGGGAGACCCTCGAGGCATTCGTGCGGACCTACTCCTCGATCGTGGCCGGCATCGGGATCCTCGCGCTGCTGGGCCTGCTCACCCAGCGCCTGCGATCGCGCCGCCGCAAGGACGGCCCGCCTACGCTGGAGGGATGAGCATCCCCGCCGACGGCCACCGTGCCGGGCCCGCGGCGGACGTCGGCCGCTGGTTCTCCACCGCGGCGACGCCGGCGCCCGCCCGGTCGCTGCCGCGCACGCCCGCCTGGGGCCCCGTGGACAGCGCCGAGTACGGCCGCATCAGCGGGCCCGACGAGCTCGGGGCGGCGCTCGACCTGTTGCGCGAGGGCCCGGTCGCCGTGCTCACCGGGGCGGGCATGTCCACCGCCTCGGGCCTGCCGGATTACCGCGGCCGTCACGCCGTGCCCCGCTCCCCCATGACCTTCCAGGAGTTCGCCGGCTCGGACCTCTCGCGGCGCCGCTACTGGGCGCGCTCCACCGTCGGCTGGACGCAGTTCGGCCGGGCCCGCCCCAACCGCGGCCATCTGCTGCTCGCGCGGCTCGGCGCCGGCCCGCTGCCGCAGAGCGCGGTCATCACCCAGAACGTGGACGGCCTGCACGGCCGCGCCGGCTCCGATCCCGTCATCGACCTGCACGGACGCCTCGACCGGGTGCGCTGCCTCAGCTGCGGCGCGCTGAGCTCCCGCTCCGCGCTCCACTCCCGGATGCTCGCCATGAACCCCGAGCTCGCCGCCCGGATCGAGGAGCTCGCGGCGGATGCCGCGCAGGCGCCCGACGGGGACGCCGAGGTGGACCGCACGAGCAGCTTCCGCTACCCGCCGTGCCCGCTGTGCGGCGGGATCCTCAAGCCCGACGTCGTGTTCTTCGGCGAGGCGGCCCGCCCCGAGACCGTGCAGGCGGCCTTCGCTGCGCTCGCCGCCGCGCGGTCCCTGCTGGTGCTCGGCTCGAGCCTCACCGTGCAGTCCGGGCTGCGGTTCGTGCGCGCCGCCCACCGCGCAGGCCAGGGGGTCGTCATCCTCAACGACGGCCCCACCCGAGGGGACCCTCTCGCGACGGTGCGCCTGCACGGCCGGATCGAGGACGTGCTCGGCACCTGGGCGGAGCGGCTCGGGCCCGACGTCGCCCCCTCCGGACCCGCCGTCGGCCCCACCCCCGATCACCACCCCCGACGCAGCACCGAGGAGACCCGAGCGTGAGCACGATCGACCTGAACGCGGACCTCGGCGAGGGCTACGGCGACTGGCGCCTCGGCGACGACGAGGCGCTGCTCGACGTCGTCACCACCGCGAACGTCGCCTGCGGCGGCCACGCCGGGGACCCCACGACCATGCGCGCCGCGCTGAGGGCGGCGGCCGTCCGGGAGGTCGCCGTCACCGCCCACGTGGCCTACCCGGACCTGCAGGGCTTCGGCCGGCGCTTCCTCGACATCGCCCCCGCGGAGCTCACCGACCAGATCCTCGCGCAGACCGGCGCCCTGCAGGCGCTCGCAGCGGCCACCGGCACCCGTGTGCGCGGGGTGAAGCCCCACGGCGCGCTCTACAACGCGATCGCCCACCACGAGGCGCAGGCCGCGGCGGTGGTCACGGCGCTGCAGGAGCTCGGCGGGGAGCCGGCGCTGCTCGCCGCCCCCGGGTCCGTGGTCGCCGCCCTCGCCGAGCGCGCCGGCCTGCCCGTGCTGCTCGAGGGCTTCGCGGACCGCACCTACACCCCGGCGGGCACGCTCACCCCGCGCCGCGAGGCGGGCGCCGTGCTCTCCACCGCGGAGGAGGTCACCGCCCAGGCGCTCTCCCTCGCCCGCGACGGGCAGGTGCGCACGACGGACGGCACCGTGATCGACCTGCCCGTGCGCACCCTCTGCCTGCACGGGGACACACCGGGCGCGGTGACCCTGGCCCGCGCGGTGCGCGAGCGGCTCGAGGCGGAGGGCATGACGATCCGGGCGGCGCTGTGAGCCCCGGGGAGCATCTCCCGCCGCCGCAGGATCTCCGCCCCGCCGGGGAGGCCGCCGTGCTCGCCGTCTACCCGGACACCGCCGACGTGCTCGGGGCCGCGAGCGCGGTGCGCGCCCTCGCCCCCGCCGCGCTCGCGGACCTCGTCCCCGCCGAGCGCACCCTGCTGCTGCGCGGCACGAGCGGCGCCGACGCGCGCACCCTCGCGGCGCTCCTCGAGCACCTCCCTCCCGCCCCCGCCGAGGACGCGGCGGCGCAGGAGGTCGAGATCCCCGTGGTCTACGACGGGGAGGACCTCGCCGAGACCGCCGCGCTGCTGGGACTCGAGGTCCCCGCCCTGGTCACGGCGCACACGGGGACCCTGTGGACGGCGGCCTTCGGCGGCTTCGCGCCCGGCTTCTCCTACCTCGTGCCGCAGGCGGAGGGCGAGGGCCCGCGCTGGCAGGTGCCGCGCCGCTCCTCCCCGCGCACGGCCGTCCCGCCCGGCTCTGTCGCGCTCGCGGCCGGCTACTGCGGCGTCTACCCGCGCTCCTCCCCCGGCGGCTGGCAGCTCGTGGGCCGCGCCGACGTGACGCTCTTCGACCCCGAGCGCACACCGCCCGCCCTGCTCGCGCCGGGCACGCGCGTGCGCTTCCGGGCCCGGCGCGACCGCCTGCTCGCGGGATCGGCGGCGGCGCCGGCAGGTGCGCGCCCCCGCGGCCTCGCCGGCACCCCGGTGGGTGCGGCGGCGACGAGCGGCGCCGCCTCCGCGCTCGAGCTCGCCCGGCGGGAGGCGGCCGCCGCCCGCGAGCGCCTCGCCGCCCTCCGCGCCGCTCCGCGGAGACCGGAGGCGGGCGACCCCGGGAGCCGGGGCGTGAGTGGCCGGGAGGCCGCGCGCGAGAGATCTGCGGGCCGAACCGGTGTGCTTCCGGTCGCGGCCGGCCGGTCGCTCGAGGTGCTCGCGCCCGGGCCGCTGCTGCTCGTCGAGGACGCAGGACGACCCGGCCGCGCCTCGATCGGCGTGAGCAGCTCCGGGGCCTTCGACCGGGGAGCGCTCGTCAGCGCGAACCTCGCCGTCGGCAACCCTCCGCACGCCGCGGCGCTCGAAGGGCTGCTGGGGCCGCTGCGGCTGCGGGCGTCCGCCCCGCTCGTGATCGCCCTCGCGGGGGCGCCGGCACCGGTGACGATCCTGCGCGGCGACCCGGACGAGGAGGACCGCGAGGTCCCGGCGGGCGTCTCGGGCGGGCGTGCGTTCGCGCTGGACGCCGGGGACGAGCTCACGATCGGTCCCGCCGCCTCGGGCCTGCGGATCGTGCTCGCCGTGCGCGGCGGGATCACGGGGGTGGTCGGCGCCGGGGGCATCGGGCAGGACGACGGCGCGCAGGGTCGCGACGCGGACGGCGGCGGTGTGCAGGGACCCGTGCTCGGCTCGCTCTCCCGGGACACGCTCTCCGGGCTCGGACCGGCGCCGCTCGGCGCAGGCGATCAGCTGGGGATCAGCCCCGAGCACGGCCTCGACGCCGTGCCGGCGCAGGGCCCGGGACCCGTCGCCGGGCCCGACGCCGACTCCGCCGTCGGCCCCGCATCCGGGACCGAGCACGATGACGACAGCGACAGCGACGACCCTGCTGCCGACCCCGCCCCGGCACCCCGCCCGCCGCTCGAGGTGCCCGTCGTCCTCGGCCCCCGGGACGTGCTGCTCGGCGAGGCCGCCGTGAGGGCGCTCCGCACCACGACCTGGAGGGTGCGCAGCGACTCGGACCGGGTGGGCGTGCGCCTGGACGGGCCACCGCTGCCCGTCCCCGAGGGCGCCGCGACCCTGCCCAGCGAGGCGATGCTCCCGGGTGCCGTGCAGGTCCCGCCCTCGGGCCTGCCCGTCGTGTTCGGGCCGGACCATCCCACGACCGGCGGCTACCCCGTGATCGGTGTGGTCACCCGGGCCGGGCTCGATCAGCTCGCCCAGGCCGCGCCGGGCACGCGGCTGCGCCTCGTCGCGGTGGATCCGCTCAGGGTGCGAAGCCGTTGATCCGGGCGCGCGCCTCGTCCCGGGTCGCGCCCACGCCGCGCTCGGGCAGCGCCGCGCCGGGCAGCGCCTCCGCGAAGGGCACGCCGGCGCCCACCATGCCCCGGTGCATCACGGCCAGCAGGTCCTCCGGCCGGCCGCGGTAGGCGAAGGCCCACAGCTTCCCACCGCGCACCGTGTCCGGCGGGGAGTCGAACATCGACGCGAGCGCACCGCTGCGACGGCGCACGGCCTTCGCGGGCGGGCCGTCGAACAGCAGCCCGCGGCGCGACTGCGGGAAGTAGAACAGGGTCGAGCCGAACTCGCGGCCCGAGACCTTCGAGAAGCGGCCGACGTCGCTCACGCACGTGACCCCGCGCGGCTCGATCGCCCCGTACGGGATCACCGACGGGGACAGCAGCGGGAAGAAGCGGCCGATGACGACGCCTCCCTCGCACAGCACCAGCCGCACGTCCGTCAGCAGCCACCACAGCACCAGCCCCACGAGCAGCGGGATCGCCGCGCCCCACGCCTTCGTCAGCACGTCGAGGTTCTGGTTCACCCCCACCGAGACGAGGATGACCAGCGCCATCGCGATCCACAGCAGGTGCCACCACAGCGGGAAGGACTGCCGATAGGTGCGCAGGGGTCGACCCAGACCGTGACGGCGGGCCAGTCGGGCGGCCTTCCCCACGCTCAGCCCTCCTCCGCCTCGACGAGCCAGGCGGCGAGGCCGAGCAGCTCCTCGCGGGAGAGGCCCTTGACCGTGATCTCCGGGGCCTCCGCCTCGGGGTCGTCGACCTGCTGGGCGAGCAGCTCGCTGCTCGTCGCGTACAGCATCAGCTGCTTCACGGCGTCGGAGCGGGTGGAGAGGGAGGAGAGGATCGTGATCGCGCGGGCGTCGGCCAGACGCTGCGCCATCGACGCCCCCTCGCGGAGGTCCGCGTCCTGCAGCACGACCGGCTCGGTGGGGCCGGAGGCCACCTGGTCCTGGTCCACGAGGTGCGCGATCCGGGCGGGCACCGCCTCCTGGCGCAGGGAGCGGAAGTGGTGCAGGCCGGAGCCGGTGACCTCCTCCTCGAGCACGCCCTCGGGGTGCACGAAGTAGTACAGGCGATGCGTCTGGAGACCCGCCTCCTCGCTGCGCACCTGCGTCTCCGCGGAGGCGATCAGCCGCGCGGTGCGGCGCAGGACGAGCACCCCGTCGATCGCCGGCTCCACGAGCCAGCGCCGCTCCCCGGTTCTCTCGTCCTCCCCGACGGCGACGGTCCCCGCGGCGAGCAGGCTGCGCACGCCCGCGGTCGCGAGCAGGGCACGCTGCTCCTCGTGCTCCTCCGCCCACGGGAGGGCGACCGGCTGGGTGCGCAGGTGACCGTCGAGGCCCAGCAGCTGCTCGTCGCTGAGGGACACGATCTCCTGCGGCTCCTCCGCCTCCTGGGAGCGCTCCAGGACGGCGAGCGCGCTCGCGACGTCGTAACGGCTGTACTCGATGGGCGCGTCCGGGCCGGAGCTGCGGCCCACGCCGTAGGGGAAGCCCTGGTCGGGCCCGGGGGCGGTGGTCGTCTCGGTCATGGGGAGTCCTCGCGATGGTGGGGCTCGAGCGTCGGGCGGTCCGCGCTCAGGATGTCAGAAGATCGATCCGATGGGATCGGAGATGAAGTCGCCGACGCCCTCGACCGCGTCGCCCACGGCGTCGGTCGTCGCGTCCCACGCCTTGCCCGCGGTGTCGCTGATGGTGTCCCAGTTCTCGACGATCGCCTTGCCCGCGTCGATGCCGAGCGAGATGCCGCCGGCCACGAGCCCCACCCCCGCGACGATCGGCGCCGCCGGGCCGGTGAAGGGCGCCGCGAGCAGCAGGCCGCCGCTGAGCGTGCTGAGCCCGCCCGCGGCCACATCCCAGCCGTCCTCCGCGGTGACCATCTGGTGGATGCCCATGCCGATGTCGAGCACCGGCAGCGCCTTGCCGAGCACCTTGCCGGCCCCCTTGACGACCCCGGAGTCCAGGATCCCCTCGGCGACGTCGGCGACCCGGGTCCAGCCCTTGCCATGCAGGAAGTCCATGATCTTGCCTGAGGGAGCCCGGGTCCGGTCCACCAGCTCGTCGATGAACTGCTGGTTGACCAGCCCCTTCAGCCCCTCATAGCCGGCCTCGCCGAGCTTCGCGAGATCCCGGAAGAGCTGGAACGCCTTGACGCCCTTCCCGATCGTGGAGATCGCCTTGCGCAGATCGTTCAGGCCGCCCTTCACGGAGTCGAAGAGGTCGCCGATCGTGTCGAGGAAGCCACCGCCGCCGTCCTCGCCGGATGCCTCGTCCTGCTGCTCGGCCTGCTCCTCGAGCTCGCCGCGGCGCCGCCCCACGCCCTCGGAGGTCTCGCCGAACTGCGCGCTCACGCCCGTCCATCGGTCGCGGAAGGCATCGGCGTCCCCGCCCTGCCAGATGTCCTCCCGCAGCACGGCGGCGTCGAGCTGGTCCCGCAGCTCCGCCAGGCGCCTGCTGCGGTCCTCGAACACCCCCGCCACGTCGCGCAGCGCGTCCGTGTCCGCCCCGTAGAAGCCCGCCATGTCTCTCCCCCGCCGTCATGGTCCGCGGGGAGTCCCGCGGCCTGCACGCACCCTACGGCGAGCGCGCCCGCCCGGACCATGGGGAGAACTCCCCGCGCGGGTGACACGATGGGCGCATGCCGCGACTGCTGCCCGATCCCGCCTACTTCGCGACCCTGCCCAAGGTCATCACCTCCGCCGCGGTGATCCTGCGCGACGAGCGCGGCCGCTTCGTCATCGAGAAGCCGAACTACCGCGACCACTGGCTGCTGCCCGGCGGCGGCGTCGACCCGGGCGAGGACCCTCGCGGCTGCGCCCGCCGCGAGGTGCAGGAGGAGCTGGGCCTCGACGTCGAGATCGGCCGCCTGCTCGCCCTGAACTGGGTGCCCTCGCGCGCCGCCGCGGGCGCCCCGATGGGCGTGCACTTCGTGTTCGACGCCGGGGTGATGCCCGCCGCGGAGCTCGAGGCGCGGATCGTCCCCCAGGAGGCGGAGCTCGACGACTGGCGCCTCGTCGAGGAGTCCGAGGCGCATCTGCTCTCCCCGTGGGGCGCCGCCCGCGCCGAGCGCGCCCTCGCCGTGCTGCGCGGCGAGGCGGAGGTCGATCTCCTCTCCCCGCCCGTCGGCTGAGCCGCCCCGCCCCATGACCGGGGTGCGCGCGGGTTCCGGCGATGCGGGATCATGGCGCTCGTCCTTCCCCGTCCTCACCCCTCCCCTCCTCCGGAGCCGATGATGTCCCCGACCTCCGCCGCCTCGAGCGCCGCGCCCCTCACCCGGGCCGAGCGCCTCGACCGCCTTCCCTTCACCCGCCGCCACGGCCGCCTGCTCGGCGCGTCGGGGATCGGCTGGGCGCTCGACGCGATGGACGTCGGCCTCGTGTCCTTCGTCATCGCCGCGCTCACCGTGCACTGGGGCATCGACAAGGCCGACGGGTCGCTCATCGCCTCCGCGGGCTTCGCGGGCATGGCGATCGGCGCGACCGTCGGCGGGCTGCTCGCGGACAGGATCGGCCGGCGCAGCGTCTTCGCGCTCACCCTCCTGGTCTACGGCATCGCGACCGGCGCCTCCGCCCTCGCGGGCGGTCTCGCCGTGCTCATCGCCCTGCGTTTCATCGTGGGCCTGGGCCTCGGCGCGGAGCTGCCCGTCGCCTCGACCCTCGTCTCCGAGTTCGCGCCCCGCCGGATCCGCGGCCGCGTCATCGTGTGGCTCGAGGCGTTTTGGGCGATCGGCTGGATCCTCGCCGCGCTCATCGGCACGCTCGTCGCGGCGAGCGGCCCCTCCGGCTGGCGCTGGGCGCTTGCGATCGGCATGGTCCCGGCGCTCTACTCGCTCGTGATCCGCGTGGGCATGCCCGAGTCGGTGCGCTTCCTCGAGGGCCGCGGCCGGCATGCGGAGGCGGAGCAGGTGGTGCGGCAGTTCGAGGAGTCCGCCGGGTTCACCGACGCCGACCACCCCACCGAGGAGGACACCTGGAGCGCCGGAGCGGAGGCCCCCGCCCCGCGGCACGAGAGCATCTGGAGCCGTGGCCTGCGCGGGCGCACCGCCGCGCTGTGGACGGTGTGGTTCTGCATCAACCTCTCCTACTACGGCGCCTTCATCTGGATCCCGACGCTGCTGGTGGAGCGCGGCTTCGACCTCACGAAGTCCTTCACGTTCACGCTGATCATCACGCTCGCGCAGATCCCCGGCTATGCGGTCTCCGCCTGGCTCATCGAGCGCCTGGGCCGGCGCTGGACGCTGACGATCTTCCTCGCCGGCTCCGCCATCGCGGCGGTCGCCTACGGCTCGGCCGGCTCCGAGACGGCGATCATCGTCGCGGGCTGCCTGCTGAGCTTCTTCAACCTCGGCGCCTGGGGCGCGCTGTACGCGATCGGCCCGGAGCTCTACCCCACCGCGGTGCGCGGCACGGGGACGGGCGCCGCCGCCGGGTTCGGCCGGATCGCCTCGCTCGTCGCGCCCTTCCTGGTCCCGGTGCTCGTGGTCGCGGGGAGCACGGTGCTCGCCTTCGCGGTGTTCGCGGCGACCTTCGGCGTCGCGGCGCTCGCGGCCTTCACGCTGCCCGAGCAGCGGGGGCGCGCCCTCGAGGACTGACCCGGCGGGGTTCCCGGGTGCGGTGCAGCGCGGGGTAGGCGCCAGCACGGTCCGGCACGGCATGGCCCGCCGCGAACCATGGGCACGGCGCGAACTATTGGCACGGCACAGACGATGGGCACCTCAGGGAGCATGTCGCGCAGGACATGCTCCCTGAGGTGCCCATTCTTTCGCTCGCTCCCGTAGCTGCGGCCGGCTCAGCGGCGGAAGCGGCGCCGGAGGATGCCGACGATGCCGCCGCGCTCCTTGAGGCTCGCGCGTCGGCCGCGCTCGGCACCTGAGGTCGGGACCGACGGGCGCCCGACGACCGGGGTGCCCGTCGCGGGCTTCGCCGCACGACGACCGTGGGCCGTGGCCGAAGCGGGAGCAGATCCCGCCGCGACGGTCCCCGCCGAGGCCGACGAAGCCGTGCCCGACGAGACCGTGCCGCTCGAGGCGGGGGCCGGGGCGGTCGGCACCGCGTCGACGCCCTCGCCGGTCGTCGCGCTCTCGCCGCGGTGACGCTCCCGGCGCTCGGCGTCGGCCGCGTCGCGCTGCGCCCGCTGCTCCGTCTCCCGGGCCTCGCGGCGCAGGCGGCGACGCTCCCCCGGGCCCTCCACCATGCGGTAGAGCACGGGGACGATGACCAGGGTCAGCAGGGTCGAGGAGACGAGGCCGCCGATCACGACCACCGCGAGCGGCTGGGCGATGAAGCCGCCGTTGCCGGTGAGGCCCAGGCCCATCGGGATGAGCGCGAAGATCGTCGCGGCGGCGGTCATGAGGATCGGCCGCAGTCGCTTCGAGGCGCCCAGGTGCAGCGCCTCGTCCAGGCCCATGCCGTCACGCCGGTACTGGTTGACGAGGTCGATGAGCACGATCGCGTTGGTGACGACGATGCCCACGAGCATGAGCAGGCCGATCATCGAGGGCAGGCCCAGCGGCACGCCCGTGATGACGAGCAGGCCGAACGCGCCCACCGCGGCGAAGGGGATCGAGACGAGCAGCACGAGCGGCTGGATGAGGGACTTGAAGATCCACACCAGCAGCACGTACACGAGCAGGATCGCGGCGGCCATCGCGAGGCCCAGCTGCCCGAAGGTCTCGTTGATGTCCGCGGAGGTGCCGCCCAGGGTGGCCTCCGTGCCCTCGGGCAGGTCCGCCGCGTCGATCGCGGCGTTCGCGGCCTCGGAGACGGTGCCGACGTCGTCCCCGGCGGGGGTCAGGGAGATCGTCACGGTCTCCACGCCGTCCTTGGTGGAGATCGACGGGCGCGAGTCCTGCTCGGAGACCTCGGCGACGTCCGTGAGCGGCAGGCCCGGGGCGAGCTCGAGGTCCTGCAGCTGGGTGAGGGTGTCGACCTTCTCCCCCTGCTCGACGTAGATGTCGAGGTCGGAGTCGTCCAGGGCGATGGTGCCGATCGAGCCCGGGTAGAGCTGCGCGGCGACCATGCCGATCACGGCGTTCTCGGTGAGGCCCTTCTCCGCGGCGGCCGTGCGGTCCACGGTGACGACCGCGGTGGGCTCGTCGCCCTCGAGGTCGCTCGAGACGTCGGTGACGCCCGAGGGCAGCGGGTCGAGCTCGGCGAGGATCGCGTCGTTCGCCTTCTTGCGGTCCTCGGCGGTGGGGCCGGTGATCTCGATGTCCACGGTGGAGGAGCCGGTCGCGGAGCCGACGTCGGAGGACTCGACCTCGCCCGGATCGGGCAGGTCCTTCAGCGTGTCCACGAGCTTCTCGGTGAGCGCCTGCTGGTCCTCGACGTCGGTCGCCGTGGTGATCGAGTAGCTGATCGTGTTCTCGCCACCCGCGCCGCCGCCGAGGCCGGCCTGCGCGCCGCCACCGCCGATGGTGGTCTGCACGGTCTCGACGCCGTCGACGTCCATGAGCGCCTTCTCGGCGTCCGTGGCCTTGTCCGAGGACTGCTCGAGGCTCGTGCCGGCGGGGAGGGTCTGGGTGATCGAGGCGATGTTCTGCCCCGTGTCGCCGAGGAAGTTGACCGTCATCAGCGGGACGAGGAAGCCGGAGCCGATCAGCACGAGGATCGCGACGGCGACCGTGCCCAGGCGCCGCGGCAGCGAGTCGAGGGTGAGGTGGAGGACCGGGGCGTAGAGGCGGTGCAGCCAGCCCTTCTCCTCCTTCGCCTCGGCGTCCTCGCGGACCTTCGCCTGCTGGGCGGGATCGTCGGGGTCGGTGATGGCGGCGGCCGCCTTGGGCGCCCGCAGGAACCAGTAGGCGAGCACCGGGACGATCGTCAGCGACACCAGCAGCGAGGAGAGCATCGCGATCGCGACGGTCAGCGCGAAGGGCCGGAACAGCTCCCCGGCCATGCCGGCGACGAGCGCGATCGGCAGGTAGACGACGACCGTGGCGAGCGTCGAGGCGGTCACCGCGCCCGCGACCTCCCGCACGCCGTCGAGGATCGCCCGGCGTCGCGGCTTGCCGTAGGAGAGGTGGCGGGTGATGTTCTCGATGACGACGATCGAGTCGTCGACGACGCGGCCGATGGAGATCGTGAGCGCCGCGAGGGTCAGCATGTTCAGCGTGTAGCCGGAGACCAGCATGCCGATGAACGCGATGAGCAGCGACGTCGGGATCGAGATCGCGGTGACGACCGTCGGCCGCACGCGGCGCAGGAACAGCAGGATCACGCCGATGGCCATGAGCAGGCCCAGCGCGCCCTCCTCGGCGAGCGCGACGATCGACTCCTGGATGAACGGCGCCTGGTCGAAGACGACGTCGCTCTTCGCGCTGCCGCCCACGCCGGGGAGGAGGTCCGCCATCGTGTCCTCGACGCCCTTCGAGACGTCGACGACGTTGCCGTCGGCGGTCGCGGTGACCATGAGGACGAGCGACTCGCGGCCGTCGGTGCGGGAGATCGAGGTGGCGTCCTGGGTGGTGCGCTCGACCTTCGCGACGTCGCCGAGGGTCGTGACCTCGGGGGTCTGGCCGGGCGTCTGCGAGGTCGTGTCGGAAGAGTCCGCCGGCATGAGCACCATGGACTCGAGGTCCTTCAGGGAGCTCATGGACTTCCCGAGCACCACGTCGAGGCTGCGGTCGGAGTCGGTGACGGTGCCGCCGGGGGCGGAGAGGCCGCTGTCGTCCAGGGCGGTCTTGATGTCGTTGTCGGTGAGGCCCTTGGCGGTGAGCTCGTCCTCGTCCGGGGTGATGCGCACGATCTCCTCGGGGGCGCCGATCACGGCGACGGAGGAGACGCCGTCCACGCGCTCGAGCTCCTTGACGACCTGGGAGTCGAGGCGGTCGGCGAGCTCGGAGGGGTCGAGGTCCGAGGAGACGGAGAGGACCACGGCAGGGATGTCGCCCGAGCCGCCGGCGATGACCTGCGGGTCCGTGCCGTCGGGCAGCTGGTCCTCGATGCGGGTCAGCGCGGCGTCGACCTGGTTCGCGGAGCGGGAGACGTCCGTGCCGTAGGTGAGCTCGAGGGTGACCATCGAGGTGTTCGCCTGCGAGGTCGAGGAGGTCGACTCGACGTTCTCGATGCCGCTCACGGCCTGCTCGATCGGGGAGGAGATCCGCTCCTCGATCTGCTCCGAGGTGGAGCCCTGGGAGGTCGTGACGATCTGGATCTGCGGCAGCGAGACCGAGGGGATGAGCTCCTGGCGCATCGTCGACATGGCGAACACACCGACGATCGAGACCGCGATGCACACGAGCGCGATGAAGGCCCGGTTGTTCAGGCTGAGGTGGGCGAGACGATGCATGGCGCTCCCTGGGACTGCGGCCGACGGCGGCGACGCGACCGCACGGCCGCGACCGGGGGTCACGGCTCCGGAGGCCCCCGCCGGGTACTGTTCCACAGCCCGATGCGCCGCCGTATCCGACGTCGGTAGGGGTTCGGTCACGATCCGCTGTGACGTTCCGGGGAGCCGCCACAATGGACGGGTGGCGCCACCCCCCTCCCCCTCCTCCCCCGCTTCCCCGTCCCCCACCCCCTCGCCGGGCGATCCCCGTGCCGCGCGCCGCGCGGTGGACCGCGACATCCTGCGCCTGGCCGTGCCGAGCCTCGGCGCGCTCGTCGCCGAGCCGCTGTTCGTCATGGCGGACTCCGCGTTCGTCGCCCGGGTCTCGACGACGGCGCTCGCCGGCCTCGGCATCGCCTCGACGGTGCTGATGACGGTCGTGGGGCTGTCGATCTTCCTCGCCTACTCGACGACGGCCGCCGTGGCCCGGGCGATCGGGGCGGGCCGCCGCCGGGAGGCGATCTCCCGCGGGGTGGACGCCTCCTGGCTCGCGCTGCTCATCGGGACGGTGTGCGCGCTCCTGCTCGCGGTTGCCGGGCCGTGGCTGCTCGCCCTGTTCGGTGCGAGCCCAGAGGTCACCGCGCAGGCCGTGATCTACCTGCGGATCTCCGCCTTCGGCCTGCCGGCGATGCTCGCCGTGCAGGCGACGACGGGCCTGGTGCGGGGCATGCAGGACGCGCGGCTGCCGCTCGTCGTCGCCGTGGGCGGCGCGATCCTCAACGTGCCGCTGAACGCGCTGCTGATCCTCGGCCTGCAGCTCGGGATCGCGGGCAGCGCGATCGGCACCGTCATCGCGCAGTGGCTCATGGCGCTCGTGCTGCTCGCGGCGGTGCGCCGCTACGCGCGGGGTGCGGGGGTGAGCCTGCGGCCGGACCTCCACGGGGTGATGAGCACGGGCCGGGAGTCGGTGCCGATGCTCCTGCGCACCCTCAGCCTGCGCGTGGTGACGATCGTGACGGTCGTCGTCGCGGCGCGGCTGGGCGATGTGCAGCTCGCCGCGCACCAGCTCGCGACCACCGTGTTCATGCTGCTCTCCCTCGCGCTGGACGCCCTCGCCATCGCAGGGCAGGCGCTCACCGGCCGCTACCTCGGCGCGGCGGACACGAGAACCGTGCACGCGGTGACGAGCCGCCTGACCCGCTGGGGAGTGGGCGGCGGGGTCGCGGTGGGGCTCGTGCTGCTCGCGGCGAGCTACGCCGTGCCCGGGGTGTTCAGCCCGGATCCGCTCGTGCAGGAGAACCTGCGAGCGGCGCTGTGGGTGCTCGTGGTCGCCCAGCCGATCGCCGGGTACGTGTTCGTGCTCGACGGGATCCTCATGGGCGCCGGGGACGCCCCCTACCTCGCGCGGGCGGGGATCGTCGCAGCGGCCGCGGTCATGCCGGGCGCGATCGCGGTGGGCGTCGTCGCCCCGACCGGCCCGCTCGGCACGGCGCTGCTGTGGGTCGCGACGAACCTGCTGTACATGATCGCGCGCGCGATCACGCTGGGCCTGCGCACGCGCGGAGACACCTGGATGCGCACGGGGGCCTGACGGGGGCCTGAGGGCGCCACCGCGCCGGTCCTCTCGACCGGCGGACGGCGATGTGTCGGGCCGACCCCCACAAGTAAGGTGACCCTTACTTAGCGGCATGCGACGGCGGCCGACACGGCGTCCCCGTCGGCCGACGTCCCTGTGTCCCGCCCCCGCGAAGGAGTCCCCGTGCCCGCCGATCAGCTCACCGACCTGCTCGACCCCGCGCGCTGGGATCCGCTCCCGCACCCGCCCGCGATGGAGGACCCGCTCCCGGTGCGCCGCCGCGACCCGCGCACCCTGCCGCCCGCCCCCGCGACCGGCAGCGCCCCCGAGGTCCTCTCCCGCGGCGCGGACGGCGTGCTGCTGCGCCTGCGGCACCGGGCGCCCCGGGCCCGCGCCGTCGCCCTCCACGCCTCCGGCTGGTGGCGGCCGCAGCCGGCCGACGCCCTCGACCTCGTGCCCGCCGGGGACGGCTGGTGGGAGATCGTGCTCGAGGCGCCCGCGGACTGGCGCACGAGCTACGGCTTCGTCGAGCACGACGGGCCCAGCGATCCGCCCTGGTGGGAGGCGGGGCTCAAGGCGCCCGGCGCGCCCGTGCACCCCGACGCCCTGTGCGCGCACCGCCACGGCGCGGCCCGCGGCGGCGCCGAGCGCTCCGTGCTCTCCCTCCCCTTCGACGGCCTCTTCCGCGCCGGCCGCGACGACGCCGAGACCCCTGCCGAGGTGCACGAGCTGCCGCTCGGTCCGGACGCTCCCCGCGTGCGCTGGTGGGTCCCGGAGGAGGCGGGGCCCGCGCCGCTGCCGCTGCTCGTCGTCACCGACGGCGCCGAGCACGTGGAGCAGCTGGGCACCCCGGAGCGGCTGCGCCGCGGCGTCGAGGCGGGCGTCCTGCCGCCCCTGGTCGCCCTCTTCGTCGACGCCGGTGAGCATCGCGGCGACGTGCTCGGGGTACCCGGCGGGCAGGCCCGCTGGATCCCCGAGGACCTCGTCCCGCGACTCCGCGCCGCGGGCCTGACCGCGCCAGGCGGCCGCCGCCTCGCCCTGACCGACGATCCCGCCCGCACGATCATCACCGGGGCCAGCTACGGCGGCCTCACCGCCCTGTTCACCGCCGCCCGCGCCCCCGGCACGATCGGCATCGCGATCGCGCAGTCCGTCTCCCTGTGGCGCTACCCGCGCGGCGCACTCGTCGGCCCGCTGCGGGAGGCCGCCGGCTACGCCCCGCTGCGTCTGCGGCTGCACGCCGGCCGCTTCGAGGGGTCCATGGCCGCCGACGCCCGCGCGCTCGCCGACGCCCTCGACGGAAGCGGCGCCGAGGTCACCCTCGACCTGCACAGCGGCGGCCACGACTGGGCCTGGTGGCAGCCGGCGCTGCTCCACGACCTCGCCGCCGAGCTCGGCCGCTGAACCCGGGCACGGTGCCCAGGCGGGCGGTGCATGCTCGGGGCACGGCCCGATCCCGGGCCATCACCTCAGCGAACGGAGCCCCCGCATGACCACCCAGCGAGTTCTCGTCGTCGGCGCGAGCGGCCTGATCGGCGGCGCCGTCGCCGACCTCCTCGAGCAGCGCGGCCACGAGGTCGTGCGCGCCTCCCGCTCCACCGGCGAGCAGGTCGACCTGACCGACGAGGCCTCCGTCGCGGACCTCCTGCGCCGCGTCACCACCGCCGGGCCCCTCCACGCCGTCGTCGCCGCGACCGGCAAGGTGCCCTTCAAGCCCGCCGCGGAGCTCACCGTCGAGGACTACCGCGCCGGCCTGCTCGACAAGGCGCTCGGGCAGATCGCGCTCGTCGTCCACGGCGCCCCGCTGCTCGCCGAGCGCGGCTCCTTCACGCTGACCAGCGGGATCCTCTCCCACTCCCCCGTCCCCACGGGCGCCGCGGCCTCCGTCGCGAACGGCGCGGTCGAGGGGTTCGTGCGCGCGCACGCGGCGACCCTCCCCGGCGGCGCGCGCATCAACGCGGTCAGCCCGAACGTGCTCGCCGAGGCGGAGGGCTACCACCCGAGCTTCCCCGGCTTCCTGCCCGTCCCCGCGGCCGACGTCGCCGCGACCTACGTGCGCGCCGTCGAGGGCGTCGAGACGGGCCGCGTGCTCGACGTCTGAGCCCGCGGGCTCAGCGGCGCCACAGCTCCCGGGGGTCCCGGCCCGGCCGGAAGCCGAAGGACTCCACCATCGCGGCCGCCTCCGGGAAGCCGTGGGCCAGCGCCGCGGGCACGTGCGCGTCGCTGCCGAAGCTCACGGCGCGCCCGCCCTCCTCGCTCCACCACTGCGGCATCCACGGCCACAGGCGGCGCGTGTTCATCTCGAGCGCGCGGCCGCTGCCCGCGATCGCCCGCATCGCCGCCCGGATCTCCCCCTCGACGCGGCGCGGGTCCACCGGGCCGTGCTCCTCCTCCGGCCAATAGCGCAGCGCGTAGTCGAGGTGGGTGACGACCTCGAAGGGCTCGTCCCCGGCGACCAGCGCGGGCACCTCCGCGAGGTAGCGGCGCAGCACCTCCTCCGGGGGCAGGCGGCGGAACAGGGTGTTCGGTTCCGCCCGCCGGCCCTCGTGCTCGAGCGTGTGCAGGGAGCCGATGATCCGGTCGAACAGGCCCAGGTCCAGCTGCTGCCGCGCCGCTGCGGTGCGCAGGTGCGGCTGGCCGAACTCGAGGCCCGTGCCGATCCGCAGCTCGGGGAACGCCGCCCGGCAGCGCTCCACGCTCTCGAGGTAGCCGTCCACGTCGAAGCGCGGGACGGCGACGATCCCGTCGGCCCCGAGCAGGTGCTTCTCGTGCTCGTCGAAGTCCTCGTCGTCGCTGAACCAGGCGTCCTCGAGGTCGAGGTGCTCGGTGAAGAACAGCGCCGGCAGGCCGATCCGCACCGCGCGGGCGCAGCTCGCCTCCATCGTCCCGGCGGCGGCGGAGCCGGGCCCGCCGGTGTCCCAGGAGAACTCGCTGTGCACGTGGCTGTCGGCGGGGAGGCTCATGGCACGAGCCTGCCACGGCGCGCCGGCGCCGACGGGCCGTGTCCGACGTCCGCCTCACGGCGATCCGGGCCGCCGGCGGGCGAGACCCGTCGCCGTCGGGCGTCCCGCCGCCGCTCAGCCGCCCGTGGCCAGCGGCTCGCCGTTGCGCAGCACCCGCACGTCGGTGCGCTCGGCACCGTCGAGGAGGTCCTCGAGCAGGCGCTCCGCGGCCCGTCGGCCCAGCGCCGTCGCGACCCAGAGCGTGGTGCCGTCGGCCAGGCGCACGGGGCGCGCGCGGGCCTCGAGCGGGAGGTCCTCGAGGCGGCTGATCGCCCCGTCGCGCACCACCTGCGCGGAGCCCTCGACCGTCGCGACGATCCGGGCGACCTCCCGCACCGCCCGCACCGCGGGGATCGCGTGACCCGTGAGATCGGCGGGGACATCGGCCCCGAAGAGCTGGTACGTGACCGTCCGACGGCGCACCGTGACCTTGCCGCGCAGACGGTCGTACCGCCATCGCAGCTGGTCACCGCGCCGTGAGCTGTTGCCGATGCTCGCCGTGCGCTCGATGTACTCCTCGCCGAGCACCGCGAGCAGCTCGTCGTCCAGGCGGCGCACGCGCGTGACGGTCGTCGACGTGTCCATCAGCCGGCGCACCTCCGCGCCGTCGATCGCGGAGAGCTCCGCGTCCAGGCCCCGCACCGTGCGCAGCCCGCAGGCCTGCACGAGCTCGAGGGCGAAGGCGACGCCCCGCTCCGAGCCCTCGGAGTCCTCCGGGAAGCGGCGCGCGAGGTACGCGGTGAGCGCCTCGACGTCGAGCAGCTCGACCTCCGGCGCCGTCGTCTCCTCCTCCGCGCCGTCCTCCGCGGCATCGGCATGATCGGCCGCGGCGGAGCCGGCGGGGTTCGCGAGCACCCGGTCGATCGCCACGAAGATCTCGTCGAGCGCGTGCCGGGCATCCGCCGCCGCCCCGAAGAGCTGGTCGATCGTGAGCCGGTCCAGGTCGCCGACGGCCTTGTAGCCCTCGCCCTTGTAGCGGCGGGCGTGCTCGAACTCCGCCCAGGCGTGCGCGGCGACCGTGCGGATCTGGATCTCGAGGCCGCCGAAGGTGCGGAAGTAGCGGTCGAGGCTCGACCCGCGCGGCGCGACCGGATGCTCGGCGTCCTCCCGCTCCGCGACCGCCACGAGGTGCGTCGAGTCGTAGCCGCGGCGCGCGGGCGAGGCCGTGTCACGCTCGCTCGTGTCGAGATCCTCCGCGAGCTCGAACTGCTCCCTGACAAGCTCCGACGCCCGCTCGCGATCCGTCGCCGAGTACATGATCAGCCGCACTGCGACCGTGTCCGTCACCTGCCGCAGCGGCTCCGTGTAGCCCTTCTGGCGGCACTTCTCGACGAAGGACTCGTAGCGCTTGGCGCGCGCCGTCACGTCATGGGCGTTGATCGACGCCTCGGAGAGCAGCCCCCGCAGCCCCTCCTCGACCTCGTGCGCCGCCTGCGGCAGCCACTCCCAGAGCGAGGCGTCGACGGGCGCCACGGCCTTGGCAGCCGTGTCGCCTGCGGCGGCGCCGCCGTTGCCGGTGGCGCCGCCGTTGCCTGCCGCCTCGCGGTTGCCGGTGCCGGTGGCGGTGGCGGTGGCGCCACCGTTGCCTGCCGCGCCGCCATTGCCGGCCGTGTCGCGGTTGCCTGCCGAGCCGCCGTTCGTCCGTCGTGCCATGCGGTCCTCCCCCTGTGCGTCTGCGCCCACCCTAGGCCCCCACCCCGACGTCGCCGTGGTCGGGCACGGGACGTCTTCGCGCAGATGTGGCCCGAATCGGGGGCACCTGCGCGATGACGTCCCGTGCGCTCGTGACTGATGGCGGCGGAGTCAGCCGAGGGGCACGAGATGCCGAGGCGCCGGTGGCCACGCGTCGTCCCTCCCCAGCCGGTCGCCGTCCACATCTTCATCACCCACCCGGACGCGCCAGGGCGCCCGGTGATCCCCTCACCCCATGCAGATCACCGGCGTCACCCATCACCGCGCCGTCCAGCCGGGGGACCACGCGAAGCACCTCGCCGCCGCCCTCGACGGGGGCACCGCGCACAGGATCGGACCCTGGGTCATCGAGGACGGCGCCCCGGCGGATCTCGTCGCCCTGCTGACAATGGGCGTGCGCCCCACCTGTCTCGACGCCGCCTCGCTGCACGGTCTCTGGGTGCCCCCTCGGCTCGAGTCGGTGCACGTGTTCCGCCCGCGGATGGGACGGGGCACCCGCCTGCCCGACGCGGCGCCGCCGGCCGCGACGGCGATACCCCTTCGCCGGCGCCAGGGCCAGCCCGTGCCGAAGCTCCAGGAGAAGCAGATGCCGCTGCTGTTCCACGGGCCCGCCGCCCGCGCCTGGCCGGGAACCGATCCGGTGCCGAGCCTGCCCCTGGTCCTCGATCACGCCGC
Organism: Brachybacterium sp. SGAir0954; assembly: GCF_005490785.1. Taxonomy (GTDB): domain Bacteria; phylum Actinomycetota; class Actinomycetes; order Actinomycetales; family Dermabacteraceae; genus Brachybacterium; species Brachybacterium rhamnosum. Next base: position 888,150 of record NZ_CP027295.1, on the reverse strand, counting down.
GAGGTGCCTGCCCTCGGTGGAGGCGGCGATCCTGTTCGAGTCCGCGATCGAGCGACGCCGCCTCACCCTCCATGACGCGCGCCGGATCGTCGCCGGCCTCCCGCACACCCCGCGCCGCACCCTGGCTCGGATCCGTCACGACGCGGGCTCGGGCACGGAGACTCGGGTGCGCTGGTGGTGCGAGGCGCAGCGGATCCCGGTGCGGAGCCAGGTTGTGGTGCCCGGCGTGGGGCGGGTGGACCTGCTGGTGGGAGAGTCCTGGATCATCGAGTGCGACAGCCGCGAGTTCCACGACTCCGAGGACGTCTACGAGCGCGACCGGGCCCGGGACCTCGCGCTGCGTTCGCGCGGCTACGTGGTCACTCGGCTCACGTGGAAGCAGGTGTTCCTCGAGTGGGCGGAGACCGAGGTCATGCTGCGCACCGTGCTCCGACACGGCGACCACCGGCGATGCCCCGCCGCCGGACTGACGGATCCGCGCGCCGGGCACCCGGGCCGGGGTGCCGCAGGAGGACGGGACGTCACCGCGCAGATCGGCCCCGAAACGGCGGGACCTGCGCGATGACGTCCCGTAGGCCGACGAGGGCCGGGGCCGTGGGCCGGGCCGACGGCGGCCGGGGCGGACCGGAGCCGGGCCCCGGCCCGGGCGGTCAGACGGCGGCGGGGACCTCCGCGTCCTCGCGGGTCGCGCGGGCGGCGGCGACGAGGTTGCGCAGGCTGGCCTCGGTCTCCGCGTAGGCGCGGGTCTTGAGGCCGCAGTCGGGGTTCACCCAGAGCCGGCGGGCACCGACCACGGCGCGGGCGCGGCGCAGCTGGTCCACGATCTCCTCGGTGGTGGGCACGCGCGGGGAGTGGATGTCCCATACGCCCGGGCCGATGCCGCGGGGGAAGGCGTCCGGGTCCACGGCCTCGAGGATCTCGCCGCGGGAGCGGGCGGACTCGATGGAGGTGACGTCCGCGTCCAGGGCGTTGATCGCGTCGACGACCACGTTGAACTCGGAGTAGCACAGGTGCGTGTGGATCTGCGTGGTGTCCTCGACGCCGGAGGTGGCGAGGCGGAACGAGCGCACCGACCAGTCGAGGTAGGCGGCGTGGTCCGCGCGGCGCAGCGGGAGCAGCTCGCGCAGCGCCGGCTCGTCGACCTGGATGATGCGGATCCCGGCGGCCTCGAGGTCGGCGACCTCGTCGCGCAGGGCGAGGCCCACCTGGTCGGCGGTCTCGCCGAGCGGCTGGTCGTCGCGCACGAAGGACCAGGCGAGGATCGTCACCGGGCCGGTGAGCATGCCCTTGACGGGGTGCGGGGTGAGCGACTGGGCGTAGGTGGCCCAGGGGACGGTGATCGGCGCGGGCCGGGACACGTCGCCGAAGAGGATCGACGGGCGCGTGCAGCGGGAGCCGTAGGACTGCACCCAGCCGTGCTCGGTGACCGCGAAGCCGTCGAGGTTCTCGGCGAAGTACTGCACCATGTCGTTGCGCTCGGGCTCGCCGTGGACGAGGACGTCCAGGCCGAGCTCCTCCTGCAGCGTGATGACGCGGGCGATCTCGTCCTTCATCGCCTGCTCGTAGCCGGCGGCGTCGAGCGTGCCGCGGCGGTGGGCGGCGCGGGCGCGGCGCACCTCCGTGACCTGCGGGAAGGAGCCGATGGTGGTGGTGGGCAGGTCCGGGAGGCCGAGGGCCTGGCGCTGTGCCTCCTCGCGCACCTCGTGGTCGGTGCGGGTGGAGTCCGCGTCGGTCACGGCGGCGGCGCGCTCGCGCACGGCCTCGTCGCGGACGCCTGCGAAGGTGCGCGGCACGGAGCGGGGGCCGTCCACGGAGCCCGGGGCGACCTGGCCGGCGGCGAGCTCGACGATCTCGGCGATCTTCTCGTCGGCGAAGGCGAGGGTCGCGACGAGCTCGGCGGGGAGGGAGGTCTCCCGGTCGAGGGTGTGCGGCACGTGCTGGAGGGACACGGAGGAGGAGACGGAGACGTTCTCGCCGTCGCCGCCGGCCTCGGTGATGCGGGAGCGCAGCTCGGCGAGGCGCGCGGCGGCGGTGGGCAGCTCGGTGCGCCACACGGTGCGGCCCTCGACGAGGCCCGCGACGATCCGGGTGGTGCCCACGCCGGTGAGCTGGGCGACGCTCGGCAGGTCACCGCGGGTGAGGTCGAGGTGCACGGCCTCCACGCCCGTGGCGAGGGCGGCGGCGAGCAGGTCGCCGATGCCGCCGTAGGGGGTGGCCAGGAGGATCGCGGGGCGGTCCTCGGAGGCGGCGAGACGGCCGACGGAGCGCTGCAGGGCCTCGGCGAGCTGGGCGGCGTCGAGGCGCTGGTCAGCGGCGAGTACCGGCTCCTCGATCTGGACCCAGGGGGCGCCGGCCTCACGGAGGGCGGAGAGCAGCTGGGCGTAGACGGCGACGAGCTCGTCGAGGCGGTCCAGGGGGTCGAAGCCCTCGGGGGCGTCGTCGGCCGGCTTGGACAGGAGCAGGAGGGTCAGCGGGCCCACGAGCGCCGGACGGGTGCCCTCGCCGTCCTCGAGGCTCTCGCGGAACAGGTCGACGACCTGCGTGGACGCGACGTGGAGGTCGGTGTCCGGGCCGATCTCGGGAACGAGGTGGTGGTAGTTCGTATCGAACCACTTGGTCATCTCGAGGGGGCCCTGCTCGGCGGTGCCGCGGGCGAGCTCGAAGTAGCCGTCGGTGCCGACGGTGCCGTCCGCGCCGAGCACGCCGGCGAGGCGGGTGGGGACGATGCCGGTCGCGACGGCGGCGTCGAGGACCTGGTCGTAGAGGGAGAACGACTCGGGTGCGGCGGAGGCGCCGGCGAGGCCCAGCTCGGCGAGGCGGGCGCGGGTCGCGCGACGCAGGGTGCGGGTGGCCTCGGCGAAGCCGTCCGCGTCGATCCGGCCGGCCCAGTAGGCCTCCTCGGCCTTCTTCAGCTCGCGGTCGGGGCCGATGCGCGGGTAGCCGATCGGCAGGGCTGCGGGGAGGGCGGGGGCGGTGGGGGTCATCGGAGATCTCCTGCGGTGGGTGCGGACCAGCGGTCCAGGTCGAGGGCGTCGAGCACGTCGAGGGCCTCGACATGCCGGTTGAAGGTGAACAGGTGGAGGCCGGGGGCGCCGGCGTCGAGCACGCGCGCCGCGAGACCCGCCGTGTGCGCCACGCCGATGCGGTGGCGCTCGGCGTCGTCCCGGGCGTTCTCGAGGGAGTGGAGCAGCTCGCGGGGCGCCTGCACCCCGGAGAGCTCGGCGAGCCGGGCGAGCCGGCGCGGGTTCGTGGCGGGCACGAAGCCGGGGACGATCGGCAGGCCGATGCCCGCGGTGCGGGCGCGCTCGACGAAGGTCTCGTAGGCACTGGGGTCGAAGAAGACCTGCGTGATCGCGAAGTCCGCGCCGGCGCGCTCCTTCGCCATGAGCACCTCGAGATCGTGCTGGGCGGTGGGCGACTCGGGGTGGCGGTGCGGGTAGGCGGCGACGCCCACGCTGAGGCGGCCGCCGGCGAGGGCGGCCGTGCGCTCCCGCTCGACGGCGCGGATCAGCTCGACGAGGGGGCGGGCGAAGGGGACCTCGTCGTCGTCCAGCCGATGCCCCTCGGGCTGGTCGCCGCGCAGGGCGAGCACGCCGCGCACGCCGCGGTCCAGGAGCGCACCGACGATCGCGGCGAGCTCGGCGCGGGTGGAGCCGATCGAGGTGAGGTGGACGAGGGGGCGCAGGGTGGTCGCGTCGAGGAGGTGCTCGGTCACCTCGAGCACGCGGTCGAGGTTGCCCTGACCGGTCTTCGAGGTCACGGAGACGTAGTCGGGGGCGGTCTGCTCGAGGGCCGCGATCGTGGTGCGCAGGCGCTCGAAGGACACGTCGCTGCGCGCCGGGAACAGCTCGTAGCTGAGGGCGGGGCGGCGGCGTGCGGGAGCGGCCGGGGCACGGTCGGGCAGCGTCGAGGTGGCGGACATGGCGGCGAACCTACGAGGCGCGCGGGGCCCGGGGGAAGGAATGTGACGGCCTGTGCCGAAGGTGGCGCGGTGCGTCGTCGTGTGACGTGCGAGCTCCTCCATGAACCCGCTGGTGACGGGCCCGGACAGCACGACGCGCCGGCCCCCGAGGGGGACCGGCGCGTCCTGGCCTGCGGCGCGGGGCCGCTCCGGGTCAGCGGTTGTTGAGGTAGGTCTGCAGCGCCTTGGTGGTCGCGTAGGACGAGCGGAAGTCCCACACGCCGTTCTTCTTCAGGCCCATCTTCTGGCGCAGCTTGCCGGTGGTCTCGGAGCCGATCTTGCCGTCCGCCTTCGCGCCGACCTTCTTCTGGAGGGCCTTGATGTCCGAGGTCGAGAGCGAGCCGTCCGCCGTCACGCCGACCCACTTCTGGAGCTCACGGGTGGTCTTCGGGCCGAACTTGCCGTCGACGACGAGCGTGCCGGAGGAGACGCTCTCGCGCACGCTGTCACGGCTCGCGGAGCCGGAGCTCGCGGAGCCGGAGCTCGACGAGCTCGACCCCGAGGGCTGCGCGTTGGCGTCGGCGCCGCCGTTGGAGCGGGTGAGGCCGGCCTTCTTACCGCACACGGGCCAGGCGCCGGGGCCCTGGGTCTTGAGGGTGCGCTTGGCGACGGCGATCTGCTCCGCCTTGGTGGCCTTGTCCGCGGTGGACGCGTAGGCGGTGCCGCCGAAGGCCTTCCAGGTCGACTTCGAGAACTGCACGCCGCCGTAGTAGCCGTTGCCGGTGTTGATGGACCAGTTGCCGCCGGACTCGCACTGGGCGACCTTGTCCCACACGGAGTCGTCGGCGCTCGCGATGCCGGCGCCGCCCACGGAGAGGCCGGCGGCGATCACGGCACCGCCGGTGGCAGCAGCGACCTTGGGCGCCACGCGGGCACCGCGGAAGTAGACGGCGCCGCCGTCGGCGCGGTGGGTGTTGGTGGTGGCCATGGAGGACTCCTCGGGGGAAGCGGCTCGGGGAAGCGGGGGAAAGGTCGAGCGGTGCCGGGGGGATCAGGTGCGCGGGCTCATGACCTGCACGCCTGCGGCGTGCTCCCGTCAAGCGTGCAGGTCGCCCACCCCGGGGGCCAGGCCTGGTGACCTATTCCGAATCCACGCTTTGCCAAACTTTTACCGATAATGCGCGGCGCGGCACCATTTCCGCGAATCACAGCGGTGTCATTCTCCGCGCCCGCCCGCGCGGGCTCCCGGCCGGGTGCTCAGCCGCAGACGAGCACCGTCGGGTCCTCGGCGTCCTCCATGGATACCGTCAGCTCACCGGTTAAGCATCGACGCAGATCGCCGCCTCGGCGTCGACCGACGCTGTGAGCTCGCCGCCCGGCGTGAGCACCATCCGCACGCTCGGGAGGAAGCGCACAGTCTGCGCGGGCGAGCCGGTCGCGTCCGGGGTGAAGCGCGCCTCCCCCGCATCCGTCGCCCCCACGAGCCAGCTGTCCACGCCGTCGAACGTGGTCAGGAGTCCCGGAGGCGCGGTGAGGATCTCCCAGGTGCCCGGCTCGGAGGCGTCCGAGCCCGTCGCGGCGAAGGGGCATCCCTCCGGCGCCGCGGTGGTGCTCCGTGCGCACTGGGTGATCAGGTCGGTCGCCTCCTGCGTGGCCGCCTCCTCACCGTCCGCGGTGAGCTCCATCGTGAGCATCACCGGTGAGCGGGACGGCGTCCGCGCACCGGGCAGGTCCGCCCTGAGCGTCTCCGGCACTCCTCGGACGAGGCCGTTGCGGCTGGCGGCGGCGAGGTCGTAGCTGCCGGCCGGCAGCTGGAGCGTGGCGACGACCCCGGTGCCGCTCAGCAGCGCCACCGCCTCCGGCGCGGCACCGTCGGGCACCGCCGCGGCGGCGTCCGAGCGCGCCTGCTCCGCGTCCTCGGGCAGCGGCACCTCCACGCCGCCGATCTCCAGGTGGTCCGCCCCCAGCGGGACGCCCACGGAGACGGACTGCAGCGCGACGGGGTCCAGCACCCAGGACCGCGCCAGGAGCGGGCCGGCGCCCTCGGCATGCGCGGCGAGGGCGAGGGTGCCCGGCTTCGCGCCGTCGGACCAGGTCACGGTGCTGGTGACGGTCGCGGTGTCCCCCGAGATGCTCACGCCCTCGAGGTCGTACCCGGTCACCCGACGCTGCGCGCCCTGCAGCACGGCGTCGACGAGGCCGACGGGGCTCGCGTCCGGCGTCGCCGCGAGATGCTCCTTCAGCACGCCGGCGTCCCCGGCGACGAGCGCGTCGAGGTACTCGCGGGCGGCCCGCTCGGGGGTGCGCGGGTTCATCAGCACGAGCGGGATCGCGATGACCAGGGCGAGGACCAGGGCGACGCCGCCCCAGACCCGCACGGCGCGGCGTCGGCGCGCGGGCGTGGGAGCCGAGTCCCCGCGGTCGGCCGCGGCTCCGCTCCGCGCATGCCCCGCCACGGGGCCGTCGGACGCATCGGCGCAGCCGGCTCCGCCAGCTGCGTCGACCCCATCAGCCCCGTCGGCGTCGGCCCAGCCCAGCCCAGCGAGATGACCCGGCGATGCCCCCCGGTCCCCGTCGGCCCCTGCGTCCCCGGCCGCCGCCGCGCCCTCACAGCGCTCCGGGGGCGGACTTCTCGCGGTTGCGGTCGATGATGCTGACCCCCATCGCGGCGAGCGTGAGCACCATGATGATCACGGCGACCATGATGAACGCCTCGAGCCACGAGGTCCCGGACTCGGTGAGGGAGAAGAGGATGCCGGGGATCATCGCGGTGCCGATCGCGGCGCCCACGCGCTGGCCCAGCTGCAGGATGCCGCCGGCGACGCCGCCGTAGCGGGGGTCCACGGCGTTGAGGGTGAGTGTCTGGTTCGGCGAGATCGTCATGCCCTGGCTGACGCCCATGAGGGTGAGCGGCACGGCGAGGAACCAGAACGGCAGCCAGCCCCATTCGACGGGGCCCACGGCGAGCGCGGTGCCGAGCAGGCCGCAGAAGGCGACGGCGAAGCCGATGATCACGAGCCGCCGGCCCATGGCGAGCACGCGTCGGCCGGCGACCTGGGAGCTGATCGCGGCGGCGATCGACGAGGGCAGGCCCAGCAGCGACGCTTCGAAGGCCGTGTGGTGCAGGTGCATCTGCAGGTAGAGCGGCACGATGATCCACACGCTCGTGGCGCCCAGGAAGTAGATGGAGACGATGAGGATGCCGTTGCGGAACGGGCGGCTCGAGAAGATCGCCGGGTCCACCATCGGCGGCCGGCCCTGGGAGCGGTAGCGGTGCTCCCACGCCCACCACAGGCCCAGCACCACGAGCCCGACGGGGAAGGTCAGCCACACGAGGGCGCTCGCGCCGCGCTCGAGGAACGGGAACATGACGCCGAGGATCGCGAGGGTCAGCAGCGCGGTGCCCACGGGGTCGAGGTCCGGCAGCCGCTTCGAGCGCACCGAGTCGCCCGGGATGATGAGGAATGCGCCGATGATCCCGGCGACGCCGATCGGCAGGTTGATGAAGAACATCCAGCGCCAGCCGGTGTCGTTCCCCAGCAGCTGGATGAGCGCGCCGCCCAGCACGGGGCCGAACGCGGTGGCGACGGCGACGGCGGTGCCCAGCAGCGCGAAGGCGCGGGCGCGGTCGTGGCCGCGGAAGTGCTTCTGGATCAGCGCGACCGTCTGCGGGTTCAGCAGTCCCGAGCCGATGCCCTGCAGGATGCGGGACACGTTGAGCACCTCGATGCTCGGCGCGAGCCCGCTGAGCAGGGAGCCCACGGTGAAGATCGCGACGCCCGCGATGAAGATCCGGCGGCGGCCGGTCGCGTCGCCGAGGCGGCCCGCGGGCACGAGCAGCACCGCGAAGGCGAGGGCGTAGCCGGAGATGACCCACTGCAGTGCGCCGCTGTCCGCCTCGAAGCTCGTCCCGATCGCGGTGAGCGCGACGTTGATGACGCTCATCGCCACGAGGGCCATGAACAGCGGGGCGATGAGGACGGCGAGCAGGGCCTTGCGGCGCACCGGAGGGGTCGGTGCGCTGGGATCGGGTATCACCACAGAAGCATAGGCCGGGCGGCGTCGGTCGCGGCAGGCCCCTCGCCGGGTCCCCCGTGCGTCGGACCCGATCGCGTCGAAGGTCGACGAGGTCCGTCCGCAGGTCGGGACCGTCCACAGCGCTCTGTGAGCATGCACCTCGCGGCGGTACCGTCGAGCCGTCCACGTTCGAAGGAGCAGTCATGAGCGTCCCGCCGTCCTCCGGCCCCCAGTGGGATCGGCCCGCCGTCCCCACGCCCTACGGGCAGGGTCCCGCCGCCGGCTCCCCCGGTGCGCCCTCCGGCCCCTACGGTCCCGGCGGCCCCGGCAGCCCGTCCGGTCCCGGTGGGCCCGCGGGCCCCGGCGGTCCCCTCGGTCCGGGCGGTCCGACGGGCCCGCAGGGCGGTCGCACCGACGCACCGAACCTCGTCAACGGCGCGACGACCCATGGGGTCATGGGCCGGCGCGGCATGCGCCACCCGTGGGAGATCCCGATGGTGGTCATCGCGGCCGTGATCTCGGTGCTCACCGTCCTCGCGCTGATCTCCATCGGCATCATCACGATCTGGCTCGCCGCCCGCGGTGACGACTGGGAGTCCCTCGGCTTCAACCCGCTCGTGGTCCAGATCGCCGCGATCGTGCTGTCGCTGCCGCTGCTGCTGTGGATCCAGCGCGCCCTGATCTACGCCCAGATGCGCGTGTTCGGCGTGCGCATGTCCCCCACCCAGTTCCCCGAGGGGTACCGGATGGTCGCTCAGGCCGCGGAGGAGTTCGGCCTGCGGCGCGTGCCGGATGCGTACGTGCTCGCCGGCAACGGCACGATCAACGCCTTCGCCTCCGGCCACGGGTTCCGCCGCACGGTCGTCGTCTACTCGGACCTGTTCGAGGTGGGCGGCACGGTGCGCGACCCGGAGGCGCTGCGCTTCATCATCGGCCACGAGGTGGGCCACCTGGCCGCCGGCCACGTCTCCTACTTCCGCCTGCTGTTCACGCAGCTCGCCTACCAGATCCCCTTCGTGGGCATGGCGCTGTCCCGCTCGCAGGAGTACACCGCGGACAACTACGGCTACCTCCACACGCCCGAGGGCTCGTGGGGCGTGATGGGCGTGCTCGCCGGCGGCAAGTACCTCAACGCCGAGGTCAACGTGCACGAGCTCGCGGATCGCGCCGCGAGCGAGAAGGGCTTCTGGGTGCACCTGACCCAGTGGCAGTCCACGCACCCGGTGAACACCTGGCGCGCGCACGCCCTGCGTGACCGCTCCGCGCCCGGCCGCATGTTCATCCGGCCCGGGAAGCGCCTGTTCGAGGGTCCGCTGCCCGCGGGCTCGACCTTCTCCGGTCCCTACCCGACGCCGTCGGAGGCGCTCGGCATGCTGGCCCAGGCGGATGCCGTCCGTCCCGCGGGCAGCGGGGACCAGTGGGGCCGCTTCGTGGGCGGCGACTACTCCGCGCGTCCCTCGATGCGGCAGATGCAGCAGGCGGCGCCGCTGCTCGCCCGCCGGGTGGGCTCGATCGCGCCGGAGGGCCCGTCCGGTCCTGCGGGGCCGACGGCGCCCCCGACCGGGCAGGGTGGTCCGACGGGCGGTCCTGCCGGTGGTCCGACGGGCGGTCCCTTCGGCGGCCCGTCGAACGGCCAGGCTCCCACCGGCGGCTACGGTGCGGCCCCGGCCGGCGGGTACGGCCAGTCGTCGGCCCCGGCGGCCCCGGAGGACGACTCGATGTACGGCGCCACCCGGATCTCCCGTCCCGGCGAGACCGCGGACCCGTACGGCCAGGGCGGCGACCCCTACGGCCAGGCGCGCCCGTCGGACCCGTACGCCCAGGGCCCGCAGCACGGTGAGGACCCGTACGGCCAGGGCCCCGGCTCGTCGGCGCCCTCGGGCCCGGCGCCCTACGGCGGCTGAGCACCGGCCCCGGAACGGGCCCGGCACGACGGCCCCGTCCCTGCATCGGCAGGGGCGGGGCCGCCCGTGTGAGGAGCGGTGCCGGGCGGGGCGTCAGCGGAAGAGGCGACCCAGGATCCGGCGGCGGGGTGCCCGGTAGGGCGGGTAGATCGTGCGCAGGGTGTCCGGGCGCAGCGGCTTGCGGACGATCGGCTTGGCGTGCGTGAACGCCTCGAAGCCGGCCCTCCCGTGGTACGCGCCGTGGCCGGACTCCCCCACCCCGCCGAAGGGCATCGCCGTGGTGCCGAGGTGCGCGAGGGTGAGGCCCAGGGCGAGGGAGCCGGAGGAGGTCTGCTCGGCGAAGCGCTCCTCGACCTCGTGGGAGGGGCTGAACACGTACGCTGTCAGCGGCTTCTCGCCGGCGTTGATGCGGGCGATCGCCTCGGCGGGGCCCTCGACGGGCAGCAGCGGCAGGATCGGGCCGAAGATCTCCTCCGCCATCACCGGGTGATCCCAGCTCGCACCCGCGAGGATCGTGGGGGCGAGGTAGCGCTGGCGGCGGTCCGCGCCGGCGGTGCCGCCCACGACAGCGAGGTCGTCGTCGACGAGGGAGCGCAGGCGGTCGAAGTGCCGCTCGGAGACGATGCGCCCGTAGTCCGCGCTGCGCATGGGGTTGCGGCCGTACATCTCCCGCACCGCCTCCCGCAGCTCGGGGACCAGCGCCTCGAGGGTCGCGGGGGTCGCCATGAGGTAGTCGGGGGCGACGCAGGTCTGGCCGGCGTTGGTGAACTTGCCCCACACGATCCGGCGGGCCGCGGTCGCGAGGTCGGTGCCCTCGTCGACGAACACCGGGGACTTCCCGCCGAGCTCGAGCACGGTCGGGGTGAGGTGCTCGGCGGCGGCGCGCGCGACGATCCGGCCCACGCTCGCGTTGCCCGTGTAGAAGATGATGTCGAAGCGCTCGGCGAGCAGGTGGGTGGTCTCCTCGACCGCGCCCTCGACCACGCGCACCCACGCCGGGTCGAGGTGCTCCTCGATGAGGCTGCGGATGACGCGGGAGGTGGCGGGGGCCAGCTCGGAGGGCTTCAGCAGCACCGTGTTGCCGCCCGCGATCGCCGCGACCAGCGGGGACAGGGTGAGGTTCACGGGGTAGTTCCAGGGCGCGATGATCAGCGCCGTCCCGAGCGGCTCGCGCACGATGCTGCCGCGGGAGGGGGCGAGCAGGGTCCCCGGGGAGAAGCGCTCGGGGCGGGTCCAGGAGCGCAGGTTCTTCACGGCGGTCTGGATCTCCGCGAGCACGGGGCCGATCTCCGTGACCGACGATTCCGTCGCCGACTTGCCGAGGTCCGCAGCGAGGGCCCGCTGCAGGTCGCGGCGGCGGGTGCGGATGCCGCGGCGCAGCGCCTCGAGCTCGGTGACGCGAGCGGCGACGGGACGGGCGAGGCCCTGGTCGGCGGAGGCGCGGAGGGCGGCGACGTCGGCCGTGATGCGGGAGGTCGTCATGCCACCAGCGTAGGTGGTGCGGGTCATGACGTCCCCGACTCCGATCGACTCCGCGGGGGCACGGGCGGAGGCGGGAGGACGACGCGACACCACGCTCGTCCCCCGTCCGTCAGGAGACTGAGCTGCGACGGAGCTGCGGGATGCGGATGGTGAAGGTCGAGCCGGCGCCTTCCGTGGATCGCACGCTGATCTGCCCCTCGTGGGCGAGGACGATCAGCTTCGTGATCGACAGGCCGAGGCCGTGACCCGGTATGTGGTGCTGTCGGGCAGTGGGCGTGCGGTAGTACTGCGTGAAGAGGTTCGTCTGCTCCTCAGGGCTCATGCCGATGCCCGTGTCGGACACACGGATCTCGACCGCGCCGTGGTGCTCGCGGACGCTGACCGTGATCCCTCCCCGCTCCGGGGTGTACTTCACCGCGTTGGAGAGCAGATTGGTGATCGCCTGGGTCATCCGTGACGGGTCGACGGAGACCTCCGGTGTGTCGTCGATGGACTCGGCGACGTTCAGCTGCTTGGCCTGAGCCTCATGGCGCATCGACTCCACCGCCCGCCGCGTCAGCTGGGAGAGGTCGACGGACGTCCGGGAGATCTCGATGCCGCTGTCCTGGACGGACTGCGTCGCCAGGAGGTCCTCGACGATGGTCAGCAGCTGCTCCGCATTGCGGGAGACCACCTCCAGATGGGCGAGATCCTCCGCGGGCACCCGGCCGCCATCCATGACGAGGTCGAGGTAGCCGAGGATCGACGTGAGCGGCGTCCGCAGCTCGTGGGAGACGGCCGCGACGAATCGCTGCTGTCGCCGCGCGGTATCGAAGTACGGGGTCACGTCGGCGAACACGATGACCGCGCCGTCCCGCTGGCCGTCGACGTCGATGATCTGCCGAGCTGAGGTCGACACCTTGCGCCCCCGCCCCCGGGTGGGTCCGAATCCGACGACGTAGTTGCTGAACGTCTCGCAGTCCGCTGCCCGTGCGATGGGGCGCTGATCCTCGGGCACCGGGATCGCCGTGTTCGGAAACCGCATCAGCAAATCCGCTTCACGGGGGGTCTCCTGCCCGGGCGGCGAGGCGTAGCGTGACAGCTCCTGGTGAGCACGGTTGATCATCGCCACCCGACCGTTCCGGTCCAGCACGAGAATGCCCATGTCGATCGTGTCGATGATGTTCTCCATCAGACGCTCCTGCGTCACCGCCGCTGAGAGCAGCTCTTCCTTCTCACCCAGCAGCGCTCGCGTGCGCGCGCGCTCCGCGAGGGTCCGCGAGCGTGCCAGGGCCACCATGAATCCCATCTGCGCCACCACCATGGGCACCAGCAGGGATCGGGTGATCACCACGGAGTCGATGTCCGGGAAGGCGCGCACCACCGTCGGCAGGGAGATCGCGAGGGTGACCGCGGCAGTGGCCATCAGGTTCCCGCGCTGGCCGAAGGCGTAGGCGAGCCACAGCGCCGGCAGGAACGCGAACAGCGCCACCGCAGCGGCATCGGCGCGGAACACATCGCGCATGAGGCCCGCCGCCGCGATGTCGAACAGGGGCACGACCGCGATCCACCCGTGCGGGATGCTCGCCCAGCGCACGACGCCCGTGAGGACGGTCATCAGCACGAGCGCCGCCGCAGCCGCGAGATACGGCCCCGAGAAGACCAACGAGGATGCGGACACGGCGAGCAGCAGGCTCATCGCCAGGACGAACCCGGTGAAGAAGCACTGCTTCGCCGCGACGCCTCCGCTCGCCGAGGCGAACCGCCCCAGCCACCCTGCATCGTCTCTCTCGCCGCTCATGGGCCTGAATATGACAGGTCACGCCCGTCACGGCGGGCAACCCGCCCGTGGCGCCGCCGAGTCGGCCCTCGCCGCCGTCACCAGGATGCTCGCTCCGGGCGGCCCGGCTCCCCGTCCTCACACGGAGGTCAGGTGCGCGAGCGGCCCGGGAGTCCCGGGCTCATCGGGACGACGATAATGGGCGGGGTCGCCGACGAAGGGAACCCGATGAGCATCCTGGTGGCAGCGCCGATCCTGCTGTCGATCATCCTGCTGGTGTCCGGCATCGCGAAGCTCGGCGAGCGCCGCGGCACGCAGGACGCCATGACCTCGCTGCGCCTTCCCGCGCGCCGCGCGCACCACCTCGTCGCGGCCGTGCTGCCGGGCGCGGAGATCGTGCTCGCGCTGCTGCTGTGGGTGCCGCTCGTGCCGCTGCAGGTGGTGCTCGCCGTGCTCGCGACGCTGCTGATGGCGGCGTACCTCGTGATCATCGCGCGGGCGCTGACCTTCGAGGAGAAGGTGGAGTGCTCGTGCTTCGGCTCGCTCGCCTCCCCCACGGTCTCGAAGGCGACGCTCGCGCGGAACATGCTGCTCACCTTCCTCGCGCTCGTGACGATCTCCGCCGCCGCGCGCGGCCAGATCGCCGATGCGCTCGTGCGCGCGCCGCTGTCGCTGCTCACGCTCGTGGTGGTGCTCGTGGTGGCGATGGCGCTCGTGGTGCTCGTGCTGGGCGGGGTCGAGCGTGCGGCGGAGCCCGGATCGGAAGCGGAGCCGACGGCGGCCGACGCCGAGCTGGACGGGGAGGACGATCTCCTCGATTACGAGCGTGTCGCCATCCCGGCGGCGGTGCTCCAGCGTCCCGACGGAGACCTCGTCACCCTGCGCCAACTCACCTCCCAGCGAGCGGCGCTGCTCGTCTTCGCGACCGAGGGCTGTGGTCCCTGCGAGCGCGTACTGGACCGTATGCCGACCTGGATCGAGAAGCTCGATCCGTTCATGCAGGTCCTCGCCGTGTTCCGCACCCCTCAGGACAGGCTCACCCCGCGCACGCAGGCCCGGGTCGCGGAGCACGCCCTGTATGACCCGCAGTTCACCGCCCGCGAGCAGCTCGGCAGCCGGGGCGCCCCCGCCGCAGTGCTCTTGGGCGCGGATGGACAGCTCGCCGGGGGTCCCGTGACCGGGGGTGAGCAGGTCATCGAACTCGTCGAGGAGATCCTCGACCAGGTGACCGCCGCTCAGGAGGCAGGGGAGCTGCAGAGCACGACCCCCGCCTGATCGGGCCGGCTACGGGACCGACGCCTGGATCACTCGCCCTTGCCCTGCCACGTGCAGGTCCCCGTCCTCGGCGGCGACGAACACCGCCCGGCCGGCGGGCAGACGCAGCGTGCTCCCGCCCGCGCTCACGGTCAGCTCGCCGTCGAGGCAGAGCAGGATCCTCGGTCCTGAGCCGGGCACGAGGTACCGGGCGACCGGGTCGGCGACGTCCCCTCCCCCGTCGAGCGTCGTGACCGAGAGCTGAAAATCATCGATCGGCGCGAAATAGGCGACCGTGCTCGGGGTCAGACGCTCCGGAGCGACCCGTTGCGGCGGCGCGGCCTGCACGCTCACGCACTGCAGCATCTCCTCGACGTCCACCCGCTTCGCGGTCAGGCCTGCCCGGAGCACGTTGTCGCTCGCCGCCATCACCTCGACGCCGAATCCCGAGAGGTAGGCGTGGATCGCGCCCTCGGGGACGTACATCGCCTCCCCCGGCTGCAGGGTCACGGGATTCAGCAGCAGGTTGGCCACGACACCCGGGTCTCCGGGGAAATGCTCGTGGAGGCGCACCACCGTCCGGTCGATCCGCGGTGAGGGCGAGGCCCCGGCGGCGACCCGGGCTTCGCAGGCTGCGACGACCTCGGCGACGGCCGCGGCATCCGGCCGGAGGGACGGCGAGACCAGGGTGCGGAAGGCGGCACGCATCCCGTGAGCACTGAGGTTCTCCACCAGCAGGGTGTGGAGACGATCGGAGAGATCGGTGTCCAGGCCCGCGAGGATCTGGGCGGCACGGCGCGGCGCACGGAAGCCGCAGACCGCCTCGAACTTCGTCAGCGCGAGGACCATCTCTGGCTTGTGGTTGTCGTCCCGGTAGTTGCGATGGGGTGAGTCGAGCGGGAGCCCGGCGGCGTTCTCGGCGGCGAACGACTCCGCCGCATGCGAGCGTGAGGGGTGGACCTGCAGGGAGAGCGGGCGCTCGGGAGCGATGAGCTTGAGCAGGTACGGGAGGCGGCTGCCGAAGGCGTTCACCACGTCGTCCCCGAGCATGCCCCGGGGGTCCCCCGTCACCGCGGCGTCCAGCGGCCCCGCGGCATCGAGGATCGACGGGGCGCTGGGATGGGCCCCGTACCAGAGCTCCGCCCACGCTCTGCCGTCAGGATCCCTCCCGAGGAAGCGCGGCAGCTCCTCGGCGGACCCCCACGCGTAATGCTGCGGATGCGCATGCAGCGGCCTCATCGGTGCTCCGATCCCCTCTCCTCGGCCCGTGCATCACGCCGGTTCCGGAACGTCCCGTTCATCGCACCCCGTCGAGGGTCTCCGCGAGCACTGTCGCCGGCTCCTCGGCGGGCGGGGCCGGCGGCCGCGACGGACCGGAGCTTCCGTATCGTCGCATGCCGGTCCGGTCCCACAGGTCCTGCAGCCATGCCGGAGCGCCGGGTGCGTGCACCCGCACCGGGACTCCTCGGACCGCGGCCTCCAGCAGCTCCTCCTGACGCACGCCGACGAGAGGCACGGCCGGGAGCTCCGCCCCCGGCTCGACGAGCTCCGCGCCCCGTCGGCGCCAGAGCTCGTAGGAGGCCCGCGAGATCGGATCGGTATCGCCGATGTCCGGCCGCAGCCGAAACTGCCCGTGGCGCATCGCGCTCGCGGCTGCCCTCGTGGCGAGATGGCGGGGAAGGAGGTCATCCGCGAGGCGAGCCAGCAGCACGGGAGGTCCGTCCTGCAGCTCGGTGACGGGATCATGGGACAGCTCCCAGAGCCGCTGCGACCCGATGACCATGGTGTCGACGTCGTGCCGTCCCGAGCGCAGCAGCGCGGCATCCGCATCGGTCCACGCCACCACGGTGGTCTCCTCCGGGAGAGGGGGCGAGAAGGGGGTGACCTGCCCCGTCTGCAGGACGAATGTCGCCACCCCGCGCCCGATCACCTCCTCGTGGAGGCCCCGCGTCCACGGGCCGGCTCCGCCTGCGGTGAGCACGGCACCCGCACCCGTGGCCTCGAGCAGGCCCTCGAGGCCCTGGACCGGGGAACGGGGCAGCGAGGCGAGCTCCGTCGGCACGCTCTGCGCACCGACCACGACGCAGTGCACCGTGCCGCGCAGATACGGGAGCGGCGCGAGGAGGGCGCCCATCGCGCGGTCGTCCAGGTCCTCGAGCACGACCAGCGTCGACCTCGTCCCGGAATCATCCCCCGGGATCGACGCCAACTCCGCGAGGGGCACCTGCTCGTCGGCGGCGCCCCCGCGCAGTCGACGGAGACGCCGCCCCGTCTGCCCGCGCAGGTCTCTGCGCTCCCGCCAGAGCGCGAGATCGCGCGGGTGGATGAGCTCCATGTCAGTTCCCTCCCCGTTCCCGGGTCCGCGCCTCAGCGCGGCATGTTGCGCAGGTTCGCGGAGGCCATGTCGAGCATCTTGCCCACGCCGCCCGCGAGCACGATCTTCGTCGACGCCGTCGCGAACCCGCGGATCTGCTGCGGGCTGATCTTCGGCGGCATCGACAGCGCCGCCGGGTCCGTGACCACGTCGATGAGCACGGGGCCCGGGGTGGCGAGCGCCTTCTGCATCTCCTTGCGCAGCTTCTTCGGGTCGGTGATCCGCACCGAGGTGATGCCGGCGCCCGCCGCGATCGCCGCGAAGTCGACGCCCTCATGGTCGGTGCCGTAGTCCGGCAGGCCCTCGACGAGCATCTCGAGCTTGACCATGCCGAGGCTCGAGTTGTTGAAGACGACGATCTTCGTGTCCAGCTGGTGCAGCTTCACGGTGAGCAGCTCGCCCATGAGCATCCCGAGGCCGCCGTCGCCGCTCATCGAGATGACCTGCCGGCCGGGGAACGCCTTCGAGGCGCCGATCGCCTGCGGCAGCGCGTTCGCCATCGTGCCGTGGTGCCAGGAGCCGAACAGGCGGCGCTTCCCGTTGGGGGTGATGTAGCGGGCGCCCCACACGTTGCACATGCCCGTGTCCACGGTGAACACGGCGTCCTCCGCGGCGAGGTCGTCGAGGGTCGCCGCGACGAACTCGGGATGGATCGGCGTCATCCGCTCGACGTTCTTCGTGTACGCGGCGACGACGCCCTGCAGCGCCTTGTGGTGCGCCTTGAGCATCTTCTGCAGGAACTTCGCGTCCTTCCTCCCCTGCAGCAGCGGCAGGACGGCCTGCAGGGTGAGCGCGACGTCGCCGTGCAGCGCGAGGTCGAGCGGCACGCGGCGGCCCAGGCGGGAGGCGTCCGCGTCGATCTGGACGATCCTCGCCTTCTCGTTCTGCGGGAGGAACTCGCTGTAGGGGAAGTCGGTGCCGAGCAGGATCACCAGATCCGCCTCGTGCATCGCGTCGTAGCAGGCGCCGTAGCCCAGCAGCCCGCTCATGCCGACGTCGTACGGGTTCTCGTACTGGATCCACTGCTTGCCGCCGAACGCGTGTCCCACCGGTGCCTTCGTCGCCTCGGCGAGCGCGAGCACCTCCTCGCGGGCGCCCTCCACGCCGGCCCCTGCGAAGAGCATCACGGAGCGGGCCTCGTCGATCATCTCGGCGAGCCGGCCGACGGGCCCCGCGGCCGGCTGCACGGCGCCGAGCTCCACGGCGAGGTCCTTCGTGAGCGGGCCGTCGACCTCCTGGTCCGCGACGTCTCCGGGGATCACGAGCACGGAGACGCCGCGCTTCGCGATCGCGGTCTGGATCGCGATGTGCAGCAGCGTCGCGCCGTGCGGGCCGGAGTTCACCATCTCGCAGAAGTACGAGCACTCCTGGAACAGGATCTCCGGGTGGGTCTCCTGGAAGAAGCCGGTGCCGATCTTCTCCGAGGGGATGTGGGAGGCGAGGGCGAGCACGGGGGCGCCGTCGCGGTGCGCGTCGAACAGCCCCTGGACGAGGTGCGTGTTGCCGGGGCCGCACGAGCCGGCGCACACGGCGAGCTTCCCGGTCAGGCGGGCCTCGGCGCCGGCGGCGAAGGCGGCGGCCTCCTCGTTGCGCACGTGCACCCACTCGATGCCCTCGGTGGTGCGGATCGCGTCGACGACGGGGTTCAGCGAGTCGCCGACCACCCCGTAGATGCGCTCGACGCCGAGGTCGCGCAGCTGGGTGACGAGGAGGCGGGCAAGACTGGTGCGGGCCATGGTTTCTCCTGGGATCGACGGCGGAGCGGCCCGCGTCCTGCAGGCCGCGATGGGATCGAGCCTAGTCCTCGGCGCACGGGCGCCGCACAGGTTCGGTCCGGGAGGGCCGACGGGACCCCGGCACGCGGGGCCCGCCGGGATCGGTATGCTCGTCCGGACTGCTGTGAAGGAGTGGACGTGAGCGAAGCCGGTCCCGTGGACCCTCTGGCGCTGGAGACCCAGTTCTGCTTCGCCGTGACCCTCACCTCGCGGAGCATCGTCGCCGCCTACCGCCCGGTCCTCGAGCCGCTGGGGCTGACGCATCCGCAGTACCTCGTGATGCTCGCCCTCTGGGAGGACGCCCCGCTCTCCGTGAAGGCCCTCAGCGCACGGCTCCAGCTGGACCCGGGCACGGTCTCCCCGCTCGTGAAGCGGCTCGAGGCGATCGGATACGTGGAGCGTCGGCGCGACGAGAAGGACGAGCGCGTCCTCGCGATCGCGCTCACCCCCGCCGGGGCCGCGCTGCGCCATGAGGCGGAGGCCGTCCCCGGTCAGATGCTCGAGCGGCTCGGCATGGACATGGAGGAGCTGCAGGCCCTGCAGCGCAGTCTCATGAAGGTCTCGGCGGCGGCGCGGGCGGCCGGCGGGATCTGAGCCCGCCCTCCTCGAAGGCGGTGACCCACGCCCGGCGGCGGGCCTTGCCGGCGTCGTCCCGCAGCAGGCGGTCGACGACGAGCACCTCCTGCGGGGTGCGATGCCCGAGGCGGGGCCGCACCCCGGCGAGGATCCGCCGGCCGACGGCCTCCGCGGCGTCCCCGTCCTCCCCGTCGGGCCCGACCCCGGGGACGTCGAGCACGGCCGCGATCCGGTGCCCCCACTCCGCGTCCGGCAGTCCGAGCACGAGGGCGCCGCGCACCTCGGGGTGCTGTTCGAGCTCCGCCTCGATCGCGGCCGGGGCGATGAGCTCCCCGCCGCGGTCGATCATGTCGTCCTCGCGGTCCGTGAGGTGGAGGTAGCCCGCGGCGTCCAGGCGGCCCAGGTCCCCCAGGGTGTCCCAGCCCTCGGCGTCGCGACGGGAGGGGGCGCCGAGGTAGTGCGAGGCGGGGGCGCCCTCGCGGCGCATCTGCACGAGACCCGTGCGGCCGGGCGGCAGCGCGCGGCCCTCGGCGTCGACGATCCGCGCGGAGGTGCCCGGCAGCGGCCTGCCCACGCTCCCGGGATGCGCGAGCCAGTCCGCGCCGTCGATCATGACGATCCCGTTGGACTCGCTGCCCGCGTACACCTCGAGGACCCGCTCGGGGCCCAGCCAGTCGATGACCTCCCGCTTGAGCGGCACCGCGCAGGGCGCGCCGATATGCAGCAGGGTGCGCAGGCTCGCGAGCCTCGCGGGCGAGCGCCGGGAGGGCGGCAGTCGCAGGAGGCGGTGGAGCATCGTCGGCACCACCATCGCCCAGGTGACGCGGTGCTCCTCGACGGCGTCGAGCCAGGCCTCCGGGGTGAAGCGCGGCAGCAGCACGAGCCGGTGACCGGTGAGCAGACCGCGGAAGGCATAGGTGAAGGGCGCCGGGTGGGTGAGCGGCCCGGCGACGAGCTGCACCTGGTCACGGGGCAGGTACGGGGCGACCGCCCGCTCCGGGTCGAGCAGCGCCGGGGCGCTCGCCCGGACGATCTTGGGCCGGCCCGTCGATCCGGAGGTCGTCATCGCCTTCCAGCAGGAGGCGGCCAGATCGGGGTCGAGGTCCGGACTGCGATCGGTGTCGTCGGCCCCGTCGGCCGTCCCCGCGACCTGCAGATGCACGACGTCCGGCCGCGCCGGGAGCGCACCGATCGAGGCGGTGGGGCGGGCAATGTCCTCGATCCGCTCCCGCTCCGCGTGCACGAGCCCCGGGGCGAGCGGCAGCGGCGTCGCGCCCGCCTCCCACACGGCGCAGCAGGCGATGACCATGTCGCGGTCGTTGCCGAGGGAGACCTCGACGTGGTCGTCGACGCGCACCCCCGCACGGCGCAGGCGCCGGGCGAGCGACCGGGCGCCCGCCGCGAGCTCGCCCGCGGTGAGCACGCCGCGGGCGTCGAGGACGACCGGCTCCGACGGGTCCCGGGCGCCGCGCTCAGCGATGATCCGCGAGATCGACCGGCGCACCGGCATCGCCTCCGTGCTCGAGGACGTGCCGGTAGAACCGCTCGTGGAGCTCCGCGGCCCGCTCCCAGGTGAAGGCGTCGGCGAGCGCACGGCCCCGCCGCGGATCGGGCCTCTCCCCCGCGAGCATCGTGTCGAGCCCGCTCGCGATGCCCTCCACGGTGCCCGGGGCGCGGTGCACGGCGTCGCCGAACACCTCGCGGATCACGGGGATGTCCCGGGCGAGGACGGGCACGCCCGCGGCGAGCGCCTCGAGCGCGGCCAGGCCGAACCCCTCCTTCGTGGAGACGAAGCCGAGCACCTCCGCGCCCGCGACGAGCGGGGGCACCTCGTCATCGGGCAGGGTGCCCAGCAGCACCGGCTCGACCCCCAGCTCCCGGGTCCGCTCCTCGAAGCGCGCCCGGTAGGGGCGGTAGTCGAAGAGCGTCTCCCCGCCGCCGAGCACGAGCCGGACCCCGGGATGCCGGTCCCGGATCCGGGCGAAGGCCTCGAGCAGGTCGATCGTGCCCTTGCGGGGCTCGATCCCGCCGAGGGCGAGCACGTAGCGGCCGAGCCTGCCCTGCCAGCGGGCGCGGGCGGCGGCGCCCTCCGGCCCGGCGGCGCGGGCGAAGCGCTCCGCCGCGACGCCGTTGGGGATGACCGTCGGCACCGGGCCGTACGTCTCCCGCACCTCCGCGGCGACGGCGGCGGAGACGCAGATCCGGGCTGCCGGCTCCCGGATCGCCCGGTCGTGGCAGCGGATCAGCCGCTCGGTCGTGAACGCGTCGAGGTGGTGGATCGTGCGCACGTGCGCTCGCCCCCTCTCCCCCACGGCGTTCGCGGAGATGCAGTCCTGCGCGTGGACGACGTCGGCCGCGGAGTCGAAGGCCCCGCCAAGCACCGTGATCGACCGGTCGATGCGCTCCCCCACGCTCTCCCCCTCCACCTCGGGGAAGGGGACGGCGCGCACGCTCACCGCGGGGTCGACCTCCCGGAAGAAGCCCGCGTCGCCGCCGCGGGCGAGGGTCCACACCTCGACCTCGTGCCCGCGGCCGGCGAGCGCCTCGGCGAGGGCGAGCGTGTGGACCACGCCCCCGCGGGGCTTCGTCGAGTAGGTGAGCAGCGCTACGCGCATGCCTGCTCCCCCACCGTCGCGAGGTGCTCGCGGACGGTCGCGGCCACGTGCTCGGAGTCCCGGGCGATCGCGTGGAAGCGGCCCGAGCCCCAGGTCTGCAGCCACGGCAGGCCCAGGAACTGGAACCCCGGCACCGACGTCGCGCCGCGGGAGTGAGCGGGATGCCCGGTCGGATCGAGCACCCCGGGGAGGTCGAGCCAGGACCAGTCCGCCCGGAACCCGATCGCCCAGACGATCGCGGAGAGCTCCTCGAGGGGGATCTGCGTGGGCCCGTCCGGCGGGGTCCACACGGGCCGGTACCGGGGCTCGACGGGCGCGTCGATCCCCAGGGTGGCGATGTGCGCGTCGATGTCGTCCTTGATGGACTCGGCGACGGAGTCCGCATGGTCGAGGTTCGCCGCGAGCGAGTCGTCCAGGCGGATCGCCCCGTCCTCCACGCCCTCGGCGCGGCCGTGGAGGTGCATGCCGTCCCGGGCGAAGGCGCGCAGGTCGATGTCACGCCCGCCGTCGCGGCCGGTCACGTAATGGTTGGTCGACTCGCGCTTGGCGAGGCCCCGGGTGGAGACGGGGACGTCGTAGACGCCCATCTCGGCGAGCCAGGTCATGCAGTCGCGGCCCCGGTAGAAGCGCGCGACGCGCGGTGCGCGACCGACGGCCAGGTGCACCTCCCGGCCCTCGAGGTGGAGGTCCTCCGCGATCTGCGTGCCGGACTGCCCGGTCCCCACCACGAGCACCGGTCCCTCCGGCAGCTGGGCCGCGCTCCGGTAGCGGTGGGAGTGCAGCTGGAACAGCTCCGGCGGCAGGGCGGCCGCCCACGGGGGCACGACCGGTTCGTGGTAGCCGCCGGTCGCGGCGGTGACGGTGCTTGCGGTGATCGTGCCCGCGTCGGTCTCGACGGTGAACCCGCCCTCGGGGCGGGCGCTCACGCGCCGGACGGCCACGCCCTCCGCGACGGGGGCGTCGAAGGACTCCGCGAAGCCGCGCACCCAGGCGTGGACCTCGTCGCGGCGCATGAAGCCGTCGGGATCGGGGCCCTCGTACTCGTAGCCGGGGAGGCGACAGTGCCAGTTGGGGGTGACCAGCGTGAACTGGTCCCAGCGGCCGTCCTTCCACTCGTGCGCGACGCTCTCCCGCTCGATCACCACGTGGTGCACGCCGGCGTCGACCAGGTGCCTGCTGAGCGCGAGCCCGGCCTGCCCGCCGCCGACGACGACCGCCTCGTAGTGCTCACCAGGGGTGAGGGTGGTGGGGATCATCGGCGGGCCTCCTCGGGCCTCGGGCCGGCGCTCGCACCGGCGGGGAAGGGCACGGCCGGGCGGACGAACCTCAGCACCTCGACGCGCCCCGGCGGGGAGGCGGCCGCACGTTCCGCGATCTGCCGGGAGGAGCGGCGCGCGAGGGAGCAGGGGTGCCCGTAGCGGGCCTCGACCCGGTCGCTCGCGGCGCCCAGGGCCGTGCGGGCGCGGTCCACGAAGTCCTCGAGGTCGTAGCCCGCCCCCTCCCGGAGGTGGTCGGCGATCACGAGGCTCGGGGAATAGTGCTCGGACTCGGCGCCGTCCGGCCAGCGCACGGCGAAGCGCAGCTCAGGCATGGGCCACCTCCCGCCATCCGTCCGCCCGGGACGTGCCGGACTCGACGACCGGCGCGTAGACGTCCGGCCTGCGGTCGCGCAGGTGGAACATGCCTCCGCGCATCTCCCGGAACTTCCCCTCGACGTCGACCTCGGCGATCGCGAGACCGTCCCCGAGGAGGGTCGTGGCCAGGACGTTCCCGCCCGGGTCGACGACCTTCGCGTTGCCCACGTAGCGCAGCGAGCCGAAGGTCCCGGACTGGTTCGACGCGATCCAGAACACCTGGTTGTCCAGGGCGCGGGCGATGTCGAACTGGTTGAAGCGGTAGGTCCAGCGGTCGTCCTGGAGGTTCTCCGCGGTCGCGGTGCGGGCCGCGGGCCAGGCCGACATGCTGATGACGATCTCCGCCCCGTCGAGGGCGAGCATGCGCGCCGCCTCCGGGAACGCCTTGTCATAGCAGATCTGCATGCCGAGCCGGCCGACAGGGGTGTCGAAGGCCTGGTAGCCGTCCCCCGCCGCGTAGGACATGTTCTCGCCGAGCGGCTGGTGGACCTTGCGGTACGACGAGTAGATCTGCGAGTCGTCGAGGCACACGGCCGCGTTGTAGCGGGTCTCGCCGTCCTCCGCGAGCTCGCAGAAGCCGATGGTGAGGACCGTGTCCCCGGCGAGCTCCTGGACCCGGGCGATCTCGGGGCCGTCGAGGCGGAGCGCGGGCGGCAGCGAGCGGCGGGTGGTGCGCACGCTGTCCCCGTGGTTGCCGAGGGCGGGCAGGTAGCCGCCGAGCGCGGCCTCGGGGAAGGCGACGAGGCGGGCACCCTCGGCGCGGGCCTGCTCGAGCAGCTGCGCGATCAGCGCGTAGTTCTGCTCGAGGTCGCGGGTGAAGTTCGCGCTGACGGACGCGACGGTGATGCTCATGGCGGCGCCCGTTCAGAGGTTGTAGGTGGAGTTGATGATGGCGCCCTTGCGGGCGTAGTGGATGAGCGCGTCCTGCACGTCGAGGGGGTGTGCGGGGACCACGCCCTCGATGAGGTCCTCCTCGCGCATGCCGTGCAGGCCCATCCCGAAGCGGCAGCAGAACACCGTGCCGCCCTCCTTGATGAAGGTCTCCAGGGAGCCGTTCATGTTCTGCTCGCCCGGGAACCCGGAGTCGCCGGTCGTCGGGAAGCCGCGGGTCGCGGAACAGGCGAGGGCGCCGGGGCCGTAGAAGTAGATCGCGGACTCGAAGCCCTTCCGCAGCGCGCGTGTGGCCTGCAGGATCGCCACGAAGCTCACGGAGGACTCGTGGGGGATGCCGTGGACGAGGGTGAAGTAGGACTCGCCGTCCTCCGCCTGGAGGTCCGGGAAGATCTTCGTGGAGCCGTAGAGGTTGGTGCCGGCGGGCAGCGAGGGGTGCGGGATCTCGCCGAGGGACTTCTGGATGTTCTCGGCGATCTGGGCGTCGATGTCGCTGGTCATGATGGTTCTCCCTGGTGAGGTGGGTGGTGCGGGTGGGGCTGCGGGGGCGCCGTCCGATGGCGTCCCACGACCCGGGCGCGGGGCCCGGGAGGTCTTCTCAGGCCGTGCCGAGTCCGGTCACGGCCGCGTCGAGGGCCGTGGTCTCGACGCCGTCGGGCCAGCGCAGGCGCACGCCGGGACCGTCGTCGAGGGTGCCGACGCGGGCGGTCCTCGCGAAGCGGGAGGCCATGCGGTTCTCCCCGCGGGGATCCGCGGTGAGCATCCCGAAGCCGGGGAAGCAGGTGAGCCAGTCGCCGTGGGCGGCGGCGCCGGGGGCGGGGACGGCGGCGACGTCGAGCACGGCGCCGGTCCCGGAGGCTTCGGCGAGCATCCCGGCGGTGCCGATGATCCCGCCCATGGAGACGTCCTTCGCGGCTGCGGGACGGGCCCGGCGCACGGTGCCGGCGAGGTCCTGGAGCGCCTCCGGGGTGCGGGTCGAGCTCGAGTCCCACTGCCGCCCCTCGTACCCGGGGCGCCAGGCGCCGTGGAGGTCCGCGGTGAGGTGGAGGTCGTGGCCCGGGCGGCCGCCGCCCCCGGGGACGGGCCGCGCCGCGCGGCCGATCGCGGTGACGGAGAGCGAGGGGTCGACGCCGAACTGGGTGTGGCCGCCGAGCACGGGCACCGCCCAGGCGCGGGAGGCCTCCGCGATGCCCTCGGCGACGCGGCGCGCCTCGCGCACGGTGCGGGCGCCGATCGCGTCGAGCAGGCCGACGGGCTCCGCCCCCATCGCGGCGACGTCGTGCACGTTGACGAGGACGCCGCACCAGCCGGCCCATTCGGGGTCGCGGTCCACCATCGCCGGGAGGATCGCGTCGCAGGCCGCGACGAGGTCCGTGCCGGGGACGGGGGCGGCGTCGTCGCCCACGAAGCCCTGGCCGCCCAGCTGCGGCCTCGGCGGGACGGCCGCGCCGGGACCGCTGGCCGCGCCCGCGGGCACCGCCCGGCCGAGGGGCTCGAGCACCCCGCCCAGGGCACTCTTGGTCCCGGTGACCAGGCTCTGGACCCGGTCGATGGGCCACTGCATGAGCAGGTGGGGCACGCCCTGCACGGTCGTCGTGCCCACGCGCTGCCAGCCGAGGTGGTCGAAGAGCACGGCGGCGCCGAGCTGCACGGTCGCGTCGAAGCGGAGCACGCCGAGCCCGGCGATCGTCGAGCACGCCTCCCGCACGAGCGCGGAGCCGATCCCGCCCGCACGCCGCGCCCCGCGCCGCACGGCGAGGCGGCTCCCGCTCCACCAGCCGATGTCACGGCCCTCGGGGACGGGCGCCACGCGCACCCCGCCGAGCACCTCGCCCTCCGGGCCGAGCGCCACGAGGACCACGGTGCGGGTGTCCTCGTCGATGCGGTCGCGGTCGTCGGCCGTGAAGATGCCCTGCTCGCGCACGAACACCTCGCGGCGGATCCGCAGGTACTCCGCGCGCTGGGCGGGGTCGGCGATCACGATGCGCAGGGGCGCCGGGCGGCGGCGCGCGGGACGCGGTGGGCCGGAGAGGAGCGGGACGTCGAGCATGTCAGGCCCCCGCCGTCTTCAGCACGCTGCAGGCGCCGCAGGTCGCGCAGCCGGCCTTCTGGTCCGCGCCGCGCATGCCCGCGGCGGCGAGCAGCGCCGCGACGCGCACCGTGACGTACCGGAGCTGGTCACGATGGGGCGCGGGGATGCGGTCGACGTCCGCCGCGAGGGTCCCGGCGAGGGGCCGGAAGGGGACGATGAACGGGTAGACGCCCATCGAGATGAGCTCCCGCGCGCCCTCGACCATCTCGTCGCTGTCCTCGCCGAGGCCCACGAGCAGGTAGGTGGAGACCTGGTTCCAGCCGAAGACCCGCACGGCCTCGCGCCAGGCGGCGCGGTACTCGTCGAGGGTGACGGTGGACTTGCCGGGCATCCAGCGCCGCCGCACCTCGTCGTCCATCGACTCGACGTGGATGCCGATCGAGCTCGCCCCCGCCTCGCGGAGGTCGGTGATCGCGCGGAGATCCGCCGGCGGCTCGCACTGGACCTGGATCTCGAGCTGCGGCACGGCCTCCTTCACCGCGCGGACGCAGCGGGCGAGGTGCTTGGCCCCGCGGTCCCAGCCGTTCGAGGTGCCGGTGGTCATGACCATGTTCGTCACGCCGTCCAGGCGCACCGCGGCCTCGGCGACCTCCGCGAGCATCGCGGGGGTCTTCACCGCGACGGTGAGGCCGGCGTCGAGGGAGGCCTGGATCGCGCAGAAGCGGCAGCGGTCGGCCTCGTCGTAGCGCACGCAGGTCTGGACCACGGTCGTCGCGAGGACGTCGCGGCCGTGGAGCTTGGCGATCTTCTCGTAGGAGGTGCCGTCCGCGGTGGCGAGGTCGTAGAACCGCGGGCGGGAGACGGGGGTGACCTCGAGGCCGAGGTCCGCGCCGTCCACGGTGACCCGCCCCTGCGGGGAGAGCACGTAGGGGCTCTCGGGGTTCATCGGGATCGCGGCGCCCTCGCCGGCCACGAGGAAGTGGCCGTCGTCGCTGGGGCCCGCGCCGCCGCGGCGGCTCACGGGGACCGCGGTGCGCACCCCCAGCAGGGCGAGGTCCACGCGGGTCGAGACGCTGCGCCGGCCCGTGCCGCAGGACCCTGCGGAGGCGTCCGTCGCGGGGGCCGACGACGACCCGGTCGAGCACCCGTCGGGCGCCACGGCGGTGGCCTCCGCGGCCGGCTCGGCGACGTCCCCCGTGCCGCACGGACGAGCATTGCGTGGTGTGCCAATGATTGGTGCGCTCATGGCACCGATGAAAGGCCTCGAGTGATCCTGCGCACCAGATCAGGCCGCCGCCGTGACCTTCTCGTGACCGAACGGGTCATCGGGCGAGACAGCGCCGAGTACGCCCGACGAAGGTCCCGCCGCAGGTCAGCGCAGGGTCACCCTCGCGTCGGGGCCGCCTCGCCGCCGGAGGCCGGAGCGGCGCCGGACGCGGCGCCGTCGGCCGTCGGCTCCTCCTCGCGCACGAAGCGCACCGTCTGCACGCGCCGCTCGTCGACCTTCGTCACGTCGAGCCGGCCGCCCTCGATCGGCACCGTGTCGCCCTCCACAGCGATCCGGCCGAGGGAGGCCATGACGAAGCCGCCGACCGTCTCGTAGCCGCCCGTGTCCGGCAGCTCGATCCCGGTCAGCGCCTCGAACTCCTGGAGGATGAGGCCCCCGTCGATCTCACCCTCGGTGAGGCCCGGGTGCTCGGGGTCGCTGCCGCGGGGGTCGGTGTCGAACTCGTCGTAGATCTCCCCCACGAGCTCCTCGAGCAGGTCCTCGAGCGTGACGATCCCGTCGGTGCCGCCGTACTCGTCGACCACCACCGCGATCTGGTCCGCGTGCGCTCGCATCCGGTTCAGGGCGCGCAGCACCTGCACGGTGCCGGGAACGTGCTCGATGGGGCGGGCGATGGAACGCAGGCGCGTGCCCTCCGGGTCCTCGACGTGCAGCAGGTCCCGCACGTGCACGAAGCCGAGCACATCGTCCACGTCCTCTCCCGTCACCGGGTAGCGGGAGTGGCCCGACTCCCGCACGAGCTCCCGCGCCTGGGCGACCGTCTGCTCCCCCTCGAGGAAGTCCACCTGGTGGCGGGGCCGCATCACCTCGACGACCGTGCGCTCGGAGGCGTCGAAGACGTCCGCCAGCACGCGGGACTCGGCCTCCTCGAGGGCGTCGGAGTCGCGCACCATCGCCTTGATCTCCTCCGCGGAGACCGCCTCGCGGTTCGCCTGCGGGTCACCGCCCAGCAGCCGCACCACGAGGTTCGTGGAGACGGACAGCAGCCAGATCACCGGCCGCATGAGCCGCCCGAACACCCCCAGCGGCGGGCCGACGATCTTCGTCAGGCCCAGCGCGTTCTGCATCGCGAGGCGCTTCGGGGCGAGCTCACCGAGCACGAGGGAGAGGAACGCGATGAGCAGCGTCATGACGATCAGCGCCGTCGTGCTCGCCGCCGAGTCGCTCATCCCGAGCCCCGTGAGCACCGGGGTGAGCACCGGCGCGATCGTCGAGGCGCCGTAGGCGGAGCTCAGGAAGCCCGCGACCGTCACGCCGATCTGCACCGCGGAGAGGAAGAGGTTCGGGTCCCGCACCAGGCGTGCGGTGGCCTCCCCGCGGGGTCCCGTCTCCTCGAGCTGGCTGATCTGGGACTCGCGGAGGTTCACGATCGCCATCTCCGTGCCCGCGAACACGCCGCCGATCAGCACGAACAGCAGGACGAGGACGATGTTCACGATGACGGAGGGATCCATGCGCCCACGCTACCGGCCGCGCCTGCGCCCAGCCCGGGGACGTGCGGGTGGTGCTCCTCCCGTGCATCCCCCGGGGGCATGGGCCTACGGGACCTCTTCGTACCGATGTCCCCGAATACGGCCACATCTGCGCGATGACGTCCCGTACCCGTCGGCCACCCGGGGCCGGCGACCGGCGGAGGGGACGGGGTGGTCGCCGCGGCCGGCGGGGCGGGGCCGACGGGGCCGCGGGTCAGAGCAGCGGGAGGAGCTCTTCGCGCACCGCGGCGAGCACCCCGTTCGCGCCGCCGTTCTCGATGTGGGAGGTGATCGCGACGAGGGCCTCCTGCTCGGGGAGGACCAGCAGGAACTGGCCGTAGGCGCCGTCGGCCCGCCATGCGCAGTCCGGCTGGCTGGCCCAGACGCCCAGGCCGTAGCGGGCGTTGTCCGGGTCCGGCCAGGCGGTGGGGACCCAGGTGTCCTCCGCGTGCATGAGGTCCACCCACTCGGCCGGGACGAGCTCGGCGCCGTCCACGGTGCCGCGGCCCAGCAGCACCTCGCCGATCCGCGCCATCTCGCCGCTCTTCAGATGCAGGCCGGTCGCGCCCCAGCTGTGGCCGTCCACGGTGGTGTGCCACTGCGGGTTCACGATGTCGAGGGGCTGGAAGAGGCGGGGCATGAGCCAGCCGCGCAGGGTCTCCCCGGTGCGCTGCTCGATGATCCGGGAGAGCAGGAAGGGCCCGCCGTTGGAGTACTCGAAGGCGCTGCCGGCCTCCCGCACGAGCGGCGTCTCCAGGTAGAGCGAGGTGAGGTCGCGGTGGTCGCGCTCCTCCTGGGCGAAGGCGGTCACGGGCGAGCCGGAGGTCATGGTGAGCAGGTGGCGGATCGTCACGTCCCCCACGCCCTCGCCGTAGCGGCCCTCCGGGGAGGGGAGGTGGTCGACGGCGCGGTCGTCGAGCTCGAGCAGCCCCTCGGCGCGGGCGATGCCGACGCCGAGCGCGGTGACGGTCTTGGAGACGGAGTAGACGTTCTCGGCGGTGTCGTCGACGAAGCGGTGGACGACGTCCTCCCGGCCCGGGCGGATCACGTGCACGGCGCGCACCGCGAGGGAGCGCTCGGTGAGCCGCTGACGCAGCGGGAGCAGGAGCAGGGGATCGGGGATCGCGGCATCAGGGGTGCGGGTGGCATCGGCGCTCATGCCCGGAAGGCTACGCGCGCCGTTCGGCCCCGGTCACGGACGGTCCAGGCGAGGGGCGGGCGGAGGGCCGGGCCTGCTCGGGACCGGTGCCGGATCGATACCCGACCTCCCACGCGCGGGGGATGACCGGCGGGCCGGCGTCGGCCAGACTGACCTCGCGGCGCCCACCGGCCGGCGACGACCTGCGGCGCCGCACACCGTCCCGACCTCCGGTCGCCGCATCCCGCCCCACCGGGCCGCACCTTCCCCGCCTCCTCGGCGCCCCGCCGCCGAGCCGATCGAAAGTCCTCCGATGGCCGCACTGCGTCGCTACGTCTTCCCCCTGTTCTGGATGCTGATCCTCGGCATCATCGCGGTCTCCCTCGCCCGCCTGGCCTTCTTCCCCGGGGAGTCGAGCGCGGCGGAGGAGGACCCGATCAGCCCCAGCGCCGACTTCGACCAGTACGCCACGGTCACCGCCTCCCGCGAGGACATCAGCTCCGAGCTCGTGCTGCCCGCGACCGTCGCGCCGGACGAGGGCACGCCGCTCAAGGCGACCGCCGCCGGCGAGATCAACAAGGTGTGGGTGAAGGACGGCGACGAGGTCCAGGAGGGCACGAAGATCCTGCAGGTCCGCGTGCCCGTCGAGGCGGATCCCGTCGAGATCGCCGCCACCGAGGACGCGGCCGCCACCACGGACGGCACCGAGGATGGGACGGAGGCCGAGGCGGTCACCCCGTTCACCGCCGCCACCTCCGCCCCGCAGGAGTACCGCTACCTGACACTCGTGGCCGACGGCCGCGGGATCGTCCGCGACCTCACCGCCGTCGATTGGGAGACCGTCTCCGTGGGCGACACCGTCGCGACCCTCTCCCCCGGCACCTACTCGATCACCGCGGACCTCACCCCCGAGCAGCAGCTGTCCCTGCTCGACGTCGACATCGAGGCGACCGCGACGCTGCCCTCCCTCACCGACCCGATCCCCTGCTCGCGGCCCGCCGTCACCGAGGACGACCCGTCGGCCGACGACGAGCAGGCCCCCAGCAACGAGGGCGCCTCCATCGAGGTGAACCCGATGACGGGTGAGGAGATCACCCCCGAGACGACGTCCGCCCAGCTCAGCTGCGCGGTCCCGGACGGCACCCGCGTCGTCTCCGGTCTCACCGGCGAGGTGAGCGTCGCGCTCGGCACCGCGGAGGGCGTGCTCACCGTCCCCACCACCGCGGTCGAGGGCGAGGGCGAGGCCGGCACCGTCTACACGCTCGACGAGGCGACCGGCGAGCCCACCCCGCTCGAGGTCGAGCTGGGCCTGCGCGGCGACGGCGTCGTCGAGGTCCGCAAGGGTCTCGAGGAGGGCCAGGAGGTCCTGCAGTACGTGCCCGGCGTGGACAGCGCCGAGTCAGGCATGGACGGGATGGAGGTCTGGTGACCGCCGCGGAGCCCCTGCTCCACCTCGAGGGCCTGCGCCGCTGGGTGCGGCTGCCCGGCGGGGAGGACCTGCACATCCTGCGCGGCGTGGACCTCGAGGTCGACGCCGGGGACCACGTCGCGATCGTCGGCCGCTCCGGCTCGGGGAAGTCGACCCTGCTGAACCTGCTGGGCCTCATCGACCGGCAGAGCGACGGCGTGCTCCGCTTCGACGGGCAGGACGTGCACCGCCTGCGGGACGCCCGACGGGCCCGCCTGCGCGGCGCGTCGATCGGCTTCGTCTTCCAGCAGTTCAACCTGCTCGACGGCCGCACCGCCCTCGAGAACGTCATGATGCCGCTGCTGTACGGGGACGCCCGCCAGTTCTGGCACCGCGAGAAGCTCGCCCGGGAGATGCTCGACCGGGTGGGGCTCGGCGGCCGCGCCGACCAGGTGCCCGCGCGGCTCTCCGGCGGTGAGCAGCAGCGCGTCGCCGTGGCGCGGGCGCTCGTGCGCCGGCCGCGGCTGATCCTCGCCGACGAGCCCACCGGCGCGCTCGACGTCTCCACCGGCGAGGCGGTCATGGCGCTGCTCGACGAGATCGCCCGCGACTCCGACGCCGCGCTCGTCACGATCACCCACGACCTGCAGGTCGCGGCCCTCTCACAGCGGGCGTACCTGCTGGACGAGGGGACCCTCCACGACATCGGCACGCTCGACGCGGCCGGCACCGCGGAGGCGCGCACCGCGCTCGCCGCGACCGCGGGCCTGCGGGCCGGGCAGGAGGCCGTCGCATGACCGGGCTGATCGCCTCGATCGTCGAGGCCTACGGCGAGCTGCGGGTCCACAAGGGCCGCATCATGCTCTCGCTGATCGGCGTCGCCTTCTCGGTGTTCGCGCTGACGGCGGTGCTGGGCGGCGGGGGCATGCTCTCCGGCGCGCTCGAGCAGTCGATGGAGCGCAGCGGCGGCCGCGACGCGACCCTCATGATCTCCTCGTTCGGCGGCGCCGAGTCCGTGACCCCGCAGGAGCAGGACGAGGCCGTGCTGGACGAGATCGACCGCCTCGGCATCGACCAGCGCACCCGCCGCATGTACACCGACGCGCGGGTGCAGACCACCGAGGGGGTCAAGCTCACCCAGCTGATGGGGGTGGACCCGGCCTACGGGGACATCTTCCGGACGCAGGTCGCGCAGGGCCGCTGGATCGCCGACTCCGACCAGCACCGCCTCGCCCCGGCGATCGTCGTCAACCAGCCGCTGTACGAGGCGCTCGGCCGGCCCGCGCTGGGCACCGAGCCCGTCACCCTCTACGGGGACAGCGGGGCGGCGGAATCCGGGCAGGCGATCGTGATCGGGGTGCTCGCCGCGGATCCGAACCTCGACTGGGACCTCGCGGCCTTCGCCCCGGCCGACAGCGTCGCGCAGCTCCCCGGGAAGACCCCGGAGACGACGATGACCTCGGAGTACCTCGTGTGGGTGCCGCCGGAGCAGGCCGACGAGATCCGGGCGCGGCTCTCGCAGACCCTCGCCGGCGCGGGCGTCGGCACCTTCGACGTCTCCCCCAGCTCGTTCTCGCTCGAGGACCAGGGCTTCGGCGCGATCACCCTCGGCGTGGTCGTCGTGGCGCTCGTGATCCTGCTGCTCGGCGCGCTGGGCCTGGTGAACATCTCCCTGGTCACGGTGCGGCACCGGGTGCGGGAGATCGGGATCCGACGCTCCTACGGCGCGACCGGCGCACGGATCTTCGTGGGGGTGCTCATGGAGTCCGTCGTCGCGACGGTGCTCGCCGGGGCGATCGGCGTGGCCTGCGCGGTCGCGCTCGTGAAGGCGCCCTTCGTCACCGACTATTTCCGGGAGCAGGGCCTCGTGGACCTGCCGCCGTTCCCGGTGACGGCGGTGCTGCTGGGCCTGCTCGCGGCGACCGCGGTGGGCGTGCTCGCGGGTGCCCTGCCGGCGCTCATCGCGACCCGCATCAAGGTCATCGACGCGATCCGCGGCTGAGGCCACCACGCGCACGCGGCACGGGCCGGCACCCTCGCAGGGGTGCCGGCCCGTGCCGCGTCGGTCACGTCAGGGAGTCCCCGCGGTCCGCGAGCGCCTGCTCGAGCTCGTCCCGCCGCGGAGCCCGCAGCTGCTCGGCGTCGTCGCCGGGGCGACGGTCGTCGGGCAGCGGCAGGGCGCGGAGGTGCGACGGGGAGGGTCGGACGTGGACGGGGAGGGTCAGACGTGCAGGGCGTCCGGCACGCCCTCGGAGGCCTCGCGGCCCACGGGCTCGAGGAAGCGCACGCTCTCCCGGGTCCCGATGACCTGCATGACCACCGCGGTCACGACGAGCAGGGCGAGGGCCCCCGCCAGGCCGCCGGCGAGCGCGGTGTTCCCGGGGGCGGCGACGGCGGCCGCGTCGAGGGCCGCACCGGAGGTGCCGGGGGCGGCGCTCGCGGCGACGAGCGGGGCGATGCCGGCGCCCGCGGAGGTCCCGGTGAGCAGCGCCGCACCGACCAGGCCGAACACGCCGACCCCGGCGGTGAGCAGCATCGGCACCTCGAGGCCGCCGCTCTTCCAGGTGAGCACGGCGGCGCACAGGGCGAGCACCACGGCGGGGATCAGCACCGCCGCGTGGAGATCACGGCCGATCAGCGCGATCAGCGCCGTCACGGCGATGCCCGGCCAGGGCAGGGCGAAGCGTGCGCCGAGGGTCTGCAGCACCACGCCGCGCAGGGCGAGCTCGACACCCACGGCCTGCAGCGGGGCGAGCACGAGGACCACGAGGACCACGGCGATGCGTCGGCCCGCACCGCGCGGGGCGGCGTCGGCCGGATCCGGCCAGACGGCGCCCGGACCGGCGAGGCCGGCGGCGATCGCGCCCGCGCCGCCCGCGACGGCGACGACCACGAGCGCGCCGAGCAGCATCCAGGGGGCGCCGCCGCGGAGCATCCGGCGGCGGAACCGCGTCGAGACGGACCAGGCCGTCGCGAGGGGCCGCCAGCCGCCGAACCGCACGCCCACCATCCCGGCGGGCACCCAGAGCGCGCCCATGAGGAGGGCGAGGCCCACGTCGAGCGGGCTGGTGGGGTCTCCGCTCGTCACGCCGAGGGCGACGTTCATGCCGGGGGCGAGGGCGAGCACCAGAACGGCGGCCACGAGCAGGGCCGACGCGAGGATCACGTACGCGAGGAGCGTCGCGAGGATCGTCAGCAGCGCCCGCGAGCGGGTGGACCACTCGGGGCGGAGGGTGGCCATCCGGTGGTACGGCACGGGCTTCGCGGCGTGCAGGGCACGGCAGCGACGCGCGGCGTCGGACCGCCCGGTGGCGGGATCGATGAGTCGGCGCATGGCCCGCTCACTCTAGGCCTCAGGGCGCGGGTGCACCACCGGGGCCGCGGTCATGCCCGTCACAACCGGGAATCCGCCCAGGACCTGCGTCGTTGCAGCGCGATGTGAGCAACGACCCGGCCTCCCCCGCCCCGCAGCGGCGCCTCGCGATCCTCGGCGCCGGGAAGATCGGCACCGTCCTGGCCCGTCACGCGGTCGCCGCGGGCCACGACGTGCGGATCGCCGGCAGCGGTGATCCCGAGCGGATCGCGATGATCGTCCGCTTCCTCGCCCCGGGCGCCCGGCCGCTCGCGGCGCGGGACGCGATCGCCGGTGCGGATCTCGTGGTCCTCGCCCTGCCGCTCGGGAAGCTGGCCGCCGTCCCCGCCGACGCCCTCGCGGGCATGCTCGTCGTGGACGCGATGAACCACTGGTGGGAGACCGACGGCCACCAGGAGGAGCACGAGCACGCGGGCGCCTCGACGAGCGAGGCCGTCCAGGCGCGGCTGCCCGGCGCGCGGGTCGTGAAGGCCTTCAACCACATGGGCTACCACGACCTCGCGGACCTCGCCCTGCCCCGCGGCGACGCCGGCCGCCGCGGGATCGCGGTCGCCGGGCCGGAGGCGGAGGCCGCGGAGGTCGCGGAGCTGGTCGACGAGCTGGGCTTCGACCCCGTCGTGATCGGCCCGCTCCGCGCCGGCGTCGCGCTGCAGCCGTACACCGAGGCGTTCGGTGCGGCGGTCCCGGCCGCCGAGCTCCGCACGATCGTGGACCGCTTCCCGGACACGGCGCGCGGCCGCGAGGTCATGGCGGCCCTCGCCTCCGCCTGAGCCCGGGCCCGGTTTCGGCCCCGGCCCCGGTCGGGCATCGTCCGCGCGGTCCTCGACCGTGCGGCTGATCCTGCGCCCGCCCCGTGCTCCCTACGCTGTGCCCATGGCCTATCCGCATCCCGACGACGCGCCGTCCTCGCGCAGCTCGCGCGAATGGGCGATCGCCGCCGCGCAGACCATCGTCTGCCTCGTGCTCGGGATCGCGCTGTGGTTCATCTCGACCGGCCTCACGCTCACCGAGTACCAGAACGCGCCGCCGCTCGCGCTGCGCACCTTCACCCTCGGCGAGCTCGTCGTCGGGCTCCCGATCGCCCTGGTCATCGGGCCGCTGCGGTTCCTGAGACCTGGCCGCCTGCACACGGTGCTGCACATCGCCCTCGCCGTCGTCGGTTCCGCGGGCACGCTCGGCCTGCCGGCGGCGACCCTCGCGCTCGTGCGGATCGGCCGGCGCCGCCAGCTCGCCCCGGACGCCGTGGTCCTCGCCCTGCTGTGCGCGCTCGGCGTGGCCCTCGCCGCGCTCGACCACGCCATGCGCTCGACCGCCGGCACCCGGGTCGACGCGCTGCTGCCGATCGTCGTCATGGCGCTCGCGGCGATCCCCCTGCTCGTGGGGCACACGCTCGCCACCCGCCAGATCCTCGTCGCGTCGCTGGGCCGGCAGGCCGTCGCCGCGCAGAAGGCACGGGAGGCCGCGGAGCGCGAGGCGGGCGCGCTGCGCCGCGAGCGGGACGCGGAGATCGAGCGGGTGCGCGCCGAGGAGCGCGCCGCCCTCGCCCGCGACATGCACGACAGCATCTCCCACCAGCTCGCGACGATCGCGATGCACGCGGGCGCCCTCACCTACCGCGAGGACCTCTCCCCCGCCCAGGTGCGCTCCGCGGCGGGCACCGTGCGGGACGCCGCGCAGGTCGCGAACCAGGAGCTCAAGGAGGTGCTGCTCGCCCTGCGCTCCACCGAGGGCGCCGTGCCGCTGCCCACCGCCCCCACGCTCGACGAGATCGTCGACCTCGCCCGCGAGAGCGGCCAGGACGTGACGCTCACCTGGGACGGCGTGACGCCCGCGGAGCTCGCGGCCCGCAGCCGCGGCACCGTCGTCGCGATGGCGCGCATCCTCTCCGAAGCCGTCGCGAACGCCGCGAAGCACTCCCCCGGCGCGCCCGTCGCCGCGTCCCTCACCCGCACCGGCCACCGGCTCGTGCTGCACGTGCGCAACCCGCTCCCCGGCCCGCCCGAGGAGCCCCACGACGCCCCGTCGACCGGCCACGGGCTGATCGGCATCCAGGAGCGGGCCCGCCTGCGCGGCGGCGACGCGACGACCCGCCGCGAGCAGGACTCCTTCGAGATGGAAGCATGGGTGCCGTGGTGACCGATCCCGACCTCCCCCTCCGCGCCGACGCCGCCCCCGGCGACGCTCCCGCCGGCGGCCCGCGCGTGCTGCTCGTGGACGACGAGGCGCTCATGCGCTCGGGCCTGCGCCTGCTCATCGACGGCGCGAGCGGCATCGAGGTCGTCGGCGAGGCGGGCGACGGCCAGCAGGCCCTCGACGAGGCCGCGCGCCTGCGCCCGGACGTGATCCTGCTGGACGTGCGCATGCCGCGGATGACGGGGCTCGAGGCGCTCGCGGCCCTGCGCGAGCGCGGCGACGAGGCCCGGGTCGTCATGCTCACCGCCTTCGACACCGACGACTTCCTGCTCACGGCCCTGCGCGGCGGCGCGGTGTCCTTCCTGCTCAAGGACTCCCCGCCGCAGGAGGTCGTCGACGCGGTGCTCGACGCCGCCGGGGGCCGCGCCCGCTTCTCCCCGGAGGTGCTCTCCCGGCTCGTGCGCCTCGCCGCCGGGACCGGGGCCGACGGCGGCTCCGCCGAGCCCGAGGTGACCGACAGCGCCGGGCCCTCGTCGGCCCCCGCCGCGGCCCCCGTCCCCGAGGGCCTCACCGCCCGCGAGTGGGAGGTGGGACGGCTCGTCGCGCAGGGCCTCGGCAACCCGGAGATCGGGGAGGAGCTGTTCCTCTCGGTCGCCACCGTGAAGACGCACCTCGGCAAGCTCTACGACAAGCTGCAGGTCACCAACCGGGTCCAGCTCGCGATCCGGGTGCTCGAGCTGGGCGGCTGAGCCTCGCGCGGGGACGGCGGACGGCGGGATAAGCGATGGCCGCGACGGCCGCCGGCTCGTAGCATCCGGGCCATGCCTGCCCTCCCCGACCTCACCGTGCTCGATCCCGTGGGTCCCGCGACCCGCTGGCGGGAGGTCGAGCGGCGCCTGCTCGAGGACGGCTGGACGCCCTGCGGCGCCGGGGACTGGGCGTTCGCCCTCGCCTCCCCCGACGGCGGGACCGTCGCCCGGATCAGCCCCTTCGACCCCATGGGTCCCTGGACCGCGCGGCTCTACACGGAGGCCGCGACGACCGGGAGGGTGCCGCGCCTGCACCTGCATCGCCGCCTCGCCGGCGGGGCGGACCTGCAGGTCATGGAGCGCCTGGACCCCGTCCCGGAGGCGGAGGCCGCGGCCTTCCTCGCCGGGTTCCGCGAGCGGCATCCCGCGCTCGCGGAGGTCGTGGACCGCGTGCACGCCGAAGCGCGCGAGCAGCTCCCCTGGTGCGGGCCGCTGGACACCAACCCGTCGAACGTCATGCGCTCCGCGGGTGGGGACCTCGTCATGATCGACCCCTACTACGCGGACGGCCCCGCCCTGTACGCGGCCGCCGCGCAGGAGCCGGACCGCTTCGTCCGCACTCTCCCGCCGGAGGCGCGTCAGCACCTCACCGAGATCCCCCTCGACTGCTCCGGCCCCTGGCCGCAGGAGGAGCGGGACGCGCTCGCCGCGCGGGTGCGGCAGGAGGACCGCGCTCGTCCCGCCGAGGAGCTGATCGCCGAGGCCGCCGCCGCGGACGTCTCCGGCTGGGGCTTCACCTGGCTCGAGGGCCGCGCCACGGAGGAGCGGCCGCCGTGGCGCTACTCCCGTCTGCTCGCGGAGGCCGTCGGCGCCGCGGGCGTGGCGGTCGACCTCGACACGGGCGGCGGGGAGGTGCTCGGGGAGAGCCCCCGCCTCGCCCGGGAGCAGCACGTCACCGAGTCCTGGGCGCCGAACGCGGCCCTCGCCCGCGAGCGGCTCGGGCCGCGCGGCGTCACCGTCCACGAGATCGCGCCCGGGGCGCCGATCCCGCTGCCGGACGCCTCCGCGGATCT
This sequence comes from Brachybacterium sp. SGAir0954, assembly GCF_005490785.1. Taxonomy (GTDB): domain Bacteria; phylum Actinomycetota; class Actinomycetes; order Actinomycetales; family Dermabacteraceae; genus Brachybacterium; species Brachybacterium rhamnosum. Next base: position 849,302 of record NZ_CP027295.1, on the reverse strand, counting down.
GGTCACCGCCCGCCATCCCCTCACCCCGGACTTCGAGGAGATCGCGCGGGTGCTCGCCGCGGGGGGCGAGTACCTCGCCCAGCACGTGGGGCCCACCTCGGCGTTCGAGCTGATCGAGGCCGTGCACGGTCCCACCACGGCGGAGCAGCGCCGCGGCCGCCACCCGGAGGACGAGGCCGCCCGGGCTCGGGAGGCGGGCCTCGAGGTGGTGGAGCTGCGGACGGCACGCCTGCGCATGACGTTCCACGACATCGGGGCGGTGGTCTGGATCCTCCGCAAGTGCCCGTGGTGGGTGCCCGGGTTCTCCGTGGACACCCACCGCGCGCCGCTGCTCGAGGTGGACCGGATCATCCGCCGGGACGGCGCGTTCGTCGCGCACTCGACCCGGCACCTGATCCGCGCCCGACGGCCCTGAGCGACGGCTCAGGGCCGGCCGGCGGGCCCGCTCAGGAGGGCTCGGGGAGCGCGCCGACCACCGCGTGGGGGACGTAGGGCTCCTCGAGCGAGGCGATCTCCTCCGCGGTGAGCTCGAGGTCGAGGGCGCCGAGCGCCTTGTCGATGTGCTCCGTCTTCGTGGCGCCCACGATCGGCGCGGCGACCGGGTCCTGCGCGAGCAGCCAGGCGAGGGCCACGTGCACGCGCTCCACGCCGCGGTCCTCCGCGATCTCGGCGACGCGCTGCACGATCGCGCGATCCGTCGTCTCCGTGGAGTCGTACTTCGAGCGAGCGGTGGTGTCGGTGCGGGCGCGGTCCGTCTCCGCCGTCCAGTCGCGGGTGAGGCGGCCGGCGGCGAGCGGGCTGTACGGGGTGGAGCCCACGCCCAGGCGCCGCAGCAGCGGCATCATCTCCCGCTCCTCCTCGCGGTAGAGGAGGTTGTAGTGGTTCTGGAGCGAGATGAAGCGCGTCCAGCCGTTCACCTCCGCCACGTGCTGCGCCTCGAGGAACTGGTGGGCGAACATCGCGGAGGCGCCGATGTAGCGCACCTTCCCCGCGCGCACGAGATCGTCGAGGGCCTGCATGGTCTCCTCGATCGGGACCCCGTAGTCCCAGCGGTGGATGATGTAGAGGTCGATGTAGTCGGTGCCGAGGCGCCGCAGGGACGCCTCCGCCTCGTGCATGATCGCGGCGCGGGAGAGGCCGGCGCCGTTGGGACCCGGGCGCATCCGGCCGTGCACCTTCGTGGCGAGCACGACCTCCTCGCGGCGGGCGAAGTCGTTCAGGGCCTTGCCGAGGATCTCCTCGCTGCGGCCGATCGAGTACACGTTGGCCGTGTCGAAGAAGGTCACGCCGGTGTCGAGGGCGTGCTGGATGACCGGGCGGGCGGCGTCCTCCTCGAGCACCCACGGATGGATCCACGCCTCGGGATCGCCGAAGCCCATCGTCCCCATGCACAGGCGGGACACCTCGAGGCCGCTGCGGCCCAGGTTCACGTACTCCACTGTCGTCTCCCTCATCGGTGGTCAGGTGGTTCGCACCGAGCCTGGCACCGCTGCGGGGCCGGGGGGAGGGTCCGTCAGTCCCCCCTTCGCCGGCGTCGTCGCCGGGAGCGGGGCCGACGGGCCGACGGGCGGGGGTCAGCGCCTGCGGAACATCTTGCCCACCGCGATCGCGATGAACATGACCACGAAGATCATGCCGAACGAGCCGAAGTGCGAGCCGCCCATCCGCCACCAGAACCCGAGGAACACGAGCGGGACGATGAGGCCGAGGGCCCGCTGCAGCACCTGCGGCCAGCTCAGAGGGCGCCGCCCCGACCCGGATCCGTGCTCCGACTGCCGTCCGTCCGTCGCGCCGAACTGCGGGGCCCACTCCTCGTCCTGCCCGGGCATCGGCCCCTGGTGCGGGGCGCTCCCCTGCGGCGGGGCGCCGTCCCGCATCGACGCGGGCTGCGGTGCGGAGCCTGCGGTGAAGTCCGAGGTGAAGTCGGAGTCGGCGCGCGAGGCAGCACCGTCCGGCGGCCTGCTCCAGCCCTGCGGATCGCTGCCGCCCTGTGCGTCGCCGCTCCGGGCACCGCCCGAGGCGGCGCCGTCGCGCCAGCTCTGGTCCCCACCCAGGAAGTTCCCGCTCTGATCCCCCATGTTCATGCGCTCACCGTAGCGAGCCGCTCTCCCGGGCGCAGAAAATCCGTGCCCGGGCGGCGGGCCCTGCGTGACAGGCTGGGTGGATCGTCCACCAGGGAGGGACCATGACCGAGCAGAGCACCGGCCGCGAGACCGAGGACGCCGCACAGGAGGTCGACGCCGCGCTCCGCGAGGCGCGGATGCTGCTGTCGATGCTCTCCGCGCCGGCCCTGCGCGCGGGGATCGGCGCCGCCCTGCAGGGGGAGGCGCCCACCGATCCGGCGGTCGCCGGCCCGCTGTCGCGTCTCTCCTGGCTCACGGCCGACGGCGCCGTGGACCATGCCCTGCTGCGGGCCCGCGTGGACGCGCTCGGCACGCTGCTCGGGGACGGCGCGATCCTCTCCGCGCGGCGGCTCACCTCGCTGCCCGTCACCGAGGAGGAGCGGCGGGAGCTCGCGGGGCGGATCGTGCGCCTGGCCTGGGAGCGGCTGGGGTCGCCGCACTTCGTGACGGAGCCGGAGCTCACCGCTGCGCTCGCCATGGTCACGGCCGACGCCGCGCTCGTGCGCCGCGCCGCGGTGGATGCCGGGGCGCTGCGCCGCACGCCGGACGGCGCCCGCTACGAGCTCGCCGCCACGGCGCCCGAGCCGCACGCCGACCCCGCCTGAGCCGGCCCGGCCGTCGGACCGCCGGGGCGGCACGCTACGGTCGTCGGATGCTCTTCCTCGACGACGACCAGGTCCGTGACCTCCTCCCCTCCCCCGCCGAGGCCGTCGCGCTCATGCGCGAGACGCTGCTGGCCCTCGCGGACGGCTCCGCCTCCGTCACCCCGAAGTCGCAGGTGGTGCACGAGGAGGGCGGCTTCGCGAACGCCATGCCGGCGGCGTGGCCGGAGCGGGGCCTGCTCGGCATGAAGTGGGTGACCGTGACGCCCTCGAACCGGGAGCGCGGCCGGGAGATGATCGACGGCCTCATGGTGCTCTCCGCGCCGGACGGCTCGACCCGGGCGACGCTCGCCGCGGCGGAGCTCACGGCCCTGCGCACGGCCGCCGTGAGCGGCGCATCCCTCGCGCTCGACGACCGCCCGGTGACCCTGCTGGGCACGGGCGTGCAGGCCCGCTCCCACGCCCGGGTGCTCGAGGCGCTGGGCCGCGGCCCGCTGACCGTCTGGGGGCGCCGCCAGGAGGCGCTCGACGCGCTGAGCGCCTGGTGCGCCGCGCACACCCCGGATCTCGAGCTGCGCACCACGACGGACCGCGCGGCCGCGCTGACCGGCGCGGGCGTGATCATCAGCGCGCTCCCGATCGGTCTCGACGGCCACGCCCTCGCCCCCGAGGAGGTCGCCGCCGACGCCCTGCTGCTGCCCCTGGACTACGCCTCCGTCGCCGGCGCGGGGATCGCCCGCACGGGCACGCTCGTCGCGGACGACCCGGTCCAGTTCGAGGCCCTGCGCCCCGTGAAGCTCGGCGCGGACTATCCCTCGCCGACCGCCGCGACCGGCGACCTGCTGCGCGACGGACGCCCGGAGGGCCTGGTCATCGCCCAGAACCTCGGCTCCGGCCTCGGGGACGTGGTGCTCGCCGACGCCGCGGTCCGCGCCGCCGGCTGACACAGCGCCGCCGGCTGACGAACCTCGCTGAGACGCTGCCGGCTCAGGCCACCCGTGCCCGAGGGCTCGTGGGCGCCGCGCCCTCGGCGGCCCCGTCGGCCGCTGAGGCGGAGACAACGCCCAGGGCCGTGAGCTCGGCGTGCGTGCGCCACCCGGAGAACAGGCCGCCCGCGGGCTCGAAGCGGCGGCCGTCCGCGAGGGAGCCGGCGCGCACGGCGTCGTAGCCGAGGCGGTGCAGCAGCGCCGCGGCGAGCTCGGCCGCCCGCTCGTGGTCCGTGGCCAGGGCGATCGCCCGGCGGTCCTCGGCCCCGGCGGCCCGGCCGTGGTCCTCGAGATCGTGGTAGCCGATGTGGTTGAGGGTCTTCACGACCTGCGCGCCGGGTAGGGAGGCGGCGAGCAGCTCGCTCGTGCCCCATTCCTCGGCGCCCTCGACGCGGGAGCGGACGGCCGCGAGGGCGGCCTCGTCCTCGGGTCCCCAGGCGTTGGTCGCGTCGACGACGACCGTCCCGGCGAGGCTCGCCGGGTCGAGCGCGAGGGCCACGTGCAGCGGCACGGCGAGCACGATGACGTCGGCCTCCGCGCCGAGCTGCTCGACGCGGGTGCGGTGGGAGCCAGGCAGGCGGCGGCGCAGCTGCTCGGGCTCCTGCCGGGAGGCGACGACGACCTCGACGCCGGCGCGCAGGGCCGTGCGGGCCAGCGCCGTGCCGAGCTTGCCGGGGCCCAGCAGGCCCAGCCGCGGCGGGCGGGAGGCGGCGCGGGCGGGCAGCGCGGAGCAGGCGGCGGCCGGTGCCTCCCCGCTCCGCTCGCCGTCCCGGGAGTCGGCGACGGCGGCGGCATCGCGCAGCATCGCGGCGGCGACCCGGTCGTTGCGGCGGAACGCGGGGGCGTTCGTGCGGGGCCGGGAGAAGGCGCCGACGGGCAGCTCGGAGGTCCAGGGGCCGACGGCCCACAGGCGCTCGTGCGGGGTGCCGTCCGGGGCGAGCACCCGGTGCTCCTCGTCCACCTCGAGGCGGCCGGGGGCGATCTCGCCGTCGCGGCCGACGGCCGGGCGGCCGGCGCCGCCGGTGACGAGGTCGCGCAGCAGCGGGTTCGCGGAGTCGACGAGGGTCTGCTCGGGCAGGAAGGCGTCCAGGAGCGCGGGCGCCTCGACCTCGACGCCGCTCGCGGAGCGGGCGCGGAAGCGTCCGCTGGCCTCGTCGGCCTCGACGCGCAGTCCCGGGCCCAGGAAGGAGACCACGCCGGCCCGTTCGAGGGCGAGCAGCTGGTGGAGGCGGTGCGGGGGCGGACCGGAGGCGACGAAGCTGAACAGGGAGTGCCACCAGCGAGGGTGGTCGCCGCGAGCACCGCCGCGCACGCGGTGCGCGGGCAGGAGGTCCACGAGCGCGCCGTGCAGACGCAGCAGCAGCTGGAACAGCACGCGGGCCTCGACGGTGCGCTCGAGCCGCGGGAGCTCCGGCTCCTCGGGGGCGCCGGGGCCGTGGCCGGTGCGGGCGCGGAGGTCCGCTGCGATGTGGTCGAGGACGGCGCGGCGGGTGCCCTCGGCGCCGGCATCGGCACCGAGCTCCCGCAGCGGGTCGTGCAGCCAGTCCAGGGGCGCCTCGCCGGGGGCGAGCGGGCGACCCTCCGCCCCGCCGGGGACGGTGGGCAGGGCGCGGACGATCTCGGCGGCGACCAGGGGCAGTACGTCGCCGTGGAGGTCCACCTGGCCGTGCTCGTCCTCCCGCTCGCGCAGGGCGGCGTCGGTGAGGTGCACGAGGTCCAGCGGCCCCACAGGCGCGGCCTCCTCGTGCACCTTCGAGTGGTAGGGGATCCCGCGGCGGGAGCCGGCCCACAGGTGCGGCTCGCGACCGGAGGCCTCGTAGCGCAGGCGGTCGGGGTCGCCGGGGACGGGATCGGCGACGAAGCGGCCGCCGCGGCCCTCGGTGACCAGGGCGAGCAGGTCGATGAAGGCGAGGCCCATGCCGCGCACGATCACGTTCTGGCCGGGAGCCAGCGCGTCGACGTCGGCGTCGCCGGCCTGAGCGGGGGCGACGTGGACGCCGCCGTGGCGGCGGGCGAAGGCGCTCAGCGCGTGGGTGGAGGTGCCGGGCCGGGAGTCGGTGTGCCCGGCGGCGAGGAGGACGAGGTCCGCGTCGAGCGCGGGGCGGTCCTCGAGCCGCACCTGCCAGGTCCCGCCGGCGTCCGTGTCCCGCGCACGCAGGGCGGTGGCGGTGCTGCGGTGCACGCGCACCTCGATGGTGCCGGGGAGGGCGGCGAGGACCTCGCCGAGGAACCATTCGAGGTAGAGCGCGGCGGTGCGGCGGCTCGCGAAGCTCGTGGGGGTGATGGCCTCGATCTCGGCGAGACGCTCGGTGCCGACGGTGGGCGCGGCGATCCGTCCCTCGCGGATTCCCTGGGCCCACTCGGCGAGGGAGGGGCCGGACTGGACGGGACCGGCCATCTGCACGGTCTCGTCCGTGAAGATCGTCACGTCCGCGGCCCGGGAGTTCATGAGCAGCAGGGGCGACTCGTCGGTGCGCCAGATGCGGCCGGAGCCCGGCATGTGGGGGTCGATGACGTCGATGCGGAGCGCGCGGCCCTCGAGGAGCGCCGCCCCCTGCGGCGTCCTGGCCTGCGCGCCGAGGCGTTCGAGCACACCGATGGCCCGCGGTCCGCCGCCCACGAGGGCGATCCGGACCGGGGTGTCCCCGCTGTGCTCTGCCGACCGCTGCGCCATCCGACGTCTCTCCTCGCTGCAGGTCATCTGCCTCTGTGTCGCACTGTGGCCGCGCCATAGTGCACTCCTTGGACACCCATTAGAGTCACTTAAGGTCGCGATCCTCGCAACCGATGACCGCGGTGCGGTTCATCTCCCGTCACGGAAGGACGGCCCCATGGCTCTCCCCTCTGCCCTCGAGACGCAGCGCCCCGCGGCGCCCGGCGCCCGGGCGGACGCCGCCTGTGCGCCGCCGTCCGCCGCCGTCGATGCGGCCGCGCCGGCCACCGACGCGACCGGCGCCGCGGCGCCCGTCGGCCCCGGCTCGATCTCCACGCTCAGCGACGAGGACCTCTCGCGGCTGCGCGTCGTCCCCGCCCGCCACCCGGGACGGGTCGTGCTCGCGGTCGTCGTCACGCTGCTCGTGGCGCTCGTCGCCTGGTCCTTCGCGACCAACCCGCGCTGGGAGTGGGGCGTCGTCGCGCAGTGGTTCTTCGCGGAGTCGATCATCCGCGGCCTGCTCGAGACCCTCCACCTCACCGCCCTCGCGGGCGCCGTGGGCTTCGGCCTGGGCCTCGTCCTCGCCCTCATGCGGCTCTCGCCGTCCTCGCTCGTCTCCGGCGTGGCCTGGACGTTCTCGTGGGTGTTCCGCTCCACGCCGATGCTCGTGCAGCTGCTGCTCTGGTACAACCTCGGCTACCTCTACGAGCGCTTCACCCTCGGCATCCCGCTCACCGACGTCACCTTCTTCGACGCCCGCACGAGCGACCTCATGACGCCGATGCTCGCCGCGGTGCTGGGTCTGGGCCTGCACCAGGCGGCCTACGCGGCGGAGCTGATCCGCGGCGGCATCCTCTCCGTGGACCAGGGTCAGCTCGAGGCGGCCTCCGCGCTGGGCCTGCCCGCCCGCGACCGCTCCCTGCGGATCGTGCTGCCGCAGGCCATGCGGGCGATCCTGCCCTCGGCGTTCAACGAGGTGATCGGCTTGGTCAAGGGCACCTCGATCGTCTATGTCCTCGCGCACGCCGAGCTGTTCTTCACCGTCCAGCTCATCTACGGCCGCACCCAGCAGGTGCTGCCCATGCTGCTCGTCGCGACGCTCTGGTACGTCGTGATCACCTCGCTGCTCTCGATCGGCCAGTACTACATCGAGCGGCACTACGCGAAGGGTGCCCTGCGCACCCTGCCGCCCACCCCGCTGCAGCGGCTCCGCGCCGGCCTGCGCGGCCGCGGCGCGCGCTCCACGACCGCCTCCGCCCGCGAAGGAGCCTCCGCATGAGCACCGCCACCCCACCTGCCACCGCTCCGGCCGCCACCTCGAGCACCACCCACGCCGCCCCGCGCGGCGGGCTCGTCGAGATCCGCGGGGTCCGCAAGTCCTTCGGCGACCTCGAGGTGCTGCGCGGCATCGACCTCACCGTGCGCCCCGGCGAGGTCACCGCGATCCTGGGCCCCTCCGGCTCCGGGAAGTCCACCCTGCTGCGCACCATCAACCACCTCGAGCCCGTGGACTCCGGTCTCATCACGCTCGACGGCGAGGTCATCGGCTACCGCCGCCAGGGCGACCTGCTCCACGAGCTGAGCGAGAAGGAGGTGCTGCGCCAGCGCACCCGCATCGGCATGGTGTTCCAGTCCTTCAACCTCTTCGCCCACCGCACCGCCCTCGCCAACATCACCGAGGCGCCGCGCCGCGCGCTCGGCGTGCCCAAGGCGCAGGCGGAGGCCCGTGCACGCGAGCTGCTCGCCCTCGTGGGCCTCGAGGACCGCGCCGGCGCCTACCCGCGCCAGCTCTCCGGCGGCCAGCAGCAGCGCGTCGCGATCGCCCGCGCGCTCGCCCTGGACCCCAGCGTGCTGCTCTTCGACGAGCCCACCTCCGCCCTGGACCCCGAGCTGGTCGAGGAGGTGCTCGCGGTGATCCGCGGCCTCGCGAGCGCGGGCACCACGCTCGTCATCGTCACGCACGAGATCTCCTTCGCCCGGGACGTGGCGGACACCGTCGTGTTCATGGACCACGGCCGGATCGTCGAGCAGGGCCCGCCGTCCCAGGTGATCGACGCCCCCGCCCACGAGCGCACCCGCAGCTTCCTGCAGCACGTGCGCAGCGGCGGCCCCGAGGCGCCCGACGCCGCCCCCGTCGGCCCCGACTCCCCCACCAGCCCCTCCGCAGCCCCAGAGGACCACCGATGACCCGCACCCTCCCCTCGATATCCCGCCGCGCGCTCGCCCTGGGCGGCCTCGCGCTGCCCGTCGTCGCCCTCGCCGCCTGCTCGGACCCGGTCGCCACCGCGACCGGCGGCGGCAGCGGCTCCGACGCGGGCGGCGCCTCCGACGGCGGCGGCGCGACCGGCGGCTCGATCGACACCTCCGGCACCCAGGAGCTCATCCGCTCCACCGCCGACGACGCGATCGCCGCGCTCGTGCCCAAGGAGATCGCCGACACCGGCAAGGTCCGCGTGGGCACCAACGGCTCCGGCAGCGCCCCGCTCGCCTTCCTCGCCGACGACAACACGACCTACATCGGCTCCGAGATCGACATCGCCCGGATCGTCGCGGACAAGCTCGGCCTCGAGATGGAGCTGCTCCAGACCACCTGGGAGAACTGGCCGCTCAAGCTCGAGGCCGGCGAGTTCGACGTCGTCCATTCGAACATCGGCATCAACGCCGAGCGCCTCGAGAAGTTCGACTTCGCCTCCTATCGCGCGGCGTTCATGGCCTTCCTCGCGAAGAAGGGCGCCGAGTTCCAGCTCTCCGACGCGGAGTCGATCAGCGGCCGCATCATCGCCGTGGGCGCCGCGACCAACCAGGAGAACATCCTCAAGGAGTGGAACGCGCAGCTCGAGAAGGACGGCAAGGAGCCGGCCGAGCTCAAGAACTACTCGACCGAGGCGGACACCCTGCTCGCCCTCGGCTCCGGCCGGATCGACGGCTACCTCGCCCCCTTCGCCTCCGTCTCCTTCGTCGCGGACCGCCGCGACGACGTCGAGGTGCAGGGGAAGATCGACGCCGGCTGGCCGGACAAGACCCTCGTCGCCGCGACCTTCCAGCGGGGCAGCGCCCTCGCCGAGGCCTACGCCGCGGCCCTCAACGCCCTCATCGAGGAGGGGACCTACGCGAAGGTGCTCGACCGCTGGCACCTCACGGAGGAGGCCCTCACCGAGTCCACCGTCCACACGAAGGAGAACCCGTGACCACACCCCAGAACAGCGCAGGCGCGGCCGCACCCGCGCCCGTGCTCGCCGTCGACCTCGTCACCGATCCCGCCGCGCTGCCGGCGCTCGGCGCCCTCGCCCGCGCCCTCGAGGCCGCCGGGATCGGTGCGCTGACCCTCAGCGACGGCGGCCTGCACCCGGTCCACGTCGCCGCGCACCTCGCGCCCGCCACCACGGCGCTCGGGCTGCTGCCGCGCACCGATGCCGTCCACGTGGAGCCCTTCCACCTGGCGACCCAGCTCATGAGCCTGGACCACGTGGCCGCCGGCCGCGCCGGCTGGCTGCTCGCCGTCGAGGACACCCCCGAGGCCGCGCACGCCGTGGGCCGCGAGGTGCTCGGCGCCGAGGCCGCCGCTCAGGAGGCGGCGGACGTCCTCACCGCCTCCCGCCTCGTGTGGGACTCCTGGGCGGAGGACGCCGAGGTGCGGGACGCCGAGCGCGGCCTCTACATCGACGCCGCCCGCCTGCAGTACGCGGACTTCGAGGGCGAGACCTTCTCCGTGCGCGGGCCCGCGATCACCCCGCGCTCCCCGCAGGGCGTGCTGCCCGTGCTGCTCGCGGACGCCGACCGCGCCGCCGCCGGGGAGAAGGTCGCCGAGCAGCTGGCCGACGGCCGCGCCCTCGACGTGGACCTCACCGGGCTCGACCTCACGAGCCCCGACCTCACCGATCCGCAGGCCGCGGGTGACCAGCTGCGCGCCGTCGTCGCGGGCGAGCTCGAGGCGGCCGTGCGCGGGGACGGCGCCTCCGCCGTGCGCCTCGTGCGGCTCGTCGGCCTCGACCTGAGCGGGGACCCGCAGGCCCTCGCCGCGCGTCTCGGCGCGCTCGCCGCGTCGCTCCGCGAGGACGACCTCGTCGCCCCCGCCCCCGCCGCCGGCACCGACCTGCGCGCCCAGCTGGGCCTGCCCGCCGCGGTGCGGGACGAGGACCCGGCCCGCCGCGCGGACCGCGCCCGTCTCGCCGCCGCCGCATCCACCACCGAGGAGAGCCGATGACCGCCGTCCCCACCCTGCCCGCCCTCTCCGAGGAGGCCCAGGGTCTCGCGACCGGGCCCGTCGAGCACCCCCTGCACCCCGAGCACACGCCCACCGGGCAGCTGTCCTTCGGCGCGTTCTTCCAGGGCGTGAACTCCTCGACCGTGTGGCGCTCCGAGCGCTCCGGCTCGCAGATCGCCTGGGAGTCCTTCGAGACGCTCATCCGCACCGCCGAGCGCGGTCGCTTCGCCGCCTTCTTCCTGGGCGAGGGGCTGCGCCTGCGCGAGCACCGCGGCGTGCCGCTCGAGCTCGACGTCGCCGGCCGGCCCGACGCGCAGACCCTTCTCGCCGGCCTCGCCGCGATCACCGAGAGCATCGGCCTGGTCGCCACGCAGAACACCACCTACAACGACCCGGTGGACCTCGCACGGCGCCTGCAGACCCTCGACCTGCTCTCCGGCGGCCGCGCCGGATGGAACATCGTCACGACGGACAACGCGTGGACCGGCGAGAACTTCCGCCGCGGCGGCTACCTCGACCACGAGGACCGCTACGTGCACGCCGAGGCGTTCGTGAAGGTCGCCCAGCAGCTGTGGCGCGGCGAGCAGATCGACCACCACGGCCAGCACTACGACGTCGCCGCCCGCGGCACCCTGCCGCGCTCCGCGCAGGGCGAGCCGGTGCTCTTCCAGGCCGGGGCCTCCCCCGCCGGTCAGGCCTTCGCCGGCCGCACGGCCGACGTCATCTTCTCCCCGCACGGCACCCTCGCCGCCGCCGCGGACTTCCGCCGCTCGGTGGTCGACGCGACGATCGCCGCGGGCCGCGACCCGCAGGCGGTGAAGATCCTGCCGGGTGCGGAGATCATCCTCGGCGCGACCGACGCCGAGGCCGAGGAGAAGCGCATCTGGGTGCGCGACCACCAGATCGGCCCGCAGCAGGCGATCGCCCTGCTCGAGCAGTACTGGGGCCGCGACCTCTCCGACTTCGACCCCGACGGCCCGCTGCCGGACGTCGAGCCGGAGATCGAGCAGTCCGACGTCACCCGCGGCGCGGGCTTCCAGTTCGCGAAGGCGAAGGAGCTCACGGCCGCCTGGCGCGCCGAGGCGGCGGAGAAGGGTCTGTCGATCCTGGAGTTCGCCCGCGAGAAGTCCGGCGCCCGCCGCGGCGAGTTCGTGGGCAGCTACGACCGGGTGGCGGACCGCCTGGGCCAGTTCGCGGCGCTCGGCGCGATCGACGGCCTGAACATCACGCCGTGGCTCATCCCCTCCGGCCTCGACGACATCGTCGACCACCTGGTGCCGCGCCTCCAGGAGCGCGGGATCTACCCCACGGAGTACGCGGGGACCACGCTGCGCGAGAACCTGGGGCTGCCTCCCGTCCAGGGCTGAGCGGCCGACGCGCGCGAGGGCGCCCGTCCCGGGGGATCCGGGGCGGGCGCCCTCCTCGCGCCGCAACGAGGACACAGTCACGTCACAATGCGGGACTTTCGCGGCGAACGGCCACTCGAATGTCGTGACAGACCACGACAATCTGACTGACGAGGCAGCGCCGCTGCCCCAGAGCCCCGGAGCCTGCGCAGTGACGAACGAGATCGAAGTGATGAGCGACGGGGACGGCCTCGCCGTCATCGGAGAGACCAATGCGGTCGATGCGTTCCTGACATCGAACGGATTGGTGGGGACGGACCTCGGGCTGAGCAGGCTGGCCGGGAGGGCCACCTTCGGAGCGGCCGCACTCGCCCAGGCAGGCTCGGTCGCCGCCGAGCAATCGGGTCGCTGGCTCAAGCTGACCGACGAGTCGGCGCGCGCGATGAAGACCCTCCCCATGGTCAAGAACGCCACCACCGGCAATCTCCACGCGACGCTGCGCGCCACGAACGGCCAGTTCACCAAGAATCTTCAGTTCGTCCCCGCCGCGGCATCGGTGGCACCCCCGGCTCTGCTCGCGATGTCCGCAGCGATGATGTCCCAGATGGCGCTGCAGCAGTCCATCGACGAGCTGGGCGAGTATCTTGCCGTCATCGACCAGAAGGTCGACGACATCCTGCGAGCCCAGAAGGACGCGGTCCTCGCCGACATGATCGGCGTCGATCTTCTCATCGAGGAGGCCATGGCCGTCCGGGAGGACGTCGGCAGGGTTTCGGAGATCACCTGGTCCAAGGTCCAGAGCGCAGGCTTCACGATCGCACGCACCGAGGCGTACGCCCTGCGACAGATCGACGCCCTCGCGGAGAAGGTCGAGACGGCAAAGGTGAGCGAGGTCGCGAACGCGGCGAAGGATGCCGAGCCGAAGGTCAAGGAGTGGCTCGCGGTGATCGCCCACTGCGTCCAGCTCCAGGATGCGCTCACCGTGCTCGAGCTCGATCGCGTCCTCGACGGCGAGCCGGAAGATCTCGACCGTCACCGACTCGGGCTCAGGTCCGCACGCGAGAAGCGGCTGTCAGCGATCCACCGCACCACCGAGCTGCTGCTCGAGAGGATGAACGCGACGATCCGACGCGCGAACTCCAAGGTCCTGCTGTCACCGCTCGCGGCACGATCAGCCGTGACCTCGAGCAACCACGTGGTCACCGACGTCCTCCAGTTCCAGACGGCACTCGAGATCGAGGACGGCCACGACTCCGCCTCGGTGAAGCGCTGGCGCACCGCCGCCGGAGAGATGCGCGACAAGGTCATCGAGACCGGTGTCGGCGGAGCGAACGCCGCGAAGCAGTTCGGCGACGACACCGTCGTGCACGTCCGATCCGGTGCAGGCAGGCTCTCCGGAGGCGTGCGGGCGTTCCGGGAGGCGATGCGCAAGGACGACCCCATCCCTGCCGGTTCACCTCAGGAAGAGCAGGAGTTTCTTCAGCCCGACAAGGAGTAGACGCCGAGGCCAAAGTCATAAGCACAGCTTGCGCCCCACGCCTACGATGGAGGCATGGACCCCCGTCGACTGCTCATCTACCGCACCGTGGTGCGCAACGGCTCGATCGGCGCCGGCGCGCGCGAGCTGGGCTGGACGCAGCCCGCCGTGTCCCAGCACCTCGCCGCCCTCGAGAAGGAGATCGGCACGACGCTGCTGCTGCGCTCCTCCTCGGGCATCACCCCCACGGAGGCCGGCCGCCGCCTCGCCGCGCACGCCGAGGCGATCGCCGCCCAGCTGCACGCCGCCGAGGAGGAGCTCGCGGACATCACCGCCCTGCGCCGCGGCTCCGTGCGCTTCGGGACCTTCCCCTCCGCCGCCGCGGTGCTGCTGCCGCCCGTGCTCGCACGTCTCCAGGAGACCGCGCCCGATCTCGATGTGCGCTTCGAGGAGCTCGAGCCGCCGGACGCGATCACCCAGTTGCGCGAGGGCGAGCTCGACCTCGCGCTCGTGTTCCGCTACCCCTGCTCGAACATCGACGACGAGGGCACTCTCGAGTGGAGCCCGCTCGTCGAGGACCGCGTGCTCGCGGTGCTCCCCTCCACCGATCCCCGAGCCGAGAACCCGGACCTCACCCTCGCGGACCTCGCGAAGGATCCCTGGATCGCCGGCTGCGAGCGCTGTCGCGCGAACCTGCTGAGCTCCGCCCGCCGCGCGGGCTTCACGCCCACCGTGCGCCACTCCACCGACGACGGCCTCGTCGTCCAGCGGCTCGTCCAGCACGGCGGCGGCGTCGCCCTGCTGCCGGAGACGGTGCTCGAGGCCTCCCACGTCGAGGGCGTCACCGTGCGCACGCTGCCCGAGCTCGAGGCCCGCACGATCGGCCTCATCAACCGCAAGGGCGCCCTGTCGATCCCCGCCGTCTCCGCCCTGCGGGACGCGATCGTCACGGAGGCGAACCAGCGCTCCGCGACCGCGGTGATGATCTGATGCCCGCCTTCGCAGGAGCACGCTGATGGAGGCCCTGGGACGTCGCGCCTGGCTGCGGCCGGCCGCGCTCGCGATCGGCGGGCTGCTGCTCGCCGTGGTGCTCGCCGTGGCCGCGGACCAGCTGCTCGCGGGTGTGCTCCTGGCACTGTTCGCCCTGTTCATGGCCTATTGGACGAGCCCTCTGCGGCAGGGTCCGCACGAGCCGCTCGCCGAGGCGATGCACCGCCGCTCCGATGCGGTGACGATCATCGTGTGGGCGCCGGGCGATCCGCTCTCCGCGCGCCTGCAGACGGCGCTGCGCACCCCGCGCGAGGACCTCGCGTGGGTCAACGCCGCGAAGGACGAGGACGCCGAGCGCCTCGTCGAGGAGCTCGGCGGACCGGGGAACCTGCCGGTCGTGATCGTCGGCTCCGAGGTCGCGACCCGCGCCACCGTGGGCCGGGCGCTGGACATGCGCGCCGCCGGCCAGGAGCGGGCGCGCCAGGCCGAGGACGGGCTCGACGGGGATCCGCGGGGCGACTGAGCGCCCCCGGCTCGGCCTGAGCCCGGCTGCTCAGCGCGCGGGGAGCTCCCCGATGACGACGGTCCACTCGCGCGCCTCGCGCTCGGCGAGAGCGCCGACCTTCCGGAACGGGTCCTCGTCGAGCAGGGCGAGCACTGCCTCGGGGCTCTCGCCCTCGAGCACGAGCAGCCCGCCGGCCGGCTCGCCGCCGAGGGGACCGGAGAGCGCGAGGTGCCCCGCCTCGTGCAGGCCGCGCAGGAACGCGCGGTGGTCCGGACGGTGCGCGTCGAGCAGCGCGGCATCGTCGACGTAGGTGTAGCGGACGGCGAAGTGGGCCACGGGAGCTCCTGGAGGTTCGGGGTGGCCGTCGCCGGCCCGGGTGCAGGTCCCATCGTGCCCCTTCCGCGGGGCCGATGGTCGCGCCATCCGCTCCCCGGCCCCGCCGACCCATCGGCGAGCACCCCTCTACGCTGACCGCATGACGCTGCCACCCCCGCCCGTCGAGCCGTCGGGCTCCGATGCGCCGCCCACCGTGCCCACCTCCTCGGTGCCCGTGCCGCCGTCCTACCGGGTGGTGCCGCCCCCGGCCCATCTGCTGACCCCGGAGCACTTCCCGACCACCGTGACCCGCGACGGACGGATCGCGTGGGCCTTCGGGCTGCTCGGATTCATCGGGTTCCCGGGCCTCGCCACCATCGTCATGTCGATCACCCTGGTGATCCTCGGGCTCGTGCAGCGGGGGAAGAATCCCGTGGCCCGTGCCGTCGGCCGGCGCGCAGCGATCTTCGGTGCGATCTCGCTGCTCGCGACCGTCGTGTTCTTCGTGCTCATCTTCGCCGTCTGGCCGGCGCTCGAGGAGGCCGGCGTCGTCTCCGGCGACTCGGTCCCGATGATGTTCCTCATGGTGCCGCTCGCGGTGTGGGTGGCGTTCGGCGCGCCGATCACCGGGGTCGTCATGGGGATCGTCGCGCTGACGCGGCCGGTGAGCCGGGAGAAGGCGGAGCGGATCTATGCCGCGGCCGGTCGCTGATCCGCCGCGCTGAGCCGCCCCGCCGCCCCGGGACCTGCGCCGTCAGCGGCGGATCGGCAGCCAGGCGAGCACGTCCTGGATGCCCTCGTCCCAGAACTCCCAGGTGTGGTCGCCGGGGCGCAGGCGCGAGGTGAGGTCCGCGCCGCGCTCCTCGGCGAGCGCGACGAAGCGCTCGTTCGCGTCCAGCAGGCCGTCCTCGGTGCCGCAGTCGAGCCACAGCGCGGGCAGGGTGGTGGGGTCCGCGGCGCGGAGCAGCGCGAAGAGGTCGTCGTCGGTGCCGGCGGGCCCCTGCTCGCCCCAGACGCGCGCGCCGAGCGTGCCCGCCCAGGAGAGGTCGAGGGTGGTGACATCGAGCGCGCCGGAGAGGGCGGCCGCGGCGGCGTAGCGGTCCGGGTGGTGCAGGGCGAGCTTCATCGCGCCGAACCCGCCCATCGACAGGCCCGCCACGAAGGTGTCCTCGCGGGCGGTGGAGATGCGGAAGGTGCGGGCCAGCAGCGCAGGCAGCTCCTCGGAGATCCAGGTCCAGTACTTCTCCCCGGTCGCCTCGTCGCTGTAGAAGGAGCGGCGCACCTCGGGCATGACCACGGCGATCCCGTGCTCGGTCGCGTAGCGCTCGATCGAGGTGCGGCGCTCCCAGATGGTGCAGTCGTCGCTCAGGCCGTGCAGGAGGTAGAGGACGGGCACCCCCGCCGATGCGCCGCCCTGCCCGTCGGCCCCGGCGGCCTCCGCCCCCGTCATGCCGATCCCGGCGGCCTCCTGCGGCATGAGCACCACCGCGGAGGTGCCCATCCCGAGGGATTCGGCGAACAGGTCCAGACGCAGGCGGATCATGGCGGCTCCTTCACAGCTGACGGGTGCTCCCCGCATCCTGCCCCGCCGGGCGCCGCGCTGCCAGCGGCGACCGTCGCGCGCCGCCGCTCAGCGCACGAGCAGCTGCGCGGGCACCGCCTCCATGCCCTCGACGTCCTCGACGAGCCGCGGGTCGATGCGGCTGCCGCGCCGGACGACCGTGAGCGCCCCGCGCCGCTCGAGGATCACGAGCGCCGCCTCCTCGAGCTCGAGCAGCCCCTGGGTGCGGAGCCGGTCCACGAGGTCGCGCCGCGGCAGGTGGTGGCGGCGCAGCGCCGCTGTCACCGGCTCCCCCGCGACCATGACGACGACGGGGCGGCGGCGCGCCCGGGCGGGCAGCGCGCGCGTCGTGCGGCCCACCGTCCCCAGCAATCGCTCGAGGAGCAGCACCGTGGTGAGCACCGCGAGGGCGCCGAGCAGGGTGGGCGACTCCCCGAGGGTGGCGCGGGCGGAGACGCCGCCCAGCACGGCGAGTGCGACGAAGCTGCCCACGGAGGCGGTCGCCATGAGCCGCGGCCCGGCGAGGTGCACGACGAGCGAGAAGAACAGGTAGAGCACGACGGTGGAGACCACCACGCCGAGCAGCCCGCTCCACCCGATGCCGATGTAGTCCCGCCAGACGAGGTCCCAGTCGATCATCGCCCCATTGTCCGGCCCTCTCACCGGGCGGGTGCACGTCAGGGGCGCACGAGCACCTTGATCGCGCGCCGTTCGTCCATCGCCGCGTAGGCCTCGCCGATCTCCGCGAGCGGCAGCTCGAGGTCGAAGACGAGCCCGGGCTCGATCTCCCGGGTGAGGACCTTCTCGAGGAGCTCGGGCAGGTAGGCGGCGCAGTTCGCGGGGCCTCCGCGCAGGCCCACGTTGCGCCAGAACAGCTCGTTCACGGGCAGGTCGCCGTGGGGCACGCCCACGAGCCCGATCGCCCCGCCGTCGCGCACCACCGCGAGGGCCTGGTGCCGGGCGTCCTCGGTGCCCACGCACTCGAGCACGCAGTCCGCACCGATCCCGTCGGTCAGCTCCTTGACCGCCGCGGCGCCGTCCTCGCCGCGCTCGGCGATCACGTGGGTGGCGCCGAAGCGGCGGGCGACCTCCTGCCGCGGGGCGTGCCGGCTCATGGCGATCACGGTGCTCGCGCCGAGCTGGACCGCCGCGAGGACGGCGCAGAGGCCGACGGCGCCGTCGCCCACGACGGCGACGGTGCTGCCCTCGGTGACGCCCGCGCTGACGGCGGCGTGCCAGCCGGTGCACATGACGTCGGAGAGCGCGAGCAGGCTCGGGACCAGGTCGTCCTCCGGCATCGACGGGGTCGCGACGAGGGTGCCGTCGGCGTGCGGGATCCGCACCTGCTCCGCCTGGGCGCCGTCGTAGCGGGCACCGTGGAGGCAGTTCGCGGTCGCTCCCTTCGCGCACAGGGCGCAGGTCCCGTCGGACGGGTTGAAGCCGCCGACGACGAAGTCGCCCACGGCGACGGTGCGCACGTCGGCGCCGATCGCGGTGACGACGCCGCAGATCTCGTGGCCGATGGGGGTGGGCTCGGGGACGTCCGCGATGCCGCGGTAGCGCCAGAGGTCGGAGCCGCACACGCAGGCGGCGACGGTGCGCACGATCGCATCGGTGGGCTCGAGCAGGGTGGGGTCGGGTCGCTCCTCGCGGCGGACGTCGCCGGGGGCGTGGATGATCGCTCCGTACATGCGTGCCAGCCTGCACCCGGCCCGCGGCGGGAGGGAGGAACTGCCGGTACCACCTTCTGCCTCGAGCGCGGCCGGGCCTACGATCGCGCCATGAGCTCCCCCGCGACCTCCCCCGCCGCGCCGCCCGTCCCGGACTGGGTGCGCACCGCGATCTGCTGGCAGGTGTACCCGTTGGGTTTCTGCGGCGCGCCCCGGCAGCGGGAGGACCTCGTGGGCGAGGGGTACGGCGGGGCGGAGGGCGAGAACGTCGTCCACCGTCTCCCCCGGCTGCTCGGCTGGCTCGACCACCTCGTCTCCCTCGGCGCGAACGTGCTCGTGCTGAACCCGGTGTTCGACGCGGTCTCCCACGGCTACGACACCCTCGACCACCGCCGGATCGATCCGCGGCTCGGGGACGAGGAGGACCTCGAGGACCTGCTCGCCGCATGCCGGGAGCGCGGGATCCGCGTGGTGCTCGACGGCGTGTTCAACCACGTCTCCGCCCAGCACCCGGTGGCGCGGCGCGCGATCGCCGCGGGTCCTGGGACCGAGGAGGGCGCGCTGATCCGCTGGTCCGGCGAGCACCCCTACGGCTTCGAGGGCAATGCGGACCTCGTCGAGCTCGACCTCGCCCACCCCGTGGTGCAGGACCGCGTGGTCGAGGTGATGGGCCTGTGGCTCGACCGCGGCGTGGACGGCTGGCGTCTCGACGCGCTGTACGCCGCGGGCCCCGAGGCGTGGGCGCCGATCCTCGCGCGGGTGCGGGCCGCGCACCCCGAGGCCTGGCTGCTCGGCGAGGTGATCCACGGCGACTACCCGGCGATCGCGGACGCCTCGGGCGCGCACTCGATCACCCAGTACGAGCTGTGGAAGGCGATCTGGTCCTCCCTGCGGGACGGGAACCTCTTCGAGCTCGCGCACGCCCTGGGCCGGCACGAGCAGTTCCTCCGCGAGGCGGGCGGCGCGCATCCGTTGACCTTCCTCGGCAACCACGACACCACCCGCATCGCGTCGCAGCTGCCCGACGGCCGCGACCTCGCCCCCGCGATCGCCCTGCTCGCCCTGCTCCCGGGCGTTCCCTGCGTCTATGCGGGGGACGAGCTGGGCGCGGTGGGCGTGAAGGAGGACCGCCCGGGCGGGGACGACGCCGTGCGCCCCGCCTTCCCCGACGACCCCGCGTCCCTGCTCGGCGGCTCCGACAGGGCTGACGGGGCCGACGGGGGCGGGGACCCCTCGCCGCACCAGCTCCACCTCCTGAAGGCCGGCGCCGCCCCGCGGATCCTCGAGGCGCACCGCCGCCTGCTGGGCCTGCGCCGCCGCGAGCCCTGGCTCGCGACCGCCCACGTCGCCGTCGTCGAGGCGTCGCTCGAGAACACCGCGGTCGAGATCGTCCTGAGCCCCTCCGGCGGCGCCGACGGGGGCGATCCCGGGGCGGGAGCCCCGGCGCCGCTGCGGCTCGTGCTGAACCTCGGCGACGAGCCGCGGCCCGCCCCCGGCGAGATCCTCGAGGCGGTCGACGGCGCCGCCATGATCGACGGGGTCCCGTCGGCCGGCCCGGGCCTGGTCCCCGCGCACGGCGCCGCCGTCCTCCGCTGACCTCCCGCCATCCCCGCCACCCGGGCCTCCCACCTGGTGACGGCGGCCACATTCGCGGGTAGTTTGGCGGGCATGAAGAAGCTCATCGATGCCGTCGACGACGTCGTCGTCGACGCCCTGCAGGGCATGGCCCTCGCCCACCCCGACGCCCTCACGCTCGACCTCGAGCACCGCGTGCTGCTGCGCGCCGAGCCCAAGGAGCAGGGCAGGGTCGCCCTGATCTCCGGCGGTGGCAGCGGCCACGAGCCCCTGCACGGCGGCTTCGTGGGACGCGGCATGCTGGATGCGGCCTGCGCGGGCGAGGTGTTCACCTCCCCCGTTCCGGACCAGATGGCCGCCGCGATCGCCGCCGTGGACCGCGGCGCGGGCGTGCTCCAGATCGTCAAGAACTACACCGGCGACGTCATGAACTTCGAGATGGCGGCGGAGCTCGCCGCCGCCGAGTCCGGCACCGAGGTGCGCAGCGTCATCACCGATGACGACGTCGCCGTCGAGGACTCCACCTTCACCGCGGGCCGCCGCGGCGTGGGCGGCACCGTCCTCGTCGAGAAGATCGCGGGCGCCGCTGCGGAGGAGGGCCGCGACCTCGACGAGGTCACCGCGATCGCGACCCGCGTCAACGAGCGCGCCCGCTCGATGGGCGTCGCGCTCACCTCCGTGACCGTCCCCGCGAACGGCAAGCCGAGCTTCGAGCTGGGCGAGGACGAGATCGAGGTGGGCATCGGCATCCACGGCGAGCCCGGCCGCCACCGCTCGACGCTCGTCCCCGCGAAGGACGTCGCCCGCCGCCTGCTCGATCCGATCCTCGCGGAGCTGCCCGGCGAGGGGCCCGTGCTGCTCTTCGTCAACGGCATGGGCGGCACCCCGCTGCTCGAGCTGTACATCCTCGCCAAGGACGCCCACGAGATCCTCGCCGAGGCCGGCGTCGGGATCAGCCGGCAGCTCGTCGGGAACTACATCACGAGCCTCGACATGGCGGGCGCCTCGATCACCCTGCTGCGCCTGGACGAGGAGCTCACCGCCCTGTGGGACGCTCCCGTCTCCACCCCGGCCCTGCGACGCGGACTCTGAGGGAGGCCCCGTGACCACGACTGCGCTGACCACCACCGAGCTCGAGGACTGGCTGCGCCGCGCCGCCGCCCTCCTCACCGATCACGCCGCGGAGCTCACCGAGCTCGACGCCGCGATCGGCGACGCGGACCACGGCTCGAACATGTCCCGCGGCTTCCGCGCCGTCGTCGAGGCGCTCGACGCGGGCGACTTCGCGGACCCGGCCGCGCTGCTGAAGAAGACGGGGATGACGCTCGTCTCTACCGTCGGCGGCGCCTCCGGCCCGCTCTACGGGACCCTCTTCCTCCGCCTGGCCGGCGCGACCGGCGGCGCGGCGTCCCTCGACGCCGCGGCCCTCGGCGAGGCGCTCGCCGCGGGCGTGCAGGGCGTCGCGGACCGCGGGAAGGCGGCCCCCGGGGAGAAGACGATGCTCGACGCCTGGACCCCGGCCCTCGAGGCCTTCCGCGGCGCGGGCGACGACCTCGCCGCGGCCGTCGCCGCCGGCGCCGCGGCAGCCGCGCAGGGTCGGGACGACACCGCCCCGATGACCGCGACGAAGGGCCGCGCCTCCTACCTCGGCGAGCGCTCCGTGGGCCACGTTGATCCCGGCGCCGCGAGCACCGTGCTGCTGTGGCAGGCGCTCGCGGACGCCGTCAGCGGGGAGGCGGGTCGATGACCGGCATCGTCGTCGTCTCCCACTCCGCGCCGCTCGCCCGCGCCGCCGTGGACCTCGCCTCGCAGATGCTGCGCGGCGACGGCCCCGAGATCGCGATCGCGGCCGGCGTCGCCGACCCGAGCGCCCCGGACGGCCTCGCGCTCGGCACCGACGCCGCCGCGATCGCCGCCGCCATCGAGAGCGCGGCGGACGACCACGGCGTGCTCGTGCTCATGGACCTCGGCAGCGCCGTCATGTCCGCCCACCTCGCCGTCGAGATGCTCGACCCGGAGCTCGCCGGCCGCGTGCGGCTGAGCGCGGCGCCGCTCGTCGAGGGCCTCGTGGGCGCCGCCGTCACCGCCTCCACGGGCGCCGATCTCGAGGACGTCGCGGGGCAGGCGGACCTCGCCGCGGAGGCCAAGCGGATGCAGCTGGAGTCCTGAGGACCCGCCCCGGGACCTGGGAGGCCCGCGGCCCCGCCCGGCGTAGGCTCGGGCGCATGAGCACCGCGCTGAAGTCCGCCGAATCCGTCCGCACCGCACCGATCGTCGCCGTCGGCCTGATCGGCGGTTATGTCACCGCACGCGAGACCGGGATCCGGCCGCTCGGCGGTGTGGTGCTCGGCGCCGCCGGCCTCTACGCGGGCCGCACCTGGCTGGCCCGCCGCGGCCCCGCGACCGCCGCCGTGCTCGGCGCCGCCTACGTGCTCGGCTTCGGCCTCTCGCACCCGCTCGCCAAGAAGATCGGCTCCTGGCCGGCCGTGCTCACCGTGACCGCCGCGGCCGCGGGCGCCTCCGCCGTGCTCTCCGACGCCGCCTACGGCGAGTGGGAGCCCACCGCCTCCTGACCGGAGCCGTGGCACCGGGCCGGGCACTGAGCCCGGGCCCGGTCGCATGAGCGCGGGGAGCGGCACGACATCTCATCCCCCGGGACATCCGCGATATGTCCTGTCCCTCGTGGGAATCGTTGACTAGGCTAAGTCTCCGGTCCCCACCCCCTCCCCTTCCCGTCCGGGACCCCCGCTCCTCCGCAAGGATGCAACGCCCCATGCTCGGCACCATGAGCCGTCTCTGGCAGACGGTCCGCCCGATCCGTTTCCGTCTCTACCTGGGGCTCCTCAGCGCCCTCACCGCCTCCCTCGTCGCCCTGGGCATCCCCCAGGTGCTCGAGGTCGTGGTGAACCGTCTCCACGTCGGCGCGGCCTCCGCGACCGTGTGGACCGGCGGCGCCGTGGTCCTCGCCCTCGGCCTCGTCGAGGCCGCCCTCATCTGGCTGCGGCGCGTGTTCGCCGTCGCTCCCTCGACGCTCGTCGAGAAGGACATCCGCGTCCGCTTCTACGCGAAGACGCAGCACATGCCCGTCTCCTTCCACGACGGATGGGGCTCGGGCCAGCTGCTCTCGCGCATGATGAGCGACATCAACACGATCCGCCGCTGGATCGCGTTCGGCATGATCATGCTGGTCACGACGTCGGTGACGATCGTCGTCGGCATGGTGCTGCTGGTGCGCTCCTCGTGGCTGCTCGCGCTGATCTTCTTCCTCGCGGCGGTGCCGGTGACGGTCATCGCCTACCGCTTCCACCGCGAGTTCTCGGTGCTCTCGCGCCTCTCGCAGGACCAGAACGGCGACCTCGCCACGACCATCGAGCAGTCGGTGCAGGGCATCCGTGTGCTGAAGGCCTTCGGCCGCGGCCCGTCGGCCCTCGAGGGGTTCACCGAGCAGGCGGAGGAGCTGCGCCGCACCGAGGTGCGCAAGGCGACCTCCATGGCGCGCTTCGACATGTTCATGTTCATGCTGCCGGAGCTCGCGCTCGGCATCGCCCTGTTCGTGGGCCTGCACCTCGTGGCGGGCGGCTCGATCAGCGTGGGCCAGCTCGCGAGCTACTTCGCCACCGCGACCCTCGTCGTGGGACCGGTGCGCATGCTCGGCATGCTGTTCGGGCAGATGGTCAACGCCTCCACCGCGCTGGACCGCCACTACGAGGTGATGGACGAGGAGAACACGATCACCTCCCCGGAGAGCCCGGTCGCCGTGGACACGTCGGCCGCGCGCGGCGCCGTCAGCTTCGAGGGCGTGCACTTCCGCTACGAGGACGCCCCCGGCCACGTGAAGGACGTGCTCGACGGCGTGGACCTCGAGATCCGCCCGGGCGAGACGATGGCGCTCGTGGGCGTCACCGGCTCGGGCAAGTCGACGCTGCTGCAGCTCGTGCCGCGCCTGTACGAGGTGACGGAGGGGCGCGTGCGGATCGACGGGGTCGACGTGCGCGACCTGGCCCTCCCGGACCTGCGCACCCTCACCGCGGTCGCCTTCGAGGACGCGACGCTGTTCTCCGACTCGGTGCGGGACAACGTCCTGCTCGGCGCGGATCCGGCGCTCTCCGACGAGGCGGCCGAGGAGCTGCTGCACCTCGCCCTGCGCACGGCGGACGCCACCTACGCGTACGAGCTGCCGGACGGCGTGGACACGCGGATCGGCGAGGAGGGCATGAGCCTCTCCGGCGGTCAGCGCCAGCGCCTCGCCCTGGCCCGCGCGATCGCGGCCCGCCCGGCGGTGCTGCTGCTGGACGACCCGCTCTCCGCGCTCGACACGCGCACCGAGGAGACGGTCACCGGCCGCCTCCGCGAGGTGCTCGAGGGCACGACCACCCTGATCGTCGCCCACCGCACCTCGACGGTCGCCCTCGCGGACAGGGTCGCCCTGCTCGACGGCGGCACCGTGGTCGCCGTCGGCACGCACACCGAGCTCATGGCCTCGAGCGCCCGCTACCGCTGGGTGATCGCGAACCAGGAGGAGGAGACGCGCCGCGACCAGGACATCGAGGCGCTCACCGGCGAGCTCGACCTCCGCGAGATCCAGCGCGCCCAGGAGGCGCAGGAGGCGCGGGACACCCGGGAGGCGGCCGACGGCCCACCCGGATCAGAGGGCACCAGCACGTCCGAGACCGAGCCGGAGGCCGCACGATGACCGCCACCGCGACCCGCGACCGCGCGGGAGACGACGAGCAGAAGGACCTCACCCCGGAGGAGGCGAAGGCCTCCCGCAAGCGCTCCCTCACCCTGCTGGGCGAGCTGGTCTCCCCCGTGAAGGGGCAGTTCGCGGTCATGGCCGTCATGGTCGTCGTCGCGCAGCTGGCCGTCGTCGCCGGCCCGGCGATCATCGCCTGGGGCATCGACCACGGCATCCCCGCGCTCGCGGCCGGGAACTCGGTGCCCGCGATCCAGGCGGCCGCCCTCCACATCGCCTGCGCGATCGTGGGCGGCGTGCTCACCTACGGCTACGTGAAGCAGTCCGTCGTCGTGGGCCAGCGGATGCTGCTCGCGCTGCGCCGGAAGGTCTTCCGCTTCACCCAGCGCCAGGACCTCGAGTTCCACGAGCGCTACACCTCCGGCCGGATCGTCTCCCGCCAGACGAGCGACATGGAGGCGCTGCGCGAGCTGCTCGACTCCGGCGTGAACATCATGGTGGGCTCGTTCCTCTCGATGGTGTTCACGATCGTGCTGATCGTCGCGATGGACTGGGTGACCGGCGTGGTCATGCTGCTCATGCTCGTCCCCTGCCTGCTCCTCACCCTGTGGTTCCAGCGCCGCTCCTCCGTCGAGTACCGCGCGATCCGCACCCACTCGGCGCGGCTGATCGTGCACTTCGTCGAGGCGATGGCCGGGATCCGCGCGGTGAAGGCCTTCCGCAAGGAGGACCGCAACCAGGAGCGCTTCGACACGCTCGCGATGGACTACCGCAACGCGTCGCTGCGCTCGATCCAGGTGTTCGGCATCTACCAGCCCTCGCTGCGCGTGCTCGCGAACGTCACCATCGCGGCGGTGCTCGTCGTGGGCGGCTTCCGGGTGCTCTCCGGCGACCTGCAGGTGGGCGTGCTCGTCGCGCTCGTGCTCTACTCGCGGCGCTTCTTCCAGCCGGTCGACGAGATCGCGAACTTCTACAACGCGTTCCAGTCCGCCGTGGCGGCGCTCGAGAAGATCGCGAACCTCCTCGCGGAGCAGCCGCACGTCAAGGAGTCCGACGCGCCGACGCCCCTGCCGCAGTCCTCCGGGAGGATCGACTTCGAGGACGTCTCCTTCCGCTACACGCCGCAGGGCCCGCTCGTGCTGCGGCCGATGGACCTGCACATCCCCGCAGGGCAGACGGTCGCGCTCGTGGGGCAGACGGGCGCCGGCAAGTCCACGGTCGCGAAGCTCATCTCGCGCTTCTACGACCCGACCGAGGGCAGCGTGAAGCTCGACGGCGTGGACCTGCGGGACATCTCCATGAAGGACCTCACCCGCAACATCGTCATGGTCACCCAGGAGGCGTACCTGTTCTCCGGCACCGTCGCGGACAACATCGCGCTCGGCAGGCCGGGGGCGAGCCGCGAGGAGATCGAGGCGGCGGCGAAGGCCATCGGCGCGGACTCCTTCATCGAGCAGCTGCCCTACGGCTACGACACCGACGTGAACAAGCGCGGCGGCCGCGTCTCCGCCGGGCAGCGGCAGCTGATCTCCTTCGCCCGCGCGTTCCTCGCGGACCCGCGCGTGCTGATCCTCGACGAGGCGACCAGCTCGCTGGACATCCCGAGCGAGCGGATGGTGCAGGAGGGGCTCACGAAGCTGCTCGGGCACCGCACCTCGCTGATCATCGCGCACCGCCTCACGACGGTGATGATCGCGGACCGGGTGCTCGTGGTGCACGGCGGCGAGGTTGTCGAGGACGGCTCCCCGCAGGAGCTCGTCGCGGCGGGCGGCCGCTTCGCCGCACTGCACCAGGCGTGGCAGGACTCGCTTTGACCGCAGCCCGCTGACCAGCACGGACGCGCCTCACCGCCCTCCCGGACGGTGAGGCGCGTCGCATCGGGCGGAAACGCGCATCCACGACGGATCCGACGTGTAGATTCCTGCTGCCCGACGGACCTCACCGTCGCTACGGCTCCAGCCGTACACCCACCCCGTCGTCGCCCGGCGCAGCCGCCGGCCGTCCTCCTGGAGTCCTCTGTGATCACCGCCCTCTCCGGCCGCGCCCGGATCCTGCTCCTCGCGCTCCTCGCCGCCGCGACCCTCGCCGCACCGATGGCCATCGCCCCCGCGGCGGACGCCGCGACCGTGAAGCCCCTCGACATCGTCTCCGTGTACTACGACCCGCCGGGCACCGACAAGTCCACGAACTCCGGGTACACCAAGGAGTACATCGTCCTGAAGAACACGGGACGCACCACGCTCACGCTCACCGGCTACACCGTGCGTGACAACGGTCCGCAGAAGTTCACCTTCCCCCAGGGCTTCACGCTCGGCGCCGGGAAGTCCGTGACGATCAGGTCCGGCAAGGGGAAGAACTCCTCCTCCACCCTGTACTGGAACACGTCCTCGTACATCTGGAACAACACCGGGGATACCGCCCGCACCTTTACCTCCACGGGCAAGCTCCTGGAGTCCTGCACGTACCGCGGCGGCAGCCACAAGGCGACGAAGACGTACGTCCGCACGTCCTCCACGACCGCCTACTGCTGACCCCCGACCTCGGTCAGCCCGACGGGCCGGCGCCCGTCCTCGAGACGGACGCCGGCCCGTCGGCCGTCGTGGACCCGGCTCCCGGACAGCTCCCGGGCATGCCGCGATATTCTGGACACGCACCCGCGTCTCCTCTCCCCCGGCGCCACGCAGCCTCGGCCGGGGATGCGCGCCGCACGCCGCCGAGCCCAGGAGACCGCCGCATGACCACCCTCGCCCTCGTCGTCGGACTGCTCGCGGTGACGGTGGTGTGCGTGGCCCTCGGTGAACGGTGGCGGCTGCCGTACCCGATCCTCATGCTCCTCGCGAGCAGCGCGATCGCCTCGATCCCGGGCCTGCCGCACCTGCAGATCGACGCCCACCTGATCCTGCCGCTGCTGCTGCCGCCGCTGCTGTTCGCGACCGCGCAGAAGACGGACTGGTCCGTGTTCATCTCCCGCTGGCGCACCCTGCTCGCCCTCGCCGTGGGCCTCACCGCGGTGACCGCCGCGCTCGTGGCCGGCACCGTGTCCCTGCTCGTCCCCGGGATCGCCCTGCCGCTCGCCGTCATGCTCGGCGCGATGGTCGCCCCGCCGGACCCGGTCGCCGTGGAGGCCGTCGCCGGGCCCGCGAAGATGCCCCGCCGCCTGCTGTCGATGCTGCAGACGGAGGGCCTGTTCAACGACGCCGTCGCGATCGTGCTGTTCACCGCCGCACTCTCCGCCCTGGACAGCGGCGCCTCGCTGGGCGTGGGCCTCGTCGTCGACTTCCTCGTGGGCGCCATCATCGCCGTGGGCATCGGCTTCGCCCTCGGCTTCGGCTACCGCTTCGCCTCCCGCATGGTCACGACCACCGCGGCCCGCACCGCCATGAGCGTCGTCGTCCCCTTCGCCGCCTACATCGCCGCGGAGGAGCTGCACGCCTCCGGCGTCATCGCGGTCGTCGTCACGGCGCTGGAGACCAAGCGCCGCGCCCGCGCGGAGGACTCCGAGGCCCGCATCTCCCGCGCGACCTTCTGGGACGTGGCGAACCTGCTCGTCACCGGCATCGCCTTCGGCCTCATGGGCATGCAGCTGCGGGACGCCGTCGCCGAGGAGGGCAGGGGGGTCCTGGACTACGTGCCGATCGCGGCGGCCGTCTGCGCCGTGGTGATCGTCGTCCGCGCGATCGGCATGCTGCTGATCCGGCCCGTGGCCCGCAAGGACGGCGGGGACGACCTCTCCTGGAAGGACTCCGTCGTCCTCACCTGGTGCGGCATGCGCGGCCTCGCGACGCTCGCCCTGGCCCTCGCGATCCCCAACACCGAGGCGGTGGGCGACCATCGCAACCTCGTCGTCATCGTCGCGAGCGCGGTGCTGCTGGTGACGCTCGTGCCGACGGGCCTCGGCGTCGGCCCGCTGCTGAAGGCGCTCAAGCTGCAGGACGACGGCACCGTGACCATGGGCGAGATCCGCGAGCTCACCGCCCGCGCCCAGGGCGCGGCGATCGAGGCGATCCGTGATCGCTTCGAGAACTCCGAGGAGATCACCCCGGAGCAGCTCGCCGCGATCAAGCAGCGTTTCCAGGGCCTGCGCAAGGAGCTCGACACCTCGACGCAGGCCGTGGTCGCGATGAACCCCGACGGCACGCCCGTGGACGCCGAGCTGCACCAGCAGATGCTCGCCAAGCGCAAGAAGCTGCGCCGCGGCCGCGAGCTCATGGTCGCCGCGCAGACGGTCGGCCTGGACGCCGCCCGCGCCGAGGTCCTCCAGGCCCGCTCCGAGCCGGGCGTGGACCCCGAGGCGGCGGACACCGTGCTGCGCCAGCTGGACCTGCAGATGCTCGCGGCCCCGCCGCAGCTGCGCGGCAAGCACTGAGCCCCACCTGCGGGACCTCCCGGCGAGGAGGTCCATGATGGGGCCATGACGACCCTCGGCGACTTCTCCGCGACCACCCTCGACGGCTCCCCCACCGACCTCTCCGCGCACCTCGGCAAGGTGGTGCTCGTGGTGAACACCGCCAGCCAGTGCGGGCTCACCCCGCAGTACGCGGGGCTGCAGGCCCTGCACGAGGCCTACGCCGAGCAGGGCCTCGCGGTGCTCGGCTTCCCCTGCGACCAGTTCGGGCACCAGGAGCCCGGCACGGCGTCGGAGATCGCGGCCTTCTGCTCCACCGGCTACGGTGTCACCTTCCCGATGCACGCGAAGATCGAGGTCAACGGCGGGGGCGCCGATCCTCTGTACCGGTGGCTGACGGGCCCGCACGAGACCCCGGCAGGCGAGCACATCGAGGGCGGGGACATCCCCTGGAACTTCACCAAGTTCCTGCTGGACCGCGAGGGCCGCGTCATCGCCCGTGTCGAGCCGACGGTGACCCCGGAGGATCTCTCCGGGCCGATCCGGGAGGCGCTCGCCGCTCAGGCCTGAGACCTGCGTCATGCCACCGCCCCGCCCGCACCGCGGCCGGGGCGGACGACGCCCTGGCCCGCCGCCCCCGCGGCGTAATGTGCTGGGGAAGGCTTCACCATCTCGACCGGAAGGACCAGCTCATGGCGACACCTCGCGTCAGCGTGCAGGAGGCGTGGGACGACCTCGCCGCAGGCAACGAGCGCTTCATGGGGGGCGAGGTGCGCCACCCCGACCAGGACGCCGCGCGCCGCAGCGAGCTCACCGAGTTCCAGGCGCCGGACGCCGCGTTCCTGGGCTGCTCCGACTCGCGCGTCGCCGCGGAGATCCTCTTCGACTGCGGCCTGGGCGAGCTGTTCGTGGTGCGGAACATCGGCCAGA
Source organism: Brachybacterium sp. SGAir0954 (assembly GCF_005490785.1). Taxonomy (GTDB): domain Bacteria; phylum Actinomycetota; class Actinomycetes; order Actinomycetales; family Dermabacteraceae; genus Brachybacterium; species Brachybacterium rhamnosum. Next base: position 819,327 of record NZ_CP027295.1, on the reverse strand, counting down.
TCGCCAACGAGAACACCGTCGCGACGATGGAGTTCGCCGTCTCGAGCCTCGGCGTCGCCGTGATCGTCGTGCTCGCCCACGGCTCCTGCGGCGCGGTGAAGGCCGCGATCGACCTCACCACCGCGCACCCCTCCGAGACCACCCCGGCGATCCGCCGCGAGCTCGAGCTGATCCAGCCGGCGGTCCAGCAGGAGTGGCTCGCCACCCAGCGGCTCAGCCCCTACGTGGACCCGGCGCGGATCGACGCGGACGCCGTGGGCCGCCGCCACCTCGACGAGACGATCCACCAGCTCATGCGCTCCTCGCGGGTGATCAGCGACGCCGTCGCTCGCGGCGAGCTCGGCATCGTGGGCTGCCAGTACCAGCTCGAGGAGGGCCGCGTCGCCCCGATCACGGCGGTCGGCAAGCTCGACATCGGCGCCTGAGGCCCGGGCCGGGCTCGGCCCGGCCACCCCTGTCCGTTCGCGTGCCTGAGTTCCACGAACGGAACCACCGCGCGCAAACGGACATCCGGTCGACGGGCAGCGGGCGTGGCGCGGGGGGATCGACGGGCGGCCGGCGGGCACCCGGGCGGCGGGAGAGCGAGAGGTGGGCGAGCGGCGGGCGGCCGAGCGGCGAAGCCCCGCGGCCGACCGCCCGGCTCAGGAGGGCACGGTCGGGTCCGCGCCCTCAGGGGCGGGGGCGGCCCCGTGCTCGCGGAGCTCCTCGGCGCGGGTCGCCGCCCAGCTCGCGAGCAGGCTCATCCGCTCCGCGGCCTCGGTCCCCGGCTCCGCCGTGTAGGCGATGAGCATGCAGCCCGGATCCGCGGAGAGCTCCATCTGCTCGAAGCGCACCGTCAGCGCCCCCACCACGGGGTGCACGAAGCGCTTGGTGCCGGCGCTGTGGGCGTGGACGTCGTGCGCGGCCCACAGCCGTCGGAAGTCCTCGGAGCAGGTGGAGAGCTCCCCGATCAGCTCCTGCAGCACCGGATCGTGCGGGTCCTTACCCGCCTCGACGCGCAGGGCGCCCACGCCCATCCGCGCGAACGCCTCCCAGTCCGGGTAGAAGTCGCGGGAGGCGGGGTCCAGGAACTGGAAGCGCACGAGGTTCGGGGCGTGCACGCCCTCGGGCAGGGCGAGCAGCCCCGCCTCACCCACCACCGGCAGGTAGAAGGCACGGCCCAGCTGGTTCGCGGCGATCATCCGGTGGTACGGGTCGCGGACGAACACGGCCGAGCCGGTCATCCCGTCGAGCATCCACTGCAGCGCCGGTCGGGAGCCGGCCCGCGCCCCGGGGCGGGGCCGGCGGCGGCGGGACGCGGTGGCGGTGCCGTCGGCCGCGCGGGCGAGGTCCTGCAGGTGGCGACGCTCCACCTCGTCGAGCTGGAGTGCGCGGGCGAGCGCGTCGAGGACGGAGGCGGAGGCGCCGGTGATCTGCCCGCGCTCGAGCTTCGCGTAGTACTCGACGCTGAGTCCCGCGAGCACGGCGACCTCGCTGCGGCGCAGTCCGGGCACGCGCCGGGCGCCGATGCTCGGCAGCCCCGCCTGCTCCGGCGTGACCTTCGCACGGCGGGTCATGAGGAACTCGCGGACCTCGGCTCGGTTGTCCATGCACGCCAGGGTAGGTCCCCTCCTGCGTCCGGGAGGCACCCCTGCGGTGCCCTGCCGGTACACCCCTCCGACGGGGCTGCCCGTGCCGGTGCCCTTCGCGGCGCTCGTGCTGGGGGACCGCTGCCGGTCTCAGCCGCGGTCGAGGTCCAGCACGGGCACGTCGAGCGGGGTGAAGCCGAGCACCTGCCCGTAGAAGGAGAGCGCGGCCTCGGTGGCGCGGATGATCGTCGCCGACTGCCGGAAGCCGTGCTGCTCCCCCTCGAACAGCAGGTAGGCGTGCGGGATGCCCTTCGCGGCGAGCGCGTCGCGGAACATCTCGGACTGGCTGGGCGGCACGATCCTGTCCTCGTCCCCCTGGAGGAGCAGCACGGGGCACTCGAGCTCGTCGACGTGGCTGAGCGGCGCCCGCTCGACGTAGAGGTCCCTGCGCTCCGGGTAAGGGCCGACGAGCCCGTCGATGTACCGGGACTCGAAGTCGTGGGTGTCGCTGCGGAAGGACTCGAGCTCCGCGACGCCGAAGCTCGAGACGCCGGCGGCGAAGGTGTCGGTGCGGGTGAGGCAGGCGAGGGTGGTCCAGCCGCCCGCGCTGCCGCCCTCGATCGCGAGCCGCGCGCCGTCGGCGATCCCGGCGCTGACCAGGTGCTCCATGACGGCGACGGTGTCCTGCACGTCGACCACTCCCCACTGGCCCTTCAGGCGGTCCCGGTAGGCGCGGCCGTGGCCGGTGGAGCCGCCGTAGTTGACCTCGACGACACCGAGGCCGCGGGAGGTGTAGTAGGCGACGGGCAGGCTCAGCACGGGCGGCACGTGCGAGGTGGGGCCGCCGTGGACGCGGGCGATGAACGGGGGCAGCTCGCCGTCCTGCCCGGCGAAGCCCTCCTGCCGGGGCCGGTAGACGATCGCGTGGACCACGCCGCCGCCCGCGAGCGGCACCTCGATGCTCTCCCCGGCGGGGAGGGCGGCGGGGTCCGGGGCGTCCTGCCGGGAGGAGCGCAGCACGTGCAGCGGGGACAGCGCGGGGGCGGGATCGAGGGTGAGGCGCGCGGTGTGCAGCGCGGGGAACGCGGTGGGCGAGGCGCCGCCGATGACGAGCAGGCCGCCCTCCCCCACGGCGATCGAGGAGATCAGGGTGAGCGGCTGGTCGAGGTCCGTGACGACGCCCGTGCTCACGGTGAGCACGCCGAGGGCGTCGGCGTCGCGGCCGTGCTGGACGAGCACCCGGTCCGCGTCGAGCACGTGCATCCAGATGGTGCCGAGCATCCAGAGGGACCCGGCGAACTCGCGCTCGGCGTGCGGGGACCCGCCCGGCAGCACGGGGCGGGCGCCGTCCTCGGCGCTCCATCGCTGCGGGGTCCACCAGCCGGAGTCGTCGGCGAGGTAGAGCAGGGTGTCCTCGTCCAGCCACGCAGGCTGCAGCACGGAGACGTCCGTCGCGCCCGCGACGATCTCCCCGGTGCCGGCCTGCCCGTCGATCAGCGGTGCGACGTGCAGGAGCGTGCCGTCCCACGGCATCTGCGGGTGCTCCCAGCTGATCCAGGCGAGGCGCGTGCCGTCGGGGCTGAGCGCGGGGGCGGCGACGAAGCGGGAGGCGGGGGTGACGCGGCGGATCGCGGCGGGGTCCTCCGCGGCGGATCCGTCGAGCGGCACGGCGGCGATGTACCGCTCGACGTGCGGGGCGCCGTCGGCGTCGGTGCGGGGACCGTCGGCGCCGCCGGTGTGGTCCTCGCAGATCCACCACACCTCGCGGGTGCCGTCCTCGAGCGTGACGGGCGTGGGGCACGCCCAGCGCAGCGAGGGTCCGTGGGCGGAGGGGACCTCGGGGCCGACGGGGGTCAGCGGGTGCGGCTCGTGCCCCGGGACCAGGGAGTGCACGCGCTGGGAGGCGAAGTCGACGAAGAGCACGAGCGGCGGCTCGTGGGAGTCGTGGTCATCGGCGTCGCCGTGGTCGCCGAACCCGGCGGGCACCGCGGTCCAGGCGGAGCCGCCGTACTCGTGCACGCGGGAGCGGGCGTTGTACGGGGCGGGCAGCACGACCTCGGGGGCCGCGCCCTCCGCTCCGGAGCCGGTCGAGCGGACGATCGCGATGCGGCCGCCCTCGGTGGCGATCCCCTCGGTCCACCAGATCTCGTCGCCGACGAGCTGGGCGCCGCCCAGGCGGGTGCCGCCGGAGGCCATCTGCTCGGCGGTGATCGGGGAGGGCCAGGTGCCGAAGGGGAGCGTCGTCGTCATGAGGGCCAGCGTATGACGCGGCGCACACCCGTCGGGACACGGCCGGCGGCGTCGCTCGCGAGCGTCCCCGCTCACCGCCCCCGCGGGCGCACGAGCGGGAAGAGGATGATCTCGCGGATCGGCAGGCCGGTGAGGTTCATGACGAGCCGGTCGATGCCCATGCCCATCCCGCCGGTGGGCGGCATGCCGAGCTCGAGGGCACGCAGGAAGTCCTCGTCCACGGCCATCGCCTCGGGGTCCCCGGCGGCGGCGAGCAGCGACTGGGCGACGAGGCGACGCCGCTGGTCCACGGGGTCGATGAGCTCGGAGTAGGCGGTGCCCTGCTCGGTGCCCTGGATGACGAGGTCCCACTTCTCGGCGAGCCGCGGGTCGTCCCGGTGCGGGCGGGCGAGCGGGGCGTTCTCGCGGGGGAAGTCGCAGTAGAAGACGGGCGTGGTCGTCGTGTGCTCGCACAGCGCCGAGTAGAGCTCCTCGAGCACGGGGCCGGCGGCCAGGCGCGGGTCGAGCTCGAGACCGATCGCGCGGGCGTGGGCGTGGAGCGTCGCAGCCGGCATCGAGGCGTCCACCTCCTCGCCGAGGGCGCGGGAGACGGCGGTCGCGAGGGGGATCACGGGCCAGTCGCCGGAGAGGTCGAACTCCTCGAGCCGGCCGTCCCTCGTGGTGCGCAGGCCGATCTGGCGGCCGTGCACGGCCTCGGCGGCGTCCTGGATGATCCGCTGGGTGAGGCGGCGCATGCCGTGCTGGTCGCTGTACGCCTCGTACACCTCGAGCGAGGTGAACTCGGGGTTGTGGGTCGCGTCGGCCCCCTCGTTGCGGAACTGCCGGCCGATCTCGAAGACCTGCTCCATCCCGCCCACGAGCAGCCGCTTGAGGTGCAGCTCGGTCGCGATGCGGAGGTAGAGGTCGAGGTCGTAGGCGTTGATGTGGGTCTCGAAGGGACGGGCGGAGGCGCCGCCGTGGACGGTCTGCAGCACGGGCGTCTCGACCTCGGTGAAGCCGAGCGCGTGGAGGGTGTCGCGCACGCTGCGCACGACGGTCGCGCGGCGGTGTGCGGTGGTGCGGGCGTCGGGCCGCACCACGAGGTCCACGGCCCGGTCACGCACGCGCGCCTCGGGGTCGGCGAGGCCGTGGTGCTTGTCCGGCAGCGGGCGCAGCGCCTTCGAGGTGAGGGTGAGGGTGCGCGCCTCGACGGTGACCTCGCCGGTGCGGGTGGTGATGACCTCGCCGCGCACGGCGATCTGGTCGCCGAGGTCGAGGCGCCGCCACAGCGCCCATGCCTCGGGGGTGGCCGCGTCACCCAGGAGGACCTGCAGGTCGCCGCTGCCGTCGCGGAGGGTCGCGAAGACGATGCGGCCGTGCTCGCGGCGGCGCAGGATCCGCCCGGCGACGGCGACCTCGGTGCCGCTGCGTGCGTCCGGTCCGAGGCCCTCCGCGGCGGCGCGCGCCCCGGCGAGGGTCGCGGTGCGCTCGGCTCCCACGGGGTAGGGGTCGACGCCGTCGGCGCGGAGGGCCTCGAGCTTCGCGAGGCGCACCCGCACCTGCTCGGGCACGCGGCGCCCGGCGAGCGCCGCCTCGAGCGGGTCCTCCTCGGGCGGCAGCAGGGCCCGGACGGCGGCGGCGCGCTCCTCGCCGCCGCTCGTGAGCGCCTCCTCGGGGGTCCGACGGCGGCCCGCGCCGGGCAGGGCGAGGGGGCGCAGGAAGCCCTCCGCGGTGCCGGCGGCGACGCCCACCCGGGGGAGGTCGGAGGCGAACTCGAAGCACAGGTAGCGGGGCTCCCACGCGGGACGGTACTTCGCGTTCGCGCGGTAGAGGGACTCGAGCTGCCAGCTGCGGCTCGCGACGAGCAGGCCGCGCCGCCAGAGCCGGGCGAGGGGCCCCGCTCCGATCTCCGCGCCGCGCTCGAAGGCCTCGCGGAACATGGCGAAGTTCAGGGACAGCCGGCCCACGCCGTGCCCGGGCGCCTGCTCCGCCATGGCGGTGACCAGCAGCTCCATGAGGCCGTTGGGCGCGGTGGGGTCGCGGCGCATGAGGTCGAGGGAGGCGCCGGTGCGGCCCCAGGGCACGAAGGAGAGCACGCCGCGCAGGGTGCCGTCGGCGTCGCGCGCCTCGACGAGCAGGCAGTCGCCGTCGAGCGGGTCGCCGAGGCGGCCGAGCGCCATGGAGAAGCCGCGCTCCTCGCCGCCGTCGCCGCGCCAGCGGGCGGCGCCGTCCTCGATCGCGGCGACCTCCTCGGGGGTGAGGTCCGCGTGGCGGCGCACGGCCGTGGTGTAGCCGCGCTCGCGGAGACGGTGCACGGCCTGCCGCACGCCGCGCATGGCGGGACCGGAGAGGCTGAAGTCCCGCAGGTCCAGGACGGCCTCGTCGCCGATGTCGTAGACGACGAGCCCGGCCTCGGCATAGGCGCGCCCGCCCGCCTCGCCGGCACCCATGACGGCGAGGGAGAGGCCCTGGTCACGGGCGTGGGCCCGCCAGGCGTCGATCGCCTGCGGCCACCGCTCGGGGTCCCCGACGGGGTTGCCGCTCGCGAGGCTCACGCTGCCCACGGTGCGGTGGGAGATCCCGGCCCTCGCCTGCGACGGGTCCTGCGTGTCCCAGACGATCGCCTTGTCGCGGCGGGTCGCGAAGTAGCCGAGCGAGTCGTGCTCACCGTGGGCGGCGAGCAGGGTGCGCACGCGCGCCTCGTCGGCCGCGGGCAGCTCCTGCGCGGCGCGCGGGGGCCGGAACAGCAGCAGCGCGGAGGCGAGGACGACGACGGCGCCCACGAGGTTGACGAGCCCGTGCACCCACCAGGGGGCGTGCACCGCCTGCACGGCCTCGAAGCGGCCGACGTCGGCGAGCATGCGGGAGAGCACGAAGCCCAGGGCCGAGCCGAAGGAGTCGGCGCGGCCGGCGTGCTGGACGAGCCAGGCCCCGCCGCCGAGCAGGGCGGCGCCGCCCAGGAGGAACAGCGCGGCGGCGGCGCGGAGGCTGCCGGGGACGCGGCGGGCGGTGAACTGCCGGCGCGAGCGCAGCAGCAGCACGATGACGAGCAGCCCGAGCAGGAGCCCGACCTCGGGGAGAACGTGGCGGCCGCGGCCGAGCATCGGCCCCGTCGCCTCGGTGAGCTCGAGCAGGCGGCCCAGCTGCGGGATCGCGACCCACCAGATCAGGATCAGCCACCAGGCGGCGCGGAGGCGGCGGCGCAGGGCGACCGCGAGCACCACGAGCAGGGCCGTGTAGATGAGGCTGGGGACGACGGGGATCGCGAGCGCGGAGACCGGGTCGTCCGGCCGGTCGAAGAAGCGGTGCCACGGCGGGACGATCGTGACCAGCAGGTTGAAGACGGCGGCGAGCAGCATGACGCTCGCGAAGCGGTCCGGCCAGCGGTCGTCGAGCGCATGCCAGGGGCTGCGGCGGATGGCGCCGGTCCGCCCGGCGGTGGGGTCGACGCCGGTCATGCGGGGTCCTTCCGGTCGGGGCCGACGGGGGCGGGGTCGGGCTCGATCTCGCCGTGCCGGGCGAGGGACACGGCCCCGGCGCTCGCGGCGAGGCATCCGAGGATCGCCGCCCACTCCCAGCCCGGGCGGGGCCGGTCGCCCAGCGCGATCACGCCCACGAGGGCGGGCACGAGCGTCTCGCCCACGACGAGCGGGGCAGTGGCTCGTGTGACGGAGCCGCGCTGGAGGGCGGTGGAGTAGGTGAGCAGGGCGAGCGCCCCGGCGAGGACGAGCGCGTAGCTGCTCGGGTCCGTGAGCAGGGTGAGCAGGTAGCGGCCGGGCGGCTGGCCGGCGGGGCCGGGCAGCACGCGGCTCGCGATCGCGGTGACGCCGAAGGCGAGACCGGCGACGGCCCCGAGCCCGGCGGCGCCGCGATGCCAGGGCGCGCGGCCGACGACCATCGCCGCGGGGACGAGCAGCAGGGCGCCCCCGAGCACGGCCCGATCCCCGGCGGGAGGGAGGGCGACGGCGTGGTCCGGGGCGGCGGAGGCTCCGACGAGCACGAGCCCGCCGACGACCACGGCGATCCCCGCGCGGTCCCGCCCGCCGAGCGGCATGCGCAGCAGCACGGCCGCGAGCACCGCGGTCACGGCGAGGAAGCTCGCGACGACGGACTGCACGACGAACAGCGGCAGGCTGCGCACGGCGAGCAGGGAGAGCAGGAAGCCGGCGCCGTCCGCGGCGACGCCGATCAGGTAGCGGCCGGAGCGCAGGAGCCGGGTGAGCAGCCGCGGGTCGAGGCCCGTGGAGGCGGTGGTGCGGCGGGCGGCGTCGGCCTGGAGGACGGAGCCGATCCCGTAGCAGAGGGCGGCGCCGCCGGCGGAGCACAGTCCCAGGAGCACAGCTCAACGATAGGCATCCCCCTGGGAACCTCCAGGGAGGGCGGCGCACAATCGGTGGCGTCGGAGGATCGCGGTCGGATCAGGAGGTGGGCGCGTGCTGCAGGACGATGCGCTGCGCGGCGCCCGGGTGCCGGGCACCGGCGTCCTCGCCCGCTGCCGATCGGCCGCCCGCGCCGTGCTGACCTCGCGCCGCACCCTGCACCTCGCCACCGGGGCGGTCGCGGCGGTGCTCTACTCCAACTTCCTCATCGACCTGCTGGTGCCCGGCCCGCACGAGTGGGCGCAGCAGGTGAGCGTGCTCGAGACCCCCGGGCACCGCAGCGCCCTGCTGCTGCGCACCACGGACGTGCTCGCGGCGCTGCTCGAGCTCTCCCAGCTGCCCGCGGTGCGCGCGGCGCTGCCGGTCTCGCGGTGGCGGGGGCTCGTCGTGGGCGGGGCGGCGGCCTTCGCCCTGGGCGGGATCCTCGCCGCGGCCGTGACCCTGCCCGCGGATCCGCTGGCCGGGACGGACGGACTGCTCACGGCCTCGAGCGCGCTCGACCCGGAGGCGCTGCGGCGCGCGGCCCACGACGGGACGAGCATCCTCTCGGTGGGCGGCATGGTCGCGAGCGCGGGGGCCGCGTGGATGCTGCTGCGCCGCCGCCCGCGCGAACGGCCCCGCTGGCTGGGCCCGGTGGTCACGGTCGTCGCGGCGGGCTGCGCGGTCGAGCTCGGCGCGGATCTCGTGGTCGCCCTGCGACCGCAGTGGCAGCTGCTCGACGGCGTCTCGCAGCGGGCCCAGATGCTCACGCTGAGCGCGTGGGTGGTGGGGCTCGGCGCGATCGCGGCTCGCCCTCCACGGGCCGTCGAGTCCTGAAACCGGCGGGGCCGAAGGCGCCGGGCCGGGCGGCGTCCTCCGACGGCGGCGCTCAGCGGGCGCCGCTGCCCAGCGGGCGCCGCGCCCCAGCGGGCGCCGCGGATCAGATGTCGATGCTGCCGCGCAGGTCCACGCGGGCGGTGCCGCCCACCCAGAGGGTGCCGTCGGCGTCGACGTCGAGGTGCACGAGGCCGTCGCGGCGCAGGGCCGAGCCCTGGCGGGCGGTCCACGGCGGGGTCAGCGCGCCGCGCTCGAGCATCCACTGGGCGATGCCGGCGTTGAGGCTGCCCGTGACCGGGTCCTCGTAGCCGGCGGTGCCGGACTCCGGATCCGCCGCGACGAACCCGCGCACCTCGTAGGCGGGGCCGCTCGCGCCGGCCGAGCCGTCGGCGGCGCCGGTCGTATCCGTCCCGTCGGACCCGTCGGACTCGTCGGATCCGACGCCTCCGTCGGCCTCCGTCGGCCCGACCACGCCGAGCGCGGCGATCTTGCGCGCGGGGATCGCGGCGAGATCCGGGGCGAGGGCGAGCACCTCCGCGGCGGAGCCCAGCTCGAGCACGCACCAGCCGGCGCCGTTGTCCACCCAGGCGTGATCGCGCACGGCGCCCGGGTCGATGCCGAGGGCCGCGGCGGCGGCCCCCACGTGCTCCGCGTCGAGCGGGCCGCTGCGGCGCAGGGGCGGCGCGGCGAAGGCGAGGGTGCCCGCGGCCTCGTCGCGGCGCACCTCCACGAGGCCCGCCCCGCACTCCTGCACGATCCGCTCCCCCGCCGGGACGCCGCCCGCGGCGAGCCATGCGGCGGCCGTGCCGAGGGTGGGGTGGCCGGCGAAGTCGAGCTCCGTGGAGGGGGTCAGGATCCGCACGCGGTAGTCGGCGCCCTCCTGCGTGGGCGGGAGCACGAAGGTGGTCTCGGAGAGGTTCGTCCAGGAGGCGAAGGCGCGCATCGTGGCCTCGTCGAGGCCGTCGGCGTCGAGCACCACGGCGAGCGGGTTCCCGCGGAACGGGGACGCCCCGAACACGTCGACCTGGGCGAAGGGGCGGGAGGTGGAACGTGCGCGCATGGACACATCCTGTCAGGCCGCGCGGGCGCCGCAGCCTCTCCAGGGGGCAGACTAGCCCCATGCCGGATCCCCAGGACCCCCGTGTCGCCGTGTACCTCGACTTCGACAACATCGTCATGTCCTGGTACGACCGCGTCCACGGACGTCACGCCTTCAGCCGAGACCGCCAGCGCATCGCCGCCGATCCCACCGAGCCGGAGATCGCCGACCGCCTGGCGCGCGCCACCGTGGACGTCGGCGCGATCATCGACCACGCCACCTCGTTCGGCTCCCTCATGCTGACCCGCGCCTACGCGGACTGGTCCGCCCCCATCAACGCCGACTACCGCGCCCAGCTGGTCGCGCGCGCCGTGGACCTCGTGCAGCTGTTCCCCGCCGCGGCCTACGCGAAGAACGGGGCCGACATCCGCCTCGCCGTGGACGCCGTCGAGGACATGTTCCGCATCCCCGCCCTCACCCACGTCGTGATCGTGGGCGGCGACTCCGACTACGTGCCGCTCGCGCAGCGCTGCCGCCGCCTGGGCCGCTACGTGGTGGGCCTCGGCGTCGCCGGCTCGACCGCGAAGTCCCTCGCCGCCGCCTGCGACCAGTTCGACTCCTACGAGACCCTGCCCGGCGTGGAGCTGCCCGTCGGGGAGGAGCCGCGCCGCGGTCGCAAGAGCCAGGCGAGCACGGAGACCTCCTCCGACGCCGCCGGCACCGCCGCGACCACCGGCAGCGGGACCGGGTCCGCGTCGGCCGCCACGGCGGAGTCGGCCCCGGCGAGCGCCGCCGCTCCGACCCACGTCGACACCGCCGAGTCGGAGGACTCCCCGGGGCCGACGGCCGCCGAGACCGCCGCCGCGGAGTCCGCCGCCGCGAGCCGCCTTCTCGCGCGCGCCCTGCAGCAGGGCGAGCGGGACGACGCCGAGTGGATGCACCTGTCGATGGTGAAGACGTTCATGCGCCGCATGGACCCTTCATTCAGCGAGAAGGCCCTCGGCTACCGCTCGTTCTCCGAGTTCCTCCTGGACCACGAGGAGATCGCGGAGATGGAGGAGTCCGGGCACGAGCGTCTCGTGCGCCCCCGCGAGCAGGAGAAGGAGCAAGCGAGCTCGGGCCGCTCCGGCCGCCGCTCGAAGAAGAGCTGACCCGCCTCACGCACGCATGAGCTGAGCCCGCCCCCCCGATGTGGGGGCGGGCTCAGTCGTTCCGTGCGGGCCCGGAGTCAGCCGGTCCGGAGGATCAGCGACCGGCCTCGTCGAGCGCCTGGTCCTCGGCGGCGATCGCCTCCGTGCCGAAGTCCTCCGGCTCCGACTCGGGGATGTCCGTGCCGTGCAGCGAGGCACCGGCCGTCTCCTTGACGAAGAACAGCGCGACCATGCCGACGACGCAGCCGAGCATGACGTAGACGGCGGGGAACTCGAGGAACCCCGACTTCCCGACCACCCACTCGTTCAGCGGCGCCGCCGTCCCCCCGAACAGCGAGGTGAAGACGTTGTAGGTGACCGCGAAGCCCGCGAAGCGCACCTGCGCGGGGAACATCGCCGGGAAGGTCGCGGAGATCGTGGACAGCTGCGGGATGTACAGCAGGCCCAGCACCGCGAAGCCGAGGATCGCCCATCCGAACCCCTGCCCCATGAGGAAGTACATGGGCAGCGCCGCGACGAAGAGACCGATCATCGACGTCCACCAGAGCTTCTTCCGACCGATCCGGTCGGAGAGGCCGCCGCAGAACGGGATCAGCGCCATCATCGCCACCTCACCCACGAGGATCACGATGAGCGACTGGTTCGCGCTCATCTCGATCTTCGTCTCGAGGTAGCCGGGCATGTAGGTCAGCAGCGTGTAGTTCGCGATGTTCAGCGGGATCACGAGACCGGCCATGGTGAGGATCGGCTTCCAGTACTCGACGATGAGATCCCGCAGACCACGGGTCGCCGACTCCTGGCTCTCCCCGGCCTCGTCCAGCTCCTGGAACACCGGGGTCTCGTCGAGCTGGGTCCGCAGGTACAGACCGATCGCGCCCAGCGGCAGCGCGAAGAAGAACGGGACGCGCCAGCCCCAGGACTCCATCGCCGCCTCGGGCAGGATCAGCTGCAGGGCGAGCACGACGACGGTCCCGAGCGCGAAGCCGCCCAGGGTGCCGAACTCGAGGAAGCTGCCGTACTGGCCACGACGCTTGTCCGGTGCGTACTCCGCCATGAACGTCGCGGCGCCGCCGTACTCACCGCCCGTGGAGAAGCCCTGCACGACGCGCAGCAGCGCGAGCAGGATCGGCGCGAGGACACCCACCGTCTCGTAGGTGGGCAGCACGCCGATGAGGAAGGTCGCGAGCGACATCAGCACGATCGTCAGCGCGAGCACGTGCTTGCGCCCCAGGCGGTCCCCCAGCGGCCCCCAGACGAACCCGCCGAAGGGGCGGGCCAGGAAGGAGATCGCGAGGAACGCGTAGGTCCAGAAGAGCCCGGACGAGTCCTCGGGGAAGAAGTGGGAGGCGATGTAGGTGGAGACCACGGCGTAGGCGCCGTAGTCGTACCACTCCGTCGCATTGCCGAGCGCCGAGGCGGCGACGGCCTTGCGGATCGTCTTTCGGTCGGGGAGCTCCTCGAAGGGGATGGGTCCCGTGGTGGTGGGCGGCTGGTGCTCGGACCTGCCCTGATCTGCGGATGACGTGCTCACGTTTCTCCGATCATCGTGGCGCGGGGCGGTTCCTCGCACGCGACGGGGCTCCGACCCTAGGCCCCCGTCCGCGAATCTGACCAGGTGTCACAGCATGTCGAGGCTGTACGCACGTCACCTCATGCGCGACCGCGCCCCGGCGCCCGGCGCGTCGGCCCGCCTCCGCGCCTCACGATCCGGGCACCCTCCGCGGGCCGCTCCGGGCTGTGCCATGCTGGATCGCGGCGCGCCCGGGAGAGCCCGGCCCGCCTGGTGTGCCGGGAAGTCTGGTCGGCGTCGGGATTACTCTGCCCTGAAGCAGCCCGGCCCCCGCCCCGCACGCCAGGAGTCCCCATGACGTTCCCCGCCTGGTCCATCGCCCCCTTCGTGCTGATGCTCGCGGCGATCGCGATCGCCCCGCTCGTCCCCGCCCTCGCCAAGCACTGGGAGCATCCGCGCAACCAGCTGCTGTGGTCGCTGCTGCTCGGCGTCCCCGTCACGATCGGCGTGCTGCTCGCGGGCCGAGGCGACCTCGTCACCGTCGCCGGCGTGGAGTACCTGCAGTTCATCGCCCTGCTCTTCGCGCTCTTCGTGGTCTCCGGCGGCATCTTCCTGCGCGGCGACATCGCCGCCACCCCGCGCACCAACACGATCTTCCTGGCCGTGGGCGGCGTGCTCGCGAGCTTCATCGGCACCACGGGGGCGGCGATGCTGCTCATCCGGCCGCTGCTGAACACGAACGCCGAGCGCCGGCACACGGCGCACACCGTCGTCTTCACGATCCTCATCGTCGCGAACTGCGGCGGGCTGCTCACGCCGCTGGGCGACCCGCCGCTGTTCCTGGGCATGCTGCGCGGCGTGCCGTTCACGTGGACGCTGCACCTCGCCCCGATGTGGCTGTTCGTCAACGCGCTGCTGCTGCTGACCTATTGGGCGCTGGACCGTCGGATCATCGCCCACGAGCGCCCCGAGGACGTCGCGGCGGACCGCACGCACGTGACCCCGCTGCGCCTCGCCGGGGCGAGCAGCCTGATCTGGTTCGCGGTCATCATCGTCGCCGTCGCCGTCATCCCCTCCGTGGACGGCCACGAGCTCGCCGAGGGCCACGCCCACGGCGCGGGCCTCGTGCCGTGGCGGGAGATCGTCATGGTGGGCGCCGCCCTGGCCGCCCTCCGCTTCGGGAACCGGGCCGTGCGCTACGAGGACAACCAGTTCGAGCTCGGCCCCATCAAGGAGGTCGCCGCCCTGTTCATCGGCATCTTCCTCACGATGGTGCCGGCGCTCGAGGTGCTCCGGAACGCCGCACCGAAGCTCCCCTTGAACGAGATCACGCTCTTCGTCTTCACGGGCGGCCTGAGCGCGGTGCTCGACAACGCCCCCACCTACGCGACCTTCTTCGAGATGGCGACGCAGCTGCCCGGGGAGCCCCGCGTCGCGGACGTCCCCCATCTCTACCTCGTCTCGATCTCGCTGGGCGCCGTGCTGTGCGGCGCGATCACCTACATCGGCAACGGCCCGAACTTCATGGTGAAGTCCGTGGCGGAGTCCCGCGGCGTGCAGATGCCGAGCTTCGGCGGGTACGTGCAGCGCACCTTCATGTACCTCGTGCCGGTGCTCGTCGCGATGGTGCTGCTGTTCATCGCCCAGTCCACGTGGACCACCATCGCGGGCGTCTTCCTCACGGCGCTGCTGCTGGCTCGCATCACCCACCTCTTCGTCACCTTCGACGGCACGGTCGGCGTCGCGCTCCTGGACCCGGACGTGCGCGCCTCCCTGCCCGGCCGGCAGCTCCCGCGCGGCGCCGCGGAGCGCGACCGACCCGTCGGCGCCCTCGAGCCCGGCCACCGCGAGGACTGACCGACCGTCCACCCCGACCCTGCACCAGGAGCCCGGATGAACGACCACCCCTCCCCCTCGACCACCCCCGCCCGCCGCTCGGAGCGCATCCTCGAGCGCGGCACCTACCGCGAGTACCTGCGCATCGAGCAGATCCTCACCCGCGAGACGACGGGCGGCCTCGTGCTGCTCGCGGCGACCGTGCTCGCCCTGATCCTCGCCAACTCCCCCGCCTCCGGCGCCTACGAAGCCCTGCGCGACCAGCACGTCGGCGTCGACATCGGGGACTTCCACCTGCGCCTCACCCTCGGCCACTGGGCGGCCGACGGCCTGCTCGCGATCTTCTTCTTCCTCGCGGGCCTCGAGCTGAAGATGGAGTTCCTGACCGGCGACCTCCGCTCCCCCGGCAAGGCGCTCGTGCCGATGGTCGCCGCCGCGGGCGGCGTCGCCGTGCCGGCGCTGCTCTTCGTCGCGATCACCGCCGCCGGGCCTCCCGGCGCACTGCAGGGCTGGGCGATCCCCGCCGCGACGGACATCGCCTTCGCGCTCGCGGTGCTCGCCCTGCTCGGCTCGCACCTGCCCACCGCGCTGCGCACCTTCCTGCTCACCCTCGCGATCGTCGACGACCTCATCGCGATCATCATCATCGCCGTCTTCTACACGGCGGATCTGCGCCTGGGCTACCTCGCTCTCGCCCTCATCCCGATCGCCCTGTACGCGCTCGTCGCGCACCGGGCGGAGTGGCTGTTCAAGAAGCACTACGGCGCGGCCTGGCTCGTGCTGCTGCCGCTCGGGGCGATCACCTGGGCGCTGTTCCTGAACTCGGGTGTGCACGCGACCATCGCGGGCGTGGTGCTCGCCTTCATGATCCCGGTGCGCTCCCGCTCCCGGTACGGGGCGCGCTACTCCCTCGCGCAGACCTTCGAGCACCGCTTCCGCCCGCTCTCCACGGGCATCGCCGTGCCGGTCTTCGCGTTCTTCAGCGCGGGCGTCGCCGTGGGCGGGGTGAGCGGCCTGCTCGACGCATGGTCGAGCCCCGTCGCGATCGGCATCGTCGTGGGCCTCGTCGCCGGGAAGATCCTCGGGATCGTCGGCTCCACCTTCCTCGTGACGCGCCTGCGCGGCGCGCACCTGGACCCGGACATCCGCTGGGTGGATCTCGTGGGGATGGCGGGCGTCGCCGGGATCGGCTTCACCGTGTCGCTGCTGGTGACGGAGCTGAGCTTCGACCCCTCCGATCCCCTGCACGCGGCGGCGAAGGTCGGTGTGCTCACCGCCTCGGTGCTCGCGGCCGTCGTCGGTGCGGCGGTGCTGCTGCCCCGCAATCGCCGCTACCGGCGGATCGCGGAGCGGGAGGCGGTCGACGCGGACGCCGACGGCGTGCCCGACGTCTTCGCCCCCGAGCCGGCGGCAGGCCCCGGCCCCGCGGCCGACGGGACGCCCCCGGGCGGCGGCGCCCGCTGAACGCACGGGGCCCCGTGACGCAGGCTCGCGTCACGGGGCCCCGCTGCTCGGCGGCGGCCGGGTCAGCCCGCC
Organism: Brachybacterium sp. SGAir0954; assembly: GCF_005490785.1. Classification (GTDB taxonomy): domain Bacteria; phylum Actinomycetota; class Actinomycetes; order Actinomycetales; family Dermabacteraceae; genus Brachybacterium; species Brachybacterium rhamnosum. The sequence continues at coordinate 803,263 of NZ_CP027295.1, read as the reverse complement.
TTGAAGGCGATCTGCTTCTCCTGGCGCATCCGGTAGAGGAACGCCGCGGTCGCGTCGCGGTTCATCGGGTTCGACGGGCGGAAGGTGCCGTCGGACCAGCCGGTGGAGATGCCCTGGTCCTTGAGCCAGGCGATCTCCTTGGCGAACTTCCGGCTCGGCTTCACGTCGGTGAACGGCGCCTTCGAGGGCGCGGCGACGTCGGGCGAGCCGGCGTAGCGGTAGACGAAGGCGGCCATCGCGTCACGGGTGATCGACTGCGTGGGACGGAAGGTCCCGTCGCCCCAGCCCTCGGCGATGCCGTTCTGGAAGGCCCAGATGATCGCGTCGTAGTGCTCCTGGCCCTTCTTCACGTCCGTGAAGGGCTCCGAGCGCGGCGGCGTGACCTTCGGGGCGCCCGCGAGGCGGTGCAGGAAGGCGGCCATCGCGTCGCGGTTCACAGGGGTCGTCGGGCGGAAGGTGCCGTCCGGGAAGCCCTTGGCGATCTGGTTGTCCCACGCCCACACGATCGCCTCGTAGTGCTCCTGGCCTGGCTTGACGTCCGTGAAGGGGCTCGTGGAGGTGGTCGGGAGGATCTGGACCACGGTGGGCTTGGGGCCGGTGCCGCCGTCGTACTCGGGGAACATCGAGGTGGGCTCGTCGAAGGTGCCGTCCTCGCCCGGGTGCTGCACGGAGACGAAGGCGGTGCGGTCCTTGTCGCGCACGATCGGGCCGCAGGTCTCCGCCTGGGCGGGCATGGAGGCGAACTGCTCGACGCGGCCGCGCTCGTCACCCTCGAGGGTCACGCGGAACAGTCCGTCGTTGTAGCCGATGCCGTCGGGGGCGCCGTCGGTGGAGATCCACAGGTTGCCGACGGAGTCGAAGGCGAGGTTGTCCGGGCAGGAGATCGGGGAGACCTTCTCCGCCGGGTAGCCGCCGAAGTAGGTGCCCTGGTCGGTCTCCGGGTCGCCGCAGACGAGCAGCAGGTTCCACGCGAAGGTCGTCGAGGTCTGGTCGCCCTTCTCGTCGATCTCGACGACGTGGCCGTCGCGGTTCTCGGTGCGGGGGTTCGCCTCGTCCGGGCCGGCCTTGCCGTCCGTGCCGCGGTTGGAGTTGTTCGTGCAGGCCACGTAGACGCGGCGCGAGCTGAGCGAGGGCTCGACGTCCTCGCAGCGGTCCATCTTGGTAGGGCCGACCTTGTCCGCGGCGAGGCGGGTGTGGACGAGCACCTCCTCGACGCTCATGCCCTCGACCTTGGAGTCGCCGGCGACGACGAGCGGCAGCCACTCGCCGGAGCCGTCGAAGGCGCCGTCGGAGGGGAGGTCGCCGGTGCCGTCGATCTCGGAGGCCGGGGAGTTGCCGGAGAACTTCGCGACGTAGAGGTCGCCGCTCTCCAGGAGGGTCATGTTGTGCTTCTTGTTCCCCTCCTCGTAGTAGCCCTCCGAGACGAACTTGTAGAGGTAGTCGAAGCGCTCGTCGTCACCGGAGTAGGCGACGACCTTGCCGTTCTCCGCGACGATGACGTTCGCGCCCTCGTGCTTGAAGCGGCCCAGCGACGTGTGCTTGCGCGGGGTGGAGCTCGGGTCCCACGGGTCGACCTCGACGATCCAGCCGAAGTGGTTCACGGAGTTCTCGAGACCCTCGGTGGTCGCGTCGAAGCGAGGGTCGATCTCCTGCCAGCCGCGGGCGAGGTCGTTCTCGCCGAGGCCGTAGCGCTTGTCCTCGGCGGAGGTGCCGGCGGTGCGGAAGTAGCCGTTGAAGTTCTCCTCGCCGGAGAGCAGTGTGCCCCAGGGGGTGAGGCCGCCCGAGCAGTTGCCGAAGGTGCCCTCGGTGTGGCGGCCCTTGGGGAACTGGGAGGTCTTCAGCAGGTCGGAGCCGACGGCGGGACCGGTGAAGTCGTACTCGGTGTCGGAGAGGAAGCGGCGGTTGTACTCGCTGTCCACGACCGGGGCGTAGGGCGCGGTGCGGGAGTCGCGCTTAAGCTCGACGACGGTGAGGCCGTGCGCGGCCATCGTGACCTCGGCGAGGGTCTTCGCGTCGGTGGAGTCCGGGAACATGATGTTCTCGTTCGTGTACTCGTGGTTCACGAACATGAGGGCGCGCTTGCCGTTGCTGCCCGGGATCTCCTGGATCTCGGTGTAGTCGTTGTTGTAGCCGAACTGGCGGGCCTGCGCCTCGCCCGACTGCGCGTTCCAGTCGAAGTCGGGGGCGTCGGACCACAGCTTCGCGCCCCAGGAGATGACCGGGTGCCAGGAGAAGCCCTCGGGCACGACGAAGCTGTCCTGCGTGTAGTCTACGGGCGCGATCGCCTCGAAGTCGAGCTTGCTGCCCTTCGGCGCGGCGGCCGCGGGGGCCATGCCGCCGAGGCCCCCGGTCGTGCCGGCGACGCCGATCGCGAGGGCGCCGGCGGCGGTGCCGCCCAGGAGCAGGCGGCGGCTCAGGACGCCGGAGACCACATCGCGGAAGTAGTCGTTGTGCGAGGAGTTGCAGGTCTCCTTGGTGCAGGCGTTGCCGCACTTCAGGGCGCAGGTCACGGCGGAGCGCTTGCCCCGCACGTGATCCTTCATGAGCAGGGGGAGGTCGATGAGGGCCACGGGGGTTCCTTCGCTGTCGGGGAGGGTTCCCGCCGGCACGGGGCGGCGGGCCGTCGTGACTCTCCGTCAGCAAAGTGAGGGGCAGAGCACGGGAAGGCGACAGCGAGGTGAACACTCGCCCCCGACTGCCCCTTCCGGGCACGGCGAGGCCCCGCCGGCACGTGCCGACGGGGCCTCGAGGCTGCGGTGACGCGGCCCGCTCAGGGGCGGCGGGGCGCGACGAAGCCCTCGGGCTTCACGAGCACCACCGGCGACGTGGACTCCATGACCACGCGCTGCGAGGTCGAGCCCAGCAGGATCTTCCCGATCGGGGTGCGGCGGCGGATGCCGAGCACCACGAGGTCCGGGCGGGTCGCCTCGATCGCATCGAGGATGTCGTCCGCCGGGTCGTCACGACGCGCGACGGTCTGGATCTCGACCTCGAGACCGGTCTCCGCGAGCCGCTCCGGGAGCGGACGGGGATCGGTCACTGCGCGGCCCTTGCGGGGATCCGCGCCGGCCTCGGAGGCCAGCACGAGCAGGCGGGCGCCGCGACGCTCCGCCTCCTCGACGGCGAAGTCGAGCGCCGCCTCGCTCGTGGCGCTGGGGACGTAGGCGAGCAGGATCGTCGGGGTCGACGAGGTGGGGGTGGAGGACATGGCAGCTCCCGGTGATGGAGGAGGGACGGGACGGGTGTCAGTCGCGACCGATGTCGTCGGGGTGGTGGAAGCGGGTGCGCCGCGCCTTGATCGCACTGTTGTAGATCCAGGTGGCGATGTAGAGCACGAGACCCACGGCCAGCAGGCCGCCCGCGATGACGTAGTTCTGCGCGGGCTGCGCGAGCGGCGTGACCAGGGCGAAGGAGGTCGCCGCGCCGATCCACGGCAGCACCGTGGGGGTGCGGAAGTGACGGTTCTCGACCTTGTCCTTGCGCAGCACGAGCACCGAGACGTTCACGAGGCCGAACACGGCCAGCAGCAGCAGCGCGGTGGTCCCGCCGAGGGCGGCGATCGTGTCCTCCGCGAGCACGTAGCGCACCGAGAGCACGAGGGCGAAGGCGAGCACCGTCGAGAAGACGATGCCGGCCCACGGGGTGCGGCGGCTCGCGAGGACCCCGCGCAGGAAGCCCGGCAGCACGCCCTGCTTGGACATGCCGTAGAGCAGGCGGGAGGCCATCATCATGTTGATGAGCACCGTGTTCGCGACCGCGAAGATCGAGATGAACGCGAAGATCGTGTCGATCGGGATGCCGGGGGCGCCCACCTTCACGACCTCGAGCAGCGGGGTCGTCGACTCGGTGAGGCGGCCGATCGGCACCACCGCGACCGCGAGGATCGAGATGAGCACGTAGATCACGCCGGTGATCGACAGGCCCGTGATGAGGGCCCGGGGGAAGTTCTTCACGGGGTCCACGGTCTCCTCGGCCATGTTGACCGAGTCCTCGAAGCCCACCATGGAGAAGAAGGCGAGGGCGGTGGCGCCGATGACCGCCATGAACATGCCCTTCTCGTCCTGCGTCTCGAAGAGGATGACGCGGGAGAAGTCGGCCTGGCCGCGGGCGACGGTGAAGAAGCCGACGACGATGACGAGCGCGAGGCCCGTCATCTCGATGGCGGTGAGCACCACGTTCGCCTTCACGGACTCGGCGACGCCGCGCAGGTTCACGAGCGCGACGATCACGAGGAACGCCAGGGCGATGCCGGTGGTGAGCGGCGCGGCCGCGTCACCGAGGCTCTCCTCGAGGCCGAAGGCCTTCAGCACGTTCTCCGCGAGGAAGATCGCGCTGTTGGAGGCCGACGTGATGCCGGAGGAGAGGACGGCGAAGGTCACCATGAAGGTGAGGAAGTGGATGCCGAAGGCCTTGTGCACGTACAGCGCGGCACCGGCGGCCTGCGGGTACTTGGTCACCATCTCCACGTAGGAGAGGGCGGAGACCATCGCGACGGCGAAGGCGATGATGATGGGCAGCCAGCCGGCGCCGCCGACCTCGCCGGCGACCTTTCCGGTCAGGGAGTAGACGCCGGTGCCGAGGATGTCACCGACGATGAACAGCAGCAGGAGCTTGGGCGTGATCGCCTTCTTCAGCTCCGGCTGGTCGCTCGCGCCCTCGGTGGGGGGCGCCGGGCGCGGGGATGCGCTCATGGGGGAAGCTCCGTCCGCTCGGGGAGAGGGTGGGGGAACTTTACCCCACGGTGTCCCCGGTCACGCGCGTGGGCAGGCGCTGGGTGCGCACCCAGAGGCGGGAGGCGTCGGAGGAGATCGCGAGCAGTCCCAGCACCGAGGCGCCGGCCGCGGCGAGCGCCGTGTGGGTGACGTCCCCGGCCGTCGTCGTGGAGACGGCGAGCCGGGTGATCGCGGTCGCCGCGAACAGTCCCATGAGCACGATGCGCGACCAGCGGCTGCGGCGCAGGATCCCCACCATCAGCACGAGCTGGACCGCGGCGAGGATCCCGACGGGCAGCAGCGTCGAGCGCTCGGGGAACATGACCTCCGCGTCCGGGAACCGCTGGGAGAGGTCGGCGCCGGCGAGCATCGACACGCCCTGCACGGCGAGGAGGACGGCCTGCAGCAGCACGAGACCTGCGGTGAACAGCACCGTCGGCGGCGGGAGGTGGTGGTCCACGGCGCCCGCGACGGCCTCGTGGATGTCGTCGACCGTGCCGTGCCACTGGGAGGCGAGCTCCCCGGGGCGCACGGCGGCGGCGCCCTTGGGGCCCACGCCGGTCCTCGCGCGGGCGGCGGCGAGCGCGCTCTGCGTCGCCGCGTAGGCGCGGGCCTTCATGACGGTCGTGCCGGTGGGGCGGTGCCGCGGCAGCATCATCGCGGTCGCGCCGTCGGAGCGGGCGGCCGCGCCGCCCACGTCGATGATCGGGAGGTCGCCGTCGGTGCGGAAGCGGTCACCCTGCCCGTTGCGCGAGTGGTACGCGGTGGAGAACCCCTCGATGACCTCGACCTCGATGTCGCGGTCCGCGAAGCGCAGGGTGTCGATGAGGTAGTCGCGCTCGACGTCGATGTTCTCGTCGATGCGGTGCGTGATCTGGAGGGTGAAGAAGGAGAAGCCGACGGCGCGGTCGTAGGTGCCGGCGGCGAGCCAGTCGCTGCGGTAGCCGCCGGGCAGCACGAAGTCCGGTGGCATCCTCCAGAACCGCACGTGGTGGCGCTTCGTGGTGGTGCCGCCCACCTCCTGCTGGTACGTGAAGTCATGGCGGCGGCCCATGAGGTAGAGGTCGGAGACGGGCGCGGCCGGGTAGGAGCGGCGCAGCACCGTCGAGCGGATCATGTCCCAGGCGGAGCCGACGGTCCGCTCCTCCGCGAGCACCCATCCCGCGCGCCGCATGGCGACGTGGAGGTCCTCCTCCGGGCCGTCGAGCGCGACATTCACGGGATCGGAGAGCACCCCCTCGGTGGTGCGCGTGCGGCCGAAGAAGTAGTCCGGCAGGTACATCCAGGTGAGCACCTGGTGCAGGCGCGGGAGGGTGATGTACGTGAGCAGCACCCAGAAGCCCACGAGGTACAGCAGCCGCGCCGGCGTGAGCGAGATGCCCTCGAGCAGGTAGAGCACGGCGAGCCACACGGAGACCACGAGGCCCGCGACGATGAAGAGGGTGTCCAGCAGCGCGTACAGCTCGAAACGGCCGCCGACCGGGGAGTGCCCGCGATCGTGGTCGTACCCCGGCTGCTCCGCGGGGACCGGGCGCTCGAGCGGCGACAGGCGCGCGCGGCGTGCCGGCGTCACCCGGGGTGTCCCGGCCTGCTCGAGGTCATGCCCCCATCGTAGGGCCGACGCACGGGACCGCCCTGGGCGCGCCCGCCGCCCCCCACCCCCCCCCGCGACCCGCTTCGCCCCCGTCGGCCTCGTCGGCCCCGTCGGCCCTGCCCCGTCGGCCCCGCCCCGCCCCGCGGGCCACGGGACCTCTTCGTACGGGTCGGCCCCTCAGAGCCGGGACCCGTACGAAGAGGTCCCGTACCCGCGAGGAGCCGGGGGGCGGAGCGGCGGACGGGGCGGTGGGCGGGAAGCGGCGACGGCTCAGGCGGGGCGGCGGGCGGCGCGGGCGACCTGGACCGCGCCGAGCAGGCCCAGCAGCAGGAAGAGCGCGGCACCGGCGAGGGCGAGGCGCGAGCCGTCGGTGAAGACGAGGTCGAGCTGGGCGATCGCGGCGCTGCTCGCGGTGCCGTCCAGGGCGGGGAGCACGGAGCCGGCGGTGTCGGTGAGCGCCTGTCCGTAGCGGGCCGCCTCGCCCGTCAGGCCGCTCGCCCCGGAGGCGAGGCCCGCGCCCAGCAGCGCGCCGGAGATCGCGGTGCCGAGCGCCGTGCCCAGCTGCCGCACGGTCGACTGCGTGGCCGAGCCCTGCCCGGACTGCGCGACCGGCACCGGGGCGAGAACGGTCGAGGTGAGCTGCGCGGAGGCGAGGCCCAGGCCCAGGCCGTAGACCACGAGCACGACGACCAGCAGGGCGATCGGGACGCCCGGCCGGAGCACCCCCGCGAGGACGCTCACGCCGAGCAGCTCCGCCGCGAGCCCCACGATCACGGTCGCGGGGGCGCCGATCCGCGCGGCGAGGTGCCGGGCGGCGGTGCCGGAGGCGAAAGCACCGAGCGCCATGGCCGCGAGCACCAGGCCGGAGGCGAGCAGGCCGAGGCCCTCGACGTCCACGAGGTAGAGGGGCAGCACGAACAGCAGGCCGAACTCCCCCACGGCGACGGCTGCGGCGGTCACGTTGCCCCAGGCGAAGCCGGGCAGGCGGAAGAGGGTGAGGTCGAGCAGCACCCCGTTGCCGGCGGCGGCGCGGCGGGCCTCGACGAGCGCGAAGGCGCCGAGCAGCGCGAGGCCGGCGAGGATCAGCCCGGGGGTGAGGGAGAGGCCGGCGGGGCCGGTGAGGCTCAGCGGCCCGATCGCGAGCGGGGCCTGCGCGGTCCACCAGCCCATCGTCGTCCCCTCGATGATGCCGATGACGAGGGCGGCGAGGCCGGCCGCGCTGAGCAGAGCGCCCGGCAGGTCGAGCCGCTGCGCCCGGAGCCGTGCCGGTGCGGCGGCGCCTGCCGCACCCGCCGCGCCGGCCGCGCCTACCGCGCCTGCCGCACCCGTGGTCCCCGCGCGGCCGTCGGCCGCTTCCTGCCGGGTCTCGGGGACCCAGGCGAGGGTGCCGGCGATGACGAGGGCGCCGATCGGCACGTTGACCGCGAAGATCCACGGCCAGGAGAAGGAGCTCGTGAGCCAGCCGCCGAGGAGCGGGCCGAGGGCCGCGGCGCCGGCCATGACCGCGCCCCAGACGCCGAAGGCGGCCGCGCGCTCCTTCCCGCGGAAGGTCGCGTTCACGGTGGAGAGGGTCGAGGGGAGGATGAGCGCGCCGCCCACGCCCTGCACGAGGCGCGCACCGATGAGCGATCCGGCGCCGCCCGCGAGCGCGGCGAGCACGGAGCCGATGACGAACATGGCGGTGCCGACGAGGAAGAGCCGGCGCCGTCCGATCCGGTCGCCGAGCCGGCCGACGACGAGCAGCAGCGCGGAGAGCACCGCGGCGTAGCTCGTGGACACCCATTGGGCGTCGGTGAGGTCCAGGCCCAGGTCGCGGACGATGTCCGGGAGGGCGACGGCGACGATCGAGCCGTCGATGACGATGAGCGCGAGGCCTGCGGCGAGCACGCCGAGCGCCTTCCAGCGGCGGGGGTCCGCGGCGGGGTCGGGCGCGACGGCGGGGTCGGGGCCGACGGGCGGAGCCGGGCGCGCGGGGTCGACGGGTGCGGCGGGCGCGGGCACCGCTCGGGCGGTGGGATCGGGGGCGGCCTGCGCGGTCGCCCCGGGGGCGGGGCGGTTCGTTCTCATGACCCCCACGTTATGACGCCGCGTCAGCTCCTGCTATCGTCCGAAGGGTTGATCCCGCCCGGCACCCCGCGCGTACGCTCGGCGACGATCCCCCTGTTCCTGAGGAAAGGCGCTCCGATGCCCACCGTGCCCTCCGTCCCGCTCAACGACGGCCGCTCCATCCCCCAGCTCGGCTACGGCGTCTTCAAGGTGGACGCCGAGGTCACCGCCGACGTCACCGGCCAGGCCCTGCGCGCCGGCTACCGCCACGTCGACACCGCGAGGATCTACGGCAACGAGGACGGCGTGGGCCAGGCCCTGCGCGACTCCGGTCTGGACCGCGACGACGTCTTCGTCACCACCAAGCTCTGGGACGACGCCCACGCCCACGACGACGCGATCGCCGCCGCCGAGGCCTCCCTCGAGCGCCTCGGCATCGAGCAGGTCGACCTCTACCTCATCCACTGGGCAGCCCCCTCGCAGGGCAAGTACCTCGAGGCGTGGCGGACGCTCATCGAGCTGCGCGAGCGCGGCCTGGTCCGCTCGATCGGCGTCTCGAACTTCCCGCTCCCCCAGCTCGAGGAGATCATCGAGGCGACCGGCGAGGTCCCCGCCGTGCACCAGATCGAGCTGCACCCCTACTTCCCGCAGGCCGAGCTGCGCGAGGCGCACGCCCGCCACGGCATCGTCACCGAGTCCTGGGGCCCGCTGGGCCAGGGCAAGTCCGACCTGCTCGAGAACCCGGTGATCACGGAGGCGGCCGCCGCCCATGGCGCCACCCCCGCGCAGGTCGTGCTCGCCTGGCACCTCGCGCACGGCATCGTCGCGCTACCCAAGTCCGTCACCCCGGAGCGCATCGTGGAGAACCTCGCCGCGGCGGAGCTCCGGCTCACCGCCGAGGAGATCGCCGCGATCGACGGCCTGGACCGCGGCGAGGCCGGCCGCGGCGGAACAGACCCCGCCACCAAGTAGTCAACCTCCGCGCGGTTCAAAGCGAACCTTTTAACTCAAAGACAAGGGTGGGACTACGCACAGTCCAGTTCATCGACCGCAACAACGTCTATCGAATGCTTCTTGTGCAGCACCTTACGGACCACACTCGTAAAGTCTGCATAATCATTCGATGCGAGTAGCCTGTCCCTTGATCCAGCCGCCGCCCCTAAGACAACTTGATCCTTGCGGTTCTTGGGAATCAGCTTCCGAATTTCCTTTCGGAGCGCATCGTCGGGACGGTTCGCAAATACCACCCTCCCATTAGCAAGGCAGAAGATCAGCAACTGGAGGCCGACGCCCCCTGGCGGGAGCGTTTCGCGATACTCCGCAAATAGAAGACTGGTATGCGGGTCGGGTTGACTCTTCCCATTATCATCAAGCACCCACTTCACCGCCGAATCCCGCATCCAGCCCAACAGTTCGCTAGCGTTAGCTTGAAGAGGAGAGGCTGGATTGTCAGCATGACTCAACACATTAGTATCAATGACAATGTCACGCTTGCAGCGCTCCGCGATTCTCATTGCATACCCCCCTTAATCGCCTGGGCGGCGGCGAGAGAGAACGCCTCCTGGAGTTGATCCTCGAAGAAGCCATTTGGCCACTCATTTCGATCGACTTCGCCATATTCCCCTACGACAATTTTTCGAAGGCTAGTCTGCCCATCCTTGGACTCCACGAAGTAGACGTTGACATCCTCCGCCGAAAGCTCACCTTCGGCAATACGCCTACGGACTCTCATCAACAAGTGTTCGCTATGGGTTTCAACGACAGTTCGTACACCCGACTTGGATCTATTGATCAGAAAATCCGCAAGAATTGACTGCTGTGCGGGGTTAAGATGAATTTCTGGCTGCTGGGAAATGATAGTTGCTCCCGCCGGAGCGACGACGCCCTGCGTAAGCAACGGAATGACCTGAGACAGTCCGACGCCCGTGTCGGCCAAGTTTACTTTCAGTCCGGACGGCGTATGCAACTTCGCCTGAAAGTATTCGCTGCCGATCGCCTCGAACTCTAGCCGACCGTATCCCAGGCGGTTAAGCCAGCTATCAACCTCGTCCTTACTTTCAAGGCCGCGCTCCCTAAAAAGAAGCTCCGGCGCACTCTCTCCCGCTACCCCTACTTCCGAGGGTGGCTCCGCACTCATTCTATATGTACGCAAAGGAAGTGACCGGAGTGGCCCAAGGTAGGAGATTCCGTGTAAGAAAACACTAAGGGCGAAGTTAGCGTCTGTTTGAGTTTCATACAGCCGGTACGCCGCGTTATACCATTCGCGAACCGCCGCCCAGCGAGCTTCATTTTCCCGGACACTCCGCGGAAGCATCAGTCCGCCGTGGCCAGAGAATAAGAAGTTCTCTGGCTGCTCTTCGCGCAACGACTTTCGAACCGCCGTAATCTCCCTATAAGGTCGCCCGGCGGCGGCTTGACTAGGCAGCAATGTGGACGTCACATTAAAAGGAGATGCGGCACCCTTTCTGCTCCTGGAGACCAAGACGTCTCCGTTTGGGGCAAAAAGTCGCTGGCGCCGCAGATATGGATTTCCGGAATCGTCTGCCGCAAAGCAATTCTCGATACTGAGTGGCTGTGATGGCCGGCGCCTCGGGTACGGGAGCGGCGCATCCATGGAAATCTTGAAATCGATAATCCCATCGGGATTGTGGTCGGTTACATAGTCGGAGAACGGCCCCAGATCGACAAGGGGACCTCGACCAAGCAGGGCCGTCTGTGGATCCTTTGCGCCAAGAGTTTGCTTGAGCAGAAGGAGCGGCGCATAAGTGGAAGACTTGCCAACATTGTTTCGCCCGATAAGTATTGTTATACCGGACAGGCTAAACTTCGTGCGCTTCTTGAACCCTCGGAATCCAGTCCACTCGAGACGAACTTCCTCCAAGATGCACCCCCGGATGTCAATATAAAGATCGATCACAGAACACAAATGAGGCGACCGTTAATGAACCGTCTCTCGGTGTTGTCAACAACTGAGATCCCAAGCATACCCAATCGAGCGGAAGTAACTCTAGACGCAGTTCGCCTGGGGCATCGACTCGGTACTAGTAGTACACGGCGAGGGGGCCGTCGGGCCCGTCGATCACCTGCACGTCCGTGTCGAAGACGCGGCTGAGTAGCGCCCCGTCCATGATCTCGGCGACCGGCCCGGACTCGACGACCCGGCCGTCCTTCATCGCGATGATGCGATCCGCGTAGCGGGCCGCGAAGTTCACGTCGTGGAGCACGACGACGATCGTGCGGCCCAGCTCGTGCGCCGCCGCGTGCAGGCGCCGCATCATCTGCACGCTGTGGCGCATGTCGAGGTTGTTCAGCGGCTCGTCCAGCAGCACGTACTCCGTGTCCTGGGCGAGGACCATGGCGACATAGGCGCGCTGGCGCTGCCCGCCGGAGAGCTGGTCGAGGTAGCGGGACTCGAGCTCCTGCAGGCCCAGGAAGTCGATGGCCTCGCTGATCTTCTGCTCGTCGGCCGCGGTGAGGCGTCCCTGCGAGTGCGGGAAGCGGCCGAAGCCCACGAGCTGGCGCACCGTGAGCCGGGTGATGAAGTGGTTCTCCTGGCGCAGCACGGAGAGGACCTTCGCGAGGTCCTTCGAGGCGGTGCGGGAGACGTCGTACCCGGCGACCTCGATCGCGCCCTCGTCGATCCCGAGCAGCCGTCCCACCATCGTGAGCAGGGTGGACTTGCCCGCGCCGTTCGGGCCCACGAGGGCGGTGACGCCGCCGGCGGGGATCTCGAGGGTCACGGGCCCGATCTCGACGGTCCCGTCGGCGGAGCGGTAGCGCTTGCGCACCGTGTCGATGGCGATCACAGACGACCCTTCCGCAGCAGCACGACCAGGAAGACCGTGCCGCCGACGAGCTCGATGATGACGGAGACCACGCCGCCGGCGTAGAAGACGTGGTCCATGACGAGGTAGGCGCCGGCGAGCACGACGAAGCCGAGCAGCACGCCGAGCGGCAGCAGCAGGCGGTGCGCGTGCGTGCCCGCGAGCTGGTAGGTGAGGGTCGCGACGAGGAAGCCGAAGAAGGTCATCGGCCCCACGAGCGCGGTCGAGGTCGCCATGAGCACGGAGACCAGCACGAGGACCAGGAGCGTCTGCCGGCGGTGGTCGACGCCCACGTTCAGGCACACGTCCCGGCCGAGCGCGAGGACGTCGAGCTTCCGCGCGCTCAGCCAGATGCTGGCGCCCGCGATGCCGGCGAGGCCGATCGCCCAGGGCAGGTACTCGACGCGTGCGTTGGAGACGGAGCCGAAGAGCCGCGCGGAGAGCACGTCGAACTCGCTCGGGGTGAGCAGGCGCTGCATGAAGGAGGAGATCGAGCCGAGCCCGCCGCCGAGGATGATGCCGATCAGCAGCATGACCTGCATGTCCGCGTAGCGTCCTCGCAGCAGCCAGCCGTAGAGCAGCATCGACAGTCCCACCATCGCGGCGACCTGGAGCAGGAACTGCCCGGTGCCCTGGATCGCGACGACGCCGGCCACACCGAGCACGTAGACGGCGGTGGTCTGGATGGCCGTGTAGAGCGACTCGAAGCCCAGCAAGGACGGCGTGATGATGCGGTTCGCGGTCACGGTCTGGAAGGCGATCGTGGCGGTGGCCTGGCAGAACGCCGCGATCAGCATCGTGGTCACGGAGGTCGCGCGCATCTGCGCGATGAGCCGGAAGCCCTCGCTGCCCGGCGGCATCGGGTTGCCGACGGCGAGCAGGGCGTAGGCGCAGCCGCCGGCGACGAGCAGGAGGGCGATGAGCACGATCAGGTAGCGGCGGCGGGAGCGGGCGTCCGCGAAGGCGCCGGAGCCGCTGCGCGCGGCGGTGGCGACGGGGACGTCGGGGGCCGGGCCGTCGGGACCAACGGCAGCGACGGCGGTCCCGGCGATCGGGGCGGTCACGCGCTCAGCCACGTCGGCGCTGCCGCAGGAGGAGGGCGATGAACACCGCGGCGCCGACGACGCCGAGGATGAGGGACACGGGCACCTCGAAGGGCATGATGACGATCCGGCCCACGAGGTCGCACAGGGTGACCACGCCGATGCCGAGCAGGCACACCCACGGCAGGTTCGAGCGCAGGTCGTCGCCGCGCAGCATCGAGACGATGTTGGGGACCACGAGCCCGAGGAATGGCAGGTTGCCGACCACCACGGTGACCACGCCGGTCGCGACGGCGACGAGGGCGGTGCCCGCGAGGACCATCCGCCGGTAGCTCACGCCGACGCTCGTCGCGACGTCCTCGCCGAGCCCCGCGACGGTGAGGCGGTCCGCGAGGACGAACACCGCGACCGCGACGAGGGCGACGACCCACAGCACCTCGTACTGGCCGCGCAGCACCGAGGTGAAGGAGCCGGCGAACCAGACGCCGAGGATCTGCAGGGCGTCGAACTGGAGCGCCACGAAGGTCGAGACGGAGCTGACGACCGCGCCGAGCATGAGCCCGATGATCGGGACGATGAGGGAGCTGCGCAGGGTGACCCGCTGCAGCACGGCGAAGAAGACCATCGTGCCGATGAAGGCGAAGACGACGGCGACGCTCATCCGCGTGAGCAGCGAGGACTGCGGGGCGAGGATCATGACGGCGATGAGGCCGAGTCCCGCCCACTCGGTGGTGCCGGTGGTCGAGGGCTCGACGAAGCGGTTCTGCGTGAGCAGCTGCATGACCAGGCCGGACATGGCCATGGCGGCGCCGGCGAGGACGAGCGCGATCGTGCGGGGCACGCGGGTGATGGCGAACATCTGTGCGCCGTCCTCGGCGCCGAGGTCGTAGACGCCGGTGAACAGTGAGGCGACGAGCAGGGCGCCGACGACGGCGAGGCCGATCAGCAGCTTCGCGTCGAGGAGGCGCTCGCGACCGCGCCGGCGGGGTGCCGGCGCGGTCGCGGGTCGCGCGGTGGTGGCGCGGGAGGTCATGCGGGTGGTTCCTGCCCGGGGGCTCAGGCCTTCTTCTCGAGGGCGTCGGCGAAGCTCTCGAAGAACTCGGTGTAGGTCTGGATGCCCTCGTTGGTGTAGGTGTCCTCCGGCATGTAGAGGATGTTGCCCTCGGTGACGGCGGTGACGCCGGCGAGCGCCTCGGAGGCCTCGAGGACCTGCGCGGCGGGCTCGTAGGAGGGGTCGTCGGCGCTCACGGCGGCGTCGCGGTCCATGACGAGGATCCAGGCGGGGTTCGCGGAGGCGATCGCCTCGACGGAGATGTCGTCGCCCTGGTGGTCGTCGCTCGCGCCCTCGACCTCGAGCGCGGGGACCAGGCCTAGGGCCTCGAAGGTCCAGCCGAGGGTGCGGCCGGCGCCGGGGGCGATGAAGCCGATCTCGCCGCCGGAGACGTTCACGGCCATGACGGTGGAGGAGCCGTCGTAGGCGGCCTTCACGCGGTCCATGGCGGCGTCGAGGCCGGTGCCGAGGTCCGCGGCCTCGGTCTCCTTGCCGAAGATCGTGCCGAGCGCGGTGACCTGGCGCTTGAGCTCGTCGGCGAAGGGCTGGTCGTCGCGGGGGTCGAGCTCGAGCACGGTCGCGTCGGGCGCGAGGCGGGCGAGGTCGTCGTGGAATTGGGTGAAGCGCTGTCCGTTGATGATGAGGGTGGGTTGCGCGGCGACCACGGCCTCGAGGTCGGGCTCGCGGTGGTTGCCGAGGTCCACGATCGACTCGTCGGTCTTGTAGCCGATGGTCGTGGGCATGAGCTCGCGGGCGGCGGCGGTGAGGGTGACACCCCAGGCCTCGAGGGTCTCGAAGGTGCGGTTGTCGGTCGCGACGACGGAGGCGGGAGGCGTGACGATCGTCTGGGTGCCGTTGTTGTCCTCGATCTCGACAGTACCGACGGAGCCAGCGGCGCCGGCGTCGGAGGCGCCCGCGGCGGTGTCGGCGTCGGCGCCGCTGCAGGCGGCGAGGAGCAGACCGAGCGCTCCGGCGACGGAGGCGGATCCGAGGGTGCGGCGGCTGAGGGCGGTGGTCATGGGGAGCCTCGGGCTTCGTGAGGAGGGGAAGGGCGGGGTCCTGCGGTGCGGACGAACCGGAACCGAACATGCTGAGGTTAGCCTCGCCTCGCACCTTTTCGCCAGTTCGAGCTTGCTTTATTCCGGTCCGTAGACCGTGATCGTCGTCTCATCGCCCGCCCGTCATCACCGACGTGCGCTGGGTGGCGCTCGCCCTCGCGGTCATGTTCACCGTCGCCGCGGCCACGAGCGCCCGGCGCCTCGGCGACCTGCGCACGCACCTCCCCCTCACCGCCCTCGCCATGGGCGGCGGGGTGCTCGTCCCCCTCGCCGTGGTCTTCACGGCGGGGGCGATCGAGCCCACCGCCCGCTACGCCCTCGCGATCGGCGGGATCGTCATCGGCAACGCCATGACCACCTCGACCCTGGCCGGGCGCCGCGTCGTGCAGGCGGTCGACGACCGCTGGGACGAGGTCGAGGGCTGGCTCGCCCTCGGCGCCACCCCTCGCCGCGCGACCATCGACATGGCGCGGCACGGGCTGCGCGAGGCGATCATCCCCACCACCGACCAGACCCGCACGACCGGGCTCGTGACCCTGCCGGGCGCCTTCGTCGGCGCGATCTTCGGCGGCGTGTCCCCGCTCGAGGCGGGCCGCTTCCAGATCGTCGTGCTCGCCGCGCTCATGGCGACCGCCGCGATCACCTCCGCCGTGGTCGCCTTCCGCCTCGCACCGCGGACCGGCAAGGGGTCGAGCCGCGCCGCCGCCTGACCCCGTTCAGGTCCCGACGGGTCGCCGGGGCAGCCGCCCCTCGAGCAGGCCCGCGCACAGCACGGCGAGCAGCGGCACCAGCACGAGCGAGGCGACCACGTCGGTGCCGTGGTGCACGCCGAGCGCGACCCGGGACCACGCGGCCACCAGGGCGAGCAGCACCGCCCCCGCGATCGCGACCCATCGGCCTCGACCCGGCCGCAGGGAGAGCACGAGCGCGCAGCCGAGCGCCGCCGCGATCGCGGTGTGCCCGCTCGGGAAGCTCGACGAGGTCGGCATCGGCACCAGCAGCTGGTGCACGGTCGAGGGGTCGACGAGGTCGGTGGGGTCGGTGATCTCCGGTCGGGGCCGGGCCACGAGCAGCTTCACGAGCTTGCTCAGCGCCCACGGCACCGCCGCGAGCAGCGCCGTGCGCAGGCCCTCCTGCCCGCTGCGGCGACCCATCCCCACGGCCACGCCGAGCACGACCACGAGCAGCGGCGCCGTCCGCGGCCCCAGCACGAGGTCGACGAGGAGCGCGAGCCGGGCCCCGGCGCCGCCCGCGCTCACGGCGAGCGCCTGCTGCACACGCCGGTCGCCCCCGTCCAGAGCGCCGGTGCTCGTGAGCAGGTCCCCCGCGAGCACGGCGAGCGCCACGAGCACCACGAGCCCGACCGCGCGGGGGAGGTCCGCACGCAGGTGGGGCGGCGCGGGAACGGCGGTCGTGGGGGCCGGGCGATCCGGGGTCGAGGGCGGGAGGGGCATGCGGACCAGCATGCACCCGGCGGCGACGGCGGCCCGTCCGTCCACGTGCCCGTGAGCGGGGCCACATGTCCGGTGGAGGACCCCCGCTGGACAATTACGTGAGGGTCGCCTTACTTTTTGATCGACGACCCGCTGGGGGCCGCCCGATCCCTTCCGGAGTGCCACCGCATGTTCCTGCCCAACCTGCTCATCGCCCTGCGCGAGGGCCTCGAGGCCTCGCTCGTGGTGGGCATCCTCGTGGCCTACCTGGTCCGCTCGGACCGCCGCGACGTGCTGCCGCGGCTCTGGGCCGGCGTCGCCCTCGCCGCGATCGTGCCGCTCGCCGTGGGCGCCATCCTCACCTGGGGACCCAAGACCCTCACCTTCCAGGCGCAGGAGATCCTCGGCGGCACGCTCAGCCTGCTCGCGGTCGCGCTGACCACCTCGATGATCTTCTGGATGTCGAAGAACGCCCGCGAGCTCAAGCAGAAGCTCGAGTCCGGGCTCGAGAAGGCGCTCCGGGACGGTCGCGGCTGGGGCGTCGTCCTCATCGCCGCCGTCGCCGTGGGCCGCGAGGGCGTGGAGACCGCACTCATCCTCTGGGCGACCGTGAAGTCCTCCGTCGCGAGCTCCACCTGGGTCACGACCGCCGGGATCCTCACCGGCTTCGCCGTCGCGATCGTGCTCGGCGTGCTCATCTACCGCGGCGCGCTGCGGCTGAACCTCGGCACCTTCTTCACCTGGACCGGCGCGCTGCTGATCCTCGTCGCCGCCGGCATCACCGCCTACGGCGTGGGCGACCTGCAGGAGGCCGCGGCGCTGCCCGGCCTGAACGACCGCGCCTGGGACCTCTCCGCCGCGCTGCCCGCCCCCAGCTCCCCCGTGTACTGGCTGTACGTCCTGCTCAGTGCCATGTTCCAGCTCAACGTGAACCCCACGGTGCTGCAGGTCGTCGCCTGGTTCCTCTACCTCGTGCCGGTGGGCACCCTGTTCGTCCTGCGCACTCGCGCACCCCGCCGCCTCACCGTCGCCGCGCCCTCCGCGGCCGCCGTCCCCGCCGCCGACGCCTGAGCGTCGGCCCTCCCCCGATCACCCCCGCGCGATCCGTCGCCCGACCCCGGAGCACCATGACCCCCTCGTCCCGCGCCCTGCCCTCCCGCCGTCTCCTGCTGGGGAGCCTGCCGCTGGTGGGCCTCGCCCTCGCCGCATGCACCGACAACCCCGGCGTCGCCTCCCCCGCCTCTGACGGCGGCGGGTCCGGCGCGGTCGCCGTGACCCTCACGGACGACGCGTGCGAGCTCTCCACCGCGAGCGTCCCCTCCGGCCAGGTCACCTTCACGATCACGAACAGCGGCACCGTGCCCAACGAGTTCGAGATCCTCGCGGAGGACAAGCTGCGGATCATCTCCGAGAAGGAGAACATCGGCCCCGGCAGCAGCGTCGAGCTCACCACCTCCCTCGCGGAGGGCTCCTACTTCACGGCGAGCAAGCCGAACATGGTGGGTGCCCTCGTGGGCACCGCCGCCTTCACCGTCACCGCGGGCGAGGCCGTCGAGGTCGACGAGGACACCGCCGCCCTCGAGGAGAAGGCCGTCGCCGACTACACCGCGTACATCAAGGACCAGGTGGGCCTGCTGGTCACGAGCGCGAAGGAGTTCACCGACGCCTACGTGAGCGGCGACCGCGAGCTCGCCCGCTCGCTCTTCGCCCAGGGCCGCCGCCCCTACGAGCGCATCGAGCCCACCGCGGAGGCCTTCGGCATCGAGGAGGCCGGGGACCTCGACATGGCGATGGACGCGCGGGTCCAGGACCTCGCCGCGGACGCCGGCACCGAGGTCACCGACCCCTCCGTGCTCGAGGGCTGGACCGGCTGGCATCGCATCGAGGCGGACCTCTTCACCGAGGACGGCTCACCCTTCTCCTTCGCCGACGACGCCGCCCGCAAGGCCGCCGCCGACGACCTCAACAAGAACATCCAGACCCTCTACGACATCGTCTACGGCAAGCGCACCGGCCTCGGCGGCGCGGCCTTCACGATCACGCTGAACGACGTGGTCCAGGGCGCGCAGGGGCTCATGGAGGAGGTCGCGACCGGCAAGATCGTGGGCGAGGAGGACACCTTCTCCCACACCGACCTCGACGACTTCCAGGCGAACCTGCAGGGCGCCCAGGTCGCCTACGGGAACGTGCAGGCCCTCGTCGTCGCGAAGGACGAGGCGCTGGACAAGGACATCTCCGAGCGCTTCGACGCGGTCCAGGCCGAGCTCGACAAGCACACCGACGGCACCACGCCCGACGGTGAGCCCGCCTTCGTGGACTACTCGACCATCGCCTCCGTCCAGGAGGACGCGGGCGAGGCCCCCGGCGACGACTCCTACACCGACGCCCAGCGGGCGATCTCCGACGCGGTCAACGCGCTCTCGGAGAGCCTCTCGCAGGTCGCCGGCACGATCCTGCACTGAGCGACGGGGCGGGAACGGTGGATCGGCAGCATCAGGAGGACGTCCCCGGGGTCGGGACGTCGGCCGACGGAACGCCCGAGGGCATGCGGCCCACGAGCGGGACGACGCCCGACGACGTGGCGCCGGCGTCGGCGTCGGCCGACGGCTCCGCGCGCTCGAGCGGCGCCCGCGCGGGCGGCGTGGGCCGCCGCGGTCTGCTCGGCGCCGCCGGCGGCGCCCTGCTCGCGGGCGGTCTGCTCGGCGCGGCGGGCATGCGCGCCGCGGACTCCCGCGGCGGCGCCGCCGGGGAGGGCTCCGCGGACCCGCTCTCCCGTTCCCACCCCCTGCGCGGGGAGCACCAGTCCGGGATCACCACCGCCGCCCAGGACTACCTGTTCACGGCCGCCTTCGACGTCACCACGTCGGACCTCGAGGACCTCCGCACCCTCATGGCGGACTGGAGCGTCGCCGCCGAGCAGATGACCGCGGGCGAGCTAGTCGGCGGCGAGCCGGACCCGAACCCCTACGCCGCCCCGCGGGACACCGGCGAGGCCTGGGGCTACCCGCCCAGCTCGCTCACGATCACCGTGGGCGTGGGCCGCGGGATCTTCCTCGACGCCGACGGGAAGGACCGGTTCGGCCTCGCGTCCCGGATCACGGAGGTGCTCGAGGCGGGCATGCCGACCTTCGCGAACGAGGCGCTCCAGGAGAAGCACTCCGGCGGCGACATCATCGTGCAGGCCTGCGCGGACGACGCCCAGGTCGCGATGCACGCGATCCGCAACCTCACCCGCATCGCCTTCGGCACCGCGGCGCTGCGCTGGACGCAGATCGGCTACGGCCGCACCTCGTCCACGTCGACCGCGCAGGAGACCCCGCGGAACCTCTTCGGATTCAAGGACGGCACCCTCAACGTCAAGGCGGAGGACGGCGCCGACGTGCTCGCCGAGCACCTCTGGGTCGCCGAGGGCGACGACGGCGGCGACTGGCTCTCCGGCGGCACCTACCTCGCGCTGCGCAAGATCCGCATGCACCTCGAGGTGTGGGACCGCCTGCAGCTCGGCGACCAGGAGGCGACGATCGGTCGGGACAAGCGCTACGGCGCCCCGCTCTCCGTCGCGGACCCCTCCGCCTCCCGCGCCGAGTTCACGGCCCCGGACTACGAGGCCGCCGAGGGCGGGTCCCCGCTCATCCCGACGGACGCCCACATCCGCCTCGTCGCGCCGGAGAACAACGACGGGGCCCGGATGCTGCGCCGCGGCTACAACTACACCGACGGCTCGGACTCCCTGGGCCGGATCGACGGCGGCCTGTTCTTCGCGGCCTTCGTGCGGGACCCGCGGGCCGGCTTCTACCCGATCCTGGACCGCATGACCAGGAGCGACGCCCTCACCGAGTACCTGCAGCACGTGGCGAGCGGCCTGTTCGCGATCCTCCCCGGGATCGGGACCGGGGACACGATGTTCGGGCAGCGCCTCTTCGGCGTGCCCGGCTCCGCGGCGCCCGGCGCCGGCGGATCGGCGTCCGACGGCGGCGGCGCCTCCGACTCCGGCGCCTGACCGCCGCCTCCCCCGCGCCCCGAACCCCCACCTCCCCTGCAACCCGCCCCCACCTCCCCGCCCTGCGCCCCGCCCGGCCCCCTCCCTGCGTCCCGCCCCCTCCTCCCCGCCCGGCCCCCTCCCTGCGTCCCGCCCCCTCCTCCCCTCCCGATGTCCGTTTGCGCGCCTGAGTTCCACGAGCGGAACACAGGCGCGCAAACGGGCAGCGAACGAGCTCTGCAGGCGGGCCCGCGAGGCGTGGACCCACCGCGGCCGCACGAGCAACGTGTCCGATTGCGCGCTGGAGAACCATTGGTGGAAGCTCAGCGCGCAATCGGACACGGGTGAGAGGCGGGCCGAGCCGGGCGGGCCTAGCCGGGCGGGCCGAGCCGAGCCGAGCCGGGGCCGGGCCGGGTCAGCGGCGATCGGGGCGGGCCCGCCATGCTGCGGGCCCGCGCCGGTCAGGGTGCTACTTCCAGGTGTCGGAGAGGCTGAGCTTCCCGTCGGCGCCGACAGTCGCCGTGCGGTTCGCGCCCGACTCCCAGACGGCGGCGCCCGAGGCGTCGACCTTCACGTACTTGTACTCGAAGCTCGTGCCGGCGGGGAGGTCCACGGAACCGGTCCAGGCGGGGTAGCCGGCCGGGTCGAGGGCCACGCCGGAGGCAGGCTTCCAGCTGCCGAGCGCCGGCACGGAGCCGACGATCCGCACGTCCTGGCCCCAGGTGGTCGTGGCCTGCACGCTCACGGAGACCTTCCCGGCGACGGGCTCGTTGCCCGGGTCCGGCGTGGTGCCCTCGGAGGTCTTCCCCACCTGCAGGGCGAGCGCCCCGTAGGCGGGGAGGGTCGCCGAGAAGGTGCCGTCGGCCGCGACCGTGATCGTCTCGGAGCAGTTGCTCGAGGCGACGACGTCGCAGTACGTGCCCGCGGGGAGCGAGCTCGTGTAGGTGCGGGTGGTCGCGGAGCCGGTGTTGTTCATCGCGACGAAGCCCTTGTCGCCACGGCCGTAGGCGATCTGGTTGGCGCCGTCGTCCCACCAGTTCGTGACCTCGGTGCCGGCGACCGCGTTGTGGAAGCCGACCATGCCCTGGATCTCGGTCCAGCGCTGGGTGCAGGTCCAGGCGTCGGAGTCGCAGTTCGCGTCCGGCACGGAGGTGGCGGTCGCGCCGGGGGCGCCGGCGTCCTTGTCGGTGAAGGTGTAGCCCGAGTACACCGACGGGGAGCCGTAGGGGTAGGACAGCATGAACGTGTTGGCCAGGACGTACTTCGCGCCCCAGGTGGAGTTCATGGTCTCGCCGTTGCGCTCGGTGTCGTGGTTGTCGACGAACACGCCGGCCTGGTCGGAGGGCAGCTTGCCATCGGCGATGTGCTGCAGGTTCGCGATCGATCCGTCGAAGTCGGACTTCAGCTGGCGCGCATAGTCGAACTCGTGCACGTCACCGGTGCCCACGTACTCGGACTCCTGGACGGGCTCGCCCGAGGCGCCGATGACCTCCTGGACCCAGTAGGCGTCCGGGTCGGTGAGCTTCGACTTGATGGCGGAGAGGTCGCTCGCGGGGATGTGCTTCGCGGCGTCGATGCGGAAGCCCGCGACGCCGAGGGAGAGCAGGTCGTTCATGTACCCGGCGAGGGTGTCCTGCACGTGGGTCGAGCCCGTGCGCAGGTCCTGCAGGGACACGAGGCGGCAGTTCTGGACCTGGTAGCGGTCCTGGTAGTTCGTGATGTTGGTGCGGCAGTCGTTGAAGTCCTCGGCGCCGTAGATGCCGGGGAAGGAGTCGATGCCGTAGGAGCTGCCGGCGGTGCCGGTGCCGGAGCCGCCGTCGGCCCCGGTGGTGTGGTTGATGACGGCGTCGGCGATGACCTCGACGCCGGCGCTGTTGCAGGACTCGACCATGGCGGCGAACTCGGCGCGGTCGCCGAGCTTGCCCTCGATCTTGTAGCTCACGGGTTGGTAGGACGTCCACCAGGCGGTGCCCTGGATCGTCTCCTGCGGCGGGGAGACCTGCACGTAGCCGAAGCCGGCGGGCCCGATGGTGCTCTCGCACTCGGCGGCCACGGAGTCCCAGGTCCACTGGAAGAGGTTGAGGATGACGTCGCCGCGGCCGTTGGGCGAGGTCGCGCCGCCGCTCGGGATCGGGGGCGCGGCCTGGGCGGGCGGCGCCGCGGCCGGGGCGCCGGCGAGGGCGAGCAGAGTGGCGAGCGCGAGGGCCGCGAGCAGGCGGGCGAGCGCGCGCGGCCCGGGGAGGGTGCGCGCCCCGGGGAGGGCTGCGGCCGACGCCGTGGCAGGCGCCGATGCGGGCGTCGAGGCCCGGGGGATGCGGGGTCTGGGGACGGGGTGCTGCATGGGTTCTCTCCTTGTCGTCGACGACGCCCACCGTCGGGCTCGTCATCCGGCGGCGTCGCCGGGATCGGTGCAAGAACTTGCAGGATCTGGCCAGATCTTGCCGTGGAGAGTACAGGCTTCGTTCAGATTCGTCGAGAGGTGGGCCACATCTCGACAAGAGGAGGGCATAAATGCAGGTCAAGTGATGACGGTTGGGTGGCGATGGCGACGTCGAGCAACTGCAAGTTCTTGCAGGGCGTCGACGTTCTCCGGCAAATCGCCCGCCGCCTCGATGCCCGATTGCGCGCCGGGGTTCCACGAACGGAACCACAGCGCGCAATCGGACATGCAACGGGGGTACGCCGGGCCGAGGCCAGGCGAGGATCAGGCGGCCGGAGCCTGCTTCTCGAGGCTGCGCTCGAGCTTCGCGGCGCGCTTCTCCGCCTGCTTGGCGGCCTTCTTCGCCTCGCGGGCGCCGGAGCCGGTGCCGAGGATCAGGGCGATCGCGATCGCCGCCATCCAGGAGTCCTTGGCGAGCGGGGTGCCGGCCTGGGTGGGGCGCACGCCGTCGGCCTCGGTCATCTCCGGGGTGCGGAAGTACATCGACAGCATCGAGCCGGAGAAGCCGGCGAGCGCGAGGCCCGCGGCCTTCGTGGGGACGAAGGGCAGCAGCAGGGAGGAGCCGACGGCGATCTCACCGATCGCGACGAGGCGGCCGAACTGCTTCGGGGAGAGCTTCTCCACCGCTGGGATGCCGTGGACGGCCATCGACTGGAGGTAGCCGGCGGTCTGCTCGTCCATGCCGAGCTTTCCGATGCCGGAGTTGAGGATGAAGGCACCGGGGACGGCGCGCAGGACGGCGGAGCTGAGGTTCATGAGGGATCCTCCCGATGGACGTCGTGGTCGCGCCCAGAATAGGACGTCCGGCTCGGCGACGGGATCACTCGCCCTCCGTGGACCCATCGGCCCCCCGCGCCCCTCAGACGGTCGCGACGATCTCGCCGTGGAGGAGCACGAACCAGGCGTCCTCCGAATCAGCCCAGTCGCGGAACGCGGCGGCCACGTCCTCGCGCGCGGCGGCGTCAGCCCGGCCCTCCCGCTCGAGCTGCGCGGCGAGGGGATCGCTCGTGATGCGACCGGACCAGGTGCGGGCCCACGCCTCGCGCGCCTCCGGGGTCGCGTGCAGCCAGGTGGAGGCACCGGGCGTGACCTGCGTGAACCCGGCCTCGTGTGCCCAGGCGAGCAGGCGGCGACCGGCGTCCGGGGTGCCGCCGTTGGCGCGCGCCACGTCGAGGTAGAGGCGCAGCCAGCGGTCCAGGCGCGGGTCCTCGGGGAACCAGCGGAAGCCCTCGTAGTCGCTGTCCCGGGCGGCGACGAGGCCACCGGGGCGGGTCACGCGCCGGGCCTCGGCGAGCGCGTCGACGGGACGCGGGAGGTGCTGGAGCACCTGGTGGGCGTGGACGACGTCGAACGCGTCGTCCGCGAAGGGCAGCGCCTGCGCGTCCCCGACGACCACCTGGACCTCGGAGAGTCCCTGCCGGTGGAGCTCCGCGCGGGTGATCGCCGCGGACTCCTCCCCCACCTCGAGGGCGGTGACGTTCGCGGGGCCGACGATCCGGGCGAGATCCGCGGTGATGGTGCCCGCGCCGGAGCCGACGTCGAGCAGCCGCTGCCCGGGGCGCAGATGCGGGAGCAGGTGACCGGCTGAGTTCGCTGCGGTGCGGGCGCGGTGGCTGTCGAGCACGGCCTCCCCGTAGCCGTGGGTGTAGGCAGGGCCTGCCGGGGTGGCGGGGGCGTCGGCGGTGGTCATGGAGCCGCACGTTACGACTCCGGGCTCGACTCGGCGAGGGCGGACCAGGGGGCGGGCGGCCTCAGCCGACGACGGCCCGCCGCGCGCGGCGCCGCTCGAGCGCGCGCCGCCCGAGGATCATCACGAGGCCCACGGCGACGCCGATCGCGGTCTCGAGCACGCGCGCCCGCAGCATGGGCCCGGCCGGCTGGGGATGGCCCAGCTGCACCATGAGCAGGGCGAGCGGGGTGATGAACAGGAGCGCCATCGCGTAATTGCGCAGCACGTACAGCTCGGCGAGGAACTGCAGCAGCACGACCCACACGACGAGCTGCCAGGGCTCCGCGGGGAAGGAGAGCAGAAAAGCGGTGGTGACGATGCCGAGGGTCGTGCCGACGACGCGCTGCAGGCCCCGCTCCACCTGGGCGGAGTAGCCGAGCGGGGCGAGCGGGGCGACGGCCGCGACCTGAGCCCAGTAGGGGAAGGGCAGCCCGGAGAGCAGGCCCAGCAGCCCCGCCCCGAGCGCGGCGATCGTGTAGCGGAGGAACTCGGCGGTGCGCTCGGCGCGCGAGGCGTGCAGGTGGTCGGTGGAGAGGACGACGCCCGGGTGCCGCTCCCCCGCCCAGTGGCCCAGCAGGCCGAGGCCCACGCACAGCGCCGCGCAGCACGCGGCGACGAGGGCCGCGACCCAGACCGGGGCGGCCGGCGGGGCGGAGGCCACCGCGGCGACCGCGAAGACGGGGAAGATCGCGCCGCCCGGCTTGAGGCCGCGGGAGCTGACGAAGACGGCGGAGCCGCCCGCCACGAGCGCGGTGACGACGATGATCGCGATCTTCCCGGTCATGCCGGGCGCCGCCGTCGTGAGCTGCGCGAGCAGCGCGCCGATCGTCACGCACACCACGAGCATCGCCCCGGCCTGCGACTGCCGGCGGAACCGGTCCCGGGTGGGCTCGTAGCGCGAGTAGATGCCGGTGAAGGCCCCGAAGCCGGCGAACATCGCCCATCCCAGGTGCCCCGTGAGCAGCAGCGTCGCCAGCGGGATCGCGAGGCCCAGGGAGATCCGGGCGGCGGGGATGTGGTCGTAGCGCGGCGGCGCGAGGCTGACGAGGCGGTGCAGGCGGGACGGGGACGAGGACACACGGCTCCTGGGAAGCAGGGGAGGGCCGACGGGGGCCCGTCGGCGGGAGGGGGGAGGGTGCGGGCCGGGGGCCACGACCTTCCGAGGGTATGCCTGAGCGGACCTGCGCCGCCATGACGCAGGGAACCCACGGCGGCGCTGTGACGTGGGAGACTTCCGCCAGTGCCCCGCACGGGCGCCCTTCCCCTTCGGATCTCCTCTTCCTCGGAGCGGACCATGACGACCCCCTCTCCCACCCCCGGCCTCATCGAGACCACCGGCATCGAGATCATCGCCGAGTCGGAGCGCACCGCCCGCCCGCGCGATCTCGTGTGGCCGTGGTTCGCCGCGAACATCTCCGTGTTCGGCATGAGCTACGGCTCCTACCTGCTGGGCTTCGGCATCAGCTTCTGGCAGGCGAGCGTCGTCGCGGTGATCGGCATCGTCATCAGCTTCGCGCTGTGCGGGCTCGTCGCGATCGCCGGGAAGCGCGGCAGCGCGCCGACGATGGTGCTGTCCCGGGCCGCGTTCGGCGTGCACGGGCAGAAGCTGCCGGGCATCATCTCGTGGCTCACGTCGATCGGATGGGAGACCTCGCTCGCGATCTCCGCGGTGCTCGCGACGGCGACCGTGTTCAGCACGCTGGGCGTCGCCTCGGGCCGCGCGGTCACGGTGATCGCCGCGGTCCTCATCGCGGCGCTGATCGTCACGGCGAGCGTGCTCGGCTATCACACGATCATGCGCCTGCAGTCGGTCCTGACCTGGGCGACCGGGATCATGACGATCCTGTTCATGGTGCTCACGGTGCCGCACATCGACTGGCAGGCCGTCGCCTCGATGCCCTCGGGGCCGCCGCAGGCGATGATCGGCGCGCTGGTGATGGTGATGACGGGCTTCGGCCTGGGCTGGATCAACATCGCGGCGGACTGGTCCCGCTACCAGCGGCGCACCGCCTCGGACGGCTCGATCGTCCTGTGGAACACGGTGGGCGGGGCGGCGGCGCCCGTCGTGCTCGTGGTGTTCGGCCTGCTGCTCGCGGGCTCGGACCAGACCCTCTCCGAGGCGATCTCCGGGGACCCGATCGGCGCGCTCGTCTCGATCCTGCCGCTGTGGGCGCTGATCCCCTTCTGGATCGTCGCCGTGCTGACCCTCGTCTCCGGTGCGGTGCTCGGCATCTACTCCTCGGGCCTGACCCTGCTGAGCCTCGGCATCCGCATCCCGCGCCCGGCGGCCGCCGCGGTGGACGGCGTGATCCTCACCGTCGGCACGATCTGGGTCGCATTCTTCGCGACGAGCTTCATCGGCCCCTTCCAGAGCTTCCTCATCACGCTCGGCGTGCCGATCGCCGGCTGGGCGGGCATCCTCATCGCGGACGTCCTCACCCGCCGCCGCGACTACGACGAGCAGGCCCTGTTCGACCCCCGCGGCCGCTACGGCGCCGTCGACTGGACGAGCATCGTCACCCTGGTCGTGGTCTCGGTGCTCGGCTGGGGCCTCGTCGTGAACTCCTATGCGGCCGACGCCCCCTGGAACAACTGGCAGGGCTACCTCCTGGAGCCTCTGGGCCTGGGCACCTACGTCGACGATCCCGCGGGTCCGTACTGGGAGGGGAACTGGGCGTACGCGAACGTGGGCGTGCTGCTCGCGCTCGTGCTCGGCTTCCTGGTGACGCTCGTGGCGCGGCGCGGCCGGATCCGCCGGCAGGAGGCGACCGCATGAGCGCCGCGGAGCCCGCGACCGACCGGGAGCCGTGGCTGCTGGTCGTGGACGCGCAGCGGATCTTCGCCGACCCCGCCTCGGACTGGGCGTCCCCCTTCTGGGAGGGGGCGTGGGAGCGGATCCGCGAGCTCGCCGCCGCGGTGGGGCCGGAGCGGACCCTGCTCACCCGCTGGCTGCCCACCGCGGACCGCTCGACCGCCTGGGGCGACTACTTCGCGGCCTGGCCTTTCGCCGACGTCCCCGCGACCGATCCGCTCTACGCGCTGGTGGACGGCGCCGCGGAGCTCTCCGCCCACCCCACGATCGACGAGCCGAGCTTCGGCAAATGGGGGCCGCAGCTCGCCGGCGTGGTCGGCCACGCCCCGCAGCTGCTGGTCACCGGGGTCTCCACGGACTGCTGCGTCATCACGACGGTGCTCGCCGCGGCCGACGCCGGGGCGCACGTCGCCGTGGTCGCCGATGCCTGTGCGGCCTCCGCCGCGGAGAACGCCACGGCCGCCCTGCACACCATGAGCCTGTTCCCGCCGCAGGTGGACCTGCGCAGCACCGCCGAGGTGCTCGCGGGTCCCTGAGCGCCGCGGACCCTTCTCCCCGACTGAGAGGAACGACGATGACGAAGCACGAACCGGTCCAGGCGGTCGCTCTGAACGGCCCGCGAGCGTGACCGCGGAGGTGCCCTCCCCCGCGCTGCTCACCGTCGGTCATGGTCGACTGGAGCCGGAGGAGCTCGCCGATCTGCTGACGGGCGCGGGCATCCGGCAGCTGGTGGACGTGCGCCGCTTCCCGGGGTCCCGGACGAACGACGCCGCCGCCCGCGGCAAGGTCGAGGAGATCTGCCGCGGCGCCGGTATCGACTACCGCTGGGACGAGCGCCTGGGCGGGCGGCGACGGCTCACGACGGAGGAGGACACCGCCACCCGGGACCCCTGGTGGCGGGTCGCCCAGTTCCGCGCCTACGCCGCCTGGACCCGCAGCGAGGAGTTCCGGGCCGGGATCACGGAGCTGCGGGTTGACGTGGCGCGCGAGCGCACCGCGGTGATGTGCTCGGAGGCGGTCTGGTGGCGCTGCCATCGTCGCCTCATCGCCGACGTGATGCTGCTCGAGCACGGGGCCGAGGTGCTGGACCTGATGCACTCGGGCCAGCAGCGGCCGCACGAGCCGAGCGCCGGCGCCCGGCTCGACGAGGACGGCCACGTGGTCTGGGACCGGACCGACGAGGGCTGACCCGGCGCGGCCTGCCCGGGAAAAGACCTGGCCACGGGCCGCTGCCGGGACCTACCGTCGGCCCATGATGTCCCCCGCCGGCTTCCCCGTCTCCCCCGCCCCGCCCCGCGCCGCCCTGCTCACCGGGGTGGGTCGACGCCGTGGCATCGGCGCCGCCCTGGCCCGCGGCCTCGCTGCCGACGGCTTCGCCCTGGCCCTGTCCTCCCTGGACGCCTACGACCGCCGGGTGAACGGCGAGCCCTCCGACGTCACCGACCTCGCCGAGGAGCTCCGCGCGGAGGGCACGGAGGTGGTGCTGCTGGACGGCGACCTCGCCGATCCCGCGGTGCCGCCGCGCCTCGTGGCCGAGGCCCATGAGCAGCTGGGGCCGCTCGGCGCGCTCGTCATGGCGCACTGCGAGTCCGTGGACTCCTCGATCCTGGACACGACCGTCGAGAGCTTCGACCGCCACTACGCGGTGAACGTGCGCGCCAGCTGGCTGCTCATGAAGGCCTTCGCCGAGCAGGTCCCGCTGCGCGAGGAGGGCGCGCCGGCGGCCGACGGCGGCGCCGTCATCGCGCTCACGAGCGACCACACCACGCACAACCTGCCCTACGGCGCCACGAAGGGGGCTCTGGACCGCCTGGTGCTCGCGGGCACCCATGAGCTCGCCGATCGCGGCATCCGCACGAACGTCGTGAACCCGGGCCCGATCGACACCGGCTGGATGACGGACGAGGTGCGGGACGCCGGCGCCGCGCAGACCCCGGGCGGGGAGCTCGGTGGGCCGGGCACGGTCGCGGACCTGGTGCGCTTCCTGCTCTCCGAGCGGGGCCGGTGGATCCGTGGGCAGCTGCTGCTGTCCAACGGGGGCTTCGCGACGCCCGCCGTCTGAGCACGGTCGACGCCGGCACCCCCCACCCGGGGACGGACGCCCGAGGGGCCGGCCGGCTGTCGCGCCGGCCGGCCCCTCGGGTCAGCAGTGGGTGGTCAGCACCCGCTGGTCAGTGCTGCGTGATCTCCGCGTCCTCGTCGGAGCCGGAGCTCCTGGGCGGGAACAGCAGCGAGGCGGCGACCGCACCGGCCATCGACACGACGATCACCGTGAGCGAGAGCCAGATCGGCACCTCGGGGATCTTCTCGAGGATCTCGAAGCCGGGGATGAAGTGCAGCGGCGCCTCGTGGATCGCGTGGATCAGCAGTTTCACGCCGATGAAGCCGAGGATGATCGCGATGCCGTAGTGCAGGTACGCGAGGCGCTCCATGAGGCCGCCCAGCAGGAAGTACAGCTGGCGCAGGCCCATGAGCGCGAAGAGGTTCGCGGTGAACACGAGGAACGGGTTCCGGGTCACGGCGAAGATCGCGGGGATCGAGTCGAGGGCGAACATGACGTCGGTCAGGCCGATCGTGATGAAGACCATCAGCATCGGGGTGAGCATCGTCTTGCCGTTCACCCGGGTGCGGAGCTTGTTGCCGTCGTACTCCTGCGCGACGGGGAACAGCTTGCGCACCCCGCGCATGATGAAGGACTCGCCGTCGTCCTCGCCCTCCTCCTGGGTCTGCTTCCACGCGGTCCACAGCAGGAACAGGCCGAAGAGGTAGAAGACGCCCACGAAGTGCTCGATGATCACCGAGCCCGCGAGGATGAACAGGGCGCGCGCGATGAGCGAGATGATGATGCCCACCATCAGCACTTCCTGCTGATACTTCTTGGGCACCGCGAACTTCGTCATGATGACGATGAAGACGAAGAGGTTGTCGACGCTCAGCGAGTACTCGAGCAGCCAGCCGGTGACGAACTCCGAGGCGGGCGCCATGCCGCCCACGAGGTACAGGACGACGGCGAAGACGAGCGCGAGACCGACGTAGAAGCCGATCCATCCCGCGCATTCCTTGAGCGACGGCACGTGCGGCCGCTTGATGACCAGCAGGAGATCTGCCAGGAGGAGGACGACGAGGACGGCGAGAGCCGCGATCTCGAAGCCGAGGTGCAGCTCACCCACGGGAGCTCCTTCGAGGTTGGGGACGTGCGACCGGTCCGGGCACCGCCACGGGGCCCGGTCGGGATCGTCCCAGGGTATCGCGAACCCCATCGGCGGCCCCCGGGTGAGGGGCGTCGGCTCGGTCACCGCGGCCGGGCGGGGCGCGGCGGTCCCCGGGACGCCGCCGACCACGGCGTAGAATGCCCTGACCAGCGATGAAGGGGTCCGTCAGACTCCGAACGAGGAGGCCGCGTGGCGGAGGAACAGCTCGACGAGGACCTGCCCGCGGCTGCCCGCCCGGAGACCGGCGAGCGGATCCTCGAGGCCTGGCGCCACGGGACCCTCGTCCTCCCGCTGCGGGACGCCACCTCGCCGGTGCGGCTCCCCGGCCTGCACAAGTCCGTTCTCCCCGCCTCGCTCTCCGGCGCGGCGCGGGTGTCGCTGCTGGGCGTCGGCGAGCACTTCGCCGCCTGGCGCGTCGCCCCGCAGGAGAACGCCCCGCTGCTGGTGCGCGTCCCCCACGTCGACCCCGCGGAGCTGCCGCAGTCCCTCGCCCACGAGATCGCGGCCCTCGCCCTCGCGCCCGTCGAGGTGGGGCCCGAGCCGATCGCCTACGCGGATGATCCCGCCGCGAGCCCGCTCGGGGTCCCCTACGTCGTGACCAGCGAGGTGCCCGGCACGGCCGCCGCACCCGGCGCCTGGACGACGACGCACCTCGCCGCGCACGCGGAGCTCCTCGCCCGCCTGCACACGGTCGCCGCCCCGGGCCGCGGCCCCGTCTCCTTCGGCGCGGCCCCCTGGGACGCGGTCCCCACGACCACTCCGTCCCTGATCGCGGAGGTCGCCGGGGCCGTCGCCGACTGGCGCGAGCACGCGGCCGCGGTGATCGCCGAGCACGAGCTCGAGCCGTTCCTCGAGGCGACCCTCGCCCGGGTCGCCGGCGTCGAGGAGCAGATCGGCTCCCTCGACGCCTTCGCCCTCACCCACGGCGACCTGTGCGCCACGAACATCATGTGGGACGAAGCTCCGGGGTCGGAGGTCCCCCGGGTCCAGTACATCGACTTCGAGTGGGCGCAGGCCGACGACCCCGCCCGGGACCTCGCGATCATCGGAGGCTCCGTGCACGCCGGCCCCTGGTACGTGCCGATGGACGAGGAGGCCGTGGCCGGGTTCGTCCACGTCTACCTCGAGTCACGGAGGCGGCTGGGACCTGTGCCCGACGCGATCGCGGACCTCCCCTCGCTGCGGGAGCGGATGCGCGCCTGGACCGCCTACGAGCGCACCGGCATGCTCGTGCACCTCGCCCGGCGCGCGAGGGGAAGGCGCTCGTACCGCCCGCTCGTGGAGCAGATGCGGCCGCTGCTGGCCGCGGAGCTGGGCCTGCCCGCCTGAGGCTCCTACGGTGGTGGGCATGGACGACGTCGACAGCTCACTGTTCACCAAGTCCCGTCCCGGGGCGCCCACCGGGTTCTTCGCGGCGGAGGCCGCGGGCCTGCGCTGGCTCGCCGCCGCCCGCCAGGTCCCCGTGGTCGAGGTGCGCGCGGTGCGCGAGGACGGCCTGGACCTCGAGCGCCTCGAGGAGACCGGGGCGAGCGCCCGCGCGGCGCGCCGGCTGGGCGCCGATCTCGCCCGCCTGCACGACGCGGGCGCCGAGGCCTTCGGGTGGATCCCCGCGGAGGGCGCCTGGTTCGGGCCGCTCGACGCGCCGTTCGCGGTCCCGGTGCGCCAGCACGACGCCTTCGCCCCGTTCTGGGCGGAGGACCGACTCGCCCCGCTCGCGCGGAGGGCGGCGCCGCGGCTGGGCGCCGAGGGGAGCGCGGAGGTGGAGGCGGCGATCGCCGTGATCCGCGACGGCGCCTTCGACGGGGTCTCCGGGCAGGGCCGGGAGCGGCCCGCGCGTCTGCACGGGGACCTGTGGTCCGGCAACGTGCTCTGGACGGCGGGCGGCGCCGTGCTCATCGATCCGGCCGCGCACGGCGGCCATCGTCTCGAGGACCTCGCGATGCTCTCCCTGTTCGGCGCCCCGCACCTCGAGGAGATCCTCGCCGGGTACGAGGAGGCCCATCCACTGCCCGGTGGCTGGCGGGAGGACGTGCCCGCCCACCAGCTGTTCGGCCTGCTCGCCCATGTGGTGCTCTTCGGCGGCTCCTACACGGCGCCCACGCGGGTCGCGGCCCGCGCCGTGACTGCCCGCGCGGAGCGGCTCGAGCGCGGCTGAGCGACGTCGGGGGACGACGGCGCGGGGGTGGCGTCGAGCTCGGGCCCCGGCGGCGAGGGCGCCGGGACGCGCCGAAGACCGGCTGGTGAGGGGCGGGACACCGTCACAACTGCCTCGGCGTCGTCTCCACCGCGGCGCGCATCGGCTGAGCCGGTGCCGTCCCGTCAGCGCCGCTCCTCCCACCGCGGCGGGGCCGTCCCGTAGCCGCTGATCGCCCCGGTCAGCGGGACACCGTCGAGCAGGAGCGGGACGGGCACGGTCGAGACGCGGCCGTGCGGCGTCCCGAGCTCGACCGCTGGAGGGAGGCCGACGGCGGCGCCATCACCGGCGCCGCCGTCGGCCTCCGCTCGTCCGTCGCCGTCGCCGGCGCCCGTGCTCGATGTCGCGCCGGTGCCGGTGGCGAGCAGGGTGCGGGCAGCGCCCAGCAGGCTCGCCCGCACCACGCCCGCGCGTCCGTCGGCGAGGAGGTCGAGCATCCCGGCGGCGAGACGGAAACCGGTCGCATGGTCGAGGGCCTGCACGGGCAGCGCCCCGGGCCGGCCGTCCTCCCGTGCGCAGCGCACGGCGATCCCGGTCGCCGCCTGGACGATCGAGTCGAAGCCGGCGCGGTCGCCCCACGGCCCGCGCTCGCCCCAGGCGGAGAGCGCGCCGATCACGAGGTGCGGATGCCGGGCGGCGAGGTCGCTTGGGTCCAGGCCCACGTCGGTCAGGGCCCCGGGCCGGTAGCCGAGCACGACGACGTCCGTCCCGGCCAGGAGCTCCTCGAGCAGGTCACGGTGGGCGCGGAGGTCCAGCAGGGCGGAGCGCTTGCCCATCCCGGCGGCGAGGAAGGCGTCGAGCTGCTCGGGGCGTGCGGGCGGGTCCAGGCGCAGCACGTCGGCCCCCAGGCAGCCGAGGAGCTGGGTCGCGACCGGGCCGGCGACGACGCGCGTCAGGTCGAGCACGCGTCGTCCCGCCAGCGGGAGGCGTTCCCCCGTCGCGGCAGGGTCGGGCGACTCGTCACGGGCCATGCCCCCGAGCTGCGTCGTCACCCACAGGTCTCCGGCCGTCGCGCGGGCGTGCGGATGCGCCCGCCACTCCTCCGGGGTGCGGACCACGGCGGCGATCCCTCCCGCGCGGATCACGCGCGCCGCCGCCTCCTCCGCGGGCCGAGGGGCGACCGCCGCGGCGAGCTCCTCCGGGGTGCGCGCGCCGAGCGCGGCGGTGATCGCGGTGGCGTGGTGCGGGTAGTTGCCGTGGAGGCGCAGCCAGCCGTCCCGGGCCGCGGCGAAGCCGGAGAGCGGCGCCCAGGGCTCCGCCGCGCGGCCGTCCACGCGCAGCCGGTCGATCGCGGAGAACGCCGCCTCGACGAGCGCCGGATGGGTGGTGACCTGCACGTCCGTGCCGTGCGCCCGCAGCAGCCGCTCGGTGGCGGCCCCGGCCTCGCGGACCGCGCCGAGCGCGAGCTCGGCGACGTCCAGAGGACCGGCCCAGGCCGGGATGCGCGCGGTGCTCATGCCCGGATCGTGCCACCACGGGGGACGGCCGCGCATCCGAGCGTGCTTGAATCGGTGGATGCGCCTGTGGAGCCTGCACCCGTCCCTGCTGGATCGCGCGGCCCTCGTCGCCGGCTGGCGGGAGGCGCTGCTCGCCCAGAAGGTGCTCGCCGGCGGCACCCGCGGCTACACCCGGCACCCGCAGCTGCGCCGCTTCCAGGCGCATCCCGCACCGATCGAGGCGATCGGCGGCTTCCTCACGGGCCTGCAGGAGGAGGCGACGGCGCGCGGCTACCGCTTCGACCTCACCCGGGTGCTGCACCCGGCCCCGCCGGCCTCGCTCCCGCCGATCGAGGTGACCGCGGGGCAGCTGGCGTACGAGCTCGAGCACCTGCGGGCGAAGTGCGAGCACCGTTCCCCCGAGCACCTCGCGCTCCTCCCCGCCCCGGGGGACCCGGTGCCCGCGCATCCGCTGCTGCGGGTCGTGCCGGGGGACGTGGAGGACTGGGAGGTCCGCTGAACGGCCTGCTCAGGAGGCGAGGCGCGCGCCGTCCGCCTCGGCGTCGACCGTCGGCCCGCTGATCTGCGTCCAGACCTCGTCGCCCGTCCGCCGTGTCGCGGCGAGTCGCCGTCAGCGCACGCCGAGCTCGGCCCAGAGCGGGTGATCGGACTCGACGGCGAGGGCGCGCGGCATGCTGCGCCTCCGCAGCGCGCCCTCCCCCACCAGGTGATCGAGCAGTGACTCGGCCGCGGGACCCGCGATGTGGTCCGTCCGCTCGGTCCAGTCGAGGCACGGGCGGATCGGGGCCCCGCGCCGCCGCGTCCCCGGATCGAGCGCGTGCTCCTCCCACCAGCGTCGACCGGCCTCGGTGAGCTCCCACCCGGCGCCCACGAGACCTCTCCGCCGAAGGCCCTCCGCGAGCTCGACGCCGCGACGGCCGGCCAGGTGGCGATAGCAGGTGCGGGCCTCGCGCAGAGCCGCATCCGCCCGCTGGGCGCGGAGAGAGGGAGCGGCCGGTCGCACGAGCCCGCGGGCGGCGGCGAGCGCGGCGAGGCCCTCCACAGCGAGCGCGACCTCGGGATCCTCGATCCTGACGTAGCGATGCCGGCCCTGGCGACGCTCCACGACGAGTCCCGCGGAGAGCAGCCGGTCCAGATGCCCGCTCGCGGTGGGGCGGGCCACCCCCGCGACCGCCGCGAGCTCCCCGGCCGTCCACGCGCGGCCGTCGAGCAGCGCGAGGAGCATCGTCGCGCGGGAGTCATCGGCCATCGCCCGGGCGAGTTCGGCGAGGGCAGGGGCCGAGGTGGAGTCCGGCGCGTCGGATGGCATGCGTCGATCCTCGCACCGGGACACGTCGGCGACCACCGAACTGTCGTGCGCCCACCATCGGGGCATGCACCTCCACATCGAACCCAGCGTCCTGTACTTCGGCACCCCCGTCGCCCTGATCACGACCCTCGATGACGACGGCGGCACCAACATCACCCCGATCTCCTCCGCGTGGGCGCTGGGTCGCACGTACGTGCTCGGCCTCGGCGACGACTCCCACGGCCTCGCGAACCTCCGGCGCGACCCGGGCATCGTCATCAACCTGCCCGAGGCGTCCCTCGCGCACCGGGTCGAGGCCATCGCGGCGACCACGGGCGCCGCGGCCCTCTCCCCGCACAAGGCCGGGGCCTATCGCACCGAGAAGGACAAGTGGGGCCTCGGGGGATTCACGCCGTCACCGGCGGAGCTGGTCGGACCGATGCGCATCGTCGAGTGCCCTGTCCAGATCGAGGCCCGGGTGGAGAGGATCGTGCCCTGCGACGACGACGCGAGCGCCGTGCATGCCCGCGTGCTGCGGATCCATGCCCGCGAGGACGTGGTCGTCCCGGGGACGCATCACGTGGACCTCCGCGCATGGCGGCCGCTGCTGTACACCTTCCGCCACTACTTCGCGCAGGGCGAGGAGGTCGCGCAGAGCTTCAGGGCCGAGTACTGACCGTGCCGACGCAACCGCGCGACTCAGGAGGCGAGGCGCGGGCCGTCCGCCGCGGCGTCGGCCGTCGGCCCGCTGATCTGCGCCCACACCTCGTCGAGCGAGAGGCCGAGCTCCGCCGCGATCGCGGCGATGGTCGGGAAGGACGGCGTGGCCACGCGGCCGGACTCGATCTTGCGGAGCGTCTCCGGGGAGACACCGGCATCGAGGGCGACGCGGAGCAGGGGCCGCTCGCCGCGGGCACGGCGCAGCACGGCGCCGAGGCGCTCGCCGCGGGCGATCTCGTCAGGGGTGAGGGGGAGGCGGACCATGCACCGATAGTAATACCGGTATAGATTGGCCGGGATACTTATCCCACACCTCGGAAGGCACCCCGTGATCGAGATCCTCTCCCCCGCCGAGCTGGTGCGCGCCCGCGCCGCCGGCGCCCTCGTCGGGGACATCCTCGCCGAGCTCCGCGAGCTCGCCGCCCCCGGCGTGACCCTGCTGGACCTCGACGCCCGCGCCGCCCAGCTCATCGACGCCGCCGGCGCGGTCTCCTGCTACGTGGACTACGCGCCGTCCTTCGGCGACGGCCCCTTCGGCCACCACCTCTGCACCGCCGTGAACGACGCGGTCCTCCACGGCATGCCGCACGACACGCCCCTCGCCGACGGCGACCTGCTCACCCTCGACCTCGCCCTCACGCTGCGCGGCATCTCCGCCGACGCCGCCGTGAGCCTCACCGTGGGCGGCGCCTCCCGCCCGCGCGACGCGGAGCTGATCGCGGTCACCGAGCGCGCCCTCGCCGCCGGCATCGACGCCGCCGTGCCGGGCGGACGCCTGGGCGACGTCTCCGCCGCGATCGGCCGTGTGCTCACCGGCGAGGGCCACCTCGTCAACACGGAGTTCGGCGGCCACGGGATCGGCAGCACGATGCACCAGGACCCGCACGTCCCCAACGACGGAAGGCCCGGGCGCGGCCTCCGCCTGCGCCCGGGCCTGCTGCTCGCCCTCGAGCCATGGGTCATGGACGGCACCGATCAGCTCGTCACCGATGCCGACGGCTGGACGCTGCGCAGCGCGAACGGCGGCCGCGCCGCGCACACCGAGCACACGATCGCGATCACCGAGGACGGCCCCGAGATCCTGACCCTGCCGAGCTCGACCAGGCGCTGAGCCCCGCGGCTCAGGCCTCGCCGCCGTCGGAGGCCTCGTCGTCATGGCCCTCGTGGTCATGGTCGTCGTGGTCGGCGTCCTCGCCCTCGTGGCCATGACCCTCGTGGCTCTCGCCGCCCACCTCGTACTCGCCCGACGCGGTGCCGGTGACGACCTGGATCTCGTTCGGGACGACGGGCAGGTCGAGCTCGCGGTAGACCTCGCCGGAGGCGACGTCGACCATCGTGAGCTTCTGCTGCTCGGGGTCCACGACGAAGGCGGTGCCGTCGGCCACGGAGAGCATCGGGCCGGGGGTCTGCCACTGCTCGGGCTCCTCCCACGGCTCGGCGACCTTCACCTCGTGGAGGATCTTCCCGCTCTCGGGATCGAGGATGTTCAGCTCGCCGTCGCCGGTGAGGACGAGCGCCTCACCG
This sequence comes from Brachybacterium sp. SGAir0954, assembly GCF_005490785.1. Classification (GTDB taxonomy): domain Bacteria; phylum Actinomycetota; class Actinomycetes; order Actinomycetales; family Dermabacteraceae; genus Brachybacterium; species Brachybacterium rhamnosum. The sequence goes on along the minus strand of NZ_CP027295.1, from coordinate 765,147 downwards.
TCGGGGCCGCGGTCCAGGGAGCGGAACCAGTAGGGCGATCCGAGGTCGACGGTCGTCATCGAGGCGTCGCGGGTATCGATCAGCGCAACGGAGGTGGGGTGCTCGGTGCCGCCCTCGGGATCGGCCTCGACCTTGTTGTCGGCGAGGACGATGGGGCTCGCCTCGCTGCCCTTCTGGTTGCCGGAGCGCTGGTAGTCACCGTCGACGGCGACCTTGTGGAACTCGCCGCCGGAGTAGACGACCGGCCCGTTCTCGCAGCCGAAGGAGACGACGTCGGAGCCGTCCTCCGCCGGGGCGGCGGCGGCCTCGCCGTGCACGCCCGGGCAGTCGTCGGTCTGCGCGACGACCTTGCCGTCCGCATCGAGCGCCTGGATGGTGTGGCGCTCGTCCTCGGTGCCCTGCGTGACGAGCAGGCCGCCGTCCTCGAGCGGCACGGCGACGCCGTGGTGGGCGGCGTCGGTGGTGAGCTCGTCGACCACGCCGAGGTCGCCCTCGGCGAGGGAGGTCGGGTCGTAGACGGTGACCGCGCCGGTGCCGTCCGCGAAGAGCGCGGCCCGGTCGCCGTGGGTGACGACGTGGCCCGGGGAGGGCGCGTCGAGGGTGATGCCGGCGAGCGCCGGGTCCTGCTCGTAGTAGTGGAAGTGGTCGCCGTGGGCCTTGGCCTCGAGTCCGGTGTCGTAGGCGGTGAAGGACTCCTCCGCGCTGACCATGACGTGGCGGCCGTCCCCGGCGGGGTTCAGGCGCACGTACCCGTTCAGCTCAGTCTCGTCGAGCACCTCGCCGTCGGTGGAGTCGAGGGTGGTGACGCCGCCGTCGTGGGCGAGCACGATCCGCGGGCTGAGGGCGCCGACCTCCGCGCGGTGGCGGTCCTCGGTCGCGGCGGCCGACGTCTCGCCGCCGCCGTCCGAGCCCCCGGACGCGGCGGGATCCGCCTGGCCGCAGGCGGCGAGCGCGAGCAGGCCCACGCCCGCGAGCGCGGCGACTCGTCGTTTCATGACAATGGTTCTCATCAGCTGCATGCCAGGAAGCTATCAGCGAATGAGAATCTTTCCCACTTGAGGGCGTGTGTGCTGGGTCACGGTCACCGCGGGCGGCACCCGACGCCTGTCCGATTGCGCACTTGAGTTCCACGTACGGAACCCCAGCGCGCAATCGGACAGCCCCGGATGCACCGCGCCCCGCCGGCCGCGGGAGGCGGCGGGCGGGGCGAGGGGACCCGGAGCGACGGCGCTGGTCAGCGCGCTTTGAGGAACGGCCCGGGCGGAGTGGCGGGGCTCAGATCACGCCGAAGGCGATCATGGCGTCGGCGACCTTGCGGAAGCCGGCCACGTTCGCACCCACCGCGTAGTCGCCCGGGCGGCCGAACTCCTCGGCGGTCTCGAGGCAGGTGGCGTGGATGTCGCGCATGATCTGGGTCAGGCGCGCCTCGGTGTGCTCGAAGCTCCAGGCGTCGCGCGCGGCGTTCTGCTGCATCTCGAGCGCGGAGGTGGCGACACCGCCGGCGTTCGCGGCCTTGCCGGGGCCGAAGGCGACGCCCGCCTCGCGGAGCACCTCGACGGCGTCCGGCGTGCAGGGCATGTTCGCGCCCTCGGAGACGGCCTCGACACCGTTCTTGACGAGCGCACGCGCGGCGTCGGCGTCGAGCTCGTTCTGGGTGGCGCAGGGCAGGGCGATCGCGACGGGGACGTCCCAGACGCTGCCGCCGGCGACGAAGCGGGCCTTGCCGCCGCGACGCTCCGCGTAGTCGGCGATGCGGCCGCGCTCGACCTCCTTGATCTGCTTGAGCAGCTCGAGGTCGATGCCGTCCTCGTCCACGACGTAGCCGGAGGAGTCCGAGGCGGTGATCGCGGTGCCGCCCAGCTGGGCGATCTTCTCGATCGCGTAGATCGCGACGTTGCCGGAGCCGGAGACGGCGGCGCGGCGGCCCTCGACGGAGGTGCCGCGGGCCTTGAGCATCTCGTCCGCGAAGATCGCGGCGCCGTAGCCGGTGGCCTCCTTGCGCACGAGGGAGCCGCCCCAGTCGAGGCCCTTGCCGGTGAGCACGCCGGCCTCGTACTTGTTGGTGAGGCGCTTGTACTGGCCGAACAGGTAGCCGATCTCGCGGGCGCCCACGCCGATGTCCCCGGCGGGGACGTCGGTGTACTCGCCGATGTGGCGGTGCAGCTCGGTCATGAAGGACTGGCAGAAGCGCATGACCTCGCCGTCGCTGCGGCCGCGCGGGTCGAAGTCGGAGCCGCCCTTGCCGCCGCCGATGGGCAGGCCGGTGAGGGAGTTCTTGAAGATCTGCTCGAAGCCGAGGAACTTCACGATGCCGAGGTTGACGCTCGGGTGGAAGCGCAAGCCGCCCTTGTACGGGCCGAGCGCCGAGTTGTACTCGACGCGGAAGCCGCGGTTGATCTGCACCGAGCCCTTGTCGTCGACCCACGGGACACGGAAGATCAGCTGGCGCTCGGGCTCGCAGAGGCGCGCGAGGATGCTGTGCTCGGCGTACTCCGGGTGGCGGCCCTGGATGACCTCGAGCGACTCGAACACCTCGCGCACGGCCTGGTGGAACTCGGGCTCCCCCGGGTTGCGGCGGAGGACCTCGTCGTAGGTGTTCTTGAGCATCGAGTCGAGCATCGCGCGCCTTTCGTCGTCGTCCGTGGTGGGTGGTCGCAGGCACGCGCGGGACCGCGCGGCGGCGCCCGCCACCGCGACCACGCTACGGAGCGACGGCCGTCGAGCCACCCCGTGTCCGCTCCTCGGACGCTTCTGAGACGCCCGCGGACGGAACGCGGCCATGCGACCGACGGACCTCCGACACCCCGTGCACACTCCATTCCGCTTGTGTACGATCGTACGCATGTTCGTCTCCTCCCCCGCCTCGCCGCCCTCGCCGCCCTCGCCGCCGCGGGCGCCCGCCGCGCCGCTGCGCCGCGCCCGCGTCGCCGTCGCCGCGCTCTTCCTCACCAACGGCGCCCTGCTCGCGAACCTCCTCCCCCGCTACCCCGAGATCAAGGCCGCCCTGGGCCTCGCGAACTCGACCTACGGCCTCGCCCTCGCCGCCTTCCCCGCGGGCGCGATCCTCGCCGGGCTCGCCGCCGCCGGGCTGATCCGCCGCCTGGGCTCCGCACGGCTCGCCGTGCTCGGCACCGCGCTCACCGCACTCGGGCTGCTGCTCGCCGCGTGGGCGCCGAGCGCCGCCCTGCTGGGCCTCGCCCTGCTCGTCGCGGGCGGCTGCGACGCGATCACCGACGTCGCCCAGAACGCCCACGGCCTGCGCGTCCAGAAGCGCTACGGCCGCACGATCATCAACTCCTTCCACGCCGTGTGGTCCGTGGGCGCGGTGATCGGCGGGAGCATGGCCGCCGCCGCGATCGCCCTGGGCATCCCCCTGCGCTGGCACCTGCTGGGCTCCGGGATCCTCTTCGCGATCGTCGCCCTCGTGGCGCTGCGCTTCGCGCTGCCCGGCCACGACGAGGAGGACCACCTCCCCGACCCCGCCGCGGGCGACGTCGCCGTCGGACCGGACGCCTCCACGGGCGGCCGCACCCGCGGCCGGCTCCCCCTCATGCTCGCCGCGCTCGTGCTCATCGCGATCGGCGGCACCCTCGTCGAGGACTCCGGCAACTCCTGGGCGACGCTCTACCTCTCGCGGGACCTCGGGGCGGCCTCCTCGATCGCCGCGATCGGCTACATCGCCCTCGTGGGCGCCCAGTTCGTGGGACGGCTCCTCGCGGACGGCCTCGTGGACCGCCTGGGCCAGCGGGCCGTCGCCCGGGGCGGCGGCGCGATCATCGCCCTCGGCATGGGCACGGCCCTCGCGGTGCCCACCGTGCCCGGCACGATCGCGGGCTTCGCCCTCGCGGGGCTGGGCAGCGCGAGCCTCGTGCCCGCCGCGATGCAGCAGGCGGACGACCTCCCCGGGCTGCGCCCCGGCACGGGCCTCACGGTCGTCTCGTGGCTCATGCGGCTCGGCTTCCTCGCCTCCCCGCCGCTCGTGGGCCTCGTCGCGGACTCCGCGGGGCTGCGCACGGGCCTGCTCGTCGTGCCGCTCGCGGGCCTGCTCGTCGTGCTCCTCGCGGGCGTGCTACCCCCGCGCCGCGCCGCCCACCCGGAGCGCGAGCGGGAGCTCAGCGCCGCCGGCTGAGGCGGGCGACGCCCTCCCGGGCGAGGTGCGGGAGCGGCTCCTCGAGATGCAGGGCGCGGTGGATCGTGAGCCCCTCGTTCATCGCGTCCAGCAGCGAGGCGGTCTCGGGGTCCACGTGCGGCGCGAGGCAGGCGCGGGTGCGGGACATCCACCGGCTCGTGATCTCCCGGAACTCGGGGCGGCGCGCGGCGAGCGTGTACAGCTCGAGGGTGATGACGAGGCTGCGGTCGGTGTCGAAGACGTCCTCGTCGATGTTCGCCTCGAAGCCGGCGAGCGCCTCCTCGAGGGTCGTGGCGTCCGCGGTACGGCGCTCGACCCGCTCCGCGGCCTGGTCGGCGAAGCGGGTGAACGCCTCGCGCAGCAGCTCGTCCATCCCGGTGAAGTGGTAGGTCATCGAGCCCAGCGGCACGTCGGCCGCGGCGGCGACCCGCCGGTGAGAGGTCCCCGCGACACCGTGCTCGGCGATCGTGTCGAGGCACGCGTCGATGATGCGGTCGCGGCGCTCCGGGTCGTGGCGTCGGGTACGGGGCGCGCTCGGGGCGTCGGGGGCGTGGGCGTCGCTCATGCCCCCGACCGTAGCGGGCCGCGCCATGGACCCGCGCGACCCGCCCCCGTCGGGAGGGTCCGTCAGACCTCCCCCGCGCCGTGCTCGGCGAGCGCTCGCTCGTAGACGGCGAGGGTCGCGTCCTCGACGAGCACGATCCGCAGCTCCGCGAACCCGCCGATCCGCGCGGCCTCCTGGCGGAGCGTGCGGGCGGCGATCCGCGCGGCGCGATCCAGGGGGAAGCGGTACGCGCCCGTGGAGATCGACGGGAAGGCGAGCCGCGTGAGGCCGTGCTCGTGCGCGACCTCGAGCACGCGGCGATAGCAGGACGCGAGCTCGGCGTCCTTCCGGGCGCGCACCTCCTCGTCCCCTCCGGCCGCCCAGATCGGGCCGACGGTGTGGACGACGTGGGGCACGGGCAGGTCGTGGCCGCCGGTCAGCTTCGCGTCGCCGGTCGTGCAGCCACCCAGGGTGCGGCACTCGGCGAGCAGGCCCGGGCCGGCGGCGCGGTGGATCGCGCCATCGACCCCGCCGCCGCCCAGCAGGGTGGAGTTCGCGGCGTTGACGATCGCGTCGACGTCCGCCTGCTCCGTCAGGTCCCCGCGGCGGGCGGTGAGCAGGGGCCGTGCGGTGTCCATGCCAGCAGGCTACGCGCCGCCGAGCGCCGGGACCTCAGCCGCCGATGCTCAGCGCGATCTTCCCCGCCGTATGGCCCTCGATGCTGGCGCGGAAGGCGTCAGCCGCCTGCTCGAGGGGGAAGCGGCGGGCGACGTCGACGCGCAGGGTGCCGGCGTCGACGAGGGAGGCGAGGTGCTCGAGGTCCGCGGCGTCGGGCCGCACCCAGAAGTACTCGCCGCCCTCGTCGGTCACGGCGGGGTCGGCGACGGAGCCGTGACGGCCGCCCTCGGCGAGCACGGCGAGGGTCTCCTGGAGCACGCCGCCCACGTAGTCGATGACCACGTCGACTCCCTCGGGGGCGAGGGCCCGGACCCGCTCGGCGAGGCCGTCGCCGTAGGTCACGGGCTCGGCGCCCAGGTCGCGCACGCGGTCGTGGTTGCGCTCGGAGGCGGTGCCGATGACGCGCGCTCCGAGGCCTGCGGCGATCTGCACGGCGAAGGAGCCGACGCCGCCGTTCGCGCCGTGGATGAGCACGGTGCTGCCCTCGGACACGCCGAGGCGGGTGAGGGTCTGGTACGCGGTGAGCCCGGCGAGCGGGAGGGAGGCGGCCTGCTCGAAGTCGAGGCCGGCGGGCTTGCGGGCGAGGGTGCGCACGGGGAGGGTCATCTTCTCGGCGAAGGACCCGGCCTGCACCCAGTCGCGTCGACCGTAGGCCATGACCTCGTCGCCCACCTGGAACTCAGGGACATCCAGGCCGACCTCCTCGACCACGCCGGCCACGTCCCAGCCGGGGATCGCAGGGAAGGTGACGGTCATGAGCTGGTCGAGGTGGCCGCCCATGATCTTCCAGTCCACGGGGTTCACGCTCGCGGCCCGCACCGCGATGCGCACCTCGCCGGGGCCCACCTTCGGGTCCGGGAGCTCGGAGAGGGTCAGGACGTCGGGGTCGCCGTAGCTGCTGTAGGTGATCGCCTTCATGTGCCCGTGCAACGCCGCGCCCGGGATGGGGATTCCCGGGCGCGTGAACTGTGAGCGAGCAGACCCGCGAGGGTCGGGGCTCAGCCCTGCTCGCCCCCGGGGCCGGGGGTGAAGATCTGCTCGATCGGCGCACCGAGCACGGTGGAGATGCGGAAGGCGAGCGGGAGGGAGGGGTCGTAGCGTCCCTTCTCGATCGCGATGACCGTCTGCCGGGAGACCCCGAGGGCCTCGGCGAGCTCGGCCTGGGACCAGCGGCGGTCGGTGCGGCGGGCCTTGATGTCGTTGTCCATGACGGGCCCCTCAGCGGTGACGGATCGCGACGACGACGTTGCCGACGATCCAGCCGAGCATGAGCAGGGAGAAGGCGAGGATCCAGTTCAGGGCGGGCAGACCCAAGAACTGCAGGACGCCGACGGCGAGGATCAGCGGGGTGGCGAGGAGGAAGGCGAGCATGACCGCCTCGGCGACGCGGCGGCGCTGGTACTCGTCCCCGGAGCGGTACATGTCGATGTTCGCCCAGGCCATGAGCCCCACGCCCGGCAGGACGAGCAGCGCGGGGAGCCACAGCGGCACGCCGACGCCAGCGAGCACGTCGGGGAGGATGAGAGCGGCGAGGTACACCGCGACCCCGGCGAGGAGGCGGACGAGGAAGGTGCGGTTGGCCCGACGGCGGGCGGTGGGGGTCGAGGCGGTCATCGTGCTCACGTCCTTCGTTGATGTCTGGTGTGCTTGACACCTCGAAGGTACAGCTCCCTTGACATGGGCGCCAAGGGTTCCTGACAGGAAAAGTCAATGAGACTTGACGTCCCTCATCGGCCCCCGGCGATCAGGCGGTTCAGGCCGTCCACGAGACCTCGGCTGACGCCGCCCCGCTTCGACCTCACCCGGATCCTCCCGCCGTCCCGCAGACGGATGATCACGGAACCCCACCACAACGCTCTGCCCCAGAGCTCCGCGCCGATCACCGACTGCGCCGGCACCTCGCGCACTGTGCGCCAACCGATGAACGGCCAGTCGCGCGCGTCGACCACCCGACGATGCGTGACGAGCAGCAGAGGGTCCCACCAGGTGAAGCCCTCCCCCTCCGCCGCCAGCAGGACGACCTCGTCGGGGGTGAGCCGTCGCCGCGCGAACCTCTCCCACGCGGCGGCGGGCACCGGCTCCTCATCCCCGCCGACGCCGCGCTCGCGATCGGCGACGTCTCCCCCACCGGCCCGCAGGAGGTCATCGCCTCGCTGCTGCCACCCGAGCCCGAGTCCGCGGGCCGCGCCGTCTGATACCGCGCGGGCGGGGCGATCCTCGCTCAGCGAGCGAGCTGCGCGCGCACCCAGGCCGGGTCGTCGGTGGTGATCGTGTCGACCTCGCAGGCGCGGGCGACGGCGAGCTGCGCGGGGGTGTTGATCGTCCACGGGTTCACCCGCAGCCCCGCCTCGTGGGCCGCACGGGTCGCCGCGAGGGACAGGCCGTCCACCGCGGGGCCGATCCCGGCCGCTCCCAGCTCACCGGCCACGCGCAGCGCCTCCTCGTCGATCGCGCCGACGAGATAGGAGACGGGGACCTGGGGCACGCTGCGCCGGATCTCGGCGAGCGCCTCGGGGTGGAAGCTGATGACGGTCGAGGCGGCGGCCGGGGACCCCGCCGGAAGGGCCAGGAGCTGCTCGGCGACCGCGGCGGCGGCCGGAGCTGCTTTGACCTCGATGAACACGGGCACGGTGGTGAGGGCCAGCAGCTCCTCGAGGCTCGGCACCTTCTCCCCACCCTCGAGCAGGACCGTGTCGAGCTGTTCGCGGGTGAGGTCGGCGATCGCGCCGGTGCGCAGCGGGGAGTCCGCGGCGGCGGTGCGGTCGATGCTCTCGTCGTGCATGACGACCACGTGCCCGTCACGGCTCAGGTGCACGTCGCACTCGAGGGTCTGCGCGCCGTCCTCGAGCGCGCGACGGAACGCGGCGAGCGTGTTCTCCGGGGCGTGGGCGGCGGCGCCGCGATGGCCGACGACGAGCGGAACGGTGGCGGGGGCGGTCATGGTGCTCCTGTCGGAGTGGAATGGGGGTTCGGGGAGGGGCCGACGGTCGCCCACCATGATGGGCGACCGTCGGCCCCGGAGGGAAGGACGGGTCAGGCGGCGGGGCCGGTCAGGGCCTCGATCCGCTCGAGCGCCCAGGTGGGGTCGTCCACCGTGATCGTGTCGCAGCCCAGCTCGAGCGCCCGCTCGAGCTCGACGTCCACGCGGGCCGTCCACAGGTTCAGCTGCACGCCGTGCTCGAGGCACCAGGCGACGTCCGCCGCGCGGGCCTCCGCGATGCGCACCCCGATCTGGGCGACCTCGAGCTCCTCCGCGGCCGCGAGGAACTCCGGGGAGGTCACGGTCGTGGTGAGCAGGCGCGGGATCTCCGGGGCCTCGGCGCGCGCGGTCGCGAGCGCCTCGGCATGGAAGGAGATGATCCAGGCGGGCGCGGTCGCGGCGTCGGCGAAGGCCTCCGCACCGAACCTCTCCCGGAGGATCCGCGCGACGAGCGAGGCGGCGGCCGGGGCCTTGACCTCGACGAGCAGCGGCACCGGGGTGCCGTCCTCGCGCCGGGCGGTGTCCAGCACGGAGACGAGATCGGGGACGTGCTCCCCCGCCCCCACGAGCACCCGGTCGAGCTGGGCGCGCGTGAGCTCGGCGACCGCGCCGGTGCGCAGCGGGGAGTCCGCCTGCGCGGTGCGGTCCAGGGTCGCGTCGTGGATGATCACGTCGTGCCCGTCGGCGCTCAGGTGCACGTCGCACTCGAGAAGCGCCGAGCCCTCCGCGACACCGCGCCGGAAGGAGCGGACCGTGTTCTCCGGGTCCAGCTCCGCCGCCCCGCGATGGCCGACGACGGCCGGCCGTGCGGGCATCGCCGAGCGCGGGGTCCCGCGGCGCACGGGGGCGGGGGCGCTCACTTCCAGCCCTCGAACTTCACGGCCTCGTAGTCCTCGCGGTTGTCGTCGAGGATCTCCTGCAGCTTCGGGGCGACGGCGCCGAGGGCGTCCTTCGCGGGGGTGTTGTCGCCGTAGACCTTCGCCTGCGCGGCGGAGATCTGCGTGACCGCGCCCTGGTTCCAGTTCGTGTAGTCCGCGGTGCGGGCGTTCTCGAGCTGGGCGAGGGCGACCCCGTAGTTCGGGTTCTCCTTGACGAGGTCCTTCACGGTGGAGGTCTCCGCCGCGGCCTGCACGATCGGCACGTAGCCGGTCGCCGCGTGCCACGCGGCGGACTGCTCGGGCCCCGCGAGGAAGCGGAAGAACGCGGCGGCCGCGTCCTGGCGGTCCTTGGAGTCCGCGCGCACCACGGAGAGTCCGGAGCCGCCCGTCGGGACCGCCTTCTCCTGGCCCTCGCTCGAGAGCATGAAGGCCGTGCCCACCTCGAAGACGCCCTCGGTGGCGGCGGTGGTGCCGGTCAGGCTGGCCGTGGAGCCGCGCATGCCCGCGGAGATCCCGGAGGTGAAGTCGGTGCCCGCGGCCTGCGCGAGGTAGCCGAACTTGTCCTCGTGGATGAACTTCCGCTGCCACTCGAGCCATTCGAGGCCCGGGTCCTGGTCGATCGTGACCTGGAAGTCCTTGTCCGAGTTCGCGCCGCCGAAGCCCCAGATGTCCGCCTGGCCGTGCCAGGCGTCGTCGGCCGTGAAGGCGAGCGCGGCGAGCGGGCGGCCGTCGACCTTGATCTTCGCGAGCTCGGGGGCGAACTCGGCGAGGTCCTGCCAGGTCGAGGGGCCCTCCTCGGGGAGGCCGGCCTCGATGTAGCGGGTCTTGTTGAAGTAGAACAGCGGCGTCGAGCGGGCGAAGGGCACCACGTAGGTCTGGCCGGCGGCCTTGCCCTCGGCGACGTAGTTCTGCAGGTAGACGTCGAGGTTCCACTCGTCGTCGAAGTAGTCGTCGAGCGGGGCGAGCGCGCCCGAGGAGTGGAACTGGAGCCACTGCATCTCGGGGAAGCAGACGATGTCCGGCACGGCGCGGGCCTGGAGGGCCGCGGTGAACTTCTGGTTGAGCTCCGCGTAGCCGCCCACCGACTCGGCGACGACGACCACGTCCTCCTGGGAGTCGTTGAACTCCTTGATGAGCTTGCCGAGGGCGTCGAAGGGGCCACCGGTCCAGGGCGCCCAGAAGAGCACCGCGGTGCGGCCCTCGTACTCGGCGGGGACCTTGAGGTCGGCCTGGGCGAAGCCGTCGCGCACGGGGTTGCCGGCGTCGGCCGCGTCGGACCCGGCGGGGGCGCCGCAGGCGGCGAGACCGGCGGCGCCGGCGCCGAGCCCGAGGGCGGCGAGCATGCTGCGGCGGGACAGGCCGGGGAGGGAGAGGCCGTGGGACGAGCGGGACATGGTGGCTCCTTGCGAGGGGGTGGGGTGGTGGGGTGTCACTTGAGCGCGCCGGCGGTGAGCCCGCCGATGATGCGCTTCTGGGCCAGGAAGAAGAGGACGAGCATCGGCAGGGAGACGAAGAGGGCGCCGGCCATGATGGCGCCCCAGTTCGAGTAGCCCTCCTGGCTGCGCAGGAACAGCAGTCCGATGGGAAGGGTGCGCATGTCGGTGGTGCTCGTGACGATGAGCGGCCACACGTACTCGTTCCACTTGCCGACCATCACGATCAGCGTGCAGGTGAGGATCATCGGCGCGGAGAGCGGGATGACGATCGTGACCATGCGGCGCAGGTGGCCGGCGCCGTCGATCTCCGCGGCCTGCAGGATGTCGCGGTCGATCCCGCGCATCGACTGGTACAGCAGGAACATGGCGAAGGCGCTCGCGATGCCGGGCAGGATCATGCCCTGGTAGGTGTTCAGCCAGCCGAGGTTCGCGACGGTGATGTAGTTGACGATGAGCGTCACGTGGCCGGGCAGCATGAGCGAGGCGATGATCAGGCCGAACAGGATGTTCTTGAAGCGGAACTCGACGAACACGAAGGCGTAGGCGCACAGGATCGCGAGGGTCACCTCGAGCACGGTGCCCACGCCCGTGGTGATGATCGAGTTCATGAAGAACCGGTCGAACGGCGCGGAGGTCCACGCCTCCACGACGTTGTCGAGGGTGAGCTCGCTGGGGAACCAGCGCAGCGGCCACGAGTAGATGTCCTGGCGCGGCTTGAACGCGGAGGAGAACAGCCAGTACAGCGGCACGAGGAACACGGCGATCGTGGCGAGCACGCCCGCGGTGAGCAGGATCGTCTTCCACAGGGCGCGGCGCGGGCCGCGGGGTCGGCGGCCGCTGCGGCCGGGGGCCGACGGCTGCGGCGTGCGGTCGGCGGTGAGGGTCGCGGCGCGGCCCGGGACGGTGGCGCTCATGCGTCGGCCCCCTGCTTCTGGCTGTAGCGGACCTGGACCCAGGTGATGACCAGGAGGATCACGAGCAGCACAGTCGCGGCGGCGCTCGCCCGGCCGATGTCGAAGTTCTTGAAGGCCTCCTCGTAGACCATCCAGCTCAGCGTCGAGGAGGAGGTGCCGGGGCCGCCGCCGGTCATGATCGAGATGATGTCGAAGGTCTGCGCGGCGGAGATGATCCCCGTGATGGAGAGGAAGAACGTGATGGGCCGCAGCAGCGGCAGCGTCATGTGCCGGAACAGGGACCAGCCGGAGGCGCCGTCCAGAGCGGCGGCCTCGTAGACGTCGCCGGGCAGGTCGAGGATCGCGGTGTAGCAGATGACGGTCACGAAGCCGAGGCGCTGCCAGGTGTAGGCGATCGTGATCGCCCACAGCGACCAGTCCGAGGTGGTCGTCCAGTCCGGCGAGGTGAGCCCGAACAGGGAGAACAGCCAGCGGGAGAGGCCGTAGTTCGGGTCGAACATGAACAGCCACAGGATGCCGACGGCGGCGCCGGGGAGCATGTGCGGCGCGAAGGCCATGGTCTGCGCTAAGCCCGTGAAGGGGACCTTGGTGGCGAGCAGGCTGCCCAGCAGCAGGCCGCCGGCGATCGAGCCGATCACGCTGACCGCGCTGAACACGAGGGTGTTCAGGAGGACCTGCCCGAACTCGGGGTCCGTGAACAGGCTCGTGTAGTTCTCGGTGCCCACGAACTCCGGCACCGGCTCCACGAAGTCCCAGTCGAAGAAGCTGAGGCCGATGTTGTAGATCGCCGGGTAGTAGGAGAAGACGAGGATCGCCAGCAGGTTGGGGGCGATGAGCGCGAGGAAGAGGATCGCGCCGCGGCGGGTGCGGCGGCGCCGCTGCGGGGAGCGGCGGCGGGTCGCGGCGCGCTCACGGAGGGCGGCGAGCCGCTCGGCGTCCGTGGCGCCCTGCGGGAGCGGCTCGGGCGCGATGCGGGCGTCGCCGGGGGCGACGGGATCGACGGCGGGCGCGGCGGTCCCGCGGGGCGGCGTCGTGGTCTCGCCCGCGGGGCGGGCACCGACATCCATGGTCATGGGTCTCCCTGGTGGAGGGTGATCGCGGGGGTGGTGTCCCGCCGGGTTCGGGGTCGCGCTGCGGCGACCGGTGGCGACCCGCTCCGGAGCTTCTGGTGGTGGTGCTCCCGTGGTGGCCGCTCGGACACCGTAGGAGCGCTCCCAGGGCTCCTGCCAGCACGGACGCCCGGGGGTGAACCTCGGATGAACGGGGCCTGTCCCTGCTGGTGGGAGCGCTCCCACGTCGTTCAGGAACGCTCCCCGGGGACCGCTCCGGAGGCTCGCTCCACCCGCACGCCACCCACTGTTCACCCCGCGCTCGACGACTGTTCTTCCCCCGCCCGGGAGCCCGCGGGACCGCCGCACCGAGGCTTCACCAGGGCGTCACCCACCTCCCCCGGAGGGAGCCGGATCCTGCGCTACCCTGCACCGACGACCAGGGCTCCGGCGAGGACAGCGCAGTTCCCCGCGCCTGCCGGGATCCTGTCCCTCCCGACCGGAAGGCCGCCATGAACCGTCCGCCGACGATGCTGGACGTCGCCCGCGCCGCCGGGGTCTCCCGCTCCACCGTCTCCCGCGTGTTCCAGAACCAGGGCGAGCGGGTCTCCCCCGATGCGCTGATCAAGGTGCACGAGGCCGCGAAGCGCCTCGGCTACGTCCACAACCTCGTCGCGAGCGGCCTCGCCCAGCGCCACGGCCGGCAGCTGGGACTGCTCATCCGCGACGCCACGAACCCCGCCTACGGCCATCTCCACTCCGAGGTGAACCAGGCCGTCGAGGCCGCCGGGCGCACCCTCATCTCCGTCACGGCGTTCCGCCACGACTACGGCACCGCGGAGGTCGACGGCCTGCGGCGCCTGCTCGGGCAGCGCGTCGCCGGGGTGTTCGTGGGCACCGGCGTCACCGCCGCGGAGGACCTCGTCGAGACCCTCACCGCGGTGCCGATGATGATCGTGGGCCGCCCCAACACGCATCCGCTCATCGAGTCGGTGAGCTACGACGAGCGCACCCACGGGCGCCTCGTCGCGGAGCGCCTCGCGGCGGCCGGGCACCGCCGGATCGCCGCGCTCACCGCCCCGCTGCTCTACTCCCGCGTGTTCGACCTGCGCATGCGCAGCCTCGTCGACCGCTGCCGTGAGCTGGGCGTCCACGTCGAGGCGGTGGATCTGCTGCCCGTGGAGGCCGGCGTCACGCGGGCGCTGGACGCGGCCGCCGCCGATCGGCTCTCCGCGATCGTGTGCCCCGTGGACTACGTGGCCCTGGACCTGCTGCGGGCTGCCCGCGCGCGCGGCACCCGCGTCCCCGAGGACGTCTCCGTCGTGGGCTTCGACGGCGTGGCCGACGGGCTCGACCTCATCGGCCTGGCGACCGTGCGGCTCCCGGTCCGGGAGGTCGCCCGCCGCGCCGTCGAGCGGATGGAGGAGCTGCTGATCCGTGCGCAGGAGGATCCCGAGGGCCCGCCCGCCGCTCCCACGGAGACGTCGGGGTCCGAGCGCACGGCGCGGCATGCGCTCGTGGTCGGCGACGTCATCGAGGGGGCGAGCCTGGGGCCGGTGCCCGAGCACCTGCGCTGACCCGCCCGACGATCGGGAGCCTCGGATCACCCTCCCAGGATCGGCCTCCGGGCCGGGATCCCACCCCTACGCTGTCGCCATGGCCGCGAAGACCCAGCCCACCGACGTCGACCCCGCCGCGTACTGCGCGGGACTGCCCACGGCGCGCCGCCGCGAGGAGGGCGCCCGGCTGCTCGCGCTCTTCGGCGAGGCGACCGGGGCGGAGGCCGTGATCTGGGGGCCGAGCATCGTCGGCTACGGCGAGGACCCCTCCCCCACACCCGGCGGGGACACCTGGCCGCGGGTGGGGTTCAGCCCCCGCAAGGCGTCGATCTCCCTGTACGGCCTGCAGGGGGTGCCCGGCGCGGAGGAGGTCCTGGCGCGGCTGGGAAAGCATCGCCTCGGTGCGGGCTGCGTGTACGTCAACGGCCTCGCGGACGTCGACGAGGAGGTCCTCGCCGCGCTCGTCGCCCTCGCCTGGCGCCACGGCGAGGGCTGAGCACCTGCCGCGGGGACGAGGACGCCGGGCCGCGCCCGCGACCGATCGACCGTCCGGCCCCCGTCGCCCCAGATGAGGCGTTGTTTCGCGGGGGCTGACAGTCCCAGCGGGCGCCGCTAGTCTCAGGAGCATGAAGCTCAGCGATTCCCTTGAGAAGAAGTTCCAGGACCAGATCACCCTCGAGTTCGCGGCGTCGATCACCTACCGCCAGCTCGCCATCGAGGCGGACGAGCAGGACCTCACCGGAATCGCCGCGTGGCTGCGCCACCAGGCGGACGAGGAGATCGTCCACGCCAACAAGTTCATCCAGCACGTCTCGGACCGCGGCAACCACGCGGCGATCGGCACGATCGAGGCGCCCGGCGTGAAGGCCGGCCTCTCCGTGCTCGAGATCTTCGAGGCGGCCCTCGCCCACGAGGAGAAGGTCTCCGAGGCGATCCGCGACCTGTACCGCGCGGCGGACAAGGAGGGCGACTACGACTCCCGTCCCCTCCTGAACTGGTTCGTCGACGAGCAGATCGAGGAGGAGGCGACCGTCTCCGAGATCGTGGGCCGCGTGAAGCTCATCGGCGAGGACGGCTCCGGCCTGCTCCGCCTCGACTCCGAGCTCGGTCAGCGTCCCACCAGCTCCACCGAGGCCGACGCCGAGTGATCCGACAGGCCCGGCGCCCTCATGCGCCGGGCCGCCCGGCGGGCCCGTCGATCTGACGGGCCCGCCGCTTTGTCATCCCTGGCGATCCGGCACGTCCGACGGGTCCGACGACCGTAGGGAACCGTAGGGTTCAACGCCCGGACGGACGCCGGGGCCACCCGCCGCGGGCCTCGCGAGGCAGGGTCCCTGTGCCGAAAAAGGCACTCATCATGTACATGATGAGTGCCCTTTCTGATGCGGCATGCCGTCCCGCGCACCCTCGGCGACGCGGCGGGCATCCGGCCCGGCGCCCGGCCGATCCGGCGGCGCTGCATCGCACCACAGCCCTCGTCGGCCTCGCCGCCGCGTGCCAGACTGTGCGCGGGCGGCAGGCCCGCCGTCCATCGAGTCGAGGGAGACCGATCATGGCAGCACCGCAGTTCAGCCCCTACATCACGTTCCCCGGCAATGCTGGCGAGGCCTTCGAGCACTACCGCGAGCTGTTCGGCGGGGAGCTCGAGCTCATGCAGTACGACGACTTCCCCGATCTCTCCGGGTTCCCGTTCACCCCGCCGCCCGGCGCGGTCGCGCACGCGCAGCTGCACGGCGGGCTCGTGACCCTCGCGGGCGGTGACGGGATCGCTCCTCCCGGCGAGGAGCTGCCGCCGCTTCCCTCGGACGTCTACTCCTTCCTCATCGGGCCGAACACCGTCGAGGACGCGAAGGCGCTGATCGAGAAGATCACGACGGCCGGCGGCAAGATCGCCATGCCCTTCGAGCTCGCACCGTGGGGTGACCACTACGGCCAGGTCACGGACCGCTTCGGCGTGCTGTGGGCGCTCGTCGTGGGCGGGGACCAGCAGCAGAGCTGAGTCTCACGCCGCAGGCCGTGTGCGTCTGCGCGCCGGGGTTCCATCACGGGAACCCCAGCGCGCAATCGGACAGCCGCCAGGGCCGGCGCGGTCGCGGACCGGACGGCGTCGCAGGGCTGACTTCCCGCTCAGCCCTCGCCGGCTCCGTCGGCCCCGGCCGACTCGGCGCGCAGGCGCTCGAGGGCCCGCGTGGCCGCCCGCTCCCGGGCGGCCGCGGTCCGGGCGGAGAGCACGGGGTGCAGTGCGCTGTAGCGGGCGCTCCCCCGCAGCGCCTCGAACGCGGCGCGCGCGGCGGGGTCGCTGGCCAGGGCGGCGTTGAGCTCGGCGGGGACCTCGGCGGTCGCGGCGCCGGCGTAGGCGGCGTCCCAGCGTCCGTCGGCCCGGGCGCGCTCCACCTCGTCGCGGCCGCGCTCACGCATGCGCCCCTCCTCCTCGAGGCGGGCGATGATGCCCACGTTCCGCGCGGACCAGATCGATCGGGTCCGGCGGGGCGTGAAGCGCTGCAGGAAGGTCGCGGCGTCACGGCTGCGCTTCTGCCCGTCGATCCATCCGCTGCACAGCGCCTCCTCGAGCGCCTCCTGGTAGCCGAGCGACGTGGGCTCGGTGGTGCCCTTCTTCGCGAGCACCACCCACGTGCCGTCGTGCGTGCTCTCGTGCTGGTCGAGCCAGGCGCGGAAGGCGGCGACGTCGGCGACGACGAGCTGGTCCTGCGGATCCGGGGTGCTCATGCGCCCAGGATCCCACCGCGGTCCGACGGCGGGAAAGGTGGGGCCGACGGCGGGAGGAGCGGGGCCGCGGGGCTCTCCTCGTCGCCGTTCGGATCGTCGGCAGGGCGTGCCACGCTGTGGGCGATCAGGCGGCGACCGGCCGCCCCGACGCCAGGAGGTCCCTCATGTCCACGAACTCCCCCTACGTCAACTTCCCCGGGAACGGAGCCGAGGTCCTCGCCCAGTGGCAGGAGCTCTTCGGCGGCGAGCTGGACGTCATGAGCTACGACGACTTCCCCGATCCCGAGGCGGCGTTCGGCTTCGCCCCGCCCCAGGGCGCGCTCGCCCACGGCACGCTCACGGGCGGTCTGCTCAACGTCGCCGGCGGTGACGCGATCATGTCGGAGACCCCTCCCGCGCTCCCGTCGGAGACCTACTCCTTCCTCATCTCTCCGGACACGACGGAGGAGGCGTCGGCCCTCGCGGAGCGCATCGCCGCGGCGGGAGGCGAGGTCGTCATGCCGCTCGAGCAGGCGCCCTGGGGCGCGCACTACGGCCAGGTCAAGGACCGCAACGGGGTGCTGTTCCAGCTGAACGTCGAGGCCGCCGCGCCGCAGGCGTGATCTCGAGGCGTCTCGGCGAGGGGTCCGCGCGTGCGGTGCTCGGCCCCTCGCCGGGCGTCGGTCGGTGCAGGAGCAGCCCGACGGCGAGACCGGAGAGCACGAGGGCTGTGAGCTGCGCGGGCGCCGGGGTCGTGCCGAGCATGAGCCAGGCCCACAGCGCGGTGACGGCGGGAGTGAGATAGAGCAAGGAGCTCGTGGCGCTCGCACCGATCCGTCGCAGGCACTGGAGGAAGCCCAGGTAGCCGCCGATCCCGGAGAGCAGCACGAGCCAGGCGAGCGCCGCGAGGAGCGGAGCGCCCGGCAGGAGCCCCGGGCCGGGGGTGAGGTCGAGTCCGCCGGTGATGGCGGCGACGGGCAGCAGCACGAGCGTCGCGGCGAGCACCTGCAGGGTGAGCGCGGCGAGCGACTCGGTGCGGGGCCGCCACCGGCGCTCGAGCAGGGCGGAGCCGCTCAGACCCAGCAGGCTCGCGAGCGGCAGCAGCACGGCGACCCCACCGCTCGCCGCGACCCCGCCGACGGCGAGCAGCACGGCCGCGGTGCCGAGCCCGATCCCGGCGGCGCGCCGCCCACCGATCCGCTCCCCGTCCCGCACGCGGAGCACGACCAGGATGACGAGCGGCTGCATCGCGCAGACGAGGGCGCTCGTGCCGGGGTCCACGCCGGCGGCGGCGCCGCCGAACACACCGCCCAGGAACACCGCGTGGCCCAGGATCCCGAGCACCGCCTGCTGGGCGAGGTCGCGCGGCGCGAGCCCTGAACGGCGCAGCACGGGGAGCGCGACGGGGACCAGCAGGGCCGCCGTGATCAGGTAGCGCCAGGCGAGCACAGCGGCGACCGGGGCGCCCGCGGGGAGCAGCGCGGATCCCACGAAGCCAGAGCTCCAGCAGAGCACGAACACGACTGACCAGGCGAAACTCTTCACCCGTCGAGGTAAACACACCGATCGGTATACTCGCAGTTCCCTCTTCCCACCCCCACATCGAGCGTCCGGCGCCCACGCGCCCACCCCCTCGAGAGGAACCCGCCGATGACCGCCCTCGACCTGCCCCGCCCCGCCGCGGACTCCCGCTCCACACCGGCGGGGGAGGCGATCCTCGCGGCGGCGACGGACCTCTTCTACGAGCGCGGGATCACCGTCACCGGGGTGGACCTGCTCGCAGAGCGCGCGGGCACCACGAAGCGCACGATCTATCAGCGCTTCGGCTCGAAGGAGGGCGTGATCGTCGCGTATCTGCGGCGTCGGATCCGCTCCTGGCAGCTGCATCTACTCGCGGAGCTCGACGCCTCGCCGCCGCTGCCGCCGCCACTCGCCGCGGCGACGGTGTTCGAGGAGGCGCGGCGGTGGACCCGGGATCCTGCCCGCGGCTGCAGCTTCCAGATCGCCTGGGCGGAGGTGGGTGCGCGGCCGGGTCCGGCGGCGGAGCTGCTGCGGGAGGAGAAGGCATGGATGCGCGCGCTGTTCACCTCGATCGCCGGCGAGGCGGAACTCGGCGCGGTGCTGCATCAGCTCTACGAGGGCGCCCTGGTGACGACGGCGTCGACCGGGGATGCCGAGGAGATGGGTAGGGCCCAGGTGACGGCGCAGACCCTGCTGCGCACTCGACGCGCCGGCCTGCACGACCTACACTGATCCAATATTCAACGATCTTAGGAGGTCGGTGCGACCATGCGCGCTTTCGGATTCCTCAGCTTCGGCCACTACGGCGGCAGCCCCGCCCAGGGCGGCATCAGCGCCCGCCAGATGCTCCACGACGCGATCGACATCGGCGTGGGCGCGGAGGAGATCGGCGTCAACAACGCCTCCTTCCGCGTGCACCACTTCGCGCGGCAGGCCGCCTCCCCGATGCCGCTGCTCTCCGCGGTCGCCGCGCGCACGCAGCGCATCGAGGTGGGCACCGGCGTGATCGACATGCGCTACGAGAACCCGCTCTACCTCGCCGAGGAGGCCGCCGCCCTCGACCTCATCGCCGACGGCCGCGTCGCCCTCGGCATCTCCCGCGGCGCCCCCGAGGCCGCGGAACGCGGCTGGGAGTCCTTCGGCTACACCGGCTCCACGGACCCGCGCGGCGCGGACATCGCCCGCGCGAAGTTCGACGTGTTCCTGAAGGCCATCCAGGGCGAGCCGATGACCCGCGCCGCCGCCCAGCCCTACATGTCCGACGCCGCCCCGCACGCCCCGCTCGCGATCGAGCCGCAGTCCGCCGAGCTCATCCGCCACATCTGGTGGGGTGCCGGCTCCCGCGCGACCGCCGAGTGGACCGGCCAGCTGGGCCTGAACATGATGAGCTCGACCCTGCTCACCGAGGCGACCGGCGCCGCGTTCGGCGACCTCCAGGCGGAGCAGATCGACGCCTTTCGCACCGCCTTCCGCGAGGCCGGGCACACGCACGCCCCGCGCGTCTCCGTCTCCCGCAGCGTCTTCCCGATCGTGACCGCGCAGGACAGGATGCTCTTCGGCGCCCGCCCCGGGGACGGCGCGGACCAGATCGGCATCATCGACGGCACCCGCTCGACCTTCGGCCGCACCTACGCGGGCGAGCCCGACCAGCTGATCGAGGAGCTGAAGGCCGACGCCGCGGTGCAGGCGGCGGACACCCTCATGCTCACCATCCCCAGCCAGGCCGGCGTCGAGCTGAACCTCCACATCCTCGAGAGCTTCGCCCAGCACGTCGCCCCGGCGCTCGGCTGGAAGCCCAACACCGAGGGCCCCGTCCAGGGGGACCCCGTCGACTGACGCGCAGGGCCGCCCCGGGACCAGACGGCCCTGCGGGGCCTACAGAGGCGAGAGCCGACCGTCCACGAAACGGTAGATGTCCTCGTGCTTGTACCCGTAGCTCCCGCCGGGCCGGCGGATGTGCGGTTCGAAGGTGAAGCTCCCGACGCTGTCCAGGCGCGCTCGGTTGCCGGGCTCGATGTACACGCGATCCCCGCTCGCCCAGGCGATGGAATGGCCGAGGTTCCCCAGGAAGTCGAGGTTCTCGTAGTCGAGGGCGACGACGCGCTCGTTCATCCGACGCGCGAGCTCCTCGAACGTCATGTCGGGCACGGCGACCTCCCGCAGCTCCGCATGCAGCTGACGCTCGGCCAGGATGCCCGAGCGCCACTCCTCGTTCGAGGTCGCCGCCGGGTCCTCGAGCGGGACGCCGCCCTCGATGACCAGCGTGCGCGCGAAGTCGCCCCAGACATCTCCGCGCTGCGGGCTGAGATCCAGGGTCACGAGCTCGTCCTCGCGCAGGACGTGGTCGGGGGTCCGGTAGTCGCGCCCGGAGACGGAGGCGATCGTGCCCGTTCCGGCGAACACGAAGGCGCCGATCCCCCAGTACCAGAACGCATCCGCCCCCAGGTCGAGGAGTCGGGCCTCGCAGGAGGCGCGGACGTCGGCGAGGGTCTGACCGGGGCGCAGCGACGCGCGGGTGAGCTCCATGGCCTGCTGGGCGATCTGCTGCACCTCGGCCTCGTCCGTCATGCCGGCAGGCTACAAGTCTTCGTCTCCCCCGCTCAGACCCCTCCGGCGACCCGCAGCGTGGTCCCGGAGACGTAGCTGGCCGCGTCGGAGAGCGCGAAGGCGACGACGGCGGCGACCTCCTCCGGCGTCCCGACCCGGCCCATCGGGTGGCGTGCGGCGACGCGGGCAGGGCGGCCCGGGTCGCCGGCGTCAGCATGGACGTCGGTGTCGATGGTGCCCGGCGCGACGCCCACGACCCGCACGCCCTGCGGGGCGAGCTCGACGGCGAGCCCCTTCGTGAGCGCATCGACCCCGGCCTTCGCGGCGGCGTAGTGCACGTACTCGCCCGGGGAGCCGGTGGTCGCGGCGCCCGAGGAGAGGGTCACGAGCACCCCGCCGGCGGGCAGGACCTGGGCGGCGCGGCGCGCCACGAGGATCGCGGAGGTGAGGTTGAGGTCCACGACCTCGCGGATCACCGCGACCGGGGTGGAGGCGAGGTCGCCGATGTGCAGCGTGGCGCCGGCGTTGCTCACGACCGCGTCGATGCCGCCCCGGAAGGCGATCGCCTCCGTGAACAGGTGCTCGATGCCGTCGTCGGTGCGCAGATCCGCGCGGACGGTGCGGCACTGCCCGCCCATGCCCCGGATCTCCTCCTCGACCTGCGCGGCGGAGGCGTCGTCGCGGCCGTACCCGAGCACGAGGTGGTGGCCCGTCGCGGCGAGGGCGATCGCGCTGGCACGGCCGATCCCCCGGGTCCCGCCGGTGATGAGGACTGTCCGCTGGTGCACGCACCCATCGTAGGAGCGCCGGGCCCTGGTGGCGGGCGCGGGGCCACCCCGTAGCCTCGGGGGATGCTCCGCATCGCGACCGCCAACGTCAACGGGATCCGTGCCGCGCACCGCCGCGGGTTCGGCGATTGGCTCGCCGGCCGCGGCTGCGACGTGGTCGCCCTGCAGGAGGTGCGCGCGCAGGCGGCGGTCCTGCCCGAAGGCGCGTTCGGCGACTTCCACGTGGCGCTCGAGACGGGCACGCTGCCCGGCCGGAACGGGGTCGCGGTGCTCACGCGGGAGCCGCCGGCGGCGGTGCGCACCTGGTCCGGGAGCGCGCTCGTCGGCGGCCCGTCGGCCCCGCTGCGGGAGGTGCCGGCAACGGACCACGTGACTCTCGCACGGGGCCTCGGCCCCTTCGCCCACCAGGGCCGTTACCTCGAAGTGGACCTCGCGGACGCGCCGGTGACGATCGCCTGCCTATACCTGCCCAAGGGCGGCCTCCCCGCGCACCTGCAGCGCCCGGAGCGGATGCGGGAGGCGCCCGACGGCGGCGCGAAGTACACGCGCAAGATGGGCTTCATGGCGGCGTTCTCCCGCTATCTCACCCGCACCCGGCGGGCCGCGGCCGCGCAGGGCCGGGAGTTCCTGCTCATGGGCGACCTCAACATCGCGCACACCGAGCGGGACCTCGCCGCGTGGCGCCGCAACCAGCAGACCGACGGCTTCCTGCCGGAGGAGCGGGAGTGGCTGAGCGCGCAGCTGTCCTCCCGCACGCTCGTGGACGTGGTGCGTCGCCTGCATCCGGACACGGCGGGCCCGTACTCGTGGTGGTCGTGGCTCGGGCAGTCCTTCGCCAACGACGCCGGCTGGCGGATCGACTACCACCTCGCGACGCCGCGCCTGGCCCGTTCCGCGGTGCGCGCGGAGGTGGACCGCGACCACCTCGGCGTGCGGCTCTCCGACCACTCCCCCGTGGTCGTCGACTACGCCCTGGACTGACCCGCCCGCAGGGCGAGGAGGCGGGCCGACGGCCGCGCCCCGCCCCTGGTCAGGGGCGAGGGAGGCGACTGCGTCACGTCGGCCGTGAGACCTTCCGGAGGGCGTCGCGGGGACCGTAGAGTAGGCGGTGATCGGGCACCGGTGGGGATGCCCACCCCGTCAGGTCCCGGAGGTCCTCGATGCCCGCGCCGCACCTCGTCGCCGCACCGGCGGCCCCGGCGCCCCTCCCCTCCACCACCGCCGCGATCGGCAGCGCCGCGGCCCGCGCCCTGCTCACCGCGAGCGGCACCCGCGACCTCGCCCTGTGGGGCTCCTCCTCGATGAGCTCCGAGCGGGGCGACGAGTCCACCCCGCTGCCCATCCGGATCCACGAGCACCTCGCGCTCACGGTCGCCCCCGGCACCGTCCACGCGCACGGCGTCGGTGCGACCTGGTCCCAGCACGCCGTGCTCATGCGGGGCCTCGACACGCCGCAGGCCACCCCGCAGGGCGCCCCGGACGCCACCACCGGCGCCGTGGCCGTGGCACTCGACCCGGACCTCCCGCCCCACGGCCGGATCCGCTTCCCCGCGAGCGTGGGCGACGTGCCCGGGCAGATCGACGGCAGCACCGGGACCTGGATCTTCACCCCGAGCGACGCCTCCGCCACGGTGACCGCGGGCCGGCTCGTCTCCGCCCTCGCCGAGCAGACCGCGGGCGCCCGTCAGGTGCTGTGGATGGGCAAGAACAACATCCTCGACACGGCCCGCGTGCTCGAGGACACCCAGCGCATGTGGGACGCCGCGCCGGACCCGGAGCAGGACACCCTGGTGCTGGGCCAGTGGGCGACCGAGCACGATCCCCGCGGCTCAACCACGGCGGAGGCGCTCGCGGCGGTCAACGCGGAGCAGGCCTCCCGCTACGGGGATCATTTCGTGGACGTGCAGGCCCTGCTCACCTCGGAGAGCGGGCTGAGCTGCGCGCCGCTCGCCCCGCTGCAGGTGCTCGAGCAGGCGACCACGCACGATGCACTCGCGCAGGGGGTGGTGCCGCCGGTGCTCATCGCGCACGACCTGATCCACCTCAACGGCTGGGGCAACCTCGCCGTGGGCTGGACGCTCATCCGTCGCATGCGGGAGCTGGGATGGCTGTGAGGCGACCGGCGGCCCCGCATGTGCGCGCGGGCCGTCCCGGGGCGCCCACCCCGGCGCGACCTGCGGCGATGCCGAGTCCGACGGCCCCGACGCCGGTCCCCGAGCCGGCTCCTGCGGCGCCGCGCACGGCCCCGGCCGTCCCGGTCCCGCCGGTCGCCGACGCCGCGCCGACGCGACCGCTCACCGCCACCCCGTCGGCCCCTGCGGCCTCGCCGGCCACCCCGGCGCCGACCGCGCGCCCGCACCGCCGGCGCACCGTGCTGCTCGGCTCCGCGGCGATCGCCGCCGTCGCCCTCCCGGTCACGGCCGGGGCCCTCCTGCTGCAGCGCGGGGACGCCTCCGCGAGCACGGCCGACGGGACGTTCACCGACGTCGGCGCCGACGACGACGCGCTCGAGGCCTACCGCTGGGCGGACGCCAACGGGGTCCAGCCGGCCCTCGAGGACGGCAGCTACGCGCCGGGGAACGCCGTCACCCGCGGCGACCTGGCCCTCGCCCTGCACCGCTTCGCGGGCGCGCCGGCGGTGCCGTCGGAGGCCGTGCCGGCCATGCTCGCGGATCTCGACACCGTCCCCGAGCGGCGCGACGCGCAGCTGTGGCTGTTCGGGCACGCGGCCCTGTGGGGCGACCTGTCGCTGTGCGTGCACCCGGACGAGCCGGCGAGCCGCGAGAGCGCCTCCCAGACCCTCACCGCCCTGCTCCGGCCCAGCCTCAGCGCCCGCGGCCACAGCCAGGCCGTCACCGACCTCGCCGCCGCGGACGCGGACCCCACCACCTCGGCGCTCGCCTGGCTGCGGGACTCCGGACTGCTGCCCTCCGCCCTCACCGGCCTGAAGGCGGACGCCACCGCCGTCACCCGCGGCGAGCTCGCCCAGCTGCTCTTCCGCGCGGACCAGGTGCTGGCCGGCGCCCCCGGCTGACTCCTCCCGCCGGTGCGCCTCACCGGCGCATCGGCGACAGCGCGTCGACGCCGTCGCGCCGGAACCCGGTCCCCTCCTTCACCACATTGGAGGCCAGGGGGAGCTGATGCGAGGCGCTCTCCAGGATGTGCATGAGATAGCCCGCCGTGTTCGGCAGCGCGAGCACGTCCCCCACGGCGACGCCGCCGGGGAACGCCAGCCGACGTCGCAGGATCAGCTCGGCCTCGATGCAGTACGCGCCCACCAGGTATCCCTCCATCGGTCCCGAGGCAGCGCCCCCGGTGCGGACCAGCACCGGGTCCACCAGGAAGTCGTCGGAGGTGGACCTGCACTGCGTGCGGTTCATCTCCACTCCCACCAGCGGGATCCCGTCACTGGTCGCCGTTCGCTGGACCACCCGGGCAAGGGTCATCCCGCAGCCGTCCAGCAACGATCGGCCGGGTTCGCACCGCAGCTCGAGATCCCGTGCCCGGAGATCACGCGCCACACGTCGCAGCAGCTCCTCCATCCAGGCCCCACGGGTCAGGGCCTGGTGGTACGGGTAGACCTGGCGCAGGCGCTCGCCGCGCCAGGTGACCTCCTCCCCGGGGGCGCGGCCCTGCCCGTCGTGGGCCACCCAGAACGCGTCCCATCGCCCGGCGTCATCGAGATAGGACATGGGGATCCCGCCGCCGATGTCGAGGAACCAGGGCCGATGCCCCGCCTCCCGCAGCGCATCGATCAACACCGTCGACTCGCCGACGGCGCGCGCACGCGCCTCCACGTCATAGCCGTGGAGGTGGAAGTGGACCCCCTCGATCCGCAGGCCCTGCAGGGCCCCCGGCTCCCTCGCCCAGTCCTGCCACGTCGATGCGGACTCCCCGAACCGGGTCGGTGCGATGAGCTCGTCGGGGGTCGGTGCGAGGCGGAGGGCGATCGGGTGCGACCCCGTCTCCTGCCGGTCGGCGACCTCCGCGGCCAGCGACGACGCCTCGTCCAGGTTGTCCAGGACCAGCAGGGCGCCGGAGTCCAGCGCCAGTCGCAGCAGCGGGCGCGGCTTGACCGCGGCGGTGACCACGATGTCGGCGGCCGGGATCCCCCGGTCCAGGGCCTGCGCGAGCTCCCGGTAGCTCCCCACGTCCACCCCGTGACCGGCGGCGTGCGCGGCGTCCATCATCCCCAGCGTCTTGTTCGCCTTGCGGGCCGCGAAGATCCGCAGGCGCACGCCGGCACGCTCCGCGGGCCGCTCGAGCTCCGCGGCGTTCCGGGCCAGGGCGGAGAAGTCGTGGAGGTTCAGAGGGCTCCCGTGCTCCTCCAGCATCGCCGCGCACCCCTCCGCATCGGCGAGCACCTCCTGCATCCAGGGCTCCAGTCGAGCGGGCAGCGGCGGCAGCCCATGACAGCCCTCATTCAGGTCTTCCACGATCACACGATCCCTCCTCGGCAGCAGTGGCGGCCACACGCGCGGCCCAGTTCTCGATCTCATGGTGCAGGTGCCGGTTCAGCGTGTCGTGCCCGATCACATCGTCCTCCGTCGGCCGTCCGATCAGCGCGAGGTGCTCACGTCTCCGGCCGCTGACGTCCAGCGCGGTGCCGTCGGCGTCGACCATCGCGCCCCGGCGACCCGGCCGCACGGCGACGATCCGCTCCTCCAGCAGCTGGCGGGGCAGGGGATCGAGGAGTGTGACGAGGCCCGGCGGAGCGAGGACCGCATCGATGACGACGTCGGCCCCCGACGAGCTCGGCAGGGCTCCCGCCGGGGTCGGGGACACGCCGGCGTCCAGCCAGCTGAGGTCCACCGCTCCGGAGTCGATCATCGCGAGGAGCTTCTGCGCCGTGACGAGCGGCGGGCCGAAGGCGAAGCGCTCCAGGGTCCGCGCCGCGCGCTGCAGCACGGCCCACTGCTGGGAGGACATGTCGGAACCCCTCAGTGCCGCGGTGACCTGCGGGTACAGGCGGGACCACGCCCGACCCAGGGCCCACGCGGCCCCGGGAGCACGATGCCCCAGCGCGACGTCGACACTGCGCCGCAGCGCCTGTTCCGCGCCGCGCCGCGCATCCGGTGCCACACCGGAGCGCAGAGTGGCCTGGACCTCCGGGTGATCCTCCGGGCCGCCCAGGAGGAGCGCTGCCGCGGAGGTGATCTCCGAGAGCAGGCGCTCCGCGAGAAGGGGGTCGCGCCGGTCGAGGTCCTCCAGCCGCTGCGCCGCTGCGGCGATGACGGACGCATCGACCTCCGCCGCGGGGGTGCCCGGATCGGGCTTGGCATCCAGCAGGATCCCCTGCCGGGAGGTGGGCAGAAGGGTGGCCGGCTCTCCCGGGCCGCGCTGGTGGAGGAGGACCCCGGGCCGGCCGGGCGCCGGCACGAAGGTCGCCCCTCGCCCCTCCGTCAGCGCGAGCGCGGCATCGAGGAAGGTCAGAGCGGCCCCGCGCACCACCGCACGCGAGCCGGCGGGGACGGAGGTGGGCGAGAGCATGGTGGCGACCGGGAGGACGGCGGGCCGCAGCGGGATCTCGGAGGACCACGACCGCGCGAGCTCGCCATCGTGGTGCCGGCCGTGCCCGGTCGCGACGAGCACCTCGTCGAACTCGTCGCCGGGCAGCCGCGGCTCGCACTCCACCAGCCATCGCCGGCCGTGCGGTCGCACCGCGACCGCGCGCGCCGCCACCGGCTGCAGGTCGGAGACCTCGCCGAGGGCGGCGACCAGGGCCTGCCACCGTGCGGTGAGGTAGCCCCCGATCACCGCCCGGGGCGGGTAGACCTCTCCCGCGAGGTCGGGCCGATGCGTGCCGACCCAGTCGGGGAACCCGGGGAAGGTCCGGCTCACCGGAGCGTCCAGGATCGCGGCGGAGACGTTCAGCCGCAGGAGCTCCGGCTGCTCGAGCTGGTACGCGGCGCCGGTGCCCGGATGACTCCCGGGGTTGATCACGGTGATGGCCCAGCGGGGGGCGTCGGGTCGGGAGGTGAGCCGGGCCAGCAGCGCCTCCAGGGCGAACAGGGCCTTCGGCCCCGCCCCGATGATCGCCGCACGCCGGCGGTCCGGGTCAACCACGGAGTGACGCGGAGATCAGCGAGTCCTGGGCCGCGGCGAGCGTGGACGCATCGGCGCCGATGACGCGGCGGACCCAGTCGTCGTCGTAGACCGTGTCGAGGTACGGGGCACCGCCGTCATGCACGATGAAGGCGATCCGGGCACCCGCCTCGAGCCGCGGGAGGAGGGACGCCATGGCGCGCACGATCGCACCGGTGGACGCACCTGCGAGGATCCCCTCCCGCTGTGCGAGAAGCCGGGCGCCGGCGACGGCATCCACCGCACCGATCCGGTGCACCTCGTCGGGGACGACCGTCCGTGAGGTCTCCGTGACCACGCCCGCGCCGATGCCGGGCAGCGGCCGCGCGGCGCCGGCACCGCCGAAGAGCACGCTGCCCACCGCGTCCACCGCGATCATGCGTGTGGCCATCGCGTGCTCGCGCACGTAAGCGCTGCACCCTGCGATCGTCCCCGTCGTGCTGACCGCTGCGAGCATCACGTCCAGCCGGTGATCGGTGGCCTCGGCGATCTCCCGCATGGTGCCCTCGCGGTGCGCACCGGGATTGGCGGGGTTGCCGTACTGGTACAGGTTCACGGCGCCCGGGATGTCCTCCAGGAGCGCGGTCACGCGGGCCAGCCGCGCCGTGAGCAGATCCCCGGTGAGGGGATCGGGCTCGGCCACCAGGTCGATCTCGCCGCCCAGCGCACGGATCGCGGCCATCGTGGACCGGTTCGTCCTGGAGTCCACCACGCACACGAATCGGATGCCGCGGGTGCAGCACACGCGCGCCAGGGCGACCCCGAGGTTGCCCGAGCTCGACTCGACGACGGTCCCGCCCTCCCTCAGGCGACCGGAGGCGATCGCCTCCCGCACCATGGCGAGCGCGGGGCGGTCCTTCGTGCTGCCGCCGGGGTTCACCGACTCGAGCTTCGCGAGGATCTCGACGTCGCTGTCGGGGAAGAGTCGGGAGAGCCGCACCAGAGGGGTGCGCCCCACGGCCGCGTCGATGCCGTCGAGGATCCCCGGAGAAGTGCTCATGCGCGCCACACTACGGGCTGCGAGCGCGCACGAGCCCGGGTCGACCACGCGGTCCGGACTCGCACGCGTCAGGTGGGTGCCGCCGGCACGCAGCGCCCGACGTCTCGTAGGCTCGACGGGCGCCGGAACGGGCCCCGCCGCTGCTCGCCGTGCGCGAGAGGCGCACCGCCCGCCCGGCGGCGATCCACCCGCGACCATGATCGGAGCTCGACGTGCAGGACACCTCCCGAGGACCGGTGAGCATCCTCCTCATCTCCGACCCCGGGCTCCCCACGCGCCGCGCTCAGGCCGTGCGCGATGATCTCCAGGGACTCCTCGACGCGACCTTCCGGGAGCCCGTCCGGCTGCTGCTGCACACCTCGATGCTGCGCCTCCGCCCGGACGATTCGCTGGACCTCGGCGACGCCGTCGCCCTCGCCGAGCAGTACGAGGGACCCGATGTGGTCCTGCTGCTCACGGAGATCCCTCGCCTGATCGATGGCCGCCCCCTGATCGCGGAGATCTTCCCCGCCGAGCGCGTCGCGGTCGTCTCCTGCCCCACCCTGGGCGCCTTCCGGAACCGCTCGAGGATTATCGACGCCCTCGTGGACTGCGCCCGCCGCATGCATCCGCCGCCTGAGCCCCGTCCGAGCGTGCGGGTGGGCACCCGCTGGTCGCACTGGATCGAGGCCGAGGGAGAGGACGGGCACGCCATGCTCCGCGCGCGGGCGTGGCTCGCCGGCCCTCGGACGGTGCTCGGCATGATCGCGGGCAATGAGCCCATCCGCACCGCGCCCCGCCTGTCGAGCGCCATGGCGGCCGCGGCGGCAACGGGCGCCTTCGGGATCTTCTACAGCTCCATCTGGGCGATGTCCACGTACCTCTCGACCCCTCGCCTCCTCGGCATCGGCGCTCTCGCCATCATGGCCATGGTGACGTGGCTCATCGTCAGCAACGGTCTCTGGGACCGGCCGCGGCGCTCGAACCTCGCCCGCGTCGTCCTGCTGTACAACCTCTCGACGGTCGGGACGCTGCTGCTCTGCGTGCTCGCGCTCTACGCCGCGCTCGTCGCGCTCATCCTGGCCGGAGGGACGATCGTCATCGCCCCGGACTACATGGCGACCGTCATCGGGGACGCTCCCTCGTGGAGCACCTACCTCGACATCGCCTGGCTCAGCGCGGCGATGGGCGTGGTCGCCGGGGGGCTCGGCTCGAGCTTCGACAGCGGGACCGACCTCCGCTCGCTCACACACGGTCAGCGGGAGCGTCAGCGCCGGTACACCGAGGAGGACGGGGATAGTGCCGCGGAGAGCCGCGGCGCGGTGGCCGACGACGCGGGGAGCTGATCCGACCGCCCCCGGGGCCGCCCTGAGGGCGTCCCTCACGCCGCCGCCGTGCCGACGCCTCTCACAGCTCCGTGGTGTCGGTGCCGCCCGGCGCCCGCTCCTTCGTGACCATCGCTCGCACCATCTGGGCCGCCCCGGCGATCCGCCCTCCCGGCAGACCCCAGAACTGGGCGGAGTCGGTGGTGACGCGCAGCAGGGCCAGGTCCGGGTCGTCAGGACCCTGGGGGAAATAACCCTCCGCGGAGTCGTTCCACAGCTCACGGACCGTGGCGGCGTCCTCCACGAACTCCGCATGACCGGCGACCGACAGCCAGGACCCCGCCTCGCTGATCGAGATGTTCACCGCGCTGCCGGAGTTCAGCGCGCGGGCCTGGTCCCCGCGGCGACCGACGAAGAACCACACGTCCGCCTCGTCGGTCACTCCCTGGATCGTCATGGGGTGGGAGACGAGCTTGCCGTCACCCACCGCCGTCGTCAGCATCACCACACTGGTGTCGCGCAGCTTCGCGGCGACGTCTCCGGGGGTGAGGTCCTTCGCGTCCGGCGTCTTCTGCTCGTTCTCCATGAGGAGCTCCTTCTTCTGGGTGATGCGCCCTCCCCCGCGTGGGGAGTGCGTTCGATGGACATCGTCGGTGGCCCTGGTCGCCGCGACGGGGCCGTCCGGGCGGGCTACCGCGCGCACACGCGCGACCCCCGGCTGGGCGCCGGGGACGCCTGGGTCACAGGTCGGCGAACTTCTCGCGACCCACCCACGCGCGGCCCGCGGACCCTCCCCATGCGTCCCACGCGACACGGCCCGGGGACGGATAGCTGGCCTCCCCGCGCCGGAAGCCCTCGGCCTCCACATCGTGTCGGTGCCGGGAGAAGTAGCGCTTCATCCTGCCGATCTGGTCGTCGTCCACCGCCTCACGGCGTGCGAGCTGATGGGCACGGTGATCGCCGACATCCGTGAATCCCTTACCCGCCCTGCCCTCGGAGATCCACTCCACGGCTCGCCGGGCGGCGGCTGCCACGTCCTGGGGCGGCACATGTCCTGTCACGGGGTCTCTCCTCGGGGATCCGGATCGATGGTGATCCATGGTGGTGGATGGTGCGGTGGCGGGCAGGGCCGGCACGCCTAGGAGATGGTCAGCACCTGCGCCGGGCCCACGGTGCCGGCGCGAGCCCATCGTCTCCCCGCGAAGCAGAACTGGATGCTCCGCCGCGCGTCGACGGCTCCGATCTCCGTGCCGAGCAGGGGCACGATGCCGTCCACGACGTGGGCGACGACCGTGGCGAAGTCACCGCCGGGGGCGATGCCGATCCGCGCCTCGAGCAGAGCGCCCTCCGCGGTGTGAAGCAGGGCGAACGACGCCTCGCGAACGTCCTGCAGCCGCAGTGCGGCAGCACGAGCTCGGGCGCACGCGCGCGCGGAGGAGACTCCCTCGGGAGCGGCGACCCTTGTCTCGGGGACGCTCGTCATGGTCTCGCCGGGGACGGCGGGGGCGAGGATCATGCGCGGGTTCTCCATCGTCGCAGCAGGCTCGATTTGCTATGATCGGGCATCTAATAGTTAGACAGGCTATGTTTTGTTGTCGAGCACGTCAAGCCCCGGCGACCTGGAGGTCGGATGGATGCGAGCGAGGAGGAGGAGGCGAGGAGCGCCGGCTACTGGTACCCGACGGTCGTCGGCGGGCCCGCCGAGTCCGTGGACGTCCTCAACGAGCTGCGTCGCTATCGCGAGTCGACCACGACCCTGAGGTCCAAGGTCCGCCAGGACATGGGCATGGGCGAGAAGGATCTGCTCGCCCTGCGCATGCTCCTGGCGGCCCGTTCCCGCGGCGAGGTCATGCGCCAGCAGGAACTGGCCCGGCGCCTGGCCATCACGGCGGCATCCACGAGCGCGCTCGTGGATCGGCTGGTGCGGGACGGCTATGCGAGCCGCGAGGCGCATCCCGAGGATCGTCGCTCTATCGCCGTCGTCCCCACCGCGCACGCGGAAAGAGAGGTCCGGGACACCTTGCAGGACATGCACCGACGGATGCTCGCCGTCGCCGAGGCGCTGAGCCCCGAGGAACGTGCCGTCGTGAACCGCTTCCTCCGGGATCTGAACCATTCGATCGATGCGGAACCAGGAACACTCTGAGGCAACTCGGCGGCGGAAGCCATCAGCCCGGCCCGAGCAGTCGACGTGGACGTCGCGGGTCACGGTTCCCGGATTGCTCGAGGGCGAGCCCCGACACCGATCCCCTTGGAGTACTCCTTGCGCCGACGTCATCACGACGACTGTGCTCTTCCGGCGTGCACGGGGACAACGCGACCTCAGCGACGCCCAGCTGCCAGGTCTTTCATGGGCGAGTGGCGACGACGCGGTTCTGGTAAGCCCACACGACCGCCTGCAGCCTCGAGGTGACGCCCAGCTTCGGCAGCATCCTCGCGAGGTGGGACTTCACTGTCGACGTCTCCACGTGCAGCTGGGCGCCGATGTCGGCGTTGCTCATCCCCTCCGCCAGCAGCCGCAGGATGTCCCGCTCGCGGGCAGTGAGGAGCTCCTCCGCGCCGCGCCCACGGACGACCACCGGCTGCAGCCGACGCCGTTCGGCGACCTCGCGGAGGATCCGACGGGTCAAGGACTGGTCGATCGTGCCGCGCCCCGCCGCCACCTGCCGCAGGGCGTGCGCGATCACCTCCGGGTCGGCGTCCTTGAGGAGGAAGCCCGCGACGCCGGCCTCGAGGGCGCCGAAGACGTACTCGTCGAGGTCGAAGGTGGTCAACATGAGGACCTCCACGTCCTCGTCGCGGATGGCCTCCGCGACCTCGATGCCGTTCATCCGGGGCATGCGGATGTCGAGGCAGGCGACGTCGGGCCGCAGCTCGCGGATGAGCTCGAGCGCACGTGCGCCGTCCTCCGCGACGCCGACGACCTCGATGTCCTCCTCGGCCTCGAGCAGGGAGGCGAGGCCCTTGCGGACGAGCGCCTGGTCATCGGCCAGCACCACACGGATCATGGTCGCCCACTCCTCTCCTCCGTCGGCGGGGCCGACCTGTCGGCACGCTCGCGCGGGAGTTCCAGAGTGACGTGCCAGCCCCCGTCCTCCGTGGGGCCGTGGTCGAGGCCGGCTCCGACGAGCTCCGCGCGCTCCCGCATGCCGAGGAGTCCGAAGCCGCCGTGACCGCTGCTCGCTCCGACACGGAGCGGGGCCTCGTTGACCACGGTGATCCGTACCCGGTCCGACGCCGTGGCGTCGACGCGGACCTCGCAGCGTGCCCCCGGCGCATGGACGGCCGCATTCGCGAGGGACTCCTGCACCATGCGGTAGCCCACCAGCTGGGCGAGCGTGCCGACCCCAGCGCCGGGATTCGCCTCCGGCGGCAGGACCACCAGGGCCCCCGCCGTACCAGCGCCGCACCGCTGCTCGACGAGATCCGCGAGGGAGGCGAGCGAACGGTCGGCGAGCGGGGCGGCGTCCTCGACACGGAGCAGACCCACGAGCCGGCGCAGGTCGCCGAGCACGGCGGTGC
Organism: Brachybacterium sp. SGAir0954; assembly: GCF_005490785.1. Taxonomy (GTDB): domain Bacteria; phylum Actinomycetota; class Actinomycetes; order Actinomycetales; family Dermabacteraceae; genus Brachybacterium; species Brachybacterium rhamnosum. The sequence continues at coordinate 731,508 of NZ_CP027295.1, read as the reverse complement.
TCTGCGCGCGGATGTCCCGGGCGGACTCCTTCGCCGCCTCCGGAGAGCGGTCCACCTGGCGCTCCAGCGCCGAGGCGAGCATCGCGATGCCCGACATATGGTGGGCGGCGATGTCGTGGAGATCGCGGGCCACGGCGGTCCGCTCGGCCGCGATCGCGGTGGCGATCCGCGCGTCCTGCTCGCGTCGCAGCGCAGCGAGCTCCCGCTCCTGCGCGCCACGTGCCTGCCGGCGGCTGACCACGATGAGAGCGACGAGCATCGGCGCGCCGATGACGATCACCGCCTGCCCCAGCCCGGCGAGGACCGCCTGACCGGTGCTCGTCCCGCCGGATCCCACGAGGTTCACGCCGGTGACGACCGCGGTGAGCACGGCCATGCTCGCGGCCACCGGCGGAGCCTGCTCCCGCCGGACCCGGACCCCGGTGAGATATGCGGCCACGAGCACCGCGAGGGTCGTCGTCCCGACGGCGCCACCCGGCGCGAGGAGCGCGAGCGGCACGGGGAGGGCCGCCACCGTGACCGGCGCGAGGCGCGGCGCAGGACGCGAGGCGGCGAGCACGGCCGCCTGGACGAGCAGGGTGGTCGCGACGCCCCACCACGGGCCCGTGCCCGGCGCGGGCGAGCTGACCGGGTCCCCGCCCGCGCGCTCGATCAGCGGGAGGACGAGGAGCGTTCCGAGGGCGAGGACCAGGCAGACCAGCGCCGCCGCGGCGTCCCTCCGCCGGTGGTGGTGACGGGTCCGCGGCGGCGCGGGGGTCCTTCTCGCCGTCATGACCCCGACGGTAGCCCCTGACGCGCCGGGACGGTCGCCCGTGCCGTCGGGGACGGGGCCGCCTCCCGCCTGCCGAGTCGGCCGCGGGTGCCGACGACGACCGCCACCGCCGCGACGACTGCGGCGAGGGCGAGCAGCGGGTACACGTGCTGGGCCGCGATCGAGGGGAACATGGCCGACCACAGCACGGAGGCGAAGGTGTTCGCGCTGACATGCATGAGCATCGACAGCGGCAGCGACTCGCCCGTCCGGTTGAACATCCAGGACATGACGATGTTGAAGCCGAGGCAGAACACGGTGAAGGCAAGCAGGCCGGTCCAGCTGCGCCCGGGCCCCTCGGCCCAGTCGGTGAGGAACAGCGGGTAGTGCCACAGCGCCCACACGGGCCCGAGGATCGCGGCCGACACGAGCGGGCTGTGGCGTCGCTGCAGGCGGCTGAGCGCGAAGTCCCGCCAGCCGGGCTCCTCCGCCAGACCGGTGGTCACCAGCTGCAGCACGAGCACCGGGGCGTAGAGCGCGAGGAGGGTCGGCGCCGGCGCGACGACGCTCCCGCCGATGACCATCGAGGCCACGATGCCGACGGCCACGAGACCCGCGGGGACGGCGAGCAGCGACACCGCGTACCAGCGCCAGTCCGCGCGCCAGCGGAACAGCCGACCCGCCCAGGCGCGCAGGCCTGCGCGCCCGTCGACGACGGCGGTGACGATGAGCGCGGAACCGATCGGTCCGAGGAACGCGCCGGGGATGACACCGAGCGGCTGGGTCGAGCCGAGCACGACCGGGTAGTCGACGCCGATGACGCCGAGACCGCTGCGGGAGAGGATGTAGTTCAGCCAGCCCAGCCAGCTGAGCCCGCAGGCCAGGACGAAGAAGCTGAGCAGCGGTCGGGAGCGGATGAGGGACACCATGGGTCCTCCGATCGAGAGGGGGATGCTGACTCCTCCACGATCCCCGGCGCCGCGACGGGTCTCGAGACCCATCGGATCGGTCCGCCGGACCTCCACCTTTGGATGCAGGCGGGCGGGACCGCGGCGTCCCGCATCCGGGAGCGGACCAATCCGCCCGCGGGACCGCTCCGAATGACCGGTGTCACCGTCCCCTGCGGCCTCCTCGCCGCACGGTGACCCAGGAACGGAGACATCATGCGCACGACGATGAAGTCCATCACCCTCATGGCCGCCTCCATGGCGATGATCGGAGCGGGCGCGGCAGCGCCGGCGATGGCCCATGGCGATGACGCCCACAGCTACCAGGCCGATCTCACCCAGCTCAACGACTCCGGCGCGTCCGGCACGGCGTGGTTCACCCTCGACGGTGACGAGCTCACCGTGAAGATGGACACCCAGGGCCTGCTCGCGGGCTCCCCGCACGCCCAGCACATCCATGTCGGCGGTGCGGGCAAGTGCCCGGATCCCGACATGAAGGGGTCGGGCGTGGACGGGGCGATCCGAGTCACCGACGCGATCGACGACTACGGCATGGTCGGGGCCTCCCTGACCACCAAGGGATCGACCGGGGCCGATCACGGGCTCGACGTCGCGAACTTCCCCACCGAGAGCGGTCATTACGAGCGCACCTTCACCGTGACGGACGAGGTCGCCTCGGCCATCGAGGACGGCACCGCCGTCGTCGTGCTGCACGGCGTGGACCACAACGGCAGCGGGGAGTACGACGGCGACCAGAAGTCGGACCTCGACGAGTCGCTGCCCAGCGAGGCCACGGATCCCGCGGCCTGCGGTGTGGTCGGTGCGAGCCAGATGGCCGACATGCCCGAGGGCGGGGTCGAGACCGGTGACGGCACGACCGCCGGCATCGAGGACGCCGGCCTCCTCGCCGCGGGTGGCGTCCTCGCCGCCGCCGGTGTGGCCGGCATGGTGGTGAGCCGTCGACGCGCGGCTCGGCGCGAGAACTGAGGACGGCAGACCGTCCATGGCACGGTCGATGATCGACACCCCGCGCGGTGGTCGCCCCTGGGCGACCACCGCGCTGGGCGTGCTCTGCATGGTGGGTCTGCTGCTGGTGGTCGTCGCGCTGCTGCGACAGGAGCCGGCTCCGCCGCAGGCGCCCACCGTCGGGGCCGGGACCGAGAGCTCGGCGTCCGCATCGGACCCCGGCTCGACGTCTCGCCCCACCACCCCCGAGTCGTCGCAGCCGACCAGCACTCCGGAGGCCACCCCGACGGCGCTTCCCGCCTCGGAGCCCACGAGGGTGCGCCTCGACGGCCGGGGCATCGACGGGAACGTCTTCCCGATCTCACTGGCCGACGACGGGACCCTGCCCGCACCCAGCGGTGCGCGCAAGGACGACGCCGCCTGGTACGACGGCTCGCCGACGCCGGGCCAGCCCGGCCCCTCGGTCATCGAGGGCCATGTGACGTACGGCGGTGAGCCGTCCGTGTTCTTCGAGCTCGGCGCCGTGCAGAAGGGTGACCGGGTCACGGTGGACCGGGAGGACGGTCGCACCGCCGCCTTCGAGGTCTACGACGTGGCGCGCTTCCCCAAGGATGCGTTCCCCACCGAGGGCGTGTACGGGAACACCGCCGGCCCCGAGCTGCGTCTGATCACCTGCGGCGGCAGCGTCGACGGCGAAGGACGGCACGCGGACAACGTCATCGTGTTCGCGAGACTCGTGGACGACGTGTGATCTGCACCCTCCCCGGTCGCCGCGGGGGGATCAGGAGTAGGTCACCGCGATGAACGGCGACGTCGTCGGCTGCTCCGAGCCGCCGGCCGGTTCGAGACTGACGGCCGTTCCTCCTGCAGCGTGCGACCCGATGCGCAGACGGGCACGGCCGTCGGCATCGGGGCGCAGCAGGCCGGCATCCTCCGGCCCCGCGGGGCTCATGCTCCAGATCTGGTAGTCACGACCACGGGGAGCCGGGGGCAGGCCCCGCACCTCGATCACCGACGCCGCTGAGGACGCCGAGTGCACGACCGTGACCTGCGCGGACTCCCAGGTCGTCGAGTAGAGCCGGGCGTCACCGGCGGTCAGCACCCTCGCGATCTCCTGATCCTCCTCGGAACGCCCGGGCCGCGACAGCACGACCCCGGTCGCCACGACGGCGCTCGCGGCGAGCGCCAGGGCGCTGCCGATCACCGCGCGGCGCGACGGTCGCATCCGTGCCTCCGTCGGCGAGGAGGCGGCGGCTTCTGCGCGCACGGCGTCCAGGACGCTCACCCGCAGGCGCGCCGGGGGCGCACTCTCCAGCCCGGCGGAGATCTCGACCGCCGTCTCCCGGAGGGAGGCCTCGAGGGTACGGCAGCGCGGGCAGGTGGCCAGGTGCGCATCGACCTCGGCCTGCTGCCGCCGGTCGAGGGCGTCGAGCACGGACGCGACGACGAGTGACTCCATCTCCTCGTGCTCGTCGGGATCGGGATGCTTCCCGGCCATCACTCCTCCTTCCTCTGCCGTGGGGCGCTGACGATGCGTCGTAGGGCCAGCAGCCCGTCGCGGAGCCTCGTCTTCGCGGTGCCCAGCGGAATCCCGAGCCTGTCGGCGACCTGTGTCTGGGTCAGACCGTCGAGATAGGCCAGCCGTATCGCCTCGGCCTGCCGCTCCGAGAGTTGCTCGAGCGCCGTCCGCACCCGCTGCGCCTCGAGCGTCGCGAGAGCGGCCTCCCCGGTGGGATCCGGCTCCTGTGTGTTTGCACGGGATTCGTAGGCGACGTCCCGATCGGATTGTGATTGTGACGAACGCACCCTGTCCACCGCCCGGCGGTGCGCCAGGGTCAGGATCCATGCCAGCGCGGACCCGCGAGCGGGGTCGAAGCCGGCCGCCCGTCGGAAGACCTCGAGGTACACCTCCTGCGTGACCTCCTCCGCCTGTGCGGGGTCACGAAGGACCCTCAGCACCAGGCCGTGCACCCGCGCGCTCGTGGCGTCGTAGAGACCCGCGAAGGAGTCCGCGTCACCGGCGGCGACCGAGAGGATGGCATCGCGCAGAGCGTCGGGCGAGGCCGGAGCGGGGATCTTCGCGTCCTCGGACGCGAGGTCCTCGGGCGGCGGCGTCATGGGGCCATTCTAGGGGCCCCGGGCTCACCTGGTCCCCCCACCCCAGATGCGGCGATGGGCATGGTCTCCTGCGCACCCACGGGGGACTGCCCGTTCCCGAGGGCGCCCCCCGGCGGGCTCTCGTGGGGGCTCAGGTTCACCAGGACGCCGGTGACCACGAGCACGCCCAGCAGCAGCACCGCCTCGCGCCGCATGATGCGCAGCAGCCGCTCCCACGGGGCATCGGCCGTCGCGATGGCCGGCAGAAGTCGAGTTCGGTTCCACGCGGCCAGGCCCACGGCCACCCCCACCACGCTCAGCTTCAGCAGCAGCGCGCGTCCCCATCCGGTAGTGACGAGAGCCGCGGGCGCGTCGAGGATCAGGACCGTCATCAGGCCTCCGCTCACCGCGAGGACGAGGACGCTCACGAGGGCGGCGGACGAGAAGCGACGGATCACGACCACCGCCTCCTCCGCCGTGCCATCGCTGCGCAGCGCGGCGATCACCGCGACCGTCCCGATCAGGCCACCGGTCCAGAAGGCGCCGGCGAGCAGATGGCCGACATCGACCACGAGCATCAGCGGGCGGGGGCCGACGGAGACCGAATGGCCGGTGAGTGCGGGGCCGAGCAGTCCCAGCAGCGCCCCTGCGAGGGTGGGCACGGGCCGCCGCGCGCCGCCCGCGACGACGACGATCAGGGAACCCGTTCCGACGAGGACCGCCGCCGCGAGCTGCTGGGGGATGATGCCCGCCGTCCATCGTGACCAGCCGGCGACATCGATCGCCGCCGCCACCATGAGCGCCACGCTCGTCAGCGCGGCGGCAGAGGCGAGGACCCTGGTCCGCCGCACCGCGGCGACGGAGCCGAGAGCCTGCGCAGCGTCCCTGCCCCGCGCCACGGTGACCCTGCACAGGAGGAGTCCGGCCGTCACCAGCAGGGAGAGGTACTGCAGGCCCGTGAGCGCCTGGACCGCGATCGCCATCATCTGCGGCCCGTCCTCGACCGCGTCGCCGTGACCCGCCGCTGGTCAGGCGGCGAGCTGCGGGCGGTGGCCGTCCGGCCTCGGTGAGTGAGCATAGGGGTCCTCCGGGGGTGTGCTGTCCCCCGGAGTTCGTCGCCGAGCCGCCAACGGATGGGATGAAGGGTCACCTCCGGCATGAGCGGCGAGGCGGTCTTCCTCGCCTCCGGTGAGTGGAGCAGCAGCGGCCATGAGCACGCCACTCGCGGGCGCTGGGTCCGATGCGTCGGCGCCCACCGGCCAGGACGCCACCGACGTCGACGCCGAGTACGCTGACTCCACCGCCTCGGCTTTGGCCCTGCTGCAGGACCCCGCCTCATCGCGTGAAGGCGCTCCTCGCATCCCCGGAGAGGACTGATCAACGATGTTGCTTCCGAGCCACGTGCGCTTCACCTGGGACTATGCGCTTCTCCTCGATTGGGCCGAGGGCTACGTCGATCCGCCTGACGCCGATCTCCCGGCCGTCCTCGACGTGCTCCCCGCACCGATCAGTGAGCGCATCGTGGCCTGGGCCGCCGAGATGGACGCGACCTACGGCGATCTGCACCTCGACCAGCCGACGCACATCAGCGCCGAGGTGGACTCCCGTCTCGAGGCGGAGCACGACGCCCTCTGTCGCGAGCTGCACCGCTTGGGCATCGAGGTCACCCCCGAGAACGGGAACTGGCCCTTCCGGCTCTACCGCTCATGACAGATGAGGGCGGAGCGCCTGCTACCGGTTGGAGCTGCCGCCGACAGGCTCGGCCCAGACCATGACGGCTCCTTTCGGGGTGGACCGATGGAGCGCGAACCCACGGGAGAGGTACAGCGCTCAGGCGATCCCGTTCGCGGAATCGACGTGGAGGCTGAGTCCCGACACGCTCTGATCGACGGCAAGGTCGAGCAGCCCGTCGAGCAGGCGCCCTCCGATGCCTGTCCCGCGAAAGCGGTCGTCGACGGCCATGACCAGCTCCGGAGTCGAGTCGTCCACGAAACCCGCCCGTGCGTTCTCCCGGGTGAAGCGGCGGAACCACGCTGCACCGCACACGCCATCGGCGCTCGCCGCCACGAGGCCCGCATCCCCAACGCGAGCGCCGAACGCATCCACGTACGAATCGGGGTCTGCTGACAGCAGGTGCGCTCGGAACGCCGACTCGTCCCAGGGCTCGCGCCACTTCCACGCCGCGTAGACCGCTCGCCTCATCACCGCCACATCAGCGGGCCCCGCATGCCGCAGCGTCACGTCCGTGGCTCGAACGTAGCAATGGGTCTCGCGCCGTCGGGGTCGACGCCGGGCGAGCGCGGCTACAGACACGGGGCGTCCGAGGCGCACCCAGATGTGGACCGTGCTCGGGCCCTGGACTCGTCCGCACCACCGTCACTCGCGCACGAGGAGGATGTCGATGCGACACATCAGGAAGGTCGCGGCCGGATTCCTGATCGCCGGCCTGCTCGTCCTCTGGCTCCGGCACCTCTTCGTCCTTCCGGACTCGATCGCCACCCCGGGCCGTGCTCACCTGCGCCGTCGGCTTCCCGGCCTGCGTGCTCCTCGGTTCCGTGGCCCACCGGCGCGAGTAGCGAGGGTCGGCGACTGCCGCGACTCGGTCCACCCGGGATCGTGTCCCACTCCTGTCTCTGCTCTCCCCGTAGGCGGGACTCGGATCTCTTCGACACGAGCCTGCGACCGCCGTCACAGGACGGTCCTAGGCTTGCCCCCATGACCTCCACCCCGGCACATGCCGCATATCTCCGCCACCCCGATGTGCACGGCGACCTGGTCGCCGTGACCGCCGCGAACGACGTCTGGCTGGCCCCGCTGGCCGGCGGCCGCGCCTGGCGCCTCACCGATGAGGGCGCGCCCGTCGGCTACCCGCGCTTCTCGCCGGACGGCGCGCACGTCGCGTACACGTCCCGCACCTCCGGAGGGCCCGAGGTGTGGGTGACCGCGACGGACGGCTCGACCGCGCCGCGGCGCCTCACCACCTGGGGCACGCCGACCACGAAGGTCGCGGGCTGGCTGGCCGACGGCCGCGCGCTCGTCGCGAGCTCGCACGCGGCGCCGCAGGCCCGCGACGGGCAGCTGTGGGCCGTGGACCTCGAGGGCCGGGCGACGCTGCTGCCGCTGGGCCGCAGCGGGGAGGCCGCGATCCATGCGGACGGCACGACGGTCGTCGCGACGCCGTGGCGCCGTGACCAGGCCTCCTGGAAGCACTACCAGGGCGGCACGGCGGTGAAGCTGTGGATCTCGCGGCAGGCGCTGCCGCTGGACGCCCCCGCGGAGCAGCACGCGCAGCGCCCGTGGGAGGCGCTGCTGGACGAGCTGCTCGCCTCGAAGCTCCGCGTCGCCTGGTACGGGGACCGGCTGATCTTCGCCTCGGACACCCCGGGCGCGGGCGCGGCCCGCACGGACCGGGCGAGCGCGAACCTGTGGTCCGTCGCGAAGGACGGCTCCGACCTGCGGGTCCACACGCACCTGCGCTCGGAGGACGGCTACCTGCGCGAGCCCGCCACGGACGGCTCCACGATCGTCTTCACCTCCCGCGGCCGCCTGTTCGCGATGGACTCGCTCGACGCGGAGCCCCGCGAGGTCGAGGTGCAGGCCACCGGCGTGGGCGCCGCCCGCCTGCCGCGCCCGGCCTCCCCGGGCGAGAACCTGCTGGCCATGCGGCCCGTGCACGACGCCCGCGCGAGCGTCGTCGAGTGGCGCGGCTCCGCGCACCTGCTCACCCATCGCCGCGGCCCGGCCCGCCTGCTCGCGGGCCGCTGCGGCCTGCGCATCCGGGAGGCGCAGCCGCTGGGCCGCTCCCCCTTCGCCCTGCTCGTCACCGACGAGGCCGCGCAGGCGGATCGCACCGCCGGCGGCGTGGGCTCGGACCAGCTGGCCCTCGCCCGGCTCGACGGCGGCGGCGAGCAGATCGCCCTGGGCCTCGGCGACGTGGGCCGCATCCTCCACGCGGTCCCCTCGCCGGACGGATCGAAGGTCGCGATCTCCACGCACGACAACGTGGTGCGCCTGGTGACCCTGCGCGGCATCGAGGACCCGGCCCGTCCCGCGACCTCCGGCACGGGCGCAGCCCCGTCGGCGGCGCCGTCGGCCGCGTCCCCGTGGGAGCAGGACGCCGAGCAGGTCCCCGGCGCCCCGCGCCTCGACGCGGTGCGGGAGGTGGGCCGCTCGAACGGCGGCGAGATCCGCCACCTGACCTGGTCGCCGGACAGCCGCTGGCTCGTGTGGACCGAGCCGGACTCGTGGATGCTGGGCCGGCTCATGGTGACGGACGCGGAGTCGCACGAGCCGACGGGCCGAGCGCTCACCTCCGGCCGCTACCAGGACACGGAGGCGGCGTTCAGCGCGGACGGCAAGCACCTGGCGCTGCTGTCCCTGCGCACCTTCGAGACGGTCTACGACGACATGGTCTTCGACCTGGGGTTCGTCAACGCCGAGCGGCCGTTCCTGCTGCCGCTGCAGGCGACGACGGCGGATCCCTTCGGCCCCCACCCGGACGGCTGGGCGGGCGGCGTGGAGGAGCCGACGCCGCAGGCGGAGGACGAGACCGTGGCGACCCCCGGGGCGTCGGCCACCGAGGGAGCGACCAACGCGGCCGCCGGGCCGTCGGCCCCGCACGCGGAGGAGACGGTCTCCGCGGCGAGCCCCGCCGGGGCCGCCGGCTCCGCGAAGGCGCCGCGCACCGAGATCGACCTCGAGGACGCGGAGGCGCGGATCGTCCCGTTCCCCGTCCTCTCCGGCTCCTACTCGCACCTGCGGGCCGTGACCGGCGGCTTCGTGTGGCTGCGCCACCCCCAGCAGGGCGTGCTCGGCACCTCGCGCGCGGGCGTGGACGGCGACGCCCCCGGCCCCGCCCTCGAGTTCTGGTCCCTCACGGACCGCAAGCTCACCGTGCTCGCGGAGGGCGTGGACGACCTCGCCGTCTCCGGTGACGGCGAGTGGCTCGTCATCAAGCAGGGCGGCGCCTGGGTGCAGGTGCCCGCGACGCGCAAGGCGGAGGACGAGGACCCGGGCCGCGTCACGATCGAGACGGACCGCCTGCGCCTCACCGTGGACCCGGTGCTGGAGCGCGCCGGCATGCTGTGGGACAACTACCGGATCATGGCGCAGCAGTACTGGCGGGCGGACATGGACGGCCAGGACTGGCACGCCATGACCTCCTGGTACGAGCCGGTGCTCGAGCGCGTGGTCACCGAGGACGACTTCCAGGACCTCATGTGGGAGGTCGTGGGCGAGCTCGGCACCTCCCACGCGTACGTCATGGGCGGCGTCTACCAGGCGGATCCGCCGATGATCCCCGCGTTCCTCGGCGCGGACCTCGCCCTGCGGGACGGCCGCTGGGTGATCACGCGGATCCTGCCCGGCGACTCCTCGGACCCGGACGCCCGCTCCCCGCTGCTGGCCCCCGGGGTCGCCGCCCGCGAGGGCGACGCGATCGTGCGGATCGACGGCCGCGAGGTGGGAGAGGCGGGCGTGGCCCCGCTGCTCATCGGCTCCGCGGGCCGCGCCACGGAGCTCGTGCTCGAGCGGGACGGCGGCGAGCGCCGCGTCGCCGTCGTGCCCCTGGCCGACGAGTCCGCCCTGCGCTACCACGCGTGGGTGGACTCGCGGCGCCGGGCCGTGGCGGAGGCCTCGGGCGACCGTCTCGGCTACCTGCACATCCCCGACATGGTCTCTTCCGGCTGGGCGCAGATGCACCGTGACCTGCGGGAGGCGTCCACGAAGGAGGGCATCGTGGTGGACGTCCGCTACAACAGCGGCGGCCACACCTCTCAGCTCGTCACCGACCGCCTCGCCCGCACGGTGCGCTCCTGGGACTTCCCGCGCCATGAGCGGCCCGGCACGTACCCGCAGTTCGCGCCGCGCGGCCCGGTCGTGCTCGTGACGAACCAGGAGGCCGGGTCCGACGGCGACATCGTCAATGCCGTCGCTCAGGCGATGGGGATCGGCCCCGTGATCGGCACCCGCACCTGGGGCGGCGTGATCGGGATCGACGGCCGCTACGACCTCGTGGACGGCACCGGCATCACCCAGCCCAAGTACGCCAGCTGGTTCGAGGGCGTGGACTGGGAGATCGAGAACTACGGCGTGGACCCCGACATCGAGGTGCCGCTCCCGCCGAACGCGTGGGTGGCCGGTGACGATCCGCAGCTCGCCCGCGGCGTCACCGAGGCGCTTGCCCTGCTCCAGCAGCACCCGGCGAAGACGCCCCCGCCGCTGCCCGCGCCGCGCTTCGCCCCGCGCGAGGGCTGAGCGGTCCGGAGGCCGCCGCGACCGTCGGTCGCGGCGCCTCCGGCTCGGCGGGCTCCCGCGCGGTGCGGGGCTGCTCGACGTCGGCCAGGCGGGCCATGGGGACCACGGCGTCGGGCATGAGGGTGCGGATCATGAGGGCGCCGCCGCGCTCGGCGGCCTGGGCGGCGGTGCGGGGTGCACGGCGCTCGGCGGGCGTGGTGCCCACCCAGCGCGGGTCGTCGTCCGGGGCGGGGGCCGGGAACAGCGCACCGAGGACGATGCGGCCCAGCGCGCCGAGGACGACGGAGGCGGTGGCGATGAGGAGGAGGGCGGGGATTCCGATGAGCAGTGCGTCCATGACTCGATCCTTCGCCCGTCGGCCGTGAAGGACAAGCGAACGTTTCTACCGCTCTGTTCACGTCGACTGAACAGTCGTAGGGTGGGGCCATGCTCGATCCCGTGAAGCTCCGCGTGCTCCGCTCCGTCGTCGAGACGGGCAGCATCCGCGCGAGCGCCGAGGCCCTCGGCTACACCCCCTCCGCCGTCAGCCAGCACCTCTCGACCCTGCGCCGTGAGACCGGCCTCGACCTGGTCGAGCGCTCCGGCCGCGGCATCGTCGTCACCCCGCAGGGCCGCCTCCTCGCGGAGCAGTCCGGCGCCGCGCTCGACGCCCTCGCCGCGCTCGACCGCACCGTGCAGGCCCTCCGTTCCGGCCGCTCGGGCGCGCTGCGCCTCGGCTACGCCTCCTCCGTCGCCTCCACCGGGATCCCCGAGCTCGCGCAGGACGTGCGCCGCCGCTTCCCCGAGCTCGACCTCGAGCTCGTGCTGCGCAGCTGCAGCATCGACGACCTCGTCGAGGACGGCATGGACGTCGCCGTCGGCGAGACCAGCACCTCCCCGCTCGTCGAGGACTGGATCGCGCAGGACATCCTCGAGGAGGGCTACGTCGCGATCGTCGGCGCCGGCCACCGCCTCGCCGGCCGCACCTCCGTCCAGCTCAAGGACCTCGCCGAGGAGCCCTGGACGACGGACGACCCGATCCCCTCCCCCTGGTTCCGTCGCATCTCCTCCGCCTGCCTCGCCGCCGGGTACACGCCGCGCGTCGAGATCAACCCCACCGACTACTCCACGGTGCTCGGCTTCGTCGCGACCGGCGACTACGTCACCGTGCAGCCCTCGATCATCGCGCAGGACCTCCGCGCGGGCCTCGTCGCGATCCCCGTGGAGGACACGACGCTGCGCCGCCGCGTGAGCGTGCAGGTGCGCCGCTCCGTGATCCGCCACCCCGCCGCGCGCTACATCGTGCGCCGCGTGCACGACATGGCCGAGGAGCGCGCCCGCGACATCGTGGGCGTCGTGCACCTCAACGCACCGGACGCCCGCGGCGTCGGCCCCGGCTGGACCGATCCGGCCGACGGCGCCGCCGACGGCGGGACCGCACCGGCCGAGGCGACCGGCGTCGGCGCGACTGCCGAGGCCGGCGCCGTCGAGGGCGCGACTCCCCAGCCCCAGCCCGCCGCGCTCTGAGAGGATCGACGGGCGGCCCCGCGTCGCTCGCCGGCACGGCCGCCGCCCGCGTTCACGCCTCACACCTCATCCCGCTCACCGAGGAGGACCCATGACCGCCGAGGACACCCCGGACATCGACACCCGCATCCGTGACCTGCTCGTGCGCGCCGAGATCGCCGACGGCAGCCTCGTCATGGAGGTGGACGTCGCCGGGAGCGCCGAGCAGCTGTGGCGGGCGATCACCGACCCCGAGCAGCTCGCCCGCTGGTCCCCCGTCGTCCCGGATCGTGCGCTCACCTCGATCGGCCCCGCGCTGTCCCGCGAGAACCCCGACGAGGACCCGGTCGCCGCGGACGTCCTCGCCCTCGCCGCCGACCACGCCGTCACCCACCGCTGGGGCGACGCGACCCTGGGCTGGGTGGTCGACGAGGGGCAGGTGGACCTGCAGGTCGCGCTCCCGGAGGTCGAGCAGGCCCAGTACTTCGCCGCCGGCTGGCACGTGTGCCTCGCGGTGCTCGACGCGCAGCTGAGCGGCGAGGACCAGGCGCGGATCGTCGGCATGGAGGCCATGGACCACGGCTGGGAGGAGCTGCGGGCCCTCTACGCCCGCGAGTTCGGCCACCCCGACGGCCCCGCCCCCGGCCAGGACGCCTGACCCCGGCCGGTCGCGGCGAAGCACGGGACCTCTTCGTACGGGTCGGCCCCGTAGGGCGGGGACCCGGCCGAAGAGGTCCTGTACGCCCCGGCCCGCGGGACCATATCGCGCAGGTCCCGCCGCATACGCCACCACCTGCGCGATGACGTCCCGTGCGGCTCCGGCGCCGCCCGCCCGAGGCCTACGGGACCACTTCGTACAGGTCGGCCCCGTAGGGCGGGGACCCGGCCGAAGAGGTCCCGTACGCCCCGGCCCGCCCGGCCCGCGGGACCATATCGCGCGGGTCCCACCCCATACGCCACCACCTGCGCGATGACGTCCCGTGTGCTCAGGCGTCGCCGCGCGGGTAGTCGACGAAGGCGAAGGCGGAGCCGTCCGGCGCCCAGCTGGGGACGTTGATCGTGCCCTGCCCGCCCTGCAGCACCACGAGCGTCGTGGGCCGGTCCCACTCGCCCACGCGCACGAGCCGCAGCTCGACCTCGCGGTCCTCGGGGTGGCCCTCGGTGCCGGGCGGGAAGCTGAGGTAGGCGACGACCTCGCCGTCGGGCGCGATGTGCGGGAACCAGTTGACCCGCTCGTCGGAGGTGAGCTGCTCGAGGCCGGTGCCGTCGGGCCGCACGCGGGCGAGCTGCGCGTGACCGGGGGCGTCGCTGAACTGCTCGGTGTTGAAAAGGATCCAGGCGCCGTCCGGGCTGTACTCGCAGCCGTCGGCGGGGCCGGGGTGGGTGGTGACGGCACGGTCGCCGGTGCCGTCCACACCGATCGTGCGGATGGTCGCGGCGGCCCACCAGTTCTCGCCGTCGGGCTGGAGGTGCACGTAGGCGAGGGTCGTGCCGTCGGGGCTCACGCCGTGGAGGAAGTGCAGGCCGCCGTCCTCCGGGGTGATGCGGCGCGGGGTCCCCGCCGTCACCGCACCGTCGGCGTCGCTGCTGGTGAGCTGCACCTCCCAGACGTGGAAGTCGTTCGCGGAGGCGTAGACCGCGGAGCCGTCGGGGGCGAGCACGTGGTCGTTGTTGACGGGCGGCAGGCCGGGCGCGGCGAGCTGCTGGGGGGCGGCGGAGCCGTCGGCCGGGAGGAGCCAGAGCAGGCCGTCGGCGTTCACGAGGAGGCGGCCGTCGGCGGTCCAGTTGGGGGCCTCGAAGAGCCGCTCGGCGGTCTCGTGCACGGTGCGCACCTCGCCGGTGGCGCGGTCCCAGATCCGGATGCGGCAGGTCTGGCCGGGGCGGAGGCGCCGCCCGGCGGGCTGGTCCTCGGCCGAGGCGGGGGCGGGGTCGGCGGGGTCTGCGCCGGGCGCGGCGGGGGCGGGGTCGACGGTCACGGGGCGGCTCCTTCGCCGGCGAGGATGCTGAGGTGGGAGCGCAGGCCGGCGACGGCGAGGTCGTGGTCCTGCTGCGAGCTGAGGCCGGAGACGGTGATCGCGGCGACGACGCCCGCGCCGCGCACCCGGATCGGGAAGGACCCGCCGGTCACGGCGTAGCGCTCATCCAACCAGCCGATCGCCTGCGGGTCCACGCCCGCGCCGGAGAGCCGGGCGTCGACGAGCGCGCTCGAGGACTCCATGCGCAGGGTGACCGCGGCCTTCCGCTCGGCCCAGGCCTGCTGGTCCGGGGTGGCGCCCGGGAGCACAGCGCGGAAGAGGATCAGCTGGGGGCGGCGCACGTCGATCACGACCCCTTGGCACGCGGCGGCGGCGATCTCGCGCGTGAGCACGCCGAGCTCCCAGGCGCCGTCGGCCTCGAAGCGGGGCAGCACGAGCTCGCGCTCCTCCGCTTCGAGCAGCGCGATGTCGACGGGGGCGGCGCTCATCGGTCGGTCCAGTTCGACGCCGGCGCCTCGCCGTGGGCGGGAGTCACGGCGGAGAGGTCCTGCGGCGGGGCGGGGACGCCCGCGGTGAGGACCTGCGCGCGGGCGGTCTCGAGCAGCTCCATGACGGCGACCGTCTCGTCGTGCGTGTGGACGGGCGACTCGGTGCGGCCCTCCCCCACGAAGCGGGCGAGCGCGGTGGCCTCGTAGGAAAGTGCGGCGAAGCCCCGCAGCATCGTCGGGTCCGTCCAGCGGAGCGTGGGCGAGCCGTGCGCGGCGCCGGTGACGGTGAAGCTCGTGGGGTTGTAGAACGAGCCTTCGACCTGCAGGAATGCCGAGGTGCCGCTGATCGTCGCGGTGGTGGGGGTGCGCTCGAGCAGGGAGGTGTAGAGCGTGGAGACGGCGCCGCCGGCGTGGGTGGAGACCACGGCGGCGGAGGCGTCGACGCCGGTCGCGGTGACGGTGCCGCGGGCCTCGATCGCGGTGGGCGCACCGAGCACCATGGTGATGAACTGCGCGGGGTACACGCCGAGGTCGAGGAGGGCGCCGCCGCCCAGCTCGGGCGCGTACATGCGGTGGTCGGCGGGGCGGATGATCTGCTGCGAGTGGTCCGCGGCGACGGCGCGCACGTCCCCGAGGTCGCCGCCGTCGACGAGGGCGCAGATGACGGAGATCTGCGGCAGGTAGCGGGACCACATGGCCTCCATGACCAGCACGCCGGCGGCGCGGGCGGCGGCGAACACCTCGCGTGCCTCGGCGGCGGTGACGGTGATCGGCTTCTCGATGAGCACGTGCTTTCCGGCCGCGATCGCGGCGAGGGCGACCTCGGCGTGGCCGCTGTGCGGGGTGGCGACGTAGACGACGTCGACCTCGGGGTGGGTCACGAGCGCCTCGACGGAGCCGACGGCCTCGTCCGCGCCGAAGCGGGCGGCGAAGGCGCGGGCGTTGTCGAAGGAGCGGGAGCCGACGGCGACGAGGCGCTGCGCGGTGCGGGCCCTCAGCGAGGTCGCGAACTCGCCGGCGATCCAGCCGGGGCCGACGATCCCCCAGCGCAGCGAGGGCTCGCCGCTGCGCGGCAGGTACAGGGTGGGATCGGGCAGGGCGATGGACATCGAGGCCTCCGGGGGGGGCGCGCCGACGGGAACGACGACACTGTTAGCACGAGACAAGATCGGGTGGCGCCGAGACTAGCACGTGCCAACGCGAGGGAGGGCGCGCCCGGCGGCGGGAGAGGGTCTGGCTGGCGGAGGACCGCCGGGACGGGCAGAACGAGCGGAGGGGGAAGGAAGCCGCCGCCGCGTGTCAGCCGCGGGAGGGCGCCGGCCCGGTCGACCCGCGGACCACCAGATGCGCCGGCGTCGCGATCACGCGCGCGCCCCCGCCCTCCGAATCGACCCCGTCGGCCCCGTCGGCCGCGACGGGCCCACCCCCGACCCTGAGCCGCTCGAGCAGCACCCCGAGCGCCGCCTCGACCGTCGCGTCGACGTCCTGGTGCACCGAGGTGAGGTCGTGGAAGGACAGCGCGGCGATGCGGCTGTCGTCGAATCCCACCACCGAGATCTCCCCCGGCACGGCGACCCCGGCGCGGGCGAGCACGGCGAGCACCCCGGCGGCCGCGTGGTCGCTCACGCACACGAGCGCCGTGGGCCGCACCGCGCGGGCGAGGACCGTGCGCGCGGCCTCCGCACCCTCCTCCTCGCCGAGGTCGGAGGGGACCACGTCGATCCGCTCCCCCAGGCCCGCCTGCCGCATCGCGTCCTCGTAGGCGCGGGCACGGGCCGGGCCGGGCTCCTCGCCGCGGCCGCCCACGAAAGCGATCGCCTCGTGCCCCAGGCCCACGAGGTGCTCGACGGCCAGGCGCAGACCCGTCGCCTCGTCCACGTGCACCGTGTCCTGCATGGCGTCCGCGGACCACTCCCCCAGCTGCAGCACGGGCACCACGCCCCGGGCGGCGGCGAGCGCCTCGGACCCGGGCTCCGGGTTGAACACGGCGAGCGCCTCCACCCGCTGCTCCATGAGCGAGCCGACGGCCTCGTCGGTCCCACGACCGGCGTTGATCGGGGCGAGCGCCATCCGGTAGCCGCGCTCCCCGGCGGCCGCGATGAGCCGCTCGACGACCTTCACCTGGAAGGCGTTGCCCAGGGAGAACGCGATGCCGAGGGTGCGGGTGCTCGACTGCCGCAGCAGCCGCGCGGAGGCGTTGGGGCGGTAGCCGAGCTCGCGGGCCGCGGCGAGGATCCGCTCGCGGGACTCCGCGCTGGGGCCGTCCGCGCCGCGCAGCACGAGGGAGACGAGCTGGCGGGAGACGCCGAGGTGATCGGCGACGTCCTTCATCGTGGGCAGGCGCCGCGCCGGGCCGTGAGGTCGGGTCGCGGGATCGGTCATGGCGAGGATTCTGCCAGGGCGCCCCTCAGGCCCCGTCGATCGTGAGCTCGACGGTGACCTCCTCGCCGGGCTCGACCCCCTCCGCGCGCTGCACCGCGACCTTGACGGGCACGAGGTAGCCGCCGTCCCGCGGGAACAGGGAGGTGGCGAACTCGGTGCCGCCGATCCGGCCGGTCACGGGGATCGCACCCCAGCCGTAGGTGACGCGGGAGGCGACGGCCGCGATCTCGGCCGCCTCGTCGGCGGCGACGGGCACGAACACGAAGGGGGCGGGGCCGCGCCACTCGATCGCGGTGCCCGTGAAGCGGAGGTCCATGCCGGGAGCGTACGCCGGGGGCGCGGGGCCGACAGGGCATACGGAGCGCGCCGCCCGAGGTCGCAGACCGCGGTGGCAACCGGCGGGCACGCGCGGGCCCCCGTCGGCCCCGCCCCTATGCTGGGCGCATCGGATCGCGCCCTGCGCAGCGGCGCCGGAGGCGGCGCGATCCCCGCCCACGCACCGCAGGAGTTCGCGCATGCCCCGATTCAATGTGCCCGAGAACGACGCCCTGGCCCCCTTCGTCATCGGCCTCGACGTGGGCTCCGGCGGCACCCGCGCCGCCGTGTACGACGCGACCGGGCGCGAGGTCGGCAAGCGCCACCACAAGGAGCCGCACACCTTCACCACCGCGGCCGACGGCACCTCCACGATCGACGCGGACCTCGTCGTCGACGAGCTGCGCACCTCGATCGCGGCCGTGCTCGCGGAGCCGCTGCCCGGGCTGGTCGCCGGCATCGGCGTGGACACCTTCGCCTCCTCCCTCGTCGCGGTCGACGCCGCCGGGAAGGCCCTCACCCCCTGCATCACCTACGCGGACACCCGCTGCCGCGACCAGGTCGCAGCACTGCGCGACAAGGTCGACGCCGAGGCTCTGCACCAGCAGGTGGGCGCGCGCCTGCACTCCTCCTACACCGCGCCGCGGATCGCCTGGCTGCGGGAGACCCAGCCGGAGGTGTTCGCGAAGGCCACGCAGTACATGGCGCTCGGCGAGTACGCCGCGTTCCGCCTGCTCGGCACGCCCGTGCTCGGCACGGCGTCGGCCGCCTGGGCGGGCCTGCTGGACCGCCGCACCGGCGAGTACGCGACCGGCCTGCTCGAGGCCGCGGGCGCCGATCCCGCGACCCTCTCCGCCCCGCGCGACCCGAGCCAGGGCCAGCCCGTCGCCGGCACCGCGCTGGCGAAGGAGTTCCCGCAGCTCGAGGGCGCCACCTGGCTGCCCGTGATCGGCGACGGCCTCGCCGCGAACATGGGCGTCGGGGCGCTCGGCACCGGCACCTGGGGCATCTCGACGGCGACCTCCGGCGCGATCCGCCAGCTCGTCGAGACGGACATCGAGACCCTGCCCAGCGGCCTGTGGGCGTACCGGGTCGACGCGCGCCGCACCCTCGTGGGCTCCGCGATGAGCGACTGTGGCCGTGTGCTCGACTGGGCCCGTTTCCAGCTGGGCCTGCCCGAGGACGTCGCCGAGATCGATACCGAGCGGATCTTCTCCGCCCCCGTCTCGGAGGGCACCCCGATCGTCGTCCCGTTCTTCTCCGGCGAGCGCGGCACCAAGTGGCGCGACTCCTCCAAGGCCCTGTTCGCGAACGTCTCCGCGTCCACCACCGCGGAGGACCTCCTGCGCGGCGCGCTCGAGGGCGTGGCCCTGTCCTACCTGCGCATCGCGGACCAGATGCGGGAGCTCGGCGGGGAGCCGGAGCGGATCGTGCTCTCCGGCGGCATGACCGAGGCGATCCCCTCCTGGCTGCACCTGCTGGCCGACGCCCTCGGTTCGCCGATCGAGCACGTCGCCGTGTCCCGCTCAACCATGCGCGGGGCGGCGCTCATGGCGATCGAGGAGACCATTCCGGGCGCGCAGGTGGCCGACGCCCCCGTGCTGCGCAAGGTCGAGCCGGTCGCCGAGCACGCCGACTACTACCGTGCGCGCCTCGAGCGCTTCGAGGCCCTCGCGGACCTCGCCTGAGCGCCGTGGCGGCCCTCGACTGGCGCTTCCGGCCGGCGACGGCGCAGGACGCGCCGTGGATGGCGGAGCTGCGCGCCGAGGTCATGCGCCCGGACCTCGAGCGGCTGGGACGCTTCGACGAGCGCCGCGTGCGGGAGCGGTTCCTCACCGCCTACGTCCCCGCGCACACCCGCGTGATCGTGGCCGACGGGGGCGACGCGGGACTCGTGGCGCTCCGTCCCGACGGCGACGCCCTGTGGGTCGAGCACTTCTACCTCTCCCCGCAGGTCCAGGGGCGCGGGATCGGCGGGCAGGTGCTCGCCGCGATCCGCGCCGAGCACCCCGCGGCGCTGCTCCGCCTCGACGTGCTCCAGGGCAGCCCCGCGCGGCGCCTCTACGAGCGCAGCGGCTTCGTCCTCGAGGACGAGGACCCGGTGGACGTCTACATGGCCGCAGCGCCTCAGCGGGGCTAGCGGGGCGCGGCCGGCCCCCCCGGACGGCCCCCTGACAGCCCTTGCCCCCGTTCCGCCGCCAGCCCGCCCCCGCCCCCGCGCATGTCCGTTCGCACGCCCCCGTTCCACGAATGGAACCCAGGCGCGCAGACGGACAGCGCGAGCGCGGGCAGGACCCAGAGGCGGGGCGCGCGGGGCTCAGGGCCGCGGCAGGCGGGGCTCCTCGGCGAGGACGGCGGCGGCGAGCTCGTCGGTCGCCCCGTCGAGCAGGCCCACCAGGACGGCGACCCGCTCGCGATCGTCCTCGAGCCCGGCGGCGGCGACGATGGCCTCGGCCTGCGGGTCCGCGACCTCGTGGCCGGCCCGCACCCGGTCGGTGACCCAGGCGGTCCAGGCGGCGACGGCGGAGACCTCACCGGGCGCCTGCGCGGGACCGCCGCGCTCGGCGATCACGGGGAGGGCGCGCACGGGCAGCTTCGAGGTGCCGTCGGCCGCGATGCGGATGAGGTTGTCGGCGAGGCGCGGGTTGCGGAACCGCTCCTCGAGGGCGGCGGTGTAGGCGTCGAGCTCGTCCGCGGGGAGGTCCAGGGTGGAGCGGGCCTCGTCCCAGAGCGCCTCGACGAGGGCGCGCACCTCGGGGTGGGAGATGGCCTCGTCGACGCGCTCGGCGCCGGCGACCTGGCCGGCGTAGGCCATGAGGGTGTGGGCGCCGTTGAGCAGGCGCAGCTTGCGCAGCTCGTGGATGGACACGTCGGGCACGATCTGCACGCCCTCGGCGCGCTCCCAGGCGGGGCGGCGGCCGCGGAAGCCGTCCTCGATGACCCATTCGGTGAAGGGCTCGGTGACGACGGGGACCTGGTCGTCGAGGCCGGTCCGCTCGCGCACGAGGTCGCCGGCGCCCGCGTCGGCGGAGGGAGTGATGCGGTCGACCATCGTGGAGACGACGTCGACGTGCTCGGCGAACCAGGCCTGTGCGTCCGCGTCGAGGCAGGCGAGAACCGCCTTCCGCAGCGCCTCGCCGTTGCCGGTGAGGTTGTCGCAGGAGACCAGTGCGATCGGCTCCTCGACACCGGCCCCGCGGCGGGCCTCGAGGGCGAGCGCGAGGCGGGCGGGGGCGGAGGTCGCGGGGTCGGTGCCGGCGACGTAGCCCTTCTCGGTGATGGTGAGGGTGACGACGGCGGTGAGCGGGTCCGCGACGAGGCGCTTCAGGGCGTCGACGTCATCGGCGGCGTAGGCCTCGTCGATGACGTCGATCAGCTCGACCTCGTCCTCCTCGGGGCCGCGCACCACGAGCCCGTACTTCCCGCCCTGGGCGTTCAGCGCGTCCGCCATGGCGGCGGTGCGTCCGGTGACGACGCTGACGCCCCAGCCGCCCGCCCGCTGGGTCGCGAGGAGGGTGTGGGAGCGGGCGAAGTTGCCGATGCCGAGGTGGACGAGGCGGCCGTCGAGGGCGCGGGGGTCGGTGCTCATGGGTGGTGCTCCTCGGAGGGTCAGGCGTCGGCGTCGAGCTTGAAGACCTGGCTCGGCTGCCGGGTGGGCAGGGTCGTGGCGAGCGCCGCGGCGTCCTCCTCGCGCAGGCGGTGCTCGGCGACGAGTCCGGCGAGGTGGTGCGCGTCGAGCCGGCGGGACATGTCGTGCCGCGCGGGGATCGAGCAGAAGGCCCGCGTGTCGTCGATGAACCCGCTGGTCCGGCTGTAGCCGATGGTCTCGGACACGGCGCGACGGTAGCGCAGGATCGCGTCCGGCGCATCGATGAACCACCAGGGGGCGCCCGCGTACACGGAGGGGTAGAAGCCGGCGAGCGGGGCGATCTCGCGGGAGAAGACGGTCTCGTCGATCGTGAACAGGACGACCCGGAAGTTCGGGTCCAGTCCCACGTCGTTGAGCATCGGGGCGATGCCGTGCACGAAGTCGACGGCGTGCGGGATGTCGGCGCCGACGTCGGCCCCGAACGTCTCGAAGGTCGCCTGCGAATGGTTGCGGTACACGGCCGGGTGCAGGGTCATGACCAGGCCGTCCTCGGACGCGAGCCGGGCCTGGTCGGCGAGCAGGTGGCGGCGCAGGGCGACCGCGTCGGCGGCGGCGATGCTGCCCTCGCGGGCGGCCGTGTAGAGGCGGCGGGCGTCGGCCGCGTCGAGCCGCTCGGTGCCGACGTCGGTGTGCGCGTGGTCCGAGGAGACGGCGCCGTGCTCGCGGAAGTACAGCCGACGGGCACGCATCGCGGCGAGGTGGCCGTCGTAGGTGCCGGCGTCGACCCCGGCGGCCTCGCCGAGGGCGTCGGTGAGGGTGTGGAAGTCCGCGCGGGCCGGCTCGAGGTACTTGTCCGGGCGGAAGGTGGGGGCGACGCGGCCGGTGAAGGAGGGGTCCGCGGCGAGCGCGTCGTGCGGGGCGAGGTCGTCGACGGGGTCGTCGGTCGTCGCGAGCACCTGGATGCGGAACTGGTCGAAGAGGGCGCGGGGGCGGAAGGCGGGCTGCGCGAGCTTCTCGGCGATCGCGTCGTACATGCCCTCCGCGGTGGCCGGGGAGAGCACGGTGTCCAGGCCGAACACCTCGTGGAACTCGTGCTCCATCCAGTACCGCGAGGGGGTGCCGGCGTAGGCGTGCCAGTGCTCGGCGAGCAGCCGCCAGGCCGCGCGGGAGTCCGTCTCCTCGAGCGGGCCGCGGCCCACGCCGAGGTCCGCGAGGTCGACGCCGCGGGCGTGCAGCAGCCGGGTGACGTAGTGGTCCGGGGTGATGAACAGGGAGGTGGGGTCCCGGAAGGGCTCGTCGTCGAGCAGCAGGCGCGGGTCCACGTGCCCGTGGGGGGAGACGATCGGCTGCTCGCGCATGGACCCGTAGAGGCTCCGGGCGATGTCGCGGATCGCCGGGTCCGCGGGCAGCAGGCGATCGGGGTGGGGCACGTAGGCGTCGTCGCTCATGGGGCCCATGATGGGTGGGCGTCCCGGCGCGGGCGCATCTGTTGTCGCAGGTTGCCGGACCCTCAGCGGGGGGCGCGGGGCCCGGTGGAGGCGCGGGGCACGAGCCGCACGGGCAGCGCCCCCTCCACGGGGGTGCGGTGCGCGGAGGGGTTCTCGATGCGGCGGATCAGCCGTTCGACGGCCGCCCGGCCCTGCGCGCGCTTGGGGGTGACGAGGGTGGTGAGGCCGCCGCCGATGAACCGGGTGAGCGGGATGTCGTCGTGCCCCATGACGGAGAGATCGCCGGGCACGGTCACGCCGGCGCGCAGGGCGGAGACGAGGAAGCCGACCGCGATGAGGTCGTTGTAGCAGATCACCGCGTCGGTGAGCTCCTTGATCTCCGCGAAGGCGAGCTCGCCGCCGGTCGCGGTGGGCGGGTAGGGGCCGTGGCGGTGCACGCTGAGCCCGTGCGCCTTGCCGACGGCGCGGGCGGCGCGCCAGCGCTCGCCGTCGGACCACGAGTTCACGGGTCCGGCGACGTAGGTGACGGAGCGCATGCCCTGCTCGACGAGGTGCGCCATCGCCTGGGTCATGCCGTGCTCGTAGTCCGGGGTAACGGAGTCCAGGCCGGCGACGCGGCGGTTGAGGACCACGGAGGGGAGGCGCTTGGTGAGGTGGTTCAACGTCGCGTCGGAGAGCCGGGAGCCGGAGAGGACGACGCCGTCCACGACGTCGACGGCGCTCTCGAGGCTCGCCTTCTCGCGCTCCTCGTCCTCGACGCTGTCCAGGAGCAGCAGCAGGTAGCCGTGCTCCTGCGCGGCCTCCTGCATGCCGGAGACGATCTCCGCGAAGTAGGGGTTGGTGAGGTCCGGGATCTCGATGCCGAGCCGCTGGTGGCGGTGGGCGCGCTCCTGCGCGGCGGGGGCGGAGGTGCGGTAGCCGAGCTCCTTCGCGGCCGCCATGACCTTCGCGTGGGTCGCGGCGCTGACGCGGCCAGGCCGGGAGAAGGCGCGGGAGACGGTCGACGGCGCCACCTCGGCCGCACGGGCCACGTCGTAGATGGTCACGCGCTCGTCGTCCACCCTGCATCTCCTCCTGGTCCTCGGTGACCGGGCCGCCGGGGGCCCGCCCCTACGGTACTGCCCAGGGCGTTCCTCAGTGCGCGGCGCCCAGCTCGATGAGCAGCACGCCGAGCACGATGAGCCCCATGCCGAGCGCCATCACGCGGTTCAGCACCTCCCCGAACAGCAGCCGCGAGGCGACGGCGGTGAGCACGATCCCGGCGGCGGTCCACACGCCGTAGGCGACGCCGAGCGGGAGGCCGTGGGCGAGCGCGGCGGAGAGCAGCGCGAAGGCGAGCAGGTAGGCGAGGCCGACGACCGCGTAGAGGGCACGGCGCCCGGTCGCGGCGACCCGCAGGGTGAGGGTGCCGGTGACCTCGGCGAGGATCGCGCCGGCGAGCAGCAGGGCGCTCATCGGAGGTCCTCCTGGTGCGGGTCGACGACGGGGATCTCCGACGTCGCCGTCGCGAGTGCGGCGGCAGGGCCGGGGGCGGTGGCCGACGGGGCCGACGCAGCTGACGAGGACGACGGAGCTCCCGCCCCCTCCTCCGCATGGGCCCGCTGCGAGCCGAGCTCGACGACCATCACCCCGGCGGCGACGAGCAGGACGCCGATTCCCATGAGCGCGGTGAGCGGCTCCGCGAACAGGAGCGTGGACAGCAGCGCGGTGAGCACCACGCCGCTCGCGCCCCACACCCCGTAGGCGACCCCGAGCGGCATCCCGCGCCGCAGCACGAGCGCGAGCAGGCTGAAGGAGGAGAGGTAGCCGGCCACGACCAGCACGTACAGCGCGGGGTGGGTGAGGGCTGCCTTGAGGGAGAGGCTCGCGGTCACCTCACTGAGGATCGCGCCGGCCAGGAGCAGCCAGGTCATGGGGCCATTCTCCCCTGCCCGGGCGCGGTGTGGGGGCGCTGTCCTCCGGCCCGCTGGGCGGCGCCAGAGGCATGGGCGTGGGCGAGTTCGCCGATGCCATCGGCATCGCTCCGGCGAACGTCGCGGTCCTGAAGAACGGACGCGCCACGGCCGTCCGCCTGTCGGCCCTCGACCCTCGACCCTCGACCCTCGACCCTCGACGCGATCTGTCGCGTCCTCGAGTGCCGATGCGACGACCTCCTCCACCACGAGAATCGAGAAGACGAACCTGAGCAGTACGGATAGGTTTGACGACATGTCCCCTGAACTCGACGTCTCGGCCTTCGCCATCCAGTTCCAGAAGTTCCTCGACACGATGAGCGACCTCGCCGAGCAGCCCGATCGGGACGTCTTCGAGTCCGAGCTCGGCAGGCATCTGGGAGCCAGTCCTCGCTCGCTCGCCCCGGTGCGCCAGGAGTTCCCTCACTGGAGATGGGTCGACGTCGACGCCGCTCTGGACGCGCTCTCGGCGACGCAGTCCCTTCGCGGAGTCGTCCCGGCCGACGATCCCGACGGCCTCTCCGAGGTGCTGTCGAACCGGTACGGCAACTACGCGTGGGGATCGGTCGAGCGCACGGCCCTGCCCTCCGGGCCGGGCCGGGTCACGCACGTGGCGACCAACGCCATCCGACAGCTGGAGATCGACGGCCTGCCGGTCATCGCGTTCGCGACCGAGTCGACCAGTCAGGACCCGGAGGGCGCCATCGCGGTCGAGGTGCTCTCGGCCGACGCCGCCGTCTCCCGCCGCGTGCTCTCCCACATCGACGCCCATGTCCGGGAGCAGTCAGCGCTCGGCGGGCAGGTGGTCAGCTTCGTCGCAGGGCAGTACGGCTCGGAGCAGGGCGAGATCAGGTTCCATCCCCGGCCTCAGGTCCCCCGCCAGGATGTCGTCCTGCCGGCGGGGAGCCTGGATCGCATCGAGGAATCAGTGCTCGGCGTGAGCGAGAACGCCGCCGCGCTCCGCGCAGCCGGGCAGCACCTCTCGCGGGGGGTCCTGCTGTTCGGCCCTCCCGGGACCGGCAAGACCCATACCGTGCGATACCTCCTCTCCCGCGCCGCGGACACGACGGCGATCGTTCTGAACGGGGACTCCCTCAGCCACATCAGGCAGGCTGCTGACGCTGCTCGAGATCTGGGCCGAGCCATCATCGTCCTCGAGGACGCCGACCTCGTCGCCGCCGATCGCGACTTCAGCGAGGGAGAGCGCTCCGTCCTCTTCGACGTCCTGGACGTCCTCGACGGGCTCGCCGACGACGCCGACATCGCCTTCGTGCTGACCACGAACCGCGTGGGAGTGCTCGAAGAAGCTCTCGCTCTGCGGCCCGGACGCATCGACCTCGCCGTGGAGATCCCGTCCCCTGATCTGGCGCTCCGCCGCCAGCTCTTCACCCGGTACGGGCACCACCTCCCCTTCACCGAGCGAGGGATCGATCAGGCGGCCGTCGCCGCCGGGGGCACCACGGGCTCCTTCGCGAAGGAAGCGGTGCGCCGTGCCGTGATGACCTCACTCGCCCTCCATGAGGACCTCGCCGACGCCCACCTCATCTCAGCCGTCGACGCACTCGTCCGCGAAGCCGGCGAGCTCCGGGACGCCATGGCACTCGACGCAGAGGACCACGAGACCAGCGATGACGACTGAGGCGACGAGAGGGGCGACACCGAGCCGAGGAGACCGTCCGCCACCACGGCGCCGGGGGACGGCTGTCGCGCCCTCACCGCGGCACTCCGCGAACCGGACGATCGTGTCACCCTCGTCGAGCTGAATGCGATCGCGGGTATGGCGCTCCCAGCCCTCCCGAGCCGGGACATGGCGACGCGCGTCTTCGCCGCGATCATCGACGGGCAGCTGGCGAAGCCGAGCGCTCCGAACTGCTCGACCAGTCGCGACACCACGGCACAGCGCCTGGTCCTGCCGCTGCGCGACGGGCTTCTGGACGCACGGTCGGCCGGCTGTCAGCAGCGGCGCGCAGCCGCTACGCCGACCTCCTGAGCCGCCTATCCCGCTGAGAACTCGCCCTCCGGCCTTCAGCCAGGCGGCGCGGGCGCCCAGCGGGCGATCTGCGCGGCGAGGTGGCCGGCGCCGTAGCCGTTGTCGATGTTGACCACGCCGATGCCGGGGGCGCAGGCGGAGAGCATCGTGGTGAGTGCGGCGCGGCCGCCCTCGGCGACGCCGTAGCCGACGGAGGTGGGCAGGGCGACGACGGGCGCGGCGATCTGACCGGCGACGACGGTGGGCAGCGCCCCGTCCATGCCGGCGGCGACGACCACGCAGGCCGCCTCCCGCAGCTCGGGCAGGCGCGCGATGAGCCGGTGCAGGCCGGCGATGCCGATGTCCGCGATGAGCCGGGTGGGGCGGCCCAGGTGGCGGGCGGTGAGCTCCGCCTCGCGGGCCACGGGCAGGTCGCTCGTGCCGGCGCAGGCGACGATCACGAGACCGCCGCTCGGCGCGGGCGGCTCGGCGGGCCAGGCGAGGAACCGGGCGACCGGGTCCTGGTGGGCACTGGGGAGGGCGGCGAGCACGGCGGCGGCGCGCGCGGCGTCGGCCCGGGTGAACAGCACGGGGCCCAGGTCCGCGCGGCCCGCGGCGGCGAGGCGCGCGTACTCCCCGGCGATCGCGGCGACCTGCTCGACGCTCTTCGCGTCGCACAGCACCGCCTCGGGGGCGCCGCGGCGGGAGGCGCGATCGAGGTCGAGCTCGAGCATCCCGTCGATGCGGCCGTCGGCCCCGTCAGCCCCGTCGCCCCCCCCGGAGCCGTCGGCCCCGCTCCCCCGGTCAGGCATCGTCCCGCCGCACGACCTGCAGCGCGAACAGGCCCGAGCGGATGCCCTCGAGGTCGATCGTGACGTGGTGGAACCCGGCGGAGCGGCCGGCGGCGACGAGGGCGGCGCGGACGGCGGGCTCGACGGCGCGGGGCAGCTCGCCGGTGGGCAGCTCGATGCGGGCCACGTCGCCGTGGTGGCGCACGCGGCAGTCGCTGAAGCCGGCGTCGAACACGGCGTCCTCGAGCTCGTCGATCTGGCGCAGCTTCTCCGGGGTGACGGCCCGGCCGAAGGGGATCCGGGAGGAGAGGCAGGGGGCGGCGGGCTTGTCCGCGACGCTCAGCGAGAGGCCGCGTGCCACGTCCCTCACCTGGGCCTTCGTCATGCCGGCGGTCGCGAGGGGGCGCAGCACGCGGTGGCGGGTGGCGGCGCCGGCGCCGGGGCGGTCGTGGCGGGTGGCGTCGTCCGCGTTCTCGCCGTAGGCGACGGCGTCGAGCGCATGAGCGGCGACGATCTCCTCGTCGATGCGGGTGAACAGCTCTTCCTTGCAATGGAAACACCGAGCAGCGTCGTTCTTCGCGTACTCGGGGTTGTCCATCTCCGCGGTCGCGATCTCGACGACCTCCGCGCCGATCTCCTGCGCGGTGCGCAGGGCGAGGCGGTGCTCGCGGCGGGCGAGGGACGCGGAGACGCCCAGCAGCGCGACCACGTTCTCGCTGCCCAGGGCGCGCACGGCGAGGGCGAGCAGGGTCGCGGAGTCCACGCCGCCGGAGTAGGCGACGCCGAGGCGGCGCACGCCGGAGAGCTGCGCGGCGACGTCGTCCGCGAGGGTGAGCGCCTCGCCGGTGAGCGCGTCCGGGGTGAGGGTCGGGGCGGTGGTCGCGGCGGCGCTCACACGCCCTCCTTCTCCGAGGCGAGACGGAACAGGACCTCACCCGCATGATCGATGACCAGGGTCTCCGGATCCGCGCGCAGGGCGTCGAGGTCCAGCGAGGCGGGGTCCGTGTAGAGCACGTTGTGCGCGGCGCACTCCTCCGCGCTGATCGAGGTCGCGAAGTAGCGGTTCACCCGCTGCTCCTCTACACCGGTCTCCGGGTCGTAGGTGCCCAGGCCCGTCACGTGCGTGGAGTGCGCGAGCTCGCCCCAGGGGTGGCCGGCGAAGCGGTCCCATTGCTTCGTGAAGTACTCGATGTTGTGGTAGCCGATCTCGCGGATCCCCGGGTGCATGGCGGCGACCTCGGTGATGTGCGGGGCGTAGATGATGACGTCGCCGCCGTCGGCGCACACGGGCTCGGACTTGTAGAAGCCCTTCGCGCCGGTCCACATGTCGTCGTACATCTCCGGCACGATCGCGACGATCCGCCGGTACGGCTTCTCGACGTAGGTGATGTGGGTCTGCGCGGAGATCTTCGCGCACGCGGCCCACGCGGCCTGCGGGTCGCCGAAGGCGATCGCGCCGAGATCCGCCCCGCCCTCCTTCACGTCCATCGTGAAGGCGAGCTTCTCCGCCTGGATGAGCTCGCTCGCGGCGTCGATCAGCTGGCGCACGGGTGTAATGCCGAGGGTGCCGATGATGCGGCTCGCGGTGATGAGCGCCCCCACCCAGTGGGAGATGTCGATGACGTCGTGCACGGAGCAGCCGGGGAAGAAGTACTTGTTGCCGCCGGAGAAGCCGACGACCTCGTGCGGGAACACGGGCCCCACGATGAGGTTGACGTCGGACTCGGCGACGAGCCGGTTGATCTGCACGCGCATGGGGACGTCGGTGAGCAGGCCGCCGGTGAGCTCGGCGATGCGCTCCGCGGGGATCTCGCCGAGGTCGGCGATCTGCTCCTCGTCGTGCCAGGCGTGGTTGACGACCTCCCAGCCGGGGTAGGTCGCCGCGGCGCCGCGCTCGGTGGAGCCGAGCAGCACGTCGATCGCCTCCGGGCTCATGGCGGCGTGGGTGCCGAGCGCGATGAGCACGGTGACGGAGGCGGCGCGGCCGGCGAGCGCCTCGTGGATCGCGGGCAGCACGAGCGGCAGCGGCACGGAACGGGTGCCGTCGGGGATGATCAGGCAGACGCTCTTGCCGTCGAGGTCCTGACCGGCGAGCTGCTCGGCGACGAAGCCGCGGATCGCCTCCGGGGCGAGCGTGCCCTCGGGGCCGCCGAGGAGCGCCGCGCGCTCGGCGAGCCCCTCGGGGATCGGCTGGATCGGCGGGATCGTCACGCTGGGCTCGCTCATCCCCCCATGATGCTCTGACGCGCCTGATCAGGACAAGGTTGACCGGGTGTTGCCATGCCCCGCCCCCTGGCGCTCCGCGAGCATCGGTGCCCAGGGTTCCCCCGGAGGCCTCGGTGCAGGAGCACCGGTCGCTGACCGGTCGGCTCAGTCGACGAGATCGGCGCAGTCGATGCAGGTCGTCGCCTCGGGGCGCACCGCGAGGCGGGCCGGGGCGATCGGCTTCCCGCAGCGGGCGCAGCGGCCGTCCTCTCCGCGGCGCAGCCGCTCCTGCGCCTCGTCGATCCCGGCGAGCGCGTCGAGGCGGGCGAGGCGCAGCCCCTCGAGGCGCGACCACTGCGCCGAGAGCGGCACCCCGTCGGGATCGTGCTCGTCGTCGTCCGCCTCGCCCTCGCGGGTGCGGCGCAGCGCGACGAGCTCCTGCTCGATCTCCTCGAGCTGCGCGCGCGCTGCAGCCCGCCGCTCCGCGAGCTGCGCGGCCCGGTCACCGGGCGGCACGAGATCCTGCTGGGAAGACTCCATCACCCCATGGTGCCCCGTTGGCCGGACAAAGGCCCGTCCTGCCGTGACCCGATGAACAACGCCACCGCCCCGACCGTCTCGCTGCGGCTGCTCGCTCCCCGCGATGGGAACCGTGAGGAGCTGATCGTCCTCCTCACCTCGAACAGCTTCCCGTACCACGTCACGGCGCGTCGGAGCCGCGAAGCGACAGCTCATCAGCGAGCTCTTCCGCCGCAGCGAGGACGGGACCGGCATCCGACCGCACAGCGTGGAGATCACCATCGTCAAGACGCCGAAGGTCAACTGGGGGATCCGTGGGATGAACGCACAGGACCTCTCACTCGGGTGCACCGTGGAGCTCTGAGCACGATCCCGGTGACGAGTCCCGCCGGTGGCGCGGCGCCGCCCATCGTGGTGTGATCGGCCGATGTCCACCTCCCGGCACGTCGGCGTCCACGGGATCTGGCGTGTCGCTGGATCGCGGAGGTCGAGGTGCAAGGACGCCTGGCCTCGACATCGCCGACGAGGACCTCGCCGGGGTGACGCTCCTCGAGGCAGGCACCTTCACCGGCGTCTCGCCCCGGGTCCTTGAGGCGCTGCGGCTCCTCCCCGGCGAGTTCCGCCGCTGAGGTCCGGGCAGGGTCACTCCGATCCACCTCTCCACCACCGAAGGTCTCGGCTCTGTCTCGGGGGCGGGATCCGCTCGTCCGCTCCGCCCGGTTCCCGCTACCTTGTCCCGAATGGACGGGCCGCAGACGCCTCCGGTCCTGTTCCGTGCGCGCCGCACGGGTCCCCGAGCAGAACTGGAGGCAGAGCCATGAGCGATCCCGACTCCGGGCTGATGCCCGTCGGCCTCTCCACACCGTGGGACCCCTCGATGCTCGTGCTGCTGCTGATCTTCGTGCTCGGCGCGCTCGTCATCGTCGCCGTCGCGGTGATGAACCGGCACGGCGGCCCGACGGGGCAGGTGATGCCGACGGACCCGACGCCGGATCCTGCCCTGATCGCGCACCAGCAGCCTCCCGCACCGAGCACCCTCCCCGAACCGAACCCGGAGCAGGCCCTCCGCGATTAGGCTCTGACGATGGAATACACCGGACTCGGCGGGTACGAGGTGCTCATCATCCTGCTCCCCCTGCTCGCCTACGCGGTGGGGCTCGCGATCTTCTTCGTCATCCTCTACTTCGTGGTCCGCGCGGCCGTGACCTCGGGGATCCGCCGGGCCCGCGAGCACGCGGTGCCCACCACCCCGGACGCCTGACCCGCGGACCCGGCAGGACCGGGCTCCCCTGCGCTGCCGCTCAGCGGCGGCCGTCGAGCTCGTCGAACCGGAGCCAGGCGTAGCGGCAGGTGCTCGTGTGGCCGGACATGGCCGGCCTGGACTCGGGACGGCTGCCCGCTTCGTGAAGCAGTTCGCGGACCTGCGGGGCGCGCTCGCCGGCGCGGCGCGGGCCTTCGACGAGGTGGCGCGGGGCGGGTCCTTCCCCGGCCCGAGCACAGCTTCTGAGCATCCAGGCCACCCGGAGGCGGTGACACGGGCGCCGACGCGGAGGAGCATGGGCCCACCCTTCGGCGAGAGGACCTCCCATGGCACAGCGCGTGCGCGTCCAGAACTTCGGCGTCTCCCGTGACGGCATCGGCGCCGGTGCGGAGCAGACCCTCGAGCGCCCCTTCGGCCATGTCGACCCGATGCAGCTGATGGCCTGGGCCTTCACGACGGCGAGCTTCCCGGGCATGGAGAACCCGGAGGGCTCCCGCGGCATCGAGGACTACCTGACGCGGGACTTCGCGCACGACATCGGTGCGGAGATCATGGGCCGACACAAGTTCGGCCCGCAGCGCGGAGCGTGGACCGACGACGGCTGGCGCGGCTGGTGGGGCGAGGAGCCGCCG
Source organism: Brachybacterium sp. SGAir0954 (assembly GCF_005490785.1). GTDB lineage: Bacteria > Actinomycetota > Actinomycetes > Actinomycetales > Dermabacteraceae > Brachybacterium > Brachybacterium rhamnosum. The sequence continues at coordinate 699,480 of NZ_CP027295.1, read as the reverse complement.
TTCCACACCCCCGTCGTCGTGCTCACCCATCATGAGAGGGAGCCGCTGCAGGTGGGCGAGACGACCTTCCACTTCGTCAACGGCACACCGGAGGAGGCGCTCGCCCTCGCGAGGGAGCTCGCGGGCGGGCTCGACGTGCGGATCGGCGGCGGCGTGAGCACCGTGCGGCAGTTCCTCGATGCGGATCTGATCGACGACATGCACGTGGCGATCGCCCCGCTCGAGTACGGCGAGGGGCTGAAGCTGTGGGACTCCCCGGAGGATCTCGCAGGCCGCTTCACGATCGAGAAGGTCACCGCGCCGAGCGGGGTCGAGCACTGCTTCCTCTGGCGGTGACGCGCCGGGCCGCCGCGCGTCGCCTCGCTCGTCACTCGGTTTCTCCAGTGGCGAGTGAGGGCGTCAGCCTCTCCGTTGATGGGTCCCCTCCGGCCACTGACGGTGGTCTGAGCCCGCGCTCGGGCTGATGATCACTCGATGGCGCTCTCCGCGGCGCGCTGCCGCGGGCGCGGTCCGGGCTCAGCGCAGGGTCGCGGCGAGCTCCTGCTCGCTGAGCTCCCGATCGGCCATGACGAGCCGGATCGCCGTCGGATCCGGGTTCCCGGCGTCCGGGGCGCGGTGGCGCAGCGTGAGCCCCACCTTGCGCGCCACGGCGGCGGAGGCGGCGTTGTGCTCGAGGAGGTAGGCGACCACGGGCAGCTCGGGCCTCCGCTCCTGGGCGGCGTCCACGGCGGCGCGGGCGACCTGGGTGGCGAGGCCGCGGCCCTGCGCCTCCGGGGCGAAGCGATAGCCGAGGTTCCAGAAGGCACCGCCTCGCACCGCGCAGCCCCCGTGCCCCACGACAGTGCCGTCCTCCCGCACGACCCAGGCGCCGAGGCACTCGCGCTCCCAGTCCTCGATCCAGCGCGCGAGCGCCGCCCGGGTCGTGGCGGGGCCGGCGAAGCGGCCGCTCGGCAGGTGGGTCCAGGTGCGGGCGTCGGAGTAGATCCGGTGGAGGTCCTCGTGGTCGCCCGGCACGGGGGCGTCGAGGGTGAGTCGCGGGGAGGGCGAGGTCATGGCGCCATGGTGGCAGGGCCGTGCGACACCGGGGCAGAATGGACGCCATGACCTCGAGCCGGGAGCCCCTGCGCCTCGTGCGGGGCGCGGCCGCGACGACGGTCACGACCGCCGTGGCGCTCACGGGTCACCTCCTGGGCGGCGGCGAGCTGCCCGCGCTGCTCGGGATCGCGATCACCTGGTGGCTCGCGGTCACCGCGTGCACCGTGCTCGCCGGCTCCCGCTTCTCCCTGCTGCGCCTGAGCGCGGCGGTGCTGGGCAGCCAGGCCCTCTTCCATGCCCTGTTCGTCGTCACCACCGGTGGCAGCGGCACCGTGACGATGGTGGACCCGCCCGGATCGCAGCTCTACCACCACCAGCACACGCTCACCACGGCCGGCACGGCCGCGAGCACGCACGCCGGGCACCTCGCCCAGATCGGCGGCACGGCCTCCACGCACGCCGCGCACGGGCTCGTCATGGACCCGCGGATGCTGCTGGGCCACGTGCTCGCCGGCCTGCTCACCACGGTGCTCCTGCACCGAGGGGAGCGCTTCCTCTTCCGCGCCTTCGGGGCCGCCCGGCGCCTGATCCGCGTACTGGGCCGCCTCCCCGCGCCTGCCGCGCCGGTGCTCGTGCCGGCCGCCCGGCCGCGCCCGGTCCCGGATCTCACGCACCTCGACCACGCCCAGCGGGCCGTCCTCTCCGAGCAGGTCCTGCGGGGTCCCCCGCTGCGCCTCGCCGCCTGAGCACGGGCCCACGGGCCCTCCCCTCGCGCCCCCGACCCCGTGTCGCGGGTGCTGCTCGGCGGCACGCGGACGATCACGTGCGGAGCACACTCCTCCGCGCCCCGCACCGGGACCTCCCCCGGTCATCCCTGCCTGCCCCTGCCCTGCAGGTCGCCGCGCCGACGGTCCCCGTCGGCCCCACGGCCCTGCGGATGGGCGGCGACGCACCCCCAGGTGCGACGCCGACGGCGCAGAGCCCGGTGACCGCGCGAGCCCGGCCCTCACCGAAGGACTCCCATGTCTCGCACCACCCTGCCCCCGACCCTTCTCCGCTCGTCCCTCTCGCGGCGCGCGGCCCTGCTCGGCGCGCTCGCCCTCCCCCTCGCCGCCTGCAGCGCCGGCGGCTCCGACGACGCCGGCTCCGACGGCGGCGGCACCGGCTCCTCCGCCTCGGACGGCGCCACCGACGCCGTCGACACCGCGACCCTCTCCCTCGCCGACGCGTGGGTGAAGGCGGTGGAGTCCGGCATGTCCGGGCTGTTCGGCACCCTCTCCAACGCCTCGTCGAGCGCCGTGACGCTCGTGGGCGCGGCGTCCTCCGCGGCGGGCATGGTCCAGCTGCACGAGACCAACGCCGACGGCTCCGGCGGCATGAGCATGAAGGAGAAGGAGGGCGGCTTCGCGATCCCCGCGGGCGGCGAGCTGCGGCTCGAGCCGGGCGGGGACCACATCATGCTCATGGACCTCACCGCGCCCCTGCTCGCCGGGGACGCCGTGGACGTGACCCTGCACTTCGCGGGCGGCGCCGAGCTGCCCGTCACCGCGACCGTGAAGGACTTCGCGGGGGCGCAGGAGAACTACAGCCCCTCCGACGGCGGCGGCGAGATGGAGGGCATGGAGGGCATGGACCACGGCTCCATGGCCTCGGACGGCGGCGACGAGTGACCCGCCGCGACGCGCCTGCGCCACAGGACACCGCGGACCGCGGCCGGCGCCGGCTCCTGCTCGCCGGCACCACCGGGGCCGGGCTCGTGGGGGCCGGGCTCGTGGGGGCCGGCGCCGCGGGGGCGCTCCTGGACCGGGCCGTCGGCCCCGCCCGCGGAGCGACCACCCCCGCCGCGCCCGCCGAGCCCGCGCTCATGGGCGCAGGGACGCTCCCCTTCCACGGCGCCCACCAGGCGGGCGTGGAGACGGAGCCGCAGGCCCACGCCACGTTCCTCGCCCTGGACCTGCGCGACGGCGTGGACCGGGACGGGGTGCTGCGCCTGCTGCGGCTGCTCACCGACGACGCCGCCCGCCTCACCGCGGGGCAGGCGCCGCTCGCGGACGTCGAGCCGGAGATGGTCACCGCCCCGGCCCACCTCACGGTGACGGCCGGGTTCGGCCCGGGCCTGCTGCGGCGGGCGGAGCGGGAGGTGCCCTCGTGGCTCGCCCCGCTCCCGGCCTTCGACATCGACGAGCTCCAGGACGCGTTCTGCGACGGGGACCTGCTGCTGCAGGTGGGGTCCGATGACCCCGTCACCCTGTCCCACACGGTGCGGATGCTGCTGAAGGACGCTCGCTCGTTCACGACCGTGCGCTGGATCCAGCACGGGTTCCGCCGCGCGCACCGCGTGCAGCGGCCCGCGACCACGCAGCGGAACCTCTTCGGGCAGCTCGACGGCTCCGCGAACGCGGCGCTCGGCAGCGAGGACTTCTCCCGGATCGTGTGGATCCCGGAAGGTCCCTTCGCGGGCGGCACCTCGATGGTGATCCGCCGGATCCGGATGGACCTCGACACCTGGGACGAGGCCGATCGCACCGCACGGGAGGAGGCCGTGGGCACGCGCCTGGACACGGGCGCCCCGCTCACCGGGACCGAGGAGACGGATGACGCGGACTTCACCGCGCTCACCGAGAACGGCTTCTCCCGGATCGCGGAGTTCGCGCACATGCGGCGGGCGAACGGGGTGGACGACGGCGAGCACCAGGAGATCTTCCGCCGGCCGTTCCACTACGACGTGCCGCCGCCCGCGGGCTCGGACGCGATCTCCGAGGCGGGGCAGATCTTCTGCTCCTTCCAGGCGGATCTCGAGGGGCAGTTCGTGCCCATCCAGCGGCGCCTCGCGGAGCTGGACCTGCTGAACCAGTGGACCACCCCGATCGGCTCCGCGGTGTTCGCGATCCCGCCGGGCTGCGCCGAGGGCGAGTACCTGGGCCAGTCCGTGCTCGCCTGACGCCGCTCCCGCTCCACCTCCCGCCCGCCGGCCGGGGTCTCCGTGACCCGGCCGACGGGCGGGAGCCTGCCCTGCTCTCCCTCCTCCGACACGAGGTCCTGCCATGCCGTCACCCCGTCCCCCTGCCCGTCCCCGCTGGTTCGTGCCGCTGCTGCTGCGGCTGCACACACTCGCCGGGATCGTGGTGGGTCCGTTCCTGATCATGGTCGCCCTGAGCGGCGCCCTCTACGCCCTGTCCACCCCGCTCGAGCGTGCGGTGTACGCGCACGAGCTCACCGCCCCCTCCGCCCGTGCGCCGCTCCCCCTCGCCGATCAGGTCGCCGCCGCCACGGCCTACGCCGGGGAGAGCGACGTGGTCGCCGTGCGCCCCGCCCCGTCACCCGGGGACACGACCCGCGTCATGCTCGCCGGGGACGGTCTCGGCGAGAGCGAGTCCCGCGGGATCTTCGTCGATCCCGGCAGCGGGGAGATCCGCGGCGATCTCACCGTGTACGGGACGAGCGGCGCGCTGCCGCTGCGCACCTGGATCGACCAGCTCCACCGGAACCTGCACCTCGGGGAGGCGGGCCGGCTGTACAGCGAGTTCGCGGCCTCCTGGCTGGGGGTGGTCGCGGTCGCGGGGATCGGCCTGTGGATCGCGCGGGCGCGCCGCCCGGCGACCCGCGCCGCGGTCACCCGGCCGCGGCTGCGCGCACCGGGGCGGCGCCGCACGCTCTCCTGGCACGCCCCCGCCGGAGTGGTGCTCGCGCTCGGCATGCTGTTCCTCTCCGCCACCGGCATCACGTGGTCCGCGCATGCGGGCGCGAACGTCACGGCCCTGCGCGCGGCGCTCGACTGGACGGCGCCCGCGGTGGACACCGCCCTGGACGGGACCGGCAGCGGATCGGGTGCCGGTGAGCACGCCGCGCACGAGGGCCACGCCGGGCACGGCGCGGGCATGGGCGACATGGACATGAGCAGCATGGGCATGGGTGACATGGCCGGGATGGACAGGGGCGAGGACTCCCCTGCGACCTACGACCGGGTGCTCGCGGCCGCGCGGCAGGCGGGCATCGGCTCCACGCAGGTGGAGATCCGCCCGTCCGAGACCCCGGGCACCGCCTGGGTGGTCCAGGAGATCCACCGCAGCTACCCCACCCAGGTGGACGCCGTCGCGATCGACCCCGCGACCCTCGAGGTCGTGGACCGGGCGGACTTCGCGGACTACCCGCTCATGGCGAAGCTCGCCCGCTGGGGCGTGGACCTGCACATGGGCACCCTGTTCGGGCTCGTCAACCAGCTGGTGGTCGCGGCCGTCGCGCTCGGCATCGCGGGGGTCGTCGTCACCGGCTACGTCATGTGGTGGCAGCGGGGCCGGGGATCGCGCCCCGGCCGCATACCCGCCCGGGGTGCGCTGCGCGCGGCGCCCTGGTGGAGCGTGCTCGCCGTCGCCGCTGTCGCCGTCGCGATCGGTCTGTTCCTCCCCATGATCGGCCTGGGCCTGCTCGCCTTCCTCGTCGTGGACCAGGTGGCCGCCCGGCTCCCGCGCGGCGCTCGCTAGGCTCGACGCAGGGCCCGGCCGGGCCCGGCGAGGGCAGGGGGATCCGATGGCGGCGCTGCACGTGCGCAGGCGGGAATCGGCCGACGGTCGCTGGGTGGTGCTCCTGCACGGGGCCGGCATGGACGGCGCCATGTTCGACGCCCAGGTCGAGGCCCTGCCGCCGGGGGTGGGAGTGCTCTGCCCGGACCTGCCCGGGCACGGGCGCTCGGCCGTCGCGGGCCCGTTCCGCTACGGCGCGGCGCTCGCGGACATCGAGGCGCTGCTCGCTCCTCTCGCCGGCGCCGACGTCACCCTCGTGGGCCAGTCGCTCGGCGGGAACCTCGCCCAGACCCTGATCGCCCGGGACCCGGCCCTCGCGCGCCGCGCCGTGCTCGTGGACTGCACGGACAACCACGGCCCGCTGCGCCGCGGCGACGTGCTCGCCCTGCGCAGCACGGGCCCGGTGCTGCGGTCGCTGCCGTGGGGCTGGACGCTCGCCGCCTCCGCGCGCGCCTGCGGCGCCGAGCCCGCCACCCGCGCCTACGTGCGGCAGCGGCTCGAGGCCATCGGCCGGGAGGCCTTCGCGGAGGTCATGGACTTCTGGCGGGAGGCGCTGACCCCGGATCCCGCCTACCGGCTCCCCGTGCCCGTGCTCGCGGTCCTCGGCGAGCGCGACCGCTCGGGGAACATCGCCGCGGCCCTGCGACGCCTCGCGGAGCGGGACCCGCAGGTGCGGCTCGAGGTGGTCGCGGGCGCCGCGCACAACGCGAACCAGGACCGCCCGGCGCAGGTCTCCGCGCTCATCGAGGAGCACCTCGAGAAGGGCTGAGCGCAGCGCCGCCGGGCACGGAGGATCAGCGCACCAGCTGGGTCCTGCCGTCGGCCCCGTCGCTCAGCGCGGGATGACGGAGCGGAAGCCGCGCAGGCGCAGGCTGTTGCCCACCACGAACACGCTCGAGAACGCCATGGCGGCGCCGGCGAGCATCGGGTTCAGCAGGCCCAGCGCGGCGAGCGGGATCGCCGCGACGTTGTAGGCGAAGGCCCAGAAGAGGTTCACCTTGATGGTGCGCAGGGTGCGGCGGGAGAGGCGGATCGCGTCGACCGCGCTGCGGAGGTCGCCGCGCACGAGGGTGACGTCGGCCGCCTCGATCGCGACGTCGGTGCCGGTGCCCATCGCGAGGCCGAGGTCCGCCTGGGCGAGGGCAGGGGCGTCGTTGACGCCGTCGCCGATCATCGCGACGACCTTCCCCTCCCCCTGGAGACGGGTGATGACGTCGACCTTGTCCTCGGGGAGCACCTCGGCGACGACCTGCTCGATGCCGACCTCGGCGGCGACCTGCCGGGCGACGGCGGTGTTGTCGCCGGTGAGGAGCACGGGGGTGAGGCCCAGGTCCTTCAGGCCGCGGATCGCCTCGGCGCTCGTGGGCTTTACGGCGTCGGCGAGGACGAGCAGGCCGCGGGCCGCGCCGTCCCAGGCGACGGCGACGACGGTGCGGCCCTGCGCCTCGGCGTCGGCCTTCGCGGCGGCGAGATCAACGGGGAGGCCGGCGGCGGAGTCGTCGATCAGGCTCGCGCGGCCCACGGTGACCTCGTGGCCCTCGACGGTGCCGCGCACGCCGCGGCCCTCGAGGTTCGTGAAGCCGGTGACCTCGGGCAGGGGCCCGGCCTCCTCGGCGGCGCCGGCGGCGATCGCGCGGGCGATGGGGTGCTCGGAGGCGTGCTCGAGGGCGCCCGCGCGGCGCAGCAGCTCGGCGCGGTCGGTGCCGGGCGCGGTGACGACGTCGGTGAGGGTCATGCGGCCGGTGGTGACGGTGCCGGTCTTGTCGAGGACGACGGTGTCCACCGCGCGGGTGGACTCGAGCACCTCGGGGCCCTTGATGAGCACGCCCAGCTGGGCGCCGCGGCCGGTGCCGACGAGCAGGGCGGTGGGCGTGGCGAGGCCGAGGGCGCAGGGGCAGGCGATGACGAGCACGGCGACGGCGGCGGTGAAGGCGGCGCTCGCGGGGAACCCGGCGATCAGCCAGGCGCCGAGGGTGACCAGGGCGATCGCGATGACGATCGGCACGAACACGCCGGAGATGCGGTCCGCGAGGCGCTGCACCTCGGCCTTGCCGGTCTGGGCGTCCTCGACGAGCCGCGCCATGCGGGCGAGCTGGGTCTCGGAGCCGATCCGGGTGGCGCGGACCACGAGCCGGCCGCCCGCGTTGACGGTCGCGCCGGTGACGGCGTCCCCCTCCCCGACCTCGACGGGGACGGACTCGCCGGTGAGCATCGAGGCGTCCACGGCGGAGGTGCCGGAGACGACGACGCCGTCCGTCGCGATGGTCTCCCCGGGGCGCACGACGAACTCGTCGCCGACGGCGAGCTGCGCGATGGGCACGCGCACCTCGGTGCCGTCCCGCAGCACGGCGACGTCCTTCGCGCCGAGCTCGAGCAGGGCCCGCAGGGCGGCGCCGGCCTGCCGCTTGGAGCGCTTCTCGAAGTAGCGGCCGGCGAGGATGAACAGGGTGACGCCGGCACCCACCTCGAGGTAGATGTTCCCGGCGCCGTCCGACGGCGCGATCGTGAGGGAGAAGCCGTGGGTCATGCCGGGCATGCCGGCGGTGCCGAGGAACAGTGCGTACAGGGACCACAGGAACGCCGCGGAGGTGCCCATCGAGATGAGCGTGTCCATGGTGGCGGCGCCGTGGCGGAGGTTGGTCAGCGCGGCCTTGTGGAAGGGCCAGGCACCCCAGGTGATGACGGGGGCGGCGAGGGTGAGGGACAGCCACTGCCAGTACTCGAACTGCAGGGCGGGGATCATCGCGAGGGCGATGACGGGCACGGTGAGCACGGCCGCGCCGATGAGCCGCTGGCGCAGGGACCGCAGCTCGGGGTCCCCCGCCTCCGCGGCGTCGTCGGCCTCCGGCGCCGGGGGCGCGGGGAGGGCGGCGGTGTACCCGGCCTTCTCGATCTCGGCGACGAGCAGCTGCGGGTCGTAGCCGCTGGGCGCGGTGACCTTCGCCTTCTCGGTGGCGTAGTTGACCGTGGCGCTCACGCCGTCGAGCTTGTTGAGCTTGCGCTCGATCCGGTTCGCACAGGAGGCGCAGGTCATCCCGCCGATCTCGAGCTCGATGCCGGAGTCGGCGATGAGCGGGGCGCGGCTGTCCATGGTGCTCCTGTCCTGCTGTGCGTGTGGGCTGTGCGAGGTCGCGGCGTGCCGAGCGGGCGGCGCCGATCAGGCGGGGACGGCGGTGTAGCCGGCTTCCTCGACGGCGCCGATGACGGCCGTGTCCTCGAGGGGCGACTCGGCGGTGACGACGAGCCTGCCGGTCTGGTGGCTCACCTGGACGTCGGTGACGCCGGGGATCTCGCCGACCTCCTCGCGCACGGACATCTCGCAGTGCCCGCAGGTCATCCCGGTCACCTGGTACTCCTGTGCAGCCATCGTGGGCCTCCTTCGTCGATCATGCGGGGAACCCCTCCTGGGTACCCACCCTAGGAGCAATTTATACCCCTACGGGGTATGTGTCAACCCGTGGGGCCCCCACCACCGGACGGGCCGGCGCGCAGGTCAGGTGGGGGTGTCACCACGCTCCAGAGGTGGCGCGGAAACGAGCCGTTCGCCGTGACGCCACCACCGATCGATTCCCGACGGCCATGGCTCGTTTCGCGACCACTCCTGGAGCGTCGCCACCCCACCCACCGCGCCGGCCGCACCGGCCATCCCGACCACCCTCGAGCGACGCGCGCCCCAGCCACCGGTGAGCGACACCCCGCTCCGTGGTCACCGGCGCGCGAGGGCGGCGGCGACGCCTGCGGCGGGACGCAGGTCCAGGCGCCGCAGCAGCTGCGCGTTCAGCGCCACCACCACGGTCGAGGCGGACATCAGCAGCGCGCCCACGGACATCGGCATGACGACACCGATCGGGGCGAGCACCCCCGCGGCGAGCGGCACGGACAGCAGGTTGTAGCCCGCCGCCCACCAGAGGTTCTGACGCATCTTGCGGTACGCGGCCCGGGAGAGCGCGATGACGGAGAGCACCGAGCGTGGGTCGGAGCTCGCGAGCACCACCCCGGCGGAGGCGATCGCGACGTCGGTCCCGGCGCCGATCGCGATGCCGACGTCGGCCCGGGCGAGGGCCGGGGCGTCGTTCACGCCGTCGCCCACCATCGCGACCTTCCGCCCCTCGGCCTGGAGGGAGGCGACCGCCTGCTCCTTGTCCTCGGGCCGCACCTCGGCGAGGACCCGGTCGATCCCGAGCTCCGTGCCCACGCGCTCAGCGACGGAGCGCGCGTCGCCGGTGATCATGACGACCTCGATGTCGAGGGCGTGCAGCGCCTCGACCGCCTCACGGGACTCCTCGCGCACGGCGTCGGCGAGCCGCAGGGCCCCGGCGACCTCCCCGTCCCGCAGAACGTGCAGGACGATCGCGCCCTCCTCCCGCCAGGCGGCGGTGCCGGGCAGCGGGTCGAGCCCGGACTCCTCGAGCAGGCGCGGCCCGCCCACCCGGAGTTCGTGCCCGTCCACGCGGGCGCTCACGCCGAGCGCGGGGGTCGAGCTGCGGTCGGTGCCCGCCGGGACCGCGAGGCCGTCGCGCTCGGCGCGCTCGAGGACGGCGCGGGCGAGCGGGTGCTCGCTCTCCGCCTCCGCGGCGGCCGCGAGGGCCAGCAGCTGCGGCTCGTCGAGCCCGGCGCCCGACGCCGCGAGGACCTCGGTGAGGGCGGGCTCGCCGCGGGTGAGGGTGCCGGTCTTGTCCATGAGCACGGTGTCCACGGTGCGCATCGCCTCGAGGGCGAGGCGGTCGGTGACGAGCACGCCGCCGCGGGCCGCGCGCTCGGTCGCGATGGCGACGACCAGCGGGATCGCGAGGCCCAGGGCGTGGGGGCAGGCGATGACGAGCACGGTGACCGTGCGGATCACGGCCTCGTCGGGCATGCCGAGCAGCGACCAGACGATCGCGGTGATCACGGCCGCGCCGAGAGCGAACCAGAACAGCCAGGCGGCGGCCGTGTCCGCCACGCGCTGGGCGCGCGAGGTGGAGGCCTGGGCCTCGGCGACGAGCCGGCGGATCCCGGCGAGCGCCGTGTCCTCCCCGGTCGCGGTGACCTCGATGCGCAGGTTCGAGTCCGTCGCGACGGTGCCCGCGACGACCCTGTCCCCGGCGGAGCGCTCCACGGGGCGGGACTCGCCGGTGACCATGGACTCGTCGACCTCGGCGCGGCCGCTCGCGACGCTGCCGTCGGCAGGGATCGCGGCGCCGGGCCGCACGAGGACGAGGTCACCGGGGCGCAGATCCGCGAGGCTCACGGGGACCACCTGCTCCTCCTCGATCCGCTCGGCCTCGTCGGGCAGGAGGGCGGCGAGGGAGTCGAGCGCGGAGGAGGTCTGCGCGAGGGAGCGCATCTCGATCCAGTGGCCCAGCAGCATGATGACGATGAGCAGGGCGAGCTCCCACCAGAACTCGAGCTCGTGGTGGAGCAGGCCCAGCGTCGCGCCCCAGGAGGCGAGGAACGCGACGGTGATCGCGAGCGCGATGAGCAGCATCATCCCGGGGCGGCGGGTGCGCAGCTCCGAGGCGGCACCCGCGAGGAAGGGCCGACCGCCCCAGACGTACATGACGGTGCCGAGCACCGGCGCGACCCCGCGCAGCCCCGGGACCTGCGGCAGCGGGTAGCCGAGGAGGTCCGCGAACATGGGCGAGAGAGCCACGACGGGCACCGCGAGGGCGAGCATGATCCAGAACAGCCGACGGAACCGGCCGACATGGTCGCCGTGCCCGCCATGCCCTCCGTGCATGTCATGGCCCGCATGCATGTCGTGCCCGGCGTGCATGTCGTGACCGGCGTGCATGTCGTGACCGGCGTGCGAGTCGTGCTCCGCGTGCTCCGCGTGCTCCGCGTGCTCCGACGGCATCCTCCGCTGTGCGTCCATGCCGCGAAGCTATACCCCCTAAGGGTATTAGGGAAGGGGTGCGGGTCCGTCGACGGCGAACACGCCTCCCCTTCCCCGGAGGCTCAGCCGATCTCGCGCGCCGCGATCTCCCGCAGCTTCGCGAGGCGACCCCATTCGTCGTCGTCCGTCCCGGCGTAGACGAGGGACAGCCTCCCGCCGTACTCGACCTCCCGCAGCACCGCGAGGGAGCGCTGCAGATCCTCCTCGTCGATCACCCCGGGAGCGGACTCCCGCGCCTTGACCTGCGAGCACTCCGCCACGCCGGCGACCGCGCCGATCCGGCGGTACTTCTCCTCGTCGTCCCAGTTGCCGGTGTCGATGAGCAGGCCCACCTCGCCCTCGACCTGCTCGAGCAGGCGGCGCACGGCCTTCTCGTCCACGAGCAGGGACTTCCAGTTCTCGGTGAGCACACGGACCCCCGAATGCTCCGCGGCGAGCGCCCGCAGCCCCTCCGCGCTCGCCCTCAGCGTCTCCTCGCTCGGCGCGCGATCCCCCGCGGGCACCCGCACGCGCGGCGCACCCAGGCGCTCGGCCACGTCGATCCAGCCGGAGATCCACGCCCGCTGCTCCGTGCCCCGGTCCGGGTCGACGAGGTCGCCGTCGTCCACGAGGAAGCACTCGAGGTCCACGCCCGCCTCGTCGAAGGCCGAGCGCAGCTCACCGAGGTACGCATCCTCCGTGCTCGGGAGGTAGAAGTGGCACAGCTGCGCGCTGCGGAAGCCGTGCGCCGCGAGCTCACCGGGCAGCTCGAGCAGCGGCAGCCCGCCGCCCTCGGTGTTCTCCGTCAGCACCCCCGAGGGCGCCGATCCCGGGGCGACATAGCGGCCCATCGTGCGGAACAGCGACCAGGTGTGCACGGCGGGGGTCGGGTCGAGCTGGTGGGCCATGGGATCTCCTGTGATCGGCGGGCGGTGCTCCGATCCTTCCGGATCCCCGGCGGGCTGTCGACGCCCGCGCTCGGCCCGCAGCGCCACGCGCCGTCGCGACCACCCCTCGCCCCTCCCTGGCCACCACTGCGGGGCCGGAATAGGGTTTCCCACGGCGTGACCGGCCTCCCTCCCGCGGCCCCGCCACCCCTACGAGGAGTGATCCAGAGATGCAGTACTCCCAGCTCGGACGCACCGGCGCGACCGTCTCCCGGCTCGTGCTCGGCACCATGAACTTCGGCCCGCACACCACGGAGGAGGACGCCTTCGCGATCATGGATCGCGCCGTGGACCAGGGCGTCACCTTCGTCGACACCGCGAACGTGTACGGCGGCGCGGAGCATCGCGGCTGGACCGAGGAGATCGTGGGCCGCTGGCTCGCCTCCTCCGGGCGGCGCGACGAGATCGTGCTCGCTACGAAGGTGTACGGCGAGATGGGGCCCGGCGCGAACGACCGCGGGCTCTCCGCGCTGAACATCCGCCGCGCGGTGGACGCGTCCCTCCGGCGCCTGCAGACGGACCACATCGACCTCTACCAGATGCACCACGTGGACCGGTCGACGCCCTGGGAGGAGATCTGGCAGGCGATGGACCTGCTGGTCGCGCAGGGGAAGATCAGCTACGTGGGCTCCTCGAACTTCGCTGGCTGGCACCTCGCCCGGGCCAGCGAGACGGCCGCCCGGCGCGGCTCCCTGGGCCTGGTCTCCGAGCAGTCGCTGTACAACCTGCTCTCCCGGGACGTGGAGCTCGAGGTGCTGCCGGCCGCGGAGCACTACGGCCTGGGCGTCATCCCGTGGTCGCCGCTCTCCGGCGGGAAGCTGGGCGGCCGCAGCGAGAAGGGCGTGCGGCGCGGCGGCGCTGACCGTCGCCACGACCCGGCCGACGCCGACCTCACCGCGCAGCTGGACCGCTGGGAGGCGTTCTGCGCGGAGCGGGACCTCGCGCCCGGGCAAGCGGCGCTCGCCTGGCTCCTGCACCGACCCGGCGTGCTGGGCCCGATCATCGGCCCGCGCACCATGGAGCAGCTGGACTCGGCGCTCGGCGCCTTCGAGATCGAGCTGACCGAGGAGGACCTCGCCGCGATCGACGAGATCTTCCCCGGCCCCGGCGGCGCGGCCCCCGAGGCCTACGCGTGGTGATCAGCCAGGGGTGATCGACGCAGGGTGATCAGCAGCCGCTGAGCACCCGCAGGGTCACCAGACGAACAGCCCCACGAGCGCCGCGGAGAGCAGCGAGACGAGGATGCCGGCGAGCAGCATCCGCCCCACGTTGCGGGAGATGAGGTCGTTCTTCTCGCGGTCCACGAGCCCCTTGAAGGCGCCGATGATCATGCCCACCGTGGAGAGGTTCGCGAACGAGGTCAGGAAGACCGTGAGCACCGCCTGGTGGTGACGGTCGTAGCCGGCGACCTCCCCGGTGATCTGCCCCATGACGACGAACTCGTTGGTGACGAGCTTGAGGCCCATCATCTGCGAGACCTCGGTCGCGGTCGCGGGGTCCAGGCCCAGCAGCATCGCCGGGACGAAGAGCACGATCCCGAGGATCGCCTGCAGCGACAGCCCCGAGTGGATGAGGCCCAGGAGGTGGTTGACGAGCCCGGCGAGCGCGACGAACGCGATGACGTTCGCGAGCACGATGAGCACGATCTTCCCCGCGCCCAGGATCGAGTCGCCGAGGAAGGAGAAGAACGGCTCCCGCTCGGGCTTCGCGGGCTTCGACGGCCCCGTCGGCTCCGTCGGCCCCGCGTCGGAGGCGTCCGCAGCAGTGCCGACGGCGGCGCCGTCCGCCGCGGCGACGTCGGCCCCGGTCGTCGCGGCCTGCGGGGTGTCGCTCTCGACGGCGCCCACGCCGACGATCACGTCCTCCTCCGCGGGGACCTCGACGGGGAACAGCAGGCTCGCCACGAGCAGCGCGTTGATGCAGTTCAGCGGCACGGCGGTGAGCACGAACTCGCCCGGCACGAGCTGCGTGTAGGCGCCGATCAGGGCGGCGGTCACGCAGCTCATCGACATCATGGCGATCGTGACGGTGCGCTGGGCGGACATGTGCTTCAGCTGCGCGCGGGAGACGGCGAGCGCCTCCGTGTTGCCCAGGAACATCATCTCCACCGCGAAGAAGGTCTCGAAGCGCGGCTGGCGGGTCACGAAGCTGAGGCCGCGGCCCACCCAGCGGATCAGCCAGGGCAGGAACCCGATGTAGCTGAGGATGTCGAACAGCGGGACGATCAGCAGGATCGGCAGCAGGGCGCTGACCACGAAGTTCACGGGGGCGGGGTCCACGCCGGTGGGGCCCACCCAGTCCTGGAGGGCGAAGCTGATGCCCTCGTAGGCGATCGCGACGAGCCAGGCGAAGCCGTCCGCCGCGGCGCGCACGACGGCCCGGCCGACGGGGAAGCTCGTGAGGAACCAGGCGATGACGATGTTCAGCGCGACCATGAGGCCCACGGACTTCCAGCGGATGCCGCGGCGGTCCTTGGAGAACAGCCAGCCGAGGCCGAGGAACACGGCGACGCCGAGGACGTTCAGTGCGAGGTACACCGAGGCTCACTTCCCGCCGGGGCGGGGATCCGGCGGCGGCCACCCTACCCGTCGGTCGCGGGCCGGGGAGGGTCTCCCTGCTCAGCCCACGAGGAGGCAGAAGGGATGCCCATCGGGGTCGGCCATGACGTGCAGCGGCTCATGGGGATCGGCGCTGCGGTCCATGAGCAGGCGGGCGCCGAGCTGCTCCGCGCGGGCGCGCTGGATCTCGAGCTCGGCGGCGTCCGGCACGCGGAAGTCCATGTGGAGCTGCATGGGCACCTCCTCGCTGGGCCAGGTGGAGGGGCGCAGGTCCGGCTTGGCCTGGACGGCGAGCACGCGACGATCGTCGTCGTCGAGCAGCACGATCCAGTCGGTGTCGTCGGCCTGCGGGGGCGGGGGCGCCTCGTCGCCGGGGCGGGGGCGCCTCGTCGCCGGGGCGGTAGTGCAGGCCCAGCAGGACCCGGTAGAACTCGGCGAGCGCGCGGGGCTCGCGGGCGTCGATCGCGGTGCAGCTGAGCACGGGGTTCTGGGTCATGGGCCTCCTCGCCCGGGCTTTCCACCGTAGGCCGAGCGGTCGCCGCCCGCCATCGTCCCGCGCGCTCCCGGGCCTTACGCTCGGCGCATGCTGCTGACGGTCTGCGTGAACGGCGCCCGCAACCCCGAGGACCATCCCGCCCTGGTCGCGGATCCGGCGATCGTCGCGGCCGACGCCGCCCGCGCGATCGCCGCCGGCGCGGGCGAGGTGCACGTGCACGCGAAGCGGCCCGGCGGCCGGGACTCCCTGCGCGCGGAGGACGTCGCCCGCTGGCTCGGCGCCTTCCGCGCGGCGCTGCCGGGGGTGCGGATCGGGCTGACGACGGGCGCCTGGGCGGCGGGCTCCCCCGAGGAGCGGCTCGCGCAGGTGCGGTCGTGGGAGGCGCTGCCGGATCTGGTCTCGGTGAACTGGCACGAGGAGGGGGCCGACGAGCTGGCCGAACTGCTCCTCGAGCGCGGGGTGGAGGTCGAGGCGGGGCTGTGGTCCCCGGCGGCGGCGCGCGCCTGGGCGCGGTCCCCGCTCGCCCCGGGCTGCCACCGGGCGCTCGTGGAGCTGCCGGACCTCCCCGCGGGGGAGATCCGGCCGGCAGCGGAGGCGGTGCTCGTGGAGCTCGCGGCGGCGCCGAGGCGCCCGCCGGTGCTGCTGCACGGGGAGGAGCGGTCCACGTGGACGGCGACGCTGCTGGCCCTCGAGATGGGGCTCGGCACGCGGATCGGTCTCGAGGACACGCTCACCCTGCCCGACGGCACGCGCGCCGCCTCGAACGCGGAGCTCGTGGAGCGTTGCCTGGACTTCCTCGGCATCGACCCGTCGGCCATGCCCTCCTGACCTGCGACGGGGTGGATCAGACCCGCTCGGCGGGCTCCGCGGCGGGCTCCGCGGGCGCGGCCGACGGGCGCGCCGCGGTGGACGGCGCGAGGAACGCGGCGACGAGCGCCACGACGAGCGGGACCACGAGGGCGCCGCGCAGGCCCACGTGCTCGCCGAGCAGGCCCAGGGTGGGCGGGCCGACGAGGAAGGCGAGGTAGCCGATCGTGGAGGCGAGGGCCACGCGTGCGGCGGGGTTCGGGCCCGAGTCGCCGGCAGCGGAGAGCGCGAGCGGGAAGCCGAGCGAGGCGCCGAGGCCCCACAGCACGACGGCCAGCACCGCGACCGCCTGGCTGTCCACGAAGGAGATGAGCGTGAGGCCGAGGGCGGCGAAGAGGGCGCTGACCATGAGCACCCGGGACCGGCCGGCGCGCGCGACGAGCGGCCCGCCGGAGAAGCGGCCCACGGTCATCGCGGCCGCGAACAGGGCGAACACGGTCGAGCCCATGGTCGCGCCGAAGCCGTGGCCGTCCACCATGACGAGCGGCAGCCAGTCGTTGGCGGTGCCCTCGGCGAGCGCCATGGCGAGCACCACGCCGCCGATGAACAGCAGCCGCACGTCGCCCAGCAGCGCGACCTTCGGGGCGGCGGCCTGCGCCTCCCGCTCCTCGGGGGTGGTGCGGCCGGTGCCCGCGGGGATCGCCGGAGCGGCCCACAGCAGCAGACCGGCGCCGACGACGGCGGTGAGGCCCAGGTGGGCGATGACGGGGAAGCTCACGGCGTTGGCGAGGATGCCGAGGCCCGCGCCGATCACGGTGCCGAGGCTGAAGGAGCCGTGCAGGGCGGGGAGGAAGGAGCGCCCGCCGAGGCGCTCGACCTCCGCTCCCTCGACGTTCATGGCGACCTCGCCGCCGCCCACGCCGGCGCCGAACACGGCGAGCCCGGCGCCGGTGAGCAAGGGCAGACCGGTCACGGCGCCGAGGGCGATGATCGGCAGGGCGATCACGACGAGCGCGGAGCCCGTGAGCGCGACCGGGCGGGTGCCCAGCCGCATGACGAGCGGCCCGGAGGAGAGAATCCCGGCCATCGAGCCGAGCGAGAGCCCGAAGAGCACCAGTCCCATCTGGGCGGTCGAGGCGCCGAGCAGGTCCCGCACCTCCGGGGTGCGGGTCACCCAGGCGGCGAGGGACAGCCCGGGCAGCAGGAAGAGCGCGCAGAGCGCCCAGCTGCGACGACGCAGGGTGGGGGTGGACGAGCTCATGGGGACGATCGTACGCAGACTCAGGGCAGACGGTTCGCCCGGGCCAGGTTCGCGCGGAGCTCCTCGGCGGTCTGGCGCACCACGTAGGCGGGACGGTCCCGCTCGACCCTCCACGACTCGCTCAGCGGGCTCACGTCCACGGCGTCGAAGCCCAGCTCGTCGTAGAGGCGGGTCGCGACGGCCACCGCCTCCGGGTCATCGCTCGAGACGGCGAGCGCCCGACGGCCCGGGGTGCCCGCGGGCGCCGTGTCCGTCGTGATGTCCGCGGCGGGGATGTGGTTGAAGGCCTTCACGACCCTCGAGGTGGGCAGGTGCTCCTGCAGCAGCTGGGAGGTGGTGGTCTCGCCGGCGTCGAGGGCGGGGATGCGACCGTCCCGCTCCCAGTAGTAGTTGTTCGTGTCCAGCACGATCTTCCCCGCGAGCGGCTCGACGGGGACCTGCGAGATCGCGTGCAGCGGCACGGTGACGACGACCGCGTCACCGGCCTCGCCGGCCTCCGCGGCGCTCGCCGCGCGGGCCTTCGGGCCGAGCTCCGCGACCAGGTCCGCGAGGGTCTCGGGCCCGCGGGAGTTCGCGATCACGACGTCGTACCCGGCACCGATGGCCGCACGGGCCACCTGGCTGCCGATGTTGCCCGCGCCGATGATGCCGAGGGTGCTGATGGTCGAGGGGGTGCTGTCCTGTGTCGTCATGCCGGGCCCAACTCCGGCGCCGGGTCCCCTGTTCCCGCATGCCCTCCCGAGGGCAGCGGGCCGTGCGCCTCAGCTGCGCGGTCGGCGCACCGGCCGGGCCACCCGCGCCGGGGCGGCGAGGCGGCGGGTCGAGCCGGTCTCCCGCACGCGCTCGAGCGCCTCGCGCAGATAGGGCAGGGCGAAGGCGACCCGGCCGGTCTCCGGCACCTCGAGCAGCTCCTCGCGGATCAGCCGGCCGCGGTGCGCGTTCGCGGCGCTCACCTCGAGGCCCAGCCGCGCGGCGACGTCGGCGACGGCGCTGTCGGCGGGGTCCTCGAGCATGGCGAGCAGGTAGTCCAGGCGGCGGCCGGTCACGTCGCGCAGGGCGGGGCCGTGGACGTTGACGACCATCGCGTCGATCGCCGCCGCGCGGGCCGCCTCGACGTCCTCCACCTCGATGACCGGGGCGTCGCCGGCGCGCTGCCACGCCTCCGCGCCGATCACCTGGATGAGATACGGGTAGCCCTGGGAGATCTCGCCGGCGCGCACCGCGGCCTCGGGGGTGATCGAGCGGGCGGTGTCGGCGACGGTCTGACGGATCACCTCGGCGGCGGTGCCCACGTCCACGCCGCCCACGTCGACCTTGTGGGCGCGGCGCAGGAAGGTCGTGCCGGGGTGGGCGAGCAGCTCGTCGACCCCGGCGCGGATGCCCGCGGCGACGAAGCCCGCACCGTGCCCCTCGCCGATCAGGTCCTGCATGTGCTGGGCGACCTCGTGGAGCTGGTCGCGGTCCGCGGACTGCACCTCGTCCACGCTCACCAGCAGGCCGCCGCCCGCACTCGTGAGCAGGGCGGCGAGGCGGTCGAGCAGCCGCCCGAGCGGCACCTTCTCCCCCGCGTAGCGGTCCACGTACTCGACGTCGCCCCCGGCGCGGACGCCGAAGGCGCCGCCCTCGGCGGAGGTGGCGCGCACCTGCTCCGCGTCGGGGTCCAGCTCGCGCAGCAGGTCCGCCGCCGATCCGCGCAGCTCCTCGACCATCGAGGTGGAGGAGGTGTGCAGCACGATCGTCCGCCAGTGGGCGAGCGCGGCCGCGTCCCGCAGCTGGCTGAGCAGCACGGTCTTGCCCACGCCGCGCGCGCCCGCGATGAGCACGGAGCGCTCCCCGGCGGCGCGGCGGCCGGCGAGGGCCTCCGCGAACTCCTCGACCGGGGAGCCCTGCAGGGCGAGCACCCGCGGCGTGAGCCCGAAACCGGGGGTGAAGGGGGTGGTCGCGGGACTGGTCTCCATGGGGCCACGGTAGTGGGCGGGCCGACGGTCGCCGCGGCCCGCTGCAACGCCCGGCCACCCCGCGCCGCTCCGCCCGGGCCCGCCTACGATCGTGCCCATGACCTCCGCGCCCGCTCTGCCCCGCCGTCTCGCCTACATCGACGCCACGGCCGGCGTGGCCGGGGACATGCTGCTCGCGGCGCTCGTGGACGCGGGCGCGGAGCTCGACGGGGTGCAGCGGGTGCTCGACGCCCTGGTCCCGGGGTCGGTGCGCTTCACGCGCACGGTCGTGGACCGCGGCGGCCAGCGCGCCCTGAAGGTCGATGTGGAGGTGCTCGTCGAGGATCCGCCGCACCGCACCTGGGCCTCGATCCGGGACATGCTGGAGCAGGCGCGCGGGGACGAGGCGGTGCCGGGTCGCACGATCGACCTGGCTCTCGCGGTGTTCGGCCGGCTCGCTGACGCCGAGGGCGCGACCCACGGCGTCCCGGCGGACGAGGTGCACTTCCACGAGGTGGGCGCGCTGGACTCCCTCGCGGACGTCATCGGCGCGTGCGAGGCGTGGCGGCAGCTGGGCATCACCGAGGGCGCGGCGAGCGTCATCGCGGTGGGCAGCGGCCGGATCCGCGCCGCCCACGGGGACATCCCGGTGCCGGTCCCGGCCGTCGCGCGGCTCGCCGTCGGCTGGCCGACGGTCGCCGGGGAGATCCTCCCGCCCCGCGGCCACGCCCACCCGCACAGCCATGGGCACGGCGACGCGCACACGCACACGCACACGCACGACCACCCGCACGGCCACGAGCACACGCCGCACGAGCACCCGGCACCGGTCCCCGGCTCCGACGCCGAGCTCCCCGCGCACATGCAGGGCGGCCCGCACGAGCACGGCGGCCGGCGGGTCCCGGGCGGCGTCGCCCCCGGCATCGGCGAGCTCGCGACCCCCACCGGCGTCGCCCTCGTGCGGGGCCTCGCCGCGACCGCCGGCCCGCAGCCCGCGATGACCCTCGCCGCGCTCGGCGTGGGCGCGGGCACGAAGGACACCCCCGGGCGCCCCAACGTGGTGCGCGTGCTGCTCGGCGAGACCGCGGCGGACGCCCACGCGACCCCCACCGCGGCCGTGCAGCTCGAGGCGAACGTCGACGACCTCGACCCGCGGCTGTGGCCCGGGACGATCGACGCGCTCCTGGACGCGGGCGCGCTCGACGCCTGGACCACGCCGATCGTCATGAAGCGCGGCCGCCCCGCGACGACCCTGCACGTCCTCGCCCGCACGGAGGACCGCGAGGCGATCGCGGAGCTGGTCATGGACCGCACCGGGAGCCTCGGCGTGCGCTCGCACCACGTCGAGCGGATCATCCGCCGCCGCGCGTTCACCGAGGTCACGGTCGAGGGCCGGAGGATCGCCGTGAAGATCGCCCATGCCCCGGACGGCGCCGTCGTGCGCCGCGAGCCGGAGTTCCGGGACGTCGCCGCAGCCGCCGTGGCCCTCGGGATCAGCGAGAGGGAGATGCTGAGCCGCGCCCGGGCCGCCGCGGAGGCCCTGCGCGGCTGAGCCCGTCCGACGGGCGCGCCCGTCGGCCCCGCCGTCGGACCTCCCGGTTCCCCTGACGCACGCTGCGGCGCCGGTCATACTGGAGACCCAGTCGCCGCGCGAGGAGGAACCCCATGCCCGCCCTGTCCGATGCGATCAACCGCGCCGTCGCCGAGGCCCGCAAGGCCTCCAACGGCCGCCACGCCGAGGTCCTCGTCCACGACGGCCCGCTGCGCCAGAGCGTCATCGCGCTGCGCCAGGGCATCACGCTCGCCGAGCACAACTCCCCGCCCGCCGCCTCGATCTACGTGGTCCGCGGGCGCCTGCGGGTCACCGGGGACGAGCCGGTCGAGGTCGCCCCCGGCCAGATCGAGGCGCTCACCCACCAGCGCCACGCCGTCGAGTCCCTCGACGACACGGTGTTCCTGCTGACCACGGTCACCTCCGTGCCCGGCACGGAGTCCTACGGCGGGGCGCACCTGGAGCTCTGAGCGCCCCACCGCGAGGGGAATGACGCGGGCGCGCCTCAGCGGGCGACGGGCAGCGCCGCGATCCGCTGCCAGGTCTCCACGACCGTGTCCGGGTTCAGGGACATCGAGGCGATGCCCTGCTCCACGAGCCACTCCGCGAGGTCCGGGTGGTCGGAGGGACCCTGCCCGCAGATCCCCACGTACTTCCCCGCCGCGCGGCACGCCTCGATCGCCCGCTGCAGCATGATCTTCACGGCCGGGTCCCGCTCGTCGAAGCCGTCCGCGACGAGCGCCGAGTCCCGGTCCAGTCCCAGCACCAGCTGGGTCATGTCGTTCGAGCCGATCGAGAAGCCGTCGAAGTGCTCGAGGAAAGCCTCCGGCACGAGCGCGTTCGACGGGATCTCGCACATCATGACGACCTCGAGCCCGTTCTCCCCGCGGCGCAGGCCGTGGGAGGCGAGCAGCTCGATCACGCCCTTGCCCTCCGCGGGGGTGCGCACGAAGGGGATCATGAGCTTGAGGTTCGTCAGGCCCATCTCCTCACGCACGTAGCGCAGCGCCTCGCACTCCATCGCGAAGCACTCCGCGAAGTCCGCGGAGACGTAGCGGGAGGCGCCGCGGTAGCCGATCATCGGGTTCTCCTCGTCCGGCTCGAACACCTCCCCGCCCAGCAGGTTCGCGTACTCGTTGGACTTGAAGTCGCTCATCCGGACGATCACGGGCTCCGGCGCGAAGGCCGCCGCGATCATCGAGACGCCCTCCGCGACGCGCCGCACGAAGTACTCGCGCGGGGAATCGTAGGCGGCGGTACGCTCACGCACCTGCGCGGCGAGCTCCGGATGCTCCGCCTCGAGCGACCCGAGCTCGAGCAGCGCCCGCGGATGGATGCCGATCTGCCGGTTCACGATGAACTCGAGGCGGGCGAGGCCCACCCCCTGGTGCGGCAGGCGGGAGAAGGCGAAGGCCTGCTCGGGGTTGCCCACGTTCATCATGATCCGGGTGGGGATCTCCGGCATGGCGCCCGCGTCGGTGCTGGTCACCGTGAACTCGAGCTCCCCGGCGTAGACGTAGCCGGTGTCCCCCTCCGCGGCGGAGACGGTCACCGTCTCCCCGTCCTTCAGGGTCCGGGTGGCGCTGCCGGTGCCGACGACGGCCGGGATCCCCAGCTCGCGCGCGATGATCGCCGCGTGGCAGGTGCGCCCGCCGCGGTTGGTGACGATCGCGCTGGCCCGTTTCATGATCGGCTCCCAGTCCGGGTCCGTCATGTCCGCGACGAGCACCTCCCCGGGCACGAAGTCGTGCATCTGCTCGATCGAGGTGAGCACCCGCACCGGGCCCGCGCCGATCCGCGCGCCGATCGCCCGGCCCTCGACCCGCACCTCGCCGCGCTCGGCGAGGCGGTGCTTCTCGATCATGGTGCCGGCGCGGGACTGCACCGTCTCGGGGCGCGCCTGGAGGATGTACAGCTCCCCGTCGGCCCCGTCGAGGCCCCATTCGATGTCCATCGGCCGGCCGTAGTGCTTCTCGATGACGAGCGCCTGCCGGGCGAGCCCCTCGACCTGCTCGTCCGTCAGCGAGAGACGGCGGCGCTGCTCGGGCTCGACGTCGACGAAGGCGGTCGTCCGGCCGACGGCGGCGTCGTCGGTGTAGATCATCTTCAGGGCCTTCTCCCCCACCTGGCGGGCGAGGATCGCGGGCCGGCCCGCCTCGAGACCGGCCTTGTGGACGTAGAACTCGTCGGGGTTCACGGCGCCCTGCACGACGCCCTCGCCGAGGCCGTACGCGGAGGTCACGAACACGGCGCCGTCGAAGCCGGACTCGGTGTCCATCGTGAACATGACGCCCGCGGCGCCGATGTCGGAGCGCACCATCTTCTGCACGCCGGCGCTGAGCGCCACGGCCGCGTGCTCGAAGTCGTGGTGGACCCGGTAGGCGATCGCGCGGTCGTTGTAGAGGGAGGCGAACACCTCCCGGATCGCGAGCAGCACCGCGTCGATGCCGCGCACGTTGAGGAAGGTCTCCTGCTGGCCCGCGAAGGAGGCGTCCGGGAGGTCCTCCGCGGTGGCGGAGGAGCGCACCGCGAAGGAGGCCTCGTCCCCGCTGCCCGCGGCGAGCGTCTCGTACGCCTCCCGGATCCCCGCCTCGAGCTCGGCGGGGAAGGGCTGGGCGATGACGAGCTCGCGGATCCGGCGGCCGGTCGCGGCGAGCGCCTGCGTGTCCTCCGTGTCGAGCGCCCGCAGCTCCTCGTCGATCCGCTCCGCGAGCCCCGTCGCGCCGAGGAACTCCCGATAGGCCTCCGCGGTGGTCGCGAAGCCGTCGGGCACGCTCACCCCCAGGTCGGCCAGGTGCGAGACCATCTCGCCCAGGGAGGCGTTCTTGCCTCCCACCTGCTCGAGGTCGTCCATGCCGAGCTCGGAGTACCAGCGGATCGTGCGGCTCATGAGGGGCTCCTTCCGACGGCGGCGCCGTCTGAGGGGATGGGGTGGGGACGGGTCAGCTCGGGGGCCTGCGGCCGGTGAGGGTCTGCAGGATGTGGATGGACATCTCCTCGACGCTCGTGGAGGAGGAGTCGATCGAGGGGATGCGGTGGCGGTCGTAGAGGCGGCGGGCGGCGTCGAGCTCCCAGCGGGTCTGCTCGATCGAGGCGTAGCGGGAGGCGGCGCGGCGCTCCCCGCGCACCTCGGCGAGCCGCTCGGGGCTCGTCACGAGGCCGAAGCAGCGATCGGCGAGGTGCCGGATCGCCCCGGGCAGCGCCCCCGCCGCGAAGTCCTCGTCCACGAGCGGGTAGTTCGCGACGAACACGCCGTGCATGAGCGCGAGGTACATGCTGGTGGGGGTCTTCCCGCAGCGGGAGGGGGCGATGAGGATGACGTCCGCCCGCTCGAGGGCCCGCACGGACTGCCCGTCGTCGTGCTCGATCGCGAACTCGACGGCCTGCATGCGCCGGTTGTAGCGGCGCACGTCGCCCACGCCGTGGAGGCGGGCGGGCGCGTGGTCGCCGGTCACGCCGAGCTGCGCCTCGAGCTGCGCGAGCGGGGCGGAGACGAAGTCGACGACGGGCGCGACGGTGCCCAGCAGCACCTCGCGCACGGCGTCGTCGACCACGGTGAGGAAGACGATCGGCGGGACGGGGCCGCCGGCGGCCGCGTCGAGCTGCTCGCGCACGCGCTCGGCGTCGGCCGGGGTGCGCAGGAAGGGGAAGAGGTGCCGCTCGAAGGGCACCGAGGGGAACTGCAGGAGGAGGGCGTTGCCCATCGTCTCGGCGCTGATGCCGGTGGAGTCGGAGACGAAGTAGACCGGCACCGCGGGCAGGTGGTCCTGCTCCGCCGGCTCGGGTGCCGGGACGGGCGTCGACGGCTGCACGGGTACGGGCTCCGGGCGCGCGGCGGGGCGCGGCAGCGGCGGTGGGACGGGCAGCGGACGGGTCATCGGGCACCTCCCCTCGGCAGGAGCTCCCGCCGGGTCACGTCGTCGTGTGGCGACACCGTAGCGGGGAGCAGGCCGCGGACCAGGACATTCACCGTGTCGGTGGTCCAGGTCACGTCGATCCGCGGCGCGACTGCGCGAACCGTGACGGGTCCTGCCCGCTTCGGTCACCTCCGGGCAGGGCGCTCCGACGGCGCCGCGACGGGCACCGCCCCGCCGGCCAGGACGGCCGACGGGGCGGTGGGTGACGGGCCGGGGCCCGGGCGTCAGGCGGCGACGCGCGAGTCGTCGCGGATCTGGCCCACGAGCTCCTCGAGCATGTCCTCCAGGGTGACGATGCCGATCACGGTGCCGTCCGCGTCGGTCGCGGCGCCGAGGTGCGCGCCGGAGCCCTGCATGTTCGCGAGCGCCTGCCGCAGCGGCTGATCGGCGCCGATGCGCGGCAGGGTGCGGATCCGCTCGGCGGGGATCGGCAGGTCACGGGCCTCCTCGGAGGCCTCGAGCACGTCCTTGATGTGGATGTACCCGGCGAGCGCGCCGTCCTCCCCGAGCACGGGGAAGCGGGAGAAGCCCTCCACCGCGGCGGCCTCGGCGCCCGCGGGCGTGACGCCCACCGGGAGGGTGGAGACCTTCGCGAGCGGGATGACCAGGTTCGCGACGGAGCGCTGCTCGAAGGTGAGCGCACCCAGCAGCAGGGCCTCGTCGTTGTCCTCGAGGTAGCCGCCCTCCTTGGACTCGCTCACCATCGCGGCGACCTCGTCCCGGGTGAACACGCTGGTGACCTCGTCCTTGGGCTCGACACCCAGGATCCGCAGGGCCAGGTTGCCGATCCCGTTGAACAGCCACAGCAGCGGCCGCAGCACGGTGACGACGCCCATGAGCACGGGGCCCAGGATCATCGCCATCCGCTCCGGGCCGGCGAGCGCGATGTTCTTGGGGACCATCTCGCCGAAGACCACGTGCAGATAGGTCACGAGGGACAGCGCGATCGCGAAGGCGATCGGGTGCTGGAAGCCCTCGGGAATGCCGAGCGCACCGAAGGGCACCTCGAGCAGGTGCGCGATCGCGGGCTCGCTGATCGCGCCGAGTGCGAGCGAGCACACGGTGATGCCGAGCTGGGCGCCCGCCATCATGAGGCTGACCTGCTCCATCGCGCTGATCGTCACCTTCGCGGCCCAGTTGCCCTCGAGGGCCTTGGGCTCGATGACGGAGCGGCGCGCGGAGATCAGCGAGAACTCCGCGCCCACGAAGAAGGCGTTCGCGAGTAGCAGGACGAGGGTGAGGGCGATGCCGCCGAGGTCGCTCATCGCTCATCCCCCTTCTCGTCGTCCGCGTCGTCGGAGGCGGTCTCGCCGTCCTCGTCCTCGGCGGCGGGCTCGACGGTCACGTGCAGCGTCTCGATGCGGAGGCCGTCGACCTCGAGCACCTCGATCCGCAGGCGTGCCGGGTCCTCACCGGGGGCGGGGTCGGTGTCGACCACGACCTCGTCGCCCACCTCGGCCAGGCGGCCGAGCTCCATGGTGACCAGGCCGCCGAGGGTGTCGTAGTCCTCGTGCTCGGGGACGGTGACGCCGAGGCGGTCGGTGGCCTCGTCGGGCCGGATCCGGGCGGAGAACTCCCACGAGCCGTCGGGCTCGGGGGCGTCGTCCGGCTCCTCGTCGTGCTCGTCGCGGACCTCGCCGACGATCTCCTCGACGAGGTCCTCGAGGGTGATGAGGCCGGCGTGGTCGCCGAACTCGTCGATGACGACGGCCATCTGGAGGTGGCCGGCGCGGAGCGTGTCCATGAGGTCGTCGAGCGGGACGGTATCCGGGACGAAGGTCGCCTCGCCCATCACGGCGGTGATGGGCGTCGTGGCGCGATCGGCGAAGGGGACGGCGAGGCCGCGGCGCACGTGGGCGACCCCGGCGATCTCGTTCTCCGGGTCGAGCACGGGGAAGCGGGAGTGCCCGGACTCGCGGGCGAGCTCGAGCAGGTCCTGGACGGTCTCGTCGGTCCCGAGCACGTCCATCCGGCCGCGCGGGACCATCGCGTCGTGGGCGCGCCGGTCGCCGAAGGCGAGGGTGCGCTGCACGAGCGTCGCGGTCTCCGCGGCGAGGGCGCCCTCGTCCGCGCTGCGGCGCACGAGCACGGAGAGCTCCTCGGCGCTGCGGGCGGAGCCGAGCTCCTCCTGCGGCTCGATGCCGAGGCGGCGCACGATCGCGTTCGCGTTGCCGTTGAACAGGCGGATCGGCCAGTGCAGGATCCGCGAGAAGATCCGCTGGAAGCCGACGACGGCCTTGGCCGTGCCCAGCGGCTTCGCGATCGCGAGGTTCTTGGGCACGAGCTCGCCGAAGATCATCGTCAGACCGGTGGCGAGGATCAGCGCGATCGCGACGGAGACGCTGCGCGCGGCGACGGGGCTGAAGCCCCAGCCCTCGAGCGGCGGCGCGACGATCGCGGCGATCGCGGGCTCCGCGAGGAAGCCGATCGCGAGGTTGGTGACCGTGATCCCCAGCTGCGCCCCGGAGAGCTGCGTGGAGAGGGTCTTCATCCCTTCGAGCACGCTCGCGGCGCGGCGGTCGCCCTTGCCGGCGGCGGCCTCGACGTCATTGCGCGAGACGGTGATGAGGGAGAACTCGGCGGCGACGAAGGCGCCGCACGCGAGGATCAGCAGCAGTGTGGCTGCGAGGGACAGGAGCGGACCGATCAGTTCCATCGGTTCCCCCCGTCCGGGAGGTGAGTATCTGGGTGGCCCGAAGGCCTGGGACTGTCACCGGGGGCGTCGCTGGCGGCGCTCATGGTCTCCTTGTTCTCCTCGACTCCGGCGCCGTCTCTCGGCGCGGGATGAGGGAAGCGTACAGCGCCTCCCCTGGGCCGCGGCAGAGGATTGTGCACCCGCGCACCGATGGGATCGGGTACCTTCCTCCGATCCTCGACGGTCCGCACCGTGACCAGGGGCGGGACCGCGCCGCTGGGGCGTTCAGCCCTCGGCGGAGACGCCGGCGGTGCCCCCGTCGGCCCCCTCGAGCATGCGGCCGACGAAGCCTGCGATCGCGGCGAGCTCCTCCTGGTCGATGCCGTGCCCGAGGTACGGGCGGTGCACCTCCTCGAGGGCGGTGTGCGCGGTCATGAACGCGCGCACCTCGTCCTCCATGGCGGGGTCGAACAGCGGGTCCAGGCCGCCGTGGCCCCAGAGCGCCGGGGGCCGGCGCTCCGCGAGCGCGGCGTCCCCCGGCTGCGGGGCGCCGAAGGGCCGGCCAGAGAGCTGCACGATCCACTCGAACGCGCGGGCGTCGCGACGCAGCAGGTGGAGGGCGAGCATGCCGCCCTGGGAGAAGCCGATCGCGCCGACGACGGTCCCGGGGGTGCGGGCGATCCAGTCCTCGACGGCGGCGGAGGACTCGTCGATGAGGGACGGGTCGCTCGGGTCCACGGGTGGCGGGGCCATCCAGGCGTAGCCCGCGCCGCAGGCGAGCACGCCGCGCAGGGAGGCGTAGACGGGGCCGGGCGGCAGCATCGGGGCGAGTCCGAGCAGGTCCTCCTCGTGGCTGCCGAGGCCGTGGAGGAGCAGGACGACCCTGTCTTCGGGGCCGGGGGCGTGCGGGTGGTACCGGACGGCGGCGTCGTCGATCGCGGAGGGGGCCGGGGTCAGCCGGGTGACCGGTGGGAAGCTGGGGGTGCTCACGGCTCGAGCGTAGTGCCGCGATCCGGGCCCGGGCACGGGCGGACCCGCAGGGTGCGCGGTGCGCGTGCCGGCTGGACGATGGCCGACCCCTGCGGGTCCGGGCAGCTCGCTGGTATTCGCTGCGGTCCGTCGATCTGGGGCCCGCTGCTGCGGGTCAGAGTCGATGGTCGCCTCAGCGGCGAGCCACCTCACATGTCCGATGGGAAATCATTCCTCGGATCACCTCCTTTCCGTGTGCCACCACGGTAGGTCTGTCCACCCGAGGGCGACAAGGTATTTATCCGTGGGAGGAACACGCAGGTCAGAGGCGCCCGAGGGGGTGCACCAGCCCTGCTCGTCGGGACGGGGCGGGACGACGTTCGCGCCGGCGGGCGCGGGGCCGGCGGGCGCCGGGGAGGCCTGGGCCTTCGCGAGGATCGCGGCGATGATCAGGACGACGATGGCGGAGAGGACCGTGAGGCGCCGTCCCGCACGGTCGTGGTTCGCCAGGGTATTCGCGGTGTCCTCCGGACGTCGGTGTCGATGGACGTGCCCTGAACGTGACGAGTCACGTCGGAGATCCGAGACGCCTCGGGAAGCGCCCTTCGCGGGTCCTTCGCAGCGGACAGCACGGACCCCACCTGCAGGGTCGTCCAGAACCGGTGACGACACACCTCTTTCAGGTGCCGCAGAACGTGACCACGGGATCCGCGCCACCTGCCGGACTCTCGATGTCCGCATATTCCGGACGCTCCTCGAAGGGCTCGGCCACACCGGCGAGCACGCGCAGCGCGGCCGCCTCCTCGCCCGCCTGAGCGGCGGCGAGCGCGTCCTCGAGCAGCCGGTTGCGGGGGATCCGGCGGGGGTTCGCCCGCCCCGCCTCCGCGAGCGCGGCGCGGGCCTCCGGGCCCTCCCCGCGCAGCGCGAGCAGCCGCGCCCACCACGCCTCGATCGCGGCCGACGGCGCCCCGGGCAGGACCACGCCCGGCCGGGACTCCGCCACCGCGCGGAACGCGAGCGTGTGGTCCGCCCCGTGCTCCGCGAGCAGGGCGAGCAGCTCCTCGCCGAGCTCGCCCGCCGCGGCGAGCCGCACCGGGTCCTCCACGCCGGGCACGCCGAGCTTCCGCGCGAACCCCCGGGCGCGCGCCTCGAGGTACGCCGGCTCGAAGCCCTCGAGGACGACGGTCGCCGCCGCGACCCCGCGCTCGGGATCCTCCGGGTCGATGGCCGGGAGCAGCGCCTCCGCGAGGCGGGAGAGGTTCCACAGCGCGATCCCCGGCTGGTTGCCGTAGGCGTAGCGTCCCTGCCGGTCGATCGAGCTGAACACGGCGCCCGGCACGTGGGCGTCGAGGAAGGCGCAGGGACCGTGGTCGATGCTCTGCCCCGACAGCGCCATGTTGTCGGTGTTCATGACGCCGTGCACGAAGCCCAGCAGCATCCACTGCGCCAGGAGCTCCGCCTGCGCGTTCGTGACCGCCTCGAGCAGCGCGAGCGGCGGGTTCTCCGCCTCCGCGGCGCGCGGGTGGTGGCGGGCGATCGCGAGGTCGACGACACCCCGCACGGTCCCCTCCCCGTGGTGCCAGGCGGCGTGCTGCACGGTCCCCACACGCAGGTGGCTCGCGGCGACCCGCACCAGCAGCGCACCGGGCTCGGTCTCCTCCCCGCGACGGGGTGCGATCCGCTCCCCGGTCGCGAGCACGGCGAGCGCCCGGGTGGTGGGGACCCCGGCGGCGTGCAGGAACTCCCCGATGATCGCCTCGCGGAGCATCGGCCCGAGCGGCGCCTTCCCGTCGCCGCCGCGGGCGAAGTGCGTGCGACCGGAGCCCTTGAGGTGGAGGTCGACGCGGCGCCCGCGGTCGTCCTCGAGGTCGCCGAGCAGCACGGCGCGGCCGTCGCCCAGCTGCGGGTTCGGCTGGCCGAACTGGTGGCCCGCGTAGGCCTGCGCGGTGGTGAAGGGCGGCTCCGGCGGGACCTCACCGGGGGCGAGCGGGCGGCCGTCGGCCCCGATCCTGCCGGTGAGCAGGGCGAGGCCCTCGGGACCGCGCAGCAGGTCCGGGTCGATACCGAGCTCCGCGGCGAGCGCCTCGTTCAGCCATACGATCCGCGCGGCGGGCACGGGATCGGCCTGCCAGGGCACGGACAGCGCCGGCACCGCCGCGGCGGTGGACTGGGCGAGGGCGGGCAGCGCGTTCCGGGTGGTCGCCATCGGTCCAGCCTACGGTCGTCGCCCCCGTCCGGGCGGGGGCGGGGCGGGGAGCGCGTAGGCTCGCCCCATGAGCGATCGCCGCACGTACATGCTGGTAGACGGGGAGAACATCGACGCCACCCTGGGGGTGTCGGTGCTGAACCGCCGGCCCCAGCCCGATGAGCGGCCCCGCTGGAACAAGCTCCTCGAGCACGCCGAGTCCGCCTGGCAGCAACCGGTGACCGGCCTGTTCTTCCTCGCCGTGGGCGACACGCTGCCGCTGGGCTTCGTGCAGGCGCTCATCGCGATCGGCTACCGCACCGTCCCGCTGCGCGGCGAGGGCAAGGTCGTGGACATCGCGATCCAGCGCACCGCCGAGGCCCTCGCGGAGCGCGAGGCGGACGTCCTGCTCGTCAGCCACGACAAGGACTTCGTGCCGCAGATGCAGGCGCTCGCCGCCGATCCGGAGCGCCGCACGGGGATCGTCGGCTTCCAGGAGTTCATGGCCGCGGATCTCCGCAACGTCCCGGGGATCGAGTTCTTCGACCTCGAGCACGACGTCCACGCCTTCACCTCGAAGCTGCCGCGCGTGCGGATCATCGAGATCGACGAGTTCGACCCGCTCGAGTTCATCCTCTGACGCCGCCGGCACGGCTCAGCGGGGCCCGTCGCCGGCGGGCCGCGCGGTCGCCACGTGCCGCTCCCCCAGCCTTTATCCAGGGGTAACCCTGGGCTGCTGGGCTGGGGGTCATGGCGCATCCCCACGTCCCCGCCCCCTCCTCCCCGCTGCGCCGGCGCACGCTG
The DNA here is from genome assembly GCF_005490785.1 of Brachybacterium sp. SGAir0954. GTDB lineage: Bacteria > Actinomycetota > Actinomycetes > Actinomycetales > Dermabacteraceae > Brachybacterium > Brachybacterium rhamnosum. The sequence continues at coordinate 668,003 of NZ_CP027295.1, read as the reverse complement.
CTCGCCGGCTCCGCCCTCACCCTCGCCGGCACCACCGCCGCGACCCTCCCCGCCCAGCGGGCCTTCGCCGAGGACGCCGGGCTCGACCCCACCGGCACCACCCTCGCCGAGCGCGCCGTGCCCGAGGCCGGCCCCGAGGGCTCCTACCGCCGCCTCACCGCCGGGGACCCCTCCCCCTTCCTCGTGCGGGAGGACGCGCTCGAGAACCCTCCACGGAAGGCCCGCACCGACACCCGCGTCCCGCTCGCCGCGCTCGTCCAGTTCACCGACCAGCACCTGCTCGACGCCCAGTCCCCGATGCGCTTCGAGTACCTCCACGACGTCACCGGCTCCGCCTTCCGCCCGCAGGAGTCCCTCACCACCCAGGGCTCCGTCTCACTCGTCGAGCGCGTGAACGCCCTGGGGAAGGGCCCGCACACGCGCCGCCCCCTCGACTGCGTCGTCACCACCGGGGACAACACCGACAACCACGAGACCGTCGAGCTCGACTGGTTCCTCGCCGTCATGGACGGCGGCGAGATCACCGCGAGCACCGGGGCCGACGGGACCTGGGAGGGCGTGCAGACCAGCGGCGACCGGAACTACTGGAACCCCGCCGGCGGCGTGGACGACCGCTATGAGCAGGCCGGCTTCGCCCCGATCCCCGACCTCCTGGACCGCGCCACGGCGAGCCACCGCAGCCCGGGCCTCGACGTGCCCTGGTTCAGCGTGTTCGGCAACCACGACGACTCCGTCTCCGGCACGCTGCCGTCGGACTGGGGCTTCCTCACGGAGATCTACACCGGCTCGTGGAAGTTCACGGGATTCACCTCCGACGCCGCGAATCGCCAGCTCGAGTCCCGCGTGCGCACCGCTGCGACCTCCTCGATCGAGGGCACGCGCACCCCGGAGATCACCACGAGCGCCGATCCGCGCCACGACCACGAGGTCACGCCGGACGAGCGTCGCGCCCCGTTCACGATCGAGGAGTACCTGCGCGCGCACCTCGACTCGGCGCCCCGGGCGGGCGCGCCGGGCCACGGCTACACCGAGCAGAACGTCGCCGAGCGCACCGGCTACTACACCTTCGGGATCGCCGAAGGCGTGGTCGGCATCGCGCTGGACTCCACGAACCGGGCCGGCTTCACCGAGGGGTCCCTGGGCCACGCCCAGTACCGCTGGCTCGAGCGGGTGCTCACCGAGGGCTCGAGCCGCTCCTACGACGCGCTCGGGCGGCTCGTGACCCGGCGGGCGGAGGACACCTACTTCCTCGTGTTCAGCCACCACACGCCGGGCACGATGAACAACCTCCTGCTCGCGCCGGGCGAGCCCGAGCTGCGGCACGCCGGCTGGGACGTGGCGAACCTGCTGGGCCGCTTCCCGAACGTGCTCGCCTGGGTCAACGGGCACACGCACACCAACGCCGTCGAGCTGCGCGGGCACGACGTGCCCGAGCGGCGCTACTGGACCATCAACACCGCCTCGCACGTGGACTTCCCGCAGCAGGCCCGCGTGATCGAGGTGGTCGACAACCGCGACGGCACCCTGTCCCTGCTCTCGACGATCATCGAGTCCGCGGCGCCGTACCAGGGCGACTCCCTCGCGACGCTCTACCGCGAGCTGTCCTTCAACGACATCCACGCGGACCCCTCCCAGGAGGGCGAGGCCCAGGACCGGAACGTGGAGCTCCTGCTCACCGCGCCCGGCCGCTGAGCAGGGCCGTCCCGGGTGCGTCCGGCGAGCGGGCGGACGTCCCTGCCGGCCGCGTCGAAGCTGCGGCCCCCGACGGGGCGTGTGGCGAGCGCGAGCGCACTCCGGTGCGCGGGCCTCAGCGCAGGGTCGCGGGCACCGGGTCCTCGTCCGTCCCGGAGGCCTCCTGCGCGGCGGTCCCGACGGGGGCGTCGTCGGCCGGAGTCCCGTCGGCCGGCTCCTCGAGGACGGCCTCGCCGCGGGCGACGAGCCCGGCCTCGTGGGAGAGCGGGACCTGCTTCAGGGTGATCGCGAGCAGCACGGCCGCGGCGAGGAAGGGCAGCACGTACCAGAACACCGGGGAGAGGGCCTCGGCGTAGGCGCCGACGATCGCGTCCCGCATCGTCTGCGGGAGCTCCGCGAGGGTCGAGGGGTCGATCGAGGAGGCCGCGGAGGAGGCCTGGTCGGCGCTCGCCCCGCTCCCGCTGAACACGGCGACGAGGCGCTCGGTGAGGCGGCTGGCGAAGACGGTGCCGAAGACCGCCGTGCCGAGGGTCGCGCCGACCTCGCGGAAGTAGTTCGTGGTGCTGGTCGCGGTGCCGACGACGGTCGCGCTGACGGCGTTCTGGGCGACGAGGACGATGTTCTGCATGACCAGGCCGAGGCCGGCGCCGAAGACCATGAGGTAGGCGATGATCACCCAGATCGGGGTCTGCGCGGTCATGGTGGTGAACAGCAGGACCGCGCCGATCATGACGAGCACGCCGGCGGCGCTGATGATCCGGTAGCGCCCGGTGCGGGAGACGTAGGCGCCGGAGGCGATCGAGGTCGCCATCATGCCGGCCATCATCGGGATCATGAGCAGCCCGGACTCCGCGGCGGAGGTGCCCGACGCCATCTGCAGGAAGGTGGGCATGAAGCCGAGCACGGAGAACATGCCGATGCCGAGGGCGAGGCCGATCGCGGTGGACTGCACGAACAGCCGGTTGCGGAAGAGCGAGAGCGGGATGATCGGGTCCTCGGCGCGGGACTCGATGAGCACGAAGGCCGCGGCGGCGAGGAGGAAGAGCGCGCCGAGGCCCCAGGTGAGCGGCGAGTCCCAGCCGTGGGCGTCGTCCCCGCCGAGGTCGGCGAAGAGGATGAGGCTCGCGGTCGCGGCGGAGAGCGCGACGACGCCGGGGACGTCGATGCGGCGGGTGGCGAGCTTGCTGGGCAGCTGCAGGGCGAACACGCCCACGAGGAACGCGGCGATGCCGACGGGGATGTTGATGTAGAAGGCCCAGTGCCAGGTCAGGTGGTCGACGAAGTAGCCGCCGAGGAGCGGGCCGGCGATCGCGGAGACGCCGAAGGCGGCGCCGAGCACACCCATGTACTTGCCGCGCTGGTCAGCCGGGGTGACGTCGGCGATGATCGCCTGGGAGAGGATCATGAGCCCGCCGCCGCCGAGGCCCTGCAGGCCGCGGAAGATCACGAAGGCCCAGAAGGTGCTCGAGAGCGCGGCGCCGAGCGAGGCGAGCGTGAACAGGGCGATCGCGATGAGGAAGAGGTGGCGGCGACCGAGGACGTCGCCGAACTTGCCGTAGATCGGCATGACGATCGTCGAGGCGAGCAGGTAGGCGGTGGTGATCCACATCTGGTGCTCGACGCCGCCCAGCTGGCCGACGATCGTGGGCATGGCGGTGGAGACGATGGTCTGGTCGAGGCTCGAGAGGAACATCGCCGCGAGCAGCGCGGCGAAGATCGTCCAGACCCGGCGACGGGTCAGCACCATCGGTGCGGCGGTGGTGGTCATGGGGTGCCTTTCATCGACTCACACTCAGAACTGCAGTGACTGCAACTCGAAACTGTAGCGACTGCCACTAGGAGCGTCCAGAGAGGTGTGGCGCGCCGTACTGTGGCCCCATGAGCGAGAAGTCCGCCCCCGTGGCGAGGAGTCGCGGCGAGCGCACGGCCGACGCCATCGAGAAGGCCGCCCTGGAGCTCGTCGCCGAGCACGGCTACGCCGACGTCACCGTCGCGATGATCAGCGAGGCCGCCGGCATCAGCCAGCGCACCTTCTTCAACCACTACCCCACCAAGGAGGACGCGCTCCTGGGCCGGCACATGCCCCGGATCGACCAGAGCGCCGCCCGCCGCTTCATCGTGGGCACGGGTCCGGTGCTGCTCGACGCGGTCGGCATCGTCACGCCGCCGCCCATGGACCTCCCCTTCTCCCTCGAGCAGCGGATGCGGGTGGTGACCTCGCACCCCGATCTCCTCGCCGCGCAGATGCAGCGCATCTTCGCCCTCGAGGAGGAGCTCGGCGAGATCATCCAGCTCCGCGTCCGCAACGAGCACCCCGACCTCCCCGAGGAGGAGGTCGCGCCGACGGCGGAGATGATCACGAGCCTCATCGCCGGGATGATCCGCTCGCTCGGCCACCTCGCCCACCACAGTGCGGGGTCGACCCCGGAGGGCGAGGAGCGCAGCTACGACGACGTGCTCGACCGCGCCCGCGAGCTGCTCACGACGATCCTGCACGTCGGCCCGGCCTGAGCCGCCGGGCCGAGGCCAGACCTCAGCGGGCCCCGACCTCGGCGGGCCCGTCGGAGGCGGCGAGCATCCGCACGAAGGCCGTGAGCGCCGGCCGACCCGCGTCCTCGTGCACGACCGCGCCGATCGTGCGGCGCGCCATCGGCGAGTCGATCCGCAGCTCACGGACCTCGTCGGAGACCGTCGGCATCGGCGGCATGATGCTCACCCCGAGCCGCGCCGAGACCAGGCCGCGCACCGTGTAGTAGTCCTCGGTCGTCATCCCGATCCGCGGGGTTCGGCCTGCGGAGGCGAACATGGCGTGGACGAGACCGTGCACGTCGAAGTCCGCGGAGAGCATGATGAGCTCCTCGTCGGCGAGCTCCTCGACCGCGACCGGTGCGCTCCGCTGCAGCGGGTGGCCTGCGGGCACGAGCGCGACGAGCGGCTCCGCGGCCATCTCGATGGTGGTGGTGCGCGGCATCCGCGGCGGCGAGGAGAGCAGCGCCATGTCGATCCGCCCCTCCTCGAGCAGGGTGAGGCCGCGGCGGCGGGAGCCCTGCACGAGCTCGAAGTCCACCTCCGGGTACGAGGCCCGGAAGCGTGCGATGAGCGGCGGGACCACGCGCAGGCCCAGCAGCGACTGCACCGCCACCCGCAGCGTGTCCCGGCCGATCACCTGCTGCCCCTGCACCTCGCGCAGGCCCGCGTCGAGCTGCTGCAGTCCGGCCTGCGCGTAGGGCAGGAGGTGCCGCCCCGCCTCGGTCAGCTCCATCCCGCGGCCCCGGCGCTCGAACAGGCGCACCCCGAGGGTCGCCTCGAGACGGCCCAGCGTGCGCGAGACCATCGACTGCGGCTGGCCGAGCTCCGCGGCGGCGAGCGTGACCTGGCCGGCCTCCGCGACGGCGCAGAACACGGGGAGGTCCCGCAGCACGCGGCCGCGGTCCAGGCCTTCGAGACCCTCGAGGCCCTCAGCCGCCTCATGACCGCTACGACCGGAGGCGTCGCCCTGCTGCTCCATCGGCCCTCCTCCCTTGCCCGTGACGTCTGCTCGCTCACTCCGCGGGCGCGTCGGCCGGCCCGCACGGGATCGTCGTCGCCGGTCACACGATCCTATGCCGGTATCGCTATGCCAGGCATCGCTCCATGACCTTTGTGCGGGGGCGCGGCGGCTCCTAGCGTGAGCGGCGATCTCCCGAGGAGCGCCTCCCGCACATGTCGACCACCCCCACCCTCCCCACCCCCGTCCTCCGGCCGTCGGACCTCTCCGACGCCGTCCCTGCCGCCGCACCGCCCGCCGCACCGACGCCCGCGCCGTGGGCGGGGCACGACCGCGGCTCCGCGGCCTACCGCCGGATCCTGCTCGCGCTGCTCTGCGCGGGCATCGCGACCTTCGCCCAGCTGTACTCCCCGCAGGGTGTGCTGCCGATCCTCGCCGCGGACATGGGGGTCGACGCCTCCCGCGCGAGCCTCACCGTCTCCGCGGCGACCCTGGGCCTCGCCGCCTCCGTGCTGCCGTGGTCGCTCGTCGCGGACAGGATCGGCCGGGTCGCCGCCATGCGCGTGAGCCTCGTCGCCGCGACCGCGCTGGGCCTTCTCATGCCGTGGATCCCCTGGTTCGGCACGCTCATGGTGGTGCGGGTCCTCGAGGGCGCGGCCCTCGGCGGGATCCCCGCGATCGCCGTCGTCTATCTCGGCGAGGAGATCGACCGCCGGCACGCCGCGATCGCGGCCGGCACCTATGTCTCCGGCACGACGATCGGCGGGCTGCTGGGTCGCCTCGTCGCTGGCCCCGTCGCGGACCTCACCGACTGGCGCGTGGGCACCTTCGCCGTCGCCCTCATGGCCTCCGCCGCGGCGCTCGTCTTCTTCACGATCACCCCGCCGCCGCGCGGCTTCTCCCCGCACCCGGTCTCCGTGCGGCACGTGGTCGCCGCCGTCGGCCGTCACCTGCGCACGCCCCGCCTGCTCGTGCTCTACGCGCAGGGCTTCCTGCTCATGGGGGCCTTCGTCGCGATCTACAACTACCTGGGCTTCCGCCTCGAGGGCGCCCCGTACGCGATGCCCTCGAGCCTCACGAGCCTGCTGTTCATCGCCTACCTCTCCGGCACCGCGTCCTCGCGGATCGCGGGCGGCCTCGTCGCCCGGCACGGCCGGCGGCGGGTGCTGCTCACGTCGATGGGGATCATGCTCGCCGGCGCGCTGCTCACCCTCGCGCAGCCGCTCGTGCTCGTGGTGGCGGGGCTCGTGGTCATGACCGCCGGGCTGTTCGGCGCGCACGCGATCGCCTCGGGCTGGGCCGGCGTGCAGGCCGCGCAGGATCGCGCCCAGGCGACGAGCCTCTACAACCTCTGGTACTACGTGGGCTCGAGCGTCTTCGGCTTCGTGGGCGGCATGTTCTTCGTGGCGGGCGGCTGGCCGGCGCTCATCGGCATGGTCGCCGCGCTCATCGCGATCGCGGGCGGCTTCGCCCTCCTCGCCGCCCACGAGCGGGAGTGATCGCCGGCCGGCGGGCCGGTGCCCCCCCCGGCCGCCCCGGCGTGACGCGCCCCGGACACGAAGAAACCCCTGCATCGGCTCTCACCGACCAGGGGCTCTTCCATGCGTGCGCGAGGGGGGACTCGAACCCCCACGCCCTTTCGAGCACACGGACCTGAACCGTGCGCGTCTACCAATTCCGCCACTCGCGCATGTCTCCGACACCAGGTACGTACACACCAACGCCGAAGGTTCCTTCAGGGTACCCCGCGTTCACCGGGGGACCCAATCCGTCCGAGGGAGTGTTGCGGACGACACGTTCCCGCGCGGCCACCCCGCCGGCCTGGGCGTCAGGGCATGTCAGCGCAGGCCGTCGCGCCGTGCCTCGACGACGTCCTTCGCCTCCTTGAGCCCGGCTCCCGTGGCGGTGCGGTACTCCTTGATCGCGGCGATGAGCTGGTCCTGCGCGATCAGCTCGTCCACCCGCGGCGGGAAGGCCGGGCGCAGCTGGGCCCGCAGCTCCTCGAGCTCCTCGGGTCCCACGTCGGCGCGGTCGGCCAGACGCTTCACGAGCCCGCGCAGGCCGCGCACCTCCTCCTCGAGCCGGGCGATGTGGGCCTGCTGGGCCTGGAGCTGCTTCGAGGATCCGAACATGCCCTGACCCTAGCGACCGGGACGCCGGGACCGGCCGCGACGTCCGTCGGAGCCGGTCCCGACGGACGTCGGCGACAGCGCATCGATGCCGGAGGGCGAGAGGCTGGCTGACGCTCGCCCCTCCCACTCAGCCGGGTTCCCCGCCCAGGAACAGGAGCAGGAACGCCGCGACGTAGAAGAGCCACCCCAGGATGAGCAGCAGCCAGGCGAAGGACGTCAGCGTGCGGGCGCGCTCCGGGCTGCTCTCCGCCGAGGCGATCGCGAGGGCACCGAGGATGATCGACACCGGACCGCCGAGCAGCGCGCCGAGGACCGTCACGATCAGCGAGCTCCGCTTCACGCCCCTGCTGTCGATGCTCTCCGCGCTCATCACTGCCCCCTCGGTTCTGGGCCCGCTGTCCCATGTCGGGGGAATCGTACGGTGCGCGCGAAGTACCAGCTCGCCGCCGCTCGGATCCTGCGAGCGGCGTCAGCGCATCGACTCGGCCTCGTCGAAGGCCTCCTCGATCGCGGCCGTGTCGAGACGGCGCCGCACGACGATGAAGTACAGGAGCGTCGCGAGCAGCACGGCGGGCACGCCGACGGCCGCGGCGATCTGCATGCTCTCACGCACGAACACCGTGGAGAGGACGGTGAGCAGGCCGATCATGCCCACGACCGCCGTGACGACGCCGCCGGGCACCCGGAAGGTCGCGCCCTCGACGCCGCGACGCCGGTAGGCGACGAAGGTCGCGAGGATCAGGAACCACACGAGCAGCACCGCGAACACGACGAGGCTCATCATGTAGCCGAACACGCCGCCCACCCCGGAGAACGCGAGGATCGCGGCGGCGAGCAGGCCCACGGAGCTCGCGACGATGCCCACGTAGGGCACGTGACGGCGCGTGGTGCGCGCGAAGAGGCGCGGGGCGAGGCCGTCGGAGGCGAGGGAGTGGAGCATGCGGCTGCCCGCGTAGAGGTTCGCGTTCGCCGCGGAGAGCGCCGCGACGAGCACCAGGAGGTTCGTGATGCTCGCGGCGCCGGGGATGCCGATCCTGTCGAAGACCATCACGAACGGGGAGGTCGCGACGTCCTCGCCGGTGCCGGCGGCCTCCTGCCACGGCACGAGGCTCACGACGATGCCGATGCACAGCACGTAGAAGAACGCGAGGCGCACGATGGTGGTGCGCGCGGCGGTGCGGATCGAGCGGGCCGGGTCCTTCGCCTCGGCGGCGGTGATCGAGAGCAGCTCGATCCCGCCGAAGGAGAACATGACGACCGAGAGCGCGATCCAGACGGCGCCCCAGCCGTTGGGGGCGAAGCCCCCGTCGGACGTGAGGAGGGAGAGCCCGGGGGCGCTCTCCCCCGGCATGCCGAACAGCACGAGGAACAGGCCGATGAGGATGAAGACGAGGACGGCGACGACCTTGATCGAGCTCAGCGCGAACTCGATGACGCCGAAGGAGCCGACGGTCGCGAGGTTGATCCCCACGATCACGGCGGCGAAGAGCAGGATCCCCGCCCAGATCGGCACGGCCGGGAACCAGTACGCGAGGTAGGCGGCGCAGGCGACGAGCTCCGCGCCGGTCACGGCGACCGTGACGATCCAGTACAGCCAGCGGCTGAGGTAGCCCCAGAACGGGGAGAGGTAGCGGGCGGCGAGGGTGCCGAAGCCGCCGCGCACGGGGTGGCGGGAGGCCATCTCGCCCATCGCGAGCGCGATCGTCGCGGCGATGAGGGAGCCCACGGCGAAGGAGACGATGACGGCGGGTCCGGCGTAGCCGATCGCCTCGCCGGAGCCCAGGAACAGGCCGGTGCCGAGGGCGGAGCCCATGGCGATCATCGCCATCTGGCCGTGGCCGAGGGACCGCGCGAGGGTGTGGCCGGCGGCCGGTGAGGAGCCGGCGTCCGGGTGGGAGGGGGTGGGGGAAGGGGTGCTCACCCTGCCTGACCCTAGTCGGCGAGGGCGGCCGTCGCGGGGACCGGCGCCGCCCCGCGGCGCACGGGGATCGTCACCCACAGCAGCACGAGGTGCACGATCGGGCCGATGCCCAGGGCGTACACGACGGTCCCGAGGCCGACGGGCCCGCCGAGCATCCAGCCGATCGCGAGCACGCCGACCTCGATGACCGCGCGGACGGGGCCGACGGGCAGCCCCCAGCGGTGGTGGATCCCGGTCATGAGCCCGTCGCGCGGGCCGGGGCCCAGCTGGGCGCCGATGTAGACGGCGTCGGCGACGGCGTTGAGGGCGAGCCCGGCGACGAGCAGGGCGATGCCAGGGAGCAGGCCCTCGACGGGCGGCACGAGGTGCAGGGTGAGGTCCATCGAGACGCCGACCCAGAGGGCGTTGGCGAGCGTGCCGATGCCGAGCTGCTGGCGCAGCGGGATCCAGGCGAGCAGCACGACGAAGCTCGTGAGGATCGTGATCGTCCCGATGCTGAGCCCGGTGCGGCCGGCGATCGCGACGGAGAGCACGTCCCACGGGGCGGCGCCGAGGCCGGCGCGGAGGATCAGGCCGATGCCGGCGCCGAAGCCGGTCAGGCCGAGGAACAGGGTCAGCAGTCGCAGGGGGAGGCGATCGATCCGCAGCTGCTCGCGCAGCGGGACGTTCTGGAGGGCGGAGGGCATGGCACCATGCTCGCCCATCATCGGCCCCTCACCACAGGGCCGACCACGCGCCGCCTCCGCCACCCGCCCCGGAAGCCCTCACACACGGCGGATGGTCCGATTGTGTTCCACATCGACGTCGGATCCGGAACAGAATCGGACCATCCGTGGGGCAGGAGCGCGCACCACCCCCCGCGCACGACGACGCCCCGCCCACCATGACGGTGGGCGGGGCGTCGAGCGCAGGGTGCGAGAGCCTCGGATCAGGCCTTCACGGACCCCTTGGCGGCGACGACCTGGATGACCAGGTTCGCGAAGACGTCGTCGTGCAGACGCACGGTCGCCTTGTGCTCGCCCAGCGCCTTGATGGCGGCGGGGAACTCGACCGTGCGACGGTCGATGTCCTTGTCGAACACGGCCTTGACGCCGTCGGCGATCTCCTTGGAGGAGACGGCGCCGAAGAGGCGGCCGTTCTCGCCGGCGCGCTCGGCGACGACGACCGGCTTCGACTCGAGCGTCGCCTTGAGCGCCTGGGCGTCCTCGAGGTTCGTGATCGAGCGCTTGCCGCGGGCGGCGCGGATCTGGTCGAGCTGGCGCTGACCGCCGTTGGTCCACGGGGTCGCGAGACCGCGGGGCTGCAGGTAGTTGCGGGCGTAGCCGTCCTTGACCTCGACGACGTCGCCGGCGGCACCGAGGCCGGAGACCTCGTGCGTGAGGATGAGCTTGGTGGTCATGTGAATGCCTTCCTTGCTCAGCGACCGGAGGTCGAGTAGGGCAGGAGCGCGATCTCGCGGGCGTTCTTCACGGCCTTCGCGATCTTGCGCTGCTCCTGCACGGACACGCCCGTCACCCGACGCGCGCGGATCTTGCCGCGGTCGGAGATGAACTTGCGCAGCAGCGCCGCGTCCTTGTAGTCCACGGTCTCGAGACCCGCAGCCTTCAGCGGGTTCAGCTTCTTCTTCGGCTTACGAAGAACAGGCTTGGCCATCGTGGTGCTCCTTCTTTCTGTGGAGCCCGGGCATGCACCCGGGATGGAATGGATGAGTGTCGATCCTGGTCAGCAGGCTCCGGAGAGCCCTCTGCGGATCAGAAGGGAGGGTCGTCGTACCCGCCCTGGTTGCCGCCGGCCCACGGGTCCTGGTCGGCGCCGCCCTGAGGAGCGTTGCCGTAGCCACCCTGCTGGCCGCCGTTGTAGCCGCCCTGACCGCCGCCCTGCTGGCCGTAGCCACCCTGGCCGCCGCCGTTGAAGCCGCCGCCCTGCTGACCACCGCCGCCGTTGAAGCCGCGACCGCCGCCGCCTCCGCCGCGCTGCACCTTGGTGGGCTTGGCGGTGGCGTAGCGGAGCGACGGGCCGACCTCGTCGACCTGGAGCTCCACGGACGTGCGGTTGTTGCCCTCACGGTCGGTGTAGGAGCGCTGCTGGAGACGGCCCTGCACGACGACGCGCGTGCCCTTCTCCAGCGACTCCGCCACGTTCTCGGCGGCATCGCGCCAGACCGAGCAGCGCAGGAACAGCGCCTCGCCGTCCTTCCACTCGTTCGCCTGACGGTCGAAGGTGCGGGGGGTGGACGCGACGGTGAACGACGCCACGGCCGCTCCGGAGTTGGTGAAACGCAGCTCCGGGTCGGCGGTGAGGTTGCCGATCACCGTGATGACGGTGTCATTCGCCATGGGTGCTCCTCTGCTCCGAGTTCGGTGGGGTCAGTGGTGTCACTGGGAGGCGGCCCGGGGGCCGCGGATCGCCCGTCGGCGTGAGCCGGAGGCGATCGGGAGGGACGAGCCGCCGCGGAGCGGGGGCGCGTCCCGAAGGATCACTTCGCGTCGGCCCGCATGAGCTTGGTGCGCAGCACGGACTCGTTGAGCCCCAGCTGACGATCGAGCTCCTGCGCGGTGGCGGGGGTCGAGGTGAAGGTGAGGACGATGTAGATGCCCTCGGACTTCTTGTCGATCTCGTAGGCGAACTTCCGCTTGCCCCAGACGTCGACGTTGTCGATGGTGCCGCCCTCGGTAGGGACGACCTGGACCAGCTTCTCGAAGGTCCCGCTGACGGTCCGCTCATCGACGGACGGGTCGAGGATCACGACCATTTCGTAAGCGCGCATGTTTCGGTACCCACCTCCTGTGGTCTCAACGGCCACGGTCTCTCCGTGGCAGGAGGGTTCATGCCATCCGCGCAGCCGCCGGCGGCGCATGTCACGGACCGTGCAACCCTACCGGTCCCGGGAGGTGGGGAGAAGAGCGGGGCGGGAGCTGCGCGGGGGATCACAGCCGGGGCCGACGACGACGCGGCCCGCCCGTCCCGGAGGACGAGCGGGCCGCATCGTGGACAGGGGATCGGAGGGTCAGTCCCCGGTCGTCCCCGTGTCGGTCTTGCCCTCCTCGGCGCCCGCCTCGGTGGTCGGCTTCGTGGACGACGGCTTGGTCGTCTTCTCCGCCGCCGGCTTCTCCGTCGTCGTCTTCTCCGCGGGCTTCTTCGTCGTCGTCGACTTCTCCGTGGTGGGCTCCTCCGTCGTCGGCTCCTCCGTCGTGGGCTCCTCGGTGGTGGGCTCCTCCGTCGTCGGCTCCTCCGTCGTGGGCTCCTCGGTGGTGGGCTCCTCCGTCGTCGGCTCCTCCGTCGTGGGCTCCTCCGTGGTCGGCGCCTCGGTGGTGGGGGCTTTCGTCGTCGGGGCCTGGGTCCGCGTCGACTTGCGGGTCGTCGTGGTGCTCGCGACGGCCTTCTGGTTGTCCAGCCGCACGGCCTCGGGGAAGTCCTCGAAGTCCTGGCCCTCGAGGGAGCGGGACATGATCGAGCCCCAGATCTCCGTGGGGTACGAGCCGCCGGTGATGTTCGAGTAGTCGCCCCACGGGGTGAGCGGGTCCTCGCCGCCGTCCGCGTTCGGCTGGAACATGCCCACGCCGGTCACGAGCTGCGGGGTGAAGCCCACGAACCATGCGGAGCGGAAGGACTCCGAGGTGCCGGTCTTCCCGGCCACGGGGCGGCCGTCCATGATGTCGACGAGCGCCTTCGCGGAGCCCGTGCTGGGCGGGCCCTGGAGGGCGACGGTGGCGTTGGTGGCCACGCCCTCGTCGAGCACGCGCTTGGCGGTGTCCTTGTGCTCGTACTCCTTGGAGCCGTCGGCGTTGGTCATCGTCTCCACGATGTACGCGGAGTGGTAGACGCCGCCGGAGGCGATCGTCGCGTAGGCCTCCGCCATCTCGCGGACGGTCGGCGAGGCGCTGCCGAGCACGTTCGAGGCGTAGTCGTCCAGGCCCGGTGTGGTCTCAGGGAGGCCCAGCTCGATCGCGGCCTCCTTGGTCTTCGTGGGGCCCATCTCGACGTTCAGCTCGGCGAAGGCCGTGTTGATCGAGTTCGTGGTCGCCTGCGAGAGGCTCACGGTGCCGTAGTCGACCTTGTTGAAGTTGTTCACGGTCCAGCCGGGGAAGGACTTCGGCGAGTTGCCGTCCCAGGTCGAGTACAGCGAGTAGCCCTCCTGGAGGGCCGCGACGAGCGTGAAGGTCTTGAAGATCGATCCGGCCTGCATGCGCGACTGGGTCGCGTCGTTGATGGACTGCTTCACGTAGTCCTCGCCGCCGTACATGCCGCGGATCGCGCCGCTGGACGGGTCCAGCGTCATCGTGCCCACGCGGTTGTTCTCGGGGCGGTCGCCGAGGTCCTCGATCGACTGGACGGTGTTGTCCTGGACGCTCTTGTCCACCGTGGAGACGATCTTGAAGCCGCCGGTGTTGAGCTCGTCCTGCGTGTAGCCCTGGTTGATGAGCTCGGTGCGCACCTGGTCCAGGAGGTAGCCGTTGGTGCCGCCCAGGCTGTTCTGCTTCTTGGGCTCGGCGGTCTTCGGGAACTCGAGGGCGTCCGCCTCCGCAGCGGTGAGCACCCCGGTGTCGTTGACCTCGCGCTCGATCACGCGTGCCCACAGCGACTGCGCCTTCTCCTCGTTGACCGCGGGGTCGTAGGACGAGGGTCCGGGGATCACGGCGACCAGCAGCGCGGCCTCGGACTCGTCGAGCTCGGAGGCGGGCTTGCCGAAGTAGGCCTGGGAGGCCTCCTCGATGCCGTACGCGCCGCGGCCGAAGTAGATGGTGTTGAGGTAGCGGGAGAGGATCTCGTCCTTGGGGAGCTCCTGGTCGATCTTGATCGCCATGAACATCTCCTTGACCTTGCCCACGTAGCTCGTGTTGGTGCCGGTGTAGTACCGCTCCACGTACTGCTGCGTGATGGTCGAGCCGCCCTGGCGCGCACCGCCGGAGAGGTTGTTGACCAGGGCTCGGAGGATGCCCTTGGGCGAGATGCCGCGGTTCTCGTAGAAGGTCGCGTCCTCGCTCGCGACGACCGCGTCCTTGACGGTCTGCGGGATCTCGTCGTTCGCGATCGGGGTGCGGTTGATGTCGCTGAACTTGCCCATCTCCGTCTCGCCGTCGGAGAAGTAGACGCGGGAGGACTGGGCGAGGGCGAAGTCGGAGGGCTCGGGGACCTCGGTGCTCTTGTACAGCCAGACGGTGCCGGCGAGGCCCAGCAGCACGATCAGCGCGAAGGCGCCGGCGAGCAGGCGGAAGGACGGCAGCCAGCGCCAGAAGCCCTTCTTCCCGGCCCGCGGGTAGTTCAGGAAGTTCGTCGCGGCGACCTTGCCGCTTCCCTTCCCGCGCCCGCTGCGCGCCGGTGCGGCGTGGCGGGACGCCGCCGAGCGGCTCCCTGTCCCCGCCGCGGCCGCACCGCCCGCGGCGGCGCCGGCCTTCTTCGGCGTGCGGCTCGTGCCCTTGCTCGCGGAGGCCGCGGCGCCCGGCGCCGGCTTCTTCGCGTCGGAGGCCCCGGAGGCGCGACGTACACCTGCGGCGCGACGATTGCCGGCCGACGGGTTCGTGCGGCGCGACGAGCCGCGGGAGGAGCGTCCGGAATCGCTCATGGCTGCTGCTCCTGGTCTGAAGGGGTCGAGGACGCGACTGCCGACGGGCAGGCGACCTCACAGTATGAGCATCCCACCCCCGCCGACGGGAAGCCCCGGCGGCGAAGCACACACGGTGTGCACGTCTGCCGGGCGGTCCCTCACATCCTCCTCACACGGAGGCGGGGAGGCATCCAGCGTCCGTGCGGCGCGCGTCACCCGATCCCCCGGACCGACCGCCCGCTCAGCCCTCGGCGCGGGCCGCCCACCAGGCGCGCAGCTCCGCCTCGGCGCGCTCGGCGCCCAGCGGGCCGTGCTCCATGCGCAGCTCGAGGAGGTGCTTGTAGGCCTCGCCCACCTCGCGGCCCGGGGGGAGGTCGAGGATCGACATGATCGCGTTGCCGTCGAGGTCCGGGCGGATCCGCCCGATCTCCTCCTGCTCGGCGAGGCGGTCGATCCGCTCCTCCAGTTCGTCGTAGGCGCGGGAGAGGGCGCGGGCCTTGCGCTGGTTGCGGGTGGTGACGTCCGCCCGGGTGAGCCGGTGCAGGCGCTGGAGCAGGTCCCCGGCGTCGGTGACGTAGCGGCGCACCGCGGAGTCGGTCCACGGGGAGTCCGCGTAGCCGTGGAAGCGCAGGTGCAGCTCGACGAGCCGGGAGACCTTCTTGATGGTGTCCTTGTCGAAGGCGAGGGCCCGCAGCCGCTTGGCGGCCATCTTCGCGCCCACCGTCTCGTGGAAGCGGAAGGTGACCACGCCGCCGTCCTCGTAGCGGCGGGTGGCGGGCTTGCCGATGTCGTGGAGCAGCGCGGCGAGGCGCAGCACGAGGTCCGGCGCCTCGCAGGGGCCACCCGAGCCGGCGGGGCTCTCGAGGTCCATCGCCTGGTCGAGCACGGTGAGGGAGTGCTCGTAGACGTCCTTGTGGCGGTGGTGCTCGTCGATCGCGAGCCGCATCTCCGGCAGCTCGGGCAGCACGTGGTCGGCGAGGCCCAGCTCGACCATGAGCTCGAGGCCGCGGCGCGGCGCGACGCCCATCATGAGCTTGACCAGCTCGTCCTTGACCCGCTCGGCGGAGACGATGGTGATGCGCTCGGCGAGGTCCGCGACCGCGGCGGCGGTCATCGGCTCGATCCGCAGGTCGAGCTGGGAGACGAAGCGCACCGCGCGCATCATCCGCAGCGGGTCGTCGTCGAAGGACTGCTCGGGGGCGACCGGGGTGCGCAGCACGCCCTTGGCGAGGTCCTCGAGGCCGTCGAAGGGGTCGACGAGCTCGAGCGAGGGCAGGCGCACGGCCATCGCGTTGACGGTGAAGTCGCGCCGGGAGAGGTCCCCCTCGAGCGTGTCCCCGTAGGCGACCTGGGGCTTGCGGGACGCGGCGTCGTAGGTCTCGGTGCGGTAGGTCGTGATCTCGACCTTGACCCCGTCGCGGATCCCGCCGAGGGTCCCGAACTCGCGACCCATGTCCCAGATGCCGCCGTCGTGGGTCCAGCCGCGCAGGATCTCCTCGGTCTGCTCGGGGCGGGCGGAGGTCGTGAAGTCGAGGTCGGCGCTCACCCTGCCCAGGACCGCGTCGCGCACGGGGCCGCCCACGAGGGCCAGCTCGAGACCGGCCGCCTCGAAGCGGCGGCCGAGGTCGTGGATCTCCGCGGGCAGCGCCTCGAACATGGCGGCGGCCCGGGTGCGGGCGTTCTCGAGGCGGCGGGCGGCCTCGGCGGCGGGTTCGGTCACGGGGGTCCTGTCCTGCGGTCGATGTGAAGGTGGTGCGAGGGTCTGCGGAGCACGCGCGCCCGCGCAGGGAACTACGGTAGCGGCCGCATACAGTGTCCCCATGCCGTCCACCCGTCCGCTGCTGCGCCCGGTCCTCGCGGCGCTGCTGACGGTGACGATGCTCCTCGCTCCCGCGCTGCTGGCCGGCGCCGCGAGCCCGGCGAGCGCCGCCGCGCCCGCGTCCCCCGCCGCACCCGCGGCCCCGTCGGCCCCGTCGGAGGGTGGGGATTCCGCCGTCGACCTCACGCTCACCTCCCTGGATCCCACCTCCCTCGCGCCCGGCGGCACGCTCACCGCGCGGGTGAGGGTGACCAACACCTCCGAGGAGTCGCTCGACGCGGCGTCCCTCGAGCTGCGCACCCGCAGCTCGCGCGTGACCGACCGCGCGCAGCTCTCGCAGTGGGAGGGCCTCACGGGGCCGGACACGGCGGGTGAGCCCGTCGCCTCCTCCGATCCGACGGTCATCGCGCCGGGGGACTCCGCGACGCTGCAGATCCGCGTCCCCGCGGAGGACCTCGGCTTCAGCGGGGAGTCCTATCTGTGGGGCACGCGCCGCATCTCGCTCACGCTCTCCACGTCCGACGGTCCCCAGGACGCGATCCGCACCTTCGTGGTGTGGCGCCCCGAGGGGGCGAGCGGCAGCATCACCGAGTCGGTGCTGCTGCCCATGACCGGCACGGATCCGGGGGCCGCGGCGGCCGATCCCTCCGCCTACGCGGACTCCGCCGCCTCCGGGCACCTCGCCTCCCTGCAGGCCCTCGCCGCGCGCGAGGACGTGGACTGGTGGCTGGACCCGCAGCTGCTGGACCCGCCGCGGCTCGCGATCGCCGAGGAGGGCGATCCGCAGACCACGAACGGCGACGCGGCCGCCGAGTACGCCGTCCCGGAGACCGCGCAGGCGATCGCCTCGACGCTGCAGGACGCCGTCGGCTCCCGCACCGTGCTCGCCATGCCCTATGCGCGCACGGACCTCGCGGGACTCCGGGGAGGCGGCGCCACGGACCTCGCGGACGCGGCCGACGCCCTGGGCCGGGACACCTGGCAGGAGTCGGGGATCGTCCTGCGCTCGCGGGCCGTCGGCATCCCCGGTGACGAGGTCACCGCCGACGCCCTCGACGAGGCGGCCGCGACGGGGGCGGACACCGTCATCGTGCCCTCCACGTCGGTGCGGGAGGATCCGGGATCGGCCGTCACCCCCAGCTCGATCGGCACCTACGAGGCGACGGGCGCGACGGGATCCGGGCGGGACCTGCGGGTGCTCGCGCCGGATCCGGAGCTCTCCGCCGAGTTCGCCTCGCTCGACGGCAGCACCGACCCGGAGCTCGTGACCCAGCGGATGCTCGCGGAGACCGCGACGATCGCCTCGGAGTACTCGCAGGCACCGCGGCACCTGCTGATCAGCCCGGACCCGGAGGCCGCCCTGGACGCAGAGGCCGCGGGCACCGCGCTCGACGCCCTCGACGAGGCCCCCTGGCTCACCCGCGGGACCACCGATGCCCTGCTCTCCGCCGCGGAGCAGGACGCGGTCACGACGAACCCCTCGACATCGGGGGACGACCTCTACGCCCTCGGGGCGATCGATGCGGCGACCGTGGCTCCCTCGGCGGAGTCCGAGGACGGCACCTGGACGCGCACCGACCCGGCCGACGTCGCCGCGACGGACGTCGAGCCCGCCCTCGCCCGCCGGCTGCAGGACCTCTGGGGCGAGCTCGACACGCTCGGGGCGGTCATGGAGGACGACGCCGCGCTCGACGGTCCCCGCCTCGAGGTGCTCTCCGCCGCCTCGGAGCACTGGGGCTCCGCCGCGGACTCCTCCGCGCGGGCGGATCTGGCGGAGTCCGCCGTCGCGGACCTCACCGGGGCGATCTCCGTCGTCCCGACCTCCGGCTACAACCTCATCTCCGACTCGGCGGGCGTGCCGATCACGGTGAAGAACTCCCTGGACACGCCGATCACGGTGCGGATCGCGGTGTCCTCGGACCGCCCGATCGTGCGGGTGGGCGAGCAGCCCGTCGTGACGGTCCCCGCCCGCGGCCAGATCGACAAGACGGTCCCGGTCGAGGCGATCGCGAACGGCACCGTGACCCTCTCCGTGCAGCTGACCAGCGATCCCGACGCCGAGGACGCCCCGGACGGCGGGGCGCAGGCGCTCACCTCGACCTCCGAGGTGCCGCTCACGGTGAACCCGGCGTGGGAGAACTGGACGACCCTGCTGCTCGTGATCGGCATGGGCGCGCTCGTGGTGGTGGGCGTCGCGCGCGCCCGCCGCACGGGCTCCTCGCACCGCGCCCCGGCCGTGCACGGCCCCGAGGACCCGGTGGTCCTCGCCCGCACCGGCCGCTCCGAGCCCACCACCGAGCCGCTGCCGCCCACCGCCGACGACGCCGACGACGCCGACGACGCCGAGGCCCATCCCGACCCCACGACCGAGACCGGGGACGAGGCCGCCGCCGCGGCCGAGGACCCGGAGCAGAAGGAGGAGCGCCCGTGACGACACGTCCCCGCGAGCTCCGCACCCATCACGTTCCCCGCCACCGCCGCCACGGCACCCCCGGGAGCAGCTCCCGCCTCATGAAGGCCTCCGTGGTCATGGCCTCGGGGTCGATCGTCTCGCGGCTGCTCGGCTTCGTGCGGAACTTCCTGTTCGGCTCGATCCTCGCGGGCTCCATGTCCTCCGCCGGCAGCGCCTTCAGCGCCGCGAACGCCCTGCCCAACACGGTGTGGCTGTTCGTGGGCGGCGGCACGCTCAACGCGATCCTGGTGCCCGCGATCGTGCGCGCCGTGAAGCGGCCGGACCGCGGCAGCGACTACGTCTCGCGCCTCATGACCCTCGTGTCCCTCGTGTCGCTCGTGCTCACGGGGCTGTGCATGCTGCTCGTGCCCGTGCTGCTCGTGCTCACGAGCGGCAGCCTGCCGCCGGCGACCTACGCGCTCGCGGTGCAGCTGGGCTACTGGATGATGCCGCAGGTCTTCTTCTCCGCCCTGTACGTCATGTGCGGGCAGCTGCTGAACGCGCACGACTCCTTCGGCCCGTACCAGTGGGCGCCGGTGGTCAACAACCTCATCGGCATCGTCGGCGCGGCCCTGTTCCTGGGCATGTGGGGCGCCGTCGGCGACCCGTCGCAGTGGACCCTCGCGATGATCGTGGCGATGGCGGCGATCAACGTGGGCGGCTCCGCGGGCCAGGTCGTCTTCCTCACCTGGTTCGTCAAGAAGCTCGACCTGCGACTGCGGCCGCGATGGGGCTTCCGCGGGCTGGGCCTCGGCAAGCTCAGCAGGATCGGCCTGTGGACCCTCGCGATGCTGGGCCTCGGCCAGCTCGGCGTGTGGGCGACCCGCTGGTCCACCGGCGGTGCGGTGCACGCGGCGGAGGCGGCCGGGAAGGACTCTGACCTCGCGGCCCGCTATCCGGGGCTGCTCTCGATCGACTGGGCCTACCTCGCGTTCATGATCCCGCAGGGCATCATCGCGGTCTCCCTGGTCACGGCCGCCTTCCCGGCGATCTCGCGCAGCGCCGCCGCGGGGGACCACGCCGCGGCGCTCGCCGCGTACGCCCGCACGAACCGCCTGCTCGCGGTGCCGATGGTGCTGTGCACGGTCCTCTTCATCGCCCTCGCCGGCCCGATCATGTGGGCGATCGGCGGCGGCACGGGGCCGATCGGAGCCCGGGCGAACGGCGCGGTGCTCGTGGGCTACATGCTGGGCCTCGTGCCCTTCGCGGCCCTCTACCTCGTCAAGCGCGTGTTCTACGCGTACGAGGACGCCCGCGTGCCCTTCTACACGCAGATCCCGAACACGCTCGCCTCCCTCGTGGGTGCGCCGATCATCCTCGCCGTGGTGGACCCGGCGTGGGCGACGGCGACCGCGGCGACGGTGAGCAGCGTCGGCAACCTCGCCGGATGGCTCATGGCCCTGTGGTTCCTGCGGCGCCGTGCCGCTGCCCTCGGCGAGGCCGTGCCGGGCACACGGAAGGGTCTGGTGCTCGCGGGGAAGCTCGCGCTCGCGGCGCTCGTCTCCTGGGCCGTGGGGGCGGGGCTCGTGCAGCTACTGGACGGGGCCATCTGGTCCCACCGATCGGTCGCCATCGCCCTGGGCGTCGTGATCGGCGCGGTGGTCTCCGCGGTGTTCCTGGCCGTGGCCTGGCTGCTGCGGGTCGAGGAGGTCCAGCGCATGGTGGGCACCGGAACCCGGGCCCTCGGCCGCCTGCGCGGGGCGACCTCGTAGCATGGAAGCCGCCCGAGCTCGCAGCGAGGGCGAACACCGACGACAAGGACGGTCCGTGGACACGAACTCTCATCTGGACGCGCTGCGCTCCCGGTGGACCCTGGAGGGGCGGATCCCCCTGTCCGGGGTCGCCGAGGGCGCCTCGTGGCACCGGGCCCGCACGGTCGCGAGCGGGGAGGACGTGGCGCTGCTGGTCGTGCACGGCCCGGCCGCGCTCGAGGCCGCCGATGCCGTGCGCCGCGCGTATCTGGTGGAGGACCCGCACCTCGTGCCGGTCCGCGAGATCGTCGTGCTCGAGGATCCCCGTGAGGAGAGCGCGACGGACGGGACCGCGGGCGAGCCGACGACGGTCGTCGAGTACCCGCTGCCCACGTCCCCGCCGCTCGCGGCGCTGCTCGCCGACGGCCCCCTGCACCCCGAGACCGCGCGCGCCGTGATCGGCGAGGCCGCGACCGGGCTCGAGGTCGCGCGCCGTCGTGGCCTGCGCCATCAGCTGCTCGACTCCAACCGCGTCTTCGTCGACACGGCCTCCGGGGCGGTCTCCGTGCTCGGTGTGGGCGTCGAGGCCGCCGCGCACACCGATCTGGACCGCTCGCGGGAGATCGCCTCCTTCCAGGACACGCGCGCCCTCGTCGCGCTGCTGTTCCGGGCGCTCACGGGCCGCAGCCCGCGACCGGGGGCTGACGGGACGATCCCACGGCCATCCGCGCTGCGTGCAGAGGGCGCCCCGCCGATCCCCGAGGACCTCGACCTGCTGTGCGAGCTCGTGCTGGGCGGCGCCGCGGAGGAGGGCCCGGAGACCACTCGGGACCTGATCGAGGCCCTCGAGCCGTGGCAGTCGATCCCGGTGACCCTCGAGGCCTATGCGGGTCGCGGGGCGACCCCGGCTGCCTCCGCCCACGATGCCGCTCCGGCCGCGCCCGTCGTCGTGCCCGGCCGGGAGACCTCGGTGAGCGCGGGCTCCGCGGCGCCGACCTCCGGGGAGGAGGCGCCGACGTCGGACCCGACCCGTCAGCGGCAGGCCGACGCTGCTCCGGCCACCGAGTCGTTCGAGCCGCTCCCCGCCGACGGCGACCTCCCGGAGGAGGACACCGTCTCCCGCACCCCCGGCGCGGCCGCATCCGGCGCGGCCGCCGCGGCGACGGCCGGGGTCGTCGGCGCCGGCGCGGCATCGGCCGCCGTCGATCCCGAGAACCCCGAGGCCCCCGAGTCCTCGGTGCCCGCCGAGGAGCAGGAGACGACCGCTGCGCCCTCCTCCTCCGCGGCCGAGGGCGAGGCGAAGGCACTGGTGAAGGAGCTGCATCTCGATGAGCGCCGCTCCTCGAGCGCCTTCCCGGGCCATCTCGATGTCGCCGCTCCCGCGCCTCGCCCCGCAGCGACCGACACCGGGACCGATGTCGCCGCAGCGACGGGATCCGCCGCGCATACCGACGCGGCCACAGCTCATGACGCCGCGCCCCTGGCCGCCGGCGCGGGTGCGGCCGGTGCCGCGACCGTCGGCGCTGCGGCGGCCGTCGCCGCAGCCGCACCCTCCGGCCCGTCCTCACCGGCCGACCCGTCGGACCCGTCGGCCCCGACGAGTCCGTCGACCCAGGTGAGTCCCTCGACCCCGGCCGACGCGCCGGCCACCTCAGCACCGGAATCCGCCGAGTCCGGGGTGGCCCCCGCCGCGGCGGAGCCCGGCACGGCCGCCCTCCCCGCGGCCGCCGGCACCACCGCGAGCACCGCGCTCACCCCCGCCACGCATCATCGTCATGACTCCGCGTCCTCCGCGGCGGAGGGCACCGGCCCGCTCGCCGTCTCCGGGCGCACCGAGTCGCTCGCACCGGTCGACTCCGGTCCGATCGTCGTGCGCGGCCGCGACCGCTCCGCCCTCGAGTCGGACATCCCTGAGGACACGGTCCCCGCCTCCCGCAGCTCCCTGCTGCGCGAGGTCGTCGGCGTCGCGGTCGATGCGGACGACCCGCAGACCTGGGGCCTCGGCCCCGCACAGCCCGCCGCCCGCTCGCGCCAGGCCCAATGGATCCTGCTGGGCGCCGTGCTGCTGGTCATCATCGCGATGGTCTTCGCGATCACGTCGATCACCTCGGGGCTGCGCCAGCGGGTCGAGAACCCGCTGAACACGCAGCCGGTCGCGACCGCGACCACCGCCGCACCGAGCGAGGAGGCGAGCCCTACCGCCGAGGAGGAGAGCCCGTCGCCCACCGCGACCCTGCCCGCGCCCGAGGTGACCGGGGTCGAGGAGTTCAACTCGAGCACCCTCGACCATCCGGAGCAGGCCTCGCGCATCACGGATGGCGACACCGGCACCTTCTGGTCCACGAAGCTGTACACGAGCTCCGACTTCGGCGGGCTCAAGGACGGCACGGGCATCAAGCTGACCTTCGCGGAGGAGTCCACGATCACGAAGGTCACCGTGACGACCGCCCGCAACACGGGCGGGACGATCGAGCTGCACGCGGTGAACGCCGACGGCAGCCTCCGCGACGTCGCCGCGACCGCCCAGTTCAACGGGGACGGCGAGGCCGTCCTCACCCCGAAGGAGCCCCTCGAGGCCGACGGCGCCGCGCTGTGGATCCCCGACCTCCCGCAGGACAGCGTCGAGACCGATCGCTACCGCGGCCGGATCGCCGAGGTCCGCGTCGAATGAGCCCGCGCCCGGCCCTCCGGCGGGTGCACGGGCTGTCCTCCCGGCTCCCGAACTTCCTCGGGATCCCGGTCGTGGTGATCCTCGCGGTGCTGGTCGTGGCCGCGCTGATCGGGCTGCAGCTGTCCACGGCGCTCGAGCAGTCGAGCACCACACACCCGCGGGCAGGTGTCGCGGTCGACACGGAGAACGGTGCCGGGAAGAATTCGGCGGGTCTGCCCGTTGTCACGGAGAGCTCCCTGGGCACCGAGGTCCAGAGGCTCGTCGACGCCGGCACCATCCAGCCGATGACGAGCTTCGACGCCGCGACCTGCCTGCAGACCCTCGGGAGCGCCGATGCGGTGCTGATCATGGAGGAGGTCGCGTGGGGAACCGACCAGACGTCGGCCTGGCTGCTCGTGCACGGTCCCGTGGACCGCGACACGCTCCAGGCCACGGGCGGCACGGTCTCGGTCACCGTGGTGCGCCCCACCTGCGGCGACGCCTCGACGCAGGCGGATCCGTCCCAGGTGGGCCTCTGGAGCGGCACCGTGCTCATCGAGGGCGTGTGAGCGCCGTCCCGCCTCGTCCCTCGCCCGCCCCCTCCGACCCCTTCGCGCCGTACGCTCGTCTGCGTCGCCGCGCCGTTCCCGTCCACCTCCGGAAGGACCTCCCATGACCCAGCCGATCCAGGCTCTCAACATCCTCGGCGCCTCCGCCACCTCCGCGCAGGCCTGCGGGCCCGAGGGCTGCGAGGCCCCCGAGACCGCGCAGGACGGCGCGGCGCAGGACAGCACGGTGCACGAGGTCGTCATCGTCGGCTCCGGTCCCGCGGGCTACACGGCCGCGATCTACACGGCCCGCGCCGAGATGAAGCCGATCGTCCTCGCGGGGGCGCTCGACGCCGGCGGCGCGCTGATGACCACGACGGACGTCGAGAACTTCCCCGGCTTCGCCGAGGGGATCCAGGGCCCCGAGCTCATGACGACCATGCAGGAGCAGGCCGAGCGCTTCGGCGCGCAGATCGAGTTCGAGGACGTCGTCGACGTGCAGCTCGAGGGCGACGTCAAGACGATCACGCTCGAGGACGGCACCGTGTACCGGGCGAAGTCGGTGATCATCGCGACCGGTTCCGCGTACCGCCGCCTCGACGTGAACGGCGAGGACCGCCTCTCCGGCAAGGGCGTCAGCTGGTGCGCCACGTGCGACGGCTTCTTCTTCAAGGACCAGGACATCGTCGTGGTCGGCGGCGGAGACAGCGCCGTCGAGGAGGCCACCTTCCTCACGCGCTTCGGCCGCACGGTGACCCTCGTGCACCGTCGTGACGCGCTGCGCGCCTCGAAGATCATGGCCCGCCGCGCGGAGAGCGACCCGAAGCTGTCCTTCGCGTGGAACAGCGAGCTGGTCTCGATCAACGGCGGTGAGAAGGTCGAGTCGATCACCGTGCGCGACACGCAGACCGGTGAGGAGCGCGAGATCGCGACCTCCGCCGTCTTCGAGGCGATCGGTCACCTCCCGCGCACGGAGCTGTTCCAGGACAAGCTCGAGCTCGACGAGCAGGGCTACATCGTCGTCGAGGGCCGCACCACCCGCACCTCCGTGGAGGGCGTCTTCGCGGCCGGCGACGTCGTCGACCACACGTACCGCCAGGCGATCACCGCCGCGGGCTCCGGCTGCCAGGCAGCGCTGGACGCCGAGCGCTGGCTCGCGGATCGCGACGCGGAGGCGGAGGAGACGGCCGACGTCGCCGACGCGCCGACCGACGCCACCGCCGCCTTCGTCTCCGAGGCCG
Organism: Brachybacterium sp. SGAir0954; assembly: GCF_005490785.1. Taxonomy (GTDB): domain Bacteria; phylum Actinomycetota; class Actinomycetes; order Actinomycetales; family Dermabacteraceae; genus Brachybacterium; species Brachybacterium rhamnosum. Next base: position 642,825 of record NZ_CP027295.1, on the reverse strand, counting down.
CCGCCCGCGCCTGAGGCGCACCGACCGCACGAGGCACGATGAGCAGCAACCATCGATGAACAGCACCGATCCGGCCGCAGGGGCGGCTCCCGAGCAGGGAGCCGCCCCTGCGGGCTCTGAGCTGCTCGTCCTCGTCACGGCGTCATGGTGCGCTCCGGCGCGCCCTGCGGTGACGATCCTGAGGGAGCTCTCCCGCCGCTGGGGACCCGATCGCACCGCCGTGCACCTCCTGGACCCCGAACCGGCCCTCCTGGATGCCCTCGGGGTCGAGGTGCTGCCCACCTGGCTGCTGCTCGAGCACGCGGGGCCCGGCGAACCCGCCGCCGTCCCGGATACCTCCGCCGCGCCCAGCCCTTCCGCCGCGCCCGATGCTCCCGACGCTGAGCGTTGCACGACCGGGCGCTCCACCGTCCGCCGGACCGTCCGCACCTCCACGCTCCTCCCGACCCCCACAGGGGAGCGGATCGAGCTCCGTGGCTCCTGGACAGAGCTGCATCGACGCACGGGAGCTCTCCCGAAGCACGTCATCGACGAGGAGTTCGGCCCGTTGCGGAGCTGAGCAACCGCTGCACAGGAGTCCACGAAGTGCCGCTGACGGGCACGTCAAGTTGCCCCGGACTCACCGCGATGACGTGCACCGATCCCCGCATCCACATGGTTGTCCACATCGAAGTCCACAGCCTTCGCGGGCTCCGTCCACAGAGTTATCCACATTGGTGTGTGGAGAGAGCAGCGAGACTCTGATCGCCCGAGTGTCGGGCTGATCGTGCTGTGACCTGCGGTGATACTGATCTCCAGGAAGGGGTGCCCAACAATTGGTCCTGTGGTATGGGTCATAGTCCGCCGATCTGGTTGGATCTCTTGGGGACCGCGTCTATCGCTGTCCACACCGTTTCCCACAGTGTGCAAAAGTGGCGTCGGAGCACTCTCCCCGCATCGTCGCGACGTCGCGACGACTCATGTCGTGTGTGCGCGGCGTCGAGCTCTCACGGCTGCCCCGACCTCTCTACCTGATCTCCCAACGGAGTATGGACATCGCCGGAGCAGCCGGGGAGTGGTTCCACGACGAACATCTGAGCGCTGTCGCGCGCTCACGACATCTGCTGACCGCGACCGCTCCCGCCCCGGCACTCCACACTGCGCGCCGTCCGTCCAGCTGCGGTCCACCACCTCGTCATCTGCACCACGGCAGGACTTCTCCCATCAACGACAACAACTCATCATGTCGTTCTTCTCGGGGTTCACGCGAAACAGGACCCGTGCCTCCGCTTTGGCTTGGCGCGTCTAGCGGGGTTGTCTCTGTCCCTCCCGACGGGGTCCCATGTCCTCATGGTTCGCCGTGAAACCCTCGGGGGCCTGTCTCGGGCACTTAGTGCGCACGCGGGAGAGACGCTGGTGGTCGTGTCCTACTCTCTCGCGCGGATCAAGGACCGGGCGCCGACGTCCGTTCCCCGTGAAACGTCGATTCTGCGCGTCGAGCTGCTTCTCTGGCCGCAGCAGTCGATGGCCTCGGCACGCCGAGCCCATATGCATGCTCACCAGCAGAGATGACCTGGACGAGAATGACAGCGCCTCTGCCGCGCTCCGAGCCCGCGCCGGGACTGGTTTCGCGTGAAACGTCGGTCGCCGGCCTCCGGCGATGAGCCACCTGCGTGCCGAAGAACAGCATCGTGAGCTTCCCGAAAGACTCCGTCGACATGGAGTGTGGTCTGAGTCGTGTCTCCATCGACAGCCTCGGGTACCGTCGACCTCGACTCCCACAGCACGGCATTTTGGGAAAGGGCGGAAGTTTCACGTGAAACGCACGGAAGGCGAGTGTGCGCTCCCTGGACTGGACTCGCGCCTCCCCGCAAGAGAGCGACCTTGCGGCGAGTTTCCCGTGAAACAAGGCGTCCTTTGTTGATCAACGCTCGTGAACACTCTTCAGAAGAGGAGAGGCGATGTCAGGAGTCCTCATGGGTGCTGCCAACTCCTCCGTCATTGATGTCTCGGCAACAAGTACCTGGCCACTCCTCCCACTGATTGCCATGCGTGGCTGTCTCCGTCCAGGGGAGACAGAACGGCGGGCGAGTTCCACGGGAAACACCGAGGTTGGCGCCTAACGCGTTGTCGCCGTGTCGTGATGCTGCGAACTCGCAGCCCTTCACGATCTGCCCCCGCGCTGCACATCAGCGTGATCATGGCGAGCCCATGCGCAACCGACGACGATGCCCCCTCTCCGAGTCACGGCTGGTGCGTCGTGCGCGGGGCGTGTTGTGTTCCACGGGAAACGCGACAGAACCGCTCTACACCGACGCGAGTTTCACGGGAAACTCTCCGATCTGTGTATGGATGCAACTGTGTTTCACGGGAAACGACGTCGCCGAGGCGCAAGGTTCTCGCGTCGTGCGTGGGTAGCCGTCGCATCGCGGCAGAGCATCGTCTGGGGGGAGTGGGCACATCACTGTTCACGTGCTCCTCATCGGGCGGGGGCGCACTGTGCCGATCAGCGAGCACGTCGGCCGGCGCCGCGTTGCGGGCCATCGGTGGGCCCCCCGCACGCGTTTCACGTGAAGCTTCGACACCCGCAGTCCTCTCCGGCCGTTCTGGCCTGCGCGTGCACGAACGACTTCGAACCGCCGTTGAGGGGAGAGAGCTACGACATGGCCAACAGCTCTGAGAAAGGGGGCATTGCTTCCTCTGCTCCTGCTGTCGCGGTCCAACATTCCGTTCCGTTTCACGGGAAACTCACCCATCGCACCCTCCCCTCGGCAGCCGGCCCCACCCTGCGCTGTGTCAGACGTGAGCGGTTCGCGGGGGAAGGAGGGTGGGGTCGAATGGAGCAAGAGTGTGTACCCAGCTCGTTCGGACCCCATGCCGACGGGGCAAGCCGTTCATGTTTCACGGGGAACATGCCGGTGACCTGCAAGAATGTCGGGCCCACCACAGGTGCCGGGCGGAACGGCGTGCTGTCCGGCCACCGATCCCTCTCCTGGGGGGGGGTTTAACGTGTGTCCGAAGGACGTGCCCACACCCGCGGCGACCCCGAGACGCCACGGCCCCACGTGACACCGGCCGGGAGCGCCCACCCGGCGGCTGACGTTCAGGTCGCTCACTCGCGAGCACCACCGCTCCTCTCTACTGGCAGTCATGCGGTACGCGAACCGAGCTCACGGTCGGCGAGGGGAGCTCATCGCGGGGTCGGGGGCCGAATCCACAGAGTTGTGCACATCGGTGGACAACGTCGAGCGAGTGACCTCACCCGCGCCGACCCCGGCCCTCGCCGCATGCATCCCACGGGCGCTCTCGGGGACTCCACCACTTACCTCGGTGGTGAACCGTACACATCGGACTTCTAGGGTGTATCGGTACATCACACTCGTCACCCTCTCCCCTCCCGGGGATGCGCGACGGGCCCGCACCCCTGTGGGTGCGGGCCCGTGGCACGAAGAGTCGCTGCAGGTTCTCCGAGACGTGCAGAGCAGTCGGGGAGGGTCAGTCCTCCACGGAGGTCTCGAGCCCCATGGTCTCCACCAGGCGCTCGAGATCCTCGAGGTTGGTGAACTCCAGGGTGATCTTGCCCTTGCGCTTGCCCACGTCGATGCGCACCTGGGTCTCCAGGCGGTTGGAGAGCCGGCTGGTGAGGTCCACGACGTGCGGATCGTAGCTGGAGCGGCGCACGGTGCGTGCGGGGGCCTGCTGCCCACCACGGGCCACCAGACGCTCCACGGCGCGCACGGAGAGCCCCTCCGAGACGATGCGCTGCGCGAGCTCCTCCATGAGCGAGGGATCGTCCAGGGAGAGCAGGGCACGGGCGTGACCGGCGCTCAGGGCACCGCTCGCGAGCCGGCGCTGGACGAGCGCGGGGAGGCGCAGCAGCCGCAGGGTGTTGGTGATCTGGGGCCGCGAGCGACCGATCCGCTCGCCGAGCTCGTCCTGCGTGCAGCCGAAGTCGTCGAGCAGCTGCTGGTATGCGGCGGCCTCCTCGAGCGGGTTCAGCTGGGACCGATGGAGGTTCTCGAGCAGCGCGTCCCGCAGGAGGTCGTCGTCGCTCGTCTCCCGGATGATCGCCGGGATCGAGGGGAGGCCGGCACGGCGGGCGGCGCGCCAACGGCGCTCGCCCATGACGAGCTCGAAGGACTCGCCGTCCTCGGTGACCGGGATCGGCCGGACGACGACGGGCTGCAGCACGCCGACGTGGCGCACGGAGAAGGCGAGCTCATCGAGCTCATCGTCGTCGAAGAGCGTACGGGGGTTCCGAGGGTTCTCCCGGATCTCGTGGATCGGGATCTCGGCGAACTCCGCCCCGGGCACGGGGAGCAGGCTGTTGTCGTCCGTGGCGGAAGAGACGGGCTCCTCGGCCGTGGACGGCTCCTCCGGCGCGACGGGCTCCTCGATCTCCTCGGTCCCCGACGCCGCGGCGCGGGCCTGGGCGGGCGTCAGATCGACCGGCTGCACGTCGACCACGGGGCTCGACTCGGCGGGCGAGGAGAGGGCCTCCTCCGCCGCCGGGGCCTCGGTGCTCTCCGCCGTCGACACCTCCGGAGCTCTCTCCTCCTCCGGGGGAGCGGTCACCCGGGTGGTCGGCTCGACCGGGGCCGACGGGGCGCTCTCGGCGGCGGGCGCCGGGGCTGTGCTCGCCGGGGTCTCCGCAGCCGTCGTGGACGCGGAGGGCGTCGAGGACTCATCGGCTGACGTGGACCCGGCGACCTTCGAGGACGACGAGGGCTTCTCGGCGGCGGCCGTCGAGGGAGCGGCCGTCGACGCCGAGTTCTCCTTCGAGGCCGTGCTCGTCGAGGCAGCGGCCTTCGACGGCGTCGCCTTCGAGGTGGCCTGCTTCGAGGTGGCCGACGTCGATGCCGCGGCCTTCGAGGAGGAGCTCTTCGCAGCAGCCGGCTTCGAGCTGGTGGTCGTCGACGAGGACGCCTTCGAGGAGGTGGACTTCGATGCCGAGGACGCGGCGGCGCTCTTCTTCGCCGGGGTGCTCTTCTTCGCGGGGGAGCTCTTCGCCGGCGCGCTCGTGGAGGAGCTGCGGCGGCGGGTGCTCGGCGCCTTCTCCTCCTCCGCAGCGGCGCGGGAGGCGGTGCGCGTGCCCCGGCCGCGGCGCTCGGCGGCGGCCTTGGCCATGTCGCCGGCGAGGTCACGGGGGTTGCTGCGCCCACGGGATGCGGCATCGTCCTCGCCCACGCGGTCGCCGCTGAAGAACATGTCCACGGGGCGCTCCGACGCAACGCGCTCACTCGGGGAATCGGTGCGGGGCGTGCGGGTGCGCAGCTCCGGGGTCGGCGTGGTCGCCGGTGCCGATCCCGCGCCGGGGATCAGGGCGCCGAGTCCGCGTCCGAGTCCTCGTTTCTGCGTCATCTCCGTGGTCCTTCCGAGAAGCAAACGTGCATGGGCCGAAGTCGATCCCGGTCCGCAGGGGACGGCCGAACGGCGGACGGGAAGAGGGGTGTCACGGGGCGGGACGGACGGTGATCTCGTGCGCCGCGGCCCGGTAGGCCAGGGCCCCGCTCGACCCGGGATCGTACGTGAGGACCGTCTGCCCGTAGCTCGGCGCCTCCGAGATCCGCACCGAGCGCGGGATCGTCGTGACGAGGGTCTGCTCGGGGAAGTGCTCCCGCACCTCCGCGGCGACCTGCGCGGCGAGCCGCGTCCGGGCGTCGTACATCGTCATGAGGATCGAGGAGACCTGCAGATCCGGGTTCAGGTGCTGCCGGATCAGATCGATGTTGTTCAGCAGCAGCGTGAGCCCCTCGAGGGCGTAGTACTCCGCCTGGATCGGGATGAGCACCTCTCGGGCCGCGACCAGGGCGTTGACCGTCAGCAGGCCCAGCGAGGGCGGGCAGTCCACGAGCACGTAGTCCAGCCGCGGCAGACCCTCCTCCCCGCGGTGCGCGAGGAAGTCACGGATGGCGTTCCGCAGGCGGTTCTCCCGGGCCACGAGCGAGACCAGCTCGATCTCCGCACCGGAGAGGTTGATCGTCGCGGGGGCGCACTGCAGGCGCGGCATGTCCGGCACGTCCTGGACGACGTCAGCGATGGGGGCGGAGTCCACGAGCACCTCGTACATGCTCGGCACCTCGGCGTGGTGCGCGATGCCGAGGGCGGTCGAGGCGTTGCCCTGCGGGTCCGCGTCGATCACGAGCACGTGCAGGCCGCCCATCGCGAGCGCCGCCGCCAGGTTCACGGTCGTGGAGGTCTTCCCCACGCCGCCCTTCTGGTTCGCGACGGTGATGATGCGGGTCGTCTCCGGAGCGGAGAAGGCCGCCTTCTCGAGCTCCCGGCGCCGGGCATGGTCCCGCGTCAGCTCCCGCATGAGCGGGGTGTCGTCGAGGGCGCCCCCGGTCGCGGAGGCGTCGCCTGGCCGATCAGCCACGGGGGTCTCCCTTCCTGGTTGCTCGTGCGCGGCGGCGCACGTGGACCACTGTAGTGGGAAGGTCGACCTCCCCCTCCCCGCAGCGGAGCACGGTCCCCTCGTCCCCGCCGAGACGCCGCAGCACCTTCTGCGCGGCGTCGAGCTCGTCCTCCGCGGAGGAGCCCTTCATGGCGATGAGCGAGCCGCCGTCGGCCACGAGCGGCATCGTCCACTTGGCGAGCTTGTCGAGCGCCGCGACCGCCCGGGCGGTCACGACGGCGAAGTCGCGGTCCCCGTGCAGCTCCTCCGCGCGGGCGCGGACCACCTCGAGGCCCAGGTCCAGCTCGGCGTCGACCTCCTCGAGCCACGTCGCGCGCCGCTGCATCGTCTCGATGAGGGTCACGGGCAGGTCGGGGCGGGCGATCGCGATGACCACGCCGGGCAGCCCCGCCCCGGAGCCGACGTCGGCGAGGGAGGCGGCGTCCTCCGGGATCGCGTCGCTCAGCAGGGCGCAGTTGATGATGTGGCGCTCCCACAGCCGCTCCACCTCGCGCGGGCCGATGAGGCCGCGCTCCACGCCCTGCTCGGCGAGGAGGTCGGTGAAGCGCTGCGCGAGCTCCAGACGGTCGCCGAAGAGGCGCTCCGCCGGGGCGCGCAGGTGCTCGGGAAGCGCCAGCACGACGGGCCTCAGGACGCCGGATAGATCACGACGTGACGGTTCTTGCCGTCGCCGTCGGATTCGGAGCGCAGCCCCGCGCCCTTCGCGACGTCATGGACCACCTTGCGCTCGAAGGGGTTCATCGGGCGCAGCGGCACCGGCTCCCCGCCCGTGCGCGCCTGCTCCACGGCGTCCTCGGCGAGCTGCTCGAGGTCGCCCTTGTGCTCGGCGCGGAAGCCGCCGATGTCGAGCATGAGGCGCGAGCGGTTCCCGGTGCGGGTCTGCACCGCGAGGCGGGTCAGCTCCTGCAGCGCATCCAGGAGCTCGCCGCGCGGGCGGTTGAGCTTCGCGAGGCGCTCGGCGCCGGCGATCTCGACCGAGGCCCGGTCGCCGTCCACGTCGATGTCGATGTCGCCGTCGAGGTCCGCGATGTCGAGCAGCTCCTCGAGGTAGTCGGCGGCGATGTCGCCCTCCTCCTCGAGACGGCGCATGCGCTCCTCCGCGCTCTCGCGCGGCTCCTCCTCGGTGACGGCGGACTCGGGATGCTCGACCTCGGCCCCCTCAGCCGAGAGAGCCGAGGGGGTCGCGGCCGCGGGGGTCGGGGCGGCGGCGCTCTCGACGGCAGAGCTCTCGACGTCGGTGCGGTCCTCGCCCGGGGTCGGGTCGACGGTGGTGTCAGTCATGGGGATCTCCGTGATGATCGGGATGCGGGGAGGCGGTGCGGTCGACGGCGGGAGCACCGGTGCTCCCGCCGTCGGAGGTCACTTGCGGCGCTTCTTGCCGCCCTGGTTCTTCTTCGAGAGCGCGGAGCCGGAGGAGGGCTTGTCCTTCTCCTCGGCGGCCTTCGCCTCCTGCGCGGCGCGGCGGTCCGCCTGCGCCTTCTCGCGGGCGGCGCGGGCCTGCTCGAGGCGCTCCTGGTCGGAGAGCTTCTTGCCGCCGGCGGCCTTCTTGGGCTGCACGCGGATCGGCGCGGACTCCTCCTCGACGACCACGGCCGGCTTCTTCGGCGTGAAGTCGAGGGGCTCGAGGCCCTTGCGCTCGCGCTTGTCGTTGATGCGGCGGTGGCGCGAGGCCTCCGCCGGGGAGCCCGGGGTGGGGTAGGTGAGGACCACGATGAGCTGCTGGGCCAGGGTCCACAGGCTCGTGGTGAGCCAGTACATGAGCACACCGATCGGCATGCCCGGTCCCGTGATCACGTAGATGAACGGGAGCATGTACATCATCATCTTCTGCGTGCTCGCCATCGGGCCCTCGAGGGCCGACGGGGGCATGTTGCGCATGGTCAGCTCCTTCTGGGTGATGAAGGTCGTCAGACACATGAGCGCGATGATGACGCCGGCGACGATCTTCGACGTGATGCCGCCGTCACCGGTCTTGAGGAAGCTGTCCGCGATGGTCGTGCTGCCCAGCAGGGTCGCGTGGTAGGCGCTCTTCGCGAGGTCCACGGTGAGCGGGCCGAAGGCCGCGCCGCCGGCCGCCTCGGGCAGCTTGTAGAAGAGCACGCGGAACAGGGCGAAGAAGATCGGCATCTGCAGCAGCAGCGGCAGGCACGAGGAGAGCGGGGAGGCTCCGGCCTCCTTGTAGACCGCCTGCATCTCCGTCGCCATCTTCTGGCGGGACTCCGGGTCGGTCTTGCCCTTGTACCGCTTCTGCAGCGCCTGCAGCTGCGGGGAGACCGCCTGCATCGCGCGGGAGGAGCGGATCTGCCGGATGAACAGCGGCGTGATGATGACGCGGACCACGACGGTGAGGCCCACGATGGAGAGCATCCACGTCCAGCCGGAGTTCGGGTCCATGACGAGGCCCAGGAGCGCATGGAACTTCACCATGATCCATGCGACGGCCCACTCGATGGGGTACAGGGGATTCATCGGCCTGGTCTTCCTGCCGCCCGGATGCGCATGTCGTTCATGCGATGTGACGGCTGTGGTCGGGAGTCTCGGACAAGGGTAGGCCCTCGGCGGCAGGGCGCCGTAGACGGCGTGGATTGCTCCACATGCCCGGGGCGGGCACCGGATCGTGCCCCCCTCGGGTGAGGGGGTTGCACCGCAGGATCCGGTACGTGGTCAGCAGGGTCCCCTTGACGGCGCCGTGCACGTGCAGGGCCTCGATGCCGTACTGCGAGCACACCGGGGAGTACCGGCAGGCCGGAGGGGTGTAGGGCGAGATCCCCACCTGGTAGGCGCGCACCGGCAGTATGAGCAGCCGTCGCGGCGCCCGGGCGATCGCGCGCAGGGCGCTCATGACGCGCTCGACGCTGCGGCGCGACGCTTCTCGAGCTTGCGGGTCGCGGTCCCGAGCGCCCCCAGGACCTCGTCCTCGAGGTCCGTGAACGGGATCTGCTCGATCCCGGGCAGGGCTCGCAGCACGGCGGTCGACCCGGTCGGGAACTCCGCGAGGTGATGGCGGACGATCTCCCGGAAGCGGCGGGCCACCCGGTGGCGGATCACCGAGTTGCCGACCTTCTTGGACACGACGAAACCCACGCGGGGTGCATCATCGCCCTGCTCCAGCAGGGCGAGATGCACGACCACGTGGGATCGGGCGCTGCGGACGCCTCCTCGGGTGACGGCGCTGAAGTCGTCGGAGGAGCGCAGGCGGTGCCGGGACCAGGTCGAGCCGGCCACGGGAACCCGCTCGCGGTCGCCGAGCCTCAGGCGGAGAGCTCGGAGCGGCCCTTGGCGCGGCGGGCGTTGACGATGGCGCGGCCGGCGCGGGTGCGCATGCGGGCGCGGAAGCCGTGCTTCTTGGCGCGGCGGCGGTTGTTCGGCTGGAACGTGCGCTTGGACATCGGTTCTCCTCGGTCGTGGGCACTGACGTGCCCCTCACGGTGGCGTGTGGTCCGCTGCACGGACGGATCGGTTCTCCTGCCGGGGAGGCAGGACGTGAGCCGGGGGAAGGACCGACCGGCGGACGATTCACACGGTCCGACGGCGGGTCCGGAGGGGACCGGGGAACCGTCGGGCCGACGCGCAGCGCTGACTGCACGAGTTTAGGGGCGGGTGCACAGGGGGTCAACGGATCCTAGGCGCCGGGGCGCCCGGTGTGGCCCGATTCTCACGTGTCGCTCGTGGCGCACCTCTCCCTCGTGAGGGGTCCCGAGGATCCACAGTTCTCCACAGTCCCGGTCCACAATGGACGGGGAACCTGTGGAAAACTACCCCGACACCCGCCCCGCGATGGAGACCGAGATGAACGACGCGCAGCCCGATGCGATCTGGGATCGCACCCTGGCGACCCTGCGCCAGGACAGCGCCGTCTCCACGCGCGCGTTCGCGATGCTCAGCCTGTCCCGTCTGATGGCCGTCGTGGCGGACACCGCCCTGCTCGCAGCGCCGAACACCTCGGCGAAGGAGCTCTTCGAGAACCGCATCGCGGGCGCCCTGAAGGACGCGCTGCGGGAGGCGACCGGACGCGAGACCCGCTTCGCCGTCACGGTCGACGAGTCGCTCATGCTCGAGGACGACGACGAGCCGGCACGTCCCCCCGCCGCGACCTCGGGTTCCGCCCCGCGGAATGCACAGGATGTGGACAACTCTGTGGACAGCGCTGCGGCGGAGGTCCACCGCGAGGCCCCGTTCCGCGCGAACGGGTCCGTCCGGCCCGACGGGCGCGACGGCGCCCGCGCCGTGCTCCCCGTCACGCCGTCCTCCTCGAGCGCCGCCTCCACGAGCGCCGAGGCCGACGGCGCGATCGCCCCGGCGGACGTCGCCGAGGCCGGTCGCGGCTTCTCCGAGACCTCCCCCTACACGGGCTACTCGGGCGCCTCCGCCCCCTCCCCGATGCCGGCCCCGCGCCGACCCCGTCCGGTGGACCCGGGCGGCTCGACCCTCGGCGAGGACTCACGGCTCAACGCCAAGTACACCTTCGACACCTTCGTCATCGGCTCCTCGAACCGCTTCGCGCAGGCCGCGGCCTCCGCCGTCGCGGAGACCCCCGCGAAGGCCTACAACCCGCTGTTCATCTACGGCGGCTCGGGGCTGGGAAAGACGCACCTGCTGCACGCGGTGGGCCACTACGCCAAGAGCCTCTACCCGGACGTCGTCGTGCGGTACGTGAACTCCGAGGAGTTCACCAACGACTTCATCAACTCCGTGCAGTCCGGCCAGTTCGGCAAGGCGCAGGAGTTCCAGCGGCGGTACCGGGACATCGACATCCTGCTCATCGACGACATCCAGTTCCTGCAGCGGGCCCCGGAGACGATGGAGGCCTTCTTCCACACGTTCAACTCGCTGCACAACACGGACAAGCAGATCGTCATCACCTCGGACCTCCCTCCCAAGGAGCTCGGGGGCTTCGAGGACCGCATGCGCTCCCGCTTCGAGATGGGGCTCATGACCGACGTGCAGCCGCCGGACCTCGAGACCCGCATCGCGATCCTCCGCAAGAAGGTCGCGCAGGAGAACACGGGCGAGGTCCCGCACGACGTCCTGGAGTACATCGCCTCCCACATCGCGACGAACATCCGCGAGCTCGAGGGGGCCCTGATCCGCGTGCAGGCGCTGCACTCGCTCTCCCGGCAGCCGATGGACGTCACCCTCGCCGCGAGCGTCCTCAAGGACCTGCTCTCCCACGACGACGGCACCCAGATCACGGCCTCGACGATCATCGCGCAGACGGCCACGTACTTCGGGCTCTCCGTCGAGGAGATCGTGGGCACCGGCCGCAGCCGCCGGCTCGTCTCGGCACGGCAGATCGCGATGTACCTGTGCCGGGAGCTCACGGACATGCCGCTGATCCGGATCGGCGAGGAGTTCGGCGGCCGTGATCACACGACCGTGATGCACGCCAACAAGAAGATCTCGGAGCTCATGAAGGAGCGACGCGCGATCTTCAACCAGGTCACCGAGCTCACCGCGAAGATCAAGAGCTCGAACTCCGCCTCGCGCTCCTGAGGGGTCCCGCGGATCGGGCCGCAGCAGCGCTGCGACCTGCGCGAGGAGCGGGAGATGACAGGTCTCCGCGAGTCCCTGTCGTCCCCAATGTGGACAACTCTGTGGACAGTGTGGATCGACGGATGTTCCCGCAGGAGCCGATGTGCACGGATGAATGACAGGAATCCGGCGATGAGCGGAGGGTGTGCACACTCCGCCCACGTCGAGGATCGACGTCTCCACAGATCGAGGGGATGACATGTTCCGCGTACGACCTGCACGGACGGGGGTTGTCCACCGGATCCACAGCCGTGAAGAAGAGGTCTGTAGTTCTTTCGCTCGATGGGGATGTGGATGAGGGGGCGCTGCCGGGACGTGTGTTCCGGCGGCGGTGATCGCGGGGCGCGGGGAGGGCGGCAAGGACGAAGAAGGTGCGAGCGTGGGCGGTTCGCCGCATCAGCGCGAGCGCGGATGTCAAGGATCCTCGCCGGTGCGTCGTCGGGAGCGCGGAGTTACCGATACGCTGGGCCCCGTTCTGACGATCGACCACTGCGAAGGAGTGGCAACGGTGAAGTTCCACCTCGACCGCGGCGTCCTCGGGGACGCCGTCACCTGGGCCACCCGCACCCTCCCCGTCCGCCCGGCGATGCCGATCCTGCAGGGTGTGCGGATCGTGGCCGATGCCGCCGGCCAGCTGCAGCTCTCGACCTTCGACTACGAGGTCAGCGCGCAGATCTCGCTCGACGCCGAGGTGGAGCAGCCCGGTGAGGTGCTCGTCCAGGGCCGCATGCTCTCCGACATCGTCCGCGCCCTCCCGAACAAGAACGTGAGCGTCGCCCTCGAGGGGACGAAGCTCCAGGTCCGCTGCGGATCGGCGCGCTTCGCCCTCGCGACCCTCCCCGTCGAGGAGTACCCGCAGCTGCCGGCGATGCCCGACCGCGCCGGCTCCGTGCCCGCGGACGTCTTCTCCGAGGCGATCTCGCAGGTCACCGTCGCCGCCTCGAAGGACGACACCCTGCCCCTGCTGACCGGCGTGAAGGTCGAGACCAGCGGCGAGACCATGACGCTCATGGCGACCGACCGCTACCGCCTCGCGCTGCGCGAGCTGACCTGGAACCCGGACACCCCCGGCACCGAGCACACCGCCCTGGTGCGCGGCCGCACCCTCCACGAGGTCGCCCGCTCGCTCTCCACCGGCGGCAGCGTCGAGATCGCTCTCGCGCAGGAGTCCTCCGCGAACCTCATCGGCTTCGAGGCCGGCGGTCGCCGCACCACGTCGACCCTCGTGGACGGCGAGTACCCGCCCGTGCGCCGGCTGTTCCCCGAGACCACCGCGATCACCGCCGTCGTCTCCACCGCCGCCCTGATCGACGCGGTCAAGCGCGTCTCCCTCGTCGCCGAGCGCAACACCCCCGTGCGGCTGTCCTTCACCGAGGGGCAGGTCGCCCTTGAGGCCGGCGCCGGTGACGACGCCCAGGCCAGCGAGGTGCTCGAGGCGCAGCTCGAGGGCGAGGACCTCGTCGTGGGCTTCAACTCCGGCTTCCTGCTCGACGGCCTCGGCGCGCTGGGCAAGGACTTCGCCCGGCTCACCTTCACCGACTCGATCAAGCCGTCCGTCATGTGCGGCCAGGAGTCCCTCGAGGGCACCCCGGACACCTCGTACCGGTACCTGATCATGCCGATGCGGATCTGAGGGAGGGAGACTTCCCTCCGTGCAGCTGACCTCCCTCGAGCTCACCGACTTCCGCTCGTACCCCCATCTCGACCTGCCCGTTCGCCCCGGCATCACCGTGCTCGTGGGCCGGAACGGCCAGGGCAAGACCAATGTCGTCGAGGCGCTGTGGTACCTCGCGACGCTCTCGAGCCACCGCGTCCCCCACGACGCGGCCCTCGTGCACCGCGGCTCCTCCACCGCGATCGTCCGCGCCTCGTTCGTGCGCGCGGGGCGACCGCTCCAGGTGGACCTCGAGATCACGCCGGGCCGCGCGAACCGCGCCCGACTGCAGGGGCAGAACGTCTCGCGTCTGCGTGACCTCCTGGGCGAGGTGCGCGCCGTGCTCTTCGCCCCCGAGGACCTGGGCCTGGTCAAGGGCGATCCCGAGGGCCGGCGACGCTTCCTCGACGAGCTGCTCTTCGTCATCGCGCCCCGCTACGCCTCGGTCAAGGCGGATTACGACCGCGTGCTCAAGCAGCGCTCGAACCTGCTCAAGCAGATGCGCTCGATGCGCCGCGGCGGCAGCGGTCGCAGCGTGGGAGGGCTGGACCCGGCCGAGTCCGCGGCGAGCACCCTCGAGGTGTGGGACCAGCAGCTCGCCCGCCACGGTGCGGAGCTGCTGCGCGCGCGCCTGCACCTCGTGAACCGCCTCCGCCCTCACCTCGGCTACTCCTACCTGCGGGTCGCGACTGACGAGGGCGCCGACTCCGCGCTCGACCTCCCTCCCGCGCAGCGCGGCGAGGTGAGCTCCCCGGCGGACGTCGCCTATCGCTCCGCCGTGCTCGACGAGCTGGGCGCGGCCCCCGGTGAGCTGCCGCCGACCGCGCAGATCCATGACGCGCTGCTGGCCCTGATCGCCGCCCGGCACGACGAGGAGATCGACCGCGGCGTCACCCTGACCGGACCGCATCGCGACGACCTCGAGATCCGTCTCCACGACTTCCCCGCGAAGGGCTACGCGAGCCACGGCGAGTCCTGGTCCCTCGCGCTCGCCCTGCGCCTGGCCAGCTACGACCTGCTGCGCCTGGAGGAGGGGGACCTCGGGGACGGGGAGCCGATCCTCGTGCTCGACGACGTCTTCAGCGAGCTCGACGTGCACCGTCGGGAGCGTCTGGGCCGCATCGTCACGGGCGCCTCGCAGGTGCTCATCACGACTGCGAACGACAGCGACATCCCCGCCTCGCTCGAGGGGTCGATCCAGCTCGTGGACGTGACCCTCGGGCATGCGGTCCCGCGGGGTGACGGCACGGCGCGGGGCACCGCGCCATGAGCGGGCGGCCGCCCGCGCACGGACCGCGGCGACCGCGGCTCGCGAACCCCTACGACCTCTCGACCTGGTCCGGGACCCCTGCCGCGGCACCGGAGCCCGAGCCGGAGCCGGGAACCGAGCCCGTCGCGACCCCCGCACGGACCACGGGTGACCGCCGCTCCCCGTCGCGGGGCGCGCGTGGCTCCGCACCGAGCGCGCACCGCGACCCGGAGCCGTGGGCGGAGGCACGGGACGACGCCGAGCCGTCCCCCGTCGCCGAGGAGGAGGTGGACCCGCCGCCGCTGCCGCGGCCGGACGATCCCTTCGAGCTCGCGCGCCGCGCCGTGAACCGCTCCCGCGCCGCCGCGCGCGACCGCGGTCTCTTCCCGATCTCCGCCAAGACCCAGGCGCGGGACGCCCGCGACCGCTCGGGCCGCTCACCCGGCTACTCGGGAGCACGCCCCGACCCGCGCGACCCGCAGGGCATCGAGTCGGTGCTGCGCAAGGTGCTCGGGAACCTGGGCTGGAACGCGGGGATGAGCACGGGCCGTGTGCTCGAGGAGTGGGACGAGATCGTGGGCGAGCGCGTCGCGACCCACTGCCGGCCCGTCTCCTTCGAGGAGGGCGTGCTCGTGGTGAGCGCGAGCTCCTCCGCGTGGGCGGCGCAGATGCGCATGCTCACCCCGCAGCTGATCACCTCGATCGAGGAGCACGTGGGTGCGCACGTGGTCTCCGAGCTGCGCGTGACCGGCCCCGCGGCGGCGGAGCGCAGCTGGAAGAAGGGGCGCCGCACCGTCCAGTGGAGGGGCCCGCGGGACACCTACGGCTGAGCCCCGTCCGCGGGGAGGGAGCCGTCCCCGCAGGCGCCCCGCTGCCGCGTCAGCACCCCGGGAGGGGTACGGGCCCTCGTCCTCACCCCTGCGGGACGGTCCCAGCGGCCGTCATGCACCGCCTGAGGGGATCTGGGCGTTGCGTCGTCCACAGCTCCAGGGTGTTCCTGCGGCTGTGCACCGCCCCCGTCCGGTAGACTGGGCGAGGTCCGGCCGACGGTCGCCGGCGACGCCCGGGAGCCCGGTGCGCGCCTGCCGCCGCCCGAGCCTCCGGCCCTCGCGAGGGGACCGGATGCGGCCGGCATCCCGCCACCGCGGCCCGCGGTGCTCGCGCGCGTGCGCGCGCCACCATCATGGGCCGTCGCCGTGCGGAGGTGCCGATCGTCGGTCACGCCGGACCGCCCGCCCCCGGAGCTCCACCCGCCGGGGGTCCCAGATCGCGAGGAGCAGCAACAGGTGAGCGAGAGCGACCACAGCACGGCCGAGCAGGCAGCCGGCCCCGAGGGCACCGTCCCCGGAGACACCGCAGGAGGCGCACCCGCCTCCGGCACCCCGGGACCGGAGGTGACGCTCTCCGCAGGTGAGGTCGCGGCGCACGCGCCCACCCACTACGACGCCTCGGACATCACCGTCCTCGAGGGCCTCGAGGCGGTGCGCAAGCGCCCTGGCATGTACATCGGCTCCACCGGTGAGCGCGGCCTCCACCACATGGTGCAGGAGATCGTCGACAACTCCGTGGACGAGGCCATGGCCGGCCACGGCGACTCGATCGAGGTCACGCTGCTCGAGGACGGCGGCGTCCGCGTCGTCGACCACGCCCGCGGCATCCCGGTCGCGATGCACCCCACCGAGGGCAAGCCGGCCGTCGAGCTGGTGCTCACCGTCCTCCACGCGGGCGGCAAGTTCGGCGGGGGCGGCTACGCCGTCTCCGGCGGCCTGCACGGCGTGGGCTCCTCCGTCGTCAACGCGCTCTCGACCCGCATGGCGGTGGAGATCCGTCGCGACGGCCACGTCTGGCGCCAGTCCTACGCGCGCGGCGTGCCCGAGGTCCCGCTCGAGAAGGGCGAGGAGACCGAGGAGACCGGCACCACGATCACCTTCTGGGCTGACGGCGAGATCTTCGACGAGACCGTCTACGACTTCGAGACGCTCCGCAAGCGCTTCCAGCAGATGGCGTTCCTCAACAAGGGACTGCGGATCTCGCTCACCGACGAGCGCACCCCGGAGGCCGAGGAGGACCCGGACCTCGTCGACGTCGAGATCGACGGCCCCGACGCCACGGAGGCCAAGGACAAGGGCCCGCGCACCGTCTCCTACCGCTACGAGCGGGGGCTGCAGGACTACGTCGAGTTCATCAACTCCGCCAAGCGCGCCGAGGTCATCCACCCCGACGTCGTCTCCTTCGAGTCCGAGGACACCGAGGCGCAGATCAGCGTCGAGGTCGCCATGCAGTGGACAACCGCCTACTCCGAGTCGGTGCACACCTACGCCAACACGATCAACACCCATGAGGGCGGCACCCACGAGGAGGGCTTCCGCAGCGCGCTGACCTCGATCGTCAACCGCTACGGCAAGGCGCAGGGCATCCTCAAGGAGAAGGACGCCAACCTCACGGGCGAGGACATCCGCGAGGGCCTCACCGCCGTGATCTCGGTGAAGCTCGGCGAGCCGCAGTTCGAGGGCCAGACCAAGACCAAGCTCGGCAACACCGTGGCCCGCACCTTCATGGTCAAGGTCATGACGGACCAGCTGCAGGACTGGTTCGTGTCGCACCCGCAGGAGGCCAAGTCGATCGTCCTGAAGGGCCAGGCCGCCGCGGCCGCCCGCGAGGCGGCCCGCAAGGCGCGCGACGCGACGCGTCGGAAGTCCCCGCTCGAGACCGGCGGCATGCCGGGCAAGCTGCGTGACTGCTCCTCCCGCAACCCCGGGGAGTGCGAGATCTTCATCGTCGAGGGCGACTCGGCCGGAGGCTCCGCCGTCTCCGGGCGCGACCCGCGCACCCAGGCGATCCTCCCGATCCGCGGCAAGATCCTCAACGTCGAGAAGGCGCGGCTGGACCGCGCCCTGGACAACCAGGAGGTCCGTTCGCTGATCACGGCCTTCGGCACGGGGATCGGCGAGGACTTCGACGCCACCAAGCTCCGCTACCACAAGATCATCCTGATGGCGGATGCCGACGTCGACGGCCAGCACATCTGCACCCTGCTGCTGACCCTGCTGTTCCGCTACATGCGCCCGCTCATCGAGCTCGGCCACGTGTTCATCGCGATGCCGCCGCTGTACCGCCTGAAGTGGTCCAACGCCCCGCACGAGTACGTGTTCAGCGACGAGGAGCGCAACGCGAACCTCGAGACGGGCCGCGCGGCCGGCAAGCGGATCCCCAAGGACAACGGCATCCAGCGCTACAAGGGCCTCGGCGAGATGGACTGGAAGGAGCTGCAGACCACCACCATGGACCGCGACTCCCGCACCCTCAAGCAGGTCACCGTGGACGAGGCGGCCGACGCCGACACCATCTTCTCCGTGCTCATGGGTGACGACGTCGATGCGCGCCGTCGCTTCATCCAGGAGAACGCGAAGGACGTCCGCTTCCTCGACATCTGATCCCGGACCCCGGCGCAGCGCCCCGCGCGCCCGCGGTCCCTCCCCTGACCGGCCACCGCTGAAAGGCCTTCCATGAGCGACACCCCTGACACGCCTCAGGACCCCACGACCCCCGATGAGCCCGTCGTCCCCGAGGACGGCGCCGCGGGCGACGCCATGAGCGGGGTCGGCGACGCCGCCCTGCCGGGCGCCCCCGCCGGCCCCACCCCCGAGGGCGCGACGGAGGTCTCCGCCGCGGAGGCCGAGGCCCGCACCGTCACCCTCGTCGACCCGCTCGACGACGGCGAGGGCGACCGCGTCACCCAGGTCGACCTCAACCAGGAGATGCAGAGGTCCTACCTCGACTACGCGATGAGCGTGATCGTGGGGCGTGCGCTCCCGGACGTCCGCGACGGCATGAAGCCCGTGCACCGCCGCATCGTCTACGCGATGTACGACGGCGGCTACCGCCCCGACCGCTCCTTCTCGAAGTGCGCGAAGGTCGTCGGCGAGGTCATGGGCAACTACCACCCCCACGGCGACTCGGCGATCTACGACGCCATGGTGCGCCTCGTGCAGCCGTGGTCGATGCGGTACCCGCTGATCCTGGGCCAGGGCAACTTCGGCTCGGCCGGCGACGACGGCGCGGCCGCCCCCCGGTACACCGAGTGCAAGATGGCACCGCTCGCCCTCGAGCTCGTCCGCGACATCGACCAGGACACGGTCGACATGCAGGACAACTACGACGGCACCGTCGACGAGCCGATGATCCTCCCGGCCCGCTTCCCGAACCTGCTGGTCAACGGCTCCGCCGGCATCGCGGTCGGCATGGCGACGAACATCCCGCCGCACAACCTGCGCGAGGTCGCCGAGGCCGTGCAGTGGCTGCTGACGAACCCGGAGGCGACGAAGCCGGAGCTGCTCGAGGCGTGCCTGCGCTTCATCAAGGGCCCCGACTTCCCCACGGGAGCGACGATCGTGGGCACCAAGGGCATCGAGGAGGCGTACCGCACCGGGCGCGGCTCGATCACCCAGCGCGCCGTCGTCTCCACCGAGGAGATCAACGGGCGCATGTCGCTCGTCGTCACGGAGCTGCCCTACCAGGTCAACCCCGACACCCTCGCCCGCAAGATCGCGGAGCTCGTGAAGCTCGGCCGCCTGCAGGGCATCGCCGACATCACCGACGAGACCTCGGGCCGCACCGGCCAGCGCCTCGTGCTGACCCTCAAGCGGGACGCCGTGGCGAAGGTGGTGCTGAACAACCTCTACAAGCACACCCAGCTGCAGGAGAACTTCTCCGCGAACATGCTGGCGCTCGCCGGCGGCGTGCCGCGCACGCTCTCGATCGACTCCTTCGTCCGCGAGTGGACGAAGCACCAGATCGAGGTCATCGTGCGGCGCACCCGGTACCGCCTGCGCAAGGCCGAGGAGCAGATCCACATCTACCGCGGCTACCTCAAGGCGCTCGACGCGCTCGACGAGGTCATCACGCTGATCCGCCGCTCCCCGGACGCCGACGAGGCGCGCGTGGGCCTCATGGGCCTGCTCGAGATCGACGAGATCCAGGCCAACGCGATCCTCGCGATGCAGCTGCGACGCCTGGCCGCCCTCGAGCGCCAGAAGATCATCGACGAGCACGACCGCCTGCAGGCGCTCATCGAGGAGTACAAGGCGATCCTCGCCTCCCCCGAGCGGCAGCGGCAGATCGTCTCCGAGGAGCTCGGCGAGATCGTCGACAAGTACGGCGACGAGCGCCGCACGCGCATCCTGCCCTTCGACGGCGACATGTCGATGGAGGACCTCATCCCCGAGGAGGACGTGGTCGTCACGATCACGCGGGGCGGCTACGTCAAGCGCACCCGCACCGACCAGTACCGCGCCCAGAAGCGCGGCGGCAAGGGCGTGCGCGGCGCGTCCCTGCGCACGGACGACGTGGTCGAGCACTTCTTCACCACGACCACCCACCAGTGGATCCTGTTCTTCACCAACCAGGGGCGCGTCTACCGTGCCAAGGGCTACGAGCTCCCCGAGGCGCCGCGTGACGCCAAGGGTCAGCACGTCGCGAACCTCATGGCCTTCCAGCCGGACGAGCACATCGCCTCCGTGCTCGCGATCGACGGCTACGAGGACGCCGAGTACCTGGTGCTCGCCACCCGCTCGGGCCTCGTGAAGAAGACCGCGATGACGGCCTACGACTCGAACCGCACCGGCGGCATCATCGCGATCAACCTGCGCGACGTCGACGGTCCCGACGGCCCCGAGCCGGACCGCGTGATCGCCGCGCGGGCCGTGGACGAGGACGATCAGCTGCTGCTGGTCTCCCGCAACGGCCAGAGCGTGCGCATGCCCGCCGCGGACGACGTCCTGCGCCCGATGGGCCGCTCCACGAGCGGCGTGACCGGCATGAAGTTCCGTGAGGACGACGAGCTGCTCGCGATGGACGTGGTGCGGCCGGGGACCTTCGTGGTCACCGTGACCGACGGCGGCTTCGCCAAGCGCACCGATGTCGATGAGTACCGCGTGCAGGGCCGCGGCGGCCTGGGCATCCGGGTCGCGAAGCTGCCCGACGACCGCGGTCACCTCGTGGGCGCGGCCGTCGTCCAGGAGACCGACGAGCTGCTCGTCGTCATGGCCAAGGGTCGCGTGGTCCGCTCGAAGGTGGCGGAGGTCCCCGCGAAGGGCCGCACCACCATGGGCGTCACGTTCGCCAAGCCCGACAAGGCCGACACCATCCTGTTGGTCACCACGAGCGCCGAGTCCGAGATCGACGAGGAGGCGGTCGACCCCGAGGAGCGGCCCGATCTCGAGCCGGCCGCGGGTGGCGATGCTGTGGAGGCTCCGTCCGAGGGTGACGCCGGTGCGGAACCGGGGACCGCTGACGGGCTAGGCTCTGACCAGTCCGACCCGGCCGAAGCCGGGACCGACGCCGACATCACCGAGGAGTGATCCGTGACCTCGAGCACCTCCAAGGGGACCTCGCCCGACGAGACCTCGTCGCTTCCCGCCTTCCAGGAGAAGGGGAAGGCCGCCCGCACGGGCAGCGCGCCCTCGCCCTCCGAGGCCGGCCTGGGCAGCGGCAGGGGGTCCGCCGGCAAGGGCGCCTCCCGCAGCCCCGTGAAGAAGCCCGCCGGGGACGCCGAGCGCCGCGGCCCGCGCCGTGTGCGGCTGACCCTCGCCCGGATCGACCCGTTCTCGGTGATGAAGCTGTCCTTCCTCGTCGCGCTCGCGATCGGCCTGGCGACCGTGGTGGCCGTGGTGCTGCTGTGGAACCTCGTCGACGCGATCGGCCTGTGGGCGCAGATCGACCAGCTGGGCAAGGACCTCAACGGCGGTGACGCGCTGCCGTTCATGGACTTCTTCAGCTTCTCGAAGTTCGTCTCCTACGGGACCGTGGTGGCCGTGGTGAACGTCGTGATCATCACGGCGCTCGGCACGCTGCTGGCGTTCCTGTACAACCTCGTCGCCGCCCTGCTGGGCGGGCTGAAGTTCACCTTCACCGACGACTGATCCGGGCCCCGGCGCGGAGAGCAGCGGGCGCGCACCCCTCGAGGGGTGCGCGCCCGCTGTCGTCGTCCCTGGTGCCTCAGGCGCCGACGAAGGGCAGCAGCGCCGCGTTGACCTCCTCGGCGTGGGTGCGCAGCAGGCCGTGCGGCGCGCCCTCGATCTCGACGTACTCGGCGTCCGGCAGCAGCGCGTGGAAGCGGCGTCCGGTCGCGTCGATCGGGAGGATGCGGTCTCCGGTGCCGTGGAGGATGAGCACGGGCAGACCCGTCTCCTTCACGGCGGCGACGTCCCCGCGGAAGTCCTCGATCCAGCTGGGGACGACGGCGTAGGCGCCGGTGGGGGCGCTCGAGATGGCCACGTTCCAGCTGCCGTCCACGGCCTCCTGGCTGATCCGGGAGCCGAGGGTCTCGTCGAGGTTGTAGAAGTCGGCGAAGAACTGGGTGTACCAGGCGTAGCGGTCGCCGCGGGCGGCCTCGACGATGCCGTCGAAGACGCTCTGGTCCACGCCCTCGGGGTTGTCCTCGCGCCGGACGAGGAAGGGCTCGAGCGAGGCGAGGAAGGCGAGGCGCGCGATGCGCTCGTGGCCGTGGCGGGCGACGTAGCGGGCGAGCTCGCCGGTGCCCATCGAGAAGCCGACGAGGGTGACGTCGCGCAGGTCGAGGGTCTCGAGGACCTGGTGGAGGTCGTCGGCGAAGGTGTCGTAGTCGTAGCCGGTGGTGACCTTCGAGGACTTCCCGAAGCCGCGGCGGTCGTAGGTGATGACGCGGTGGCCGGACTCGAGCAGGGCGCGGGTCTGCAGCTCCCAGCTGTGGCCGTCGAGCGGGTAGCCGTGGATGAGGAGGACGGGGCGGCCCTCGCCGTGGTCCTCGTAGTACAGCTCGACGGGGGTGGAGTTCTCGGTGCCGACGGTGATGGTCCCCATGACGGGTGTCCTTCCGGAAGAGGTGAGAACGGGCGTTCTCGCCGATGGATCACAAACTAGAGAACGTGCGTTCTCGTGTCAAGTACCATGACGGGATGGACGAGGACGAGGCCCGCGAGAGGATCCTGGCGACGGCGGAGCGGCTCTACTACGAGCGCGGCTACGGCGCCGTCGGCATGGACGCGCTGCGCACCGAGGCCGGCGTCTCCCTGCGCCGGCTCTACGGGCTCTTCCCCTCCAAGGAGGACATCGTCGCTGCGGTGCTCGCCCGCCGCCGCGTGGAGTGGGAGGACGCGCTCGCCGCGAAGGTCGACCTCGCCGGGGAGGACCGCCGCGCACGCATGCTCGCCGTCTTCGACCACCTCGCCGAATGGTTCGTGGACCCCACCTTCCGCGGCTGCGCCTTCCTGCGCGCCTGGGGCGAGCTCTCCGGGACCGACGAGCAGGTCGCGCAGATCGTCCGCGACCACAAGGCCGCCTTCCAGCGCACCATGGTCGAGCTCGTAGGGGAGGACGTGGCCGGCGGGGAGCAGCTCGCCGCCCAGCTCTCCCTGCTCGCCGAGGGCGCTCAGTCCACCGCCGCGATCGCCGGCGAGCCCAGCGCCGCGGCCCATGCCCGCGCCGCCGCCGAGGTGCTCGTGGACCACGCCCTCGCCGCCTGAGCGGGGCGAGGGCGCTCAGCCCTGCTGGAGCTCGGTGACGTCGGCGACCTGTGCGTCGAGGAAGCCGAGCGCGGCCTCGGCGCTCACCGTTGCGGCCGTGCCGTGCGCCCCCGCGCCCACGGAGATCCGACGCTCCGGGTCCCCCACGAGGGAGGCGTCCGCGACGACCGGCCAGGCCGTCGTCGAACCGAAGGGCGTGATGGTGCCGCGCTCGTATCCGGTGACGTCCTTCGCGACCTCCTTGTCCGGCATGGACAGGCGGTTCACGCCGAGCAGCGACCGCAGCAGCGGCCAGGAGATCTCCCGGTCCCCGGGGACGAGCACGAACAGGAAGTCGCCCTCGCCGCGCCGCACCACGAGTGTTTTCACGATGTCCCGCGACTGCACGCCGCGGGCGGCCGCCGCCTCCGCGAGGGAGCCCACCCGCCCGTGGCGGGTGATCTCGAAGTCGAGGCCCGAGGCCTCCAGGGCGTCGATCGCGCGCTGCTCGTTCATGCCGCCAGCCTAGGCGCGCGCCCGCCCGAGCGGCTCAGCGCCGCCGCCGCACCATCCACGCCTCGGGGTCCTCGAGCGCCTCGAAGCCCGCACGGACGTAGAGCGAAGCCCCCTCCGGCGAGGCCTTGAGCAGCACGCGCTTCAGGCCCAGGGGCTCGAGGTCCGCGAGGATCCCGTCCACGAGGGCGGCGCCGAGTCCCCGGGAACGATGGGCGGGGTCGACAACGACGTCCGCGAGCCAGGCGAAGGTCACGCTGTCGGTGACGATGCGCGCGTAGCCGACCTGCCGTCCCGTGGCCCGCTCGAGCAGGCCGTAGTTGCGGGACACCGCGACGATCGCCACCTGCTGCTCGCGGCTCCGACCGGCCGCCCAGTATGCGTGGTCCAGCAGCAGCCGGTGCACGCGCGCGACGTCGATGCGCTCGCGCTCGGTCGTGAGCTCGTAGGCGGGATCCAGGGCGGCGGGGGAGGTCATGGCACCAGTCTCCGCGGCGACGAGCCTGCCCTGCGGCGACGGCCAGGATGCGGCGCGCCCGGCGGCGTCCTGCACCGCTACGCTCGGCGACATGCATGACGCCGCGCCCCGCCCCCCGCAGGACTACCCCTGGCCCGAGGCGCTCCCGCCGCTCGCCGTCCTCGGGGCCGGCGGCGCCGCCGAGCCCGCCGCGGATCTCCCCGCCGCCGACGCCGCGCTCGCCCGCCTCGGCGCCGCAGGGCTCGAGGGCCGTCATCTTGTGCTCGCCGTCGGCTCCAACCGGAACCCGCAGGTGATCGCCGCGAAGTACGCCCACGCCGGGCTGCTGCAGGACGCGCAGGCCGCGACCGTGCTGGTCACCGCTCATGTCACCGGGATCGCCGTCGGGCACAGCGCGCACGCCTCCGCCCCCGGCTACGTCCCCGCCGCGCCCTTCGCCGCGCCAGGCGCGCGCACGGAGGTCACCGGGCTGTGGGTCACCACCGAGCAGCGCGAGGCGATCGACGTCACCGAGCCCAACTACGAGCGTCTTGCCCTCCCCGTCGGCCCGTTCCCGCTCGAGCTCGCCGCCGGAGAGGCTCCCGCGGCGGCGGAGGTCTACGCGAGCCGGCACGGGGTGATCGGCCGCCTGCGCCCGCTGCCGCTGCATGCGAGCCAGCAGGAGCTGTTCGACCGGCTCGCCGCGCTCGTGGACCCCGATCCCTTCGAGGGGGACGCGGCGGAGGTCTGCGCGCGCCTCGCCGCGGATCCGGAGGACGCCCGCGCCCTGCTCGCCTCCCACGGCCTCGACCTGCCCGACGGACTGCCCCGTCCCTGAGACACGCCCCGACCCCCGGGCTCAGCGCACGGTGAAGGACACTTCGTGCCAGCCGCTCGCCCCGTCGGGCGCGGGGGAGGCGACCTTCGAGGTCTGCAGCTCCCCGGTGCCGTCCGTGGCCCGCACCCGGGCCGTGTGCTCGCCGGGAGTGGCGTCGGCCCAGTTCAGCGACCACTGCACCCAGGTGTCGCCGCTGATGGCGGTGGCGAGGGTCGCGTCCTGCCAGGGGTCGTCGTCGAGCTGGACCTGCACGCCATTCACCCCGCGGTGCTGCGCCCAGGCGGTGCCGCCCAGGGTCACGGCGCCGGCGTCGTCCGCCCGCACCCGTGCCCCGTCGCGCGGCACGTCGATGCGGGAGGCGGTCTTGATCGGCCCCTTCTCCGACCAGCCGCGGTCCGTCCAGTAGGCGGTCGCGTCGGCGAAGCGGGTCACCGTCAGCCCCTCGACCCACTTGGTCGCCGAGACGTAGCCGTACAGGCCCGGCACGACCATCCGCACCGGGTAGCCGTGCTCCGGCGGCAGCGCCTCCCCGTTCATGGCGACCGCGAGGATCGCGTCGCGGTCATCCGTGAGCGCTTCGAGCGGGGTGGAGGCGGTGAAGCCGTCCACCGAGCGGGAGAGGACCATGTCCGCGCCGTCCTGCACGCCGGCGCGGGCGAGCAGGGTGCGCACGGGCACGCCGATCCAGCGGGCGTTGCCGGCGAGATCCCCGCCCACCGTGTTGGAGACGCAGGTGAGCGTCACCGTGGTCTCGATCGCGGGCTCGGCGAGCAGCTCCTCGAAGCTCAGGGTGAGCTCCTGGTCCACGAGGCCCACGATGCGCAGGGACCAGGTCGAGGGGTCAACGCGCGGCACGGCGAGGGCCGTGTCGATGCGGTAGAAGTCGGTGTTCGTGGTGACAACGTCGGGCATGCCCTCGAGAGTGACCTGCGCGCTCGCCGGGACCGCGGGGGCCGGCGCTGTGGGCGTGGGGATCGTGAAGCGGCGGGCCGCGGCCTCCGCGGCGGAGCGCCCGGCGTTCACGACCCGCGCGCCGGCGCCCAGCAGCACCGCACCGATCGCGACGGCGCCGCTGACGAGCAGGTCGCGCCGGCCGGCGCCGTCACCGGGCTCCCGCTCCCGGGCGGCGCCGCGCAGGAGCAGCAGCAGGGCGGGGGCGCCGACGGCGGTGCCGAGCAGCGTGGGCAGCATGCTCGCCGGGGCGTTCTCCGGCCGGGTCATGACGACGACGGCGGCGAGCACCCCGAGCGCCGTGAGCGCGAGCACCGCGTCCCCGATGCGGCGCGTGCCGAGCAGCCCGATCCCGGCCGTGAGGGCGAGGTGCACGACGCCCATGCAGAGGAACAGGACGAGCTTGTCCGCCGTGCCGAACAGGGCGACGACCACGTCCTTCAGAGCGCCCGGGATCAGGTCCACGAAGGCGCCGCCGACGGCGACGAAGGGCGCGGAGGACGCGCTGAACAGCAGGGACGCGAGCTCCGCGACGGCGACGAGCACGAGCCCCGCGGCCACGCCCGCGAGAGCGGAGCGGGTGCGCACGGCAGGGGGCGAGGCGGTCATGGGCTCCCCTTCCCTGCGGTGGTCGTGCGGGCTACGAGGGCCAGCGTGCGCCCCGAGCCTCCGAATCCGCTGTGACCTCGGGTACAGCACGGGCTCTCGGTTGGACGTTCAGGCGGGGCGCCCGTACAGTAGTGCGTCGGTGGCCCACCCGGTACGATCCGGTTCCAGCCCCCATGGGCCTATAGCTCAGTCGGTTAGAGCGCTGTCCTGATAAGACAGAGGTCACTGGTTCAAGTCCAGTTAGGCCCACTCCCATGATCGGAGGACTCGTGAAGAAGCTTCTCGCGTACACCGCCCTGCTGGCCGGAAGCGCCGTCGCAGGAGTCCTCGTCTGGCGCAAGGTCGAGGCGGACCAGCACCGCGACGATCTCTGGGCCGAGGCCGAGAAGATCTCCTCCGAGCAGGATGCTCCTCGCGCCGAGACCGTCTACACCACGGAGTCCGTCCCCGCACCGCGGGCCTGACCTCCCGGCGGGACGCGGCCACGGGCTGCAGCACCACAACTGCATCAGGGGACTTAGCTCAGTTGGTAGAGCGGTAGCTTTGCAAGCTTCAGGTCAGGGGTTCGACCCCCCTAGTCTCCACGGACAGATCCACCAGAAGGCCCCTCCTCCGGGAGGGGCCTTCTGCATGTCCGTCTGAGGTGCGGTCGTCAGCGCGCCGAGGGCTCCTCGGCGGTGTTCTTCTGCGCCGCGGCGATGAGCGGAGCCAGCGCGGGGCCCAGGGCGTCCTGCAGCGCCGTGAGCGCCGCCTCCGCGCGCTCGGCCCGGGTGCGGGTCTCGATCAGCTCGTCCTGCTGGGCGGCGACCTGCTCCTCGTACCGCTCGCGCTGCTCCTCGAGCTGGCGCTCGCGGTCCGTGATGACGAGCCGCGCCTCCTCGAGCTGGTCCTCGACGGCGGCGACCTCCTGCTCGCGCCGGCTCTCCTCCTGCTCGAGGTCGGAGATCAGGCCGTCGCGCTCGGCCTCGACCTCCCGCACATAGGCGCGGAGGCCGTCCCGCTCCTCGGTGAAGGCGCCCTTGGCCTGCTCGTGGGCGGCCGCCCAGACGCCTGCGAAGCGGCGCAGCACGTCGTCGGGCATGTCCGGGACGGCCTCTGCGGCGGCGACCTTCTCGTTCCAGGCGGTGGCGGCGGCGCTCGCGACGGCCATGGCGACGCCGGCCCGTTCGCGGACGGAGCGCGCGGTGACCGGCTGATCGGCGGCGGCGAGGGCCTCGGCGGCCTGCAGCGCGCGCTCCTCGGCCTCGGAGAGGGGCTGGGTCTCGGTGCTGTTCTGCTCGGTCATGACGTTCTCCCTGGTCCGGCGCGTGTGGATCTCTGCACGCTCCCCCAGTCTAACGTACGTAACGTTCGTATCAGCAGAAACGCTACGCGTGTTACTCGGCGCTCGCGGGCGTGCCCTGCGTGCAGCGCCCTCCGCGACCCGGGCCGTGGGTCGGGCCGCGCTGCGGGGCGGGGTAGTGTCAGCCATCGCCGCAGCTCGTGCGGCGGGAACGTCGGCAGAGACGGAGAGGGAGGCGCCTGATGGGACGGACGACGTTGATCGCGGGCTGCGGGCGGCTCGGTCTGCGCATCGCCGCGCTGCTCCAGGAGGGCGGCGGCGAGGTCCTGGGGCTCAGGCGTGATCCCCGCAACCTGCCAGCTGGGATCATCCCGGTCGCCGCGGATCTCTCCGCACCGCTCACGTCCCCGTTGCCGCCGGCGGATGCCCTGGTCATCACGTTGCCGCCCTCGGGCTTCGCCGACCTCCGCGCGCCGCTGCAGCATCTCCGCGACGCCGTGCGGGCGCTGCCCGTCCGCACCGTCCTGATCTCCTCGACGCGGGTGCTCGAGGGATACGACGCGAGCCGTCCGCTCACCGAGGCGGATCCTCCACGCCCCCGATCGGAGCGCGCGCGCCGGCTCGTGGAGGGGGAGGAGGCGGCGCGGGAGCTCTTCGACGCGATCGTGCTGCGCGCCGCCGGGATCTACGGTCCCGGCCGTGACCGCCTGATCCGCGCCGTGCGCGAGCAGCGGCCCGTCGAGCACGACCGTCGCACCAATCGCATCCACGAGCAGGATCTCGCCCGGGCCGTCGTCGCCCTGCTCGAGGTCCCCGAACCGCCCCGGCTGCTGCACGCGGTGGACGCCGCACCGGCGCCGCTCGGCGAGGTCGTGGGCCACATCGCCGCGCGGCTGGACCTGCCGGTGCCTCCTCGGGCTCTGCCGGACCCGGGCGCGGGCACCGTGCTCGACGGCGCCGCGCTCCATCGCCTCCTCGGGCATCTCGAGGTGCCCGACCATCGCGCGGGGTACGCCGCGATCCTCGCCGGGGAGAGCGCGTGACGACCTCGGAGAGCCGCCCCGCGCACTTGCGGCCCGGCCTGCTCGCCGTGGTCCTCGCGGGCGGCACGCTCGGCACCGCGGCGCGGGAGGGGCTGAGCCTCGCGTTCCCCGCCACGGGCGACGTGGCCTGGGTGATCGTCGGCATCAACGTGATCGGCGCGTTCCTGCTGGGCCTGCTGCTCGAGGCCCTCGCCCGCAGCGGACCGGACGCGGGACGGCGCCGCCTGCTGCGCCTGGGCCTCGGCACGGGCGTGCTCGGGGGCTTCACCACCTACTCGACCTTCGCGGTCGCGACCGCCGGCCTGCTCGGCGCGGGCCGACCGCTGCTCGCGCTCGCCTACGTCGCGGCGACACTGCTGCTGGGCGCCGGGGCGAGCCTCGCCGGCATCATGGCCGGCGCCGCCCTCGCCCGGCGCCGGGGTGAGCGATGAGCCCGCTGCTGTTCGTGCTGCTCTCCCTCGCGGGCGGGCTCGGCGCCGCGACCCGCTTCGCCCTGGACGGCGTGATCCGCTCCCGGGCGGGGGAGTCGCTGCCCTGGGGCACGATCCTCATCAACGTGACCGGCTCCTTCCTGCTGGGCCTGGTCACGGGGATGGTCGGCCAGCACCTGCTGGCCGGATCGGCGCAGCTCGTGCTCGGCACGGGCTTCCTCGGCGGGTACACGACCTTCTCCACCGCGAGCCTCGAGACGGTGCGGCTGCTGCAGGCGGGCCGGCGCCGCGACGGGATCGTGAACGCGCTGGGCACGCTCGTCGCGGCGACCACGTCGGCCGCGATCGGCCTGCTGCTCGGCAGTCTCCTCTGAGCCGCTGAGCTCCCGCACTACTGCTGCTGCGGGGCGTGCCGGTCCAGGAACTCGAGCATCGCGACCCGGTCCACCCCGGTGAAGGTGCCCGACGGCATCGCCGCGAGCAGCGAGGCGTGCAGCCGCGCCACGGGCCACGCGGAGCCCTGCCAGCGCTCCGCGAGCTCGGGCCGGGGGCGACGGCAGCACGTGGGATCGGGGCACGAGGAGGCGAAGCGGCGCGTGGTCTCCCGACCGCGGAACCAGCGCGTGTGCTCGAAGCGCGTGCCCACGGAGATCGAGTACTCCCCGCCCTGCCCGGACTCGATGTGCGAGGTGCACCAGTAGGTGCCGCCGGGCTTGTCCGTGTACTGGCAGTACGGGCTCATCCGGTCCTCGCTCATGAACACCTGCCGCGCGCTCCACCAGCGGCACACGACCTGCCCCTCGACGGCGCCGAGGGCGTCCGTCGGGAAGCGCACCTCGTCGTTCTGGTACGCCTTGAGGATCGCCCCGCTCGAATGGGTCTTGAGGAAGTGCACGGGGATGTCGAGGTGGCGGGTGACGAGGTTCGTGAAGCGGTGCGCGGCCATCTCGTAGCTCACCGCGAACTCGTCCCGCAGGTCCTCCACGGACAGCTCCCGCTGCGCCTTCGCGGCCCGCAGGAACTCCGCCGCGCCCTCCTCCGGCAGCAGCAGCGCGGAGGCGAGGTAGTTGACCTCGACCCGCTGGCGCAGCAGCTCGCCGTAGTCCGCCGGCTCCTGCTCGCCGAGCACGTGCGCGGCGATCGCCTGCAGCACCGTGATCCGCGGGTCGGCACCGCCCCGCTCGAGCGGCAGGTAGATCCGCATCGTCTCCGCGTCGGTGATCGAGCGGGTGGAGTGGGGGAGGTCCGGCACCGAGTGCAGGGTGAAGCCGAGCTCCCCGGCGAGCAGGGAGACCTTGCGGTGGGAGAGGGGGCCGCCGGCGTGGTCGATCCGGTCCAGCAGCTCCCGGGCGGTGGCCTCGAGCTCGGGGGAGTAGTTGCCGCTGCGGGACTGCTCCTCGCGCAGCTGGCCGTTGACGCGGCGGGCCTCCTCCGGGGTCGCCGCGCGCTCCTCATGGAGCCGTCGCAGCTCCTCGTGCAGCCCGAGGATCGTCTCGATCGCGGCGTCGCTCAGCGAGCGGCGCACGGGCAGCTCGGGCAGGTCGAGGCCCTGGTAGAGGGCGCCGGCCTGGGCCCGCTCGAGGGCGATCTCGAGGGCCGCGCGGCGCGTGGGCGGCTCGGGGCGCAGGAGGTCCGCGACCTCCACCTCGAGCACCGCGGCGATGCGGCGCAGCTCGCCGAGTCGCAGCTCGCGGCGGCCGTTCTCGATGACGGAGAGCTGGGAGGGGGCGCGGTCCAGCGCCTGCGCGAGCTCGCGCAGGGAGAGCCCCTGCTCGAGGCGGCGGGCGCGGATGCGCCGGCCGACGGTGAGCTGGTCGGTGGGGTCCTCGTCGGGGAACGTGGCCGCGGGGGAGCGGCCGGGGGCGGGGGTCACGTCGTCGTGCGCCATGGAGGCAGGGTGCCACGTGGAAGTTCTCCAGGACAGAACTTCGGGGAAAGTTCTTCGGAATCTCCCCTTCGCAGGGGGTTGCGGGGGCACCAGAGTGTGAGCACCCGGTGAAGTTCACCGGTGTTCCCCCGCAACGCTGCGGCCGAAGGAGGCCATCATGGACCAGTTCACCCGTCGCCACGGAGACCAGGACGTCACCGCCGCCGAGCTCGCCGCCTCCTGGGAGGTGGACCCCCGCTGGCGCGGCGTCCGCCGGGACCACACCGCGGAGGACGTCCTCTCCCTCGCCGGCCCCGTCCGCGAGGAGCACACCCTCGCCCGCCGCGGGGCCGAGACCCTCTGGCAGCTCGTCGAGGAGAACGCCGAGGACCCCACCCGCTGGGTCCGGGCGCTCGGCGCCCTCACCGGCAACCAGGCCGTGCAGCAGGTGCGCGCCGGCCTCAAGGCCATCTACCTCTCCGGCTGGCAGGTCGCGGCCGACGCGAACCTCTCCGGCAAGACCTACCCCGACCAGTCCCTCTACCCAGCCAACTCGGTGCCCCACGTCGTGCGGCGCATCAACAATGCGCTCATGCGCGCCGCCCAGATCGAGCACGCGGAGACCGGCACCACGAGCCGCGACTGGCTCGCGCCCGTCGTCGCCGACGCCGAGGCCGGGTTCGGCGGCCCGCTGAACGCCTACGAGCTCATGCTCTCGATGATCGAGGCGGGCGCCGCGGGCGTGCACTGGGAGGACCAGCTCGCGAGCGAGAAGAAGTGCGGGCACATGGGCGGCAAGGTCCTCATCCCGACCTCCCAGCACGTGCGCACCCTGAACGCCGCCCGCCTCGCCGCGGACGTCGCCGGCGTGCCCTCCGTCATCATCGCCCGCACCGACGCCCTCGCCGCGAACCTGCTGACCAGCGACATCGACGAGCGGGACCGCGAGTTCCTCACCGGGGAGCGCACCGCGGAGGGCTTCTACGAGGTGCGACCGGGCATCGAGCCCGTCATCGCCCGCGGCCTCGCCTACGCCCCCTACGCGGACCTGCTGTGGGTGGAGTCCGCGGAGCCGGACCTCGAGCTGGCCCGCGCCTTCGCCGAGCGGATCCACGCGGACTTCCCCGAGCAGCGCCTCGCCTACAACTGCTCGCCCAGCTTCAACTGGAAGCGCCACCTCGACGACGACGAGATCGCCCGCTTCCAGCGCGAGCTCGCCGCCATGGGCTACGCCTTCCAGTTCATCACCCTCGCCGGGTTCCACTCCCTC
Source organism: Brachybacterium sp. SGAir0954 (assembly GCF_005490785.1). Classification (GTDB taxonomy): domain Bacteria; phylum Actinomycetota; class Actinomycetes; order Actinomycetales; family Dermabacteraceae; genus Brachybacterium; species Brachybacterium rhamnosum. Next base: position 610,255 of record NZ_CP027295.1, on the reverse strand, counting down.
AACCACGGCATGTTCGAGCTGGCCCGGGGCTACGAGGAGCGCCAGATGAGCGCCTTCGTCGACCTGCAGGAGGCGGAGTTCGCCTCCGCCGCCGCCGGCTTCACCGCCCATCGCCACCAGGCCGAGGTGGGCACCGGGTACTTCGACCGGGTCGCGACCGCGCTGAACCCGGGCAGCAGCACCCTCGCCCTCGCCGGCTCCACCGAGACCGCCCAGTTCCACTGAGCGCCCGCCGGCCCCCGACCATCCGGCCCCACCTCCCGAGCAGGAGCAGAACGATGACCATCACCCAGGACCGCACCACGACCACCACCACCGAGCGGGGCGACGAGCCCCGCGGCACGCTCACCGTGCTGGGCCCGATGCACGACCGGTTCGACGAGATCCTCACCCCCGAGGCGCTCGACTTCGTCGCCCACCTCCACGACCTCTACGAGAACCGCCGCTACCAGCTGCTGCGCACCCGCGAGCTGCGCCGCGACGCGATCGGCGCGGGCTCCATGTTCGACTTCCTCCCCGAGACCGCCGCGATCCGCGAGGACCCGGGCTGGAGGGTCGCGGGCCCCGGCCCCGGCCTCGAGGACCGCCGCGTGGAGATCACCGGCCCCACCGACCGGAAGATGGCGATCAACGCCATGAACTCCGGCGCCCGCGTCTGGCTCGCCGACCACGAGGACGCCCTCAGCCCCACCTGGGAGAACATCGTCGGCGGGCAGGTGAACCTGTTCGACGCGATCCGTCGGCAGATCGACTTCACCTCCCCGCAGGGCAAGGAGTACCGCCTCGGCGAGGAGACCCCGACGATCGTGCTGCGCCCCCGCGGCTGGCACCTGAGCGAGGCGCACCTGCGCTACACCTGCCCCCGCGGCCGCACCGGGCGGGCCGTCGCCGGCCTCGTGGACTTCGGCCTCTACGCCTTCCACAACGCCCGCGAGCTGATCGAGCGCGGCCGCGGCCCGTACTTCTACCTCCCCAAGCTCGAGTCCCACCAGGAGGCGCGGCTCTGGGACGAGGTGTTCACGGAGACCGAGCGGGAGCTGGGCCTCGAGCACGGCACGATCCGCGCGACGGTGCTCATCGAGACCCTCCCCGCGGCCTTCGAGATGGAGGAGATCCTCTACGAGCTGCGCGACCACTGCGCGGGCCTGAACGCGGGCCGCTGGGACTACCTCTTCAGCGTCATCAAGATGTTCCGCGACCGCGGCCGCCGCCGCGTGCTGCCGGACCGCGGCGAGCTCACCATGTCCGTCCCGTTCATGCGGGCGTACACGGAGCTGCTGGTGAGCACCTGCCACCAGCGCGGGGCCCACGCGATCGGCGGCATGAGCGCCTTCATCCCGGACCGCCGCGACCCGGAGGTCACCCGGCAGGCGCTCGAGATGGTCTCCGAGGACAAGCGCCGCGAGGCGACCGACGGCTTCGACGGCACCTGGGTGGCGCACCCGGACCTCGTGCCCGCCGCGCAGGCGGAGTTCGACGCCGTGCTCGGCACCGACCCGGACCAGCGACACCGCCTGCGCGAGGACGTGCACGTCACCGCGGAGGACCTGCTGGACATGTCCGTGGAGGGCGCCGCGATCACCGAGACCGGGGTCCGCCAGAACGTGCGGGTCGCGCTGCGCTACCTCGACAGCTGGCTCCGCGGCCAGGGCGCCGCGGCGATCGACCACCTCATGGAGGACGCCGCGACCGCCGAGATCTCCCGCTCGCAGCTGTGGCTGTGGATCAACCAGGGCATGACCACGGCCGACGGGATGCCCGTGGTGCGCGAGAAGGTCGAGTTCCTCATCGAGCGCTACGCGGAGGAGATGGGCCGCGAGGAGGGCAGCCGCGCGGCCGACGCCGCCGAGCTGCTGCGGGACGCCGTCCTCGGCGAGGACTTCCCGGCCTTCCTCACCAACGCCGCCTACGACCGCTTCCTCAGCTGAGCCGGAGCACCTCGGCGCCGGCGGGTCCTCGGACCTGCCGGCGCCGACGTGCGCGCGGTGCGCACGAGGTCAGCCGGCGGCGGAGGCCGTGGTCTCCTCGCGCGCGGAGGCGCGCAACAGGTCCAGGCGGATCGCGCGGGCGGTCTCGAAGTGCGCACGGGCGGTCGCGCGGGCGGCGTCCACGTCCCGCGCGGAGATCGCGGCGACGAGCCGGGCGTGCTCCTCGAGCGCCTGCTCCCAGCGGCCCTCGACGGTGAGCGTCGAATGGGGGGCGTGGACGAGGTGGCGGGAGAGCTGGGCGAGCAGGTCCTGCAGCACCGGGTTGTGGCTCGCCGTCCACACGGCGTGGTGGAACTCGAGGTTCGCGCGGATGAGCGCGGCGTCGTCCCGGGCGGTGAGCGCGCGGTCCCGCTCGAGCAGGGCCTCGATGCGCAGCACGTCGCTCACCGTGCGCTGCAGGGCCGCGTCCCCTGCGACCTGCTCCTCGAGCAGGATGCGCGCGTCGTAGACCTGCATGATCGTCTGCGGGTCCACGCTCTGCACCTCGAGGCCCCGCTGGGCGCGGGTGAGCAGGCCCGCCTGCTCGAGGCGGGACAGGGCGTCCCGCACGGGGGTGCGGGAGACCTCGAAGCGCTCCGCGAGCGCCACCTCGCGCAGGGGCGTGCCGGGGGCGAGGGTTCCGTCGAGGATCTCCGCGTGCAGGAGCGCGAAGATGCTCTCGCGGTCGTGACGACCACTCATTCCGGTCCTCCTGGCGGGTGCGGGGTGTGCTGAGCGGTGAGCCTAGTGGGGCTCACGCGATCATTCCTGCGCGGCGGCCGAGGACGGCGCCCGCGGCGAGACCCGAGCCGCCGGGGTAGTTCGTGGAGAACAGCCCGCCGAGCATCTCCCCGCACACGAGCAGGCCCGGGATCGGCGCGCCCTGCTCACCGAGCACCCGGCCCTCCGTGTCCCCCTTGAGCCCGCCGAAGGTGAAGGTGATCCCGCAGGTCACGGGGTAGGCGTAGAAGGGCGCCTGGGCGATCGCGCTCGCCCAGTTCGACTTCGGCGGCGTGGTCGCGGCACGTCTGCCGTCCTTGACCGTGGGATCCAGCGGCGCCTCCACGATCGAGGCGTTGAAGTCCTCGACGGTGCGGCGCAGCTGCTCCGCGGGGACCTCCATGAGCGCGGCGAGCTCCTCGAGGGTCTCCGCGCGCAGCTCGGAGACGCCGGGCATCTCGTACTCCTCGGCGCGCAGCAGCGGCCGGGTCGCGGCGTCGAACACCTGGAAGGCGAGGGAGCCGGGCTGCTCGAGGATGACCTTGCCGTACTTGGCGTAGGTGTAGTTGCGGAAGTCCGCCCCCTCGTCGAGGAAGCGCCGGCCGTCGGTGTTCACGAGGATCCCCAGCGGGTAGGACTGCCGGGTGAGGCGGTTGGTGAGCTCGAGGTTGCCCTCGTTGCGGGGGTGGAAGGCGTCCCACTGGACGCTGTGGCAGGTGGACCAGTCCCCGCCCTTCGCGGCGCCGACGGCGAGCCCCGCGGTGATCATGTCCCCGACGTTGAAGGCCGTGCCGCGCACCTTCGCGGCGGCCCAGCGCTCGCCGAGGTGCTCCGCCCGCAGCTCCGCGCTCGCCTCGAAGCCGCCCGCGGCGAGGACCACGGACTCGGCGCGGAGGGTCACCCGCTCGCCCGCGTGCTCGGCGACCACGCCCACGACGGCGCCGTCCTCGACGACGAGCTCGAGCGCGCGGTGCCCGTAGCGGACGTCCTCCCCGAGGCGCGCGGCGACGGCGGTGTGATCGGCGACGAGGCCCTCGCCGCCGCCGACGTTGCCCACGTGCAGTCCGCCCCAGAAGAGGTACGTGCCGTCCGGCCGGGCGTAGGCCTGGCGCTCGTACATGAGGCGGTAGCGCAGGCCCAGGCCCGCGAGCCAGCGCAGGGTGGGCTGGGCCTCGGCGACGAGCACGGCGCTGAGCTCCGGGTCGTTGCGGCCCTCGGTGACGCGCTCGAGATCCGCGAGGTACTCCTGCTCGCAGTAGGGCGGGACGGTGGAGACGGCGTGGCGGTCGTCCGGCTCGACGAACTCCTGGAGCTGGGCGAGGCCCTCGTGGGCGATGCGGGTGGCGCCCGCAGTGAAGAAGCTGTTGCCGCCGGCCGTGGGGCCCTCGCCGCGCTCGAGGACGATCACCGAGCGGCCGCGCTCCGCGGCGGCGTGGGCCGCACTGAAGCCGGCGTTGCCGCCTCCCACCACGATGACGTCGGCGTCGTGCTGCATGGGGCATCCCTTCGGTCCGGTCGCGACAGGTCCTCGTCGCGCATCCCGATGTTCTCAGATGGATACACGTGTGTCCAGAGAGAACAGACGGCAAGCGTGTTGCGCGCCGCTTCCTCGCCGTGCATACACTCACCGGACCACTCCGCCAGACCGGCGGGACGACGATGTTCGAGGAGAGTGGAGCATGCAGCGGAGGACCCTCCTCCATGGCGCCTTCGGGGCGGCGGTCGCCGTGACCACGGGAGCGGCCCTCGCCAGCGCCGCCGGATCCAGCGGGCGCGCCGAGGCCCGCAGCACCCTGACCCTGATCGCCCCCGCCGCCCCCGGCGGCGGCTGGGACGGCTTCGCCCGCGAGGCCCAGCAGGTGCTGCGCGGCGCCTCGATCGTCAACAACGTGCAGGTGGTGAACATCCCCGGCGCGGGCGGCACGATCGGCCTCAGCCAGTTCGTGGGCCAGACCGGCTCCGAGGACACCCTGCTCGTCACCGGCGGCGTCATGGTCGGCGCGATCGCCCTCGACGAGGGCGACACGACCCTCGCCGACGTCGTCCCCATCGCCCGCCTCGCCGACGACTTCGCCGCCCTCGTGGTCCCCGCGGACTCCGAGATCCAGGACCTCGACGGCTTCCTCGCGGCCTGGAAGGAGAACCCCCGCGGCACCTCGATCGGCGGCGGCTCCCTCGGCTCGATCGACCACCTCATGAGCGGGCGCCTCGCCCAGCTCGCCGGGATCGACCCGAAGGACCTCAACTACATCGCCTACTCCGGCGGCGGCGAGGCCCTGAACTCCCTGCTCTCGCACACCACGACGGCCGGCAGCTCCGGGTACAACGAGCTCTCCGACCAGATCGAGGCGGGCACCCTCCGCGCCCTCGCGATCTCCTCCCCGGAGCGCCTGGACGGCATCGACGTGCCCACCTTCACCGAGCTCGGCGTGGACATCGCCATGTCCAACTGGCGCGGCCTCGTCGCCGCCCCCGGGATCACCGAGGAGGCCCGCGCGGAGTTCACCGCGATCATCACCGAGATGCGCGAGAGCGACGAGTGGAAGGACACCCTCCAGCGCAACGACTGGACGGACTCCTTCCTCACCGGCGACGACTTCGCCCAGTACATCGCCGACGAGACCGAGCAGGCCCGGGGCATCGTCTCGGACCTCGGGCTGTGAGGAGCACCGTGAGCACATCCACCCCCACCCGCGCCTCCGGTCGCGGTGCCCTCTGGCGCCGCAAGGAGCTGGTCATGGCCGCGATCCTGCTGATCGTGGGCCTCGTGCTGCTGATCGGCGCGCAGACCATGGACGTCCTCGGCGACTCCGCCCCCGGGCCGCAGTTCGTGCCCGTCATCGTGGGCGTCGCCCTGCTCGTGGTCGCCGTGATCCTCGCGATCGAGGTGCTCCGCCACGCCGAGGAGGAGCGGGTCCTGCCCGACGAGGGCCGCGACATCTCCCGCGACCTCCTCCAGGACCTCTCCGACACCGGGACCGCGGAGTTCCGCGCCGTCGGCGTCGCCGACCTCGCCGAGGACGCGAGCCCAGCAGGCTCGACCACCACCGCCGCGACGTCGGACAGTGCCGCCGAGCCTGCTGCGGAGGAGACCGCGAAGAAGCCCGTCGCGAGCGACCTGCGCACCACCGGGTACGTGCTCGCGAGCCTCGTCGGCTTCGTGCTGATCCTGCCCTGGGCGGGCTGGGTGCTCTCCGCCGCCGCCCTGTTCTGGTGCGTCGCCCGGGCGCTCGGCTCCCGCCGCACCTGGATCGACCTCGGCGTGGCCCTCCTGCTCTCCTCCTTCATCCAGCTCGTGTTCGGCGGCCTGCTGGGCCTCTCGCTCCCCGTCCTGCTCGGAGGTGCCCTCTGATGGAACAGATCCCCCTGCTGCTGGACGGCTTCGCCTCCGCCCTCACCCCGTACAACCTGCTGTTCGTGCTCATCGGCGCGGTGCTCGGCACCGCCGTCGGCGTGCTGCCGGGGCTCGGCTCCTCGATGGCCGTCGCCCTGCTGCTGCCGATCACCTTCGCCCTGGACCCCACCGCCGCGTTCATCATGTTCGCGGGCGTGTACTTCGGCGGTCTGTTCGGCGACTCCACCGCCGGCATCCTGCTGAACACGCCCGGGCAGTCCTCCGCGATCGCCTCCACCTTCGAGGGCCACCGCATGGCCCGCAACGGCCGCGCCGCCGTCGCCCTCGCGACCGCCGCGATCGGCGCGTTCATCGGCGGGCTCATCTCCACCACGATCGTCGTGTTCTTCTCGCCCGTGCTCGTCACCATGGCGACGGAGTTCGGCCCCGCGGAGTACTTCGCCCTCGCCGTCTTCGCGTTCCTCGCGATCTCCTCCGTGGTCTCCGAGTCTGTGCTGCGCGGCATCGGCGCGCTGCTGCTCGGCGTCGCCCTCGCCCTCGTGGGCATCGACGGCCCGAGCGGCACCGAGCGCTACTCCTTCGGCATCCCGAACCTCTTCGACGGCATCGACATCGTCGTCGTCACCGTGGGCCTGCTGGCCCTCGGCGAGGTGCTCCACGCGGCCTCCCGGATCCACCGCGACCCCTCCTCGATCACGCTGCCCACCGGCGGGATCGCCCGGATCGGGAAGCAGGACTTCAGCAAGGCCCTGCCCGCCTGGCTGCGCGGCAGCGCCTTCGGCGCCCCCTTCGGCATGATCCCCGCGGGCGGCGCCGAGGTCCCCACCTTCCTCGCCTACGGCACGGAGAAGCGCCTCGCGGACCGCCGCCAGGACCCGGAGTTCGGGAAGAGCGGGTCGATCAAGGGCCTCGCCGCCCCGGAGGCCGCCGCGAACGCGACCGCCGGCACAGCGCTCGGCACCCTGCTCGCCCTGGGCCTGCCCACCTCCGCGACGGCCGCGATCCTGCTCGCCGCCTTCCAGCAGTACGGCATGCAGCCCGGGCCGCTGCTCTTCCAGCGCTCCGGTGAGCTCGTGTGGACCCTGCTGGCCTCGCTGTTCATCGGCCTCGTGGTGCTGCTGCTGCTGAACATGCTGCTCGCCCCGGTGTGGGCGCGGCTGCTGTTCATCCCCCAGCACTACCTCTACGCGGGGATCACGGTGCTCGCCATGCTCGGCGTGTACGCGACCTCCTCCTCCTACGTGGACCTCTACCTGCTGGTGGGGCTCGGTGTGCTCGGCTTCCTCATGCGCCGCTTCGGCATGCCGCTCGCGCCGCTCATGATCGGCGTGATCCTGGGCCCGCTCGCGGAGACGGAGCTGCGGCGCGCGCTCGCGGTCTCCGAGGGGGATCCCTCGATCCTCGTCTCGAGCCCGATCACGATCGGCGTGTACATCGTGCTGGTCGGCATCGTCGTGGTCTCCGTGGTCCAGCACCTGCGCCATGCCCGGGAGGACCGTCGGCAGCAGGCCGCCTGATCGCCCCCGGACGGCCCCGTGCGCCGTGCCCTCCTCCGCGGGGGCACGGCGCACGGGCGTCGGTGGGTGGTGTGCTCACCAGCGATGGGCGACGTCCACGACGATCCGGGAGCCGATCCCGGGGCCGTCGAGCACGAGCACCCGCATGGGCAGCCGGGCGCGCACGCCCAGGCCGATCGTGGTCTCGCCCTCGAAGCTCCCGGCGACGGTCACCTGTTCGAAGGTGGCGTAGCCGGTGACGTCCGCGGCGCGGGACCAGCGGGAGACGGGGAAGGTGGGACGCCCGGCGTCGTCGTACGCGGGGGCGCGCACGATGATCTCGAGGTCCGCGGCGCCGGCGAGCGGCACCACCTGACCGGAGCCGGGGCGGTGGACCGCGCTCACGTAGCGCACCGTGTAGCCGGTCGCCTTGTGGTCGAGATCGATGACGAGCCGGTCGTAGCACGTGTGCTCACCGGTGCGCAGGTCGGTGAGGTGGGTGGCGGACGTGCCCGCCCTCACCTTCGTGACGGAGCCCCAGCCGATGCCGCAGGAGGGCGCGGCAGTGGCGGCCGTGGGGGCGACGGCGCCGAGGCCGACGAGCAGCAGCACGCCGGCGAGGGCGGCGAGGAACCGTGTCATGGTGCACTCCTTCGTGCCCGGGTCCGGGCCCCTGCGACCAGGACCGTGCCTGGATTATCCGTTTCCGTCGCACGGAGCGCGAGAGGGCAGGGGGCGATGACCACCGGATCGTGACGTGACCGTCCGGGCACCTCGGGCCCGGTGGAGGAGGGGGAGTGCGGTCGGGCCTTCGGTCCCTGGCATGCCGGGGGAGGGCCGCTCGAGGATGGACGCATGAGCGTGCTCCTGGCCTATGCGACCCACTCCGGCGCCACCCGCACCCTCGCCGAGGCGATGGCCGCGGCCCTCGAGGAGGAGGGGCGGGAGGTCGTCCTCGCGGACGTCGCCGATGATCCGGACCCCGCCCAGCACGAGGCGGTGATCGCGGGCTCCGCGGTGCGCGGGGAGTCCGTCGAGAAGTCCTTCGCGCGCTGGACCCGCCACCACGGCGAGGCCCTCGCCGCCCGGCCGCTCGCGGTGTTCACGTGCTCGGGCTCCGCCGCGGATCCCGCGAAGCAGGGGCGGCAGCGGGCGATGGACCGCTTCCTCGAGTGGACCCCGCTGCGCCCCGTCGCGACCGCGAACCTCCCCGGGTGGGTGCTGATGGACCGGATCCCGGCGGCGGAGCGCGCGCTGCTGCGCGCGATGGGGACGCCGACGGGTGATTTCCGCGATCTCGCGGCGGCCGCGCGCTGGGCTCGCGGAGCGCTTCCCACTGCAACGCTCTGACCTGCGACGTTACCGTTCACGGCGCGATCGTCGGTCACGTTCACGATCCACGGCTGAACGGTTTCAGGGACTCGTGGGTCACCTCACAGGGGTTTGACGACGCTGCTTCGCCACGTGTCAAGGTCGATCCCGACGAGCGCTGGAGGTCGACGGCCGCAGTCCCGCCGTCAGCCCCGGACCACGTCACCGCCATCCCCCACCCCAGGAGAAGACGTGTCCCCCCACATGACCCCCCTGAACCCCACCCGCCGCGGATTCGGCGCCCTCGCCCTGGGCGCCCTCGCCGCCGCCGGCACCACCTCGGTGCTCGGCGCTCCCCGCGCCGCGGCCGCCCCGGCCGCTCCGGCCGCTGAGGGACCCCAGCCCACGCCGCACACCCAGAAGGCGTACGACCCGATCGACAGCGACTTCCACGGCCGCTGGACCCGCGCCGACGCCCGTCAGATCATGCGCACCCAGAACGACACCTCCGTCGAGCGCGGCGAGAACTCCATGCCCGAGTCGATCACCATGCCGGAGATCCCCAAGGACTTCCCGATCATGACTGACGAGGTCTGGGTCTGGGACACCTGGTCGCTCACCGACGAGCACTCCAACCAGATGAGCTACAAGGGCTGGGACGTCATCTTCTCCCTCGTCGCCCCGCGCGACATCCCCTTCGACGAGCGCCACTGGAGCGCCCGCATCGGCTACTTCACCCGCCCCTCGAGCGCCGACCCCGACGAGGCCTGGACCTACGGCGGCTACCTCTTCGAGGACGAGACCTCCCTGTCCAACACCGAGTGGTCCGGCTCCGCCCGCCTGCTCCAGGGCAACAAGATCCGCGTCTTCTACACCGCCACCACCTTCGGCGAGAAGCGCCCCGGCACCGACGGCAAGCCCGCCGTGCTCGCGACCGTGCTCGGCAAGATCAAGGCCACCAAGAAGGGCGTGAGCTTCTCCGGCTTCGGTGAGCACGTCGAGATCGCCGAGCCCGACGGCACCTGGTACCAGACGCAGGAGCAGAACCAGTACTTCTCCTTCCGCGACCCCTTCACCTTCGAGGACCCGGCGACCCCCGGGATCACCTTCATGCTCTTCGAGGGCTGCGGCGCCGGCGTCCCCGGCACCGAGGAGACGAACGCGACCGCCGAGGACCTCGGCTACGTGGACGGCGATCCCTTCGCGGAGACCGTCGACGAGGTCAACGCCAAGGGCGTCCAGTACCAGCGCGGCAACATCGGCCTGGCCTGGGCGGACTCGAGCGACCTCACCTCCTGGACGATGCTCCCCCCGATCCTCACCGCCTACGGAGTGAACGATCAGACCGAGCGCCCCCAGATGATCATCGAGGACGGCAAGTACTTCCTCTTCACGATCTCCCACCAGTTCACCTACGCGGCCGGCCTGCGCGGCCCCGACGGCGTCTACGGCTTCGTCGGCGACGGCATCCGCTCCGACTTCCAGCCGCTGAACTCCTCCGGCGTGGTGCTCGGCAGCCCCGTGGACCTCAACCTCCCGGCCGACGCCCCCGAGTCGCCCACCGCGGGCCAGAACCCGCGCCAGTTCCAGGCGTACTCGCACTACATCCAGCCCGGTGGGCTCGTGCAGTCCTTCATCGACAACGTCGACGGCCGCCGCGGCGGCACCCTCTCGCCCACCGTGAAGGTGGACGTCGACGGCGCGACCGCGACCTCCGCGGTGGACTACTCCTTCGGCGACAACGGCCTCGGCCCGTACGCCTACATCCCCACCAACAAGCGCAAGGGCGGCGTCGGCCACTACAAGTGATCGGCGGCCCCTGCTGAGCTGACGCGCGCGGCGCCGTCCCCGGGACCGGGGGCGGCGCCGCGTCGCTGCGCGGGCGGGGTCAGTGCTCGCGCAGCGAGACCCCGGTGACCTGCAACGGCCCGCCGTCGGCGTAGAGCGAGGCGCCCGTGTCCCCGGGCAGCAGGTGCACCTGCTGGGACAGCACCGTGTACCCGTCGTCCACGAACACCTCGACGCTCTGCGTGTCCACGAGCACCCGCAGGTGCACCGTGCGGGCCGCCGGATCGATCGGGGCCTCCGCCTGGCGGAACTCCCCGAAGGAGAAGCCCTCGAGGTCCGACGGGCCCCGGTCCACGTACACCCGGCCGCCCGTGACCCCGATGTTCGTGTGCCGGGCGCCGTCCGCCGAACGCCCCACGGAGAGGCCCACGTTCGTCGCCGCGTCCCAGGTCAGGTCGAGCTCGAGCTCGTACGCGCGGGCATCGACGTCGAGCACCGCGGCATCCTCGACCGTCACGTCGGGCAGGGTGCGCTCCGCGGTCGCCGCGGCGGCGAGGGCGGGGACGGGGGCGGAGACGAGCGCGCAGCGGCCGTCGGCCTCCCGCCGCAGGCGCAGCTCCCGCACCACCGAGAACTGACCGTTGTAGCCGTCGCTCGCATCGGTGGGGACCTCGCGGTTCGCGTACTTCCAGTTGTTCATCCAGCCGATCGCGTACCGCACGCCCGCCGGGTCCTCCTCCGAGGGCCAGGTGACCGCCGCGTACCAGTCCCAGCCGTGATCGAGCCACTGCGGGGTGCGGGAGTCGGGCAGGAACTGCTCCCCGTCCCAGCTGCCGGTCCAGTAGGCGTAGGTCATCGGCAGTCCCGCGCCGTAGGCGTCCATCGAGGCGCCGAGCACCCAGTGGGAGCTGCCGTCGCTCGCCGTCATCTCGAACAGGTCCGGGCACTCGATGCCGCCGAGGTCCGGCTCCGCGGCGTCGAGGCGGTAGTCGAAGTTGCGGCGCAGGGTCCAGGTGCGCAGGTCCGTGGACGTGTAGAAGGCCGCGTAGCGGTGGCGGCCGATCACGCACACCCACTCGCCGCGCGCGGTGTCCCGGTGGATCTTCGGGTCGCGGAACCACTCCGCGTTCTCGACCTCCTCCGGGGTGCTCGCCTCGCGGCCGTCCTCGTTGACGATGACGGGCTGCTCGACCTGCGTGAACGTCGCCCCGCCGTCGAGGGACCAGTACAGGTACTGCTCCTGGTACCGGCGCACGCCGTCGGTGGGCTGGGTCGCGAAGGCGAGCACGGCTCCCGCCCCGAACCCGGCGTCGTCCTCCTCGTCGATGACGAGGGAGCCGCTCCAGGCGGGGAAGTCCGGGCGCAGCGGGATCGCCTCGCCGTGGTGCGTGAAGGTGACGAGGTCCGTGGTCGAGGCGCGGTCCCAGCCGCCGTCCCCGGAGTTCTCCGCGGAGTGCAGGTAGTACAGCTGGGTTGCGCCGCCGGTGACGACGGGACGCTGCGGGTCGCACAGCCAGCCCTGCGGCGGGGTGAGGTGGAAGCGGGCCCGCAGGGACTCGGGTCCCTCGGCGCGGGCGGTGAGCGGAGTGGTCAAGAGGGCTCCGGTGAGCGCGAGGGCCCCGCAGCCCGTGCTGCGGAGGAGGTCGCGTCGGGTGGGTCGGATCATCGGGCGTTCTCCATCATCGTCGGTGGGATCGGCACAGCGGGGATCGGAGGGGTGCAGCGAACGGCCGGGGGCCGACGTGGCGTCCCGGGGTGGCGGCGGAGGAGGGTGGTGCGCGCGCTCAGCGCGCGGAGATCGAGTCCCGCGCGATCACGGGGCAGGCCACGCGCAGCGACGCGCCCGGCTCCACGCGCTGCTCGCCCAGCAGGACCCGCACCCCGGCGGCGCCCAGCTCGTAGTGCGGCAGGGCCACGGTGGACAGCGGCGGGCGCAGGTGCCCGGCGATGACCTCCTGGTTGTCGAAGCCGACGACCGCCATGTCCCGCGGCACCCGCAGGCCCCGCTCGCGCAGGGCGTCGTACAGGCCCATCGCGACCCGGTCGTTGTGGCAGAACACGCCCGTGGCGCCGAGCGCGAGGATTCGCTCCGCGGCGCCGTAGCCGCCCTCCTGCTCGGGGGAGGCGTCGAGGACCAGCGCCTCGTCCACCTCGACGCCCGCCTCCGCATGCGCCTCCCGGTAGCCCTGCAGACGGCCCTCCCGGGCCGGGGAGGGCGAGGTCGTGTTGACGAAGGCGATCCGACGGTGCCCCTGCGCGAGCAGCAGCGCCGTCGCCGAGCGGCCGCCCGCGACCTCGTCCGGCACCACGGCCCGGGTCGCGGTGCCCGGGGCGTAGCAGTTCACGAGCACGTGGTCCGTCTCCGCGAGCGCCGGCGGCAGCTGCGTGGCCCGGTGCGTCCAGGTCGAGTAGAGGATGCCGCGCACCTTGTACTCGAGCATCATCGCGAGCGCGTCCCGCTCGGCGGCCTCGTCGGCCTCGGTGTTGGCGACCAGCAGCACGTGACCGTGCCGCCAGGCCTCCTCCTGGGCGCCGCGGATGATCTGCCCCGCGAAGGGCGTGGTCGCGATCGAATCCGCGACCAGGCCGATGAAGGCGCTCGTGCCCTGCACGAGGTTCTTCGCGAGGACGTTGGGCCGGTAGCCGAGGTCCACGACCGCCTGCTGCACGCGGGCCCGGGCCTCGGCGCCGATCCGGGCGCCGGCCTTGTCGTTGACGACGTGGGAGACCGTGGTCACCGAGACGCCGGCGCGCTCGGCGACCTCGCGCATCGTGACCGTGCGGTCCGCTCGCCCCGTGCTCGTCATTCCCGTCATCCCTTGCTCGCTCCGCTCTCGAGACCATAGATCATGGCGCGGTTGAGCACGAGGAAGACCAGCAGCAGCGGCGTCACCGTGATCGACACGGCCGCGAAGGTCGCCGTCCAGTCCGTGTTGCCCATCGCCCCCACGTAGTCCTGCAGGCCCAGCGGGATCGTCTTGAGCTCCTCGCTGAGGATGAAGGTGTTCGCGAAGACGAAGTCGTTCCAGATGAAGATCGCGTTGACCATCACGACCGTCACCACGGTGTTCCAGGACATCGGCAGCGTGATCCGCGCGAAGATCCGGTACGGGCCGGCGCCGTCGAGCGTCGCCGCCTCGTACAGCTCGCGCGGGATGTAGCTGTAGAAGGAGAGGAACAGGTACAGCGCCATCGGCAGGGCGAAGCCCGCGAGCGGGATCATCACCGACAGGTGCGTGTCCAGCATCCCGATCCGCGAGTAGTCGATGAACAGGGGCACGAGCGCCACCTGCACCGGCACCACGATGCCCAGCAGGAACAGTCCCCGCACGAGGCCAGAGAAGCGGAAGCCCAGCACGGCGATCGCGTAGGCGCCCGCCATGCCGCACACCACGAGCAGCAGGCACGCACCGCCCGTGATGATCAGGCTGTTGAGGATGCTGCGCAGCAGATGCCCCTGCTCGAACGCCCGGGAGAAGTTGTCGAGCGTGAGCTGCGTGGGGATCGAGAAGGGGTTCGCGGCGGCGAAGTCCTCCCGGTCCCGGAGGCTCGTCTGCAGCAGCCACAGGAACGGGTACACCTGCATCACGAGCACGGCCGCGATGAGCACCCGGGAGACGATGCGGGAGATCCGCAGGCCGGTGGGGCGCTCCCGACGGCGGCGGGCCGGGGGACGGCGCCCGAGGGCGGGGGCCGCCGCCTCACGGGCGGGGACGGGGGGAGCGAGCGGTGCGGAGGTCATGTCAGTCCGCCTTCCTGCGCAGGACCAGCAGGATCAGACCCACCGCGACCAGGCACTCGAGGACGATGATCACGGAGATCGCGCTCGCGGAGCCGTAGTGCCCGGAGGTGAACGCCGTCTTGTACATGTAGGTGGTCACGAGTTCGGAGGCCTGGCCGGGCCCGCCGTTCGTGAGCAGGAACGGGATGTCGAAGCCGCGCAGCGCGTAGGTCGTCGCCATGATCAGCGTCGTGACGAACACCGGCATGATGTGCGGGAAGCGGATCCGGGCGAACACCTGCCAGGCGTTCGCGCCGTCCAGCGACGCGGCCTCCTCGAGCTCGCGGGGCACGGAGAGCAGCGCCGCGTAGAGGATCACCGTGTACAGGCCCAGGAACCTCCAGCCCTCGGGGACGGAGACCGCGGTGAGCACCGTGGAGACATCGGAGAGCCAGGGCCGCGCGAGCGCGTCGAGGCCCACGGCCCCCAGCAGCGTGTTCACGAGCCCCTCGGGCTCGAAGGAGTAGATGCGCTGGAAGAGCAGGGCGATCGCGGGGGTCGAGATCACGGCCGGCATCAGGTAGAGCACCTTGAGCACCTCGCGGCCGCGGGTGATCGTCATGAGCAGCGTCGCGACGAGCAGGCCGCCGCCCACCTGCAGCAGCAGGCAGATGACGAGGTAGACGAGCTGGTTGCCGAAGGCCGTGCGGAACACGTCGTCGTGCAGCAGCAGCGCGCGGTAGTTCTCGAGCCCCACGAAGTCGAGGCCCGTGATGCCGTCCCACTCGAAGAAGCTCAGCACGAGCGACTGCACGATCGGCAGCAGCACGCCGCCGCCGAAGAGCAGCAGGGGCGGGGCGAGGAACACGAGCACGGAGAGCCGTGAGCGATGGGGGAGCATGCCTCCTCCTTCCATGACGAGCGGGAGCCGCTCAGTCCTCGAAATACTTCGGGGCGTTGGTGGTCAGGGCCTCGTCCATCGTGGAGAGGAACTGCTCCGGGGTGACGTCCCCCTGGACCAGCAGCACGAGCTCCTGCTGGAGGCGCGAGTTCGTCGCCGGGTCCAGCTGCGTGTCCCAGGGCATGAGGGTCGCCTCGCCGAGCTCCGCGGCGACACCGATCGCCTCCTGGTAGATCGGCAGCGCGTCCTCGGGGACCACCGGGTCGATGCCGGTGGGGCCCAGCAGGCCGCTCTTCGCGTACTCCGCGGGGTAGCGCTCGAGGACGAAGGCGAGGAAGTCCCGCACGAGCGGGTCGTAGGTCTGCGCGTTGACGGCGACGCCGATGCCGGAGGGGGCGACGAACTCGTCGGCCCCGGTGACGGAGCCGTCGGTCACGGGGAGGGTGAAGAAGCCGATCTGCTCGCGCATCGCCTCGGGCAGCGCGGAGGTCGCGAGGTTCGGCAGCTCCCAGGTGCCCATGTTGTAGATCGCGGCCTTCCCGGAGGTGAACAGCGCCTGGGCGTCCGCGTAGCCCACGGAGGAGAAGCCCTGCTGGAAGGCGCCCACCTCCCCGAGCTTCGCGAGCCAGGCGGCGGAGGCCGCGCCGGGCTCGTCCGCGAAGGCGGCGTCGGCGGACTTCAGCTTCGTGACGTAGTCCGGGCCGGCGATGCGGAAGGGCTGATAGGCGACGTACCGCTCGAGCGGCCAGGCGTCCTGCCCGCCCACGGCGATCGGGGTGGCGCCCGTCGCCGCGAGCGCCTCGCACGCGGAGGTGAGCTCGTCGAGCGTGGTGGGCACCTCGACGCCGGCCTCCTCGAAGAGGCCCTTGTTGTACCAGAACAGCTCGACGCCGAACTCGAGCGGGATCATCCGCAGGGAGCCGTCGTCGAAGCGCTGGTAGTCGAGCGCCGCGGGCCGGAAGTCCTCGAGCACCCCGAGCTGGGTGAGCAGGTCCTCGACGTCGATCATGCGCCCGGCGCTGTTGAGCTTCGCGGCGAAGGGCGTGGCGTCGGTGTCGAAGAGCTCGGGCAGCTCGTTCGCGGCGGCGAGGGTCTCGTACTTCTGGATGTAGCTGGGGCGGTCCGGGGTGGTGATGAGCTTCAGGGAGAAGCCGTCGTGCTCGGCGGCGTAGTCCTCCGCGAGGGCCGTCATGATCTCGATGACCGGGCCGTTCGCGGGCCGCGAGAGCAGCCACGAGATGGCGCGGGGCTCGATCTCGCCGTCGACGGCTGCGGCCGTGGAGGCGGCGCCCCCGGAGGAGCCGCCGCACGCGGCGACGAGGGGGAGGGAGGCCGTACCGGCGGCGAGGGCCAGGAACTGCTTGCGCTTCATGAGTGTCTCCTTCGACAGGTCCGAGCGGGTCAGGCGGTGGTGACGTGCAGATCGGTGAGGCTGAGGGTGGCGTCCTCGGCGAAGACGCCGAGGCGGCCGACGGGGTGGTCGTAGATCCGGGTGGAGAGGGCGACCTTCTCGTCGAGGACGGCGACGAGCAGGTCCTCCTCGAGAACGAGGTCCAGGCAGTGCTCGGGGGAGGAGAGGTCCGCGGGGCGCTCGAGCTCGATGAGGTGGGGGACGTCGCCGGAGATCTGCCACTGCTCGGTGCCGGTGACGGTGCGGGGCCAGCGGTCCAGGACCATGCGCCCGGCGCGCGGCTCGAGCCGCAGCACGTAGCCGCGCTCGCCCTCGGCGTCGGTGCGCAGCAGCAGCCCGCCCGCGCGACCCTCGGGGTCGAGCCGCAGGCGGGCGCGGATCGTGGCGCGGGAGGGGAGCTCGTGGGAGCCGACGGCGGACTCGTAGTGGGTGGGTGCCGCGATCGTGGTGGGGGCGAGCCCGGCCTCGACGGGGGCGGCGTCCGCAGCGAGCACCTCGGGCGGGAGGCGCAGGTCGAGGGTGCCGTCGGCCTGCTGCACGGCCTCGAGCAGGGAGAGCGTGCCGGCCCACTGCCAGGGGCCGTCGTCGCGGCGCCCCTCGCGGGTCGCGATCCAGCCGGCGAAGATCCGCCGGCCCTTCCAGGTCGCGGACTTCGCGGCGTAGAAGGAGCGGGCGTCGAGGGAGTCGTGGCGGGGTGCGTGCCAGGGGCCCCCGGGGGAGCGGGACATGCGGTAGCGGGTGACGAAGGCGTCGGTGAACTCGGAGTACACGAGGTACCACCACTCGCCGATGCGGAACACCTCGGGGCACTCCTGGGTGAGGAAGCGGCGCGGGTCCCAGAGCGGGGCGGCCGGCTCCCAGCGCTGCAGGTCGGCGCTCGTGAGGCGGCCGACGATGCCGCGACGGCGCTCGGGGCCCGTGCTGCGGCGGGCGGCGAGCAGCATCTGCCAGGGCTCGCCGGGGGCGGTGCGGTGCACGAAGGGGTCGCGGAAGTCCGCGGGGTCCCAGCCCTCGGGGGCGCCGAAGGTGTGCGCGGGCTGCTTGTCCCAGTGCAGGAGGTCGGTGCTCGTGGCGTGGGCGACGAGCTGGAGGGGCCGGCCGTCCGGTGCGGTGCGCGCGGGGTTCTGGGCGGTGGAGAAGAGGTGGTGGAGGCCGTCGTCGTCGGTGACGACGCTGCCGGTGTAGCAGTTGAGGTCCTCGTCCTCGGGGCCGCCGTGGGGGAGCACCTCGCCGTGGTCCGTCCAGGTCACCAGATCGGTCGTGGTGAGCAGGTGCCAGGAGGTGCCCTCGCCGATCGCCTCGCGGCGATGGTGCAGGTAGTAGACGTACAGCGTGTCCTCGTGGACGAAGGGGATCGTGTCGCCCACCCAGTCCGGCGCGGGGGTGAAGAACGGTGCTCGGTGCATGTCACATCCTCGTGATCAATCGTTTGATCAGGGACTGTAGATCTCCGGTCGTCATGTGGTCAAGCGTTTGATCACATAGATTTCGCGGAGCCGGGCGCCGAGCGGCGACCGTCCGCGGCCCGGGCCGCTCAGTGCGAGCGCAGCACCATCCCCGTGACCTGCGCGGTCCCGCCCTCGGCGAGCAGCCGCACCTGCTGCTCGCCCTCCGCGGGATGCGCGCCCAGCGAGATCACCGTGCGGCCGTCGTCGAGGAACACCTCGACGCTCTGCGTGTCCACGACGACGTGCAGGTGCGCCGATCGCGCCGCCTCGTCCACCGGGGCGCTCGCCGCGGTGAGCCCGGCGAAGGGATCGCCCTCGCCCAGGTTCCCGTCGGTCGCGGCGCTCCCGCTGCGGTCCACCGTGAGCGCGCCCCCGCCGATCGTGATCCGGGTGCCGCGCGCGGCGTCCTCGCCTCCGAGCACCACGAGGCCCACCGCGCTCGCGTCCTCCCAGGCCAGGTCCATCTCGAGGGTGAAGGCGGGGCCCAGGTCGCCCAGATCCGCCTCGCCGTCCACCTCCTGGTCCCCGAGCGTGCGGGTGGCCGAGGCGGCCGCCGCGAGCGCCGGGACCGGGGTGCTCACGAGGGTGAGCGAGCCGTCCTCGTCCCGCTGCAGGCGCACCTCCCGCACCACCGAGTACTGCCCGTCGTAGCCGTCGGAGTCCGCGGTCGCGGAGCCCTCCCGCGCATAGGCCCAGTTGTTCATCCAGCCGATCCCGAGCCGCACGTGCTCGGGATCCTCCGGGGACGGCCAGGTCACGCCCGCGTACCAGTCCCATCCCCGGTCCAGCCAGCGCGGGGCGGGATCCTCCGGCGTGAAGCGCTCCCCGTCCCAGGTGCCCACCCAGTACGCGTAGGCCGTCGGCTCACCCGCGCCGCTCCCGTCCAGGCTCGCGCCGAGCACCCAGTGCGCGCTGCCGTCGCTCGCCGTGAGCGTGAACAGGTCCGGGCACTCCACACCGCCCAGGTCCGGGAGGTCCGGCGCGGCGTCGCGGTAGGCGAAGTCCTCCCGCCGCTCCCAGGAGCGAAGGTCCGGCGAGGTCCAGAGGGTGACGCGGTGGTCGCGGCCGATCGCGCACACCCACTGGTCGCGCTCCTCGTCCCGCTGCAGCTTGGGGTCGCGGAACCACGAGGCCTGGGCGATCTCCTCCTCGCTGCGCGCCGCGGGGCCCTCCTCGTTGCGCAGCACCGGTTCGGGCTCGAGGGTGAAGGCCGTGCCGTCGGGGGAGGAGGCGAGGTACTGCTCCTGCAGCTCGGCCTTGCCGTCGGTGGGGCGCGTCGCGAGCGCGACCACCGTCCCCTCGCCGAGACCCGCCGTGCCGCGCTCGTCGACCACCGCGGAGCCGGACCAGACGTCCGCCACGTCGTCCCCGGTCAGCGCCGGGGCCTGCGGCTCGAAGGTCACGAGGTCGGTGCTCGTCCAGTGGCCCCAGACCGTCGCCCCGGGGGCCGGCTCCTCCGCGTGCAGCAGCCCGTACACGTGGTGCACGCCGTCCAGGACGAGCGGTCGCTGCGGGTCGCCGACCCACCCCGCGGCAGGCGTGAGGTGCAGGCGCGCGCGGCGCGAGGCGGCGTCGGGGGTGGGCGCGGCGGTCGTCGGGGAGCCCCCGCTCCCGCCCCCGTCCTCGCGGGTGCAGGAGGCCGCGAGCAGCACCGCGCCGGCAGCGCCCGCGCCGAGGCCGGTGCGGCGCAGCAGCGTGCGTCGGCCGATCGGGGCCGACGGGGCGGCGGAGGGGTGCGGGGCGGGGGTCATGGGGCTCCTGGGGTGGACGGTGCAGGGACACGGTCACCCTCGTCCGTCACCTCGACGGTACCGACCGCGCCCCGCGCCGCTCCACCTCGTGTGAGACCCGCCCCCTCAGCCCCGCTCGCGCGCGAGGTCGAGCAGGAGCCGGTGGAAGCGGTCCTCGCCCGCGACCTCCGGGTGGAAGGCGGTCGCGAGCAGCGCCCCCTGCCGGACGGCGACGATGCGGCCGTCCTCGAGGCGCGCGAGGACCTCCGCCGCGGGGCCGACGCCCGTGACCTCGGGCGCCCGGATGAACGTCGCGGCGACCGGCACGGGGCCGAGCGCGGGCACCGGCAGCGTGGTCTCGAAGGACTCGTTCTGCCGGCCGAAGGCGTTGCGCCGCACGGTCACGTCGAGCCCGCCGAGGGTCTGCTGCCCGGCGATCGCGTCCTCGACGCGGTCCGCGAGCAGGATCATCCCCGCGCATGTGCCGTACACGGGCAGGCCGCCGCGGATCGCGGCGACGAGCGGCTCGCGCAGGCCGAAGATCCGCGTGAGCTTGTCGATCACGCTCGACTCGCCGCCGGGCAGCACGAGCCCCTGGACCGTCTCGAGCTCCTCCGCGCGGCGCACGGGCACCGCCTCGGCGCCCAGACCCCGCAGGGTGCGCGCGTGCTCGCGCACGTCCCCCTGCAGGGCGAGGATGCCGATCCGCGGCGCGCTCGTCATCCGCGCTCCGCTCACCAACCGCGCTCGGCGAGCCGGTGCGGGGCGGGGAGGTCCGCGACGTTGATGCCCACCATCGCCTCGCCGAGGCCGCGCGAGGCCTCCGCGATGACCTTCGGGTCGTCGTGGAAGGCGGTGGCCTTGACGATCGCTGCCGCGCGCTTCGCGGGATCGCCGCTCTTGAAGATGCCGGAGCCCACGAACACGCCGTCGGCCCCCAGCTGCATCATGAAGGCGGCGTCCGCCGGGGTCGCGACCCCGCCCGCGGTGAACAGGACGACGGGCAGCGCGCCCGTCTCCGCGACCTCCTTGACCAGGGCGAACGGTGCCTGGAGGTCCTTCGCGGCGAGGTAGAGCTCATCCTCGCTCTTCGCGGCGAGCTCACGGATCTGGCCGGTGATGGTGCGGATGTGCTTGGTCGCCTCGGAGACGTCGCCGGTGCCGGCCTCGCCCTTGGAGCGGATCATCGCGGCGCCCTCGGTGATGCGGCGCAGGGCCTCGCCGAGGTTCGTCGCGCCGCACACGAAGGGCACGGTGAAGCGGTGCTTGTCGATGTGGTGCACGTAGTCGGCGGGGGAGAGGACCTCGGACTCGTCGACGTAGTCCACGCCGAGCTCCTGCAGCACCTGCGCCTCGACCTGGTGGCCGATCCGCGCCTTCGCCATGACGGGGATGGAGACGGCCTCGATGATGCCGTCGATCATGTCCGGGTCGCTCATGCGGGAGACGCCGCCCTGGGCGCGGATGTCCGCGGGGACGCGCTCGAGGGCCATGACGGCGACGGCGCCGGCGTCCTCTGCGATGCGGGCCTGCTCGGGGGTGACGACGTCCATGATGACGCCGCCCTTCAGCATCTCGGCGAGGCCCCGCTTGACGGTGCCGGTGCCGGTGGTGGGTGCGCTCATGGGGCTCTCCTCGGGTCGGGCGGAGTCTCCGCCCCGCATCTATGGCCTAGGCCAATCATTGGCCTAGGCCGAAAGTATCATCGGGGCGCGGGGAGCGCGCGAGGGCCCGCCACCCCGTGAGACGCCCGGCCGTACACTCGGGCAGGTGGGGAGCACATCGAGCGCGACGATCACCGGGGCCACGGCCGCGGAGATCGCCGCGAGCGTGCGCGGCCTCATCGAGCGCGGGGACCTCCCGCCCGGCGCCGCCCTGCCCCCGGTGCGCGCCCTCGCCGAGCAGCTCGGCGTCAACCGCAACACCGCCGTCGCCGCCTACAAGCGCCTCGCCCGCGACGGCGCCGTCATCGCCCAGGGCCGCGCCGGCACCCGCGTCGCCGGCCGCCCCGCCGTCGCCCAGGAGGGATTCGCCCCCGCCGGCACGCTCCGCCGCCTCGCAGGCGAGGTGCCCGAGGGCACCCTCCGCGACCTCGGCACCGGCAATCCCGCCCCCGCCCTCATCCCGGATCTCGCGCCCGCGCTCGCCGGTGCCGTCGGCCGGCCCGTGCTCTACGGCGAGCCCGTCATCGACCCCGGCTTCGAGGCCTGGGCTCGCGACTGGGTCGCCCCCGACGTCCCCACCGGGGCCGACGCCGCGCTCACCCTCACCAGCGGCGCCGTCGACGCGATCGAGCGGCTGCTCGCCCAGGCCCTCGTGCGCGGCGACGCCGTGGCCCTCGAGGACCCGTGCTTCCTCGCGAGCATCCAGACCGTGCGCCACGGCGGCTACCGCGCGATCCCCGTGGCCGTCGACGCCGAGGGCATGACCCCGGACGGCCTGCGCGCCGCCCTCGAGACCGGCGCCCGCGCCGTCGTCACCACGCCCCGCGCCCAGAACCCCACCGGCGCCTCGCTGAGCGCCCGCCGTGCCCGCGAGCTGCGCGCGATCCTCGCCGAGGATCCGTACGTGCTGGTCATCGAGGACGACTACTACTCCTTCCTCTCCCGCTCGCCGTTCCGCTCGATCGTCGGCCCCGGGCACCACCGCTGGGCCCTCGTGCGCTCCGTCTCGAAGTTCCTGGGCCCGGACCTGTGCCTCGCCGTCACCGCGACGGACCCCGCCACCGCCGAGCGCCTCGCCCTGCGCCTCAGTCCCGGCACCACCTGGGTGAGCCACCTCCTGCAGCGCCTCGCCCACGGTGTGCTGCGGGACGAGGCGGCGCTCGCGCTCATCGAGCGTGCCGGCGCGCACTACGCCGAGCGCGGGGCGGCGGCCGCCCGCGCCCTCGCCGCGCACGGGATCGAGGCCGCGGCGGGGGACGGCATGAGCCTCTGGGTCCCCGTGCCGCGCCCCGCCCCCGAGGTCGCCGCGGCCCTCGCCCGCAGCGGCTGGCTCGTGCGCACGGGGGAGGAGTTCCGCCTCGAAGTGGGCGAGGAGCCCTCACGCCACCTGCGGCTCACCGTGCACGACCTCGACGACGCCGAGCTCGAGCGCCTCGCCGCGGATCTCGCGGCCGCCGTCGCGGACTGACCCCGCCGGGCCGTCCCGCCAGCGGATCGCGCGCCCGTCGGACCCGCCCATCCCGCGATGTCAGCGTTGACATTGTGAGTGTAAGCGCTAACATCATCGCCATCGGAGCGCCAGAGCCGGCGCCTCCGAGATCCCCACCCCCGGTCCCACCAGCCTCTCCACCGCCGGGACCCCCAGGTCGGCGCCCACCGTCGGGCGCGACCGCCGCACCTAGGAGCACTCGATGAAGAGAAGGACCCTCCTCGCCACCGGACCGCTGGCCGCCGCGCTCGTCGCCGGCACCGCCGCGTGCTCGGGCCAGATCCAGACCAACCAGGGCGGCGGCGCCGCGACCTCCGGGGACGGCACCACGATCCCGCAGCTGACCTTCCCCGCCGAGGTCGCCGAGAACGTCGCCGGCATCACCAACTTCAACCCGTTCTCCCCGAACGTGACCTCGAAGAACTACTTCTACGAGCCGATCATGATCCGCAGCTCCATGAACTGCGAGGTCGTCCCCTGGATCGCGACCGAGTTCGCCTGGAAGGACGACACCACCCTCGTCTTCACCATCCGCGACGGTGTGACCTGGTCCGACGGGAAGCCGCTCACCCCGGACGACGTCGCCTTCACCCTCAACCTCCGCAAGCAGTACCCCGCGGCGGACGACATCGGCCTGTGGAACGACGTCTTCGGCGCCCCCGCCGAGTCCGTCGAGGTGGACGGCCAGGACGTCGTCATCTCCTTCTCCGGCCTCGCCGCCGCGAAGTTCGACTCGCTCATCACCGCGAAGGTGCTCCCGCAGCACGTCTGGGAGGACGCCGGGGACCCCACGCAGCACGTCGACGAGAAGCCGGTGGGCTCCGGCCCCTTCGACCTGGGCTCCTACAACGGCCGCCGCCTCCAGCTCACCCGCCGCGAGGACTACTGGCAGGCGGACAAGGTCAAGGTCCAGGAGCTGATCCTCGAGGGCAACTACGACGCCACGAACGCCGCCCTCAAGCTCACCGCCGGCGACCTCGACGCCTTCTGGGGCGAGATCCCGAACCCCGAGCAGGCCTTCGCCTCGAAGGACGAGAAGCTCAACCACTTCTGGTACGCCCCGGCCGGCTCGACCGTGCTCACCTACAACCTCACCAAGTCGCCCTTCGACGACGCGAAGCTGCGCGAGGCGATCTCCCAGGGGCTGGACAAGGACGAGATCAGCGCGAAGGCCACCTACTCGGTGATGAAGCCGGCCTCGCAGACCGGCCTCAAGCTGCCCTACGCCGAGAACCTGCTCCCGGACTCCTACAAGGACCAGGAGACGGTCCTCCCCTTCGACACCGCGAAGGCCGAGGAGCTGCTCGACGCGGCCGGCTACGCGAAGGGCTCCGACGGCTTCCGCACCCTGCCCGACGGCTCCGCCTTCGCCCCGAAGTTCCTCGTGCAGGCCGGCTGGATCGACTATCAGGCCGCGGCCGACGTCGTCGTGCGGAACCTGCAGACCATGGGCATCAACGCCTCGGTGCAGACCTCCCCGCCAGAGGCCGTGGACCAGGCGAAGAAGGACGCCGACTTCGACATGTGCCTGGAGTACCTCCACGGCGGCTGCGAGGTCGCGCGCAACCTGGGCTCCAAGCTCGCCTCGGACCAGGTCCCCACGAAGGACACGGTCAAGGCGAACGTGGGCCGCTGGGAGGACGCGCACACCGACGAGATCGTCGCCGAGCTCTCCGGCGAGACGGACCCGGAGAAGCAGAAGGCGCTCACCGGCGAGCTGGTCGAGATCATGATGACCCAGTACCCCGTGACCTGCCTGTTCTACGCCCCGGCCCGGATGATCTACCGCACCGACAAGGCGGAGGGCTGGCCCTCGGAGGAGGACCCCTACGGGACGAACTCCGAGATGCTCATGATCATCACCCGCCTGGTGCCGCCGAGCGCCTCCTGACGCCACGGCCGGGGCGTGAGCGCACCGCCCCGGTCGTGCCCTCCCGAGTGGAACGGAGCGCTCCGTGAAGTACTTCCTGCGCCGGATCGGCTACTTCCTGCTGACCCTGTGGGCCGCGATCACCCTGAACTTCCTCATCCCGAGGCTGCAGCCCGGCGACCCCGCCGAGCTCATGATCCGCCAGATCTCCGGTCGCGACACCGAGATCGACCCCGCCCGCATCGAGGCGATGCGGGTCATGCTGGGCCAGCCCGACGGCAACCTCTTCGAGCAGTACCTCGCCTACCTCGGCCAGCTCGCCCGCGGCGACTTCGGCTACTCCTACACGTACTTCCCGGCGACGGTGACGGACGTGATCGGCCGGGCCCTGCTGTGGACCCTCGTGCTCGTGGGCGTGACGCTCGTGCTCTCCTTCGTGCTGGGCACGGTGCTGGGCGCCTTCGCCGCCTGGTGGCGCAACTCCCCGTTCGACTCGATCGTCACGCTCGGCTCGACCTTCGTGGGGACCCTGCAGTCCTTCTGGGTGGCCCTGCTGCTGCTGTTCGTCTTCGGCTACGTGCTGGGCTGGTTCCCCACGGCGGGCGGCTACGAGGCCTCGATGCCGGGGCTGAACCTCGAGTTCCTGCTCGACGCGGTCAAGCACTCGGTGCTGCCGGCGGCGGTGCTCATGCTGCTGGGCCCGGTGGGCTGGGTGCTCGGGATGCGCAACACGATGATCCTCAACCTCGGCGAGGACTACATCCGCCTCGCCCGCGCGAAGGGCGTGCCGGACAAGCAGATCGCCCTGCGCTACGCGGCCCGCAACGCGCTGCTGCCCTCGGTGACGGGGCTCGCGATGGCGCTCGGCGGGATCCTCGGCGGGCAGATCCTCATCGAGACGACCTTCGACTACCCGGGGCTGGGCCGGCTCATGCAGCAGGCCGCCTCCGGCAAGGACTACCCGCTGCTGCAGGCGCTGCTGCTGTTCACGATCGTCGGCACGCTCGTGGCGAACCTCGTGGCGGACATGCTCTACGGCGTCCTGGACCCGCGCGCCCGGAAGGCGGCCTGAGATGAGCGAGAACCCCTCGAACCCCACCCCGGCCCCCGACGTCGCCGATCTCGCGCTCGCCGAGGCGGAGCAGACGGACCGGATCGACCACGGGCCCGGCTGGTTCCGGATCCTGTGGTCCTCGAGGAAGGCCCGCGCCGGGATCGTGCTGCTGGGCCTGTACGTGCTGCTCGCGATCCTCGCGCCCGTCATCGCCCCGTACCGCGGGGACGACACGAGCTTCGCGCCCGTGCTGCTGCCCGGCGGCGAGCACCTCATGGGCACCACCACCCAGGGCGCGGACATCTTCAGCCAGCTCATCTGGGGCACCCGCGTCTCGCTCGTCGTGGGCCTGTTCGGCGGGCTCTTCGCGACGGCCGTGGGCCTCGTGATCGGCCTGACCTCGGGCTACTTCGAGGGCACCTGGATCGACGACGTGCTCTCGCTGCTCACGAACGTCGCCCTCGTGGTGCCGACGCTGCCGCTGATCATCACCCTCATGGCGTACTCCGAGGTGCGCTCGATCTGGTTCACGATCCTCATCATCGGGATCATCTCCTGGGCCGGCGCCGCCCGCTCGAAGCGGGCCCTCATGATCACCCTGCGCCACCGCGACTTCGTCACCGCGGCGAAGTTCGCGGGGGACCGCACGCCCACGATCATCGCCCGCGAGATCCTCCCGCAGATGACCTCGCTCGTGGCCGCCGGCTTCTTCGGCGCGGCGACCGGCGCGATCGGCGCGGAGGCCGGGCTGAGCTTCCTGGGGCTCGGGAACACCGAGTCCGTCTCCTGGGGGACCATGCTCTACCAGGCCCAGCTGCAGGGGGCGCTCGCGCAGGGGCTGTGGGTGTGGCTGCTGGTGCCGGGCCTCGCGCTGTCCGGCCTGATCATGGCGCTCACCCTCATCAACTTCGGCATCGACCTCATCTCGAACCCGCACCTGCGGGAGGACGGCTGACATGGACCGCCACGCATCCGCGCCCGACGACGTGACCCCGATCCTCGAGGTCGAGGACCTCACCGTCCGCTACGCCCCGAAGCTGCACCCGGCCCTGGACGCCGTGGACCACGTGTCCTTCTCGATCCGGCCCGGCGAGTTCGTGGGCCTGATCGGCGAGTCCGGCTCGGGCAAGTCGACGCTCGGCACCGCGGTGCTGCGGCTCACCGAGCGACCCGGCTCGATCACGGGCGGCACGATCCGCTTCGACGGCATGGACATCACGAGCATGAGCCAGGAGGAGCTGCGCCCCTACCGCTGGCGCGACTTCTCGACCGTCTTCCAGAGCTCGATGAACGCGCTGAACCCCGTGGTGCGGGTCGAGGACCAGTTCCGCGACGCGATCGAGCTGCACTCCTCCCGCCGCGGCGGGGAGGTCGTCGAGCGGATCAAGGAGCTCTTCGACCTCGTGCTCATCGACCATCGGTTCATCCGGGCCTACCCGCACGAGCTCTCCGGCGGCATGAAGCAGCGCGTGAACCTCGCCCTCGCCCTCGCCAACGACCCGAAGTTCGTGCTCCTGGACGAGCCGACGACAGGCCTGGACGTCGTGGTGCAGCGCTCGATCCTCGAGGGCGTGCGCCGCCTGCAGGCGGAGCAGGGCTTCGCGGTGCTGTTCATCAGCCACGACATCGGCACGGTCATGGACCTCTCCGACCGCATCCTCGTCATGTACGCGGGGCGGATCGTCGAGGAGCACGACACCGACGACCTGCTGCGCGAGCCGCTGCACCCGTACACGAAGGGCCTGCTGGGCTCCTACGGCGACCCCCGCCAGGAGACCGTGCGGATCACCTACGTGCCGGGCCGGCCGCCGGACCTCTCCCAGCCGCTGCAGGGCTGCCCCTTCGCGCCGCGCTGCCCGGAGAGGATCGACCGCTGCCTGACGGACGCGCCGCCGCTCGTGGAGATGCCGACGACCCGCACCGAGGGCGCCGTGACCGCGCTGCGCCTGGACGCGGCCGGAACCTGGCGGCCGCCGCGCGCCGCCTGCCACGTGGCGCTGCTGCAGCGCACGGAGCCGGGAACCCCCGGCCTGCCCGAGCGGACGGTGCGCTTCGCCGGTCCCGCCTTCGAGAAGTCGGTGGGGGAGACGACGGAGGCGCTGCGCGGGGAGGTCCTGCTCGACGTCGCCGACGTGACCAAGGTGTTCAGCTCCCGCCAGGGTCTGCGCCGGCGGGAGACGCTCGCCGTGGACGGCGTGAGCTTCCAGCTGCGCCGCGGCATGGTCACGGCGCTCGTGGGCCAGTCCGGATCGGGGAAGTCGACGCTCGCCCGGATGATCACGGGCGTGGACCGCCCCACCTCCGGGTCGATCACCTTCCACGGCCGGCAGGGGCCCGTCGACGTCGGCACGCTGGGCGGGAGCGGCCTGCGCGGCTACCGCTCGCTCGTGCAGATGGTCTTCCAGGACCCGTACTCCTCGCTGAACCCGAACAAGACCCTCGAGTACATCCTGTCGCGGCCGCTGCGGAACCACCGGCAGATGGGCCGGGCGGAGCTGGGCGCCGCGATCGACGAGCTGCTCGAGCGGGTCGCGCTGACCCCGGCGCGCCGCTACCGCAGCCGGCACGCCTTCGAGCTCTCCGGCGGGCAGCGCCAGCGCGTCGTCATCGCCCGGGCGCTCGCCGCGGAGCCGGAGCTGATCATCGCGGACGAGCCGATCTCGAGCCTGGACGTGTCGATCCGGGCGGAGGTGCTGGACCTGCTGCAGCGGCTCGTCGCGGACTCCGACGTCGGCATCCTCTACATCACCCACGACCTGCTCTCCGCGCGCATGCTCGCGGACGACGTCGTCGTGCTGAACCAGGGGCGCGTGGCGGAGCACGGGATCGCGATCGACGTGATCCGCGACCCGCAGGACGAGTACACGCGGCGCCTGCTCGACGCGATCCCGAACCCCTTCGCGGACATCTACAAGCCGTAGGGGCCCGGGATGGGGAGCTCAGCCGAGGTGCACGCGGACGGGGCCGTCGGCCGTGACGACGACCCCGTCCCCGGTGCGGACGGCGCGGGCGCCGGGGCCCTCCGCGGTGACCGGGGCGTCGGTGCGCAGCACGATCCGCGCCCGCGGTCCGGCGGGCGCGTCGAAGCCGAGGACTCCCGTCCCGACGTGGTCGATCTCGGCGTTCGCCGCGAACACCTCGACCCCGCCGAGCCGCAGGCCGCGGGCGAGCAGGTAGCCGGTGTGCGGGGCGGGCTCGAGGTCGATCTCCTCGCCGTCGAGCACGATCCGCACGCGCGGCCGGTAGCCGGTGACGTTGAGCAGGTGCAGCATGCGCCCGCCTTCCTCGTCGCGGGTGCTGAGCGCGAACACGCCGGGCACGTCGCTGGTCAGGGCCAGGCCCCGGCCGGATCCGAGCGACTCGAGCAGCTCCCCGAACAGGCGCGGGTGCGAGGGCAGGCCCGCCGCGAGCAGCACCGCGCGGCCCGTCCCGACGGTGACGTCGGCCCCGCAGACCTCCCCGTCGACGGTGCGCAGCAGCGCGGTGCCCGCGGGCACCCGCAGCTCCTGGAACCAGGACACGCGGGTCTCGCCGAGCGCCGCCGCCGCGGCCTCCCCGCGCACGGAGGGGTAGTGGTGCGGCGAGTCGCGGCGCAGCTCCCCGGCCTGCACGCCGAGGGCGCGGGCGAGGATCCGGCAGGGGCGGCCCTCGAGGTCCCTCTCGGGCAGCGGGCCCAGCAGGAGCAGGCTCCCGCCCGCCTCCACGTGCTCGACGAGGTGGCTCTGCACGAGCGGGTCGAGGTGGCGGGAGGCGGCGAGCATGAGCACGCGCCGGCCCTCGCCGTCCGGCCGCGGCCGCGGGCGGCGCAGGTCCACAGCGTCGAAGCGGTGCCCGCGCAGCAGGGCGCTGCGGGCGAGGGCCTTGCGCTGCCCGGCGCCGCGGTGCGCGCGGAGGTCCTCGACGACCTCCTGCATGAGCGCGCTGCGGGGGTGGGCGTACTCGGTCGCGTAGGAGTCCACGACGAAGCCGAGGGCGAGGTCGTCGAGCTCCTCGACGGCGCTCGCGAGGTGCCGCTCGTGCAGCAGCAGGCGCGAGATCGACGCGGCGAGCGGCGCGTAGGCGGGCCCCTCGAGCCCCTCGGGGGTGATCGGGGCGGCGAAGCCGTGGCGCTCGCCGGTGAAGGCGAGGCGGTCGTTGCCGTCGCCCAGGGGCTCCTCGAGCGGCGGGTTCACGCCGCCCGCGAAGAGGTAGTGGTTCAGCAGGCGGTTGCCCTGGGCGACGAAGAGGCGGGACTTCAGATCCGCGGTGGAGGGCTCGGCGAGACGCTCGTACCCGTCCCCGTAGTCGCCGGTCCCGGCCTCGAACTCGAGGGAGGTGAGCGGCTGGTCCTCGTCGTGGACCGCCTGCTGGAGGGCGTTCATGACGTAGAGGTCCGTGGTGGTGTCCAGGGTCATGTCGCCCGTGTAGTGGTCCGAGCCGGAGACCATGCCGGGCAGGCCGGCGTAGGTCTCCTCGAGCTGGCTGATGCCGATCCCGAAGGGCTCGCCGGAGCCGTCGCCCGTGCCGTGGATGTTGATGAGGAAGGGCACGCCGGTGATCCCGCGGGCCTCGGCGGCCGCGCGCAGACGGCCGACGTAGCGGGCGAAGCGGCCGCGCATGAAGCGGGTGAAGTCCACACGCAGCGGCCCGGCCCAGGCCTCCTCGGGGCTGCGCACGGCGCGCGCCCAGGCGTCCGCCCCCTCCGTGATCGCGGGGTAGGTCCCAGCGGCGTCCTCGCGGTGCTCGAGGATCCAGGTGCGGAGGTCCGCGAGCAGGTGGTCGGTGAGGTCGGGGGAGTTGGAGACCCAGGCGAGCATGCCGATCTCGTTGTCGAGCTGGACGGCGATCACGGGGCCGCCGCGGGTGGCCAGCCGCGGGGCGAGCACGGGCAGGACGGCGTCGTACCAGCGCTCGGCCTCGATGAGGAATGCGGGGGCGAGGTAATCGACGGCCGCGGTGGGAGCGGGCGTGCCGTCCCAGCCCACGGGCACGATCTCGGGGTGCTCGCGGTAGAGGCGGTGGGGGAGGCCCTCGTTCTTGAGCTCGGCCATCTGGAAGGGGCCGGGACGGGCGATGAACCACAGCCCGGCCTCCGCGCAGAGGTCGACGAAGGCGCCGAGGTCCCGCTCGGGGCGGGTGTCCCCGGTGACGTCGAGGTCGCCGCCGGGCAGCTCGTGCCAGATCCAGGGGAGGTAGCTCGCGACGGCGTTCGCGCCGGCCGCGCGGAGCTGCTCGATGCGCGCGGCCCACTGGTCGCGGGGCAGGCGGAAGTAGTGGATCTCCCCGGCGAGGACCAGGCGGGGCCGGCCGTCCACGAGGATCCGGCGGCGGTCGATGGTGATCATGAGGGTGTCCCGTCCGTGGCTGGGTGGCGTGGGACCAGGGACCCCGCCGTCAGGTGGGCGACGTGGACGCGGGAGGCGTCCTCGTCTACCGTGAGACTATGTAAGCGCTTCCATTCCGGGAGCGCAAGCACGAGGCCACCAGGCGGGACCCCATGACCCCCGCCCCGGACCCCACCCGCAGCACACGCCCCAGGAAGGTGAGGAGCATGCATCGGACCCCCGATCGCGCCGCCACCATCTACGCCGTCGCCCAGCGCGCCGGCGTCTCCACCGCGACGGTCTCCCGCGCCCTCGGCGGCAGCGACAAGGTCGCCCCCCGCACCCGCGAGGCCGTCCTCGTCGCCGCCCGCGAGCTCAACTACGTGCCCGACGGCGCCGCCCGCGCCCTCGCCGGACGGCGCACCAACGCCCTGGGCCTCGTGCTCCCGCACATCGACGGCCCCTACTACGCCGCCGTGCTCGTCGGCTTCGAGATGGCCGCGAGCGAGATGGGCCTCTCCGTCGTCCTCGACCTCGCCGGCCCGGACACCGACCCCGACCGCGCCGTGCGCCGGCTCGCCGGGAACGTGGACGGCGTCGCCTTCATGGCCCGCAGCGCCGTGGACGACGCCCTCATCACCGAGATCGCCGCCCGCCGTCCCGTCGTCGTCGCCGCCCGCGGCCGCATTCCCGGCCGCGACGCGCTCTACGCGGAGAACACCGTCACCGCCGCCCGCCTCACCGCGCACCTCATCGAGACCGGCCGCCGCCGCCTCGCCTTCGTCGGCCGCCCCGAGCCGGACTCCGACATCGGCGCCCGCCACGAGGGGTTCCGCAGCGCCCTCGCCGACGCCGGCCTCGAGCCCGTCGCCACCTTCGCCGTCGACCCCGTCGAGGAGGAGGGGGCCGAGGTGGCCCGCGAGCTGCACTCCGAGGGCCTCGACATCGACGCCATCGTGTGCGGCAACGACGAGCTCGCCCTCGCCGTCCAGCACGAGCTGCAGGACCTCGGCGTCGACGTCCCCGCGAAGATCGCGGTCGTGGGCTGGGACGACGTCCACGCCGCCCGCTACGTGCGCCCCGACCTGACCACCGTCGCCCAGCCCGTGGAGGAGCTCGGGGCGCTCGCCGCGCGCCGCCTCGCCGAGCTCGTGGACGGCGCCGACCCCGACCCCGAGCCCGTCGTGCTCGACTCCCGCATCGTCCACCGGTCCAGCTGCGGCTGCGCCGCGCCCGGCGACGGCGAGGAGCTGACCCCCACCCCCGCTCCCCAGGAGACCCCGTGACCCCCTCCACCACCGCCGTGCGCACCCTCCCGGTGACCCTCGAGCGCACCGAGGCCGGCGACGCCGCCCGCCTCGACGCCGCCGGCCTCAGCCTGCTCCAGTACCCCGCGACCGCCGCCGGCTCCGGCCCCGCGGGCGTGCACCTGCGCCACCGCCGCCCCGGCGACGCCGCCTGGACCGCCGCCCCGCTCACCGGCCCCGCGAGCGGCGGCACCATCACCGCGGGCGGCACCGTCACCACCACCCACGGCGACCTCACCGCCCGCACCCGCCTCGCCGCCACGGCCGACGGCGCCGGATGGGCCTGGACGATCGCGCTGCGCAACGACGGCGCCGAGGCGGTCGAGGCGGACCTCCTGCACACCCTCGACGTGGCGCTGACCGCGATGGACGCCGTGCGCCGCAACGAGCAGTACGTCGCCCAGTACCTCGACCTCACGCCCGTGGACCTCCCCGGCGGCACGCTCGCCCTCGCCGTGCGCCAGAACATGCCGACCGGCGACGTCCCCTGGGCCGTGATCGGGGCCGACGCCCCCGTCGCCCAGTGGGGCACCGACGCCCTCCAGCTCGTGGACCGTGCGACCGGCTCCGGCCTCGACGCCGCGCTGGACCTGCCCTCCGAGCGGCTCCAGCACGAGCACACCCTCGCCGGCCTGCGCACCGCCGCCGTGACCCTCGCCCCGGGCGAGGAGCAGGTGACCAGCTTCTGGGGCGCCGTCGTCGCGGACCACCCCGAGGCGACGTCGGCGGCGGACGCCGATCTCGTGCTCGCCGTGCGCGAGGGGCTCGAGCTCCCGGCCCTCCCCGCCGCGGAGCCGGGCACCCCCCTCGCCGCGAGCCTGCTCGCCCTCGCCGCCGAGCTGCCCGTCCACCCCGGCGACCGCGCCCTGCTCGAGGAGCTCGCGGGCGGCGAGCTGCGCCTCGTCGAGGAGGGCCGCTCCGGCCTGCTCTCCGGCTTCGGCCCCGCCGGGCACGTGGTCAGCGCTGCGAAGGAGCGCGGCGTGCTGCGCCCCCACGGCCACATCCAACAGGCCACCGCGGGCGCCGTCGCCGATCTCGCGACCGTCGCCTCGACCGTCTGGATGCGCGGCGTCTTCTGCTCCCAGCTCACCGAGGGGCACGCCTCGAGCGGCGAGACCACGACCGTGCGCCGCTCCTACCTGGGCCTCGAGCGCCGCAGCGGCGTGCGCCTGCTGCACCGCGCCGAGGGCGGCGACTGGGAGCTGCTCGGCGTGCCCTCCGCCTGGTCGACCTCCGCCGCCGCGAGCACCTGGCGCTACTCCACCGAGCACGGCGGGATCGAGGTGCGCTCCGCCGTCGAGCTGCCCGGCGCCGCCCGGATCACGATCACCTCGACCGCCGGCGAGCTGCTCCTCGTCGTCGACGGCTCCGAGGAGCTCGCGCTGCAGGTCACGGCCGACGGCGCGCCCGTGCCGGTGGACGGCGACGCCGCCCTGTTCGCCGACGCCCGCGAGCACGGCAGCGGCCTGCGCACCGCCGCCCTCGGCACCGCCCGCACCGCCGAGGTGCTGCTCGGCACCTCCCAGCCCGAGCCCGCCTACGCCCCGCGCCTGCCCGCCCTCACGGGCGCCGCGACCGTCGAGGGGGAGGCGATCGGCGAGATGCTGCCCTGGCTCGCCCAGAACGCCGCCGTGCACTTCCGCTCCCCGCGCGGCCTCGAGCAGTACAGCGGCGGCGCCTGGGGCACCCGCGACGTGTGCCAGGGCCCGCTGGGCCTGCTGCTCGCGACCGACGAGCCCGCGGCCCTCCGCAGCACCCTGCTCTCCGTGCTCGGCGCCCAGCAGGAGGACGGCACCTGGCCGCAGTGGTTCGACTACCTGCCCGGCCACGCCGGCCCCGGCCTGCGCGACAGCCACGGCGACGTCGTCTACTGGCCGCTGCGCGCGCTCGGCGAGTACCTCGACGCGACAGGGGACGCGAGCATCCTCGGCGAGACCGCCCCCTGGGTGGGGGATGCCGCGATGGGGGCGCCCACGAGCGTGCTCGACCACCTCACCCGCGCCGTCGCCCACATCGAGGGCGCCCGCACCGAGGACCCCCGCCTGCCCGCCTACGGCCACGGCGACTGGAACGACTCCCTCCAGCCCGCGCGGCCCGAGCTCGCCCGCCACCTGTGCTCCACGTGGACCACGGAGCTCGAGATCACCGCCCTCACCGGCCTCGCCGACGCCCTCGCCGAGCACGCCGGCGAGGAGACCGCGGCGCTCGTCGAGCGCTGCCGCACGATCGCCGCGGGCGCCGCGGAGGCCTTCGCGGAGCTGCTGCTCGTCGACGGCGAGCTCGCCGGCTACGGCTGGCTCGAGGAGGGGCGCCTGCGCCACCTCGTGCACCCCACCGACACCACCACGGGGCTGCAGCACGGCTCCCTGCAGATGATCCACGCCCTCACCGACGAGCTGCTCACGCCCGAGCAGGCCCGCCACCACCTCGACCTCATCGACGAGCACCTCGCCGGCCCCACCGGCGTGTACCTCTTCGACCATCCCGTCGAGTACCACGGCGGCGTCATGGAGGTCTTCCAGCGGGCGGAGACCGCGACCTTCTGGGGCCGCGAGATCGGCCTCATGTACATGCACTCCCACCTGCGCTTCATCGAGGCGCTCACCCGCCTGGGCGAGGCGGAGCGCGCCTGGCAGGAGCTGCTGAAGGCCGTCCCGATCGGGGTCACCGAGCGGATCCGCGGGGCCCGGCCCCGGCAGGCGAACTGCTACTACTCGAGCTCCGACGCCGTCTTCCCGGACCGCTACGTCGCCGCCGAGAACGGCGCGGCGCTGTTCGAGGAGTCCACGGGCTTCGAGGGCGGCTGGCGCGTCTACTCCTCCGGCCCGGGGCTGCTGCTGCGCCTCGTCGTCGAGGACGTGCTCGGCGTGCGCGCCCGCGCCGGCCTGCTCGAGGTCGACCCGGTGCTGCCGGCCGCGCTCGACGGCACCACCGCCGAGGTCCCCTTCGACGGCGGCATGCTGACCGTGCAGGTCACCGTGGGGGAGACGGGCTGCGGTGTGCGCTCCCTCCGGATCGACGGGCAGGAGATCGACCTCGCGGGCGAGGGTGTGCGCGGCCTCGAGCGCCGCTACCGTGCGGCGGGCGTCGCGATCGACCGCGGCCGGGTGCGCGCGGGCACCCGCCTCGAGGTCGTCACGAGCTGACGGGCATGCGGGACCGGCCCCGGTCGGTGATCGCGAACCAGGCGATCTGACCGGGGCCCGGCCGCCTCCCGATCCCGCCGAGCGCGGACCACAGCGCCGCCACGTGCTCGATCGATGCGGCCTGTCCCTCAGCAGCAGCGACGAAGCCCTGCTCGCCGATCGAACCGGCCTCGAGGTCCCCGCGGGCCACGAGCCGGGCGAGCGCCGCCGCGCCATGGCGGGCGATCTCCCGCGGGTCCCGCACGCCGCGCTCCACGAGCTCGGCGACGACGTCCCCCGGGGTCACCCAGTCGTCGAGCCCCGCCTCGAGCACCGCGAGCTCGACCTCGTCCGGGTCGCTCGCCGCCCACGCCGCCATGGCCGCGGGGGTCGCGAAGCGCGGGGCAGGATCCCCGGGACGCACGCCGATCCGGCCGTCCTCCGCGGCGGCGAGGGCGGAGCCGTCCGGAAGGGCGAGGCCCCAGGGCGCGGCGACCGCGAGCGGCATCGGCCGGCCGCCGTCCGCATCGGCGAGCAGGAGCGTCAGCGTCCCGTCGGCGGCGAGCACGCTCGAGGTGACGAAGGCGCCCAGCACGCGGGCGTCGTCCCTGGTGGGAGCGCCGCTCGGCCCCCGCAGGTCACCGTGCAGCACGGCCGCGCGGCTCGTCACCAGGACGGGTTGCGGCGCCGGGTCGGCGGCCTCCACCCACTGCCCGGTGAGCGCCGTCAGCAGCGGATGCTCGTCGTCGATCATGCCCCCATGGTGCCCTGTGCCGGGCTGGATTCCTGGGGCATGGACCTCGACCTCCTCACCCGTGCGCGGCTCTCGACGATGATGTTCCTGGAGTTCTTCGTCTGGGGCGCCTGGTTCGTCACCCTCGGCACCTACCTCGCGACCGATCTGCAGGCGAGCGGCAGCCAGATCTCCCTCGCCTTCCTCACCCAGTCCCTCGGCGCGATCCTCGCCCCGTTCATCGTGGGCCTCATCGCGGACCGCTTCTTCGCGGCCCAGCGGATCCTCGGCGTGCTGCACGTGGTCAGCGCCGTCATGCTGTTCCTCGCGGGGCGGCAGGAGGAGTTCGGGCCGTTCTTCGTGCTCGCGCTGCTCGCGATGGTGTCCTTCATGCCCACCCTCGCGCTCGCGAACTCGATCTCCTTCCGGCGCCTCGCGAGCCCCGAGAAGCAGTTCCCGTCGATCCGCGTGTTCGGCACGATCGGCTGGATCATCGCGGGCCTGCTCATCGGCTGGCTCGGCTGGGAGGCGGGCGGTGCGCTCGCGAACACCTTCGTCATGGCCGCGATCGGCTCGGCGTTGCTGGGGATCTACGCCTTCACCCTCCCGCACACGCCGCCGCAGCCGCCGCAGCCGGCGCAGGGCCGCGCGACCGTGCGGGACGTGCTGGGCCTCGACGCCCTCGCCCTGCTGAGGAGCCGCTCCTTCCTCGTCTTCTTCCTCTCCTCGATCCTCATCTGCATCCCGCTGGCCTTCTACTACAACTTCACCAACCTCTACCTCAACGAGATCGGGGTGAGGTCCGCGGCGGCGGTGCAGTCCCTCGGGCAGGTCTCCGAGGCGCTGTTCCTGCTGATCATGCCGCTCATGCTGAAGAAGCTCGGCATCAAGTGGACGCTGCTGATCGGCTCGCTGATCTCCGGGCCCATCGTCGACGCCTTCCTCGCCTCCGACGGCACCCACGCCTGGCGGGCGATCCGGCTGATCCCCGCCGCGCTCGCCGTGGGCGTGGCCCTCTTTTCGCGTCCCTGTTCCGCGAGAAGCAGGGGACGGGGCCGGAGGTCAGGACCGCCGGCCCAGCCGGATCATCGCCCAGCTGATCGGCGGGAGGGTCGCCCGCAGCGTGCCGTCCTCGATCCGGGCCCCCGCGAGCGGGCGGGGGAGGACGCGGTCGGGATCGTCGGCCGTGTTGACCGCGTACGGGTCCTCGTCGTGGAGGACCACCGCCTCCTGGACCGCGAAGTCCTCCCCGAACGCGCCGAGCGGCACGGTGACCTCGAGGTCCTGGCCGCGGCTGCGGCTCACGGCGAGCACCACGAGGGAGCCGGTCCCCTCGTCCCAGGTCGCGACCGCGTCGAGCACGGGGCTCGTGCCGCCGCGGCGCGGGTTCGCCCGCTGCGGCGACTCGCTCACGGTCGTGAGCACCTGCCCGCTCACGTGGCGGGAGGTGAGGGCGAAGGGGTGGAAGATCGTCTGCCGCCAGGCGGGGCCGCCGGGCACGGTGCGGATCGGGCCCAGCACGTCGACCAGCTGCGCCTGGGAGGCGGAGGCCACGCGGTCCGTGTGCCGCAGCAGGGAGATCAGCAGGTTGCCGACGACGACGGCGTCCTGCGCGGTGTAGGTCGACTCGGCGAAGGCGGGCGCCTCGGGCCAGTCCTCGCCGCTCGGGTCCTCCCCGGCGTCGCCGCCGCGGCTCGCGTTCGTCACGTTCCACTCGTCGACGCTGATCATGATCCGCTTGGAGTGCTTGCCGAGGGTGCGGGCGTGGTCGCAGGCGGCGACGACGGCGTCGAGGTAGTCGTCGAGCTCCTCGGCGGCGGCGAGCACCGCCTGCTCCCAGGCGCCGAAGGTCGGCATCGAGGGGAAGGAGGAGCCGCAGGCGACGAGCTCGAGGTCGGGGTCCATGCGGCGCATGGCGCGCGCGGGCTCCGCGGCGAGCCGGCCGTACTCCTCGGCGGTCTTGTGGCCGATCTGCCAGGGGCCGTCCATCTCGTTGCCGGGGCACCACATGCGGATCCCGTAGGGCTCCTCGTGGCCGTTCGCGGCGCGGGCATCCGCCTAGGCGGTGCCGGTGGGGGCGTTCGTGTACTCGAGCACGTCGAGCGCCTCCTGCGTGCCCCGCGTCCCGAGGTTCACCGCGGACATCGGCTCGACCTGCGCCTTGTCCGCCCAGGTCATGAACTCGTCGAGGCCGAAGGCGTTGGTCTCGGTGGAGTGCCAGGCGAGCTCGAGGCGCCGCGGCCGCTGCTCGACGGGGCCGACGCCGTCCTCCCAGAGGTAGCCGGAGACGAAGTTCCCGCCGGGGTAGCGGACGCTGCTCACGCCGAGCTCGCGGGTGAGGGCGAGGACGTCGGTGCGCAGGCCGTCGGCGTCCGCGAGCGGGTGGCCGGGCTCGTAGATGCCGGTGTAGACGCAGCGGGCCATGTGCTCGACGAAGCTGCCGAAGGTGCGCCGCCGCACCGGTCCCACGACGTGCGCGGGGTGGAGATGGATCGTGCCGTGCAGGGCCATCGGTGACCCCTCGGGCCGCGCGGCGTCGGAGGCGCGACCGGGTCGTGTGCATCGACCCTAGTGGGACCTGCGGACGCCGGGCCAGGGATGCCCGCTGCGCGATAGGTTCGACCCATGCCCCAGTTCAGCGCCGACCCGGCACCTGACCAGCATTCGTCCCCGCTCCGCGTCGGCATCGTCGGCACCGGCGGCATCTCCCGCGCCCACGCCCCCGGCTGGGTCGAGGCGGGCGCCGAGCTGCACTGCCACAGCGTCGCCGGCGCGGAGGAGTTCGCCGCGCAGTTCGGCGCGCGGGTTCACGCGGACCTCGGCTCCCTGCTCGCGGCCGTCGACGTGGTCGACGTCTGCACCCCCACTCCGGAGCACGGCGCGATCGTGCACGCTGCGCTCGACGCGGGGCTCGACGTGGTCTGCGAGAAGCCGCTCGCGCTCACCGCGGAGGAGGCCGACGATCTCGTCGCGCACGCCGAGCGGGCGGGCCGACGCCTGCTGCCCGCGCACGTCGTCCGCTACTTCCCGCAGTACGCGGCCGCGAAGCGGGCGATCGACGCGGGCGAGATCGGCGAGATCGCCGTGCTGCGCTTCGAGCGCACCGGCTCCTTCCCGCGCCAGCCCTGGTTCGGGGACGAGTCGCTCTCGGGCGGCATCGTCATGGACCAGATGATCCACGACATCGACCAGGCGCTGTGGATGGCCGGCCCGGCCGTCGCCGTCCACGCCCGCCAGCACACGGCCGCCGCGACGGACGAGGTGCGCACCGCCCACGTGGTCCTCACCCACGCCTCGGGCGCGATCAGCCACTGCCGCGGCCTGTGGGGCGCTCCCGGCACCGCGTTCCGCTACACCTTCGACCTCGCCGGCTCCGGCGGCTGCCTGCGCTACGACTCCGCGGGCGACTCCGGCATCACCTTCGACGCGGTCGCCGCGGCCCGCCAGGCCTCCGGCGACGGCTTCCTGCCGGAGGTCACGACCTTCCCCAGCCCCTACGCCGAGGAGATCCTCGACTTCGTGGCGGCCCTGAGCAGCGGCGGCGCCGCGCGCGTGGACGGGGCCGACGGCGCCGAGGCCGTGCGCGTGGCCGGCGCGGCCCTGCAGTCCCTGCGCACCGGACGGAGCATCGCATGCTGACCCCCACCCCCCTCCGCGTGGCGCTCATGAGCTGCGCGCACACCCATGCCGCGGGCTACGCGGCGCTGCTCGAGGCCCGGGCGGACGTCGACCTCGTCGTCGCGGACCCGGACGGCTTCGGCAACGTGAGCGCCCGCAGCCTCGTCGGCTCCTACGAGGAGGCCTGGGACCGCTGGGCCGACGGCCCCGAGGCGATCGTTGTGACCAGCGCGAACGCCCACCACCGCGACCTCGTGCTCGAGGCCGCGCGGCGCGGTGTGCACGTGCTGTGCGAGAAGCCGCTCGCGACCACCGTCGCGGACGCCGAGGAGATGGTCGCGGCCTGCCGGGATGCGGGCGTCGTGCTCATGACGGCCTTCCCCGTGCACTTCTCCCCGGCCGTCGCGGCGCTCCGCACGGCGGCCGCCGACGGCACGCTCGGTGAGGTCATCGGCCTGACCGGCACGAACAACGGCAAGCTGCCCGCGGGCCGCGACTGGTTCAGCGACCCGGAGCTCGCAGGCGGCGGCGCCCTCGTGGACCACACGGTGCACCTCGCCCAGATCCTCGACTCGCTGCTCGGCGAGCCGGAGACGGTCCACGCCGTCACCAACCGGATCCTCTGGAAGGACCGGGCAGGGGACGCGGAGACCGGCGGCCTCGTCACCCTCACCTACCCCGGCGGCCTCGTCGCGACGATCGACTGCTCGTGGTCGCAGCCGGCGGACGCCCCCACCTGGGGCGGCCTCACCCTGCAGGCCGTGGGCACCGGCGGGCAGCTGCAGATCGACGCCTTCGCCCCGCACGTGGGCGGCCCCGGCCGCTGGCTGCCCTACGGGACGGACCTCGACGCGGCGCTGCTCGAGGCGTTCCTCGGCGCCGTGCGCGCCGGTGAGGCGGTCGAGCCGACGGGCGAGGTGGGCCTGCGCACCACGCGCGTGGTCGCCGCCGCCCAGGAGTCCGTGCGCACGGGGCAGCCCGTGCCGCTCGCCTCGCTCTAGCCCGCCGCGCGCCGTCGGGCGGTCGCCAGCGCGATGAGCGCCGCGATGACGACCGCCCCGACGGCGAGCACGCCGCCGCCCACGAGCACGGTCCCGGTCACGCCGATCAGGGAGCCGAGCACCGCGAGGGTGATCCCGTTGCCGGTGCGCAGACCCGTGGTGAGCATGCTGTAGACGCCGATCACGCGGCCGCGCTGGTCGACCGGCGCGCGCAGCTGCACGACGGCCTGGCCGATCGTCATCGAGGCCATGTTCGCGACGCCGCCGATGACGAGCGCGAGCACGGTGACGAGGTAGCTCGGCGAGGTCGCCACCACGATCGTGGTCACCCCGAAGAGGAAGGTCGCGACGACGGCGGCGCGGGTGCTGGGCCGGATCACGCCCGTCGCCTCGAGCAGCACGCCGCCCACCACGCCGCCCACGCCGTTCGCGAAGAGGAGCAGGCCGTAGGCGGCGCCCGCGTCCCCGGCGCCGAGGGCGTCGGCGAGGGAGGGCATGGCGACCTGGAGGGAGGAGCCGACGCCCACCGCGATGAGCCCGCCCAGCGCGATCATCGCGACGAGCACGCGGTCCCCGGCGACGGTGCGCAGCACGGCGAGGGAGCGCAGCGGGCCGAGCCGCTCACGTCGGACCACGCCGTCGCGCGTGTGCCCGGTGTAGGGGGTGCGCAGCATGAGCAGGGTCATCGGCAGGTAGAACAGGACGTTCACGAGGATCCCGATCGCCGGGCCCAGGGCGAGCAGCAGCGCGGAGCCGACGATCGGCCCGGCGAGCACGCCGAGGCTCTTGAAGGTCGCGTTCAGCCGCACCGCACCGGGCAGCTCCCGCGGCTCGGCGAAGTCGTGGAGCATGAGCTGCTCCGCCGGGCCCCAGAGGGCGCCCGCGCAGCCGTGCAGCACGAGCAGGATGCACGCCTCCCACATCGTCAGCGTGCCGGTGAGGAAGAGGACGCCCCAGGCCACGGAGACGAAGGCGAACAGCCCCTGGGCGATCTGGATGATCCGACGGCAGTCGTGCCGCTCGGCGAGCTCGCCGAACCACACCGAGCACAGCAGGAACGGCAGCCAGTGGCTGATCACCTGGAAGCCC
The DNA here is from genome assembly GCF_005490785.1 of Brachybacterium sp. SGAir0954. Classification (GTDB taxonomy): domain Bacteria; phylum Actinomycetota; class Actinomycetes; order Actinomycetales; family Dermabacteraceae; genus Brachybacterium; species Brachybacterium rhamnosum. The sequence goes on along the minus strand of NZ_CP027295.1, from coordinate 568,154 downwards.
ACGAGCGCGGGGGAGTGGAAGGCCTGCCAGAGGAACCAGTAGGTGATGACGTGCTCGATGTTGTCCGCCATCATCGAGAGGCCGGCGGTGAGCAGGTAGGGCCGCGAGTGGGGGTCGCGGAGGGCGCCGAAGCGGCGGGGCGCGGTGGTGGTCGTGGGAGGCTCCTCAGCTCGGCGCGGGCCCCGTTATCCTATGGGAAGCCCGATCGGCAGTCCGGACACCGGGAGCCGCCGCCCCGCCCGAAGGAGCCGCCCCTTGGCCATCCGACGACAGGTCCTGCGCGACGAGGTCGAGGAGCTCATCCTCCAGCGCCTCCTCGAGAACCGCTGGGCCCCCGGCTCCCGCCTCAGCATCGACGGCCTCGCCCGCGACCTTGAGGTCTCACCCACCCCGGTGCGCGAGGCGATGGTGGCCCTCGAGCGCTCCGGCCTCGTGGAGTACGTGGCGCTGCGCGGCTACGTGGTCGCCCCGCCGCTGGACGCCGAGCACATGACCGAGCTGCTCGACGCCCGCAAGGTCGTTGAGTCCGCGGCCCTGGGTCGCGCCTTCACCCAGTGGGACGCGCTCGTCGCCGATCTCGAGGCCGCGCACGCCCGCCACGCCGAGGTGCTCGCCCAGATCGACGCCGCGGGCGCCGAGGACTACGAGCTGCTCAACGAGCACTTCCGGGCGGACTGGGCCTTCCACCAGGTGTTCTTCGCCCACGCGGACAACCGCTACCTGCGCACCATGGTCGAGAACCTCAGCACCTACAGCCACCGCATGCGGCAGACCTGGTCCGGCGGGCCCGAGACCTTCGACGGCCGCGTGGCCCACGAGGAGCACGGGATCGTGCTGGAGAAGGTGCGCCAGCATCATCATGACGGGGCGCTGCAGGCCCTCGCCGCGCACCTCGACGCCGTGCTCGCCCGCTCGCTCAGCGCAGCGGAGGACTGACCCGCACCGGCTCGCCCTGGGCGAGGCGCACGCGCAGGAACTCGGCGTGCACGTCGAGCTCCCGGGTGACGCCCGAGACGAGCCGGCCCTCGACCTCGTCGAGCCTCATGGCGAGGGCGTCGAGCTGGGCGTCGATGCTGCGGAGGTTCGCGAGCGCCGTCTGCCGCGGGCCGTCGCCGGGGGCGGTGAGGAAGCCGGCGTTGTCCTCCGCGGCGCGCACAAGGTCGGGGACGTAGCGCTCGGCCATCCCCTCGAGAAGGAGCACGTCGTCGTCCCAGGGGCGGCGGGTCCGGAGCGCGGGGCTCGCGACGAGCGCGTCGATCCGCAGCAGCAGCGTCTCCGCGCGCCGCAGGACGGGCCGCACGGTGCGGTCGCGCACGTGCCGGCGCACCCGCTGCAGGTCACGTCGCCGACGGCGGGTGGTGCGCACGATCCCCTCGAGGGCGGGGAGCGTGCCCTCGGGCATCGCGAGGCCCGAGTCCTGCAGGCGCACGGGGGCGGCGCGACGGTTGCGGAGGGCGAGGCCCAGGGCGCCGCCCACGAGCACGCCGACGCCGAGGCCGGCGAGCAGCGGGGCGAGCAGGGTGCCGCCGCCGATCAGGCTCGCGACGCCGAGGGTGAGGAAGCTGCCGATGCCGAGCACGAGCCCGGCGGTGACGGGCACACCGATCGTGAGCCATCGGCCGCGTCGCCGCGGCCGGACCCGGAGCGTGCCGGTCCGCTGTGCCATGGTTCCCCCTGACCTCGCCGTGCGGACAAGGATACGACCGCTCCCCGAGAGGGCTCTCAGGACCGCCCGGCGATCGCGAGCAGCTCGAGGTAGCCCTCGAGCTCCCATGCCGTGCGGCCCACGAACAGGCCGGTCACGTGGTCGATGCCGAGCAGATCCGCGGCATTGCCGAGGTTGACGGAGCCGCCGTAGAGCAGCCCGGCGACGCGGCGGGTGTACTCCGCGCCGAGGGCGGCGAAGGGCTCGACGAGCTCCTCGACGGTGGCGGGTCGGCCCTTCTCGCCGATCGCCCAGATCGGCTCGTAGGCGATGACCACGCGCGCGAGCTCCTCCTCGGAGAGGCCCTCGAGGGCGCCCGCGGCCTGCTCGAGGATGAACGCGCTCGAGCCGCCGGCCTCCTTCACCCCCGCGCTCTCCCCGATGCACAGCAGCGGGGTGAGGCCGTGGCGCAGGGCCGCGGCGACCTTGAGCCGTGTGGTCTCCACGGTCTCCCCGAAGTGCTCGCGGCGCTCGGAGTGGCCGATCTCGACGATCTGCGCGCCGGCGTCCTTCGCCTGCGGGACGGAGACCTCGCCGGTCCAGGCGCCGGTGTCCTCCCAGTGCGCGTTCTGCACGCCGAGCAGCACGGGGGAGTCCTCGCCGAGGATCTCCCGCACCGTGGTGGTGGCGGTGAAGGAGGGGATGACGAAGGGCTGCACGCCGTCCGGGACGGTGTCGAGGTGCTCGCGCAGCCCCTCCGCCCAGGCCCGCGCCTCGGTGAGGGTCTTCGTCATCTTCCAGCTGGTGCCCACCCACAGCGTGCTCATGGGGATCAGGCCTGCTCGAGGGAGCCGTCGTAGGCGCAGATCGCGTCGACCTTCTCGGCGGAGGAGGAGGTGGGGTCGAACTCGAGGTCGAGCCACACCTTCACGAGCTCCTTGGCGAGCTCGAGGCCGATGACGCGCTCGCCCATGCAGAGGATCTGCGCGTTGTTCGAGAGGACGGAGCGCTGCACGGAGTACAGGTCGTGGGCGGTGACGGCGCGGATGCCGCTCACCTTGTTCGCGGCGATCGCGACACCCAGGCCGGTCCCGCAGATGAGCAGGGCGCGGTCCGCCTCGCCGGCGGCGACCTTCTCCGCCGCGGCGACGGCGACGTTCGGGTACAGCTCGCCGTCCTCGCGCCCGCCGACGCCGACGTCGGTCACGGACTCGACGCGCGGGTCGTTCTCGAGCAGCTCCTTCAGGGCGGACTTGTGGCCGTAGCCGGCGTTGTCGGATCCGGTGACGATGCGCAGGGCCATGGTGATCTCCTCAGGGGTGGTGGTGCTGGTCAGGACGTCAGGACAGGTGCTCGCCGAGCTCGGTCATGAGGATCGAGAACGAGATCGCGCCCGGGTCGGGGGTGCCGAGCGAGCGCTCGCCCAGCACGCGGGAGCGGCCGAGGCGGGCGGTGATCTCCGCGGTCGCGGCGGCCGCCTCGCGGGCGGCGCCCGCGGCCTCGAGGATCGCGGCGGCCGGGTTCTCCCCGGTGAACGCCTTCTCCAGGGTGGCACGGAAGGGGACGGCGGCGTCGACCATGGTCTTGTCGCCCACCTGGGCGCCGCCGAGGCGCAGCACCGCGTCGATGCCGGAGTCGAGCGCGTCGACGACGGTGCGCGGGGTGGCGCCCTCGTCGTCGGAGCAGACGCCCGCCGCGGCGGTGAGCGCCGCGCCCCAGAGCGCGCCGGAGGTGCCGCCGGCGGACTCGGACCACGCCTCACCGGCCCGGACGAGCAGGGTGCGCGCGCCGGCGCCCTCGTCGAGCGCGGCGCGGGCGGCCTTCGCGGCGCCCGTGGAGCCGTAGGCCATGCCCTGGCCGTGGTCGCCGTCACCGGCGATCTGGTCGATGCGGCCCAGCTCGGCCTCCTCGCGGGCGCAGACGGCCTGGAACAGGTCCAGGACGTCCGCGACCTTCGCGGCGGTCGCGCGGGAGTCGTCGCTCGCGGCGGGGACCGGGTCCGCGCCGGGGGTCCAGTAGCTCTCGCGCTGCTCGCGCTCGACGGGTGCGACGGCGCCGCGGCGGTAGGCGGGGGTGTCGACGGGCGCGAGCCAGTGCTGCTCGAGCTCCTCGTCGAGGAAGACGAGGGTGAGGGAGAGACCGGCCATGTCGAGGCTCGTGATGAACTCGCCGACCTCGGGGCGCACCGGGGTGATGCCGGCGGTCTCGAGCAGCTCGGCGACCTTCGCATAGACCACGAAGAGCTCCTCGTACTTCACGGTGCCGAGGCCGTTGAGGATCACGGCGGCGCGACCGGAGGATCCCTCGGGCCGCTCGGCGAGCAGGCCCTCGACGAGCAGGGTCGCGATCTCGTCGGCGGAGCCGACGGGCTCGTCGCGCACACCGGGCTCGCCGTGGATGCCGAGGCCCACGCCCATCTGGCCGGCCGGCACGTGGAAGAGGGCGTCGTCCGCGCCGGGGAGGGTGCAGCCGTCGAAGGCGACGCCGAAGGAGCGGGTGGCGTCGTTGGCCTTCCAGGCGATCCGCTCGGCCTCGTCGAGGTCCGCGCCGGCCTCGATCGCGGCGCCCGCGATCTTGAAGACGGGCAGGTCGCCGGCGATGCCGCGGCGGTCGCGGTGCTGGTCAGGGGTGTTGGAGACGATGTCGTCGCTGACCTTGACGATGCGCACGTCCACGCCCTCGGCCCGGAGCTTCTCGGCGGCGAGGCCGAAGTGCAGCACGTCCCCGGCGTAGTTGCCGAAGCCGAGGATCACGCCGCCGCCGTTCTCGGCGTTGCGGGCGACGGAGTACACCTGCGAGGCCGACGGCGAGGCGAAGACGTTGCCGCACGGGGCGCCGTGCCCCATGCCGGGGCCCACCCAGCCGGCGAAGGCGGGGTAGTGGCCGGAGCCGCCGCCGATCACGAGGGCGGGCTGGCCCTTCGGGGTCAGCGTGGGGCGCACGACGCCGCCGTGGACCTCGGCGACGTGCTCGGGGTGGGACAGGGTGAGACCCCGGACCGCCTGGGCGGCGAACTGGGCGGGGTCGTTGTAGAGCTTCGTCATCGGGAACTCCTGGGCGGGCGCCGGCGGCGGTGCGGCGCGGTGGACGGGGCGGGGTCGTCGTCGACCGCTCGGGGCGTGGGGACGACCCGTCGACGGAGACGATCCTATAGGAACATGCGGCGCGCGGCGAGACGGCGGGAAAGTTCTGCTCCTACCTGCTCGGATGCTGCCGCAGGGTGGGCGCGGCAGGAGAGGTTCGAGCGGCCTCGGCGGGGTCGACGAGAGCCGCGGGTCGCCACCTCGCGAATCTTCCTATAGGATTCCCGACGACCACGTCAACGAGGAAGGCACCTGATGCTCACCGCTGAGAACTGGCCGATCGGCGCCAACATGCTGTCCTTCGGCAGCACCACCCCGGACGGCACTCCCACCCTGGAGGCCTCGTCCTCGGTCTGGGCCTCGCAGCTCCGACAGGTCAAGGAGCTGGGCGTCGACCAGATCGACCCCACCGACGCCTGGCTGCCGCTCGCGAAGCTCTCCGACGAGCGCCTCGAGGAGTTCCGTCGCGTGCTCGACGGCGAGGGTCTGTCCCTCTCCTCGATCTCCATGACCCGCAGCTCCGTCGTGGACGTCGAGAACGGCGAGCAGAACCTCGCCGACGCCCGCCGCTTCGTCGAGCTCGCCCCGAGCTTCGGTGTGACGGTCGTGAACACCGGCTTCATGCAGGCCACGACCCCGGCGCAGAACGACTCGGTGTGGTTCTGGCTCGAGGACGGCCACCACGACGACCCGGCCCTGCGCGACCTCGCGATCGAGCGGATCCGCGAGCTCGGCGACCTCGGCCAGGCCAGCGGCGTGCAGATCAGCCTCGAGATGTACGAGGACACCTACGTCGGCACGGCCGACGACGCCGTCTCCTTCCTGGGCGACGTCGACCACGCGAACGTGGGCCTGAACCCGGACATCGGCAACATCGTGCGCCTGCACCGCGAGGTCGAGCCCTGGCAGGACATGTTCGAGAAGGTGCTGCCGCACGCGAACTTCTGGCACATCAAGAACTACTCGCGGGACTTCGACCCGGCGACCGGCGCCTACGCGACCGCACCGACCCCGCTCAAGTACGGCTACATCAACTACCGCCAGGTGATCCGCCGCGCCGTCGAGCTCGGCTACACCGGCCCGTTCTGCTGCGAGCACTACGGCTCGGACTCGCTCGGCGTCATCGCCGAGAACGTGCAGTACGTGCGCCAGGTGCTCACCTCGGCCCTCGCCTGACCCCGATCCCCTCGTCATCACCCTGCGAAGGAGCAGCAATGACCAGCACGTTTCCCCAGAAGCGCACCGCCGTCGTCACCGGGGCGGGCGCCCCGCGCGGCATCGGCCGCCACGTCGCCCGCGCCCTGGCCGCCGCCGGCTGGGACGTCGCCGCCCTCGACATCGACGAGGCCGCCGTGCAGGAGTTCGCGGCGGAGCTCGCCGCCGAGTCGGGCCGCACGGTGATCGGCGTCGGCGTCGACATCTCCGACAAGGACTCCGTGGAGGCCGCCTTCGCGGTGATCGACCGGGAGCTCCCGCCCGTCATCGCCGAGGTGAACCTCGCCGGCATCCCCAGCCCGCACTCGATCTTCGAGCTCGACGGGGAGACCTGGGACCGCGTCATGAACGTCAACGCCAAGGGCACCCTGTTCATGATGCAGGCCGCGGCGACCCGCATGATCGAGGGCGGTCACGGCGGCCGCATCGTCAACACCGCCTCGATCACCGCCTACGACGGCGGCGGCACCTTCTCCAAGATCGGCTACGCGGCGGCGAAGGCCGCCGTGCTGGGCCTGACCCGCGGCGGCGCCCGTGAGCTCGGCAAGCACGGGATCACCTGCAACGCGATCGTCCCGGGCCCGATCGACACCGACATCATGGGCGGCACCCTCACCGACGAGCGCAAGGCCGGGATGTCCGCCGACATCCCGCTGCAGCGCGTCGGCCAGCCCCAGGAGGTTGCGGGCCTCATCAAGTTCCTGACCAGCGAGGACTCGAGCTTCGTCAACGGGGACTCGGTCTTCGTCGACGGCGGCAAGCACATGGTCTGACCGGCCCCCCACACTCACCAGATATCCCATAGGATCACTGCTGTCGCCGCGGCGAGAGACACCGGGCACGACCCGGGCCCGCGGCCCAGCACAGACGAAGGAGTCCCCCAGCATGACCATCTCCACCGTGACGATCGTCGGCGCCGGCTACATGGGCGGCGGCATCGCCCAGGTCCTCGCGATCGCCGGCCTCGACGTGACCCTCGCCGACGTCAGCGTCGAGACCGCGAACGCCTCCCTCGAGCGTCTCCGCAACGAGGCCCGTGAGTTCGAGGCCCAGGGGCTCTTCGCCCCCGGCAGCGCAGACCTCGTCGAGAAGAACATCTCCGCGGGCAGGACCATCGAGGAGGCCGTCGCGGACGTCGACCTCGTCGAGGAGGCCGTCTTCGAGCGGCTCGACGTCAAGCGCCAGGTGCTCGGCCTCATCTCCGAGCACGCCCGCCCCGACACGATCATCGGCACCAACACCTCCACCATCCCGGTGAAGGAGCTCGAGAGCGCCGTGAAGCACCCCGAGCGCTTCCTCACCGTGCACTTCTCCAACCCGGCTCCCTTCATCCCGGGCGTCGAGCTCGTCGCCGGCGAGGCCACCACGCCGGAGACCGTCGCGGCCGTCAAGGCGCTGCTCGAGCGCTCCGGCAACCAGGGCGCACAGGTCGCGGACACCCCCGGCATGGTCCTCAACCGCCTGCAGTACGTGCTGCTCAAGGAGGCCATGTCGATCGTCGAGGAGGGCGTCGCCACGAAGGAGGACGTCGACACGATCGTCCGCACGACCTTCGGCTTCCGCCTGGGCTTCTTCGGCCCCTTCGCGATCGCCGACCAGGCCGGCCTCGACGTCTACGCCAACTGCTTCGAGACCTTCGAGAACGCCTTCGGCGAGCGGCTCGCGACCCCGCAGCTGCTGAAGGACGCCGTCGCCGCGGACCGCAAGGGCGTGAAGAACGGCGCCGGCCTGCTCGGCACCTACGACGAGGCCACGAGCGCCGAGCTCGTCGCCTACCGCAACAACGCCTACGCGAAGATGTCGCAGCTCCTCGCCGAGCTCGGCCCCGCCCCCAAGGCCTCCTGACCCGGGCCTCCACCCCAGCAGCACCCTGACCGCCGCCGGCGGGCCATGCGCCCGCCGGCCCGGCGGCGCATCCCCCTGCCCTACTCGCCCAGAGGATTCATCGTGGAATCATCCGCCCAGATCGACGAGCGCCAGCTCATCTCCAAGATCACCTGGCACATCGTGCCCTTCGTCATGGTCCTGTACACGATCGCGTACATCGACCGCTCCGTGCTCGGCTTCGCGAAGACCCAGATGTCCGCGGAGGTGGGCCTCAGCGACGCCGCCTTCGGCCTCGGCGCGGGCCTGTTCTTCCTCGCGTACTTCCTCTTCGAGGTCCCCTCGAACTACATCCTCCCCAAGGTCGGGGCCCGGAAGTGGTTCGCGCGGATCCTCTTCACGTGGGGTCTCATCACGGCCCTCACCGCGCTGACGAACTCGACCGGCCTGTTCTACCTGCTGCGCTTCCTGCTGGGCGTCGCCGAGGCCGGCTTCTACCCGGGCGTGCTGTTCTACCTGACCTTCTGGTTCCCGCAGCGCCACCGCACCAAGGCCACCGGCACCTTCGTGCTCGCCGCCCCGATCGCCTTCCTCGTCATGGGCCCGCTCTCCGGCGTCGTGCTCGAGCTGAGCTGGTTCGGCCTGCAGGGATGGCACTGGCTGTTCATCCTCGCGGGCGTCGTCGCGATGATCGCCGCGGTCCCCACCCTGCTGTGGCTGCGGGACACCCCGCGCTCGGCCCCGTGGATGTCCGACGCGGAGGCGACCTGGATCGAGACCGAGCTGGACAAGGACCGCCTGCTCTACGGCCAGGAGTCGCACGCGAACCCGCTGCGGGCCCTGCGCTCGAAGTACGTGTGGGTGTTCGCCCTGCTCTTCTTCCCCTCGACCGTCGGCATCTACGGCCTGAGCTTCTGGCTGCCCACCGTGATCAGCGCCTTCAGCGATTCCTCCGCGGAGACGGGCTGGCTCGCCACGATCCCGTACGTCTTCGGCGTGATCGGCATCTTCGTCACCTCGCGGCTCGCCGCCCGCATGAGCGAGAACTGGATCCCGCTCATCGTCATCTACGTGGGCGCGGCGATCGGCATCCTGCTCGCCGCCGTCGCCCCGCCGGGGCCGCTGCAGATCGCGGCCATGTCCATGGCGGCGTTCTTCCTCTACGCGGTCGCCGGCGTGTTCTGGGCGCTGCCCACCCGCTACCTCGTGGGCGCCACCGCGGCCGTCGGCATCGCGTTCGTGAACTCCTTCGGCAACATCGGCGGCTTCGTCGGCCCCTACGTGGTCGGCGCGGTCTCGGACGCGACCGGCAACCCGGTCAACGGCATGTTCTTCCTGGGCGCGGTCCTCGTGCTCGGGGCGATCGGCGCCGCGATCGGCATGCGCGCCTGGGCCGGCCGGAACCCGGTCGAGGCCACCCCGGGCGTCCAGCCGGACGGCACCCGCGTGGACACGTCCGTCTGAGGTCGCTCCCGCAGCACGCAGGCGGCCCCTGCTCCCGAGTCACCGGGGCAGGGGCCGCTCACGTGCGCCGGCTCAGTCCTCGATGGACAGGTTCGTGCGGGTCCCGCCCTCGAGGGTGCGGCCCTCGGCGGCGTCGTGCTGGAGCCGCTCGACGTACGGGTGGGCACGCCCCACCTGCTGCTCGAGGGCGTTCACGGTGGTCAGGAAGTTCTCGTTGGCCTTCGCGCGGAAGGCGTCGATCCCGTCCATGGTCGTGAAGAGGTTGTCGAAGGCGCGCTGCAGCGTCTCGGGGGAGACGCCCGAGGTGGCCGCCTGCTCCTGGATGCGCGCCGTGTTCTGGGCGAGCATCTGGGAGGTGCGGTCGATGAGGTCGTTCGTGGTGCGGTTGACCGCGTCGATCTGGTCGAGCACGATCTGCTGGTTCTCGAGCGCCTGCGCCGTGATGACGGCGGTGCGCAGCGCGGTCACGGTCGTGGTGCGGGCCCGGTCCACGCCGCGCGCGAGCTGGGTGTTGTTGTCCTCGATGAGGCCCATCGAGAGGTAGGCCTGGACGGTCACGGCGATCTGGGTGGCGACGTCCTGGCGGCGCTGGCGCACCGCGAAGAGCACGTCCCGCTCGAGACCGTCGGCGACGTCGGCCCGGCCCTCCGCCCGCGCCTGCGCGGCCCGGTCCACGACCTGCGAGTCGAGCTGGCCCAGCAGGTGGGAGGCCTTCTGGAGGTTCTGGAGGTCCTCCCACAGGGCGCGGCGCTCCACGGCGAGCTCGGCGTTGTCCCGCTGCAGCATCTCCTGCCCGCGGCCCAGCGCCTGGAGCACCTCGTCGAGCTGCTTCTGGTTGGACTCGAAGCCGCGGAAGTAGCGCTTCGCGGCGCCGCGGCCGGGCAGGAACGACAGCGCCTTGGTGGCGAAGGTGTCCGGCTTCGGCGCGAGGTCCTCCATGCGGGTGCGCAGCTGGACGAGGCTCTGGGCGACCTTCTCCTGGGCGCCGCCGTCGCGGGCGTCCCGCATCGACTGCTCCATGAAGCGGGAGCTCGAGGCGCCCGTGCGCTCGAAGGTCTTCTTGGCGACCGCGCCGATCGCGGCGACCTGCGCGCTGAACTCCTGCGAGTGCGGGTTCAGCGCGGAGACCTCGTCGATCCAGCTGCCGGCCCGCTGCTCGAGCTCCTTCGCCTGATCGGCGGGCAGGTCGCTCAGCAGGGAGACGGCCTTCTCCTCGCTGAGCTCCTCGACGGGCGCCGCGGCGACGATCTCCGGCTCGGGGGTGGGCGGCTGCAGCTTGTCCATGGCTTCTCCTGGTCTCGTGCGGGTCAGAGGTCGATGGTCGGGGTGACGTGGTGGTCCGCGAAGCGGGTGCGGAGGAACTCGGCGTGCACGTCGAGGGAGCGGGTCACGCCGGCGACGAGGTCCTTCTCGATCTCCTCGAGGCTCTCGCCGAGCACGGTGAGCTGGTCGTCGATGCCGCGCAGGTTCGTCAGGGCCTCCTCGCGGGCGGTGCCCGCGAAGGTCGCGAGGAACCCGGAGGTGTCCTCGACGGCGTCGAGCAGCTCGGGCACGTAGCGGTCCGCCATGCCCTCGAGCAGGGCGAGGCCGCCGTCGGACGGTCGCCGCGACTGCACCTCCTCGGTGCGGGCGAGCGCCTCGATCCGGGTGTAGAGGTCCTCCGCGCGGCCCAGCACGGGGCCGACGGCCGCGTCGCGGCTGCTCGCGCGCAGCCCCGCGATCCGCTCGTGGCCGGCGGCGGCGTCGCGCAGGATCGCCTCGAGCAGGGTGCGGGTGCCGTCGGCGACCTCCGCCCCGGCGGGCTCGAGGAGCGGCGGCTCGGGGCGCAGGGCGCGCAGGCCGACCCCGCTGCCGCCCGCGGCGACCACGCCGACCCCGGCGGCGAGGGCGATCCCGCCGATCCCGCCGATGCCGAGCAGGAGGGTCGCGGTGCCGGCGAGCACGCCCAGCAGGAGCGGCAGCCCCAGGCCGAGCAGGCGCCCGCGGCGCGGGGCGCCGGGCGTGTGCACGGTGCCCTCGGGGGGCTTCTCGACCGGCCCCCACAGGTCGCGGCGCTCCGCCGTCGCCTTCCAGGGCAGGTCCTGCTCCCCGGGCGCGGTGGGCCCCGGGTCCGGGCGGTCGCTGCTGTCGGTCACGGTCACCCCGGTCCTGGTCGAGGGCGGAACCCCCCGAGCCTATCGCCGCCCCCTGGGGGTACGCCCGGAGCCTCCCGGACGCGGCCCGGGTGCGGCATGATCCCTGGAGTGGACATCCTCCTTCTCGTCGTGGGCCTCGCGGTCGCCACCCTCGTGGGCACCGCGCTCGCCGAGCGCCTGCGCCTTCCGCCGCCGATGGTGCTGCTCGCCGTCGGCCTCGTCGGCTCGTTCCTGCCGATGATCCCCGCGGTCGAGCTCTCCCCGGAGCTCGTGCTGTTCGGCCTGCTGCCGCCGCTGCTCTACTCGACCTCGCTGCAGACCTCGATCCAGGACATCAAGGCGAACATCGTCCCCGTCCTGCTGCTCTCCGTCGCGCTCGTCGTCCTCACGACGCTCGGCGTCGCCGCCGTGGTCATGGCGATCATGCCCGACGTCGGCTGGCCGGTCGCGATCGCGCTCGGCGCCGTCGTCGCCCCGCCGGACGCGGTCTCCGCGAGCGCGGTGGCCCGACGGATCGGTCTGCCCCGGCAGATCGTCACCGTCCTCGAGGGCGAGTCGCTGCTCAACGATGCGACGGCCCTGGTCTCCCTGCGCACCGCGATCGCCGCGATCTCCGGCACGGTCGCCGTCGCCACCATCGCGGAGGACTTCGTCGTCGCCGCGGGCGGCGGGCTGATCATCGGCCTGCTCGTCGCGCTCGTCGTCGTGCAGGTGCGCCGGCTCGTCCACGATCCGCTCATCGACACCGGCATCTCCTTCGTCATCCCCTTCGCCGCCTACCTGGTCGCGGAGGAGATCGAGGCCTCGGGCGTCATCGCGGTGGTCGTCGCGGGCCTGCTGATCGGCCACAAGGCACCGATCGTGCAGACCTCCGCCTCCCGCATCACCGAGCGGGTGACCTGGACGAGCATCGCCTACCTGCTCGAGCACGCCGTCTTCCTGCTGATCGGACTGCAGGCGGCGAGCATCGTCGCGGGCCTCGACGGCAGCGTCTCCGCGCTCCGGGCGATCGGCTTCTGCCTCGCCGTGCTCGCCGCGGTGATCGTGCTGCGCGTGCTGTGGGTGAGCCTCGTCCACGGGATCCAGAACCTCACCCGGAAGGACCGGGACCGGGAGCCGTGGTCCCATGCGCTCGTCGTCTCCTGGGCCGGCATGCGCGGCGTCGTGACGATCGCGGCGGTCTTCGTCATCCCCGCCTCCGTGCCGCACCACGACCTGCTCGTGCTCGCCTCGCTCACGGTCGTGCTCGGCACGCTCTACCTCCAGGGCCTGAGCCTGCCCTGGCTCACCCGGCTGCTGCGGGTGCGCCCCGAGGACCCGGCCGTCGAGGCCCTCGCCCGCGCGACCGTGCTGCACAAGGCGGGGGAGGCCGGCCTCGCCGAGCTCGAGACCTGCGCGGGGGAGACCCCGGAGGACGTGATCGCCGGGGTCCGTGCCCGCGTGGACCAGCGCAGCTTCGCCGCCTGGGAGCGGCTGTCCACCTCCTCGGACGACGAGACGCCCAGCCAGGCGTACACCCGCGTGCGGCGGAGGATGCTGCGCGCCGAGCGCACGAAGGTGCTCGAGATCCGCAGCAAGGGCAGCACGCCGTCCCACGTGATCCGCGAGGTGCTCGGCATGCTCGACCTCGAGGAGTCGATGCTCGACGAGGCGGAGGGCGCGCACGGCGACATGGTCGCGACCGGCGCCGGCGAGGGCGGCTGGTGCGAGGAGCTGCAGGCCTTCCCCATCGCGGAGACGCCCGAGGACCCCGTGTGCGCGAGCTGCGTGGCCGAGGGTGCCCGCTGGGTCGCCCTGCGCCAGTGCCTCGAGTGCGGGCACGTGGGCTGCTGCGACAGCTCCCCGGCACAGCACGCGACGAACCACTTCCACGACACCGGCCACCCGGTCATGCAGTCCGCGGAGGCGGGCGAGACCTGGCGCTGGTGCTACATCCACCACGCGACCGCCTGACGACGCGAGGAGTTCTCATGAGCGATCCGATGATCCTGCTGGTCACCGCCGAGAACGAGGAGGTGCTGCGGGCCCAGTTCGGCCGCTACGCCGCGGAGTACGCGGTGACCGTCGCGCCGTCCCTCGAGGAGGGCGTCGCCCTGATCCGCCGCGCTGAGGAGGAGGGCGCCCCGCTCGCCCTCATGGTGCTGGACACGACCCTGCCCACGCCCTCCCTCAAGCACGCCCTGCACGAGCAGCGGGCGCTCGTCCCCACCGCGCGCCGGCTCGCCGTGACCCCCTGGCCGCGGTTCCTCGAGCACGCGCAGGCGCTGCGCCACAAGGTCGCCATGGGCGCCTTCGACGCGCACCTGCTCATGCCGCGCGGCGTGCGGGACGAGGAGTTCCACTCCGCCGTCGTCGAGCTGCTGAACGAGTGGACCGCGACGATCGCCGCGCCCCAGGTGGAGACCGTGCGGATCATCGCGCCGCCCGGGGACCCGGTCGCGCGGGAGCTGCACGACTACCTCTTCCGCGGCGGCACCCCGCACGGCGTGCACCCGCCCGGCCCGGGCGACGTGGGCCCGTACCCGCAGGTCGTCACGCAGGACCGCCCGCCCCGCCACGTGCCGGACGTGCGCACCCTCGCCCGTGAGCTGTTCGGCCGGTCCGACGCCGCCTCCCTCGCGGACGTCGACGAGGTGCTCGACGTGGTCGTCGTCGGCGCGGGGCCCGCGGGCCTCGCCGCCTGCGTCTACGCGGCGAGCGAGGGGCTCACGACGCTCGCGCTCGAGGCGGGCGCCGTCGGCGGGCAGGCCGGGAGCAGCTCGATGATCCGCAACTACCTCGGCTTCCCGCGCGGCATCTCCGGCATGCGCCTGTCCACCCGCGCCCGCAGCCAGGCGATCCGCTTCGGCGCCCGCTTCTTCCCCGGCTGGGAGGCGGAGGAGCTCGTGCCCGGCGAGGACGGCGCCCCGCACCGGGTGCGCACCGAGGCGGGGGAGCTGCTCGCCCGCACGGTCGTCGTCGCGACGGGCGTGGCCTACCGCCGGCTCGGGGTGCCCGCGCTCGAGGAGCTCGTGGGCCGCGGCGTGCACTACGGCGCCGCGATGACCGCCGCCCGCGAGATGGAGGGGCAGGACGTGGTCGTCGTCGGCGGCGGCAACAGCGCCGGTCAGGCGGCCGTGCACCTCGCCCGCTTCGCCCGCTCGGTGACGATCGCGGTGCGCCGCCCGGACCTCCGCTCCACGATGAGCGCCTACCTCATCACCGAGATCGCGGCGAACCAGCGGATCACCGTCGAGGGCTCCACACGGGTGGTCGACGGCGGCGCGGAGGACGGCGACGTCGCCTGGCTCGAGCTCGAGCGCGACGGCTCCCGCGAGCGCCGCCCCGTCCAGGGCCTGTTCCTGCTGCTCGGCGCGGAGCCCCACTGCGAGTGGCTGCCCGACGCGGTGCGTCGCGACGCGAAGGGCTACGTGCTCACCGGTCGTGACGTGCCGGGGGAGGACTGGCGCGGCGGGCTGCCGCCCGCGGAGCTCGAGACCTCCGTGCCGGGCGTCTTCTGCGCGGGGGACGTGCGCTCCGGCTCGATGAAGCGTGTGGCCTCGGCGACGGGGGAGGGGGCCGGGGTCGTCTCCCGCATCCACGAGCACCTCGCCCGCACCGACTGATCCGCCTGTGGCCTTGACCGCATGTGTCCTCCGGGGCGACCGCGGCGGGTGGGCGGTGGGATACTGACCAACGTTCACGTTGGGACAATCGAAAGCCTTGATGATGACGACCAGCGATGCCCTGCCGGCGGAGGCGGCCGCCTCGCTCGACGAGCGCCCCGCCCGCCGCTGGGTGGGCCGCGCCTTCCTGCGCCCGCTGCCCCTCGCGGCCGCGGTCGTCGTGCTGGTGAGCGTGCTCGCCGCCCTGTTCGCCCCGCAGCTCGCCGCGTTCAGCGGCAACGACCCGTTCACGTACCACGCGGACGCCCTGGGCCCCGACACCGCGCCCGCCGGCGCGCTGGGCGGCGTGAGCGGCGACCACTGGTTCGGCGTCGAGCCCGGCACCGGGCGCGACCTCTTCTCCCTCGTCGTCTACGGGGCGCGCGTGTCCCTGCTCGTGGGCCTCGCCTCGACCCTGCTCGCGACCGTGATCGGCGTGGTGCTCGGGATCGTCGCGGGCGCCGTCGGCGGCGTCGTCGAGAAGCTCGTGGACTTCGCGACCGACGTGACCCTCGGCTTCCCCTTCCTCATCTTCGCGATCGCGCTCAGCGCGCTGTTCCCGCTCGAGGCGCCCCGCGCCCTGCTGCTCACCCTCGTCATCGGCATGTTCGGCTGGCCCTCGATCGCGCGCGTCGTCGCGGCGGAGACCCGGGTCATCGTCCGCCAGCCCTACGTCGTCGCCTCCCGCGTCATGGGCGCCCGCTTCGGGCACGTCTTCCGCCATCAGGTGCTGCCGAACGTCGCCTCGACCGTCATCGTCTTCTCCTGCATCTCGCTGCCCGGGCGCATCGCCGCGGAGGCCACGCTGTCCTTCCTCGGCGTCGGCATGCTCCCGCCCACCCCGTCCTGGGGCCGCTCGATCGGCGACGCGATCAACTGGCTGCTCGTGGACCCCGCCTTCCTGCTCTTCCCCGCGGCGGCCCTGTTCCTCGTGACCTTCTCCTTCACCATCCTCGGCGACACCCTCCGGGACGCCCTCGACCCGCGGGGAGGCCGCCCGTGATCCCCGCCCTCCAGCGCGTGGCCCGCAGCCTCGGCGTGCTGCTCGTCGTCCTCGCGCTCACCTACGCGATCTTCTACCTCGCCCCGATCGACCCCGCCCTGCGCATGTGCGGCAAGCCCTGCTCCCCGGAGGACCTCGAGGCCGCGCGCGGCTTCATGGGCTTCGACCGCCCCTGGTGGGCGCAGCTCGGCAGCTTCCTCGCCGCGCTCGTCGTGGGCCGCACCTACGGCTCCGGCGACGTGCTCGTGCACTGCGCCGCCCCGTGCCTGGGCTACTCCTTCCAGTACCACCAGGACGTCACGACCCTCATCGGTGAGCGGTTCCCGGTCACCGTCTCGGTCGCGATCGGCGCCGTCGTGCTGCAGTCCGCCCTCGGCATCGCCGCGGGCGCCCTCGCCGCCCGTCGCCAGGGCGGGATCCTCGACCGGGTCGTCACCGCGGTCTCGGTGATCTCGGCCTCCGCCCCCGCCTTCGTCGTCGGCCTGCTCGCCGTGGTCGTCGTCGCCCTGCGCCTGGGCCTGCTGCCCAGCGGCGGCTACGAGAACCTGGCCGACGGCCCCGGCCCGTGGGCGCTGCACCTGATCCTGCCGTGGGCCACGCTCGCCTTCCTCAACGGCGCCGTCTACGCCCGGCTCGTCCGCTCCTCGATGATCGAGCAGCTGGGCCTGGACTACGCGCGCACCGCCCGCGCCGCCGGCCTCCCCGAGCGCCGCATCGACCGCTACGCCCTGCGCAACCTCGCCCTGCCGCTCACGACCCTCGTCGCCCTCGACCTCGGCGCCCTGCTCGGCGGCACCGTCATCACGGAGCGGATCTTCGGCCTGCCGGGCCTCGGCGCGCTGCTGCTCGACGCGACCTCCACCGCGGACCTCCCCGTCATCGTCGGGACCACGTTCGTCGGATCCCTGCTCATCGTCCTCGCGAACCTCGCCGCGGACCTCGCCCGGCCCCTGCTCGACCGCCGTCTGGCCGTCGGCGGCCGCCGCCCCGCCACCCCCACCACCCAGGAGACATCCTCATGACCAGCCCCCGCCTCCCCCGTCGCGGCCTCCTCGCCGCCGGCCCCGTCGTCCTCGGACTCGGCGCGCTCGCCGCGTGCACCGACGGCGGCTCCTCCTCCTCGTCCGACGCCGGCGGCGCCCAGGGCGGCACCCTCACGATCTTCTCCACCAGCGAGGACATGAGCTTCGACCCCGCGACGAGCCAGAGCCTCGCGATCACCTCGCTGGGCCTCACGGCGCGCCGCCTCACCGCCTGGAAGACCTCGGCCGACGCCCCCACCGAGCTCATCCCCGACCTCGCCACGGACACCGGGACCCCGTCGGACGACGGCAGGACCTGGACCTTCACCCTCCAGGACGGACTCACCTTCGAGGACGGCACGGCGATCACCGCCGCGACCGTGAAGTACGGCCTCGAGCGCTCCTTCGCGAAGGAGCTCACGGGCGGCCTGACCTACCACAAGGTGCTGCTCGAGGGCGGCGAGGACTACGAGGGCCCCTTCTCCGGGAAGCACCTCGACTCGATCGAGGCGAAGGACGAGACGACCCTCGTCTTTCACCTCAACCGCCCCTACGGCGCCTTCGGCTGGATCGCCTCGACGCCCGCCTTCGCGCCCGTCCCCGAGGACTCCGGCGAGCCCGAGAGCTACGCGACCAAGCCGGTCGCGAGCGGCCCCTACCGCGTGGCCTCGTACAAGGCCGGCAGCCAGGTCGTCCTCGAGCGCAACGAGAAGTGGGACTCCTCGACGGACCAGGCCCGCACCGGCGGCCCCGACAGCATCGAGTTCGCCCTCGCCCAGGACTCCAGCGTCGTCGCCCAGTCGCTCATCGCCGACCGCTCCGACGCGCAGGACGCCTTCCTCGCGAGCTTCGTGCCGGCCGCCCAGCTCGTCCAGGCGCAGAACGACCCCAAGGTGGGCGACCGCCTCGTCACCTCCGGCCCCGGCGCGCTCGAGTACCTCGCCATGAACACGCAGTCCGAGGCGCTCAAGGACGTCAAGGTCCGCACCGCGATCCAGTACGCCGTGGACAAGGAGGCCTACCGCACCGCCAAGGGCGGCGAGATCTCCGGCGACTACGCGACGACCCTCATCACCCCCGGCATCGAGGGCCGCGAGGAGTACTCGCTGTACGGCGACGCGCCCGCGGGCGACGCCGAGAAGGCGAAGTCCCTGCTCGCCGAGGCCGGCGTGAAGGACCTCAGCCTGCGCCTGGTCATCACCGAGGACGACACCGCCGCCGCGGAGGCGATCCAGCAGGGTCTCGCCCGCGCCGGCATCACCGTGACGATCCAGCCGCTCGACGAGAACGCCTACACCTCCGAGGTCCCGGCGGGCGACGGCTCCGGCTACGACCTGGTGCTCGGCTCCTGGCAGCCCGACGTCCCCTCCCCGGACGCGAACCTCACCCCGCTGTTCGACTCGAGCCAGATCGGCGGCGGCAACTACAACCTCGCCCGCTACTCGAACCCCGAGGTGGACAAGGCCCTGCTGGACGCCTCCTCGACGGTCGACGCCGACGAGGCCGCCGCGAAGTGGGCCGCCGTGGACAAGCAGATCCTGCAGGACTCCCCGCTGGTGCCGCTCATCTACTCGAAGAACTCCTTCCTCCACGGTTCCGGCGTGAAGGACTTCGTCATCGGCGAGTTCCCGGCCTACCCGAACTACCTCACGGTGACGCTGGGCTGATGACCACCGCGAGCGACCTCCTCGTCCTCGACGCCCTGCACGTGGCGATCGCGGGCCGGACCATCGTGTCCGGCCTGGACCTCACCGTGCGCCGCGGCCGGATCACCGCCCTCGTGGGCGAGTCCGGCTCGGGCAAGAGCATCAGCGCCCTGTCCACGATCGGACTCCAGCCCGCCGGCGCCGAGGTCCGGGGCAGCGCGCGGCTGGACGGAGAGGAGCTCGTGGGCCTCGCGCCGGGGCCGCTGCGGCAGGTGCGCGCGCACCGCGTGGGCACCGTCTTCCAGGAGCCGGGGCAGTCGCTGTCCCCGGTCATGAAGGTCTCCGCGGCCTTCCGGGACGTGCTCGCGGTGCGCGAGGACCTCCGCGGTGCGGCCCGCGTGCGGGAGCGGACGCGGGAGCTGCTCGCCTCCGTCGGCCTCCCGGACCCGGACCGCACGGCCGCCTCGTACCCGCACGAGCTCTCCGGCGGCGAGATGCAGCGCGTCGTCATCGCCCTCGCCCTGAGCGGCGACCCGGACCTGCTCATCGCCGACGAGCCCACCACCGCCCTCGACGTCACCGTGCAGCGCGGCATCCTCGAGCTGCTGCGCCGCATCGTCGAGGAGCGCGCGGTGGGGGTCCTGCTCATCACGCACGACATGGGCGTGGTGGGCGAGATCGCGGACGAGGTCGTCGTCCTCAAGGACGGCGCCGTCGTCGAGACGGGGAGCGTGCGCGAGGTGCTCGGGAACGCCTCGGCGCCGTACACCCGCGAGCTGCTCACCGCCGTGCCCCGGCTCGCCGAGGCCCTCGAGCACGCCTCCGCGGCCGACGGCGCCGCCGAGGAGGGGGAGCCCGTCGTGCGCGTCGAGGGGCTCTCGGTCGAGTACCGCCGTCGCGGCGGCGCGCACCGGGCGCTCGACGGGGTCGGCATGGAGATCCGGCCCGGGCAGATCCACGGTCTCGTGGGCGAGTCCGGCTCCGGCAAGTCCACCTGGGGCAAGGCGCTCGCGGGCCTCGTCCCCGTCGAGGCCAGCACCCTCGAGCTCGGCGGCGTGGACCCGCGCACCCTGGGCCGTGCCGCCCGACGCGCGGCGTACGCCCAGGTGGGCATGGTGTTCCAGAACCCTGCCTCCTCGCTCAACCCACGGCGCACCGTGGGCTGGAGCGTGGCGGAGCCGCTGCAGCTCGAGGGGACCACGAGCCGCGCCGATGCCGCCCGGCGGGTGGCGGCGGCGCTCGAGCAGGTGCGCCTGCCCGCCTCCTATACGCGCCGGCTCCCGCACGAGCTCTCCGGCGGGCAGCGCCAGCGGGTCTCGATCGCCCGTGCGCTGATCCGCAGGCCCTCCCTGCTCGTCGCCGACGAGCCCACGAGCGCCCTCGACGTCACCATCCAGGCGCACGTCATCGAGGTGCTGCGCGAGGCGATCGAGGAGGCGCGCTTCGCGTGCGTCTTCATCAGCCACGACCTCGCCGTCGTCGGCTCCCTCGCGGACCACGTCACCGTGCTCCGCGCCGGGCGGGCCGTGGAGCAGGGCACCGCGCGCGAGGTGCTGGGCTCCCCGCAGCACGAGTACACCCGCGCCCTGCTCGCGAGCATCCCCGACCCCGAGCGCCGCCTCAGCCCGCGCTGACCGCCTCCCACGCCCGGCTCGCGGCGGAGCGGACGATCGCCTCGCACGCCTCGGCCGCGCGCAGCCCGTCCTCGGCGTTCGGCGCGAGCGCGGTGCCGGCCGTGACGTCGGAGAGGAAGGCCGCGCCCTCGATGGTCTTGAGGTCGTCGAAGCTGAGCGGGATGCCGGGGCCGGGCTGGAAGCGCGCGTAGTCGCCGTGGCCGGCGCCCGCGAGCACGGTCGTGTAGCCGTGCTCGGTGCCGCCGTCGCCGATCATCACCTCGAACTCGTTCATGCGGGTGAAGGACCAGCGGGCGGAGCCTTCCGTGCCGAACACCTCGAGGGCGTAGTCGGAGCGGTGGCCGCGGGCGACGCGGCTGGTCTCGAGCGTCGCGTGGGCGCCGCCGTCGAGGTGGGCGAGCGCGGCGGCCCAGTCCTCGTTGCCGACGGGACCGTGCTCGCCGCTCAGCTCCATGCCGCCGTGGCCCACGCCCGCGCCGAGCGGGATCGGCCGCTCGCGGATGAACACGTCGGTCATGGCGCTGACCTCGGTGATCGCCTGCCCGGTGACGTGGGATACGAGGTCCACGCCGTGGGAGAGCAGGTCCCCGATCACGCCGCTGCCCGCCTTCTGGCGGTCGTAGCGCCAGGTGAGGGGCCCGTCGGGCGCGGAGGCGTAGTCGGCGTCGAGGTGGCAGCGCACGTTCGTCACGCGGCCCAGGCGACCCTCCGCGATGAGCGCGCGCAGGTGCGCGATCGCGGGGGCGTGGCGGTAGTTGAAGCCCACCGCCGTGGCGATCCCGGCCTCGCGCGCGGCGTCGCGGATCTCCCGGGACTGCGCGGCGGAGACGCCCATCGGCTTCTCGATCCAGAACGGCTTCCCGGCCCGCGCGGCGTGCAGGGCGAGCTCGCGGTGCAGGAAGTTCGGGGAGCAGATCGAGACGACGTCCACGGCCGGATCGGCGAGGGCCTCCTCGAGGCTCGACACCGCCCGCTCGAAGCCGAACTGCTCCACGGCCGCCCGCTGGTTCGCCTCCACGGGATCCGCCGCGACGACGAGCCGCGGCCGCACGCCCAGCTCGGGGTAGCGCGAGGGCAGCCGCTGGTGGGAGGCGGCGTGCAGGCGCCCCATCCAGCCGAGCCCGACGACGGCGACGCCGATCTCCCGCATGCTCACTCCCCGCCCAGCTCGGTGAGGATCCGCTCGCGCATCCGGCGGTGGATCGCGTCGGCGTCCTCCTCCCAGCCGAAGACGCACACGGAGACGGTGCCGTCGTAGCCGCGCTCGCGGAGGTGCGCGAAGGCGTCGTCCCAGTCGATCTCGCCGTTGCCGATCTCGTTGTGCTGGTGCACGCGGGCGTCCACCCCGGGCGGGTTCACGATGTAGCGGTTGCCGACGTTCGCCGTGTGGTCGAAGACGTCCGCGATGTGCAGGTGGCGCAGGCGGTCCCCGGCGTACTCCATCATCTGGCGAGGCGTCCTGCGGCCCTGCCCCAGGTGGAAGGCGTGCGGGAAGCAGAACTCGTAGTTCAGCCAGTCGCGGTCCACTCCGCGCACGATCTGCACGGCCCGGTCGTTGTCCTCGACGAAGTCGTAGGGGTGCGCCTCGATCGTGCACTCGAGCCCGTAGCGCTCGAAGCCGGGGATCAGCTCCTCGATCGAGCGGTAGAACTGCGACTCGCTGCGCCGCGGGTCGGTCGGGTCGCCGGAGAACTCGGTCGCGATGAGCGGCACCTCGAGGGCGTCGGCGATCTCGAGCAGGCGCCGCCAGTTCCGCACCTGCGCCTGCCGCTCCTCCTCGTCGGGGCTCGACCAGTCGAAGACGGGGTTGAAGGAGTGGATCCGCACCCCGGTCTCCTTGATCGCGGCCTTGACCTCGGCGATCTGGTGGCGGTCCACCTTGGGGCGGTGGTGCCACTCGTGGAAGTCCGCGCGCGGCGACAGCTCGAGGAAGCGGTAGCCGAGCTCCGCGGCCTTGCGCACCTCGTCTGCGACGCTGAGGTGCGGGTGGTACATGCTCGGATCCAGCAGGACCTTCACCATGGGTGCGCCTCCGTCACTTCGCGCCCAGGCCGCACTCGGCCAGGTACTCGCGGGTCGCGATCGCGTTGGGCAGCGGCAGCCCCGGATCGCACGGGTAGAGGTCCTGCTCGCAGATGACGTACAGGTCCCGGTCGAGCGTCGTCAGCTTCGCGACGAGCTCCTTCATGTCCGGCAGGCCGGCGGGCGGGCGCACCGAGGCGCCCTTGGCGACGGCCTCGCCGAAGGGCCAGTCGTTCTCGTGGGCCTGCCGGGTGAGGTCCGGGTCGAAGGCCTTGATGTGCACGTAGCCGATCCGCTCGGGGTAGTCCTCGATCATCTGCACGGGGTCGCCGCCGCCGTAGACGACGTGGCCGGTGTCCAGGCAGAAGGAGACGAGCTCCGGGTCCGTCGCCTCGAAGATCCGGGAGATCTCCTCGGGCGTCTCGATGTGGCTGTCGCCGTGGGGGTGCAGCACCATCGTGAGCCCGTAGTCCTCCTTGAGGAGCTTCCCGAGCCGGTTCGCGTTCTGGACGTACAGCCGCCAGGCGTCCCCGGTGAGGTGCCGCTCGTCGGTGAACTCCCAGGTCTTGTCGTCGCGGTACAGCGGCGGCAGGTGCACCATGTACTCCGCGCCCACCTCGGCATGGGTCTGCGCGATCGCGCGGAAGGTGCGCTCGGTCTCCGCCCACGCCTCCTCCTGGTGGAGCACGCCCCAGCCGGTGCCGGCGACGACCCGGAAGCCGTGCTCGTCCATCACGGAGCGCAGCTCCGTCGCGCCCTGGGGGAAGTAGCCCCACGGCCCGGTCTCCATGACGGAGAAGCCGGCCTCCGCCATCTCGCCGAGCGCGGTGCGCCAGGGGATCTGCTTCTCGTCCTGCGGGAACCACACGCCCCACTGGTCGGGGCACACGCCGATGGTGAGGCGGTTCTCGGGATTCCGCGAGCGGTCGACGGCGACGTCGGGGAAAGTGCTGGTCATCTGGGGCATCTCCTTCGATGCGGAGGTCGTGGCTGCTGCTGGCGGTCCCGGCCCGCCCCTCGCGGATGGTCCGATTCCGTTCCACTCCGGGGCGGGATCTGGAACGGAATCGGACCTTCGCGGGGAGCGGGGAGCGGGCCGGGGCCGACGGGCGGCACGGAGCGCGCGCCGCCCGCCCGGCTCAGTCGTGGGTCGGGAAGCTCATGGAGCTCTCGACGGTCTCGTTCTGCGCGGGCCAGCGCGTCGTGATCGCCTTCTGGCGGGTGTAGAAGCCGACGGCCTCGGGGCCGTGCGCGTGGTGCTCGCCGAACAGCGAGTCCTTCCAACCGCCGAAGGAGTAGTAGCCCACCGGGGTCGGGATCGGCACGTTCACGCCGATCATGCCCACCTGGACCTCCTCCTGGTAGCGGCGCGCGTAGTGGCCGGAGTCGGTGAAGATCGCGGTGCCGTTGCCGAAGGGCGAGGAGTTCACGAGCGCGACCGCCTCGTCGAAGTTGTCGACGTGCATGACCACGAGCAGCGGCCCGAACACCTCGTCGGTGTAGGTCGGGTGCGTGGCGTCGAGGTCAGTGATGACCGTCGGCCCCACGAAGTTGCCGTTCTCGAAGCCCTCGACGACGAGGCCGCGGCCGTCGACGACGACCCGCCCACCGGCCTGCTCGGCCTCGTCGGTCATGCGGAGCACGCGGGCCTTCGCGTCGGCGGTGATGACGGGCGGCATGTCGGTCTCGGGGTCGGAGCCGGGGCCGACGCGGAGCTTCCTCGCCTCGGCCGCGATCGCCTCGAGGAACCGCTCGTGGACGTCGCCGACGGTCACGGCGACCGGCACGGCCATGCAGCGCTCGCCCGCGGAGCCGAAGGCGCCCGAGGCGATCTGCGCGGCGGCGAACTCGATGTTCGCGTCCGGCATGACGACGGCGTGGTTGTTCGCGCCGCCCAGGGCCTGGACCCGCTTGCCGGTCGCCGAGGCGGCCTGGTGGACGTGCCTGGCGATCGGGGTGGAGCCGACGAAGCTCACGGCGGCGATGCCGTCGTGGGCGCACAGCGCGTCGACGACCTCCTTGCCGCCCTGGACCACCTGGAAGACGCCGTCGGGCAGGCCGGCCTCCTGGTAGAGGCGGGCGACGATGCCCGAGGCGGAGGGGTCCCGCTCGGAGGGCTTGATGATGAAGGCGTTGCCGGTGGCGATCGCGACGGGGTGCATCCAGAAGGGCACCATCGCGGGGAAGTTGAAGGGCGTGATGCCGGCGACGACGCCGAGCGGCTGGCGCATGGTGTGCGCGTCCACGCCGCTCGAGACGTTCTCGGAGAAGCCGCCCTTGAGGTCCTGGGTGATGGAGGTGGCGAACTCGAGGGTCTCGAGGCCGCGGGCGATCTCGCCCTTCGCGTCGGCGACGGTCTTGCCGTGCTCGCGGGTGATGACCTCGGCGATCTCGTCGGTGTGCTCGATCATGAGCTGGCGCATGCGGTAGAGGATCTGGGTGCGCTTGGACAGCGACACCTGGGCCCACTCCCGCTGGGACGCGGCGGCGACCTCGACGGCGCGGTCGACGGTGGAGGCGTCGCCGAGGTGGAGGGTGCCCACCTGCTCGCCGGTCGCGGGGTTCAGGATGGGCTGGGTGGAGCCGCTGCCGGGCGTCTCGGCGCCGGCGATCCAGTGCTGGACGTCGTAGGTCATTCTTCTGTCTCTCCTCAGAGGTAGTGGCGCTGCGGCGCGAGGGCCGCCTCGTACTCGGTGCGGGCCGCCTGGGTGGACTCGAGCCGGCTCGTCGCGGAGACGGGCACGTCCCACCACCCGCTGCCCGGCGGGTGCGGGCCGTACAGGTCGGTGTTGACGACGATCGCGGTGGCGTGCTCGGAGGCCTCGGCGCGGCGGTAGGCGTCGCGGAAGTCGGCGGTGGAGCTGACCTCGGCGACCTCGAGGCCGTAGGAGCTGATGTTCGCGGGGATGTCGAAGGGGAGCTTGTCCCCGTCGAGCAGGCCGCTCTCGCCGCTGCGCATGCGGTACTTCGTGCCGAAGCGCTGGGAGCCGTGGGACTCCGAGAGAGCGCCGATCGAGGACCAGCCGTGGTTCTGGAGGATCACGAGGATGACCTTGAGATCCTCCGCGACGATGGTCGCGATCTCCTGCGGCGCCATCTGGAAGGTGCCGTCGCCGATGATCGCGACGACCTCGGCCTCCGGCGCGGCCATCTTGACGCCGAGGGAGGCGGGCAGCTCGTAGCCCATGCAGGAGTAGCCGTACTCGAGGTGGTACTGCCTCGGGGAGCGGGCCTTCCACAGGGCCTGCAGGTCGCCGGGCATGGAGCCGGCCGCGTTGATGACCACGTCCTCGTCGCCCATGAGCTCGTTGAGCGCGCCGAAGATCTCGGTCTGGGCGGGCAGCTCCTGGTCGTGCGGGGCGAAGCAGGGGGCGACGAGCTCCTCCCACTCGCCGCGCAGGGCGCGGGCGCGCTCGCCGTGCTCGGCGGGGGCCTGCCAGCCCAGGAGCGCCTCGCGCAGCGCGTCGAGCCCGGCGCGGGCGTCGGCCACGACCATCTCGGCGGAGTGCTTGGCGGCGTCGAAGGCCTTGACGTTGAGGTTCACGAAGCGCACGTCCGGGTTCCGGAAGGCGGTGTGGGAGGCGGTCGTGAAGTCGGTGTAGCGGGTGCCGACGCCGATCACGAGGTCCGCCTCGGCGGCGAGCGTGTTGGCGGCGTCGTT
Source organism: Brachybacterium sp. SGAir0954 (assembly GCF_005490785.1). GTDB lineage: Bacteria > Actinomycetota > Actinomycetes > Actinomycetales > Dermabacteraceae > Brachybacterium > Brachybacterium rhamnosum. Next base: position 542,156 of record NZ_CP027295.1, on the reverse strand, counting down.
GCCGGTCGCGCCGACGCCGCCGATGCACAGCGGGTGGTCCGCGCTCAGCGCGCCCTTGCCGGCCTGGGTGTCGAGCACCGGGATCCCGGTGGCGTCCGCGAAGGCCTCGAGGGCGGCGGAGGCCTCGGAGTAGATCGCGCCGCCGCCGGCGATGACGACGGGGCGCTCGGCGGAGCGGATCGCCTCCGCCGCCCGCTGCAGGGCGGCGGTCTCCGGGACGGGACGGCCCACGTGCCAGGTGCGCTCGCGGAACAGGGCGGCGGGGAAGTCGTGGGCCTCGGCCTGCACGTCCTGCGGGAGGCAGATCGTCACCGCGCCGGTCTCGGCGGGGTCGGTGAGCACGCGCATCGCGGCGAGCAGGGAGGGGATGAGCTGCTCGGGCCGCCAGATGCGGTCGAAGTAACGCGAGACGGGACGGAAGGCGTCGTTGACGGTCACGTCCATGGCGCGCTCGTCCTCGAGCTGCTGGAGCACGGGGTCCACGGCGCGATTGGCGAAGACGTCGCTGGGCAGGAGCAGCACGGGGATGCGGTCGATCGTGGCGAGCGCGGCGCCGGTGACCATGTTCGTGGAGCCGGGGCCGATCGAGGCGGTGCAGGCGAGGGTCTGCTGGCGGTTGCGGGTGCGGGCGTAGGCGACGGCCGTGTGCACCATGTTCTGCTCGTTGCGGGCCTGGTAGTAGGGCATGTCCGCCTCGCCCTCGGCGGGGTCGACGGCGTTCTGCAGCAGCGCCTGGCCCAGGCCCGCGACGTTGCCGTGGCCGAAGATGCCGAAGGTGCCGGGGATCAGGCGCTGCCGGATGCCGTCGCGCTCGGTGTGCTGGGCGGCGAGGAAGCGGACGACGGCCTGGCCGACGGTGAGCCGGATCGTGTCGCTGCCTGCGGTCTCTGCAGGACGGGGGACGCTCATGCTGCCTCCGGGTGACCGGCCGCGCTCCGGGGGAGCGGGCCTCGGGATGGCACCGTCGGGCAGGGCGACTCGACGGTGAGTTCGTACGGGGACCAGCATGACGAGCACGCTCCCCGCTGTCAACACTTTGTCAGAACATGCGGCACCAAACGGGGGTGTCCAAGGCCTTCCACGGGCCGTGGACCGCGTGCTAGCGTCCCCGTTCGTCAGGGTCGATCCGCCGTATCGACAGAACAAACCAGCAATGACGCTTGCGCACTGTGCTGACAAATTCCCCCCTCCGACAGGAGCTCTCGATGACGACCGCACCCCTCTCCGTCGCCGTGATCGGGGCCGGCATGGCCGGCCGCACCCACGCCAACGCCTGGCGCCAGGCCGGCACCGTCTACGACCTGGGCCTGCCGCCCGTGCGCCTCGCGACCATCGCGGACGCCCACCTGCCCTTCGCCGAGGACGCCGCCGCCCGCTACGGCTACGAGAACGCCGTGGGCGACTGGCGCGCCGTCGCCGAGGACGACTCGATCGACGTGGTCTCGATCGTCGTCGGCAACGCCCTGCACCGCGAGATCGCCGAGGCCATGGCCGCGGCCGGCAAGCACGTGCTGTGCGAGAAGCCGCTCGCCGGGACCCTCGAGGACGCCGCCGCCATGGCCGCCCTCCAGCGGGCGCACCCCGAGCTCGTGCTCGCGACGGGCTACACCTTCCGCCGCAACGCCGGGATCGCGAAGCTCGCGCAGCTCGCCCAGGAGGGCGCGCTCGGCGAGCTCTCCCACCTCGACGCCCGTTACTGGTGCGACTACGGCGCGGATCCGAACGTGCCCATGGCCTGGCGCTACAAGGGCCCCATGGGCACCGGCGCCCTCGGCGACGTCGGCTCCCACCTCGTGGACTCGGCCGAGCTCATCATGGGCCCCGTCGTCGAGGTCTCCGGCGCGCAGCTCGTGCGCACGATCGCCGAGCGCCCCGTCGCGGGCGGCGCCGTCGCGGGCGGCCGCGGGGTCGCCGCGGCGGCCGACGCCCCCAAGGAGGAGGTCGAGAACGACGACATGGCGACCTTCACCGCGCGCTTCGCCTCCGGCGCCGCCGGCACCTTCTCCCTCTCCCGCGTGGCCCACGGCCTGCCCAACTACAAGAACCTCGCGGTGCTCGGCACGGGCGGCACGGCCACCTGGTCGCTCGACCGCACGGGCGAGATCCAGCTCGCGGACTCCTCCTCCCCGGAGGGCCTCGGCGGGCTGCGCCAGGTGCTCGTGAACCCCTCCTTCCCCTACTTCGCGAACGGCTCCTCGATGGCCTTCGGCGGCGTGGGCCTGAACCAGATCGAGCAGTTCACCTACCAGGCGCACGCCTTCCTGCAGCAGGTCGCGGGCATCACCGACGGGGCGCTGCCGCCCTGCGCGAGCTTCGAGCACGGCTACCGCCAGATGCGGATCCTCGGCGCGGTCGCGGACTCCGCCGCGGCCGGCGGCGCGGCCGTCGCGATCGACTGACCCGTCCCCCCGAGAGGAGAGCATCATGAGCTTCACCTTCGGCGCCTACACCGCCTGCCTGCAGGACCGCACCCTCCCCGAGGCCCTCGACGTGCTCGCGGGCGCGGGCCTCACCGGCGCGGAGATCAACACCGGCGGCTTCATCCCCTCGCCGCACGCGCACGTGGACGCGCTGCTCGCGAGCGACCGCGCCCGGCGCGAGCTGCTCGCCCAGTTCGAGGGCCGCGGCATGACGCTGAACGGGCTCACCGTCTCCGGCAACCCGCTCTCCCCGCTGCCCACCGAGGGCGTGCCCCACGCCCACGACCTGCGGCGCACGATCGAGCTCGCGGGGGAGCTGGGGGTGCGGGACGTGGTCGCCATGTCCGGCACCCCGGGCTCGGACCCGGGCGCCCGCTACCCCAGCTGGGTCGTGAACCCGTGGAACGGGATCGACCTCGAGGTGCTCGAGTACCAGTGGTCGGTCGCCGTGCCCTTCTGGAAGGAGATCGACGCGCTGGCCCGGGAGCGGGACGTGCGCGTGGCCCTCGAGATGCACCCGCGGAACCTCGTGTTCACGCCGCTGAGCTTCGAGCAGCTGCTGGACCGCGTGGAGCCCACGCACCTCGGCGTGAACCTCGACCCCAGCCACCTCTTCTGGCAGCAGATGGACCCCGTGGCCTGCATCGAGCGCCTGGGCTCGCACATCACGCACGTGCACGCGAAGGACACGGCGGTGCTGCCCGGGGCGGCCGTGCGCGGCGTGCTCGACCCGGCCTTCGGCCCGGTGCCGGAGGACCCGGCGGCGCGCACGCCCACGGGCGTGGGCCATTTCTGCTCGACCTGGCCCGAGGATCCGGCGTGGCGCTTCGTCGCGATCGGCGAGGGCCACGACGTGGACTACTGGGCCGGCGTCCTCCGGACGCTCGCCGCGGTGGACCCGGACCTCGCGATCAACATCGAGCACGAGGACGCGGCGTTCGACCGCGTCGAGGGTCTCGAGCGCGGCGCCGGCGCCCTGCTCGCCGCGGCCCGGGAAGCGGGGCTGTGATGCCGCTCGTCCGGATCACGCAGCAGGCCGTGCGCACGCCCGAGCAGTCCCGCCGCCTGGCCGATCTCGTTCAGGAGGTCATGCTCGAGCACTTCGCGGCCCCGCCCGGGGACCGCTACCAGATCCTCGAGACGCTGCCCGTGGGCGCGATCATCGCGGAGGACACGGGGCTCGGCATCGACCGCGGCGAGGGCGTCGTGATCGTGCAGATCACCCATCAGGGGCGCTCGGCCGCGCAGAAGCAGGCGGTCTACGCGGCCCTCGCGGAGCGGCTCGGCGGCGCGGGGCTCGTGCGTCCCGAGGACCTCGTGGTCTCCGTCGTGGAGAACGCGCGGGAGGACTGGTCCTTCGGCCACGGCCGCGCGCAGTTCCTCACCGGCGAGCTTACCTAGACACCGCCGAACAATCTCCGACTTTGTATGTACAAATGGCAGCGGCGGTGCGAGGATGATCCGACAGGGACGTCGGCCGAGCCGCCGGCGCCCCGCCCGCAACGATGCAGGACCTGGAGGAACAGATCCCCATGGCAGAGCTCGACATCATCACCGTCGGTCGCAGCGGCGTGGACCTCTACCCGCTCGAGATCGACAAGGGACTCGAGGACATCAGCAGCTTCGGCAAGTTCCTGGGCGGCAGCCCCACGAACGTCGCCGTCGCCGCCGCGCGCCTGGGCCACCGCCCCGCCGTCATCACCGGCGTGGGGGAGGACCCCTTCGGCCGCTACGTGGTCCAGGAGATGGAGCGCCTCGGCGTCTCCGGCCGCTTCGTCGTCCCGAACGGGGAGCTGAACACCCCCATCACCCTGTGCGAGATCTTCCCGCCGGACGACTTCCCGCTGTACTTCTACCGCAGGCCCAGCGCCCCGGACCTGCAGATCGCCCCCGAGCACCTCGACCTCGAGGCGATCCGCGAGGTCCCCCTGTTCTGGTTCTCCGGCACCGGCCTCTCCGAGGAGCCCAGCCGCAGCGCCCATCACGCGGCCCTGCAGGCCCGCGGCCGCACCACCCACACCGTCTTCGACCTCGACTACCGCCCCATGTTCTGGGACTCGGTCCGGGAGGCCCGTGAGCAGTACCGCGAGGCCCTCCAGCACGCGACCGTCGCCGTCGGCAACAAGGAGGAGTGCGAGGTCGCCGTCGGCGAGACCGAGCCCGAGCGCGCGGCCGATGCCCTGCTCGAGGCCGGCGTCGAGATCGCGATCGTCAAGCAGGGCCCGCGCGGCGTGCTCGGCAAGACCCGTGACGAGCGCGTCGAGGTCGCCCCCAACCTCATCCAGGTCATCAACGGCCTCGGCGCGGGGGACAGCTTCGGCGGCTCCCTCTGCCACGGGCTGCTCACCGGGCAGTCCCTCGAGGAGACCCTCACCCGCTGCAACGCGGCCGGGGCGATCGTCACGAGCCGCCTCGAGTGCTCGACCGCCATGCCCACCACCGAGGAGATCGACACGCTCCTCGCGGGCGGCGACCCCAACCAGGGGCAGACGGTCGAGCAGATGCTCTCCGCGCTGCGCTCCCGCGGCACCGGCCAGGAGGCCCGCGCATGAGCGAGTTCGCGACCTCCTACGAGGACGTCACCCGCATCCGCATCGAAGACCCGGCGCGGATCGCGCGGCTCGCCGCCTCCCGCTCCCGCCGCACCGTCGCGGACACGGACGGCACGATGATGATCATCGCGGCCGACCACCCCGCCCGCGGCGCCCTCGGCGTCGGCTCGCGGCCCACCGCCATGGCCTCGCGCACCGAGATGCTCGACCGCATGCGGGAGGCGCTCGCCGTGCCCGGCGTGGACGGCGTGCTCGGCACGGCCGACGTCCTCGAGGACCTCCTGCTGCTCGGCGCCCTCGAGGACAAGATCGTCTTCGCCTCGATGAACCGCGGCGGCCTCCAGGGCGGCTCGTGGGAGATCGAGGACCGCTTCACCGCCTACGACGCGGCGTCGATCAAGGCCTCCGGCTTCGACGGCGGCAAGATGCTCACCCGCATCGACCTGCAGGACGACCGCACCTCCTTCATCCTCGAGGCGACCGCGCAGGGCGTCACCGACCTCGCCCGCCACGAGCTCATCGCCATGGTCGAGCCGTTCTGGTCCTCACGGCCCGGCGGCCCCGGCACGAAGGTCGTCAACGACCTCTCCCCGGAGGCCGTGATCCGCTCGATCCACGTGGCCCAGGGCCTCGGCGCGACGAGCGCCTACACGTGGCTCAAGCTGCCCGCGGTGGACGACATGGAGCGCGTCATGGACGCGACCACGCTGCCCACCCTCATCCTGGGCGGCGACCCCGCGCAGGACGACCCCGCGACCCTCCGCGCGACCTGGAAGCGCGCGCTGGACCGCCCCAACGTGCGCGGCCTCGTGGTGGGCCGCACCCTCCTCTACCCGGCGGACGACGACGTCAACGCGGCCGTGGCCGCCTCCGTCGCCATGATCCGCTGACCCACCGGAAGGAGAACCCCATGACCGGGACACAGCTGCACCTCCCCGCCGGCTCGACCGCCCAGGGCCCCTACGACACCGTCGTGGACCCGGGGGAGCGGGACGGCTGGGAGCACACCGGCCTGCGCGTCCTCGCCCTCGAGCCGGGCGGCCGCGCCGAGATCGGCACCGCCCGCACCGAGCTCATGGTCGTCCCGCTCAGCGGCGCCTGCACCGTGACCGTGAGCGACGCCCGCGGCATGCAGGAGCTCGTGCTGCGCGGCCGCGAGAGCGTCTTCGCGGGGGCGACCGACGTCGCCTACGTCGGCATCGACTCCCACCTCGTCGTCGCGAGCGACGACGGGGGCCGCTTCGCGCTCGCCGCCGCCGTCGCGACCCGGCCCTTCCCGGCCGCGGTGATCCGCGCCGAGGACGTCCCCGTCGAGACCCGCGGCGGCGGCACCATGACCCGCCAGGTGCGCAACTTCGGCACCGTCGGCTCCTTCGACGACTGCGATAGCCTCATCGCCTGCGAGGTCATCACCCCCGGCGGGAACTGGTCCAGCTACCCCGCGCACAAGCACGACGAGACCACGGATTCCGAATCGGAGCTCGAGGAGATCTACTACTACGAGATCCAGGACGCCCCCGCCGGCACGCCCGGCTTCGGCTTCCACCGGACCACCTCGAGCCGCGAGGCCGAGCCGCTGGACCTGCTCGTCGAGGTGCGCTCGGGGGACACCGTCCTCGTGCCCCACGGCTGGCACGGCCCCTGCGCGGCCGCCCCCGGCCACGACATGTACTACCTCAACGTCATGGCGGGCCCCGCCCCGGAGCGCGCCTGGGACATCACCGACCACCCCGACCAGACCTGGGTGCGCGGCACCTGGGAGGAGACCCGATGACCACCACAGCCCCTGCCAGCGACATCCGCGTGGGCGTGATCGGCGTGGGCCAGATGGGCGCCGACCACGTCGCCCGCATCGCCCGCCGTATCAAGGGCGCCCGCGTCGCCGTCGTCACCGACTACTTCCGCGACAAGGCGGAGGAGATCGCCGCGTCGGTCCCCGGCTGCCGCGTCGTCGGCACCCCCGAGGAGCTCATCGCCGCCGAGGACGTCGACGCAGTGCTCATCGCGAGCCCTGGCAGCTTCCACCGCGACCAGGCCGTGGCCTGCATCGACGCCCGCAAGCCCGTGCTCTGCGAGAAGCCGCTCGCCATGAACCCCGAGGACGCCTACGAGGTCGTCGAGGCGGAGGCCGCTGCCCGCGCGGAGACCGGCGTCCCCTACGTGTCCCTCGGCTTCATGCGCCGCTTCGACCGCGAGTACGCGGAGCTGCGGGACGCGATCGCCGCGGGCGCGCTGGGCGAGATCAGCCTGCTGAACCTCAAGCACCGCAACGCCCACACCCTGCCCGGCTTCACGGACACGATGATGGTCTACGACTCCGCGGTCCACGAGGTCGACGCGATCCACTACTTCCTCGGCGAGCAGGTCACCGGCGTGCAGGTGATCCTGCCCGTCCCCGGCCCGCGCGCCGCCGAGGGCCAGCACGACCCGATGCTGCTGCTCTTCCGCACCGACGCCGGCCGCATCGTCACCGACGAGCTGTACGTCAACACGGCGTCCGGCTACGAGGTGCGCACCGAGGCGGTGGGCTCCGCGGGCATCGCGACCATCGGCCTCGAGCACGGCCGCGTCACCACCCACCAGGAGGGCGGCACCTGGGGCGGGGCGATCCCGGCGGACTTCCGCCCCCGCTTCGTCGACGCCTACGACGCCGAGGTGCAGGCCTGGATCGCCGCGATCGCCGACGGCTCGAATGTCGCCGAGCGCTCCGCGACCTCCTGGGACGGCTACCTCGCCGCCGCCACCTGCCGCGCCGCGGAGCAGGCCCTCACCGCCGAGGGCTTCGTCGCGGTCACCGCCCGTCCCCGTCCCTGACCCCTCGACGACAACGGAGTCTCGACATGTCCCACAGTCCTGTCCCCCCGGTCTCCCAGGGCACCACGCAGCTCCCGCCGCTGACCCCCGGCCCCTACAAGCGCCGGCTGGGCCTCGTCGCCCTCGTCGCGACGCTCGGCGGCCTGCTCTTCGGCTACGACACGAGCGTCATCAACGGCGCCGGCGGCTTCATGACCGAGGATCTCGGGCTCTCCGAGATCGGCCTCGGCGTCGCCGTGAGCTCCCTGCTCTTCGCGAGCGCCGTCGGCGCCCTCACGGGCGGCCGGGTCTCCGACGCGATCGGCCGACGCACCACCATCCTCGTCATGGCCGTGCTGTTCATCGTGGGCGTCCTGCTCGTGGTGACCGCGCCGGGCCTCGCGCTCGTGGTCACGGGTCGGATCGTCCTCGGTCTCGCCGTCGGCGCCGCCTCCGTGGTGGTCCCCGTGTTCCTCGCGGAGCTCGCCCCCTACGAGATCCGCGGCTCCCTCGCGGGCCGCAACGAGTTCATGATCGTGCTGGGCCAGCTGCTCGCGATCGTCATGAACGCGATCATCGGCAACGTCTGGGGCGAGCAGTTCCCCGGCATCTGGCGGGTCATGTTCCTGCTCGCGGCGATCCCCGCGGTGCTGCTGCTCATCGGCATGGTGCGCATGCCGGAGTCGCCGCGCTGGCTCGTCGACAAGGGTCGCCAGCAGGAGGCCCTCGAGATCCTCGACCGGCTGCGCCCCACGGGCCGCGCCGAGCCCGAGCTCGAGGACATCGCGCTCGCCCGCCACGCGGAGTCCCAGCGCACCTCGATGGGCGTCGACGGGATCCTGAGGAACAAGAATCTCGTGAAGATCGTGCTGATCGGCTGCGGTCTCGGCTTCTTCCAGCAGACCACGGGCATCAACGCGATCCAGTACTACGGCGAGCGGGTGCTCGAGGTCGCGGGATTCGGCCGCGGTGGCGCGCTCATCGCGAGCATCGCCCCCGCCACGATCTCCGTGGTCGCCGCGGTGGTCGCGCTGCAGATGATGGACCGCTTCAGCCGCCGCAAGACCTTCTTGTGGGGCTACGGCCTGGTCGCCCTGTTCCACGTGCTCATCGGCACGACCGCCTCGGTCATGCCGGAGGGGACCGCGAAGCCCTTCGTGCTGCTCGCGCTCATCACCGCCTTCGTCGGCTCGATGCAGCTGTGCCTGAACGTGGCGACCTGGGTGACGCTCTCGGAGATCTTCCCGCAGAAGATGCGCGCCTTCGGCATGGGCGTGAGCGTGTTCGTGCTGTGGATGACGAACTCGATCCTGGGCCTGTTCTTCCCCTCGATCATCGCGGGGCTCGGGCTCTCCTCGACGTTCTTCGTGTTCGCCGTGCTCAACGTCGTCGCCTTCCTCTTCGTCCTGAGGTGGGTGCCGGAGACCCGCGGCCGCACCCTCGAGCAGCTCGAGGAGGACGTCACGACCGGCGAGATCTACCTCCCGAAGCTCAAGCAGGACAGCTGACAGCGCCCGTATATTTGTCCGGACCAGCATCCGGCGACGAAGGAGCCCGCGATGACCACGATCCCGCCCGAGGGGACCCTCGTGGAGGTGCAGGTCGACCGGTCCTCCTCGACGCCGCTCTACCTGCAGCTCGCGGGCGCCATCGAGGAGGCCGTGCGCTCGGGGGCCCTGCCCCCGGGCAGCCGCCTCGAGAACGAGCTCGCGCTCGCGAAGCGGCTGGGTCTGTCCCGGCCCACGGTGCGCCAGGGCATCCAGGACCTCGTGGACAAGGGCATGCTCGTGCGCAAGCGCGGCGTGGGCACCCAGGTGGTGCAGGCCCCGGTGAGCCGGCAGGTGGCGCTGACCTCCCTCTACGACGACCTGCGCACGGCGGGGAAGTCGCCGCGCACGGAGATCGTCGAGTACCGGGTGGGGCGTCCCTCCCCGGAGGCCGTGGACCGGCTCCAGCTCTCCCCGGGCGACCAGGTGCTCGACCTCCTGCGCGTGCGCTACGCGGACGACGAGCCGCTCGCGGTCATGCGCAACGTGGTCCCCGAGCGGATCGCCCCCTCGCGCGCGGAGCTCGCCGCGAACGGCCTGTACGCGTGCCTGCGGGAGCGGGGCATCGTCTCGGTGCTCGCGCAGGAGCGGATCGGGGCGACCGTGGCGGACGAGGAGCATGCGGAGCTGCTCGACGAGGAGATCGGCGCGGCCCTGCTGACGATGGAGCGGAAGTCCTTCGCGAACGACGGCAGCGTCGTCGAGTACGGCTTCCACGTGTACCGCGCGAGCCGCTACTCCTTCTCGGTGACGCTCGTCGACTCCTGATCAGCGCCGCGTGCGCAGGGTGATCGTGCCGCCGTCGATCGCGGGCCGCTGACCGGTCGTTCACGCGCATCCCCTCGTGCACTCGGCCTGCGCCTGCGGTCCCGCGAGAGCCGCCGGCCCCGGTGCGGACCGGGACCCGCTCGCCGCTCACCGCGCCCGTCGCGGCGGAGGGGGCCGCGCTCGGGTCACCCGCGCCCCCGAGCTCACCCCGCTGGGCATCGGGGCGCCGCCGCGCCGCCCACCCCCGGTATCCCCACCGCTTCCTCGAGGGCATCGTCCCCGATTGCCCCGTGCAGGGGAGGCGGCGGGCGCGGGGCACCGTCGCGCTGCGGCGGACGAGGCTCGAGCGTTTCCTCCACATCGCCCGGTTATCCACATTGGTGGACGGGGTGGTGGATAACCGGCGCGAGTCCCGCCGGCGACGCCACAGGGAATCGGTACAGGTCGGTGCCCAGTCGTTCCTCCCCACCGCCCTGTTGTCCACAATTTCAGGTTTCCGCATCGAATCACTTGCCGTGGGCGAACGCGTGTTCTAAACTGGGATGACAGGCGACGGGGTTGATGGCCCGTCGGCGGCACGGGAGGGGTGGGGGAGATGCGTGAGGGGACGGCAGGCGCCGAGGCGCCCATCGGGGCACCGCTCGCCGTCGCCGCGCCGCCGTCCTTCCCGCCGCGACGGATCATCCGCGCGCGCAGGCCGCTCACCCTCGAGCGCATCGCCGCGGAGTCGGACGTCCGCATGGACGGCGTCGAGGTCCCGATCGCGGAGCGTCTCCTCGTGCGCCAGCGCCGCAAGTCCCGCGAGCTCGCCGAGGAGATCGGCGAGATCCACCTGCTGTGGGTCGAGGACGCCGACGACCAGGCGGACGTCAACGCCGTCGTCATCGCGAACACGCTGCGCACGGACCTCCCCACCGCGGAGCGCCTGCTGCGCGACGCACGCCTCGCCGTGACCGACTTGCCGCTCGTCCTCCGGCGCCTCGCCGCGGGGGAGATCTCCGTCCCCGCCTTCGAGCACCTCGTGCGCAAGGTCCGCCCGCTCGCGCCGCAGCAGCGCCGCGTGGTGGACTCCTATGTCGCGGAATGGGACCTCGAGAACATCCCGGCGGATCGCTACCGTCGCGAGCTGTCCCTGCTCGTGACCTGGTGGGACACGGATGCTGCGCGCCCCGGCCCCGCGGCGATGCGGGACGTGCGATGCGAGATCCTGGCGGAGGGCTCGGGACTCGCCTGCCTCTCGGTCCTCGGCCCGATCCCCGAGATCTATGCGCTCATGAAGCAGGTGGACGGCACTGCCCGGTCCGTCCAGCGCGCCCAGCGCCACGCGCTCGAGGCCGGGGAGCCGGTGCCCTTCGACCTCGACGGCGACGTCGTCGCGAGCGGTCACCCGCTCCCGCTCGCCGCGCTGCGCTATGCGATCCTCACCCGCAGCCAGCTGGAGACGCCCGGCGTCGAGCGCCGGGGTGTGGATGCCCGTGTCAACGTCGTGGTCCCCGCGCTGACCCTCCTGGGGCTCGCCGATGCCCCCGGCACGCTCGACGGCGTCATCCCGCTGCCGGCGCCGCTCGCGCGCCGGCTCGCCGCAGGGTCCCGCACCTGGCACCGGATCCTTACCGACCCGGCTGACGGCGCCTTCCTCCCCGTCCCTGCCGCTCAGTACCGGCCCACGACCGCGATGGCCGAGCACCTGCGGTTGCGGGACCCGGTGTGTGCGGTGCCCGGCTGCATCCGCGGCCGGCTCACCCCGGCGGAGATCGACCACATCGAGGAGTTCAGCCACGAGGATCCGGGGAGCGGGGGAGCGACGGAGATCCGGAACCTCCACCGACTGTGCTGGTGGCACCACCGGTTGAAGACGGAACGCCTCATCGATCCCGAGAAGGCGCCGGATGGCACGACGACCCATTGGGAGATCGGTCAGCTGCTCACCCTTGACACCCGCCAGAACACGGACCTGCTCACCCCTGCCATGGTGGAGCTGCTCGAGGACGCCTGGGCGGAGCACGAGGCGGAGCGCCTCATCGCCTCGCTCGCCCCGCTCGACGAGGAGATCGCCGAGTCCGAGCCGCCGCCCTTCTGAGCCGGAGGACCGCTCAGCCGTTCGGCCCGCAGAACGTGGCGACGTCCGGTGAATCGAGCCGCTGCGCAGAGGTCGGTCCCTGCGGCCAGACCTCGGGGAGCACGCGGGAGCAGGGACTCGGATGTCGGACTCCTCCGTACTCTTGTCAGGTGGACACAAGGAGTGTCGCAAGGGGGACGGACAGGTGCAGGACGACGGTCGGAGCGGGCGATCGCCGCAGCGACGCGGGCAGAAGAGCTACGCGATCACCTGGGTGCTCTCCCTGTTCCTCGGGGCGCTGGGAGCGGACCGCTTCTACCTGGGCCGGTGGAGGACAGGGGCGCTGAAGCTCCTCACCTTCGGCGGGCTCTATTTGTGGTGGCTCGTGGACCTCGTGCTCCTGCTCGTCGGTCGGACTCGCGATGCGCATGGCCGGCCGCTCGTCTCCGACACCCCCACCCGATGGGCGAGCCGCATCATCAGCTCCGCGCTCGTCGCGGGCTTCGTCGGCCTGATCGCGCTGGGGTCCGCCGTGGAGCCGCCGGCCCCCGCCGATGGGGCACCGACGATCGCCGTGCAGCAGATCGAGGAGCCGGATCCGACGACGGCAGCGCCGACGACGGAGGCCCCCACGACCGAGGCGCCGACCACGGCCGCTCCGACGACTGAAGCGCCCACGACTGCCGCGCCGACGACGGCTGCCCCGACCACCGCGGCTCCCACGACGGAGTCCCCGGGGGCCGGCACGGCGCTCGCCGTGCTCGCGGGGCTCGAGGAGAAGGGACGTGCACCGAAGACCGGCTACGACCGGGAGCTGTTCCACTGGCGCGACGACGTGGACCGCAACGGCTGCGACACCCGCAACGACGTGCTGCGGCGCGACCTCACCGCGATCACCCTCAAGGCCGGGACCGACGGCTGCGTCGTGCTCACCGGCACCCTCGACGACCCCTACGGCGGCGAGGAGATCGACTTCGACCGCAGCGACTCCGAGGTCGACATCGACCACGTCGTCGCCCTCTCCGACGCCTGGCAGACCGGCGCCTCGAGCTGGGACGACGACACCCGCCGGGCCTTCGCGAACGACCCGCTGAACGTCCTCGCAGTGGACTCGGGCCTCAACCGGCAGAAGAGCGACGGTGACGCAGCGACCTGGCTGCCGCCCGCGAAGGACTTCCGCTGCGAGTACGTGGCACGGCAGATCGCCGTGAAGGCCAAGTACGAGCTGTGGGTGAAGCCCGCCGAGGGCGACGCCATGGAGCGCGTGCTCGGGACCTGCGACGGCTTCGCCGCGGTCGAGGACGACGACCCGACGCCGGACCGCGGCGACGGCGACGTGGTGACGACCGCCCCCGAGGAGGCCGAGCCGGAACCGACGACGGAGGCGCCCGAGAAGCAGCAGAGCTCCTCCGGTGGCTCGGTGTACTACAAGAACTGCACCGAGGTCCGAGAGGCCGGCGCGGACCCGATCCACCGCGGCGAGCCCGGCTACGCGAAGCACCTCGACCGCGACGGTGACGGGGTGGGCTGCGAGTAGGGTCGCGGCAGATCGCCGGCACCCATCGAGGAGGACCGCATGCTCACCCTCGACCTCACCGATCGCACCGCCTTCGTCAGCGGATCCACGCAGGGCATCGGCATCGCGATCGTCCAGCGGCTCGCCGAGGCGGTCGACGCGCTCGTCGGCGATGGTGTCCCGCGCGAGCTCCTGGTCGCCGCACCCGGGGACGTCACCACCGAGGACGGCCTCGCCGCCGCGCTCGCGGAGGTGGGCGACGTCGACATCCTGGTCAACAACCTCGGGGTGTTCGGTGCGACGCCCGCGCTCGAGATCACCGACGCGGAGTGGCAGCGGTACTGGGAGGTCAACGTCCTCGCCGCGGTGCGCCTGATCCGGGCGACGCTGCCGCGCATGAAGGAGGCGGGCTGGGGCCGGGTCCTGAACATCGCGAGCGACTCCGCGATCGTCACCCCGGCGGAGATGATCCACCACGGCGTCTCCAAGACGGCGCTGCTGGCCGTCTCCCGCGGCTTCGCGAAGGACGCCGCCGGCACCGGTGTCACCGTGAACTCCGTGATCGCCGGCCCCACCTACACCGAGGGCGTGCAGGACTTCGTCTACCAGCTCGTCGACACGTCCCTGCCGTGGGAGGAGGCGGAGGCCGAGTTCATGCGGCTGCACCGCCCGCAGTCCCTCGTGCAGCGCCTGATCCGCCCCGAGGAGATCGCGAACATGGTCGTCTACCTCAGCTTCCCGCTCGCCTCGGCGACGACCGGCGGGGCGCTGCGCGTCGACGGCGGGTACACGGACGCGATCCTGCCCTGAGCGGCTACGCTCGGCCGATGACGACCCCGCGACCGAGCCGTGCCGAGCAGGTCGACGCCGCGACCCCGGCGAGCCGCAACCGGGTCGTGGACCTGCTGCGGGCCGCCGCGATCACCGTGGTGGTGCTCGGGCACTGGACGATCATCGCGGTGGATGCCGACGGCGGCATCCTTCCCCACGGCGTGCTCGACATCGCGACCTGGACCCACCCGCTGACCTGGGTGTTCCAGGTGATGCCTATCTTCTTCCTGGTAGGCGGCTACTCCAACGCCCTGTCCTGGCGATCGGCCCGCCGGAAGGGCGTCGGCTACGGTCAGTGGCTGCGCACGCGCTTGCGCCGGCTCGGGATCCCGCTGATCCCGCTGCTCCTCGCATGGCAGGTGATCGGGATCGTGGCGGTCGCCGCCGATGCGCCATATGCAGTCGTGCAGCTCGCCTCGCAGATGGCGCTGATCCCCACCTGGTTCCTCGCCGCGTACGTCATGGTCATCCTCGTCGCGCCGCCGTGCCTGCTGCTGTGGGAGCGGTGGGGCTGGTGGTCGATCGTCGGCGGCATCGCGCTTGCCGGGGCGGTCGACGCGATCAGCATCGCCGCCGACCAGCCTCTGCTCGGCTTCCCGAACTACCTGCTGGTGTGGGCGGCGTTCCACCAGTTCGGCTACGCCTGGCTCGACGGTCGGCTCGACGGCCTCCGACGGCGGCTCCTGCTCGCGGCCATCGGGCTCGCGGGGCTGCTGCTGCTCGTGCTCGCGGGGCCGTACCCCGTCTCGATGATCACGTCCGCGGCCGACGACCTCTCCAACTCGAGCCCCACCCGCGTGACCATGGCATTCCTCGGGATGCTGCAGGCCGGACTCGTGCTGAGCCTCGAGAAGCCCCTCGAGGCGCTGCTGCGCCGGCCGCGCCTGTGGTTCGTCACCGTGCTCGTCAACCGTCGGATCATGACCTGGTTCCTGTGGCATCTCACCGCCATGGTCGCCCTCGCCCAGCTGCTGCTCGCCCTCGACGCGAGGGTGCTGCTGCCCGAGCCGGCGAGCGGCGCCTGGTGGGCGACGAGACCGCTGTGGGCCGCGGCGCTGCTCGTCCTCACCGGACTCGTGGTGCTGGTCATGGGTCGCTTCGAGGACCCCCGGGAGGATCCCCGCCCCGCTCCGGCCCCGTGGCGTCCCGTCCTCGCCGCCGTCACCGTCACCGCGGGCCTCGGCGTCGTCGCCTCGGTGGGAGTCGTGGGGGAGGGCGGCGTGACCGCCTGGCCGCTGCTGCCCGTCGCGGGGATGGTGCTGCTCGGCGTGGTGCGGCTGCGCCGGAGCTGACCCGTCCTGCACGCGACCCCCGCCCGGTGAGAGGATCGGTCGTCCCCGCGCCCGCCCGGCGTCGCCCTGCTCGACCAAGGATCCCGTCCCCCGATGGACCTCGTCTCCCTGCTCCCCGCCCTGTCTGTCGCCTCGTGGCTCCTCGTGGTCCTCGGCGCGCTCGTCGTCGGGCTGTCCAAGACCGCGCTGCCCGGCGGCGGCACGATCGCCGTGGGGCTGTTCGCCCTGGCCCTGCCTGCGAAGGAGTCGACGGCGGCGCTGCTGCTCCTGCTGATCGTCGGCGACTGGACGGCGCTGTACGCCTACCGCCGCGAGCCGGACGTCCGCACGCTGCTGCGGCTCATCCCGAGCGTGCTCGTGGGCCTCGTGGTCGGCACGATCTTCTTCTGGCTGGCCGGCGGGGACGTGGTCCGCACGACCATCGGCGTGATCCTGCTGGCCCTCGTCGCGGTGACGGTGATCCGACGCCGCCGCCCCGCCCCCGAGCGGCCCGAGGGGGAGGAGCACGTCGGCGCCGGCGTCACCGCGGCCCGTGCCGGCTACGGCCTGCTCGGCGGGTTCACGACGATGGTCGCGAACGCGGGCGGCCCGGTCATGTCGATGTACTTCTACGCGATGCGGATGCCGGTGCTGACCTTCCTCGGCACCTCCGCCTGGTTCTTCGCGGTCGTCAACATCCTCAAGCTGCCGTTCTCCGCGAGCCTCGGCCTGCTCTCCTCCTCGACGCTCGTCATGGACCTGATGCTGGTGCCGGTCGTGCTGATCGGCGCCTTCCTTGGCACCCGGATCGCGCGGCGCATCCCGCAGAAGGCCTTCGAGTCGGTCGTCCTGGTCCTGACGGTCGTCTCAGCGCTCGCCCTGCTGATCCTCTGACCGGCCGACGGCGCTCGCCCAGTCCCCGATCCCGCGGATGACGTCGAGCAGCTCGGGCGGGTCGATGACCTCGATCGGCTCCCCGAGCACGGCGAGGCGCATGGCGACCCACTGCATGTCGTCGGCCCCGGCGCGGAGGATGCAGGCGTCCGGCCCGTCGGCCTCGAGGGTCGCGGTCCGGCCGGGGATCCGCTCGGCGACTTGGGCGAGCGGGCAGAGGATCCGGACGACGGCGCCCGTCGGGTACGGGCCGTGGGTGACGGCGCCGCGCACGGTCGCCTCGATGTCCGGGGTCTCGCGTCGCGCGAAGGTCAGCGTGGAGGCGTGCACGGCGTGCATCCGGTCCAGCCGGAAGGTGCGCCAGTCCTCCCGCTCGAGGTCCCACGCGAAGAGGTACCAGCGGCGCTCGAAGGAGAGGATCCGGTACGGCTCGAGGCGGCGCTCGGCGCGGTAGCCGTCCGCCCGCTCGTGGTCCACGCGCACCCGCACCCCGTCGCGCACCGCGCCGGCGAGGGTCATGAGCACCTCCGGTCGGGCCGACGGGCTGGGTCCCGTGAGGACCTGCATGGCGGCGGTGAGCGCCGAGATCTGGGAGCGGACCTGCGGCGGAAGGATCCGGTCCAGCGAGGTGAGGGCGCGCAGGGCGTCCTCGTCGAGGCCGTCGATCCCGGAGCTCGCCGTGAGCCGCAGCCCCACCGCCACGGCGACCGCCTCGTCCGGCCCCAGCAGCAGCGGCGGCAGCGCCTGGCCCGCACCCAGCTGGTAGCCGCCGCCGTGCCCCGCGGAGGTCAGCACGGGATAGCCCAGCTCGCGCAGCCGGTCCACGTCCCGCCGCACGGTGCGCACGGTGACCGCGAGCTCGTCGGCGAGCTCGGGCCCGGTCCACACCGTCCGGGACTGCAGCAGCGCCAGCAGCCGCAGGGCACGCCGCGTCACCTCGCTCATGGGGACAGTGTGCCCCGCTCTGCGGACAGGAACTGTCCTCCGAGGCGTCGACGACGGCACGACCACCGAGACCCGCGGTGCGGACCCTCGCCCGAGCCGGGCCCCGCCCCCGTCACCACGATCGCCTGGCGGCTCGGGCACGTGATCGTCGGCATCCTCGCCGACCGCAGCGCGAACCAACGTGGCGGGGACGCCGACGCGCACATCCACCGCGCCCGAGCCCTCACATGCGCCGCGCCCGCACCCCCGGGGAGGGGATGCGGGCGCGGTGTTCTGCGAGGGGCCGACGACTCATGCCTCGGCGTCCGGGTCCTGCTGCGAACCGGGAGCGGCGAGGATCCCGTACACGTCCCGCTTGGCGGTCGCGAGCAGCGCGGCCACGCGGGTCAGCTGCACGGCGTCCGCGGAGCGGCCCGCCTCGCGGACGGCGCCCGCGAGGTCGTGCAGCGCCATGCGAACGTCGGGGATCTGCTGGTCGGCATCGCCGTCGGGCGAGGCGAAGGGGTCGCTCCAGCCCTCGCGCTGCTCCGCGACGTGCGCGGCGCCCGCCTCGGTGAGGCTCGCGAGCTTGCGGCCGGACTCCTTCGCGGTCTCGACCAGCCCCTCGTCCTCGAGCTGGGAGAGGGTCGGGTAGATCGCGCCGGGGCTCGGGGTCCACCGGCCGCTGGTGCGATCGGAGATGGTCTGCATCAGCTGGTAGCCGTGCATCGGCTCCTCGGCGAGGAGCAGCAGGACGGCGGTGCGGACGTCGCCGCGGGGGCGCCGGCCGCGGCCGTGGGGACCGCGCGGGCCACGGGGGTCGAAGCCCTCGCCGGGGCCGAACTCCCCGCGACCCTCGCGGCCGGGCCCGCCGCCGCGACGACCGCGCGGGTCGCCGTCCTCGGGTCGGTAGCGGCGCTCGCCGCGGAAGCCCTCGCGGAGGTCGTCGGGGGAATGGTGGTGGTGATGATCGTGATGATGCTGTCGCATGGGGGAACTCCTCTGTCGGGTCCGGGGTGCCGCACACCGTGTGTGTCGCGACAGCATCACGATATATCGTTCACGAGGAGAGAGTCAAGGGCTCCGTGGGTCACGACGACGGGACGGTCGCCGCGCCGGGGCGCGACGGCCGTCCCGTCGGGAAATGTGTGGGGCTCAGGCGCCGTCGCCCACGGCGATCGCCTCGGCCTCCTCCTCGGCCTCGAGGTGCAGGGGCTCGTGGCCCACCGCAGCGAGGTGACGTCGACCGATGACGAGCATCGCGATCGAGAGCACGAGGGTCAGTGCGGCCAGCAGGTAGGGCATGCCGGCGGAGGTCGCGGCGGCGAGCGGACCGGCCACGGCCGGCGCGATCGCACCGCCCAGGAAGCGCACACCCGAGTACGCGGAGCTCGCGACGCCGCGCGGCAGGTCGGTCGCCTCCATGACCGTCTCGGTGAGGGCGGTGTTCATGATGCCCAGCAGCAGCCCGCCCACGATGATGAGCACGACGATCCCGGTCATCGAGGTGTGCAGGAAGAACAGGCCCACCATGAGCACCGCGAGCAGCGCGAGGGTGGTCAGCAGGGTCGGGATGAGACCGATCCTCCGGGTCAGCACCGGCGCGACGAACACCGAGGTGATCGCGAGGCACACGCCCCAGCCGAAGAACACGCCGCCGATCCCCATGGCCCCGAACTCCGTGCCCCGCGCGGCCGCCGCGGCCTCGAGCGGGAAGGGCGAGTAGGCGAGCAGGGTGAAGAAGGCGAAGTTGTAGAACACCGCCGTCAGGGCGAGGGTGCGCAGCGCGGGGTGGCGCAGGGCGCGCAGCGCGGCGAGCGGGGAGACGTGCGACGGCCGCGGCTCACGGCGCAGCAGCACGAGGATCGCGACGAGGCCGATCGCCATGAGCACGGCGGTGCCGATGAACGGGGCGCGCCAGGAGATCGAGCCGAGCAGACCGCCCAGCAGGGGGCCGAGCGCCATGCCGATCCCGAGGGCGGTCTCGTAGAGGATGATCGCGCCGCCCGAGGGTCCCGCGGTCGCGCCGACGATCGCCGCGAGCGCGGTGGAGATGAACAGGGCGTTGCCGAGGCCCCAGCCGGCGCGCAGGCCGATGATCTCGTTGACCGAGCCGGAGGTCGAGGCGAGGGCCGCGAAGACGACGACGAGGGCGAGCCCGATCAGCAGCGTGGTCCGCACGCCGACCCGGGAGGCGAACCAGCTCGTGAAGAACATGGCGATCGCGGTGATGAACAGGTAACTCGTGAACAGCAGCATCGCCTGCGAGGGCGTCGCGTCGAGCTGGGCGCTGATGGCGGGGAGGATCGGGTCGACGAGGCCGATCCCCATGAAGGAGACGGTCGCGGCGAAGGCGATCGCCCAGACCGCGCGGGGCTGGTGGAAGGCGTCGCGCAGGGTCGGCGCGGTGCTCGTGGTGGATGCCGCGGGGGCGGCGGTGGTCGCACTCATGCAGGGGGTCTTCTTTCGCGGTGCGGGTGGTGGGAGGAGGGGGTCAGGAGTCGTGCGTCTCCACGAGGGCGGCGAGCACGCCGGCGGCGCGGGAGAGGGCGTCGAGGTCGGCCTCGGGGAGCGCGTCCAGGAGCGGGCCGACGTGCTCGGCCATCTGGCCGCGCCAGACGGCGAGCTGCTCGTCCCCGGCCGCGGTGAGGCTCACCAGCCAGGAGCGGGAGTCGGTGGGGTCCGTCGCGCGGTCCACGAACCCCTCGTCCTCGAGCCGCTGGATCACGGCGGTCGCGGTGGAGCGCGAGACGTTCTCGCGCTCGGCGATCTCGCTGAGCCGCAGCGGGCCGCGGCGCTGGATCGTCGCGAGCACGCGCCAGGAGACGGAGGAGACGCCCACCTTCGCCGAGCGGGCGGCCATCCGGGCGAACTGGCTGCACAGGAGCGTCAGCTGCTGGGGGAGGTCGTCGCGGGGGATCGGGGTGGAGGGGCTCACGAGCAGCCACGATAGTTCGCAATGCGAATCAAAACAAGTTCGGATCACGAACTATCGCCGACCGCACACGACCGAGCCCCGCCCTCCGTGGGGGAGGACGGGGCTCGGGTCGGTCGGGTCAGGGGGTCACTGGCCGGCGGCCCGCAGCACCCGGGCGTCGCGCTGGGCGATGAGCGCGAGCTCGACCGCCTTGAAGGCGTGCGCCTGGGTCATGGCCTTCTCCGTCCCGTTCAGCACGTCGAGCACGAGCTCCCCGAAGAAGGGGTAGCCCACCTTCCCGTGCGCCTCGATCCGCTGCTCGCCCTCGCCGTTCACGAGGATGACCTGGTCCGGGCCGTTGTCCGTCGTCACGTCGATGTACTTGCGCAGCTCGAGGTAGCCCTCGGTGCCCACCACGAAGGTGCGGCCGTCGCCCCAGGTGCGCAGGCCGTCCGGCGTGAACCAGTCCACCCGCACCGCGCCCGAGGCGCCGGAGGAGAGCGCGATGTGCGCCTCGCCGAAGTCGTCGAGCTCGGGGTGCTCGGGATGCGCGAAGTTGCCGATCGCGCTCGAGAGCACCTCGGCGTCGTCGGACCCGGTGAAGGTGAGCATCTGCTCGAAGTTGTGCGAGCCGATGTCCGTGAGGATGCCGCCGTAGCGCGCCCGCTCGTAGAACCAGTCGGGGCGGCTCGCCGGATCGCCCAGGCGGTGCGGGCCCATGCCCTGCACCTGCACGACCTCGCCGAGGGCGCCCTGCTGGATCAGCTGCGTGGCGAGCACCGCGGACTCCACGTGGATCCGCTCGGAGTAGTACACGGCGTACTTGCGGCCCGTGCGCTCCACGGCCGCCTTCGCCTCGGCGAGCTGCTCGAGGCTGATCAGCGGCGTCTTGTCCGTGAAGTAGTCCTTGCCGGCCTCCATGACGCGGATGCCGAGCGCGGCGCGGTCACCGGGGACCGCCGCGGCCGCGACCAGGCGCACCGCGGGATCCTCGAGGACCTCCTCCTCGCTGCGGGCGACCCTCACGCCCGGGAACTGCTCGGCGAAGGCCGCGAGGCGCTCCGGCTGTGGGTCGTACACCCACTTCAGCGTGCCGCCGGCGCCGATCAGGCCCTGCGTCATGCCGCCGATGTGGCCGTGGTCCAGGTGCATCGCGGCGAACACGAACTCCCCGGGCTCCACGACCGGCTTCGGCATCGCGGCGGGGGCGTAGTTGGCGCCTTCGGAGGCAGGCATCGACAGTCCTTTCGGTCGAGATGGGGGGCAGGGACAGTCTGTGGGCTCAGGAAGAGGCCGGGGCAGGGGTGCCGCGGGTTGCCAGCGGCACCGCCGCCGGGCGCTCCACGGTGCTCACGATCTCGACGCGGGAGCCCGACGCGGCCGCCTCGAGCACCCCGTTCATCACCTCGAGCACGTGCTGCCCGAGCGCACCGGAGGCCCGCAGCCCCGCGCCGCGCTCGGCCATGTCCTGCAGGCCTATGCCGCGGGATGCCTCCGGGTAGCCGGCGCTGACGGGCAGCGTCTCCCAGCCCTCGCCGCCCAGGCGGTGCAGCTCGACGTCCCCGTCGAAGCGGTTGGGGTCCGGCACCGCGAGCGTGCCCTCGCTGCCGTGCACCTCGATCGGGTGGATCGTCGTCGCGACCGCGTCGAAGCTCATGACGAGCGTGGACAGCGCCCCGGACTCGTGCACGAGCACCCCGGTGACGTGCGTGTCCATGGTGACGGGGATCGACTCCCCGGCACGGGGGCCGGAGCCGATCGTGCGCTCGGAGCGGGTGCGGCTGCTCGCCCCGATCACCGAGGCGACCGGGCCCAGGAGGGTCACGAGGGCATGGATGTAGTACGGGCCCATGTCCAGCAGCGGGCCGCCGCCGGGCACGTAGTAGAAGTCCGGCGCCGGGTGCCAGCGCTCGTGGCCCGGGGTCAGCATCGTCGCGGTCGCCGCGATGGGGGTGCCGATGAGGCCCTCGTCGATCGCGGCGCGCGCCGTCTGCGTGCCCGTGCCGAGCACCGTGTCCGGGGCGGAGCCCGTGAGCACGCCGGCCACCGCGGCGGCCTCGAGCACGGCGGCGCCGTCGGCCGTGGCGACCGCGAAGGGCTTCTCCGAGTAGACGTTCTTGCCGGCCGCGATCGCGCGCCGGTCGATCTCCGCATGGGCGGCGGGGATCGTGAGGTTCAGGACCGTCTCGACCTCCGGGTCGGCGAGCAGCTCGTCCACGCTCAGGGCGCGCACGCCCTCGTGGGCGGCGGCGACCGTGCGGGCCCGCTCGAGGTCGATGTCCGCGACGGCGACGAGCTCGACGTCGGGCAGGGAGGGGAACGTGGCGAGGTACTGCGCGGAGATGTTCCCGCAGCCGATCATGCCGACCTTCATCGGGTGGTCTCCTTCTCGGTGGTGCGGGCGGCCCAGAGCAGGCCCCGCTCGATGATCGTGCGGACGTTCGGGTCCTCGAGCACCTCGACCCGGTGGCCGGGCGTCGAGACGAAGATGCGGCCCTCGCCCCACTGCCGCGTCCAGATCGCGGGGGAGGTCACCTCGCGGTGCCACGGGTCCCACTCGCGCACCTTCTGCGTGGTCGTCGCGAGCACGTCGATGTAGGAGTCCGCGAGCACCCAGTACTGCTCGGTGACGAGGTCGAAGTCGGAGATGCCCTGGGTGATGGGGTGATCGGCGGCCTCGGGGAGCATGGTCACCGTGTAGGGGACGTAGTTGTCCGCCTGCTCGCCCCGGCGCTCGTCCGGGTGCTTGCCCGGGTGGCAGCCGAACTGGCCGCCGATGAGCGTGAGGTAGTCCGACTCGTTGCGGTAGGAGTCCGCGATGCCGCCGTGCCAGCCGGCGAGGCCGGTGCCCGCCTCGACGGCGGCGCGCAGCCCCTCGAACTGGGGACGCTCAATCGTGGACATGGTCATGCACTGGACCACGAGGTCCACGGTCGCCATGTACGCGGCGTCCGCGTAGACCGCGGGGGACTCCTCGATCCGCACGTGGAAGCCGTGCTCCTCGAGGAAGGGGATGAAGAGGTCCGTCGCCTCGACGGGCTGGTGCCCGTCCCAGCCGCCGCGCACGACGAGGGCCTCGCGGGTGGGGGTGGTGGTCATCGGTCCTGCTCCTGCTCGGTGGGGGTGACGGCGGTCCAGCGGGAGCCGTCGTCATGGCTGGCCTCGACGGCGGCGAGCACGCGCTGGACGTGCAGGGCCTCGTCGAAGGTGGGGGAGGGGTCCGTGCCCTCGCCGATCGCGCGCACGAGGTCCACGACCTCGTGGGTGAAGGTGTGCTCGTAGCCCAGGCCGTGACCGGTGGGCCACCAGGCCGCGGCGTAGGGGTGCTCGGGCTCCGTGGTGAGCACCCGGGTGAAGCCCTGGCGGCCCGCGGGGGCGGTCGCGTCGTAGATCTCGAGCTCGTTCATGCGCTCGAAGTCGAAGGCGACGGAGCCCGAGGACCCGTTGATCTCGACGCGCATCGCGTTCTTGCGGCCCTGCGCCATGCGGGTCGCCTCGAAGGAGCCGAGCACGCCGCCGGCGAGGCGCGCGGAGAACAGCGCGGTGTCGTCGACCGTGACCTGCTGGCGCTCGCCGGAGACGTCGCCCTTGCCGCCGAGGCCCTGCATGTCCCCGGCCGCGGGCCGCGTGGGGACGACGGTGGCGAGGGTGCCGGAGACGGCCTCGATGTCGGTGCCGGTGATCCACTGGACGAGGTCGACGACGTGCGCGCCGATGTCGCCGAGCGCGCCGGAGCCGGCCTTCTCCCTGTCCAGGCGCCAGGTCATGGGGGCGTCGGCGTCCGCGAGCCAGTCCTGCAGGTACTGCGCGCGGACCTGCCGGATCTCGCCCACGAAGCCCTCCTCGACGAGCCGGCGGGCGTAGGCGAGGGCCGGGGTGCGGCGGTAGCTGAAGCCGCAGATCGAGCGGATCCCGCGGGCCGCGGCCTCGCGGGCCGCGGCGGCCATCTCCTCCGCCTCGGCGACGGAGTTCGCGAGCGGCTTCTCGCACAGCACGTGCTTGCCGGCGGCCAGCGCCGCGAGGGTGATCTCGCGGTGCGTGTCACCGGGGGTGCAGATGTCGACGACGTCGATCTCCGGGTCCTCGACCACGTCCTGCCAGCGGGTCGTGGTGCCGGCGAAGCCGTAGCGCTCGGCGGCCGCGGCGAGGGTCTCGAGGTTGCGGCCGGCGAGGGTGCGCAGCTCCGGCGTGAGCGGGAGGTCGAAGAAGCGGTGCGCGGTGCGCCAGGCGTGGGAGTGGGCGGCGCCCATGAAGCCGTGGCCGATGAGGCCGACGCGCAGCGGGCGGGGTGTCTGAGTGGTCACGGCAGGGGTCACGGCTCCTCGGTGAGCGGACGGTGGCGGTGAGGGGAGTGCGGCCGCGCGGGGCGCCGACCACTGGTTAACATCTCGAACTTATCATGGTCGCGCAGGTCAGGGAACAGAAAGACGGGGGGAGCCGTCGTCGCGGATCCCCCCGTCCCCCGGGTGGGGATGAGGTCAGAGGATGCCGCCGAGGAGACCGCCGACGAGGCCGGTGACGCAGGGACGGAGGGGTTCCGTCGCTCGCCACCACCCTCACCGTCGGCCGGCCGACGGTGACCCGCCGGTCACCGGCCGTGACCCCTTCGTGACCACCTCGACCGTCGGCCGGGTGACCGTTGACCCCGCCGATCACTTGCCGGACCCGGCGGTCATGCCGCTCACCAGATAGCGCCGGCCCACGATGTAGAGCAGCACGATCGGGATCGAGGAGAGCACCACCGCGGCCATGACGACCGGGACGTTCGTCGCGTACTCGCCCTGGAAGCTCCACAGCGCGAGCGGCAGCGTGCGCATGTCCGGGCTCTGCGTGAGGATCAGCGGGAACAGGAAGCCGTTCCACGACATGAGCGCCTGGTAGACGGCGACCGTGACGAGCGCGGGGCGCACGATCGGGAAGGCCAGGCGCCACATCTTCTGCCACTCGGTGCAGCCGTCGATGTCCATCGCCTCGAACAGCTCCCCGGGTACGTCCCGCAGGGCGTTGGAGATGATGAGGATGCTCAGCGGCAGGCCGAACGCGATGCCCGGCAGCATGAGCGCCGCGAGCGAGTCGTACATGTGCATGCGGATGATCAGCAGGTAGATCGGCACGATCGTGGCCTGCACGGGGATCGCGAGGCCCAGCAGGAACAGGCTCCGCACCGGGCGGAACAGCCGGTGCCGGCTGCGCACCGTCGCGTACGAGGCCATGAAGGCCATGAGCACGAGCGGCACCACGGTCCCGAGCGCGACGAGCACGCTGTTGAGCAGGTAGGTCGTGAAGTCCGCCTCGAGCACGGCGGTGAAGTTCTCGAACGCGAGCTGCGGGGAGGGCAGCACCGGGTTCGAGCCGAAGTACGTGCTGATCGACTTCAGGCTCGTGATCGCCACGAAGTAGAGGGGCAGGAGCACGGCCAGCAGCCACAGCCACCCGAAGGTGCCGCCGATCCAGTTGCGCTTCATGTCAGGCTCCTTCCGTCTGGCTCGCGGAGGCGTCCTTGCCGCCGAGCCGCTGCACCCCGAGGGCGAGCCCCAGGCCGAGCACCACGAGGATCACCGCGAGGGCGCTCGCGACGCCCATCTCGTTCCCGCGGAAGCCCGTGAGGTACATGTCCAGCGGCAGGATCCGGGTGGAGACGCCGGGACCGCCCTGGGTGAGCACGAAGATGATGTCGAAGTAGGTCAGGGCGCCCACGACCATGAGCGTCGAGCTCGTGATGAGCGTGTACTTCAGCTGCGGCAGCGTGATCGAGAAGAACTGGCGCACGCGGCCCGCGCCGTCGATCTGCGCCGCCTCGTACATGCTCTGCGGGATCTGCCGCACGGCGCCCTGGTAGATGAGCGTGTGGAAGGGGATGAACTGCCACGCGATGATCACGAGCAGCACGATCCACACGAGGGTCGAGTCGCCCAGCCAGTTCTGCTTGAGGAAGGGAAGGCCCAGCCCGCTCGCGAGCCCGAAGTTCGGGTCCATGAGGGACTTGAAGGTGATCGCGATCGCCGAGGAGGAAAGCAGCAGCGGCAGGAAGTAGAGCACCGCGAGCACGCCGCGGTACCGCTGCTGCCCCGCCAGGAAGGTCCCCAGCAGGATGCTGAGCGGGGTCTGCAGGACCCAGGTCGCGACGATCATGAGCAGCACCAGCAGCAGCCCGCGCCAGGTGGTCTCGCGGGAGAGCGCCTCGGTCCAGCTCGTCAGGCCCGTGAACTCGATCGCGCCGATCCCGTTCCACGAGGTGAAGGACAGGGCGACGACGCCGAGCAGCGGCAGGATCGCGAAGATGAGGAAGAAGAGCAGCGCCGGGGCGGCGAAGAGCAGGTGCGAGAGCTGCAGGCGCTCGCGGTGCGGGGCGGCGGGGGTCGTCGTCACCTCAGCCCTCCAGGGTCGCGTTCATCGCCTCGGCGAACTGCTCCGGCGTGGCCTTGCCGAGGAACAGCTGCTCGGTGTTGACCAGCAGCTGCTCCGCCGCGGTGGGCTGCAGCGCCTGGTCCCAGGACTGCGTGAAGGAGGGGGCATCCTGCAGCGAGGTGTAGACCCACTGCAGGTACTCGGCGTCGTCGCTCGCGGCGAGGGCGTCCTCCTGCCCGGTGACGACGGGGGCGGAGCCGGAGGCCACGAAGTCGGCGGCGACGTCGTCCGTCATCATCCCCTCGAGGAAGTAGGCCTTCGCGACGGTCTTCTCCTCCTCGGAGGCGACCGCGGAGAGCGAGACGTAGTTGCAGGGGTTGCCCACGAGGTTCGCGAGCTCGCCCTTGCCGCCGTCGATCGTGGGGAAGGGGCCGAAGCCGAGACGGCCGTCCTGGACGAAGCTGCCGCCGCCGGACTTCATGCCGCCGAAGGTCCAGCCGCCGTGGAGCATGAGCGCGGCCTTGTCCGACCACAGCAGCGCCTGGTCGGTGTTGGAGTCCGCGGCCATGGACTCGAAGCCCTCGGCGAAGGCCTTGACCTCGAGCAGCTCGGTGACCTTGTTCCCCATCTCGATGACGGCCGGGTCGAGCCAGGCGTCCTTCTCGCCGGCGGCGATGCGCGCGAAGACCTCGGGGCCGCCGATGCGGTCCAGGAGGTACTCGAGCCACATCATCGAGGTCCAGCGGGACTGGCCGGCGAGCGAGATCGGGGCGACGCCCTTCGTGTTCGCCTTGTCGATCACGTCGAGCAGGGCGTCCCAAGTCTCCGGCGCCTCCGCGCCGATCGACTCGAGCACCGTCTTGTTGTGGAACATGATGATCGGCTGCGTCGCGCCGATGGGGAGCGCATAGATCTTGTCGTCGACGGTCGCGGCGCCCCACACGGAGTCGATGAAGCGCTTCTGGAAGTCGGCGTTCTCCTCGAGCCAGGGGGTGAGGTCGTCGACCTGCTCCTCCTGGGCGTAGGTGCGCAGGCCGCCGCCGCCCCAGCCGTAGATGATCGTGGGCGCCTCGCCCGCGCCGATGGCCGTGCGGATCTTCTGCTTGTAGGCGTCGTTCTGGAAGAACGTGACCTCGAGGCTGCCCTTGCCGAGCTCGTTGAAGGCGTCGATCGAGTCCTGGTAGATCGTCTCGTTCGGCTGGCCGGAGAGCTGCCAGATCGAGGCGGAGTCGCCGCCGCCCGCGGAGCCGCCGGGGCCGGAGGTGCCGCACGCCGCGAGGGTCAGGGCGGCGGCGCCGGCGGTGCCGCCGAGGAGGGAACGTCGGGTGAAGGAAAAGTTTCTCATGACCTGCTCCTGGATGTCATCGTTGACGGGTGGTCGAGCGTGGCGGTGCACGCGGGGGAACAGCGGTAAGTAAGGGAAAATTACCAACGATCCGCAGTGCCGTCAACCGCGTGGTCCGTGTATCGATACGGTTGTGGCCTGGGGTGATGCGGGGATGGGGTGGACGCCGCCGAGGCCGCCCGGTGGGCTAGCGCTTTCCCGTGGCGTTCGGCGGCGGAGTCTGGCGGGCCTGGTGGCCCCGAGAGAAACTTTCTCTCGTATGCTTCGGGCAGGACCACGGACGGAGGGGTGATGGGACAGCGCACCGCAGGGACGGAGCCGGCACCGCGGAGGCGCGTGCGGCTCGAGGAGGTCGCGCGGCGCGCGGGGGTGTCCCTCGCGACCGCCTCGAAGGTCATGAACGGGCGCGCCGCGGTGAGCGCCGCGACGCGCGAGGCGGTCGCCGAGGCCGCGCAGGAGCTCGGCTACACGCCGCGCCGCCGGGCCGCACCGGAGGCGCCGCGCTCGGTCGCCGTGCACCTGCAGTCCGTGGACAGCCCCTACGTGATGGGCGTGCTCGCCGGCATCACCCATGCCACGCGGCGGGCGGGCGTCGAGCTGCTGCTCAGCAGCTCCGAGGGGGAGGGGCTCGACCGGGCCTGGATGACCGAGGTCGCCGCGCGCGGCGCCGCCGGTCTCGTCGCCCTCGTCACCCCGATCGCGCCGCAGCACGCGCGCTGGAGCCGGAGCCTCTCGCTCCCGCTCGTCGCGGTCGACCCGATCGTCGAGGGGGAGCTCGCGCCGGGCGTCGTCTCCGTGACCTCGACGAACTGGGAGGGCGGCGCCTCCGCCGTGCACCACCTGCTGGAGCTCGGGCACCGCCGGATCGGCATGCTCGCCGGGCCCCGCGACTCGGTCCCCGCCCAGCAGCGGCTCGAGGGCTACGTGAGCGCGCTCGCGAAGGCGGGGCTGCCGGTCGACGAGGGGCTCGTCATCCACAGTCCGTTCCGCGAGGCCGACGGGCGGCGCGGCACGGCGACGCTGCTGGATCTCGCGGAACCGCCCACCGCGGTCTTCGGGGCCTCGGACGCCCTCGCCGTCGGCGCGCTGCGCGAGGCCCGCGCGCGCGGGATCGGCGTGCCCGAGGGGCTGAGCGTCGTCGGCTTCGACGACACGATGATCACCGGGTGGACGAGCCCGCAGCTCACCGCCGTGCGCCAGCCGCTGTTCGCCATGGGGCAGGTCGCCGTGGAGCGGCTGCTCGCCCTCGCCGCGGATCCGGGCGTGTTCTCGCACCCCTTCAAGCTCGAGACGCAGCTCGTGGCGCGCGAGTCGACGGGTCCGGCGCCACGATAGGCCGAAAGGTTTCGGGGCGGCTCTGTATCGTGACATCGTGCTGGTGCAGGTCGTGAGATGTTGACGACGGGTAGCGGCGGCCCTAGGGTGAATCGCATCGAAAGTAGAGAGAAACCTTTCTGCTGGTTCAGATCCGTGCGAAGGAGCACCCCGTGATCGCTGCCCCCTGGAGGGACCCCTCGCTGAGCACCGCCGAGCGCGCGGAGGCGCTGCTCGCGGACCTCACGCCGGAGGAGAAGATCGCCCAGCTCGGCAGCTACTGGAAGCGCCCCGAGATGGGGGACGCCGAGGGTTTCGCGCCGATGCAGTCCACCTTCGACGAGGGCCGCGACCCCTTCGAGGCCGCCGCACAGCACGGGCTCGGCCACCTCACCCGCGCCCTCGGCAGCGCCCCGCTCGACGCGCGGGCCGGGGTCGAGCAGCTCCGCGCACTCCAGGCCGTCGTCATCGCCGGATCCCGCCAGGGCATCCCCGCGATCGCCCACGAGGAGTGCCTCACCGGGCTCATGGCCCACGGCGCGACCACCTACCCCGCCGCGATCGCCTGGGGCGCGAGCTTCGACCCCGAGCTGATCGGCGAGATGGCCGCGCGCATCGGCGCCGACATGCGCACCCTCGGCACCCACATGGGCCTCTCCCCGGTGCTCGACGTCGTCCGCGACTACCGCTGGGGCCGCATCGAGGAGACCCTCGGCGAGGACCCCTACCTCGCCGGCATGCTCGCGACCGCCTACGTGCGCGGCCTCCAGGGCGAGGGCGTCGTCGCGACCCTCAAGCACTTCGCCGGCCACGCCGCCTCCCGCGCCGGCCGCAACCACGCCCCCGTCTCGATCGGCCGCCGTGAGCTGCACGAGATCGACCTCGTCCCCTTCGAGATGGCCGTGCGCCTCGGCGGCGCGGGCGCCGTCATGAACTCCTACGCGGACCTCGACGGCATCGCGCCCGCCGCGAGCCGCTGGCTGCTCACCGAGCTGCTCCGCGACACCTGGGGCTTCGAGGGGACCGTCGTCTCCGACTACTGGGCCGTGAACTTCCTGCAGTCCATGCACCGGGTCGCCGGGACCACCCGTGACGCCGCCGTCGCGACGCTCCGCGCCGGCATGGACGTCGAGCTGCCGGAGACCAGCACCTTCCCCGAACTGCTCGACGCGATCGCCGCGGGCGAGCTCGAGCAGGAAGTGCTCGACACCGCCGTGCGGCGCGTGCTGCGCCAGAAGATCGCGCTCGGCCTCCTGGACCCGGGCCACGACCCGACCACCGCCGGCGAGGCGATCGACCTCGACCCGCCGCAGAGCCGGGCCCTCGCCCGCCGCATGGCCGAGGAGTCGGTCGTGCTGCTGCGCAACGAGGGCGCGCTCCCGCTCGCCCCCGGCGCCCGGATCGCCCTGCTCGGCCCCACCGGACTCGAGGCGCGCAGCTTCCTGGGCTGCTACAGCTTCACCAACCACGTCCTCTCCCGGCTCGAGGACCACGGCACCTCCGTCCCCGTGCCCACCCTCGCCGAGGCCCTCGCCGCCGAGCTCCCGGGCGCCCAGGTCACCGCCCTGCCCGGCGTCGCGATCAACGACGAGGACACGAGCGGCATCCCGGCCGCCGTCGCCGCGGCGGAGGCGGCCGACGTCGCCGTGCTCGCCGTCGGTGATCTCGCCGGCCTCTTCGGCGCCGGCACCTCCGGCGAGGGCTGCGACGTCGCGGACCTCCGCCTGCCCGGGTCGCAGCACGCGCTCGTCGAGGCGGTCCTCGCGACCGGCACCTCCGTCGTCCTCGTGCTCGTCACCGGACGCCCCTACGCGCTCGGCGAGTACGCCGACCGCTGCGCCGCGATCGTGCAGGCCTTCATGCCCGGCGAGGAGGGCGGCGGTGCGATCGCCGGCGTGCTCTCCGGGCGCGTGAACCCCTCCGGTCGCCTCCCCCTCGGGATCCCCCGCGGCATGGGCGGCCAGCCCGGCACCTACCTCGCCCCCGTGCTCGCCTGGGTCAGCGAGGGGATCTCCAACATCGACCCGCAGCCGCTGTACCCCTTCGGCTTCGGCCTCGGCTACACCCGCTTCGCCTACTCCGACCTCACGCTCTCCGCCGAGGAGATCGCGGCCGACGGCGCCGTCGAGATCTCCGCGACGGTCACCAACACGGGGGACCGCGAGGGCCGCGAGGTCGTCCAGCTCTACCTCTCCGACCCCGTCGCGAGCGTGGTGCGCCCGCTCAAGCGGCTCGTCGGCTTCACGAAGATCGGCCTCGCCGCCGGCGAGAGCGCCCGCGTGACCTTCACGCTCCACGCGGACTGCACCTCCTTCCTCGACGAGGGCTATCGGCGGATCGTCGAGCCCGGGGAGCTGCGCGTGCGCGTGGGCGCCTCGAGCGAGGACGCGACCCTCGAGGGCTCCTTCCGCATCGTCGGCCCCGTGCGCGAGGTGGGTGATGGTCCCCGCGAGCTCGTCACGCCCGTGGGCGTGGAGCGGGTCGTGCCGGCGGGGGCCTGAGGCTCAGGCGACGAAGCGCTCCTCGATCAGCGCCACGACGGGCGCCTCGGAGCGGGAGAGCGCGAGCAGGAGCAGGCTCCCGCACAGGAGCGGCACGAAGGCGCCCACGAGCACCGCCGAGCCGGCCGTGAGGATCCCGAGCGAGAGCAGGGCGAGGGTCGCGAGCGGCCGTGCGAGCAGGGTGTGCACCGCGAGGCGCAGCACGTCGACCGTGCGGAAGCGGAACCGCGCGAGGATCGTCAGGCCGCGAGCGAGCAGCAGGGCGAGGACGCCCGCCGCCGCGAGGAGCACCCCGCGCTGCACGGACGTCGCGGTGGAGGCGACGGTCGTGAGCGCTGCGAGCAGGACCAGGGCGGGGAGGCCGAGGCGGAGGCTGTCCGCCGTGCTCAGGCGGAGGCCCCGCAGGAGATCGGCGGCAGGGGCGAGGTCCCCGCCGGTGCTGCGCCGACTCCAGGCGTGGAGGGCCGCGGCGTGCGCGGGCAGCAGCGGCAGCGCGGCGAGGACGAGCAGGGTCGTGCCGAGCGGGCCGGCGGGCAGCAGCGACGAGGCGAGGAGCGCCGGCACCGCGGCGAGGACCAGGAGCACCTCGATGACGAGCGCCCGGTAGACGCCCTCCGTGATCACGGTGACGGCGGCGAGCGGCCGCCGCGGGCTGGGGGATGCGTCCGGATGCGTCATCGCTGCTCCTGGGTCGGGCCTGCTGGCGGCGACAGTCTGGCACCCGGGGGCGAAAAGTTTCGACCGTGACGGTCGCAATGTTGCGGGATCGTGACATTGTCGGACGGGACGTTCCGCGCCTTCATGGCATGTCGGGTCGCGATCCTCGCTGGTCGCGGGCCTGTCGAGCGCGCCGAGGATCGATGCAGGTCGAGGAGTGTGAGGTCTTGACCACGCGGCAGGGGCGCACTAGCGTGACGGCAGCGCGAAACTTCTCGAAAGCATCAAAGCGCGATGCTCCCGCAGAGCAGCGGGTCGTCGGCATCGGGGCACTTCGCGGCAGTGGACCACCATCGGCCGTCACATCCCGTGCGGCTCCGCTCTCGACGAGGAGACACCATGGCAACGGCACATCCCTTCCCCCTCGGTCCCACCCGGCGAGGCTTCGTCGGCCTCACGGCGGCCGGCCTCGGCGCGCTGACCCTCGCCTCCTGCGGCACCGGCTCCGGCTCCGAGGAGAAGGTCGACGTGAGCACGCAGAACGTGGGCGCCATGGACGAGTACGCCGCGGACATGCAGTTCACGGCCACCGAGCCGATCCAGATCAGCATGCTCTGGACCGACTGGCCCGACGTCCCCGTCGAGAAGACCTGGCGGATCTTCGAGCACATCAAGGAGCTCACGAACGTCGAGCTGACCCTCACCCACATCCCCTTCAGCGACGCGATCGAGAAGCGCAGCCTGCTGATCAGCGCGGGCGACGCACCGACCCTGATCCCGCTCGTCTACACCGGCGAGGAGGCCGCCTTCGTCTCCTCCGGCGCCGTGGTGCCGATGAGCGACTACGTGGACAGGATGCCGAACTTCCAGAAGTACGTGAAGGAGTGGGACCTCGCGGAGATGGTCGAGAACCTCCGCCAGGCGGACGGCAAGTACTACATGACCCCCGGCCTCCAGGAGGTCTCGGTCCCCGTGTTCAGCCTCGTGCTGCGCAAGGACGTCTTCGAGGAGGTCGCCGGCTCCGTGCCGCAGACCTGGGAAGAGGTGCGCGAGGCGCTCGTGCTCATCAAGGAGAAGCACCCCGACGCCGTCCCGCTCGCGGACGGCTTCGAGGGGCAGTCGATGCTCAACTACGCCGCCCACGCCTTCGGCACGAAGGCCGGGTGGGGCTTCGGCGACGGGGCGATCGACGGTGACGGGGACGACCTCGTCTACGCCGCGACCACCGAGCAGTACCGCCAGCTCGTCGACTTCTTCCGCGGCCTCGTCGCCGACGGCCTGCTCGACAAGGAGTCCTTCACCGCCTCGAACGACGGCAGCGGCGCGGCGAGCGTGAGCGAGAAGTTCGCCGCCGAGACCTGCTTCGCCGCCTCCGGCTCCTCCGGCACCGCGATCGAGTTCGCCCAGGCGCTCGAGGAGACCGTCGGCAAGGGCAACTTCGAGATCACCCTCGTCCCGCCGCCCGGCGGCCCGGCCGGCGACCACGTCGAGCCCCGCAACTTCTGGCACGGGTTCATGCTCAGCTCCGCGGTCACCGAGTCGGAGAACTTCCTCGCGACGCTGCAGTTCGTGGACTGGCTCTACTACAGCCCCCAGGCGCGCGAGATGCTGCGCTGGGGCGAGGAGGGCACCACCTACTCCAAGTCCGGCGACGGCACGATCACGCTCGAGGAGGGCTACTCGCTGAACGACTTCGGCATGAACAAGGATGCCGGCGAGGACATCAAGATCGACCTCGGCTACTCGACCTTCCCCGCGGAGTCCACCGAGTCCCGGGCCCTCAAGGAGTCCTACAGCACCCCCGAGTTCGTCCAGTACGTCGACGACGTGCTCACCACGCGCACCCCGCGCGATCCGTTCCCGCCCGCGCCGCTCGACGAGGCCGAGCTCGAGCAAGCCTCCCTGCTCGCCACCCCGATCAAGGACGCCGTGGACACCGCGACGCTCCGCTTCATCATGGGGGAGCGGCCGATGGACGAGTGGGACGCCTACGTCGCCGAGCTCGAGGCCGCGGGGCTCCCGCAGTACATGGAGCTGCTCAACGGCGCGCGGGCCCGATTCGTCGAGGCGAACGGATGACCGTCGCCGAGCCGCGCACCGCGGCGCCCCGACGGCGCAGCGGCGCGTGGAGGCGGGCGCTGCGACGCGACTGGCCGCTCTACGTGATGGCGGCGCTCCCGCTGCTGTTCCTGCTGATCTTCCGCTACCTGCCCATGGCCGGGAACGTCATCGCCTTCCGACGCTTCCGTCCCGGCGGCAGCATCTTCGGCGACGAGTGGGTCGGCATGCGCTACGTCGGCATGTTCATCCAGGACCCCGCCTTCTGGAAGGTCTTCGCGAACACCGCGATCATCGGCGGGACCACCCTCCTGGTCTGCTTCCCGCTGCCGATCATCCTGGCGCTCATGCTCAACGAGGTGCGGCGCCGGCACTTCAAGAAGATCGTGCAGTCGATCAGCTACCTGCCGCACTTCCTCTCCGTCGTCATCGTGGTCGGCATGGTCTACCAGCTGCTCTCGCTGCAGGGCACTGCGAACCAGATCGTCGAGGCCCTCGGCGGGGACCCGATCACCTTCCTGCAGCGACCCGAGTGGTTCCGCGTGATCTACGTGGTCTCCGAGGCGTGGCAGACGGTGGGCTGGGGGACGATCCTCTACCTCGCGGCCCTCACCGCCGTCGACGACGCCCTCTACGAGGCCGCACGGATCGACGGCGCGAACCGCTGGCAGCAGACCTGGCACGTGACCCTGCCGGGCATCCGGCCGACGATGGTGACGCTGCTGATCCTCAACATCGGTTCCTTCCTCAACGTCGGGTTCGAGAAGGTCCTGCTGCTCTACAACCCCATGACCTACTCGACCGCGGACGTCATCTCCACCTACCTGTACCGGGTGGGCCTGGTGTCCAACAACCTCAGCTACGCGGCGGCCATCGGCCTGTTCCAGGCGGTCATCGGCTTCGTCATGGTCATGGCCGCGAACTTCATCTCGAGACGATTGGTGGGGACGAGCCTGTGGTGATCGAGGCGATGGCGCCCGAGGCGGCGCCCACGACGAGCCCGCGCAGCACGACGACCCGGATCCGGGACTCCCGGTCCTACCGGATCTTCACCGTGGTCAACACGACCGCGCTCCTCCTGCTGTGCGCGGTGATGCTCTATCCGTTCGTCATGCTGCTGGCGCAGTCCTTCAGCTCGGCGGGCGCGATCAGCGCGGGCAAGGTGAACCTCCTGCCCGTGGACCCGAACCTGGACACGTACCGGGCGGTCGCGAACAACGACACGTTCTGGCGCAGCTACGGCAACACCGTGCTGTACACGCTGATCGGCACCTCGATCGCGATGGTGCTGACCACGACCTACGCCTACGTGCTCTCCAAGAAGCACCTGCGGGGGCGCGGCCTGCTGATCGGCATCGCGGTGTTCACGATGTTCTTCAACGGCGGCATCGTGCCGAACTACGTGCTCATCTCCTCGCTCGGCATGAAGAACACGATGTGGGCGGTGATCCTGCCGCCGGCGCTCTCGGTGTTCAACCTGCTCGTCATGAAGGCGTTCTTCGAGAACCTGCCCACCGAGCTCGAGGAGGCCGCGCACATCGACGGCCTCGGCTGGTTCGGGATCTTCTTCCGGATCGTGCTGCCGCTGTCGAAGGCCGTCATCGCGACGATGGTGCTCTTCTACTCGGTGCAGTACTGGAACGACTGGTTCGCCGCGTTCCTGTACCTCGACCGGACGGACCTCTTCCCCGTGACGCTGTACCTGAGGAACCTCATCGCGGGCGCCTCCACGGCGGCCTCCGAGGGGGCCGCGGCCTCCGGCTCCGCGGTCGCGGACATCAACGCCAACATCCAGTCCGTGACGATGATCCTCATCCTCGTCCCGATCCTGTGCGTGTACCCCTTCGTGCAGCGGTACTTCGTCTCGGGCGTCATGCTCGGCTCGGTCAAGGGCTGAGCGGCCCACCACGCGGCACCCCCTCTGCAGCACCCTCATCACCGTCGAAGGAGACACCATGAGACGCCGTCAGATCCTCACCGCCGGAGCCGTCGCCACGACGCTCGCCGCCGCGACCGCCGCCGCGGCGCACGCGGAGCGGAAGCCCACGCCTCCGGGCCTCGCGAAGAAGGACACCCTCGCGTTCGCCGCGGGGGACGTCCTCGAGATCGGCTGCGCCGTCGCCGGCGGCGGGCACCACCTCTCGCAGCCCTACCCCGACCCCTTCACCCACGACGAGCCCTACCGGAAGGTGCTCGCCGCCGAGTTCACCTCGCTCTCGGCGGAGAACCAGATGAAGTGGGACCATCTCCGCCCGGCGGAGGGCGTCTACGACTTCACCGATGCGGACGCCATCGCGGACTTCGCCGCCCAGAACGGCCAGGTCATGCGCGGGCACACGCTGCTCTGGCACAACCAGAACCCGGCCTGGCTCGAGGAGGGCGACCACACGCCCGCGCAGCTGCGGGAGATCCTCCGGGACCACATCCAGACCGTCGTCGGCCGCTACGCCGGTCGCATGCAGCAGTGGGACGTCGCCAACGAGATCTTCGACGACTCCGCCGCGCTGCGCACCGAGGCCAACATCTGGATCCGCGAGCTGGGGCCGGGGATCATCGCCGACGCCTTCCGGTGGGCCCACGAGGCCGACCCCGAGGCGCAGCTGTTCCTCAACGACTACAACGTCGAGGGGATCAACCCCAAGTCCGACGCGTACCACGCGCTCGTCCAGGAGCTCCTCGCCGACGGCGTGCCCGTGCACGGGTTCTCCACCCAGGGGCACCTCTCGACCCGCTACGGCTTCCCGGACGACCTCGCCGCGAACCTCCGCCGCTTCGCGGACCTCGGCCTGCGGACCGCGATCACCGAGCTCGACGTGCGGATCGACCTGCCCGAGGGCGGCGAGCCGACGGCGGAGCAGCTGGCGACCCAGGCCGAGTACTACCGCCGCACGACCGAGGCGGTGCTGGCCGTCGAGGGCTGCGGCTCGCTCACCCTGTGGGGCGTCGTGGACCGGTACTCGTGGGTCCCCGTGACCTTCCCGGGGCAGGGGGCGGCGACCGTCCTGCGGGACGACCTCACACGCAAGCCCGCCTACGACGCCGTCCAGCACGCGCTCGCTGCGGCGAGCGGACGAGCGGGGCACCCCGCGCTGAGGGACTAGGACGCCCCGCTTCTCCTAGTAGCCTGAGCCGTCGGTGAGCCACGAGAGGGGAGTGCTGATGGCGCACAGCGCAGCGCGTCAGGACAAGGTGACGCTCAAGGACGTCGCGGAGCGGGCGGGGGTCTCCCTCGCCACCGCCTCCAAGGTGATGAACGGCCGCTCCGACGTGCGCGACTCGACCCGCCAGGAGGTCGCCGCGACCGCCGAGGCCCTCGGCTACCGCCCCCGCCGCCGCGAGGTCGAGCGGCGGCGCGCCGTGATGATCCACTTCGACACGCTCACGAGCCCCTACGCGCTGCAGGTGCTCGAAGGGGCGGAGCAGGCCGCCCGCCGGGCCGAGGTCGACATCATGGTCTCGAGCGCCGACGGCGGCGACGGTGCGGTCCCCGCGGGGCCCACCCGCGCCATGATGGCCGACCTCGCCTCCCGCGGCGTCGAGGGGCTCATCGCCGTGACCTCGCCGATCGGGCCGAAGCACGCCCGCTGGAGCAAGGACCTCTCCCTCCCGCTGATCGCGATCGACCCCGTGACCATCGAGCCGGACACCCGCGGCGTCGTCGCGATCTCGGCGACGAACTGGGAGGGCGGCAGCAGCGCCGTCCAGCACCTCCTCGAGCTCGGCCACCGCCGCATCGGGATCGTCGGCGGGCCGGAGGACTCCGTCCCCGCGCGTCAGCGCGTCCAGGGGTACCTCAGCGCCCTCGCCCAGGCCGGGATCGCCGTGGACCAGGAGCTCATCGAGCACGGCGACTTCGGCTACCGAGCCGGGCAGGACGGCGCCGACCGGCTGCTCGCGCTCGCCGAGCCGCCCACCGCGATCTTCGCCGTCGCGGACACCCTCGGCGTCGGCGTCATGCGCGCCGCACGCCAGCGCGGGCTCTCCGTCCCCGAGGACCTCAGCGTCGTCGGCTTCGACGACACGATGATCGCCCAGTGGACGCACCCCCAGCTCACCGCCGTGCGCCAGCCCCTGTTCCAGATGGGGCAGGTCGCGGTGGAGCGTCTGCTCGCGCTCTCCGCGGATCCCGGGCTGTTCGCCCATCCGTTCAAGCTCGAGACCCAGCTGGTCCAGCGGGAGTCGACGGCGCCGCGGCGCGCGTGATCAGCCCCGCAGCGTCCCCCGGTCCAGCAGCACGGGCTGGGGGCGGCGCTCGTGGAGCACGCGCGGCGGCTGCTCGACGAGGGCGCTGAGGGCGCGGCCCACGGCGGCGCCCGTCGCGCGGGGGGCGGCGCCGAGGGCGGCGAGCGGCGGCTCGTGGAGCTGGCAGGCCATCGAGTCGTCCCAGGAGACGATCGAGAGCGTGCCGGGCACGGCGATGCCGCGCAGCCGCGCCCGCTCGAGCGCGCCGAGGGCCATGGCGTCGTTGTCCGCGAGGAGCACGTCGGGCCCGTCGTCGGCCGCGGTGAGCAGGGCGTCGAGGGCGCGGGCGCCGCTGTCCCCGGTGTAGTCGCCCTCCGCGGTGCGCGGGGTCTCCCCGGCCGTGTCGCACCAGTCGAGGTAGGCGCCGCGGCGCAGGGCGGAGTGCACGAGCCCCTGCGGGCCGCCCAGGTGGGCGATCCGCTCGAGGCCGCGGGAGCGCAGGGCGTCGAGCACGCCCCGCATGACGGCGGCGTTGTCCACCGTCACCGAGGGCGCCTCGCCGTCCTGGACCACGTCCCCCTCGAGGACGTGGCCGAGGCCCAGCTCGGCGAGCAGCGCGGGCCGCGGGTCCTCGGGCACGAGGTCCCGCAGCACCACGGCCGCGACCGTGCCGCGCGCCGCCCAGTCGCGGTAGGCGGCCATCTCCTCCTCGCGGGAGGCGACGGCCCGGGTGAGCACCGTGTGGCCCGCTCCAGCGACCGCGTCCTCGATCCCCGCGAGGACCTGGTTGAAGTACTGCTCGGAGCGGGCCGACCAGATGTCCTCGGGGGCGATGAAGCCGAAGGTGCTCATGGGGCCATGGTGGCCCCTGCGAGCGGCTCCGTGCGACGCGAGCGCGCCACGAGCTCGCCCACGTGGCGCACGACGCGCTCCGCGAGGAACGCCTCCGGGTCCAGCTCCACGCCCTCCGGCGCGCTGACCTGCACGGTCACGGCCTCGCCGGGGAGCAGGTCGATCATCTGGCGATCGGCCACGGCACCCGGGTGCACGCGGTCGGCGACGATCACGACGTCCCGCACGAGGGAGTGGGCGCTGAGGGTCAGGGCGACCCCGTCACCGCGGCGCCGGGCGCTCACCGAGAGGGCGTCCGGGTCGAGCTGGAGGTCCTTGTCCTCCGCGAACCAGTGCAGCGCGCGCAGCACCTCGGCGCCCGGCACCTCGAGCTCGAGGACGAGCGCCTCGAGCGCCGGGTCCGCGGGGGAGACGAGCGCCTCGGGCAGCGGGAGCAGGCCTGTGGAGCGCGGGGCGACCTCGGCCTCGAGCGCGGCGGAGGCGAGCACGGTGCCGTCCACGTCGATCCGGCGCAGCCGCAGGGTCCCCGCGAGGGTCCCCTCGGTGTCGTTGCCGATCGCCGCTACCGGCCCGCCCTCGCGCGGCTGCACGGTGAGCAGCACGGGCGCGTACAGGTCCCGCATGGCGTACCAGAGCAGCTTGCGGCGGCCGTCGCCGTCCACCGCGGCCCACGAGGTCACCGGCCAGCAGTCGTTGAGCTGCCAGATGATCGTGCCCCCGCAGTGCGGCCACAGGGCCCGGTAGTGCCCGATCCCCACCCGCAGCGCGCGCGCCTGGTTGAGCGCGGTCGTGAGGTGGAAGTCGACGAAGTCGACGGGGTCGGGGAAGTGCGGCCGGTAGCCGGCGACGAGCTTCCTCTGCCCGTCGATCGCCTTCTGGTGGGCGAGCATCGTGGGGGAGTCGGCGACGAGCGGCCGCTCGCTGATCGCCCGTTCGACGGTCGCCCAGGAGGCGGGGCCCTGGAAGCCGAACTCGGCGGCGAAGCGGGGGGAGGTGTCGCGGTAGTGGGTGTAGTCGTTGTCCTCGTCGCTCGCCCACACGACCCAGTTGTGCACGGTGCCGTGGTCGGGGTCGCGGGGCCGGTCGAGGGCGCCGCGCGAGTAGGGGCTCGAGGGCGTGTAGCTGCGGGTGGGGTCGAGCTCGGCGAGCACGGCCGGCAGGATCTCCGTGTAGTAGGCGTTCCCCCAGCCCGTGGTCTCGGGGAGCGTGTCCTTCCAGCCCCAGTGGTGGTAGCCCTCGACGTTCTCGTTCGAGCCGTTCCAGTGCACGAGCGAGGGATGCCAGGCGAGGCGCACGACGTTCTGCCGCGCCTCCGCCTCGATCTCGCCGCG
This sequence comes from Brachybacterium sp. SGAir0954, assembly GCF_005490785.1. Lineage (GTDB taxonomy): Bacteria > Actinomycetota > Actinomycetes > Actinomycetales > Dermabacteraceae > Brachybacterium > Brachybacterium rhamnosum. Next base: position 501,076 of record NZ_CP027295.1, on the reverse strand, counting down.
CAGCGGCTGCTCCTCGCTGTAGGCGGCGCAGGCCATGGCGAAGTCCTGCCACACGAGCACACCCGCCTTGTCGCACAGGTCGTAGAGGAGGTCCGACTCGTAGAGCCCGCCGCCCCAGATCCGCAGCATGTTCATGCCGGCGTCGAGGGCGTCGGCGAGGCCGCGCGCGTAGTCGTCGCCGGTGAGGCGGGTGGGGAAGCAGTCGTCGGGGATCCAGTTGGCGCCCTTGACGAGCACGGGGCGGTCGTTGACGACCATCGTGAAGGAGGTGCCCACCTCGTCGGTGCGCTCGACGAAGCCTGCGGTGCGGAAGGCGACGCGGTGCTCGACGCTGTCGAGCTCGGCGCCGGCGGCGTCCTCGAGCACGAGCCGCGCCGTGTACAGGGGCTGCTCGCCGTGGCCGCGCGGCCACCAGCGCTCGACCTCGTCGAGGTGCACGGCGATCGCGGTCTCCTGCGCGTCCGCGTCGACGGCGATCTCCGCCGCGGCGAGCGCGGCGCCGTCGGGCCCGGCGACCTCGAGGTGCGCGGTGAGCGCCCCGCCGTCCGTGCTCTCGCGCTCGATCGGCACGGTCAGGGCGACCGTGCCGCCCGGGCCCTCCGCGTCGGGGGTGACCTGCGGGCGCACGGCGTCCAGTCGCGCGCCCGTCCAGCTCTCCAGCCCGATCGGGCCGGCGATCCCGCTCGTGACGAGCACGGGCCCCCAGTCCCAGCCGAGGTTGCAGGCCATCTTCCGGATCGCGTTGTAGGGCAGCAGGTTGCCGATGTACGGCAGGTCCCCCTGCGCGGCGGCGTTCTCGCGGGCCGTGCGCAGCGGGGAGGCGAAGCGGATCTCGAGCACGTTCTCCCCGGCGCGCAGCAGCGGCCCCACGGCCCAGCGCCACGAGCGGTGCTGGTTCTGCACGGTCGCGACCTCGGTACCGTTCAGCACGACCGTCGCGGCGGTGTCGAGGGAGGCGGCGACGAGGTCCGTGCGGCCCGCGGGCACCTCGTCGAGGGTGAAGGCGGTGCGGTAGAGCAGGTCGCACTCGCCGCTCCAGGCGAGCTCCGCCTCGTGGCGGTCCAGGTACGGGTCGGGGATGAGCCCCGCGTCCAGGAGGTCCGTGAGGAAGGTGCCGGGGACCGTCGCGGGCAGGTCCTGCACCGGGAAGGGCACGGGGCCGTCCACGACGGTCAGGGTCCAGCCGTCGTGGAGATCGGTGCGGGTCATGCGAGGTCCTCCTGGGGGGCGAGGTGGTCGGGCATCGGCACGCCGCGCCGACGGGCCTCCGCGAGGAAGCGCTGGTTGGTGCCGGGCTCGGGGGCCGCGGCGAGGAGCTTGCGGGTGAACTCCTGCTGCGGGTTGAGGATCACCTCGTCGGCGTCACCGCGCTCGACCACCTCCCCGCGGTACATCACGAGGATCTCGTCGGAGAAGTGGCGGGCGGTCGCGAGGTCGTGGGTGATGTAGAGCATCGCGAGCTCCTCCTCCCGCTGCAGGCGGGCGAGGAGGTTCAGCACGCCCAGGCGCACGGAGACGTCGAGCATCGAGACGGGCTCGTCGGCCACGAGGACCGTCGGCCCCGGGGCGAGGGCGCGGGCGATCGCGACGCGCTGGCGCTGGCCGCCGGAGAGCTCGTGCGGGCGGCGGGCCATGAAGGCGTCGTCCGCGGGGAGGTTCACGCGGTCCAGCAGCTCCTTCGCCGCCCCGGGCGCGGTGCGGGAGGTCGCCCGCCCGTGCACGATGAGCGGCCGCACGAGGTGGTGGCCGATCGAGTGGTACGGGTTGAGCGAGGCGAAGGGGTCCTGGAAGACCATCTGCACCTGGTGGCGGTAGTCCGCGAGGGCCTTCCCGCGGCGGCCGATCGGCTTCCCGTCCAGCAGCAGGCTGCCGGAGGTGGGCCGCTCGAGCTGCATGAGCAGCTTCGCGATCGTGGACTTGCCGGAGCCGGACTGGCCGACGAGCGCGACCGTGCGGCCGGGGCGCAGCTCGAAGGAGACGCCGTTGACGGCCCGCAGCTGCGAGAAGCGCAGGCCGCTGCGCAGGGTGTAGGTCTTGTCGAGGTCCTGGGCGGTGAGGGTGGTCATCGGGTGCCCTCCGTGGAGTAGCCGGCGCGGAGGAAGTCCCCGGCGTCGCCCGTGAGCGAGGGGAAGGATCCGAGCAGGCGGCGGGTGTAGGGGTGCTGCGGGGCGAAGTAGAGGTTCTCCGCGGTGTCGAGCTCGACGATCCGTCCGGCGCGCATGACGGCGATGCGGTCGGAGATCTCCAGCAGCATCGGCAGGTCGTGGGTGATGAAGACGACCGCGAAGCCGAGCTCGCTGCGCAGGCGCAGGATCTCCTGGAGGATCTCCCTCTGCACGACCACGTCGAGGGCCGTCGTCGGCTCGTCCATGATCATGAGGTCCGGGTCCAGGGCGAGCGCCATGGCGATCATGACGCGCTGGCGCATGCCGCCGGAGAGCTCGTGGGCGAAGGCGGTGATGCGGGAGGGGTCCACGCCCACGAGCCGCAGCAGCTCCTCGCTGCGGGCGCGGCGCGCGGCGGCGTCCATGCCGGGGCGGTGCGTGGTGAAGACGTCCTCGAGCTGCGCCTTGATGCTGATCACGGGGTTCAGGGAGTTCATCGCTCCCTGGAACACCATGGCGATGCGGGACCAGCGGAAGGCGCGCAGGGCCTCGCCCTCGAGGGCGAGCACGTCGACGTCCTCGCCGTCGCGGCCGTGGAAGGTCACGGAGCCGCCGGTGATGCGGGCGGGCGGGCGGTGCAGCTGGTTCAGGCCGTAGGCGAGGGTCGTCTTGCCGCAGCCGGACTCCCCGGCGAGGCCGAGGATCTCGCCGCGGCGCAGCGTGAAGCTCGCGCCCTGGACGGCGTGCACGGGCGTCTCGACCTCGTAGACCACGTCGAGGCCCTCGACCGTGAGCACGGCCTCCTCGGAGACGGGGGAGTCGGCGCCGGCGCGGACCTCCTCGATGTCCGGGGCGATCTCCGCCTCGAGCGGGTTCGCGGGATCGGGGGTGGGGGTGCTCATGCCGCTGCCTCCTCCTTCTTCTCGGCCCGGCGCACGCGCCGCGCGTTGGCGGGCGCGCTGCGCAGCCGGGGGTTGATGATCGCGTCGATGGAGAAGTTGATGAGGGAGAGCCCGCAGCCCAGGGCTGCGATGAGGAAGCCCGGCGGGACGAACCACCACCAGCCGCCCAACGTGAGCGCCTGCCCGTTCTGCGCGTAGAAGAGCATCGAGCCCCAGGTCTGGGTGCCGACGACGCCGAGGCCGATGAAGCTCAGGCCCGCCTCGCCGAGGATCGCGGAGATCAGCGCGAAGACGAAGCCGCTGGACATGACCGGCAGCAGGTTCGGCAGGATCTCCACGGAGATGATCCGCCAGGGCTTCTCCCCGGCGATCTTCGCGGCCTGCACGTAGTCGCGGTTGCGGATCGAGAGGGTCTGCGAGCGCAGCACGCGCGCCGAGGCGGCCCACGAGGTGATCGCGAGGACCACGGCGATCAGCAGCAGTCCGCGCTGCTCGACGTAGGAGCCGATGACGATCATCAGCGGCAGCCCGGGGAGGATCAGCACGACGTTCGTGAAGAGCGAGAAGCCCTCGTCGAGCCAGCCGCCGAGGTAGCCGCCGAGGATCCCGAAGAACGCGGAGAGGAACAGGGCGAGCACGGCGACGAGGACGCCCACGAGGAGCGAGCCGCGGGTCGCGTAGGCGAGCTGGGCGAGCACGTCCTGTCCGGTCTGCGTGGTGCCCAGCAGGTGGGCCGCGCTCGGCGGCTGCATGCCGTCGTTGCCGATCGCGAGCGGGTCCTGGACGAGCAGCGGGCCGATCAGCCCGAAGAGCACGATGACCAGGACGATGCCGACGCCGACGACGAGGGTCGGGGCGGGCCGACGGCGGCGCGCGCGGGTCGTCGCGATCGCGGCGGTCGTGGTGGGGGGAGCGGCGGTCTCGGTGGTCTCAGTGGTCATGGGGGCCTCCTCAGCCACGGGCCCGGGTGCGGGGGTCGATGATGCCGTACAGGAGGTCCACCGCGAGGTTCGCGGCGAGCACGGACACGGTGATGATGAGGAACAGGCCCTGCATGAGCGAGTAGTCGTTGTTGTTGACGGCCTGCAGCATCGTGTAGCCGATCCCCGGGTAGGAGAAGACGGACTCCACGACGATCGAGCCGGAGACGACGAAGCCGAGCGAGATCGCGAAGCCGGAGACGCTGGGCAGCACCGCGTTGCGGGCCGCGTAGGTGAGCATGATCCGGCGCGGGTGCAGGCCCTTGGCCTCCGCGGTGAGGATGTAGTCCTCGCTGAGCGTGGAGACCATCATGTTGCGCATGCCCAGCAGCCAGCCGCCGAGCGAGCTCAGCACGATCGTCAGCGCGGGCAGGAAGGCGTAGTAGATCGCGTTGGAGACGAAGGGGTAGTCCAGCGCGGGCCGCACGAGGGTCACGTCGTAGCCGCCGGAGATCGGGAACAGGTGGAGGTTCACCGAGAGGATGTAGATGAACAGCAGGGCGAGCCAGAAGTAGGGCACCGACTGCATGATCGTGGTCGCGGGGATGAGCGAGTCCAGCCAGGTCCCGCGCTTCCAGCCGGCGATCGTCCCGAGCGCCATCCCGATGAGGAAGGTGATCACGGTCGAGACGCCGACGAGCACGAGGGTCCAGGGGATCGACTGCCCGATCACCTGGCCGACGGGGGTCGGGAAGTACGTGACGGAGACGCCGAGGTCGCCGCGCAGCAGGTTCCCGAGGTACTGGACGTACTGCTGGGGGAGCGAGCCCTGGGAGTCGGTGCCGAGCATGACCTCGATGGCCTGCCGGGTCTCGGGGGAGACGGGGCCGCGCAGGGCGAGCTTGCCGAGCACGGCGTCCACGGGGCTGCCGGGCAGCGCGCGCGGGATGAAGAAGTTCAGGGTGACGGCGGCCCAGAGGGCGACCAGGTAGAAGCCGAGCTTCCGGAGGATGTGCACCGGGGGTCCTTTCGTCCGCGGTGCCGCCGCCGCCCCGCACGGGGGCGGCGGCAGCGGGCGATCAGGCGGGGGTGACGGTCTTGAGGACCTGGGCGTTGTCCGGGGCGGACCACGACATGGGGTAGCAGTACAGGTCGTCCTGGGTGGGCCAGCCGGTCACCTTGGAGTTGTTGTACTCGGTGAGGCTCGAGCCGATCAGCACGGGGACGTAGGGCATGGCCTCGACGATGATCTTCTGGATCTTCGCGTACTGCTCCTTCTTCACGGACGGGTCGTCGGTGCCGGCGGCGACCTCGAGCGCGGCGTCGACGTCGGGGTCGGAGAAGCGGGCGGAGTTCTGGTACGGGTTGCCGTTCTCGCCGACCTTCACGGTCGAGTCCGTCGCGAAGAAGGTCTTGTACAGGTAGTACGGGTCCGGGGCGGGGCCCTGGCCGAGGGAGTCGATGACGAGCTGGAACTTCCCGGTGGACTTCGAGTCGTTCCACTCGTTGACGGAGACCTGCTGGGGGACGAGCTCGATGCCGACCTTCTTGTACTGCTCGGCGAGGGTGTCCAGGGCGGTGACGAAGTCGGACCAGCCGGTGGGGCAGCTGATCGTCATGGAGAGCCGCTCGCCGTCCTTCGCGTAGACGCCGTCGGAGCCCTTCTCCCAGCCGGCGTCCTCGAGGACCTGCTGGGCCTTCGCGGTGTCCGCGTTCCAGGGCGCGTCCTCGATCGACGGGTCGATGAAGTCCTTGTCCCGCTCGGGCAGACCGAAGGAGGGGGAGATCGCGGTGCCCAGGTCGTAGAAGGCGAGCTTGGAGAGCTGCTCGCGGTCCATGCCGTAGTAGAGGGCCTGGCGCACGGCGGGGTCCGTCTGCGGGCCCTCGCTGCCGAGGTCCGGGTTCGACGAGGCGAAGAGGGCGCACTGCGAGGTGGGGGAGTTGGTGTAGCTGAGGTCCGGGTTGGACTTCACGTGGTCGTCGAGGTTCGGCATGGAGGTCGAGGTGTAGTCGATCTCGCCGGCGAGCCACTTGTCGGTCGCGGACTGGTTGCCGGAGAGCGACATGACGCGCACGCCGCCGATCGCGGGCTTGCCCTCCTCCCAGTACGAGCCGTTGGCGCTGAGCAGGTAGGACTCGGGGGTGAAGTCGCCGAGGGTGAAGGGGCCGGTGCCGATCGGCTCCTCGTTCGTGTAGGTGGAGAGGTCCTCGACGCCGGTGAAGAGGTGCTCGGGGATGATCCAGGTGCGGCCCAGGGCCGTCGGACCCTCGACGAAGGAGGGGATGGCGTAGGTGAGGACGACGGTGGTGTCGTCGCTCGCCTCGGCGGAGGGGGCCGTGCCGGCGGGGTTGAGGGCCTCGGTGTCCTTGATCCGGTTGAAGGTGAAGGCGACGTCCTTCGCGGTGAAGGCGGTGCCGTCGGACCAGGTCACGCCCGCGCGGGTGGTGACGGTGAGCTCGGTGCCGTCCTCGTTCCAGCTGAAGGACTCGGCGAGCTGGGGGACGGGGTCCACGTCGATCGCGGCGAGCGGGTTGTAGTAGAAGAGCGGCTCGAAGATCATGCCCTGGACCATGCTCAGCACGGTCGGGGAGTGGGGGTTGAAGTTCTTCGTGAAGCCGGCGCCGGCCCCGTTGTAGGTCGTGATGATCGGCTTGCTCTCCCCGTCGCTGCTGCCGGTGTCGAGGTTCGACTGACCGGCGCAGGCGGCGAGGCCGAGCGGCAGGGCGGTGGCGAGGGACAGCTTTCCGAGGGTCCGGCGGCTGAGGTGCATCGTTGCTCTCCTGGGGACGCGACTGTGCGTGCTGATGGGGCGGCTGCATGACTTCCCGAGTAACTTCATTGACTAACTTAAGGAAGTACGAGAAAGTATGCGACGATGCTCACGGCTCGTCAAGCGGACACCGCGGCCGCGACCGGTCACGATGACGTCACGACATCCCCGCGCCCCTCGAGGAGGCCCGCATGAGCTCGATCCCCGCCCGCAGCGGCGCCCGGACCGACGCCGCGATCCTCGACGCGATCCGCCGCTCGCCGGACACCACCCGCGTCGCGATCGCCCGCGAGCTCGGCGTCACCGCCGCGACCGTCACGAACTCCGTCAAGCGCCTCATCGCCGACGGCCTCGTCCTCGAGTCCGGCCGCGCCCGCTCCACGGGCGGCAAGCCCGCCTCCCTGCTCCGCGTCTCGACGACCTCCCGCTGGGCCATCGGCTGCACGGTCGAGAGCGACCGCCTCTCCCTCGTCGCGATGGGCGTCACCGGGGCCCTGCGCGGCCGCGTCATGCTGCCCCTCGGGGCCCTCGACGGGGCGGATCTCACGGAGCCGCTGCGCGCCGCGCTCACCGAGCTCGGCGCCCTCGACCCCGCCCAGCGCCCGGCCTTCACCGGGATCGGCATCGCAGACCTCCGCGGCCACGGCCTCGGCGTCGAGGAGCTCGGCGCCGCGGTCCGGGACCTCACGGGCGCCCCCGTCGTGATCGGGACCGCGGCGGTCTGCGCGGGGCTCGGCAGCGCCTGGGTGGGCGAGCAGGACCCCGAGCGCCCCTGCCTCACCGTGCACCTCGGGCCCACGATCGGTGTGGCCCTGCTGCGCGACGGCCGCCCGCTGCTGCCCGCGACGGGCTGGCCCGGCGAGCTCGACCACGTCGCCGCAGGGCCCGACGGCACGCCCCTGCACGAGATCGCCTCCCCGGCGGCGGACGTCCGCCGCGCCCTCGACCAGGGCCTCGGCGCGGAGCTCGGCCTGGACCCCGCGGGGGAGCGCGTCCTCTCCGACCACGCCCGCCTCACCGAGGCCGCCGGCCACGGGGACGAGCGCGCCGCCGCCGTCGTCACGGCGAGCGCACGGGCGATCGCGGGAGCGGTCGCCGGGATCGCCGGCCCGCTCGGCATCGAGCGCGTCGTCCTGAGCGGCACGAGCGTCTCGATGGCGCCGCGGATCTACCGCGAGGCCTTCGCGGGCGTGCTGCGCTCCCGCACGGGCGCCCTGCCCCCGGGGCACGAGGTCGCCGTCTCGACCGTCCAGCCGCACCCGTGCTCCGTGGGGGCCGCCGCCCTCGCGCTGACCAGCGCGCTCAGCCCCGCGGCGTGAGCGGCACCGCCTCCGCGAGCCACGCGAGCTGACGCTCCCGCTGCACGGTGCCGCCGCCCTCGTGCCCGTTGTACGGGTAGACCTCGACCTCGGCGAGCGCGCCCGGCTCCCCGTGCAGCCCGCCCCAGTGGTTCGCGGCCGCGAAGACGGTCGAGGGCGGCACGATCGTGTCTCGCAGCGCGGCGGAGACCAGCGCCCGGCAGCGGGCCCGCCGGCCCAGGTGCACCCCGTCCACGTAGGAGAGCGTGCGCCAGGCGGCCTCCTCCGCGCCCCGGTTCGCGGCGAGGAAGCGGACGATCTCCTGGTACGGATCCGCGTCGGTGATGTCGATCGCGCGGCGGATGGCGCACAGGAAGGGGACGTCCGGCATCGCCGCGTCGACGTCGGGCACGAGGCCCGCCGCCGCGACCGCGAGTCCGCCGCCCTGGCTGCCGCCCGTGACGACCACCCGGCCGTCGGTCCCCGGCAGCGCCCGCGCCGCGTCGACCGCGCGCGCGGCGTCCGTCTGCAGGCGCACCAGGTAGGAGGTCTCCGGGGAGGTGATGCCGCGGGTCATCGAGCCCGGCGCCGCGGGGCCCGAGCCCACCGGGTCCGCGGTGTCGCCGCCGCTGCCCCAGGCCCCGCCCTGGCCGCGCGTGTCCATGACCAGGTGCGCGTAGCCGGCGGACGCCCACACGAGGTGCTCGATCGGGCGCCCGCGACCGCCGCCGTAGCCGATGTACTGGACGACGACGGGCAGGGGGCCGGTCGCCGCGGCGGGCCGCAGGTACCAGGCGCGCACGGGCGTGCCGTCGTGGCCCGCGAAGGTCACGTCGAAGGCGTCGACGAGGTCGAGGCCGGTCTCCACGGGCGTGACGTCCAGGAGCACCTCGTGCTCGCGGGCGCGGAAGAGTGTGCCCTCCCAGAAGGCGTCGAGGTCCGCGGGCTCGTCGAGCTCGGGACGGTGCTCGCGCAGGGCGGGCAGGGGCAGGTCGAACAGGGCCATCAGGGGTCCTCTCAGGGGAGCAGGCGGGCGGCGGTGCCCGGGGGCAGGGAGAGCACGGCGACGCCGCCGGCGGGGACGGCGAGGCCCTGCGCGGCGGCCGCGCCGCTCACGAGGTCCGTGCCCTCGGCCTGCACGCGCACCGTACGGTCCCCGTGGTGCAGGAGGAAGAGGTGGTCCACCCCGTGGCCGCGCCGGCGCACCGCCTCGAGACCGCGCTCCGCGGCGCCGGGCAGGGTCGGGCCGATCCCGAGCTCCTGCGCCGCCGCGCGCAGCCACGTGTCCCGCGACTCCTGGGTCCAGCGGGCGGAGACGTAGGTCGCGGTGCCCGCGCCGCGGCGGGCGCGGGTGATCGCGGGCAGCCCCGCGAGGTCCGCATGCGTGTAGCGGGCGAGCACCTCGGCGTCCGTCGCCGCGAGCAGCTCGGTCCACTCCTCCGCGACGGTGCCGTCGTCGAGGGTGACGACCTCCCGCGCGGGCAGCGGGAGGATCTCCTCGCCGCGCACGCCCAGCAGCTCCCGCAGCCGGCCCGGGTAGCCGCCGGTCGCGACGTGCAGGTGCTCGTCGGCGAGGCCCGAGAGGTAGGTGACCACGAGGTGGCCGCCGCCCTCGACGTACTCCTCGAGCCAGGTGACCTCCGCGTCGGAGAGCGGGTACTGGCAGGTGAGGACCAGCAGGCGGTACCGGGAGACGTCCGCGAGCGGGCGCACGAAGTCCGTCGGGATCCCCGCGCGGTGGAAGGAGCGGTGGGTGGCCCGCTGCTCCTCGCCGTAGCGCAGCTGCGCGCTCGGCAGGTCCGGCGTCTCGAGCGCCCACCAGCCGTCCGCATGCCACAGCAGGCCCACCTCGGCCTCGACCAGGGGCCCCTCCTCGGGCAGTGCGGCCACGGGGGCGAGGGACTCGAGCACCTCGCCGAGCCGCCTCACCCCGCGGAAGGCGCGCGAGTCGCGGCCCGCATGGGGCACGAGCGCGCCGTGCCACTGTTCGGCGCCGCCCGTGCTCTGGCGCCACTGGAAGAAGAGGGAGGACTGCGAGCCGCGGGCGATGTAGCCCAGCGAGTGCCGCAGCATCCGCTCGGGGCTCTTCGCGAGGGTGCGGCCGTCGACCTTGATGCCCGTCGCGTTCTGCTCCATGAGCACCCACGGGCCGCCGGACCACGAGCGCGCGAGGTCCGAGCCGTAGGCGACGTGGGCCTCCGCGTCGGGGCCCGCCGTGTCGAGGTAGTGGTCGAGGGAGACGACGTCGAGCTCGTCCGCCCAGGACCACTGCTCGAGGTGGTTCCAGGTGGGCAGCATGTAGTTCGTCGTCACCGGGGCCTGGGAGCCCGCGGCCCGGATCTCCTCGCGCTGCTCGCGCAGGGCCGCGCGCATCTCGTCGGAGGAGAAGCGGCGGAAGTCGATCGCCTGGGAGGGATTGGGGAGGTACTGGGTCGCGCGCGGCGGCTCGACCTCCGCGAAGGAGCTGTAGCCCTGGGACCAGAAGGCCGTGCACCAGGCGCGGTTCAGCGCCTCGATGGTGCCGTACCGTGCCCGCAGCCACGCCCGGAAGGCGCGGGCCGCGTGCGGGCCGTGGTCGAGGGTGCCGTACTCGTTGTGCAGGTGCCATCCGCGCAGCCCGGGACGGTCGCCGTAGCGCTCGCCGAGCAGCCGGGCGATCCGGCGCGAGGCCTCCCGGTAGGCGGGGGCGCTCACGGCGTAGGTGTCCCGCGAGCCGTGGGTGAGGCGCACGCCGTCGGGCCGCACGGGCAGGGCGTCGGGATGGGCGAGGGAGAACCACGGCGGCGGGGAGGCCGTGGGCGTGGACAGGAAGTACCCGATCCCGGCGCCGTCGAGGCGGTCCAGGACCTCGTCCAGCCAGGCGGTCTCGAACCGACCCTCCTCCGGCTCGAGGGTCGACCAGGAGAAGATGCCGAGGCTCACGGTGTTCGCGCGGACCTCGCGCAGCAGCTCCACGTCCTCGTCCCAGGTCGCGGGGTCCCACTGCTCGGGGCTCCAGTCCCCGCCCAAGAGCAGCCGGCCCGGGGCGAAGGGCCCGCTCATGAGGCGCCGCCCAGGAGGGCGAGCGGGGCGGAGCCGGCGCGGGCGAACAGGCCCAGCGAGTGCACGTCGTAGGTGCGGCGCAGGAAGCGGCCGCCCGCGCTCGCGTCGACCTCCTCCCCGTCCAGCAGGTGCACCCAGCGGCCCGCGGGCAGGTACACGTCCACGGCGCCGTCCTCCTGCAGGACGGGCGCGACGACGAGGTCCTCGCCGAGCATGTACTGGGCGTCGAGGGTGCGGCAGGCGGGATCCTCGGGGAACTGCAAGACCATGGGCCGCATGACCGGGGCGCCGGTGCGGGTCGTCGTCGCGGAGGCCTCGAGCAGGTAGGGCATGAGGGTCTGCTTGAGCTCCGCGAACTCGCGCATGACGTCGACCGCCTCCTCGTCGAACAGCCACGGCACCCGGTAGGAGCTCGAGCCGTGCAGCCGCGAGTGGGAGCTCAGCAGGCCGAAGGCGACCCAGCGCTTGAAAAGCGTGGGGTCGGGGGTGCCCTCGAAGCCGCCGATGTCGTGGCTCCAGTAGCCGAAGCCCGAGGAGACGAGCGAGAGCCCGCCGCGCAGCGACTGCGCCATGGCGACGTAGGTGGACTCGCAGTCCCCGCCCCAGTGGATCGGGAACCGCTGCCCGCCGGCCGTCGCGGAGCGGGCGAAGAGCACAGCCTCGCCCTTCCCGCGGCGCTCCTCGAGCAGGTCGAAGACGACCTGGTTGTACTGCTGGGTGTAGAAGTTGTGCTCGCGCAGGGGGTCGGAGCCGTCCGCCCAGACGACGCCCTCGGTGGGGATCCGCTCGCCGAAGTCCGTCTTGAAGGCGTCCACGCCGTCCTCGAGCAGCGCGTCGAGCTTGCCCGCGAACCACTCCCGCGCGGCGGGGCTCGTCATGTCGACGAGGCCCATGCCCGCCTGCCAGAGGTCCGTCTGCCACACCGAGCCGTCCTCGGTGCGCAGCAGGTGGCCGGCCTCCGCGCCCTCGGCGAACAGCTCCGAGCGCTGGGCGATGTACGGGTTGATCCACACGCAGACCTTGAGGCCCCGCTCGTGGAGCTTGGCGATGAGGCCGCGCGGGTCCGGGAAGGTCGCGGGGTCCCAGCGGAAGTCGGACCAGTGGAAGCCGCGCATCCAGAAGCAGTCGAAGTGGAAGACGCTCAGCGGGATGCCGCGCTCCGCCATGCCGTCCACGAAGGAGAGCACCGTCTCCTCGTCGTACTGGGTGGTGAAGGAGGTCGAGAGCCAGAGGCCGAAGGACCACTCGGGCAGCGCGGGCGGGCGGCCCGAGCGGGCCGTGTAGCGGTCGATGACCTCGAGCGGGGTGCCGCCGCCGACCACCTCGTAGCGCAGGCGCTCGCCGGGCACGGAGAACTGGGTCGCGGTGACGTTCTCGGAGCCCACCTCGAAGGAGACCGGGCCGGCGTCGTCCACGAGCACGCCGTAGCCGCGCGAGGAGAGGTAGAAGGGCACGTTCTTGTAGGCCTGCTCGGAGGAGGTGCCGCCGTCGGCGTTCCAGATGTCGACGCTCTGGCCGTTCTTCACGAAGGCGCCGAAGCGCTCGCCGAGCCCGTAGATCTGCTCGCCGACGCCGAGCGCGAGCTGCTCGTGCACGAACGGGCCCGTCCCCTCGACCTGCGCGTAGCCGATCGAGCGGGCGGTCGAGGAGGTGAGCACGGTGCCGTCCCACCGGTAGTCCACCTGCCACGGGCCGTGCAGGGCCACGCGCGCCTCGAGCCGGCCGGAGCGGAAGGTGGCCTGCTCCTCGTCCCGGGTGATCACCGGGGTGACGGGGGCGGAGGTGAGGTCGAAGCGGGGCAGGGACTCGCGCCGCCCCGCGAAATGCTCGATCTGCACGGCGATGACATCCTCGCGCGGCGCCGTGAAGGTCACCGTGATCGACGGCGTGTTGAGCGTGTCGCCGCGGCTCTCGATGCGGCGCACGGGCGCGTGGACCCGCAGCGTGTCGCCGAGGTCCTCGACGTCGTGGACCTCGGCAGGGCGCTGCAGGGTCACGCCGTCGCGGATCAGCCAGTAGCCGTCGGTGAACTTCATGGGGTGGGTCTCCTGGGGAAGCAGTGGTGGTCAGTGGGTGGCGAGGCGCAGGCCGGTGAGGGCGGCGCGGCGGGTCAGGTGCACGCGGACGGTGCCGGTGGGGCGGTCGCCGTCGGCGACGACGGTGTGGGGGAGCGGGCCCTCGAGCAGCACGGCCTCGCCCTCGCCATCGGTCTCGACGGCGGCCACGACGGCCCCGGCGGGGAGCACGAAGGCGGCGGTGCCGCCTGCGGCGGTGGCCGCGCGCAGCACGGTCCCCTCGAGCAGGCTCGCGGGGGAGCGGAGCAGGCCCTGCACCTCCTCCGCCCGGTGGGCGGGGACGTGGTTCCCGGTCGCGGCCTCCGGCGGGGCCGACGGCGGCGCCGGGAGCGTGAACGCCTCCGCGGTGCGGGCGGCGGAGCGGGCGATCCGCACGGTGACGGGACCGTCCGGCAGCTCCCACGCCTCGAGGTCCGGGGCGTGGAGGGCGAGGCGCCGCGCGGGGATCCGCAGCGCGACCGTCGCCGCGCCGGAGGCCGGGACCTCCACGGCGGCGCTGCCGACGAGGCGCGTCACGGGCACCTCGTGGCGGCGCCGGGAGAAGGAGGGGGCGGGGACGTCGGCGTAGACCTGGACGACCTCGTGCAGCGGGCCGCCCGTGCGGCGCTCGGCGGGGGCGGTGACCTCGACGTGCACCGCGATCTCGTCCCCGTCCCAGCGGGCGTCGATGCCGTGCCAGTCGCACGCGTCGAGCGTGAGCCCGTGGCCGAAGCCGAAGCGGGCCTCCTGCCCGTACCGGTAGGTCATGGCGGTGCCGATGGTGTCGTAGTCGAGCACCGAGGGCAGGGGCGCGCTCGTGGGCCAGGTCTGGGCGAGCCGGCCGGAGAAGTCGCGCGCGCCGGTGAGGAGGTCCGCGAGCGCCTCGCCCTCCGCCTCGCCGGCGTGGGCGGACCACACGACGGCGCCCACCTGCTCCTCGAGCCCCTCGAGGTCGTAGGGGTAGGAGGAGGTGATCACGAGGACGGTCGCGACCTCGGCGGGCAGGGCGGCGAGGGCGCGCAGGGCCGCGCGGTCCCCCTCGGGCAGGCGCAGGTGCGGGCGGTCCTCCGTCTCGCGGCCGTGGACGTGCGGCTCGTTGCCGAGCACGAGCACCGCGGCGGCCGCGCCGCGCGTCGCCTCCTCCACGGCGGCTCCGCCGCTGCCGAGCACGGTGGCCGTGAGGTGCGCGGCGCCGGCCTCGGCGCCGACGGGCAGGAGCACGAGGTCCCCGGTGTGGTGCTCGATCCCGACGAGGCGGCCGCTGCCGCGATGGCGCAGGCGGTGCTCGCCCTCCGCGCCCGGGAGGGCCTCGCGGGCGAAGGTCTCCTGCACCACCCAGCCGCCCACGCGGGCGGAGCGCGGCCGCAGCCGGCCGCGGTCGTCCGGGGCGACGAGCAGCCCGGTGACCTGCGAGCGGAGGGTGAGCACGCCCTCCCCGAGGTCCGTGAGCACGAGCCGCTCGGGCTCGGAGGCGGCGGGGCGGTGCGCGGGGCGGTCCACGTGCAGGGAGCCGTCCGCGGCGCGGAGCACGGGCCCGTCCCCGGTGACCTCGAGGGCGACCACGTCGAGGCCGTCGGCGACGCGCACGTCCTCCCGGCGCGCGGCGAGCGCGCGGGAGAGCGGGACGGGGTCGATGAGGTCGCCGCTGTACCAGTCGCCGAGCACCGTCCCGGCCTGCGCGCCGAGCACGGCGAGCGGTCCCGGCGGCAGCGGGAGCGCGCGGGGATCGCGGTGGGCGAGCAGCACGGCGCCGCGGGTCGCGGCCTCCCGAGCGAGGGCACGGCGCCCGGCGCGGTCAGCGGGGACGCCCGGGGCAGGGGCCGCAGGATCCGCGTCCTCCCCGAGGAGGGCGGCGAACTCGCCGGTGCGGGCGCGGGCCACGAGCTGGCGCACCACGGCGCGGTCCACATGGGCCTCCTCCACGAGGCCCGCCGCGAGCGCCGCGTGCACGGCCGTGACCGTCTCGGTGGGGTCGGTGTCGTTGTCGGTGAAGGAGTCCACCCCGGCGCGGAGCATCGCGGCGTAGGCGTGGGCGGCGTCCGGGACCACCTTCTGGCTGCGGAAGAGGTTGCCGGGCGCGCCCGCGTCGGAGACCACGAAGAGCAGGTCGGGATCGGGGAGGGCCGCGCGCAGGGCGGAGTCGACGAGGTCGCTGAGGTGCGCGGGGCGGCCGTCCACGAGGTTGTA
The DNA here is from genome assembly GCF_005490785.1 of Brachybacterium sp. SGAir0954. Lineage (GTDB taxonomy): Bacteria > Actinomycetota > Actinomycetes > Actinomycetales > Dermabacteraceae > Brachybacterium > Brachybacterium rhamnosum. The sequence goes on along the minus strand of NZ_CP027295.1, from coordinate 485,797 downwards.
GGAGAGCATCACGGAGCCGGCCGCGCCCGCCGCGAGCGGGGCCAGGAACCCCGGCAGCTCGAGCTCGTGCAGCACCCGCGGGGGCAGGTCGGAGCTCGTGGCGCAGCGGTCGGTCTCGTTGGAGTAGGCGAGGAAGTGCTTGAGCGTGGGCACGGTGCGCCAGGTGGGACCGTCCCCGCGCAGCCCGCGCGAGAAGGCGGTGCCGAGCTCCGCGTTCAGCAGCGGGTCCTCGGTGTAGGCCTCCTCGGTGCGGCCCCAGAGGGGGTGGCGCAGCAGGTTCACGACCGGCGCCCACACGGTGAGGCTCACGGACGGGTCACCGGCGCGCAGCTCGCGCACCTCCTCGGCGACCACGGCGGCGGCGCGGCGCAGCAGCTCGGGGTCCCAGGTCGCGGCGAGGCCGACGGGCTGCGGGAACTGCGTGGCGGGGCCCCGCCAGGCGAGCCCGTGCACGCCCTCGGTGCCGGTGACGAAGGGGCCGATCCCGAGCCGCGGCACGGCCGGGGCGTACTGGTGCAGGAGCGCGACCTTCTCCTCGGTCGTGAGCTCGCCGACGATCCCGCGCGCCCAGTCGAGCCGTCGACGGTCGTGGGGGTCGAGCGGGGCGGGGGCGGCGAGGGGCATGGCGTCCTTCATCGGGGGATCCTCGCGCATCCGTGCGGGAGGGGTGGGGTCAGGGGTAATCGAATCGCTTCGACTCCCGAACGTCAAGTCCCCTGTCGCGCGGCGGGTGCGACGGGTATCCTCGAGGGGTGGGCGCCAGGGTGGTGCCGCAGGACGGAGCGGTCATGGCCATCGACCTCGAGGGGCGCACGGTCCAGGGGATCGGCGCCTTCGCCGTGATGGTCGTGCTGAACCTGCTCTACCTCCTCGCCTGCGTGCCGCTCGTGACCGCGGGGGCCGCGACGAGCGCCCTGCTCGCGGTCATGCTCCGCTACGCGGACCACGAGCGCGGCCGGCCGCTCGTCGACTTCCTGCGCGCCCTGCGCGCGAACCTCCTGCGGGCGACCGCGGTGCACCTGGCCCTCGGGGTGCCCGTCCTCGCGCTGCTCTTCGCGGCACGCTTCTGGTTCACCGTCGGAGGAGCATTGTCCCTGGCAGGGACGCTGATGGCGGTGCTCATGGCACTCTACCTGCTGGGCGCGCTGCTGCACGGGCTGGCCCTCGTCGCCGCCGTCGACGAGCCCGTGCGGGCCACCCTGCGCAACGCCCTGCTGCTGCCCGGCGCGGAGCCGCTGCGCACTGCGGGCCTCGTGCTGATCCCCGCCGGGATGATCGCGCTCGCGCTCGTGGTCCCCGGCGCGGGCTGGCTGCTGCTGACGATCGGGGCGAGCGCGGGCGGCTACCTCGCGGCCCTGCTCCTGCGCGCCTCCTATCGCCGCCTGGGCGCCCTCGCCTGAGCCATCCCTCGACGGGTCGCCGCCTCCCGAGGGCTGGTGTCGAAGCGCTTCGGCGATTCTCTTGACGAGGCGCCGTCGAAGCGTTTAGTGTCCGACCCGAACTAACCGACCCACGAGGGAGTGCGGAGTGGACGCAGTGAGCATGAGCCCGGGAGGGGAGCGGTGATGGCCGCCCCCGTGCAGGTCGAGGCCGTCGTCGCCTCCGAGGTCGAGGGACGCCCGCGGCGCCGCGGGCGTCGAGGCGCGCAGGCCTCGCACCGCCGCCAGTCCTTCGGGCTCTTCCTGACGATCGTGCCGTTCCTGGTGCTCGTCTTCCTCTTCAGCTACTTCCCGCTCTACGGCTGGATCTACTCGCTGTACGACTACCGCCCCGCGCGCGGCCTCGGCGGCAGCGAGTTCGTGGGCCTGCAGTGGTTCCGGATGCTCGTGGGCTCGCCCACCCAGGTCCAGCAGATCCTCCAGGTCATGGCCAACACCCTCGCCATGAGCTTCCTCGGGATCGCGGCCTCCGTGCTGCCGCTCGCCTTCGCCGTGTTCCTGGGCGAGATCCGCGCGACCTGGTTCAAGAACCTCGTGCAGACCCTCACCACCCTGCCGAACTTCATCTCGTGGGTGCTCGTCTACATGATCGCCTTCTCGATGTTCTCGACGACCGGCATGGTCAACGGGACCCTCGAGAACCTCGGCCTCATCGACGAGCCGCTCAAGTTCCTCGACAGCGACCAGCACATCTGGCTCAAGATGGCGCTCTGGGGGATCTGGAAGACCGTGGGCTGGGGCGCGATCCTCTACCTCGCCGCGATCGCCGGCATCGACCAGTCCCTGTACGAGTCCGCGAAGGTCGACGGCGCCGGCCGCTTCCAGACGATGTGGCACATCACCGTGCCCCAGCTGATGCCCACCTTCTTCGTGCTGCTGATGCTCTCCATCGCGAACATCCTCAACAACGGCATGGAGCAGTTCTACGTCTTCCAGAACGCCTTCAACCGCGAGCACATCCAGGTGCTCGACCTGTACGTCTACAACATCGGCATGACGGGCAACAACCTGTCCCTGGCCACGGCGATCTCCATGCTCAAGAGCGTGATCTCGGTGGCGCTCCTGCTGTCGGTGAACGCCCTGTCCAAGCGCGTGCGCGGGACCTCGCTGGTCTGAGGAGGCCGAGATGACCACTGCATCCCTGACCCGCGAGCGGGGCCACGTCCCCTTCACGATCGTGAACTGCACGCTCTTCGCGCTGTTCGCCCTCGTCTGCGGCTATCCGTTCTACTACCTGATCATCAACTCGATCAGCGCGAACGACCTCTCCGCGCTCGGCGACATCCGCTGGCTCCCGCGCGGTCTCCACCTCGACAACTACGGCCAGGTGCTCGACCTTCAGGGCCTCCCGCAGGCCGCGCTCGTCTCCTTCGCGCGCACCGTGATCGGCACCGCCGCGACCGTGCTCGCCTCCGCGTACCTCGGCTTCATGTTCACCCAGCCCCGGCTGTGGAAGCGGTCCTTCTGGTACCGCGCCGTCGTCATCACGATGTACTTCAACGCGGGCCTCATCCCCGTCTTCATCATCATGAAGACCCTGGGCCTGACCAACAGCTTCTGGGTCTACATCCTCCCGCTCGTCGTGCAGCCCTTCAACATCATCCTCGTGAAGACCTTCGTGGAGGCCATGCCCCGCGAGCTGCAGGAGGCGGCGGAGATGGACGGCGCCGGGATCCTCTCGGTGTTCTTCCGGATCTACCTGCCCAACATGACCCCGATCCTCGCCACGGTGGCGATCTTCAGCGCGGTCACGCAGTGGAACAGCTTCCAGGACACCCTGCTGTACATCACCGACCAGAGCCTCTACACGCTCCAGTTCCTGCTCTACATGTACATCAACCAGGCGGACTCCCTCGCGCAGGCCGCCCAGCAGTCGGGCGGGGACCTCTCCGGGATCGCCTCCGCCGCCACCTCGCAGACGGCCACCTCGATCCGCACCACCGTCGCGGTCGTCGTCGTGCTCCCCATCCTCTTCGTCTACCCGCTGTTCCAGCGCTACTTCGTCAAGGGCATCATGCTCGGCGCGGTCAAGGGCTGACCCCGCCGCCCCCGTGAAAGGACACGACATGACCGGCTCCACCCTCACCCCGCACCACCCCTCCCGCCGCTCGCTGATCGGCGGGGGGCTGAGCCTCACGCTGCTGGGCCTGGGCCTCAGCGGCTGCTCGACCGACGGCGACGCCGCCGCGGACTCCGGCCCCTTCCCCGAGAGCTGGGACGAGGCGCTCACGATCGACGTCTTCGACGGCCTCGCCAACCAGATGGGCGAGCAGCCCGGCTGGTTCGGGCACCTCGTCGAGAAGGACTTCGCGCTCACCCTCAACGTCATCGCCCCGAACGTCGCGGGCGGCGGGGACACGCTCTACAACACGCGCGTCGCCGCCGGCGACCTGGGCGACGTGGTCGTGACCGACGTCGGCCAGAAGCTCGACGAGCTCGTCGAGGGCGGCCTGCTCACGGACCTCACGCCGTACTACGAGCACATGACCAGCGCCGCCCGCTTCGACACCGCGATCCAGAAGGTCAACGAGGGCAAGGACGGGATCTACGCGATCCCCACGCAGGTCTCCTCCCTCAAGCCCACCGAGCCCAGCGAGGGCATCGACCCCACCTTCGGCCCCTTCCTGCGCTGGGACGTCTACAAGGAGATCGGCTACCCGGAGATCGGCACCCTCGAGGACCTCACCCCCGTGCTCGAGGAGATGCAGAAGGCGCAGCCCACCACCGAGAACGGCAAGAAGGTCTACGCCCTGTCGCTCTTCAAGGACTGGGACGGCAACTTCATGAACAACGCCAAGCAGCCCTGCTGCTACTACGGCTACGACGAGGTCGGCTTCGTGCTCGCCGCCGCGGACGGCTCCGACTTCCAGTCGATCATCGACCCCGACGGCCTCTACGTGCGCACGCTGCGCTGGTTCTTCGACCTCAACCAGAAGGGCCTCGTCGATCCCGACTCGACGACCCAGAACTACGACACCCTCTACTCGAAGATGCAGTCCGGGAACGTGCTGTTCTCCTTCTGGCCCTGGCAGGGGCAGGCCGCCTTCAACACCGAGGCGCACGTCGCCGAGGGCAAGGGCTTCATGCTCGCCCCGCTCGCGGACCAGAGGATCTTCTCCTACGGCGCCTCGATCTACGGGGCGCAGCAGGTCTTCGCCGTCGGCTCGCAGGGCGGTGACCCGCAGCGCTCCGCCGCCTTCATCGACTGGCTCTACTCACCGGCCGGCGTCTACGCGAACTCGAGCCAGACCATGGGCGCCGCGGGACCGCAGGGGCTCACCTGGGAGCTCAACGGGGACAAGAAGCCCGAGCTCACGGAGCTCGGGCGGAAGGCCCTGCTGGGCGACGGCGCGGAGCTCCCCGCCGAATGGGGCGGCGGCGCCTACGCCGACGGCGTCTCCTGGCTGAACACCACGACCGTGCTCGGCAGCGACGAGGACCCCGACACCGGCTACCCCTACAACTACAAGATGTGGGAGACCTACCAGGAGAGCGTCGCGAACCCGCTCACCGAGGACTGGGCGGGCCGCATGGGCGGCGCCGCGACGACCATGGAGTACCTCGTCGCCAACGACCAGCTCGCCGTCGCCCCCGGCGCGAGCTACGTCGCCCCGCAGGACTCCTCGGAGATCGAGACGATCCGCAACCAGGTCAAGGCCGCGATCGTCCAGAGCTCCTGGAAGATGGCCTTCGCCGGCAGCGAGAACGACTTCGACGCCCTGCTCGAGGACCTCACCTCGACCGCGGAGGGTCTCGGCTACCAGAAGGTGCTCGACGTCGACATGGCGAACGCGAAGGAGCAGGACGCGGCTCGCAAGGACGTCGCGGAGCAGTTCGGCTGACCCCTAGCGGTCCCGGGTGGTCTCCCGGGGCACGAAGGTGGGGCTCAGCAGGCGGGAGTGCGGCGGTGCCGACGGATCCTCGACGAGCTCGAGGGCCATCGTCACCGCCGTGCGGCCGATCGCCGGGATCGGCAGCTCGATCGAGGAGTGGGCCCCGGCGGCGGCGACGTCGTCCGGGGCGATCGCGACGAGCTGCAGCGCCCCGGGCACGTCCACGCCCGCAGCGGAGAGCGCCCGGGTGAGGTGCGGGAGCGCCCGCTCGTGGTGCACCACGAGCGCGTCCACCGCATCGGGCCCGCTCAGGTGCTCGGCGACGAGCGCGGCGATCGCCTCCGGCTCCGCGTCCACCTCGAGGCGCGGCGCCGGCAGGCCCAGCTCCCGGCAGCCCATCTCGAAGCCGAGGCCCGCGCGGCGGGCATAGGTGGGGACCGGTCCCGTGGGGTCGCGGTGCGGGGTGAGCAGCGCGATCCGGCGCGCGCCGCGCAGGGACAGCTCGCGCACGGCGAGCATCGCCCCGGAGAGGAAGTCGAAGTCCACGCAGGCGATCCCGGCGGCGTCCTGCGGGTAGCCGATGAGCACCACGGGCCGGTGCAGGCGCGCGAGGGCCGGCAGCCGCGGGTCGTCCTCGACGAGGTCCATGACGACGAGGGCGTCGACCTTGCCCTCCTCGACGACCTTGAGGGTGCGCGCGTGGTCCTCCGCGGCGACGAGCAGGACGTCGTCGTCCGCCTCGTGCGCGGCCTCGAGGATCGAGCCCACGAACTCCATGATCACGTGGTCGTCGACGTCCTCGTGGCGGGGCACCGCGACGCCCAGCAGGGAGGTGCGGCCCTTGGCAAGGGCGCGGGCGCTCGCGGCGGGGTGGTACTCGAGCCGGGCGATCGCCGCCTCGATCCGCTCGCGCGTGGAGGCGGAGATCGTGCGCTTGCCGCTCAGCGCGTAGCTCACGGTGCTCAGGGACACCCCGGCCTCGCGGGCGATGTCCGTCATGGTGGCCATGGGCCTCATCGTCCCACGAGGTCGGGCGCGACCGGGGCGCCGTCGGCGGGGAGGTCGACGGGGAGCGTGCGCCCGCCCCAGCGCACGCGGTGCTCGCCCGCGGCCCCCGCGCCGAGCGCGCGCAGCACGAGGCGCGTGGGCACGCCGCCTGCCCAGTCGAGGTCCACGGCGACGCCGGGCCGGGCCCGCAGCCCGCGCACGGAGCCGCTCGCGAGCAGCGGCGGGAGGGCGGGCAGCAGCTCGATCTCGCCGCGGTGGCTCTGCAGCAGGCACTCGGCGACGGCGGCGACGATCCCGAAGTTCGCGTCCATCTGGAAGGGCGGATGGGCGGAGAAGAGGTTCGGGTACAGGCCCGAGCGCTCCCCGTCGGCGGTCTCCGCGGGGCGCATGAACAGCGTGAGCAGGTCCTCGACCTTGTCCGGGCGGTGCAGGCGCGCCCACAGGCAGGCCTTCCAGGCGAGGGACCAGCCGGTGGCCTCGTCACCGCGGGCGAGCAGGGAGGCGGTCGCGGCCTCCTCGATGCCCGGCGCGAGCGCCTCGGTGCCGGGGAAGACGGGCGCGAGGTGGGAGATGTGCCGATGGTGCGGCTCGGGCTCCTCGAGGTCCGCGTGCCACTCCTGGAGTCGGCCGTCGGGCCCGATGCGCGGCGCGTCGACGCGGGGGAGGGCGGCGCGCGCCCGCGCGAGCAGGGTGTCGTCCGCGGCGCCGACGGCCTCGGCGGCGGCGAGCAGGGAGGAGAGCACGCCGCGCACGAGCCAGCGGTCCATGCCCGAGCCCTCCGTGAGCGCGACCTGGACTCCGTCCGGGGTGCGCCACTGGTTCTCCGGGGAGGTCGAGGGCACGGTCACGAGACGGTCGCCGTCGGTGGGGTGCAGCAGGTCCAGGGCGAAGGCGGCGGCCTCGCGCAGGGCGGGCAGGCGCTGCGCGGCGACCTCCGCGGCGGGCAGGCCGGTGAAGCGGGCGAGGTCCTCGAGCTGCAGCTCGAGCCACAGACCGCCCATCGGCCAGATCGCCCAGCGGGTCTCGCCGTCCACCGGGTCGGAGTAGCCCCAGGGGTCGCTGTTGTGGTGCACGGTCCAGCCGCCCGCGCCGTAGAGCCGGCGCGCGGTGTCCGCTCCGGTGCGGCGCAGCAAGGACGTGTACTCCTCGAGGGCCGCCGCCGCGGCGGGCACGTGCGCGGTGCCGGCGGCCCAGTGGTTCATCTCGAGGTTGATGTTCGTCGTGTAGTTCGAGGACCACGGCGCGCGGACCTCCGCGTTCCACAGTCCCTGGAGGTTCGCGGGCGGCAGTCCGGGACGCGAGCAGGCCGCGAGCAGGTAGCGGCCGTAGGCGACGACCTCCTCGAGCTGCTCGGCCCCCGGCAGGCGCAGGGAGAAGCCGTCCGCGCCCGGGGCTGCGGCATGCCGCTCGAGCAGCGCCGCCTCCCCGCGGACGAGGGCGGCCTCCGCCGTGGCCGCGGCCTCGGCGAGCACCTCCGTGGGGGGCCGGTCGGGGCGCTCGCCGAGGCCCCGCCAGCTCGTGGCGATCGCGCACACGAGCAGGGCGCGCTCGCCCTCGCGCCGCCAGCGGACGGCGACGGCGGCGCGGGAGGCGTCCTCGCCCCAGGCCAGGCCCGGGGCGCCGGGGGCATGGCCGGGAGGGGCGTCGGAGGGGACGCGGAGGATCACGTCGAGCCCGTCCTCGCGCTCGGACCGGTGCTCCTCGTGCTGCGGGGACTCCAGACGCACGCGCAGCACGTCTCCCGCGGCGAGCGGCACGGCGTGCAGGAGCACCTCGTCGGCCGCGCTCACGGCGCTCAGGTGGTCCCCGCCCGCGGTGCGCACCCGGTGCAGCCGCGCCTCGAGGTCGAGCTCGCGAGGGCCGGGGACCGCGCCCGGGACCTCGACGTGCAGGTCGCCGACGGGCTGGTAGGCCTGGCTCCAGCTCGCACCGAGGGCGCCGAGGGCCTGCTCCGCGCCGGGCACGTCCCCGGCCGCCCAGAGCCGTCGCGACTCGGCGCGCGCGGCCGCGGCGACGTCGGCCCCGGTGCGGCGGCCGGCGTCCACGCCGGGCGTGCCGGACCACAGGGTCGACTCGTTCAGCCCGAACCGGGCGGCGGCGGGGTCGCCCCAGGCCATCGCACCGATCCGGCCGTTGCCGAGGGGGAGCGCCTCGAGCCAGCGGGCGGCCGGTGCGGTGCGGGTGATCATGCGGTCCTCCCGGCGGGGGTCGCGGCGCGGGAGATCCATGCGCCGGGGGCGTCGAAGACGGGCTGGAGCGCGGCCCGAGCGGCGCCGCGCAGGGCGGGGTCGGGGGTCGTGTCGGAGCGCTCGATCGAGATCGGGCCGGCCTCCGCCGCGAGGGCGTGGGCGGTGACGGTCTCGCGCACCACGGGGGTGATCTCCTCCGCGATCGGGGCGAGGTAGCCGGAGAGCACGACGGTCGAGAGGTCCAGGATGTTCAGGGCGTTCGCGATCGCGAGGCCCAGGGAGCGGCCGATCACGCCGATCACCTCGGCGCGGCTCGAGGAGCGGGAGAGCTCGTCGACGAGGTCCTCGATCCGCACCTCGGGGCCCAGCCCGGCCTGCTCGACCAGGGCGTGGTACGAGATGTACGCCTCGAGGCAGCCGCGGCGGCCGCAGCGGCAGGTGAGGCCGCCCGGCTCGACGACCGTGTGGCCGAGCTCGCCGGCCCAGCCGTGCGTGCCCTCGAGCACGGAGCCCTCGAGGACGACGGCGCCGCCCACGCCGGTCGAGCCGCGCACGTAGAGGAAGGACTCGCTGGGCCGACGGTCGATCTCGGTGAGCACGGAGAGGCGGTTGTCGTTGAGGGCGACGATGTCCCCGGCCTCGGGCGCGAGGTGGGTGCGCAGTCCCTCGACGAGGGGGACGTCGGTCCAGTCGAGGTTGGGGGCGGAGAGCACGAGGCGGCCGTCGGGGGAGATGCGGCCGGGCACGGCGGCGACGACGCCGACGACGGGGAGGTCGGGGGCGTCGGCCCGGACCTCGCGCACGAGCTGCGCGGCGCGGGCGATCGCCTCCTCGGCGGAGGCGGCGCGGCCGTAGACGGTGCGGCGGGAGAGCTCGCTCCCGGTGAGGTCCACGCCGAGGCAGGAGACGTGGTCCGCGGCGATCTCGAGGCCGATCGCGAGCAGCGTCCCGGCCGCGGGGCGCAGCGGGACCATGGGGCGCCCGGCGCCCGCGGAGATCGGGTCGCCCTCGCTGATGAGCCCCGCCCCGATGAGTTCCTCGACGAGCTTGGAGACGGTGGGCTTGGTGAGCCGCGTGAGGGAGGCGAGGCCCGCGCGGGAGGTGGGCTCGCCGGCGGCCTGCAGGGCGCGGAGCACGGCGGAGAGGTTGTGCTCGCGCAGGTGGGTGGACTGCATGCCGGTCCGTCCTGTCCTCGGGTCGGGGTGGGGATCGTGAGGGTCAGCTTGCCATTTCGCGGTTAGTAATGGAAACTTACTAAGCGAACCCGTCACCGCCGACATCACCCCAGGAGCACACCGTGACCGCACCCACCCCCACCCGCGAGGACCGCTTCTCCTTCGGCCTCTGGACCACCGGCTGGGAGGCCCGCGACCAGTTCGGCCTCGCCACCCGCCCCGCCCTCGAGCTGAGCGCCCACATCCGCCGCCTCGCCGAGCTCGGCGCCTGGGGCTTCACCTTCCACGACAACGACGTCGTCCCCTTCGACGCCACTCCCGCCGAGCGCCAGAAGATCATCGACCAGCTGAAGTCCGTGACCTCGGAGACCGGCCTCGAGATCGAGATGGTCACCACCGACACCTTCGCCCACCCCGTCTTCAAGGACGGCGCCTTCACCTCGAACGACCGCTCCGTGCGCCGCTTCGGCCTGCGCAAGGTCCTCGCGAACGTCGACCTCGCCGCCGAGCTCGGCGCGAGCACCTTCGTCATGTGGGGCGGCCGCGAGGGCGCCGAGTACGACGGCTCCAAGGACCTCTTCGCCGCCCTCGAGCGCTACCGCGAGGGCCTCGACACCGTCGCCGGCTACATCAAGGACAAGGGCTACGACCTGCGGATCGGCCTCGAGCCCAAGCCCAACGAGCCCCGCGGCAACATCTTCCTGCCCACCGTCGGCCACGCCCTCGCCTTCATCGAGCAGCTCGAGCACGGCGACATCGTCGGCATCAACCCCGAGACCGGCCACGAGCAGATGGCCACCCTGAACTACACGCACGGCCTCGCCCAGGCGCTGTGGAGCGAGAAGCTCTTCCACATCGACCTCAACGGCCAGCACGGCCCCATGTACGACCAGGACCTCGTGTTCGGCCACGGCGACCTCATCAGCGCCTTCTTCACCGTGGACCTGCTCGAGAACGGCTTCCCGTCCAAGCCCGGCGCCTACGACGGCGCCCGCCACTTCGACTACAAGCCCTCGCGCACCGAGCACGAGAAGGGCCAGTACGACGCGGCCGCCGCGAACATGGAGATGTACCTGATGCTCAAGGAGCGCGCCCTCGCGTTCCGTCAGGACCCCGAGGTGCAGGAGGCCCTGAGCTACTCCGGCATCGACGAGCTCGCGCAGCCCACGATCGCCGAGGGCGAGACCCTCGAGGACCTCCTCGCGGACCGCTCGACCTTCGAGGAGTTCGACGCGGACAAGGCCGGGGAGCGCAACTTCGGCTTCGTGCGCCTCCAGCAGCTCGCCATGCAGCACCTGCTCGGCTTCCGCGCCTGAGCCCGCCCACCTCGCCCGCTCCGTGAAAGGCTCCCGCTCATGACGCTCGTGCTCGGCATCGACTCGTCCACCCAGTCCGCCAAGGCCCTGCTCGTCGACGCCGCCACCGGCGAGGTCGTCGAGGAGTGCCGCGCCGCCCACCCGGACGGCACCGAGGTGGACCCGCGGGCCTGGCTCGCGGCGGTGGACGAGGCGGCCGGGCCGCTGCTCGAGCGGGCCGAGGCCGTCGCCGTGGGCGGCCAGCAGCACGGCATGGTGCTGCTGGACGGGGCGGGCGAGGTGGTGCGCCCGGCGCTGCTGTGGAACGACACCCGCTCCGCCCCGCAGGCCGCGACCCTGATCGAGGAGCAGGGCGGGGCGGAGGCGAGCGTCGGCGAGCTCGGCAGCCTGCTCGTCGCCTCCTTCACCTCGAGCAAGCTGCGCTGGGTGCGCGACGAGGAGCCCGAGGCGGCGGAGCGCGCCCGCTCCGTGCTGCTCCCGCACGACTACGTGTCCCTGCACCTCGCGGCGCCGGGCACGGAGCCCTTCACCGACCGCGGCGACGCCTCGGGCACCGGCTACTACTCGACCGCCGCCGAGGCCTGGCGGCCCGAGCTCGCCGAGGCCGCGATCGGGCGCTCCCTCGACCTGCCGCGCCTCCCCGGTGCGCCGCAGGAGGTCATGGCCCGCACCGCGAGCGGCGCCGTCCTCGCCGCGGGCACCGGCGACAACATGGGCGCGGCCCTGGGGCTCGGGCAGCAGCCGGGGGACGTGTCGATCTCGATCGGCACCTCCGGCGTGTGCGCGATGGTGAGCGACGTGCGCCCGGACGACCCCTCCGGCACCGTCACCGGCTTCGCCGACGCGACCGGCCGCTTCCTCCCCATGACCACGACGATCAACGCCTCCCGCATCCTCGAGGCGGGCCGCGCGCTGCTCGGCGTCACCCACGAGCAGCTCTCCGCCCTCGCCCTCGCCTCCGTGCCCGGCGCCCACGGCGTGAGCCTGCTGCCCTACTTCGAGGGGGAGCGCACCCCGAACCGCCCCGACGCGCGCGGCACCCTCACCGGCCTCACCACCTCGACCACCCGCGAGGACCTCGCCCGCGCCTACGTCGAGGCGCTCCTGTGCTCGCTGGCCGACGGCGTCGCCGCGCTCGAGCAGGTCACCGGGGTCTCCCCGGCGCGCGTCACCCTCATCGGCGGCGGCGCCCGCAGCCGCGCCGTGCAGGAGCTCGCCCCCGCCGTGCTGGGCCGTCCCGTCACCCTCGCCCCCGACGGCGAGTACGTCGCCCTCGGCGCGGCCCGCCAGGCTGCCTGGGCCCTCGCCGGGACCGACGAGCCGCCCGTCTGGGAGCTCGGCGGCGCGCGCACCCTCGAGGCGGAGGCCACGCGCGAGGTGCTGGACGCCTACCGCGCGCTCAAGGAGCGCACCGAGGGCTGGGGCTGAGTCCGGGCTGCCAGCCCACCCCTCGCCGCAGCCTGCCCACCCCTCGCCGCAGCCGCCGCGCCCGCCTACCACGGCCGCCCCCGTCGATGGTCCGATTCCGTTCCAGATCCGAGCCTGGTGTGGAACGGAATCGGACCATCGGGGGAGGGGGCGCGGCGGCTCGCGGCTGGGGGGCGGCGGCTGATGGGCGGTGGCCGGCGTATCGCGCGCACAGATCGCCCGCGCGCAGGCCTTGGCAAGCGCATTCCGTTCGGGGAGGATGGATCTCATGAGCACCGAGCAGCGGGTCACCGCCGACGCCGCCCCCAGCACTGACATCCGCATCGTCGACGACAACGGCTCCTGGTGCTGGTTCCAGGACGAGCGCTCACTCGCCGATCCGGAGACCGGCACCGTCGTCATCGGCGCCGTCGCCTCCGCCGGCGGGACGGACGGCGAGGAGCGCGGCGGGGACGTCGAGCTGATCGTCGCCCGCGAGGACGGCAGCTCCTCGCGCGTCGTGCTCCACGCGGGCCTCGAGTCCGACGACCACGACGACCCGGCCCTGTGGCGCCGGGCCGACGGCCGCTGGCTCGCCGTCTACTCCCGCCACAAGACCGACGAGCTCACCCGCTGGCGCATCAGCGAGACCGCGGACCCGGCCGGGGAATGGGGCCCCGAGCAGGTGTACTCCTGGACCCCGCTGTTCGGCGCGACCGAGCCCGCCCCGCCGCACACCCCCGGCCGCGGCGTCACCTACCAGAACGTGCACCCGCTCGACGGCCGCCTGTACTGCTTCGTGCGCGCCGTCAACGACGACCCCTGCTACCTCGTCTCCGACGACGACGGCAGCACCTGGGAGTTCGGCGGGCGCCTGCTCACGCGGCCCAAGATCGGCTATGTCAACGGCTACGCCCGCTACGCCTCGGGCACGCAGCACGGCACCGACGACCGCATCGACCTGATCATCACCGAGCACCACCCGCGCGACTACGCGACCTCGATCTGGCACGGCTACCTCGCGGGCGGCTCCCTGCACCGGGCGGACGGCACCGTCGTCTCCGCCCTCGGCCGCGGCATCGAGGAGACGGCCCCGCGCGCGGAGGACCTCACGCCCCTGTTCACGAGCGGCAGCACGTGGGGCGGGTCCGTCATGACCCACGCGTGGACCACGGACCTGCGGCGCGGGGCCGACGGCCGCCTCGTCGCCCTGTTCACCGCCCGGGCGGACGACGCCCTCGGGACCGACACCGCCCGCCACGCCTGGGACGCCCCCGCGCACGAGGTCCCCGCGATCGACCACCGACTCTTCCGCGCCGAGCTCGCGCCCGGGGCGGGCGCGTGGAAGGTGCACGAGATCGCCGTCGCCGGGCCCCAGCTCATGCCCCACGAGGAGGACTACACGGGACTCGGCGCGATCGACCCGGACGACCTCGACGCCCTCTGGGCCTCGCTCGAGACGGATCCGCGGGACGGCCGGACCCTCGGCGTGCACGAGATCTTCCACGGCCGCACGGCCGACGGCGGCGCCACGATCGCGTGGACCCCCGTCACCGAGGGCTCGGCGGGGGACAACCTGCGCCCCGTCGCGATCCCCGGGGACCCGGGCCGCGCGGCCGTCACCTGGTTTTGCGGCACCATGCGCCGCTCCCAGGACCTCGACACCGAGGTGGTGCTGCTCAGCAGCCCGCGAACTCCGGGCCGCTGATCGCGTAGGCGTCCTTGAGGATCCGCAGTGACGCGATGCCCTCCGCGGGGCCGATCCAGAACGGCTCGGCCCCGTCGAGGGTCGCGTAGAAGTCCGCGATGAGCTCCTCGTGGGAGACGCCCCAGTAGGAGCGGCCGCCCGCGGTCGCGACCCGGTCGGAGAAGGTGTCGACGCGGCCGTCGGCCCAGCGCACGGTGAGGCCGCCGCCCGCGCCGGAGCGCAGCTCGAGGTACGCGTTCTCGGTCGCGACCTCGAGCTCGACGGGCCGGGCGACGGGCGCGGTGAGCGTCGCGTAGAAGGTCGTCGTGGCGCCGCCCTCGTGGTGCAGGAGCAGCTCGGCGGTGTCCTCGACCTCCGTGACCCCCGCGAACTTGCGCTGCGAGACCAGGCCGTCGGTGCGCTCGACCGGCCCGAGCAGCCACTGCACGAGGTCGAGGGTGTGGATCGCCTGGTTGATGAGGAGGCCGCCGCCGGAGGTCTCCTGGCGCCCGCGCCACGGCTTCGCGGCGTAGTACTCGGCGGTGCGGGTCCACACCACGGAGGCGTAGGCGCCCTGCACGGCGCCCAGCTCACCGCTCGTGAGCAGCCGTCGCAGCTCCTGGCTCGCCCGGTTGTAGCGGTTCTGGAAGCAGATCGCGACGTGCGGGGCGCCCGCGCCGCCGTCGGCCCGCGCGGGGGCGGCGGCGAGGCCCGCGACGAGCCGCTCGGCCTCGGCGAGGGTGTGCGCGACGGGCTTCTCCTGGAGCACGTGCACGCCGCGGGCGATCGCCGCGAGGCTCGGGCCCACGTGCTCGTGGTGCGGGGTGGTCACATGGATCGCGTCGAGCCGCTCGGCGTCGAGCATCGCCTCGACGGAGTCGTGGACGGGCACGCCGAGGGCGGTCGCGGCGCGCTCCCGGGCGGCGGGGTCGGCGTCGGCGACGGCGACGAGCTCGAGGCCGTCGATCGCGGCGATCGCGTCCACGTGGACGACGGAGACGTCGCCGTATCCGACGAGGCCGATGCGGCGGGCGCGCTGGGTCATCTGTGCTGCCTCCTGCCGCGACGGCGCGGCGCGTGGACGGGGAGTGGATGGGTCATCCTCGCGGGTCCCCGGCCCGCGGCGGAAGCGGTTGCCGCGCGGTGCCGGGGCGAGGTCCTCGGCGAGCCTACGCCGATAGGATCATGCCGGTGACCTCGTCTCCCACCCCGTCCCGGGCCAGCGCCCGCATCACCCTCACCCTCGCGACCCTGGCCATGATCGGGCCCTTCACGATCGACACCGTGTTCCCGGCCTTCGGGCGGATCGGGACCGAGTTCGGCGCGAGCGAGGTGGGGCTCCAGCAGCTGGTCTCCGCCTACCTCGCGGCCTTCGCGGTCATGTCGATCCTGCACGGACCGCTCTCCGACGCCCTGGGCCGCAAGCCGGTGATGATCGGCGGGCTCGTCATCTACCTGATCGGCATGTTCGGCTCGATCCTCGCCCCGGGCCTCGGCGGTCTCGTCGCGCTGCGGGTGCTGCAGGGCATGAGCGCGGGCGCCGCGACGATCGTCTCCCGCGTCGTCATCCGCGACATGTTCGCGGGCCCCGAGGCGCAGCGGCTCATGGCCCGCGTCATGATGATCTTCTCCGTCGCCCCCGCGCTCGCGCCGATCCTCGGCGGCTGGCTGCTGCTGCTCGGCGACTGGCGGTGGGTGTTCGCGGGGGTGGGCCTGTACGGCGTGGTCACGCTCGTGCTGACGGCGCTGCTGCCGGAGACCCTGCCGCGGGACCAGCGCACCCCGCTGCGCCTGCGCTCCCTGCTGGGGTCGCTCGTGCACGTGGGCCGCAGCCCGGTCATGCTGCGGATCGCCTCGGCCTCCGCCCTCGGCTTCGCCGCGCAGTTCCTGTTCATCGCGGGCGCCTCGATCATCGTGGACCGCCTGCTGGGTCTCGGCGAGCAGGACTTCTGGGTGCTCTTCGTGCCGCTGATCATCGGCATGATGAGCGGCTCGTGGGTGGTGGGCCGGGCGGCGGCGGTCGTGCCCCGGCCCCGGCTGATCACGATCGGCTACCTCGCCGCGATCCTCGCGGCTCTCGTGAACCTGCTGCTGGTGGCGGTGTCCCCGGCGCCCGACGGGACGATCTCCCCGGCCCTGATCCCGCTCGTCGCGGGCCCGATGCTGCTCGCCTTCGCCGTCTCGCTCGTCTTCGCGCCGATCCAGCTCGAGGTGCTCGACCTGTTCCCCCATGAGCGCGGGGCGGCCGCCTCGCTCGGCACCTTCTTCTCCCTCGTGCTGAACGCGCTGCTCGCGGGGGTGATCATGCCGATCGTGAGCACGAGCCTGCTCGCGGTGGGCACGGCGTCGCTGCTCTTCGCCGCGGGCGGCACGGCCCTGTGGGTCTGGCACCTCGCGGCGACCCGCGGCGGGGCCTCGGCGGTCGCCCCCGCAGGCGCCTGAGCGATCCATCGAAGGGTTGATCCGCCGGGCCGCGCGCACGAGCAGGATCGAGGGCATGACGCGATCCCTGTACACCGCCCTGACCTACCTGATCCTCGGCCTCTCCTCGGGGCTCTTCTACCGCGAGTTCACGAAGCACACCGACGCCCTGCTCAGCCACACCCCGCTGAACACCCTGCACACGCACCTGCTGACCCTCGGCATGATCGTGTTCCTGGTGGTCCTCGCGCTCGACGCGTTCCTGGGCCTGACCGGCCGCCGCTCCTTCACCGTGTTCTGGTGGACCTACAACATCGGCCTCGTCGTGACGGTCGCGATGCAGGCCGTGCGCGGCATCCTCACGCTCGGCGGCCACGACCCGGCGACGACGAGCGCCGCGATCCCCGGGATCGCGGGCCTCGGGCACATGCTGCTGACCGTCGGCCTCGTCTCCCTGTTCGTCGCCCTCCGCGCCGCCGTGCGCGAGCGCGGGGGCGCGTCCCACCAGGTGCCGGCGATTCCTGCGCGCTGACCCCGGCGCCATAGGGTGGCGCCCATGGACACCTCCGCGGCGCCGGGCAGCGGGGTCGGCGTCGCCGTCGACCTCGTCATCCTCACCCTGCACGAGGGGCGGCTCAGCGTCGCGCTCGTGCAGCGCGGGGAGGAGCCCTTCGCGGGCACGTGGGCGCTGCCCGGCGGGCCCGTGGGGGAGCACGAGGACCTCGACCAGTCCGCCTACCGGGTGCTCGAGAACGAGGCGATGATCGGCGAGGAATCGGTGCACGTCGAGCAGCTGCGCACCTTCGGCGCCCCGGGCCGCGACCCGCGCGGGCGCGTGGTCTCCGTGGCCTTCATGGCGCTCGGCGCGGACCTCCCCGCCCCGCGCCGCGGGGCCGACGTCGCCGACGCCCGCTGGTGGGCCGTCGAGGAGCTCGCCGGCGTCGAGCTCGGCTTCGACCACCGCGAGGTGCTCGACTGCGCGCTCGAGCGCGCCCGCGCGAAGCTCGAGTACTCGACGCTCGCCGTGACCTTCCTGCCCGCGGAGTTCACCGTCTCCCAGCTGCGCGGCGTCTACGAGGCCGTGTGGGGGAGCAGCCTCGACGCCGGGAACTTCCACCGCAAGGCGACCCGCACGCCGGGCTTCGTCGAGGAGCTCGACCGCTTCGCCGCACCGACGGGCGGCCGGCCCGCACGCCTGTACCGCGCGGGGAGCGGCACCACGCTGCAGCCGCCGCTGCTGCGCTCGGGGGAGGAGAGCGCATGAGCCTGCCGCTGCTCGAGGGGGACCGCCGCGAGCGGGTCCACGCCCTCGCCCGGGAGCTGCACGCGGATCCCGAGCTCGCCTTCGAGGAGCACCGCTCCGCCCAGCGGGTCTCCGCGCTGCTCGAGGCGGAGGGCTTCACGGTCGAGCGGGGCGTGGGGGAGCTGCCCACCGCGCTGCGCGCGAGCCGGGGCTCCGGCTCCCTCGTCGCCGCGCTGTGCGTGGAGTACGACGCCCTGCCCGGGATCGGCCACGGCTGCGGCCACCACCTCATCGCGGGCGCCTCCGTGGGGGCGGCCCTGCTGCTCGCGGACGCGCTCGCCGCGGATCCGTCCCTGGACCTCACGGTGCAGGTGATCGGCACGCCGGCGGAGGAGCACGGCGGCGGCAAGCAGCTGCTCATCGAGCGCGGCGTCTTCGCGGGCGTGCACCTCGCCCTCATGACCCACCCGACCCCGCACACCGACACCTACGACCCGGTGGGCTCGACGAGCCAGGCCGTGGGCCGCTGGCGCGCGACCTACACGGGCCGCGGCGCGCACGCCGCCGCGAACCCCTCCGAGGGCGTCAACGCGAACGATGCGGCCGTGATCGCCCAGGTCGCGGCCGGTCTGCTGCGCCAGCGGGTGAAGGACGGCCGGCGCCTGGCCCTCGTGCCGCAGCAGTCCGGGGTCACGAACATCATCCCGGCGACCGCGGTCGTGGACTTCGAGTGCCGCGCGCCGGACCTCGAGGAGTTCCACGCCCTGCACGAGTCCCTGCTGGACTGCCTGCGGGCGGGCGCCCTCGCGACCGGCTGCACGCTCGAGGTGGAGGCGCTCGAGCCGCTCTACGAGCCGCTGCGGCAGGACGACCTGCTGGGCGGCCTGTGGAACGAGGCGATGGCCGAGCGCGGCCGCCCGCTCGCGGGGTCGACGGGCGTCATGGCCGCCTCGACGGACATGGGCAACGTGTCCCAGCACGTGCCCTCCCTGCATCCCTTCGTGGGCATCACGGGCGTGGACGCGGCGCTGCACACGGCGGACTTCGCGGCGCAGTCCGCGGGGCCGGAGGGCTACCGGCTGCTCGACGACGCGGCCGCCGCGATGGCGCACGTGGTGCGCCGGGTCGCGGCCGACGGCGACCTGCGGTCGCAGGTGCTCGCGCGGGCGGAGGAGCTCGCGGCCCGCTGAGGGCAGGGCTGATCCCTCCCGGGGTGTCCGGTGGGGCACACCGCGGCTCCATTTGGTTGAACCGTCAACCAAAAGGGTGCATGCTGGGGCCCTCGCCGCCCCGCCCCGGAAGGACCGACCCCTCATGGCTCCCACCCCTGTCACCCCCGCCACCCCTGCCACCCCCGTGGACGAGCAGCACCTCTCCGCCGATCTCGCGATGGACGCCGTCACCCTCCGCGTGGGCGACCTCGAGCTCATGAGCTCCTACTACGCGGACGCCCTCGCCCTCGCCCCGATCGAGGAGACCGCCCGCACCGGCGGCGAGGTCCACCGCGTGCTGGGCCGCGGCGACGTGCCCTTCGTGCGGCTCGTCTCCACCCCCGGGCTGCCCGTGCCCGGCCGCGGCGAGGCCGGGCTGTTCCACACCGCCTTCCTCTTCGAGGACGAGGCCTCCCTCGCCGGCACCCTCCTGCGCGCCGCCCAGGACCCCCGCTCGCGCTTCGCGGGCAGCGGCGACCACCTCGTCTCCGAGGCCTTCTACTTCGCGGACCCCGAGGGCAACGGCATCGAGCTGTACCGCGACCGGCCCCGCGAGGAGTGGACCTGGAAGGACGGCCAGGTCGCGATGGACACCCTGTACCTCGACCCGAACGCCTACCTCGAGCAGCACCTCACCGAGGGCACCGCCGGCGAGCCCGGCGCGCTGCCCGGGATCGTCGGCCACGTGCACCTACAGGTGGGGGACGTGCAGGCCGCGCGGGCCTTCTACATCGACGCGCTCGGCTTCGAGGTCACCGTGGGCTCGCACCCCGGCGCGCTCTTCGCCGCCGCGGGCGGCTACCACCACCACGTCGCCATGAACTCGTGGAACAGCCGCGGCGCCGGGCCGCGCGCCACGAGCCTGGGCCTGGCCGATCTCGCCATCACCGTGCCCGGCCGCGAGGACCTCGACGCGCTCGTCGCCCGGGCCCGCGCCGCCGCCCTGCCGCTCGCCGACGACGGCCGCTCGGTGCGCCTCACCGACCCCTGGGGCACCCCCGTCACGGTGAGCCTGCCCGGCACGAGCGCCGAGCAGGTCCTCGCCCGCTGAGAGGCTCAGGCCTCCGTCGAGGCACGCTCCTCGGCCTCCGCCGCGATCTGCCGCAGCGCCTGCCGGAAGGTCTCGGTGGGCAGCGCGCCGGGCGCGGTGTAGCGGTCGTCGAAGAGGAAGAAGGGCACGCCCCGTGCGCCCATCGACACGGCCTCGCGCACGTCCTCCTCGACCGCGTCGTCATGCGTGGTGCCCGCCCAGGCGGCGCGCGCGTCGGCCTCCGCGAGGCCCGCGGCGATCGCACGGGTGACGACGACCCCCTCGTCGAAGGGGTTCACCGTGTCGGTGAAGTGCCCGCGCTGGAGCTCGAGGAAGAACTCCGTGGCGACCTCCGCGCCGCGCGCCTCCTGGACGGCCTGCAGGACCCGGTGCACGCCGCGCGTGTTGCCCATGGGGCGCGGGGAGACGTACTCGCGGCCCACCTCGCGGGAGAGGTCGCCGATCTGCGCCTCCATCTCGCGCACCTTCTCCACGGGGATGCCCTTGCGGCGGGCGAGGCCCGTGACGTTGTCCTCCGTGGAGCCGGTGGGCGCGGTGGGGTCGAGCTCGAAGGAGTGGGCGCGCAGCGTGACGCGTCCCGTGAGCCCCTCCGCCTCGATCGCCTCGAGCAGGCGCGCCTCGCCCACGTAGCACCAGGGGCACACGACGTCGGTCCAGACGTCGATGCCGAACAGCGGCGTGGGGGTGGCGGGGGTGGGGGCTGCTGCGGTCATCGGTCCGTCCGTTCCGTGGGGTGCGGGCGGTGCCCGCGGTCCCCGGGCACAACGCCCGGGGACCCGAAGATCATCCCGAGGAGGCGGTCAGGCGGCCGCGGGCTCCGCGTCCGCCGGTGCGTCCTCCGGGTCCTCCGCGCCGTCGGCGTCGACCTCGCGGCGCAGCTTCCGCGCGCCCAGGAAGCCGAGCACGAGTGCGAGCACGAGCCAGCCGCACAGCCAGGTGATGTCCCCGACCGGGTCCACCCAGCCGCCGCCGATCGTGCCGCGGAACGCGTCCACCGCGTGGGTCATCGGCAGGAACGGGTGGATCGTCTGGAAGAACTGCGGCAGCGTGCCGACGGGGTAGGTGCCACCGGCCCCCGCCACCTGGAGGGCGATGAGCACGAGCGCCACGAACTTGCCGATCGGTCCGAACAGGGCGCCGAACCCGTGGTTCAGGCCCACGAAGACGATGCTCGTCAGGGCCGCCATGAGGGTGAACTGCAGGAGGTGCACCGCGGTGATGTCGATCGCGAGGTGGAGCACCGCGACCGTGATCGCCGTCTGCACGAGGGCGAGGGCGAAGGAGGGCACGAGACCGCCCACGAGCAGCTTCAGGGCGCCCGCCCCCTTGGCCGCGGCCTCGCGGGAGAACGGCGGCATCATGAGGAAGATCGACATGCCGCCCACCCAGAGGCCGATGCCCAGGAACAGCGGGGCGAGGCCCTCGCCGAAGCGGTCCAGGCCGTGGTCGCGCACGAACTCCATCTGCACGGGGTCCGAGGCGGCGTCGGTGAGGTCCGCGCGCTCCGTGTCGGTGTACGAAGGGACCTCGTCCTGGGCGTCGACGAGGCCGTCGTGCAGCTCGCCGGAGCCGTCCTGCAGCTGCTGGGCGCCGTCCTCGAGCTTCTCGGAGCCGTCCACGAGCTGGCCCGTGCCGTCCTCGAGCTGGCCGGCGCCGGAGTCGACCTGGTGCGCGGCCGCGGCGAGCTTCTCCGCGCCGGTCTGCCCCTTGGAGAGGCCGCTCGCGAGGGTGCGGGCGCCCGAGTCCGCGGAGTACAGGCCGCTCACGAGCTGCGCGCTGCCGCTCTCGAGCTTCCCTGTGCCGGCGGCGAGCTGGTCCGCGCCGTCGCCCGCGGTGGAGACGCCGTCGGTGTACTGGCCGATCCCGGAGGAGAGGGTCGCGGCGCCGTCGGCCGCGGTGCGGGTGGACTCGGCGAGGAGGTCCGCGCCGTCGGAGACCTGCTGGGCCCCGTCGTTGAGGCGGTCCACGTCGTCCGCGCCCTGGGAGAGCGTGTCGTAGGCGTCCGGCAGGGCCGCGGCGGCGTCCTTCGCCTGCTGGGCGAGCCGGGAGGCGAGGTCCGCGGTGGAGGTGTCCTGGTCCGAGCCGGTCGCGGCCGCGGCGGCGTCGCGGGCGTCCTGGCGGGCGCTCGTGATGGTGTCCTCGAGGGAGGAGGCGTCCTCGGCGAGGGAACCGGTCGCGTCGGCGACCTTCGAGGTGCCGTCGGCGACGGTCGAGGTGGTCGTGGCGAGGTCGTCGAGCGTGGTGCCCACCCGGTCCGCGGCCTCGGCCACGGAGTCCGCGGTGTCGGAGACGTCGGTGCCGGCGGAGGCGGCGTCCCCGGCGGCGGTGTCCGCGGCCTTCGCGTCCTCGAGGGCGGTGGAGGAGGCGTCGCGGGTGTCGCCGGAGGTGCCCGCGACCTCGGAGAGCTGCGAGCAGAAGGCCTCGTCGGCCCCGGAGTCCTCGCACGTCGCGGCGAGGTCGTCGACGCTGCCGGTGTAGGTCTGCACGGCGTCGTCGGAGGTCGCGGCGCTGTCCTTCGCCGTCGAGGCCGCGTCGGCGGCGCTCGCGGCGGCGTCGGTGAGGTTGCCGATCTCGTCCTGGATGCTCGAGGCGCCGTCGCGGATCGTCGTGGCGTCCTCGGAGCCGTCCGCGGTGTCCTGCGCGAGGGCCTGGGCGGCGTCGTCGGCGGAGGTCGCCGTGTCGTCGAGGGCGGTCGCGGCGTCGGAGAGGGTCGTGGAGTCCGTGGCGGGGGCGTCGAGCGCGGTGCCGGCGTCCTCGACGGCCTGCTGGAGGGCGGAGATGCCGTCCTGCAGGTCCTGGCTCGCCTGGTCCACGGAGTCCTCGGTGATGCCGAGGTCCTTCGCCTTGTCGCGGGCGTCGGTGATCGTCCGGTCGAGCTGCGCGGTGCCGTCGGCCACCTGGGAGGCGCCGTCGGCGAGGGAGCTCGCGCCGTCCGCGATCTGCGAGGTGCCGCTCGCGAGGGAGTCGGCGCCGTCCTGGAGCGTGGTGCTCTTCGAGTCGAGGGTGTCGAGCCCGGCGGAGAGCTGCTGGGCGCCCGCGTCGAGGGTCGCGGTGCCGTCGTGCAGGGTCACGGCGCCCGCGGTGAGCTGGTCGAGGCCCACGACGAGGTCGTAGGAGCCGTCGGCGAGCTGCGCGGTGCCGTCGGCGAGGGTGTCGGCGCCGTCGGCCAGCTGGCCGGTGCCGTCGTGCAGCTCGGTCGCGCCCTCGTCGAGGGTGGTCGCGCCGTCGGTGAGGTCACCGGCGCCGTCGGTCAGCTCGGTCGCGCCGTCCTCGAGGTCGCCGGAGCCGTCGACGGCGTCCCCCAGGCCGTCGTGGATCGAGGTGAAGCCGATGTAGACGTTGTCGAGGTACTCGTCGAGCACGCTCGTGCGCAGCGTGTCGGTGAGGGCCGCGCCCACGGACTTCGAGAAGTTGCCGCCCACGTAGTTGATCGTGTCGTTCGTGGTGACCGTGAGCAGCGCGGGGGCGGCGTCCTCCGCGTCGCCGCCCAGCGAGGCCACGTTCGCCGAGAAGTCCTTCGGGATCACGACGGTCGCGCCGTAGGTGCCGTCCTCGAGCCCGCGCTTCGCCTCCGCCTCGCTCACCTCGACGAAGCGGAAGGAGGTGTTCTTGTCGATGTCGAGCACCTCCTCGGTGAAGTCCTCGCCGACGTGCAGCTGGGTCTTCGTGCCGTCCGTGGAGGTCGAGGTCGCGCCCTCGTCGAGGTCGACGACGGCCGCGGTGATCCCGTCCATCCGGCCCGAGGGGTCGGAGAAGGACCAGGTGAGGTTCCCGGCATAGATGAGCGGCACCAGGGCGAGCCCGGTGACGAAGAGAGCCGCGATGGGCTTCTTCCACTCGGAGGGGAAGAGGTCGACGAATGCGCGCAGCGCGGAGGAGATTCGGTGCACGCGGCCACGATACATTCATGTATCGAGATCGGGAAGCGCCCGGGTCGCACTGTGGCGGGCCGAACTCCGGGGTGCGTCGTCCGAGGTCAGGCGGGCAGGTCCACGACCCACGGCTCCGACGGCAGGCTCCGCGGGTCCCAGCGCTCGAGCACGTCGCGCGCGCTCCGGCATCCGGGCAGGCCCAGCGACTCCCCGATCCGCTCGACCACCTGCTCCGCGCTCTCGCCGAGCGCGAGGCGGTCACGGAGGGTGACCGCGCCGTCCCGCTTCGCGAGGCGCTCCCCGAGGGCGTTCACGGCGAGCGGCACGTGCGCGTACTCGGGCACGGGAAGTCCCAGCAGCTGGGCGAGGTGCGCCTGCCGCGGGGCGGAGGAGAGCAGGTCGTCGGCGCGGACGACCTGGTCCACGCCCTGCGCGGCGTCGTCGACGACCACGGCGAGGTTGTAGGCGACCACCCCGTCGCCGCGGCGCAGCACGAGGTCGTCGACGGCCCCGGTGACCTCCCCGGCGAAGCGGTCCCGCACGCTCCAGGTGCTCACCTCCGCGCGCAGCCGCAGCGCGGGCTCGCGGCGCAGCGCGCGCATGCGCTCCCGTCCTGCCTCCCGCTCGCGCGCGGTGAGGTCGCGGCAGGTCCCGGGATAAGCGCCGGGCGGGGCGTGCGGGGCGCTCGGCGCCTCGAGGATCTCGCGGCGGGTGCAGTAGCACTCGTAGACGAGGCCCCGCGTGGTGAGCTCCGCGATCGCGGCGGCGTGGGCGTCGCCGCGCTCCGACTGCCGCACGATCTCGCCGTCATGGTCCAGGCCCACGGCGGCGAGGTCCTCGAGCTGGCGGGCCTCCGCGCCCTCGCGCACGCGGTCGAGGTCCTCGACGCGCAGACGGAAGGCGCGGCCGGTCCCGCGGGCGAGGGCCCAGGCGAGGATCGCGGTGCGCAGGTTCCCCAGGTGCAGGTCGCCGCTCGGGGAGGGGGCGTAGCGCCCGGTCGGAGGGAGTGCGGTCATGGCCCCAGTCTCCGTCAGCCGCGGGCCGCGGGGCGATCGAGGACGAGCAGCACGTCCCCGGCGCGGCCGCCCGGCACCTCGCGCCCGGGCCGGCCGGGGCGGAAGCCGAGCCGGCGGGCAAGGGCGAGGGAGGGGGCGTTGCGGGCGGCGGTCACCGCGACCACCTCGGGATCCCCGGGGCGCAGCATGCCGAGCACGGCGCGCAGGGCCTCCGTCGCGAGACCCTGCCCTTGCGCCGCGGGGTGCAGCCTCCAGTAGGCGCTCAGCAGCGGGCCGGCGGCTGAGTCGAGCGGGGCGAGGCCCACGATCCCCAGCAGGTCCCCGCCGCCCGCCGGGAGCACGCGGCGG
Source organism: Brachybacterium sp. SGAir0954 (assembly GCF_005490785.1). GTDB lineage: Bacteria > Actinomycetota > Actinomycetes > Actinomycetales > Dermabacteraceae > Brachybacterium > Brachybacterium rhamnosum. The sequence goes on along the minus strand of NZ_CP027295.1, from coordinate 460,581 downwards.
TACCCGGCCGCCCCGCCGGACTCGGCGTGCGCCACCCACTGCCGCAGCACCCAGGCCATCTGGCCCTTCGCGGTGAGCGGGGCCGTGGAGTCGTGGAGGAAGGCGGCGGGATCGGAGTGCAGGCGCCAGAGCTCCTCGAGGTCCTGCTCGGTGACGAGCGGGAGCCGCAGGCGCGGGGTGCGCAGAACGGCGCGGCCCTCACCGTCCGGGGACGGGGGTGCCGCGCCGTTCATGGCTGCGATCGGGACGCTCAGGCGTCGCCGCGGTGGTTGCCGCGCTTCTCCTCGGCCTCGGTGGAGTCCGCGGACTCGACCTTGACCTCCTTGGGCGTGGTGTCCGCGCCGTGGGAGTCGCCCTTGAGCGAGGAGGCGACGTCGCCGGCGTCGGCCGCGCCGACGGTGTCGGAGACGGTCGAGGAGTCGGAGTCGTCCCCGGCGGAGGCGGGGTAGTGCGCGCGGGCGAAGTCCGCCGGCGGGGCCCAGGGGTCCTCGACGGGGCGGGTCTTCTTCCAGGCGATGTAGCCCGCGGCGGCGCCGGCGGCGGCCAGGCCCAGCACGAGCAGCACCTTGCCGGCGCGGTTCTTCTTCACGGGGGCCGGGGCGGTGAGGGCGGCGGCCTTGATGTCGTCCTGGCCGGTGGCGAGCTCCTTGCGGGCCGCGTCCACGGCGGCCTTGAGCACGGTGCCGGTGGTCTCGGCGGTCCGGCGCGCACGGGGGAGGTAGTCCTCCTGCACGTCCTGGACGAGCTTGTCCGCACGGGGCCCGAGGTTCTGGGAGAGCTTGTCGCCCTGGGCGCGGAGGCGCTCCTCGACGGCGGGGGCGTACTGCCCGTAGAGCTCGGTCGCGCGGGCGCGCGCCTCGCGGGCCGCCTCGGAGGCGACGGGGCCGGCCTGCGCGGCCAGCTTCTGCAGCTCCTGGACGGCCTGCTCCGCCTTCTGGCCGGTGCCGGACACGGCATCGGCGGCCTTCTGGGCGTGCTTCTCGGCCTTCTTGGCCTCACGCTTGGTGGTCAGCGCCATGGTCGTTCCCCTTTCGGTGTATCCGCCGGGTCGGGCCGACGGTGGTCCCTGGGCCGTGATCCGCCGGGGGATCCGAGGATCTCCCGGGGTGACGCGGCCCGTGTGCCACAACTCTAACGCGCGGGGGTGACGGGGCTCCCAGGGGATTCCGACCCGACGGTCGACCCCGCGCCCGGCGCCGCCCGTGTGCGAGGATTGCGCGCATGTTCGCAACTCTGCACACCAACCACGGGGACGTCCGCCTCGAGCTGTTCCCGGACCACGCGCCGAAGACCGTCGAGAACTTCGTGGGCCTCGCCGAGGGCACCAAGGAGTTCACGGACGCCGAGTCCGGCGAGAAGGTGACGCGCCCCTTCTACGACGGCGTCGTCTTCCACCGCATCATCTCCGGCTTCATGATCCAGGGCGGCGACCCCCTGGGCACCGGCACCGGCGGCCCGGGCTACACCTTCGACGACGAGATCTCCGAGAAGAACTTCAACGAGCCCTACGTGCTCGCCATGGCCAACGCCGGCAAGCGCCGCAACGCGATCACCGGCCAGCCCGCGGGCACCAACGGCTCGCAGTTCTTCATCACCGTCGGCCCCACCCCGCACCTGCAGGGCAAGCACACCGTGTTCGGCGTCGTCGCGGACGACGAGTCGAAGAAGGTCGTCGACGAGATCGGCTCCGTGCGCACCGACATGCGCGACCGTCCCCTCGAGGACGTCGTCATCGAGAAGGTCACCGTCGAGAGGTGACATACTGAGACTGCAGCGGCCCGTCCCTGGGGAAGGGGGCGGGCCGCTGCTCTTCTGTGCTGCCGTCTCCTCCCGCTGGGTCAGCCGATCGCGACGCCGAGGGCGGAGCCCAGTCCGTAGGTGACGAGCAGGGCGAGCACGCCGCCGATGATGGTGCGGACGGTCGCGCGGCGGGCGTCCGCCTCGCCGAGGCGGGCGCTGACCACGCCGAGGGCGGCGAGGGCGAGCACGACCGCGGCGAGCGTCGCCGGCAGGCGCAGCGCGGGCGGGGTCAGCAGGATCGCCGCGAGCGGCACCACCCCGCCCAGGGTGAAGGAGACGAGCGAGGCGAGCGCCGCCCCGACGGGCGAGGCGACCGCGTCGTCCTCGACGCCGTGACGGAAGCGCGTGTGCGCCTCGAGCGCGTCGTGGCGCTCCATCGAGCGGGCCACGGGCTCGACGACGTCCGACGGGATGCCGGTGTCCTCGAGCGCGGAGACGAGGGCGCGGTGCTCGACCTCGGGCTGCGCGGCGAGGTCGCGGTGGGTGCGGGCGATGAGGGCGCGCTCGGTGTCCCGCTGGGTCGAGACCGAGACGTACTCGCCCATCGCCATGGACAGGGCGCCCGCGACGAGCGAGGCGAGGCCCGCGATGAGCAGCCAGCGGGTGTCCGTGGTGGCGCCGGCGACGCCCACGGCGAGGCCGGCGACGGAGACGATGCCGTCGTTCGCGCCGAGCACCCCGGCGCGCAGCCGGTTCAGACGGCCGGCGCGCCGGGAGCGCTCGTCGGCCTGCGCGGTGGAGGTGGGGCCGGCGGGATGCGCGGCGCCGAGGGGGCGGATGTTGTCGACGAGGCTCATGTGGACAGAGTAGTTATCTGGACTCGGTCCAGACAAGCAAGGTAAGCCTGCCCTGGCCTGCGATGATCACTCCGTCGGTGCGGAATGCACTCGGCGCTCAGGGCCGCGAGGGCCACCACATCCGATCGCCGACGAGCGCGAACAGGGCCGGCACCAGCACGGTCCTCACGAGCACGGTGTCCAGCAGCACCCCGAGCCCCACGATCAGCCCCAGCTGACCGAGCACCACGAGCGGCAGCACGCCGAGCGCCGCGAACACTGCGGCGAGCACCACACCCGCGCTCGTGATGACCACGCCCGTCGCGCCGACCGCCCGCACCATGCCCTCCGCCGTGCCGTGCCCGGCGGCCTCGTGCCGGGCGCGGTGGACGAGGAACATCGTGTAGTCCACGCCGAGCGCCACGAGGAACAGGAAGGCGAGCAGCGGGACCGTGACGTCGAGCGCCTCCACGCCGAGCAGCGCGCGCCCCACCCCCAGCCCGAGGCCGATCGAGGCCACCGCGCTGAGGAGGTTCACGAGCATGAGCAGCACGGGCGCGACCAGGGCCCGGACCAGCAGCGCGAGGACCACGAGCACCACCAGCAGGATCGCCGGGGCGACCACGGCGAGATCCCGGAAGGACGCCTCGCGCACGTCGAGCGCCTCGGCGCTCGGCCCGCCCACGAGGGCGTCCGGAGCGACCCCGTGCACCGCGGCGCGCAGCTCCCGCACCTCGGTGAGCGCCGCGGCGGAGCCCGGCGACGCCGTGCCGACGACGCTGAGCACGGTGCTGTCCTCGGGCGTCGTCCCGGTGGGGGAGACGCTCACGACGCCCGCGGAGCCCTCGGCGGCCGTCGTCACCGCGTCCAGCTCCGCGGTGGGCACGACGACCGTGTGCGGGGATCCCTGGCCGGCGCCGTAGTGCGCGGCGAGGGTGTCGAAGCCGGCCTGCGCCTCGGTCGCGGTCGCGAACTGCTCGTCCTGCGCGAGACCCACCCGCATGCCGATCAGGCCCGTGGAGAGCACGCCGAGCACGAGCAGGCTGCCGAGCACGCTGATCAGAGGGCGGCGCACCACGCCGCGGGCCGCACGGGCGAAGACCCCGTGCGGGGCGGCGTCGGGGGCCTCGTCGGAGGGGCGGGGCACGAGCGGCCAGAACACCCGGCGGCCGGCCACGGCGAGCAGCGCCGTGAGCGGGAACAGCACCGCGACCAGGGAGATGACCAGGCCGCAGGCGGCGGCGATGCCGATGCCGCGAGCGGCGGGCATGACGGCGAGCAGCAGGCTCAGCAGGGCGATGACGACCGTCGCGTTCGAGGCGAGGATCGCGGGCACGGTGCCGCGCCAGGCGGCCGCGAGAGCCGCGCGGTGGTCCTCGTGCCGGTGCAGCTCCTCGCGGTAGCGGGAGATGAGCAGCAGCGCGTAGTTCGTGCCCGCGCCGAACACCAGCACGCTCACCACGCCCGCGTCGAAGGCCAGGGAGGCACGCTCACCGAGCACGTCGAGCAGGCCCATCGTGACGCGCTCGGCGAGACCCACCACCGCGAGCGGCAGGATCCACAGCACGGGGGAGCGGTAGGTGAGCAGGAGCAGCACGGCGACCACCGCGATGGTCACGGCGAGCAGCGTGAAGTTCGCCCCGGCGAAGGCGCCGCGCACGTCGGCCGCGACGGCCGGGCCGCCCGTGATCTCGACGCTCAGGGACTCCGGGGCCGTGGAGCCGGCGAGGGTGCGCAGCTCCTCCACCTGGGCATCGGCGGCGTCCTTCGACGCGTCCGAGGGGATCGAGGCGACGAGGAGATCTGCCTTCCCGTCCTCCGACGGCATCGGGCCGAGGGCCTCGGCGCCGGTCTCCTCGGCGAGGGCGGTCCGGAGGGTCTCGACGTCCGCGGCGTCCTCGCTGGTGAGCTCGCCGCCGTCGGCCCGCGAGAGGACCACGAGCAGCTGGTCGCGGCCGTCGGCGTCCGCCTCGGCGACGAGCGCCGCCGCGCGGGAGGACTCGAAGGAGTCGGGGACGGCGTCCATGCCCGCGACCGGGCCGGAGCCCTTGAGCAGGCCGATCGCCGCGAGGGCGAGCAGCAGGAACAGGCCGACCAGCACGGGGGCGGAGCGGCGGCCGGTGAGCAGACGGGACACGAGGGGACCTCCGGGGCGAGCGAGCGGTGAAGCGACCCTTCGAGGTTAGGAACGTGCAGGTCGGAGCGGATCAATCCTTCGATGGATCCGCCCTGTGACGGGGTGCGCGCGAGGCGCCGCGGGTAGCCTCCGGGCATGACCCCGCGCCACCTCGTCGGAGCCCGCCTGCTCGCCCAGGGGCTCCTCGCCCCCGACGGGGCCCCGCCCACCCCGGTCGAGGTCGCGCGCTCCTTCGCCGCCCACCAGGGGCAGGACCTCCCCGGCGCCGTCTCCTCCCTCGCCCTGCGCAGCCGCGCGCCGCGCGCCCGGACCGGGACGGCCGCCGTGCAGCAGGTGCTCGACGCCTTCGACCGCGGCGAGATCGTGCGCGGCTACCCCATGCGCGGCACCGTCTTCGTGGTCGCCGCGGACTCCCTCGCCTGGATCACGGAGCTGTGCGCCGCGGGGCCCCTGCGCGCCCAGGTCGCGCGGCGCCCCGCGCTCGGCCTCGACCAGGACCAGGTGGACCGCGCCCGCGCGGTGCTCGAGGAGGTCGCGGGGCCGCGCTCCTCTCCCGGGACGGGCCGCGGCGTGCCCCGCGCGGAGCTCCTCGCGGCATGGGAGGCGGCGGGCCTCGCGACCGCGAAGGGCCGCGGCTACCACCTGCTCTCCCACCTCGTCGCGCTCGGCGTCGCCGCCTACGGGCCCTGGCGGGACGGGGACACCGCCGTCGTCCTCGCGCGGCGCTGGCTGCCCGCGGGCAGCGACCTCGAGGGCGCCTTCGGCGGGGACCGGGTCGCCGCGGTCGCGGAGCTCGCCCGCCGGTACGTCACGAGCCGTGGCCCCGTGACCGAGCGCGACCTCGCCTGGTGGAGCAAGCTCACCCTCGGCGAGATCCGCGCGGCCTGGCCCGCGGCCACGCGCGAGCTCGAGAGCGGCTACGCGGACCGCGACGGCCGCCTCCACGCCCGCGCCGAGGACGCGCGCGGCGGGGACGGGGAGCAGCGCTGGTTCCGCGCCGGCCTCGTCGAGGAGTACGCCGAGCGGGAGAAGGAGGCGATGGCCGAGCTGCTGCTGCCCGGCTTCGACGAGCTCGTGCTCGGCTACCGGGACCGCGGATTCCTCGGGGACGAGGCGCGCGTGGAGGCGCTCGTGCCCGGCGGCAACGGGGTGTTCCGTCGGCCGGCGATCCGACGCGGCGAGATCGTGGGGACCTGGAGGCGGGCGGGCAGCGGCGCCCGGCGCCGGCTCGAGATCGAGGAGCTCACGCCGCTCACCGCTCCGCAGCTCACGCGCTTCACGCGGCTCCACGAGCGCTTCCCGGCCGTCGGCGGCTGAGGCCCACTCCGCGTCCAGGCCGCTCGTGGAGAATGTCTCCATGGAGCGACCGACCTACGGCTACAGCGCCGATGATGCCTCGCAGCCGCAGGACCAGCCCGTCTGCCCCCGCCACCCCGATCGGGTGAGCTACGTGCGGTGCAAGCGGTGCGACCGTCCCGCCTGCCCCGACTGCCAGCGGCCCACCTCCGTGGGCGTGCTGTGCGTGGACTGCGCCCGCGACGTGGAGCGCCAGCAGGCGCAGACCCGCCCGCGCAACGCCCTCGGCGGCCGGATGGGCCCGCAGACCCCGATCGTCACCTACACGATCATGGCGCTGTGCGTGCTCGCCTACGCCGGTCAGGCGCTCTCCGGCGGGCTCGTCGAGCAGTGGGCGATGTTCGCCCCGTTCCGCGCGATCGCCATGCCGTGGACCTTCCTCACGTCCGGCTTCCTGCACGGCGGGATCCTGCATCTCGCCCTGAACATGTGGGCGCTGTACGTGTGCGGGCAGTACCTCGAGCGCACCATGGGCCGCGCCCGCTTCGCCGCGGTCTACCTCGTCTCGATCCTCGCGGGCCACACGGCCGTGCTGATGCTGACGGACCCGCTCTCGCAGTCCTGGTACAGCGGCACCGTGGGGGCGAGCGGCGGCGTGTTCGGCCTGTTCGCGGCCATTTTCGTGGTGAACCGCAAGCTCGGCGGGCAGGTCGCGCAGATCCTTGTGCTGATCGGCCTGAACCTCGCCGTCACCTTCCTCAACCCCGGGATCTCGTGGCAGGGGCACCTGGGCGGCCTCGTCATGGGCGGTGCGCTCACCGCGACGATGTTCGCCCTGCGCCCCAAGCTCAGCCCCGTCGCGGACCGCGCCTCGATCGCGCGGCGCTCCGCCTTCGTGCACGCCGCGGTGATCGGTGCAGGTGTGCTCGTGTGCGTGCTGCTCGTCATCGTGCGCGTCGCGATGGTCAGCGCGATCGCCTGAGCGCGGGCCCTCTCCCGGCCACCTGGGGAATCACAACGGTGTGACTATCCCCAGAGTGTGGACACGATTGTGGACAACTGCGCGAGGTCGGGGGATGACCGGCTGAGAGTGTGGACGAACGGGCCTCCGTTGTGGACGGACGGTGGGGACAAACGGCCCCCCGGGTCGCCCTCACCGCCCTCGATCCGTTCCTCCACAGCGTCACCGATGTGATCCCGCCTGCCTCGGCAGCTCTCGGACCATCAAGCGGAACTTCAGGGTTTGTGCCTGGAATGGGCCCGTGACCTGCCAGGACCGTGTTCGGCGCCCTGTCAAGCCGCTCCCTGTCGGGGTTGTGGACGGACGATGCACCACCCTGATCGCGACACGCCCGGCCGTCGTCGTCCCCAGCCGCCGCACCTGCGGAACTACAGGTCTGTCATTCGTCCACCACTGTGGAGAAGATTGTGGACAACTGGTGCGGGTGTGGACGATCACCCCTCGAGGACCCCTCCTCAGTGGACGGCGCCGCCGCTGCGGTGAAGATCCACCGTCGTGGACAGGGCGGTCTCGACCATCGCGACGAGCGCCCTCGCGGCCTGCGGCACGGGCACCGTGCGGGCCGCGGGGACGTGGACGAAGCCGCCCCGCACCCCGGTCCCCTCGAGCGCCTCGAGGACCCGGTAGAAGACGTCGTTGCACACGAAGGTGCCGGCGGTCTGCGAGACGGCGGCCGGGACGCCGGTCGCGGCCGCCGCGGCGACCATCGCCTTGATCGGCAGCGTCGAGAAGCGGCCGACGGGCCCGCCAGCGACGACCGGCTCGTCCACCGGCGCGGCCCCGGACTCGTCGGCGATGCGCGCGTCACGCACGTTGATCGCGACCCGCTCGGGGGTGATCGCGGCGCGGCCGTCGGCGAGCCCGACGGCGATGACGAGCCGCGGTGCGAGCTCCTCGATCGCGGCGGCGAGCAGGTCCCCCGCACGGTCGAAGACCACCGGCAGCTCCCGCGCCTCGACCGCGACGCCGCGCCCGCGCAGCTGCGCGGCCGCCTCCTGCACGGCCTCCCAGGAGGGGTTGCTCGCGGCCCCGTCGAAGGGCGCGAAGCCCGTGAGGAGAACAGGGGAGTCGGGAGAGGCGGGGGACGCGGGGGAGGAGCTCATGACGGCACCGTAGCCGGGACCGGAATCCGTTCGCCGCCCGGGGCCGAGGTCCGTAACCTGGCGCGATGACGCAGCCGGACGCCCTCGCCCTCCTCCACCCGCCCTTCGCGCTCTCCGTGCGCGCCGGTGACCTCACGCTGCGGGTGCTGCGCGACGCGGACCTCGAGGAGTACACGGCGCTGCTGCGTCGGCCGATCTTCGAGGACCCGCAGTCCGACCTGGTCTTCCCCTGGTACGCGGTGGACCCGGACGCCCGGGTGCGCGAGGCCGTGCGCTTCCAGTGGCGGCTGCGCGCCCAGCTGAGCGCCGAGGACTGGTCGCTGCCGCTCGGCGTGTGGGCCGGGGACGAGATGATCGGCTGCCAGGACCTCGCGGCCAGGGACTTCGCCGTGCGGCGCACCGTGGGCTCCGGCTCGTGGCTCACCCTCGACCAGCACGGCAGGGGCTACGGCAAGCTCATGCGGCAGGCGATGCTCGTGCTCGCCTTCGACCACCTGGGCGCGGTGCGCGCGGAGTCCTCCGCGGTGCTCGGCAACGACCGCTCCTTCGGCGTCTCGCGGGCGTGCGGGTACGTCGACAACGGCACCCAGGTGACGGCGGAGGACGGCCGCGCCCTCACCCTGCAGCGTTTCGTCGTCACGCCCGGGACCGTCGTGCGCCCCGCCGTCGAGGTGGAGGTCGAGGGGGTCGGTCCGGAGCTGCGGGCGCTGCTCGGCGCCTGAGGGCGGGCTCGGGCGGCGCGATCGTTCCTCCCCATCGCCTCCTGGTCCACAGTTCGTGGAGCGTGCTTTGCTCCCCTTCCCGCCCGGCGTGGGATGGGGGCATGACCACTCCTGTGCAGCCCGTGTCCGAGGTCCTCGTGGACCTCGCCCACACCCTGGGGTCCCCCCTGCCCGACGTCGCCGCGGGGATGACCTCCGCCGGGGCGGCGCAGCTGCTCGGGGCCTCCGCGCAGGTCCGCGCCCGGCTCGACGCGCTCGACGTGCGCGCCCGCGTGATCCATGCGGACGCCCTGCGGCGTGAGCGGCTCGCGGAGGCCCGGGAGCGCGCGGCGCGGGAGGAGGAGGGCGCGGGAGATCCGGACCTCGAGGCGGTCGCCGCGGGGGCCGAACGGGCGGCCGTGCGCGACGCCTCGATGATCCTGCGCAGCTCCCCGGCGCAGGCCGCGCTGTCGCTCGCTTCGGCGCGCCGCCTGGTCGAGGACATGCCGCAGATGCTCCATGCCCTCGGCTCCGGCGCCGTGACCGCCCGCGTGGCCGGGGACGCCGCGACCGTGGCCCGGGTGCTGGAGCCGGAGCAGCGGCGCGACCTCGACGCGGCCCTCGCCGAGCGTGCGCCGTACCTCAACGGTGCCGGGCACCGCCGCTGGCGGCGCGAGATCTCCACGCTCGTGGAGCAGATCGAGCCGCTCGCCGCGGGCCGGCGGCACGCCCGCGCGCTCGACGAGCAGCACGTGCGCGTCACGCCGGGCGAGCACGGCATGGCGACCCTCTCCGCCCGGCTGCCCGGTCTCGAGGCCGCCGCGATCCGCAAGCGCCTCTCCCTCGAGGCGGAGGGTCTGCGCGCCCAGGGCGACCGTCGCGGTCACGGCCGGATCATGGCGCAGTCCCTGGTCGCCACCCTGCTGGGCCGCGAGGACGCCATGGATCCCGTCGTGCTGGACGTCGGCGTGATCATCACCGAACGGGCGCTGCTCTCGCCGGACCTCGGGGACGTCGCGCACATCGAGGGCTACGGGGCGGTCCCCGCCGATGCCCTCCGGGGACCCCTGCGGGAGGCGCTCGCCGAGGGGACCGAGCGCGGCGCCCTGCTACGGCGGCTGTTCACCCATCCGGTCACGGGGGAGCTGGTGGCGGGCGAGTCCCGGGCGCGGCTGTTCCCGAGGTCGATGCGGCGGTTCCTCCACTGGTGGGACACGACCTGCCGGGCCCCGTTCTGCGACGCCCCCGTGCGGCAGTACGACCACATCCTGCCCGTCGCCGCCGGCGGCCCGACCACCCTCGCCAACGGGGAGGGCCTGTGCGCACGCTGCCAGCGGAAGGAGGAGGACGCGGTGTCGGTCGAGCGGGAGCCCGACGAGCACGGAGTCGTGGATGCCGGCGCCGGGCACCAGGTCACGTGGACGAGCGCGAGCCTCGCCCGGCGCACCACCACGCCCACGCGGTTCACGGCGCCTGCGCGTGGGGTCGGGCTCAGCTCATCTCCTCAGCTCAGCCCGCCCCCTCCTCCTCCGCGAGGCGCAGGGCGATCTCCGCGGCCGAGTCCATCTCGCCGGCCTCCTGGACACAGCGGGCGAACATCCAGTCCCGAGCGCGGTGCGGGTCCAGACCCGTGCGCCGCGCCAGATCCCTCACCAGTCCCGAGGGGTCCGTGAGCAGACGCTGCTCGTGGTTCAGCAGGTACTGCAGCAGGTCGTAGTGCGGATCGCCCACGTAGGGCTTGGGGTCGATGAGCACCCAGTCGCCGTCCTCGCCCGTCCCACCGTGCTCGCGCCGCAGGATGTTGTGGGGGTGCAGGTCGGTCGCGAGCAGCACCGGCTCGCCGTCCCACTCCCGGGGCAGCTCGCGGAAGAGGCGGAGTCCCTGGGCCACCAGGTGCGCGGGGAGCAGGCCGGGCATGCGGTCCAGGCGCTCCTGCGCCTCGTCCGCCCACCACGCGCACATGTCGGCGAGGGGGCGGAACGGGCCGCCCGTCGGCGCAGGGACGTGGAGCCGCGTGACGAGTGCGGCGAACGCCTCGTCCTGCGCGGCGGGATCAGGGAGCTCGGCGAGCGGTGTCCCCGGGCGCACCTCCTCCATGAGCAGCAGGGTCGTCGAGCCCCGCTCCTCGCTGCGCAGCACCGTCGCGGCGCCGTGCCCCTGCCAGGCGGTCATCCCGGCGGCCTCGTCCCGGGCCTCGTCATGGGACATGGTCACCTTGAGCACCAGACGCCTGCCCTCGGCGTCCCGCACGGGCGCGACCCAGGAGGCGGAGCCGCCCGGGAGGTACGGATCCCCGGCGCTCAGCGACCACTCCTCGAGCGCGGCGGGCACGAGCGTGGGCAGGCCCTCGCGCCAGGCGGCCACCGGGGCGTGGGTGTTCGCGGCGAGCAGCGGCGGCAGCGGCCTGCCCAGCACGAGCAGCTCCGACGGGCTCATCGGCGTCCCTCCCCAGGTGGCCCCTGCCCCTCCTCGGGCCGGGTGACGCGCTCCGGCATCGTGAACTCGGCGCTCGCGGTCTGCAGCTGGCCGCTGCGGATCAGGCCGCGGCAGCGGAGCGTCGGGGCGCCGTCGGTGCCTTCTCCCGGACCGGGCCCGTCCACCGTCTCGAGCCGCACGAGGATCGGCTCCGCCCAGGTGCCGTAGCCCGGATCTCCCCAGGTGCGCAGCGCGATCGTGCGCGCGCCGGGCTCGTATGGGTCCGCCGCGCCGCCCGCGGTCGCGAGCTCGAGGGCCCCCGCGGCGGGGTCGAAGGCCGCGTCGTCGAGCGCGAAGAGCCGCCCGCCCAGGCGCGCCACCCGGGTGCGGCCCCACAGCGAGTCGTAGGTCCCGGCCGCGAGATCGGCGACCTCCCCGGCGGTGAGGGACCCGACACCCTCCTGCTCGGCGTCCTCCTGCTCGGCGAGCGGGAGCGGGCGCGGCCGGCCCGAGCCTCCGCCGCCCTGCGCGCCGGGCGCCTCGGCCGCGTCGGCCTGCGGGGCGGGCCGGCCCGCGGCGAGGGCGAGCAGGCCCAGCAGCCCCGCCGCGATCTCCGAGGCGGGGGCGTCCACGGCGGTGCCGATCACGGAGACGGCGAGGCGCTCCGAGGGCACCGCCCAGGTGCGCGACAGGCCGGTGGGGAACCCGCCGGAGTGGCCGACGGCCTCGAAGCCGTGCAGGCGTCCCTGCTGCAGGCCCAGCGCGTAGTGCCGCCCCTCGGCGACGGTCCACACGCGCCGCCGCATGGCGCGCCGCGCGTCCTCCCCCAGCAGCGCGTCGGTGGTGAGGGCGCGGCCCGCGACGGTCGCGATCGCGCCGGCCGTCGCCCAGAAGCCGGTCGCGGCGGCGAGCGCGCCGGTGGGGACCTGCTCGACGATCCGCCGCGGCCCGTGGAGCAGCGAGGTGTGCCCGGGAGCGAAGCCGTGGGGCGTCTCGGGGCCGGGGGCGTCCGCGGGGAGGTCCGGGCCGATGTCCTCGACGCCGAGCGGGTCGATCACGAGGCGGGTGACGGCTGCGGCGAAGTCCTCCCCGGTCACTGCCTCGATGACGAGCCCCACGAGCCCGTAGCCGATGTTCGAGTACTGCAGGTGCGTGCCGGCGGGGGCCGCGAGGGGCTCGGTGCGGGCGATGGCGAGCAGCTGCTTGCGGTCGGGGAAGGGGCGTCCGAGCCGCCACCAGCGGGCGTCGGCGCTGTCGCGGGACAGTCCCGCCGCATGGGCGAGCAGGTCGCGGAGGGTCGCGGCGGCGACGGGGGAGCCGGCGAGCTCGGGGACGTGCGCGCCGAGCGTGTCGTCCAGGCGCAGCGCGCCCTCCTCGGCGAGCCGGAGTACGGCGAGCGTGGTCATCGTCTTGGAGTGCGAGGCGATGCGCAGGCGGTGCGTGGGCAGCAGGTCGATGCCGGCCTCGGCGTCCGCCGGGCCCACGGCGACCTCGGCGACGAGCTCGCCGTCGTGCCAGATCGCCGCCTGGATGCCGGACTGCCGGTGCAGGTGGCGCACGGTCTCCAGCCACCCGGGGAGGATCGCGGCGACGTCCCGCACGGCGTCCCTGCTCAGGGACGGTGCGGTCGTGCCCTCGGGGGCGGGGGAGAGGGACGGAGGGGTGCTCTCCGGCACGGCGGGCTCCTTCGGCGCGGGGGGTGGGTCAGCAGGCGGGACGGCGGCGGGGCGGGGCATGCCGCCGTCGGGTCTAGCATTCTTCCGTGAAACCGTTCGTGCTGATCTCCACCCGCCCCGAGGACGACGTCGCCGAGCGCGAGCACGAGTCCGTGCTCCGCTTCACCGGCCTCGACGAGCGGGACCTGCGCCGCGTGCGCCTGGAGAAGGAGGAGGCCCCCGTGCTCCGCGCGGACGAGGTCTCCGGTGTCATCCTCGCCGGCAGCCCCTTCACCGTCTCCGAGCCCGCCGAGACGAAGTCCGCGCTCGAGCTCGCGACCGAGCCGAAGCTGTTCTCCGTGCTCGACCAGGTCATCGCGCAGGACCTGCCCTTCCTCGGCGCCTGCTACGGCGTGGGCGCGCTCGGCACCCACCAGGGCGCGCGGATCGACCGCACCTACGGCGAGGAGCTCTCCGCCGTGGAGGTGGCGCTCACCGAGGAGGGCCTCGCCGATCCGCTCGTGCGCGCCGCGGGGCTGCCGCCGGTGTTCACCGGGCTCGTCGGCCACAAGGAGGCCGTGCACACCCTGCCTGCCGCGGCGACGGTGCTGGCCACGGGCGAGGCGTGCCCCGTGCAGATGTTCCGCATCGGCACCCGCCAGTACGCGACCCAGTTCCATCCCGAGATGGACGTGCCGCTGCTGCTCGAGCGCGCGGCCCGCTACCAGGAGCACGGCTACTTCGACCCGGAGCAGATGGACGAGCTCTTCGGGGCCCTCGGCCAGCAGCACGCGGACGATGCGCCGCTGCTGCTGCGCGGCTTCGCGGAGCACTTCGCCCGCTGAGACCATCCTGTCCGTGCCCACAGGGTCCCCGATCGAGGCCCTGACCTCGGGTAGCGTCGACCCGTGCCCCGGTTCACTCGCGAGCAGGTCCGGCGGCGTCGGCAGATCGCCGCGGCGATCGTGGCCGTCGTCGCCCTGGTCCTCGTCGGCGGATGCACCCGGCTGGTCGTCGGCGCGCTTCGCGGCGGTGACGAGGAGGCGGCGAGCGTCCCCGTCCCCTACACGGCCGACGACGCCGCCATGACCGTCCCCGCCACCGCGCAGGACGCCGCCGCCCTCGCGCAGCTCCCCGGCGACCTCGAGCTCGGCGAGGACGAGGTGCTCGGCGTGGACGTCTCCGCGCACCAGGGCGAGATCGACTGGCAGGCCGTCGCCGGGGACGGGATCGGCTTCGCGTACATCAAGGCCACCGAGGGCGCCGGATTCACCGACTCGCGCTTCGCGGAGAACTGGGCGGGCGCCCGCGCCGCCGGGGTGACGCCCGGCGCGTACCACTACTTCACCCTGTGCTCGCCTGGCGCGGACCAGGCACGGGACTTCCTCGCCGCCGCCCCGCCGGACGATGCCGCGCTCCCGCCGGCCCTGGACCTCGAGTTCGACGGCGCTTGCGAGGAGCGCCCCTCGGCGGAGGACGCCCAGCGCGAGATCGACGCCTTCACCGCGGCGGTCGAGAAGGCATGGGGCCGGAGGCTCGTCATCTACTCCTCGAGCGACTGGCGCCGCCACTACGGGCTGCCCGTCACCGACGCGCGCCCCGACTGGCTGTTCTCCGACTCCGGCCGCCCCGACCAGGAGGACTGGTCGCTGTGGCAGCTGCGGTTCGACGGGAAGGTCGCCGGCATCGACGGCCGCGTCGACATGGACGTGGCCCGGATCGAGTCGCTGCGCGAGCACGCCGAGATCGCCGACGGCGAGGGGGCGCTCACCCACGCCCCGGCCGCGGAGGGCTAGGCGCGGAGGGTCAGCCGCGCAGGTCCTGGCTGGTCCCGCGCTCGGCGCGCAGCTGCACCACGAGCGCGTCGAGCATCGTCGTCCAGTGCTCGAGCAGCGCCTGCCGCTCCGCCGCGCCCAGCAGCCGCTCCTGATGGACGGCGAGCACCGTGCCCTCGCCGGCCTCCTGCAGCGTCACCTGGAAGACGGTCTCGTGGTCGAGGGTGCGCGGCGTCCAGCGCACCCGCACCCGGCGGCCCACGTGGCAGCCGACGATCCGCCCGTGCAGCGAACCGCCGCTGCGCAGCGGGGCCCCGACCATCTGCGGGACGGAGTCGACGCCCAGCCAGGCGGGGAGCCACTCGGAGAGCAGGCGCCGCCACACCTCGTCGACGTGCGCGGGGACGGTGCGGCGCACCCCGAGCTGCCAGCCGGCGTCGCGGGTGAGGCCGGGGGGCGTGGGCTCGAGCTCGGTCTCCATGGCTCCGACACTAGGGGCGCCCCCGGGGCGCGGCGAGGGGCGACGGGGAGGCGTCGACAGGTGTTCGAGCAGGTGTCGCCGAGGCTTCACCCCCGCGTCGTGATGGGAACGCGCGCCGGTAGCGTGAGCGTATGAGCAGCTGGACCACGCGCCCCGAGGACCCTGCCGATCCCCGTGAGGCCGCGGCGATCCGGGAGGTGCTCCTCGCCGCCTTCCCCACCGCGGAGGAGGCGGACCTCGTGGACGCGCTGCGGGCCGACGACGCCGCCTGGATCCCCGAACTGTCTCTTGTCGCCACCGGCGAGGACGGAGCCGTCCTCGCGCAGGCGCTGCTCACCCGCTGCACCGTGGGCGGGGAGCCGGCGCTCGCCCTCGCGCCCTGCGCCGTGGTGCCCGCGCACCAGCGGCAGGGCGCCGGGAGCGCCGCGATCCGGGCGGCGCTCGCCGCGGCGACCCGGCGGGCGGAGCAGGGCGGGGAGAACCTCGTCGTCGTGCTCGGGCACGCCGAGTACTACCCGCGCTTCGGCTTCACCCCTGCGGCCGATGCCGGGGTGCTCGCCCCGTTCGACGTCCCGCCCGAGGCGTTCATGTCCCTGGCCCTCGCCCCGGCGCGCCCGGTGCCGCAGGGCCTCGTCGGCTATCCGACCGCCTTCGGGATCTGAGGGGCCGCGCTCAGGGCTGCAGGCGCTCCCGCGTCCAGCCGCCCGCCCCGCGCTCGTAGGCGATCCGGTCGTGGAGGCGGCCCGAGCGGCCCTGCCAGAACTCCACGCGCTCCGCGGTGATCCGGTAGCCGCCCCAGAAGGGCGGGCGCGGCACGTCGGTCCCCTCGAAGCGCGCGGCGGCCTCCGCGAGCTGCGCCTCGAGCTCCGCGCGCGAGGCGATCGGCGCGGACTGCCGGGAGGCCCAGGCGCCGAGCTGCGAGGCGCGCGGGCGGCGCGCGAAGTAGCCGTCCGAGGCGTCGTCGTCGAGCTGCGCGACGGTGCCCTCGATCCGCACCTGCCGCTGCAGGGCGTACCAGGGCAGGAGCAGCGCCGCCCGCGGCACGGCGGCCAGCTCGCGGCCCTTCGCGGAGTCGCGGTTCGTGTACAGCGTCGCGGTGAGCGCTTCGCCGTCCTCGCCGAGGCCCTTCACGAGCACGGTCCGGGAGCGGGGCCGCGGGGAGCCGTCCGCGTCGAGCGCGACGGTGGAGAGCACGGCGGCCGTCGGGTCGGGGAGGTCGCCCTCCTGCTCGTGCCGGTCGAGCGCCTCCTGCATCCAGGTGCCGAGCAGGGCGGAGGGGCTCGGCGGGGCGTCGTCGGCGAGGGCTCCGGCGAGGTAGTCCGTGCGGGAGTCGGCGAGCGGGTCGGTCATGCCCGGGATACTAGGCGTGCCGGTGGCGGGGCTGCAGCAGCGCACCGAGCGGGTGGGCCCCGCCGCCCCGGACCTCGCCGCCGCGGGAGGTGCTCCGGTCCCGCCGGGGCCGGCGGGCCGGGCGCAGCGCGTCCACGTCGACCTCGACGAGCGAGGGGTCCAGGCCCGCGGCCTCGGCGCGGCGGCGGGCGCGGCGCACGGCGCGCAGCAGCGCGGCGTCGCCGTAGGACTCGGGCAGCGGGCGGTAGGTGATCAGGGCGCCCTGGTCGCGGGTGGGGGTGCGGCTGGTGGCGATGCGTGCGGTTCTCATGGGTCCCACCCTCCGCCGTCGGCCCCGGTCGTCGCGTCCTCCCGGCGGGGCGGACCGCTCCACCCGGGGTCTGATCCCGGGGCGGCCCCTGTCCCACCCCGTCCCGTTCGCCCGCATGTCATGAACGGCCACAGGACGTCACGATCCGGAAACAAGGTGCCGCAGGACGCCGCCGCGGTCTCCCGGGCCGCGCTCCGGTGCTAGCGTTCCCCACCACCGATGGCGTGGGACCCACGTCACACGGTCATCTGCCCCGCGTGCGTCATCCCCGCGCCACGGTCCCCTGGAGGAAACCCCATGTTCGATGCCCTCACGCCCCGCCGACGTTCGATGCTGATCGCGATGGGAGGCGTGCCGCTGCTGCTCGCCGCGTGCGCGAAGACCACGGAGTCCGGCGGCAGCGACGGGGGAGGGGCCGGCGGCTCCGCGCTCACCGTGGGCACCACCGACAAGGTCACCGCCCTCGACCCGGCCGCCGCGTACGACAACGGCTCCTCCGTCGTCTGGACCCAGGTCTACGGCTACCTGCTCAACACCAAGATCGGCTCGACGGACGGCAAGCCCGAGCCGGACCTCGCCGAGTCCGCCGAGTTCACCTCGGACACCGTCTACACCGTGAAGCTCAAGTCCGGCCTCACCTTCGCGAGCGGCAACGAGCTCACGAGCGAGGACGTCAAGCACACCTTCGACCGGCAGGTCGCGATCGCCGACCCGAACGGCCCCTCGAGCCTGCTCGCGAACCTCGACTCGGTGAACGTGGTCGACGAGCTCACCGTCGAGTTCCACCTCAAGGAGCCCGACGACCAGACCTTCCCGTACATCCTCTCGAGCCCCGCCGGCCCGATCGTCGACTCCGAGGTCTTCCCCGCGGACAAGGTGCTCTCCGACGACGAGATCGTCTCCGCGAAGGCGTTCTGCGGCCCGTACCAGCTGACCTCGTGGAAGCTCAACGAGCTCGCCTCCTTCCAGGCCTTCGACGGCTACCAGGGCCTGTACGGCACGCCCAAGACCTCCGACGTCGCGATCTCCTACTACGCGGACCAGAACAACATGAAGCTCGACGTGCAGCAGGGCAACGTCGACGCCGTCTTCCGCTCGCTCTCCGCGACCGACGTCGAGGACCTCAAGAAGGACGACGCGGTCGCCGTGCACGACGGCCCCGGCGGCGAGATCCGCTACATCGTCTTCAACTTCGACACCCAGCCCTACGGCGCGAAGACGGAGCAGGCCGACGAGAAGAAGGCGCTCGCCGTGCGGCAGGCGGCGGCGGACCTCATCGACCGTCAGGCGATCGCGACCTCCGTCTACAAGGACACCTACACCCCGCTGTACTCGTACATCCCGGAGGGCCTGCCGGGCGCCGGCACCCAGTTCCAGGACCTCTACGGCGACGGCTCCGGCGGGCCGGACGCCGCGAAGGCGAAGAAGCGTCTCGAGGACGCGGGCGTCGAGATCCCCGTGCAGCTGTCCCTGCAGTACAACCCCGACCACTACGGCTCCTCCTCGGGCGACGAGTACGCCGCGGTGAAGTCGCAGCTCGAGGCCGACGGCCTGTTCGCCGTGGACCTGCAGTCCACCGAGTGGGTGCAGTACTCCGAGGACCGCACCGCCGACGTCTACCCCGCGTACCAGCTGGGCTGGTTCCCGGACTACTCCGACGCCGACAACTACCTCTCCCCGTTCTTCATCAAGGACAACTTCCTGGTCAACCACTACGACAACGCGGAGGTGCAGGACCTCATCGCGAAGCAGCGCGGCATCGCCGACGCCGCCGAGCGGGAGAAGACCTTCGTCGAGATCCAGGACAAGGTCGCCGCGGACGTCTCGACCCTGCCGCTGCTGCAGGGCTCGCAGATCGCGGTGTCCACGAAGGACCTCCAGGGCGTCACCCTCGACTCCTCCTTCAAGTTCCGCCTCGTCCCGCTGTCGAAGTGACCGCGGCCGCCGAGACGCAGCCCGGGCCCGCCGCCTCCGCCCCCTCCCGCTCCTCCCGACGGAGCGGTGGGGGGCTGGGGCGGTACGTGCTGACCCGTTTCCTGCTCATCATCCCGACCGTGCTCATCCTCATGACGGTCGTCTTCTTCCTCATGCGGATCACCGGCGACCCGATCACGGCGGCCCTGGGCGGCCGCCTCACCCCGGACGAGCTCGCCGCCCGCCGCGCCGAGGCCGGCTACGACCGGCCGCTGATCATCCAGTACCTCGACTACCTCGGCGGGGTGCTGCGCGGTGACTTCGGCACCAGCTACACCGACGGCCGGCCGGTCTCCGCGATCCTGCTGCAGTACGGCGGGGCGACGGCGGAGCTCGTGCTCTACGCGATCGTCGTCGCGCTCGTGGTGGGCGTGCCGCTGGGCATGATCGCCGCACGGAACCGTGACCGCTGGGGCGACCTGGCCCTGCGGGTCCTCGCGATCCTCGGCTACGCGACCCCGGTGTTCTTCGTGGGCCTGCTGCTCAAGCTCGTGTTCTCCGTGGGCCTCGGCTGGTTCCCCGTCGCGGGTCGTCTCTCCACGGGCGGCGAGCGCACCATGGGCTCGATCCTCAACCCCAGCCCCTTCTACCTGCTGGACGCGATCCGGCTGGGGGACCCGGCGCTGATCGGCGACGTGCTGCGCCACGCCGCGCTGCCCGCCGTGGCGCTGGGCCTGCTCACCGGCGGGATCTTCCTGCGCCTGGTGCGCACCAACATGATCGGCACGCTCGAGATGCCGTACGTGGACTCCGCCCGCTCCCGCGGCGTCGCCGAGTCCCGCCTGACCACCCGGCACGCCCTGCGCCCGGCCCTCATCCCCATCATCACCGTGATGGGCATGCAGGTCGCGATGATGCTGGGCGGCGCCGTGCTCACCGAGACCACCTTCGAATGGCGGGGGCTCGGCTACCAGCTCGCCGAGTACATGGCGGCCCGCGACTACGTGGCCGTGCAGGGCATCGTCATGATGCTCGCCGTCATCGTCGCCGTCTCCAACTTCCTGGTCGACGTGATCGCCGCGCTCATCGACCCCCGCGTGAGGTACTGACATGACGATCCCGAACCCGGCCCCTCCCGGCGCCGACGGCGGCCTCCAGGGCGACGAGTCCGTCGCCGTGCAGGCCGGCGCGGTCGCCGCGACCGCCCACGCCCCCTGGTACCTGCGCCTGCCGATCGTCTCCCACCTGCGCCGCAGCGTCGGCCTGCAGCGGGGGATGCTGATCGCGGGTCTCGTGCTCGTCGCGGGGCTCCTGCTCACGGCGCTGCTCGCCCCGCTGATCGCGCCCTACCCCTTCGCGGCGACGTCGGCGGACGGGACCGCCTTCGGCACGCAGCAGCCGCCCTCGGCCGCGCACCCGCTCGGCACCACCGTCGCCGGATACGACGTGCTCTCGCGCGTCGTCTTCGGCACCCGCACCGCGGTCGCCGTCATGGCCTGCGCGGTCGTCGCCTCCCTGTTCCTCGGCGTGCTGCTGGGGCTGATCTCCGGCTACGTGGGCGGCTGGCTCGACCGGATCCTCGTCATGCTCGCGGACGCGATCTACGCCTTCCCGTCCCTGCTGCTCGCGATCGTCATGTCGATCGTCATCTCCGGCGGCCAGTCGAGCGCCTGGGGCGGCATCCTCGCCGCGGCCCTCTCGATCACTGTGGTGTTCGTGCCGCAGTACTTCCGCGTGATCCGCGCGGAGGTGGTGCGGTTGAAGGCCGAGCCCTTCGTCGAGGCCGCGAAGGTGATCGGCACCCCGCACCGGCGGGTCATGGGCACGCACCTGCTGCGCAACGCCACCCGCACGCTGCCGCTGATCTTCACCCTCAACAGCTCCGAGGCGATCCTCACCCTCGCCGCGCTCGGCTTCCTCGGCTTCGGCATCGAGCCGACGAGCGCCGCCGAATGGGGCTACGACCTCAACCGGGCGATGGCGGACGCCACCTCCGGCATCTGGTGGACCGGCCTGTTCCCGGGCCTCGCGATCGTCGCCGCCGTGCTCGGCGTGACCCTCGTGGGCGAGTCCGTCAACGACCTCGACGACCCGCGCCTGCGCTCCCGCCGGCGACGGAAGGGAGCCCGACGATGACCGCCGCCACGCCTCGCGCCGAGGACCGCGCACGGGTCGAGCCGCGGCTCGCGATCCGCGACCTCGACGTGCACTTCGCGACCGACGCCGGCGACGTGCACGCCGTGGACGGCGTGAGCCTCGAGGTCGCCTCCGGGGAGATCCTCGCCGTGGTCGGCGAGTCCGGCTCCGGCAAGTCCGTCACCGCCCGCTCGATCCTCGGCCTGCTCCCCGAGACGGCCGACGCGACCGGGGCCGTGCTCGTCTCCGGGACCGACGTCGTGGGCCTGCGCGGCGCCCGGCTGCGGGCCCTGCGCGGCGAGGACGTCTCCATGGTGTTCCAGGAGCCCTCGAGCGCCATGAACCCCGTCTACCCGATCTGGTGGCAGATCGGCGAGGGGCTCCGCGCGCACCGCCCGAAGCTCACCCGCAGGCAGATCCGCGCCGAGGCCGTCGAGGCGCTCGCCTCCGTGGGCGTCCCCGACCCGGAGGAGCGGATCGACCGCTACCCGCACGAGTTCTCCGGCGGCCAGAAGCAGCGCATCATGATCGCGATGGCGCTCGCCCTCGGGGCGGAGCTCATCGTCGCCGACGAGCCCACCACCGCGCTCGACGTCACCGTGCAGGCGGAGATCCTGGGCCTGCTGCGCGACGTGCGGGACCGCTTCGGCACCTCGATCATCCTCATCACCCACAACATGGGCGTCGT
This sequence comes from Brachybacterium sp. SGAir0954, assembly GCF_005490785.1. GTDB lineage: Bacteria > Actinomycetota > Actinomycetes > Actinomycetales > Dermabacteraceae > Brachybacterium > Brachybacterium rhamnosum. The sequence continues at coordinate 439,023 of NZ_CP027295.1, read as the reverse complement.
CGCGGACCTCTCCGACTCCGTCGCCGTCATGCGGCACGGGAAGGTGATCGAGCGGGCCGCGACCCGCGAGCTGTTCGCGAGCCCCCAGCAGGACTACACGAAGCAGCTGCTCGCCGCCGTCCCGCACCTGGGACGGAACAGCGCCTGGAGCGCGCTCCCGCCCGAGCGGCAGCAGGCGATCGAGCTGGCGGAGCCCGTCGTCACCGCGAAGGACCTCGTCATCGAGTACCCGGGGCGGCTGGGCCGGCCCGCGTTCCGCGCCGTCCATGGCGTGGACCTGCAGATCCGCGCCGGCGAGGTGTACGGCCTGGTGGGGGAGTCCGGCTCCGGCAAGACGACCATCGGCCGCGCGATCGCCGGGCTCGAGCGCACGAGCGGCGGCAGCCTGCAGGTGCTCGGCCACGAGATGAACGGGATCCGCGAGAAGGCATTCCGGGCCGTGCGCCGGCGCATCGGGTTCGTGTTCCAGGACCCGGCCACGTCGTTCAACCCGCACCTCACGATCGCCGAATGCATCGCCGAGCCGCTCGTCGTGCACGAGAAGGGCCTCGGCGCCGCGCAGCGCGAGGCGAAGGTGCAGGAGCTGCTGGACGCCGTCGAGCTGCCCGGCGCCTACGCCCGCCGCTACCCGCACGAGCTCTCCGGCGGGCAGCGCCAGCGCGTGTCCCTCGCCCGCGCCCTCGTGCTCGGCCCGGAGCTGCTCATCGCCGACGAGCCGACGAGCGCGCTGGACGTGTCCGTGCAGGCCACGGTGCTCGAGCTGTTCCGCGAGCTGCAGGAGCACCTGGGCTTCGCGGCCCTGTTCATCTCCCACGACCTCGCCGTCGTCGACTCCCTCGCCCACCGCATCGGCGTGCTCCTGCGCGGCGAGCTCGTGGAGCAGGGCCACGGCCCGGACGTGCTCCACGACCCGCAGCACCCCTACACGCGCCGCCTCATCGCCTCCCTGCCCGTGCCGGACCCGGTCGAGCAGGCGCAGCGGCGGGCGCGCTACGCGGAGGAGTTCGGCGGCACGGCGCGGTGAGACGGCGGGAGAAGCGCATCCCGCGCTGGAAGCGCGCCGAGGCGCTGCATCTCGTCGACGTGGACGAGCGTCACCGGGAGCATCCCGAGACCTTCGGGATCCTGCCTCTCGAGCAGCGTCGTGGTGCCGCGGTCGGGGACGCGGTGAAGCTCATCTGGGAGGAGCCGCTCTCCGACCGCGGCGAACGACTGTGGGTGCAGGTGACGGCGAAGGAGGCGGATCGTCTCACCGGCTACATCGACAACGATCCGGTGGACCTGGCGGGGCTCCTCAGCGCTGATCAGGTGGTCGAGTTCGGTCCCGAGCACATCGCCCAGATCTGGGAGGGGTGAGCCGACCCGGGAGACCACCGCGTTCACGCTCGCCTCCCGCGGCGCCGCCCCCGTGTTCGCCCTGCTCGGGGGACTGGTCGCGACCGGGATCGGGGCGCGCGGCGGTCTGCTCGTCGGCGTCGTCGGCCTGATCCTCTCCGGCCTGTTCCTCCCGTGGCGGGTGAGCCGACGGCAATCCGCTTGACCCCTGCCGCTCGCCCTGGTGGTCTGCTCCGATGATCACCGTCCCCGCCGCCTTCCGCGAGATGCCCCGCTGGTGGCACGACGTTGCCGGCCGGGAATGGCTGGACCGCCTCCCGTCCCTTGTCGCGGAGCAGTGCCGACGCTGGGACCTGCAGGTCGACGGCGGCCCGCTCCACGGCTCGAACGCCCTGGTCGTGCCCGTGCGGCGCGGCGCCGAGGCGGCCGTGCTGCGCCTGGCCCCGCCCGGGGACGACGTGTCCCGCGAGGCGGAGGCGCTGCGCTGGTGGGACGGGCGGGGGACCGTGCGGCTGCTCGAGGCCGACGTCCCGGCCCGCGCGATGATCCTGGAGCGGCTCTCCGCCCGCAGCCTGCAGTCGGTGCCGCTGGCGGAGGCCGTGCCGGTCATCGCGGACCTCGCCGCGCGGATGGCGGTCCCGGCGCCGCCCGGCGCGACCTCGACCGCCCGGATCGCCGCCGCCCACCTCGAGGAGTTCCCGCGCGACTGGGAGCGGCTGGGCCGCCCCGTGCCGAGGCGTCAGCTCGAGATCGCACTGGGCATCGCCGCCGAGCTCGCCGCCCTGCCGCCGGGAGGGGACGCCGTGGACGGGGACCTGCACTGCGAGCAGGTGCTCGCGGGGGAGCGGGAGCCGTGGCTCGTGGTGGACCCGGTGCTGCTGCGCGGCGACCTCGAGCACGACCTCGCCCGGGTGCTCTGGTCCCGGCTCGACGAGGTGGCGGACGACCCCGAGTTGCGCCGCCTCGTGGACCTCTTCGCGCGCCGCACCGGCGTCCACGGGGAGCGGGCCCGTGCCTGGATCGTGCTCCGCTCCCTGTCCTACCTGCTGTGGGGCCTCGACCAGGGGCTCACCCGGGACCCGCCGAAGTGCCGCCGCCTGCTCGACGTGTTCGCCTGAGGGACTCGCTCCTCAGATCCCCACGAGGTGCCCGACGTCGCTCACGCCGAGGACGGACCACTCGCCCGTGGTCCGGCGCATCAGCTCGGTGAGGCTCGCGTGCGCGATCGGCAGCTGCATCCAGGCGGCCGGCGGGGCGCCCAGCTCCCGGGCCACGAAGGAGCCCACCACGAAGGCGCGCGGGGCGAGCGGCGGGTCCTCCCCGTCGTGCCGTTCGCCTCCGCATGCCGCACCAGCAGGATCGTTTCCATCGGGTCAACGTAGCGGAGCCCCGCCCGGCGGGCCGTTGGCGCGATCCGTGCGGTGGGCGTCCGCGCGGCACATGGTGCACGGCGGGGAGCCGTAGTGGGATGGCGTCATGGACCTCGAACGCAGCGCGACGACCCCCGGCCAGGCCCCCGACGGCAGCGCCGGTGACGCCGACTACGGCCGGATCGGCCCCGGCTACTCCCGCTACCGTCGCCCCGAGCCGGCCTTCGCCGCCGCGATCCGGGAGGCGCTCGGGCCGGCGCGCACCCTCGTGAACGTCGGCGCCGGCGCCGGGTCCTACGAGCCGGACCATCTCGAGGTCACCGCCGTCGAGCCGAGCGCCGCGATGCGCGCACAGCGCCCCGCGGGCTCCGCCCCGGTGGTCGACGCGGTCGCCGAGCAGCTCCCCTTCGCGGACCGCGCCTTCGACGCCGCGCTCGCCTCCTTCACCGTGCACCAGTGGCAGGACCTGCGCGGCGGCCTCGCGGAGCTGCGGCGCGTCACCCGCGGCCCCGTCGTGGTCCTCACCTGCGATCCCGCGGCCCTGGACCGCTCGTGGATCACCGAGTACGCCCCGGAGGTGATCGCTACGGAGGCCGGTCGCTACCCCGCGATCGGTGCGCTGCGCGAGGGCCTCGGCGGGAGGGTCGAGGTGCACGCGCTGCTGATCCCGCTCGCCTGCGTCGACGGCTTCTCCGAGGCGTACTACGGGCGCCCGGAGATGCTGCTGGACCCCGGGGCGCGGCGCGCGAACTCCGCGTGGAGCTTCGTCGGCGCGGAGGTCGAGGAGCGCTTCGTGCGCACCCTGCGCGCGGACCTCGACTCCGGGGCCTGGGACGCCCGGCACGGGGACCTGCGCACCCTCCCCGCCTTCCCCGGGTCCCTGCGCCTGATCGTCGGCCGCCCGTGACCGGCGCCGACCACCGGGTGGCGGTGCTCGTCCTCGACGGCGCGAAGGCGCTCGACGTCGGCATCGCCGCGCACGTCTTCGCGAAGCGGCCCGGCATGCCCTACGAGGTGGAGGTCTGCGCGGAGCGGGCCGGCACCGTCGAGGGCTGGAACGGCCTCGCCTACGCCGTCGGCCACGGGCTCGACGCCCTCGAGCGGGCCGGGACGATCCTCGTCCCCGGGTTCCGCGACCCCGCCACCGTCACCACCCCGCCCGCCGTGATCGCGGCCCTCCGCGCCGCCCACGAGCGCGGCACCCGCATCGCCGCGATCTCCACCGGCGCCTTCACCCTCGCCGCCGCCGGGCTGCTCGACGGCCGGCGCGCCACCACCCACTGGCACTACACGCACGCCCTCCAGGAGCGGTACCCGCAGGTCGAGGTCGACGGCGACGTGCTCTTCGTCGACGCCGGGCAGGTGCTCACGAGCGCGGGCGCCGCGAGCGGCATCGACCTGTGCCTGCACCTCCTCCGGCGCGACCACGGCGTCGCCCTCGCCAACCAGGTCGCGCGGCGCCTCGTGAGCGCCCCCTACCGCAGCGGCGGGCAGGCCCAGTACGTGCCCCGCAGCATCCCCGAGCCCCTCGGCGACGACTTCGCCCGCACCCGCGCCTGGGCGCTCGAGCACCTCGACGGCGACCTCACCCTCGCGGCCCTCGCCCGGCGCGCGAACGTCTCCCCGCGCACCTTCTCCCGGCGCTTCACGGCCGACGCCGGCCTCACCCCGCTGCAGTGGGTGCTGCGTGCCCGCATCGACCGCGCCCGCGAGCTCCTCGAGGCCACCGACCTCACCGTCACCCGGATCGCGCAGGCCACGGGCCTGGGCACGGACACGAACCTGCGGCGGCACTTCGGCGTGATCGTCGGGACCTCCCCGACCGCCTACCGCGCGACCTTCCGCGACGGCGGCGGCGAGGCGGGGTGAGCCCTCGCGGCTGTCGCCTGCCTGCTCACAGGTGGAGCGAGGGTTTCCGCCCTCCGCGCGGGTCCGAGTCGGTCTCGGCGATCTTGCCGGCGATGAAGGCATCGACGTCGAAGGGCTCCGCCTCGCCGCTGTTCTCCCCGGCCTCGAGTGCGGAACGGAGTACGGCGCGGAGATCCTCGGGGCGGCTGGGCGTGCTCGTCGGTGCCATCACCTGAAACTACCGACGATGAGCGGTGCGGTGAAAGGGGTGCCGGAAGGCAGTCTCAGCAGGCGCTCACGACCGGTCCGACGTTCCCTCCGCCTCGGAGGCGCGGTGACGGGCCGGGACCCGGTCCCGGTCGTAGGTGATCTCGGTGAAGCCGTGGGGCGCGGGGCGGCCCTGCTCGTCGACGTGCACGAACACCATCTCCTCGATCGTGAGGATGCTCTTCTGCGTGAACAGGTTGCGGGCCTCCGCGCGCATCGTGAGCGAGGAGCGGCCGAAGGCGGTGGCGACGAGGCCGATCTCCACGATGTCGCCCTCGCGGGCGGAGGAGACGAAGACGATCTCGGACATGTACTTCGTGACGACGCGCTGCTGCCCGAGCTGGATGATCGCGTAGACCGCGGCCTCCTCGTCGATCCAGCGCAGCAGGCTGCCGCCGAACAGCGTGCCGTTCGCGTTGAGGTCCTCGGGGCGCACCCACTTGCGGGTGCGGAAGGACATGACGGGTTCGGCGGAGGCGTCGTTCATGGTGCCGGAGCGTAGCGCCGCCGAGGCTGTCGCGGGGCGCCGGTGTTGCGCACGGAACGTGTGGTGACCAGCACGTTCCTCCCAAGTTGAGGCTTCATCGGCCTGCTTCGAAGAAGTCCTCCCATCGCTCCACGAGGTCGCCGGGCCCTTCGAGGGTGAGGACGAGGGACTCCTCGTCGTCGGACCACCAGGCCACGGCGAACGGTCCATGCGGGGAATCCACTGTCACACGATCACCGGCACTGGTCGGCGTGTTCGCGATCTCCCGGCCAAGAGCACCCGCGCAAGGGCTGGTGATCTCCGGAGCGAGGCGTTCTCGCAGCGTCCTCCAGAAGTGCGGGACCTCATCGGCGTCAACGTTCGTGGACCACTCCGCCATCCCGTGCACATGAGGAGGGGTCCGGCGTCCCTCCAGCCGCAGACGCCGAGTCCGGGCGCGGTCGTACTCCGCCTCCCGTCGTCGTCGGCGTCGCTCCGCGTCCTCACGGATCCGGCGCACGAGGTCCTCTGGAGGGCCGACCCGCCCGGGGTCGAATGACGCATGGTGCTCCAGCGAGGGCATCGTGTCCCGCTCTTCGAGCGAGATCAGGATGACGTCCTCGCCGAGGGCGGAGAGCAGAGGAGCTCGCCACTCCCCGTCGAGCGGACTGCCGGAGTTCTCGAGTGAGTGTTCGGGTTGCTCCGTCGCACGGTGGATCACCGCTCCTCGCGGTGTCGTCGTGGAACGCTCGAGCTGCGCCAGGGCCGGGCGTCGTTCCACGAATGCCGGCCCGAGGTACTGCATCCAGTAGACGCTCCCCAGCCCCCAGGAGAGATCGGGACGGGCTGGTCCGTCCGCGTACCAGCGATTGAGCTGTTCATAGGTAGCTTCGGGGAAGATGCAGCCGTAGGCGCCTCCGATCGCGTCTCCGATCTCGCCGAGGAAGATCTCGAGGCCGTGAGCCCCCAATGCGGCGGCCCGCTCGGGGCCGATGACGATCGTCAGGGAGCTCACCGGGCGAACGACCTCCCCTGCGTCGCCTCTCCCACCGACCACGATCCATGCGGGTTCGAGCTCGAAGATCCAGGTGGCGCTCTCCTCGGTTCGAGCGCCCTCCCCGCCGAAGAGGAACAGGGGGAGGTCCGGCTGGGCGAGGTGGGGAACGAGTGTCGAGCCGACTCGTGTCCTCGGCGGGTCCTGGCCGACCTTCCCTGGCCGGAGGAGGGGGTGGGCGTCGACGACCGTGCCGATCTCCGCCCGTCTCTCCGGCGAGAGGTGCTCGACGCTCAGGAGGATGAGCACCAGTGGGGAGGAGGAGTTGGGCATGGTGCATTCCACCATGGGGTGCCGCTCAGGAGGCGAGCAGCACCCATTCGCCGTAGAACAGCCCGAGCCCGGCGGCGACGCACACCGCGGAGATGATCCAGAAGCGCACGGAGACGGTCACCTGGCTCCAGCCGAGCTGCTCGAAGTGGTGGTGGATCGGGGTGATGAGGAACAGCCGCTTGCCCACGCCGCCGTTGCGGCGCTTGGTCGCCTTGAAGACGCTCACCTGCAGGATCACAGTGACGGTCTCGAAGACGAAGAGGCCGCCGAGCACGATGAGCAGCAGCTCGGTGCGGCTGAGGATCGCGAGGCCCGCGAGCGCCCCGCCGAGGCCCAGGGAGCCGGTGTCGCCCATGAACAGGGCCGCGGGCGGGGTGTTCCACCACAGGAAGCCGATGCACGCGGCGCCGAGGCAGGCGGCGACCACGGCGAGGTCCAGCGGGTCCCGCACCGCGTAGCAGCCCGGCGCCACGGCGCTCGCGCAGCTCTTCAGTGCCTGCCAGATGCCGATCAGCGTGTATGCGGCGAGGACCATGGCGCACGCGCCCGCGGCCTGGCCGTCGAGCCCGTCGGTGAGGTTCACGCCGTTGCTGGTCGCGGTGATCATGAGGACGATCCACACGATGAGCAGCGCCGTCCCGGCGACGGCCCCGAGCACGCCGAGGTCGATCGCGGTGTCCCGCACCACCGAGATGCGATGGCTCGCAGGGGTGATCCCGTCCCGGGCGAACTGCGTGGCGAGCACGCCGAAGACGATCGCGACGAGCGTCTGCCCGAGCAGCTTCTGCCCGGAGCGCAGGCCGAGCGACCGCTCGCGGCGGATCTTCGTCCAGTCGTCGAGGAAGCCGATGAACCCCAGCCCCAGCATGAGGAAGAGGACGAGCAGCCCGGAGACCGTGGGCGGGGACCAGGTCGCCAGGTGCGCGGCCGCGTAGCCGACGAGCGTGGACGCGAAGATCGCGATCCCGCCCATCTGCGGGGTGCCGCGCTTGGAGTGGTGGCTGACGGGTCCGTCCGCGCGGACGTACTGCGCCCAGCCCTTGCGCTTCGCGAGCGCGGTGTAGGCGCGGGTGCCGACGATCCCGACGAGCAGGGCGACCATGCCGCCCACGAGCACCGGGATCACGGGCGCCGCTCCGTCCGCGCGCGGCGTGACGGTCGGGTGGGCGGCGGGGGAGTCGTCACGGGCGGGTGTCCTCGGGTGGTCGGGGGAGGGGCCGGCCGACGCGGGACCCTCCGGGCAAGGCTAGGTCACGGGGACCCGGACTCCGCGCAGGGTCCGGTGTCGTCGCCTCTTGCACGGTTATCTAGAACCGCTAGTATCGGGTACATTCGCGGTGCCCGACGGGCCCCGCGCCCGTCCAGACACCGTCGTCGAAGGAGACCCTCGTGCCCGAGGCCGTCATCGTGTCCGCCGCCCGCTCCCCGATCGGCCGGGCCCGCAAGGGCTCCCTCAAGGGCGTCCGCCCGGACGACCTCGCCGGTCAGATGATCCGGGCGGCCCTCGACCAGGTGCCCGCGCTGGACCCCGCCACCATCGACGACCTCCAGCTCGGCTGCGCGATCCCCGAGGGCTACCAGGGCGGCAACCTCGCCCGCACCGTCGCGATCCGTCTGGGCCTGGACACCGTCCCCGGCGCGACCGTCACCCGCTTCTGCGCCTCCTCGATCCAGACCACCCGCGCCGCCTTCCACGCCATCCGCGCCGGTGAGGCGCACACCGTGATCTCCGCGGGCGTCGAGTCGATCTCCACGAGCACCGGCAAGCTCATGGAGGAGGACGCCCGCGACCCGCTCTTCCAGGAGGCCTGGGAGCGCACCGAGGCCCGCGCCTCCCGCGCGATCCCCGCCCCCTGGCACGATCCGCGCGAGGACGGCCAGCTGCCCGACCCGTACATCCTCATGGGGCAGACCGCCGAGAACGTCGCCGAGCTGCGCGGCGTCTCCCGGAAGGAGCAGGACGAGTACGCCGTCCGCTCCCAGAACCGCGCCGAGGCCGCCCGCGCCGCCGGGTTCTTCGACCGCGACATCACCCCCGTCACCCTCGCCGACGGCACCGTCGTCTCCGCCGACGACTCCCCGCGCGCGGGCGTCACCTATGACGCCGTCGCCGGGCTCGACCCCGTCTTCCGCGAGGGCGGGACGGTCACCGCCGGCAACTGCTGCCCCCTGAACGACGGCGCCGCCGCCCTCGTCATCATGTCCGACGTCCGCGCGAAGGAGCTGGGCCTCACCCCGCTCGCTCGCATCGTCTCCACCGGCGTCTCCGGCCTCAGCCCCGAGATCATGGGCCTCGGCCCTGTCGAGTCCACCCGCCGCGCCCTCGACCTCGCCGGCATGAGCATCGACGACGTGGACCTCGTCGAGCTCAATGAGGCCTTCGCCGCCCAGGTCATCCCCTCCGCGGAAGATCTCGGCATCGACCACGACAAGCTCAACGTGCACGGCGGCGCGATCGCGCTCGGCCACCCCTGGGGCTCCACCGGCGCCCGCATGACCACCACCCTGATCCACGGCCTCCAGGAGCGCGACGCGAGCCTGGGCCTGGCCACCCTCTGCGTGGGCGGCGGCCAGGGCATGGCCCTCATCATCGAGAGGATGTCCTGATGACCACCGCCGAGCAGAGCACGAGCATCGGCTCCGCCCCCGTCGTGAGCGCTCCGGACCCGGCCGCCGCGACCCCCGCCGAGCTGCTCCCGCCGCCCGCGGACCACGTCGCCCTCTTCCAGCAGGTCGATGGTGAGGACCTCGAGGCGTGGGCCGACGCCCGCTCCTTCGCCGTGCACCTCGACCGCCTGAACCAGGCGTGGGAGGACTACGAGTACCCCACCGAGCTGCTCGCGGCGCTCGGCGAGAAGGACCTCTTCACCGACGGCCTCGAGCTCCCCGGCCACCGGCACCTGAGCCCGCTCGCCACCGGCCTGGTCAACATGGAGCTCTCCCGGATCGACGGCTCGCTCGGCACCATGGTCGGCGTCCAGGGCGGCCTCGCACTGCGCTCGATCGCCCTGCTCGGCTCCGACGAGCAGAAGGCCCGCTGGGTGGACCCCCTCGCCGCCGGCACCGAGCTCGGCGCCTTCGCCCTCACCGAGCCCACCCACGGCTCCGACTCCGTCTCGCTCGAGACCATGGCCCGCCGCGACGGCGACCAGTGGGTGCTCAGCGGCGAGAAGCGCTGGATCGGCAACGGCGCGGGCGGCCACGTCTCCGTCGTCTGGGCCCGCGTCCAGGACCCGTCGGACCCGGCCCTCGACGGCCAGGTCTCCGGCTTCCTCGTGGACCAGTCCCTGCCCGGCTACGACGCGGAGATCATCCGCGGCAAGGTCGCCCTGCGCGCCATCCACCAGGCGCACATCCGCCTGACCGACGTGCGCCTCCCGCTGGACGCGCGCCTGCCCGGCGCCCGCTCCTTCAAGGACACCTCGCGCGTGCTCTTCGCGACTCGCGCCGGCGTCGCCTGGGGCGCCCTGGGCCATGCGACCGCCTGCTACGAGGCCGCCCTCGAGCACGCGACCACCCGCGTGCAGTTCGGCCGCCCGCTCGCGAAGGCCCAGCACGTACAGGTGCGCCTCGCGGACATGCTGCAGACCCTCACCTCGATGCAGCTGTACTGCGTGCGCCTCGCCGAGCTCGAGGCGGCCGGGACCCTGCTGCCCGAGCAGGCGTCCCTCGCCAAGGTGCACAACACCCGCGCCGCCCGCGAGATCGCCGCCGACGCCCGCGACCTCCTCGGCGGCTCCGGGATCCTGCTCGAGAACCGCGTGGTGCGCCACCGCAGCGACCTCGAGGCCCTGCACACCTACGAGGGCACCGACACCATGCAGTCGCTCATCGTGGGCCGCCGCATCACCGGTGTCAGCGCGTTCGTGTGAGCGGTCGGGGAGCGGAGCGGGGCCGTCCCGGCCCGCTCCCTCCGTGACCCGAGGTCAGGCGGGGACGACGGGCAGCGCCGATTCCAGGTGCCGCAGCCAGGGCGCGAGGTCCCAGCCCTGCGCGGCGACCCAGTCGTCGTCGAAGTAGGTGCCCGCGTAGCGGTCGCCGCTGTCGCACAGCAGGGTCAGCACGGAGCCCTGCTCGCCCCGCTCCCGCAGCTCGGTGACCAGGCGCGCGACGGCGACGAGGTTCGTCCCCGTCGAGGCGCCGACCCGGCGGCCCAGGCGCTCGGAGAGGTGGCGCGCCGCGGCGACGGAGGCCGCGTCCGGCACCCGCATCATCCGGTCCACGACGCCCGGCTCGAAGCTCGGCTCCATGCGCGGCCGGCCGATGCCCTCGATCCGCGAGGATGCGTCCGTGGCGGCACCGCGGTCCGCGTCGCGCCAACCGGGGAAGAAGGCGGAGCCCTCGACGTCGGCGACGCACAGGCCCGTGGGCAGGCGCCGGTAGCGCAGGTACCGGCCGAAGGTCGCGCTCGTGCCGCCGGTCCCCGCGCCCACCACGATCCAGCGCGGCACCGGGTGCGGCTCGAGGCTCATCTGCTCCATCGCGGAGACGGCGATCGAGTTGTTGCCGCGCCAGTCGGTGGCCCGCTCGGCGTGCGTGAACTGGTCGAGGAACAGGCCCCCGCGCGCGACCGCGAGATCGCGGGCGGCGTCGCTCATCTGCTCGGCGTGGTCCACGTAGTGGCAGCTGCCGCCGGCCGCCTCGATGAGCGCGACCTTGCGGGCGCTCGTGCTGCGCGGGACGACGGCCACGAAGGGCACCTCGAGCATCCGCGCCACGTGCGCCTCGCTCACCGCGGTCGAGCCGGAGCTCGCCTCGATCACCGGCATCCCCGGACGCAGCCACCCGTTGACCAGTGCGTACGTGAACAGCGAGCGGGCGAGGCGGTGCTTGAGGCTCCCGGAGACGTGGGTGGACTCGTCCTTCAGATACAGGTCCACACCCCACTCCGCCGGCAGAGCGAGCCGCAGCAGGTGGGTGTCCGCGGAGCGGCGGTCGTCCGCGTCGAGCCGCCGCACCCGCTCCGCGACCCAGTCCCGCAGCGCGGGATCGCTGCGGTCCGTGTCCTCGAGCGTCGCGAGCGGATCCGGGGCGGGGGAGGGGGAGGCCATGGCGCGAACCTATCGCGGGCTTTTGGGGCCGTCGGCCACTACGAGGACGTCGCCGCCGGCGTCTCCGGCGCCCTCGCATCGAGTGGGCGAGAGTTCAGCTATCTCGCGCCGTCGCAGTCCGTGACGGAGGACGGCGGCACCTGTCTGTACCGGGCCGGCCAAGGGGAGTCGGGACAGTCGTTCGACGGGGACCTCACCGAGCGCGACCCCTGGGACGAGTACGCGGAACCGGTCGAGGAGGTCCTCGCCGAGCACGGCTTCACCGACCTGGGCCGCGTGCACCGACATGGAGCACTGCACCACCTCGTCGCGACCGACCAGCACGGTGCGCAGTTCGAGCTCGATGGGCAGGGACGCTTCTCGATCGCGGACGCTCGCGTCGACGCCGATCCGTGCACCGCGTAGACGCTCGGCATCGGCTGAGAGCGGGAGCGGCGCCCCACGCCTGCTATGCTCCACGGCGAACTCTTCGTTCACAGGATTGTCATCCACCGTGATGGTGGAGCAAGACCTGGACCGCACTGCGCGGTCCGGGTCTTTTTTTGTGCCCCGGGTACGGCCGGCGTCGTCGCCGGCACGTGCCCACGACCCGCGAAGGATGCGAGGACGCATCATGAACACCCCCAGCTCGAACACGTCGGAGGCCGAGGACATCGTCCGCGGCGTCGGCGGACCCGCGAACATCGAGAGCCTCACCCACTGCGCGACCCGGCTGCGCTTCCAGCTGCACGACGCCGAGCAGGTGGACCGCACCGCGCTCGACGCCCTCCCCGGCGTCATGGGCACCGTGCCGCAGTCCGGCGACCGCTTCCAGGTCGTCATCGGAGGCGCCGTCGCCGGCGTCTACTCCCAGATCATGAACCTGCCCTCCATGAGCGGCGGCCCCGCGCCCCGCCCGCAGAGCGACGCCGAGGTCAAGGCCGCGATCCGCGCCAAGGGCCGCGGCCGCTTCGCCTGGCTCGACAACGTCTTCGAGTACCTCTCGGACTCGTTCCGGCCGCTCATGGGCGTGCTGCTCGGCGCTTCCCTGATCGTGGCCATCGTGTCCGCACTGGACGCCTTCGGGGTCATCGACTACTACGCGGACGGCAAGTCTGCGACCTGGGTCTTCGTCGATGCGATGTGGCGCTCCGTGCTCTACTTCCTGCCGATCATGGTGGCCTACAACGCCGCGAAGAAGCTGCAGATCGACCCGTGGGTGGGAGCGGCCGTGATGGCGGCCGTGATGACGCCGAACTACACCGGCATGCTCTCCGGCGCCGGCACCATCCCGGGCGTCACCTGTACCACCAACGCGACGCTCGGCACCGAGCAGTGCACGGCGACGGTGTTCGGCCTGCCCATGCAGCTGAACGACTACGGCGGCCAGGTGTTCGTGCCGCTGCTGATGGTCGCCCTGCTCGCCCTCGTCTACAAGGGCCTGGCGAAGATCTTCCCCGCGAACGTGCAGCTCGTCTTCGTGCCGTTCTTCTCCATGCTCGTCATGATCCCGGTGACCGCGTTCCTCATCGGCCCCCTCGGCATCTGGGCCGGCAACGGGATCGGCGCGGGCCTCGCCTGGCTGAACGGCAACGCCCCGATCGTGTTCGCGGTCGTCATCCCGCTGCTGTATCCGTTCCTGGTGCCGCTGGGTCTGCACTGGCCGTTGAACGCCCTGATGCTACAGAACATCAACACCCTCGGCTACGACTTCATCCAGGGCCCGATGGGCGCGTGGAACTTCGCCTGCTTCGGCGCGACCGCCGGCGTGCTCCTGCTGTCCCTGCGCCACCGCGAGCCGGAGATGCGGCAGACCGCCACCGGCGCGCTCGCCGCGGGCCTGTTCGGCGGCATCTCCGAGCCCTCCCTCTACGGCATCCACCTGCGCTTCAAGCGGATCTACCCGCGCATGCTCGTAGGCTGCCTCGTGGGCGGCCTGATCGTGGGCCTGCTGGGCGGCGTGGACACGAGCGCCTTCGCGTTCACCTCGCTGCTGACGATCCCCGTCTTCGATCCGATCCCCGTGTACGTCATCGCGATCGCGGCGGCCTTCGTCACCGCGATGGTGCTCGTCTACTTCTCCGACTACATGCCGCGCGAGCAGCGTGCGGCGGCGAACGCCGCGCGGGACCTCCGCGAGGCCGACGAGCGCGCCGCGGCGACCGCCGCGTCGGAGTCCTCCGGTTCCGCGACGAGCACGACCTCCGCGACGACGACCGCCCCGGTCGTCGGCGCCGCCACCGCCACGACCGACGGCGCCGACGCCGCCGCCGGGACCGCGGGCGGTGCGGCCCCCACCGCGACCCTGCTCGCCGAGGCCGATCTCGAGATCGTCTCCCCGGTCGCGGGTCGCGTGCTGGACCTCGACGACGCCGGCGACCCGGTCTTCGCCTCCCGCGCCCTCGGCGAGGGCGTGGGCGTCGAGCCGGCCGACGGCACCGTCCTCGCCCCGCTCGACGGGGAGCTCATCACCGTCGCCGGCACCGGGCACGCCTTCGGGATCCGCGGCGCGGGCGGCGTCGAGGTGCTCGTGCACGTCGGCATCGACACCGTGCAGATGAACGGCGAGGGCTTCGACGTGCGCGTCGAGGCCGGCCAGCAGGTGCGCGCCGGGGACCTCCTCGCCGAGGTGGACCTCGGGGCGATCCGTGCGGCCGGGCACCCCGCCCTCACCCTGGTCACCGTCATCAACACCGCGAGCCTCGCCGAGGTGCGTCCGCTCGCCGTGGGCGAGCAGGTCGCCGCGGGCGCCCCGGTGGTGGCCGTCCGCCGCTGAGCGGTCGGGCCGGGCGCGCGCCGCTCCCCGCGGGGGGGCGGTGCGCGCCCGCGCCCGTGCTGGGAGGATGTGTCCCGAGCGCGAAGGAGGTGAGCGGGCATGAAGGTGCTGAGGGTCCTCAACAACAACGTCGTCATCTCCCGTGACGGCCAGGGCCAGGAGGTCATCCTCACCGGCCGCGGGATCGGTTTCCGCGCCCGCCCCGGCCAGGAGGTGGACCCGGAGCTGATCGTGCGGGTGTTCGTCCCCTCCGACGGCCGCGACCCCGATCATCTCGCCGAGGTCTTCGCGATGATCGACCAGGACGTCCTGCGCGGCGTCGTCATCGCCCTGCGCGCCGCCGGGATCGAGGGCCGCGAGTCCACCCGCCCCACCCTCGCGATCGCCGTCGCGGACCATGTCGCGGGCGCCCTCGAGCGGGCCCGGAAGGGCCAGGAGATCGAGTACCCGCTGCGCGCGGAGGTGCAGACCCTCTACGGCACCGAGTACGCGCAGGCGGAGCGCCTGCTGGAGGAGATCAACCTCCACGTGGACCCGCCGCTCGCGGCGGGGGAGGCCACGGCGCTCACGCTGCACCTGGTCAACGCGGGCTTCGCCTCCGGTGACCTGTCCTTCACGTACACGATGACGGGGGTCATCCAGCAGCTGCTCGCGGTGATCGGTGAGCGCTACGGCGTGGACGTCTCCCGCAGCTCGATGACCGCCGCCCGCTTCATCACGCACGTGCGCTACATGTTCGTGCGCATCCACCAGCACCGGCAGCTCGACGGTCAGGAGTCGACCATCGGCCGCTCGATCCGGGAGAGCTACCCGGAGGCCGTGCGCACGGCGGAGCAGCTCGCGACGATCGTCCAGCTGCGCCTCGGGGACCGGCTCACGCCGGACGAGGTCGCCTACCTCGCCCTGCACGTCGCGCGGATGACGATGGACCGGGCCCCGGAGGTTCCCTGAGCGCAGGGGACCTCCGGGACCGACGGCCGACGGGGATCAGGCGAAGGGCTGCGAGGCGTCGTCCAGCGCGGTGACCTCCGCGGCGTCCAGCTCGAGCGTCGCGCCGGCGATCAGCGCGGCGACCTGCTCGGGGCGGGAGGCGGAGGCGATCGGGGCGGTGACGCCCTTCGCGCGCAGCCACGCGAGGGACACCGAGGTCACCTCGACGCCGTGCGCCTCGGCGACCGCGTGCAGCGCCTCGAGCACCGCGGGGGTCCCGGGCTGGCCCAGCAGCTCCGTCGCGGCGCCGCCTCGCGGGGCGCCCTCGGCGTCCGCCGCCGTGCGGTACTTGCCCGTCAGCACACCGGAGGCGAGGGCGTAGTAGGGGAAGGTCGCGAGCTCGAACTCCGCGGCGATCGGTGCGAACTCCTGCTCGAACTGCGCGCGGTGCAGCAGGTTGTACTGCGGCTGGTGGGCGACGGGCAGCGTCACGCCCTGCTCGCGGGCGGTCTCGAGGAAGGCGCGCAGGCGCTCGGGGGAGTAGTTCGACAGCGCCAGGTGACGCGCATTCCCGGAGTCGAGCACCTCGCGCGCGGTCGCGACCTGGTCCTCGATCGAGACGTTCTCGTCGTCGAAGTGGAAGTAGTACAGGTCGACGTGGTCGGTGCGCAGGCGCTGGAGCGACTCGTCGAGCGCGGCGAGCACGTTCTCGCGGGAGAGGCCCTGGCGGTCCGGCTTCGAGGCGACCTTGGTCGCGAGGACCACCTCGTCGCGGTTGCCGCGAGCCTCCATCCAGGCGCCGAGGATCGTCTCGGACTCGCCGCCGGAGTTGCCGGGGACCCATGCCGAGTAGCCGTCGGCCGTGTCGATCGCGCTGCCGCCCGCCGCGACGAAGGCGTCGAGCACGGCGAAGGAGGCCTGCTCGTCGGAGGTCCAGCCGAAGGTGTTGCCGCCGAGGACGAGGGGCAGGATGTCGATATCGGTGCGGGGGATGCGGGCCATGGGGGCTCCTTCTGGTCGTGGTGCGTGGCGACCGCGGTGTGACGGCGCGGTGCCTTACCGTCCCCCCAACGCCTCGCGGCCCGCGGTATTCCGTCCTCTCGGGCACGGGACCCGGCCGCGTCGCCGTAGGCTGGCACGGTGACCCCCGCCGCTCGCCGTCCCACCTCCGCCGATGTCGCCGAGCGTGCCGGCGTCTCTCGGGCGACGGTCTCGATGGTCCTGAACGGCCGCACCGAGGGCACCGTCTCGACGGTGAACCAGGAGAAGGTGCTCGCGGCCGCCGCGGAGCTCGGCTACACGCGATCCGCGGTCGCCATGTCCCTGCGCGAGCGGCGCACCCGCACGATCGGCCTGATCAGCGACGAGATCGCGACATCACCGTGGGCGGGCCGGATGGTCCGCGAGGCCTCGATGGCCGCGGCCGAGCGCGGGTACATGGTGCTCACCGCGGATCTCTCCCTGCGCGAGGCGACCGTGGAGGGCGCCGTGCGGATGCTCGCGGAGCGCCAGGTGGACGGCCTGGTCTACGCGGCGATGGGCCGCACCCGCATCACGGCGCCCACCCCGCCGCCGGGCATCCCGCTCGTGCTGCTGAACTGCGACGCCCTGCCCCAGGAGGAGGCGGCGGCCCCCGTCGCGGTGGTCCCGGACGACCTCCAGGGCGCGCGCCGCGCCGCGCGGCGCCTGCTCGAGGTGGGGCACCGCCGGATCGTCTTGCTCTCCGGGGACGACGACTCCGTCGCCACGCGCGAGCGGCAGCAGGGCTTCACCGAGGTGCTCGAGGAGGCCGGGCTCGCCCCGCGGATCGTGCGCACGGGCTGGCAGATGGACGACGGCTTCCGCGCCGCCGCGGAGCTGCTCGCCGAGCCGGTACCGCCCACCGCGCTGTTCTGCATCCGCGACCGGGTGGCCGCCGGCGCGATCCATGCGGCGGCCGTCGCCGGGGTCGCGGTGCCGCGGGAGCTCTCGGTGATCGGCTTCGACGACGAGGACTTCTTCGCCGAGGTGCTCACCCCGCCGCTCACGACGATCGCCCTGCCGCACGCGGAGATGGGCCGCACCGCGATGACCGCCCTGCTCGACCTCGTCGACGCGGGCGCGGAGGAGCAGGACGGGGCCGACGGGGCCGATGCGGCCGCTGCGGCCGGGACGGTCGTCGTCGCGTGCCCGCTCGTCGAGCGCTCCTCGGTGGCGCGCCCGCCGGCCGGCTGAGCCCCGCGCCCCCGGCCTCTCCGGCGCGGTCCGGACAGGGTTCCGTCGGCCGGCCTTGACACGTGTGAAAGCTGCGCCGCATACTCATCCCACCTCACTTCGACACGTGAAGAAGTGTGGTTCCGGATCACCCCCCTGTGCCGCTGCTCGACGAAGAGGACCGCATGGCCACCCGATCACCCCTCACCCGCCGCGCGCTGCTCGGCGCCGCCGGTCTCGCCGGCGTCGCCGGCACCGCCGCCGCGTGGCCGCGCCTCACCGGGGCCGACATCCCCGGCCGCGGCGACGACGCCCTCACCGTGCTCATCCTCGGCACCGCCCAGGACGCCGCCGGCCGCCAGCAGATCGCCGACGCTTTCACGGAGGAGCACCCGGACATCCCCGTGCGCATCCAGTCCGTGCAGGCCACCGACTGGGGCGACTTCTTCGCGAAGATCCTCACCATGGTCGCCTCCGGCACCCAGCCGGACGTCGTCTACACCGCCACCGAGGGCGCCCAGCTCTTCGCCGAGCGCCTCGCCCTGCCGCTGGACGACTACCTGCTGCGCGATGCCGACGCGGTGCGCGACTACTTCGAGGACGTCCACCCCAGCCTCATCGAGGCGTTCATGTACAAGGGCTCGCTCTACCAGCTGCCCCTCGACTTCAACGCCGCGAACATGTACCTCAACCTCGACGTCCTCGAGCGCAACGGGCTGGAGATGCCGGGCGAGGACTGGAACCGCGACGACTTCACCGAGCTGCTGCGCGGCATGCAGGGCGACGCGACGCCGTACTACTGGACCAACCGCCTCTTCGGCGGGATCGTCCCCTGGCTCTACGTCAACGACACCTCCTTCCTCACCGAGGAGAGGGCGCAGGGCGGCGAGCAGCTGTGGTCCACCTTCTATCCCGGTGAGGAGCGCTCCGGCGGCTACCTCTGGACCGGCTCCAACGCGACCCACGAACGGGTCCACGAGAGCGTCGAGTACCTCCGCACCCTCGTCCAGGACGGCCTCGCCGTGCGCCCCGAGGAGGGCGGCGGCAACACCCTCGTGGGGCTCTTCGCCTCCGGCCGCATCGGCTCCACCCCCGCCGGCGGCTACTGGGTCCAGGGCCTCGCCGAGGGCGGCATGACCGCCGAGCAGTACGACGTGCAGTTCTTCCCCCGCTGGCGCACCCAGCGCCACCAGTTCGGCGCCGCCGGCTACGCGGTCATGAAGACCACGGAGAAGGCCGACCAGGCCTGGGAGTGGATCAAGTTCACCGCCTCGAAGCAGGCCATGCAGCTCGCCTTCCCGACGCCGTCGACCACGCCCACCCGGCGCTCCATGGTCACCGACTCGCTCTACACGGGCGTGGGCCCCGAGCACTGGTCCCGCTTCTACGACACCCTCGACCGCTTCCCGACCTCCGGCCCGATCCCCGCGCCGCCCCAGCAGGCCGCCGTCGAGACCGCCCTCATCCGCAACATCTCCACCGCACTCTCCGGCGGGGCCGGCGGCGTGGCCCGCGCCCTCGCCGCGCTGGACCGCGACCTGCGCGCCGTCTTCACCGAGGAGGACGCATGACCACCGACTCCCGCGGCACCCTGCTGCGCTGGATCTTCCTGGCCCCCACGATGCTCGGGGTGGGCCTGTTCGTCCTCGTGCCGATCGTCGGCTCCCTCGTCCTGGCCTTCTTCCGCTGGGACATCATCACCTCGCCGCGGTTCGTGGGCCTCCAGAACTTCACCGACCTCGCCGCGGACTCCACCGTCGCCGTCTCCTTCCTCAACACCGCCGTGTTCGTGGTCGTCGCGGTCGCCGCGCAGCTCGCGATCGCCATGCTGCTCGCGGTGCTCGTGCAGTCGCGGATGCCGGCCTGGCTGCGGGTGTTCTTCCGCTCCACCTTCTTCTTCCCGCTCGTGCTCTCCGCGGCGAGCGTCTCGATCCTCATGAAGTACCTCTTCAACGAGAGCTACGGCGTCATCAACTGGGCGCTGTCCCTCGTCGGGATCCCCGCGGTGCCCTGGCTGACCAGCCCGCAGTGGGCGATGGTCGTCGTCATCGCGGTGTACGTCTGGCAGAACTTCGGCTTCTCGTTCCTGCTGTTCATCGGCGGCCTCGCCGCGGTGCCGCAGGAGGTCTACGAGGCCGGAGCGATCGACGGCGCGACCGGGTGGCGGCGCTTCCGGCACCTCACGCTGCCGCTCGTGAGCCCCACGGTGCTCGTCGCCTCGGTGATGGCGATCATCTCCGCGCTGCAGGTCTTCGACCAGCCCTACGTGCTCACCCGCGGCGGCCCCGGCGACTCGACCCGCACGGTCGTCATGGTCATCTACGAGAGCGCCTTCCGGGAGCTCGAGTTCGGCCGCGCGAGCGCGATCGGCCTCGTGCTCATGGTGCTGATCATGCTGGTCACCGCCGCCCAGTTCCGCCTCGCCCGCCGCTTCGTCTTCTACCAGTGAGGAGCGTCCCGCCCATGACCCCTCACCCCTCTCCGTCCGGAGGCGTCCGATGACCCGCAAGCTCCCCTCCCTCGCCCGCTACGCCGCGCTCGCCGTCGCCGCGGTGCTCACCCTGGGGCCCGTCTGGTGGACCTTCACCACCTCGCTGCGGCCCGCCGCGGAGTCCTTCTCCCTGCCGCCGAGCTTCTTCCCGCTGAGCCCCGACTTCTCGAGCTACGCGGCGGTGTTCGAGCAGATCGGCGTGCCGCTGCTCGTGCTCAACAGCGCCCTGGTCACCGGGGTCATCGCCGTGGGCCAGATGATCACCGCCGCGATGGCCGGCTACGTCTTCGCCCGCATGGAGTTCCGCGGCAAGAACGCCCTCTTCGCGATCGTGCTCTCCACGATGATGGTGCCCGCGCAGGTGACGATCGTGCCCGTGTTCATGCTGATCCGCGGGATGGGCCTCTCCGACACGCTGCTCGCGCTGATCCTCCCGGCGATCCCCACGGCCTTCGGCACCTTCCTCATGCGCCAGTACTTCCTGGGCCTGCCGCTCGAGCTCGGCGAGGCCGCCGCGATCGACGGGGCGAGCCCCTGGCGCACCTTCTCCTCGATCTACGCGCCGCTGGCCCTGCCGGGCATGGCGATCGTGGGGGTGCTCGCCTTCAACTTCCACTGGAACGAGTTCTTCCGCCCGCTGATCTTCATGATCTCCGAGCAGAACTACACGCTGCCCTTGGGTCTGGTCACGCTCCAGGGCAACCTGGGCACGGGGTCGATCTCCGTGGTCCTCGCCGGGGTGGTGCTGTCGATGGTCCCCGCGGTCGTCGTGTTCCTCTTCGGCCAGCGTTACCTCCGCGAGGGCCTCACCGCCGGCGCCTCGAAGTGACCTCTGCCCACGCCGATCCCCCTCCGCCCCGCGAGAGAGACGAGACCCCCATGACCGCCCTGCACTTCCCGTCCCTGCACCGCGTCCACCCCCGCGGTTGGCTCAACGACCCCAACGGGATCCTCCACCACGACGGGCGCTGGCACGTCTACTTCCAGCACCACCCCGAGGAGCCCCGCCACCGCGACATCCTCTGGGGCCACATGTCCTCCCCGGACCTCGTGCGCTGGCGCGAGGAGCCCCACGGCCCCGTGCCCCGTGCCGGCGAGGCGGACCGCGGCGGCTGCTGGAGCGGCGTGGGCCTCGTGGACACCGCGGAGGACGGCACGGCGCTGCCCACCCTCGTCTACTCGGGCGTGGACGGCGTGCGCAACGACCTCTCCCAGGTCGTCGTCGCCCGCACCGACGCGCAGCTGCAGGGCGTCACCCGCTCCGTCGTCGCCGCCCCCGTGCCCGAGGAGCTCGACCTCGAGGGCGTGCGGGACCCGTTCGTGTTCACGCTCGACGGCCACCGCTGGGCGATCCAGGGCGCCGGGATCCGCGAGGGCGAGGACGTGGTCCCCGCGATCCTGCTCTACGACGCGACGGACCTCGAGCACTGGGAGTACCGCGGCACCCTGCTCACCGGGCACGATCCCGTCGCAGCCCAGCACGTCCACGCGGAGATCTGGGAGTGCCCGCAGCTCGTGCGCCTCGGCGACGAGTGGGCCCTGCTCGTCTCGCTCTGGTACCGCTCCGAGCGCGTCCCCGGCTCGATCACCGAATCCGCCTACCTGCTGGGCTCGCTGACCACGGGCGAGGACGGCCTGCCCCGCTTCGCGCCCCGCACCGGCGGCTCCGTGGACACGGGCCCGGACTTCTACGCGCCGCAGGCCGTCGTCGATGCGGAGGGGGATCGGGTGCTGCTGTGGGGCTGGTCCTGGGAGCACGCCGGCCGCACGCAGGAGCAGACCGACGCCCAGGGATGGGCAGGCTGCCTCACCTTCCCGCGCGAGCTGGGCCTCGACGGCGACCTGCTCGTCTCCTCCGCGCCCGCCGAGCTCACCGCCCTGCGCGGGGAGGAGATGACCGTCCAGGAGGGCACGCTCGAGGTCACCGCGCCGCTGCGGGCGGAGGTCCGCACGGCCGGCCCCGTCACCGTCACGCTGCACTGGGCGGGCGGCGCCGAGGAGGCTCTGCTCGCGCACGCGGGCGGCCCCGCGACGCTCCTGCTCGACGCGGGCATCCTCGAGCTGCTGCCCGAGGCCGGCACCCCGTCGACCGTGCGCCTCTACCCCGAGGGCGGGGACGCGGTGCGCTTCCGCGGCGAGGTCGAGCAGGCCTGGGAGCTGCGCCTGCCCTGAGCGGAGAGCGGGGCAGCGGCGGGGCTCAGGGCGTGCGCACGCCGCCGAAGACGAGCGTGCGCCGCAGCGCGAAGCCGAGCTTCTCGTAGGCCGCGATCGCGCCGGTGTTCGCGGCGCTCGCGTGGAGCAGCGCCCGGTCGCCGCGCTGCTGCACGGCGTGGGCGACGTCGAGCACGAGCGCGGAGGCGAGGCCCTGGCGGCGCTGGGAGGGGTCCACGCACACGGCGCTGATCTCGGTCCAGCCGTCGGGGTGGAGGCGCTCGCCGGCCATGGCGACGAGGCGGCCCTCGCGGCGCACGCCCACGTAGCGGCCCATCTCCACGGTGCGGGGGAGGAAGGGGCCGGGCTTGGTGCGCTCGACGAGGGCGATCATCTCCTCGGCGTCCGCGAGGCCCAGCTCCTCCGCCTCGGCGAAGGGACGCGGGGCGAGGGCGTCGGTCTGGACGAGCTGCACGCCGGGCACGCGGTACTCCCAGGTCCAGCCGTCGGGGATGACGGGATCGGCATGGGAGACGCCGACGACGGCGTCGTGCCCGAAGACCTCGAGGATCGCGCCCCAGACGCCCGGGTCCTCCCAGTCGCGGACCCCGACGAAGGGGGAGACGTCCGCGGGGTAGTGCTTGACGAGCTCGTTGCCGATCGCGAGGTGCGCATGGGCTCCGGTGAGCGCGGACCAGGCGGGGCGGTCCAGCACACTCTCCTCGGCGTACGGGGCGTCGCTCGGCGACGGGTCCTGCTGCGGCTGCTTCGGCTGCGCGACGTTCTCGATCGTGGCCACGGATCGCCCTCTCTGCGCGGTGGTGCGAGGAGCTCACCGTAGGTCCGTCCCGCGCACGCGGTCACGCGCGCGGGACGGTATGTGACGAACGCTGACCGCGGGGGGCGCCGGGTCATCGCCCGCGGGGAGCCGCTCGGGGGTCGAGCACGGCCTCGGTGCTGCGGCTCCTCGACCGGCGGGGATCTGTTCGGTGACGGGTCGGTAGCACCGTGCGAGGCGGACGGCGTCGGAAGAAATGCCCTGTGGCCTGCGCTGATGGACGCGCGTCAGAGATGTGACGATCTTGTAAAGAGACTGGCAAAGATGTTCAAGACTTCGTAAAGTTCTTTCGCGCCCGCCTCTCGGCAGGCGCACCGCGGGTCCCGGCCGTCGGCCACGGATCCCGATCCAGGGGGAACAGTCATGCATCACACCATCAGCCGCAGAGCAGGCGGCCGCCGCACCAGGATCCTCGCCCTCGCCGCCGTCGGCATCCTCGCCGCGGGCGGCGGGACGGCCGCCGGGCTCGCCGGCGGGGTCGGCGCCGCCGCCGCTCCCGCCGACGTCGCCGCCGGGACGGGGGACGTCGCCGGGGGCACGGGCGACGCCGCCGCCCCCGTCGTGGACGTCCCCGACTCGTGGGACGGCACGATCTCCGCGAGCGAGATCGGCAGCTCCTACTCCTACGTCGCCGTGGACTACCTCTACGGCGCGAGCCGTGGGGCGAGCTCGATGAGCGCCGCGACGATCGCCGGCCAGGAGTTCTTCGCCGGCTCCGACGCCGTGTGCTCCGGGAAGGCCGTGCTCGACGGCCGTGCCTCCCGCTGCACCTTCACCGACGACGACTCGGGCGAACAGCTCCGGGCGACCGTCCGCCTCGTGGCGACGCCCTTCGCCGGCCGTGCCCTGATCGTCGCCGCCGATGACCAGGACGCCCCTCGGGCGACGGTGCCCGAGGGTGCGCAGGTCGGGTACTGGGGCGCCGACGCCCCCTCGCCCGCGAGGGTCACGGCCTCCGACCTCGAGCACACCGTCATCAACGCCGTGATGATGGGCTCCAACTCCGACGGCGACCTGCCGGAGGACCTCGCCGCGGGCTGCACCGTCCTGGATCGCGGCGCCCACGGCACCTGCACGATCACCGGCTCCGGCGGCGGCGACGGCACCTACTACCTCACCCAGCAGACCGCGATCGACGGCGGGCCGGGATACGTGGTCACCGCGCTCGACGCGGGCGGCTCCGGCGTCACGCTCCCCTCGAGCTGGGCGGGCACCGTCTCCACGAGCCGGGTCGGGAACGAGGGCGGGGGCGTCGGCCTCGAGCACCTCTACCAGGATCGCGCCGTGACCTCGGTCAGCGCGAGGTCCATCGCCGGCGGTGAGTACTTCGGCGGCTACGACGCCGTCTGCACCGGGAAGGCCGTGCTCGACGGCCGCGCCTCCCACTGCACGTCCACGAACCCGGACACGGGGGAGAAGGACACGTCCACCGTGCGCCTCGTGCGGACCCCCTTCGGTCGGGCGCTGCTCGTCCTCGAGGACCCGGACGCGGCGCAGAAGCTCCCGGTCGCGAAGGGCGCCGAGATCTCGCTGTCCTGGGCCGACGCGCCCTCCGCCTCGGAGGCCACCGCGGAGGACATCGAGGAGGCCTCGATCAACGCGGTGATGCTCGGCCGGGCCGCGGACGGCGACCTGCCTGCGGGCATCACGAGCGAGTGCACCGTGCTCGACGAGGGCCACCACGCGGTGTGCACCCTCGACGGGACCGACGGCGCGGACGGCACCTACTACGCCACCTCGCAGGTCAACGAGGACCTCACCTACGTCTTCACGGCGCTGCCGGAGGACTGACACGGCCGTCGGCCCACGGGCCGGCGGAGCGGGCTCCGTCCGTACCGGGTGCGGGACGGGAGCGGAAGGGGACGGATCAGGGGGCGCGGTCGGGGGACCGCGGGATCCGGCCCCGGCCGGCGCCGACGACGAGTCGGCGCCGGCCGTGCGTCCGGGCCTAGGATCGAGGCCATGTCCGAGCGTCCCGCGCCGACCGACGCCGATCCCCTCGGGGTCCCGTCGCCGTCGGACGAGCCCGCAGGGCAGGACGGGACCGCGCTGCCCGATTACGCGGCACGCGACGTGCACGCCGCACCCGCGCCGGCGCCCGGCTTGGAGTGCGACGAGGCGGAGGCGGGGGACCGGCCCTTCCCGCCCTGGGCGATCGTCAGCGTCGTCGCCCTCCTGGTGATCGGGCTGCTCGCCGGCCTCGTGATCGTCGCCGGCGCGCTCGACACCGCCGAGCGCCTCCGCGCGGCGCCCACCACGGCCACGACACCCACGGATCCCGGCCCGCGCTCGACGCCCGCGACCGGCGACCCGTCGCTGCGTCCCGGCAGCGTCGACCGGGCGGGCGGCGGCGCCGCCCCCGACGGCAGCTTCTCCGATCCCGCGACCGTCGGCGAGGACACCCTGAGCTGGCCCACCTGGGACGGCGGCACCGTGCACGTCCGGGCCGCCGAGGTGGACCCGGACGCCGAGCTCCCGCACGCACCGGGCACCGATGTCGTCGAGGACGGCCACCAGCTCGTGCTCGTCACCCTCGAGATCTCCTACGAGGGGCCCGGGCAGTTCCAGCCGCTCTCCGAGATGTGGTTCTCCGCGCAGACCGACCTCGGCTACGCGACGGACGTCCTGCCCGGCATGGCGCCGGACGCGATCGACACCGTCGGCGCGATCCGGGACGGCCAGCACGCGAGCGCCCGCTGCGCCTTCGTGCTCGTCTCCACCCAGATGGACGGCGCACGGATCGTGCTCCAGCCCTACGACGGGGAGCCGCTGCACTATGCGCTGGGCTGATCCGGCCCGCCCCTCGCAGAACCCCATCTGACCTGCGCGCACGGTGACCGAACCGTGACTTGTGGACGGGTGTGCGCACCCCTAGCATCCGGATCATGAGCCTGCCGTCCTCCCGCGCCCCCCATGAGAGCGCCCCGCCCCTCGCGCCTGCCGTGCCGTCGGCCCCCGGAGCCGTCGCCCCGCCCTCGGCGCCCCGCGGCGGCCGGCCCGGATGGGTGCTCCCGGTGATCACCGCGACCGTCGTCGTGGGGCTGCTGCTCGCCCTCGGCATCGTCGCCGGCACCGTGCTCGTCGCGCTGCGGCTGAGCCAGGGCGACGACCTCGCCCTGGACACGTACTCCGGGAGCGACGAGGTGGGCGGGGTCGTCACCGACTCCTCGGGCACCGTGGTCGACGACGGCACGGGCGGCTACGACCACCCCGGAACCGTCGGCGAGCACACGGTCGCCTGGGGCACCTGGGACGGCGGCACCATGAGCGTGGGCATCGACAGCGCGGAGGTCGGCGGCACGATCCCCGGCCACGAGGACCTGCCGCGCACCGGCTTCACGCTCGTGAGCGTCGAGGGGACGGTGGCCTACGAGGGTCCCGGCAGCCTCGTGCTCACCGACGAGCTCTGGCTGGGCGCCGAGACCGATCTCGTCTACGTGGACGACATGTCCCCCGGGGTGGTCCAGGGCTCGCTCGGCGAGCTGCCGCCGCTCGAGGACGGCGGGACGGTCGCCTTCACGGCCGTGTTCGTCGTCCCGGCGGGCGAGGAGGACGGCGTGATCATCGATGCGTCGAGCGGCGAGGGGGACTTCTCCTGGGAGCTGCCCTGAGGCCACGGAGGGGCTGAGCCGCGGCCGCGGTGGACAAGCGGCCCGGCCGCGCGGCATGATCTATGTGAAACCCGCGGTACTACACATCCGTGGCGCACGACCTCGACGACGAGTCCGCGAAAGGCACCCCCTGATGAGCAGCTACACCGAGCACGTCACCCGCGTCCTGACGGAGGACCTCGACCACCCCGCCCTCGGCACCGTCGCCGTCCTCACGCTCGCCCCGCCGGAGGGCGAGGAGCGTCGCCCCGCGACCCTCGGCCCGCAGTCCATCGAGGCCGTGACCGGCGCGATCGACACGGCGCTCGACCGCGCGGAGGCCGGGGAGATCGGCGCGATCGCCCTCACCGGCACCGGCCGCGTCTTCCTCGCCGGCGCCGACCTCTCGATGTTCGCCGACGCGCAGGCCGCCGGCAGCGTCCCCGCCATGACCGAGCGCGCGCACGCCCTCCAGGTCCGCGTGCGCACGAGCCCCGTCCCCGTGCTCGCCCACCTCAACGGCGCCGCCCTCGGCGGCGGCCTCGAGGTCGCCCTCATGGCCGACGTCCGCACCGCCGTCCCCGGCGCCCGCGGCATCGGCCTCCCGGAGACCGGCCTCGGCATCCTCCCCGGCTGGGGCGGCACCACCCTCCTCCAGAGCGTCGTCGGCCCCGAGACCGCCGTGCGGATGGTGCTCGAGGACCCCGCCCGCGACAAGCAGCTCTCCGCTGCGCAGGCCCTCGAGATCGGGCTCGTCGACGAGCTCGCCGAGGACCTCCCCGCCGCGCTCGACGCCTTCGCCGCGATCGTCGCCGCCCATGACGACGAGGAGGCCGAGGACGGCGCCGGGAGCACGACGGCCTGGGCCGGCCGCATCTCCCCGCTGCCCGCCGCCGGCAGCCCCGAGGCGGAGGAGCTCGCCGACGCCCTCGACGCCCCGCACACCTCCGCGGAGACCCGCCGTCAGTGGGCCGCACGCCTCGAGGCGCAGGGCGCGCCGTCCGTCTCCCGCGCCCTCGACCTGCTCCAGCAGCTGCCCGGCTCGACCCTCGAGGACGCCCTAGCCCGCGAGGCGACCGCCCTCACGGAGCTCGCCGCGACCCCCGCCGCCGCCGGGGCGATCCACGCCGCGGAGCTCCTGCGCCACGGCAAGCCCGGCCGCCGGCCCGTCGAGGGCGCGCGCGAGATCCGCTCCGTGGGTGTCGCCGGCGCCGGCCTCATGGCCTCCCAGATCGCCGCGCAGCTCGCCCTGGGCCTGCAGGTCCCCGTCATCATGCGCGACCTCGACGCCGCCATCGCGGAGAAGGGCCTCGCGCACGCCCGCGAGGTCGTCGCCGAGGCCGCCTCCCGCGGCCTGCTCGACGAGAGCGCCGCGAGCGCCGTCGCCGCCGGGCTCTCCGTCACGACCGACGTCGCCGACCTCGCCGGCTGCGACCTCGTCCTCGAGGCCGTCCCCGAGGTGCTCGCGATCAAGCGCTCCGTGTTCCAGGAGCTCGAGGGCGTGCTCTCCCCGGAGGCGCTGCTCGTCTCCAACACCTCCTCCCTCTCCGTCGCCGCCATGGCGGAGGGCCTCGCGCACCCCGAGCGCGTGGTCGGCCTGCACTTCTTCAACCCGGTCGCGAAGATGCCGCTCGTCGAGGTGATCCACACCGAGCAGACGGACGACGCGACCCTCGCCACCGGCCTCGAGGTGGTGCGCCGCCTGCGGAAGTTCGGCGTGCGCAGCGCCGACGCCCCCGGGTTCATCGTCAACCGGCTCCTGTTCCGCGTGCTCGGCGCCGTGCTCGCCTCCCTCGACGCAGGCGCCGATCCCGCCGAGGTCGACGCCTCCCTGCACCCGCTGGGCCTGCCCATGCGGCCCTTCACCCTGCTCGACCTCGTGGGCCTCAAGGTCGCCGACCACGTGGGGGAGGTGCTGCGCGGCGAGCTCGGCGAGCGGTTCCACGCCTCCCCGGGCCTGCACGAGATGGCCGAGCGCGGCGGCCGCTTCACCGACCGGGTCAAGGGCGCTGTGCACGCACCGGTCTCCGCGGCCGTCGGCGAGGTCTTCGGCGCCGGCGGGGCGAGCGGCAGCGCGCCCGTGGGCGATGCCCTGCTCGAGGTGGTCCAGGACGGCCTCGCCGAGGAGATCGGCCTCATGCTCGACGAGCACGTCGTCGAGAGCCCCGACCAGATCGACCTCGGGATGATCCTCGGCGCCGGCTTCCCGCGCCATCGCGGCGGCATCACGCCGTACCTCGACCAGGTGGGCGCCTCCGAGCGCGCCGCCGGCCGCCGCTTCCACGGGGACCGCTTCGCCCGCTCCTGAGTCCCCGGAGCAGGAGCGGCACGGCCGCCGGGGCCCGCGGGCCCCGGCGGCCGTTGTCATGTCGTGACCGTGCGGGCGCGGCCTGACGGGGTGAGGGAGGTCTCCCGCCCCTTACGATGTGGCGATCGGGCCGCGGCCCGACGTCCAGGCATGACACGAGGAAGGGGACGGCGCCGTGGCATCGGCGTCGGCAGGAGCATGTCGCAGCCACCGCAGAACCCTTGGGGGCAGCCGCCGTCGGACGACGGCCTCGGCGGGCAGGACCCCGCAGGCCAGCAGGGCAGCTGGCAGCAGGATCCGGCCGCCGGCCAGGGGGACTTCGCCCAGCAGCCCGGCCAGTACGACGCCCCGGGGCAGTACGACGCCGCCGGCCAATACGGCCAGGCGGGCGGGTACGGCCAGCCGTCCGCGAACGGCTACGGCCAGCCCTCGGCGAACGGGGCGGGTCAGCCCGCCTACGGGCAGGGCAGCCCGGCGCCCGGATTCGGCGACCCGCAGAGCCCCTCCTTCGCCCCGACCTTCGGCGGCGCGCCCCAGGGCGGCGAGCCGCCCAAGAAGGGCAACGGCGGGAAGATCGCACTGTTCGTGTGCATCGGCTGCGCCGTGCTCGCGGTGCTCCTCGTCCTCGTGGGCGGCGGCATCTTCCTGTTCTCGAACAGCGGCGGCGACGATCCGACGGATCCGCCCAGCACCACCACCTCCGAGCCGGAGACCACGGACCCGACCACCGAGCCCGAGACCACGGATCCCACCACGGAGGAGACCACCACCGAGGAGCCGACCACCCAGGCCGCCGGCGACAAGGGGACGAAGGACAACCCGTACTCGATCGGCGAGACCTTCACGATGGACGACGGCAACGGCGGCACGGTCGACGTCACCATCGGGGAGATCAACTGGGAGGCCTCCGACGAGGTCAAGAAGGCCAATCAGTTCAATGAGGAGCCGGGTGACGGCAACACCTACATCCTGGTCCCGGTCACCGTGACGTACCACGGCAGCGAGAGCCTCGAGCCGATGTTCTCCGTGAGCGGCGAGTACGTCACGAAGGACGGGAACTCCTTCACCGACAACGGCACGGTCACCCCCAAGAGCTCGATCGACGTGGGTACGCTCTACGACGGAGCCTCGGGTGAATGGCAGGAGGGGATCGTCATCCCCAGCGACCAGGCCAAGACCGGCTCGTTCAAGTTCACCGTCTTCACGGACTTCACCTCGGACGGCGTCTGGGTCGCCGCGATCTGACGGCCGCGGCCCCCACAGGTCACCGTGCGGCGGCCCGCCCTCCCCTCGGGGACGGCGGGCCGTCGTGCGTCCGGCGCCCGAGCTCAGCGGCGCGGGGCCGCCCAGGCGTCGAGCCGCTCGAGGGCCTGCTCGATCGTCGGCACGTCCTTGCAGAAGGCGAGCCGCAGGTACGCGCGGGCGTCCCCACCGGGCGCCTGCGCCGCTGCGCCCTCACGGTAGAAGGCGCTGAGCGGGATCCCCACCACCCCGGCCTCCGCCGGGAGCCGCTCCGCGAGGGCCGCGGCGTCGGCCTCGCCGAGCGGGGCGGCGTCGGCGACGACGAAGTAGCCCGAGGCCGGGACGGCGACGCGGAAGCCGATCTCGCGCAGGCCTCCCACGAGCAGGTCACGGCGCGCACGGAGGTCCTCCGCGATCGCGGTGAAGGCCTCGTCGGGCAGGCGCAGGCCCTCCGCGACCGCCCCCTGGAAGGGCGCCCCGGAGGTGTACGTGAGCCACTGCTTCACGCCGGTGATCGCGGTGAGCAGCTCCGGCCGCGCCGTCACCCAGCCGATCTTCCACCCGGTCACCGAGAAGGTCTTGCCGGCGGAGGAGATCGAGACGGTGCGGTCCTGCGCGCCGGGCAGCGCGGCGAGCGGGGTGTGCACGGCGCCGTCGTAGGTGAGGTGCTCGTAGACCTCGTCGGTCACGAGCACGGCGTCGACCGCCGCGGCCTCGTCCACGAGCCGCTGCAGCACGGGGGAGGGGAGCATGAGCCCCGTCGGGTTGTGCGGGGTGTTCACGAGCACGAGCCGTGTGCGCGCGGAGAACGCGGCGGCGACCGCGGCCTCCTCGACCTCGAGCACGAGGTCCCCGCGCTCGTCCGTGCGGGAGGAGACGGGGATCGTGCGGTGCACGCCGCCCGCGAGCGCGATCACCGCCGCGTACTGGTCGTAGAACGGCTCGAGCGTCACGACCTCGTCGCCGGGCCGGACCAGCGCGAGCAGGGTCGCGGCGAGCGCCTCGGTGGCCCCCGTCGTCACGAGCACCTCGCTCGCGGGATCCCAGACGAGGCGGTGGAAGCGCTGCTGGTGCTCGGCGACGGCCTCCCGCAGCACCGCCTCGCCCGCCCCCGGCGGGTACTGGTTGCGGCCGGCCCGGATCGCGGCGACCGCTGCCTCCGCGACGACCTCGGGCGGGTCCGTCTCAGGGAAGCCCTGACCCAGGTTCGCGGCGCCCGTGCGGGCGGCGAGCGCGGACATCCGCGCGAAGACGGTGGGGCGGGCCTGCCCGTCCACGAGCAGTCCGGCGGCCTGCGAGGCCCGGGTCCAGGGTCCGTTCACGTCCATGCCCGGCAGTGTCGCAGAGCCGTCGCGCGGCGGGCCTCAGCGCTCGCGGGGGAAGACGAACCGGCCGTAGGTGACGTAGCGGAACGACG
Source organism: Brachybacterium sp. SGAir0954 (assembly GCF_005490785.1). Taxonomy (GTDB): domain Bacteria; phylum Actinomycetota; class Actinomycetes; order Actinomycetales; family Dermabacteraceae; genus Brachybacterium; species Brachybacterium rhamnosum. Next base: position 407,444 of record NZ_CP027295.1, on the reverse strand, counting down.
TCGAGACGACCTGGCCGATGAGCGTGCCGGAGATGTTGTCCGCGAGCGGGGAGTCGAGGCCCAGCACGTAGCGGGAGAAGCCGAGGCACGCGAGCTGCAGGCCCGCGGCGATCACGTTGACGATCACGAAGGCGAGGATCGAGCGGGTCGTGTGCGGCGCCGGCCGGTCGCCGAAGGTCCACAGCCGGTTGCCGACGTAGGTGAAGCACGAGGCGACGGCGATCGTGAGGATCTTCGCGGGGATCGGGTGCGCGTGCAGGACGCCCTCGCCCCAGCCGCCGCCGGGCGTCCAGAACACGAGCAGGTTGTACATCGCGGCGTCGAGCAGGAAGACGATCCCGCCCACGGTGAGGAAGGCGAGGGACGGCCGCAGGTGCGAGAGCAGGAACGCCCCGAGCCGTGCGGAGCGGGAGGCGGGCGGGGCCGACGGGGCCGCGGCCGGAGCGCTCTGGCTGTTCCCGGCCGGCGCGCTCTGGCGGGTCCCGGGCTTCGACACGCACGGCACTGTACCGGAGGGCGCGCGCTACCCTGGGAGTCCTGCCGCTGCGACGGGACCGGAACGGACGTCCCTGGGAGCGCGCGGCAGATCCGCAGCGACGGGACCCCGTCCTGCCGGCGCCGGTCATGACCGCGCGCCCGGCGGGGACGCGGCTCCCTGGGAGCGCGCGGACACCCGGACCAGGGGCCCGCCACGGGCCCCGGAGGCCGGGGACCACCTCTTCACGGAAGGCCACCATGACCCACGTCGCCCTCGCCATCGCCGGATCCGAGGCCACCGGAGGCGCCGGCGCGCAGACGGACCTCAAGACGTTCCACCAGCTCGGCACCTTCGGCACCGCGGCGCTCACCTGCATCGTCTCCTTCGACCCGAAGAACGACTGGGGCCACCGCTTCGTCCCCGTCGAGCCGCAGGTCATCCGCGACCAGATCGAGGCGACCACCGCGGTGCACGACATCGACACGGTGAAGATCGGCATGCTCGGCACGCCCGCCACGATCGACGCGGTCGCCGCCTCCCTCGCGGAGCGCGACTTCACGAACGTCGTCCTGGACCCGGTGCTCATCTGCAAGGGTCAGGAGCCCGGCGCCGCGCTGGACACGGACAACGCGCTCAAGGAGAAGATCCTGCCGCTCGCCACGTTCGTCACCCCGAACCACTTCGAGACGCTCTCCCTCTCCGGCATGGAGTCGATCGAGACCGTCGAGGACCTCACCGAGGCCGCGAAGCGCATCCACGACACGTACGACGTCACCGTCCTCGCCAAGGGCGGCGTGGTCCTCCCCGGCGTCGACGCGGTGGACGTGTTCTACGACGGCGAGCAGATCGTCCAGCTGTCCAGCCCCAAGATCGGCGAGGAGCGGGTCTCCGGCGCCGGCTGCACCCTCGCCGCCGCCGTCACCGCGGAGCTCGCCAAGGGCGCCAGCGAGCTCGAGGCCGCGCGCACCGCGAAGGCCGTGGTCACGAGCTCGATCGAGAACCGCCAGGGCGGCCACGCCCCCTTCGAGGCCGTCTACCAGGGCGCCTACCGGGCCTGACCCGCCACGGCCCGGCGCGGCCCGCCGGCCCGAACCGGCCCGCCGGCCCGGCGACCGGCCACGGGACGTCTTCGCGCAGGTTCCCTCGATTTCGGGGACATCTGCGCGAAGACGTCCCGTCGTCATGTCGGGAACCCGTCATGCCCGCCCGCGGCCCAGCCCGGCCTTCCCCGCGCTCCCGCCCACCCCGCCGTCGGGGCCGCGGGACGTCCTCGTACGGGTCCCCTCGTTTTCGGGGGTGACCCGTACGAAGAGGTCCCGTACCCCTCTGCCCGCCCCTGCCCGCCCCGCCGCCTCCCCGCGCCGGCCCGCCGAGGTCACGGAAGCGTCCCGGATCCCGGCCATCCGGCCACACAAGTGGACAAGCGCCCTCGAACTGCCCAGGATCGGGACATGGATCACAGCCTCCCCGACGCCGATCCCGCCGCCCAGGGCGCGGGCCCGGACCCTGCGCCGCCGCTGATCTCCGTGCGCGGCGTGAGCAAGCACTTCGGGGACTTCGTCGCGCTGAACGACGTGGACCTCGACGTGCGCCGCGGCGAGGTCGTCGCGGTGATCGGCGCCTCGGGCTCGGGCAAGTCGACCCTGTGCCGCTGCATCAACCGCCTGGAGACGATCACCTCGGGCGAGATCCGCATCGACGACGAGCTGCTGCCGGAGGAGGGTCGCGAGCTCACCCGGCTCCGCTCCGACGTCGGCATGGTGTTCCAGTCCTTCAACCTCTTCCCGCACCTGCGCGCGATCGACAACATCACGCTCGGCCCGCGCAAGGTGCGCGGCGCCTCGAAGGCGGAGGCCGAGCAGCGGGCGCGCGAGCTGCTCGAGCGGGTGGGCCTCGCGGACAAGGCGCACAGCCTCCCCGCGGAGCTCTCCGGCGGGCAGCAGCAGCGCGTCGCGATCGCCCGGGCGCTCGCGATGGACCCCAAGGCGCTGCTCTTCGACGAGCCGACGTCGGCCCTGGACCCCGAGGTGATCAACGAGGTCCTCGACGTCATGGGCTCCCTCGCCGAGCGCGGCATGACGATGCTCGTGGTCACGCACGAGATGGGCTTCGCCCGCCACGTGTGCGACCGCGTGGTGTTCATGGACCGCGGCGAGATCGTCGAGGAGGGCGAGCCCGAGCAGTTCTTCACCGCCCCGCGCACGCAGCGGGCCCGGGACTTCCTCTCCACGATCCTCCCGCACTGACCCCACCCGATCCCTCGACCCCAGGAGCCCCTCATGACCCGCAAGATCCGTCCCGGCCGCCGTTCCCTGCTCGCCGCCGCGGCCGCCGTGCCCGCGGTCGCCGCCCTCGCCGCCTGCTCCTCCGACTCGACCGACGCCCCGTCCCTGGGAGGCTCCGGGGCGAGCGACGGCGGCGCGGCGAGCGGCGAGTACGACGCCGTCATCGCCGGCGGCCCCGTCGCGGAGGACTCCGCGATCTCCGGCAGCGCCTGGGCGACCGCGATCAAGGAGAAGGGCAAGCTCGTGCGCGGCGGCACCACCGCCAACCAGGTCTTCTCGATCATCGACCCGGCGACCGACAAGGTCACCGGCTTCGACGCCGGCATCACCCAGCTGCTCGCGCGCTACATCCTCGGCGAGGGCGGTGAGGAGAAGGTCGAGTACATCGACACGACCGTCGAGACCCGCGAGACGATGGTCCAGAACGACACCGTGGACTGCGTCATCGCGACGTACTCGATCACCGCCGAGCGCCTCGAGAAGATCGACTTCGCCGGCCCCTACTACCTCTCCGGCACCTCCATCCAGGTGCGCACCGAGGACAAGGACTCGATCACCGGCCCCGCGGACCTCACCGGCAAGAAGCTCGTCACCCAGTCCAACTCGACCGGCATCCAGGCGATCGAGGACAACGTGACGGACCCGGGCGACGTCGAGACCCTCGCGGACAACGAGTCCTGCGTCGCCGCGCTCAAGCAGAAGCGCGTGGACGCGTACGTGCTGGACCAGGGCGTGCTGCTGGGGAACTCGAAGGCCGACCCGGACGTCACCGTGGTGGGGGAGCCCTTCACCGAGGACCCCTACGGGATCGGGCTGAACAAGGAGCACGCGGACGCCCTCGAGCTCGTCAACGCCTTCCTCGAGGCGATCGAGTCCGACGGCACCTGGAAGAAGCTCTACGAGGCGACCATCGGCCAGGTCATCGAGGGCGACGCCCCCGAGCCGCCCACCGTCGGCGACCTCCCCGCCTGAGGCGACCCGGATGCAGATCCTCGTCGAGAACTGGCCCCTGCTGCTGCAGGGCATCGGCACCACGATCGCCCTGACGCTGCTCGGCTACGCCTTCGCGCTGGTCCTGGGCACCGTGGTCGCGGTGTGCCGGGTCAGCCCGATCCCGCCGCTGCGCTGGGCGGGGACGGTGTACGTCGAGATCTTCCGGAACATCCCGCTGCTGAGCCTGCTGATCCTGCTCGCCTTCGGGCTGCCGGACGCGGGCCTCGTGCTGCCGTACTTCTGGTGCGGCGTGCTGGGCCTGACTCTCTCGAGCGCCGCGTTCGTGGGCGAGAACATCCGCTCGGGCATCAACACGGTGCCCGTGGGCCATGCGGAGGCGGCCCGCTCGATCGGCCTGGGCTTCTTCGGGGTGCTGCGCTTCGTGGTGCTGCCGCAGGCGTTCCGCACGATGGTCCAGCCGCTCGTGAACGTCTTCATCGGCACGCTGATCGGCTCCTCGCTGTGCGCGGCGATCTCCGTCGGCGAGACCACGTACGTCACGCAGCAGCTGAACATCCGCTCGGCGGAGGCGGTGCTGCTGTTCCTCGTGGCGGGCGTCGTCTACCTCGCGCTGTCGCTGCTCGCGGCCTACGGCGGGCGCCGCCTCGAGGCGCGCCTCGCGCCGGGCGGCTCGGGCCGGCTGCGCCCGTCCGTGCGGCTCCAGGGGGCGGCGCAGGCATGAGCACCCGCAGCGCGAGCGCCACCCAGGTGCTCTTCGACGCGCCCGGCCCCCGCGGCCGGGCCAGGATCCGTCTCCTCTCCGTCCTCTCGGTGCTGGCCATCGCCGCCGTGCTCGGGCTGGGGCTGTGGCAGTTCGGCCGCAACGGGCAGCTCGCGGCCGACAAGTGGCTGCCGTACCTGCGCCGCGACTACCTCGCCTTCCTCGGTGAGGGTCTGCTGGGCACCCTGCGGGCGACGGCGGTCGCGGCCGTGGTCGCCTTCCCCTTCGGCCTGCTGCTCGCGCTCGGCCGGCTGTCCCGGCTGCGGGTGCTGAGCGCGGTCGCCGCGGCGTGGATCGAGTTCTTCCGCGGCATCCCGATGCTGCTCGTGGTCTACGCGTTCCTGCTGGCCCTGCCCGCCTACGGGGTGACCTTCCCGCGCTTCTGGATGCTCGTGATCCCGATGATCCTCGTGAGCTCCGCGACGACGGCGGAGGTGTTCCGGGCGGGGATCCGGGCCGTGGACCGCGGCCAGCACGAGGCGGGCGCGGCGATCGGCCTGACCTCGGGGCAGACCATGAGCGCGGTGATCCTGCCGCAGGCGGTGCGGCTCGTGCTGCCGAGCCTCGTGCTCGCGCTCGTGAGCCTGCTGAAGGACTCGACGCTCGGGTACGTGGTGAGCGTGAACGAGCTGCAGTTCCAGGGCAAGACGATGGTCTCGATCACCCGCTATCTCGTGCAGACGTATCTTGTGGTCTCCGGGATCTACATCGTGCTGAACATCCTGCTCACGCGCGCAGCGCACCTGCTCGACGCCCGTATGCGGCGCCGTGCCGCGACGGGCTGACCCGGCCTGACGGAAGGACCTCCCCATGTGCCGACTCCTCGGCGTCGTCAGCTCCACCCCGCGCCCGCTCGAGCGGATCGTGCCGGCGGAGCTGCCCCTGTTCACCGCGCTCTCCGAGCGGCACAAGGACGGCTGGGGCGTGGCCTGGTACCCGGATCCGCACCGCTCCCGCACGCCGGAGCTGCGCAAGGGAACGGACACGGCGCTCGCCTCGAACGCCTACGGGGACGCGGTCGCGGAGGCCCACGGCGAGGTGATCGCGGTGCACCTGCGCCGGGCGAGCGTGGGCCTCGCCCTCGAGCTCACGAACACGCATCCCTTCGTGGAGGGGGAGGTGACCTTCAGCCACAACGGCCAGTTCGACCTCTCCCCGGAGCTGCGGGAGCGGATCCTCGCGCGCGGCGGGCGCCGCCCCGAGGGCACCACGGACTCGGAGCTGTTCCTCTCGCTGATCACCGCGCACGCGCGGGAGGTGGGGGCCGACGGTCCGATGCCGCAGGACTGGGCGCTCGCCGTGCAGCGCGCCGCGGCGGAGCTCACCGCCTGGCTCGAGGAGATCGCGGGCCGGCCGCCGGAGTCCCTGAACTGCCTGCTCACGACGCCGGACGCGCTCATCGCCTACGCCCAGCACGATCCGGCGCAGGCCCCCGCGGATCAGCCCCGCGAGGTGTACGACCTGCGCTGGCGCCAGGACACCGAGCGCGTGCTCGTGAGCTCCACCGGCTACGAGCAGGCGGACTTCGCGACCCTGCCGCAAGGCGGGGCGCTGAGCATCGGCCGCACCACGCTCGCCGTCACCGAGCACCCGCCGCTCTGAGCCCGTCCCCACGGCGCAGCGCGACAGGTGGATCAGCGGCCCCGGGCGAGGCGGTACACCGCGGAGTCGTCGCCGGCCATGTCCTGCCGCGAGGGCGACGATGCAGTAGTGTCGGCTGCGCACGTCCCTCGAACATCTGTACGACGCCCTGAACCGCACCCCGCACGGGAGGCCCCGTTGATCGCCTTCGAGAACGTCGGCAAGACCTATCCCGACGGGACCACTGCCGTCGAGGACTTCAGCCTCGAGATCGCCTCCCACGAGGCCGTCGTGCTCGTGGGCACCTCCGGCTCCGGCAAGACCACCCTGCTGCGCATGATCAACCGCATGGTCGATCCCAGCAGGGGTCGCGTCGCGATCGACGGCGAGGACGTCGCCGGCCTCGACCCCGTGCGCCTGCGCCGCTCGATCGGCTACGTCATGCAGGCCTCCGGGCTGCTCCCGCACCGCAGCGTGCTCGACAACGTCACCACCGTCCCCGTGCTGCGCGGCACCTCCCGGCGCGAGGCCCGCTCCCGCGCCCTCGAGCTGCTCGAGACGGTGGGCCTGGACCCGGCCCTCGCCCGCCGCTACCCCTCCCAGCTCTCGGGCGGCCAGCAGCAGCGCGTGGGCGTCGCCCGCGCCCTCGCCGCGGATCCGAACATCCTGCTCATGGACGAGCCCTTCGGTGCGGTGGACCCGATCGTCCGCGCGGACCTCCAGCAGGAGATGCTGCGGATCCAGAAGGAGCTGCACAAGACGATCGTCTTCGTCACCCACGACATCGACGAGGCCTTCCTGCTCGGCGACCGCGTCGTGCTGCTGCGCCCCGGCGGCGTCGTCGCCCAGCAGGGCACCCCGCAGGAGATCCTCGCCGCCCCGGCGGACGACTTCGTGCGCAGCTTCGTCGGCGCGGACCGCGGCACCCGCACCCTCCACGTCGAGGAGATCGAGGGCCGCCGCATCGTCGTCGACGCCGACGGCCGCGCCGCAGGCGTCCTCGAGCCCCCAGCCGGCGGGGCGGCCCGCGCATGACCTGGGTCCTCGAGAACCTCGACCTGCTCGGCTCCCGCCTGCTCGCCCACGTCCTCCAGGCGATCCCGCCGATCCTGCTCGCCTTCGTCCTCTCGCTGCCGATCGCGAAGCTCATCGCCGTGCGCGGCTGGCTGCGCACCTCCCTCACCGCGGGTGCCGGTCTGCTCTACGCGATCCCCTCGCTGCCCCTGTTCATCGTGCTCCCGCTGTTCCTCGGCACCTCGATCCGCAGCCCCCTGAACATCGTCGTCGCGCTCACGATCTACGGGCTCGCCCTCATGGTGCCGAGCGCCTCGGAGGCCCTGCGCGCCGTCAGCGGGGACACGCTGCGCGCCGCGACCGCCCAGGGCTACGCCCCCCTCCAGCGGTTCTGGCAGGTCGAGCTGCCGCTCGCCGGTCCCGCCCTCGTCGCCGGGCTGCGCGTCCTCGCCGTCTCCACCGTGTCCCTCGTGACCGTGGGCGGCGTGCTCGGCGTGCCGAGCCTCGGCATGCTCTTCATCGACGGCTTCCAGCGGGGCATCCTCGAGGAGATCCTCTCCGGGATCGTGCTCACCGTGGCCCTCGCCCTGCTCCTCGATCTGCTGATCGTCCTCGGCGCCCGGGTCGCTCTGCCCTGGGCGCGCACCCCGCGCCGGAAGGGGGCGCGAGCATGACCCAGCTCCTCGAGGCCCTCGCCTGGATCGCCGACCCCACCCGCTGGTCCGGCCCCGGCTCGATCCCCGTGCGCCTGCTCGAGCACCTCTGGTACACGCTCCTGGGCGTCGGCATCGCCGCGCTCGTCGCGATCCCGGTGGGACTGCTTGTCGGCCACACCCGCCGCGGCCGCGGTCCCGTCGTCGCGCTCAGCGGCGCCGCCCGCGCCCTGCCCACCCTGGGCCTCGTGACCCTCTTCGGGCTGTGGCTCGGGATCGGGCTCACCGCGCCCGTGCTCGCCTTCGTGATCCTCGCGATCCCCTCGCTGCTCGCCGGCGCCTACTCCGCGTGCGAGGCCGTGGACCCGCGCACCGTGGACGCCGCCCGCGCCCAGGGCATGACCGAATGGCAGATCCTCACCCGGGTCGAGGTGCCGCTGGGCCTCCCGCTGCTGATCGGCGGGGTGCGGCTCGCGGCCGTGCAGGTCGTCGCGACGGTCATGCTCGCGAGCTACATCGGCAACGGCGGCCTGGGTCGCTTCATCTTCCTGGGCCTGAACCTCTCCGACTACCCGCAGATGCTCGGCGGGTCGATCCTCGTGGTCGCCCTCGCGCTCGTCATCGACCTCGCCCTGCGCCTCGTGGAGCGGCTCACCGCCCCGCGCGGCGCCGCCCGCACCTGACCCGGCTCCACCCGCCCCTCACCCGATCCGCACCGCCCGCGTCCAGGAGGACACCATGACCGCATCCCGCACCCCCCGTCCCTCGCGCGGCCCCGCCCTGGGCCGGCGCTCCTTCGCCGCGCTCGCGGGCACCGGCCTCGTTGCCGCCGGCGCCGCGGCCTGCTCGAACGAGGACCCCCTCGCGAAGGAGTCCGGCTCCGCCTCCGGCGGGTCGTCCGACGGCGGCGGCCCCGCGACCGGCGCCCTCGTCATCGGCTCGCAGCAGTACTACTCCAACGAGATCATCGCCGAGCTGTTCGCGCAGGTCCTCGAGGACTCCGGCGCGAGCGTCGAGCGGCAGTACCAGATCGGTCAGCGGGACGTGTACATGCCGGAGCTCGAGTCCGGGGCGATCGATCTGCTCCCCGAGTACCTCGGGAACCTCCTGCAGTACCTCGACGAGTCCGCCGCGACCGGCACCGCGGACGATCTCGCGACCGCCCTCGGCGAGGCCCTCCCGGACGGCCTGCGCGTGCTGCCCCACGCGGAGGCCACCGACCAGGACTCCTACACGACGACCAAGGACTTCGCCTCCCAGAACCAGCTCGCCGCCATCGGCGACCTCGCCGGGGTGGAGGACCTCAGGATCGCCGCGAACCCCGAGTTCGAGGAGCGCCCCTACGGCCCCCAAGGCGCGAAGAGCGTCTACGACGCCGACATCACCGTCGTCCCCGTCTCCGACTCCGGCGGCCCTCTCACCCTGCAGGCGCTGCTCGACGGCACCACGCAGCTCGCGGACATCTACACCGCGGACCCGTCCATCGCCGCGAACGACCTCGTCACCCTCGAGGACCCGGAGTCGATGATCCTGCCGCAGAACGTCGCCCCGCTCGTCTCCGAGCGGATCGACGAGGACGCCGCCGCCGCGATCAAGACCGTCACCGACGTCCTCACCACCGAGGAGCTCATCGCGCTCAACACCAAGAGCGTCACCGACAAGCAGGACTCCGCGACGATCGCGAAGGCCTGGCTCACCGAGAAGGGTCTGCTGGGCTCATGAGCACGCCGGGCACCACCGGCACGGACGACGGCGCGGGCGACGGCGCGGTCGCCGGGACTGTCGACGGCGCCGCGGCGCCGGTGCACGCGCGGATCGCCGTCACCGGCGCGAGCGGGCAGCTCGGCGGCCGGGTCGCGGCGCTCCTCGCGCAGGCGGGGCTGGGCGCCGACCTGCGGCTCGTGGTCCGCGCCTCCGAGCGCGCCCCGCGGATCGACGGGGCCGAGATCGCCGTCGCGACCTACGGGGACCTCGAGGCCTGCACCGCCGCCTTCGCCGGGGTGGAGACGCTGCTGCTCGTCTCCGCCGGGGAGAGCGCGGACAGGGTCGACCAGCACCGCACGGCGGTCACGGCCGCCGCGGCGGCCGGCGTGCGCCACCTCGTCTACACCTCGTTCACGGGCGCGTCCTCGGACGCCGAGTTCACCCTCGCCCGGGACCACGGCGCCACCGAGGACGCGATCCGCGAGGCGGCGGAGGCCACCGGCATGCGCTGGACCCTGCTGCGGGACTGCTTCTACCTCGACGTGCTGCAGCCCTGGGCGGGGGAGGACCGCACCCTGCGCGGCCCCGCCGGCGAGGGGCGCTGCGCCTTCGTCGCGCGGGAGGACGTCGCCCAGGTCGCCGCACGGATCCTCGCGGCCCCGTCTGCCTTCGCGGGGAGGGTCCTCGAGCTCACGGGCGCCGAGGCGCCCACCCTTGGCGAGGTCGCCGCGCGGCTCACGGCCGCGACCGGGCTCGAGCACCGCTACGTCGACGAGACGATGGAGGAGGCCCGCGCCTCCCGCGCGCCCTACGGGGCGCCGGACTGGGAGGTCGATGCCTGGATCAGCACGTACACCGCGATCGCCTCCGGCGCGCTCGCCGCGGTGAGCGGGCACGTGGCGGAGGTGCTGGGCCGCGAGCCGCTGCGCCTCGAGGACGTCGTGCGGGCATGAGCCGGTGACCCCCCGCTGACCAGCGAGAACGACCTGGTGGTCGGGATTCGTGTGACAGCGACCGGGGACTGCGGCAAGGTGGGGGTATGACGACCTCCGACACGCACGTGACCGTCTCCCGCATCATCGACGCCCCCGCGAAGGACATCTTCGCGCTGCTCACGCTGCCGGCGAAGCACCCGTCCTTCGACGGCTCCGGCAGCGTCCGGTCCTCTGAGGACACGGAGCGCATCACGAAGTCCGGCGAGAAGTTCGTGATGAACATGCACCGCGAGGACCAGGGCGGCGACTACCGCATCCACAACCACGTCACCGCCTTCGACGAGAACAAGATGGTGGGCTGGCAGCCCGCGAACGACGACGCCCCGGACGCCCCGAAGGGCTGGGAGTGGCTCTACGAGCTGCGCGCCCAGGACGCCTCGACCACCGAGGTCGTGCTCACCTACTCCTGGGACAAGGTGACCGACAAGAAGCTGCTCGAGAAGGTGGGCTTCCCGCTCATCACCGAGGCCGAGCTCGAGCAGTCGCTGAACCTGCTCGCGGCCGCCGTCAGCGAGGCCTGAGCCGCCGAGGAGCCCGTAGTGCAACAAATGGGTTGCACTACGGGCTCCGTCATGCCACGCTGAGGTCACGCGGGACAGGTCCCGCCCGACCGAGGAGCTCCTCATGACCGGATCCGACCCCACCGCGCTCACCGCCGAGGACGTCCCCGACGAGATCGTCCGCTCGATCGCGATCGCCGCGAGCGCCGAGCGCGTCTTCGTCCTCGTCAGCGAGCCCGGATGGTTCATCAACGACGGCACCTACCGCGAGCACGAGCTCACCGACCTCGGCGGCGGCCGCACCCGGGTCCTCGATCCCGTGCACGGCGCCTTCGTCATCGAGACCGTGACCCTCGAGGCGCCGCACCGCGCCGAGTTCCGCTGGATCGACGGCGACGGCGAGGGCGAGGCAGGGGACGCCGAGTCGGCGAGCACCACCGTCGAGTTCACGATCGCCCCGCACGCCGACGGCGTGGAGCTCACCGTCCGCGAGAGCGGCTTCGCGAGCCTCCCCGGGGACGCGGCCACCCGTCGGCGCCGGTTCGAGGAGAACACCGACGGCTGGATCGAGGAGCTGGGCGTCGCCCGCGCCGTGTGCGAAGCGGCCGAATGAGCACCCCGTCGGCCGCGCTCGCGCTCCTCGACCCCGCGGCGGACCTCCTGCTCCCCGCCCTCGCGGACCGCACCCGCCGCCGGATCCTCGTGCGCCTCGCCGAGCGGCCGGACGACGCCGGCGCCGTCGCCCGGGACCTCGAGCTCACCCGCCAGGGCGTCGCCAAGCACCTCACGGTCCTCGAGCAGGCCGGGCTCGTGCGCGCCGAGCGCAGCGCCCGCCGGCGCGTCCACACCGTGACCCCGGAGCGGGTGCGCGAGGTCTCCGACCTCCTGGGCCTCGTCGCGACCGGCTGGGAGGGCCGCCTCGCCGGACTCAAGGCGGCCGCGGAGCAGACGGAGGGTCGCGAGGGCCCCGCCTGGATGTCCCCCTGACGTGCCCGCCGCGACTATCCTCGAGGGATGGGCAGGGTCACCGACACCGCGCGCGTGCGCACCGTCCGCGTCCGCGACGGGAAGCTGTACGCCGGCCGCAAGGGCGACCACGTCGCCGTCGAGGAGCCGCTGGACATCCGCCTGAACGGGCAGCGGCTCTCGCTCACGATGCGCACCCCGGGCCACGACGTCGAGCTGATCCACGGCTTCCTCCACGGCGAGGGGCTCATCGAGCGCCGCGAGGACGTCGCCGAGGCCCGCTACTGCGACGGCGCCGTCGTCGAGGACGAGACCGGCCTGCCCCGCAACACCTACAACGTCATGGAGTTCACGACCGCGCGGCCGCAGCTGCTGCCCGTCGCCTCCCGCGCCTTCACCACCTCCTCCGCGTGCGGCGTGTGCGGGGCGGAGAGCATCGAGGCGGTCCGACGGCGCGGCCGCTTCACCCTCGGGGCCGACTGGCGGATCGACCCGCGCGTCGTGCTGCAGGCGGCGCGTGAGCTGGGGGAGCGCCAGCCCGTCTTCGCCCGCACCGGCGGAGTCCACGCGGCCGCGCTCGTGGGCCGCGACGGCGAGATCCTCGTGGTCCGGGAGGACGTGGGCCGTCACAACGCGGTGGACAAGGTCATCGGCTGGGCGCTGCTCGAGGACCGCCTGCCGCTCGCCGACTGCTTCCTGCTCGTCTCCTCCCGTGCGAGTTTCGAGATCGCGCAGAAGGCCGCGCTCGCCGGGGCGCCGCTGCTGGCCTGCGTCTCCGCCGCGAGCTCCCTCGCCGTGGACACCGCCGAGGCCTTCGGCATGACGCTCCTCGGCTTCACCCGCGCGGCCGACGACGGCGACGGCCGCCTCAACGTCTACACCGGCGAGGACCGCCTCGACCTCTCCGCCGTCGAGGGCTGAGCGCACCTTCTCCCTCCCCCCTGATGGTCCGAGTTCGTTCCATCTCTGGCGTCGATCTGGAACGGAATCGGACCATCGTGGGCGTGGGCGTGGGCGTGGGTGCGGCGTGCAGCGCGCCTCTCCTCCCCACCGCGCCTTTCTCCACAGCCGCAGCCCCCGCCGGCGCGGAGCCCTGGTCCGCACATAGCGTCGGCCCATGCCCCCTGCCCTGAGTCGCTTCGCCGGCGTCCTGGAGCACCGCTCCGTCTGGATCTCGCTCGGCATGCACCCGCGCGATCTCGCCTCGGACTCCTTCACGACCGTCTTCCCCGGCTACCTCACGCCCACCGCGTTCCCGTGCTCGCTGAACGCGATGGCCTGGGTGCTGCAGAACAGAGCGCTGCCGGGGAGCGTGCCGAGCCACACGACGGCCGCGCTGCTGTGGGGACTGCCGCTCCCGGCTCGGGTCCAGGGCGGGATCGGGATGCTCCCGGTGACGGAGCGGCCGGACGACGGGACCCTCGTGGTCCCCGCCGTGCCGCCCGGCATCGCCCGCGGTGACGATGCGACCCTGCCCGTGCTGCACTGCCTCCTCCCTCGGGGCGGGCGCACTCGGATCGGGCGCGGGGCGGTGGTCCATCGTGGCGGCCCGGTGGCGACGTCCCAGGTGGGCAAGCTTCGCCTCCCGGTCCAGGGCGAGGTGCTCCGGCAGCTCGGGACGGTGCTGCGTCCGTGGGACCTCGTCGCCGTGGCCGAGGCGATGATCGGACCGCAGGCCCGCTTCCCGGGACAGAGCGTCGAGGCGCTGCGGGCCGTGCTCGCGTCGACACCCGGTCGAGCAGGGACGCCGGCGGCGCGCCGTGCGCTCGGGATGGCACTGCCGGAGGTTCGCTCCCCGGGCGAGACGGTGATGCGCCTGGTGATCGCGGCCGTCGGGCTCCCTCGGCCGGTGCCGAACCTGCGTGTCACCGATCCCCGCGACCGGAGCGTGCGCTACATCGACCTGGCCTGGGAGGAGGTCCGGCTCGGGCTCGAGTATGACGGCGACGGGCATCGGACCACGAAGGGGCAGTGGCGCCGTGACGAGGAGCGGCGGGACCAGCTGGCGGGGTTGGGGTGGACGCTCATCCGCGCGAACGGCGATGACCTCCGGCGGCCGCTGCGGATCCTGCTGCGGGTCCGGGACGCCCTCGCGCGTCACGGCGCGGCGGTGCCCGACGCCGCGCGGATCCGACGCCGGCTCGCCGCGGTCATCGCGACGCACCCCTCGGCACGCATGGATCGGTGACGGCAGCGTGGCCCGGCTCCTGCTCCGGTGCGCGCGCCCCGGAAAGCGACCCGCCTCTCGTGGCCGATGGTCCGATTCCGTTCCAGATCAGAGCCCGCAACGGAACGGAATCGGACCTTCGCGGGAGCTTCCCTAGGATCGCGGGGTGACCTCCGACGGCGCTGCTCCCGCCTCCGCCTCCGACTCCGTCTCCGCTCCTGCCGCTCCTGCCGCGGCTGGCGCCGACGCCGGTGCCGTCCCCGTCGCGTCGGACGCCGCCGTCCGCAGCTTCTGGGCCGAGGCTCGTGCCGCCCACCCCGAGCTGCCGGCCGATCCGCCCGAGGCCTGGGCCTTCGGTGCGACGCCCGAGCATGCCGACGGCCTGCTGGCCCTCGTGCTCGACGGGACGAAGACCGCCACCGCGAGCTCCCTCGCGGACTACGACGAGCCGGACAGCGAGCCGTTGCCCGTCGTCGGCCTCCTCTCCGTGATCCTCGACGGTGCGGGAGCGCCGCGTGCGGTGCTCGAGGTGACCGGCGTCGACGTGGTGCCCTTCGACGAGGTGACGGCCGTGCACGCGCACGCCGAGGGGGAGGGGGACCGCAGCCTCGCTGCCTGGCGCGAGATCCACGAGCGCTTCTGGCGCGACTACTCGGCCGCCGGCTTCGCGCCGGACATGCCCGTGGTCTGCGAGCGCTTCCGCGTCGTGCATCCCGCCCGTCCGGAGAGCTGACCCCGATCTCGTCACGGCTCGCGCACCCTGCCTATCCGGCGCTGCTCGCCGGGCTCACGGCCTGATCGCTCCCCGTCCGGCTCACGGATGGTCCGATTCCGTTCCAGATCGGTGCCCCGGATGGAACGGAATCGGACCATCGACGGAGGAGCGGCGGGACAGGGGCGCGAGGGCGGGCCGGCGATGCGGAGGACTGCCGGGCTGCGCCGGCCCCGCCCGCTCACCCCAGGGCGAGCAGGCTCTGGGCGGTGACCTCGTCGACGACGAGGTCGGTGGCGACGCCCGCGCGGAGGGCGGCGCGCAATGGCACGGCCTTCCGGCTGCCGGCGGCGAGGAGCAGGCGGCGGGGGATGCGGGCGAGCTGGGCGGGGCTCGGGCCGGTGCCGCGGTTGTTCATGCCGATGCCCTTCCAGGTGCCGTCCGCGCGGAGGAAGACGGTGCACACGTCGCCGACGGCGCCGTCGGCGCGCAGGGAGCGGCGGTCCTCCGGGGTGAGGTAGTTGTTCGTGTAGACGTGGCTGGGGACCTCCGCGTCGAAGGCGCCCACGCTGAAGACGGCGAGCGTGCACTGGCGCTGCACGTGGAGGACCCGCTGCACGGAGCGCTCCTGCCACATGGCCTGGCGGGTGGAGGCGTGGTCGAAGAAGGCGGGCACGGGGAAGTGGTGGACGGTCGCGTCCCAGAGCCCGGCGGCCTTCGCGAGCACCGAGGACACGTAGGTCATGCCGGAGCCCTCGGTGTTGATGGCACCGTTGAGTTGGACGATGCGCAGTCCGGGGGTGGGGGCGGGGCGCAGGCGGGCCACGAGGTTTGAGGTGGTGGTGCCCCAGGCGAGGCCGATGGTCATGTCCGGCTCGAGCATCTCCTCGAGCAGCGCGGCGCCGGCCTGGGCGACGGCGGCGAGGCGCTCGCGCTCGCCGGGCTCGGGCGCGGCGACCACGTGGGCGCGCACGCCGTAGCGCTCGGCGAGGCGGTGGCGGAGCTCATCGGCCCGGTAGGCGCCGGGCGGGTGGAGGGAGATGGTGACGAGGCCTTCGTCGCGGGCGTCGCGCAGGAGGCGGGAGACGGTGGAGCGCGAGACGGCGAGGGACTGGGCGATGGTCTCCATCGTCTGGCCCTCGTCGTAGTACATCCGTGCAGCCGCGAAGGCATGCTCGAGGCGGTTCCCGGCGCTCATGGCACCAGTCTTGCACGTTCGTGCACCGCGCTTGCCAACGCTGCACGACAGTTCCACGATGGTCGGCGAACACGGCAACAGCGAAGGAGCTCCTCGAATGTCCGCACTGCAGCGGTCCGCCCTCACCCCCGAGAACCGTGCCGAGCACCTGGCCCGGCTCCGCGCCGCCACCTCCGAGTCGCCGCTGGACGTCCTCGTCGTGGGCGGCGGCGTCAACGGCGCCGGCGCCGCGTTCGACGCCTCGACCCGCGGACTCTCCGTCGGCCTCGTCGAGCGCCACGACTGGGCCTCCGGCACCTCGTCCCGCTCCTCGAAGCTCATGCACGGCGGCCTGCGCTACCTGCAGATGCTCGACTTCAAGCTCGTCGCCGAGGCCCTGCGCGAGCGCGACCTGCTGCTCGAGACGACGGCCCCCCACCTGGTGCGGCCCATCAAGTTCGTCTTCCCGTTCTTCCGCAAGGTGATCGACCGCACGTACATCGGCGCCGGCGTGACCCTCTACGACGCCATGCAGTCCGTGGGTCGCAAGCGCGCGGTGCCCTTCCACCGCCACCTCATGCACGAGAAGATGCTCGAGGTGTTCCCGGGCCTGGACGGCGAGAAGATCGTCGGCGCCCTCGAGTACTTCGACGCGCAGGTGGACGACGCCCGCTTCGTCATGATGCTCGTGCGCTCCGCCGCCCAGCACGACGCCGCGGTCGCGAACTACACCTCCGTCGTCTCCTACCTCCACGAGGGCGAGCGAGTCGTCGGCGTGCGCGTGCGCGACGAGGAGACCGGTGAGGAGTTCGACGTCCACGCCCGCGAGGTCATCCTCGCCGGCGGCGTCTGGACCCAGGACCAGCAGGAGCTCGCCGGGGCCGACGCCGGCCTCGAGGTCCTCGCCTCCAAGGGCATCCACATCACCGTCGCCCGCGACACCATCCGCGCCGTGCCGGACACCGGCATCATCACGCAGACCGAGAAGTCCGTCCTCTTCATCATCCCGTGGGACGAGTACTGGGTCATCGGCACCACGGACACCCCGTGGAAGGAGGACCCGACGGCCGTCGGCGCGACCTCCGACGACATCGACTACGTGCTCGAGCACGCGAACGCGGTGCTCTCCCACGACCTCACCCGCGAGGACGTCATCGGCGTCTACACGGGCCTGCGGCCGCTGCTCCAGCCGGTGAAGAAGGGCTCGGACGGCTCGACGTCCACGAAGGTCTCCCGCGAGCACACCGTCATGGAGGTGGAGCCGGGCCTCACCGCGATCGCGGGCGGCAAGTACACCACCTACCGCGTCATGGCGGAGGACGTCGTCGACTTCGCGATCCGCTCGAGCTTCCCGGGCCGCCCGAGCCTCACCCGCACGGTCCCCGTGATCGGCGCGCAGGGCCTCGCGGAGCTGAAGCGGGACAAGGGCGCGATCGCCGTGCAGCACGGCTGGGAGGAGATCCGGATCGACCGCCTGATCTTCCGCTACGGCACCCTGCTGCGGGACGTTCTCACGCTGATCGACAAGGACCCCTCGCTCGCGACCCCGCTCGAGCACGCCCCCCGCTACGTGCGCGCCGAGGCCGTCTACGCGGTGCGCGCCGAGGGCGCCCGCCACCTGGCCGACGTCCTCCAGCGCCGCACCCGCCTGGACTACGAGACCCGGGACCGCGGCGTCGCGGCGGCCGAGGAGATCGCCGCCCTCATCGCCCCCGAGCTCGGCTGGGACGAGGCCACCGCCCAGCGCGAGGTCGAGACCTACCGCGCCTACATCGACGCCCGCCTCGCCGGCGAGGCGACCCATACCGACGCGGAGGTCGCCGCGGCGATCGCCGCGGTCCCGGAGGTGCCCGTCAGGGCCTGATCCGGTCGGCGCCGGGGACACCCCTCCCCGGCGCCCCGAGGGCGGGCACGGAGCCCGCCCTCGCCCCGCCCCCGCGCCAGCGTGCGCACCCCGCCCCGGCACCACCGGGGCCCCCGGCCCGCCACCTGCGGGACGGCTCTCGACGAGGAGAACCTATGGGAACCATCGGAACGATCCTGCTCTCGGAGATCGCGGGCACCGCGATGCTCATCGTGCTGGGCGTCGGCGTGGTCGCGAACCACGCCCTGAACAAGACGGGCGGCCATGGCGGCGGCCCGCTCATGATCCACTGGGGCTGGGGCCTCGCGGTCTTCGCGGGCGTGTTCGTCGCCTACAAGACCGGCGCGCACCTCAACCCCGCGGTCACCGTGGGCCTGCTGGCCAGCGGCGCCGCTGAGTACGCCCCCGGCATCCCGGTCACCTTCGGGACCACGATCGCCTACTTCGCGGCGGAGATGATCGGCGCGATCCTGGGCGCGGTCATCGTGTACCTCGCCTACAAGAAGCACTACGACGAGACCCCCGACGGCCCCACCAAGCTCGGCACCTTCTCCACCGCCCCCGGCATCCGCGCCTACGGCTGGAACCTGGTCACCGAGATCATCGCGACCTTCGTGCTCGTCTTCGTGATCATCCAGTTCGGCAACACCCCGAGCGGCCTCGGCCCGCTCGCCGTCGCGCTGCTGGTCGTCGCGATCGGCGCCTCCCTCGGCGGCCCCACCGGGTACGCCATCAACCCCGCCCGTGACCTCGGCCCCCGCATCGCGCACGCGCTGCTGCCGATCAAGGACAAGGGCTCCTCGGACTGGGGCTACGCGTGGGTCCCGGTCGTCGGCCCCGTGATCGGCGGCATCCTCGCCGGTGTGGCCTCGCTCGTGTTCTTCTGAGCCGCAGCACCCCTCTCCTGAGCCCCGCGGCGGCGGCGATCCGTCCCCGCCGCCGCTCCCACCCCCTACCGTGAAACCATCCGACGAAGGAGTCACCATGTCCGACGCCCCGCAGTACATCCTCGCGATCGACCAGGGCACGACCTCGACCCGTGCGATCGTCTTCGACCACGGCGGCCAGATCGTCGCCTCCGGTCAGAAGGAGCACGAGCAGATCTTCCCCAAGGCCGGCTGGGTCGAGCACGATCCCGCCGAGATCTGGAAGAACACCCGCGACGTCGTGGGCCAGGCGCTCGTCAACGCCGACATCAACCGTCACCAGCTCGCCGCCGTCGGCATCACCAACCAGCGCGAGACCGCGGTGGTGTGGGACAGGACCACCGGCGAGGCCGTCTACAACGCGATCGTCTGGCAGGACACCCGCACGCAGCGCATCTGCGACGAGCTGGGCGGCGACGAGGGCGCGGACAAGTACAAGGAGCGCGTGGGCCTCCCGCTCGCCACCTACTTCTCCGGCCCCAAGGTCAAGTGGATCCTCGACAACGTCGACGGCGCCCGCGAGAAGGCGGAGAAGGGCGACCTGCTCTTCGGCAACACCGACTCGTGGCTCGTCTGGAACCTGACCGGCGGCGTCAACGGCGGCGTGCACGTCACCGACGTCACCAACGCCTCCCGCACGATGCTCATGAACATCGACACCCTCGACTGGAACGAGGACATCGCGAAGGACATGGGGATCCCGCTCTCCATGCTCCCCGAGATCAAGTCCTCCTCCGAGGTGTACGGCAAGGGCCGCAAGAACGACCTGCTCATCGACACCCCGATCGCCGGCATCCTCGGCGACCAGCAGGCCGCGACCTTCGGCCAGGCCTGCTTCGAGGTGGGCCAGGCCAAGAACACCTACGGCACCGGCAACTTCATGCTCATCAACACCGGCGAGGAGCTGGTGCGCAGCGAGAACGGTCTGCTCACGACCGTCGCCTACAAGATCGGCGACAGCAAGCCGGTCTACGCGCTCGAGGGCTCGGTCGCCGTGACCGGCTCGCTCGTGCAGTGGGTGCGCGACAACCTCGGCCTGATCAGGACCGCCCCGGAGATCGAGGACCTCGCCAAGCAGGTCGACGACAACGGCGGCTGCTACGTCGTCCCCGCCTTCTCCGGTCTCTTCGCCCCGTACTGGAAGGCCGACGCGCGCGGCGCGATCGTGGGCCTGACCCGCTACATCACCAAGAACCACATCGCGCGGGCCACCCTGGAGGCGACCGCCTACCAGTCCGCCGAGCTGCTCGAGGCGATGAACGCGGACTCCGGCGTGGACCTCACCGAGCTCAAGGTCGACGGCGGCATGGTCATGAACGAGACGCTCATGCAGTTCCAGGCCGACATCCTCGGCGTGCCCGTGGTGCGCCCGAAGGTCATCGAGACCACCGCCCTCGGCGCCGCCTACGCGGCCGGCATCGCGGTGGGCTTCTGGTCCGGCGAGCAGGACGTCATCGACAACTGGGACGAGGACAAGCGCTGGGAGCCGGACATGGACCCGGAGACCCGTGAGCGCAGCCTCCGCCTCTGGAAGAAGGCCGTGGAGCGCACCTTCGACTGGGTGGACGAGGACGTCGAGGCTCTGAACGGCTGATCGACGTGCTGCGAGGGACGAGCGGTAGGAGATCAGCCATCCAGTACGGCTGATTCATTGATCTGCTGATCGACCGCGTCCGACGCCAGGGGTCGGCGGTCACCTCCCGAGGGAGGTGACCGCCGGCCCTCGTCGTGCCCGCCTCAGGCCTCCCGCTGCCGCCGGGCGAGGGCGTGGGTGACGTCCCGGGTCGCGGGGTAGAGGTCCCGGTACAGGCCGTAGAGCTCGTCGTACGTCTCCCGCAGGGCGGGGTCGGGGCGCACCTCGTGGTCCGTGCCCTGCCAGGGGCCGGTGTCGATGCCGTGGGCGAGCTCCGCGGCGAGCATCGCCCCGCCGTAGCAGGCGCCGATCGTGCAGCGGGGGATGCGCTGGGGGAGCCCGGTGACGTCGGAGACGATCTGCGGCCACAGGTCCGTGCGGGCGCCGCCGCCCACGGCGACGACCCGGTCGATGCGGGCGCCGGCGGCGGCCATCGCCTCGAGGTGGTGGCGCACGCCGAGGGCGGCGGCCTCGAGAGCGGCGCGGTAGAGGTCGCCGCGGGTGTGGGAGAGGGTGAGCCCGGCGATCACGCCGCGGGCGTCGGGGTCGTGCAGCGGGGAGCGCTCCCCGGCGACGTAGGGGAGCATGAGCAGGCCGCGCGCGCCGGGCCCGCTCGCGGCGGCCTCGCCCACGAGGTCGCCGTAGTCGTCCCCGCCGGTGAGCTCGCGCAGCCAGCCGGTGATCGCGCCGGAGGCCGCCATGCCGCCGGAGAGGGTCCAGCCGCCGGGCGCGGTGCCGGCGGTCGCCCAGAGCTCGCGGCCGGGGAGCAGCTCCGCGGTGCGGGCGACGAGGAAGGTCGTGGTGCCGTACATGAGCATCATGTCGCCGGGGTGCTCGGTGCCGGCGCCGCGGGCCTCGGCCCAGGCGTCGATGGTGCCGGCGATGACGGGGGTGCCCGCGGCGATCCCGGGGAGCGCCGCGGCGGCCTGCGCGGTGACGGTCCCGGCGGCCTCGCCGGCCCAGCGCAGCTCGGGCAGCTCGATGCCGGGGGCGACGCGCGCGGCCCATTCCTCGTCCCAGCGCCCGGACCGCAGGTCGTAGAGGGGTGCGGCCTGGCTCGCGGAGGCGTGGTCGAGCACGTACTGCCCGGTGAGGCGGAAGGCGAGGTGGCTCGCGGTCATGAAGAGCCGACGGGCGCGAGCGTAGACCTCGGGCTCCTCCTCGGCGACCCAGGCGATCTTGGGTCCGGCGGCCTGGGCGGTGAGCACGCAGCCGCAGCGCTCGAGGATCGCGTCGTCGCCGAGCTCGGCGCGCAGGCGGTCGATCTGCATGCCGGAGCGGGTGTCCACGCCATAGAGGATCGCGGGACGCACGGGGGTGCCGTCGGCCCCGGCGAGGAGCACGCACGGTCCCATGCCGGAGAGCCCGATCCCGGTGACTTCGACGCCGTCGCCGGCGGGGCCGGTGAGCAGCTCGGCGGCCATGGAGACGAGCTCGTCCCACCAGATCCCGCCGTCCATCTCGACGTGCCCGGGGCGGGGCCGGTCCACGGTGTGCTCGCGCACGGCGGTCGCGAGGACGGTGCCGTCGAGCGTCACGAGGATCGCCTTGCTCGCGGAGGTGCCGACGTCGACCCCCAGCACGGCGGGGGTGGCCCCGCGCGGTGCGTCCGTGCGCGGTGCCCGCGTCACGCCTGCTCGCATGCCCTGTCCTCCGTCTCGGGACGGCATCGGGCAGGACGGCCTCGACGCCGCCCCTATCCTGTCACCGTCGGGGTGCCGCCCCGTGACCCCGCTGCGGAGGAGAGCCCGTGCTCGAGACGACGATGGACGTGCAGCTGCTGCACCGCGCCGCCTCGGCGTACTACCTCGACGATCTGCGCCAGGCGGAGATCGCGGAGCTGCTGCACGTCTCGCGGCCCACGGTCTCCAAGCTCATCGCGGAGGCGCGGCGCATCGGCATGGTGCGCTTCGAGGTGCTCGACCCGAGCACGGGGGATCTCGCGGACCTCGAGCTGCGGCTGCGGGAGCGCCTGGGCGTCGCCCGGGTGCGGATCGCGGCGGGGGACCAGGTGCAGCGGGGCTTCCGGGGGATCGGCGACCTGCTGGGGGAGGAGCTGCGGGGGCTGGGCCTGCGGCGCGGGGACGTGCTGCTGCTGTCCTCGGGGAAGACGACCTATGCGGTGAGCGGCATGGCGGGGCTGCCGGAGCTGCCGGGCGTGATCGTGGCGCCCACGGTGGGCGGGCAGCAGGAGCCCGATCCGTCGTTCCAGACGAACGAGATCGTGCGGCGCTTCGCGGATCGCACGCATGCGGAGCCGCGGTTCATGTTCGCTCCGGCGCAGCCCTCGCCGAGCCTGTGGGACTCGCTGCAGGCGGATCCGAGCTTCCTCGCGATCACGGACCTGTGGCGGCGGGCGCGCGCGGTGGTGGTGGGCGTCGGCGAGCCGTACCGCGGCCGTGAGTCGCTGACCTCCGTCGTGCCACGGGACGAGCCGCTGCTCGAGCCGGCGGTGGGGGACATCAACCTCCACTTCTACGACGCCGCGGGCGAGGCGGTCGCCTTCCCGGGCTCGGACCGCCTGGTGCGGCCCTCGCGGGAGCTGATGCGGGACATCCCGGACGCGATCGCGCTCGCGGCGGACGTCCGCAAGGCACCGTCGATCCTCGCGGGCGCCCGGGCGGGGCTGTTCTCGACGCTGATCACCGACGAGCCGACGGCGCTCGCGGTGCTCGCGCATCCCGACTCCGCGGTCTGAGCCTCCTGATTCCTCCTCTGACCTGCGGCGCCCTCAATCGGAACATTTGTGCTTGACGAATGTTCGTAGGTTTGCCTAGTCTCGACACGTCCGCGCCGCCGGGCCGGAACGTATCGAAGGAGATGTGTCCCCCATGAGCCAGTCCCCCCAGATCCCCAGCACGATGCAGGCCGTCGTCATGCACGCGCCGGAGGACTACCGCCTCGAGGAGATCGACGTCCCGCGCCCCGCCGCGGACGAGCTCCTGCTGCGCGTGGAGGCCGTGGGCGTCTGCGCGAGCGACCTGAAGTGCTACCACGGCGCCGCGAAGTTCTGGGGCGACGAGAACCGCGACCGCTGGGTCGAGCCCGGCATCACCCCCGGCCACGAGCTCGTCGGCGAGGTCGTCGCCGGCTCGGAGGAGGCCCTCGCCCACCACGGCGTGCAGATCGGCGACCGCATCGCCTGCGAGCAGATCGTCCCCTGCGGCGAGTGCATGTACTGCCGGCGCGGCTGGTACTGGATGTGCGGCCCCCACGACATGTTCGGCTTCAAGCACTACAGCGGCGCCATGGCGGAGTACATGATCGTCCCCTCCCTCGCCCGCGCCCACCAGGTCAGCAAGGACCTCCCGCCCCACCACGCGGCGTTCTCCGAGCCGCTCTCCTGCTCGCTGCACGCCGTCGAGCGCGCGCAGCTCACCTTCGACGACGTCGTCGTGGTCGCCGGCTGCGGCCCGATCGGCCTCGGCGCGATCATCGGCGCGAGCCACAAGACCCCCAAGCAGGTCATCGCCCTCGACTTCGACGACGACAAGCTCGCCCTCGCCGCGAAGTGCGGCGCGGACCTCACCCTGAACCCCTCGAAGGTCGATGTCGTCGCCGAGATCAAGGCGCTCACCGGCGGCTACGGCGCGGACGTCTACATCGAGTGCACGGGCCACCCGAGCGCCGTCTCCCAGGGCCTGAACCTGCTGCGCAAGCTCGGCCGCTTCGTCGAGTACTCGGTCTTCAAGGACGACGTCACCGTCGACTGGTCGATCATCTCCGACGACAAGGAGCTCGACGTCCTCGGCGCCCACCTGGGCCCGAACTGCTGGCCCGCCGCGATCGGGATCATCGAGTCCGGCGTGCTGCCCATGGAGGAGATCTGCACCCACCAGTTCGGCCTCGGCGACGTCCAGAAGGCCCTCGACACCGTCGGCGACTCCTCCGGCGCCTCCGTGAAGGTCTCGATCGTCCCCGGCCTCTGATCCGCCCCTTCCCCCTTCCCCCGTGCACGAAGGAGTGCAGACATGACGTTCCCCTCGACCACCTCGTCCTCGGCGGGCACCGCCCCCGGGGCCGGGCGCGAGACCTTCCTGGACCGCCTCGGCATCCCCCACGTCCTGCGCTGGGGCTTCCTCGGCGTGCTGCTGTTCATGACGGGCAACGGCGTGGAGTCGAACTTCGTCTCCACGCACATCGCCGAGGCCTTCGGCGGCGGCGACGACAAGATCGACCTCGCCGCGAAGATCATCGCGGCCTACTCGCTCGCGGTGCTCGTGGGCTCCTACCTCGCCGGCGCCCTCTCGGACCTCTTCGGGCCGCGCCGCGTGATGGCGCTCGGCGTCGGGGTGTGGGTCGTCTTCGAGCTCGCCTTCCTCGGATCCCTCGCGATCGAGTCGGTGCCGCTGGTGGCGCTGAGCTACTTCCTGCGCGGCTTCGGCTTCCCGCTGTTCGCCTTCGCGTTCCTCGTGTGGATCAACCACGTCGTGGACAAGGAGCGCAACGGCGCGGGCGTCGGCTGGTTCTACGTCATGTTCACGGGCGGTCTGCCCACCCTCGGCTCCCTCGTCGCGGCGTTCCTCATCCCGCGCCTCGGCGGCGGCTTCGCCGGCGAGTCCGCCGCCATGCTCGGCTCGAGCGTCCTCGTGATCGCCGGCTTCCTCGTCGCCTGGTTCGGCGTCCGCGAGGGGCACGGCTCGCGCCGCCTCGCCCCCGCGGGCGAGACCGCGAGCCAGGTGATCACCGCGGGCGTGCGCCTCACCTTCACGAACAAGCGCATCGCGATGGGCTTCCTGACCCGCCTCATCAACACCGCTCCTGAGTTCGGCATGTTCATCATCCTGCCCAACGTCATCGCGGGCTCCGTGGCCGACGGCGGACTGGGCTGGAGCCAGTCCCAGTGGCTCGTCATGACGTCGATCGTCTACGCCGGCAACATCCTGTTCAACGCCGCCTTCGGCGCCCTCGGCGACCGGGTCGGCTGGGTGACGACCGTGCGCTGGTTCGGCATCCTCGGCTCCGCGATCGGCCTGCTGCTGTGGTGGTACGTGCCGCACATGGTCACGGCCGGCTCCGACTGGGGCTTCGCCGTCTCGGTCGCCGCAGGCACCGTCTTCGGCATCATGCTCGCCGGCTTCGTGCCGCTCGGCGCGATCATGCCGGCGATCGCCCCGGAGCACACCGGCGCCGCGATGGCCATGTACACGACCGCCGCGGGCGGGGCGACCTTCCTGGGCAGCGCCGTCGTCGCGATCGTCCGCCCGCTCGGCGGGAACGTGGCCGTGGTCTGGGCGTTCGTGGCCCTCTACGCGTGCGCCTTCGCCATGACCTACTTCCTCAAGGTCCACCAGCCGCGGCTGCACGGCCCCGTCCTCGAGTCGGCCGACGAGGCCGCCTGACCCCACCCGGCACCACCCTCTCCGCAGCACCTCACGAAGGAGCACCCCATGAGCACCACCCCCACCCCGTCCCCGCTGTTCGACCTCACCGGCCGCACCGCCCTCGTCACCGGCGGCGCGAAGGGCCTGGGCCTCGCCATGGCCCGCGGCCTCGCCCAGCACGGCGCCCCGATCGTCCTCGCCGACATCGACGACGAGACCGGCGAGCAGGCCGCCCGCGGCCTCGCCGCCGAGACCGGCGTGCGCGTGGACTACCGCCACCTCGACGTCACCGACCAGGCGGAGGTCGAGCAGACCGTCGCCGCGATCGACGACGAGGTGGGCGGCATCGAGATCCTGCTGAACAACGCGGGCCGCACGATCCACCACCCCCTCGAGGACGGCGACGCCGAGAAGTGGCGCGCGGTGATGACCCTCAACCTCGACGGCGTGTACCACGTGCTCTCCGCCGTCGGCCGGAGGATGCTCGAGCGCGGCCACGGCAGCATCATCAACACCGGTTCGATGAGCGGCATCATCGCGAACGTCCCGCAGACCCAGGCGTCCTACAACGCCTCGAAGGCCGCGGTCCACAACCTCACCCGCTCCGCGGCCCTCGAGTGGGCCGAGCGCGGCGTGCGCGTGAACGCGATCGCCCCGGGGTACATGCGCACCGAGCTGACCCGCGGCTTCTACGAGGCCGGCGGCCCGCAGATCGACCAGTGGAACCTCATGACGCCGATGAAGCGCCCGGGGGAGCCGCACGAGCTCGCCGGCGCCGCCGTGTACCTCGCCTCCGACGCGAGCTCCTTCGTCACCGGCTCGGTCCTCTCGATCGACGGCGGCTACACGGCCGCCTGAGCTCCGGCCCCGTTCCCCGCACCCCTGACCTGGAGACGCTCCCATGACGTACCTGTTCGACGATCCCCTGTCCTTCCCCTCCGACGCCGTCGAGGGCCTCGTCGCGGCGCACCCCGAGGAGCTGCTGCGCGTGCACGGCGGGGTGGTCCGCGCCGCGGCCACCCCGGCGGGGCAGCCCGCTCTCGTGGTGGGCGGCGGCTCGGGGCACTACCCGGCCTTCGCCGGCTGGGTGGGGCCGGGCTTCGCGCACGGCGCGCCCTGCGGGAACGTGTTCTCCTCGCCGTCCTCGGACCAGGTCCACGCGGTCGCGCGGAACGCGGAGAACGGCGGCGGTGTGATCCTCGGCTTCGGCCATTACGCCGGGGACGTGCTGCACTTCGGCGTCGCGGCGGAGAAGCTGCGCGCCGAGGGGATCGACGTGCGCATCGTCGCCGTGAGCGACGACATCGCCTCGGGGCAGGGCGGGGACCACCGCGACCGGCGCGGCATCGCCGGCGACCTCACCGTCTTCAAGGTCGCGGGCGCCGCGATCCAGGAGGGCGCGGACCTCGACGAGGCGGAGCGCCTCGCGTGGAAGGCGAACGACGCGACCCGCTCGCTCGGCGTCGCCTTCGACGGCTGCACCCTGCCGGGTGCGGAGGACGCCCTCTTCCACGTCCCCGAGGGGCGGATGGCGATCGGCCTGGGCATCCACGGCGAGCCGGGCATCGACGAGGTTGACATGCCGAGCGCGGCGGATCTCGCCCGCGTGCTCGTGGACGGCGTGCTCGAGGAGACCCCCGAGCTCGACTCGGACCGCGTCGCCGTGGTCCTCAACGGCCTCGGCACCGTGAAGCACGAGGAGATGTTCGTGGTGTGGAAGCACGTCGCGGGGCTCCTCGCCGAGCGCGGCCTCACCGTGGTGCGCCCCGAGGTGGGGGAGCACGTGACGAGCCTGGACATGGCGGGCCTCTCGCTCACGGTGATGCGCCTGGACGAGGAGCTCGAGCGGCTGTGGCTCGCCCCGGCGGACGCCCCGGCCTTCCGCCGCGGCGCCGTCGTAAAGGGTCCGCTCGGCGAGGAGCGCGGGGAGGTCTACGCCCCGGGCGAGGACCCGATCCCGGAGGCCTCGGCGGAGTCACAGGAGGGCGCCGCGCGCGTGCTCGAGGTGCTCGGCGCGGTGGAGGAGCTGCTCACGGGGCTCGAGCCGGAGCTGGGGCGCATGGACCAGGTCGCCGGGGACGGCGACCACGGGCAGGGCATGCTGCTCGGCATCCGTGCCGCGCGCGCGGCCGCGCAGCGCAGCGTCGTGGGCGGCGCGGGCGCCCGCACGGTCCTCGTGCAGGCCGGGGCGGCGTGGTCTGCGGAGGCCGGCGGCACCTCCGGTGCGCTGTGGGGCGCGGCGCTCACGAGCCTCGGTCGGGCACTCGCCGACGACGCCGCCGTCACGGGCGACGCCCTGCGCACGGGGCTGATCCAGGCGGTCGAGGCGATCGAGCGCCTCGGCGGCGCGCAGGTGGGGGACAAGACGATGGTTGACGCGGCCGTCCCGTTCCGCGAGTCCCTCGCCGCGGCGGGCGGCGCCGACGGCGGGGCGGCGGGCTCCACCGGTGCCGCGATCACCGAGGCCGCGGCGAAGGCCACGGCGGCCGCCGAGGGCACCGCCGAGATCGCGGCGGCCAAGGGCCGCGCCCGCAACCACGGGGACAAGTCCGTGGGCACGCCGGACCCGGGCGCGATCTCCTTCTCCCGCATCGTCACGCTGCTCGGCGAGCAGCTCTCCTGACCCCGAACATCCACCCTCACCTGGAAGGTCCTCCCATGGCTCTGCGCATCATCACCGGATCCGACAATGCCGGATACGGCCACAAGTCCGCCCTGAAGGAGCTGCTCGAGAACGACCCCCGCGTCGCCTCCGTGACCGACGTCGGCGTCGGCGGCCGCGAGGACGGCGAGCTCTACCCCAACGTTGCCGTCGCCGCGGCGGAGAAGGTCGCCGCCGGCGAGGCGGACCGCGCCCTGCTCGTCTGCGGCACGGGCCTCGGCGTCGCGATCGCCGCGAACAAGGTGAGCGGCATCCGCGCCGTCACCGCCCACGACCTCTACTCGGTGCAGCGGTCCGTGCTGTCGAACAACGCGCAGGTCCTCTGCATGGGTGAGCGGGTCATCGGTCTCGAGCTCGCCAAGGAGCTCGTCAAGGTCTGGCTCGACCTCGAGTTCGACCCCACCTCCTCCTCCGCGGAGAAGGTCGACGCGATCTGCGCCTACGACGGGTCGCTCAAGAAGGGCTGAGCCCGGCCGGTCCCGTGGGCTCGGGGCCGGGGCGGCTTGGTAGGTTCGCACGATGGACCTCGTCGCCCCGGACCCCGCCCTGTTCCCGTCCTTCCGCACCTCGATGCGCGAATGGGACGGCGCCCACCAGGACGGCGCGGGCATCCGCGACGCGGCCTCGCTGCTCGAGCGGGACGGCTTCGAGACCTGGGTGGCGCAGCTGCTCGCCGAGGAGGCGGAGCCCGCCGGACCGGGCTTCGTCACCTGCACCTACCGCTGGCTGGTCGAGGACGGCGAGTACCTCGGCAGCGTGGCCCTGCGGCACGAGCTGAACGACTTCCTCGCACGGTTCGGCGGGCACGTCGGCTACGGCGTGCGACCGTCGGCCCGCGGCCGCGGCCTCGCGACGCAGGCCCTGCGAGAAATCCTCCCCTTCGCCCGCCGCCGCGGCATCGACGAGGTGCTCGTGATCTGCGACGAGCAGAACCCCGCCTCGCGCGCGGTCATCGAGCGCTGCGGCGGCCGCTTCGAGGACGCGGTGCAGGACGACGACGGCCGCACCCTGCGGCGCTACTGGATCGGGACCAGCCTGAGCGCCTGAGCGAGCGGCACCGCGCTCGCGGCCGCCCACGCCTGGGGGCGGCAGGAGGCGGGGTAGGGGGGCGGCGGACCGGTCGATCGTGGTCATGGGGGACTCCTCGGGCGGGGCGCGGGGCCGGACGCTGCCGGCTGCTGACCCGAGAAGTGGACCGCGGAGGGGTGAGGCCGCGATGAGCGGCCGATGAGAGCTCTCTCAGACGGAGAGGCGCCTGGTCAGGCCGCCAGTCCGAGGCGGGCGAAGGCGCCGCGGAAGATCGTCAGCCCCTCGAGGCCGGGCATCTTCTGGACGCGCTTGTCGAGCTTGTCGAGCTCGTCGAAGTGCCCCTCGAAGAGGTGGCCCATGACGTGCTTGACCTCGGAGTCGTCCATGACGCCGGAGCCGACGGGCCGCCACACCTTCGCGAGGATCATGCGGGTGAGCTTCTGCGCGGCGGTCGAGGCCTCGAGCCGCTCGCGGCCCTGCGTCGTGTAGAAGGCGACGTGCCGGGTCTCCTGCTGGGCGATGCGCTGCAGGAGCGGGGAGAGCACCGGGTGCTCGACCATCGCGGCGAGGCGGCGGTAGGCGGCGACGGCGGAGAGCTCGTTCGCGGCGCCCCAGGTCATGTGGACGGCGACGAAGTCGGTGCCCGCGAGGTTCGTCAGCGCGGACTGCTTGAAGGCGGCGAGGGAGCTGTACCAGCCGAGCTTCACGCGCTTGGCCTTCACCTCGTCGTAGTCCACGAGGATGCCGTGGCGGGCGAGGACGTCCGCGAGGGCCTTGCCGTGCCAGAACTCCTCGCGGTTCCACATGGTCATGAAGCCGCCGGCGTCCTCCTCGTGATGGGAGGGGGTGACGAGCATGTCCCGCAGGTAGCAGCTGGTGTGGAACTCGACGTCGCACATGTAGCGCAGGTCCCGCAGCGTCGCCTCGTCCAGCGGCTGGCTCTCGAAGAGGGAGAAATCGAGGTCGTCGTACTGGAGCGGCTCGGAGGTCGTCGTGAACTTGTCGAGGTCGAAGGCCATCTCAGGCTCCTGTTCCGGAGTCGCGAGCGGTGAGCGAGGGGAGGGCGGCGCGGGTGCGCGCGCTCACGCGGGAGGAGGGGCCCAGGGGGAGGTCCGCCCCGGGCAGGAGGCGCACCAGGTCGTGGCGCGCGCGGTCGAGGGCGGCGAGATCGGCGGGGTCGGCGCCGAGCTCGGCGAGGGCGGCGGGGAGGTCCGGGTCGGGGACGCCGCCGCCGTGCAGGGGATCGTCGAGGGTGAGCACGAGCCGCGCGGCGATCGCCTCGCGGCGCGAGCGGGTGACGCGGGCGGTCGCCTCCGCGCGGAGGAACGCGATCGCGTCGTCGTGGCGGCCGGCGACCTCCAGAGCGACCCGTCGGGCCTCCCCGTCGAGCCGTCCCGCGAGCAGGGTGAGGGCCTCGCGCAGCCAGGTCTCCTGGATCGCGAGGCGCATCATGTGGCCGGCGGTGACGGCCTCGCCGGCGAGCACCGTCCACAGAGGGGAGAGCAGGGGCTGCACGCGGGCCACGTGGATCCGGCGCAGCGTCGTGGCCGGGCCGGCGGCGGCGAGCGGGCGGGGGCGCTCGACGGGGTCGTCGAGGGTGAGCACGTCGCGCAGGGCCCGGGCCTGCCAGTAGCGCTCCACGAGCCAGGTCGCGAGGAACGCGGTCACGCGCGCCTCGTTGCCGGTCCAGGTGGCGAGCATGGCGCGGGACTCCGCGAGCGCGGATCCCTCGAGCCGCTGGATCACGCCGAGCGTGCGCGCGACGGCCGGGTCGAGGGGCTGGGCGGCCACGGCGGCCGTGTCCACGGGGAGCCGACGGTGGGGCGTCTCGAGGTAGCCGTCGAGGTCGACGTCGGTCACGACCACGCGGTCGATGCTGTCGTCGAGGTGGAGGTGCCCGTCGTGGAGCCCGCGTGCGGGGTCCGTGACAGGTCGGATCGTCGCGCCCGCGCTGATCGTCACGAAAGGGGCTCCTCACCATGCCTGCCGACGGTGCCCGGACGAGCCCCGGGGGCCCTGGGCACCGCGTCCATCCTACGGCTCCGGAGGTTCGGCGTCGCGCCCGGTGAGGGGCGTTCTCGGGTGGTCCCCGTCTCCCCAAGATGCGCGAAGGGTTCGTTGGTAGGTTCGTCGCGTGATCGTCCCCGGTGCCTCCTCCCTCCCGGAGACCGGCGGCCGCGACGACCAGGTCGGCCTCCCCGATCCCGAGGAGCTGCGGGTCGCGCTGCGGCCACCGGAGCTCCCGCTGCCTGCCCCGCGCACGCCGCTCGAGCTCGCCCAGCGTGTGAGCGATCTCACGCACGCGGAGCGCTATCGCGAGGCGGTGGCCCTCGCCGCCATGCCGCTCCCGGGGGGCGGCTCCGTCGTCGGCCATGCCCCTGTTCCCGCTCCTGTCGCCGCGGACCTCGCCGTGCTCGCCTCCGCCCGCCTCGCGGCGCTCGCGCGCGTGGGCACGGACGAGGAGGTCGCCGCCGCCGCCGGCGATCTGCTGCGCGCGCAGCGCCGGGCCGGCCACGCGGCCCAGGCCGTGGCGACCGCGCAGGTCCTCCTCGAGCGGGGCGTGCTGCGGGAGCCGGCCGACGGCGGCGAAGGGTCCGACGGCCCCCGCGCCGGCCGGCGTCGCGCCGCCCCGGCGACCGTCACACCGGAGCTGCTCGCCGTGGTCCGCGAGCTCGACGTCCCGCATCGCCGGGCCCGCGGCGCCGTCGGCCCCGCGTGCGCGGATCTCGCGGGCCCCGCGGGCCCCGCGGACCCCGCCGCGACCGCGACGGATCCCCGTCGGCGGATCCGCGTCCTGCGCGCGGCCCTCGACGCTCTGCCCGCGGCGCGCGCGGACCTCCTCGGCGCGCCCGAGCCGCTGCTGCGCCTGCGGCTCGCCCAGGCGCTCGAGGCCGCGGGTCTCACGGACTCCGCGACGACGGCGGCGCTCGACGCCCTCGAGCTGCTCGAGGAGGTGGACGCCGATCCCGAGGCGGAGGCCTCGCGCCGGGCCGACCCGCACCGGGTGCGCATCGCCGCCCACGCCGTCCTCGCCCGTACCCTGCGCGCCTCGCACCCGCTCGCCGCGGTGCGCCACGCCCTCGATGCGCTCGGCGTCATGCGCCGCGTCGAGGACGCGCCGCTGCGCGTGGGCCTCGTGACGGACCTGCTCGAGGCGCTGACCGCGGCCGGCCTCGAGCGGGATGCCTCCTTCGCGGCGGGCCGCCTGGCCTCCCTGCAGCGCTCACTGCGGCGGGACGAGCTGCGCACGGGACCGCTGCTCGCGGTCGCCGGCCAGCGGATCCGTGTGGGTCGGGCCGACGAGGCCCGCGACGCGCTCGAGGAGGTGCGTCGGATCGCGCGCGAGCATCGCGACCGGTCGACCGATCTCGAGGCCGCGCGCCTGCTCGCGACGCTGTACGAGCGCGAGGGTGACCTGCGCGGCTCCCTGCTCCAGCTGCGCCGGGTCGCGGCGGACGCCCGCTGGCTGAGCGACGACCTCGCGACCCCCGCCCCGCGGCGCGGGCCGTTCCTGCGGATCGAGCTCGAGGCGCTCGCGCTCGTGCTGCGCCGTGCGATGGACCTCGGCGAGACCCCGACCGCGCGCGCCGCCGCCCGCGCGATCGAGCGCCGCACCCGGCCCGACGGCGGACGCCTCCTGCTGCCCTCGGCCCTGCTGTGGGACCACCGGGTCGATGCGCGGGTGGGGGAGCTCGTGGCGGTCGCCGCGGCAGAGCCCGATGCCGAGGAGCTGCCTGAGCTGCTCGACGGCGCCCGCGAGGTGATCGGCCTCGCCCCGGGCGGTCATGAGGAGCGGGCGCTGTACTGGCGCGCCTACCTCGACGAGCAGCATGCGCTGCTGCTCGAGCGTCGCGGGGAGCGGGAGGCGGCGCTCGCCGCCGCGCTGCAGGCCCAGGCGCAGTGGCGCAATCAGGACGCCGAGGCCGACGACCTCGAGCGGATCGACGCCCTCGTCGCCCGGCTCGCCGCGGAGGCCTGAATCCCGCCGCCTTTCCTTCCCACTCGACGTTATCCACAATTTCGATGGGTTCTCTCGATGTGCTCGCCTTCGTCGATCAGACGTTCTAAAATAAGGGGAGCGGAACGGTGGGGATTCATGGGGATCCCCGGCCGCGATGAGCACGAGGAGGTGTGGGGATGTCGGCTCCGGTCAAGGCTGTCTCCGGGCAGGCCTCTGCTTCCCAGCACCCCCTGGCGTCCGTCCTCGCGGTCCCTTCGGTGCCCGTCCCGCCCGACTCCTCGGCGCCTGCCCCGCAGGCTTCCTCGGGCGCCGCCACCCCTCCCGTCGCCCTGGACGCTCGCTCCCTCCCGCGCCGTCTGCGGGGTTCCGTGCGAGGGCGCAGCGGGGTCACGGAGGAGAACCTCGATGCCCGTGCGGAGGTCGAGGAGGGCTCGCCCGAGTCGGCGGCGTTGCAGCGGATCCTGCGCCGGCGTCGCGAGGTGCAGGCGGCCGCCTATGTCGCGGAGCTGACGGACCTCGCGGAGCTCTGGGTGGAGGACGCGGGGGA
The DNA here is from genome assembly GCF_005490785.1 of Brachybacterium sp. SGAir0954. Lineage (GTDB taxonomy): Bacteria > Actinomycetota > Actinomycetes > Actinomycetales > Dermabacteraceae > Brachybacterium > Brachybacterium rhamnosum. The sequence goes on along the minus strand of NZ_CP027295.1, from coordinate 373,552 downwards.
CGACGGCGACCTGAACGCCGTCGCGGTCGGTGTGGTGCTGCGCGCCAAGCTCGGCCGCGCCGCCGGCCGCCTCCGTGATGCGCGCATGGCCGTCGCCGATCTCCCGCGATGCCTCGCCCAGGTCGGGTCCGGCGCCCTGCCGCCGGAATGGTGCGATCACCTGCTCCGCTCCGTCCGCAGTCTCACCGCTGCTCAGCGTACTTTCGTCGACGAGCAGGTCTCGTCCTGGCAGCTCGAGACGCTCCCGGCGGACAGGTTCTGGACCCTGCTGCGGCAGCTCGTCGCCTGGGTCGACACAGCCGCCGCGGCGGGCGGCACCGCCGAGTCCAAGCGGGACGTCGAGCTCGTCCTCCCCAGCGAGGACGACGGCACCGCGCAGCTCACCGTGACCGGCCCCGCCCCGGAGATCCTCGACCTCGCCAAGCGCCTCGACCGCGCCGCGCATGCCGTCCAGGATGCGCAGCGCCACGCGCTCGCCCGCATCGGCGCCGGCGAAGCGGGGGTGGCGATCCCCTGGGACGTCCACGGTGACGCCGCCCGCACCGGGGCTCCGATGCCGCTCGGTGCGATCCGCTACGTCCTCCTGACCCGCTCCGAGATCGGGACCGACGGCGTCCCCGTCCCCGCCGCCGCGGTGCGGATGAACCTCGTCGTCCCCGTCCTGTCCCTCCTCGGCGTGACGGATGCGCCGGGGATGCTGGACGGGACGGTGCCGATCCCTCCTGCCATGGCCCGTGACCTCGCGGCGAACGCGACCGCCTGGCACCGGGTTCTGACGGATCCGGTCACCGGGGAATTCCTCCCCGTCGCGGCGACGACGTACCGGCCGTCCACGGCGATGGTGGAATATCTCAAGGTCGTCGACCCGATATGTGCCGTGCCCGGCTGTTCGCGGCGGGTCGTGGATATCGGGGAATCGGACCATATCCAGGAATTCGACCATATCCGTCCGGGCAGAGGCGGTGCCACGAGCCCGGAGAACCTGCACCGGCTGTGCCGCACCCACCATCGGATGAAGACCAGCAGGGCTCTCGACCCGGAACGCACCGACACCGGCAGCACGAGGTGGACGGTGGGGGAGCTGACCTCCACGGAGGTCGAGGCGCAGCGTGACCTCGTGACACAGGTCCTCGCCGCGGACTTCCGCACGGCCTGGGACCGCTACCAGGCGGGGCTCCGCGCGAAGCGGGACGCCGCCCTCGAGCGGGAGCTCGAGGCGGCGGGGTTCTTCGCCCGCTCCGTGGAGGACGAGCTCCACGAGGAGTACCTGCTCCGTCGCAGCGCCCAGCTCGTCGAGTACTACGAGGACTGGCAGGGGCCCGCCGGGATCGACCCGCCGCCCCCGCCGCCGCTTCCCCCGCTCCCGCCTCCGCCACCCGATCCGTTCGACGTCCCGCCGCCGTTCTGACCCGGCGGAGCCCTGACATGGCGCGCCGAACTGCCGTAGCGTAGGGAGCCCGGCCCGAGGAGACGGCCATGACCGCCGAGGCAGACACCTCCTACGACCCCGACAACCGGCCCACCACCGAGCGCCCGCCGCCCGGCCCACCCGGTCGCGTGCAGGTGCGGGACAACACCGGGGCACGCCGCTTCGAGGCGGTGCGCGACGGCGAGGTCGTCGGCATCACCACCTACGAGCGCCGGCGCGGCCGCATCGAACTGCTCCACACCGTCACCGACCCCGCCCAGCGCGGCGGGGGAGTGGCCTCCGTGCTCGCCCGCACCGCCCTCCGCGAGTCCCGCGCCGCCGGCCTCAGGATCATCATCGTGTGCCCCTTCATCGAGAGCTGGCTCCAGCGCCACCCCGAGGAGTCCGCCGGTGTCATCGCCCCCGACTGACCCCGACTGACCCGGGCCCCGACCGCTCGACGGTCCCACCCGCGGAGTAGCGTCGTCACCATGACGCGCAGCTCCGGAACCCTCGCCCGCCGCATCCTGCTCGACCTCGCCTCCCGCCCCCGCGACGCCGCCGAGGCGCTGCGCGGGCAGCTCGACCCCGCCGTGCTCAACGCCCACCCCGCCGGCCACCCGAACTCCCTCGCCTGGCTGCTCTGGCACACGGGCCGCGAGATCGACGTGCAGCTCGCCCACCTCTCGGGGCAGCCCGAGGTCTGGAACGCCCAGGGATTCGGCGAGAGGCTCGGCCTCGGGGAGGCCGGCCGCGCCGTCGGCTACGGGCACAGCGAGGGGGAGGCCCGCGCGATCGTCGTCGAGGACGGCGACGCCCTCATCGACTACGTGCTCGCCACCGCCGACGCGCTGCACGACTACCTCGGCACGCTCGCCGACGCCGACCTCGACGAGGCCATCGGGGAGTACGACGGCGCCCCCATCACCCGGGCGGTGCGCCTGGTCAGCATCATCGACGACGCCGCCCAGCACCTCGGCCAGGCCGCCTACGTGCTCGGCACCACCGACCGCGGCTGAGACCGTCCCGCCGCCGGTTCCCTTCCGCGCGGACGGTCCTCTTCCCCGCCCGACGGGCCGCGAGTAGCGTTCGCGGCGACGACCCGCGCCCACCGGGGCGCAGCTGACCCATCGAGGAGCAGTCATGTCCGAGCAGAGCCCGACGACGCCGCAGGACCCCGCCGCCACCGACTCCCGTCCCGCGCCGCGCGCCGGGACGCCCTGCTGGATCGACCTGTTCACCCATGACATCGAGGGGGCGAAGACCTTCTACGGGGAGCTCTTCGGCTGGGACCTCACGGATACCGGCGAGGAGTTCGGTCACTACACGATGGCGACCCGCGACGGGCACCCCGTCGGCGGGCTCATGGCCGCGATGAACCCGGACGGCAGCGTAACCGACCCCGCCGAGCAGCCCACCGCCTGGACCGTCTACCTCGCGACCGACGACGCCGCCGCGACCGCCGAGGCGATCCCCGTCGCGGGCGGCACCGTGCTGTTCCCGCCGATGGAGGTGCCGGGCCTCGGCCACATGTCCGTCGGGCAGGACCCCTCCGGCGCCGCCGTCGGCTTCTGGCAGGCGGCCCCCTTCGCCGGCTTCGACAAGCCCGGCACCCCCGGCACGCCCGCCTGGTTCGAGCTCATGACCAAGGACTTCGACGCCGCCGAGCCGTTCTACCGCGGCGTGTTCGGCTGGGACGCGGTGCGCATGCCCTCGGACGACGACTCCTTCCGCTACGCGACGGACCAGGGCGGCGAGGGCGCGAGCGCCGGGCTCTGCGACGCCTCGCCGTGGCTCCCCGAGCAGGTGCCCAGCTACTGGCGCCCCTACATCGCCGTCGAGGACTGCGACCGGGCCGCCGAGCAGGTCGCGGCCCTGGGCGGCAGCGTGCTCGACGGCCCGATGGACAGCCCCTTCGGCCGCGTCGCGACGATCGCGGACCCGCAGGGCGGATCGCTGCAGATCATCGACTCCTCCCGCGCCCAGCAGGGCTGACAGGAGGGCGGGCCGCCCCCGAGGGGACGACCCGCCCGGTGTCGCCGCGCCACGGCCTGCGACGGGATCCTGCGGATCAGCCCTGCGGACCGCCGCCCATGCCGCCCATGCCGCCGGAGCTGAGATCGTCCGCAGAGGTGATCTCGGTGCCGTTCGCGGTGAGGGTCGCGCCGTCGAAGGTGATGTCGCCGTTCGCGTCGACGGGGGAGTCGCCGCCGTTGTCGGCGCTCGTGATGTCGAGCGTGCCGCCGGTCAGCGAGATCGAGCCGTTGGAGTCGAGGCCGTCGAAGCCCGCGTCGATCGTGAGGGTGCCGCCGGAGACCGACAGCCACGAGCCGTCGTCCTCCTCGCCGCCACCGCCGCCGCCGGGGCCGCCGGTCTCGCCCGAGTCCGCGGTGGTGCCGTCGGTCGAGTCGGCGGTGTTCGCGGCGGTCGCGTTCACGCCGTCGTCGGAGGCCGTAATCGAGGTGGTGCCGCCCACGAGCATCACGTCCTGCGCCTCGATACCCTCGACCGACTGCGAGATGGTGAGCGTCCCGTCGAGGACCTCGACCGCCTGCTCCGCGTCGATGCCGTCGTCGCCGGAGTCGATCGTGATGTCGCCGGCGCTGATGAGCACCCAGCCGCGGTCCTCGTCCTCGTAGTTGTCGGACTTGATGGCGTCGCCGCCGCTCGTGAGGTCGAGGGTGCCGTCGAGGATCGAGACGTAGTCCTTGCCGCGCACGGCGTCGTCCGCCGCGTTCACGGTGACGGTGCCGCTCGCGATGACGACGCCGTCCTTGGTGGAGATGCCGTCGTTCGTGTTGCCGGTGACGGTGAGCGAGCCGCTGCCCGCGATCGTGAGGTCGGAGGCGGAGGCGATCGCCGCGACGGGCGTGGAGTCGTCGGAGACCTCGTAGCCGGAGCCGTCCTCGACGGAGTTCTCGGTGCCCTCCTCGAGGGACAGGGTGACCTCGTCGGCGCTGGTCACGGCGATGCCGGTGCCGGAGCTGTTCGTGATCGAGACGCCGTCCATGATGATCGTGACGGTCTCGTCGTCCGGCGCGGCGACGACGAGCTGGCCGTCGGAGAGCGTCCCGGAGACCCGGTACACGCCGCCCTCGGTGATCGTGACGGTCGAGCCGTCCACGGTGACCCCGTCGGAGTCCGAGGTGGAGCCCGAGTCGGAGAGCGTGATCGCCTGCTCCCCGGAGGAGTCCCAGGTGAGGTCGTCCTCGTCGTAATGGGTGTCGAGGCTCGTGAGGTCGAGGCTCGAGAGCAGGTCGTTGGTGCGGCCCTCGTCCGAGGCCGTGGTGGCGACGGCGGACGAGCTGCTGCTCGTGGAGGTGGTCGATTCGCTCGAGGAGTCCGCGCCCGTGATGGCGGTCGCGGCGCCGCAGGCGGCGAGGGCGAGGGTCGCGGCGCCGGCGACGGCGGCGGTGGTGAGGCGGCGGAGGCCGCGGCGGCGAGGGGTCGTGGAGGTCATGGCGGGGTCCTTCCGGGAGTGATGGGGTCAGGCGGCGGTGTGGAGGTGCTGCGCGGTGTCGAGCCGCGACACCGTGCGGTGCCAGCGGTTGGCGGGGAGCTCGGGGTCCAGCAGGGCCAGTCCCGTCGCGTACTTCGAGAGGCGCTGCGGGCGGTGGCCGGCCCGCCACAGCGCCCGGTCGACGCTGCTGGGGCGGGTGCCGGCCTTCGTCTCGACGACGACCTGGTCCGCGAGCCGGCGGGCGTCGCCGCCGGGGCCGGTCCAGACGAGCGCGTCGTCGAGGGTGAGCCGGGCGTCCTCCTCCGCGAGCAGCACGGTGGAGCGGTCGTAGGTGGTGGCGAGCACCGGGACGAGCGGTCCCTCCGGGGTGGCGCAGCCGGCCTCCGCGAGGGTCTCGAGCACGAAGTCGAGCGCAGGTCCCGCGAGCGGATCGGTGAGCGGGTCCGACGCCGCGATCCCGGTGACGGCCCCGTCCGTCTCCGCCGGGAGGGCGATCCGGAGCTTCGAGGACTCCCCGCGGCCGGTGCGGGTCTTCACCTCGAGGAACGAGGCGCCCGAGTCCACGTACACCCGTCGGCGCACCTTCCAGCGGCGACGTCGGCCCGTGGCCGCCGCCCGGTAGGCGGCGAGGTCCTCGGTGTCGTAGTAGAGGGAGAGGTAGGCCTGGCGGCGTCGGCCGTCGATCTCGAGGGCCCGCAGCTCGGCGGGGGAGCCGGCGAGCAGCTCGTCGACCTCCGCGCGCGGGACGAGGTACTTGCGGTCCACGCGGGTCATGAGGGCGGCGCGCTCGGTGATCTCCTCGAGGCCCACCGCGGGCAGGGTGTCCAGGGCGGTCATCGCGCCATCACCGGGGCCTCGGCGGTGCGGGCGGCGAGCGCGGGCTCCTCGGCGGGGGCGGTGAGTCGATCGGCCGACGGGGCCAGGTGCCCGGCGGAGCGGCGGCCCGGGCGCACCCGGTAGCGGACGTCCACGAGGGTCGTGTCGGCCACGGTGTCGAGGCGCTGCACGGTGAGGGCGGTGACGTCGGCCCCGAGCATCTCCTCGAGGTGGGCGCGGAGGGTGGGCTCGTCGGCGATCGCGCGGTCCACCATGATCAGCTGGCGGCGGTGGCTGCCCAGCAGCGCCGGGTGGTCCACGATCGCCATCGTCGCGACGATGAGCACCATGAACACGACCGCGAGGACCGAGGGTGTGGTGGAGAGCCCGGCGACGAGGCCCAGGGCGAGCACTGCGAAGTAGTAGGCGATCTCGTGCTGGGCGAGCTCGTCGGAGCGCAGGCGGATGATCGAGAGGACGCCGAACAGGCCCAGGCCCAGGCCCGCGGAGACCGCGGATCCGGCGAGCAGCGCGGCGACGGCGAGCACGCCCACGTTGATCCCGAGGAAGGCGACGACGAGGTCGCGGCGGCGGTGGCGCGGCCAGTACACGCCGAAGGTCAGCGTCAGCACGGCCGCGAGGTCGAGTGCGTACAGGAGGTAGGCGGACATCGGGGGCTCCTCGGGGTCGGGGGTTGATGGGAGCAACCCTCCGGGGCCTGCCTATGGATCTCCTATGACCGCCCTGTCGTACCTGTATGAGAGATGAACAGCGGGTGACCTCGACCTACTCCGAGCCGTTGACCTGCGGGAACGCGTGGCGGGCGCCGGCGCGGAGCGGTCGGCGGGCACGCACAGGCACGGCACAGCATCCGTGGGCACCGCCGCATAGGCACGCGGCGGAGTCTTCAGGGCATGAGAACTCCACCGGACCCCGCCAGCCCTCCCACCCCGCCCCCGACGGGCGGGTCGACCACCACGACCCGCACCCGCCGCCGCACCGTCACCCGCCGTGCCCTGATCGGCGGCGGCGTGGCGGTGCTCGCCGGCACCGGCGGCTCCGCCGCCTGGGCCTACGACCGCTTCCTGCGGGAGAAGGTCGAGGTCTCGAGCGTCTCCGCCGCGGAGGAGGCCGCCGGCACCTCCGCGACCACTGCCGCCCTCGCGACCGACGGCGCGTACACCGAGACCGGCTACACCTCCTCGACCACGACGATCACGCTCACCTCCACCGCGACCGGCACCGGCTCCGAGGCCCTCGCCTGGTACGCGGCGGAGATCGAGGTGGACGACGCGAGCATCATCCGCTCCGCCTTCGCGCAGGACGAGTTCGGCCAGAACATCACCGACAATCCCAGCACCATGGCCTCGGACCACGACGCCGTGCTCGCCATCAACGGCGACTACTACGGCTTCCGCGACACCGGCATCGAGATCCGCAACGGCGTCATCTACCGCGACGAGCCCGCCCGCGACGGCCTCGCCTTCTACGCCGACGGCCACGTCGAGGTCTACGACGAGACCGCCACGAGCGCCCAGGAGCTGCTCGACGCCGGCGTCTGGCAGACCCTCAGCTTCGGCCCGGCCGTCCTCGTCGACGGCGCCGTGCCGGACGGCGTCGAGGACATCGAGATCGACACCAACGTCGGCAACCACTCGATCCAGGGCGAGCAGCCGCGCACCGCGATCGGCGTGATCGGCGACAACCACCTGGTGTTCCTCGTGGTCGACGGCCGCAGCGAGGGCTACTCGCGCGGCGTGGGCCTGCCGGAGCTCGGCGAGATCCTCGCCGGACTCGGCTGCACCACCGGCTACAACCTCGACGGAGGCGGCTCGAGCGTCATGATCGTCGACGGCGCGATCCTCAACCAGCCCAGCAACGGTGGCGAGCGCGCCACCAGCGACATCCTCTACGTGGCGGGGTGACGACATGACCATCCAGTTCCAGAAGCGACCCACCGAGACCTCCCGCACGGCCCCCGCGCCGGCCCCGTCCCGCCCCGACGCCCCGACGACGCCCTCCGCGGTCGTCGTCATCCCGGCGCTCGAGCCCGGCCCGGAGCTCGTCGAGCTCGTCGCCGCGCTCGCCGCCCACGGCGTCGAGTCCGTGGTCGTGGACGACGGCTCCGGCCCCGACCACGCCGTCACCTTCGACGTGTGCGAGGTGCTCGGCGCGCGCGTCCTGCACCTGCCCGTGAACCGCGGCAAGGGGGCGGCCCTCCGCGCCGCCTTCACCCTCGTGCAGTCCGAGCTGCCCGGTCGCGGCGTCGTCACCGCGGACGCCGACGGGCAGCACACCCTGGCCGACGTGCTCCGCGTGATCGAGGCGCTCGACGCCCCGCGCACGGCCACCGGCCCCGGGGGGATCGTGCTCGGCGTGCGCTCCTTCGCCCGCGGCGAGGTGCCGCTGCGCTCGTGGTTCGGCAACGCCGTGAGCGCCCGCCTGTTCGAGGCCGTCTCCGGGGTGCGCCTGGGCGACACCCAGACGGGCCTGCGCGGCATCCCCGCGACCCTGCTCGACTGGGCCGGGACCGTGCCCGGGGACCGCTACGAGTACGAGTACACGATGCTCGTCGCCGCCGCCCGCCAGGGGATCACCCTGCGGCAGCTGCCGATCGCGACCGTGTACGTCGACGAGAACGCGACGAGCCACTTCCGCCCGCTGCGGGACTCCCTGCGCGTGCTCGCCCCCGTCCTCACCTTCGCGGGCAGCGGCCTCGCCGCCTTCGCGATCGACACGGGGCTGCTTCTCGGCGCCGTCGCGCTCGGGGCGCCCGTCTGGCTCGGCATGACCCTCGCCCGGGTGGTCAGCGGCGGCGCGAATTTCGCGATCAACCGCCACCTCGTGTTCCGCTCCGGCCGCCGCGCCCCGCTGCGCCGCGCGCTGAGTGGCTACGTCGCGCTCGCCGCGGTCGTGCTCGCGGGCGGCGTCGCGATCGTCGGCGCCCTCACCGCGCTCGGCATGCCGCTCGTGGCCGCGAAGATCACCTCCGACCTGCTGCTGTTCGCGCTCAGCTATGTGGTCCAGAAGCTGATCGTGTTCCGGCGGCGGGAGCACGGGTGAGGGCGCCTCAGACGAGCTCGCGCTCGATCCGCTCGAGGTAGTCGCGGCCGACGGCGGTGAGCGAGAAGTCCTGCCGCTTCGCACCCGTGCGGGCCACGTCGACCCGCTCCATGGCGAGCACCCCGGACTCCGCGAGCCGCCGCAGCGTGCGGTAGAGCCCGCGCTCGGTGAGGGTCCAGCCCGTCGTCTCCTCGAAGAGCGGGGCGAGGCCCGCCGCGGGGAGCGGGCCGTGCGCGTCGATCAGGCGCAGCAGCGCGAGCGTGGTCGCCGACTTCTTGTAGACCTCGACCCAGGAGCGCGCGAGCTCTCCCGCCCATTCGGCGTCCTCGGGGCCGAGGCCCGCCGCGCCGGTCATCGGCGCGGCGCCTCGAAGCCGCGGTCCAGCACGGCGCCGACGCCGTGGAGGATCAGGCCCAGGCCCCAGAGGCCGGCCATGCCGAGGGAGGCGCCGAGCCACGTCGGATCGATCGCCGTGCCGCTGCCGCTCCCGGCGATCGCGGGGGAGCCGAGGCCGATCAGCAGGTAGGCGTGCAGGAGGTAGCCGACGTTGACGGTCGCGTAGCAGAGCGCGTGCGCGACGAAGCGCCCGTAGCGCACCCGGCCCAGCGCGCGGCCGCTCGTGAGCAGGTAGATCGCCGTGCCGATCGCGACGGCGAGGAGGGGGAGCGTGGTGAGGACGGTGATCCGGTTGCCCGCGAGCACGAGGATCACGTGCACCGCCGCGTTCGCGGCGATCAGGGCGAGGGCGAAGGGCAGCAGGCTCGCGTGGGCCCGCGTGGTCGTGGTCGCGTCCGAGCTCATGGTCGTCTCCGATCCGGTGCATGGGATGTGTACCAGTGGTCTAATGCGTGTCAGCACTGTACCTCCGGTGCACTGCCCGGCTTCAAGGGGCGATGCGGGCATCGTCGACCGTGGTCCTTCCTCCCCAGACGCACATCACCCCCATCGGCCGCCCCCTGGGGCCCGAGGATCCGCCCGGGTTCCTACACTGGTCCGGTGACGACAGCAGAAGCCTTCGAAGCCGGTCCCGATCGCGGCCTGGAGCGCACCCCGCCCCAGGACCTCAACGCCGAGCGCGGCGTGCTGGGCGGCATGATGCTGTCCAAGGACGCGATCGCCGACGTCGTCGAGACGGTGCGCGGCAACGACTTCTACCGCCCCGCGCACGAGCTGATCTTCGAGGCGATCATCGACCTCTACGGCCGCGGCGAACCGGCGGACCTCGTCACCGTCTCCGACGAGCTCTCCAAGCGCGGCGAGCTGCAGCGCGTGGGCGGCGGCGCCTACCTCGCGGACCTCATCGACATGGTCCCCACCGCGGCGAACGCCGGCTACTACGCCGAGATCGTCGTCGAGCGGGCCACCCTGCGCCGCCTCGTCGAGGCCGGCACCCGCATCGTCCAGCTCGGCTACGCGACCGACGGCGGCGAGGTCGAGGAGGTCATCAACGAGGCGCAGGCGCAGGTCTACGCCGTCACCGAGCGCGGCCAGAGCGAGGACTTCGTGCCGCTCGGCGAGGTCATCGACGAGACCCTCAACCAGATCGAGGCGACCCAGAACCGCGGCGGCCAGGTCACCGGCGTGCCCACCGGCTTCGCCGAGTTCGACGACCTCACCCAGGGCCTCCACGGCGGCCAGCTGATCATCTTCGCCGGCCGCCCCGCGATGGGCAAGACGACGCTCGGCATGGACGTGCTGCGCTCCGCCTCGATCCACAACGGCAAGTCCAGCGTCATCTTCTCCCTCGAGATGGACAAGACCGAGATCACGATGCGTCTGCTCTCCGCCGAGGCGCAGGTGCCGATGAACCGCATGCGCGACGGCTCCATGGACGACCGCGACTGGCAGGCCATGGCCCGCGCCATGAGCCGCATCGCCGACGCCCCGCTGTTCATGGACGACTCCGCGAACATGTCGCTCATGGAGATCCGCGCGAAGTGCCGGCGCCTGAAGCAGAAGCACGACCTCTCCCTCGTCGTCATCGACTACCTGCAGCTCATGAGCTCGGGCAAGAAGGTCGAGTCCCGCCAGCAGGAGGTCTCGGAGTTCTCCCGTGCGCTCAAGCTGCTCGCGAAGGAGATCGAGGTCCCCGTCATCGCGATCTCGCAGCTGAACCGTGGCAGCGAGCAGCGACAGGACAAGAAGCCGATGATGAGCGACCTGCGCGAGTCCGGCTCGATCGAGCAGGACGCCGACCTCATCCTCCTCATCCACCGCGAGGACTACTACGAGAAGGAGTCCTCCCGCGCCGGCGAGGCGGACCTCATCGTCGCCAAGCACCGCAACGGCGCGACCGCCACCATCCCGGTCGCCTTCGAGGGCCACTACTCGCGCTTCAAGGACATGCCCGGTGGCGGGGGCGGCTTCAGCGGCTGATCCGGCCTGACAGGGCTGTCGATCCGGGGGAGGCTGTGCGACGACAGGGTGAGAGCCGGCGAGAGGCGCCGGACCGAGGGAAGGATCCCGCCATGCCCCGCTACACCGTCTTCATGTACCACCCGGAGGATCGGCGCACCACGGACGAGGCGCAGCTCGCCGCCGAGCTCGCCGAGCACGACACCTACGCCCAGGAGATGGTCGCCGAGGGCGTCATGACCTTCGGCAGCCCGCTCGCGGCGCACACCGCGACCACCTCCATCCGCGCCGGCGGCCTCGTCGACGGCCCCTACCTCGAGGCGAAGGAGACGGTCGTCGGCTTCTACGTGCTCGACGTCCCGGACCTCGACGCGGCGATCGCCGTGGCGCGCCGCAACCCGATCCTCCACCAGGGCGGCGGCGTCGAGGTGCGGCCCATGACCGCATGAGGGGGCCGACGGGCGCGCCCGCCGATCGGGCCGCCGTCGACCGTGCCGTCGCCGCGGCGCACCGCGACCACTGGGCCGCGGTGCTCGCGGCGACGGCCGGCGCCGTGCGGGACCTCGACCTCGCCGAGGACGCCACCGCGGAGGCCTTCGCCCAGGCCCTCGAGCAGTGGGCGCGGGACGGGGTGCCCGAGCGGCCCGGCGCCTGGCTCACCGTCACCGCCCGGCGCCGCGCGCTCGACGCCCGCCGCCGCGAGCAGACCCTCCGGCGCAAGCTCCCGCTGCTGCTCTGGGACACCGGGGGAGGGGCCGACGGCGGCGCGGCCGACGGGGGCACGTCCGACGGCGACCCCCGCGTGATCGACGAGTCCGAGGTCGTGGTCCGCGACGAGCGGCTGCGCCTGCTGTTCCTGTGCGCGCACCCCGCCCTCGCCCCCGAGTCCCGCGTGGCGCTCGTGCTGCGTCTCGTGCTGGGCCTGAGCACCGAGGAGATCGCGGCGGCGTTCCTCGTGCCCGTGCCGACGATGGGCGCCCGCCTCACCCGGGCGAAGCGGCGCATCGCGCTCAGCGGCATCCCCTGCCGCGTCCCCGAGCCGGAGGAGCTTCCCGGCCGCCTCACCGCGGTCCTCGACGCGATCTCCCTCGTGCTCGCCGCCGGTCACACCGCCCCCGCCGGGGAGCGGCACGACCGCCCGGACCTCGTGGGGGAGGCGGTGCGGCTGCTCGAGCTGCTGAAGCGCCTCCTGCCCGGGCAGGGCGAGGTGCACGGCCTCCTCGCCCAGGCGCTGCTCGTGCAGGCCCGCGCCGGGACCCGCACCGACGCGGAGGGGCTGCCGGTCCCGCTCGACGCGCAGGACCGCACGCGCTGGGACCGCTCTGCCGTGGACCGGGCGGACGAGCTCGTCCTCGACGCCCTGCGCGGCGGGCACCGCGGCCCCTACCTGCTGCAGGGCGCGATCGCGGCCGCCCGCTGCGTGCCCGAGCGCGCCGAGGACGTCGACGGGGACGAGGTCGTCGAGCTCTACGACCACCTGCTGCGGCACTGGCCGGGGCCGATGGTGCAGCTGAACCGCACCGTCGCCCGCGCCCGCCGCGGCGACGATCCCACCCTGCTCCTCGCGGAGCTCGACGGGGTCGCGGAGGACCTCGCCGACTACCGTCCCTTCCACGTGGCCCGCGCCGAGCTGCTGCGGGTGGCGGGGCGCGAGGAGGAGTCCGCCGCCGCGACGCAGGAGGCGCTGCGCTGCCCGGGCAACGCCGCGGAGGACGCGCTGCTCAGGCGAGGGGCAGGCCCGAGTCCGCTCCCGTGAGTCGGTCGTGGTGGGCGAGCTCAGAGCCGCAGCTGCAGGTGCACCAGGTCCCACCAGCGGTCGAACTTCCAGCCCGCCTCGACGAGGCGCCCCGCCTCGACGAAGCCGAAGCGCTCGTGGAGCCGGATCGAGGCGGTGTTCCCCGCCTCGACGAGCGCGACCACGGAGTGCATGCCGTGCTCGCGGCACAGGTCCAGCAGCGCCCCGAGCAGGGCCGTGCCCAGCCCGCGGCCCTGGGCCTCGGGCCGCAGGTACACGGAGTTCTCCGCGGTGAAGCGGTAGCCGTTCTTCGGCACGAGCGGACCGTAGGAGGCGTAGCCGAGCACGGCCTCCGGTCCCTCGAGGGCGGGATCGACCGCGACGAGCATCGCCCCGCGCTCGAGGTGCTCGCGGAACCACGCCTCGAGCTGGGCGGGGGTGGGCAGCTCGTCCGTCCACAGCCCGGTCGAGGTGCGGATCGCGTGCTCGCGGATCCCGCCGACGCCCGCGAGGTCCTCCGTGCAAGCGGCGCGGATCAGGGGACGCGGGGCGGCGGTCGTGCCGGGGTCGGTGCTGGTCATGGAGGGGTCCTTCGGGAACGGGGAGAGGAGCAGGCTAGCCCGCGGGCGTCCCCGGGCGCCGCCGCGGTCCACACCCTCCCGCGTGACCGGCATCACGCCTGCTAGGTTCGGTGCCGTCCGAGGACTCCTCACCTCGGACCCGCGCAGAACGAAGGAGTTGTGCCCGCGATGACGTCATCGACGCCCGTGCCTCCCCACGGCCCGGCCCCCGAACCCTCCCCGGAGCGCTACCGGGAGGTGCAGGACTCCGCGGACTTCCGCGAGCTGCGCACCTCCTTCCGCAGCTTCGCCTTCCCCATGACCGCCGCCTTCCTGGTCTGGTACCTCGCCTACGTGCTGCTGTCCACGTACGCGGAGGGGCTCATGGCGATCCCCGTGATCGGCCACGTGAACCTCGGCATCCTGCTCGGCATCAGCCAGTTCGTCATGACCTTCCTCATCACCTGGCTGTACATCCGCCACGCCAACCGGAAGCTCGACCCGCTCGCGGAGCGGCTGCGCGTCGAGATCGAGGGGGAGGACTGACATGGACGTCGGCAACCCCGTCCTCAACATCGCGATCTTCCTCGCCTTCGTCGTGGTCACCCTCGCGGTCGTCATCCGGGTCTCCCGGCAGAAAACGAGCGCCGCGGACTTCTATCACGGCGGCCGCAGCTTCTCCGGGCGCCAGAACGGCATCGCCATCGCCGGCGACTACCTCTCCGCCGCGTCCTTCCTCGGGATCGTCGGCTCCGTCGCCCTCTACGGCTACGACGGCCTGCTCTACTCCGTCGGCTTCCTCGTCGCCTGGCTCGTCGCGCTGCTGCTCGTCGCCGAGCCGCTGCGCAACACCGGCAAGTTCACGATGGCCGACGTCCTGTCCTTCCGCATGCGCCAGCGGCCCGTGCGCACCGCCGCCGCGAGCTCGACCCTCGCCGTGACCTTCTTCTACCTGCTCGCGCAGATGGCCGGCGCGGGCGCGCTCGTCTCCCTGCTGCTCGGCATCGACGGCCGGGTGGGGCAGAGCGCCGTGATCGTCGTCGTGGGCATCGTGATGATCGCCTACGTGCTGATCGGAGGGATGAAGGGCACCACCTGGGTGCAGATCATCAAGGCCGTCCTGCTCATCTGCGCGGTGGGCGTGACGACCGTCTGGATCCTCGCGCTGAACGGCTTCAACTTCTCGACCGTGCTCGAGCGGGCCGTCGAGGCCCACCCGGACGGCACGAAGATCCTCGACCCGATGCTCCAGTACGGCGAGACCGGATCGAGCAAGCTCGGCTTCGTCTCCCTCGCGATCGCGCTCGTGTTCGGCGCCGCCGGGCTCCCGCACGTGCTCATGCGCTTCTACACGGTGCCCACCGCGAAGGAGGCGCGCCGCTCGGTGACCTGGGCGATCGCCCTCATCGGCTTCTTCTACCTGTGCACCCTCGTGCTGGGCTTCGCGGCCGCCTCGATGGTGGGCGTGGACGTCATCGGCTCGCTGCCCGGCGGCTCGAACTCGGCGGCCCCCGCCCTCGCCTACGCCCTCGGCGGCTCGGTGCTGCTCGCGATCATCTCCGCGGTCGCCTTCGCGACGATCCTCGCGGTGGTCGCGGGCCTCACGATCACCGCCTCCGCCTCCTTCGCGCACGACATCTACAACGGCGTGCTCAAGCGCGGCGAGGCGGATCCGGCGCGCGAGGTGAAGGTCGCCCGCACGGCGGCCGTCGTCATCGCGGCGATCTCGATCGTGGGCGGCGTGCTCGCCGCGGAGCAGAACGTCGCCTTCCTCGTCTCCCTCGCCTTCGCGGTCGCGGCGAGTGCGAACCTGCCCTCGATCCTGTATTCCCTGTACTGGAAGCGGTTCTCGACCCGCGGCTCGCTGTGGAGCATCTACGGCGGCCTCATCAGCGCGGTCGTGCTGATCCTCTTCTCCCCGGTGGTCTCCGGCGGCGAGAAGGCCATGTTCCCGGGCGTGGACTTCGCCTGGTTCCCGCTGACGAACCCGGCGATCGTCTCGGTCCCGCTCGGCTTCCTCCTCGGCTGGCTCGGCTCGATCACCTCCGGGCCGGGCGACGAGCTGAAGCAGGCGGAGATGGAGGTCCGCTCGCTCACCGGCGCGGGCTCCGAGAAGGCCGCCGTCGACCACTGAGCGGCCCTCCCGCCGTCCGCACGACGACGTCGGCCCCGTCCCCCGAGGGGGCGGGGCCGACGGTCCTCTGCGGTCCGGCTGCGCGGGCCGCCGCGGTGACCGCTCAGGCCTCCGCGGTCGCGGAGGAGCGGGCCGCGGAGCGCCGACGGCGGGAGCCGCCGCCCAGCGCGTCGAGGGCGAAGCGGCCCGGGCCGGCGGCGGCGAGGGCGAGCGCCCCGGCGCCGAGCGCGCCCACGAGCTCCCAGCCGCCCGCGTCGACGAACACGCCGTTCTGCGCATGGACGAGCACGACGGCGCCCACCATGTCGATCGCGAGCAGCACGCCGGCCACGCGCGTGAGCAGGCCCAGGATCAGCAGGGCGCCGCCCACGAGCTCGAGCACGGCGACGACGGGGCCGGTGATCCCCGGCATCGGCGCGCCCATGCCGGCGAAGGCGTCGGTGACCGCGGGGAAGCCCCACTGGACCACCTTCTGGTAGCCGTGGAGCAGGAAGATGACGCCGAGCACGAGGCGGGCGATCAGGAGACCCAGGTGGGAGGTCGTGGAACGGGCGGCGTGCGAAGACATGGTCGTCCTTCCGGAGGGGAGTGCGGAGCGGCCACGATAGATGAAAAGGCAACCAATCCTGGGGAGTCGTCCGCGCGGCGCGGCGCGGATCACAGCGGGGACCGGACGCACCCCCGCGAAGCGGACGCCTCCACCACGGCGTGCCCACGGGGTGTAGAAGGGACGGGTGACCCCCTCCTCCCGTCGCGCCGTCGGCCCCCTGCTGGCCGTGATCGCCGTCGGGCTCCTCGCCCTGAACCTCCGCCCCGGGGCGACCTCCGTGGGCCCTCTCATGTCGGAGATCGTCGCGGACTACGGACAGGGCGCCGTCGCCTCCGGCCTGCTCACGGCCCTGCCCTGCCTCACCTTCGGCATCGTCGGCTCGCTCGCCGTGCCGGTCGCGCGGGTGCTCGGCCTCACCGGCACCGTGCTCGCCTCCTTCGTGCTCGTCGCCCTCGGCCTGCTGCTGCGGCCCACGGTCGACGGCTTCGGCCTGTTCGTGCTGCTCTCCGTGGTCGCCCTGCTGGGCCCCGCCCTCGGCAACGTGCTGCTGCCCGCCTGGATCAAGCAGCACGGCGGCACCCGCGTGGTGGGCCTCATGACCCTCTACTCTGTCGTCCTCGCGAGCGGCGCCACGGCCGCCGCGATGCTCGCCGTGCCCCTCGCGGGCGGTGAGGCCGACGGCTGGCGCCACTCCCTCCCGCTGTGGGGGCTCATCGGGGTCGCGCCCGTGCTCGTCTGGGCCGTCGTGCTCACGCGCACCGGCCACGACTTCCCGCCTCCCCCGCCGGAGGGGCAGGTGAAAGGGCGGATCCTGAGCTCGCCGCGCGCGATCGCGCTCACCGTCATGTTCGGCATGCAGTCGCTCAACGCCTACTGCCAGTTCGGCCTGCTCCCGCAGATCCTCACCTCGGAGGGCACCTCGCCCGCGACCGCCGGGGTCGTCGTCGGCGTGCTGAGCGCCTTCGGCATCGTGGGCGGCCTGATCGTCCCGACCCTCGTCTCCCGCTCCCGCCGCCTGCCCTGGATCTGCGCGGGCTACGGCGTGCTCACCGCCGCCGGCTACGGGGGTCTCATGCTGTTCCCGCAGGTGAGCCCCTTCGTGTGGGGGACCGTGCTCGGCATCGCCGGCCTCGCCTTCCCGACCGCGATCGCGCTCATCCCCGCGCGCACCTGCGCCGTCGCCGTGACCGCCCGGCTCTCGGGGATCGCGCAGCCGCTCGGCTACGTCCTCGCGGCCGTCGGCCCGCTGGTCGCCGGCGGCCTGCTCGACGCGACCGGCTCGATCCCCGCGGTGCTCTCCTTCCTCGCCCTGACCGGCGTCGTGCTCGGCGTCGCCGGGTTCGTCGCCGCGCGGCCCGGCACCGTGGACGACGACCTCGCCCTCCGCGCGACCCCGGCCGACGGCGCCTGACGCAGGTCCCTGCCCTCCGGGAGGGTCTCGTGCGAGGATTCCTCCCATGAGCATCGGCACGCTTGGCGCCCTGAGGATCCTCGCCACCCAGTCCCCGACCACGCCCCCGCGATCGGTCGCGAGCCGCGACCGCGTGCGCCGGCGCCGCCACGGACACGTCCCCGTGACCTGGATCGATGAGCAGAAGGCCGCGCGGGGCGTGATCGTGCACCTGCACGGCGGGAGCTACCTGCGCGGCGAGCGCGCCGAGCACTGGACCTGGCTCGAGGAGGTCGCCCGGCGGGCCGACGTCGCCGCCGCGATGATCCACTACTCGCTCGCTCCGCGGCACCCCTTCCCGCGGGCGGACGAGGACGTGCTCCACGCCCTCCACGCCCTGGACCGCGCCGCGCTGCTGCCCGCGGGGCGCTGGGTGCTCTCGGGTGACGAGGCCGGCGCCGGCCTCGCCCTCGGCGTGCAGGCCCAGCTCGCGACGCTCGGCGTGACCGAGCCGTCCCTGCTGCTGCTCTCCGTCCCCTGGGCGGACCTCACCGCGGAGCACCGCCTCGACGGCGAGCACCGGCAGGCCGCGCGGATGTACGCCGACGGCGCGGACCGCGAGGACCCGCGGATCAGCCCGCTGCGCGGTGATCTCGAGGGGCTCCCGCCCGTGCACCTCGCCGTGGGCGGGGACGACCTGCTCGCCCCGGACTCCCGCGCGCTCGTCGAGCGGATCGCCGCCGCGGGCGGCGAGGCCGTGCTCCATGAGGAGCCCGGCCACGGCGACGGCTTCCCGATCGTGCGACCGGGCGTCGCCGCGCAGCGCGCCTGGCGTTCCCAGATCGCGGCCGTGCGCGCCGCCGTGGGTGCCCGTCCCGCGACCGCGGACGCGCACTGAGAACGGCCCGACCGCTCGGTAGGATGGGGCCGTGGCCAGCACCTTCCCACCTGATCCGGATGAGATCGACGCCCCGGACGAGGCCTCCGCACCGGAGGCGACCGTCGACCCCCTCGAGATCGGCACCACCGTCCCCTGGGACGGCAGCTCCCCGGCGACGGCCGCGCTCGCCGCGCTCCTCGGCACCGTCGCGCCGGAGGGCACCCTTCGCCTCGTGATCCAGCGCCTCGCGCTGCACGAGCACGGGGAGCGCCGCGGCACCCACCACGTCGCGGACGCGATCACCGACGTCGGCGGCAACCTCGTGGTCATCCCGCTGCGCGAGCGGGTGCTCGCGGAGCCGGACCTCGCCGAGCGCCTCACCGCGGCGATGGACCGCCTGCAGGCCGACGTCGACGCGGAGCTCCACCTGCCCGGCGGCGCAGGGGCCGACTCCCTCGAGGTCGTCCTCGACGCCGACGGCGAACGGCGCGTGGCGCTGGGCCTCGGCATCGAGGTCACGCCGCAGGAGGCCGACGCCTTTCCGCCGCATCCCGCGGTGCACGACGGCGCCCACCACATCGCCTACGACGCGCCCGCTCTCGACGAGCTCCGCGACCGCCTTCGCCCGCCGGAGCCCGGGCTGCTCCCCCGCCTCTGGGCCCGACTGCGCGAGCGCTGAGCCCTCAGGCCGGCGCGGGGGAGCGCAGCGCCCGGCCCGTCGCGGCGGGCAGCGGGAGGTCGAGCGCGGCGGCGAGGGTCGCCCCGAGATCCGCCCAGCTCCCCTCGACGGGCGAGGTGGGCAGGCCCGGCCCCGCGAGCAGCGCCGTCGAGACCGCGGAGGGGTCGGTCACCGCGCGCGGCCCCGCGTAGTACGGATCGTCCCCGTCCACGAGCGGCCGGTTCGTGGGGGACAGGCCCACGACGGTCCCCGGCGCCCCCTCGAGCACCGCGATGACGTCGGTCTGCCCCGTGGCGCCCACCCCGTCGTCGACCTCGCGCAGCGTGAGGTGATGGTGCTCGGCGAGCTCGCCGAGCACGTCGAGGGCCAGGCGGCGCACCGCCTCCCCCTCCTCGCGCCGCACGTGCAGCGCCCCGCGCGGGCCGTCGGGCCAGACCAGGGCGCGGAAGGACGCGAGCCGCGGGCCGTCCGTGCGGATCAAGCCGCGGGCGGCGAGCGCCGTGTTCGGGTGCACGAGCAGCACCGTCGGCACGAGCGGGCGCCCCGGGACCAGGACGGTGCGATCGTCGCGCCCCGCCCCGAAGGCCGCGGCGATCTGGGCGACCGCGTCGAGCAGGTCCGCGAGGGCGCGGCGCACGGCGGGGGAGCCGATCCCGTCCTCCCGGCGCGCGCGGGCGAGGCCCGTGAGCCGCACGGCCGCGAGGCCGACGGGGGAGCGGGTGAGCACCTCCGCCGCGATCTCGGCGACGAGGGCGTCCGGGGGGACCTGCGAGAGCTGCACCCCGGCCTCGCGGCGCGGCGCGAGGTGCTCGGCGACCATGCGCGGCGAGCTCGTGGACTCCGCCATCTCCCAGCGGTTGCGGTAATGGCGCACGTCCTCCACGAGCGGGAGGCACAGGGACACGCCGGCGCCGGCCGTCGCGGGCCATTGCAGGGCGGCGGTCACGGCGCCCTCGCCCTCGGCGGCGTCGAGCAGGGTGGGGGCCGTGAGCGCGGAGGCGTACCAGGCGGAGACGACTCCCGGGGCGCCCGGTAGGAAGGGCATCTCCGAGGCGACATGGGTGCGGGCGACCGTCGTCCCCGTGAGCACGGAGGCGAGCGCGGGGGCCGGCTCGGAGGGTCCGCCGGGGCGGACGGTCAGCTCCCCGGCCATGGCCGGCACGCGGGCGGCCTCGCGCAGCGGCGCGGCGTCCTCCGGGGCGAGACCGTCCACCGCGAGGAGAAGGGTGCGTCCTGACCTCATCGCCATCCCTCCCCCGTCCGCCGGCGCCTGTGCGGAGCACGCTAGGGAGCGGGGATTTCCGCGGTGCGAGGACCGGATGAGCAGGGAGGGGCGCGGGGGTGAACACGAGGTGCGGAGCGGGCGGATGCCCTCACCCCGGGCGTCGGGCGACGGGCCTCAGCGCAGCTCGGGCGCCGTGGTGTCGGTGCGGCCGGCGTCCGCGTCGAGGCGGCGGCGCATCAGCGCGGCGGCCTCCCGGTCCCGGCGCACGGCGTCGTCCACGAGCGGGGTCGTGTCGAGCTCGGGCTCGTCGGGCTGCAGCAGCATCCAGACCGCGGAGCCGATCGTGAGCAGGAGGGTCCCCAGCAGCAGGAGCAGCAGGATCATCCAGGAGAAGGCCACGGGGTCCAGGAAGCCTGCGAGGCCGTCGCCGCCCATCGGATCCCCTCCTCCTGCGTCCACACCGGAGCTGCCAGGATAACGCCGGGGCGACGCCGCCGATATGCTGGCCCCCTTATGGCAGATGTGATCGTGGGGCGGTTCGCGCTCATCGACCTGATCGCCACCGGCGGTTCCGGGTCGGTGTGGCGCGCCTGGGACGCCAAGGCGCAGGCGGTGTGCGCGGCGAAGGTGCTGCGCCAGCGCGACTCGGCGGACCTCATGCGCTTCGTGCGCGAGAAGGGCGTCAGCTTCGACCACCCGCACCTGCTCACCCCCTACGGCTGGGGCGCGGAGGACGAGCACGTCGTCATCGCCATGCCGCTCGTGAGCGGCGGGACCCTCGAATCGGTCGTCAAGCGCCGCGGGAAACTCTCCGAGCCCGCCGTCGTCGTCATCCTCGACCAGCTCCTCGACGGCCTCGCGCACGTGCACCGCGAGGGCTGGATCCACCGCGACGTGAAGCCTGCGAACATCATGTTCGAGGCCCGCGGCGCCGCGAGGCCCCATGCCCGGCTCGCGGACTTCGGCATCGCCGTGCACGAGTCCGACGTCCGCTTCACGCACGTCGGCATGGTCAACGGCACCCCCGGCTACATGGCGCCCGAGCTGTTCTCGATGGCCGAGCCCACCCCCTCCCACGACCTCTACGCGGCGGGGGTGGTCGCGCTCGTCGCGCTCAACGGGCCGCTCAAGCTGCACGACGGCGCCTTCCGCCCGGAGGAGCTCGACCAGCACCTGCGCGGCGTGACCCCCAAGCTCTCCGCCGTGATCCGCGGGCTGCTCGCCGCGCAGCCGGACCAGCGCTACCAGGACGCCGAGGCCGTGCGCCGCGACCTGCCGCGCGTGCCCTCGGGATACCCGCTCACCCTCGCCGACGGCACCCCGCTGCGCTTCGACGACACCCTCGCACCGATGCCGGAGAACGCCCCCGGCGTCGCTCGCCCCGAGCGGCCCGCGCAGTCCGCCGCCGCGCCGTCCCTCGAGGCGATCCGCGCGGGCCGGGTGCAGCAGGGGTACGTGCCGACGACGGCCTCCGCCGCTCCCGCTCCGCAGGGCCGGGCCCAGCACTCCCCGGGGGTGCCGTCGCCGGGGGTCGGCTCCCCGCAGACCGGCCAGCAGTGGGCCGGGACCGGCTACACGGGGACGGGCGCCACCGGCACGGGGACCGGCCAGCGGCCCGCGGACCGCACCGGCACCTACATGGCGATCGGGATCGGCGGCGGCTCCGCCCTCGTGCTCGGCGCGATCGTCGCCGCGGTGCTGCTGTCGGTGTTCTGAACCCTGTCTTCTGAACCCTGTCTTCTGACGCCCCTCACCGCGCGACGGCGGTGACGTCGAGCGCCTGCAGCAGCGCCTCCCGGCGCGGGTCCAGCAGCAGGTCCACCTGCACGTCCACCGGAGCGGTCCCCGGCACGCCGTCCCCGCGGCCCGCGAGGCGCCAGCGCAGGTGGGCGCGGCTCAGAGCCCGCGCCGAACCCGGGGTCAGCGTCTCGAGGTCCGCGGCCGAGAGCCCGGCCGCGGCGAGGGAGGCGTCGAGCCGACGACGGCGCTCGACGAGCGGAACGTCCAGCAGCATCGAGTCCGCGAACCACGCCTCCACGAGGGCCGGGTCGTCGGTGCGCAGCCACTCCAGGGCGCCGGCCGCCGCCTCGAGGGCGCGCGGAGCGGCCTGCGGGGCGCGGCGCGCGAGCAGGGCGGGGCTGTGGCGGCGCAGGATCCGCAGCGCCTCCATCGACAGCGGGGTCGCGGGGGCGTACTTGCTGTTCGCGAGGGCCACCATGCCGACGCCGCTGTCGCGGTGCCACACCATGAACGAGCCGTAGCCGGGGTAGCCGCCCGAATGGGAGATGACCTCGCCGAGGTCCGGGAAGGTCTCGACGACGAGGCCCATGCCGTAGGCGCGCACCCGGTCGAAACCGGGGGAGCGGCCGTCCTCCCCGGCGGGCAGGGCGGCCCACGGCTGGAGCCGGTGGCCCTGCTGCATCTCCCGGCGGGAGGCGATCGAGAGCAGCCCCGCGTGCTCGCCCGCGGCGGGGGCTACTGCAGGGGCGTCGGCCGCGGCGAGGAAGCGCGCCCAGGCGGCGACGTCGTCCACGGTCGAGAACAGGCCGGCCATCGCGCCGTACACGCCGGGGGAGTCGAGCGGCACCTGCTCGAAGCGGGTGGCATCGGTGCGGTCCGCGAGGCGGTGCCCGGTGGCGAGATGGGCGACGTCGACCTCCGCGGCGGACCACCCCGTCGCGTCGAGCCCGAGCGGCCCGAGGAAGCGGCGCCGGATCTCCTCGGCGTAGGGGGTCCCGGTGACCTCGTCGATCACGCGGCCCAGCAGGGCGTACCCGGTGTTGGAGTACTCGAAGCCGGTGCCCGCCGCGTGCACGTGGCCGAGGCCCCCGGCCAGCACCTCTGCGAAGCGCTCCCGGGTCATCGCCTCCTGCCGGTCGCCCCAGGGGTTGTCCGTGACCAGGCCCGCGCTCATCGTGAGCAGGTGGCGCAGGGTGACCTCCGGGTCGTCCGGCTCCTGCTCGAAGGCGCCCGCCGCCTCGGGGACGTGCACAGAGACCGGGTCGTCCAGGCGCAGGCGGCCCTCGTCGCGCAGCGCGAGCACGGTCGCCGCGGTGAAGGACTTCGTCATCGAGGCGATGCGGGAGACCGTCGAGCGGTCCATCGGGGAGGAGCCCGCGGCCGGGCTGCCCGCCTCGAGCGCCCGGTGCCCCGCGGCCCCGTGGGCGAGCACGGCGTCGGTGTGCGCGTGACCCCCGATCACGGCCCAGGTGATCCCCGCAGTGCGGTGCGTCGCGACGGCCTCCTCGAAGAGCGCGGTGATCTCGCGGAGCGCCTCCTCGGGGACGGTGCTTCCTGCGGCGGAGGGGTCGGGCGCGACGTTCGGGGAGGTCATGGCTCCACTGTAGGGGGATCCGGAGTGGTGCCCTCGGGCTCGCCGTCCTCGAGCTCGGCGGCCGCGAAGAAGCTCGCGAGCAGCGCCGCCGGGGGCTCGCCGATCACGGCGGCGAGCGGCGCCGGGTCCAGGCGCCGCGGATCCACGGCGCCCTGCCCCGGAGTGCCCTCGCCCCCGGCGCCCGGGGAGCCCGGCTCCGCCTCCGACGCATCCTCCGGGTCGTCGGCCCCTGCGCCGGAGGGGACGCCGCCCGCCGGAGCCTCGTCCCGCGGCGCGATCAGGTCGCCGAGGGACAGGCCGCGCAGGGTCAGCAGGCCCGTCGGGTCCTCGTCCACGGACTCCACGAGCACGTAGACGAGCGCCGCGACGTGCCGGCACGGGCCCGGCCAGTCGAGGCACGAGCAGTCGTGGGAGAGCTCGGAGGCGCCGCGCGGCAGCAGCGAGACCTCCTCGCGGGCGAGCTCCCGCTCGATCTCCTCGGGGTACGTGCCGCTCGCGAGCCGCGCCGGCAGCTCCGGGTGCGCGCGGGCGATGCGCAGCACCACCGCGCGGTCCGCCCCGACCAGCGGCGCGAGGTCGAGCTGCGCCTCGTGGACCTCGCCGTCGGCGCCGAGCACCGCGCCGCGGGCCCGGCCGGGGGACAGGTCCAGCCACTGCACGCGGCCCGCGCGGGCGTCGGCCCGGCCGCCGCTCGCCCGGCCCGGGCCCAGCAGCAGCTCCGCGGCGGTGCGGAGGGCGACGGCGTGCCAGCCCTTCCCGATCGCGCCGCGCCGTGATCGCAGCGGGATGCTCATCCGTCGCCCTCCCAGGAGTCGGCCGCGTCGAGGCTCAGCAGGTCGCGCAGGGCCGCGTCGTCGAGGGAGGCGATCCAGTCCTCCCCGGGGGCGATCGTGAGATCCGCGAGCTGCTGCTTGTCCGCGAGGACCCCGTCGATCCGCTCCTCGACGGTCCCAGCGGAGACGAGCTTGTGCACCGTGACGTCGCGGCGCTGCCCGATCCGGAAGGCGCGGTCCGTCGCCTGGTTCTCGACCGCCGGGTTCCACCAGCGGTCCAGGTGCACGACGTGGTTCGCGGCGGTGAGGGTGAGCCCCGTGCCGCCCGCGCGCAGGCTCAGCAGCATGAGCCCCGGCTCGTCCGTGCGCTCCTGGAACCGCGCCACCATCGCGTCCCGGTCCGGTTTGGCGACGCCGCCGTGGAGGAAGGGCACGTCGATCCCGTAGCCCGCGAAGCGCTCCTCCCAGTACGGGGCGAGCAGGTGCCCGAACTGCGTGAACTGCGTGAACAGCAGCACCTTCTCGCCGTCCGCGAAGGCGTTCTCGAGCAGGTCGTCGACGAGCTCGAGCTTCCCCGAGCGGTGCGCACCGCCCCGCACGAGCGCGGAGCCGTCGCCGAGGTAGTGCGCGGGATGGTTGCAGACCTGCTTGAGGCGGGTGAGCGTCGAGACCACGAGCGCGCGGCGCTGGTTCTCGGCGGCGCCGTCGACCGAGGCCATGAGCTCCTCGACGATCGCCTCGTAGAGCCCGGCCTGCTCGGGGGTCAGGTTCACGACCCGGGTGAGCTCGGTCTTCTCGGGGAGGTCCTTGATGATCGAGCGGTCCGTCTTGACCCGTCGCAGCACGAAGGGCGAGGTGACGAACTTCAGCCGTGCGAGCGCACCCTCGTCCCCCTCCTCCTCGATCGGGTCGGCGATGCGCTCGGCGAACTGCGCGGCGCTGCCCAGCAGGCGCGGGTTCACGACCTCCATGAGCGAGTGCAGGTCCCCGAGCCGGTTCTCGACCGGGGTGCCCGTCATCGCGAGCCGGTGCGGGGCCTGCAGGCTGCGGGCGGCGCGCGTGACCTGCGTGCCCGGGTTCTTCACGTGCTGCGCCTCGTCCAGCACGATCCGGTGCCAGGGCACGGAGCGCAGCAGCTCGAGGTCCCGGGCGAGCAGCGAGTAGGTCGTGAGGACCACGTCGTGCCGCCTCGCGAGCTGCGCGAAGCCGGCGTCGCGCAGCCGCGCGCCCCCGTGGTGGACGTGCACCCGCAGCTGCGGGGCGAAGCGCGCGGCCTCCCGCTGCCAGGCGCCGACGACGGACATGGGGCACACGAGCAACGTCGGCCCCGGCGCCGGTGAGTCGTCACCCTGCTCGCGCTCGCGGCACAGCAGGGAGAGCACCTGCATCGTCTTGCCGAGGCCCATGTCGTCGGCGAGGATCCCGCCGAGGCCCAGCCGGTCCAGCGCCCACATCCAGTCCAGGCCGTCCTGCTGGTACGGCCGCAGCGTCGCCTGCAGCGTGGCGGGGGAGGGCAGCGTCTCGGGACCGCGGCCGCCGGGGAGGAGCCGCGCGAGGCCCTCGCCGCCCGTCGAGGTCATCGCGTCGTAGGCGAAGCCCATGTCCGCGGCGTCGGGGGAGAGCAGCAGGGAGAAGATCTCCGCCCAGGTGGTGTCACCCGTGAACTCCGCCGGGGTGAGCCGCGGCTCCGGCTCCGGCTCGGGTGTCCCGGGTCCTCCGGCCTCGCCCTGCCGTCGGGCATCCTGCGCGCGCCGCCATTGCTCACGGCGACGCTCCGCGGCGGCCTGCTCCTCGGGTGTGCGCGGTCGTCGCGGCTGTCCCGTGCGGGCGGCGAAGGCGTCGAGGAAGCGCTCCGCGGCGCGCAGGGTCGTCGTGTCCAGCCGCACCCACTGCCCGCGCAGGTGGACGATCTCCGACTGCGCCTCGCGTATCTCCTCCATCTCCTCCTCGGTGAGCTCCGTGTCCCCGACGGCGACCCGCCAGCGGAAGCTCGCCATCGCCCCGATCCCCACGCCGGAGCCCTTCTTCCGGGCGTCCTCGGGCTCGTCCGCCTGCTCGGCGCGCACGGTCGTGCGCTGGGCGGTCCAGCCGCGGGGGAGGAGCACGGTCACGGCGGCCCGCTCGAGGGCGGCGGCGTCCTCCGCGAGCAGGGTGGAGACCTCGGGGGTCGTGAGGACCCAGTCCAGCCCCGTCGTGTCCACGCGGGCGCCCCGCACCACGGGGGAGCGCTGCATGATCGCGGCGGCCGCCTCCGCGGCGCCCGCGGCGGTGAGGCCGCCGACGGCGCGCAGCGCGTCCACCGGGTGCACGGTGCCGTCCTCCTGGCGCAGGCAGGTCTGCAGCAGCCAGTCGGTGCTGCCGGGCTCCGGCTCGAACAGGCGCACCACGAGCTCGTCGTCCGTCGAGGCGAGCACGACCGCCCGGCCGGAGTCGCGGAACGCCTCGAGGGCGGCGGCGACGGCCCGCTGCGCCGGCAGGTCCCCGCCGAGCTCGCCGTCGGCCGTGAGCGCGGGCAGCACGCCGAGCGGGTCCTGCTCGTCCCCGTCCCTGTCCTCGGCGCCTACGCTCCCGACATGCGCGGCGAAGGCGGCGCGGGCGCGGGCGTCGACGAGCGCGTCGAGCAGCGGGGGCCGGTCCGGGTCCGGTCCCCGCCAGACCAGCCCCGCCAGGCCGTGCCGCTCCGTGCCGAGGATCCGCAGGTCGCGGCGGGCCACGAGCCGGGCGGCCTCGACGTCGAGCACGGTCGCCGCCTGGAGATCGGGCATGGCGGCGACGTCCTCGCCGAGCAGCACCGGGGTGCCCTGCGCGATGAGGGCGCTCACCCTCTCGAGGGCGTCCTCGCCGAACCGCGCCTCGAGCAGGGCGCGCACCGCCTCCACGAGCCCCACGAGCTCGGGGCCGGTGAGCGCGGCGGCCGGCACGCGGCGGTCCGGTGCTCCTGCGCGGCCGCGCAGCCGCACCCGGTGGCGCAGACGATCGGGGAGCACGGCGAGCGCCGCGGCGAGCGGCTCGGGGGCCGTCTCCTGCAGCGCGGTGAGGTCCTCGGCGGCGCGGGCGCGGCCCGGTGCCGTCTGCTCCCGCACCCACAGGGCGGGGCCCAGGTCGTCGTCGACGACGAGGTGCAGGTGACGGGAGGGCATCGCAGCAGTGTGGCCGTCGGGTCCGACGGACGGGCTCAGAGGCCGTCGATGATGAGCGCGGTCGCGTCGAGCCAGGCGTCCTTGGTGCGCGGGTGGATCCGCGACCAGTCCAGGTGCGAGCCGTCCACGAACTGCTTCTCGAAGGGCACCTCGACGACCGCGCGGGTGTGCGCGCCGAAGTGCGCGAGCAGGCGCTTGCGCAGGGTCGGGTCGAACTTCCCGGCGGAGCCGTGGGACAGGATCGTCACGGCGTGGTCGACCTGGCCGGCGAGCCCCGTGGCGCGCAGCTCGTCGATCATCCAGGCGGCCGCGTTGAAGGTGTCCTCGCGGACGGTCGAGACGATGACCAGCTGGTCCGCGTTCTCGACGGCGGCGAGCCAGTTCGAGGCGCGCACGTTGTTGCCGGTGTCGATGACCTTGATCCGGTAGAAGCGGGAGAGCGAGTCGTTGAGCTCGCTGAACGCCTCCGCGTCGATCGAGGCCATCGAGCCCGGGTCCTCGTCCGAGGCGAGGATGTCGAAGCGCATGCCGCCCTGGGGGCGCACGTAGGGGTCGAGATCCGCGGCGCTCGCGTGCGGGCCCTGCATCCTCTCGATGTCGTGGAGCAGGTCGACGACGGTGCGGTGGTGGTCCGTGGGCACGCCGCGCCAGCCGAGCGTCCCGCGGGTCTCGTTGTTGTCCCAGGCCAGCACGTTGCCGCCGCGGGTCACGCCGAGCGTCGCCGCGATCATGAGCGAGGAGGTGGTCTTGTGGGCGCCGCCCTTGAGGTTCACCACCGCGATGTTGCGGGGGCCCTCGAGGGGGCGGCGGATGCGCTCGAGGCGCTCGTGCTCGAGGCGCTCCTTGCGACCCGGGCGCGGGGAGATCCGGCCGCCCGTGAGCTTGGTGAGCGTGCCCTGCCATCCCTGCGCGGCCTTGACGTGCACGCCCTTCGCTGTCGAGGACTGGAGGTCCTGCAGCGTGGGTCGCGAGGCGGCGGCGGCCGTGACGGAGGGGAGCGGGCGCGCGGCGGGAGCGGGGGCGGCCGTGGGGGCGGCGGTGGTCGACGCGGCGGGGCGCCCCGGGACGGCCGACGGCGCGGGCGCCGCGGAGCTCGCCGATGCGGCCGACAGAGCCGAGCCCGCCGATGCGGCCGAACGGGCCGAGCCCGCCGATGCGGCCGAACGAGCCGACGCCGCGGAGCGCGCCGCGGCGGGGGCCCACGGCGAGGGGGCGTCGGCCGCGGAGGCGGTGGTGTGCTCGCCGTCCTGGTCTCCCGCGGGCGGGAGCGCGGCGGCGCGGCGGCGGTGGGCGCGGCTGGGGCGCACGCTCCCGTCCTCGTCCAGGGCGGGGTGCTCGTCGGTCGCGGGGGAGCCGATCGCGGCGTGCTGACCCGTGGTCTCCGCGGCGGAGGGGGCCTCGAGGGGGGTGTCGGCGGAGGGGCCGTAGAAGGGGCGGTCGTCCGCCTCGCGGCCGGTGATCCGGCCCGAGGGCTCGACCCGCAGGTGGTGGTGCACGTCCGGCTCGACGATGACGACGTCGACGGGGGCGTCGGCCTCCTGGGCGGCGGTGATGAAGACCTGCTTGACCCGGGACCGGATCTCCACCAGATCCTCGCCCTCGAGCTCGACCGTCCCCGCGGGGAGATGCACGGTGGCAGAGGTGTCGGAGGTGATCCGCGCCTGCGCGATCATCGATGGTCCCTTCCCAGGTCCGGACGGCCGGCGCCCGGACGGCGCGACACGCGTACCGCACCACTGTACGGGCGCCCGGCCCCCGCGTGCCCGCCCGGGGCGCCGATGGTGGACGGCGCCACTCCCGCGGCCGTCGGCTAGCGTGACGCCATGCGCGCCCGCCTCCTGACCCGAGCCGCCGCCCCCGAGGACCCGGAGCGTCCGAACGAGGACGTGGCCGGGGTGCTCGGCGCCGCGGCCGTGCTCATCGACGGGGCCGGGATGCCGGCCCGGTTCCGCGCCGGCTGCTCCCACTCGGTGGCCTGGTACGCCCGCACCCTGACCGCCCGCCTCCTGCTCGCCCTTCAGGACGAGGGCGCGGACCTGCAGGGCAGCCTCGCCCGCGCGATCGGCGAGGTCGCCGCGCTGCACGCGGGCACGTGCGATCTGGACCGCGGTGGCCCCTCCGCGACGGTGCTCGCCGTGCGCGTGCGCAAGGGTCTCCTCGAGCACCTCGTCCTCGCGGACTCCTCCGTCCTGCTCGAGCGCGCCGACGGCACGATCGAGCGGATCAGCGACGAGCGGGTCGAGGAGACGGTCCGCGCGCACCGTGACCCGGAGGTGGTCGAGTCGCTGCGCAACGCCCCGGGCGGCTTCTGGGTCGCGCGGCACGAGGTGGAGGCGGCAGGGGAGGCGCTCGTGGGCGCCGTCCCGCTCGCGGACCTGCACCGCGTGCACCTCGTCTCCGACGGGGTCACGCGCGCGGTGGACCTGCTGGGGCTCGTGGACGACGACGGCCTCGCCGCGGCGCTGCGCACCGATCCCGAGGCTCTGCTCGACCGGATCCGGGAGGCGGAGCTCGGGCTCGATCCCGCGCGCCGCCAGTGGAAGATCCACGACGACGCGACGCTCCTGGTGCTCGAGGGCCTCGACGAGGCCTGAGCGCCCACAGCCGGGACGATCGCCCTCTGTGGCGAAGGGCACGCCGCGCCCGCGGGCGTCCCGGGCGGCCGGCCCCGCCGAGGGCTCGGCAGAGCGGGAGGAGTCCAGGCCGGGCGTCGTTTCTGACGACTGCCCACGAGTCCGGGCCGCTGCTCACTTTTTCAACGTTTTCTCAGTTACTGGGTGCTACCTGCGAAAACATGTCGGCGTCATGCGTTGTCACGAGGCGCGGAGGGGCATAGACTCGCTACCGAGCGGACGGCCCGGAGGGGTCTTCGGGGGAGGCCCCGGAGGATCCGGGACGAACTGCTCGAGGGGGCTCCTCCGCGGCGCCCCCGGTGATAGCTTCATAGATGTGCCGCTTCTCAGGACCCCCCTCATGGGGAGCGGCCGGACGGGCTCTGTGCCAGGTTCCCCCACCTTTGGCTGCCCGTCCTGCCTGTTCGCCCGCACCCACCCCTGACGGACGACAGGCCTGATGAGCGGTCCGTGAGCCCCCGCCTCGTGCGGTTGAGCGCTCCGGGCCGCTCATCTCTTTCTTCTCCACCCCGTCGCGCACGCGCGCGAGCCACGACGGCGGCCGCCCCGGGACCCGATCCCGGGGCGGCCGCCGTCGTCCTGCGCTCAGGCGCCGAGGATGCTCACGTCACTGCCGGGATCCAGGCGATAGCCCGCCCCGCGCACCGTCGAGATGAGCTTGCGGTAGCGACCGAGCTTGGTGCGCACACGACGCACGTGCACGTCCACCGTGCGCTCACCGGTCTCCTCGGGCGCACCGGCCCAGACCGTCTCCATGAGCTCCTCGCGGGAGACGGTGCGTCGCGCGTTGCGTGCGAGATGGGCCAGCAGCTCGAACTCCTTGTAGGTGAGGTCGACGTCCGTGCCGTCGATCCGCACGCGGCGGCCGTAGAGGTCCGCGATGAGCGAGTCGTCCGGGGCGGAGGAGGCGCTCGACGGGCTCACGGCCGTGGCCTGCAGGGCGCGGCGGCGTGCGGCCTCCGCGTCCCGGCGGGCCGGGGAGTTGGGCGAGACGACCCCGCCGCGGCGGGGACGCAGCGGGCTGATCGCCGCCTCGCCGGTGCGGCGCGGCGGGAGCGAGCGCACGGCGCCCGTGGCGCGGAACGTGTGCGGGCTGTTCACCGAGACCGACGTGCGGCCCTGGCGGGTCGCGGTCTGGCGCTGGGCGTGGCTGCGGAGCTCGTCGGCGATGAGCGCCGCCTCCACGTCGCCGGTGCCGGCGGGGAGGGTGAGGGTCAGGGTGATGGTGACGCCGTCCTCCACGGGGGCGGCGGCCCGCTGCAGCGGACGGCCGGTGACCGGGCGGGCATGCGTGCGGTCGAGGGTGGCGGGGCGATCGAGGGCGATGGTCATGATGCGGATCTCCAGGGTGCGGCGCGGTGCGCGGCGGGTGGTGGATCCGGGATCCCTGCGTGATCCTGCCGGTGGCGGATCGAAGGGGCTGTACTCCCGGGGGCACCTGGAGCCCGCGCCTTCCGGCCGGCTCCTGTCAGCCGACCCCGTGGGTGTCTCGAGCGATCAGAGGCTCGGCTGACGGCGCATCATGCGCATCATCATGCACATCATCATCATCGAGCACATCATGGCGCGGGCAGCCCGGAGGGCGGCCGGCGCGGGGCGCACTACGGTGCGCGTGCTGATCGATGACATGCCAGGAAGCATGCCGGGAAGCCGCCCCGGGAGCAAGGGGCTGTTCACATTCCGGGACCGCGAGAGGGTCAAAAGGGCTCTGACCTGTGAGTTCCCTGGAGCCTGATGTGTCACGCCGGCCCGGACGCACAGCGCCCGCCGTCCCCGGGGTGGGGACGGCGGGCGTGCAGGGGGAGGTGCGGGGGTCGCGGCAGGGGGTCTGGGACCTCGCTCAGCGCTTCTCGTAGGAGAGGCAGTCCGCGGCGTCGGCGCCGGCGCCCACGCGCACGGACTCCGCCGTGCATTCGAGGTCCTGGTTATGGATGCAGTCCGCCTTCTGGCAGGCGCCCACCTGGGTGACGACCTTGCTGAGGCCGCCCTTGACGTCCAGCGGGATGAAGGTCGCGCAGGAGGTGTCCTGGCCGACGGTCACGGCGAAGGCGCCGCAGGCGTGCTCGTGGTTGTAGGAGCATCCCGAG
Organism: Brachybacterium sp. SGAir0954; assembly: GCF_005490785.1. Taxonomy (GTDB): domain Bacteria; phylum Actinomycetota; class Actinomycetes; order Actinomycetales; family Dermabacteraceae; genus Brachybacterium; species Brachybacterium rhamnosum. The sequence goes on along the minus strand of NZ_CP027295.1, from coordinate 341,330 downwards.
ACGGTGCACTCGGAGACGCGGGGCATGTCGACGGCGGTCATGGCTCCTCCTGGGGGTGGCGGTGCTGCGGATCGCGCCGGGGGCGCTGGCGCCAGTGTGGACCCGTTCCGCCGAGAATTCCAGGAAGGAATGCATTGCCTGCGTCCATTCGGAAACATTCTCCGAATAGAAAACGGTGACCTTTTTGAAAAGATCGATCTTGCGGGAATCCGTGCAGGTTGCCGCAGAGCTCAGCGCCGGCGCAGGACGATCAGCGCATCGAGCAGCGCCGCGGGGGAGCCGTCGGGTGCGGTCGCCGGGCGCGAGCGGTCCTCCGCGACCTCGACCTCCCAGTCCTCCTCCGCGGGGGCGAGCAGCTCGAGCTCCTCGGCCGCGCCGAGCATCCGCGGGCCGTGGCCCTCGTGCAGGGCGGCGGACCATGGCGGCGGTGCCGCATGGGACAGGATCGCCAGGCGCCCGCCCGCGGTGACGGCGCTGCCCGCCCGGCGCAGGATGCCCGTCCGGTCCAGCGCGACGTCGGAGTGCAGGAAGGACGCCGTCACGAGATCCGCGCTCCCCGCCGCCGGCTCCCAGGCGGAGAGGTCCTGCGCCTCGAAGCGGGCGCGACCGGTGATCGCGGCGCCCCGGCGGGCGGCCTCCTCGCGTGCGCGGCCGATCGCCGTGGGGGAGAGGTCCAGGCCCAGGGCGTCCCAGCCGTGCTCGGCGAGCCAGAGGACGTCCCCGCCCTCCCCGCAGCCCAGGTCGATCGAGCGGCCCGGGGTCCACGCGGCGGCGACGTCGGCCAGGGTCGCGTTGACCTTCCCCGACCAGATCGGGGCGGAGCCGTAGCGCTCCTCCCAGTGCTCGAGCGGGGAGCGGTCCGGGTGCGGGGAGGGGTGCGTCATCAGTCGACGACGCCGAAGAGGCGGTCGCCCGCGTCGCCGAGGCCCGGGACGATGTAGCCCTTCTCGTTGAGCTTCTCGTCGATCGAGGCGGTGACGATCGTCAGGTCGATCGCCGGATCGATCTGCGCCTCCATCGCGGCGAGGCCCTCGGGCGCGGCGAGCAGGGTCACGCAGGTGATGTCCCGGGCGCCGCGCTCGTGGAGGTAGTCGACGGCCGCGATGAGCGTGTGCCCGGTCGCGAGCATCGGGTCCAGCACGAAGCACTGGCGACCGGAGAGGTCGTCCGGGAGACGGTTCGCGTAGGTCGTGACCTCGAGGGTCTCGTCGTTGCGGACCATGCCGAGGAAGCCGACCTCCGCGGTGGGCAGCAGGCGGGTGAGGCCGTCGAGCATGCCGAGGCCGGCGCGCAGGATCGGCACCACCATCGGCTTGGGGTTCGCGAGCTTCGTGCCGGTCATCGGGGTCACCGGGGTCTCGAGCTCGACGGGGGCCACGGCGACGTTGCGGGTCGCCTCGTAGGCCAGGAGCGTCACGAGCTCGTCGGCCAGCTGGCGGAACACCGAGGAGTGGGTCTCCTTGTTCCTCAGCACCGTGAGCTTGTGGGCGACGAGGGGATGATCGATCTCGAGGGTGCGCATGGGGGCGAATCTACCGGAGGCTCCCGGACGTCGGGCATCGACCGGATACTCGTCACCATGACCCGCTACCGCTTCTTCACGGCCGTCACCCTCGACGGGTTCCTCGCGGACGAGCACGACAGCCTCGACTGGCTGCTGTCCCAGCCCACCGGGGAGGAGAGCGTCCTGCCCTACGACGCGTTCATCGCCGACGTGGGCGCGATCGTCACCGGGCGCTCCACCTACGACTGGGTGCAGGCGCACGAGGGTGCCGTCGAGGGCGCCTGGGTCTACACCGAGCCCACCTTCCTGTTCACGCATCGTGCTCCCGCGGAGGTCCCGGAGGGGATCACGGTCGTCTCCGGTCCGCCCGCCGAGCACCGCGTCGCGATCGAGGCGGCCGCCGGCGGGAAGGACGTCTGGATCGTCGGCGGCGGGGACCTCGCGGCCGCCTTCGCCCGGGCCGGGATGCTCCACGAGCTGTTCGTCTCGATCGCCCCGGTCACGCTCGGAGCGGGGAAGCCGCTGCTGGGCGGACGGTTCGACCTCGAGCTGCTCGAGACCGGACGCAACGCCGGCTTCCTCGAGGCGCGGTACCGGGTGGTGGAGGCGCGCTCCTGACACGGGGGAGGATGGTCCCATGACCGACGACGAGCTGATGGGCCTCGCCCTGGCCCAGGCGCGCGCCGCCGCGGACCGCGAGCCGGCGGACGTCCCCATCGGCGCCGTCGTCGTCGGCCCCGGCGGCGAGGTGCTCGCCGTGACCGGCAACCGCCGTGAGGCCGACGAGGACCCCACCGCCCACGCCGAGGTGCTCGCCCTGCGCGAGGCCGCCCGTGTGCAGGGCCGCTGGAACCTCACCGGCTGCACGCTCGTCGTCACCCTCGAGCCGTGCACGATGTGCGCCGGGGCGATCGTGCTCTCGCGCGTGGAGCGGGTCGTCGTGGGGGCGATGGACCCCAAGGCCGGCGCCGCGGGCTCCCTCTACGACCTCGTGCGCGAGCCGCGGTTGAACCACCGGGTCGAGCTCACGACCGGCGTGCGCGGGCAGGAGTGCGGGGACCTGCTGCGGGAGTTCTTCCGCGCGCGCCGCCGGCGCTGAGGTCCCGCCCGCGGGACGCCGCCGGGCCGCCCGCCGCCCGTGTCGTACGATCCTGGCCTGTGATCCAGCTCACCGGCGGGCTCGAGGCCCCGCCGCCGAGGACAGGGGACCCGCCGTGGCCGCACCGATCATCCGCGAGATCCGCTCCGACGACCTGGGCCGCCTGGTCGCCCTCTGGGACGCGACCCGCGCCGCGGACGTCAGCGAGCGGGAACCCGTCTACGGCCTCTCCGAGGTCCTCGCCTCCGCGCAGGCCGACGTCGCCGTCGTCGCCCTCGCCGACGAGGACGGCCCGCTGCTCGGCGCCGCCGTCGGCCGCGCCGCCCACGAGCAGGGCTGGATCGTCTACCTCGGCGTCCACCCGGACCACCGGGACGGCGACCTGGGCCGCACCCTCCTGGACGCCCTCGAGCGGCGCCTCGCCCTGAGCGGCATCGCGACCCTGTGCAGCCTCGTCCCCGCCGATGACCCGCTCGCGCGGGACGTGCTCGCGGGCGCCGGCTTCACGCTCGAGCAGGAGCTGCGCTACGCCGAGCGCCGCATCCCCGTCCAGGCGCGGGACCTCGCCCTGCTGCGCGAGCTCGGCGGCCGGATCCTGCCCCGCGGCGCCTGGGACGCCGTGGGCGGCATGACCGCGGAGAAGGAGCTGCTCGAGCGCCGGCTCGTCATGCCGCTCTCGCAGCCCGAGGTCGCCGAGCGCTTCGGCGTGGTGCCGCCGCGGGCCGTGGTGCTCTTCGGACCGCCGGGGACCGGCAAGACCACCTTCGCGAAGGCCGTCGCCTCCCGCCTGCAGTGGCCCTTCGTCGAGGTGTTCCCCTCGCGGCTCGGCGGGGACCCGGCCGGGCTCGCCTCCGCCCTGCGCGAGACCTTCTCGCGGATCTCCGAGCTCGAGAAGGCCGTCGTCTTCATCGACGAGGTCGAGGAGATCGCCTCCCACCGCAAGGGCGACCCGCCCTCGCCCACGCAGGGCGTGACCAACGAGCTGCTGAAGATCATCCCCGCCGTGCGCGACCAGGACGACCGCCTGCTGATCTGCGCCACGAACTTCATCCGCTCCCTCGACAGCGCCCTGCTGCGCCACGGCCGCTTCGACTACGTGCTCCCGATCGGCCTGCCCGACGCCGCCGCCCGGCACGCGATCTGGGGCCGCTACGTGCCGCCCGCGGTCGCCGCCGAGGTGGACCTCGAGGCGCTCGTCGCGGCGAGCGAGGGCCTCACCCCTGCGGACATCGAGCACGGCGCCCGCCGTGCCGCCCAGCGCGCCTTCGAGCGGGCCGTCGAGGCGCCGTCCGACGGTGAGCAGGGGTCCGGGCCGTCGACCGCGGACTACCTCGAGGCGCTCTCCGGCCTCCGCCCGACCGTGAGCGCGGAGGTCGTCTCCGACTTCTTCGAGGACATCGAGGCGCTCGGGCGGCTGTAGCGCCGCCGCCCTCAGATCCAGCCGTGGCGGCGGGCGATCGCGGCGGCTTCGTGCCGGTTCGCGGCCTGCAGCTTCGCCTGCGCGCTCGAGAGGTAGTTGCGCACCGTCCCCTCGGCGAGGTGCGCGCGGCGGGCGATCTGGTCGACCGGGGCGCCGTCGGCCGCGTACTCGAGGACGTCGGCCTCGCGGGGGGTGAGCGGGGAGTCGCCCGAGGAGATCGTCTCCGCGGCGAGCTCGGGGTCGATCGCCCGGCGGCCCGCGGCGACGGTCCGCACCGCGGCGGCGAGCTCCCCGGCGGCCGCGGTCTTGGGCAGGAAGCCCAGCACCCCCTCGGCGAGGGCGCGCTTGAGGTAGCCGGGCCGCGCGTGCGAGGTCACGACCAGCACCCGCGTGGCGGGGGAGACCGCCGCGACCCGCCGCGCGAGCTCGAGGCCGTCGCCGTCGGGCATCTGCAGGTCCAGCAGCGCGACCTGCGGCTGAAGGCGCCGCGCGAGCGCCTCGCCCTCGGCGCAGCTCGACGCCTCGCCGACCACGTCGAGGTCCTCCTCGAGCGAGAGCATCGTGGCGAGCGCCGAGCGGATCAGGTGCTCGTCGTCGACCAGGATCACCGTGGTCCTCTCGATCCCTTCCGTCATCGCTCCCTCGCCTCCGTGGTCCCCGTGAACGCGGCGCGGAGGACGAAGCGCTCGCCCTCCCGGCCCGCGGTGATGCGCGCCCGCTCGCCGAAGCGCTCCCGCAGGCCCGTGATCCCGCTGCCCTCCATGTGCTCCTCCTGCTCGGCCCGCTCCGGCTGCGGGCGCAGCCCGTCGTTGTCGACCTCGACGCCGTCGCCGCCCAGGCGGATCCGCACCGACCGGGCGTCCGCATGGCGCAGCACGTTCGTGCCGCCCTCGCGCAGCACCCAGGCGGCGGGCTCCGCGAGCGCGGCGGGGACGTCCTCCGCCCCGCCGATCACCGTCACCGACGCCCCGGCCGAGCGGAGCAGCGACACCGTGCCCCGCAGCTCGGCGGCGAGGTCCACCTCGCGGTACCCGCGCACGAGCGCCCGCGTCTCGGCGAGGGAGCCGCGGGCGATCCGGGCCACCTCCCGGCTGTGCTCGGCCGCCCGCGGATCGCCCCGCTCGACCAGCTGGGCGACGAGCTCCCCGGTCACGGCGATCGCGGAGAGGTCCCGGCCGGTGACGTCGTGCAGGTCGCGGGCGAAGCGCAGCCGCTCCTCGGCGACCGCGAGCCGCGACTGAGCGACCCGGGCGAGGTCCAGCTCGCGCACCAGGGCGGCGAGCCACAGGGAGCTGCGGCACGCGCCCACGAGGCTCGTGAGCACGACTGCGAGGATCACCGCGGCGAACAGCGAGAGACCCAGCGGCACCATGAGCAGGGCCGCCACGGTGATCGCGCCGCCCGCCCAGGTCCACGGGACGCGCAGGGCGAGCGTCGAGACCCCGCCGACCACGCACCCCACCGCGACGTTCACCGTCGTCGCACCGAGGGCGAGCACCACGAGCGAGGCGATGGCGGGGAGCACGGGCAGGACCAGGGTGTGCAGCGGGCCGCGCATCCAGCCCACGCGGGGGAGGGAGCCGGCCGGGCCGGGAGCGGCGGGGCGCCGGGCCCAGGCGGCCGTCACCTGCCACCCGGCCACGCTGCAGAGCACGGTCGAGACCCCCACCAGGGCGACGGTCGTGACGGTCCCCGGGACGCCCTCGCCGGCCGCGCGGAGGAAGAGCGCGGCGAGCGCCGGGATGGAGCCGACGAGGAGCGCGACGGACCAGATGGTGTAGTCGCGGAACACCTCCCACGGCCGGCCGACGCCCGGCGCCTTCCCCTCGATCGTCCGCGTCATGATGGTCATCCTCTCAGGTCAGGCGGTCCGCAGGTGTTCCGGGCCGGATCAGCCGCGCGGCTCCCAGCGCATCTCCCGCCGCACCGCCCACAGGCCGAGCACGAGCCAGGCGACGAGCACGCCGAGGGGCTTCAGCGCCGCGGACCACGGATCCTCCGCGAGCCAGCCGAGCTGGAGCAGGTCGTCCATCGCGGCCGAGGGGATGAGGGAGATCGCCCGCTGCGCGACCTCGGGCAGGCCGTCCGTGGGGATCGCGCCGGCGCCGATCACGAGCAGGGCGATCACGGGCAGGGAGGTCACGCCCGCCGCCTCGACGGTGCGGGTGCGGTTCGCGGTGAGCAGGGCGAACGGGACCATGACGAGCGCGCCCGCGGCGATCCCGGCGATGACGAGCACCGGCCGCTCGGGCAGCGGCAGGTCCATGAGCACGATCGCGAGCACGGTCATGAGCACGGTCATGACCGCGGCGATCGCGAGCGCGGGCACGGCGGCCGCGGCGAGCACGGTCGCGTCCGAGGCCTCGCCGGTGCGCAGGCGCTTCAGCACGAGCTCCTGGCGCCGCGCGACATAGGTGGAGAGCAGGTTGTAGTAGACGATGAACACGAGCGCGATGACGAACTGGGCGCCCAGCAGGGGGATCAGCTGGGCGGGCGCGAGCTGCTGGTCCTTGAGCAGCGCGGCGAAGAAGACCGTGATCGCGGGCGGGAACGCGAGGGCGAGGAAGAGCTGGGTGCGGTTGCGCACCAGGAGCGTGAGCTCGGCGCGGGAGAGGCCGACGATGGCAGGCATGGGAGGTCCTTCCGTGGGTGGGGCAGGGGTCAGGAGGCGAGGGCGAGGAACACGGACTCGAGGCTCGCGGCGCGCGCGTCGAGGCCGCGCAGCGGGACCTGCTCCGCGCGGGACCAGGTGAGCAGCGTGTGGAGGTCCTCGGCGAGGGACTCGGTGGAGACCTCGAGCCGGCCGCCGCGCAGCACGGCCTCTCCGTGCAGCGGCGGAGGGAGCGGGGCGTCCTCGGGGAGGTCGGCGCGGATCCGCGAGGGATGCCCGGCGACGACCTCGTCCACCGTGCCCTCGCGGACGATCCGGCCCTGGTGCATGATCGCGAGCCGGTCCGCGAGGGACTCCGCCTCGTCGAGGTAGTGGGTGGTGAGCACGATCGTGGTGCCCTGCTCCTTGAGGCCCCGCACGAGCTCCCAGGCGCGGGAGCGGGACTCGGGGTCCAGGCCCGTGGTGGGCTCGTCGAGGAAGAGCAGCTCGGGGTCCCCGGCGATCGCGCAGGCCAGGTCGAGGCGTCGCACCTCGCCGCCGGAGAGGGAGGAGATGCGGGTCCCGGCGCGGTGGGTGAGGTCGACGGCGGCCAGCAGCTCGCCGACGGGGCGCGGGGCCGAGAGCGTCGAGGTCCACAGGCGCAGCGCCTCCGCGGCCGTGAGGTCTGCGGGGAAGCCGCCGCTCTGGAGCATGAGGCCCTGGCGGGGGCGCACCGCGCGGCGGTCCGCCACGGGATCCATGCCGAGGACGCTCACGGTGCCGGCGCTCGCCGGGGCGAGGCCCTCGAGCACCTCGAGGGTCGAGGTCTTCCCGGCGCCGTTGGTGCCGAGCAGCGCGAAGAGCTCGCCGCGGCGGACCTCGAGGTCGATGCCGTCGACGGCGGTGTAGGCGGAGGTGCCGCGGCCGTAGCGGCGGGTGAGCCCCCTGGCGGAGAGGACGGGGTCTGCGGTGCTGTTCGTCATGGGGACCAGCCTTCCGCCGCGGGCGGCGGGGCGGCAGGGCGCCCGGTCATCGGCTCCGGTGCGATCCTCACGCCCCGGTCATGACATTCCTCAGGTCGCGGGGTACAGCGCCCGGAAATGGTCGCAGCGGCCGGGCACGTAGTCCGGCTCGAAGCTGATGGCCGTCACGTCCCCGCGCGTGCGCGAGGCGACCAGGCGGTCGAGGTAGAACTCCCAGCCGGGGCCGATCATCGCCGCGGCCTCCGCCTCCGCGACCCGCTGGCGCAGCGTCACCGCCGTCCACCCGGGGCCCGCCTCCTCGACCGTGAGCTCGAGGACCCACGGGTCGCCCGCCTCCCCGGTCTCGAGCTCGAGCCGCCGCGGGCCGTCGCACACGAGGACCCTCGCCTCCATCCACGGCCGGCCATCCTCGGCGTCCATCTGCACCTCGATCCCCGTGGCGGGGTCGCCGCGCCAGGTGCCGAACCAGGTCGCGGTCTGCGCCGGGTCGGTGAGGGCGCTCCAGGCGTCCTCGACGGTGCCGGGGAGCAGGCGACGGATCGCCAGGCGACCGTCCGGATCGAGGGTCGAGGAGGGGCCGGCGGGGGCGTCGCCGAAGCGGGGCAGGTGGTCGCTCATGGGCCGAGGGTAGTCCTGTGAACTTCGTTTCTCCGTATGAACAGGGGTGCCGGAAAGGGGCGCTTGGATGCTTCACTGCCTGACGTGATCACTCTCGACGGACTGCGCAAGGTCTTCCCCGCCCCCGGCGGCGGAGACCCCGTCGTCGCGCTCGACGGCATCGACCTCCACCTGGACGCCGGCCGCATCCACGGCATCGTCGGCCGCTCCGGCGCGGGCAAGTCCACGCTCATCCGCTGCCTGACCGGCCTCGAGAAGCCCACCTCGGGCCGCGTCGAGATCGACGGCACGGACGTGGCCGCCCTCGACGGCGCCGCCCTGCGCGGCGCGCGGCGGAACCTCGGCATGGTGTTCCAGCACGCGAACCTGCTGGACTCCCGCACCGCCGCCCAGAACATCGCCCACCCGCTCGAGATCGCCGGCGTGCCCCGCGCCCAGCGCGAGGCGCGCGTCGCCGAGCTCGTGGAGCTCGTGGGCCTCTCCGGCCGCGAGCACAACCACCCCGCCCAGCTCTCCGGTGGCCAGGTCCAGCGCGTCGGCATCGCCCGCGGCCTCGCCGCGGAGCCCAAGGTGCTGCTGTGCGACGAGCCCACGAGCGCCCTGGACGGCGGCACCACCCGCCAGATCCTGCGGCTGCTCGCGGACCTCCGCGAGCGCCTCGGCATCACGGTCGTCATCATCACGCACGAGATGGCGGTGGTCCGCGAGGTCTGCGACACCGTGACCCTGCTGCAGGACGGCCGCGTCACCCAGACCGGCGACCTCGTCGACGTCGCCGCGGATCCCCACGGCCCGCTCTCCGGCGAGCTGATCCCGCTGCCGCCCGTGCCCACGGGCGTGGTCGGCACGATCCTCACCTGCGACTACGGCGACTCCGGCACGCTCCGCACGAGCGAGGACCTCGTGCGCGCCGCCGAGCGCCACGGCGCCCAGGCGCAGATCGTCGCCGGGACCATCGAGACCATCGGCGGCCGCCAGGTGGGTCGCGTGCAGCTCGCGCTGCGCGGGGCCGACGGCCGCCCCGCGGGGCCCGAGCTCCTCGCCGCCCTCACCGCCGAGCTCACCGAGGCCGGCGTCGTCGCCCGGGAGGTGGCCGCATGATCGAGACCCTGCAGGAGTGGGCGCAGAACCGCGCCTTCACCGAGTGGACCGGCACCGGCAGCCTCTGGTGGTCGATCCTCGTCACGCTCTACATGACGGCCGGCACGATGGTGCTGACCGTGCTGCTCGGGCTGCCGCTCGGCGTCGCGCTCTTCGAGACCGAGTCCTCGCCGCGCCCCGCCGTGCGCGCCGCGAACCGGGTCGTGGGCTTCGTCGTGAACGTGCTGCGCTCGTTCCCCTTCTTCATCCTCATCATCGCGCTGATCCCGCTCAGCCAGCTGCTGCTGGGCCGCTCGACCGGCCCCAACGCGGCGATGCTCGCCCTGGTCATCGCCTCCGTGCCCTTCGCGGCGCGGCTGTTCGAGCTGAACCTGCGCGAGATCCCCGCCGGGAAGATCGAGGCGGTGCAGATGATGGGCGCGACCCGCTGGCAGGTGATCCGCCAGGTGCTGATCCCCGAGGCGCTGCCCGGCATCATCGGCTCGATCACCACCACCACGATCGCCGTCATCGGCTACACCGCGATGGCCGGCTCCGTGAACAGCGGCGGCCTCGGCCAGCTCGCCTACAACCGCGGCTACACCGGCTACCAGAGCGAGATCATCGTCGCGACGGTGATCCTGCTGGTCCTCATCGTCATCGCCGTGCAGTGGATCGGCTCGCGCCTCGGGCGCGCCGTCGACCACCGCGCCCGCACCGCCTGAGCCCCCTCCCCACCCCTCCTCGGAAGGTCCACCCCTCATGAGCATCCTGAACCGTCGCTCCCTGTTCGCCGTCTCCGGCGTCGGCCTCGCGGCCGCCGGCCTCGCCGCCTGCGGCGGCGGCTCCTCCGACGGTGACTCCCTCGCCTCCGACGGCGGCGTCACCACGATCCGCGTCGCCGCGACCCCCAAGCCGCACCTGGAGATCCTCCAGTTCGTCTCCGACAACCTCGCCGAGGGCGCCGGGCTGAAGCTCGACCTGCAGGAGCAGTCCGACTACAAGGTCCCCAACCGCCTGCTCTCCGACGGCGAGGTGGACGCGAACTACTTCCAGCACAAGCCGTACCTCGACACCGAGATCAAGGAGAACGGCTACGAGATCACGGCCTTCGAGGGCGTGCACATCGAGCCGCTGGGCCTGTACTCCGACGCGCTGAAGAGCATCGACGAGCTGCCCGACGGCGGCGAGATCGCGATCCCGAACGACCCGACCAACCGCGGCCGCGCCCTCGCGCTGCTCGCGGACAACGACGTCATCACCCTCACCGACGGCATCGAGCCCACCGAGGCCACCCCGGACGACGTCGCCGAGAACCCCAAGAACCTCACCTTCTCCGAGGTCGACGCCGCGCTCATCGGCCGCACGCTCGCGGACTACGACGCGGCCGTCGTCAACGGCAACTACGCGATCGAGGCGGACCTCGTCCCCTCCGAGGACGCGCTCGTGCTCGAGGCCGGCGAGGGCAACCCCTACGCCAACTTCCTTGCCGTGCGCACCGAGGACAAGGAGAACGCGGCCCTGAAGAAGCTCGACGACCTCCTCCACTCGGAGGACGTCAAGAACTTCATCACGGACACCTACAAGGACGGCTCGGTCATCCCGGCGTTCTGATCGGCGCGGACATCGTTCCGACGCGCCACGACGGAGGGCCCGCCTGCAGCTGCAGGCGGGCCCTCCGTCGTCCCCGGGGGCGGGTGCTCAGACCCGCGCGGTCGCCCCGAGCTGGTCGAGCAGCCAGGCGAGCTCGTCCGCCCGCTGCTCCCACTTGCGGTAGCGGCCCGAGCGGCCGCCGTGCCCGGCGACCATCTCGCAGCGGAAGAGGATCGGCCGCTCGGCCTGGTCCGAGGTCACCGTCTCCCGCAGCCGCGCGACCCACTTCGCCGGTTCGACGAAGAACACGCGGGTGTCGTTGAGGGAGGTCGAGGCGAAGATCGCCGGGTACTCCACGGGGCGCACGTTCGCGTAGGGCGTGTACTCCTTCATGTACCGGTAGACCTCCTCGCTCTCGAGCGGGTTGCCCCACTCCTCCCACTCGCCGACCGTGAGCGGCAGGCTCGGGTCGAGGATCGTGGTCAGCGCGTCGACGAAGGGCACGCCGGCGATGATCGCCCGGAAGCGCTCGGGCGCGAGGTTCGCGACGGCGCCCATGAGCAGGCCGCCCGCGCTGCGCCCCTCGGCGGAGAGCCGGTCCGGCGCCACGAGGCCCTGGTCCACGAGGTGCGCGGCCGCGGCGACGAAGTCGAAGAACGAGTTCTTCTTCGCGAGGATCTTGCCCTGCTCGTACCAGTCACGACCCATCTCGCCGCCGCCGCGCACGTGCGCGATCGCGACGACGAGTCCGCGGTCCAGGAGGGACAGGCGCGTGGGCACGAAGGACGGGTCGATGCTCACCTCGTAGGAGCCGTAGCCGTAGAGGTAGCCCGGGGCGGTGCCGTCCACGGGCACGTCCTTGCGGGCCACGAGCGAGATCGGCACGGCGGTGCCGTCCTCGGCGGTCGCCCAGAGCCGCTGCTCGCGGTACAGCTCGGGGTCGTAGCCGGGCACGGGGGTGAGGCGCAGCACCGTGCGCTCCCCGGAGGCCACGTCCACCTGGGCGACCGTCGCGGGGGTGAGCAGGCTCGTGAGCTGGTAGCGCAGGGCGGGGGAGTCCCAGGCGGGGTTCGTGTCGAGCTCGACCACGTCGAGCTCCCCGCCGTGGTCCACGTCCCAGGCGGCCTCGACGTCGAGGGAGCCGTCGGCCCGGCGGGGGATGACGCGCACCGCGGCGAGGCCTCCCGCGCGCAGCTCGAGGGCGACGCAGCCGGCGAAGGACTCGACACCCAGCAGGCGCTCGCCCTCCCCGGCGCTCAGCAGCGGCGTCCAGGCGGAGGAGTCCGCGGCGTCGAGCGGCGCCTCGGCCAGCGCGAAGCCCTCCACCCCGTCGTTGTGCACGACGAGGAGGCGGTCACCGGCCCATTCGACCGTGTAGTCGACGCCGTCGCGGCGCCCGCCCGCGGGGCGCGGGGCGGCCGTCGGGTCGGCGAGGTCGAGGATCCAGGCCTCCGCGGTCGTCGTCGAGCTCGACTGCAGCACGAGGGCCTTCCCGTCGCGGGAGCGCTCGAACCAGACGGTGAAGCGCTCGTCGGGCTCCTCGAGCACGAGCTCGTCGGCCGACGGGTCGCCGCCGATCCGGTGCCGCCAGATCTGGTGCTGGCGCCAGGCGTCGTCCACGCGGGCGTAGAAGATCCACTGCTGGTCGGCGGAGAACGCGAGGCCGTAGCCGGTGCCGGTGACGGACTCGTCGATCACGGTCCCGGTCGTGAGGTCGGTGACGACGATCGTGAAGCGCTCGTCGCCCGCGAGGTCCACGGCGTGGGCGAGCAGGTCGTGCTCGGGGGAGGGGGCGAGGCCGCCGAGCGAGAAGAACTCGGCGTCCTTCGCGGCGGCCTGGGCGTCGAGCAGCATCTGCTCGCCGGGCAGCAGCTCCCCGGGCTCGATCGCGGGCACGCCGCCCGCGCCGCGGGGCAGCTCCGGCGACTCGGCGACGCGCGTGAAGGCGGGGTAGTCGTCCCCGGCGGTGGTGCGGGTGATGTACCACCAGTCGCCGCGGCGCACGGGGACGGAGAGGTCGGTCTCCTGGGTGTGGCCCACGAACTCCTGCACGAGCTCCTCTCGCAGGCCCGCGAGGTGCGCGGTGCGGGCGTCCGCATAGGCGTTCTCCGCCTCGAGGTGCGCGATGACCTGGGGGTCCTCCTTGTCACGGAGCCATTCGAAGGGATCGGTGACGGTGTCCCCGTGGTGCGTGCGGAGGGTCTCGCGGTGGGCGGGGCGCGGGGCGTCGGGGCCGGCGGCGGCGCCCGGGGCGGTGGAGGTCGAGGTCATGACGGCGAGCCTATCCGCGGCGCGCGGGCGGTGGTGCGCTGTGAGCCCGCTCGCAGGTGGGGAGGACGGATTGAACGGCGGGCGGGCGGGCCGGTAGGGTGATCGGCGGTAGCGTGTCCGAGCGGCCGAAGGTGCATCACTCGAAATGATGTGTACGGTAACCCCGTACCGCGGGTTCAAATCCCGCCGCTACCGCTCGTGACCAGGGACGCCGTCCCGGTCCGCGAAGGCCCCCACCGCACGGTGGGGGCCTTCGTCGTGTCCGGGCCCCGCGACGGTCTCGTGAGGCGGACAAGCGCGTCCCGGAGCGTGGTCGTGGTGCCCGTCACCAGAGCGGTCCGGGGGTCTCGCCAGCACGGAACCTCCGGGTGGAGGATTTCCCCATGGCATCGTCCCCCTCCTCCTGCGAGACGGGCACCCCCGCTCCCGCCGTCCCCACCACGACCCTCGAGGTCCCCGTGATCATGCCCGGCGCCCTCACGGAGGACGCCGCCGCGGGCCGCACCCGCCACCCCGTGGTCATCGCCCTCGCGCTCTCCGCCGGGACCGCCGCGCTGGTCAGCGCCGAGTTCATCCCCGCGGGCGTGCTGCCCGGCATGGCCGCGGACCTCTCCGTCACCGAGGGGCGTGCGGGGCTCACCGTCGGCGCGACCGCCCTCGCCGGTGCCCTCACCGCCCCCACGATCGCCTCGATCGTGCCGCGCGCGGACCGTCGCACCGTGCTCCTGGCCCTGCTGGGCCTCGCCGTCCTCTCCAACCTCGTCGTCGCGATCGCGCCGAGCCTCGCCGTGGTGCTCCTCGCCCGCGTGCTGCTGGGCGCCGCGATCGCCGGCTTCTGGTCCTTCGCGCTCCCCGTCGGCGTGCAGGTCACCGGTCGCGGCCCGCTCGTCTCGACGACCGTCGCCCTCGGCACGAGCACCGCGACGATCGTCGGCGTGCCCGTCTCCTCGGTGCTCGGCGACGTGATCGGCTGGCGCGCCGTGTTCGCGCTCGTCGCCGTGGTCACCGCGCTCGCGGGCGTGATCCTCGCGCTGCTGCTGCCGCGGGTCCCGGCCTCGCCCGGCGCGGGCTTCGCCATGATGCGCGCGGCCCTCGCCAACCGCCGCCTCGTCGCCGGCGTCGCGGTCATCATGGTCGCGGCCTTCGCGAACTTCGCCGCCTACCCGTACATCCGTGTCGCGATCGAGGCGGTCGACGCCTCCGCGGTCGCCGTGCTGCTGCTCGCCTGGGGCCTCGGCGGTCTCGCCGGGAACCTGCTGGGCGGCTGGGGCAGCCGCCGCCTGCGCCCCGCGCTCGTCGCGGCGCTCTCCCTGCTCGCCCTCGCCCTCGTGGGCATGGCGCTCACCGAGCACACGGCCGTCCTCGCCCTCGCGGTCGTCGCCTGGGGCGTCAGCTTCAACATGGTCCCCGTGCTCACCCAGCTGTGGGTCGCCACGACGGAGCCCACGCGCGTCGAGTCCGCCGTGGCGCTGCAGGTCACGGCCTTCCAGATCGCGATCATGATCGGCGCGGTCGTGGGCGGCGCGATCGTCGACGCGCGCGGCCCTGACTCGGCCATGCTGCTCGGCGCGGGCTCCGCGCTCGTCGCGGTCGTCGGCTTCGCGGCGATCCGGGTGCGTCCGCGCACCGCCTGACCGCTCGTGAGGGTGGGCTCAGTACTCCTCGTCGAGGTTCTTCTCGAGCAGCGCCGCGAGCGCGTCGACGGCCTCGTCGGCGCCCTCGCCCTCGGCCCGCAGCGTGACCTCGTCGCCGTGGTCGGCGCCGATCGTCAGGAGCATGAGGATGCTCCGCGCCGGGACGGCGTCGCCCCCCTGCTTCTGGACGGTGACCTCGACGGACTGCTCCGTCGCGGCCTGGGAGAAGATCGCGGCGGGGCGGGCGTGGAGCCCGCTCGTGCTCGCGATCCTCACGGTGCGCTGTGCCATCGGCAGTGCCTCTCTGTGCTGCGGCGGTCCGGGAAAGGGTACCGCCGTCGCGCCCTGTCCCGGTTCCCCAAGAACCGGCCTTACGATGTGCGAATGGCATCCGATGAGCGCGCCCCGGACCCCCGTCCGGCCCGTACCCGCGCAGCGATCTACGCCGCCGCCCGCGAGCTGAGCGCCGCGGACGGCGAGGTCACCGTCAACGCACTGGCCAAGCGGGCGGGCGTCAGTCGTGCCGCCTTCTACAGCCACTTCGGAGGCCTCGACGACCTCATCGGCGCGATGGTCCACGAGCTGCTCGACGGGATCCGCGTCGAGACGGTCGCCCTGTTCCACCAGGGCCGCAGCGTGCAGGAGATCGTCCAGTACTCCGCCGCGGTGACCTCCGCCTACGTGGTCGAGCACCATGCCTTCCTGCGCGGTGCGATCGACTGGAAGTTCACCCAGCGCCCCTACATGGGGCTCGTGCGGATCTACGCCGAGCTCTTCGAGCACGCCTTCCAGGTGCTCGGCGACGAGGTGCCCTCGCACCTCCCGCAGCGGGAGATGTCCCGCTTCCTCGCGGGCGGCTACATCCACGTCATCGCCGCGTGGCTGCTGGACACCGAGGAGAAGGCCCTCGCCGGGGAGGAGCTCGACCCGCGGGAGCTGCTCACGATCCTGCTGCGCGTCCTCCCGTTCTGGTTCACGGGCGTCGGCCCCGAGGACCCGATCCCCGAGGTCCCCGTGCGCGTCGACGACGAGCCGGGGCCGACGGCGGCGCCGACGGCCTGACCGGCCCGCCCGCGCGCCTCAGCAGTCGCGCACGAGGCGCAGCAGCACCCGCGCGCCGAAGCGGATCGCGTCCACCGGCACCCGCTCGTCGATGCCGTGGAACAGCGGCGCGAAGTCGAGATCCGCGGGGAGCTGCAGCGGCGTGAAGCCGTAGCCGGCGATGCCCAGCTGGGTCAGCGGCTTGTTGTCGGTGCCCGCGCTCAGGCAGTACGGCAGCACCTTCGAGCCCGGGTCCTCCGCCTGGAGGGCCGCCGCCATCGCGTCGTACAGCGCGCCCTCGCGCGGGGCGTCGGTGTCGACGCCGAGGTTGTCGATCACGACCTCGACGTGCTCCCCCGCGAGCTTGCGCAGCAGATCGAGCACCTCGTCGAGGTGCCCGGGCAGGTAGCGTACGTCGAAGCCCGCCTCCGCCGTCTGCGGGATGACGTTGACCTTGTATCCCGCGTCGAGCTGGGTGATGTTCGCGGAGTCCCGCAGGGTCCCCGTGACGAACTGCCGCGCCCCGCCCAGCAGCGGCAGGAACGCGTCGACGTCCTCCTCGTCCCAGGCGGTGCCGGTGATCTCGGTGACCCCGTCGAACAGGGCCCGCACGCTCGCCACGTACTCGATCGGGAACTCGTGCTCGTCGATCGCGGTGATCGCCCGTGCAAGGCGCACGATCGCGTTCTCGGCGTTGGGCACGGAGCCGTGGCCGGCCCGGCCCGTGGCCCGCAGCCGGCCCCACGCGTAGCCCTTCTCCGCCGTCTGCACGAGATAGGCGCGCACGTCCTCGCCGGTCGCCTGCTCCGGCAGGGTGATCGAGTAGCCGCCCACCTCGCTGATCGCCTCGGTGTACCCCTCGAACAGCTCGGGATGCTCCGCGACCAGCCACTTCGCGCCCCACACGCTGCCGTTCTCCTCGTCCGCGAAGAAGATCAGGCGCAGGTCCCGCGGGGGAGTGGCGCCCGTGCGGGCGATGTGACGGACGAGCGCGAGCATCATCCCGACCATGTCCTTCATGTCCACGGCGCCGCGGCCGTAGAGCATCCCGTCGCGGATCTCCCCGCCGAACGGGTCCACGCTCCAGTCCTCCGCCCGCGCGGGGACCACGTCGAGGTGGCCGTGGATGATGAGCCCGCCCCGCTCGCGGTCCTCACCGGGGAGGGTGACGACCACCGTCGGCCGGCCCGGCGCGGACTCGTACACCTCCGGCTCGAGCCCCACCTCGCGCAGCTGCGCGACCACGTGGTCGGCGGCCTCCGTCTCGCCCTTGCCCCAGGTCTCCGGATCGTTCCCGCCGAAGTTCGAGGTGTCGATGCGGATGAGCTCCTGGGTGAGCCGCACCGCCTCGTCCTGCAGCTGTTCGAGCTCGGCGGCGGTGGGATCGGCGATGGGCATGGAGGGGGCTCCTGGAGGTGCTGGCCGGCGGGTTCGGACGTGCTCCCGCCACGGTAGCGCCCCCCGCACTGCGCGGCCCACAGCCAGGTCACCCGGCGTCACGGGAGCGGGCCGCCCTACGATGGGGGTCCAGGCCGATCCCGGAGGTGACCCGATGTCCCCGCGACGTCTCCCGCTGCCCCGCACGCTCCCGTCACTGCCGCTCGGCGCCGCCGCCCGTGAGCGCTCGCGCCTGCTCGCCGAGGCGCGCGCGATCGACCCCGACCTGCCCCGCTCCGCCGACGCGGCCGCCGTGGTCCGCTCCGCCCGTCGACTCGCCCGCCGCGCCGCGCAGGACGAGTTCGCGCGCGACGGCGTGCGCCACGTGACCCTGCCCCCGGACTTCGGCCGCGCCGAGCTGCGTCGCGCCGACATCCCCGGCGACGCCGAGTTCCAGCTGTTCACGCAGGACGTCATCGGCGCCCTCGACATCGCCCCGAGCACCCTCGAGGCGGACGACGCCCGCGCCCTGCTGCGCTCCGCGACCGCTCGGGACGGCTACGGCCTGGGACCCGAGGCCGCCGCCGATCTGGTCTCTTACCTGCTGGGCCGCGCCTGGGCGCTGCAGCAGGCAGAGCTCGCCGAGCGAGACTCCCGCGGCGAGGCGACCCTGCTGCCCGAGGGCACCCCGCGCAGCGAGGAGGAGTTCGTGGCGAAGGAGGCCGCGACGATCCGCGAGGAGGTGCGCGAGGCGCTCGTGCGGCTCGTGCGCACGCCGCTCGAGCTGCAGATCGCCCGACGTCGCCACGAGGAGATCGAGGCCGGCCGCTGCGACCCCGCCCCCGCGGCGGAGCGCGAGGGGCGCCCGGGTCGGGGCGAGCCGTCGGGGACGTCGCCGTCGGCCGGCACCACCGACGCCGACGGCGGCCGCGGCACCGCCGGCGCGCAGGGCGCGAAGGTGCCCCTCGACGCGGCCTGGCGCTTCGCGAACTCGGAGACCGGCCGCCGGGCCTTCGGCGCCGCGAACGACTTCTACCGCTCCGAGGCGGGTCAGAAGGTGTTCCACGCCGCGAAAAACGGTGCCGGGAAGCTGCGGAATGCCTACGACCGCCGCGGCGACCGCAGCTGACCCGGGCTCGCCCGGCGCGGGCTCAGGCCCCGGCCTTCTCCACCAGCTGACGCTTGATGCGGGCGAGCATGCCCGCCATGCCGTTCAGCCGCAGCGGGCTCACGACCTCCGCGAGGCCCAGCCCCCGGGTCACGCCCTCCGGGGTGTCGAGCACCTCGCCCACGGTGCGCCCGTCGAGCGCCTCCGCGAGGATCGAGGCGAAGCCGCGGGTCGTCGGCGCCTCCTGCGGGGCGGAGAAGAACAGGTGCGCGATCGCCTCGCGACCGCTGCCCTCCACCTCCGTGACCAGGAAGATCGGCGACTGGCACTCGGGGACCGGCTCGAGCAGCTCGGGGTGCTCCGCGTAGCGCTCGGGCAGCTCCGGCAGCGACTGCGAGAACTCCAGCAGCAGCTGCAGGCGGTCCTTCGGGCCCAGGGCGTGGAAGTCGTCGGCGATCTCCTGGAAGGCCTCCGGCAGGGCGTCCTGGGCGTCGGGCACGGTGTGGTCGATCGGGCTCATCGGGCCGGCGCCTCGCCCGGCTCGGTGCCCACCGCGACGGGCAGGCGCACGCCGTTGCCCCACTCGGTCCACGAGCCGTCGTAGTTGCGGACGTCCTCGAAGCCCAGGAGGTACCGCAGCACGAACCAGGTGTGGGAGGAGCGCTCCCCGATCCGGCAGTACGCGATCGTCGGCTGCGCGGCGTCGTAGCCGAGCTCCTGCAGGTAGATCGCCTCGAGCTCGGCGCGCGGCTTGAAGCGTCCGTCCTCCGCGGCGGCGCGGGCCCACGGCACGGAGCGCGCGGTGGGGATGTGCCCGCCGCGCACGGTGCCCTCCTGCGGGTAGTCCGCCATGTGGGTCCGCTCGCCGGTGTACTCGGCGGGGGAGCGGACGTCGATCAGCTGCCCGCCGAGGAAGCCGAGCACGTCGTCGCGGAAGGCGCGGATCGGCGCGTCCTGGCGCTCGATCACGGGATACCCGCTGCTCGCGGCGCGCGTGGGCTCCGCGGTGGTCAGCTCGCGCCCCTCGGCCTGCCAGGCGGCACGGCCGCCGTCGAGCAGACGCACGTCCTCGTGGCCGAACAGCTCGAACACCCACAGGGCGTAGGCGGCCCACCAGTTCGACTTGTCGCCGTAGAGCACGACGGTGGTCCCGCGCGTGATGCCGTGGCGGTCCATGAGCGCCGCGAAGGCCTCGCCGTCCACGTAGTCGCGGGTGACCTGGTCGTTGAGGTCGAGGTGCCAGTCGATCTTCACGGCGCCGGGGATGTGCCCGGTCTCGTAGAGCAGCACGTCCTCGTCGGACTCGACGACGACGAGCTCGGGGCCGTCGGCCTCGCCGGCGGCGATCCGCTCGGCGAGCCACTCGGTCGTCACGAGCTTCTCGGGATGCGCGAACTCCTGCAGTGCGGGACTCGGGTCGAGGGCGATGGGCATGGGGCCTCCTTCGATGCGGCGCGGCGTGAGGGCCGGGAACGGACGACGGGGCGCCGTCCGGGGCCGCTCGCGCGCCGGCGATGCGGACCCCACCAGTCTGTCACCCGGGAGGCGGCGATGGTGCCGCGGGGTGCTCGTGTGAACAGCGTGCGTCCCCGGGGCGTCCGGCGGGCGACGCTGCGGGCCGGAACCTGCGAAGTGCCTTCCCGGAGCACTCCTCGCGCCCTACCGTGTCGTCATGGAGAACCTGGACCAGGACCCCGTCATCCCCCGCCTCGACCTCGTCGTCCTCGACTGCCCGGACGCGCTCGAGCTCGGGACCTTCTACGCGAAGCTGCTGACCTGGCGCATCGAGGAGGGCTCCGACCGCGATTGGACGACCCTCACCCCGCCGCGCGGCGGCATCACCCCGGAGAACCTCGAGGGCGAGGCGACCCTGGCCTTCCAGCGGATCGACGACTACGTCGCCCCGACCTGGCCGACGGGCACCCACCCCCAGCAGTTCCACCTCGACTTCTCCGTGAGCGACGTCGAGGAGGCCGAGCCGCGCGTCCTCTCCCTCGGCGCGACGGTCCACGAGCACCAGCCCTCCGCCTCGGGGTCGTTCAAGGTCTACCTCGACCCGGCCGGGCATCCCTTCTGCCTCGTGCGGCACTCCGTCGTCTGACGCCGAGAGCCCTCCC
This sequence comes from Brachybacterium sp. SGAir0954, assembly GCF_005490785.1. Classification (GTDB taxonomy): domain Bacteria; phylum Actinomycetota; class Actinomycetes; order Actinomycetales; family Dermabacteraceae; genus Brachybacterium; species Brachybacterium rhamnosum. The sequence goes on along the minus strand of NZ_CP027295.1, from coordinate 320,895 downwards.
GGCCCCCGGCGCTACGCTTCGCCGCATCGGTCGCAGCCTGCGCCGGGGGAGGGGAGTCGGCATGGTCGCCACGAGTCCGCACGCCCATCGCTCCCGCCCGGTCCTGGACCTCGTCTTCCTCGTCGGCGTGGTGGGGAAGGGCATCGACGGCCTGCTCGAGCTGATCGGCGGGGTGCTGCTCCTCGTCACGACCCCCGCGCAGCTGCAGCACCTCGCCCGTCTGCTCACCGCGGGGGAGCTGCGCGAGGACCCCGACGACGCGATCGCCCGCGCGCTCCTGCACTCCCTCGCCCACCTCGACACGGGGACCACGACCTTCCTCGCCGCCTACGTGCTCCTCCACGGCGTCGTGAAGGTCGCGATCGTCGCCGCCCTCCTCCTGGGGTCCCGCCGGGTCTACCCCTGGGCGATCGGGGCGCTCGGCGTGTTCCTCGTCTACCAGGTCTATGCCCTCGTGGTGGGGCCGACGTGGGGCATGGCGCTGCTCACCGTGCTGGACCTCGCGATCATCCTGCTGACCTGGCGCGAATGGCGCCACGGGCGCACCCTCCACGAGACCTGGCGCAGCACCCTCGCCGCCTTCCGTCCGCGCCGTGGGACGGACGCGACGTCTTCGCTCCGGGGCGGCAGCGGGTCCTGACCCCGCCCCCGTGCGCTGAGCGTCGCGGCTCCGCGGCTCCGCGGCTCGATCGGCCCCCGATCCCGCCGTTCCTCCCCATAGCCGAGGAGCCGGCCAGGGGAGGAGCGATGAATCGTTCCTCCCCACTCTGTGGTTATCCACAACTTCATGTTACTGGCGAGTAGGCGTTGTTGTCGAACGGGTGTTCTGGGAGAATATATCCACTGGACGACGCAGGTCAGATCGATGGGTGTGTGTCGACGTGGATAATTGATCTGACGCTTGGGGGAGGGGGAATGATGGTCGAAGAATGGATGCGTGACATGGCGGATCTGCTCGCCGGTGCGCCCTCGTCGGAGCAGCTCTCCGCGATCCCCGGTGTCGTCCAGATCGACCTCATCGCCGCGCTCGAGTCGGCGAAGGCCTCGCTGAGCGCGGTCCAGGCGCGGGCGGAGGTCGCCTTCCGCGACGCGCAGCTGGAGGAGCAGAGCCGGCTCGGCGTGCCCCGCAAGGACCTGGGCAGGGGGATCGCGGATCAGCTCGCCCTCGCCCGCCGGGTCACCCCCAAGCAGGCCTCGGACCAGCTCACCTTCCATCGCGTGCTGGTCGAGAGCCTTCCCCGCACCCTGCGCCTCCTCGAGGGCGGCCGGATCAGCGACTGGGGTGCGAGCCAGGTGGCGCGGAACGTCCTGCTCCTGGACGAGGAGGACCGCGACCGGATCGACGAGGCCCTCGCCCCGGTCCTCCCGTCCCTGACGGCCGGAGCCGCCGGCCGCCGGGCCCTCGCCCTCGCGCAGTCCCTGGATCCGGAGGCCGCCGTCCGCCGCCGCTCCCTCGCGGTCGCCTCCCGGCGTGTGGGCCTGCGGCCGGCCCCGGACGGCATGAGCCATCTCCACGCCCTCGTCCCCGTCGAGGACGGCGTGGCCATGATCGCCGCGCTCCGCTCCGCGGCGGCGACCGCCCGGGCCACGGGGGAGAGCGGCTCGCTGCCCGCGGGGGCCGTCATGGCGGATCTCCTCGTGGAGCGCGTGACAGGTCGGTCCCCCATGGTCGGGGTGCCAATCGAGATCCAGCTGCTCATGACGGACCGCACGCTGCTCGCCGGCGCGGAGGAGACCGCCACCCTCGACGGCATGCCCCTCCCCGGCGGCGTCGCCCGCGGCCTCGCGCTCGGGGCGACCGCGGCGCTCCGCACCCCGCATCGCGGCACGCCCCCACCCGGCACGCTTCCGCCCGGCACGGTCCTGCCGCCGCCCGGCACTGCCCTGCCGCCGCCTGGCACGGCCGCGTCCCCACCCGGCGCTGGATCGCCGCTCCGCTCACCGCAGTCACCACCGGCGGACCGTCAGGGCGCCACCCTGCCGATCGCCCCGCCGGAGGAGGCCTCGCGCTGGATCCGGCGGCTGTACACGGATCCCGCCACCGGGGAGCTGAACGGCATGGACACCCGCCGTCGCTTCTTCACCGGCTCCGTGCGCCGCTTCATCAGCCTGCGCGATCAGCACTGCCGCACGCCCTGGTGCGATGCGCCGATCCGGGACATCGACCACGTGCACCGCGCGGCCGACGGCGGCGCCACCGACCTCAGCAACGGCGTCGGCCACTGCGAGCGCTTCAACCACGTGCGGGAGATGCCCGGCTGGGACTCGCGCCTCGAGCCCGGCCTCGTGCCCGGTGCCACCCTCGTGCCCAGCGCCGCCATCGTGCCCGGTAGTGCCGATGCCGATGGCGCCGTCGCCGCGTCGGGGAAGGTCCTGCGCATCACGACCCCCACGGGCCACGAGTACACCTCGCTCGCCCCGTCGCTGCGGGACGCCGCGGTCTAGCGCCGACCCCTCAGGAGCCGAAGCCGGCGAACGCCTCCCGGATCCCCGCGGCATCGGCGCCGGTGGCCAGCAGCACCTGCAGTAGGAGACGCGCCTTCTGCGGGGACAGCAGACCCGCCATGACGATGCCGCGCGCCACCAGATCCGCGCCCGCGCCGGGGTAGGCGTAGTGGGTCTCCGAGGTGCCGCCGCTCGCCACCCGCGTCGCGACGACCACCGGCACCCCGGCCTCGAGCAGGGCCGTGAGCCGCGGGACGGCGCCCGCCGCGACGTGGCCCATGCCGGCGCCCGCGACGACGAGGCCCCGCAGTCCCGCCGCCGACCCGTTGCTCGCCAAGGCATCGAGCAGCGTGAGGTCGTCGCCGAGGCCGCTCATCACCGTCGCCACCGTCGGCAGCTTCGTCGGCAGGTCGCCGTCCACGAGCGCCGGCCGCGTCGGCGCCGGGAACAGGGGGCGCAGCAGCGGCCCGTCGACCAGCGCCACCGGACCCGACGGCTCCGAGGCGAAGGCCGAGACCGACCGCGAGGATGACTTCGTGACCCGGTCCGCGAGATGCAGCGCGCCGTCGAAGGCGACGAGCACGCCGAGCCCCCGGGCGAGCGGCGACGCCGCCGCATGCACCGCGTCCTGCAGGTTCGCGGGCCCGTCGGCCCCCGCGGCGTTCGCGGGGCGCATCGCGCCGGTGACCACGAGCGGCGCGTCCCGGTCCCAGAACCGGTTCAGCAGGAACGCCGTCTCCTCGAGCGTGTCCGTCCCGTGGGTGAGGACCACGCCGAGGGCGCCCGCGTCCACAGCGGCGCGCGCCCGCTGCAGGACCGTGCGCAGGTGGGAGGGCCGCACCGAGGCGGAGGAGACGTTCGCGATCTCCTCGTGCACGAGCTCGATCCCGCCGTCGCCGCCCGCGCCCCGGAGCCCCGCGGCGAGGCGGGCGCCCGCATCGTCGGAGGGCACGGCACCCTGGCCGTCCGCGTCCTGGTGCATGAAGATCGTGCCGCCCAGGGACAGCAGCTGGACGCGGGCGGCCTCGGCGGCCGGGGCGGTGGTCATCGGGGATCCTTCGGGTGGGGGACGGCGGCGGGGGTGCGGCGCAGTCGCACGATCACCTCGGCGTGCTCCGTGTGCGGGAACATGTCGACGTAGCGGGCGGCGACGATCCGCAGCGAGGGCATGGCGGCGAGGTCCGCGGCGAGCGTGGCCGGGTTGCAGCTGGAGTAGACGACGTCGGCGACGCCGGAGCCCTCGAGCCAGGCGGCGAGCTCGGGGCCGATCCCGCGCCGCGGCGGGTTGACGATCGCGGCGTCCGGCGGACCCTCGGGACCCTCCGCCTCGTGGCGCGCCCAGGCGGTCGCGTCGTCGGCGAGGAAGGTGACCGCGAGGCCGTGCGCCGTGGCCGCCTCGCGGGCGCCGTCGATCGCCTCGGGCGTGACCTCGACCCCGGTGATGCGGGCGGCGGGCGCGGCGAGGGCGGTGTGCAGGGCGAAGCCGCCGAGGCCGCAGTAGAGGTCCCAGACGCGGGGCGCGGGGGCGGAGAGCGCCTCGGCGATCCAGGCGGCACCCTGGCGGTACAGCCGCCCCGCGACCTCCGTGTGGGTCTGCAGGAAGGACCGCGGCCGCGCCCGCAGCACCACGTCCCCGGTGCGCACACCGATCGAGGCGGCGCCCCACAGGGGCACCTCCTCCTCGCCCTCCACCCGCGTGGTGTGCTCGGGGTGGAGGTTCGCGGAGACAGCGACGATCGAGGGGTGCTCCTCCAGCAGCCGCGGCAGGTGCTCGCGGATCCGGTCCAGCGCGGAGTCCGTGCGGAGCACCAGGCGCACCACGTGCTCCCCGTCGGGCGAGGCGGTGACCAGGACGTTCTTGAGCTCGCCGCGACGTCGGGCGACGCTGTAGGGCGGCACCTGCGCGCGGCGCACGAGGGCCTTCACGCCCTCGAGCACGGCCTCGACGCCCGCGGGGTAGAGGGGGCAGTCGCAGAGGTCCGCACCCTCGGCCTGACCGGGCAGGCCCAGCACGGGCTCCTGCGCGGTGCCGGAGACGGCCATCTTGCCGCGGGCGCGGAAACCGGACTCGGCGCCGACGATCGGCGGCCCCCACACGTCACCGGCAGCGGGGTCGACGACGGGGGAGAGCAGCTCCTGGATCCGTGCGCCGGCCTCCTGCACCTGACGGGTGCGAGGGAGGGGCAGCAGGGTGCAGGAGCGGCATTCCCCGGCGTCGAAGTGGTGGCACTGCACCGGGGAAGTCTACGGGCGGTCGCGGAGGGCGATCAGCTCCCGGGAGGGCCCACCACGAGCATCGCGGAGAACACCACGGCGACCAGCACCACGGCGATCACGGCCGACGGGACCGGGCGGCGCACGGCGAGCGAGACGAGCTTCTCCGGCGCGGTGCGCGCGGGCTCCTCCCGCAGGCGCCACTGCTCGCCGACCTTCCCTCGGCGCAGCAGCCAGCGCTCCGCGGGGATCGTCGCGAAGGGCACGATCGCGGAGGCGAGGCCCAGCAGCAGCTCGCCGACCCGCCAGCGCTGGTCGATCGCGACGACGACGGTCGCGACGACGAAGGCGAGGAACACGAAGCCGTGCAGGCCGCCGCCGATCCGCACGCCGAGCTCGGTGACCTGCGGCCCGTACTTGAGGAACATGCCGATCAGCAGGAGGGCCCAGGTCACGGCCTCCGCGAGGGCGAGGGTGCCGTAGAGGCGGGCGGGGGAGAAGGCAGAGCGCATGGGGTCCTCGGGTCGGGGCGGGAGGGCGTCCGGCCGATCCTGCCAGGCACGGCTGGAGGTTCACCGGGACCTCGGGCCCGGGGCCGACGGGCGTCGGGCAGGACCCCGACGATCGGGTGGTGACCTCGCGCACGCCCCGGGGCACACTGGGGGCATGACCTCGATCCCCGGCGAGATGTTCCTGCTCCTGACTCACGAGTCCGGCCGCCAGGAGGCGACGCAGTACCGCCGCCAGGCGCTCGTCGCTGCTGTGCTGACCGAGCTGCTGCTGCGCGAGCGGATCGCCCTGACGGAGGGGCGCAGTCCCCGCGTCGACGTGCTCGACCCGGCCCCCACCGGCGTGGCGGAGCTGGACCAGGTCCTCGCGCACCTGACCACGCTGCGGTCCCCGAAGATGGGCTCCCTGCTCGGGAAGCGTGACTGCGACGTCACGGAGACCATCGGCGACGCGTTCGCGGCCGCCGGCGAGGTGCGGCGCAAGGACGGCTGGTTCCTCACCTCGTGGCCCGCCGGCAGCTCGGTCCTCGAGGCGGAGCTCCGCGCCCGTCTGGGCGCCGTCCTGCAGGGGACCCGGCGGGCGAGCCTGCAGGACGCCGTGCTGCTGGAGATCCTGAAGGCCCTCCGGGTGGGGCAGAGGATCCTGCGCGAGGAGTCCGGCGGCATGTCCCGGCGACAGCTCGACCGGACCGTCGAGGCGCTCGACGTCGACGTGCCGGCCGCCGCCGCCCTGCGCCGCATGATCGACGCCCTCAACGCCGCCATGGCGACCACCGCGAGCACGACCACGATGGCCGGCGGGTCCTGACCCTCCTCAGCTCCGCCGCGTGGTGCGGGCCGTCGCCGGCGCGGTCCACGGGTCCTCCGGCCAGGGATGCTTCGGGTAGCGGCCGCGCATCTCCTTGCGCACGTCCTGGTAGGGCCCGTCCCAGAAGGAGCGCAGGTCGTCGGTGACGGCGAGCGGCCGGCGGGCCGGGGAGAGCAGGTGGAAGAGCACCGGCACGCGCCCCTGCACGAGCCGCGGGGTCTCCGCGAGGCCGAACAGCTCCTGCAGCTTCACGGCGACCACGGGGCGGGCACCCGGGTCGTCGGGGTCCGGGTAGTCGATGCGGGCGCTGCTGCCGGAGGGGACCGCGAGCCGCGGCGGCACCAGCTCGTCGAGCGCGGCGGCCTCCGGCCAGGGCAGCAGGGTGCGGAGTGCGGCGGTCACGTCGATCGTGTCGAGGCGGGTCGCGGCGCGGCCCCGTCGGCCGGAGAGCTGCGGCCCGAGCCAGGTGTCGAGCGTGTCCAGCAGGGACGCCTCGTCCATCGCGGGCCACGGATCGCCGAGCTCGCGGTGCACGAGCGCGAGGCGGGCGCGCAGGTCACGTGCGGTCTCCGGGAGACGCAGGGCCCCGAGCCCCTCGGCCCGCACGGCGGCGAGCACAGCGGGGGCGGCATCCTCGGCGGTCGCGGCGACCGGGGTGGAGGACAGCTCGATCGCGCCGAGGCGCCGCCGTTCCCGCACGCGCACCGCGCCGTCCTCGAGGCGGGCGTCCCGGTCGCGCACGAGCAGGCCGGCGCCGATCGTCAGGGCATCGGCCTCGGTGAGCGGTGCGGCGGCGCGGATGACGGCGCCGGTGCCGTCGGCCGCGCGTCCCTCCGCCCGCTGCACCTCCCACACGGCGAGCCACGGGGCGCCGCGCAGGGTCGATTCCGCGGGCAGCGCCGCACGGGTGCCGGAGGCGAGCAGGTAGCTGCGGTGCTCGCCGCGGGGGCCGTCGTCGACCCGGCGGGCGATCCGCTCCGGCCGGCCGAGCGCGAGGACGGCGCCCACGCGCTCCTCCTCGCCGCCCGCGGTGAGCGACGGCAGGGCCGACGGGGGCGCGTCCCGACGCTCGCCGCGCACGAGCCGCTCGAGCCGCTCGACCTCCCGGCGCCATGCGGCCGACGACGTCGCGCGCCCAGCACGCAGGTCCCGCAGCAGGCGCGGGAGGTCCGCGCCGACGGGCCGGTGGTCGCCGGAGAGCGCGGCGACGGCCTCCGCCGCGGGACGCGGGGCGCCGAGGGCGAGGGCGCCGTCCGCGAGGGCGCGCGCCTCGCGCACCCCGACGGGCCAGCGGGAGGCGCGCTCGCCCGCGGGCGTCGCCCGGCCGTCCTCGTCGACGAGGCTCATCGCCCGCAGGGTCTCCTCGGCGGCGCGGATCTCCCGCTCCGGCGGCGGCGTGAGAAGGGCGAGCCCCTCGCCGCGGGGCGTGCCCCAGCAGGCGAGCTGCAGCGCCGCGTCGGTGAGGTCCGCCGCGGTGATCTCCGGGGCGGAGTGCGCGGGCATGCCGGCGAGGTCCGCGGGGGAGAGCACCCGCACCGCGCGGCCGGGGCCGGTGCGGGCGGCGCGGCCCGCCCGCTGCTCGATCGCGGCCCGCGAGGCGCTCACCGTGACCAGGCCCGTCATGTCCCGGCCGCGGTCGCGGCGCACCTCGCGGGACAGGCCCGCGTCGACCACGAGGTGCACGCCCGGCACGGTCAGGGAGCTCTCCGCGATCGCGGTCGAGACCACGATCCGCGGCGGCTCGCCCGGGCGCCGGCCGCCCGTCGCGCGATCCTGCGCGGCGGCGTCGAGGCGGCCGTGCAGGGGCAGCACCTCGACCCCGTCGCCGACGAGGCCGCGCAGGCGGGAGACCGTCTCGTCGACCTCCCGCGCGCCGGGCACGAAGACGAGCGCGTCGCAGTCCTCCTCCGCCCGGGTGCGGGCGGCGGTGCGGGCGAGGTGGTCGAGGTACTCGCGAGTCACGCCCCGGGCGTCGAGCCGCGGGGTGGGCGGCGGCGCGAGGTCCAGGCGCAGCGGGTGCAGGGCGCTCGGCACCTCGACGATCGCGGCGCCGCCCAGCAGATCGGCGACCGCCGCGGCGTCGAGCGTCGCGGACATCGCCCCGACCAGCAGGTCCTCCCTCAGCAGGCGCACCTCGGCGAGCATGCCGAGCAGCAGGTCCGTCTCGAGGGAGCGCTCGTGCACCTCGTCGAGCAGCACCGCGCCCACGCCGGGCAGCTCGGGATCCGCGAGCAGGCGCCGCAGCAGCACACCCGGGGTGAGCATCTCCAGGCGCGTGGACGCCCCGACCTCCCGCTGGCCGCGCACGGTGAAGCCGACGGGGCCGCCCGGGCGGCTGCCGTCGAGCTGGGCGATCCGGCGCGCGGCGGCGCGCACCGCCACCCGCCGCGGCTGCGTGACCAGGGTCGATGCGGCGGCCGACGGGGACCGCTCGGCGAGGAGGTTCGCGATCAGCGGCGGCAGCAGGGTCGTCTTGCCGGTGCCGGGCGGCGCGGTGACGACGAGCGCACCCGTCGCGGCGGCCGCCTCGAGCTCCGCGCGGGCGGCGGCGACGGGCAGGCCCTCGCCGATCCGGTCGAGGTCGAAGCGATGCGGCGCGGTCACCGTGGAAGGCTAGCCGAGCGGTCCGCGCCGGTGCGGGGTCAGTCGATGAGGTCGAACTCGACCTGGTCCGTGTCCCCGCAGACGCTCGTCACGGAGATCGTCCACTGGTCCTCGATCGAGACGGTCTCGCCGATCGCCGCCGGCTCGATCGCGCGGGTGCCGCCGTCGACGGTGGCGCTGAGCACCGCCTTGTCCCCGTCGATGGAGGTGGCCTCGATGCTCAGCGACTCGCCGCCGCGCTCGGGGAGGTCCGGCGTCGACGGCGAGCCCACCTCGGTGAGATAGGCGCCCTCGCCGGTGCAGGCGGCGGGCGGCTCGAAGCCCTCGGGCGCCGGGGTGACCGGATACGGGTCGCTCGATACCTCGACGGTGGCCTGCCCGGTGCCGCCGTCGGAGGGCTCGAGGACGACGGTGCCGCCGCCGCCGTCGGAGGCGCCGCTCACGCCGCCCGCATCGGAGGCGGAGGAAGAGGCGACCGGGTCCTCGACGCCGCTCGTGCAGCCGGCCGCGATCAGGCCCACGGCGAGCACGGACGTGAGGACGCCCAGGCCGGAGCGGTGGAAGGGGCGACGGGCGGCGGTGCGGGTCACGCGGGGAGTCCTCCGGGGTCAGGGGCCGCGGCGGGACACCGCGACGGGCCGACCCTATCCCCGGGTCCCGTCCGTGGCACCATCGGGGGAGTGGCAGGACCTGCCGGAACACGGAGGAACGCCGCGAACACGGCGGGAGTGACGAGGAGGGGAGCGCATGGCCAGGACACCGCGACCGACGCCGGCGGCGCTCGCCGGGAGCACCCCGCCCGCGCAGCGCGTGCGGCCCGTGGACTGGAGCGCCCGGCCCGCCGGTGCCGGCAGTGCGGAGGGAGCCGACGGCGGGGATGTCGCTGCCGCCGCCGATCCGTCGCGCAGTCCGTCGGCCCCGCTGCCCCGCCGCCGCGCCCGCACCGTCGAGCTGCCGCGCCCCGAGCCGGCGCCGCCCGCGGAGGCCGTGCACTCGCTGCGCGCCGACGACCCCCGTCCCCTGCCGAGGCCGCTGCGGATCGACGAGGGGCTCGTGCGCACCGTCGGCGTGGACGGGGTGGACAGCGAGCAGATCGTGCTCGCCGTCGCGGACCCCGAGGACGCCTGGACCGCGGACGCCGGGACGAGCGACCACTTCCGCCGCGGCGGCATCGTGGTGCAGGTGCGGCGCGCGGACAACGCGGTGATCGGCCTGTTCTCGACGCCCTACGCCCTGTCCGTGCGGCCCGAGGAGTACGAGCCCGCGCTCGACCTCGCCGATCTCGCCGCCGGCCGCAGCGCCCGCGGCGGCACCGGCACCCGCCACCCCACCTCCCGCCGCGAGCTGCTCGTGCGCATGCAGGAGGCCGGGTTCGTGGTGACCCCGGGATCCGGCCACGGCCGCGTCACCCATCCCGATCATCCGGGGCTCTTCGTGCCCTTCGCCTCGACCCCGTCGGACCGCCGCTTCACCCGGCACGCGGTCGCGCAGATCCGGCGCGTGTTCGGCATCGACCTGCGCCGCTGAGCACGTCCGACGGCACCACGCGCCGTTCACAGTCCGTGACAGGCGGCGGGCGTCGGCGCCGCAGCTCCTAGCCTGGGACCGCCCGCCCGCGCCCCAGGAGGAACCGCCCGCATGACCCGCTACGACTTCGAGACCCTCGTGGACCGCACCGCCATGGGCTCCTCCAAGTGGGCGGCGATGCACCGCGCGGCCGCCGCGCACGGCACCGACCTCACGGCCCACGACGGGCCGATCGCCCCGTTCTCGGTGGCGGACCTCGACCTGCCCAACGCGCCCGAGATCATCGAGGCCCTGCAGGAGGCGCTCGCCGGCGGGCTCGTGCTCGGCTACACGGTCCCGACGGAGGCCTACCTCGACGCGGTGACCGGCTGGTTCGCGCGGCGCCACGACTGGCACGTGGAGCCGGAGTGGGTGCGCGTGACGCCCGGCGTGATCCCCGCCTTCACCCTTGCGATCCGCGAGTTCACCGCGCCCGGCGACGGCGTCATCGTGAACACGCCCGCCTACTACCCGATGTTCCCTTCGATCGAGTCGAGCGGCCGGCGCGTGGTGCGCAACCCGCTCGTGGAGCGCGAGGGCCGCTTCCGGATCGACCTCGACCTGCTCGAGGAGCAGGCCCGGGACCCGCGCACCACCGCCCTGCTCTTCGCGAGCCCCCACAACCCCACCGGCCGGGTCTGGGAGCGGAAGGAGCTCGAGGCCGTCGCCCGGATCGTCGTCGAGCACGACCTGCTGCTGATCAGCGACGAGATCCACCACGACCTCGTCCAGCCCGGCCACCGGCACACCGTCGTCACCGAGGTGGACCCCGCGCTCGCGGAGCGTACCCTCGTGCTCAGCTCGACGAGCAAGTCCTTCAACATCGCCGGCCTCGGCATCGCGAACGCGGTCATCCCGGACCCGGGGCTGCGGGACCGCTTCACGCGGGCGCGCGACGACCTCGGCTTCGACAACCCCGACGTGCTCGGCGCGGTCGCCGTCCAGGCCGCGTACACGCGCGCCGAGGGCTGGCTCGACGAGCTCATCGCGCTCGTGGGCCGCAACCAGGCCGTGCTCACGGCGTTCTTCGCCGAGCACGTCCCGAGCGCACGTGTCGCACCGCTCGAGGGCACCTTCCTGAGCTGGGTGGACCTGCGGCCGCTGGGCCTGGACGCCGAGCGCCTCGCGCGTCTCACCGCGGGGGAGGCCGCCCTGTTCCTCGACGAGGGCACCGTGTTCGGGCCCGAGGGGGCGGGCTTCGAGCGCTTCAACATCGCGACCCCCACGCCCGTGCTCGAGGCCGGTCTCGAGCGGCTCCGGCGGGCGCTCGACGCGGCCCTCGCCTGACGGGCGGGGGAGCGGCGGCTCAGAAGGAGTCGGCGATCGCCTGCAGCCGGGCCCGGTAGGCGACGAGGTCGTAGTCCGCGCCGGGCAGGTTGTCCCCGGCGCCGCGCAGCCCGGCGGCGCCGTCCACCTGCTCCCGGAGGATGTCCGCGTGCCCGGCGTGGCGGGCGATCTCCGTGGCCACGTGCACGAGGATCCGGTGCAGGGTGACCTCGCCGCGCTCGCCCCACCAGGGCACGTGCCCGGCCGCGTCGAGGGGCAGGAGGGCGATGGTCTCGTCGGCGAAGGCGCGCACCCGCGCGTACGTCGCGAGCACCTGCACGGCGCTCTCCTCGGGGCCGACGACCCAGTCCGCCTGCGGATCGGCGTCGACCGCCTCCTCCGGCACGAGCTCCTCGGGTGCCGGGTAGGTGCGGCCGAAGGTCTCGCCGAAGTAGCCAGCCTCGACGTTCGCCATGTGCTTCACGAGGCCCAGCAGCGTGGTGCCGGTGGGGGTGCGGGGCAGGCGCAGCTCCCGCTCGGGGAGGCCCTCGACCTTGCTCACGAGGGCCGTGCTCGCCTCGCGGAGGTAGCGGTGCAGGGTGTCCTTGGCGTCGTCGCGCGGCGGGGTGGGATCCGGTGTCGTCATCGGGACAGTGTGCGCCGAGAGGGGTGACAGGACGTGTCCGCACAAAAAGGTGCCCCGGCTCGTCCCCACGAGCCGGGGCCATCCCTTTCCCCCGCGTCCCGGAACCGTGGACTCTGCCTCCTCCTCAGTCAGCAGGTCCTCCGTGACGCGATGGGATTACTACACACGGGCTCCCGGAAGGTTCGCTGGAGCACCCCTGCCAAGAACCTGAGAGCGGGTGCCCCCAGCTGGGCAGGCGCTGGCCATCGCGGCATCACCGCAGGTCAGCGGCTTATGCGTGAACGGGGGATCCGGCGGAATGTGACCCAGCACACCGGGCCTGAATCGGGCGGGATCGGCGTGGATCAGGCGTCGGTGGAGGGGGTCCCAGCGCGCGCCGGCGTCGCGGCGTCGTCGTCCGTGCCGAAGCGGCGGTAGATCATCGCGAGCACCGCGCCGGAGAGGTTGTGCCAGATCGAGAACACGGCGCCCGGCAGCGCCGCGGCGGGCGAGAAGTACTGGGCGGCGAGGCCCGCGGCGAGGCCCGAGTTCTGCATGCCCACCTCGATCGAGACGGTGCGGGCGGAGCGCACGGGCTGCTTGAGCACGCGGGCGAAGCCGTAGCCCAGGAGGTAGCCGAGCACGTTGTGGAGGATGACGGCGAGCAGCACGACCGCGCCGGCCTCGAGGACCTTGTCCGCGCTGTTGCCGACCACGGCGAGCACGACCATCGCGATGGCGATCGTGGAGAGCCAGGGCAGCACCGGCAGGATCCGGTCCACGACCTTCGACAGCAGCAGGCGCACCACGAGGCCCAGCACCACGGGCACGAGCACGATCTTCACGATCGACAGCGCCATCTCGCCGCCGTTGACCGGCATGTACTGACCGGCGAGCCACAGGGTCAGCAGCGGCGTGAGGATCGGGGCGAGCAGCGTGGAGATCGAGGTCATCGTGACCGAGAGCGCCGTGTCCGCCTTGGAGAGGTAGCTGATGACGTTCGAGGAGGTGCCGCCGGGTGCGCAGCCCACGAGGATCACGCCCGCGGCGAGCTCCGGCGGGAGCTGCAGCAGCACGGTCACGCCGAGGCCCAGCAGCGGCATGATCACGTACTGGGCGACGACGCCGATGAGCACGGGCAGCGGGCGGCGCACCACGAGGGCGAAGTCGGGGATCGTCAGCGTGAGCCCCATGCCGAACATGATGATGCCGAGCAGCAGGTTCACGTAGGGGACCAGCTGCTTCGTGGTGTCCGGCAGCAGGAAGCCGGCCGCGGCGGCCGCGAGGACGAGCAGCGGGAACACCGTCACGGCGATGCGCGCGGAGCGGTCCTCCTTCGCGCGGTCGGCGGCGGCGCCGGCGGGGGAGGAGCCGGAGGGGGTCGAGGAGGGGGAGGGGGAGTTCTCGGTCACCCGCTCACGATAGGGCGCCCGCCCAGGATCCGAGACGAGATCTCGGATCCTGGGCGGGCCTCAGGCGCGGTGCGCCGCGGCGGGCGGCGCCTCAGCCGCGGTGGCGGCGCACGCTGCGTGCGAGGCGTGCGGGGACGGCCGGCTTGCGGCCCGCCCACTCCACCGGTGAGAGCGCCGGGGCCGACGCGGGCGCCGCGGCGGCCGGTGCGCCGTCGGCGGCAGGGCCGACGGGGGCGCCGTCGGCGATGTCCTCGGGGTCGACGGGGTCGACAGCGGGGTGGACGCCGACGGTCGGGGCGGGAGCGTTGTGCACGGTGGAGAAGGCCATGGCACGACGGTGCGACCGCGAGCTGTCGATCCGCTGTGCGGGGCACGGGCCGGGCGTGGGCACGGCGACCTCCGGCTGCGGGCGTGGTGAGCGTGGTCACCGCGCCACCTGCGCCGATGGGCTCTCATCAGCACCATGGGCGCCGCACAGCAGATGCATAGGGTCCGCGCCGACGCTCGTGGACATGACGACCACACCTCCGTCCGTCGAGCCCTCGTCGGCCCCGACGACCCCGACCTCGACCGACGCCGCACCTCCCGCGCCGCCGGGCCGCGCGCACCGCGCCGGGCTCCGCGACCGCCTGCGCCCCACCGACCCCTGGTGGGCGGTCGCGGCCTTCGCCGCGCTGCTCCTGGGCACCGCCGTCCTGTACTTCTGGAACCTCACCGTCAACGGCTACGCCAACGAGTTCTACGCCGCCGCCGCGCAGGCCGGCTCCGAGAGCTGGACGGCCTTCTTCTACGGCTCCCTCGACGCGGGCAACGCGATCACGGTGGACAAGCCCCCGGCCTCCCTGTGGTTCATGGCGATCTCCGTGCGGATCCTGGGGCTGAGCTCCTTCGCGATCCTGCTCCCGCAGGTGCTCATGGGCATCGCGACGGTCGCCGTCGTCGCCCGCACCGTGCGCCGCCACTCCGGGATCGGCGCCGGCCTGCTCGCCGGGCTCGCCATGGCGCTCACCCCGATCGCGGTGCTCATGTTCCGCTTCGACAACCCCGACGCGCTGCTCGTGCTGCTCATGACCCTCGCGGCCGCGGCGACCCTGCGGGCGATCGAGAAGGGCTCGATCCGCTGGATGGCGGTCGTGGGCGCGCTCATCGGGTTCGCCTTCCTCACCAAGACCCTGCAGGCCTTCCTCGTGGTGCCGTTCTTCGGCCTCGCCTGGACGCTCTTCGCGGCGACGACCCTGCGCCGCCGCATCCTCGGCCTGCTCGCGGCCGTCGCCGCGCTCGTGGTCGGCGGCGGCTGGTGGGTCGCGATCGTCGAGCTCGTCCCCGAGAGCTGGCGGCCCTACGTGGGCGGCAGCCAGACGAACTCCTTCCTCGAGCTGACCTTCGGCTACAACGGGTTCGGCCGCCTCACCGGCGACGAGACGGGCTCCGTGGGCGGCGGCGGTGGCGGCAACAGCGGCGGCGGCTGGGGGAGCACGGGCCTGCTGCGCATGTTCGGCGACTCCAGCGGCGGTCAGATCTCCTGGCTGCTGCCCGCCGCGCTGCTGCTGCTCGTCGCCGCCGTCGCGCTGCGCTTCCGCGCCCCGCGCACCGACCTGCGCCGCGCCGCGCTCATGGTGTGGGGCGGCTGGCTGATCGTCACGATGCTCGTGTTCAGCTTCATGGCCGGCATCTTCCACGACTACTACACGGTGGCCCTCGCCCCCGCGATCGCCGCCCTCGTGGGCATCGGCGCCGGGGAGCTGTGGGAGCGCCGCGGCCGCTGGTGGGTGCGCGCGATCCTCGCGCTCGTCATGCTCGTGACCGCCGCCTGGGGCTGCGTGCTCCTCGAACGGACCGGCGCCTACCCGGTCGCGCTGCCGATCGTCGTCGGCGTCACCGGCGTGCTCGCCGCGATCGGCATCGTGCTCGCGCCGCGGCTGCGGCGCAGCATGCTCATCGGCGTCGCGGCGCTCGCCCTCATCTCCGCCTTCGCGGGGCAGGCGGCCTTCGCCGCGAACACGGTGAGCACCGCGAAGACCGGCTCGATCGTCACCGCCGGCCCCGCCTCCCAGGGCGGCATGGGCGGCGGTCCCGGGGGCGGCATGCCCGGTGGCGGCGGTCAGGGCGGGGGCCCCGGCGGCGGCATGGGCGGAGGCCAGGGCGGCGGCCAGCCGCCCAGCCAGACGGGCCAGGGGCAGGGCCAGATGCCCGCCGCGCCCGGCGGCCAGACCGGCCAGACGCAAGGCCAGGGCCAGACCGGCCAGTCCCAGGGACAGACCGGCCAGATGCCCTCCGCTCCCGGCGGGCAGTCCGGCACGGGCGAGACGGCCACGGGCGGCGCCGGCGGAGGCGGCGGCATGAGCGGCCTGCTCGACGGCGAGACCCCCTCCCAGGAGGTCGTCGACGCGCTGCTCGAGGACGCGGACCAGTACACCTGGGTCGCCGCGACCATCGGCTCGCAGAACGCCGCGGCGCTGCAGCTCGCCACCGAGCGGCCCGTCATGGCGATCGGCGGCTTCAACGGCAGCGACCCGAGCCCCACCCTCGCCGAGTTCCAGCAGGACGTGGCCGACGGCGAGATCCACTACCTCGCCACCAGCAGCGGCTTCGGCGGCCAGCAGAACGGCGGCGCGGACACGGGCTCCGAGATCCAGGAGTGGGCCGCGGAGAACTACGAGACCGTCACCATCGGCGACACGCAGTTCTACGACCTCACCCAGCCGCTCTCCGGGGCCGACGCCACCGGGACGGCCTCGTGAGCGCGGGCGCCGTGACCGACCCCCGGCCGCAGGTGGTCGCCGAGCCGCCCGTCGGCACGACCGTCCTGGACGTCGTCGTGCCGGTGCTGAACGAGGCCCACACCGTCGGCGCCTGCGTGCAGCGGCTCCTGGGGCACCTCGAGGCGACGTTCCCGTACCCCTACCGGGTGACGATCGCGGACAACGGCTCCGACGACGGCACCGCGGAGATCGCCCGCGAGCTCGCCGCCGCCCACCCCGAGGTCGCCGTCGTCGAGCTCACCGAGCGGGGCCGGGGGCGGGCGCTGCGCCGCACCTGGTCCGACTCCGACGCGCTCGTGCTCGCCTACATGGACGTGGACCTCTCCACGGACCTCGACGCGCTGTGGCCGCTCGTCGCGCCGCTGATCTCCGGGCACAGCGACCTCGCGATCGGCACGCGCCTGCACCGCTCCTCCCGGGTGGTGCGCGGCACGAAGCGCGAGTTCGTCTCCCGCTGCTACAACGCCCTGCTCTCCGTGCTGCTGGGCGCCGGGTTCACCGACGCCCAGTGCGGTTTCAAGGCGATCCGGGCGGACGTCGCCGCCGAGCTGCTGCCCCTCGTCGAGGACGACGCCTGGTTCTTCGACACAGAGCTGCTCGTGCTCGCCGAGCGCTGCGGGCTGCGTATCCACGAGGTGCCGGTGGACTGGTACGACGACCCCGACTCCCGGGTCGACGTCGTCGGCACGGCCCGCGACGACCTGCGCGGGGTGGCCCGCGTGCGCCGCTCCCTCACCTCCGGCCGCCTCCCCGTGGAGGACATCCGTGCCCGCATGGGGCGCACGCGGCCCTCGCACCAGACCGGCGGGCAGGTGATCCGCTTCGCGCTCGTCGGCGGTCTCACGACGGTCCTGCACCTGGGCGGCTTCGCGCTGCTCCACGCGCTGGGGCTGCTGGGCTCCCAGGGCGCGAACCTCACGGCCCTCGTGATCGCGACCGTCGTGAACACCGCGCTGAACCGGCGCTGGACCTTCGGGGTCCGCTCGAAGGAGGGGGCGCTGCTGCACCAGCTGCAGGGATTCGCGATCCTGGTGCTGACCTGGGCGCTCACCGCCGGATCGCTCGCCGTGCTGGGCGGGGTGTGGCCCGCCGCGCCGACCGGCGTGCAGACCGTCGCGCTCTTCGCCGCGACCGTGATCGCCACCGTCACGAAGTTCGTCGTCATGCGGCGCTGGCGGGACTGAGCCGCTGAGCGGTCAGGGTCCCGCGGGACGGGGCCGGGCGGCTCAGACCCGCGGGGTGCGGGCGGGGACGGGCCACTCGTGCACGGGGTCCCCGGAGTCGACGCCCGCGCGGTAGCGGCGGGTCATCTCCGCGAGCGCCGCAGGGCGGTCCATGCCGCGCAGCTCGAGCGAGGTGACCGTGTCGATCTGCCAGCGGGCGCCGTTGCGGCCGGAGCGGGCGCGCGCGGTGAGGATCGACTCGTAGCGGTCCACCACCGCCGAATCCGCGCCGAGCTCCCGCAGGCCGGCCATGGCCTGCGGGATCAGCTGTTCGAGCAGCAGATCGGCGACGCGCACGCGGCCCGTGACCCGCGGCCAGCGGATCCGCGCCTCGAGGCCCCAGCGGGCGCACTGCTGGAAGGCGTCGTCCGCCTGCTCGAAGCTCATGCGGGACCACAGCGGTCGCCGCTCGAAGACGAGCGCGTGGACGATCCCGTAGAAGAACGCGGCGTTCGCGGCCATGTCCGCGGCCGTCGGCCCCGCCGGCAGGAGACGGTTCTCCAGCCGCAGGTGGGGGACGTCCGTGCCGGGATCGTAGATCGGCCGGTTCCAGCGCCAGACGGTGCCGTTGTGGAGCATGAGCTCGTGCAGGCGCGGCGAGGCGCCCTCGGTGAGCAGCGGCTCCTCCGCCATCTGCCGCGACTCGGGGATGAGCGCCGGGAACAGGCGCACGTTCTCCTCGAAGAGGTCGAACATCGAGGTGATCCAGCGCTCGCCGAACCAGACGCGCGGCCGCACGCCCTGGGCCGCGTACTCGGGCGGCCGGGTGTCGAGGGCCTGCACGAAGGCGGGGATGCGGGTCTCGTGCCACAGCCGCTTGCCCAGCAGGAACGGGGAGTTCGCGGCGAGGGCGACCTGCGGCCCGGCGATCGCCTGCGCCGCGTTCCAGGCGGCCGCGAACTGCTCGGGCGGGACCTGCAGGTGCAGCTGCAGCGAGGTGCACGCGGACTCCGGGGCGATCGAGTCGAAGGTCGCGTCCAGGCCCTTGCCCTCGCCGTTGATGCGCAGCGCGATCTCCTCTCCGCGCGCCTCGAGCACGCTCGCCTCGAGCGCCGCGTAGCGGTGGCCGGGTGCGCGCCACTCCTCGCCCTCGTAGAGCTCGGCGGAGATCGTGGGGAGGTGGCCGACGGGCACCACGCGCGCCCCGTGCTCCTGCGCCGCGGAGTCCGCGCGCTGCATGCGCTCGCCGAGCGACCGCTCGAGATCCGCGAGGCCGCGGCCGTGCGGGGCGGAGACGGGGAGGTTCGCCTCGACGTTGTAGCGGCCGATCTCGTGCGTGAAGTCGCCGTCGTCGGCGTCGGCCCCGGCGCGCTCGGCGAGGGTCGCGAGGACGTCGTCCGCGGTGAGCGAGGGCGCCATGGTCTCGGCGTCGGCGAGGTTCAGCTCGAGCTCGACCCCGATCGTGCCCTCGTCGACGAACTCGGCGGTGTCGAGGAAGGTCTCGAAGAGGTCGAGGTTCCTCCGCAGCTCGTGGCGGTAGTGCGTGCGCTGGCCGCGCGTGTACTCGGTCGAGCCGATCTCGCGTCCCATGGTGACCTCCCGGCGGTGCGTGGATGCGCTGGCCAATCCTGGCACGCCGGGCGGGCCGATCGCGCCCCGCGCCCGCGGGCCGTCACCGGTGCTGGGCGGCCATCCACCCCCAGAGGCTCTCGCCCTCGGCGCGCGGGTCGTTGCGGGCGGCGTAGATCCAGGACCAGTGCCCGGGGTAGGAGACGCCGTCGTAGGTGACGTCGTCGTACAGGCTCAGCAGGGAGTCCTCGATGAGCTCGTGCGCGTGGACGGTGTTCGCCTGCGGGTCGACGGTGGTGTCGTCCGCGGCGGCGATCAGCCAGGTGGGGGTGCGGATGGCGGCGAGCTCGGCGTCGCTGACCAGAGGGTCGGTCGAGCCGTAGAAGGTGTCGACGACGCCGCAGATCGGGACGGCGGAGGCGAACTCGCCGCCGTTCTCGACCACCATCTTGAGTGTCATGTAGCCGCCGTTGGAGCATCCCATGACGTGGATGCGGTCCGGGTCCACCCGGCGGGTGCGCTGCACCTCGGCGATGACCTCGGAGACCAGCGGCGCGAAGGCGGGGCCGTCGAGCATCCAGGCGGAGGTGCACTGCGGGGCGACGACGTGCGCGCCGCCCAGGATCTCCTGCGCCTCGGCGGTCGCGGGGCCCAGGGCGCCGCGGTTCGCGCGCAGGTGGACCTCGTTGTCGTAGCGCACCGCACCGCCCTCGCCGATGCCGCCCTCGCCGCCGCCGTGGAGCCAGATGACGAGCGGGAGCGCGCGGGACCGCCCGCGGGTCGCGGGGGAGAAGAGGCGGTAGTTCATGCCCGAGTCGGTGACGTGGGAGGTGAAGGCGTCCACCTCGGGGGAGACGAGGTCGCCCTGGGTGAGCTCGCCGAGCCAGGCGGAGCCGGCGCCCTTGCCGTTCGCCGGCAGCGGGGAGTGCTGCAGGACGGTGTACTCGAGGTCGAGCTGGACGTTGCGGCCCTCGTCGGCCAGGTAGTCGAGCGTGGACGCGCCCTCGACCCCGTAGCCGTGCTCGAGGGTGATCGTCACCGTGCCCGCGCGGTCCACGGTGACGGCGGTGACCGTGCGCTCGGTGTCCACGACGACCGCACCGGAGACGGGGTTCGTGCCGCGCACGGAGACGGAGAAGGTCGAGGGGAGCGCGTCGCCGGCGAGCAGCCGGCCGCGGCGGGTGGCGTCGATGACCAGGGTGGTGACCTGCTCACCGCTGTCGAGGACCTCGCAGTGCAGGTCGAAGGTCGTGGAGCGCCCGGTGGGGCCGGTCGCCCGCGCGACGGGGGCGCCGGCGGTCGCGACGAGGCCCAGCGGCGCGGCGACGGCCGCGGCGGCGAGCACCGAGCGGCGCGCGGGGCGGCGCGAACCCGTGGGGTGGGCGGAACGAGCGGGACGAGCGGGGCCGACGGCCATGCGAACTCCTGTGTCCGGGGGTGACCGGGGAATGGTGAAACGTGTCACCTGAGGGGAGAACCTAGACCTCGGAGGGGTGGAGGGCAAGTGCCGCGGGCCCGCTGTGGACGGGTCAGTCGTGGTCGGGGTCGCGGCGCGCGGTCAGCAGCCACAGGGCGAGCCGGAGCGCACCGACGCACACGGCGAGGAAGATCCCGATGACGAGCATGGTCCCGACCTCGTTGCCGCGGAGGCGGCCGTCGATCCGGGACATCACGAGGCCGAAGAGCATCGGGAGGGTGATCAGCAGGCCGAGTGTCACGGGGATGGCGACGAGGGGGTGCACCTTCCGGCGCAGGGCCGTGAGGTCGGTGTCGGGGGCCGGCGCGGTCGCCACGGAGGCCCGGGCGGGGGCGGGCACGGACGGGGCCACCGAGGTGACACCGGCCATGGCGGTCGCCCGGGCGGCGAGGATGTCGACGAGCGTGAAGGCCCGGGTGAGCTGATCCGTCGAGCCGACCTTCAGCCACCGCGTCCCGAGCACGGTCAGGTCCCGCCGTTCGCCCGGGCGAAGGCGTCCAGGCGGGCGGACGACCTCACGGGGACGGCGAGGATGCCGAGCACCCCGAGGCCGAGGGCGAGCAGGATCGTCAGGAACCAGAGCACGCCTGCCTGCGCGTGCATCCCGAGCGCGGCGGGAAGTGCGATCGTCGGGGCGAGCACCATGAGGGCGCCGCAGGTGACGCCCATGAGGAGCTGGGGGTCGCTCGCGAGAGCCCGCCACCACGACGCCACGGGGACTCGTCGGCGGAGCGGCGTGAGGTCGAGGTCGTGCTGCATGGAGGCCCTTCATCGGCGGCGCCGCCCCCTGCGACGCCGCAGAAGACCCTCGAGGATCAAGCCTCCAGCCTGCCCATCCGTCCGGCGCCGATCGCGGCGGCGAGGGTCACGACGGAGAGGGCGATCAGCACGAGCGCCGGGTGCCACCAGGCCTGCCCGGTGAGGCCGCCGAGCGCACCGGTGAGCAGCGGGACGAAGCCGCTCACGGTCGCCGCGACCGCGTAGGCGACGGAGAGCGCGGAGGCTCGGAAGCGGCCGGGGAACATATCGGCCATGAGCCCGCCGAGCGCCGCCCACGACATGGTGGGCAGGATCCCGCCGATCACCATCATCGCGACGAGCACGCCGAAGGTCGCCGAGCCCAGCAGCGCGTACATCGGCAGGGCGATGAGCGCCGTGCCCGCGGCGCCGATCGCGACGACCAGCCAGGAGCTCGTGCGGGCCGCGAGCGCCCCGAACAGGGGCACGGTGACCAGCTGCAGCAAGGCGCCGATCGTCGCGGCCGTCAGCAGCTCGGTGTAGGGGAAGCCGAGCACGGCTGCGCCGTAGTTCATCGTGTACGTGTTCATGAGCGCGTAGGAGCCGATGCCCAGCTGGGCGGCACCGATCGCGAGCACGAGGGCCAGCGGCCGCGAGCGCAGCAGCTCGGAGACGGGCATGCGCTCGCGACGCTTCTCGCGGGAGAGCCGCGCGAACTCGGGGGTCTCCTCGACCGTACGGCGCAGGTACAGCGAGATGAGCAGCAGTGGGAAGGCGATGAGGAAGGGCACGCGCCAGCCCCAGTCCGCCATCGCCTGCTCCGTGAGGAGCGTGGGCAGCACGAGGAACAGCGCCGCGGAGAGGATCGAGCCGATCGGTGAGCCCAGCTGGGGGATCGCGGCGGCGAAGGCGCGGCGCACCGGGTGCGCGTGCTCGGTCGCGAGCAGCACGGAGCCGCCCCATTCCCCGCCCAGCGACATGCCCTGCGCGAGGCGCAGCACCACGAGTCCGATCGCGCCGAGCCAGCCGGCCTGCGCATAGGTGGGCAGCAGGCCGATCAGGCCGGTCGCGACGCCCATGATCGACACGGTCCACAGCAGCGTGGCGCGCCGGCCCAGGCGGTCGCCCATGTGGCCGAAGAGGATCGCGCCCACGGGGCGGATGACGAAGGAGACGGCGATCGTGCTGAAGGAGGCGAGGGTGGATCCGGCCGGGCCTAGCGGGTCGAAGAACAGCGGGCCCACGAAGAACGCCGCGAAGTAGGCGTAGAGGTAGAAGTCGAACTGCTCGAGCGCGGTGCCGATCATCGAGGCGGCCGCGATCCGGCCGGGCCTGCGGCTGCCGGGTGCCGGGCGCGCGGGGGCGGTGGTGGTCATGGTCCTCGCCTTCTGCCGTGCGCGGGCCTTCGGGCCCCGGGGCGGACGGCCCCACCGAGCCTAGGGAGGTCAGACGGCGGATGGGGTGCGGGGCGACGGGCCTCACACGCCGCGGGCGGCGAGGGGAGCGGGCGGGTCGGGGCGCCGTCGGTCCGGGGAGTTCGAGTCATCGGAGCTGTGATCCGGATCACGAGATCTGGGTCATCCCTCCGGCTTCTGGTCCGCCTGAGCCTAAGCTCCTCGCCACACGTAAAGGTGCCGGTGACTTTAACAGGAGGTGGACGGCCATGAGCGATCCCGCGACCCCGGACGAGCAGCAGCGCGTCGCGCTCGCCGTCTCCACGGTCATCTTCGCGCTGCGCCCGCACCCCACCACGCGCCGCCTCGCCGTGCACCTCCCGCTCGTGCGCCGCATCCGCGCCCCTCACCAGGGGCGATGGGCGCTCCCCGGGGGCCCGCTCGGGGCCAGCGAAGGGCTCGGCGCCGCCGCGAGCCGCACCCTCGGGGAGACCACCCGGCTGCGCCCGCGCTACCTCGAGCAGCTCTACGCCTTCGGCGGCCCGGACCGCGCCCCGAGCGCCGCCGAGCGCACCGTCTCGATCGTCTACTGGGCGATGGTGCGCCCGGAGGAGGCCGACGCGGGCGTGGCCGGGGTCAACGTCCAGTGGTTCCTCGCCGACGAGCTGCCCGAGCTCGCCTTCGACCACAACCTCATCGTCGAGTACGCCCTGTGGCGCCTGCGCAACAAGCTCGAGTACTCCCGCATCGCTGCCGCCTTCCTCGGGGAGACCTTCACCCTCGCCGAGCTGCGCGGCGTCCACGAGGCCGTGCTGCAGCGACCGCTCGACCCCGCGAACTTCCGGCGCCAGATGGAGGCGTCGGGCCGGCTCGTCCCGACCGACGAGTTCCGCACCGGCGGGCGGCACCGCCCCGCCCGGCTGTTCCGCCACGACGAGTCCATCCACCTCGCCGACAACGGCCCGCTCACCCGGGCCTGACCCGCCGTCCCACCACCCCTGAACCACGGAGGCCACCGATGACCACCACCGCCTCGGTCGAGCTCACGCTGCGCGACATCTCCGCCGGCGCCGCCGCCGGCAGCTCCTGCTCCACCCGCCTGCTCGACGCCCCCTGGGACGTGGACCGCGAGGACCCCGGCTACGGTCCCGGCGCCTCGATGGCCGATGCGATCCCCGCCGTCGCCCCGCGTCAGGGCGAGATCCCCGCCGAGTACCGCGAGGCGGGCGCCGAGGAGCTCGACCGTCGGATCCGCGCGGCGAAGGCGGAGCTCGGCGACCGCGTCGTCGTGCTCGGCCACTTCTACCAGCGCGACGAGGTCGTGCAGTACGCCGACTACGTGGGCGACTCCTTCCAGCTCGCGACCGCGGCGAAGGCCCGCACCGAGGCGGAGGCGATCATCTTCTGCGGCGTGCACTTCATGGCGGAGACCGCGGACCTCCTCTCCACCCCCGAGCAGGCCGTGATCCTCCCGAACCTCGCCGCCGGCTGCTCGATGGCGGACATGGCGGACATCGACCAGGTCGAGGAGTGCTGGGAGCAGCTCATGGAGGTGCTCGAGGACGAGGGCGCCGACGGCGACGCTCTGGCTCCCGTCATCCCGGTGACGTACATGAACTCCTCCGCCGCGATCAAGGGCTTCGTGGGCCGCCACGGCGGCATCGTCTGCACCTCCTCGAACGCCTCCACCGTGCTCGCCTGGGCCTTCGAGCGGGGCCGCCGCGTGCTCTTCCTGCCGGACCAGCACCTGGGCCGCAACACCGCGAAGGCCATGGGGACCGGCCTCGACGAGATGGCCATGTGGAACCCGCGCCGGCCGCTCGGCGGCAACGACGAGCAGACCGTGCGCGACGCGAGGGTGCTGCTCTGGCACGGCTTCTGCTCCGTCCACAAGCGCTTCACCGTCGCCCAGATCGACAAGGCCCGCGCCGAGCACCCGGACGTGCGCGTCATCGTCCACCCCGAGTGCCCGATGGAGGTCGTCGACGCGGCCGACGAGGCCGGCTCGACGGACGTCATCCGCCGCGCGATCGAGGGCGCGACGGAGCCGACGACCTTCGCGATCGGCACCGAGATCAACCTCGTCCAGCGGCTCGCAGCCCAGCACCCGCAGCACGAGATCTTCTGCCTGGACCCCGTGGTGTGCCCGTGCTCGACGATGTACCGCATCCACCCCGGCTACCTCGCCTGGACGCTCGAGGCGCTGCTGCGCGGCGAGGTCGTCAACCAGGTGAGCGTCTCCCCGCACGTCGCCGAGCCCGCCCGCGTGGCCCTCGAGCGGATGCTCGCCGCGAAGCCCGCGCCGCTCGCCGGGAGCGCCCGGTGACGACCCGCGGGGCGCCGCACGCCGACGTCCTGCGCGCCGAGGTGCTGATCGTCGGCTCCGGGATCGCCGGGCTCACCGCTGCCCTCGAGATCGACGGGGACGCGGACGTGCTGCTCGTGACCAAGGGCGCGCTCGCCGCGGGCGCGACCCTCCACGCTCAGGGCGGGATCGCCGCGGCCGTCGGCCCCGGGGACACCGCCGCCGACCACGCCCGGGACACGCTCGCCGCCGGGGCCGGCCTCGCCGAGGAGGCGGCCGTGCGCCTGCTCTGCGAGGAGGGGCCCGCCGCGATCGCCCGCCTCGTGGAGCGCGGCGTCGTCTTCGACCGGGACGAGGACGGCGCCCCCGCGCTCGGCCTCGAGGGCGCCCACGGTCGCCCGAGGATCCTCCACGCCGGGGGTGACGCGACCGGCCGCGCGATCGAGCTCGCGCTCGTCGCCTCCGTGCGCGAGCGCGGGATCCGCGTGCTCGAGCGCACCGCGCTGGCGGACCTGGTCGTCCACGACGGGCGCGTGCGCGGGGCGCGGCTCCTCGGGGCCGACGGACGCTCGGTACTGGTGCGCGCCGGAGCGGTGCTGCTCGCGACCGGCGGCGCCGGCCAGCTCTTCGCCCACACCACGAACCCGCAGGTCGCGACCGGTGACGGGGTCGCGGCAGCGGCCCGCGCGGGCGCGGCCCTCGCGGATCTCGAGCTCTACCAGTTCCACCCCACCTCGCTCGCCGTGCCCGGCGGCTTCCTCGTCTCCGAGGCCGTGCGCGGGGAGGGCGCGGTGCTGCGCGACGCCGACGGCCGACGCTTCCTGCCCGCCGTCGATCCGCGCGCCGAGCTCGCCCCGCGGGACGTCGTCGCCCGCGCGATCGCGCGCACCATGGCCGCCCAGGGCGGGCTGCCCGTGCGGCTCGACGCGACAGGGATCGGCGGGGACCGGCTGCGCGAGCGGTTCCCGACGATCGACGCCGCTGTGCGCGCCGCGGGCCTGGACTGGGGGCGCTCGCCGATCCCCGTCACCCCCGCCGCCCACTACTGGATGGGCGGGATCCGCACGGACCTCGACGGCCGCACGAGCCTGCCGGGGCTGCTCGCCGCAGGGGAGTGCGCCCGCACCGGCGTGCACGGCGCGAACCGCCTCGCCTCCAACTCCCTGCTCGAGGGTGCCGTGCTCGGCGCGCGCGCCGGGGTCGCCGCCGCGGAGGACGCCGCCGCCGTCGCCGTGGCGGAGGCCGCGGACGACGGGGCCGGGTCGGGCCCCGCTGCCGCTGCCGCTGGTGCCGGGGGCCCCGTGACCTGGACCCGTGCCGATCTCCAGCAGCTGATGTGGTCCCGTGCGGGCCTGCTGCGCAGCGGTGAGCAGCTCCGGGAGGCCGCCGCGGTGCTCGAGGGCTGGCAGGCCCCCGCGCCCCGCACGATCAACGCGCTCGAGGACCGCAACCTCCTCGAACTGGGCCGCCTGCTCGTCGCCGCGGCGCTCGCCCGGCCGCGCTCCGTGGGCGCCCATCACCGCCTCGACGACCCCTGCGAGGCCGCGACCGTCGGCCCCGCCGGCACGTCCGCCGCTCCCGCCTCCCTGCACCCCCTGGAGACCCGCTGATGCTCACCCGCGCCCAGATCGACCCCGTCGTCACCGCCGCCCTCGCCGAGGACGCCCCCTGGGGCGACCTCACCGGTCAGGTGTTCCTGCCCGCCGGCGCGAGAGCCGCCGCGCAGCTCGTGGCGCGGGAGGACGGCGTGCTCGCCGGGATCGACGTGCTCGAGGCCGCCTTCCGCCTCACCGACGGAACCGTGCAGGTCACGCCTCGGGCGGCCGACGGCGACCGCTTCCCCGCCGGCACGGTGCTCGCCGACATCACCGGCCCCGCCCGGGCCGTCGTGCAGGCGGAGCGGGTCGCGCTGAACCTCGTCCAGCGGCTCTCCGGGATCGCGACCCGCACCCGCGTGCTCGTGGACGCGGTCGCGGGCACGGGCGCCCGCATCACCGACACCCGCAAGACCACGCCCGGCCTGCGCGCCCTCGAGCGCCACGCCGTGCGCTGCGGCGGCGGCGTCAACCACCGCTTCTCCCTCTCCGACGCCGTCATGGCGAAGGACAACCACCTCGCCGTGCTCCGCGAGCAGGGCATCGACCTCACCGCCGCGATCCTCCGGGCGCGCGAGCAGCTGGGCCACATGACCCGCATCGAGGTCGAGGTGGACCGCCTCGACCAGATCGAGCCGGTGCTCGCGGGCGGCGTGGACGTCATCATGCTCGACAACTTCTCCCTCGAGGACCTGCGCCGCGGCGTCGAGCAGGTCGCCGGTCGCGCGATCGTCGAGGCGAGCGGCACGATCACCGAGGAGACCGTCGCGGAGGTCGCCCGCACCGGCGTCGACATGATCTCCTCCGGCGCGCTCACCCACTCCGTGCGCAGTCTCGACCTGGGGCTCGACATGGCCGTCTCCGCGTGAGCGGGAGCCGCGCGTGATCTACCTCGACGCCGCCGCGACGCTGCCCGTGCGGCGGGAGGCCCTCGAGGCGGCCTGGCCGTACCTGACCGGCACCTTCGGCAACCCCTCGAGCCATCACGCGGTGGGGGAGGCCGCCGCCGCGGGGCTCGAGGACGCCCGCCGCCGGGCCGCGGCCGTGCTCGGCGCGCGCCGCAGCGACATCGTGTTCACCGCGGGCGGGACCGAGGCCGCGAACCTCGCGATCAAGGGCCTGGCACTGGCCTCCCCGCGCGGGAAGCATCTGGTCACGTCCCCCCTCGAGCACGAGGCGGTGCTCGAGTCGGTCGACTTCCTGCGCCGCGTGCACGGCTTCTCGGTGACCGTCGTGGACCCCGGGACCGACGGCGTCATCACCCCCGCCGCACTCGGGGACGCGCTGCGGGAGGACACGACGCTCGTCTCCCTCGCCGCCGCGAACAACGAGATCGGTGCTGTCTCCGATGTCGCGGCGCTGGCCGCGGTCGCCCACGACGCGGGCGCGCTGTTCCACACCGACGCGGTGCAGGCCGCCGGGTGGATCGACCTGCGCGGGCTCGGTGCGGACGCCCTCACCCTCGCGGGCCACAAGATCGGCGCCCCGAAGGGGACCGGCCTCGCGATGATCCGCGGCCGCCTGCCGATCGAGCCGCTCGTCCACGGCGGCGGGCAGGAGGGTGGTCGACGCTCCGGCACGGAGAACGTCGCCTTCGCGGTGGCGCTCGCCGTCGCCCTCGAGCTCGCGGAGGCCGAGCGGGAGGAGAAGGCCGCGCGGATCGCGCCGCTGCGGGACCTGCTGCTCGAGGCCGCCGAGCGCGCGGGGGCCGTGCTCACGGGGCCACGTGAGGCGCGCCTGCCGGGTCACGCCTCCTTCCTGGTCCCCGGCCGCAGCGGCGAGTCCGTGCTGCTGGACCTCGAGCGGCGCGGCGTCGTCGCCTCCTCCGGTTCCGCGTGCGCCGCCGGCAGCGACGAGCCCTCGCACGTGCTCACCGCCCTCGGCATCGACCGGGAGGCCGCGCAGACCGCCGTGCGGCTCACCCTCCCCGGGGACCTCACCGCCGCGCAGGCGGAGCAGGCGGTCGGTGCCCTCGCGGCGGTGCTGGGCGAGGGCTAGGGTGGCGGCGTCCGCCTCGCGAAGGAGCCACCATGACCTCGTCATCGCCCGCCCTGCAGAGCAGCTACGACCACGTCGTCGTCGGAGGCGGCATCGCCGCGGACAAGGCCGCCCGCGCGATCCGCGAGCAGCAGGAAGGGGCGAGCATCCTGCTCGTCTCCGCCGCGGAGGACGGCCCCGTGTACCGGCCCGCCCTCACGAAGGACCTCTGGACGGGAGAGGACCCGGACCCCGCCTCGCAGGACCTCGGCACCGCCGATGACACCGGCGCGACCCTGCTCACCGGCACCGAGGTCACCGCGATCGACCCGCAGGCGCGCACCGTCACCCTGAGCACGGGGGAGAGCGTCGGCTACGGGGAGCTGCTGCTCGCGACCGGGTCCGCCGCGCGGGCCCTCGACGGCGCCCCGGAGGACCCGCGGATCGTGACCCTCCGCGAGGTCGCCGACTACCGCCGCCTGCGCGAGCTCGTGGGCGAGGGCACCGAGGTGGTCGTCGTGGGCGGCGGCTACCTCGGTACCGAGATCGCCGCCGGGCTCAGCGTCGCGGGCGCCTCCGTCACCCTCGTGATCTCCGGGCAGGCGATCGGTGAGAGCCTCTTCCCGCCCTCGATCACCGCGCACCTCGGGCGCGTGTACGGCGGCCACGGTGTGCGGCTCGAGAAGGGCTTCCGCCTCGCCGGCCTCGAGGCGGGGGAGCGCCTCACGCTGAGCGGCGAGGACGGCCGCACCCTCACCGCGGAGGTCGCCGTGCTCGCCCTCGGTGCCCGCCTGCGCACCGAGCTCGCCCGGGACGCCGGCCTCGAGCTCGACGATCAGGGCGCGATCGTCGTCGACCCCCACCTGCGCACCTCCGCCCCGCACATCCACGCCGCCGGGGACGTCATCCGCTTCGAGGACCCCCTGCTGGGCGCCCGCCACGTCGAGCACATCGACCACGCCGAGGCCTCCGGGACCGCCGCCGGGACGGCCATGGCGGGCGGGGACGCCGAGTACGCGTACACGCCGCTGTTCTACTCCGACCTCTTCGACGACGGCTACGAGGCCGTGGGCCGGCTCGACGGCCGCGGCGAGAACGTCGAGCTGTGGGACGAGGAGGGCGGCGCCGCCGTCGTCCACCACGTCGAGGACGGCCGGATCGTCGGCGTGCTGCTGTGGAACACCTGGGACTCCGTGCCCGCCGCCCGCGAGCTGATCGCGGACTCCCGCGACGGGAAGATCGACGTGGCCGACGTCGCCGCGCTGCGGGAGCGGATCGCCCCGGGCGGCTGAGCCGGCGAGCAGGGACCGCTGAGGGGTACCGGCGGACACTCCCTCGCGCCGTTGTGACGGAGGATCCTGGACGGTGACGCGGGCCCGTCGGCCCCGCCCGTCCCGCGTCACCGCGAGAACCCACCCTGCTCGACCCCCCTGGAGCCCCATGCCCGCCGCCCCCGCGCAGCCCGTCACCGCCACCGTTCCCGGGACGGAGCACCGCGCCTCCCCGCGCGCCCTCGTCGCCGCGACCCTCACCCTCGTGCTCGCCTTCGCGGTCTCCTCCTCACCGGTGCCGCTGTTCACGACCTACCGCCGGGCCGACGGCCTCACCGACGGGGACTTCTCCCTCGCCACGGTCGCCTACTTCGCCGGGACGATCCTCGCGCTGCTCGTGCTGGGCCGGCTCTCCACCCACCTGGGCCGCCGCCCGCTCGCCCTCGCCGCCGCCGCGCTGCTGCTCGCCGGGGCGCTGGTCATGCTCCGCGTGGACTCCCTCGCCCCGCTCGCCCTGGGCCGCTTCCTCTCGGGCCTCGGCTGCGGGATCGCGAGCAGCGCCGTCATGAGCTACGTGGTCGACGCCGCACCCCGCCGCCCCGCCTGGCTCGCCACGATGATCACATCGCAGTCCCCGATGGTCGGGCTCACCCTCGGGGCGCTCGGCTCCGGGCTGATCGTCGAGCACGGCCCGCGCCCCACCACGACCGTGTTCCTCGTGGGCGCGGGCGCGATGACGCTGTGCCTGATCGCGCTCGCGATCGCCCCGGAGACCGGCCCGCGCCTGCGCGGCGCCCTCGCCTCCCTCCGACCCCGGGTCGCCGTGCCCGCCGCCGCCCGCCCGCTGCTGCCGGCGCTCGCCGCGGTCGTCGTCTCCACCTGGGCGATGGGCTCCTTCTACCAGGCCTTCGGCCCGTCGGTCGTCGCCGACGGCCTCGGCACCGACGACGCCGTCGTCTTCGCGGTCGTGTTCTCCGCCTACATGCTGCCGAGCGTGCTCGGCGCGCCGATCGGCGGGCGGATGCGCGCCGCGACCGCGCAGCGCACCGGCATGACCGTCTTCGCGATCGGAGTGCTCGGCGTGCTCACCGCGCTCGCCCTCGACAGCGTGGTCCTGTTCATCGCGGCGAGCGTCGTCGCGGGCGCAGGCCAGGGCATGGCGATGAGCGCGAGCGTGCGCTCCGTGCTCTCCACCGCGACCCCCGCGGAGACCGCCCCCACCATGGCCGCCGTCTACCTGCTCTCCTACAGCGGCGCGATGGCCGCGAGCCTGATCTCGGGCCAGCTCACCCGCTGGTACGGGGTGGAGCAGATCGTCATCGGCTACGGGGTGCTCGCCGTCGCCGCCGCCGTGGTCACCGCGCTCTGCGCCCGCGAGCCGCGGCCCGTGGAGGCCCCCGCGGCGTGAGCGCCCGGGCTCAGCGCCGGGAGGGCTCGCGCGGGCGGGCGTCGAGCCGGAAGGCGAGGAGCAGCAGCGCCGCCACGACGATCAGCAGCGGGAACCACAGCGGCGCGTGGATGCTCTCGATCACGAGCGCGGAGAGCACCGCCAGACCGATGACCCCCACGAGGATCATCCGCGAGGCGACGGGCGTGGGGGCGGCGCCCGCCCGCGGCAGATCCGCCCGCCGGATCGCGATCCCGTAGACCAGCAGCCCCGCCGCGAGCAGCGCCACCATGACGACCACCCGCGCCACGCCGTTCGGGATCAGCCACGGCGCGTACGGCATGAGCACGCCTCCCGCGAGGAGCAGCGAGGTGACGGCCTGCCCGATCCACCGGCGAGTGCTCGTCGACGCCTGCTCCGTGCTCATTCCCGGCCTCCTGGAATCTGATGCTTCCGGTCGCCCCGAGCCTAGGCGTCCTCCGGACGGGACGGTCGCCCGGCGGCGCTGCCGGCGGGGTGGCGGGAGCTCTCCCGCGGCCGGGGCGCTCCGTAGACTCGGCGGGGTGAGCCACGACACCGAAGACAACGACACCGTCCGCCGCGCCGTGATCCTCGCGCGGGGGCTCGGCACCCGCATGCGCCGCGAGGACGCGGACGCCGATCTCGACGAGGCGCAGGCGAGCGTCGCCGCGAGCGGGGTGAAGGCCCTGATCGACGTGGGCCGGCCGTTCCTGGACTACGTGCTGTCCACCCTCGCGGACGTCGGCATCACCGAGGTGTGCCTCGTGATCGGCCCCGAGCACGACGTGCTGCGCGAGTACGCCGCCTCCCGCAGCGGCGGCCGCCTCACCGTCACCACCGCCGTCCAGGAGGAGCCGCGCGGCACGGCCGACGCCGTCGCCGCCGCCGCGGACTTCGCGGGCGACGAGCGGATCGTCGTGCTGAACTCGGACAACTTCTACCCGCGCGAGGCGCTCGAGGCGCTCGTCGCCGTGCAGGGCGCCGGGCTCGTCGGCTTCGACCGGGACGCCCTCGTCGCCGGCTCCAACATCGCCGAGGACCGGATCAGCGCCTTCGCCGTCGCCGCCGTGGACGAGCACCGGCAGCTGCGCAACATCATCGAGAAGCCGGACGAGGAGACCCTCGAGAACCTCGGCCGGGACTGCCCGATCTCGATGAACGCGTGGCTGTTCACCGCCGCGATCTTCGAGGCCTGCACCCGCATCGAGCCCTCCGTGCGCGGCGAGCTCGAGATCCTCGACGCCGTGCGCCTGCTCATCAGCGAGGGGGAGCCGTTCACCGTCGTCCCCGTCGAGGCCGGCGTGCTCGACCTCTCCTCCCGGGCCGACGTCTCCGCCGTGGCCCGCGCGCTCGAGGGCGTGGAGGTGTCCCTGTGAGCACGGTCCTCGAGCAGCTGCGCCGCGAGGCGGAGGAGCCCACCCACGCGGACTGGTCCAGCCCCCGCACCGCGACCTGGTTCGTGCCCGGCCGCATCGAGGTGCTCGGCAAGCACACCGACTACGCGGGCGGCCGCTCCCTGCTCGCCGCCGTCGACCTCGGCCACACCGTGCGCGCCGTCGAGCGCACCGACCGCGAGCTGCACGTGACCAGCGCGCTCGCGGGCGATCCCGTCGTCGTGGATCTCGACGCCCCCGCCCGCCATCCCTCCCCGCCCGGGCATTGGGGCGGGTACGTGCGCACCGTCGTCGAGCGCCTCGAGACGAACTTCCCGGGCCGCCTGCGCGGCGCCGAGGTGCACGTGACCTCGACGCTCCCGCTCGCCGCGGGCATGTCCAGCTCCTCCGCGCTCGTGGTGGGCCTCGCCCTCGCCCTGCTCGACCTCGCGGGCGTCGCCGACGAGCCGCCCTTCACCACCGAGATCACGACCGACGAGCAGCTCGGCGAGTACCTGGGCTGCGTGGAGAACGGGCAGAGCTTCGGCTCCCTCGCGGGGGACCACGGGGTGGGCACCTTCGGCGGCAGCGAGGACCACACGGCGATCCTGTGCGGCGTCGAGGGGGCGCTCGTGCAGTACTCCTTCTGCCCCGTGCGGCGCGAGCGGGAGGTGGCGCTCCCCGCGGGGCTGTCCCTCGTGGTCGCCGTGAGCGGCGTCGACGCGGAGAAGACGGGCGCCGCCCTCGCGGACTACAACCGCATCTCCCTCGCCGCCCGCGAGATCGTCACCCGCTGGCAGCAGGCGACCGGCCGCACCGAGAGCACCCTCGCCGATGCCCTCGCGACGGGCCCGGCGGCGCTCTCCCGGCTGCGGGAGCTCGTGGGGGAGGACAGCCCGCTCACCGGCCGGCTCGAGCAGTTCGTCGCCGAGTCGGAGCGGATCGTGCCCGCCGCCGCGCTCGCCCTCGAGGACGGCGACCTCGAGGAGCTCGGCTCGCTCGTGGACGAGTCCCAGGCGGGTGCGGAGACGGGCCTCGGCAACCAGATCCCCGAGACGGTGCGCCTGCAGCGGCTCGCCCGGGAGCTCGGCGCGCACGCCGCGAGCGCCTTCGGCGCCGGCTTCGGCGGCAGCGTGTGGGCCCTCGTCGGCCGTCCGGAGGCGCCCGACGGGGCCGCCGGGGCCGACGGAGCCGACGGGGCGGACGGCGCGCAGGCGGAGGAATCCGCTGAGGAGTCCGCCGAGCAGTTCGCGCGGCGGTGGCTCGCCGCGTACCGCGAGGAGTTCCCCGAGGCCGGTGCCCGCGCCACGACGCTCGTCACCCGGCCCGGGCCCGGCGCGCACCGCCTCGACCCCGAGGAGTGAGCCCTGCGCGGACAGGCCCTCCCGGCAGGGTGATCGCGGGGGCGGCTGTGCCACGATGAGCGCATGACCGCGCCCGTCCCCTCGCACCTGTCCTGGCCCGCCCCCGCCGCCGTCCTGCCCATCAGGGACCTGCGCCCGATCGTGGACCGCCTCAGCTCGACCGCGACCTCCCACGCGCAGGACGTCACCCTCCTGCCGGGCCTCGCGACCGGCGAGGAGGAGGTCGCCGCGGATCCGCCGCCCGCGCTCGAGCAGATCGTCGACGAGATCGGCGGCATCGAGGCCGGCGGGTTGCGTGTGCTCGACCTCCTCGTCGAGGAGCGCGTGGACGTGGGCCCGTACACGCTGCTCGGCGAGCACACCACCTACTACCCCCTGTACGAGGGGGAGGACGTGGCCGTGGTGCTCACCCTCGACGACGCCGGGACCCCCGGTGCGGTGCACGGGATCGGCGAGGACCTCGCCCTGACCCTCGCCGCGGAGGACCTCGCCGGCTGGATGACCCAGGTGGCCGACGCGCTCGAGGCCGCCCTCGCGCAGCTCGACGCGCGCGTGGTGGAGCTGCACGGGGAGGACGCCGCCGGCAAGGACACCCTGCGCGCGGAGGTGCTCGGCGAGCTGCTCGAGCAGCACCTGCTCGCCGACGTCCTCGGCCTCGGCGCGGAGGACGACCCGGAGCGGGAGGCCGCGCTCGCCGCCCGCGAGCTGCCGATCGTGGCGGCCGCCGACGCCGGCGCCGGCCCCCTGCCCACGCTGCCCGAGGGCGCGACCGCCGTCGCGGACCTGCGCGGCGCCCCGCTCGGAGCTCGCGTCGCCGTCATCGACGCGGAGCTGCCCGGGGACCCGCTGGACTGGCACGTCGCCTGGCGTGCGGGCGGTCGCGTGCTCGCCGTCGTCCCCGACTGAGCAGGACGGTCGGCCGGGAGGCGCCCGTCAGACCCGCCGGGGCCGCGAGGCCGTGACCCCGGCGGCGACGAGCGTGAGCACCGTGCCCGCGATCGTGAACGGCGTCAGATGGCCCGGCGCGGCGATCGCGTCGATCACGACGGAGCCGATGATCTGCCCCGCGATCGTGGACATCGCGAGGGTCAGCACGCCGAGCGGACCCGCGAGATGCGCCGCGAGGGCGATGAAGGCGACGCCCAGCGCCCCGCCGATGTAGAGCAGCGGGTTCGCGGGCGGCGGCTGCGGCGCCCCCACGACCGCCACGTGCACGAGCGCGGCGATGACCAGCGCCGTGGTGCCGACGACGAAGTTGCCGAGCGTCGCGACCATGAAGTGGCCGCTGTGCTGGGACACCCGGCCGTTGACCCCCTGCTGGAGGCCCACCGCGACGCCCGCGACCATCGGCAGGGCGAGCAGGTACCAGGGCGCGTCGGTCGCGATCCCGCCGGACATCGCCAGGGCCACCGAGGCGACCATGAGCAGGGCGCCCACGAGCCGGGTAAGCGTCAGGTGCCGCACCCCGCCGGGGCCCAGGCCCGTGCGGTCCACGACGAGCCCGGTGGCCGTCTGCCCCGCGACGACGCACACGATGAACAGGGCCACGCCCACCAGGCCCACCGTGAGGCCCTGGCCCAGCACGAAGCTCGCACCGCCCAGCCCGCCGAGCGCGAGGTACCAGGGGAAGGCGCCGCTGCGCAGGTCACCCACGAAGGCCCGGGCGAGCGTGCGCACGCGCGGGAGGAACACGAGCAGCACTAGGATCAGCACGAGCCCCGAGCCGAAGGAGATCGCCGCCGCGACGAAGCCGTCGTCGAGGGCGGCGGCGAGATCCGCGTTCACCCGGGACTGGATCGCGCCGAGCACACCGCCGGCGACGGCGGCGGGCAGGGCCCATCGAGGCACGTGGTGGTGGGATGCGGGCCGTTCGGCGGCGGGTGGCTCTGTCGTCATCACGGCGTCCATGGCGTGCTGGGGGAGGTCACGACCGACCACTGTATGCCCCGGGAGGGGGTGGCCGTGCCGGTGCTCAGCGCGCCCCGTCGATGGGGAGTGCTCCCCATCGCCGGGGGCGGGGGACCGCCGCTACGGTGAGCGGGACCGGGGGACGACCAGGGCCGAGGCAGGGGAAGAGGACGGATGAGCACCTTCATCGGGGCGGACACGGAGGCGCTGCGCGCCTTCGGTGCGACGGTCTCGCGCCGGGCCGACGAGATCGACGGCCTGTACGCGCAGCTGCGCTCCGCGATCGACGGGACCGAGTGGACGGGTGAGGACGCGGACCGCTTCCGCGCGCGCTGGAGCGGGAGCGTGCGCGCGGGCCTCGAGGACAGCGCGGTCGAGCTGCGCCTGCACGCCCGTCGCCTGCTGCACCACGCGGAGGAGCAGGATGCCACCTCGGCGCCGGACGCCCCGGGCGGGGGCTCCGGGTCGGGCGGCGGCGGTGCGGGATCGAGTGCCGGCGGGGGTTCCGGTGCCGGTGGCGGCGCGGGAGCCGGCTCCGGTGACGGCGGCGCGTCCGGCGGATCCGGTGGGGGCTCCGGGGCCGACGGCGACGCGTTCGCCGCGTTCTCCGAGGCCCTCGCCTCGGGCGACCCCGCGGCGATCCTCGACGCGCTGCTCGGCGACCGCGGCAGCCCGCTCCAGCAGGCGCTCGGCGAACTCCTGGACACCCCGGAGGGGCAGTCAGGCCTGCTCGCGGGGCTGCTCGGCGGGCTCATCGGCTCCGCACTGAGCGACATGCTCGGCGGGGGCATGGGCGGCGCGGGCGGTGAGGGCCTGGACCTCGAGAGCTTCCTCGCGGGCGTGGGCGCCGGCATGGGGCTCGCGCAGCTCCTCTCCGGTGCGGGCGGCGGGCTCGGCAGTGACCTCGGGGCCGGGCTCGGGGTCGGGGACGCCCTGGGCATCGGCGACGAGCTCGGCGCCGGCGGCGGCACAGGCTCCGCGGGCGGTGGCGCGGCGGAGGGGTCCGCCGGTTCGCCCTCGCAGGAGGGTGCGGGGTCCGAGGGATCCGGCGCCTCGGGCGGGGGCTCCGGCTCCTCCGGCGGTTCCGGTGGGGGCTCCGGCTCGGGCGGCGGCGGCGGGTCCGGTGGCGGCTCCGGCTCCGGAGGCGCGGGCGACAGCGGTGCCGATGGTGGCGGCTCGGGCAGCGGGTCCGGCGGTGGCGCATCGGGCGGCACCGGCGGCGGGACCGCCGAGGGCGCCGGCCAGAGCGGCGGCAGCGTCGCCTCCCACGTCGGAGTCCGGACCGAGGAGGGCGGCATGAGCCTGCTCGAGCGGATCCTGCAGATGATGGGTGAGGCCATGGGGCCGGGCAGCTCCCGGGCCGGCGGTGCCGGGGCGGAGATCGGCCGCTCCTGAGCCTGCCGGGCCGGGTCTACCCTGGACCCGGCCGCGCGCACCCCCGCGGCCGCGCCGACAGGAGGAACCGATGACGTCCACGACCGCCGCCCAGCCCGGCACCGACCAGGCCCGCCCCGAGGGCGCCGCACCCGCCCCGGTGCTGATCCTCGTCGAGGGCGCCTACGGTCCCGCCGCAGGCGGCGCACCGGACTTCCGCGAGGCGGACCCGTCGGCTGCGCAGCTCCTCGTCACCGACTTCGTCGCGACCCGCGGCGACGGGGTCTTCGAGACCCTCGGCGCCTTCGACGGCACGCTCGCGAACGTCGGCCCCCACCTGGACCGCCTCACCCGCAGCGCCGCCATGATCGACCTGGCGGGCCCCGACCACGACGTGCTCCGCGCCGCGCTCGAGGCGGCCGTCGCCGCCCACCCGCCGGTGCCCGAGCTGACCGTGCGCCTCTCGCTCACCCGCGGCGTCGAGGGCAGCGGCGTGCCCAGCTGCTGGATCCACGCCCGCGTCGCGGACGACTACGCCCCCGCCCGCGCCGGGCTGAGCGTCGTCTCCCTGGACCGCGGACTGCCCACCACCGCGCCGGCGTCGAGCCCCTGGCTGCTCGCGGGCGCCAAGACCCTCAGCTACGCCGTGAACATGGCCGTGCTGCGCGAGGCCCAGCGGCGCGGCGCGGAGGAGGTCCTCTTCGTCTCCTCCGAGGGCTACGCCCTCGAGGGGCCGACGTCGACCCTGCTCGTGCGACTCGGTGACCGCTGGGTGACGACCCCCGTGGACGCGGGCGTGCTGCCCGGCACGAGCGTGGCCAGCGCGTTCGCACTGCTGCGGGCCGAGGGTGCCGAGTGCGGCGAGGAGCTGCTGACCATCGAGCAGGTGCGGGAGGCCGACGCCGCCTGGCTGCTCTCCTCGGGCCGTCTGGCCGCGCCGATCCGGCAGCTCGACGGGGTGGACCTGCCCGTGGACGCCGCGCTCACCGCCCGCCTCGGCGACGCGATCGCCGGGCGCGCCTGAGCGCGGAAGAGGAGGAGATCAGGCCCGCTCGAGCATCGCCCGGGCGAGGTCCGTGTCCACCACGAGCGTGTGGATCGCGCCCGAGCGCAGCACGCCGATGACGCCCGGGGCCTTCTCCGCGCCCGCCGCGACCCCGAGCACCTCGGGGACCCGCAGCAGCTCGGAGAAGGTCACCGCGAGCACCCGCTGATCCGTGGGCGCGCCGAGCGGCACGCCGTCGCCGTCCACGAAGCGCCCGCACACGTCCCCCGCAGGGCGCTGGGCGAGGAACCGCTCGCGCTCCGCGGCGTCCAGGCGCATGAGCTCCACGATGTGCGGGGAGGAGTGCACGCCCGCGGAGCCGATGCCCACGAGGGCGAGCTCCACCTGCGCGGCCGCCTCGAGCACCGAGCCGATGCTCGACTCCCCGCGCAGCGTCGCGACCGCCGTCGCGGATTCGAGCACCGCCGGGGCGTAGAGCGTCTCCGCGCGGGCGCCGAGCCGCGAGGCGAGCGTGCGCAGCACCGACTCGCCCGCGTCGAGCTGGTCCAGGGCGCTGTGCCCGCCCACGAGCGGCAGCACCCGCGGGGCCGGCCGCAGGTGCAGCGACTCGAGCGCCGCGACGACGCTCTGGACCGTCTGCCCCCAGGAGACGCCGATACTCCCCACCTGCGGCGCGCGCCGGGAGAGCAGCGCCGCGCCCTCGCGTGCCACGGCGTCGATCCCGGGGGTGCGGGGCGCGGAGACCACGTGCACCTCCCGCAGGGAGAACGCGGAGCGCAGCGCCGCCTCGAGCGTCTCGTCGCGGCGGGGCGGGCCGTCCGGGTCGTGGATCGTGATCTCGACGATCCCGCGGTCCCGGGCCTGCGTGAGGATGCGGGAGACGTTCGAGCGGGACAGCCCCAGCTCCTCCGCGACCTCCGTCTGCGAGCGGCCCAGCTCGTAGTAGAGGCGCGCCGCCCGGACGACGACGGCGGTGTCACGGGGCGCGGGCATCGAGGCTCCAGGGGATCGGCGCGGCGGGGACGGGCCCAGCGTACGCAGGGCTCCCCGTCGCGGCGCCGATGGTGCCAGAATCAGGGCACCGCCCGAGGCCAGACGAGGGAGAGCGATGCCGCCCACCGAACCGCGACCGGAACCCCCCGTGCCCGAGGGGGAGATCGACATCGTCCTCGCGCTCAGCGGCCTGCGCGCCGCGGACGCCGAGGACGCCCTGCGCACCCTCGCCGCGCACCTGCTGGACGAAGGCTCCGTCGCCGAGGGCTTCCCCGCCGCGCTGCTCGAGCGGGAGCGCAGCTACCCCACGGGCCTGCCCACCCCGCTGCCCACCGCCATCCCGCACGCCGACCCGGAGTTCGTGCATCGGCCCGGCCTCGCGATCGCGACCCTCGCCGAGCCCGTCGGCTTCGGCGAGATGGGCGGCGGCACGGACGAGGACGGGCAGGTGCGCCGCCTGCCGGTGCGGCTGATCGCCATGCCGCTGCTCACCGACGCCCGCGCCCACCTGCGCGCCCTCCAGCACCTCATGGCGGTGCTGCGGGACGAGGCGCAGGTGACCCGGCTGCTCGACGCGGCCGACGACACCGATCTCGCCGGGCGCGCCTCGCGCCTGCTCGCCGGGGAGGAGGACGCATGAGCTCACCGCGACTGGGCGTGAAGGCGCTCGTGGTCCGCGACGGCCACGTCCTCATGAACCAGGTCCTCACCACCGACGGCGAGGAGCTGTACGGGCCGCCCGGCGGCGGCCAGGAGCACGGCGAGACCCAGGAGCAGGCGCTGCGGCGCGAGTGCCGCGAGGAGATCGGCGCCGACGTCGACGTCTTCCAGGTGGCCTGCGTGTACGAGGTGCAGCTGGGCCGGCGGCTCGTCGACGGCGCCCCGATCCCGCCGTTCCACCAGGTCAACGTCGCCTACTGGTGCGGCCTCGCGGAGGGGGAGGAGCCGGGGCTGGGCACCGATCCCGATCCCGGCCAGGTGGGATCGGTGTGGCTGCCGATCGACCGGCTCCACGAGTTCGACGTGCGCCCCCGGGAGCTGGGGGCCTGGCTGCAGGACGATCCCAGCAGCAGGCCCGTCGGCATCGGACCCACCGCCCCCTGAGGACCGGACGGTCGGAGATTCCTGGGAGCGTTCCCTCCGGCGTGGCTAGGGTGGATCCCGTACCTGCTGATCACCATCGACGTTCACGGAGGACACCCCCATGACCACGACGCCCCGCATCGACTTCCACGACGGCCGCTCCATCCCGCAGCTCGGCTTCGGCGTGTGGCAGGTGGGGAACGACGAGGCCGCCGAGGTGGTGGGCATCGCCCTCGAGACCGGGTTCCGCCACATCGACACCGCCCGCGGCTACAACAACGAGCAGGGCGTGGGCCGCGCCCTCGCCGCCTCCTCGCTGGCGCGCGACGACATCTTCGTGACCTCGAAGTGCCCCAACCAGGACCAGGGCCGCGACGCGACCCTGCGCTCCTTCGACGCGACCATGGCGGATCTGGGCCTCGACGAGCTGGACCTCTACCTCATCCATTGGCCCGCGCCCGGCAAGGGCCTCGCCGTGGAGACCTGGAAGGCCTTCGTCGAGCTCCACGAGCAGGGCCGCATCCGCTCGATCGGCGTCTCCAACTTCCGCGCCGAGGACCTCGAGAAGCTCGAGGCGGAGACCGGCGTGCTGCCCGTCCTCAACCAGATCGAGCTGCACCCCTACTTCACCCAGCCCGAGCTGCGTGAGCTGCACAGGAGCAAGGGCATCGTCACCGAGTCCTGGTCGCCGCTCGGTCAGGGCGGCGGCGAGCTCGAGGACCCGGTGATCGGCGCGATCGCCCAGGCGCGCGAGGTGAGCCCCGCCCAGGTGATCCTCGCCTGGAACCTCGCGCTCGGGAACGTCGTCATCCCGAAGTCCGTCACCCCGGAGCGCATCGCCCAGAACCTCGCCTCCCTCGACGTGGAGCTCACCGAGGACGAGATCGCGCAGATCAGCGCCCTGCACAAGGGCGAGGACGGCCGCCAGGGCCCGAACCCGAGCGAGTTCGGCGGCCACCAGGGCGCCTGAGCCGAGGCCACCGCCCGCAGCATCCGCAGCACCGAGAACCAGGAGGATCAGATGAGCGAGAACCCGTACGACGAGGTCACCACCGACGGCGGCGAGGACCGCCCCGAGGTCGACCGCGACTTCACCGGCCCCGACGGGGTCCAGGACGCCGACGCGATCCTCGAGCTCGAGCGCGAGCGGGACGTCTCCGAGCGCACCGACTCCGCCGCGGACTTCCCCGTCGAGCTCGGCGAGGAGGACGTCGCCGCCGCGGAGCAGGGCAACCGCGACGGTGACGAGATGGTCGCCGAGGGCGAGGACCCCCGCGAGGTCGCCGAGCTCGACGGCGACGACGAGGACGTCGACGCCTTCGAGGACGAGCCCTTCACCGAGGACGATCCGCTGCGCCGCGAGCGCTGAGCGGCCCTCGGCCATACCGATGGCACCCCAGGGGGCATGACCCGACCGGCATGCTCCCTGGGGTGCCGATTCTTCTCTGGTGCGGGGCCCGTCGGCCGTAGGGTCGGGGCATGAGCACCGAGGGAGCGGGAGAGCTGATCCATGTCGCGGCACCGCCGGGCACGGGGAAGAGCACCGTGCTGCCCCACCTCATCGCGCTGGCCCGAGGCTCCGCTGTCATCGCGGACATCGACGAGGTGCTCGAGGACGGGGCCCTGCTGGGTGTCCGGATCGCCGACCCGTCCGCGGCATCGCTCTGGCCGGCCTACGACCGCCACTGGGAGCGGATCTCTGCCCTGGTGACGCGCGCCGGGTTCGACATGGTGCTCCTCGTGCAGGTGCCGGACGAGCTCCCGCCGCCCGATCAGGTCACGGTCCTCGGCTGGGAGATCGACGACGCCGCCCGGGCATCCCGGCTCCGTGGCCGCGGCGAGCCGGAGCCGCTCGTCGCCGATGCGCTCTCGGACGCCGCCGCGCTCCGCGAGCTCCTGCCGCCGGCGTCGATCATCCGCACCGAGGGTGACACGTCGCCGCAGGACTGCGCCCGCCTCCTCTGGGAACGGGTGGAGCCCTGTCTCCGGGGGCACGAGTCGCCGCAGACCCCCGCCGGAGCGCACGACGGCTCGAGCCGGTGACACGCCCGGCGGGATGCCGGACAGGAACGGGACGTGACGACACCACAGGGCTCCGAGGACCAGCAGCGATTCGTCGCGCTCTTCGAGGACGCGTACGACCAGGTGCTGCGATTCGTCCGCCGTCGCCTCGAGGACGGTGCTGAGGACGTCACGGCCGAGGCGTTCCTCGTCGCTTGGCGCCGGCTCGACGACCTGCCCGCCGACCACGGCGACGCACGTGCCTGGGTGTTCGGCATCGCGCGCGGGATCATGGCGAACTCGCGTCGCGGCGCGAGCCGCCGGGACGCGCTCGCGGTGCGACTCGTGGACAGCGGCTCCGCGCGAGGGATCGTCGACGACGAGGACGACGCCGCCGTGCTGCGGATCGACCTCGCGACGGCATGGAACTCCCTCGCCGCCGCCGAGCAGGAGGTTCTCGCCCTCGCGGTGCTCGACGGCCTCACCTCGGCCCAGGCCGCCGAGGTCCTCGGGATCAGCGCGGTCGCGTTCCGGCTGCGCCTGTCCCGCGCGCGCCGTCGGCTCCGCGCCTCGATGGAGGCGCGGCCCGCCCCGTCACCGCCGAGGAGGGACTCGCTCCCCGTCGCCGCCCGTCGTCCTGCCACCCAGGAGCCCGCCTCATGAAGACCGCCGATCTCGACGCCGCCGCCCGCAGCCTCGATCCCGCCCCGCCCGCCGCTCGACCGCAGCGTGCCCGGGCGGACCTCGAGAGCATCCTCGCCACGCCCCGGACGACGCCCCGGCGCGTCCTTGCCGCCGTGCCGCCGCGTCGGGGGAGGCGCGTGCGCCGGTTCGCCCTCGCGGCCGTCGTCGCGGGCGTGCTCGGCGTCGGCGCCGCCGCCGGGCTGGGGGCGCTGCGACCCACCACCGCTGCCGCCTCCTGGACCGCCGCCGGGTCACCGGCCGCCCCGGACAGCGCCGGTGCCCAGCAGTGCCTCACCTGGTGGAGCACGCCGAACCCCGAGACCGGTCCGGTCGAGCCGCGACTGCGGGTACAGGAGCAGCGAGGAGACACCACGCTCGCGATCGGCGAGGACGGCGACGGCGACGAGCTGCTCTGCCTGGCGACGCTCGTGCCGGGACAGGAGCCCGTCGGAGGGACCACCTCGGCCCTCGAGCCGCCCGGGGCGGGGGAGGTGCCGGCCGACGGGGCGATCGCCGTCGTCGTGGACACCGCCTTCTCCTCCGCCGAGGCGCAGAACGGATGGCAGCCCTCCGGACACACCGCCGTCGCCGGCCATGTGGGCGATCAGGTGGAGAGCATGGTCCTGGAGACCTCGGCCGGGCCGGTCGAGGCCAGCATCGACGACGGGCTGTTCCTGGCCTGGTGGCCGATCACCGACGACGGCGACCCCCACCCGACCCCGGAGGCCACGCTCACGCTCGAGGACGGCACGACCCGGACCGTGCAGCTCTCGGCGCCGTGAGCGGGCGCGGTGCCGTCGGCCGTAGGGTCGAGGCATGAGCGCCGAGCCCCTGCCCACCGCCGCCGCGAGCACCGAGGAGCATGTGGCCGTGTGCCTGCTGGACGGGGCGGGCCGGGTGCTGCACGAGCGAGACGCGGATCGTCCCTTCTACGCGGCGAGCACGATCAAGCTGCACGTCCTGCTCGCCGCGCTGCAGGCGGCGCAGGGCGGCGCACTCGACCTCGACGCCGAGGTCCCCGCGACGCGCGGCTTCGTCGGCGCCGACGGCCGCCCCTTCACCCTGGGCGGCGACCACCTCGACCCCACGCACCCGGCCGAGGGGGCGCCGATCGCGGTGCGCGAGCTGCTCGTGCGGATGATCGACCGCTCGAGCAACGAGGCGACGGACCACACCGTGGCCCTGCTCGGCGGCGGCGTCGGCGCACCCCCGGAACAGGGCCTCGCCGCTGTCGCCCGCACCATCGCGCGCCTGGGCCTCACGGCGACGCGCGTCGAGCGGCTCATCGGGGACGCCTCCGCGATCACGGCGGGCGCCACGAACGAGACCTCCGCCCGGGACCTCGCCCGCACCGTGCACGCCCTCGCCGGGGACCCCGACCTGCTCGGGGACGCCGCGCGCACGCTCGCGCTGGACGCCCTGCGCGCCCAGCGGATCCGCGTGATCACCACCGTGCTGCGGGACGGCGTGGACGCCGGCTCGAAGACGGGATGGGTGGAGGGCTACCGCCACGACGTCGCCGTGATCGGCGAGGCGGGCTCGCCCGAGCGGCGCGTGCTCGCCGTGCTCACCTCCGGGCTGCCGCAGGACGAGGCCGATGCACGGATCGTCGCGG
Source organism: Brachybacterium sp. SGAir0954 (assembly GCF_005490785.1). Classification (GTDB taxonomy): domain Bacteria; phylum Actinomycetota; class Actinomycetes; order Actinomycetales; family Dermabacteraceae; genus Brachybacterium; species Brachybacterium rhamnosum. The sequence continues at coordinate 276,386 of NZ_CP027295.1, read as the reverse complement.
CGGCGCGGGAGCTGCTGCCGCCCGCCGTGCTCGCGCCGGCCTGAATGGCGACGGGGCCCGCAGTCGGTCGATGACCGGCCACGGGCCCCGTTCCCTCCCAGATCAGCCGGCGAGCGGGACGCGTCGCGCGCCCGCGTACTCGCCGTCCGTGTCGTACTCCTCGAGGGACATGATCTCGACGCTGCGGGACGCGTTCGGCGCCTGCATGATCATCCCGTCGCCCACGTACATGGCGACGTGGCGGATCGAGGTCGCGCCCGGCTTCGTCAGGAAGAACACCAGGTCACCGCGCTGGAGATCCTCGCGGGCGACCTCCTCGAGACCCGAGTTCCGCATCTGCGGGCCGGCGTCGCGGTGCAGGGTGATGCCGTGGTGGTGGAAGAGCGTGTACGTGAACCCGGAGCAGTCGAAGCCCCACGCGCTCACGCCCGCCCACAGGTAGCGCAGGCCCAGGAACCGCTCACCGGTCGCGATGACCTCGTCGGCCGTGGGCAGCGGCGGCGTCCCGCCCGGCTCACGGACCACGACGTCGGCGGCGGGGAGATAGGCGGGCTCGCCGCCGGGGACGGCCACCTGCACGGCCTTCGCGGTGCGCCTCAGCACCGGCAGGACCGTGTCGAAGGAGACGGGGATCCCCGGGTGGTTGCCCGACGGGGTGCCGGTGAGGCGGCTGGTCAGCGCGGTCACGGTCGCCGTCGGCGCGGTCTCGGCCCGCTCGAGGAAGCGGTCGTCGGGGACGAGCTGTGCGAGCGGCACCCAGCCGGGGTAGCCGCGCTCGTCGCGCGGGGTGGGCTGCGCGGTGACGACCACGTGCGCCCAGTCGCCGTCGACCTCGTCGACGATCACGCGGCTGCCGAGCACCGCCTGGGACTCGAGCTCGCCGGTGAGCCAGCGCCGCGTCTCCGTGTCCTGCATGTTCGCGTTCCACGCGTCGAGATCCACGGGGTTCGTGAGCGACGGGTCGTCGATGCCGGGCCGGTTCGTGCGCGGCTCCACCCAGAGCGTGGTCGCGGAGACCGCGACGACGGCCTCCTCCCCGGCGCGGGGAGCGCGGGTGGTGGCGGCCGACGGGCCTGCGACGGCCGACGGGGCCGCGAGGGCGCTCGAGGCGCCGGCGGCGGTCGCGAGGCCGGCCGCGCCGAGGCCCGCGGCGCCGAGCGCGGCGGCGCGCAGACCGGCACGGCGGGAGAAGCCGGCGTCGGCGCCGGTCAGGGGAAGAATGCTGCGGGGAGTGCTGTCGTTCCGGGACATGAGAGGTCCTTCCGGTGGGGCCGCGGCGGGTGGTCCGCCGCGACGGGGATCGGGATGAGGTCCGGGTTCCAGGTCCTGCGGGGAGGAGGTCAGTGCTCACCCCCGTCAGGATCGCTCGACGGGTCCAGGAGGTCGAGGCCCAGCCCGGGGCCGCCCAGCAGGCGGAGACGAGCACCGTCCTGGACGTAGCCGCCGCCGGGCAGGGGCGAGGCGAACCAGGCGGGCGGGTCGAGGTCGATGAGCGTGATCGCCGGATGCGCGACGGCGAGGTGCGCGGCCGCCGTGATCGAGATCCGCGGCTCCATCATCGCGCCGATCATGCAGGTCAGGCCTGCTTCCTGGGCGACGTCGGCGATGGCGAGCGCCTCCCGGACCCCGCCCGTCTTCGCGAGCTTGATGTTGAGGAGGTCCGCGGCGCCCGCGTCGACGAGACGGCGCGCGTCGGCCGCGGTCCACACGGCCTCGTCGGCCATGATCGGCAGACCCACCGCGGCCCGCACCCGGGCGAGGCCGTCGACGTCCGCGGCCGGGACCGGCTGCTCGACGAGGTCGATCGGCAGGGCGTCCGCCTCGAGCCCGGTGAGGATGCGGATCGCCTCCTCGGGGCTCCAGCCCTGGTTCGCGTCCAGGCGCAGGCGCACCCCGGGAGCCGCCTCGAGGACCGCGTCGAGCCTCCGACGGTCCTCCTCCGGGTCGCGGCCCAGCTTGATCTTGAGGATCTGCTCGCCGGAGTCCACGGCCTCGCGGGCGCGCCGCGCCATGACCTCCGGCTCCTCGAGGGAGACGGTCATGTCGTTGAGCAGCTCGCCCCCCGTGGAGCCGCCCAGCAGCTCCACGAGCGGGACCTCGGCGGCACGGGCGGCCGCGTCGTGCAGGGCGACGTCGAGCGCGGCCTTCGCGCTCGTGGCCCCGGGGAGGGCGCCGGCGATCCGCGCGGCGAGCTCCGGCAGGGTGCCGCGGGCCCCGGTGAGGGCCGCGCCGAGCGGGCCCGTGAGCGCCTCGTGGATCGTGGCGGCGGACTCGCCGGTGACCGCGACGGTCTCCGCCGCGGAGCCCTGGCCGACGACGCCGCCGTCGAGCTCCACCTCCGCGACGACGAAGGCGACCGAGTCGGTGCGGCGGGCGGCGGTGACGAAGGGGCGCAGCAGCGGGGAGCGGTGGCGGTGCGCGCGCACCGCCACCACGTGCAGGGGAGCGGCGGGGGAGCGGTCGTCGATGCTCACAGCGCGGACATCACCTGCGCCGCGATGAGCCCCACGAACGTTCCGATGAACGAGCCGATCAGCGCGAACAGCACGCCCACGGGCACAAGCTGCCGGTTGAAGGCGCTCGCCACGACCGGCGCGGAGGCGATGCCGCCGATGTTCGCCGTCGAGGCGACGGCGAGGGAGAACAGCTCGACCTTCGCGATCTTCGCGTAGGCCAGCATGATCACGATGTGCACGACGAGCACGAGGACGCCCATCAGCAGGTACAGCGGCGCCTCGGTGATCGCGGAGAAGTCCGAGCCCGAGGCGATCTGGCCGATCACCACGAACAGCATGAGGCTCGCGATCTCGCTCGCGCCGGCCGTGGTGCCGAGCGGCGTGAGCGCCACGACGAGGCCCAGCACGGAGACGATGAGGATCGACCAGGTGGTGCCGTTGACGACCGCACCGAACTCCGGCAGCAGGCCGCCGATCCAGATCGAGAGCGTCGAGACGAAGATGGCGCCGAAGGCGACGATCGCGAGGGAGGTGCCGGTGATCGGCTTCTTCTCCTCCTCCGCGGCGCCCGCGTGCACGTCGAGGTAGGCGGTGTTCGCCTTCGTCCAGCGGTTGAAGCGCGGCGAGATCGCGACCGAGGCGAACATGAGCATGAGCCACACCGAGTACATGATCGTGTCGGTGATCAGGGCGTAGCCGAAGATGTTCTCGGGCGCCTGCAGGATGTCCTGCACGGCGACCATGTTGGCGCTGCCGCCGGTCCAGGAGGCCAGCAGCGCGCCGAGCACCTTCCACGCCTCGGGGTGCAGCGCGCCCTGGAACAGGGCGTACACGAGCACCATGCCGATGAACAGGGACGCGGAGGCGACGAACATCGTCAGCAGGAGCTTGGGGCCCAGCTTGATGATCTTGCGCAGGTCGCAGCCGAAGAGGAACAGGAAGATCATCGCCGGCAGCAGGACGTTCTTGACCTCGGTGATGGGGGCGCGGGTCGCCTCGTCCTGACCGAACACGCCGATCGAGTTGAGGGTGGCGCACAGCAGGTACATCAGCACCATGCCGGGGACGTACTTGAACAGCTTCCAGCCGGTGGTGCGTTCCAGGACGATGAGCACGCACGACAGTCCGAGCAGGACGCCGAGCATGAGCAGGCCGTCGGTGATCACGGGGACTCCTCAGAGGGGGAAGGGCTCCGGCCGGTTCCGGGGACAAAAAAATCGGAAGCATCGCACAGGGCGCCGCGAGGGCGCGCTGCGGATGCTTCCGACGGGTTCCGGTTCGGTGAGGTCCCGGGCGGACGGAGCGGGTATGCGGTTGTGGTCAGGCGGAGGAGCCGGCCGCCAAGTCGCGGTACTTCGCTGCTGCGCTGCGCACGGAGGCGGCGAGCGCCCGCTGCGAGGAGCCGTGGTACCTGTCGGTGATGGTTCCCACCAGGGCGTCGTCGTCGAGGAGGGAGCGCCCCACCAGGAGCTCCCGCACGAACTCGGTCGTCAGCGGGAGGGTGGCGGAACAGTCCGCAGCTCGTATGACGTGGGTCTCAGTATCGACGACGAGGCCCACGAAGAACAAACCCCACTGCGTCGTGATCGGATTGTTGCTCGGCGCCTTGGCCTCGCCGGTCAGATAGATCGTGGTCCCCATCCCGCGAGTCTATGCAGGTCGGGAGCCGAGCGCTCGGTGTCGGCGCGCCTGCGGATCACCGGGTCGCCCGGGGTCGGCAGGTGTGTGGTCGTGGCGCTCCAGGCGTGGTCGATTTTAGAGCCATAGCCCTGGCCCCGGGCCCTTGGCTCATTTTCAAGCCATCTCTGGAGCGTCCCGGCACAGGCACAGGCACGGGCACGGGCACGGGCACCGGCACCGGCACCGGCACCGGCACCGATGCTCGACCGTGCCCGGGGGTCCTGGCACGTCAACCGGCGCGGATCGCGCCGGCGGGGCGCTCCAGCAGGACGGTGCGGAAGGTCGGGAAGTCCTTCGCGCCCACCTCGGTGAAGCCGAGCGGCAGGTAGTAGGGGAGGAGATGCGGCGCGAAGTCCAGGCGCAGCAGTCGTCGGGACCGACGCTCGGCCTCCGCCTCGGCGAGGTCGAGCACCAGTGCGCCCAGGCCGCGGCCGGAGGCGGCCGGATCGGTCATGAGCCCGTGCGCGTAGAGCGCGGGGTCCGCGGCGCGCTCGTGCTCGCCCCAGAACAGCGGGTCCGCGTCGACCAGGCGCACCGCGGCCTCGAACGCGCCGGGCCCCGTCGGCCCACCGGCGTCGAGGGCGTGCCACTCGGCGCGGCCCACCTCGGCATGGATCGTGGCGTCGTCGAGCGAGCCGACCGCCCACTGCACCACGCCCCGACGCTCCATCCACCGCTCCCGTGCACGACGCATCGTGGCGAGGCGAGGCACGTCGGCGGGGGAGCAGCGGCGGAGCCTGACGGGCGCGTCCGCCGGCGTCACAGGGGCAGGCGCACGTAGGTCTTCTCGAGGTACTCGTCGAGCCCCTCGTGGGAGCCCTCGCGGCCCAGCCCCGACTCCTTCACCCCGCCGAAGGGGGCGGCGGCATCGGAGGCGACGCCGAGGTTCACGGCGACCATGCCGGACTCGATGCGGCCCGCGACCGAGGTGACCTCGGCGAGGTCGGAGCCGGCGACGTAGCTCATGAGCCCGAACTCGGTGCGGTTCGCGGCGCGGACCATCTCGTCGACGTCGTCCATCACGGTGATCGGGGCGACCGGACCGAAGATCTCCTCGCGGTGCACGCGCGCCTCGAGCGGGACGTCCGCGAGGACGGTCGGCAGATAGTAGTAGCCGCCCTCGCAGCCCTCCGGCAGCTCCTCCGGGGTGGGGCGTCGGCCGCCCGCGAGGACCTTCGCGCCGCGGTCCACGGCGTCGGCGACGAGCTCCTCGATCTTCTCGAGCGCCTTCTCCTCGATCATCGGGCCCATCGTCGTGCCCTCCGCGATCCCCGGCCCCACCTGCAGGGCCTTCGTCCGCTCGGCGAGGCCCGCGGTGAACTCCTCCGCCACCGAGGCGTGCACGTAGAAGCGGTTCGCGGCCGTGCAGGCCTCGCCGTTGTTGCGGAACTTCGCGGGCACAGCCGCCTCGAGCGCCGCCGCGGGATCCGCGGAGGGCAGCACGAGGAAGGGGGCGTTCCCACCCAGCTCCATCGACGCCTTCAGCACGTGCTCCGCCGCCTGGCCCAGCAGGGTGCGGCCCACGCCCGTGGAGCCCGTGAAGGAGACCTTGCGCAGGCGCGGATCCGCCATGAGCGTGCTCGAGAGGCCCGTCGAGTCCGAGGTGACCACGGCGTTCACGACACCGCGGGGCACGCCGGCGTCGGCGAGGATCTGGATCAGCGCAAGGCTCGTGAGCGGTGTGAGCGAGGCGGGCTTGAGCACGACGGTGCACCCGGCCGCGAGGGCCGGGGCGATCTTGCGGGTGCCCATTGAGAGCGGGAAGTTCCACGGCGTGATCGCGAGGACGGGGCCGACGGGCCGGACGGTCGTGAGGATCGCGTGGTCCGCGGCGGGCGCCCGGCGGAACTCACCGCCCGCTCGCACGGCCTCCTCCGCGAACCAGCGCAGGAACTCCGCCCCGTAGACGACCTCGCCGCGGGCCTCCGCGAGCGGCTTGCCCATCTCGAGGGTCATGAGAAGGGCGAGGTCCTCCGCCCGCTCGTGGCACAGCGTGTAGGCGCGCTGCAGGATCTCGGCGCGCTCGCGGGACGTGGTCGCGGCCCACTCCTCCTGGGCGGCGGCCGCGGCATCGAGGGCGCGCAGGCCCACCGTGGGGGCGTCGGCGTCGACGACCTGGGTGAGGGGGCGGCCGGTCGCGGGGTCGACGACGTCCAGCGCGGGCGTGCCGCCCAGGAACGCGCCGTCCACGAAGGAGCTGCGCGGCGTGCGCTCGAGGAGCTCGGCGATGCGGGCGGGGCTGACGGCGGTGGTCACGGTGCTCTCCTCCGGGACGGGATCGGGCGGACGCCTCCATCCTGCACCCACGACGGCCCGCGCGGTGGACCGTGGGGAAGGCCCGCACCGGGCCCGACGAGCGCGGCCCCGCTCCCGGAGAGGGGAGCGGGGCCGCGCCGCGGTGGGACGGGTGTCGCGGTGGGGCGAGCGTCAGAGGGCCGCGATGTCCTTCTTGTCCTCGGCGCCCGGCTCGTTCTCCCGGACCACGATCCGGATCGGCTCGAGCTTCGCCCACAGCAGGAAGGCGGCGCCGACGACGGCCATGCCGATCCCGGCCCACAGGTTCGCGTTCATGCCGTCGGTCTTCGCGGACTCCGCCGGGTCGAAGGCGAACAGCCCCATGAGCACCAGCACCACGCCGAAGATGCCGACGAGGAGGCCGATGAAGTTGCGGATGTCGAAGGCGCCGGCGGTCTGGACCGTCGCGTCGCCGGGGACGTCGGCCGCCGAGCCGTCGGCCGCAGCGGCATCGGCCGCAGGGCTCGTGTCCTTGTGCGAGTTCATGTCAGGTTCTCCTTGGTCCGCGGTCACGCGAAGACGACGTTGAGGATGATGACGAGGGCCAGCGCGATCCCGGCCATCGGCACCGGACGGCGGAAGAACGGCAGCGCCTTCTCGTCCGGGTCCACGAGATCGGCGCGCGGGGTCTCGGAGTAGACGAGGCCCTTGAGCTCGTGCGCCGGCTTCGGCGTCGTGAACTGGGTGACGATCACCGAGACCACGATGTCCACCACGAAGGCGGTCGCCGCGGAGAGGAACGCGAGGCCCTGGCCCGGCAGCGTGAAGACCTCGAAGAAGGTCGAGCTCGCCCACAGCACGATCGCGGAGAGGGTGCCCGCCACGAGGCCCGCCCAGCCGGCCGTCGGCGTCATCCGCTTCCAGAACATGCCGAGGATGAACGTCGCGAACAGCGGCGCGTTGAAGAACCCGAAGAGGGTCTGCAGGTAGTCCATGAGGTTCGAGAACTGCCCGGCGATGAGCGCGGTGAAGATCGCGACGATGCAGGCCACGAGCGTCGCGAGGCGACCGATCTTGATGTAGTGGTCGTCCGGCGCGTCCTTCTTCACGTACTGCTGGTAGAGGTCGTAGCTGACCACCGTGTTGAACGCCGAGATGTTCGCGGCCATACCGGCCATGAACGCGGCGAGCAGGCCCGCGATCGCGACGCCCAGCAGGCCGTTGGGGAGCACGTCCCGCATGAGCAGCAGCAGCGCGTCGTTGTAGGTGACGCCCGTGGCGGCGGCGCCCGCGGCGTCCTTCGCGTAGTCCATCTGCTTGAACTGCGCGAGGTCCGTGACCAGCACGCCGGCGATCATGCCCGGGATGATGACGATGAAGGGGATGAACATCTTCGGGAACGCGCCGAGGATCGGCGTCATCCGCGCGGCGGTGATCGACTTGCTGGCCATCGCGCGCTGGACCTCGACGAAGTTCGTCGTCCAGTAGCCGAAGGAGAGCACGAAGCCCAGGCCGAACACGATGCCGACGACGGAGAGGATCGGGCTGTCGAAGCCGGAGAGCTGCTCGCCCGGCCAGGTGTGCAGCTCCGAGGAGCCGAGCATGCCGTTGCCGGAGATCTTCTCCGTGAGTCCCTGCCAGCCGCCCACGCGGTGCAGGCCGATCAGCGTCAGCGGCAGCAGCGCCGCGACGATCACGAAGAACTGCAGCACCTCGTTGTAGATCGCGGCGGAGAGCCCGCCGACGGTGATGTAGAAGAGCACGAACGCGGCGGCGAGGATGAGCCCCACCCACATCGGCCAGCCCAGCAGGCGGTTCACGATCGTCGCGAGCAGCGACAGGTTCACGCCCGCGATGAGCAGCTGCGCCACGGCGAAGCTGATCGAGTTCACGAGGTGGGCGCCGGTGCCGAAGCGCATGCGCATGAACTCGGGGACCGAGCGCACCTTCGAGCCGTAGTAGAAGGGCATCATCACGACGCCCAGAAACAGCATCGCCGGGATCGCGCCCACCCAGAAGTAATGCATGGTGGGCAGGCCGTACTGGGCGCCCGTCGCGGACATGCCCATGATCTCCACCGCACCGAGGTTCGCGGAGATGAAGGCGAGGCCGGTGACCCAGGCGGGCAGCGAGCGGCCGGAGAGGAAGAACTCGATGGAGTTGGAGACGCCGCGCTTGGCGAACCACCCCACACCGAGGACGAAGACGAAGTAGAGCGCGATGATCGCGTAATCGATCCACTGCGCGTCCAGGCGGACGTCGACCATGGGGACTGCTTTCGAGGGAAGGAATGGGGGAGCGCCCTGGGCTCGGGACGCGCTGTTGCGTCGGCCGCGGGGCGATGGCGGGGTGCCGCCGGGCGGCCACGCTACCACCGAGTTCGCTCACAGGGGAGAGCCACCTGCGGCGAACGGGGACACGGGTGGGGTCGGGATGTTAGTGCCACGTCGGCTGACCTGAGCGGGTTAGCCTGTCGACGGCCGCGATCCCCGGCGGCCGGTCGACGACGACCCCAGGAGGTCCCCCTTGTCCCCCGCTTCCCCCGGCCCCTCCTCGCACGCCGGCCCGCCGCCGGACGCCGCGCCCTCCGCGGGCGCCACGGCCACCACCACCCCGCCGCCCGCCGCCGTGGACCCCGCCGCGCGCCGCGAGGAGCGCCGCTGGACCCCGCCGAAGATCGCCCTGTGGGTCGGCATCTCCCTCGTCGGCGCGCTCGGCTGGCTCATGCTCGCCCTCGCCCGCGGCGAGGCCGTCAACGCCATCTGGTTCGTCTTCGCCGCCGTCGCCACCTACCTCGTGGCCTACCGCTTCTACGCGAAGTTCATCCAGGACAAGCTCGTCCGGCCCGACGACACCCGCGCCACCCCCGCCGAGACCTCGTACGACGGCAAGGACTACGTCCCCACCGACCGTCGGATCCTCTTCGGCCACCACTTCGCGGCGATCGCCGGCGCCGGCCCCCTCGTGGGACCCGTGCTCGCCGCCCAGATGGGCTACCTCCCCGGCACCATCTGGATCATCGTCGGCGTCATCCTCGCGGGCGCCGTCCAGGACTTCCTCGTCCTCGTCATCTCCATGCGCCGCCACGGCCGCTCGCTCGGCCAGATGGCCCGGGACGAGCTCGGCATCGTCGGCGGCATCGCCGCGTTCATCGCGACCCTCACGATCATGCTGATCATCGTCGCGATCCTCGCGATGGTCGTCGTGAACTCCCTCGGCGAGAGCGCCTGGGGCGTCTACTCCGTGGGCCTCACCATCCCGATCGCCGTGTTCATGGGCATCTACCTGCGCTACCTCCGACCCGGCAAGGTCTTCGAGGTCTCCATGATCGGCGTCGTGCTGCTGCTCGCCGCGATCGTCTCCGGCCGCTGGGTCGCCGAGAGCGACTGGGGCCAGGCGATCTTCCACCTGGACCGCCCGGTCCTCGCCGCGGCGATCATCGTCTACGGCTTCCTCGCCGCCGTGCTGCCCGTGTGGGTGCTGCTCGCGCCCCGCGACTACCTCTCCACCTTCATGAAGATCGGCACGATCGTCATGCTCGCCGCGGCGATCGTCCTGGTGCGCCCGCAGATCGACACCCCCGCGATCTCCGAGTTCGCCTCCCGCACCGACGGCCCCGTCTTCACCGGCGCCCTGTTCCCCTTCCTCTTCGTCACCATCGCCTGCGGCGCCCTCTCCGGCTTCCACGCGATGATCGCCTCCGGCACCACCCCGAAGCTCGTCGAGAAGGAGTCGCAGACCCGGATGATCGGGTACGGCGGCATGCTCATGGAGTCCTTCGTCGCGATCATGGCGCTCGTCGCCGCCGTCTCGATCGACCGCGGCATCTACTTCGCCATGAACTCCTCCGCCGCCGCGACCGGCGGCACCGTCGAGGGCGCCGCCCAGTTCGTCAACTCCCTGGGCCTCATGGGCGTGAACCTCGACCCCGCGACCCTCGAGGAGACCGCGAAGCAGGTGGGGGAGGAGTCGATCGTCTCCCGCACCGGCGGCGCCCCCACCCTCGCCGTGGGCCTCGCCGGGATCATGCACCGCCTGATCGGCGGCCCCGGCATGATGGCGTTCTGGTACCACTTCGCGATCATGTTCGAGGCGCTGTTCATCCTCACCAGCGTCGACGCCGGCACCCGCGTCGCCCGCTTCATGCTCTCCGACGCCCTTGGCGGCATCAACCAGCGCTTCCGCGACCACTCGTGGCGGCTCGGCGCCTGGCTCACCACGGCGATCATGGTCGCCGGCTGGGGATCGATCCTGATGATGGGCGTGCTCGACCCGCTGGGCGGCATCAACACGCTGTTCCCGCTGTTCGGCATCGCCAACCAGCTGCTCGCCGCGATCGCCCTGTCGATCTGCCTCGTCGTCTTCGCCCGCAAGGGCCGGCGCCGCTCCCTGCTCGTGATCGCCGTGCCGCTGCTGTTCACCGCGGTCGTCACGATCACCGGCTCGTTCCAGAAGATCTTCTCCGCCGATCCAAAGGTCGGCTACTGGGCGAACCACATGGCCTACCGCGACGCCCTCGCCGCCGGGAAGACCGAGCTGGGCCTCGCCAAGACGGCCGAGGACATGCAGGCCGTCGTCTTCAACACCGCCGTGCAGGGCTCCCTCTCGATCCTGTTCGTGGTGTGCACGATCATCGTGCTGATCGTGTCCCTGTGGCGCACCCTCCAGGCCCTGCGCGGCGTGAACCTGCTGGACACGGAGGCGCCGTACGTGGAGTCCGAGTACTTCGCCCCCTCCGGCATGGTGCCGACGGCATCGGAGAAGGAGCTCGGCGGGCAGTGGAAGTCGTACCTCGCCGAGCACCCGGAGAAGGACCTCGCCGGGGGAGGCCACTGATGAGCGGGGCCGCGCTGGTCGCGGCGCTGCGGGAGGTCCGACGGCTCGCGCGCGGGGTCCTCGGCTCCGACGCCTACGACCTCTACCTCCACCACCACCGCATCACCGGCTGCACCCACCCGCCGCTCACCGAGCGCGAGTTCTGGCGCGCGAAGTACGCCGAGCAGGACGCGAACCCCGGCGCCCGCTGCTGCTGAGCGGCGCGGCGTGGGGCCGGCCCGCAGCCGGTGGGCGGCGGGGCGCGGCGGGGCCGCTGAACGCACGGGACGTCCTCGCGCAGGTCCCCGCCCTGAGGGGCACACCTGCGCGAGGACGTCCCGTGGGCTCTGAGGCGGCCGGTGCTCTCGGCGTACGGGACGTCTTCGTACGGGTCTCCGCCCTGAGGGGCCGACCCGTACGAAGACGTCCCGTGGCCTGTGCGGCGGCGGGGAAGCCGGGGCCCGGGGCGGTCAGCGGAGCTCGGCGAGCACCTCGGGGAGCGCGCGCCCCTCGTGGTCGAACATGGCCTGGTTCTCCCAGGCGTTGCCCGAGGCGGGGTCGTGCAGGTCCCAGCCGGCGCCCTCGACCGCGGTCCAGGCGGGCTCCCAGTAGACGGCGCCCCGGCCGTGGCCGCCCGCGGCGGAGACGGTCACGTCCTGCACCGCACGGAAGAACGCCGCCTGCCCCGACGGGGTCGCCGGATAGCCCTCCGGCAGCGGGGTCTCCTCGGTGACGATGTTCGGGTAGGGCACGCGCGGGTCGTCCTCGAGGGTGAACGGGTAGGCGGTCTCGACGACGATCACGTCCCGGTCGTACCGCGCGCCGAGCACGGCCACCGCCTCCTGCAGGTCGGCGAGCGTGCCGTGCCAGTAGGGGTAGTAGGAGAGGCCGATGAGGTCGAAGGGCACGCCGCGGCCCTGGGCCTCGTCGAGCCACCAGGTCAGGCCGTCGATGCCGTCGTGGATGTTGGTCAGGTGCAGCATCACGGCGGCGTCGGGGTACACCTCGGTGACGGCGCGGGAGCCGGCCGTGAGGAAGCGGGCGAGGTTCTCCCACTGGGCGCCCGCGACGCCGTCGGACTCGTCGATGTCCCAGGTCTGGCCGAGCGGCCACAGCATCCCGGGGTTGATCTCGTTGCCGACCTGCACCATCGCGACGTCGACCCCGGCCTCGCGCAGCAGGGTCAGGGTGCGGCGCGTGTGCTCGGCGACGGCGGTGACGAGACCGTCCGCATCGAGCCCCGCCCAGGCCGCGGGCACGTGCTGGGCTCCCGGGTCCGTCCACTCGTCGGAGTAGTGGAGGTCCACGAGCACGTCCATCCCCGCCGCGCGGATCCGGCGCGCCATCGCGAGCGTGTGCTCGGGGGTGCAGTAGCCGTCCGCCGGATCGACCCAGACCCGCAGCCGGCCCAGGTTCGCGCCGTGCGCACCGAGCACCTCGACCGGGTCCACGGCGGCGGAGCCGTCCGCCGTCGTGTACTCCGCGCCGTGGGCCTCGTTCTTCGGCACGCCGGAGAGGTCCACGCCGCGCACGGAGCGCTCGACGGCGCCGGCTTCGAGCTCGAGGTCGTCGAACTCCGCCCACGCCCCGTCGCGGCCCGTGACGGTGAGGGACACCTCGAGGGTGCCGCGCGCCTCGGGAGCGCCCACGGCGAGATCCAACCAGAGGCCGTCGTCCCCGGTCACCGGCACGGAGGTGCGATGCACCCGGCCGCGCGTGCGCAGCTCGAGAGCGGCGCCGCCCTCCCCGCCGGCGCGGACCCGGGCGCGCAGCACCGTGTCCCCGCCGCGGCCCAGCTGCACCCGCTGGCGCGCGGTGACCTCGGCGCCGTCGGTCGGCTCGAGGCGGAGCACGTCGGGCCGACGATCGCCCGTCGGGCCGCCCGCGCCGACGGAGGCGGCCGACGGCGCGCCGGAGACGCTCCAGCCGGAGAGCTCGTCCGTGAACCCTGCGTTCACGAGGCCGGATCCGCCCCCGGGGCCGGGACGCACGGACGGGGGAGCGGCGAGGGTCGTGCCGTCGACGGCGGCCGTGGCGCCGATCGCCGCGGCGCCGCCGACGGCGAGCCGGGACAAGCCCCGGCGCGAGATCGAGGAGCCGGGGGAGCCGGTCGGGATGCGGTGGGCGGGGTGCGGGGTGGACGTCATCGTTCTCCCTTGTCGTGGTTCTGCGGTGGTGCGGTGCAGGGCTGTCAGGCGCCCGCGGCGAGCCGTGCCGTGGCGACGCCGCCGGCAGGCACCTCGAGCCGGTCCCCGTCACCGACGGGGATGCGCGCCGGCTCCGCGGTGTGGTTGATCGCGATGAGGTGGCAGGTACCGTCCCCGTGGGTGCGCTCGAGCAGCTCGACGTCCTCGGGGAGGTCCCGCACGGTGAGGCCGGCGGCGGCGTAGGGCTCGCGCAGCACGGCCGCGAGGTCCTCGACGTCGACGTCCGAGGCCACGTACCAGGCGTGCCCCTCGCCACGGGCGTGGTGCGTCGCGGCGACGCCGCCGGGCACGGGGCCGTCGACGTAGGTGCCGACGGGCTCGGCCCCCTCCAGGTGCAGGTCCTCGCACCAGATCCGGGCGCGCAGCGGGCTCCCGTCGAGGACGATCCGTGCCTCGTCGCCCTCGCGCAGCGGGCAGAACTCGTGCACGGCGACTCCCAGCACCGGGGCGAGCGCGGCGTTGAGACCGCCGGCGCGCACGCCGTCCTCGGCGTCGACCACGCCGGAGAAGGGTCCCACCACGAGGCGGCCGCCCTCGCGGACGTAGCGGTCGATGTTCGCCGCCGCGGCGTCGGTGAGCAGGTAGGAGGCGGGGGCGAGCACCAGGCGGTACCGGCTGAGGTCGTCCTCGGGGTGCGCGAAGTCGACCGCCAGGTGGTCGCGCCACAGTCGCTCGTACCAGGTCTGGATCTGCGCCCGGTGGCGGAGGGCGTCGGAGGGGCGCCAGGGGAGGTCCTGCGCCCAGTGCGACTCCCAGTCCCAGAGGATCGCGACGTCGGCGCGGACCCTCGATCCGCGGATCGCCGCGAGGGACCCGAGGGTCGCGCCGAGCTCGGTGACCTCGCGCCAGATCCGGCTGCCGGTCCCGGCGTGCGGGAGCATCGCCGAGTGGAACTTCTCGGCGCCCTTGCGGGAGGCGCGCCACTGGAAGAACATCACCGCGTCCGCACCGCGGCCCACGTGGGACAGCGAGTTGCGGGCCATCTCGCCGGGGCGCTTCGCGACGTTGCGGCCCTGCCAGTTGACCCCGGAGGTGGAGTGCTCCATGAGCATCCAGGGACGCCCGCGGGACAGCGACCGGGTGAGGTCGGCGTCGAGGGCGAGCTCGACGAAGTTCCGCTCGTCTGCCGCGATGAGGTAGTGGTCGTTGGCGACGACGTCGACCTCGTCGGACCATTTCCACAGGTCGATGTTGGGGCAGGTGTGCGCCATGAAGTTCGTGGTCACGGGCACGTGCGGGGTGATCTCTCGGAGCACGTCCCGCTCGGCGCGGAAGCAGTCGAGGATCTGCTCGGAGCTGAAGCGGCGCCAGTCGAGCTCGAGCGAGGGGTTCTGCATCGAGGGCGTGGGCAGCGGGGCGTGGAGGTCCTCGCGGGTGCCGAGCACCTGGCCCCAGAAGGCCGTGCCCCAGGCGGTGTTCACGGCGTCGAGCGAGCCGTGGCGTGCGAGCGCCCAGTCGCGGAAGGCCTCCTGCGCGGCATCCGAGAAGCTCTCGCCGACGGGCGCGCCGTACTCGTTGTGGACGTGCCAGAGAGCGAGCGCCGGGTGGTCGCCGTACCGCTCGGCGAGCGCGCGGGTGATCCCGGTGGCCGCGGCGCGGTAGGCGGGGGAGGAGGGGCAGGCCATGCCGCGGGATCCCGGCCCGAGGGCCCGGCCCTCGCGGTCGATCACCCGTGCTTCGGGATGCTCGCGGAAGAACCACGCGGGCGGGGCCGCGGTGGGGGTGCCGAGGTCGATGCGGATGCCGTTCTCGTGCAACAGGTCGAAGACCTCGTCGAGCCATTCCCAGTGGAACTCGCCGCGTCGTGGCTCGAGGCTCGCCCAGGAGAAGATCCCGACGCTCACGAGGTTCACGCCGGCCTCGCGCATGAGGCGGGCGTCCTCCGCCCAGGTCTCCCGGGGCCACTGCTCAGGGTTGTAGTCCCCGCCGTGGACGAGGCCGTCCACGCCGAGCGGCCAGGTGGGGCGGGGTCCTGCGCCGTCGCGAGGTCCCGTTCCGGGGGCGGGGAGGGCGTCGGCCGGCGAGGCCGGAGCCGTCGGGCCGGAAGGCTGGAAACGATCACGGTGCATGACGACGAACTCTGACACGGTCGCTCGTCGCGTGCAAGCCTGACGTGGAGCGCTTGACTGTAATCGATCACAGTCCTACGCTTCCCGCCAGCGCCGTCCGAGCCCGGACGGTCCGCCCATCGCAAGGAGGCGACGATGCCCAGTGCTCCACCCCGCCGACCCGGCCGCCAACTTTCCCGTCGCACGGTCCTGGCCGCGGGAGCGGCGCTCGCCGGCACCGCCGGACTCGCCTCCTGCGGGACGTCCTCCGGCAGCGACGTCATCCGGCTGACCTTCTGGACCTGGGCCCCCGGGATCGAGGACGTCGTCGCCCTGTGGAACGCGCAGAACCCGGACGTGCAGGTCGACGTGAGCCGCCAGGACGCCGGGGACGCCGCGGTCACCAAGCTGCTCACGGCCGTCCGCGCCGGCAACGGCGCCCCCGACCTCGTCCAGGCCGAGTACCAGGCGATCACCTCGCTGGTCTCCGCGAATGCCGTCGCGGACATCTCCGCCGACCTCGCGCCGAGCACGGCGGGACACTTCGCCGAGGGGATCTGGTCCTCCGTGCAGCTTCAGGGCGACAGCGTCTATGCGATCCCCCAGGACACCGGGCCGCTGCAGTTCTACTACCGCGCCGACATCTTCGAGCAGCACGGCCTGGGCGTCCCCACCACCTGGGACGAGTATGCCGAGACGGCCCGCGCCCTTCACAGCGCGGATCCGTCGCTGTACCTGGGGACCTTCTCCTCGACCGACCCCGGCCTGTTCATGGGCCTCGCCCAGCAGGCGGGCGCCTCCTGGTGGCAGATCGCGGGCGACCGCTGGAAGGTGGACGTCGACTCCGAGCCCGCACGCCGCGTCGCCGAGTTCTGGGGCGGCCTCGTCGAGGAGGGCGTCATCGCCCGGGACCCGATGTACACCCCGCAGTGGAACGCGGCGCTGAACAACGGCACACAGGCGGGATGGGTCTCCGCGGCGTGGGCACCCGGAGTGCTCGCGGGCAACGCGGGCTCCACCGCCGGCTCCTGGCGGATGGCGACGCTGCCGCAGTGGGAAGCGGGGGAGACGGCCACCGGCAACTGGGGAGGCTCCACGACCGCCGTCACGGTCGGCTCGCCGCATCGCGCCCAGGCCGTGCGCTTCGCCGAGTGGATGAACACCTCGGCCGACGGCGTCCGCGCCCTCGTCGAGAAGAGCGGCGTCTTCCCCGCCGATCAGGCCGGCGCGGCCGAGGCCCTCTCCGCACCGCCCGAGTTCTTCGCCGACCAGCCCGACTTCTACGAGCTCTCGACCTCGAACGCCGAGGGCGTCCGCCCCCTCACCTTCGGACCGAACGTCAATGTCGCCTACTCGATCTTCAACGACGCCTTCGGCACCGCGACCCAGAGATCCACGGCCGCAGCCTTCGTCGACGCCCTCGCCACCATCCAGGCGGGCACCGTCGCCGACCTCGAGAACCAGGGGTACGACCTCGCATGAGCTCCACGAATGCCTCCACCCTGCGCCGGCGCACGGACCGCTTCGGCTACGTCTTCGTCGCCCCTGCCGCGGTGTGCTTCCTCGCCTTCCTCGCCATCCCGATCCTCTACGCCCTCTACGTCAGCGTGCGCCGTGAGCAGGTCGTCGGCCTCGGCCTCGGCGAGGGCGGGCGCCACCAGGAGTGGGCGGGCCTGCGCAACTACGCACAGGTGCTCGCCGATCCGGAATTCCTCGGCAGCGCCGGCCGCGTGCTCCTGTACGGGCTCGTGCTCGTCCCGGTCATGCTGGGTCTCGCCCTGCTCTTCGCGCTCCTGCTGGACTCGAAGCGCGCCCGGCTGCGACGCATCGCCCGGATCACGATCTTCCTGCCCTACGCCGTCCCGGCGGTGATCTCCTCGCTGCTGTGGGGCTTCCTCTACCTGCCCGGCACCAGCCCTTTCCACTTCGTCGCGGACGCCCTCGGCGGCAGCCTGCCGGACGTGCTGTCCCCGCAGCTCGTGCTCCTCGCGATCGCGAACATCGGGATCTGGGGCGGCACCGGCTTCAACATGGTCGTCCTCTACACCTCGCTGCGCTCCGTGCCCGGCGAGCTCTACGAGGCGGCGACCCTGGACGGCTGCTCCGAGCTGCAGATCGCCCTCCGCGTGAAGGTCCCGATGATCCTGCCCTCGCTGATCATGACCTGCGTCTTCTCGATCATCGCGACGCTCCAGGTGTTCGCCGAGCCGATGCTCCTGCGACCGCTGACCAGCTCGATCTCGACGACCTGGTCGCCGCTGATGCTGATCTACAAGGACGCCTTCACGGAGAACGACATCTACTCCGCCTCCGCGGGCTCCGTGCTCGTGGCCCTCGCGACCTTCGTCATCTCCTTCGGCTTCCTGCGCCTCGTGCGCGGCCAGGCCTTCGCCCAGGAAGAGCGGTGAGCCCCACCATGAGCACCTCAGCCATCCCCGCGACCGGCCCGTCGGCCGGAACGACCGCGCGACCCGCCGCGACGGCACGATCTTCCCGAGGCGGACGTCCCGTCGACGGCCGTTCGGCACCCTCCGGCGGGGTCGGCGCCGAGCGCCCCTCGATCCTCGCCACGGCGGTCCTCCTGCTCGGCGCGCTGTACTGCCTGCTCCCCGTCGTCTGGGTGCTGGTGGCCGCGTCCAAGAGCCCGGACGAGCTGTTCTCCACCTTCACGCTCGCCCCCTCGACCCACCTGATCGAGAACCTCCGGGACCTCTTCGCCTATCGCGACGGCCTGTTCGTGCGGTGGGCCGGGAACACCGTCCTGTACGCGGTGGGCGGCGCGCTCGTCTCGACCGTGGTCTCCGCCGCCGCCGGCTACGGCCTCGCCCTGTTCGACTTCCGCGGCAAGAAGCTCTTCTTCAACGTCATCCTCGCCGGTGTGCTGCTCCCGGCCGTGATCCTCGCCGTCCCACAGTACCTGCTGTTCGCGGAGGTGGGCCTCGCCAACACGTACTGGGCGGTGCTGCTGCCCAGCATCCTCAACCCCTACGGCATCTACCTCGCCCGCATCTACGCGGGGGCGTCGATCCCGCGGGAGATGATCGAGGCGGCCCGGACGGACGGCGCCGGTGAGCTGCGCATCTTCGCCCGGTTCGCCGTGCCGATGATGATGCCGGGCCTGGTCACCGTGTTCCTGTTCCAGTTCGTCGGCGTGTGGAACAACTACATGCTCCCGTACATCATGCTCGGCGACGACAGCCTGTTCCCGATCACGGTGGGCCTGTCCACGCTCATGAACCAGGGCGCCTCCCAGCCCGCGATGTACACGACGGTGGTCACCGGGGCGCTCGTCTCGATCCTGCCGCTGATCGCCCTGTTCCTCCTGCTGCAGCGCTACTGGCAGTCCGATCTCACCGGCGGCGCCGTCAAGGGCTGATCTGCGGGCGGCGCGCCGCTGGGCGATACTGGCGAGCGGACGCCGCCCTCCCCGCGGCACCCGCCCCGAGGAAGGAGCCACGTGGCCACCCCACGACCCAGCGGTTCGGGCAAGCGCCCGACGATCACCGAGGTCGCCCGTCGCGCCGGCGTCTCCACGGGCACCGTCTCCCGGCACCTCAACGGCGGGCACTGGGTGTCCCCGGACTCCGCCAAGGCCATCGCTCGGGCGATCCGCGAGACGGGCTACGTCGCGAACTCCACCGCGCGCCGGCTCCGCACCGGCCGCAGCGGCACCGTCGCCTTCGTGATCGACGAGCCGCCCGCGAGCTTCTTCGAGGACCCCACCTTCGAGTCCCTCGTGATCGAGGTGGGCCAGGCCCTCGCGGCCCGCGACCAGTCGATGGTGCTGCTCCTCGCGGGCGACGAGGACAGCGCCAAGCGCGCGGAGAACTTCCTGCTCACGAGCGGTGTCGACGGTGCCGTGACGGCCTCCGCGCAGCCGCAGCACCATCTCTTCGAGCGGATCCAGGCGGCCGGCATCCCGCTGGTCAACGTGGGCAGTCCGGCGGGCCTCGAGGACCGCGTCGCCTTCGTCGCCGCGGACGACCGCGAGGGCGCCCGGATGATGGCCCGGCACCTCCTGGAGCGCGGGGCCCGCCGCCTCGCCGTGATCGCCGGCCCCGCGCACACACCCGGCGGCAGCCTGCGCCCCGAGGCGTTCGCCGACGCGGTCCGTGACGCCGGCAGGACGGGCGGGGCCGGTGGGACGGGCGCGGCCGATGGGCCCGAGGGCGCTGACGGGTCCGTCGCGGAGGGGGCCGCGGCGCGGATCGTCACCGTCCGCCACGGGGACTACTCGGAGCGCAGCGGAGAGGACTGCGCCGCCGAGATCCTCGCCGAGCACCCCGACGTCGAGGCGATCTTCGCCGCGAACGACCGCATGGCGCGTGGGGCGATCGCCGCCCTGCGCGCGGCGGGCCGTGCTGTGCCCGAGGACGTGCTCGTGGGCGGCTTCGACGACTCCGCCGGAGCCGTGGCGGAGGACCCGCCGCTCACCACCGTGCGTCAGGACTTCCGCCGGATCGCCGTGGAGCTGGTGGACGCCCTCGGCAAGCAGATCGACGGTGGGGTGCGTGCGAACGTCGTGGTCCCGGTGCAGCTCGTGGTCCGCGACTCGACCTCGCCGGCCCGTCCCTGACGGGCGCCTCCCTGGGTCCGGTGCACGGCTGCGCGCCTGGGCGCACGGGACGTCATCGCGCAGGTCCCTGCCGTGAAGGGCACACCTGCGCGAGGACGTCCCGTGGCAGGTGGGGGGCCGGGGCCGGGCGCAGGGCCGGGCACCGGGGGCCGGGGTGTACGGGACCTCTTCGTACGGGTCCCCGCCCTGAGGGGCCGACCCGTACGTAGAGGTCCCGTCGTCGGTGGGGTGGCCGGGCGCAGCGAGTGGGTCGGCCCGGTCGGCGCCCCCTCCGGCCCCTGTGCCGCCCCTCGAGTCGGACCGTCGTGGACGGGTCGACGGGTGCCGATGCGGAGGCGCCGCGGAGGTGCCGTGCGCGGGAGGTGGAGTGCTCGTGCGGAGCCGGCGCGGACCGTGAGGACGTTCCGCCTGTGACGATGCTCATCGGCTGCATCGGTGCAGGTCAAGGTGGTGATCGTGAGACTTTCAGGGTTCTCTGAGGAAGGCTCTGGGGAACGCTGACGAAAGCGTTCCACGGTGGTGCCATGTCCTCCTCCGTGCATCACCAGACGTCGCCCGCCGCGAGTTCCGAGTCCGCCCGGCCGCCCGCCGTGGTGGTCGTGGGGCAGGGGGACGCGGCACGGGCCGGGACCGACCACATCACCGGTGCGAGGCCGAGCGGCCCGCCTCCCGGGAACGGTACGGGCGGGGCACCCGCGCCCGACGGCGGCGACGGCAAGGAGCGCGACTCGGCGCTGCGGAGCCTCTCGCCGACGAGCCTGCTCGCGGGCGGTGCTGCCGCGGCCACAGCCTCCGTGGTCGGCGGGCACCTCGGCGTGGCCGGCACCGTCGTCGGCGCCGCGCTCACCTCCGTGATCTCCGCCGGGGCCGTCGCGATCTACACGGACTCCGTCAAGCGCAGCGCCGCCGCGCTGAAGACCGTCCAGCGGGTGACGACCCTGCGGGGGCGGCGGCGGAAGCGCGGGGCGGATGCACAGGCGGCGGCCGACGGTGGTGCGACCGTCGTGGCGGACGGCACCGAGGACGGGCTCGCCGTGCGCAGCGCCGAGGACGGGCTCGCCGCGCTCGACGCTGACGGTCCCCCCCTCGAGGGTGACGGCCGCGCCGCGGCCC
This sequence comes from Brachybacterium sp. SGAir0954, assembly GCF_005490785.1. Lineage (GTDB taxonomy): Bacteria > Actinomycetota > Actinomycetes > Actinomycetales > Dermabacteraceae > Brachybacterium > Brachybacterium rhamnosum. The sequence goes on along the minus strand of NZ_CP027295.1, from coordinate 255,256 downwards.
GATCGCCGCGCCGGCGCTGGACGACGATCGCCGCGACCACCCTCGCCATGGGGCTGATCGGTCTCGCCGCCGTCTTCGGCGTGCAGCGGGCGATCGGCGTCGAGCTCTCCCCGGGGACCGGCGAGATCCAGCGCTCGGTGACCGGGAGTGACGCCGTGCAGTCCCGCACGAGCAGCGACGACTCCGGCGGCACGGACGACTCGAGCGGCACCGATGACGACAGCACGACCACCGACGGGACGAGCACCGACGGGACCGGTGAGGACTCCACGAGCACGGACACGTCCACCACGGACGGCACGGGCACCGACGGCTCGGGCTCGGGTTCCTCGACCGACGGCTCGAGCTCGGGCTCCTCGAGCACGGGCGACACCGACACGGACGGCTCGAGCTCGGGCTCCACGAGCACGGACGGTTCCGGTACGGGCGACTCGAGCTCCGACTCCTCGAGCACCGACAGCTCGAGCACGGACAGCGGCTCGAGCTCGAGCTCCGGGGACTCCGGCTCGTCGAGCTCGACCGACAGCGGTTCCAGCCGCTCCGGCTCGAGCAGCAGCGGGTCGAGCTCCTCGAGCGGATCCAGCTCCTCCGGCAGCTCGAGCAGCGGCAGCACCCAGGGTGGGGCGGCGACCGGCTCCGGCAGCAGCTCCGGGACCGCCGCGGGCTGAGCCGGCGCGGCGGCAGGATCCGCCGTCGGCCCGTCGGCCCGTCGGCCCGTCGGCCGGTCGGCCTGCTCAGCTCAGACGCCGTCGGACCGCTCGGACCAGGCGCCGACGGCCCCGCGGACCAGGTCCGCGAGGTGCTCAGAGAGCGCGAGGCGGCTCGGCTCGTGGCAGTACATCATGTGCCCGGCCTCGTAGTACTCGACGCGGATCCGCTGCTCGGCGACCTCGCGCGGGATCTGCAGGTGCGCGAGCACGTGCTCGCTCGCATGGAACGGCGTCGCGGCGTCGTGGTAGCCGTGGGAGACGAGCACCCGGGTGTGCGGGCTGCGGCGCAGCAGTCGGGAGAGGTCCGTCGCGACCTCGACGGAGCGGCCTTCGAAGTCCTGGTAGCTCCACGGGTGCACGCGGCCGGCCATGATCTCGTAGACCACGTCGTCGCGGTAGCCGAGCTCGGTCGCGAGGTACTGGTTCAGCGCGCCCGTGTAGGCCGGGGCGAGCTGGTCGATCGAGGGGTCCGTCTCCATCTGGGCGGCATTGCGGTCCCCGGCGGGGGCGGTGAAGCGACCGTCGATCCGGCCCGTGACCAGGCCCTGGTCCCGCAGCAGCTCGGCGAGGAAGGCCATGTGCTCGACGCGCAGATCCGCCCGCTCCACCCAGTCCGGGTCCACGCCGATCAGCGCGCCGATCCGGGCGGCGGCCTCGGCGACCTGCTCGGGCCCCAGGCGCAGGCCCGCCGCGAGCAGCGCCGGGTACTCCTGCTCCGCGAAGGCCTCCGCCTCGTTGACCACGTCCTGCAGGAGGCGCCCCTCGTGCTTGCCGTGCGCGTGCGCGATCGCGGCGTAGGTGGGCAGGTAGTGCACGAAGGGGCGGTCGTTGCCGGCCGTGAACTCGAGCGTCCCGAAGTCCAGCACTGGGGAGATCAGCGCGATGCCGGCGACCGCGACCCAGTACCGCTCGAGCAGTCGGGCGGCGACCGCGGCGGCGCGCGTGGTCCCGTAGGACTCGCCGGCCAGGTGCACCGGGGAGCTCCAGCGGTCGTGGCGGGTCAGCCAGTCCACGACGAAGGAGGCGATGAGGTCGCGGTCCGCGGCGAAGCCGTGGTGGCGGTCGTGCTTCGCGCCGGGGACGGGGCGGGAGTAGCCCGTCGTCATCGCGTCGACCATGACGAGGTCCGCGTCGCGCAGCAGCGTCTCGGGGTTGTCGACCAGACCCCAGGGCGGGCCGACGGGGGAGCCGGCGTCCCCGGCGACCACCCGGCGCGGGCCCAGCACGCCCAGGTGCAGCCACACGGTCGAGGCGCCCGGGCCGCCGTTGAAGGCGAAGACGACGGGCCGGGAGGCGGTGTCGGCAGCGGTGCCGTCGGCCCCGTCGGCCGGCCGGGCGAGGTAGCTGACGGAGAACATCTCGGCGTAGGCGCTCGCGCGGCCGTACTCGCCGCCCTCGGGCTCCTCGCGCAGCACGACGGTGCCGGTCACGGCGCGATAGCGGAGGGGGCCGCCCGGGAGGTCGATGCTGTGCTCGGTGGTGACGAGGCGGTCGGCCGGGTTGCTGCGGTCGGCGGCCGATGTCGCGGCCGACGCGGCGGCGTCGCGGGTGGGAGCGGCGGGGGAGTCGTCCTCGGCGGGGGAGGGGGTGGCGGGCTCGGCGTTCACGGGGCTCCTTCGCGCGGGTGGGTGCGCCTCGAGCCTACGACGGCCCGCGTCCCGGGTGCGGCGGTGCCGCGGTGCGGCGGGCCCCACGTGGTGAACGTTCCCGAACCGTGACTCCGGGGAGGCCGGGCAAATAGTGCATGCACACGGATTCGTGGGTAGTGTTGCCGCGACCTCGAGGACGAGGAACGAGAAGGAGAGCGATGAAGCCCCGTCTGACCCGGCGCTCCGCGCTGGTGGGAACAGGAGCGGCCCTGACGGCCGCCCTGGCCGCCTGCGCGCCGCCCAACCCCGGCGACGTCAACGCCGAGTCCACCATCCCCGCGAGCGACGGCCCCGTCACCATCACCTACTGGGCCTGGCTGAAGGACCTCCAGAAGGTCGCGGACGTCTACAACGCGAGCCAGGACCGCATCCGCGTCGAGACGACCTGGATCCCCGGCGGCAACTCCGGCGGCTACGCCAAGATCCTCTCCGCGGTCTCCGCGGGCGGCGGTCCCGACATCGCCCAGGTCGAGCTGCGCTCGGTGCCCGAGTTCGCGCTCGCCGGCGCGCTCGTGAACCTCTCCCGCTACGGCTTCGACGACAAGCTCTCCGCCTTCGACCCCGGCGCGATCAGCCAGGCCAAGGTCGGCGACAACGTCTGGGGCGTCCCGCAGGACACCGGCCCCGTCGCGACCTTCTACAACCGTGAGGTCCTCGAGGGCGAGCTGGGCCTGAAGGCCCCCTCCACCTGGGACGAGTTCCGCGAGACCGCGGGCGCCGTCCAGGAGGCCGGGAAGACGCTCATCACCCTCGACCCCTCCGACGGCTCCCACCCCGTCGCCTGGGCCATGCAGTCCGGCGCCGTCTGGTACAAGCCCGAGGGTGACGGCTGGATCGTGAACATGGTCGACGACGCCTCCATGCGCGTCGCCGAGTTCTGGGACGGGATCCTCGAGGACAAGCTCGTCGGCACCGGCTACGGCGCCATGACCACCCCCTGGTACGCGGCGGCCGGCGACGACAAGGTGCTCGCCTCGATCTCCGGGTCGTGGTCCGACGCCCTCATCGAGACCGTCCCCGGCGGCTCCGGCAAGTGGGCCGTCGCCCCGATGCCCACCTGGGAGGACGGCTACGCCTCCGGCGCGCACGGCGGCTCCTCCGCCGCGGTGCTCTCCACCGCGAAGCACCCTGCCGAGGCGCTCGAGTTCCTCACGTGGATGTGCACCGACCCCGCCGGGATCGACGCGATGATCCAGTACTCCGGCATCGGCTGGTCGCCGGCGAAGGACTACATCGGCAAGATCCGCCAGCAGCCCTCGGAGTTCTTCTCCGGCCAGAACTACAACGAGGACGTCATCGTCCCCATGGCCGCCGGCCAGAACCTCGAGTGGACCTGGGCGCCGCTCATGCAGCGCGCCATGGCGATGATCGGCGACGGCATGACGAAGGCGGTCAGCGGCGAGGTGCCGCTCGTGGACATGCTCCCCGCCGTGCAGAAGGAGATCGTGGAGATCATGCAGGGCATGGGCCTGAACGCGGAGGAGGCACGATGAGGTCGAAGACCGCACCCTGGATCCTCATGGCACCGTTCCTGGTGCTCTTCCTCGGCACCGTCGTGGTGCCGATCATCATGGCCGTCGGCTACAGCTTCACCACCGTCGAGCGCAGCGGGCTGCTGGGCGAGGACGGCGTGAAGAGCGTCTTCGCCGGCTTCGAGAACTACGCCGCGGCGCTGTCCAACGCGAACTTCATCGCCTCGATCGGGCGCATGATCCTGTTCGGCGTGGTGCAGGTGACCGTCATGATCGTCGCCGCGACCGTGCTCGCGCTGCTGCTCGAGAGCGCGAGCGCGAAGTGGCCGGGCTTCTTCCGCTCGACCTACTTCCTGCCCTACGGCATCCCGGGCGTCATCGCGACGATCCTGTGGTCCTTCCTCTACATCCCGGGCCTCAGCCCCATCGTGGACACCCTCGGGATCATCGGGATCGACGTCGACTTCCTCGCCCCGGGCGTGGTGCTGTGGTCCATCGCGAACATCGTGACCTGGACCTACACGGGCTACAACATGCTCATCATCATCGCGCAGCTGAAGGCGATCCCCGGTGAGCTCTACGAGGCGGCCCGCATCGACGGCGCCGGCACGTTCCGGGTGGTCAAGGACATCCAGCTGCCGCTGATCCGCCCGGCCCTCATGCTGACGATCATCTTCTCGATCATCGGCACCCTGCAGCTGTTCGCGGAGCCCCGCCTGCTGCAGACCATGAGCGCGGGCATCACCTCCGAGTACACGCCGAACATGTCGGCCTACGCCTACGCGTTCCAGTACAACGAGATCGGCATGGCGGCCGCGCAGGCCGTGATCATCGCCGTCTCCGCCTTCGTCCTCTCGGCCGTCGCCCTGGGGATCTCGCAGTGGATGGAGAAGCGCCGATGAGCACCACGACCAGCCCCCGTCCCGCGCAGAAGCCGGCCAAGCGCCGCACCCCCGCCGAGGACGGCCGCTCCGGCAGCCGCTCCGCCGGCCGGAACCCTGCCGTCACGATCATCGTCACGGCGATCCTCGCGATCGTCGCGATCTACTTCCTGGTGCCCGTGTACTGGGTGATCGTCAACGCCACGAAGTCCACCGACGCCCTCTTCGGGACGAACGGCTTCTGGTTCGGCGGCGGCTTCCAGCTGTTCGAGAACCTCGGCAACGTGCTCACCGCCAACGGCGGGATCTTCCCCCGCTGGGCGCTGAACTCGCTGATCTACTCCGGCCTCGGCTCCGCGCTCGCGACCTACTTCGCGGTCGCCGCCGGCTACGCCCTCGCGAAGTACGACTTCCGGGGCAAGAAGCTCGTCTACGCGATGGTGCTGGGCGGTGTGCTCGTGCCCGGCACGGCGACCGCGCTGCCGCTGTTCTTCCTGTTCAGCTCCGTGGGCCTGACCAACTCCTACTGGTCGGTGCTCATCCCCTCGCTCGTGAGCCCCTTCGGCCTGTTCCTCTCCTCCATCTACGCGAACGCGGCGGTGCCGGACGAGGTGCTCGAGGCCGGGCGGATCGACGGCGTGGGCGAGATCGCGCTGTTCCACCGGATCGCCCTTCCGCAGCTGGTGCCGGCGATCGTCACCGTGCTGCTCTTCCAGTTCGTGGGCATCTGGAACAACTACTTCCTGCCGCTGGTCATGCTCGCGGACGAGAAGCTGTACCCGATCACCCTGGGCCTGGACAACTGGCGCGCGCAGACGGACCGCCTGCCCGAGTTCTACCAGCTCACCGTGGGCGGCGCGCTGCTCTCGGTGATCCCGCTGGCGATCCTCATCCTGGTGCTGCAGCGCTTCTGGCGCGGCGGCCTCACGGAGGGCTCCGTCAAGGGCTGACGCCCCGACGGGCCCGGCACGGCCCCTGCCCTGCGACTCCCACGAGCCGCCGGGGCAGGGGCCGTCCTGTGTCGCGGGAGGGGCGGGGCGGGCAGGATGGGGGCATGGACGCCGCACCGCTGCCCTCCACCCGCTCCTCGCGATCACCGCTCGCGATGGCCCGACGGCGCAGCGTGCTGGGCGCCGGGCTCGTGCTCCCCACGCTCGCGCTGGGCCTCGCGGCCTGCAGCGACGAGGGCTCCGCCGCCCAGCCGGACCTGCGCGCCGAGGTGGATCGCGAGCCGGCGGGCCCCGCGGAGGAGGTCGCGGCCGCCGTCCTCCCCTTCACCGCCCGGCTGCTCGCCGCGGCGGACCGCGAGGCCGTGAACCTCGTGTGCTCCCCGCTCTCCGCGCAGATCGCGCTCACCATGGCCGCGCTCGGCGCCGCGGGCAGCACCCGGGAGCAGATGGAGCAGGTGCTCGGCGGGGACGCCGAGACCATCGCCGCCGCCGCGAACACCCTCGACCAGGTGCTCGCCGCCGTGGGGGAGGTGGAGCACGAGGAGGACGATCCGGACGCGGCGGAGCCCGCCGTGGCCTCCCTCGCCTGCGCCACCTGGGCGCAGGAGGGCTTCGACGCCGGGCAGGACTACCTCGACGCGCTCGCCCGCTGGTTCGGCAGCGGCGTCTGGACCGCGGACTTCACCGCCGACGGCCCCCGCGAGAAGGCCCGCACCCGCATCAACGACTGGGTGGAGGAGGAGACCGCAGGCCTCATCGAGGAGCTCGTGCCGCAGGGCATGCTCACCGAGGCCACGCGGCTCGTGCTCGTGAACACCCTGCACCTCAAGGCCGCCTGGCCCAGCCCGCTCACCCTCGAGGACAGTCCGTTCACCCTCGAGGGGGGCGAGGAGGTGACGACGCCGATGCTCCACGGCGACGCGCACGGCTGGTACGAGGACGAGCTGTGCACCGCGACCGCCCTGCCCACCGAGGGCGACGACCTCGGTCTCGCGCTCGTGCGACCCGCCGGCACCGCGCAGGAGCTGCTCGACGCCTGGGCGGAGACGGCCGACGGCGCCGCGGATCCCACCGCCGAGGGGCTCGGCGCGGTGCTCGCCGGGATCCGCGACTCCTCGGCCACGGTCGCCCTCACCGTCCCGAAGATCGACCTCGGCTGGGACGGGGACCTCGTCCCGGTGCTGCAGGAGCTCGGGATGGACGCGCCGTTCACCGACGACGCGGACTTCACCGGCATCACGTCGGAGGAGCAGCTCCGGATCACCGGTGTGGTGCAGAAGGCCGTGATCACCGTCGACGAGGAGGGCATGGAGGCGGCCGCAGCGACGGCCGTGAGCGTCGGCGCGACCTCCGCGCCCGCCGAGCCGAAGGAGCTCGTGATCGACGCGCCCTACGTGCTCGTCGCCTTCGAGACCTCGACCGGTGCGCCGCTCGTCGCGGGCCGGGTCGGGGACCCCCGCGCGACGCGCTGAGCGCCGCGGTCCCCCGGAACGCGGTCCCCCGGAACGCGGTCCCCCGCTCCTCGCAGCGGACCGCGCTGATCCGCTCCGGCACAGGGGAGGGCGCCGGCACGCTCGCGCAGATCATCGGCCGCCTGAGTCGAACGCAGGGCTTTGACCTGCGTCGATGGTCTGTCCCGTGTCGATGTGCGGATGTCCCTTCCGGACGTCGGGGCAGCCTGCTACGGTCCCGCAGCAAGCCGGTGACCGATGAGTAACGTGGCTCTCGGATGCTCCCGGCGGACCAGGAGATCACCATGACCGCACCGTCCCCGACCCTGCCCCGACCGCTGCTGCGACGGCGTCCCTCGCGCCCGCTGCTCGCCCTCCTCGCGGCGATCCTCGCCGTCCTCGCCCTCGCCGCCGCGCCGACGACGCGCGCCGACGCCCTCGGCATCAGCCCGCCCGGCGCGAACGACTGGGACTGCGTTCCCTCCGCCGAGCACCCCGAGCCCGTGGTCCTCGTCAACGGCACCTTCGAGACGATGGCGAAGAACTGGTGGACTTTCGCGCCCGTCCTCGCCGACGCCGGCTACTGCGTCTACGCCTTCGACTACGGCGTCACCCACGTCGTCCCCGCGACCGGTCCCGTGCGCGACTCCGCGACCGAGCTCGGCACCTTCGTGGACCGCGTGCTCGGCGCGACCGGCGCGCAGGAGGTGGACCTCGTGGGCCACAGCCAGGGCGGCATGATGCCCCGCTGGTACATCGGCTTCCAGGGCGGCGCCGCGAAGGTCGACGACCTCGTCGGCATCGCCCCCTCGAGCCACGGCACACAGGGCCTGATCGTCCGCGACGACGACGGCGAGGGCAGCGCGCTCGCCCACGCCGACCAGGGCATCGCCTACAGGACCTGCGCCGCCTGCATCGACCAGCAGGCCGGAAGCGACTTCATGCAGGAGCTCGCCTCGATCCCTGACACGGTCCCCGGCGTCGACTACACCGTCATCTCCACCGAGCACGACGAGATCGTCACTCCCTACACCTCGCAGGCGCTCGACGGCCCCGAGGAGCAGGTCACCAACCTCGTCCTCCAGGACCTCTGCCCGCGCGACCCCTTCGCGCACGACCAGAGCCCCAACGACCCCGTGGTGCACCAGATCGTGCTCGACGCCCTCGACCAGGACGGCCCCGCGAGCAAGGACGTGAGCCCCACCTGCTGAGCGTCATCGGCCGACGGGGCCCCGGGGGAGCGGGGGCCCGTCGGCCGATCGCCGAGGTCGCGGGTCAGCCGAGCGTCGCGGGGCGCTCCGTGTGCTCGCCGCGCACGTGCTCGTCGAGGAAGGCCAGGAACGTCTCGTACCAGACCTGCGCGTTGCCGCGGCCCAGCACCCAGTGGCCCTCGTCGGGGAAGTACAGGAAGCGGTGGCGGGTGCGGCCGTGCTCGTCCTTGGGCGTCGCGGAGAAGGTGAGCAGGTCGTACCAGAGGGCGTGGCCCTGGGAGATCGGCACCCGGTAGTCCTTGTCGCCGTGGATGACGAGCATCGGCACCTCGATGTCGGCGACGCTCGCGCTCGGGTCGAAGCGGTCGTTCTGGGTGCGCATCGGCGGCTCCCAGCCCGCGTTGTCCGTGGTGCGGCCCATGACGCGCGTGTCCCACAGGGACGCGTGGGTGACGATGCAGCGGAAGCGGTCACCCGTGTGCCCGGCGACCCAGTTCGCCATGTAGCCGCCGTAGCTGCCGCCCGCGAAGGCGGTGCGCTCGGCGTCGACGTCCTCCCGGGCGATCACGGCGTCGGTGAGCGCCATGACGTCGGTGAACGGGGCGCCGCCCAGCTCGTGCTGGCCGCGCTCGATCATCGACTGCCCGTAGCCGGTGGAGATCGCCGGGTCCGGCAGCAGCACCGCGTAGCCGGCAGCGACGAACGGGTCCGGGTTCCAGCGCCAGGTCCACGCGTTCCACGACCCCCAGGGGCCGCCGTGCGCGAAGACGACGAGCGGGTGCGGGCCCTCGCCCTCGGGGAGCCGCAGCCAGGCGCGCACGCCCGTGCCGTCCACCCCGGTCGCGGTGACCTCGGTGAGCGTGCCCGGGGAGACGGGCTGCGGGGAGGAGGCGCCGGCGGGGTGGGGGAGGTCCGTGACCGTGCCGCTCGCGGGATCCACCCGCACGGGGCGCGGCGGGGAGGCGACGCCGGAGACGGAGGCGATGATCGCGCCGCCCGCCACGGAGATCCCTGCGGGGCTGAGCTCCTGCTCGGGGCCGAAGGCGAGCAGGCGCGGGGCGGCGTCCTCGAGGCCACCGATCCACAGCGAGCCGCGTCCGGTGTCGTCGCTCTCCGCGACGAGGGTCGCGTCGTCCAGCCAGATCGGCTGCACCCAGCGGTCCAGCTCCGGCCAGAGCTCCGTGAGGTCCCCGGTGCGGAGGTCCAGCAGCAGGGGACGCACGTCGAGGGAGGCGCTCCCGCTCCAGGTCTGCTCGCGGGAGACGACGGCGCGGCGGCCGTCCGGGCTGAAGGAGACGGGGGAGTGCTCGACCTCGGCGGTGCCGGGGAGGATCAGGCGCGGCGCCTCGGCGCCGGTGAGGTCCACGAGGTGCAGGTGCGGCACGCCCACCAGCTCGCCCACGGAGTCCTGCATCGAGACGAGGGCGCGGGTGCCGGCGTCGTCCGCGACCCAGTCGACGAGGCGGCCCGGGGGCAGGGCCACGTGCCGGAAGCGCAGCACCGAGCGGGAGGTGTCCTTCGCGTCGGAGCTCTCGGCGTCCGTGTCGCCGTCCTCCGCGACCGCGGCGGCGGTCCAGAGGTCGCGGGGGAGCTCGGCGACGGCGAGCACCTCGCGCGCCGGCCCCAGGTCGTCGCTCCAGTAGCGGGTGGGGAAGCCGTCGTGCAGCACGGCGGTGACCTTCGCGTCCTCGCGCCGGCTCGACAGCTCGCGGTGCTCGGCCTCGGTCGTGGCCTGGGAGTGCACGGAGAGCTGGGCGACGAGCACGTCCTTGCCCAGGTGCAGGTCGCCGAAGCCGCCGGGCCGGGAGGCGAGCTCGCGGGCCTCGCCGCGCGGCGGCAGCGCCCACAGCTGGGCGTCCTCCGCCTCGGAGCCGTCCTCGCCGGTGCGCTTCGCGGTGAAGAAGGTGGTGCCGTCCTCCGCGAGGGCGACGGTGCCCACGGAGGCGTCGCCGCGCGTGAGGGTGAGCAGGCCGGCGTCGGTGATCTCGACGAGCCCCGTGCGATAGGCGGTGCCCTTGGCGTCGGGCCGGGAGACCTTCGCGACGACCCTCCCGCCCCGGGTGGTAAGCAGCGCGCCCAGGCGGGCGGCATCGAGCAGAGCGGTGAGCGGGCTGGATGACATCGGGGGTGAGGACCTCTCCGGAGCGACGGCACTGACCCGTCGACACTACGACCGACGGCCCGGCGGGGTGCGGGCGCCCGGGGGACCGTGACCACTCCGGGACCTCGGGCGGTGGGGCCGACGGCGCGGCGGAGGGTCCCGGCCGGATCGAGTGGGCCCGCGAGCCTCGGGAGGATCCCGGCCGGATCCCTTGACCGCCCCCGGGAGCGCCGATAGCGTCGCGTGAAAGGTTGTGCGCCAGTCGGTGCGATCCGCCGTCGGACACAGAGAAGGACCTCGCCATGACCCCGCTCGACCCCGCCACCCCAGCCGAGCCCACCGAGGACCTGCGCATCGGCGTCATCGGATTCGGCATGCGCCACTCCGTCGCGCTCCACGCCCATCGGCCGGGGGCGGGGTCACGGATCACCGTGGTCGCCGATCCCAGCGAGCGCGGCCGCGAGACCGCGAGGGAGGAGATCGGCGCCGAGGTCGCGACCGTCGGGAGCGTCGAGCAGCTGCTCGCCGAGCACGAGGTCGACGCGGTCATGATCCTCACCCCGGACTTCGCGCACGCCGAGGTCGCCCTCGCGACCCTCGGCGCGGGCCTGCCCACCTTCTGCGAGAAGCCGCTCGCGATCCGGCTCGAGGACGCGGACGCGATGCTCGCGCTCGCTGTGGAGAAGCGGGCCCGGCTGTACATCGGCCACAACATGCGGCACATGCCCGTGGTGCGGCAGATGAAGGCGATCGTGGACTCGGGGCGGATCGGCCGGGTGCGCGCGATCTGGTGCCGCCACTTCGTGGGGACCGGCGGCGACTTCTACTTCAAGGACTGGCACGCCGAGCGGGCGAAGGTGATGAGCCTGCTGCTGCAGAAGGGCGCGCACGACATCGACGTCATCCACTGGCTCGCGGGCGGCTACACCCGCCGCGTCTCCGGCATCGGCGACCTCGCCGTCTACGGCGACATCGAGGACCGTCGCGACAACACCGACCGCCGGATGTGGGACTGGTACGACGAGGACATCTGGCCGCCCACCGCGCAGAAGGAGCTGAACCCCGTGGTCGACGTCGAGGACATCTCCATGCTGCAGATGACCCTGGACAACGGGGTGCTCGCCTCGTATCAGCAGTGCCACTTCCCCCCGGACTACTGGCGGAACTACACGGTGATCGGGGACGCCGGGCGGATCGAGAACATGGGGGACGGCAGCGGCGACCAGATCCACCTCTGGGAGTCCCGCCGCTCGGGGCCCGGCCGGCCGGACGCGGTCGAGGTCGTCGCGCGGGCGGAGGACACCGACGGCGGCCACGGCGGCGCGGATCCGCGGCTGGTCGCCGAGTTCCTGCGCTTCGCCCGCAGCGGCGGCGCGACCGACGTCTCGGCCCTCGCGGCGCGCGAGGCAGTCGCGACCGGGATCCGCGGCGCGGAGTCGATCCGCAGCGGCGGTGTGCCGCTCGAGGTGCCGCCCGTGCCGGAGGAGCTCCGCGCCTACTTCGACGGCGGGCAGGCGTGAGCCGTCGGTCAGGCGGCGAGGGCCGCTGACGTGCCCGGATGACGGGGTGCGTCACCCTGCCTTCAAGGTGGGCTTGGGGGAGTGCTAACGTGCGCTTCGGGCGACCGGGAGGTCGGCGACGGCGCTCCCGCCGCCCCGCCGTGACCGCACCCGGAAGGACCCACCCCGTGACCGCACTCGACACCGAGCCCCGCAACGCCACCAGCGTCCCCCTCGCCCCGCTGCTCGCCGAGCGCTGGAGCCCCCGCGGGTTCGCGACCGGTCACGAGCTGAGCGACGAGGAGCTCACGAGCCTCGTCGAGGCCGCCCGCTGGACGCCCTCCTACTTCAACCAGCAGCCCTGGCGCCTCGCGGCCGCCCGCCGCGGCACCGCGCTGTTCGACGACATCGTCGACACTCTCGCCGAGTTCAACCAGCTGTGGATGCGGCGGGTCTCCGCGCTCATCGTCCTCGTGACGGAGACCGAGCGGGACGGCGAGACGGTCCCCTACGCCCTCTACGACGCCGGTCAGGCCGCGGCACACCTGAGCGTGCAGGCCGCCCACCTGGGCCTCTGGGCCCACCAGGCCGCCGGCTTCGACAAGGATGCGATCGCGACCCTGCTGGACCTCGACCCGGCCCAGCTCCCGCTGACGGTCATCGCGATCGGCGAGCACACCACCGCCGAGGACGTCCCCGAGAAGATCCGCGAGCGGGACGCCGCCCCGCGCGCCCGGCGCCCCCTCGACGAGGTCCTGCTGGCGCCGCTCGCCTGAGCTCAGACGCCTGCCGCGGCGCCGTCGGCCGCCTTCTCGTACCGGAACCACTTGCCGGTGACCGCCTCGACGGGGTCGATGCCCATCTGCCCCGCGTAGACGAGGCACATGCCGAGCACGTCGCCCACCTCGTCCCGCAGCGCCTGCTGCTTCGCCGCGTCGTCGAGCCCGCGCTCACGGCTCTGACCGGAGGCATTCAGGTGCGCCTGGGCGAGCTCGCCCACCTCCTCGGTGAGCTTGAGCAGCGCCCACTCGGCCGAGCGGTCCACGCCGTGGACCTCCGCGTACTGGGTGGAGAGCTTCTCGATGCGGGCGGTGATCTCGTGGAGGTCCATCCCCGGACCCTATGCCGGGCGCCCGCCGTACCCGCGACGGCGCCACGGGGGACCCGGCGTCAGCCCCGGAAGCCGTGGGCCGTGAGCGCGGCGGTGACGTCGGAGGTCGCGGCGGCGCCCGCGTGCAGCGGCCAGGCCGCCGCGACGTAGCCGTCCGGCCGCACGAGGTACAGCTGGTAGGAGCGGAGCCGGCCCCGCGGATCCGCCGGGAAGGCGAACGGGCCGTCCACGGCCTCCGGCACGGCAGGGCGCTCGGCGATCGCGCCGCCGTAGGTGTGCAGCTGCCAGCGGCCCGAGCGCAGCGCCTCCCGGTTCACCGCGAGCACCGGCAGTCGGCGCCCCACCGCGGGATCCGAGGCCCACTGCGGCAGCACCGCCCCGCGCGGCACCGGGTGGTAGTGGATCCGGTACTGGCCCAGCAGCCCGCCCAGCCATGGCCCCGCCGCCGAGCGCAGCACCCGCGGGGCGAGCACGGCGATCACGTCCCGCGCGCGCCGGCGCAGGAACCCGGGGCCCCTGCCGGGCCGTGCGATGAGGCCGAATGCGCGGTCCACGGCCGTGATGAGGGAGAGCGCGACCGGCCGGCGCTCCTGCTCGTAGCGCGCGAGCTGCGCGGGATCCCGCAGGCCGGAGGAGACATCCGCGAGCAGGTGCGCGAGATGGTGGGCGTCCTGCAGGCCCGTGTTCATCCCCTGCCCGCCCACCGGGGAGTGCACGTGCGCGGCGTCCCCGGCGAGGAGCACCGGCCCCACGCGGAAGCGGCTCGCGAGGCGGTGGTGCACCCGGTAGGAGGAGAACCAGTCCACCCGCCCGTAGCGGATCCCCAGGTCGTCGCGGGCCCCGGCGAGGGCCTCCTCCTGGTCCGGAGTGGTGCCGTCGTGCAGCCAGATCAGGCGCGCGTGACCGCCCGGGCCCAGCGGGAACAGGATCGCGAAGCGCTGCTCACCGACGTACGCGGAGAGGGCGTCGTCCGGGGCGCCCTCCACGTCGTGGAGATCCGCGACGCAGAAGGTCGCCTCGTCGGTGTCGCCGTCGAAGGAGAGCCCCATGCGGTGGCGCACGGGCGAGCTCGCGCCGTCCGCGCCGATCAGCCAGCGGGCGTGCACGCGCGTCGCGGTGCCGGCGGCATCGGTGGGGGAGGAGGCCAGCCGCGCCTCGAGACCCTCCTCCGCAGGGCCGTCGGCCGTGAAGGACTCGAGCTCCATGCCGTACCGCACCGGGCAGCCCTCCGAGGCGAGCGCCTCCGAGAGCAGGGCCTCGGTACGGGACTGCTCGAAGATGCGGGCGCCCGGGAACAGGGTGTCCCGCTCCTGCGCGCGGGCGAAGTCCGCCTCGACGGGGCGGTCCCCGCCCTTGATGCGGATGCGGCCGGCGAGCTGCGCGCTCTCGAGCACGGGGCCCGCGAGCCCCAGCTGGTCGAGGATCTCGACGCTGCGCGCCTGCACCACGATCGCGCGGGACTCCCGCGTGGGGCCCGGCTTCGGATCCACCACGAGCACCCGCAGGCCGCGGCGGTGCGCGACGAGCCCGGCCATGAGGCCGGTGGGGCCGGCGCCCGCGACGAGCACGTCGACCTCGGCGGGAAGGGCGTCCGCGGTGCGCGTCATCGGGGCCTCGTCTCGGGTGGAGCGGATGATGCGTCCACGGTAGACCCGGGGCGGGCCGACGTCGGCCCCGGGTCGTGGGGCCCGGCGCGAGGGCCGGGCCCCACGTCAGCAGGGCGTCAGCCCTTCTGGCGGCCCTTAAAGCGGGGCTCCTGCTTGTTGATGACGTAGAGGCGGCCGCGGCGCCGCACCACCTGCGCTCCCGGGCGTGCGGCCAGGGAGCGCAGGGAGCTGCGGACCTTCATCGGGCGCTCTGCCCGTAGCGGCGGCGGAACCGCTCCACGCGGCCGGCGGTGTCGAGCACCTTCGCCTGGCCCGTGTAGAACGGGTGCGAGGCGGAGGAGACCTCGACGTCGATCACGGGGTAGACGTTGCCGTCCTCCCAGGTGATCGTGCGCTCCGAGGTCGCGGTGGAACGGGTGAGGAAGGCGAAGTCGGCGCTCGCGTCGCGGTAGACGACGGGCCGGTAGTCGGGGTGGATGGACTGCTGCATGGGGTGTCCTCCTGTGAGGGTGGGGTGAGCGGGGCTCACCAGCTGGACTTCGTGATGCCGGGCAGCTCGCCGCGGTGGGCGAGCTCCCGGAAGCGCACGCGGGAGAGGCCGAAGGTGCGCAGGTGGCCGCGGGGGCGGCCGTCGACCGCGTCGCGGTTGCGCACCCGGGTGGGGCTCGCGTCCCGCGGGAGCCGCTGCAGCGCCCGTTGGGCGAGGAGCTTCTCCGCGAGGGGGACGGCGGGGTCCTTGATCGTGCGCTTGAGGGCGTCGCGCTGCTCGGCGTGCCGGGCGACGGTCGCGCGGCGGCGCTCGTTCGCCGCGATCTTCGAGGTCTTCGCCATCTCAGCGCTCCTCGCGGAACTCGACGACGGCCCGCACCCGCGGATCGAACTTGCGCATGGTGAGCCGGTCCGGCGTGTTCCGGCGGTTCTTGCTGGTCATGTAGGTGAATCCGGTGCCGGCCGTGGAGCGCAGCTTCACGGTGGTGCGCACGTCGTTCTTCCTGGCCATGGGGGCCTCCGTTCAGGGGGTGGGGCGGGTGTCAGATCTTCTCGCCGCGGGCGCGGATCCGGGCGACGACCGCCTCGATGCCGTGGCGGTCGATGGTGCGCAGGCCCTTGGCGGAGACCTGCAGGCGCACGGTGCGGCCCAGCGAGGGGACGAAGAACCGCTTGGACTGGATGTTGGGGTCGAAGCGCCGCGGGCTGCGGCGGTTCGAGTGGGAGACGGACCGGCCGAAGGAGGGGACCGCTCCCGTGACTTGACAGCGCGTGGACATGACCCCAGATACTAGTAATGAGAATGATTATCGTCAAGCGAGGAGGTGCTCGGATGACCGGGAGCCAGAAGGACGGACGTCGGGCCGACGGGAGCCGGGCCGGGACGGGCCCGAACGAAGGGGGACGGACTGACGGGGAGCGGGCCGAGGCGGGTCGCGAGGTCGGGACATCGGGTCGCGAGATCCCACAACGGTCCGCGGGCCCCGCGCATTCCCGGGACGGCGCCGCACCCACCCTGCCTGTCGCCGTCGTCACGGCGATCGACCCCGTGCTGCGCGGCGAGCTCGTCGCGAGCCTGCTGCTGGACGTGCCCGGCGCCGTCGAGCTGCGCTACACCGTGGTCACCGAGGCCGGCTCGCTGCGCCGGCTGATCGTCTCGGCGGCCGGCGTGATCGAGGAGCAGGAGGTCGAGCTGGACCACCCGTGCGTCTCCTGTGCCATGCGGGAGGACGCCGTCCCCGCGCTCGACCGCCTCGCCGGGGATCCGCGGATCCAGGCGGTGCTGCTCTCACCGCCGCTGAGCGCCGAGCCGGAGATCGTGGTCGGGACGCTCCTCGCCCACCAGCGCCGCTGGCACCTCTCCGGCGCCGCCGTCGTGCTCGCCGCCGCGAGCGCCCGCGAGGACCTCCTCGGCGACGAGACCCTCGCCGAGCGCGGCGTGACCTGGGCACTCGAGGATCATCGCAGCGTGGGGGAGGCGCTCGCCGCCCAGCTCGAGTACTCCCCGCTCGTCGTCGCGGACCTCGCCCCGAGCGCCGAGGCCGAGGCCGGGCTCGAGCTCGTCGAGCACCTCCGCGCCGCCGATCAGCTGCTCGCCACCGACCCCTACGCGGTGGACCCCGCCCTGCTGCTCGGCGGGCTGCTCGGCCACGCCGCGGGGCTGCGCCGTCGTGATCCCCGCAGTGTCGAGTCCCACGGCGGGCCCACCGCCCACGGCACCTGGACCCTCGACCTCTCCTCCGAGCGCCCCTTCCACCCCGAGCGGCTGCTCGAGCACATCGAGGCCCTCGGCGGCGGAGCGCTGCGCAGCCGCGGGCGCTTCTGGGTACCGGACCGTCCCGGCACCATCGCCCGCTGGGACGGCGCCGGCGGCCAGGTCTCCGTGGGCGCCCATGCGGACTCCGGCCGCGACCTGCCCACCACGCGGCTCGTCGTCACCGGAGTGGTCGCGGCAGATGCCGACCGGGTGCACCGCGCCTTCGTGCGCAGCCTCGTCACCCCGGAGGAGTGGGCGCGCGGTCTCGCGCCCTGGATGGACCGGGAGGACCTGCTCGCCCCCTGGCTCGGGGAGCGCGGCGCCCGCGTCTGAGCGAGTGAAGCGGGGTGGGGTGACGCCGACTCGCGAGGCGCGTCAGCCCGGATGGGCGCGGCGCGCCTCGCGGTCGAAGACCATCACCACCTCGCAGGGGCGGGAGTCCGCGGCGCCCAGGGCGTGCGGGAGCATTGTCGGGAACTCGGCCACGTGGTCCCGCTCGACCCGCACGCTGCGGGTGCCCAGGTGCAGCAGCGCCGTGCCGGAGAGGACGAGCAGCCACTCCCGGCCGGGGTGGGCGCGCTGGGCGGAGGCCATCGTGGCCGGTGCGCCCGTCGCGGCGCTCGTCGCTCCCGCGGGGGTGCCGGGCGGGGCGGTGAAGCGACGACGCAGCACCGTCGTGTCCGGGCTGTCGCGGAGCGTCCAGCGCAGCCCGCCGTCCTGGCCGTGGTCGCGCACGGGGGCGATGACGACGTCCTCCGCCTCGGCCGCGACGAGCTGGTCCAGGCTCGTGTCCAGGGCGCGGGAGAGCAGCACCAGCTGGTCCAGGGCCAGGCGCCGGGAGCCCGTCTCGAGACGGGAGAGGGTCGCGGGGGAGAGGTGCGTGCGCTCGGCGAGGTCGCCGAGGCTCAGGCCGCGGGCGAGGCGCAGCGCCCGCAGGCGTTTGCGCACGAGGTCGTCGACGACCGAGGTCTCTTGCGTCATGCGCAATAGCGTAGTCCTGTGGCGCAAAGCGGGGCTAGCGTCGGAGCATCCGCCCGTCGCCCCAGGAGGCCACCATGACCGCACCCGTCCCCACCACCGCTCCCGCTCTCCCCGAGCTCGTCGACGTCGCCGTGATCGGCGGCGGCGCCGCCGGCCTCAACGCCGCCCTCCAGCTGGGCCGCTCGCTGCGCAGCGTCGTCGTCCTCGACGCCGGCACCCCGCGCAACGCCCCCGCCGAAGGCGTGCACGGACTCCTCGGCCACGAGGGCACGCCGCCCCTCGAGCTGCTCGCCCGCGGCCGCGAGGAGGTGCGCTCCTACGGCGGCGTGATCCTCGAGGACGCCGTGCTCGCCGCCCGCCCCGCCGATCCCGTCGACGGCGACCTCCGCTTCGACCTCGACCTCGCCTCCGGCGCCCGCCTCACGGCCCGCCGGATCATCGTCGCGACCGGCGTGCGCGACGAGCTCCCGGAGCTCCCTGGCCTCGCCGAGCACTGGGGCCACGGCCTCGTCCACTGCCCCTACTGCCACGGCTACGAGGTGCGCGACCGCGCGATCGGCATCGTCGCCGTGGGCCCCGGGTCCGTGCACCAGGCGCTCATGTTCCGCCAGCTCAGCGAGGACGTCATCTACCTCGTGCGCGGCACCGAGCTGCCCGAGGACGGCCGCGCCCTGCTCGCCGCGCGCGGCGTGCGGATCATCGAGGAGGACGTGGTCGAGGTGCTCGCCGCGGAGGAGGCCGACCCCGTCACCGGCTCCCGCGTCGCCGGGGTGCGCCTCGCGAGCGGGGAGACGCTCGCGCGCGAGGTGCTCGCCGTCGCGAGCCGCGTGCACCCCCGACTCGACGGTCTCGAGGGCCTCGGCCTCGGGATCGAGGAGATGCCCGGCGGGTTCGGCGAGAAGGTCCCGACCGCCATGGCCGGCGTGACCGCGGTGCCGGGCGTCTGGGCCGCCGGCAACGTCGCGGAGCCGATGGCGCAGGTGGGCGCCTCCGCCGCGGGCGGCGCGCTCGCCGGCGCGCACGTGAACGGCGACCTCGTCATGGCCGAGGCGCAGGCCGCGGCGGTGTCCGCGGCCTCGGCGAACTGAGGCGGTCGTCTCCGCCGACGACCTACCGGCCGGAGCCGGGCAGCGCGGCGATCAGCAGGCCGATCGTGAGCGCGGCCCCGGACAGCAGGTTGAGCACGAGGAAGCGGCGCCAGGCGGCGTGGGCGCGCGGGCTCTCCGCATCGGGCAGCGAGCGGAGCGGCCAGGCGCTCAGCGCGTAGGGGAGCACCAGTAGCGCGGTGAGCCGGAGCGGTCCGGGCAGGGTCACGAGCAGCGCTCCGGCCACGAGGTACAGCGCGATCACGCCGCGGACCGTCCACCGTGCGCCGAGGGCGGTCGCGACCGATCCGATCCCCGCCGACCGATCGGCGAGGACGTCCTGGACCGCGCCGAGGGCGTGGGAGGCCATGCCCCAGGCGAGGAACGCGGCGAGCACGACGAGCGCCGTCCGGTCGATGCCGCCGCCCGTCATCAGCAGGCCCACGAGCGCGGGTCCCACGAAGTGCACCGACGAGGTGAGCGAGTCGAGGACCGGCCGCTCCTTCAGGCGCACCCGCGGCGCCGAGTACCCGACCACCGCCGCGAGCACGACGACGAGGGCGAGGGACGACCACGGGTTCCCGAGCGCGAGGAGAGCGAGGACGAAAGGGACGCAGACGAGGCCGGCGGCCCAGAGCATCGTGCGGTGCAGCCCGGGATCCAGGACGATCCCCTCGACGCCGCCCTTGCGCGGGTTGCGGAGGTCCGACTCGTGGTCGAAGACGTCGTTGACCCCGTACATCAGCAGGTTGTAGGGGAACAGGAAGAACAGGGTGCCGACGGCGAGCACCGCATCGACCCCGCCACCCCCGGCCAGGTAGCCGAGAGCGAAGGGGTAGGCGGTGTTGACCCAGCTCAGAGGGCGGGACGAGGCCAGCAGGCGAAGCACGGCACCGGGGGCGAGGGCGGTCGTCATGAATCCTCCGCAGGGGCGAGCAGCAGGTGCAGGGCGGGCAGGAGCAGGCCGGCGGCGATCGGCCAGGCGAGGTCCTCGAGGGGCATGAGACCGATCCGGACCCCCAGCAGCAGCGAGGGCTCGAAGCGGAACAGATCGGCCGCGATCATGAGGTTGTCGAACACCGTGGTGAGCACGAGCAGGCCCAGGATCGTCGCCGAGGTCGCGATCCACCACGACGCACCGGGACGACGTCGGTGCACGGCGAGGGCGAGCACGAGCAGCGGCGGCAGCAGGAAGCAGCCGGCGAGGGCGGCGTAGGTCATCGCGCGGGATCCGCTGCGCGCCGACGGGCGAGGGCGCGCGCGACGAGGGCGTGCAGGACCAGCGTGGTGTAGGCGAGGACGACGATGAAGACGAGCTCCTCCACGGGCAGGTGAGGTGCGAGCATCAGCCCGCTCAGGGCCGGGCTGCGCCCCAGCCCGTAATGGCCTGCGGCGATGGCCGCGAGGTCCCAGCCGAGGAAGTACACGGCGCCGATGGCGAGGACGGCGAGGGCGGGCCGCGCTGCGCGCCCCAGCACGAGGCGGTACCGCGCGTCGAGCGCGCCCATGCCGGCCAGCGGCACGCACAGGCACAGCAGGTACAGCCCGCCGATCATCGTTCCCCCGCCCGTGCCGCGGCCGCTCCCGGGGCGGCAGGCCGGGGGAGGGGTTCGGGCAGCGGCGAGGACGAACGGTCGCCCCGCACCCGTTTGGCCACGAGCTCCCCGCTGATGAGGCACATCGGCACTCCGATCCCGGGGATGGTCGAGGACCCCGCGTACAGCAGCCCGTCGACCTTCCGAGAGGCGTTGCGTGCCCGGAACATGGCGCTCTGGCGGAGAGTGTGCGCGGGGCCCAGCATGCTGCCCCGCCAGGCGGAGAGGTCCGCGGCGTGGTCCCCCGGTCCCACCGTGCGTCGCACCACCACCCGTGAGGCCAGGTCCGGGATGCCTGCCCACGCGGAGACCTGGGAGATCGCGGCGTCCGCGATCGCCTCGATGCGCGGATCGCCCCCGCCGTCGATCCCACCGCGTCCCAGCTCGGCATCGGCGGGCACGGGGACCAGCACGAACAGGTTCTCGTGGCCCGCGGGCGCGACCCCGGGATCGGTGGCCGACGGACGGCACACGTAGCTCGAGGCGGGATCGGGGACACGCCCCTGCGCGATCGCCCCGAAGTTCTCCGTCCAGTCGCGGGTGAAGAAGAGGCTGTGGTGGGCGAGCTGGGGGAGCGCGCCGCGGACCCCGAGCATGACGAGGACGGCGCCCGGCCCCGGTGTGCGGCGACGCCACCAGCGCTCGGGATAGGTGCGCAGCGACGGGGGCAGGAGGGCGGTCTCCACGTGGTGGAGGTCAGCGGCGGCCACGACGAGATCCGCGGGGATGTCCTCCGTGCCGCCCTCGGCACCCACGCGCACACCGGTCACGTGCGGGCGTCGTCGCGTCCTGGTGTCGACGAGGATCTGCTGCGCGCGGGCACCCATGCGCAGGTCCACTCCTTCCCTCCGAGCGAGCGAGGTCATCGCCTCGATGACGCGGGCGAAGCCGCCGAGGGGGTACTGGACCCCACCGGTGAGGTCGAGGGCGCTCATGAGGTGGTACATGCTGGGTGCGCGATCCGGGGAGGTCCCCAGGAAGACGGCGGGATATCCCAGCACCTGACGGAGGCGTCGGTCCCGGAACCGCCGCCCGACCAGGGAGTCCAGCGGCTCCACGAGCAGACGCGCCAGGGTCGGCGCATGCCGCAGCACCTCCGGGTGGGCGAGGGAGGCGGGGGAGTCGAACGAGGTGTAGAGGAACCGTCGCAGGGCCATGTCGTAGGTGCGCCGGGCCGAGGTGAGGTGGCGGTCCAGGGCACGTCCCGCTCCCGGCTCCCTCCGCTCGAACGCCTCGGCATTGCTCGCCGCGGAGCGGCTCACGTCCAACGGCTCCTGCTCGCCCTCGAAGCGCACGCGGAAGGCGGGCTCAGGATGGCGGAGCTCCAGCTGCTCGGCGGCGGAGGTGCCCAGCAGGCGGAAGTAGTGGTCGAACACCTCGGGCATGAGATACCAGGACGGGCCGGTGTCGAAGCGGAACCCGCCCTGCTCCCATGTGCCCGCGCGCCCGCCCAGCTCCTCGCGGGCCTCGAGCAGGGTCACCCGGTGTCCGTCCCGCGCGAGCAGCGTCGCCGCGGCGAGACCCGAGACGCCCCCGCCGATGACGACCACGCGGCGCGCGCCGGGCAGTCCGCCCCGCGCGCTCATCGTCCACCTCCCAGGAGCGCGGAGGCGAGCACGCGGGCCTTGACGGGGCCCGGGACGCGCACGCGACGCACCCGGATCTGCGCGGAGGGCGTGCGTCGCAGTCGGAGCGCCAGCTCGCGATACAGGCCGTGCGCGGCGGCGACGGCACGGCGGCTGCTCGGGGGGAGCTGCGGGATCCCCTGCGCGGCGGATCGGAGGTCGGCGTCGATCTGGTCGAGGGCCGCGTCGCGTCGGGCGTCGTCGAACACGTCGAGGTCCAGCTCGGGCCCGTACGTGCGGCCCAGGTGGGAATGGTCCTCGGCGAGGTCGCGCAGGAAGTTGACCTTCTGGAAGGCGGCGGCCAGATGCACCGCCGGGTCCCGGAGCCGGGTGAAGGAGCTCTCGTCGCCGCCCACGAAGACGCGCAGGCACATGAGCCCCACGACCTCCGCGGAGCCGTGGATGTAGGTGTCCAGGCTCGCCGCATCGTGCGCGGTCACGGTGAGGTCGGCCCGCATCGAGCGGAAGAACGGGTCCACGAGTCCCGCATCGATGCCGTGCTCCCGGGCCGCGAGGGCGAAGGCGTGCACCACGAGGTTGGTGCTGCGCTCCCCGGCGAGAGCGGCACCGGTCTGCTGCTCGAGCTCCGCGAGCAGTCGGGCGCGGTCCTCCGGCCGGAGCCGTGGATCCGGGTCGTCCACGATCTCGTCGGCGAGCCGCACGAGGGCGTAGATGCTGCGCACGTCGGTGCGGACGGGCTCGTCGAGCAGGCGACTCGCCCAGCCGAAGCTCGTGGAGTAGCCGGCGATGACGCGGGACGCGCTGTCGCGTGCGACCCGGTCGTAGAGCGCGCCGGGTGCGGCATCGGATGCGCTCATGACGCGTTCCGGATCGCGCGGATCCGCTCCTGCGCCGTGGTGATCCCGGCGATGACCACCCCTGCGGCGGCGACGGCTGCCGTCCCGCCGACGAGCGTGGAGGCGGGTTCACCGGCCAGGCGCCCCACGGCGATCCACGCGAGCCCCCACCCCACCGCCAGGACGGCGGCGAGCGGGGCGACCGCGCCGGCGGAGCGGCGGCCGGAGAGGGCCAGGCCCGTGCCCACGGCGGCGGCGACGATCACCACGCCGGCGGCGAGCGGGCCGGGTGATCCTGCACCCGTCGTGGAGAAGCCGCGGAAGCCCGCTCCGAGCAGGGCCGCGGCGATGTTCGCGCAGGTCGCCACGCACACCCATCCGAGGTAGAGGCCGAAGGTGCCGTGCAGGGCGACCGCCTCGACCGGCCCGCGGGGCGCACTCGCGGTGAGGCGGCGGACGATCACCGCGAGGACCGTGAGCAGCACGATGATGACGAGGACGGACAGGGAGAGCATGCCCGCCTGCACGACGAGGATCCACAGGGCGTTCAGCAGCATCGAGAGGATCGCCGCGACCCGGATCCGGTGCCGGTCCGTCGGGTCCCACCACTGGACGATCGTGTAGGCGGCGAGGCCCAGGTAGATCAGCGACCAGATGGAGAAGGCGCCGCCGGCGGGCGCGAGCGGGGTCGCGTCGGCCGAGAGCAGTCCGCCTCCGGCGCCCTGGACCGGCGTGCCGCCGAACGCGCCGACACCCACGGCGGTGCCGACGACCGTGAGGGCGAGTGCCGCGGTGGTGGCGAGGCGGGGGAGGACGCCGTGCGGGCGGGGAGCGCGTGGCGCCGTGGACGTGGTCATGAGCGGTCCTCCGCGAGGAAGAGGGGACGGGGGTGGCGATCGTGCGGGATCATGCGCCGACCTCCCGCACGCCCACGAGCTGTGCGTGCGCCGTCTCGAGCATCCGGCGGCGCGTCGCATCCAGCACGACGACCAGCCCGTCCGGCACGCCGCTGGAGACGGCGAGCTCGACGGCGAGATCCAGCTGCTCCTCGGCGAGAGCCTCGGCGCGCGCGCGGGCCCCGCAGTCCTCGAGCAGTCGGCGCGCCTCCTGCAGGGAGCTCTCGTCCGCATCGGGGTCCCCGATGAGGGGGAGGAGCAGTGGCCAGGTGTCCGTCGACTCCGCATGGGCGATCAGACCCGTGCGCGCCCCGTCCCGGAGGTCGGAGAGCGCGCTCTTGCCGGTGCGGGACTCGTCACCGAAGATGCCGACGAGGTCGTCGAGCAGCTGGAAGCCGATGCCGAGCGGGCGGCCGACGGCGGCGAGCGCCTCGTCGACCTGCTCGTCGGCTCCGGCGAGCACGGCTCCGGCGCGCAGCGGCAGCTCGGTCGTGTAGGCGGAGGTCTTGAGGGCGGCGACCCGCAAGGAGGCGGTGACCGGGGTGGGCGAGGGCCCGCCGGCAGGCGCGACGGCCGTCGGCGCGACGTCGGCGAGCTCGCCCGCGGCGCTCGCGTGCACCGCGCTCTCCAGGAGATCGACGAGACGGTCGACCGTCGTCGCGGGAGCGCCGCAGCGCAGGACGGCCGTGAGCGCGGTGATCAGCCCGAGGTCCCCGGCGAGGGTCCCTCCGGCGTCGCCGTAGCGTCGGGCGCCGCGCAGGGGAGCGCCCTCGGCGAGAGCGGCGGTCGTCAGCGCGGCGTGCGCCGTGGGGGCCCCGCGGCGGACGGGATCGGCGTCGATGACGTCGTCCTGGAGGACGAAGGCGGCGTGGAGGATCTCGATCGCGGCGGCGACGCGGAGGGCGGGGCCGTCGGGATCGCCGCCGAGGGCTCGGCAGGTGTCCAGCAGGAGCTGCGGGCGGAGCCGGCCGCCGCCGCTGCACGCGTGGGACAGAGCAGCCATGAGCTCGACGTGCTCGTGGTCGGATCCGGGGGCGGCGCGCCGGGCCGTGGCGGTGAGGGTCTCGGCGATGGTGGCGTCGAGAGAGGGTCGCTGCGACTGCGCGTCCGTGCTCATCGATCGGTCCTGGAGGCGGAGAGGTGCGCCCCGAGCAGCGGGACCTGGGCGGCGCACCAGGGGCTGAGAGTCCAGGGCGCGGTCCGCACGAGCTGGTGGAGCTCGCCCGGGGTGACCCAGCGCAGGTCCATCACCTCCTCGGGGCGGGGGTCGGGTGCGGTCGCACAGCGTGCCACGGCGACCGGGCAGAACTCGTTCTCGACGATGCCGGAGGCATCGGTGGCGACGTAGTGGAAGTCGGGGAGGGCCGTCCTCGGCGAGTGCAGCGCCATGCCGAGCTCGTCCTCGGCCCGTCGGGCGATGGCGTCGGGGAGCGACTCTCCGAGACGGGGATGGCCGCAGAGGGAGTTCGTCCACACGCCCGGCCAGGTGCGCTTGTCCAGGGCCCGTCGCGTCAGCAGCACCCGGCCGTCCTCGCGGATCACGTAGCAGGAGAAGCCGAGGTGGCGCGGGGTGCTGGTCGAGTGCACCTCCGCGCGGAGGGCGAGCTCCCCGGTGGGGCGCCCGTCCGCATCGACCAGGACGACGTGGTCCTGGGTTGAGGTGACGGTCATGGGCTCTCCTGTCCCCTCGGCGCCGACCGCGGTCCGGCGGAGCGTCACCGTGTCCTCGGGTGGCCGGCGTGCGGCGCTCTGTCCCGTCGCACTCGGCAGCGTTGTCGACATACCAATGTTGATAGCCTGGCTATGTAACCAAAGCGTAGCATCGAGAACCATGGATGCGCACACGACCGCCGGTGACCCCCAGCGCCGCGGCTACTGGTACGACGAGGAGGAGGACGACTCGGCGATCACGATGCTAGCCGCGGTCCGCCGCCTCCGCCAGGCCGATCACGACCTGCGCCGACGCATCAGCGCAGGCATGGACATGAACACCACGGACCTCGAGGCGCTGCGCCACGTGATCGCCCACGAGGCCGCCGAGGACCCGCTCACCCTGCTGCGCCTCGCACGGCTCCTCGGGATCTCCGGGGCCTCCACCAGCAAGCTGCTGGACCGGCTCACCCGCTCCGGGCACCTTCGCCGCACCCCTCATCCCACCGACCGCCGCGCCCTCGTCGTGCTCGCGACGGACCATGCCCACGAGGAGGTCCGCGACCGCCTCGCCGTGATGCACGAGCGCATGCTCGAGGCGGCGCAGCAGGTTCCCCCGGACTCCCGTCGCGCGGTCGCGGAGTTCCTCGACGCCCTCACCGAGCAGATCGACGAGCAGTCCGTCCCCGAGCCCCTGACCCCGGCGCCGCGCGGCCGGCGCTGACCTGCTGACCGCGCGCCCGCGTCACGCCGCCGGTCACCGGCGGCGCGGACGCCGCGAGGGCGGCCCGCCGTGCAGGACCGCCCTCGTGCTCGCCCGGCCACGGTGGTGGCCGGTGCGTCAGCTGATCAGTCCTTCTTCACGCCCTTGAGGGCACCGGTCACGGTGTCCTTGGCGTCCTGGACCTTGTCCTTCAGCCCGGCCTTGGACTGGTCGACCTGCCCCTCGGTCTCCAGCTCCCTGTCGCCGGTGAGCTTGCCGACGCCCTCCTTGGCCTGGCCGCCCAGCTTCTCGGTCGCGTTGTCGAACTTGTCCTCGGTGCTCATACGTGCCTCCTCGACGTGGTCCACCGCCGGGTCCGGCGATGCTGCGAGTGTAGACACGCGAGGACGGGACGTGCAGTGATCATGTCGCACTGCGACCGGGCGGTCCGACGAGGCCTCGCCGTCCACGCTCTCACAGGTGCTCCGGTGCCCACGCTCACGTCCGGGCGTCGAGGGGAAGGGATGCTCGCCACGTCCGGGGGTCATCCCCGTGGTCGAGCGTCCGGGAGCGGGCGTACATTCTCGGAGGCACCCGCGCCGGGCGCCCCCAGCACGTCCCCCGGAGGTCCCCATGGCCGAAGCCGCCCCGTCCGTCGCCGAGTCCGGGCAGGCGGAGCGCGACCCGCGCCTGGACCGTCCCTGGCCCGCCCTGTGGTCGATCGTCCTGGGGTTCTTCATGATCCTCGTGGACACCACGATCGTTACCGTCGCGATCCCGCGCATGCAGGAGGACCTCGACACCGAGCTCTCGAGCCTGCTGTGGGTCACGAGCGCCTACCTGCTCGCCTACGCCGTGCCGCTGCTCATCACCGGCCGTCTCGGCGACCGGCTCGGCATGAAGACCATGTACATGGCCGGCCTCGCCGTCTTCACCCTCTCGAGCCTGTGGTGCGGCCTCGCCGGCAGCGTCGAGATGCTCATCCTCGCCCGCGTGGTGCAGGGCCTCGGCGCCGGCATGATGACCCCGCAGACGATGTCCATGATCACCCGCATGTTCGCCCCCAAGGACCGCCCCCAGGCGATGGCGCTGTGGGGCGCCACCGCGGGCGTCGCGACCCTCGTCGGCCCGCTCGCGGGAGGCCTGCTCGTCGACGGCCCCGGCTGGGAGTGGATCTTCTTCGTCAACGTGCCCGTCGGGATCATCGGCCTGCTGCTCGCCGCCCGCAACGTGCCCCGCTTCTCCCGCCGCGCCCACTCCTTCGACTGGCTCGGCGTGGTGCTCTCCGCCGCGGGCCTGTTCATGCTGGTCTTCGGGATCCAGGAGGGGGACACCTACGACTGGGGCACCATCACCGACTCGCTCGTCATCGCGGGCGTCGACACCCACCTGCCGATCTCCGTGCCCGGGCTGATCATCGCGGGCGCCGTCGTCATGGTCGCCTTCGTCGTGTGGCAGGCCGTGAACCGCCGCGAGCCGCTCGTGCCGCTGCGCCTGTTCCGCGACCGCAACTTCTCCGTCGCCAACATCGCGATCGCGATGATGGGCGCGACCGTGCTCACCCTGTCCATCCCGATCACCCTGTACTTCCAGCAGGTGCTCGGCATGGACCCGACGCAGGCCGCGCTCATGACCGTGCCGATGGCGCTCGTCTCCGGCGCGCTCGCCCCGTTCGTGGGCCGCTGGATGAACCGCGTGAACCCGCGCTGGCTCGCCGTGGGCGGCTTCGCCTCGCTCGCCGCGGGCCTCGGCTGGCTCGCCCTGATCATGGAGCCGGACACCGCGATCTGGCTGCTCCTGCTGCCCTTCGTGCTCGTGGGCCTCGGCAACGCCCTCATCTGGGGCCCGCTGTCGATGACCGCGACCCGCAACCTGCCGCCGTCGCTCGCGGGCGCCGGCTCCGGCGTCTACAACGAGACCCGGCAGATCGGCTCCGTGCTGGGCTCCGCCGCGATCGCGACCCTCATGAGCACCCGTATCGCGGACCGCATCGGCGAGGTCACCGGCGGCGCCGGCGGCCAGGGCGGCGCGGGGGCCACGGCCGAGGGCGCGCAGACGGGCTCCCTGCCCGAGTTCCTCCATGCCCCCTTCGCGCAGGCGATGGCGGACTCCCTGCTGCTGCCCGTGCTGCTCTCCCTCGTGGGCGTCGTCGCCGCGCTGTGCATCGGCAGGCCCGTCGAGACCGGGGCCTGGGAGCAGGATGAGTAGGGCCGCTCCCTGAGCCCCGCCCCCCGCCGGCCGCTCCCCTGAGGCGGCGCCGCACAGGGGATGCACAGGTGGGGCAGGCGGGACCCCTACCCGGCGTCCCTACCGTCGTCACCATGACGACATCGCTCCGACGCACCACGCCCGCCTTCCTGTCCACACCGTCCCGGCGAGGATTCCTCGCGCTCGGCGGGGCGGCCGGAGTGGTGCTCACGGCCGTGGCCTGCACCCGGTCCTCGGCCGACGACACGGCACTGGACGGCGACGTCGTCACCGGCGCCGTCGACGGAGATTTCTGGGACATGTCGACCGTCCACACGATGAGCGTCGCCCTGGACGAGGACGCCTACGACGAGATGATCGCTGCCTACCAGGACGACCAGACGAAGAACTGGATCGAGGCGGACGTCGAGATCGACGGCAGCGTGTTCGAGAAGGCGGGCATCAAGCTCAAGGGCAACTCCAGCCTCCGCAGCCTCGCGGGTGGCGGCGCGGGAGGGGGCGGGATGGGCGGCGGTGCCCCGGGCGGGGGCGGCGACCAGGCGTCCGACGGGGGCGGTGACCAGGCCTCCGACGGGGGAGGCGACGGCATGGGCGCGGCCGGGGGCGACACCGAGGGTGACGGCACGATCTCCGCCGACGATCCGACCGGTCTGCCGTGGGTGATCCGACTGGACAAGTACACCGATGGCCAGAGCTTCTCGGGCCGCACCGAGTTCGTGGTGCGCGGCAGCAACACGGAGACCTCGTTGAACGAGGCCGTCGCCCTGGACGTGCTCTCCGAGGCCGGCGTCCCCGCGGAGAAGTACGCCTTCACCCGGTTCAGCGTGAACGGCGCCGACGCGAAGCTCCGCCTGGTGCTCGACCTCCCGGACGACGACCTCTGGAACGCCGACGCCTTCGACTCCACCGGGGCGACCTTCAAGGCGGACTCGGGCGGCGACTACACCTACCGCGGGGACACGGAGGAGGACTACACCGACGTCTTCGATGCGAAGTTCGTGGGCGACGATTTGACCGACGAGGAGTCCTTCGCCGCGCTGGGCAGCTTCCTGCAGTTCATCAACGAGTCCGAGGACGACGAGTTCGCCTCGGACCTGGGCAGCCGCCTGGACGTGGACGGCTTCGCGACGTACCTCGCGGTCCAGGAGCTCGTGCAGAACTCCGACGACATCGACGGCCCCGGCAACAACTCCTACCTGCACTACGACCCCTCCGCCGAGAGGTGGGAGGTCGTGGCCTGGGACCAGAACCTGTCCTTCGGCGGGATGGGCGGCGGTGGAGGCCGGGGCGGTGGAGGCCAGGGCGGCGGGGGCCAGGGCGGCGGGGGCGACATGGCGAGCGATGCCGGCGGCGACGAGGCGACCGGCGGCATGCCGGGCGGGGTCCCGGACGGCGCGCAGGCCCCCGGCCGGGACGGCGACACGGACGCACAGGGCGGCGGCGGTGGCGGTGGCATGGGCGGGAGCAACATCCTCTCCGAGCGGTTCCTCGCGGAATCCACGTTCGCCGATCTCTACGAGGAGACCCTCGCCTCGGTCGAGGAGGCCGTCTACACCTCGGGAACCGCGAGCGACCGACTGGAGACGCTGATCGCTCTGCTGAAGGCCGAGGCGAGCGACCTCGTGGACTCCGCCGACGTCGACTCCGACGGCGAGGCCATCAGCGCCGTGATCGAGAGCTGACCCGTCCCGCCCGGCGCGTGCGGGGCTCCTCCTCGCCGCCGGGTCCCGGCGACGGGCGAGGAGTCGAGGGCGAGGGCGCTCAGCCACGCCGGGTGCTGGCGCACGGGCTTCTGGGCGCTCTGCACCAGCTGTTGCAGACGGGGAGGGCGCTGGTGCCCAACGCGGTCGCCGCCCTGCTGCACACGCCGCTCCGCGCGGTGTTCGCGGCGGTCCTCGCCTCGCTCGGTCGCACGGCGCTCACGGACGACGTCTCCGCGACCCTCGTGATCATGGGGGGCGGCATGGCCTTCTCCGTGCCGCCGCAGCTCGTGGGGGGAGAGGACTCGCTCGTGCTGGACGACGCCGGGATGACCACTCCCGTCCTCCTCTCGCGCCGCGAGAACGACGGTCACGAAAAGGTCTCGACGCCTCCTGGACCTGTCCTTGGCACGATCGTTGCAGTGAAGTGGAGGCCATCTCGGGGACCGACGGCGCGCCCCTCCCTCCCACAGTGAAAGGGGTCTCCCGGTGAGCCGTTCCATGTCCTCCGCACTGCGCGTCCTGCACATCTCGCCCGCCCGCCCGGCGCTGCGGCGACCGGCTCTCGGCGCCCTCGCGATGCTCCCGCACACGGTGCATTACTGCGGAATGGACCTCCCGGACCTCCGCCGCGCCCCGGAGTGCGACGTCGCCGTCTTCGACGCGACCGCGGACCTCACCTGGGCGCCGCACATGGCGATGCGGCTCGAGTCGTCGGGGCTCGCGCTGCCGATGGTGCTCGTGATGGCGGAATCCGGGCTTGCGGCCGCGAACCGGGACTGGGGCGCCGCGGACTACCTGCTGCCCTCCGCCGGGGCCGCGGAGGTCGACGCCCGGCTGCGGCTCGCGCTCCGCAACGTCCCCGCGGAGGAGCCGACACCTGCGCTTCTCTCCGCGGGTGGCCTGCTGATCGACGAGTCGAGCTTCACCGCCTCCGTGCACGGCATGCCCCTCGAGCTGACGTTCAAGGAGTTCGAGCTGCTGAAGTACCTCGTCGCGCACCCGGGCCGGGTGTTCACCCGTGCCCAGCTGCTGCAGGAGGTGTGGGGCTACGACTACTTCGGCGGCACCCGCACCGTGGACGTGCACGTGCGCCGGCTGCGGGCGAAGCTCGGTGAGAGCCTCGACTCCGCGATCCACACGGTGCGCAACGTCGGCTACCGCTTCGACGTCGTGGAGCCCGCGCTGCAGACCGCCTGAGGCGGCTCAGCCCCGGCAGCGGGCGTGGCCGATCGCGGCGACCGCCGCGCAGATCAGCCCGGCCACGAGCAGCCCCGCCCCGGCGTGCACGCGCAGCAGGGCGGCGCCCACGGCCGCTCCCGCGAGCATGAGCAGCACGGCGAGCAGGCGCCGCGGCCACAGCGCGCCGCTGCCGCCGGCGAGCGGGGAGTCCATGGCGAGGCCCGTGATCGTCGAGGTGATGACCACGGTCGTCACGTCCTTGACCCCGATCGCGCGGGCCGTCGCGGCCTGCGCACCCATCGCGAGGCCCAGCGCGCCGGTGATCACCAGCAGCGCCGGCTCCGGCGCCCCGTCCCACAGCAGCAGCACCGCGCCGATGGCGACGACGAGCCCGGCGACCCCGCCGAGCAGGGCGGTCGTCACCGCGCTCCAGGCGCCCGTGCGGCCGCCGAGCGCGCGCCCCGCGAGCACCGCCCCGAGCACGAAGCCGCCGAGCGCGATCAGCGGCCCCGCCACGGGGAGGTCGTCCGCCCCGGTGAGGGCCATCCCGAGGATCACCACGTTGCCGGTCATGTTCGCGGTGAACACCCGGTCCAGGCCCAGGTAGCCGATCGCGTCGACGATCCCGGTGGTGAAGGTGAGCGCGAGCATGAGGCGCAGGAGGGCGGGCCCCGTGTCCCGGGCGGGGGAGACGGCGGCGGCGGTGGAGGTCTCGGTCATGCCCCGGACGCTATCGACCTCGCGAAACCCGGGCGGCACGGGCGTGTAACAAGCACGTAAAAGCACGTCCCTAGGGTGAGCGTCGACCCGAGGAGGACCCATGCGGACACCCATCCTGCGCCCCGGCGAGGACCTGCCGGACGGCATCGCCTATCTCCCCGCGGAGGAGACCACGAGCCTGTGGGGCCGGTTGCCCTGCGCCGCGGACTCCCCGGTGCTGCGCCTGCGCAGCGGGGACGAGGCGGTCCTGGACACGGTGAGCCACGAGGGCATCCTCGAGGACCAGGGCCGGGACCCGCGCCGCTTCTTCGCCGCGCACGGCGTCGACGTCGAGCAGGTGCTCCCGGATGCGGTCGCGATCGCCGCCGGGCACCCGGACCGCGACCCCGGCCGCGACGGCCCGCACGTGGTCACCGGGCCGATCCACGTGGACGGCGCCCTCCCCGGCGACCTGCTGCGGATCACCGTGGTGGACCATGCGCTGCGCGTCCCCTACGGCGTGGTCTCCAACCGCCACGGACGCGGCGCGCTGCCGGGGGAGTACCCGCGAGGCGCGGGTGCGGTGAGCGTCTTCGCCGGGGTCGAGGAGGGGGCCGACGGCGCCCTGCTCGGCACCATGGCCCCGCGCGAGGGGGCCGAGCGCACGATCCGCTTCCCGCTGCGCCCCTTCCTCGGGATCATGGGCGTCGCCGTCGCAGAGGTGGAGCGGCCGCACTCGGTGCCGCCCGGACGCCACGGCGGCAACATCGACATCAACCTGCTCACCGCCGGCTCCTCCCTCTACCTGCCGGTGCAGGTCGAGGGTGCCCTCGCCTACGTGGGCGACCCGCACTTCGCGCAGGGGGACGGGGAGGTCGCGCTGACGGCGATGGAGGCGAGCCTGCGCAGCCGCCTGCGCTTCGAGGTCATCGCCCGGGAGGACGCGCTCGAGCGGTTCGGGGAGCTCGCCGGGCCGCTCGCCGAGACCTCCCGGTACCTGGTGCCCACCGGCATGGACGAGGACCTCGACGTGGCCGTCCAGGAGTGCGTGCGGGCGGCGATCGCCCTGCTCGGGGCCCGCTGGGGGCTCGATCCCGAGCACGCCTACGCCTACCTCAGCGCCGCCACGGACTTCGACATCTCGCAGGTGGTGGACGTGGTCAAGGGCGTCCACGCCCGCATCCGGGTCGAGGACCTCGCGGGGGTGGGCCGATGAGCGCCGACGGCGGCTCGGGACCGGTCGCCGCGGAGGCCCGGCCGGTGCCCCACGGCCCGGATGTCCCCGGGCTCATGGACGCCTTCTGGGCCTACGAGACGGCCCTCATGGCCGACGACCTCCCGACCCTCGACGCGCTCTTCGCCCCCGGCCCGGACACCCTCCGCGGCGACGCGGCGGGTCTGCTCGTGGGGCACGAGGCGATCAGCTCCTTCCGCGGCGGGCGCGGCGGCGCCCCGGCCCGGCGCATCGTCCGCGTCGAGGTGCGCGCGCTCGGCGAGCGGCACGCCGTCGTCGTCGCGATCACGGAGCTGCTGCGCGGGGGCCGCGGCCAGCAGACCCAGGTGTGGGAGCGCGGCGAGGGCGGCTGGAAGGTCGCCGTCGCGCACGTGGCGGTCGCGGCGCCGGCGCTGGACCGTCGGATCTGGCGGGTGGTGGGCACCCCGCTCGTTCCGGCCACCACGGAGGGCGGCCCGCTCACGGGGGAGACCGTCGCGGTCAAGGACCTGTTCGCCGTCGCCGGCCAGCGGATCGGCGCCGGGAACCCCGCCCGGCTCGCGGAGGCCTCCCCGGAGCCCCGCCACGCCGCCGCGGTCGAGGCGCTGCTGGGCGCGGGCGCCGCCGTCACCGGGATCGCCGCGACCGACGAGCTCGCCTACAGCCTCGCCGGCACCAGCACGCACTACGGCACCCCGCCGAACCCCCGCGCCCCGCACCGCATCAGCGGCGGCTCGTCCTCCGGCTCCGCGAGCGCCGTCTCCCTCGGGCACGCGAGCCTGGGCCTCGGTACGGACACGGGCGGCTCGATCCGCGTCCCCGCCGCCTACCAGGGGCTGTGGGGGATCCGCACCACCCACGGCGCCGTCCCCCGCGACGGGCTGCTGCCGCTCGCGCCGAGCTTCGACACCGTGGGCCTGCTCGCGCGCACCCCCGGGCCGCTCGCCCGTGCCGCCGACGTGCTGCTGCACGACGTCGACGGCGCCGCGGCCGGGACGGGGAGGGCCGGAATGCTCGCCG
This sequence comes from Brachybacterium sp. SGAir0954, assembly GCF_005490785.1. Taxonomy (GTDB): domain Bacteria; phylum Actinomycetota; class Actinomycetes; order Actinomycetales; family Dermabacteraceae; genus Brachybacterium; species Brachybacterium rhamnosum. Next base: position 221,015 of record NZ_CP027295.1, on the reverse strand, counting down.
GCGCCGCCCTGCGCACCGTGCCCGGTCTCGTGGAGCTCGCCGACGGCGACGTCGCCGAGGCGATCGACGCGGCACTGCGCCGCTGGGCCGGGAGCCGGCGCATGGAGCGCGCCGCCGCGATCGACGAGGCGGCCCACACCGCATGGCTGGGCGCCTTCCGGACGATCCAGGCGCGCGAGGCGTGGCAGGCGCACGGCGACTGGGTCCGCGTCCATGAGGGCGACCTCGGCCCGGACGTCGCCGCCCGCTTCCGCACCGCCCGCACCGTCACCGCGGAGCAGGAGCGCCGTGCCCGCGAGGTGCGCGCCGTCGCCGCGGAGGAGGTGCGCGGGCGGCTCGGCGGCGGCGTGCTCGTGGTGCCGGCGGCCTCCTCGGTGGCGCCGCTGCTGCGGGACTCCGCGGCCGGCGGCCCCCTCATCGAGGCCCAGCGCGAGCGGACCCTGCGCCTGACCTGCCTCGCGGGCCTCGCCGGCCTGCCCGCCGTCACCGTCCCGCTGCGCACCGCCGCGGGCCTGCCCACCGGTGTCACCCTGGTGGGGCCCGCCGGCTCCGACGTGGAGCTGATCCACCTCGCCGCCGCCCTCGAGGAGACCCCATGAGCCCGAGCAGCCTCACCCTCGCGCAGTTCAACACGGCGCCCGCCGCGGACCTCGAGGATCCGCTGCGCGCCTGCGCCCCGATCGACCGCTGGACCGGGGCGATCCTCGCCGGGCGCCCCTACGCGGACGTCGAGCAGCTGCGGGGCACGGCCTCCGCGCTCGCCGGGGAGTGGACCGCCGCGGAGGTCCGCGGCGCGCTCGCGCACCATCCGCGGATCGGGGAGCGGGCGCAGGGGCTCGCGGCGGTGGAGGCCGCGCACTCGCGCGCCGAGCAGGCCGGGGTCGAGGACCCCGGCGCCTGGGTCGCCGCGAACGCCCGCTACGAGGGGCGCTTCGGCACCGTGTTCCTCATCCGCGCCGCGGGCCGCTCGCAGGCGGAGATGCTCGCGGAGCTCGAGCGGCGCCTGGCGCTCGACGAGGAGCAGGAGCGGAGCGAGCGCGCGGAGCAGCTGCGGCAGATCGCCCTGCTGCGCCTCGAGGCCCTCGTCCCCGCCTGAGCGGCGGGGCTGGAACGGTCATTCCGCCCGCGTCCCGCGGCCGGGACCGGCGCATCACGCCTGCGCAGGGCAATCTTCGCGGGACGGAACCGTGGACGAAACACGCGTGAAACGTCTGTTTCGTTGACTGGGGCGGAACACCGGCACCACCGCAGAACGGAACCCCGATGAGCATCCCTGCGATCACCCCGCCCCAGCGGCTCCTGATGGGGCCCGGCCCGATCAGCGCGGACCCCCGCGTCCTGCGGGCGATGTCCGCCGGCCTCGTGGGCCAGTTCGATCCCGCGATGACCACCTGGATGACGCAGACCATGGAGCTGTACCGCGAGGTGCTGCGCACCCGCAACGAGGCGACCCTCCTCGTCGACGGCACCTCCCGGGCCGGTATCGAGGCCGCCCTGGTCTCCCTGCTCGAGCCCGGCGACCGGGTGCTCGTGCCGATCATGGGCCGCTTCGGGCACCTCCTCGTGGAGATCGCCGAGCGCTGCGGGGCCGAGGTCCACACGATCACCACCGACTGGGGCACCGTGTTCACCCCCGAGCAGATCGAGGAGGCCGTCGGCCGCGTCGGTCCCCGCCTCGTGGCCCTCGTGCAGGGCGACACCTCCACCACCATGAACCAGCCGCTCGAGGGCCTCGGCGAGATCTGCGCCCGCCACGACGCGCTGCTGTACGTCGACGTCACCGCGTCCCTGGGCGGCAACACCTTCGCGATGGACGAGTGGGGCGTGGACGCCGCCACCGCGGGCCTGCAGAAGTGCCTCGCGGGCCCGTCGGGCAGCGCCCCCCTCTCGCTCTCCCCGCGCGCCCGCGAGGTCGTGCTCTCGCGCCGCCACGTCGAGGCCGGCATCGCGGACGGCACCGCCGGCCGCGGCACGCGCATCCGCTCGAACTACTTCGACCTCGCGATGGTCCTCGACTACTGGGGCGAGGCGCGGCTGAACCACCACACCGAGGCCACGAGCATGCTCTACGCGGCCCACGAGTGCGCCCGGCTGCTCGTCGAGGAGGGCATGGACGCCGCCGTCGCCCGGCACCGCCTGCACGGGCGGGCCATGGCCGCGGGCGCGCAGGGGCTGGGGCTGCGGCTGTTCGGCGACCAGGAGCACCGGATGAACAACGTCCTCGCCGTGCACATCCCCGAGGGGGTCGACGGTGACGCCGCCCGCACCGCCCTGCTCGAGGACTACGGCATCGAGATCGGCACGAGCTTCGGCCCCCTGCACGGGAAGGTCTGGCGCATCGGGACCATGGGCTACAACGCCCGGAAGGACGCGGTGCTGCTCACCCTCGCCGCGCTCGAGCAGGTGCTGCGCGCCGGCGGCGTGCCGGTCATCGGCGGCGGGGGCGTGGGCGCCGCGCAGGAGGTCTACGCGGACGCGGCCGGCGCCGCGACGGAGGCCGCCCGATGACCCGCCTCGCCCCCTCCGCCGAGGCGCTCGAGGCGGCCCGCCGGATCATGGCGGACTGCGACCGGATCGCCGCGATCTCCGCCCGCGAGGACGGCATCGAGCGCACGTACCTCACCCCCGAGCACGCCCGCCACGACGCGCTCGCCGCCGAGCTCGTCACCACGGCGGGCATGCGCACCTGGCAGGACGCCGCCGGCAACCGGCGGGGCCGGCTCGAGGGGAGCCGCCCCGGGCTGCCCGCCCTGCTGCTCGCCTCCCACCTCGACACGGTGCCCGACGCCGGCCGCTACGACGGCATCCTCGGCGTGCTGCTCGCCGTGGAGGCCGTCTCCCGGCTCCGCGACCGCGCCCACGAGCTGCCCTTCGCCCTCGAGGTCGCCGCCTTCGCGGACGAGGAGGGCACCCGCTTCGGGGCGACGCTCCTGGGGTCCCGCGCGCTCGCCGGGACCTGGGAACCGGGATGGCTCGCCCTGGCCGACGCCGAGGGCACCACGATGGAGCAGGCCTTCCAGGACTTCGGCCTCGACCCCGGGCGGGTGGGCGAGGCGGCCCTGCGCCCCGAGGATCTCGCCGGGTATCTCGAGGTGCACATCGAGCAGGGCCCGTACCTCGAGCAGGCGGATCGGGCGCTCGGCGTGGTCACGTCGATCGCGGGCGCCCGCCGCTTCGCCCTCACCGTCACCGGCGAGGCCCGCCACGCGGGCGGCACCCCCTACGAGCGCCGCCGCGACGCGCTGATCGGGGCGAGCCGGGCGGTGCTCGACATCGAGCAGATCGCCCGTGAGCACGGGGCGATCGCGACGGTGGGCCGCCTGGAGACCTTCCCCGGCGGCGTCAACGTCGTCCCCGGACGCGTGGAGATGTCCCTGGACCTGAGGGCGGAGACCGATGCGCTGCGCGACGAGGTCCTCGACCTCGTCCTCGAGCGGATCCGCGGCTTCTGCGCGGGGCGCCGCCTCGAGCTCACGGTCGAGCAGATCCATGCGGCGCCCGCCGTGCGCTGCGCCCCGCGGCTCATGGACGCGGTGCGCACGGGGATCCGGGCGACCGGGGACCCGGAGCCGCCGGAGCTGTTCTCGCGCGCCGGGCACGACGCGATGGCCCTCGCCGCGATCACCGACGTGGGCATGCTGTTCGTGCGCTGCGCCGACGGCATCAGCCACCACCCCGACGAGTCCGTCACGACGGAGGACGTCGCCCTCGCGCTCGAGGCGCTCGAGGCGGCGGTGCTCGAGGTCGCGCGGTCCGGGACCGGGGCGCCCGAGGGAGGGGACCGGCGATGAGCGCCGGGACCGGGACCTCCGTCCTCACCGGGCCCCGGATCGACGCCCGCATCGACGCGCGCTACGGCGAGCTCACGCCGCAGGAGAGGCGGATCTCCGACTTCCTCCTCGAGCACCTGGGCGACCTCGCCGTGTTCAGCGCGGCGGACATCAGCCGCGAGACCGGCGTCTCCAAGGCCACCGTGAGCCGCCTGTTCCGCAAGCTCGACTTCGCGGACTTCCGCGAGGTCAAGGAGCACACACGGGCCATGCGGCAGTCGGGCACCCCGCTCGCCGCGCCGTCCCGCACGGGCGCGGGGGGACTGCGCCCGGGCATCGAGGGCCACGTCCGCACGGAGCGGCTGAACCACGACCGGCTGCTCACCGTGCTCGGCGGGGGAGCGCTCGGGACGGGCACGGAGCTGCTCGCCGGCGCCCGCCGGGTGCTCGTCGTGGGCCTGCGCAACAGCTACCCCGTCGCCCTGCACCTGCACCAGCAGCTGATCCAGGCGCGGGACGGGGTGCGCCTCGCGCCGCAGCCCGGGCAGGCGGTGGGGGAGGAGATCGCCGGGATCGGGGAGGAGGACGTCGTCGTGCTCATCGGGTTCCGCCGTCGGCCGGCCGTGTTCCCGGCCCTCGCCGCGGCGATCGAGCGCTCGCCGGCGCGCTGCCTGCTCATCGGCGACGGCACCGCCCGGCCCTACGCTGTCGGAGCGGACTGCTGGATCGAGTGCCCGATCGACTCCGACGGCGCCTTCGACAGCTACTCGACGGCCATGTCCCTCGTCGCGCTGCTCGCCGACGGCATGCTCAACCTCCTGGGGAGCGACGGCGCGCGCCGCATCCGCGGGATCACCGCCGCCTACGACGAGCTCGGGGAGCTCGAGCAGCGCTGAGGGGCCCGCCGAGGACGGGTGGGGGAACCGCGACGGGCGGGGAGGGCGTCGACCCTCCCCGCCCGTCGTCCCTCGGGCGCCGACCGCTCAGCGCAGGTCGGGGTTCTCCTCGTAGACCTCCTCGAGCAGCGAGGTGTCGAAGTAGTCCTCGAGGGTGAGGTCGAATCCGGCGGTGACGAGCGCGTCGACGTTCTTCTGCATGAGGTCCTGGGACATGGTCAGCAGCCCGTTCGCATCGGTCTCGTCGGTGCTGACGAGGTCCACCTGGGCCTTCGCCTGGCGCGTCTCCTTCTCCATGTCCAGGCCCAGGTCCTTGCCGAAGTCCTCGACGGCGAGCCGCGCCCCCTCCTCGGGGTCCTCGACGGCGTCGGACCAGCCGCGGATCAGGGCGACCAGCACGGCCTTGAGCTCCTCCCGCTTCGTCTCGATGCTCTCCTGGGTCACGACGAGGCTCTCGGCCATGAACGGCAGCCCGTTGTCCGCGAGCGGCAGGTTCACGACGTCCTTCCCGTCCAGCTCGAGGGTGATCGCCTCATTGGTGAGGTAGCCGAAGAAGCCGTCGACCTCGCCGTTGACGAGGGGCTGCGGGTCGTACTGCACAGGCACGATCTCGAGGGCGGAGGCCTCGATGCCGTTCGCGGCGAGGAAGCCGTCGAAGAGCGTCTCGTTGACGCCGGCCTGCACGCCGATCCGCTTCCCGGCGAGGTCCGCGAGGGTCGTGATCGGGGTCGCGTCGCCGAGCGAGATGATCGTGAAGGGGTTCTTCTGGTAGGTGGTGCCGATGATCTTCAGCGGCGCCTCGTCGTCCTTGATCAGCGGGGCGACGCCGAGCGGGGAGGACGTGCCGATGAGGGCGGAGCCGGAGAGCACCATAGTCTCGGTGGAGGTGCCGCTGGGGCCGCCGGCGATGAGGTTCACCGAGGAGAACCCGGCCTTCTCGAAGTACCCGCGGTCCACCGCGAGGTACTCGCCGGCGAACTCGGCGTTCTTGATCCACGAGAGATTCAGGTCCAGGGAGCCGTAGTCCCCGGAGCCGCCGTCGGAGGCGCCGGAGGCGGCGTCCGAGGAGCCGCCGCAGGCGGCGAGGGCGAGCGCTCCGATCGACGCGGCGGCGGCGCCGAGGGCGGTGCGCCGGGAGGGGCGAGGGACAGGGGCGGGAGTGGTCTCCATGAGGATCGCCTTCTTCGCGTGGGTGGGCCGCGGGGCCGCGGGCGGGTGTGGGGCCCGAGGTTAGGGATCGTGTGTTTCAAGAGGGGCCGCGGCCTGTTTCGCCGCGGTTACATCTGCAGGGGGAGCCCCTGAAACACACGTTTTACACGGGGGAAACCGTGGTGCCGCACCCGCTTCCTAGCGTGGGAGGACCGGACGCGGACCGGGCCCGCAGGGCCCGCGCCGCGTCGTCGCCGTCGGATCCAGGAGGTCGTCATCAGCCACGTCACCACCCACGTGCTGGACTCCGGCACCGGACGGCCCGCCGCCGGCGTGGCCGTCTCCCTGCGGGGCCCGGACGGCGGCGAGATCGCCTCCGCCGCGACCGACGCCGACGGCCGGATCGGGGACCTGGGCCCCGACCGCCTCCCCGCGGGCACCGCCTCCCTCCGCTTCGACACCGGCGCCTACTTCGCCGCCCGCGGCCAGGAGACCTTCTACCCGGAGGTCGTGGTCGCCTTCCGCATCGACGAGGAGCAGGGGCACCTGCACGTGCCGCTGCTCCTGAGCCCCTTCGCCTACTCCACCTACCGAGGCAGCTGAGATGACCGAGACCACCGCCCCCGCCACGACCACCGCCCCCGCCGCGACCGGCATCTCCCTGGGCGCCAACCAGTACGGGAAGGCCGGTGTGCGCCTGGTCCACGTGGACCGCTCCACGCCGCGCCACGTCCTCACCGATCTCACCGTGACCTCGATGCTCCGCGGCGACTTCGAGGACTGCTACCGCACCGGGGACAACGCCCGCGTGATCGCGACGGACACCCAGAAGAACACCGTCTACGCCTTCGCCAAGAAGCACGGCGTGGCCGGGCCCGAGCAGTTCCTGGGCCTGCTCGCGGACCACTTCATGGGCCAGGGCAGCTGGCTCACCGGCGGCCGCTGGGAGGCGGAGGCGCACGGCTGGGAGCGCATCGAGGTGGACGGCGCCGGCCACGACCACGCCTTCGTCCGCACGGGCCCCGAGGTGCGCACCGCGGCGGTGACCGTCCAGGACGGCGAGCGGCACGTGGTGGGCGGGATCAAGGACCTCGTGGTGCTGAAGTCCACCGGCAGCGAGTTCCACGGCTTCCCGCGCGACGCCTACACGACCCTCCCGGAGACCACGGACCGCATCCTCGCCACCGAGGTCACGGCCCGCTGGCGCTTCCGGGACCCGGAGGCGGACCCCGACGCGACCTTCGCGGCGGTGCGCGCCCTGCTGCTCGAGACCTTCGCGACCACCCACTCGCTGTCCCTCCAGCAGAGCCTCTTCGCGATCGGCGAGGCCGTGCTCGGCGCCCGCCCGGAGCTCGCCGAGATCCGCATGGTCATGCCCAACAAGCACCACTACCTCGTGGACCTCTCCCCGTTCGAGCTCGGCAACGACAACGAGGTGTTCGTCGCCGGCGACCGCCCCTACGGCCTCATGCAGGCGGCGGTGGTCCGTGACGGGGAGCCCGAGGCGCCTGCCGCCTGGGAGTGGCTCGGCGGGTTCTGCTGAGGGCCCCGGCGATGCCCGACCGCGCGCTCCCGGGCCCCGCGGCGCCCCCGGCCCTCCCGCGCACGATCCGCACGGTCCGCGCGGCGGAGGTGCTGCTCGAGGGGGAGCTCGTCCCCGCCGTGCTGCACCTCGACGGCGGGCGGATCCGCCGCATCGAGCGTCTCGACGGCGCCGACGCGACCGTCGCGACCGGCGGGGCCGTCGGCCCGTCGGCCCCGCCCGGCGAGGAGCTGCGCGTCCCCGACGGGGTCCGGGTGCTCCCCGGGAACGTCGACACCCACGTGCACATCAACGAGCCCGGCCGCACCGAGTGGGAGGGCTTCGCGACCGCCACGACCGCCGCGGCCCTCGGCGGTGTGACCACCCTCGTGGACATGCCGCTGAACAGCGTCCCGCCCACGGTGGACCTGCCCGCGCTGCGCGTGAAGCAGGCCGCTGCCCGGGACGCGCTGCGCGTGGACCTGGGCTTCTGGGGAGGCATCGTCCCCGGGAACACCGGCGCTCTCGAGGGCCTGTGGGACGCCGGGGTGCGGGGCTTCAAGTGCTTCCTGCTGCCCTCAGGCGTGGACGAGTTCCCGCCCGTGGACGCGCGGCAGCTGCGGGAGGCCATGCGTGAGGTCGCCCGCTTCGACGGGCTGGTCATCGTGCACGCGGAGGACGCCCGCACGATCGCGCAGGCCCCCGCCGTCCCCTCCGCCTCCTACGCCGACTTCGTGGCCTCCCGTCCCGACGCCGCGGAGGTCACCGCGATCGCCGGTCTGATCGAGGCGATCCGGGAGACGGGCGCCCGCACGCACCTGCTGCACCTCTCGAGCGCCCGCGCGCTGGACCTCATCGCCTCCGCCCGCACGGAGGGCCTGCCGCTCACGGTGGAGACCTGCCCGCACTACCTGTGCTTCGACGCGGCGACCATCCCGGACGCCGCCCCGGAGTACAAGTGCTGCCCGCCGATCCGCGACAGCGGCAACCGCGACGCCCTCTGGCAGGGTCTGCAGGAGGGCCTCATCGACACGGTCGTCACCGACCACTCGCCCTCCACCGCGGAGGAGAAGCGCCGCGGCGCCCCGGACCTCCAACAGGCCTGGGGAGGGATCTCCGGCCTGCAGGCCGGCTTCACCGCGGTCGCCGCGCACGCGCAGGAGCGGGGGGTGGGCATCGCGCAGGTGAGCCGCTGGATGGCGACCGCCACCGCGGACCTCGTGGGCCTGCCCGCGAAGGGCCGGATCGCCGAGGGCGCTGACGCCGACCTCGTGCTCCACGACCCGCGCCGCGCGCGCACGCTGCGCGCCGCCGAGCTCGCCCACCGCAACCCGATCTCCGCCTACGACGGCATGGCCCTGCACGGCGAGGTCACGACCACGATCCTGCGCGGCGCCGTGATCGCGCAGGGCGGGCGGGTCGCCGTCCCGCAGGGGCGCTTCCTCACCGGGCGGGGCGGGGCCCCGGCATGAGCCCCGGACCTGGCCTCGCCGCCGCGGGGGAGGAGTGGCTCGCCGCCGGCCGCCCCTTCGCGCTCGCGACCCTGATCGCCGCCGAGGGCTCCGCCCCGCGCCCCGTGGGCACCTCGATGCTCGTCGCCGAGGGCGGGATCGTGCGCGGCTCCCTCTCCGGGGGCTGCGTCGAGGCGGACGTCGTCGGGACGGCGCTCGAGGTGATCGCGGAGGGACGGCCGCACCGCCGCCGCTACGGCTACTCCGACCACACCGCCTGGGAGGTGGGCCTCATGTGCGGCGGCAGCATCGAGGTGCTCGTCCAGCCCGTCCGCGACCGGGCCGAGGCCGCGGGGCTCGCCGCCCTGCTCGACGAGGCTCCCGCGGCCGTGCTGTGGCGCACCGACGCCCGCGGGCGGAGGGCGGCCCTCCCGCTGCCCGCCGCGGACGATCCCGTCGCCTGGCGCGCCCCGCTCGCCGCGCTGCTCGCGGAGGAGCCGGGCACGGGGAGCGGGGGAGCGTCCGGGGCCGACGGGATTCCCCTGCGCCGGCTCGCCGCCCGGGTCGCCGAGGGCGTCGCCGCCGGACGCACCGGTCTGCTCGGGGGCGACGAGCTCTGCGCGACGGGGCTGCCCGAGCTGTTCCTCTCCGTGCACCGTCCCGCCCCGCGGCTGGTCGTCGCGGGCACCACCGACCACGCCGCGGCGCTCGTCGAGCAGGGGCGGCTGCTGGGCTACGACACGACCGTCTGCGACCCCCGCGCCACCTTCCTCACCCCCGAGCGCTTCCCCGCCGCGCACCGCATCGAGGTGCAGTGGCCCCACCGCTACCTCGCCGCGGAGCACGCCGCCGGCCGCCTGGACCACCGGAGCGTGGTCTGCAGCCTCGGCCACGACCCGAAGGTCGACGACCCGCTGCTCGCGCTCGCCCTCACGCTGCCCCTCGCCTACGTGGGCGCCATGGGCTCCCGCCGCACCCACGCGGAGCGGATGCGACGCCTCGCCGAGCGGGGCACGACCCCCGCCGACCTCGACCGCCTGCACTCGCCGATCGGCCTCGACCTCGGCGGCTCGACCCCCGCGGAGTTCGCGCTCTCCGTCATGGCGGAGGTGGTCGCCGTGCGCGGCGGCCGCGCCGCCCCGCAGCCCCTCCGCTCCACGACCGGCCCGCTCCACGGGAGGATCCCCGCATGACCAGCCACCCCGTCGTCCCCGACCCGGCCGTCGTGGACGGCGCACCCGCCCCGACCCCGCCCCGCCCCGGGCAGTGCCTGCGCACCTACCTGCGGGACCTGGGCCGGCTCGGGGTGAAGAAGGGCTGTGACGGCGGGGACTGCGGCGCGTGCACCGTGCACCTGGACGGCCGCCCCGTGCACAGCTGCGTCGTCCCCGCCGTGCGCGCCGCGGGCCGCGAGGTCACGACGATCAACGGCCTCGCGGCGACCGCCGCCGATGATCGGGCGACGTCCGGGACCGAGGCGCCCGTCGAGCACCCGGTGCAGACGGCGTTCCGCTGTGCGCAGGGCTTCCAGTGCGGGTTCTGCACCTCCGGCATGATCATGACCGCCGCCGCGCTCACCGAGGGCGACCGGGCGGACCTCCCCCGCTCGCTCAAGGGCAACCTCTGCCGCTGCACGGGCTACGGCTCGATCCGCGAGGCCCTCGCGGGCGTCACCCGGGTCGAGGAGGGCGCCGCGGCCGGCGGCAGCCTGGGCGCCCCCGCCGCCCGCCGGGTCGTCACCGGCACCGAGCCCTACACGCTCGACGTCGAACCCGGCTCCCTCCCCGGGCTGCTGCACATGAAGCTCCTGCGCTCCCCGCACGCCCACGCCCGGATCCGCTCGATCGACACCACCGCCGCGCTCGCCGTGCCCGGGGTGCACACGGTGCTCACCCACGAGGATGCGCCGCGCACCCTCTTCTCGACCGGGCAGCACGAGCACCTCGCCGACGATCCCCTGGACACGCGGATCCTCGACGACACCGTCCGCTTCGTCGGGCAGCGCGTCGCCGCGGTGCTCGCGGACTCGGTCGCCGCCGCGGAGGCGGGCGTGCGCGCCCTCGTCGTGGACTACGCGCCGCTGCCCGCGGTGACCGACCCGGAGCTGGCCCGCACCGGCCCCGCCCTCCACGGGGAGAAGGGGGAGGGCTCCGGCATCGCCGACCCCGCCACGAACCTCGTCGCGGAGCTGCACTCGCGGGTGGGCGACCTCGAGGAGGGCCTCGCCCGCGCCGCCGTCGTCACCGACCGCGTGTACCGCACCCAGCGGGTCCAGCACGTGAGCCTCGAGACGCACGCCGCGATCGCCTCCCTCGACGAGGACGGCACGCTCGTGGTGCGCAGCAGCACCCAGGTGCCCTATCTCGCCAAGCGCACCCTGCAGCGGCTGCTGGACCTGCCCGAGGAGCGGGTGCGGGTGATCGCCCCGCGCGTGGGCGGCGGGTTCGGCGGCAAGCAGGAGGTGTTCACCGAGGACCTCGTCGCCCTCGCGACCCTGCGCACGGGACGTCCCGTGCAGCTCGAGCACACGCGCAGCGAGCAGTTCACCTCGACCTCGGTGCGCCACCCCATGCGGATCCGGGTGCGGGCCGGCGCGGACGCCGACGGCCGCCTCACGGCCCTGCACCTGAGCCTGCTCTCGGACACGGGCGCCTACGGCAACCACGGCCCCGGCACGATGTACCACGGCACGGGGGAGTGCCTGGCCGTCTACCGCTGCCCCGCGAAGGCGGTGGACGCCGAGGTGGTCTACACGAACACGGTGCCCTCGGGCGCGTTCCGCGGCTACGGCCTCAGCCAGACGGCCTTCGCGGTGGAGTCCGCGATGGACGAGCTCGCCCGCGCCCTGGACCTCGACCCGATCGCGTTCCGGCGCCTCAACGTGATCCGTGAGGGGGACCCGATGATCTCGACCTCCCCGGTCCCCGCGGCGGACGTCGAGTACGGCAGCTACGGCCTGGACCAGTGCCTGGACCTCGTCGAGGAGGCGCTCGCCTCTCCTGTCGACAGAGCCGGCACGGCCGACGGGGGCGCGGACGGGCCGGGCCCGGAGTGGGCCTGCGGCACCGGGGTGGCGCTGTCGATGCTGGACACGGTGCCCCCGCGCGGGCACTTCTCCCACAGCCGGGTCCTGCTCGACCGCGACGGCACCCTCGAGGTGCGCGTGGGCACGGCCGAGTTCGGCAACGGCACCACGACGGTGCACGTGCAGCTCGCGGCCGCCGCGCTCGGCTGCGCGCCGGAGCGGATCCGGATCCGGCAGTCGGACACGGCTCTCGTCGGCCACGACACCGGCGCCTACGGCTCCGCCGGCACGGTCGTGGCGGGGAAGGCGACGCTGCACGCGGCGCAGGCCCTGCTGCGCGTGCTCGCCGCCGAGGCGGACGCCGTGCTCGCCGGCGAGGGCGCGACGGGCGGGACCGCGGGCCCGGAGCCCGTGGAGGGCGGCGCGGCGGGCCCGGACCCCGCGACGGGCGACTGGGCGGGGGAGACCGCGGGGCTGCGCCATCGACCGAGCGGCCGGTTCGTCACCTGGGCGGAGCTCGCCGCCTCCGCGGGCGCCGCGGGCCGCACGCTCGAGGCGGAGGCGCACTGGGACGGCTCGCCCCGCTCGGTCGCCTTCAACGTGCACGGCGTGCGCGTCGCGGTGCACCGGGCCACCGGCGAGCTGCGGATCCTGCGCAGCGTGCAGGCGGCGGACGCCGGCTTCGTCGTCAACCCCCTGCAGTGCCGCGGCCAGGTGCAGGGCGGGGCCGCGCAGGCGCTCGGGGCGGCGCTGTACGAGGAGGTCGTCGTCGACGACGCCGGCCGTGTGCGCACCGACATCCTGCGGCAGTACCACGTGCCCACCCTCGCGGACGTCCCGCCCACCGAGGTGCTCTTCGCGAGCACGAGCGACCGCCTGGGACCGCTCGGCGCGAAGTCCATGAGCGAGAGCCCGTACACGGCCGTCGCGCCCGCCCTCGCCAACGCGGTGCGGGACGCGATCGGCGTGCGCATGACCACGCTGCCGCTGGGCCGCGACCGCCTCTACCTCGCCATGCGCGAGGCGGGGGTGCTCAGCCCGCGTTGAGGCCGGTGCCGCGGGCGTTGTAGACCGTGGCGCCGCCGCGGGAGACGAGGGCGCGGTACTCGCGGAACACCGCGATCGCCTCGTCGCGCAGCACGTCCACCTCGACCCCGATGCCGCGCTCGCGGAAGCGGCCCGCCCAGTCCTCGGGCATGGGGCCCTCGTCGAAGCCCGTGAGCTCCTCGACCTCCGGGCCCTCGCCCGCGATCACCAGGCGCCGCACGCCGGACCACATCGTCGCGCCGTAGCACATGACGCACGGGCGCCAGTTGACCCACAGCTCGAGCGCGGGGGAGCCCTCCGCCCCCAGGTCCCAGCCGCCCCGCCGCTCCTGCGCGAGGGACAGGGTCGTGACCTCGGCGTGCATCGAGGAGAGCCCCGAGTCGAGCACCCGGTTCACCCCGGCGGCGACGATCTCCCCGCTCGCGGGGTCCCGCACGAGCGCGGAGAACGGCCCGCCGCCGCCCTCGTGCATGTTCCGCGAGGCGAGGCGGTTCAGCAGGCGCATGAGCGTCACCCGCGCCTCCGGTCCGTCGCCGGCGGGCGCCGCACCGAGCGCGGCGACCTCCTCCTCGACCCAGTCGGGGATCTGCACGCCGAAGGAGGCGGCGCGCGCGGTCCGGCGCTGCGGGTCCTGATGATCCTGTCGTTCCACGGCTCTGCCTCCCGGCGTTCTCGACACGTCCCCGGGGGAGCCTCCCGGGCGCGACCAGGCTAGGGACGGGAGATGTCCGGGATGTTTCCCGCGTCGGGGCCCCGGCAGGGGTTTACGCGGCGGAAACAGGAGCGCACCCCTGGCGAAACAGCCGTTCCATAGCGTGGGCCGCGCCGGACGACGCTCCTCGACGGCGGTCGCCCCGACCGCCCCGTCGGCCGCCCGGCCCCCTCGACGAAAGGGCCCCGATGCTCCCGCTCAGCACCCCGACCCACGCTGCCGCCGGCCGCGCCACGGGCCGACTCCTCACGGGGCGTCGCACCCTCCTGGCCGGGTCCGTCGCCGCCTCCGCGCTCGCCCTCGCCGGCTGCTCCCGCGGGACCGCCGCGGCCGCCGGCGAGGACCTCGGCGCCCTCACGGTCAACCAGAACTGGATCCGCACCACCGAGTTCGCCGGCGAGTACTTCGCGGACTCCCGCGGCTACTACGTCGAGGCCGGCTTCTCCGACGTCACGCTCGTGCCCGGCGGCCCCAGCGGCACCTCCTCCGAGGCGATGGTGCTCTCCGACTCCGCCCTCGTCGGCATGACGACGCCGCTCGCCGCGGGCTCCATGGTCGCGGAGGAGGAGGCGCCGCTCGTGCTCATCGGCGCGAAGTTCCAGCGCAACCCCTTCACCATCTACTCCACCGCGCAGAACCCGATCTCCTCCCCGGCGGATCTCGTGGGGAAGCGGATCGGCGTCGCGACCGGCACCAACGAGGTGCTCTTCTCCTCGCTCCTGCAGGTGCACGGCATCGACCCGGCCGACGTCGAGAAGGTCACCGTGCAGTTCGACCCGCAGCCCCTCATGAACGGCGAGGTCGACGGCCAGATCGGCACCCTCACCAACGAGGCCGTCACCGTGGCCCTCGCCGGGATCGACGTCGTGAACCTCCCCTTCGCCGAGAACGGCCTGCCCTTCGTCTCCGGGGCGTTCGTGACGACCCGGGAGAACATCGAGGAGCACCGCGCGGAGCTCCTCGCCTTCCTCACCGCGGAGGTCCGCGGCTGGAAGGACGCCCTCGCCGACCCCGAGGAGTCCGCCCGCCTCGCCTACGAGGTCTACGGCAAGGACCAGGGCCTGGACCCGGAGAAGGAGACGCGACAGGCGAGGGCGCAGAACGAGCTCGTCGTCAGCGACGAGACCGCCGCCTCCGGCCTGCTCACGATCTCCGACGAGCTCGCGCAGAAGAACGTCGAGCTGCTCGCGCTCGCCGGGCACGAGGTCGACGCCTCCACCTTCTTCGACCCCACCCTCCTGCAGGACGTCTTCGAGGCGCAGCCCGATCTCGCGTCCGCCTGACACCGCACTCCCCGGAAGGCCCACCATGAGCACGCCGATCGACCCCCGTCCCACCGCCGGCACGACCGCGCCCCGCCCCGGCGCGACCGGCATCGACCTCTCCGGGCTGAGCAAGACCTACGGCTCCGGCCGCCGCGCGGTCACCGCCTTCCAGGACACCGACCTCGCGACCGAGCGCGGCTCCTTCCTCTCCCTGCTGGGCCCCTCGGGCTGCGGGAAGTCCACGATCCTGCGGATCCTCGCGGGGCTCGAGACGCCGACGGCCGGCACCGCCATGGTCGACGGCCTGAGCCCCGAGCAGCTGCGGGCGAGCGCCCGCCTCGGGATCGCCTTCCAGGACTCCGCGCTGCTGCCCTGGCGCAGCGTCCGCGCGAACATCCGCCTCGCCCTCGAGGTCGCGGGGAAGCTCGAGAACGAGCCCTACATCGACGACCTCATCGACCTCGTGGGCCTGCGCGGCTTCGAGCGCGCGAAGCCCGGTCAGCTCTCCGGCGGCATGCGCCAGCGGGTCTCGATCGCGCGGGCGCTCGTCGTCCGGCCCGAGGTGCTGCTGCTGGACGAGCCGTTCGGCGCCCTCGACGACATGACCCGGCAGCGCCTGAACCTCGAGCTGCTGCGGATCTGGACGGAGAAGCCGGCGACCACCCTCATGGTCACCCACGGCATCTCCGAGGCCGTGTTCCTCTCCGACCAGGTCGCCGTGATGAGCGCCCGGCCCGGGCGCATCGTCGAGGTCTTCGACGTGGACCTGCCGCGGCCGCGCACCCCGGAGATGATGCGCACCCCGGAGTTCCACGCCCTGTGCGACCACGCCTCCGAGGTCCTCTTCGGCGCCCCCGCGGCCGCCTGAGCGCCGGCCCGACGGATGACGGACGACGGAAGGACACGGACCCCATGACGACCACGACCCCCGCGACGCCGGCCCCGCCCGCGTCGCCCGCCGGCCCCGCGGAGGGCCGCCGCTCCCGCCGCGCGGGACGCACCGCCGACCGCCGGCCCCTGCCGCGCTGGGCGATCGGCGCGATCGGCGTCCTCGCGACCCTCGCCGTGTGGTGGATCCTCGCGGCGACCCTGCTCTCCGGGGTGGGTGCGGCCGGAGGCGGCGCGATCCCCACGCCCGGGGCGATCCTCGCCCAGCTCGTCGCCGACGGACCGGTCTACTACGCCCGCAACGCCTCGGTCACCCTCGCCGAGGCCGGACTCGGCTACCTCGGCGGGAATGCGCTCGCGCTGCTGCTCGCCGGGCTCGTCATGGTGGTGCCCGCCCTCGAGCGGGTCATCACCCAGCTGGGCGTCGTCAGCTACTGCCTGCCGCTCGTCGCGATCGGCCCGATCGTCTTCATCGTGCTGGGCCCGCCGGAGAGCGGCGCCCCCTCGGGGACCGCCGTGGTGCTCGCGGGGCTCTCGGTCTTCTTCACGACCCTCGTCGGCTCGATCATGGGCCTGCGGGCGGCGGACCGCTCCGCCCTCGACGTCGTCACCGTCTACGGCGGCACCCGCCTCACCCAGCTGCGGAAGGTGCAGATCGTCGCCGCGCTGCCCGGCGTGCTCACCTCGCTGCGGATCGCGGCGCCCGGCGCGCTGCTGGGAGCGGTGCTCGGCGAGTACGTGGGCGGCGTGGACCGGGGCCTCGGCCCGGCGATGGTCAACGCCCAGCAGTCCCTCGAGATCGAGCGGGTGTGGGGCGTGGCGATCGTCTGCGGTCTCCTCGCCGGCGCCGCCTTCGCCCTGCTCGCGCTCGTGGCGCGCGTCGTCACCCCCTGGTCCACCGGCACGGAAGGAGGACGGTCATGACCGTCCAGGCCCTCAAGGACGTCTCCCGCTCCACGCTCGGGGTCCTCGTCTCGCTCGCCGTCGTCGTCGCCGTCTGGGCGGCCGGTCTGCGCGTGCTGGACGTCTCGAGCTTCATCGGCAAGGGACCGCTGGACGTGTGGGCGTACCTCGCGCTCGACGAGGACGCCGCCGAGCACCGCGCCGCCGCTCTCGGCAACCTCCAGCACACCCTCGCCGACGCCGCTCTCGGCTTCGTGTGCGGCCTCGCCGTGGCGCTCGTCGTCGCCGCCCTGTTCACCCTCGTGCGCGGGGTCGAGGACGCGCTCATGCCGCTGGCCATGCTGCTGCGCTCGGTGCCGCTGGTCGCGATGGCGCCGATCCTCATCCTGGTGTTCGGCCGCGGGACCGCGACCGTGGGCGCCATGGGCGGGATCGTGGTGCTCTTCCCGGCGCTGGTCACGCTCGTGCTGGGTCTGCGCTCCGCCTCCCCGGCGATGCTCGACGTGGTGGGCGTGTTCGGCGGCAGCCGCCTCGCGGCCTTCCGGAAGGTGGCGCTGCCCGCGTCGCTGCCGGCCTTCTTCACGGCGCTGCGGATCTCGATCCCCGGAGCCCTGACCGGAGCCCTGCTCGCGGAGTGGCTCGCGACGGGCCAGGGCATCGGCTACCAGATCGTCTCCGACGTCTCCCGCGCCCGCTACGAGTCCGTGTGGGCGTCCGTGGTGGTCGTGACCCTCGCGTCGCTGCTGCTGTACGGGATCGTCTCCGCCCTCGAGCGGCTCGTGCTGCGCCGCATGGGCACGGCGGCCTGAGCGCGATGGACCTCGGCACCGTCGAGCAGGTCCTCGCGACCACGGACCCGGACGAGTTCACCGACGGCGACGCCTGGCTCGCGGGCGGCACCGTCCTGTTCTCCTACGGCAGCTCGACCCTCCGCCGGCTCCTGGACCTGAGCCGGTCCGGATGGGAGCCCTGGACGGTGCGGGAGGACGGCCTCGAGATCGCCGCGACCTGCACGATCGCCGAGCTGTACGCGCTGCCGGGGAGCGAGGCGCCCTACGCGCTGCTGCGGCCCGGCACCGCGCACCAGCCGCGGCGACCCGGCTTCCCCTCCGCGGGGCGCTGGCCCGCGACGGCGCTGATCCGCCCCTGCTGCGACGCCTTCGTCGCCTCCTTCAAGATCTGGAACACGTCCACCGTCGGCGGGAACGTGGCGACCGCGCTCCCGGCGGGGCCCATGACCTCGCTGCTGACGGGGCTCGACGCGACGGCGACGCTGTGGGGCCGCGGCGGCGCCCGGCGCACGCTGCCCGTCGCCGCGCTCGTGGTGGGGGACGGCCGCACCGCGCTCGCTCCCGGCGAGCTGATCCGCTCCTTCCACGTCCCGGCCGCGTCGCTCGCCTCCCGCATCGCGTTCCGGCGGCTGTCGCTGTCGAACCTGGGCCGCTCGGGCGTGCTGCTGATCGGCCGCGACCTCGGGGACGGGTCCCTGCGGCTCACGGTCACCGCCGCGACCGTGCGTCCCGTGCAGCTCACGGTGCCGCTCGGCGCGAGCGGGGAGCAGGTCGGGGCGCTCGTCGAGGCCGCGGTCCCGCCGGGGCTGTTCCACGACGACGTGCACGGCCATCCCGCCTGGCGCCACGACATGACCCTGCTGCTCGCCCGCGAGATCACCGCGGAGCTCTCCGCCCCGCCCGTCGCGCCGCGAGAGGCCCGGCACCCGCTCGAGGGGCCCGGCGGTCACCTGCGCTGAGTCGTCGGCCCGTGTGCCGCGCGCATCGCGCGCGCCGTCCCGGCGACTCCACCACCCCGTCCCAGGAGGATCATCATGAGCCCGACCCCCGTCCCCGCCCCCTGCGACACCCTCGTGCACGGCGCGCACCTCGTCGTCGACCGCGATCTCGAGATCCCCGGCGGCTGGATCGCCCTGCGGGACGGCCGGGTCGCGGCGGTGGGCGGACCCGCGGACCCGCTGCCGGCCGCCGCCGCGCGCATCGACGCCGGCGGCCGGCTCGTCACGCCAGGGCTGATCAACACGCACCACCACATGTACCAGAACCTCACGCGCGCCTACGCGCCCGCGATCAACGGAAGCCTCTTCGACTGGCTCACCGCGCTGTACCCGGTGTGGGCGCAGCTGGACGTGGACGACGTCGAGGTCTCCACCTACGTCGCGATCGTCGAGCTGCTCATGGGCGGCTGCACCACGAGCTCCGACCACCTGTACGTCCACCCCCGCCCCGGCTTCCTCGACGCGCAGGTGCGGGCGGCACGCACGCTCGGCTTCCGCTTCGTCGCGACCCGCGGCTCCATGACACGCTCCGTCGAGGACGGCGGTCTGCCCCCGGCCTCCGTCGTCCAGGACCACGACACGATCATGGCGGACGCCGAGGCCGCGATCGCCGCGCACCACGACCCCGCACCCGGCGCCATGACGCGCGTCGCCCTCGCCCCCTGCTCCCCGTTCTCCGTCTCCGAGCGGATCATGGTCTCCTCCGCGGAGCTCTCCGAGCGCACCGGCGTGCGCCTGCACACCCACCTCGCGGAGGACCACGACGAGGACGACTACTGCGCCGAGGTCTACGGCTGCCGCCCGGTCGAGTACCTCGAGCGGGTGGGCTGGGCGGGGGAGCGCACCTGGCTCGCTCACTTCATCTACCCCTCCGAGGAGGAGGTCGCCCGCCTGGGCCGTGCCGGGGTGGGCGCCACCCAGTGCCCGAGCTCGAACATGATGATCGGCCACGGCACCATGGACGCGCTGCGCTGGCGGGAGCTCGGGCTGACGGTGGGGCTCGGCTGCGACGGCTCCGCCTCCACGGACAGCGCCTCGATGTGGATGGAGACCCGCAACGCGCTGCTGCTGGGGCGGCTGCGCAACGGCCCGGCCTCGATGCGGGCCCGCGACGCGCTGGACCTCGCGACCCGCGGCAGCGCCGCCTGCCTGGGCTGGGAGGACGAGATCGGCCACCTGAGGCCCGGGGCCTGCGCGGACCTCGTCGTGTGGGAGACGCACCCGGTCGCGCTCGCCGGGGCGCTCACCGATCCGGTCGAGGGGTGGCTGCGCACGGGCCCCGCCCGTGCCTGGCACACACTCGTCGCGGGACGGGTGCTCGTGCGGGACGGGGAGCCCGTCGCCCCCGCCCTCGCGGAGGTCCTCACCGCCCACCGGCGTGCCGCCGAGCGGCTGCAGGCCGCGGCGCTGGGATGAGCGGGAGCGTCAGTAGATCCCGTCGTGCGTGGGGGTGAAGACCTTCGCCTCGCTCGACCAGAGGCCCGTGCCGCAGGAGATCGGCGTGCGGATGTACCCGGAGGTCGTCGAGAACCGGGTCGTGGTGACGGAGGGCGCGACCTCCCAGCGGATGTTCGGGCTGCACCCGTCGCCGTTCGCGTACCACTGCTGCACTTTCGCGGCGTCGTGCGCGTAGGCGCTCGCGCACTCGGCCGAGGAGGCGCCGGTGACCTCCCCCCCACTGCGGGGCGGCCATGCCGAGCGGCACGAGCCGCACCGCGTCCGTGAGGCGCCCGGAGGAGGTGCGGCCGTCCGCCCACGAGATCTGCAGGTCGATGTCCTCACCGGCGTTCACCGAGCACGCGCTCACCACGTTCCAGCGGGCCGAGTGGACGGTCCGGGAGGCGCCCGCGACGGTCTCCGACCCCACGGCCTCCCAGGTGCTCTCCGTCTTCACGCCCGAGGTGCGCACGCCGGGCCGGCTGAGCGGGCTGAGGTAGCCGTCGCTGTTGGTCGCGGTGATGCTGCGCTGGAGCGTGGTCGCCCCGCCGGGGTTCCGGTCCGGGCCGGAGAGGTTGACGATGTCGACGCTGAAGGCGAGCGGGTAGGCGGTCGTGTCGATCGCGCAGAGGTTCTGGTTGCGCACGTTGATGTTCGCGTTCTGGAGGTAGCCGTTCACGCCGCCGGGGCCGTCGTACCAGATCGTGAAGGTGGGGCGCGTGGTGCCGGCGCAGCCGTCGTACGCGGAGACCTCCTGCTGGCGGGCCGCGAACAGCGCATCGATCGCGGCGGTCGAGGGGCAGGCGGCGCTCGCCGCGACGGCGGGTGCGGCCGTGGCGGCGAGGGCGGTGGGGAGGGTCCAGGCGGCGCCGCGCACAAGGGCGCGACGGGACAGCGGGGTGGTGCTCATGGGGCTCGTCCTGTGCGGTGAGCGAGGTCTCCTGTCGAGCCTGTCCCGAGATATCGGGCGGCACCCCCGCGGGACTGACTCAGCAGGCCATCGGCACCGGGGCGTCCTCAGCCACGGTCGCCGCGACGGAGCGGCGGTGCACCCACAGCGACGCGCCCGCGATCCCGAGGCCCAGCACCGCGAGGACCACGCCGGTCCACGCCGGGGCGAGCAGGCCCCAGCCCGCCGCGAGCACCGCCGCGCCGAGCGCCGCCCCGAGCGAGTTGCCGATGTTCAGCGCGGAGTGGTGCAGGGCCGCGGCGAGCGAGGGGGCGTCCGGGGAGGCGTCGAGCAGGAACAGCTGCAGCGACGGGCCCATGAGCTGCGAGGTCACCGCGATCGCGAACAGCAGAGCCATCCCCGCGATCGCGTGCTGGGCGACCAGGGCGAAGATTGCGAGCGTGATCGCCATGCCCACGAGGCCCAGGAGGATCGTCCCGTAGATGCTGCGATCCGCGAGCCGGCCCGCGATCACATTGCCCACCGTCATGCCCACGCCGAACACGAACAGCGCGATCGGCACGGCGCGCTCGCCGAGGCCCATCACACCCGGCACGATCTCGCCCACGTAGCTGTACACCGCGAACATGCCGCCGAAACCGATCGCGCCGATCCCGAGCCCGAACCACACCTGGCCGCGGCGCAGCGCTCCCAGCTCCCCGCGGATCGAGCCGGTGCCCGTGGAGCCCTCCGGCTCCGGCACCAGGCGCCAGATCGCGAGGGTCGACGCCGCCGCGAGCACCACCACGATCACGTACGCCGAGCGCCAGCCCACCGACTGCCCGAGCGCCGTCGACGCCGGCACGCCGAGCATCGTCGCGATCGTCAGGCCCAGCATCACGAGGGACACCGAGCGGGCGCGCCGCCCCGGCGGGGACAGGCGCGAGGCGACGAGCGCCGAGACCCCGAAGAACGCGCCGTGCGGCAGCCCCGCCACGAAGCGGGCGAGGGCGAGCACGGTGAAGCTCGGGGCGATCGCCGAGGCCAGGTTCCCGAGGCCGATCAGCGCGATGAGCACCACCAGCAGCCTCGCCCGCGGCACCCGCACCGCGGCGATCGTCACGAGCGGCGCCCCGATCACCACGCCCAGCGCGTAGAGCGTGATGAGCATGCCCGCCTGCGGCACGCTCACCTCGAGCGAGCGCGCGATCTGCGGCAGCAGGCCCATCGACGCGAACTCGGTGGTGCCGATCGCGAAGGCGCCGAGCGCCATCGCGAGGATGACCAGCCGCAGCCGGCCTGGGGGCAGGGGAGCGGGGGCCGCAGGCGGCAGGGTGGGGGTCGAGGTGCTCAACGGGGACTCCAGCGCGGGGTGGTTCAGGGCATCGCTGCCGACGCTGGCACCGGTGAGGACCCCTGGATCCTACGGGCGGGCGGGCACCGATGGGGAGGGCAGGTACACCGTGCCGCCCTGCTCGCGGAACTCCCGGGACTTCGCCTCCATGCCCTCGAGCGCGATCCGCTCCTGGGCGCCGGCGTCACCGTAGGTGTCGCGGATGTCCTGCGAGATCCGCATCGAGCAGAACTTCGGTCCGCACATCGAGCAGAAGTGCGCCGTCTTCGCGGGCTCTGCCGGGAGCGTCTCGTCGTGGTACTGCTCGGCGAGCTGCGGGTCCAGGGACAGGCCGAACTGGTCCCGCCAGCGGAACTCGAATCGGGCCCTGGAGAGCGCGTCGTCGCGGTCCCGGGCGCCGGGGTGGCCCTTGGCGACGTCCGCCGCGTGGGCGGCGATCTTGTACGTGATCACGCCGGTCTTCACGTCGTCGCGGTCGGGGAGGCCCAGGTGCTCCTTGGGCGTCACGTAGCAGAGCATCGCCGTGCCGTACCGGGCGATCTCGGTGGCGCCGATCGCGGAGGTGATGTGGTCGTACGCGGGGGCGATGTCCGTGACGAGCGGGCCCAGCGTGTAGAACGGCGCGCCGTGGCACAGCTCCTGCTGGCGCTCCACGTTCTCCCGCACGAGGTGCAGCGGCACGTGCCCGGGTCCCTCGACCATGACCTGCACGTCGTGCTCCCAGGCGCGGGCGGTGAGCTCCGCGAGCGTGTCGAGCTCCGCGAACTGGGCGGCGTCGTTCGCATCGGCGAGGGAGCCGGGGCGCAGCCCGTCGCCCAGCGAGAAGGAGACGTCGTAGCGGGCGAAGATCGCGCACAGCTCGTCGAAGTGCTCGTAGAGGAAGTTCTCCCGGTGCCGGGCCAGGCACCAGCCGGCCAGGATGGAGCCACCGCGCGAGACGATCCCCGTGACCCGATTCGCCGTCAGCGGCACGTAGCGCAGCAGCACCCCGGCGTGGATCGTCATGTAGTCCACGCCCTGCTCGCACTGCTCGATCACGGTGTCCCGGAAGATCTCCCAGGTCAGGGCGTTCGCATCCCCGTTCACCTTCTCGAGCGCCTGGTAGATGGGGACCGTGCCGATCGGCACGGGGGAGTTGCGCAGGATCCACTCGCGGGTGGTGTGGATGTCCTCCCCGGTGGAGAGGTCCATGACGGTGTCCGCGCCCCAGCGGGTCGCCCACTCGAGCTTCGCGACCTCCTCCGCGATCGACGAGGTCACCGCCGAGTTGCCGATGTTCGCGTTGACCTTCACGAGGAACGCGCGGCCGATGATCATCGGCTCCGCCTCGGGATGGTTCACGTTCGCGGGGATGATCGCGCGGCCCGCGGCGAGCTCGCTGCGCACGAGCTCCACGTCGCAGCCCTCGCGCAGCGCCACGTACCGCATCTCCGCGGTGATCTCCCCGCGGCGGGCGTAGTGCATCTGCGTGACCCGTCGGCCCTCGAGGCCGCGCAGCGGCTCCCTCCGCGCGCCCCGCCACTCCGCGCTCGCCTCCCCGCGGCGCACGGCGCTGCGGCCGTCGTCCTCGAGGCTCCGGCTGCGACCCGTGTAGGCCTCCACGTCGCCGCGGCCGCGGATCCAGTCCTCGCGCAGCGGCGCGAGGCCCTCCTCCGGCGCGCAGCCGGGGCCCGCGGTGCGGTAGACGGTCACGGGCGGGTTCTCCGCGCCGCTCGGGGCGGGGTCCTGGGTGATCCGGGTGACGGGCACGCGGATGCCGTGCTCGGGATCCTCGAGGTGGTCGAGGGTGTGGGTGGGGTAGTTCTCAGGGCGTGCGGACATGCAGTCGCTCTCCTTCTTCCTTCGCCGGCATGACCCGGGCAGGTTCGGTCGGTACTCGGACCGCGACAGTCCGATCTCAGCCCGTTGCGACGGGCACCCGAGGGATCGGCGAGCACCGTACCCCAGGAGCGAGGACGCCGGCGGTGCGGTCCGGCCGCAGGTCCGACGGGCCCGTCGGATCGCGAGGGGCCAGTCGGATCGCGATAGACCGACAGGCCGACGGGCCGACGGGCCTGCCGGATCGGCGGTGATCGGCGACCGCTCCGCCTACAGTGGGCGCCTGCCCCCGCGGGACCACCAGGAGTGACGATGACCCAGCCCCAGCCCGGCCTCCCCGCGCCCCGGCCCGCCGTGCCCGGCGCCCCTCCGGGCTTCCCCGGGCCGCAGTTCGGCGCGCCTGTCGCCACGCCGGACCGCCACGAGCGGAGGGACGGAGCCCGCTACGGCATGGCCCTCGTCGCGACCGTGATCGGCTCCTACCTGCTCACGCAGTGGTCCCCGGTGGGGTTCGTCGGCTTCGACGACCCGCTGCTGAAGCTCCAGGGCATCGTCCAGCTCGGGATCGGCCTGCTCGTGCTCGCGGGCGGTCTCGCGCTCGCGCCCACCGCCCTGTGGCGGGCGGCGCTCGCCGTGCTGGTGGTCGTCGTGCCCGTCCTGCTCGGGACGGTCCTCGTGATCTCGTACCTCCGGGGCGACCTGGACCTGCCGCAGCCCTTCCCGCGGATGCTGGACCTCTCGATCCTCGGCCCGGCCGTGGGGCTGCTGGGCTGGCTGATCGTGCGGGGCCGCAGCCCCGTGACGTACGTGCTCGTGCTGGGCTTCCTGCTGATCCTCCCCGCGCAGTGGATGGTCGTGTACCACGGCATCCCGAGCCCCGTGCTGTGGGGCGTCGAGCTCGTGCTCGCCGCGGTGATCGGGATCGCCGCGGCGTGGCTCGCGGCGCTCGGGTCGCGGTGGCTGCCGGGGGCCGTGCGGCGGTGACGCGGCCTCGCGTCAGGCGGCGCGGGCGCCGGCGCGCACGAGGGGGATGCACAGCAGGCAGAGGCCCACGCTCACCGCCGCCCAGAGCAGGAAGGCGAGGGAATCCCCGGCGGAATCCGCCGTGAGCAGCAGGACGGGGCGCAGCCCGACCATCATGAGGCCGTTCGCGGCGGAGGCGATCGAGAGCACGGTCGCCCGCCAGCGCGGGCCCACGGACTCGATGATCCAGATGTCCGTGATCGTCTTGCCCATGCCGAAGGCCGCTGTGCCCGCCGGGATCGCGACGAGCATCGTCGCCCACCCGGAGTCGAGGTGGATGGTGAGAGCGGTCAGCAGGTAGCTGCCCGCCATCAGCGCCACGGAGAGCACGACCCATCGGCCGCGATGGGCCGCGGCGATGCGGCTCCCCAGCCACCCCCCGGCCGCGGCCGAGAGGGCGATGGCGCCATAGGCGATGCTGATCCCGAAGGCGCTGAAACCCAGGCCGAGGCCGACGGGCTGGAACACGATGCGGATCGAGACCCCGGCCGTCAGGATGATCGCCGCGAGCAGGATGCCGGACCTCACCGCGGGATGCCGGAGCGCGTCACGGAGGGACTGAGCGGTGACGTGGAGGTGGTGCTGCGCGCTCCGGGACACATCGGGGATCGACAGCGCGAGGGGGAGCGCGATCAGCGCCAGCCCTGCCGTGACGAGATACGGCAGCGGGGCCCAGATCTCCAGCAGCAGTCCGGCCGTGACCAGGGAGATCACCCCCGCGATGCCGCCCGCCAGCCGCGTCCGTCCCAGGTAGCGCGCGGGGGAGAAGCGGCCGGGGAGCTGATCGGCGAGCTCCCACGCGTAGGTCGTGTCCACCCCGGAGGCGAGCGCCCAGAGGACGCCCCACAGCGCCCAGATCGCGAACATGACCCAGAAGCTGGGCGCCAGACCGATCCCGGCGAAGACCACGGAGGTCAGCGCGCACGTCGCGATGAGTGCGCGTTTGCGGCCGATGGCGTCGACCACGCGACCCAGGGGGATCTCGGCGAGGACGACGACCGCGTTGAACACCGCGTCCACGGCGGCCGCCTCGAGCGGCGAGAACCCCTGGTCCAGCAGGAAGATCATCCAGGTGGGGAACCAGAACTGGACGTCGAGGAGGACGCGGACGCCCAGCAGTCGGGTCAGCGGTCCCATGGCGGGCCCTCGCGACCGATCACGAGATGCTCTGCCGTCGCTTCCAGATGAACACCACGACGAGCACGATCGAGAGCAGAAGACTCACGATGAGGATCGCGTCCATCGACTGCGAGGACACCCAGGAGGTGATCGATCCGCTGCCGAGGTCGAACACCGACTGGGACGGATCCTGGCCGGCGTCACGGCCGAACTGCACGAGGGCGATGGCGGTGGCCAGCACCGAGGTCACGCCGATGCTCATGAGGATGATGTCGGTGAAGATCGAGGAGCGGGCGGCACGCTCCTCCGCGAGCACCTCGAGCCGCTGCTGGCAGATGTCGACCTTCTCGCGCACCGGGGTCTCCAGGAGCTCCGTGTAGTCCCAGCCGCCGAGGAAGCGCTGCATCTCCGCATGGGTCTGGCGGCTGACCTGCTGGCGGATGTCCGTCATGAGCATCAGCTGCTCCTGCGCCTGATTCATCGCGGCCTGCAGCGCCGTCCGGAGGCTCCCCACGGAGATGTCCTTGTGGTCCGCCATGGACCACGCGAGGATCTCGCGCAGGGTCTGGTCGATCCAGTGCATCGCCGACCAGCAGAACTGTGCCTTCTTCAGCGCGTTCCAGCTGAGCTCGACCTCTGCTCCGCGATCGGGCCGGTAGACGTGGTTGAGCCAGCGGGCGAGCAGCGGGCGCTCCCCGCTGATCACCTCCTCGATCGCCTCGCGGTGGAAGCTATCGATCTCCGAGACCCAGCGACGGGCGAGATCGTGGCTGCTCGGATCCGCCGGGTCCAGGGCGAGTGATCGGGTGACCCACAGCGGCTCACCGAC
This sequence comes from Brachybacterium sp. SGAir0954, assembly GCF_005490785.1. Classification (GTDB taxonomy): domain Bacteria; phylum Actinomycetota; class Actinomycetes; order Actinomycetales; family Dermabacteraceae; genus Brachybacterium; species Brachybacterium rhamnosum. The sequence goes on along the minus strand of NZ_CP027295.1, from coordinate 194,129 downwards.
CGGGACCTGCTCGAGCATGAGGAGGTCGGCATGATCCGGGACCGCGGCGAGGATGCTCTCGAGCGCCGCGTACTCCAGCTCGGCGCAGAGACGGGTGAGGTCGCGGCCGGCGTCCTGGACGGCCTGTTCCCAGTGCTCGGCATCGTCCCAGTGCTCGGCCGTCGCGGTGGCCGCCACCTCGAGCCGTCCCTCGACGAGCAGCACGCCGTGGTCGTAGAGCGTCCAGCCCAGCTCGGCGACCTCGAGGTCGGGGAAGGCGGGGACGTCGGCCGCGGTGAGCGTCCCGGTGACGACCTCGAGCGGGCGGTGGAGGACGTCGGCCGCTGCCTTCGACCACCCGATGCGTGCAAGGTCGTCCGTCGAGGATGCCCGGGGGAAGCTCCACGGGCGATCCGAGGCGCGATCGGCGACGCGATCCCAGAACGTGCGATAGCGGGCGGGCTCGCGATCCAGGATGCCCGGGGACGAGGTGAAGCCCACCCGGATCGGAGCCATCCAGCGGAACTCATGCATGGTCGATCTCCATGTCGTCGAGGCGAGCGGAGAGCAGGCGCCCCCGGTACGGGCCATCGAGGATCTTGACCTCGACGAGCGTCTCCCGGTCCGGGGATCCTTCGGGCCAGCCGAGCACGGAGCCGGTGGTCCCGGAGGGAGTGGAGCCGACGGCCGCACCCTTGTCGTCGAACAGGTCCACGGCGCCGCCGCTCGCGCCGGTGAGGATCACCTGCTGCGAGGTGTCCTCGAGGGAGGCCACGAGCTCCTCGTAGTCGGCTGTCCCGCGCAGCTCGGCCAGAGCGGCGTTGAACTCCTGCTGGGTCTCGCGGCCCTCTGGCGTGTCCTTCATCAGGAGGTGCAGGCCCTGGGTCGAGGAGGTGAGGTCGCTGGCGGGCTGCACCTCGCCGTAGAGCGAGGCGTCGTCGGCGAACTCGGCGCTCTCGAGCACTGCCTGGCCGGCGACGGATCCCTCGGCGACGACGTCGACCTCGCCGTCCTTGAGGGCCGTGAACGCCGCGAGGGAGGAGGGGTAGTCGGTGAACGTGGCGCCGGAGTCCTCGAGCTGTTCCCAGTACTGGTAGCCCGCGATGCGCGCGACCTTCACCCCTGTCAGGTCGCTGCGATGCGACAGCGAGTCCAGGGCCTCCCCCTTCTTCCCGATCAAGGTGTAGCGGAACTCCAGGAGCGGGTCGCTGTACAGGGCGAACGAGGCCCGGGATTCGGAGACGACGACGGGGGCCATGCCGATCGTCGCACCGCTGGTGACCTCCTTCTCGGCGGTCGGCCAGTTGCTGTAGACGAACTCGGGCGTGTACCCGGCGCGGCCGAACACCTCGGTGAGGAGCTGGGCGACCGGACCGGAGTCGGGGAGGTCCGGGGAGATGTAGGGCAGCCACTCGGAGGTGGAGATCTGCAGGGGCTGCGATCGCTCCGGCGGGTTGGTGCGGACGACCGCGAACACCAGCGCGAGCGCGATGACGACCAGGCAGGCGAGGACGGGGACGGCCCAGGGCAGGCCGCGGCGGCGGCTCACCGGGGTCTTGATCACGCTCGCACTGTAGCAATCAGGGGATCAGCGGGCTGTGGGGCCGCCTCCGCCCTCGAGGGGGAGCGCGTTGTCGCGGGCGATGCCGCCGTACCAGCGGGCGCTCGGCTTCACCGTCCGTTCGAAGGTCTCGGGGTCCCAGCTGACGAGCCCGAAGGTGGGCCGGTAGCCGCTCGCCCACTCGTAGTTGTCCAGCAGCGACCAGTACTGGAAGCCGCGCACGTCGATGCCGTCGGCGATCGCGCGGTGGATGCCCTCGAGGGAGCCCTGGACGTAGTCGCGGCGGCGGGTGTCGTCCCCGGTGGCGATGCCGTTCTCGGTGACCATGAGCGGCACGTGGCCGCTGAGCTCCCAGGCGCTGCGCAGCCCGAGCTCCGCGGCCTCGGGGAAGAACTCCCAGCCGGTCAGCGTGGTCTCCACGCCCTCCTCGACGGGCAGCGGGCCCCCGGGCCCGATGAAGGTGCGGGTGTACGCCTGGACGCCGAGGAAGTCGTCGCCCCGCGCGTTCTCGAGGTACCAGAAGTCCCGCGGGTAGCCGTACTCCTGGAGCATCTCCTCGCTGCCCGGCTCGCCGGTCGCGTGGAAGGCCTGGGTGGCGACCGTCCAGCCGGAGAGGATCTCGGGCCGGCGCGCGAGCACGGCCCGGGACGCGCGGTGCGCGGCGAGGAGCTGATCGGCGACCTGCAGGTCCGGGGCGGGCAGGCCGTGGGCGACGAGGTTCTCCGCCTTCTCGCCGCCCGCGAGCATCGCGGCGATGTTGGGCTCGTTGATCGTGCACACGTAGCGCACGCCGTCGAGGATCGGCAGCACGGTCTCCGTGTAGCGGGCGAAGAGCGCGGGGGCGTCGTCGGCGCGCCAGAAGCCGTCCCGCTCGAACCAGCGCGGCACCGTGAAGTGCATGAGCGTGACGACGGGCTCGACGTCGTGCGCGAGGCACGCCTCGATCATGCGCCGGTAGTGCGCGAGCTCGGCGCGGGAGACGAACCCGCGCTCGGGCTCGATGCGCGCCCACTCGAAGCTGAAGCGGTAGGTGTTCAGCCCGAGCTCCGCGAGGATCCGGATGTCCTCCTCGAAGCGGTGGTAGCTGTCCGCGGCGTCGCCGCTCGGCTCGACGACCGGGGAGTCGGGGCGGTGCTCCATCTCCCACCAGTTCGCGTTCACGTTGTTGCCCTCGATCTGGTGGGCGGCGGTCGCGGCGCCCCACAGGAAACCGTCGGGGAAGGTCAGTGCGGTCGCGGTGGATGCTGTGGTCACGGGAGGTCTCCTCGGTCGGGTCGGGCGCCGTGCACACGCGCCGGGTCGGGGATCGCGTCGAGCAGACGGATCGTGTACTCGTCCTGCGGATGCCGCATGACCTCGGCGGTGGGGCCGGACTCGACGACGCGGCCATCGTGCAGGACGAGGATGTCGTCGGTGATCAGCCGGGCGCTGAGCAGGTCGTGCGTGATGTAGAGCAGGGACATGCCGGTGCGCTCGCGCAGGTCGCGCAGCAGGGCCAGCACCCCGGCGCGCAGGGACACGTCGAGCATCGAGACGGGCTCGTCGGCGATGATCACCTGCGGATCCGCGGCGAGCGCCCGTGCGATGACCACGCGCTGCCGCTGCCCGCCGGAGAGCTGGTGGGGCAGCTTCGCGGCGAACTGCGCGGCGGGGGTGAGGCCCACCGTCTCGAGCAGCTCGTGCAGACGCTTCCGCAGGGCGTTGCCCCGCAGGTCCGTGAGGTTCGTCAGCGCCCGGGTGAGCGTGTACTCGACGGTGCTGAGCGGGTTCAGCGCCGCGTACGGGTCCTGGAAGACCATCTGCACGCTCCGGCGCAGGTCCCGCAGCTCCTTGCGGCGCAGGCTCCCCACCTCCGCGTCGCCGACGTGGATCGTGCCGGCGGTGGGCTTCTCGACGCCCGTGATGAGCTTCGCGAGCGTCGACTTCCCGCTGCCGGACTGGCCGACGAGCGCGGTCGCCCCGCCGGCGGCGAGGGTGAAGCTGACGTCGTCGACGGCGAGCACGGGCTGCGCCCCGCGACGCGGTGCGCCGAAGGACTTGCTGACGCCCTGGACCCGCAGCTCGAGCCCACCGCCTGCGGCGGGGGAGGAGGAGGCCGACGGGGCCGACGTCGCGGTCCCGGCGACCGGGGCCTCGAGGCCGGGGAGCGCGACGTGCTCCGCACGCGGATCCGCGAAGTGGCTCAGCAGCATGCGGGTGTACTCGTGCTGCGGGCGGCGCAGGATGTCCTCGCTCGGGGCGTCCTCGACGACCCGGCCGTCGTGCATCACCATCACGCGGTGCGCGGACTCGAGCACCACGCCCAGGTCATGGCTGATGAGGATGGCCGTGAAGCCCTCCTGCGCCTGCAGCTCGCGGATCGTGTCCATCACCGCGTGCTGGACGAGGACGTCGAGCGCGGTGGTGGGCTCGTCGAACACCATCAGCTGCGGCTCGAGGGAGAGCGCGAGCGCGATCGTCACGCGCTGGCGCATGCCGCCGGAGAGCTCGAAGGGATAGCGGTCCAGGACCTCCGGTCCCAGCGACACGCGGCCCACGAGCTCCGCGGCGCGGTCGTCCCGATCGCCGGGGGCGACGTGCCGGTGGGCGGCGAAGATGTCGTGGAAGTGCTTCCGGATCGTGCGCACGGGGCTGAGCGTGTTCATGCCCGCCTGCAGCACCATGGCGAAGCCGCCCTGGCGCTGGGTGCGCAGCTCCTCCGCGCTCATCGAGGCGATGTCGACGTCTCCGAACAGGATGCTGCCGGACTCGATGCGGGCAGGAGGCTTCGAGAGCGCGGTGAGCGCGAACCCGAGCGTGGACTTCCCGGAGCCGGACTCGCCCACGAGGCCCACGAACTCGCCGCGGCCCACCTCGAAGGAGACCTCGCGGACGGCCCGGGTGGCGGGAGCCCCGACCGGCTCGTAGACGACGGAGAGGTCCTGGACCCGCAGCAGCGGCTCCTCCGCCCCGGGGGTGGACGGGGTGGTGCGGTGCGTGGCGGTGCTCATCGGCCGGTGCTCCCTTCCCTCAGACGGGGATTGCTGATCCCGTCGATGCCGAAGTTGATGAGGGTCAGCGAGGTGGCGAGCAGGGCGATGCACAGGCCGGGCGCGAACAGCAGCGCCCACTGGCCGGTGAGGAGCGCGTTGGAGTTCTGCGCCCAATAGATCATCGTCCCCCAGCTGATGACGGTGGAGTCGCCGAGACCCAGGTACTCCAGGCCCGCCTCGGCGAGGATCGCGGCGGTCGCCGAGCCGAAGAACCCGCCCGCGATGAGCGAGGTCATGTTCGGCAGGATCTCGCGGAAGACGATCCGCGGCGCGCGCTCGCCGGAGAACCGCGCGGCCTCCACGAAGTCGCGCCCGCGCAGGGTCCGGGTCTGGCTGCGCAGCACGCGCGCGCCCCAGGCCCAGCCGGTGATCGCGATGACCGCGACGATCACGGAGATGCCGCCGTTGCTGAGGTACGTGGCGACCACGATCATCAGCGGCAGGCCCGGGATCACCAGGAACATGTTGACGACGAAGTTGATGACGTCGCCGAGCCAACCGCGCACGTAGCCCCAGCTGAGGCCCACGAGCACGGAGATCACGGTGGCGATGCCGCCGGCGCCGAAGCCCACGAGCAGGGAGATGCGGGAGCCGAAGATCAGCTGGCTCAGCACGTCCTCGCCGGCGGCGGTGGTGCCCAGCCAGTGCGCGGCGGAGGCGCCCTGGTTGCGCTCGAAGCCGTTGTCCTCGGGGCCGTAGGGCGCGACGAGCGGGGCGAGCACCGCGAGCACGACGAACAGCCCGAGGATGATCAGGCCGATCCGTGCCTTGCGGTTGCCCCAGACGGTGCGGATCGAGGCGGTGAAGGTGGTGGTCAGGGCAGTGCTCATCGCGCTCATCGCCTCGTCCTCGGGTCGAGAATGCCGTACATGATGTCCACGAGCAGGTTCGCGACCAGGACGCTCACGGTGATCATCAGGAAGATCGCCTGCATCAGCGGGTAGTCCTGGCCGGTGACGGCGTTGAACAGCAGGAAGCCGATGCCCGGGTAGCCGAAGACCTGCTCGACGAGCACGGAGCCGCCGACCACGCCGCCGAGCGCCATGCCGAAGCCCGTGAGGTTCGGGAGGATCGCGTTGCGCGCCGCGTACTTCAGGGCGACGGTGCGACCGGGGATGCCGTTGGCCTCCGCGAAGGTCACGTGGTCCTCGCCGAGGGTCGTGATCATCGCGTTGCGCATGCCGATGATCCAGCCGCCGAGGGAGGTGACCAGCATCGTCGTCGCGGGGAGCGCCGCGTGGTAGAGCGCGTCCTCGATGAACGCCCAGCTGAACCCGGGGACCGTGGTCGCCGAGTAGGCGCCGAAGGTGGGGAACAGGTGGCCGACGTAGCCGAGGAAGAACAGCAGCAGCAGGGCGGTCCAGAAGTAGGGGAAGGTCCCCAGGAAGCTGCCGCCCACGGCGGGCAGGGCGTCCATCCAGGTGCCCCGCTTCCAGGCGGCGAGCACGCCCAGCAGGGTGCCGATCACGAACGCCGCGATCGTCACGAGCCCCACGAGGATGAGCGTGTAGGGCAGGGCCTGGAGGACCAGGCCCGTCACGGGCTCGGGGTAGAAGGCGTAGGAGACGCCGAAGTCGAGCGTGACGACCTGGTGGAGGTAGTCGAGGTACTGCTGGAGCAGGTTGCCGTCGGGCACGCCGAGCTGCGCCTCGACGGCCTTGCGGGTCTGTTCGGTGACGGGGCCGTTCTGCGCGAGCTTCGCGAGGGCGGCGTCCGCCGGGGAGCCGGGCATCATGCGCGGCAGCAGGAAGTTTAGGGTGATCGCCGCCCAGAGGGTCAGCAGGAACCACCCCGCGCGCTGGAGCATGTACCTCATGAGGCGCCTCCGTTCCGGACGCGGCGCACCCGGGTGAGGACGCGCAGCGGAGAGGACTGGTAGGTCTGCAGGGGCGCGTAGGGGTCCTCCGCGCTGGGCCAGCCGGTGAAGCGGCCGTCGTTGTACAGGCCCCAGAGGCCGCCGTAGTAGAGGGCGATGACGGGGAGGTCGTCGTAGAAGATCTTCTCGAGCTGCTGCAGGATGCGGGCCTGCTCGTCCTCGTCGACGCTCGCGCGGTAGTCGCCGATGAGCTGGTCGACCTCGTCGTTGCGGTAGCGGATCCGGTTGTTCTGGCTCGCCTCGCCGACGGGCGCGTAGTACTCGCCCCACAGGAGGTTGGAGTAGCCCTGGAAGGCGTCGGACCCGTTGGAGGAGCCCATCGCGACGGCGAAGTCGCCGCTGGTCAGGTTCGCCTCGTAGGCCGCGGGCTGCGGCGTCTCGATGGTCGCCTCGATGCCCACGCCGCGCAGCTGGCGCTGGACCTCCTGGGCCGCGCGCAGCCAGTCGGTGTAGCCGTTCGCGGTCGTGATGGCGAAGGTGAAGGGCTCGCCGTCGGCCGTGCGCAGGGTCGTGCCGTCGTGCTGGAAGCCGGCCTTCTCGAAGGCGGCGATCGCGGCGTCGGCGTCCCGGGCGATGATGCCGCGGTCCGGGATCTCCGGGTTCAGGAGGTCCTCCTGGTTGGGCAGGAGCAGGCCGGACTGGCTGGCCTCGTCCATGTAGCCCTCCGCGGCGACCTCGCCCACCTGCTTGCCGTCGAGCGCGAGGGACAGGCCGCGCCGCACGTCGAGGTCGTCGAAGGGGGCGACGTCGTGGTTGAGGTGGAGGCCGATGATGCCGCCCGGCGGGAACCAGTACCTGTTGTGCGGGTTCGCGGCCATCCAGGTGTTCTCGACGTCGCTCATGTAGGCGTACGCCCAGTCGTAGCCCTTCGTGACCAGGTCCATCTCCTCGCTCGCGGCGGGGTAGACGAGGTGCTCGACGTCGATCTGGTCCGCCTGCCAGTAGCCCGCGTAGCGGTCGAGCGTGTACTGGAGGGAGGTGAAGTTGCCGAGCTGGAACGGGCCGGAGCCGACGGGCTCCTCGTTGCGCCAGGTCGAGGGGTCCTCGACGTCGGCCCAGATGTGCTCGGGGACGATGAGCATCGCGCCGATGACGGGCAGGGCGGGGGAGTCCGGGGCGAGCAGCGTGATCTCGATGGTGGAGTCCGTCGTCTCGACGGTGTCGACGCGGCTCCAGACGCCGCCGGTGTCGTTGGCGGGGTGCTCCTTGAGCATCCGGAAGGTGTAGTCCACGTCCCCGGTGGTGAGCGGGGTGCCGTCGTGCCAGGTGGCGCCGCTGCGCAGCGTCAGCACGATCTTCTGCGGGTCCGGCTGCTCCCAGCTCTCGGCGAGCCACGGCACGAGCGTGCCGTCCAGGGGGTTGATCCAGATCAGGGGCTCGTAGACGATCGCGGCGGCCTTGCGGGCGTTCGCGTTGAAGGGGTTGAAGTTCGCGGTGAACGTGGGCGTGCCCTTGTCCCCGGCGATCAGCAGGGTGTCGTCACCGATCGTGGGATCGGGCTTGCTGGTGATCTGCAGGCTGCAGCCGCTCGCGAGGAGCCCGGCCGCGAGCGCGGTGCCGCCCAGGAGGGTGCGGCGGCGCAGCGGCGCCGCGTGGTCGAGGGTTCCCGGCAGGCCCGGCCGGGGTGGTGGTGTGGAAGCCACGGGGTGTCACGTCCTCACGCCGTCGTACGAACATGCCGCCGGTCGGCGGCCGAGGCGCCGGTGTCGCGGGCTCCCGGGATCGGGGTCCGGCGCACGGCGCCCGACGAGTGTATGCGCTTACATCGAGAGCGCAACTCAGGGAACCGAGGCGTGGACGAGACGTATCGACGACGAGGTCGCGCGCCGGGGGAGCGTTCACGCGACGGGCCTGCGGATCCTGCGGAACGGGCAGGGCTCACCGGTGTGAGGTCCGGCGCTGCTGGGCTCAGCGGTGCGGGCCGCAGCTGTGGCGCAGCAGCACGTCCACCGGCAGCAGGAGCTCCGTCGCCGGCGCTCCTGGATCGGCGATGCGGCGCAGCAGCAGCTCCACCGCCCGCACGCCCAGGTCGAGCATCGGCTGGCGCACCGTGGTGAGCGCGGGCGTGCTCCACCGCGACTCGTCGATGCCGTCGAAGCCCGTCACCACGCAGGTGCCGGGCACGTCCACCCCGCCCTCGCGCAGCGCGGCGAGCGCGCCCAGGGCGCTCTGGTCGTTCGCGGCGATCACCGCGGCGGGGGTGTCCTGCTCGAGGTGAGCGGCGACGGCGTCATGTCCGCCCTGCCAGGTGAAGTCGCCGAGGAGCTCGGTCCAGGCGGTGCCGTCCCGGCCGGTACCGCCGTCGCCGCCGGCGCCGTCCCCGCCGATCGCGTCCCGGAACCCCGCGGCGCGGCCGGCGGCGTCGGGGGAGTCGGGCGGGCCGGCGAGGTAGAGCACCGGCCCCGGCGGCTTCACAGTCAGCACGTGCTCCACGAGCGCGCGCATGCCGCCCCGGTTGTCCACCCGCACGGCGTCGGCCGTGGTGCCGATGGCGCCCCGGGGCCCCACCCCGTCCACGGTGCCGTCGGTTACGTCGGCCCCCTCGGCTCTGTCTGCTCCCTCGCCGCCGCCGTCGGCCCCGTCGCCGTCGGCCGTGCTGTGCCCCGCCACCAGCACGAGCGGCGTGCGGCCGATGCTCGTGCGCAGCAGCTCGTCCGGCACGGTGCGGGAGACGGCGGCGAGTCCGTCGACCCGCCCTGCGAGGTCGTGCATGACCACCTCGCGGCCCATGTCCCGGCCGGCGGCGACCATGAGTGCGTAGCCCTCGCGCCAGGCGGCGGCCTCGGCCCCGCGCACGAGCTGCTCGAAGTAACGGTTGCGGAACGGATCCGCGGCCGAGCCGTCCCGGTCGTCGATGAAGGCGACCTCGCCGGTGGCGGAGCGGGCGTCCTCCCGGTCGCTCGTGGTGGGCAGGTCGTGGCCCGGGATGAGCAGGCCGAGCACGCCGGTGCGGCGACCCGCGAGACCGCGCGCGCTCGCATTGGGGACGTAGCCCAGCTGCTGCACCGCGGCCATCACGCGCTCGCGGGTCGCGGCGGCGACCTTGTCCGGCCGCCGCAGCACGCGGGAGACCGTCGCGATCGAGACCTCGGCCTGGCGCGCGACGTCGTAGACGGTCGGGGACTTGCTCTCGGGCACGCCGGGCATCGCCTTTCGCTGAGGAGCCGCACGGGGGAGGGGCACGGGTCGGGCTAGGGCACCGTACCTGACCCTGCGCCCGCGGGTCCCGGGTCGAGCGGTCCGGTCGCGATCCGGTCGCGGGCCGGGCCGTCGCTGGGGGCCGGATGTGGTCCCGTCGCTCCCGGGCGGATCCGCCGCCCGCCGTGCAGGTCCCGTCCAGCGCTTCGGAGGTGTGACCGCTACGCTGGAGCGACCGTCGATTCCCACGTGCTAAGGATGCTCCGCCATGACGACGCCCGCCGCCGCCCATCCCCGCCCCACCCTGCGCCGCGAGGCCTGGACGGACCTCGACGGCGCGTGGGGCTTCGCCCATGACGACGAGGACCGCGGCCTCGCCGAGCGCTGGTACGCCCCCGAGGCCGCGGGCCGCTTCGACCGCGAGATCACCGTGCCCTTCGTGCCGGAGAGCGAGGCCTCCGGCATCCACGACACGGCCTTCCACCCCGTGCTCTGGTACCGCCGCACGATCACCGCCGCCCCGCAGCCCGGGCACCGCACCCTCCTCCACCTCGGCGCGGTCGACCACGAGGCGGACGTCTGGGTCGACGGCCACCACGTGGGCCGCCACGTCGGCGGGCAGACGACCTTCACCCTCGACCTCACCGACCTGCTCGATGCGGGGGAGGAGCACGTGCTCGTGGTGCGCGCGCTCGACGACCCGCTCGACCCCGAGCAGCCGCGCGGCAAGCAGGACTGGCGCGAGGAGCCGCACGGCATCTGGTATCACCGCTCCACCGGCATCTGGCGCTCCGTGTGGCTCGAGGAGGTCGCCGAGCAGCACGTCACCGCCGTGCACAGCACCTTCGACATGCCGCGCGCCCGCGTCGAGCTGAGCGTGCGCCTCGCCCGCCGCCCCGCCCCGGGCACGACCGTGCGGGCGTCGCTCCGCGCGGGGGAGGAGACGCTCGGGAGCGTCGAGGTGAGCGCGCACGAGACCCGCGTCGAGCTCGTGGTCGACGTGCCCGCCGTGCGCAACACGCAGGACCGCGACCGCCTGCTGTGGAGCCCCGAGCATCCGGCGCTCGTGGACGTGGACCTGCAGGTGCTCGAGGGCGGCAAGGTGCGCGACGAAGCCGCGAGTTACCTGGGCCTGCGCACCACGGGGATCGACCGCGGGCACTTCCTGCTCAACGGCGAGCCGTACTACGTGCGCTCCGTGCTCGAGCAGGGCTACTGGCCCACCTCCCACCTCACCGCGCCCAGCGAGGACGCCCGGCGCCGCGAGGTGGAGCTCATCAAGGAGCTCGGCTTCAACGCCGCCCGCATCCACCAGAAGGTCGAGGACCCGCGGTTCCTGCGCTGGGCGGACGAGCTGGGCCTGCTGATCTGGGGCGAGACTGCGAACGCCTATGCCTACAGCCCTCGCGCGGCGTCCCTGATCACCGCGGAGTGGTCGGAGATCGTGGAACAGTGCCGGCCGCACCCGAGCGTCGTCACCTGGGTGCCCGTCAACGAGTCCTGGGGCGTGCGCGATCTCGCCGGCTCGCTCCCGCAGCGCCAGCTCACCATCGCCCTGACCGCGCTCACGAAGGCCCTGGACCCGAGCCGGCCCGTCGTCTCCAACGACGGGTACGAGCTCATGGGCGGGGACGTCATCGCCCTGCACGACTACACGACGGACGCCGACGCCCTGCGCCGCTCCTGGGCGAGCGCGGACTCCGCCTCCGCGCTGATCGCCGGCCGCGGCCCGCAGCGTCGCCGACCGATCGACGACGCCGCCGTGGACGTCCACGAGGGCGCCCCGGTCATGGTCACCGAGTTCGGCGGCATCGCCTACGCCGCCCAGGGCACCTGGGGCTACGCGACGGTCTCGTCGCCGGAGGAGTACCGGGAGAAGGTCGCCTCGCTCTTCGATGCGCTCCATGCGAGCGAGGTCGTCACCGGGTTCTGCTACACCCAGCTCACCGACACCCTGCAGGAGGCGAACGGCCTCGCCGACGCCGACCGCAACCCGAAGCTCGACCCGGCCGTGATCAGGGCGTTCGTGATGGGTCGCCAGGAGGGCTGAGAAGAGCGGGCCGGGGCCCACCGAGCCGCGGGGCCCCGGGCCCCGCGGTCGTTCCTCCCCAGCGGGGCGGGGTCCACAACTCTCGGTGCCCGCTGGCCCGCCGGTGCGGGCGGGACGAGGGTCTGGGCATGACACTCATCGACCACTCCGACGGCGCCCCCGCCGCCGACGCCCCCCGTCCCGCCCCGCGCCCCTGGTTCCTGGGTGACGTGCCGGTCCCCGAGGCCGTCGACCCCGACGACCCCGAGGGGCGGGCGCTCCTGCGCAGTCAGCTCCCCGCCTTCGACTGGCCCGGTCACCTGCAGGACCTGCTCGACTTCGTGGGGGAGGGGCGCCGCGTCACCCGCACCGGCACCTTCTACGTCGCGGACGTCCGTGCCTACCGCCGCGGCGGCAGGTGCCCGGCCCGTCGCCGCGACCGCTGGAGCACCTGGGACCCCGCGCCGGGGCTCGACGAGCGGGCCCGGATGCTGCGGGGCCTCGGCTGGGTGGAGATCGTCGACCACGTCCTGCAGCCCACCGCCCTCTGCCCCGACCGGGAGGCGCTCCGCGACGCGGCCGGGACGGCCATGCTCCAGGCGATGCGGGACGGACTCGCCGCGATCCTCGCCCAGCGCCTGCAGCGCCAGGGCCACGACCTGTGGCTGCGCGCCGAGGACTCCCCGCGCGAGCCCCTCACCGAGGCGCTGCTCCTCGCCACCCGGCCCGAGGGGCTGCTGCTGCCGTGGGCGCCGATGGACGGCGACCTCGACCACTGCCGCCAGGTGTGTGAGTACCTCGCCGGGCTGCTCCAGCACCCCGCCATCCGCTCCGTGCCGCTGGATCCGTACACGGGGCACCCCCACCCGGCCGCGCTGCGGGAGCTCGCGCACCTCGGCGCGGTCCTCGAGGACCTCGTGCGCTGGGGCGTGCTCAGCGCGGAGGGCGGCGACCCCGAGCTCGAGCGCTCCGTGCGGGCCGGCATCGCCACCCGCTACCGGGCGCCGCTCGTGCTGCGCGCCGCGATCGCGGAGGTCGAGGCGGGGATGTGGTGAGAGGCGGTGCGCCGTCAGCCGTCGGCCTGCAGGCCCGTGCCGAAGGGCACCGCGGGATCTGCGATGGCGACGGCGAGGGTCGTGTCCGACTGCCCGTAGTAGGCGAACCACCTGTCGCGGAACTTCACGAGCCCCTCGACGAAGGTGACGTTGGAGACCAGGCCGTGGGTGTCCTCGTAGGTCTGCGGGCGCAGCCACGGATCCTGCAGGCGGGCGAGGACCTTGGTGGGCTCGGCGGGGTCGATCGCGATCTGGCCGCAGCGGTAGTCGACCTCGACGGTGCCGTCCTCGTGGACGGTGCGGGTCGCGCCGTTGGTGAGCATGACGAGCAGCCCGTTGTCCGTGAGCACGGGGGAGGTGCCGATCTCCACGAGCGCCTCGTCGAAGGTGCCGGGCGTGGGCGAGTACATCGGCTCGCGGTCGCTCGTCCCGGGCGTCCAGTGGATCAGGTCATCGCTGGTCGCCCAGTAGATCGATCCCTCACCGAAGTACATCCACCACTTCCCCTGGATCTGCCGGGGGACGATGACGCCGGCCTTGGACCAGGTGCGCCCGCGCGGGTTCGTCGTGGTCGCGAAGGTGTCGAAGTCCTCGAAGAGCGGGCCGTGCTTGGTCCAGGAGCGCAGGTCGGTTGAGGTGGCGAGGCACAGCTGGGCGCTCGTGCGGTCCCAGCCGGTGTAGGTGAGGTAGTAGGTGCCCTCGATGTACGCGATCCGCGGGTCCTCGCAGCCGAACCGCTCGTAGTCGTGCTCGGGGGAGAGGATCGGGGCGTCCTCCCGCTCGAAGGTGACGCCGTCGTCGGAGAACGCGATGCCGATGTGGGACACGATGTCCTCCGCATGGGCGCGGTAGAGCAGCACCACCCGGTCGTCGACGACGAGCGCGGCCGGGTTGTAGAGGTTCGCGGACTCCCACGAGTCGCCCTTGGGGCGCAGGATCGGGTTGCTCTCGTGGGGGACGAACGGGCCGAGGGGGAAGCTGGCGCCGCCGAAGAGGGACACGGTGGACATGGTTCTCCTAGGGGTAGGGCGTCGAGGATGGATCGGTGGTGCGGGTGGGCGGGGGCGTCAGCCCTTGATGCCGGAGCTGACGTCGGAGGCGCGGAAGAACCGCTGGAAGACGACGAACAGCAGCACCACGGGGAAGGCGAGGGTCGCGGCCCCGGCGAGGATCGCGCCGTTGGGGTTCGCGGCCGTCTGGGCGACGTTGGAGATGTAGTTCGCGAGCGCCACGGCGAGCGGCTGCATCGTCGCCTGCTTCGTGATGAGGAAGGGCCAGAGGAACTCGTTCCAGGGACCGATGAAGGTGATCAGAGCGACCGTCGCGATCGCGGGCTTCACGAGCGGCACCGCGATCGAGAACAGGATCCGCAGCTCGGAGGCGCCGTCGATCCGCGCCGCCTCGAACAGCGACTCCGGCAGGGACAGGAAGAACTGCCTGAAGATGAACACGGCCGTCGTGTTGATGAGGAACGGCAGGATCATCCCCAGATAGGTGTCCCCCAGTCCGTAGGTGCGGGTGACCTGCACGTACAGCGGGATCATGAGGAGCTGGAAGGGGATCGCCTGGACGCCCAGCATGATCGCGAAGAGTGCGCCCCGGCCGCGCCAGCGCAGCCGAGAGAGCGCGTAGCCGGCGAGCAGACCGAAGGTCAGCGTCCCCGCGAGCACACCGAGGGTGAATATCAGCGAGTTCAGCAGGGACCGCAGCAGGCTCACCCTGGAGTTGATCTCGGTGAAGTTCTGCGTGGTCCAGCCGCCGGTGGGGAACAGGTCCGCCGGGGAGGAGGTGGGGTTCTCCTGGAACGCGCCCACGGCCATGAACCAGAACGGGAACACGAAGGCGAGGGCCACGAGCGCGAGCACCGCGTACAGGGCGATCCGCGAACGGCGGGCGCCGGAGCGGGCCTGCGCGGCCGACGGCTCGGCAACCTCGGCCACCGCTCCCGACCTGGCGTCGACGGGACCGTCGGATGTCTTCTGGCCGGGCATGTCAGTCCTCCTTCCCGGCGCGGGCGGCGAGCATCGAGAGCAGTCCGATCCCGATCACGAGGAGCACTCCGATCGCGGAGGCCACATCGGGGTTCGTCTGCTGGATGCCCTTCTGGTAGATCAGCAGCACCGGGCTCGTGGAGGCGCCGTCAGGCCCGCCGCCGTTGGTGAGCAGGTACGGCTCGGTGAAGAGATTCGCGCCGGTGATGATCGCGAGGATCAACACCAGGGCGGTCACGGAGCGCACCCCGGGCACGGTCACATGGCGGAACCGGGCGATGGCGCCGGCGCCGTCCATCGACGCGGACTCGTAGAGCTCCTTCGGGATGTTCTGCAGGGCCGCGAGGTACAGCAGGATGTAGAAGCCCAGCTGCTTCCACGTCACGTACAGCGCGATCGACGGCATGGCGAGGCTGCTGTTGACCAGCCACGACGGGTCCGGGGCGAGGGGGCCCAGGATCGTGTTGACGAGCCCGTCGGAGGAGAACAGCAGCATCCACACGCCGATCAGCGAGACGCTCGCGGTGACGTAGGGGACGTAGAACGCGACCCGGAACACCGAGGCGAAGCGCACCACGCGGTTCAGGGCGCTCGCGAGCACGAGCGAGAGGATCGCGGTGAGCGGCACGTTGATCACGAGGAAGACGGCGATGTTCACGAACGACTGCCGCACCTGCGGGTCCGTCACCGCGGTCACGTAGTTCTCGAACCCCACGAAAGGGTGCTCCACGACCGCCGTGGGGGCGGTGAAGAAGTAGTCGTGGAAGGAGATCCAGACGGCCTGCAGCAGCGGCCAGGCCATCACCGCGGCGAGGAACAGGACGTACGGCGCGGCGAGCAGCAGGCCCAGAGGCTGCGGGCCGAGCTTCCCACCCAGCGGCAGCCGGGAGCGGGAGGCGGGCCGACGGGCGGGCGTGGGGGTGGTCGCGGTGCTCATTCGGCGACGAGCTGGTCGATCTTCTCCGCCGCGGCCTGCAGGGCGGACTCCACGTCGGACTTCGCGAAGATGACGGAGGAGGAGTACTGGTCACGGAAGGCCTGCCACACCTCGATCGAGTTGGGCACGTTGGGGACGTCGACCACCCGGGAGGCCTGATCGGCGAAGTCCGCGTACTCCGGGTGATCCGTGAAGTAGTCCGCGTAGGTGGTCACCAGGTCGGTGCGCAGCGGCATCTGCCCGCTCGTCTCGAGGAAGGCGCCGTCCTGCTCCTCGGAGGTCGCGAACTTCAGGAAGTCCCAGGCGGTCGCCTGGTTCTTCGAGGTGGTGAACATCGAGACGTTCTTGGAGTCCGCGTAGGTCGTGATCTCGGAGGGGTCCTTCGCCTCCGCGGTGGGGACGGGCATCAGGCCCAGCGCGAAGGAGTCCTTGTAGGAGGCGATCGCCCAGGGGCCCGCGGCCTGCATCGCCGTCGCCTGCTTCGCCATCGCGTCGTCGGTGGAGGCCTCCTGCGGGGCGAGGCCCTCGGAGTAGATCTGCGCCCAGAAGTTCGCGACGGCGAGGCCGTCCTCGTCGGCGAAGGTGGCCTTGCCGTCCTCGACGAGCTGGGTGCCGCCGGTCTGGGCGAGGTAGAGCGGGTAGAAGTCGAACCAGCTCTGGAAGAACTCGCTCGTGGGCGCGGGCCAGATCGCGGACTTCGCGGCGCCGGACTCGACGATCTTCCGGCAACCGGCGAGGAACCCCTCGAAGGTGTCCATGCCGGGCTTCTCCGGATCGAGGCCGGCCTTCTCGAAGAGGTCCTTGTTGTACATGACCATGACGGGGTTCGACTTCCACGGCAGCAGGTAGTACTTGCCGTCCGCGTCGGCGAAGCCCTTCGCGACGTCCGCGCCGGTGCGCTCCTCGATGTAGCTCGCGCCGTCCTCGAACGTGGAGAGGTCCACGAGGCCGCCCTGCTGCACCCAGGCGGGAGCGGCGGCGGTGGAGATGTTGAAGATGAGGTCGGGGGTGGTGCCCGCGGTGATCGCGGCGGTGATGGCCTCCTCGGAGCTCTGCCCGGCGGGGATCTCCTGGGCGGTGACCTGCTCGTCGGCGTGGTCCTTGTTCCAGGCCTCGACGGCGGCCTTGCCCCAGGCGAGCTCCTGCTCGTTGTTGGACAGCCAGATCGTCACGGGGCCGCGGGAGGACTGAGCCTCGGCCCCGCCACCGCCGCCACCGTTGCCGCAGGCGGCGAGGGCGGTGGCGGCGATCGGGGTGGCGAGCGCGGCGGTGGCGAAGGTGCGGCGGGAGAGGGTCATCGTGGGCTCCAGACGTGCGACGGTGCGGTGCTGAAATAGAGGTGCTGAACAGGGATGATTCTGTCCGGCGGGATACGGCTGAGGTGGTCGGTGCGGTGCGGTGCGGTGCGGTGCGGTGCGGAAAGTGCAGTGGGGTCAGCGTCGCGGGGCGGCGATGCTCCCGCGGGGGACGACGACGGTGTGGTCCGCGAGGACGGCGCCGGGCTCCTCACCGTCGAGCGCGGCGAGCAGGGTGCGCACGGCGATCTCGCCGCGCTGCACGGCCCCGGTGCTCACCGTGGTGAGGGCGGGGGAGAGATGGGCGGAGAGCTCGGAGTCGTCGTAGCCGGAGATCGACAGCTCCTCCGGCACGCGGATACCGCGGCTGTGCGCGAGGGAGAGGCCGGAGATCGCCATCGTGTCGTTCGCGTAGACGATCGCGGTGGGCGGCTCGGCGAGGTCGAGCAGCTGCGCGGTCGCGTCACGGCCGGAGGCCGCGGTGAAGGCGCCCTCCACGACGAGCGAGCCGTCCAGCCCGTGCTCGGCCATCGCGGCGGTGAACGTCTCGCGGCGGATGCGGGCGTGGATGTAAGGGGAGGGCCCGGCGACGTGCGCGATCCGGGTGTGCCCGGCCTCGGCCATGAGTCGCACGATCTCGGCGATCGCGGGGGAGTCGTCGGAGTAGACGGTGGGCAGTCCACCGGTCTCGCCGTCGGTGGGCTCCTCCGCGCTGAGCACCACGGCGGGCAGGCCCAGGCGCCGGACCAGGGCGAAGCGCGGATCCTCCTGGCGCACGTCGAGCAGGATCGCGCCGTCGGCCCGGCCGGCGGCGAGCCGCTCGTAGACGCCCTGCTCGGCCACACGGGTGGTGACGGCGTGGAGCATCAGGCCCATGTCGTGCTCGGCGAGCACGCGCTCGCAGCCGGAGATGAACTTCGAGAAGAACGCGTCCGTCGCGAGGACCTCCGGGTCACGGGCGACGACCAGGCCGATCGCGCCGGTGCGGGAGGTGGCGAGGGCGCGGGCGCGGTGGCTCGCGGTCCACTGCAGCTCCTCGGCGGCGGCGAAGATCCGCTGCCGGGTCTCCTCGGAGACCGGGCGCTTGCCGGAGTAGGCGAGGGAGACGGTCGCCTTGGTGACGCCGGCGCGCTCGGCGACGTCACCGATGGTGGCCTTGCGATGCTGCGTCATCGCGGCACCTCCTCCTCGTGGGTGTTCCCGGAGGGGCCGACGGGCGCAAACCGGTTTGACGAGACGACATCAAACCGGTTTGCAGAGAGTGTGTCAAGAGGCGACGGTCAGGAAGGTTGGCGCCCGGGGGAGACCGCGGCCGCGGACGCCGCAGGGCGTGCGGGCGCTGCGGAGGAGAGAACGGTGCTGGTCAGCGACCGGTGCGGCGGACGGCCGCGTGGACCACGGGCTCCGCCTCCTGGCCGACCACGACGACGAAGGCGGTGGAGCCCTCGACCCCCTCGGCCAGGCGATCGCCCTTCTTCTGCACACCCTCGCCGAGTCGCTCGACCGCCACGGCGAGGTCATCCTTGTACGCCATCGACTCGATGCCGCCGGGGAAGCTCGCCTCGACCCATGCCTCGATCTGCTCGGCACTGCCGGAGAAGGTGACGACCTTGCTCCACGCCTCGTCGTCCTTGAGGACCCCGTCCTCGACCGTCGCCTCGGTCGGCGGGGCGCCGTCGGACGCCCCGGCCCCCGGTGCCGCGAGCCCCGCGGCCTCGAGGATCCCCGCGGCGTCGGCCGGGGCGGCGTCCTCCCCCGGTGCGCCGTCGCAGCCGGCGAGGAGCAGGGCGGGGAGCGCGGCGGCGGTGAGCAGGAGGGCGCTGCGACGGTTCACGAGGTCGACGGTAGCCCGGTGGTGCAGGGCGGCGCCGCGGAGCACGGCCCGATGTGGACGGAGCCGACGGGGGCGTCCTGCCTCCGGTCGGCTCCCGGATCTCACCGACTCCCGACCACCCGGCTCAGCCCTGGGCCAGCTCGTCCCGCGCCGTGCGCAGCACCGCCTCGGTGAGCGCGTCGAGCAGGGCCGACGGCGCCTTCGCGACCTGCCAGAACAGGGGAGTGGTGACGGGCTCCCCGCCGAGGTCCACGAGGTCGCCGCTCGTGAGCAGGGGCTCCGCCTGCATGGTCAGCAGCATCGCCCAGCCGAGGCCCTCGACGACGGCGTCCGCGAGCTCATGGGTGGAGGGCACGAGGTGCCGCGGCGCGAGGGCCGGGTCCACGCCGCGGGCGCGCAGCCAGCCGGCCTGGAGGTCGTCGGAGCCGTCGTAGTCGATGCGCGGGGCGCGGGCGAGCACCTCGGGCGTCACGGCGGCGCCGCCGTCGGCCCCGGCCCAGCGCCGGATCCAGACGGGAGCGGCGACGGCCCGGTAGACGAGGCTCCCGAGCGGCAGGGAGCGGTAGCCGGGCGGGGCCACGGGCGCGGAGGTGACGGCGGCGAGGGCCGCGCCGCTCGTGAGCAGTCGCGCGGTGACGTCCTGGTCCTCGCGCTGCAGCTCGAGCTGCGCGTCGTGCTCGCGGGTGAAGGCGGCGAGCGCGGGGACGAACCAGGTGGCGAGCGAGTCGGAGCTGACGGCGATCCCGATGCGCGGGTGCTCGCCCTGCGCGTCGAGGCCCAGCTCCGCGAGGGCCTCGTCCTCCATGAGCGCCTGCGCGCGGGCGAGGCGCACCACCACCTCGCCGGGCGCGGTGAGCCGCACGGGCTTCGCGCGCACGAGCAGCCGCTGCCCCACGGACCGCTCGAGCTGCTTCACCCGCTGGCTCACGGCCGACGGCGTCATGTGCTGGCGGCGGGCGGCGGCCTCGAGGGTGCCCTCCTCTGCGACGATCCGCAGGGTCCGGGCGAGGGACGGGTCGATCGACATGGGCCGAGCCTAAATGAAGTGCTGCTTCAGGAGGGTGAGGAATCCTCGCTGGTGCTTCAGATCGAGTGGCCCTAGCGTCGAGCAGATGACCCCCGCGCTCCACGGCTTCCTCTCCGGCCTCTCCCTCATCCTCGCCATCGGCTCCCAGAACGTCTTCGTGCTGCGCCAGGGCATCCGACGTGAGCACGTGCTCGCCGTGGTGCTCGTCTGCATCGTCTCCGACGCGGTGCTCATCAGCGCCGGCGCGGGCGGCCTCGGCGCCCTCGTGTGCGCCGCACCGGAGGTCGTCGTCGTGGCCCGCTGGGCCGGGGTCGTGTTCCTGCTCGCCTACGCCGCCCTCGCCGCCCGCCGTGCGATCCGCGGTGGGGAGTCGATGCAGATCGAGGCGGGCGGGGGCCACCGCGGCGCCCTCGCCCCCGTGCTCGCGACGACCCTGGCGCTGACCTGGCTGAACCCGCACGTCTACCTCGACACCGTGCTCCTGCTCGGCTCGATCGCCGCGACCCACGGCGGGCAGGCGTGGCTCTTCGCGATCGGCGCCGTGGCCGGCAGCACCGTCTGGTTCACGGCGCTCGGCGTGGGCGCGCGGCGCCTGGGCCGGCTGTTCTCGAGCCCGCGCTCGTGGCGGGTGCTCGACGGGGTCGTCGCCGTGACGATGGTCGTGGTCGCGGGGATGCTCGCGGCCGGCTGACCGCCGTCGTTCCCGACCGCCGGTAGACTCGGAGCGGCCCGAACACGCGTTCGTTCGGGTCGCACAGAACTCCACCGATCTCGACGAACAGGGAACCTGCGTGACGGCGACGACCCCGCGAGCACAGAAGGACGTCAGGCGCCACTCCGCGCGAGCGGCGCTCGAGGAGCACCTGGCCACGCAGGACTGGTCCCGGCAGTCCGCCTCCCGCGCGCGGATCCTCGACGCCTTTCTCTCGCTCGCCACGACCCGCGGATTCGACGCCGTGACCATGCGAATGATCGGCCGTGAGGTCGAGGTGAAGGCGCCGAGCCTCTACGCGCACTTCCCCGGCGGCAAGGACGAGATCGTCGCAGAGTCCCTGCGCTGGCACTTCCATCGCTTCGGCACGGCGCTGCTCGAGGTCGTCGACGACGACCAGGACGCGGACGCGTTCTGGGACGCGATGGTCCGCCTCCACTTCACCCGCCAGACGAACCTGCCCGAGAGCAACCTCTGGGACATCCTCGTGCAGATCGACCGCATGTCTGCGATCTTCCCCGAGGCTCTGCGCGAGGAGGTCCGCTTCTCGACCGGCCTGCACGAGGCGCTCTACCTCGCCGCCGCGACGGACCTTGGTGTGGAGGAGCCGGAGCGCGCCGTGCGCCAGGTCGTCGCGCTGCTCGAGGCCTCCACCCGCTGGGCGGAGCCCGATGCGGCGCCCGAGGCCGAGGCCGGGCGCGCCGTGGCCGTGTCCCGACTGCTCCTCGGGGTCTGAGCTCCGGCGACGGCGCGCTCCGAGCCGCGTCAGACGATGGCCGAGGAGAGCACCGCGTCGAGCGCCTGGCCGGCCCAGACGACGCCCGCCTCCGCTGGGTCGGTCCCGGTGAGGGCGTCGTGCTTGACGTTGTCCCCCATGACGATGGCCCCCGCGCTCGCGAGCGCGGCCGTGAGGGTGTCGATCCCGCGGGCGTAGTGCTCGTAGCTCGAGTCGCCCAGGCCGAAGCCGAAGACGTGCAGGCCGCCGAGGTCCGGCTGGGAGGCCAGTAGGGCCTCGTGGAACGGCTGCGCGGAGGCGGGGAGCTCGCCCTCCTCGTAGGTGGAGCTGATGAGGAAGACGAACTGGCCGGGCTCGAGGGTGGCGGGGTCGACGTCGGAGAGTTCCTCCGGCTCGACCTCGAAGCCGCGCTCGACGAGCAGGGCCGCGACGTCGTCGGCGACCATCTCCGCGTTGCCGGATTCCGTGCCGTACAGGACGCGTGCAGTGAACATGATGTCTCCTTCGGTGGGTGGGGATCAGGCGGTGCGGACGTCGAGCTGGGGGAGGACGGCGCCCGAGGTGGCCAGGGCGCTGCGGATCTCGGACTCGGAGGTGAGCTTCCGGCGGCAGCGGTGGGCCCCGGCGCGCTCGCGCTCGATCCGGTCCAGCGACTGCCAGTCCTCGAAGCAGGTCCATCCGCGGGCGAGGGCGGCGGCGGGCGAGGGGAGGTCCCGCGGCAGGCGGTCGTC
Source organism: Brachybacterium sp. SGAir0954 (assembly GCF_005490785.1). Lineage (GTDB taxonomy): Bacteria > Actinomycetota > Actinomycetes > Actinomycetales > Dermabacteraceae > Brachybacterium > Brachybacterium rhamnosum. The sequence goes on along the minus strand of NZ_CP027295.1, from coordinate 172,196 downwards.
GCTCGCGAGCAGCGCGACGATCCGCGCGGCGGCGTCCTTCGCAGCGATCCGGTTCTGGGCGAGGTTGCCGAGCGCCCCGGTGGAGCTGCCGCCGGCGCGGACGACGACGGGCAGCACGCGCTCCGTCTCCTCGATGAGGTCGTCGACGGCGGAGACGAAGCCGAGCGCGGTGATCAGCGCGTCGCCGCGGAAGGTGGAGCCCGTGGTGGTGCGGACGACGGTGCTCCCGCCCTCCGCCTCGACGGCCGCGAGGGGCTGGTCGAAGCGGATGTCGATGCGGACCCGGGCGGAGGGGTCTCCCGCGACGACCTCGCCGTCGATCGTGACGTGCACGCTCGACAGCGCGCACAGCTCCGTCATCATCGCCTCGTCCCAGCGCGCCGCGCTCCGGGCCCCGCGGCCCAGCACCGTGACGCTGCGGACCGCGCCGAGGGCGAGGCGGTCGCGGGCGTCGTCGACGATGTCGGAGCCGGCGAGCTCCGCGTCGGTCTTCGCGACCAGGCGCAGCAGGTCCACGGCGACGTTCCCGGTGCCGGTGACGACGAGGTCCTCGCCGAGCGCGCCGAGGGGGTCGCCGGCGAGGCGGGGGTCGCCGTTGAGCAGGCGCAGGATCCGCCCGGCGCCGATGACCCGGGCTGCCGGGTCGATCGGCACCGCGGGCATCCGGTCCCGCTCGAGGCCCGTCGCGAGGACGACGCCGTCGAAGGCGGCGAGGTCCTGCGGCATGAGGTGCTCGCCGAGCCGGACCCCGCCGACGAAGCGCACGCCGCCGGCGGTGAAGACCCGGTCGTACTGGCGGGACACGCTCTTCATGCCCTGGTGGTCCGGGGCGATGCCGTTGCGCAGGAGACCGTATGGGAGCGGGCTGGCGTCGAGGACCGTGATCTCTGCCGTCGGCATCATCTTGCGCAGGGCCTGGGCGGTGTAGCACCCGGTCGGTCCGGCACCGATGATCGCGACGCGGTGCGGCGGTGCCGTGGGAGCGGTGGTGGCTGTCATCGGGGACTCCTTCCTAACGTTCGTTAGTCCCACGCTAGCGGCCCTGTGTTTCGGGCGGGTTACGGGGTCGACGCAGCTCGGCGCCCCCGGAGGATTTACCTCCCGGGGCCTCGCTCGAAACATGACTGCAACATGGCGTCCTTAGGCTAACGAGCGTTAGTTCAGCTCTCCACCGCGGCATCCCCTCCGGTCATCGGCGGTGACGCCCCGCTCCTCGGGCATCGGCGCTCCGGATCACGGATGCCGCACGACTGAGACGAGGAACCCCGATGTCGAACACGCCCGCCATGTCGAAGATCAGAATCCCCAAGAAGCAGGTCTCCCGCAGGATGAGATGGTCACGATGGGCGACCTTCTTCGCCTTCGCCCAGATGGGCGCCGTGATGCTCATGTGGTCCACGAGCACGTCCTCCCTCCGGGCCGAGCAGGGCTGGGAGGGGGCCGCAGGCGACGCGACCTTCGGATCCCTCGCCCTCGCGATCGGCATCGGCAACGCGATCGGCTGCGCCGTCTCCGGCCCGCTCGTCGACCGCTTCGGAGCCCGCCGCGTCGCGATCCCTTCGCTCGTGCTCTACCCGCTGCTGTACCTGCCGCTCTCGCTGCTGGGCTCGATGGTGGGCCTGCTCGCCACGGGCATCCTCATCGGTGCGGCGCGCGGCTCCGTCGACGTCGTCGCCAACGTCAACGGCGTGCAGGTGGAGCGGCACTACGGCCGCCCCATCATGTCGATGTTCCATGCCGCCTACCCCGCGAGCGGCTTCGTCTTCGGCTTCGTGGGCAGCGCGTTCGCCCAGCACTTCACCGAGAGCCCGCTCGTGCCCTATCTCGTGATCGGCGTGACGATGTCCGTGCTCGGGCTCCTGTTCGGTCGGCTCTACCTGAGCCCCGAGGAGCACCTCGCCCCGGTCGAGCTCGCCGCCGCCGACGGCGCCGACGCCCGCGGCGGCCTGCGGGCCCCTGCGGCCGCGGCCCTCGCGGTCATGATCGGCTTCGGCGTCCTCGCCTTCGTCTCCTACCTCGCCGAGAGCGCGACCTTCGACTGGGGTCAGGAGTTCGTGCGCCGCACGCTCGAGACCACCCCGGGCGTGGCCGCGCTCGCCGTGACCGTGTTCTCCGGTGCGCAGTTCGCCGGCCGCGTGCTGGGCGACGCCCTGAGCGCCCGGTTCGGGCAGCGCGCGGTCATGGCGGCGAGCGGCGTGATCGGCGCGATCGGCGCGACGCTCATGCTCACCGCAGCGGTCCCGGCGCAGGCGCTCATCGGCTTCGGCTTCGTGGGCCTCGGCGTCTCGTGCATCGTCCCGCTCATGCTCTCGGCGGCCGGTCGCCTGGACCCGGAGAACTCCGGTCGCAACATCGGCCTCGTGAACTCGATCGGCGTCGCCGGGATGTTCGTGGGACCCGCCGGGATCACGCTCCTCGTGAGCGAGCTGGGCATCGCATGGATGCCGCTGCTCCCGCTCGTGCTGCTCATCGCGATCGCGATCGCCGGCCCGATCCTCATCGCCGCGGCGCCGTCGTTCCGCTCGGCGGGCGAGGAGCCTGCTCGCGAGGAGCCCGCGGCGGAGGTCGGCGCCCTGCGTTGACATGCCGGAAACATTTCCCGGCTACGCTCACCTAACGAGCGTTAGTAAGTCTTCAGTCCCTGACGAGACAAGGAACGGAACCATGACCGAGAACCTTCTGGACGATACGCCGGCCACCGACGTCGACATCCTCACCGCGACGCCCGCCGCCGTGCCCGCCGAGGAGCGGATCCGCGCCGCCGCGCAGGCCGAGTACGTCGGGATGCGCGAGCGCGACGACTCGGCCCACGAGATCCGCGGCCTCAGCGCCGTCTCCGACGGCCCCGCCGAGGGCGAGCTGTTCCAGTGGAACGACAAGGAGTTCCAGCGCAACCCGTACCCCTACTACGCGCGGGCCCGCCGGACCTCGCCCGTGCACTACGCCGGCGACCAGACCTACGTCGTCACCCGCTACGACGACGTCATGTCGAGCTTCAAGCTCCCGATCATGAGCATCAAGTTCCCCGGGCACCTCGAGCACAACCCCTTCGAGTCGGCCTTCGACGAAACGGTGCTGAGCATGGACCCGCCGGAGCACGCGCGCAGTCGCCGGCTCTTCAGTCGCTGGTTCACCCCGAAGCTCATCAAGCAGTGGGTCCAGTTCACCGAGGAGGCCCTCGACGACATCCTCGGCTCCTACGAGCGAGGCACCGTCATGGACGGGCACTTCACCCTCGGCGTCGAGCCCACCCACCGCACGATGGCTCGTGTGCTCGGCCTCGAGGCGGGCACCGCGGAGCCGCTGTTCTGGGCGCTCTGGGACGGCATGCTCATCCAGGCCACGGACCCACTGCCCGGCACCTGGGAGCGGTCCCAGGCCGGCGTGGACTACATGTTCGCCCGCACCGAGGCCCTCCTGAAGGAGAAGGTCGCCGACCCCGGGACCGGCCTGGCCGACGAACTCATCGCGACCCACCAGCGCGGGGAGATCACCTGGAACGAGGTCGTCCAGAACACCGTCAACTTCTACATGTCCGGCGCCCCGAACCCCGCCTACCTCATCGGCTCGGCGCTCGAGGTGTTCGCCCAGCACCCCGAGGTGATGGCCGCGTTCCGCGACCGTCCCGAGACGCGGGCAAGAATCGTCGAGGAGGTCGCGCGTCTGAACCCGGTCGAGCTCCTGCTCACCCGCTTCCCGACCGAGGATGTGACGATCGGTGGCGTGGAGATCCCCGCCGGCTCGTGCATCAAGTTCCCGATCGGCGCGGTCAACCGCGACCCGGACGTGTTCGAGAACCCGGACGCCTTCGACTTCGACCGGCCGCTCGAGGCGAGTCGTCACCTCACCTTCGGCCTCGGCACCCACAGCTGCGCGGGCCAGATGATCGCCCGCGCCGAGGCGCAGGCGATCTTGGGTCGCGTCGCGGAGAACTACGAGGCGGTCACCATCGCCGAGGAGCCCGTGCGCGTCATCACCGACCGGCTCGTCGCCTACAAGTCGCAGCCGATCATCCTGCACTGATCGCCGACCGTCCCTGCCCCGCGGGGCGGCCGCCCACCCGGCGGCCGCCCCGTCCGCATGCCCATCACCCAGGCTCCGGCCGGAGAAGAGCCCCGATGCCCACCGCCCCCGCGCCCCCGAGCACGCGGACCCGCCCCCTGCTGTTGCTGGTCGCCGTCCTGAGCGGTGTCATCGTGCTGCCGCTGTCCGTCGCCGGCACCTCCGTGCTGCTGCCGGGGATCGCCCGGGACCTCGGGGCGGCGCCGGTCCTGCTGCAGGGGGTCGTCAACGGGTTCAACGTGAGCTTCGCGCTCTCGACGCTCGCCTGGGGCCTGGCCGCGGACAGGGTCGGGTTGCGCCGCATCTTCCTCGTCAACGTCCTGGTCCTCGCGGCTGGAGCCGTGGCGAGCGCCCTCGCGCCCGGCCTCGTGGTCCTCGACGTGATGCGCGTGGTCGCCGGGGCGGGGGCGGGCGCGATCCAGGTCGCCGCGGCGTCGCTGCTCAGCACCGCGTTCACGGGCGCCGCGCGGGCGCGGGCCTTCGCGCTGCTCGGCACTGTCCTGGGCGTGGGGCTCGCCTTCGGCCCTACGGTCTCCGGCCTCGTCGCGGACCAGGTGGGATGGCGCGGGGTCTTCCTGCTCCCGCTCCTGCCGCTCGCGGTCGTCCTCGTCCTGCGCCGGCACCTGCCCTCCGCCGCAGCGGCTTCGGACGTCGATCGGGCGGCGTCGTCGGCCGCAGGGCCGTCGGCCCCACCGGGACGGAGCGAGCTGCGCGACCCGCGCTTCCTCGCCCTCTGCGTGGTCACCGTGATCCAGTCCGTCGGCTTCATCGCGATGCTCACCTACATGCCGACGGCGCTCAGCGCGGTCCGGCGGCTCGACGAGGGGAGCTCGGGCCTCGTCATGCTCGTCATGACCGCTCCGGTGCTCGTGCTCCCGGCCCTCGCCGCGCGGGTCATGGCGCGGCGGGCCCGGATCACGGCGTTCACGGTGGTCCACGTGTCCCTGGCGTGCGTCGTGCTCGGCAACGTCGTGCTGCTCGGCGCGATGCGGCCGGGTGGCGGCCTCGTCCCCCTGCTCGTCGGGATGGTGCTGGTCGGCGCCTCGTTCGGGCTGCCGCTGGGTCTGGTGGACGGGGAGGCGCTGGCCTGTGCGGAGCCGTCCCGACAGGGGTGGGCCGCGGGCGTGCTGAACGCCGTGCGGATCAGCTCCGAGGCCGCGGCCGTCGCGCTGTACGGCACGCTCCTCGCCGCGGCGGTGCATGCGGCGGGGGACGACGACGGCGCGGCGGCACGGGTCGCGACCGGTGCGGGGGAGCACCCCGGGTGGTACGCCGAGGCGTTCCGCGAGCTCCAGATCGGCGTCGTCGCGGTGATCGTGCTGCTGAGCGTGCTGACCGTGGTGCTGCACCTGCGCTCGCGCGCCGAGCGGCCGTGATCGGGTCCCTCCTGGCCCCGGTCGTCGTCGCCGGGATGCTCGCCGCCGGTTGATCTGCCGGATTCCGCCTGCTCCCGGTACTGTGGAAGAGCCGGTCGCAGCCGCCCGGCGGGTGCGCCCGGCCAGCGGCGCGCTCCCGATCTCGATCCGTGGGGACTGAAGTTGGAACAGATCACCGTCGCCGGACATCCCGAGCCCGTGCCCGCCTCCGAGGTGGCCGCGCGGCTTCTCCGGCAGCGCTTGGACTCCGTGCGCGACGAGCGCGGCGACGCCGCTGCGGACAAGCTCGAGAAGCTCGTCGGCGCCCGGATCGGCACCCTCCTCGCGAACGGCACGCCCAGCATCGACGTCGCGACGATGCGCGCGATCGTCGACTACGTGGAGCTCCCCGCGGAGGACGAGGCGGAGCCGACGGGCCTCGGGAAGACCATCCGCGGTATCAAGGACAAGCTGGCCCAGCGGGGCGGCCCCGCGCGCTGACGCCGCGGTCCTGACGGGCGATCGCCGAGGGGCGCCGTTCAGGGGGTGTCATGCGGGGCGCCGGCCCGCGGTGGGCTGCGCAGGGGTGCTCCGGGGGTCAAGGGTGTGCTCGGCGTCAGGGGTGTGCCCGGGATCGTTGTTTTCTCGGAGTCAGGGTTGCGCCCGGAGCGCGACCCTCGTGGGGTGCGCCGCTCCGGCATCGTGAGCGTGGGACGGCGAGGGCCTCCCGTGAAAACGCGCGTCATCATGTACATGATGTGAGGCGTTTTTGGGGGAGGCCCTGGCAGGGCCGACGGAGGCGCGGCGGGGGATGTCGAGGCGCTCGGCCGGCCGAGGCCGGTGGAGCGTGCCGCTGAACTCGGCCGTCGAGGTGCCGGCGGGCGACGTCGGTGAGATCCGCCGTCGCGGGGTCGGCGGACGGGGCCGGTGAAACCCCCGCGCGGGGTCAGCGGGCGGTGTCGACGAGGTGGTCGTGGCCCGTGCCGTCGGAGATGTCCACGCCGATGGTGAGCTCGTCGCCCGTCTCGGTGTTCACGTAGCTCACATGGACGTCGCCGGCCGCGCCCTCGGCGCCAATGCGCTGCCAGTGCTTGGCGGCGCCCTCGTGGGCGATGATCGCGCGGCGGGCGTCGGCCGTCGTGTACCTCGCGAGGTCGATGTCGTCGCGGGCGCCGAACGCGCGGATCGTGCGATCGGCGTAGCCGACGGGGGTGATCGCGGTGGCGGTGCTCGCGGTGGTGGCGGTGGCCGTGGCAGCGGCGGCCGTGCTCGGGGCGGCGGCGCTCCGGCTCGCGGCGGGCGCGGCAGCCGGGTCGAGGGCGAGGGCCGACGGGGCGACGACGGTCCCGGCCCGGCCGATGGCGGCGACGGCGGCGAGATGACGGATGCGGATGCGGGTCTTGGACGATCGGTCCTTCCTCAGTGCCCCGGACCCGTCGGCGCACGCAGCAGCACCCCCCACGTCCGCCAGTCGCTCGAAGCGTCCATGGCTTCCGTTGACCTACTCTTTGCCCTTTCGTGACCATGTGTCAAGGAGCGGGCGGACGTTGATCGGGACACGCAGGCCCGGTCGCTGGTCGACCTCAGGCGCTGCCCTCGGTGAGGCTCGCCGAGGGCAGCCAGTCCGCGCCGAGCAGCTGGGCGACGTCCTCGAGGCTCTCGGTGTCCCCACCCACGGTGTCCGAGGCCGCGGCGATCCGCTCCACCATTACCTTGCTGACCTGCTCCTCGACGGTGCCCTGCGCGTAGGCGATGTGCCAGGGGGAGACCTGGTGGTCGCGGTGCGTGCGGCCGGTGACCTGCCGCCCCGCGATGCCGGAGAACCGCGCCTGGTGGAACACGCCCACGCGCGGATCGGTGCTCGCCCTCTCCCCGCGGGGCAGCGTCTCCCCGGCGTGCAGGCTGATCGAGGCGACCGTCGTGAACACGCAGACGCTCGCCTCGCCCCGCTGGAAGCGCAGCCGCTCCGCCTCGACGTCGAAGCGGTCCCGGCCGTAGATCGGGGCGACCTCGAGGCCCGCGTCCCGCAGCCGGTCCGCGATCGGATCCGCGGCCGTCGTCACGAACTCGACCGAGCACGCCACCTGCCGTCCCGCCTCGACCTGCTGGCCGATCCACGCGACGGTCGAGTCCACACGGATCAGGCCCGCCTTCTGCCGGAACCGCAGCAGCGCCGCCCGCCCCTTCGCCGTGTTCCGGCCGCGCCGAGCCACGTCCATCTCACGGCAGAACTCGCCCCACTCCGCCTCGTAGGCGGAGCGCTCCGCGGGCGTGAGCGTCACCGGCATACCGGAGATCGGCACCGGCCCCCAGGGCGCCGCGCGGTGCAGCATCGCCGTCGGCCGGGCGTCGGCGAGCCAGCCGCGCACCCGGGCGAGGTCCTCCGCGCGACGGGTCGCGTCGGCCGTCCACGTCGCCCCGTAGCGGCCCTTCTCCAGCGCGATGCCGTGCCGCTCGAGCGCATCGGCGAAATCCGCCGCCGGCTGCTTCACCGAGGTCCACTCCTTCATGGTCTCCCCGTGCACCTGCGCGTAGGCGGGGGCGAGGTAGGGCAGCTCGAGCGGCGTGTGGCCGGGCGTCGCCGTCGTGACGATGACGAACGGCGCCTTCTCGTGCGCGACGCCGTGCCCCGAGATCCTCGCCCACAGCTTCCAGCGCTTCGTCGTGGTGCGGCGCAGGGCGTGCGCCTCGTCGGCGATGATCACGTCCCAGTCGTATCCGGCGACCTTCTCCAGCCGGTCCCAGGTGATCACCACCCACTCCAGGCCGCTGTCGCCGAGCGCCGTGATCGTGCGGCACCAGTGGCCGATGGTGATCGCCGCCGGACGGTCCGCGACGACGAGCACCCGCTCCGCGCCCCACAGGTCGCCCACCGCGCTCGCGCCGAGCACCGCGGAGATCGTCTTGCCGACGCCCGGCTCGTCCGCCAGCAGGAACTGCCGCCCGCCCGCCGCGGCGCGCTCCGCCATCGCATCGGCCGCCTCGTACTGGTTCAGCCGCGGCTCGAAGTCCTCCTCCGGCTCCGGCATCGGCGCGGGGGAGTCGGGGTTGAGCTGGTTCTCGAGGAAGCGGCCCAGGGTGTGCGGGCCCGGTGCATAGGGCGCGAGGTGCGCGGGCAGGGTGCGGCCCACGTGCAGGTGCATCTTCACCGCGGGATGCCAGGTGGCGCCCTCGACCTGCGTGCCGTAGGGGACGTCGAGCACCCACAGGCGCTCGCCGGGGCCCGCGAAGGGCAGCGGCCGGGTCGAGGAGCTCGATCCCCCGCGACGGGAGGACCGACGGCGGCGGGTGCTGGAACGGCGGGAAGGAGGCACCGTGCGAGGTTACCCGGGCACGCTCCCTCGACTGCGAGCGCCTCTCTGACCCCGCATCCGGGAGACCGCATGGCCTTCGCGCACCACACCACCGCCCGGCGGCGCCGGGCATGAGCGCCCGGCGCCGCCGGATGGTCAGCATCGGGGAGCTGGACCGCGCGAAGGTCTGGGTCCCTATCCGGCGAGGCGTGGGGACAGCTCAGTGGCCGTAGCCGCCGCTCTCGCCGGCATCGGTGTCCTGTGCTTCGGCGGGCCCGTCGTGCTGGGCGGCTTCGGCCTCGGAGAGACGCTTGGTCTCCTCGTCCACCGGATCGGCGGTGCCGTGCTCATCGCGGTGGGCTGTGCCCTGGTCCTCCGGGACGGGGCGGGTGTCGTCATCGGGGTGATGCATGGGGGTGCTGGTCATGGTGATCCTCCTGTGGTGGGTTCGTCATGGGCCTGCGAGCCCTCGTCGCGGCCGGATCCGCAGTGAGCGAGCGAGCCCGCCCGCGTCCTCGACGTGCGAAGAGAACCGTGTCGCCCGGCGTGCTCAGGGGCTCGGGGTTCCCCCGTTTACATGGAGCGTCTCGCCGATGACGTAGCTGGACTCCGGCGAGGTGAGGAAGACGTAGGCGGGCGCGAGCTCGGTGGGCTGTCCGGCCCGGCCCAGGGGGGTGCTCTTCCCGAAGTCGGGAAGTGCGTCCTTGGGCTGGCCGTCAGAGACCTGCAGAGGGGTCCAGATGGGTCCGGGGGCGACGGCGTTGACCCGGATCCCCCGAGGTGCGAGCTGCTGCCCGAGGCCCTTGGTGAAGTTGTTGATCGCCGCCTTGGTCGAGGCGTAGTCGAGAAGATGAGGTGAGGGGTTGTAGGCCTGGATCGAGGTCGAGTTGACGATCGTCGATCCCGGTTCCAGGTGTCGCAGCGCCGCTTTCGAGACCCGGTAGATCGCCCGGATGTTCACGTCGAAGGTCGACGTCCACTGCTCGTCGTCGAGATCCTCGACGTGCTCGACCGAGATCTGTCGGCCCGCGTTGTTCACGAGTGCGTCGAGGCCGCCGAGCCCGGCGGCCGCCTCGTCGACCACCGCTCGGCAGTACTCGGGGTCCGCGAGGTCGCCGGGCAGCCGGAGAGCCGTGCGGCCGCTCTCCTCGATGACACGACTGATGTACTGCGCGTCCTCCTCTTCCGCAGGCAGGTAGGACAGGGCGACGTCAGCACCTTCGCGGGCGAAGGCGATGGCGACCGCTGCCCCGATGCCGGAGTCCGCCCCCGTGATCAGCGCACGCCGGCCCTCGAGACGTCCCGTACCGCGGTAGGAGTGCTCCCCGCGATCGGTCTGGGGCACGAGCGCCGCATCGAGGCCCGGCTCGGGCTGGTCCTGCTCCGGAGGAGTGATCGCGGGGAAGCGCTCGACCGGGTTCTGGAAGGTCAGCTGGTCTGATGTCATGGTCATTGCTCTCTTCGACGATTCCTGTGGGTCCACGAGCGGTGGTCAGCGACGGCTGGGCTCCAGCACGACCTTGATGCAGCCGTCGTGCTTCTTCTGGAACAGCGCGTACGCAGCAGATGCCTCCTCGAGCGGCAGGCGATGGGTGACGAGGTCCGTCACTCCCAGCGGATCAGCGGCGTCCTCCACGAGGGGGAGGAGGTCCTCGGTCCACGAGCGGACGTTGCACTGGCCCATCCGGAACTGGATCTGCTTGTCGAACATCGTCAGCAGAGGCATCGGGCTCGCGGTGCCCCCGTACACGCCGCTGAGCGACACCGTCCCGCCGCGGCGCACCAGCTCGATGCTCGTATGCAGCGCCGCGAGACGGTCCACCCCGACGGTCTCCATCGCCTTGCGTCCCGCCGCCTTCGGCAGGTGGCCCACGATCTGGTGTGCGGTACGTGCGATCGGGCTGCCATGGGCCTCCATCCCGACGGCGTCGACCACGGCGTCCGGCCCTCGTCCCGCGGTGGCCTCCTTGATGGCCTCGATCCCCTCCGGGCCTTCATCGAAGACCTCCACCCCGTGCCGCGCCGCCATGGCGCGGCGTTCGGGGACAGGGTCGATGGCGAACACGCGGTACCCGCGGTGCACTCCGATCCGCGCGGCGAACTGTCCCACGGGGCCGAGGCCGAGAACGGCGAGCGTCCCTCCCTCGGGCACATCGGCGTACATCACCCCCTGCCAGGCGGTGGGCAGGATGTCGCTGAGGAAGAGATACCGCTCGTCGGGGAGGTCGGCGCCGACGGTGATCAGGCCGTAATCCGCATGGGGAACCCTCAGGTACTCGGCCTGGCCGCCGGGGACCTGCCCGTAGAGCTTCGAGAACCCGAACAGGGCTGCGCCCATTCCCTGGTCGGTGACCTGAGTGGTCTCGCACTGCGACTGGAGCCCGCGGGTGCACATCCAGCACTCCCCGCACGAGATGTTGAACGGCACGACGACGCGATCGCCGGGGCGCACGCGCGTCACTCCCGGGCCGACCTGCTCGACGATCCCCATCGCCTCGTGCCCGAGGACGTCGCCCGCCGTCATGTAGGGGCCGAGAACCTCGTACAGGTGCAGATCCGAACCGCAGATCGCGGTCGACGTGATCCTGACGATCGCATCGCCCGGCGCCTGGAGCACAGGATCAGGAACGTCCTCGACGCTCACGTCGCCGGGCTTCTGCCATGTCACTGCTCTCACGGGTGATACCTCCTGGTCGGCGTTTGCCCAACGTAGCGGGGATCACTCGGGGGAGCCAGGGGTGCGCCCTACCGGTCGGTACCGCAGCTCCGCGGGGGTCTCTCCGGCGTGGCCTAACCGGATCTCTTCGAGGAGCGGGAGGTCGTCGACGAGCCCTTCTTCCTCGACGAGCTCTTCTTCCTCGACGAGCTCTTCTTGGTCGTCGAGCTCTTCTTGGTCGTCGCGGAACCCTTCCTCTCCGTCGCACCCCGCCGCTTCTGCACGCTCCGCTCGAGGGCATCCATCAGGCTGATGACCTTCCCGTCACCCCCGCCCTCGCCCTTCGAGGTGTCCTTGCCGAAGGTCGCTTCGGTGTCGACGGAGTCCCCCTCCTCGAGCTTGGCGTCGACCAGCTCGCGCAGCTGCTCCTGGTACTCGTCGGTGAACTGCTCCGGGTCGAAGTCGCCGCTGAACTGCTCGACCAATGCGGCGGACATCTTCCGCTCCTTCGCGCTGATCGTGGTCCTCGACGGGCCGAAGTCGACGTCCTTGAGGTCAGCGGGCCAGCGGAGGGTCTGCAGGGCGAGCAGGTCCTCGTGCACCCGCAGCACCCCCAGGCGGGTCTTGGAGCGCAGGGTGAAGGTGACGACGGCCGTGCGCTCGGTGTCCTCGAGGGTGCGGCGCAGCAGCACGTACGCCTTCGAGGAGCGGCCCACGGGCTCGAGGAAGTAGGAGGTCCCCAGCAGGATGGGGTCCACCTGGTCCCCGGGGACGAACTGGACGACGTCGATCTCGTCGTTGTCCTCAGCCGGCAGGTCCGCGAGCTCCTCGTCGGTGAGCACGACGGTCTTGTCCCCGTCGTCGTAGGCCTTGTCGATGTGCTCGTAGTCGATCTCGCGCCCGCAGACCTCGCAGGTGCGCTGGTACCGGATGCGCCCCTGGTCCTCGTCGTGGACCTGGTGGAAGGACAGGTCGTGCGACCGGGTCGCCCCGTAGAGCTTCACCGGCACGTTGACGAGGCCGAACGTGATCTCACCGCTCCATATCGCGCGCATGCCCCATGGCATCACGACTGCCGTCGCTTGGCCAGTGCCCGGACCCGGGACGTGGCGGGCCCGTGACGGATCGCGGGAGGAGGGGCACAGTGGTTACATGGCTACCGGTGAGCAGAAGGTCGAGGTCGACGGCCGCACGCTGAGGGTCTCGCACCTCGAGAAGGTCTACTACCCCTCCACGGGCACCACCAAGGGCGAGGTGCTGGACTACTACCGGCGCGTCGCCGGGGTGATGATCCCGCAGGCCGCCCGCCGCCCCGCCACCCGCAAGCGCTGGGTCGACGGCGTGGGCACCGCCGAGCATCCCGGGAAGGCCTTCTTCCGCAAGGACCTCGAGGACCACGCCCCGGACTGGGTGCCGCGCGCGGACATCGAGCACCGGGACGGCACCTCGACCTACCCCCTGGTCGACGAGCCGGCCGTGCTCGTGTGGCTCGCCCAGCTGGCATCCCTCGAGATCCACACCCCGCAGTGGCGCTTCGACGCGGACCTCGCACCGTCTGGCCCCGACCGGCTCGTGCTGGACCTCGACCCGGGCGAGGGTGCGGGGTTGGCGGACTGCGCCCGTGTGGCCGGCTGGTGCCGCGAGATCCTCGACGGCATGGGGATGGCGTCCTTCCCGGTCACCTCCGGCTCCAAGGGCATCCACCTCTACGCACCCCTGGACGGCACCGCCGCGGCCCAGGAGATCGCCCAGGTGGCCCACGAGCTGGCCCGGTCCCTCGAGGAGGACCACCCCGACGAGGTCATCAGCGACATGAAGAGATCGAGGCGCGCGGGCAAGGTGCTCGTGGACTGGTCCCAGAACAACGGCCACAAGACCACCGTGTGCCCGTACTCGCTGCGGGGGCGCCTGCGGCCCACGGTCGCCGCGCCCCGCAGCTGGGAGGAGATCGAGGACCCGGAGCTCGAGCAGCTGGAGCTCGAGGAGGTCCTGCGGCGCGTCGAGGACGGCGTCGATCCGATCTCCGGCCTGGGACTGGCCGGCGACGGCTCGCACGCCGACGAGGATCGTGGCACGCGGGACCGCCTGGAGGTCTACCGCTCCAAGCGCGACGCCGCTCGGACTCCCGAGCCCGTCCCCGAGCACGGGCCGGGCACCGAGGCCGCGCAGCACGCGCTCGATGCGGAGGAGCCGATGTTCGTGATCCAGGAGCATCACGCCTCGAGCCTGCACTGGGACGTGCGCCTCGAGCACGACGGCGTGCTGGTCTCCTGGGCCGTGCCCAAGGGGCCGCCGCTGGATGTGGACGTGAACCGCCTGGCCGTGCGGACGGAGGACCATCCGCTCGAGTACGGCACCTTCGAGGGCAGCATCCCGAAGGACGAGTACGGCGGCGGCGACGTCACCATCTGGGACACCGGCTCCGTCGAGATCGAGAAATGGCGCGAGGGGAAGGAGATCATCGCCGTCTGCCACGGCCGTGAGGACGGCGGGCTCGGCGGGGTGCCGCGCCGCTACGCGTTCGTACACACCGGCGGCATGGGCGGGAAGCGAGCGAGCCGGGCGGCGAAGGAGAAGGCCCGCGCCCACTGGCTGATGCACCTCATGAAGGACCAGCCCGAAGCCGAACCCGCCCGCGCCAAGTCCGCCGATCCGGCATCCGACGAGGGGGCCGATGCGGAGACGATGGGGGAGCCGATCTCCCCGATGCTCGCCACCCTGGGCAGCCGCGAGGACATCCGCGACCAGGACGACTGGGCCTTCGAGATGAAGTGGGACGGCGTGCGCGTCATCGCGACCGTCACGGCCGGCGCCGTGCGCCTCACCAGCCGCACCGGCAGGGACCTGACCGCCACCTTCCCCGAGCTCGCCGAGCTGGAGGACGCGATCGACCCGCAGGTCCTCACGGCCGGCGAGACCGTGCTCGACGGGGAGATCGTCGCGCTCGACGACCGCGACCGGCCGTCCTTCCCCCGCCTCCAGCGGCGGCTGGGACTGAGCCGTCCGCGGGACGTCGAGCGGGCCCGCCAGGACGTGGAGGTCCATGTGATGCTGTTCGACCTGCTCGTGCGCGGCGGGGACTCGCTGCTGCGCACCCCGTACCGCGAGCGCCGGGACGCCCTGTTCGACGTGGTCGCGCCGAGCGGGCACGTGCAGCTGCCGCACGCGGACCACGGCGACGTCGACCATGCGATCGCGCTCTCGAAGGAGCTGCAGCTCGAAGGTGTCATGGCGAAGAGGGAGACGAGCGTGTACCGGCCCGGCAAGCGCAGCCGCACCTGGATCAAGATCAAGAACGCCCGGCACCAGGAGGTGGTCGTCATCGGCTGGCGGCACGGGAAGGGCGGCCGCGCGGGGGGCATCGGCTCCCTGCTGCTGGCCGTCCCCGACTCGGACGGCGAGCTGCGCTACGCCGGACGCGTGGGCACCGGATTCAGCGATCGCGACCTCGAGCAGATCGCCGCCACGCTCTCCTCCCGCACCCGGAAGACGCCCCCGGTCGATGACGTGCCCTCCGCGGACCGTCGCGACGCCGAGTGGGTGCGCGCGGACCTCGTGGCCGAGGTCCAGCACACCGAGCGCACGGCCGACGGCCGCCTCCGCCACCCCGTCTGGCGCGGGTGGCGGCAGGACAAGGCGGCGAACGAGGTGCGCTGGGAGGAGTGAGACGGGGCGTGCGGCCCACGCCTCAGCTGGGGGTGAACTCGTACTGCGCGGAGAAGCCGTCGATCTGCGGATCGGAGGTGACCTTGAGGTAGATCCAGGTGTCCTCATCGTCCCGCTTGAGCTCCAGCGGCAGGTCCTCGACCACCACGGGCTCCTCCGGGGTGAGGGGGTACTCCTGGGAGGAGTCCGCTCCTTCGATGAGCAGCGTTCCGCTGCCCGACTCGATCGTGAACGTGCCGCTGATCCGGGCGTTCTCGTCCCAGTTGTCGCCCTCGAGCTGGGTGGACCACTGGCCGTCCGAGGTCTCGAAGGTGACGGTGCAGGAGGTGGTCTCGTCCTTCCCGCTGCAGTGTTCCTTCACGTGCTCCGTGCAGCTGCTGAGCAGCAGTGTGCCCAGCAGCAGCGTGATGATCCCCGTGTGCGTCCTCGTCGCCCCCATGGGGACGAGGGTAGCGGGGACGGGTCAGCGGGAGAGCAGCTCGACGACGGTCTGCGCGAGCAGCACCGCCCCGTCCCGCACGGCCCGGTCCGCGGCGGGCGTGGCGGCGGCGTCGGCGAACTCGGGCTGATGGTTCACCGCAGGCAGGGAGTCGATGCCGAGGTAGGGGTGGATCGCGCGGACGTGCTGGGACACGTTGCCCATGTCCGTCGAGGCGGTCGCCATACCGCGGGGGCCGTCCTCGGCGAGGTCCATGTCCCGCCCCTGGTCGGCCGCGAGGCGGGTGAAGATCCTGGCGAGCTCGAGGTCGTTGCGGAACTCGGCGTAGCGGGGGCTCGTCTCCGTGAGCTCCCACGTGCAGCCCGTCGCGGTCGCCCCGGCCTCGAAGCAGGTGCGCACCCGCTCGAAGGCCACGTCGAGCTCGTCCAGCGTGTCCGCGCGGACGTACCAGGAGCCGCGGGCGCTGCCGGGGATCGCGTTCGGTGCGGTGCCCGCCTCCTGGACGATGCCGTGGACGCGGATCGTGTCGGGGAGCTGCTGGCGCAGCAGCCCGATGGCGACCTGGGCGACGGTGAAGGCGTCGGCGGCGTTGACGCCGAGGTGCGGGTAGGCACCGGCGTGGGAGGCCATGCCCTGGTACTCCACGTCAAAATGCGCCACGGCGCGCGGCCGGGCGAGGACGGCGTCGGCCGGCCCGGGATGGATCATCAGCGCGGCCTCGAGGCCGTCGAAGACTCCGGCCTCGAGCAGGGGGATCTTGCCGCCGCCGCCCTCCTCGGCGGGCGCGCCGATCACGCGGATCCTCAGGTCGAGCTCGCTCGCGACGGCCTGCAGGGCGTGCGCGGCACCGAGCGCGGCGGCGGCGATGACGTTGTGGCCGCAGGCGTGGCCGAGCCCCGGGAGGGCGTCGTACTCGGCGACGACGCCGACCGTCCGCGAGCCCGTGCCGTGCTCGGCGACGAACGCCGTGGGCAGACCGGCCGCGCTCCGCTCCACGCCGAAGCCCCAGGCTTCCAGGCGCTCGGAGAGGAAGGCGGCGGAGGCGTGCTCGGTCCACGCGGTCTCCGGGTGCGCGTGGAGGTGGTGGCTGATCCCCACGAGCTCCTCCCGCCGGGCCTCGACGTCGTCCTCGACCGTGCGGAGCAGCGCCGCCGTCATCACTCGTCCCCCGGCACGCCGTATGACGGGGCCGCGGTCGGGTCGAGCGCGCGGACGCGGTAGTCCGCCTTCTGCGGCAGCCACAGCTCGAGCAGCCGGGCGATCTCGCCGAGGGGGTTCTCGGCGTCGTCCACGCGCAGGTCCGTGGTCCGCCAGGGCACGTCGTCGACGACGGCGAGACCGGCGGAGCGGATCGGCCCGGCCTCGCCGCCCGCCTCGACGGCGGCGCGGAACGCAGCGAGCAGGCGACGCTCGAGCTCCTCGCCGGCGCTCGCCTCGAAAGCGGCGACCATCGCGGGGATCACGGCCTCGTCGGCCAGCAGGTTGCCGGCGGCGACGCACTGGTCGCCGGTGGCACTCGCGCGCGTGCCCAGGGCGTTCTCGCCGGAGTGCTCGGCGGTCCTGCCCTGCGCGTCGACGACGGTGAGCTGCCGATAGGCGGGGTGCTGCTCGTCCTCGAGCACGGCGGTCAGCGCCGCGCTCGCCGGGAGCCCGGCCTCGAGACGGTCCAGGACGGCCGGGCCCAGGGCGGGGTTGGTGACGTTCTGGGAGGCGACGGCGCCGACGCCGGCGCGCAGGTGCAGGCAGCGTGAGGCGACGGCGGGGCTGGACGAGCTGACCACCATGCCGAGGGCGCCGGTGCGGGCGTCGCGGGCGACGATCGAGAAGGTCATGCGCTCGCCACCTCGTGGTCGTCCTTCGGGTCGCTGATCACGGCGGTCGCGTCGATCTCGACGAGCCACTCGGGGCGGGCGAGGGCCTCGACGACGAGGCCGGTGGAGACGGGGTGCACGCCCTTCAGCCAGCGTCCCATCACCCGGTACACCGTCTCCCGGTAACGGATGTCGGTGAGGTAGACGGTCACCTTGACGACGTCCGCGAGGCGGCTGCCGGCCTCGCGCAGGAGCATGTCGATGTTCGCCATGGCCTTCTCCGCCTGGGCCTCCACGTCGCCGATGCCGACGGACTCGCGGGTCTCGAGGTCCTGGCCGATCTGCCCGCGGAGGTAGACGACGCCGCCGGCGACCACGGCCTGGCACAGGTCGTTGTCGAGGTTCTGCTCGGGGTAGGTGTCCTTCGTGTTGAAGGGGCGGATGCGCGTGTGCGTGGTCATCGGGAGATCTCCTCCAGGAGCTGCTGAGCGGGACGGGACGGGGCCTGTGAGGGCGGTGAGGTCTGCGCCGAGGGCGCGTACTGCGCGTACCGGCGGCGGGTGGCGATGTGATCGGCGACGTGCATCGCGTCGTGCCAGGTGCCCCAGATGAAGCTGGAACCGCGACGCGACAGCCAGGGCAGGCCCAGGAAGTAGATGCCGGACTCCGTGGAGACGCCGCGCAGGTGCGCGGGCCGGCCGGCCCCGTCGAAGGCATCGACCCGGAGCCAGCTGAAGTCCTGGACGTAGCCGGTGGCCCAGATGATCGAGGTGATGCCCGCTGCGCGCGGATCGAGCGAGCGCACCGGGTCGGTGACGCAGTCCGGCAGGGGGCCGAGCTCGTGCAGCTCGTGCTCCTCGGGAAGATCGAGCCCGTTCGCCTCGACGTAGGCGTCGGCCTCCGCCAGGAGCTCGAGGAGGTTGGCGTCGCCGGCGGTGATGTTGCGCTGCAGGTCGTCCGCGAAGCGGAGCGCGCCGCCCGCCGACGCCTCGGTGCGTCCCACGAGCGTGATGCCGGCGGCGGCGAGCTCGCGGAAGTCGATGGTGTGGCCGCCGCGGGCGCCGCTCACCGCGATGGTGACATGATCCGAGTCCGGTGCGGTGGCGTCCCACTTGCCGAGCACTCCCAGCCACCAGACGAAGTCGCGGCCACGGTAGCTGCGCGGCGGGCGGTCGTGGGGGCCCACGGAGAGGTGCACCTGTCGCCCGGCCGCGCGGAGCTCCTCGGCGATCTGGGCGCCGGAGGATCCGGCACCCACCACGAGCACGCCCCCGTCGGGGAGCTGGTCGGGGTTGCGGTACTCCGCGGAGTGGATCTGATGCGGGACGAGGTCCCCACCGATGATGCGGGGGAAGACGGGCACCTGGAACGGACCGGTCGCCGCGATCACGTTGCCCGCGGCGATGGTGCCCTCGCTCGTCTCCACGAGGAACCCGGAGGCGCCCTCCCGCCTCGACACCGAGAGCACCTCGACGCCGGTGCGGACGGGGGCGTCGACGCTGCGGGCGAAGGCGCCGAAGTAGTCGGCCATCTGGTCCTTGGTGGCGAACTCGTCGGGGCCGATGCCGGGGATCTCCATGTCGGGGAAGCGGTCGTGCCAGGCGGGGCCGTTGGCGACGAGGGAGTCCCAGCGGCCGTGCCGCCAGCGGTCGGCGACGTCGGCCTTCTCGAGGACGAGGTGGGGGATGCCGAGGCGGGTGAGGTGGGCGCTCGCGGCGATGCCGGACTGCCCGGCGCCGACGACCACGACCTCGGTGGTCTCGGTGGGGTGGGGTGAGGCGAGCATGGTGCTGACCTTCCTGGTGGGGGAGTGCGGTGGGGGCGGTCCGTCGTCGGGACTCAGACGAGCGGCGCCGCGGGCGGGGACGGGGGGACCGTCACGGCCGCCGGCGCGGGGGCGGTCGCGGCGGGGCCGAGGTCCTCGTCCTTCATGAGGTCGATGCCGCGGGACTCGCGGATCGTGGCGACCGTGATGATGCCGACCACGCCGACGGCCGCAAGGAAGTAGCCGGGCATCATCGTGCTGCCGGTCGTGTCGATGAGCCAGGTCAGCACGTACGGGGCCGTGCCGGCGAAGAGCGCCGCGGTGAGCGCGTAGGCGATGGAGAGGCCTGTCTGCCGGGTACGGGTGGGGAACAGCTCGACGACGGTCACGGCGTGCGTGCCGAGGATGATCGCGAGGATCAGCGCGAGCCCCATGGTCGAGGTGAGCGCGGCCCAGGTGGTGCCGACGCGCATCAGGGCGAACAGCGGCACCGAGAGGACCGTGAGCGCGATCGCGGCGGTGAACAGCACCGGCCGGCGGCCCACACGGTCCGAGGCGGCGCCGGCGAGCGGGACGACGACGAGCGCGAGCGCGGAGCCGAGGGTGGACAGGAGCGCGGCGCGGCCGGCGTCGAAGCCGAGGTTCACCTCCTGGTAGGTCAGCAGGTAGACCAGCACGACGTAGAAGGTCACGTTCATGAAGATCTCCATGCCGCAGGTCTTGAGGAACTCGCGCCAGTTGGAGCGGAACACCTCGCGCACGGGGGAGGAGGAGACGGTCTCGAGCTCCTGCAGGGCACGGAATTCGGGGGTGTCCTCGATGCGTCGGCGGATGTAGAACCCGATGAGGCCCAGCGGAACGGTGACGAGGAACGGGATGCGCCAGGCCCAGCCGGTGATCTGGTCGCCGGTGAACACGGTCTCGAGGACGAGCACGATGAAGGAGGCGAGCAGGAAGCCGAGCAGGCTGCCGAACTCGAGCCAGCTGCAGCCGAACCCGCGGCGGTGCGCGGGGGAGAACTCGCCGAGGAACGCGGCGGCGCTGCCGAACTCGCCGCCGGCGGCGAGGCCCTGCACCACGCGGGTGGCGATGAGCAGGATCGGCGCGAGGATGCCGATGGTCGCGTAGCCGGGGAGGACGCCGAGCACGAGCGTGGATAGGGCCATCGAGAGGATGACGACCGTGAGGGTCGTGGTGCGGCCGAGCTTGTCGCCGAGGCGGCCGAAGACGACCGCGCCGATCGGGCGGACCAGGAACGAGATCGCGAAGACCCCGAAGGTGGCGAGCAGGCCGGCGGGCCTGCTGGCGTCGGGGAAGAAGACGGCGGAGATCGTGGTCGCCATGTAGGCGTAGACCGCCCAGTCGAACCAGTGGACGAGCACGCCGATCGAGCCGGCAATGGTGCTGGTGCGGACGGCGCGGCGGTCCACCTGGGCGCTGCGGGGGTCCGGGACGGCGGGGGCGGTCATGGTGAATCCCCTCCTCGGGGGTGATGGGTCCGACCAGAATCGGGACCGCCGAGGATTCGTGCAAATAGTGGAATGCGGGGAAGTTCTTCTGTTCTCGAGATATAGCCAGGCGTTTTTCGCCGTGATCAAAGCGTGATGAGCGGTCTCATCAGTCGCGGTCCGCGCTCGCCCCGGGGCTGCCGGGAGCCTGGGGAGAGGGCGACGGATCGGCCGTTCACACAGGTGAAGTGGGTGAACTGGGCTCCTCGGATGCTGTGCTGCCGGCGATCACCGCACGGCACGCCTCCGCGAAGGCGCGCGCCCGGCGCGTGGGCAGTGCGCCGTCGTCATTCCACGCCAGCACGATGTCGAGAGAACGCGTCTGCTCGATGATCGGAATGTGGTAAAGGCTCCCGCCGGAATAAGTCGATTCGATCTTCGGCTGCTGGTTCAGCAGCGTGAAGCCGTGCCCCATGGCGACCATCGCCCGCACCGCCTCGTAGCTCTCGAAGCGGTAGCGGACCGTCGGTTGGAGCCCGTGATCGGTGAAGGTCCGCAGGAAGTAGTCGCGGCTGAGCGGAAGGTCCAGCAGCACCAGCGGCTCGGTGGCGAGCTCGGCGAGACTCACCGCCTCGCGCCCCGCGAGCGGATGGTCCTGGGCGACCGCCGCGTACAGCGGCACCTGAGCGAGCGTCTCGAGACGCACCGTTGCGTCCAGCCCGAGGTCGTACGTCAGCGCCACCTCGATCCGATGCGCGGCGAGGGCGGGGGCGACCTCGTCCGCCGTCAGCTCGGTGACGTCCACGTGCAGCCCCGGCGCCCGCTCGCCCAGGTCCCGGACGAGGGTGGGGAGGAAGAACGGCGCCAGGGTGCGGAAGCAGCCGACGCTGACCCGCCCGCTGAGGGACTCGGAGTGCACGGACGCGACGGCGTCGTCGAGCTCCGCGAGGATCTGCCGGGCACGCTGGAGGAAGTCCTCGCCCGCGGCGGTCAGCTGGAGGCCCTTGGCGCGCTGGCGGATCAGCAGCCGCACCCCCAGCTGCTGCTCGAGATGCGAGATCGCCGTCGAGATAGCGGACTGCGCGATGAACAGCTCCTCCGCGGCAGCCGTCATGCTGCCGCGCTCCGCGGACTCCACGAAGTAGGCCAGCTGGGTGAGCGAGATGTCCCGTCGCCTGATCGTCATGCATGCTCCTGGCGCGAACGAGATGGCAGTGGGCGGATCGCGCATCCGCTGGTGGGTCATTCTCCTCGCGTTCCGCGGAGGTGCTGCGCCCGGCCGCCCGACGGTCGCGGGACCCGAGGGAAGATCAAGTCGGCGTCGGCAGCCAGATCCACCCCTCGTCCGCCGCGGCAGCGGTGAGCTCGACAGGCGGAGAGACGGCCCGGCCGTGGAACACCTCGCGCGCGACGACTGCGGCGATCACCGCGTCCAGCGCATCATCGGTGGTTGCGCACAGCCCCTCGTGTCCGGCCCAGTCGAGCCACGGCCAGAGCGCGCCGAGCGCTTCCACGAGCTCGCCGCGCACCTGTGCTCCCGTGGCCTTCTTGTAGCGCACGGCCCCGAAACCCCACGCGGCCAGAGCAGCGCCCGGGTAGACCTCGCAGGTCACGCCCGTGCCGTCGAGCGGGGTGGGAATGCCCTGCTCGCGCAGCCGCGCCGCGATGACCGTCCAGCGGATCGCCGGGTACGCGATCTTGTCCGCGGCGACGCTGAGCGGCGTCTTGCCGACCAGGCGGCGCACCTCGAGATCGGTCCTCCGATAGAGCACGTCACGGCGCCAGCCCGGACCGGTGTCCCCGGGGACGGCCAGGTCGCCGGAATGGTGCCCGCCGACGAGGTCGACGAACTGCCGAGGCCAGCCGAAGGGGACATCGACCCCGGCTTTCGCTGAGGGGACCACGGCAGCGAGCACGTCGTCGTCGCTCGCCCCCACACGAACGTCATCGATACGGACCGCCTCCCCGTCCTCGTAGAGCGTGGCGAGGCCGGTCCGGCGGGGATCCGCCGCGAGGTCGACGCCGACGAACAGGCGCGTCGCCACCGCGTTCAGCCGTCCGACCGCGAGAACCGGTTCGTCATGTGATTGCTCGCGGTGAACAGAACCTCGCCGAGCAGCGCGTCGGTCGCCGTGCGGATCTTCTCGGCGACGGCCGTGTTCGCCGCGGCGAGCAGCGCCGGCACGGCCGACGGCTCGTCGGCCCCGGCGGCCTCCTGGTCCGCGGCGTGCACGGCGGCGTGGCCGAGCGCGAGGGTGCGCTGCTGGTAGCGCTCGATCGCGGGGATCACCTCGTGGAAGTGGGCATCCGCAAGGGCGGCGATCATGCGGGAGGCCCAGTAGAAGCTGTCCGTGCTCACGGTCGCCTCGGTGGTCCTCAGGTACGCGGGCGCCTCCTCGACGTTCGTGAACATCGGGATCAGAGTGTTGAAGGGGTTCGAGGCGTAGGCGACCCACTGCAGCGCACGATGCGACTCCGGCAGGTCCGAGCGGATCTGCAGGATCGCGAGGGCGTTGTGCCGGTTGATGCCGACGGGCCGGAACGCGCGACGCTCGGCGTCGGTGCCGCGGAAGGAGTACGGGTCGAACACGGTGCCCTGGTAGTGGGAGCTGAGCACGTCCTTCACGTCGTCCACGGTGAGCAGCCGCTCGGGGCGCCGGCTCCACGGCAGGCGGTCCGAGTCCGGGCTCGCACCGGGACGGCCGGCGTCCCAGTCCTCGGCCCGCGGGTTCAGGGTGCGCTGCATGAACCAGGCACGGGGCGTGTTGTAGACGTGGTCGGCGTCGCTGTGGGAGCCGAACGCCTCGCGGGGGTTGAACACCGACGGCGCCGCATCCTCCGCATCGCGCTGCGTGAGGTCCAGGCGGTGCTCGGCGAGGAACGCGCGCAGGTCCGGGCTCGCGAGGTGGTCGCGGCCGGGGCCCCCGGCGTCGGCCAGGTCGAAGGAGTCGATGCCCAGCTGGTTCGGCATCGTCACGTAGTGGTCCTCCGGCACGCGCCGCGCGATCCAGTGGTGCCCGCCCACCGTCTCGAGCCACCAGATGTCGTGCTCGTCGCTGAACGCCACCCCGTTCATCTCGTAGGTGCCGTGCTCGGCGAGCAGCGCGCCGAGGCGCTCCACGCCCTCGCGCGCGGTGCGGATGTAGGGCAGGACGAGGGTCACGAAGTCCTCCTCGCCGAACCCGCCCGGTGTCCCCGTCGCCGGGTCGTGTGCGACGAGCGGATCCGCGCCGAGCACCCGGGGATTGCTCGTGATCGTCTCCGTGGCGCTCATGGCGACGTTCGCGGCGTTGATCCCGGCACAGGCCCAGACCCCCTCGTCCGGAAGGGCATTCGGGATCGCGGTGTACCGCAGGGGATCGCCGGGCAGCTCGATCGTGCGCTTGCCGATCACCGAGGTATAGGTGCGCGGCTGATCGGCCGGCTGCACCACGACGACCTTCTTCGGGTCGAAGGTGCCATTGCCGGAGTCCTCGTTCCGAGCGACGATCGGCGACCCGTCGGCGCTCGCGTTGCGGCCGACGAGCAGGGTGGTGCAGGGCATGGGCGAGGGCTCCTGGTGCGAGGGGAGGGTCCTGCCACTCTACGACCGGGCGCGGAGAGGGCCGGCCGCGGTCAGCGCGGGGAGGGCATCCAGACCTCGGCCTGCGAGTCCTCGTCGTAGTAGTGGCCGGAGGGGATGGTCTGCAGCTCGATGAGCATCCCCCACGGCGCCTTCACGTAGACGCTGCCGTTGCCCGGCGAGTCCTCGTGGCGGCTGTTGCCGTGCACCTCGGACAGGGCCGTGCCGCCGGCCGCGACGAGCCGGGCGAGGCTGCCCTCGATGTCGTCGCAGTACAGCGAGATGTGGTTCAGGCCGAAGTCGGCGAGGCCCGACGCCGCCCGCTGCTCCCCGCTGATCTCGAACACCTCCAGGCCCGGCCCCTCGCCGATGACGATCATTCGCTGGCGGTGGATCGCCGCCCCGGAGGGCAGTCCGAGCTGTCGCTCGACCTCCTCGCCCTCGCGCGGCTCGTCCTCGGGCGTGAGGCCGTCGTAGGCGACCTTCGCGCCAAGCCCGTCGACGAAGAACGTGGTGGCGGCGTCGAGATCGGGGACCGTCACCCCGATGTGCTGGATGCCGCGGGGCAGCGGGCCAGGGGTGGGAGCGGGGGACTCGGGCATGGGGGTGTCCTCTCTCGGGTGATGCGCGGTGCTTGCGTCTACGGCCAACGTACTCGCGCAGGCAGGGGCGGCCGACGTCCCCTGTTCCGGCGCCGCGTCGGCGACCCACAGCCAGACTCGGCGCATGGCAGACCTCGACGCATTCCCGCACCACGTCTTCGACGCCCTCGGCAGGGCGCGACTCCGGGGTAGACGGCGCTGTTCACCGATGCCTCGGGGAAGTTCGTGATCGAGGAGGACTGACGTCCACCCTCACTGCGTGCGGCCGACGGGGCTGCGGCCTACACGGCCGCCTTTGCCTCCAAGAACAGATCCATCGGCATCTCCCGATCGAGCTTCCAGACGATCTGCATCGGCTTCGACCCTGTCGCTTGCTGGAACTGGAGCGTTCCGAGGCACGTGTACGGCTCCGTGCCGAGGTCACCGGTCTTCGCACGGCGCACGAAGAGGATGACGTCGGAGCCACGGGAGGCGTGATTGATGTAGCGCTGACCGGTGGCGCTGTGGGTGCCGGTGGTGCTTTGCGATTCCCAGTGGAAGTGGTCCTGGTTGATCGCGTAGTCGCGATACATCGTGGTGGGGGAGTAGTCGGTCTCTGACTTCTTGAGCGTGACGAGGAGGGCGTCCGCCTGGAGGGTGGGGAGCCACTTCACGCCCTCGCGGATGGCGCCCGGCGTCCCGGTGTCTCGCGTTCCGAGGCCCAGCCCAGCAAGTAGCTCTTCGCGCGAGTAGGTGGCGTGGGAGCGCAGCGGCGTTGCCGAGGCGCGGCCACCGAGGGGCTCTGGGCGCACACGGCCCACTTGGGCTTTGTACTCCAGCAGGTTCAGGAGTTCCCGCACGACGGGCGGTCGTGAGCGCAGCTCTTCCAAGCCGGCGCGTACGCCCCGTGTGCCGGTCGGCCAGATCGAGAAATAGAGCATCGCGGCATACAGGTTCGTGTCGACGTCAGCGGGAAGCTCGGGCGCGTCGAGGAGCGAACGGTAGGCGGCGATCCGGTCGGCGTCGTCCACGTGTGTGAGCGTCCTGACGCGCCGGAGCAAGACGTCATCCTCGACGGACAGTTCCCCCTGCACCTCAGCGTTGGGGAAGGCCCAGTCCACGAGCGCCGACCACGACGATGCCCGCTGGCTCCCACCGAACGTACGCGTTGGCGGGGCGTAGACATCTGCGAGGGAACGCTCAGCGGTCTCGAGATACGTGCCGAGGTTGTAGTCCTCCGGGGCGACATCCTCGGGCAGATGCTGGCGCACATCCGCGACGAGGTCCTTGGTGGAGAGCTTGAGCTGCTTCTTCACGTTGCTCAGCACGATGTCCTGGGCGACCGCATCAAAGACGATCTGGCAGCCGGGCGGAAGGAAGGGGAATCCCTCGTCGATGTTGCGTTGGAGCTGGTTCCGGGAGAGTCCGGTCAGCGCGCGGTACTTCAGATCAAAGCGGAAGGCCTCGTTCTGTAGGCCCACAAAGTCGAGCACGGTGAGCACGGACTTGCCCTCCGCGCGGCGCAGGCCGCGGCCCAGTTGCTGCAGGAAGATCGTGGAGGACTGCGTGGGTCGCAGCATGAGGACCGTGTCGATCATGGGGATGTCGAGGCCTTCGTTGAACAGGTCGACTGCGAACAGGCAGGTCACGTCGCCGTTGCGCAGGCTTTCCAGACCACGTCGTCGTTCCTCAGGGTGTGATTCCCCGGAGAGGGCGAGCGCCGGGAGGCCCGCGTCGTTGAACACCCGTGCCATGTAGCGCGCATGCTCCACGCTGACGCAGAACCCCAACGCGCGCATGCTCGGTGGATCGGTGACCTTGTCCTCGACAGCCGCGAGGATCTTCGCGGCGCGTGCGTCATTTCCGGTGAGGGCCCGCGCCAGTTGGCCGGTGTCATAGCGGCCGCGGGAGAAGCGCAGGGAGCGGAGGTCCACACCGTCGCCGATACCGAAGTAGTGGAAGGGCACCAGAAGATCGGCTTCGAGGGCGTCCCAGAGTCGGAGCTCGCTCGCGGCCCGGCCGTCAAAGAATGCCTGGGTGACGTTCACGCCGTCGGCCCGTTCGGGTGTCGCAGTGAGGCCGAGCAGCTCCGCCGGGGTGAAGTGGTCCAGCACGCGCCGGTAGGAGTTCGCATCGGCATGGTGGAACTCGTCGATCACGACGATGTCGAAGTGGGCAGGGTCCCATCGCTCGAGCTCCTGCGTACGCGCCATTGACTGGATCGACGCGAAGACGTGTGTCCCCTTCAGTGGGCGATGCCCATCCACCATGAGCTCGCCGAACGCCTCTTCCTTGAGGACGTCACGGTACGTGCGCAGTGACTGCTCGAGGATCTCCTTGCGGTGCGCGAGGAACAGGAGCCGCGGCTGCTGGTGCGCGGACGGACGTAACCGCTTGTAGTCCAGGGCAGCGACGACTGTCTTCCCGGTCCCCGTCGCAGCGATGACGAGGTTCTTATGCCGCCCACGAGTCTCGCGCTCGGACTGGAGATCGTCGAGGATCTCCTGTTGATGCGGGTAGGGGCGCACATCGAGGCTGCTGATACCGAACAGCGTGCTGCGGCCGCGGCCTCCGTTCTTGGCGAGGAGCGCGTCGAGGTACTCGGCGTCCGTGTCGGGATCGTAAGAGGCGAACTCTCTACTGTCCCAATAGGTGTCAAAGGTGGACGCGAACTTGTCGAGCAGTGTCGAGGTCACCTGGCGCGAGAGCTTCACGTTCCACTCGAGGCCGTCCACGAGCGCGGCACGGCTCATGTTCGAACTGCCGACGTAGGCCGTGGTGTATCCGCTGTGGCGGTGAAACATCCACGCCTTCGCATGGAGGTGCGTGGACTGCGCGTCGTAGTTGATCCGCACCTCGGAGCCCAGCGCGCGCACAAAGTAATCCAGCGCGCGGCGGTCCGTCGCCCCGATGTACGTAGTGGTGAGGACTCGGATCGGCACGCCGCGGTCGGCAGCAGCCTTGAGGGAAGCTTCGAGCACCCGGATCCCGCTCCACTGCACAAAGGCACACAGCAAGTCGATGCGATCGGCGCTTGCCATCTCCCGGCGCAGCTCCGAGCCGAGCTGCGGGTCATTGCGGGCGTTGGTCATGAGCGCCACGTCGCTGAGACGCGTCGCCGGCCGATCCAGCGGAACTGCGCCTGGCCGGGACACTTCCGTCAGCAGACGCGGCCCGGGCGAGACCTGTCCCTGCTGCCCCGCGAGTGGCAGCGCGTTCAGCACCGAGTTGGCAAGGTCAATGCGTTGCTCCGGCGAAGCCTCGCGGAGTGCTTGTTCGACGACGGTGCTGATGTGCTGCGTGAGGACGTGGGTGACCTCGGCCGCGTCCACGTCCGTCGTGGACGCGGTGAAGCCATTGGCCTCGGCGGTCGTGATGAGATCGGCGAGGCCGGTGGTGACGAGGAGTTCGTACAGGCCTGGGTCGAGTCGGTCGGCTGGGATCACTGCGCCTCACTCTCGTGATCGCGGAGGTCGCGGATCCTCTGCGGCAGCCCGCGGATGATGGGAACGTCGCCGGGCGCCCAGTCCCATTGGTCCAACTCCGTGAGGGGAATCCATTGCATCGCGTCGTGGTCAGTACTCGCGGCGGGTTCGGCTCCTGCGAGTGTTGCGAGGTAGCAGGAGAGCTCGATGGTCTTCTCGCCCACCGAAGCCACGCTGCGATCCACGATAGGGCCGACCACGACCGTCACGGACAGCTCCTCGTCGAGTTCGCGCGCGAGCGCCTGTTCCGGCGTCTCTCCCGGTTCCACCTTGCCGCCGGGGAACTCCCACAGCCCGCCAGCGCTCCGCTCGGGGTTGCGGCGGGCCGCGAAGACCATGTTTTCGCGCACGATGACGGCGCCGACGACGCGCACGATAGGGGTGGCGTTCACGGGGGCTCCTCCGCGGGTGGGCAATACGATCTGGACTCGACTTAATAGGTGTTCAGCTATTCAAAGGAGGAGTCTGTTTGTACCCTCGGTCTAAATTAGAATGGAGCGGATTCGAGTCCGCAATGATGGATCCGCGACGTACACATACGTCCCCCGCATCCCTCGCGTCAGCAGCACCCGGTAGACGTTGGTGATGTAGCGCAGCAGGTCCTCGTCGGAGGTGGTTCGGCCGCGCATGGTGTTGTTGGCCTTGCCCTTGGCGTCGAAGTAGTTCTTGCGGTCGGCGACGAGCTTGCCGGTGTCGAGATCGATGCGGAGGTCGCCGCCGATGATGACGCCGGCGTAGTTGAGGTCGTAGCCCTGGACGGTGTGGATCGAGCCGACCTCCTCGAGGGAGGTCTTCGAGGCGATCCAGTCGACGTCGGAGACGTTCCAGTCCAGGGCGACGCCGTCGAGCTCGATGTCGTGCAGTCCGCTCTTGCCTTTGCTGCGCCACTTCCAGGCGTAGCCGGCGACGAGCCGGGCGAGGCCGTGCTCGGCGTCGCGCTCCCGGATCCGCTGGTGCATCGCGCCGAGGTCGTCGAACAGCTCGAACTCGTAGTCGCCGAGGTCAGGCATTGACGTGGGTGGGTCGTCGGAGATCAGGGCGCGAGCGAACTCGAGATACTCCTTCCCGCCCTTCACCCGCATCTGGGTGTCCAGCGGATAGAGCCGCTTCTGCTCGCGGGTCTCGGCGAGGACCTTCTCGAACACCTCGGGCTCGATGTCGATCGGGCGGACGCTCTGGGCAGTGTCGAGCAGAAGGATCGTGTGGCGCGAGCGCTTGCGGATCCAGTCGAGCTGGTTGATCGAGAGGTCGTCCACCCCGAAGAGCCTGCGCGTCGTCTCCCCGTACCGCTTGGTGAGCGTGCCGTGGGCCTGGGCGCCGCGCTGGGTGAGGCGGTGGGCTTCGTCAACCACGATGACGTCGAAGTCCTCTTCCGCGTCGGCGACGTCGTACGGGGTGAGAACCTGGGTGGAGTTCAGCGCGGGCACCTTCCGGAACACCTTGCTGATGGACTTGCGGAGTGACTTCTGTGGGACGACGAGGCCGATCCGCAGTCCCTGGAACAGCTCGCGGTTCCCCTCGACGAAGAGGTCGGAGAACATCGAGTCACCCTCGACCTCGTCGGTGGGGTCGAAGACGGAGAGGTCCCGCATCAGCTTCATGAGGTAGATGCCGACGATCGTCTTCCCGGTGCCGGGATCACCCTGGATCGCGGCGATCGTGCGCACCTCGGGACGACGGAGGTCCTCGACGAGGCCCTCCATGATGTCGAGGACGGCGACGCCCTGCTCCGTGTTGAGCGCCTTGTACGGGGAGAGCTTGAAGAGGTCCGAGTTCTCGATCTCGGGGATCGACCGCTCGAAGTAGCCGCGCGAGCGGAGCTCGTCGAAGATCTCCTTGAAGGTGTCGTTGTACTCGCTGCGCTGGAAGTAGTCATGGTTGGTGATGCCCTCGTTGCGGTTCAGGACGTCGAACTTGCCGTCGCCGCCGAGCAGGCGGATCAGCAGTGACTCGAGATCCAGGCAGGCGGAGCCGTTGAAGCGCTCATCGAAGACGATCCGCACCTCCTTGAGGTGCTCCTTCTGCTTCGACTTGAGGTGCTGCCGCATCCGGCGGTCCGCACTGCCGGTCTCCCCGACGTAGATGTCGTGCCCGTCCTCGATGAGGTAGACGACGGGCCAATTGGTGAAGCGGGGGAGTCGTCCCCTCGTCTCCTCCACCGACTCCGGAGTGAAGCGGAGCTCCTCGATCTCAAAGGCGGTCATACTTCGTGCTCCGTCCCTTCGCCTTCTCGACGGGGTACTTCTGCCCGGTGCGTTCGAGCTTCGCGCGGACGATCTGCTCCGGGTCGAGGTCGAGCTTGTCCGCGAGGAGGAGTGCGTAGGTCAGCACGTCGGCGAGCTCCCCGGCCACCTCGTCGCGGTCGGCGTCGCCGTTCCACTGGTAGCACTCGAGCAGCTCGGCGGCCTCGATGGAGATCGACTTGGCGAGGTTCTCCGGGGAGTGGAACTGGCCCCAGTCGCGCTCGGCCATGAAGGATCGCAGGGTCTCGAGCAGGTCTTCGCCGGTCATGGCTTCAACCTAGCAATCGTGTGGATGGCCAGGGCTGAGGATCGAAGCCGATCGCTCGAGCCGTTCGCCGTCCACCAACGACCTCGCGAGAACAGAATGTCGCATGTGGGCGGTATCGTCCGGCCATGCACATCGCCCCTGGGCAGGGCCTCAACGCGACCGCCATCGACTTCGAGACGGCGAACTCGGTTCACGCATCCGCTTGCGCGGTGGGGCTGGCGAAGATCCGCGATGGAGGCATCGTTGAGACCGCCTCGTGGCTGATCGCGCCCCCTGAAGGTCTGGACCATTTCGCGCCTCGGAACGTGGCCATCCACGGCATCACCGCGAAGGAGGTAGACGGTGCGCCTTCCTGGGCGAAGGTTCTCCCCGAAGTGCTGAGCTTCGCCGGCGGTGATCCGTTCGTCGCGCACAATGCGTCCTTCGATCGCTCGGTGTTCCGGAAGGCGAGCGTCGCGTTCGACCTCGAGGTCCCGGACACGGTCTGGTATGACACGTTGCCGATCGCTCGTCGACTGTTGACGCTCGGTTCGTACTCCTTGCCTTTCGTCGCCAACGCACTGGATCTTCCGGACCTCACCCATCACGAGGCCGAGGCCGACGCAGTCCAAGCCGCCCGGATCCTCCTCGCCCTCGCCGGCCGGTCGGGGGTCGACTCGATCGCGGAACTCGCTAACCCATCGGGCATCCATTCGGTCCCGACGAGGCCAGGATCGCTCTCACGTCCTGTCGGCGACGGTTCACGGGCTGCTGGGGACTTCTCCTCGCTGGCGGCGACGGACGTGCTGGCGGGGGAGAGCGTCGTCTTCACTGGCACCCTGTCTCTACACACCCGTGCCGAGGCCCATGCACTGGTTGAGCACTACGGTGGCACCTGGCAGAAGAGCGTGACAAAGGCGACCACCATCTTCGTCAGCGGGGATCTCGACCCTCGCACCTTCAGACCCGGCGCCGAGTTCAGCCGCAAGCTGCAGAAGGCGATGGACCTCGCCGAGAAGGGGCAGCCGCTCGAGATCCTGACCGAACAGGATCTGATCGACCGGCTCGACATCGGCCAAGAAGCGCTGGAAGCGGCGACGCGTGAGCAGCGTGCCGTGGGCAGGACGGGGTGGTTGCCCCTGCATGTCGTCGAGCAAGCCAGGGCGCTCACAGGTGAAGATCTCAATTACTCCACGTGGCTCCGTCAGGCGCTGCGTCGCCCGGCCGGACACCCGGGCGCCGGCGACCAGTGTCTGCGCTGCGAGGGGGCGATCG
Organism: Brachybacterium sp. SGAir0954; assembly: GCF_005490785.1. Lineage (GTDB taxonomy): Bacteria > Actinomycetota > Actinomycetes > Actinomycetales > Dermabacteraceae > Brachybacterium > Brachybacterium rhamnosum. The sequence goes on along the minus strand of NZ_CP027295.1, from coordinate 140,308 downwards.
GCCCGGACGTCTACTGGATGTTCCGGGAACGGTGGATGTGTTCGCCGGAGTGCAACGACGGGCTGAAGCGTGCTGCGAAGAAGGCATGGTCGGATCAAGGGATCGATCGACCTTCGGCACCGAGCTATGCCGCGAGCTGGGCGCGATGAGACGTCGGAAGCCCTGACGTCGTCGTCCTGAACACCGATGAGCCCGAGGGTGTCCATTCACCGTCGCGCGAGCGCCCGCATCGTCGCCCCGGAGACCTCGGCGAGCTCGCGCCACAGGCCGTAGGCCTCGTCGTATCGAGGGACCAGATCCGGATCCGGGTCGATGGTGTCCCCGCGGCGCACCAGCGCGAGCGGCTCCGACCAGTCCTCGAAGACGCCGGCCTCCTGGCCCGCCGCGAAGGCCGCGCCGAGCGAGGCCCCGGGATGGTCCACCACCGTGTCGAGCGGAGTGCCCAGCACGGAGGCATGGATCTGCTTCCACAGCAGCGAGGTCGCGCCGCCGTTGGTGACGGTGGCGTGCTCGAGCCGTACGCCCCGCTCCCGCAGCACCTCCGCGTTGTGGCGGAAGCCGAAGGCGATCCCCTCGAGCGCCGCCCGGTAGAGGTCCACCGCGTCATGGCCCAGGTGCATGCCGGCGAAGATGCCGCGCAGATCAGGGTCGTTGATCGGTGTCTTCTCGCCCAGGAAGTACGGGAGGCACAGCACCTCGGCGGCGGTGCGGCGTGAAGCCTCCTCGTCCATCTGTGCGAGGCCCTCGATGCGGAGCGTGGATTGCACCCATCGGACGAGGCTCCCGCTGGTCGCCATGCACCCGTTGGGCAGCCACAGCCCGGGCAGCGGGTGCTCGTCGAGGAAGAAGCGCGCATCGGCCACGGGCTCCTGGGAGACGGCGAGGATGTCCCCGGCGCCGCCCAGCTTCACCAGCCAGTCGCCGAGGTCGCCGAGGCCTGCGCTGTACGCGGAGAGCACGTGGTCGGCGCCGCCCACGACCAGCGGCGTCCCGACGGCGATGCCGGTGCGACCCGCCGCCGCGGCATCGAGCTCGCCGACGATCGTCCCCGAGCTCCGCACCGGCACGAGGCGCTCCGAGAGCCCGGGCACCGCCTTGGTGACCGTGGCGTGCTCCTCGCCCCGGACGGTGAACAGACCGGACTCGAGCGCCCAGTTCCCCTCCACGTGCACGGCGGCGCCGAGGTGCGTGAGCAGCCAGTCGTAGGAGCCGAGGATCGCCGCGGAGCGCCTCCACGCCTCCGGCTCGTGCCGGGAGAGCCATAGCGCTTTCGGCGCGACGGACTGCTGGCTGAGCACCGAACCGGTCGCGGCGAGCAGCGCCTCCTGGTCGATCCCCGCCGCGAGCTCGCGCACCTCGGCATGGGCCCGGGCGTCGTTCTGCAGGATCGCCGGTCGCAAGGGGGAACCTTCGGCGTCGACGAGGAGCACTGCCGGTACCATTCCGGTGGTCGCGATGCCGGCGATGGATCGGCTCCCGGCGGCCCCGGCGAGCTCGGACAGCGCGGAGTCGACGTTCTCGGCCCACTGACGCGGATCCGCCTCCGCCCAGCCCGGCTGCGGGGACATCAGCCGATTGCTGCGATTCGTCTGCGCGATCATGCCGCGCTCCGGGTCCACCAGGATCGCCTTCACCCCGGTGGTGCCGATGTCGATTCCGATCAGCAGGCCGGGTGTCTCCGCACGCATCGATCAGCCCTTGGCGGCGTCGACGAAGCGACGGGCACGATCGGCGTCCACCGGGTTCCAGGTGCCGCCGTCCACCTTCAGTGACGAGCCCACGATGCAGCCGTCCGCCACGGTGAGCATCTCCGCGATCGTCTCCGCACGAGCACCCGTGTTCAGCAGCACCGGGATCTCCTCCGGCACCACCTCGCGCACCTCGCGCAGCACCGCCGGATCCGGTCCCGCCCCCGCCATCGGCCCCGAGACGAGGATGCCGTCAGGCAAGGAGGAGACGACGGTCGAACGCGCGATCTGCGCGAAGCTGCGTGTGCCGATCGGGGAGGCGAATTCGGGGGAGATGTTCATGAGGATCGCCGTGTCACCGGCGTCCAGCCGCCGTCGCTCCCGCAGCGTCTCGGCCGCGTCGGTGTTCCACAGGCCCATGTCGGACTCCCACACCCCTGTGACGACCTCCCGCAGGAAGCTCGCCCCGGTCGCGACGGCGGTCGCGAGCGCGATCCGCGGGTCCCACAGGTAGTCCACCCCGAACGGGATCGACGTGGGCCGGCACTCGGTGACGACGCGCGCCATCACCGCGGAGGCCTCCGGGCCGGCGTGCAGCTGGTACGGGCGGTCGTTCTCGTTGCAGAACATCACCGCGTCGAACCCGGCGTCCACCAGCAGGTCCACGTCCTTCTGGACGTGCTCGACGAGCGCGTCCACGCCGCCGGCTGCGTCGTAGAGCGGGGTGCCGGGCAGCGCCGGCACGTGCGCCATGGCGATGAGGGGCTTGTCGACCGTGGGGAAGACGGCGCGGAAGAGGGAGGTCATGTGTGCTCCTGAGTTCGGTGAGGGAGAGGGAGATGGGTACGGCGTCAGTGCGGGGTGCCGGGGACGGTGACGACCTCGGTCCCGGCGGACTGCGCTTCCAGGACCACCACGTGATCGCTCGGCGCGTCGGTGACGAGGACGTCGACCGCGGAGAGCGGGGCGATGGTGACGAGGTGGACGCGGCCGAGCTTCGCGGAGTCCGCGCCGACGATCACGCGGCGCGCCCCCTCGACGGCGGCCCGCTTCACCGCAGCCTCCTCGGGGTGGTACTCGGTGAGTCCGCGGCGCGGGTCCACGCCGGCGACTCCCGCCACGTAGGTGTCGCAGTTGTACCGGGAGACGAGCTTCTCGGCATCGGGCCCGATGAGGCTCAGCTCCTCCGGGCGCACCACGCCTCCGGCGAGGACCACGGTGGTGCCGGGCTCGTCGGCCAGGATCGTGGCGACCTTGATGGAGGGGGTCACGACTGTCAGCCCCAGACCGCGGCCGCGCACGGCCTCGGCGACCGAGGCGACGGTCGAGCCGCTGTCGAGCAGGACCACCTCGCCGGGGGCCAGCATCGAGGCGATGGCGGCACCGATGTCTCGCTTCGTGCCTGCGGCGCGGATCTCCCGCGCCCCGTAGGACGGCTCGAACGCCGCTCCGCCGGTCACCGCGATCGCCCCGCCGGTGACCCTGCGGACCACGCCCGCCTGCTCCAGCGCCTCGATGTCGCGCCGAATGGTCATGGCGCTGACCTGCAGCTCCTCGGCCAGTGTCGCGAACTGCACCTCGCCGTCACGGATCACCCGCTCCTCGATAGCGCTGCGCCGATCACTCACGTCCATGTGAGCCTCCTTCTGCCGCGGCCATCCTGGCCGTGAGAGTGTCGAAATCCCTCTGCTGCTGAGCGCGGGCGGCCTCGGCATCGACCGTGAGCAGCTCGCCGCCGCGCATCAGCCACCGGCCGGCGACCATCGAGGCGGTGACCGACGCCCCGCTCGCACCGTAGACCAGCGCCGACTCGAGGCTCTGTGCACCCACGGGCCCCCGGGGCAGCTGCGCGAGCGGGAGCGCGATGAGGTCCGCGACGCCGCCGGGGGCGAGGGTGCCGTCCGCCGGGCCGCCGCCGAGGGCGCAATGCCCGCCGGTGGTCGCGATCGCGAGGATCTCCCGCGGGGTCACCTGGTTCGGGACGCGGGAGGTGAACGCGGCGAGCTTCCCGAGCGTGCGCATCTCCTCGAAGAGATCGGCGTTCGTGTTGTTGCAGGGGTTGTCGGTGCCGAGGGCGACGTTCACCCCGGCGTCCAGGGCGGCGCGCACCGGCGCGGCGGGCACCCCGGACTGCATCGCGACCGACGGCACCACGGCCATGGCCGCGCGAGTCCCCGCGAGGAGCGGCAGCTCCGCGGGATCCACCGTCGTGCAGTGGGCGAGGATCGTGGGGACCTCGAGCATGCCCATGGCGATGAGCTGCCGGATCGACGTGGTGCCGTGGTGCTCGGCGCAGTAGGCGTCCTCCTCGCCGGAGGTGGAGTAGTGGACGTGGAGGCCCACCCCGAGCCGGGCGGCGGTGTCCCGGGCGGCGATCATCGCCTCCGGCTGGTTGTCCACGAAGTAGGCGTGGGGTCCCAGCCAGCCGCGGACCACCTCGGATTCGCCCTGCATCGATTCCGCGAACCGCGTGGCGGCGGAGAGCTCGCGGGCTCGGGCGTCGTCGTCGCCGAGCTCGACGATGCCCCAGGCGAGGGCCGCCCGCAGGCCGGAGGCGATCACAGCGGGGGCGATCCGGTCCGCGAAGAAGTACTGGTCCGCAAAGGTGGTGATCCCGTGTCGGATGAAGTCGGCGCAGCTCACGGACGTGGAGGCGGGGACCAGCTCCTCGGTCAGGTGCGCCTCCGCCCGGCGCAGCACCGCGAGGAAGCCCTCCATGGTCAGCAGCGAGTGCCCTTCGCCGATCCCGCGCATCAGCGACATCGGCGTGTGGGCGTGGGCGTTGACGAGCCCCGGCATGACCACGACTGCACCGAGGTCCACGACGTCGGGTCCGGCCGGCCGGGCCCCGTGGAGCGGCCCGGCACCGGCGATCCTGCCGTCCTCGATCTCGACGACGCCCGGGGTGTGAACGTCCCCGGTCCCCGTCCAGACGACGTCCGCGACCACGAGCCGCGTTCCCTCCAGCCCGCTCATGCGGCCTCCTCCCCGGCGGCCATCAGCCGTCCGATCCGTTCCCTGTCGATCTGGTCGTGCGCGAAAGGGCCGATGACTCGGCCCTGGTACATGACAGCGATGCGATGCGAGAGGGCGAGCACCTCGTCGAGCTCGGTCGAGACGAGGAGGACCCCCACCCCTGCCTCGCACGCCTGCAGCAGCGTCCGGTGCACGAACTCGATCGAGCCGACGTCCAGCCCGCGCGTCGGCTGGTTGGCCAGCACCACCGCCGGATCGCCGGCGAGCTCCCGGCCGATCACGATCTTCTGCAGGTTCCCTCCGGAGAGCGTGCGGACCGCGCGGGTGGGGGCGGAGCCGCGCACCTCGTAGTCCTCGATGAGCCGGCGGGCGAAGGCACGCCGCTCGCGCCGTCGGACGACTCCCCGCCGGGCGAACCGGGGGGAGCGGAAAGCCGTCGCCGCCGCGTTCTCCTCGAGGCTCGCCTGCAGGTTCAGGCCCACGGCCATGCGGTCCGCCGCGATGTGGGCGAGCCCTGCCCGACGGATCGCGGCGGGGGTGGCGCCGGTGATGTCGCGCCCCTGGAGGTGTACAGTGCCCGCCTCGACCGGGGTGAGCCCGGCGATGGCCTCGATGAGCTCGTCCTGCCCGTTGCCGCTCACGCCGGCGATCCCGAGCACCTCGCCCTTCCGCAGCGAGAGGCTCGCCTCGCCCGTCCCGCCATGCCCCGGAAGGCGGACGCCCTCGAGGTCGAGCACCGTGCCCTGCGGCGAGGCGTCGGAGCTCATGCGTGGCTGCTCCACCTCCCGACCCACCATGAGGCGGGCGAGCTCCGCCTGGTCGGCCTCTCCGCGCTGGAGCGTGGTGACGATCTCGCCGCGGCGCATGACGATGATCCGATCGGCGATCGCCTGCACCTCCGGGAGCTTGTGCGAGATGAATAGGATGCTCCGCCCGGTGGCGGCGAGGTCGTGGACCAGGACGAGCAGCTCCTCCGCCTCGGGTGGGGTGAGCACCGCCGTCGGCTCGTCGAAGATGAGGGTGCGGGCCTCCGCGGCGAGGGCTTTGAGGATCTCCACCCGCTGCTGGGCGCCGATCGGCAGGTCCCCGGCACGGCGGGAGACGTCGATCGACAGCCCGCTGCGGGCCGCGAGGGTACCCACGAACGCGCGGGCGGCGCGGTCGTCGTAGAGCCCGCGCCCCACCGGCTCGCGCCCCAGCAGGACGTTCTGCGCCACGGTGAAGCTCGGCACCAGCTCGAAGTGCTGGTGGACCATGCCCAGCCCGGCCGCGATCGCGTCCTGAGGGTTGGTGATCGTGCGGGGGGAGCCGTCCACGAGGATCTCGCCCGCGTCCGGCTCGTGGATCCCGAAAAGCAGGTTCATCAGAGTGCTCTTCCCGGTGCCGTTCTCCCCGATGATCGCGACGATCTCTCCGGGCTGCACCGCGAACGAGACGTCGGCGACGGCGAGCACGCCCGTGGAGGCGAAGTACTTCCGCAGGCCGCGGAGCTCGAGCCGGGGAGTGTCCGGCGGCGGCGCGTCGACGGGGGTCCGTGCTGATCGCATGATCAGCCGGCCAGACCGAGGTTGGAGCAGGCCGCCGAGGAGGGGTCGTTGAGCGCGTCGCAGACCTCCAGGTCGCCGTCGAGGATCTTCTTCCTGAGGGCGTCGACGTCCTTCTCGGTCTCCGGCAGCTTCGCCGTCATCGCCTCGGGGCCTTCGTCCGCGAAGACGGTGGAGCCGTCGTCCCAGGAGAGCCCGCTGACGCCGTCGGCCATCCCCGCTGCGACGAACCCGGATGTGAACTCGTCCTTCTTCGCGGACTCGATGAGGTTGAAGGTCGAGGTGTCGACCCGCTTCATCACCGAGGTGATGACCGTGCCCGGGGCGTCGGCATCCTGGTCCGAGTCGACGCCGATCGCGTAGGCGCCCTGCTGCTTGGCCGCCGTGAGGACTCCCTGCCCGGAGAGGCCGGCGACGCCGTAGATGATGTCGGCGCCTCCCTGGTACAGGGAGAGTGCAGCCTCCTGGCCGACGGCCGGGTCGGAGAACTCCCCGTTGAGGTAGCTCGGGGTGACGGTGCACTCGGGGCAGGCCTCCAGGACGCCCTGCTTGAAGCCGTAGTAGAACTGGTTCAGCCCGGGGTTGTCGATGCCGAGCACCGCCCCGACCTTGTGGGTCTCGGTCATCGACCCGGCGATGTATCCGCCGAGGAAGCTCGCCTCGTGCATGTCGATGGAGAAGGCCTGCACATTGTCCGGGAGATCCTCGGTGAGGATGTCGCTCGGGACGCCGAACAGCTGATCTGGGTTCTCCGTGGCGACGGCGAGCAGCGAGTCCGGGTCCAGGCCCGGGGCCAAGATGATGTCCGGGTGCGTCGCCACGGTCGAGCGCAGCACGCTCTCCTGCTGGGAGACGGACTCCGCCTCGACGACGCGGCCGGTGACGCCGAGCTCCTTCTCCGCCCGCTTCGTGCCGGCGATCGCGGAGTCGATGAAGCCGCCGTCGCCGGCGGCACCGGGGGTGACGAGGGCATAGGTGAAGGAGTCGTCCGAGGACCCTGAGGCCCCCTGGCTCCCTCCGCAGCCGGCGAGGGAGAGCATGGCGACGAGTGCGAGGGCGCCGGTGGCGCGGGCGAGGCGGGGACGGGACATGGTTTCCTCCGGTGGTGCGGTTCGGGCGACGGGGTGGTGGGCGAGACGGTCGGGGTCAGGGCGGGCCGGTGCGGGTGGTCGCTGCCGAGGCGGGCTCGACCTCGGTGGTCGACACGGCCTCGTCGACGGGGACGGGCGCCCGGCGCCTGCTCAGAGGGATCCGTGAGCTGCTCCTCCACAGCTGGAGGAACCGGCCGCGCGAGCGGGCGCGCAGACCCACCAGCACGAGGGCCACGAAGGCCGCGCCCTGGGGGAGGAACTGGGTCAGGCTCGCGGGCACGTCGAACTGCTGGAGCCGGATGCTCGCGGCGCTCGCCAGGCCGAACACGCCTGCGGCGGGGATCAGGAGGCCGGGTCGGTTCAGGGCGAGGAGCGCCGCGGTGATGCCGATCCAGCCGCGATCGGCGCTCATGTTCCGGGTGAACATCCCGAGATCGCCGACGGAGAGGAACGACCCGCCGAGGCCGGCGATGGCGCCGGCGACGATGAGCGCGAGCACTTGGGTACGGGCCACGGGCAGACCGGAGCTCGCCGCCGCCCCCGGGGCCTCGCCCACGGCGAGCAGGTGCCGACCGGCCCGCGTGCGGAACCAGAGGGCGAGCAGCCCCACGAGGAGGAACGCGGCGTAGACGAGGACGTTCCAGCGGTTCAGGAGGTGCCCGACGAACGGGAGATCGCCGAGCAGCGGGACGGTGATCGGGGTGAGCGTGGAGACGTCGGGCTTGTAGGTGCCCACACCGCCGAGGAACGAGCGCATGAGGAACACCGTGAGCTGCAGGACGAGGATGTTCAGGCCGATCGCGAGGACCACCAGGTCGACCTCGAAGCGGTGGGCGAGCGCCATGATCGCGCCGATCAGCGCCCCGGAGAGACTCGCCGCGAGCACCCCTGCGAGAGGGCTGCCAGTCCACGCGGCGACGAGGATCCCGGTGAACGAGCCGAGCAGCACCTTCGACTCGATCGCGAGGTTGAGGATCCCGGCGCGGGCCGAGATCAGCGAGGCGATCGCGGCGAAGAGGATCGGGGTGGTCATGCGGATCCCCGAGTTGAGGAAGTCGGCGACGACGTTCATCAGGCGTGCACCTCCGCCTGCTCGGTGGAGGGGCGGGTCCCGGCGTCGAGACGCCGGTTCGTGCGTCGCCGCTCGCGAGCCCGTTCGATGCGCTTCTGCAGGGGAGCCTGGATCGCGACGAGCACGATCATCAGGGCGAGGACGGTCGACCCGATCTCACGCGGGACCCCGAGCATGATCTGCAGGCCGTTCACCGCGCCCACCGTGATGCCGGCGTACAGGATGCCGACGACGCCGGCGCCGATCGCCGTGGTGCCGCCGAGGATCGCGGCGGTCAGGCCGGTGAGCCCGGTGCCGTCGCTGAAGCCCTCGATCACGCGGTAGTTCGCACCGAGCACCTGCACGCCCCCGCCGAGCCCGGCGAGCGCCCCGCCGATCAGACCGGCGCGAAGGACGGCCGACGTGGCTGACATCCCTGCGTACCGGGCGAAGGCGGTGGCCTCGCCACTCATCCGCTGCTCGTAGCCGAACGTCGTGCGGGACAGGTAGAACCACACGCCGATGCAGGCGATCACCGCGAGGACGAAGGCGAGGCCGAATTTGGTGGAGGGGTCGAAGACGGGAAGCTTGGCGGTGTCCGCGATCGTCCTCGTGTAACCCACCGTCGAGGCCTCGGCGCGAAGCGGGTAGTTCACCAGGTAGTTGAGCAGCAGGCCCGCCATCGTGTTGAGGATGATCGAGATGATCAGCTCGTTCACGCCGAGGAACAGCTTGAGGATCGCGGGCACCACGCCCCACGCGGCGCCCACAGCCGCGGCGGCGAGGAGGCACAGTGCGGGGTGGATGCCCGTCGGCGCGGAGGCCGCGGAGCCGACGACGGCGGCGGCCAGGCCGCCGAGCGCGTACTGGCCCTCCTGGCCGATGCTGAAGAGACCGCTGCGCAGGTTCACCACAGCGCCGAGGGCGCAGAACATGATCGGGGCGCCCAGGGCCAGGGTCCCGCCGAGATTGCAGTACCGCGGGTCGCAGGCGAATCCGGCCGTCGCGACTGTCGTCGCCGCGTCCCACGGGGAGACCCCGAGCGCCGAGACCAGGGCGCCGCCCACGATCAACGCCGCCAGAACCGCGCCGACGGGGAGCCCGCCGCGGAGCAACGTCCGCTCGACCCGTTCCTGCATCGCTCGTCCTCTCGTCACGCTCGACGGTCGGGGATCCGGCCGTACGTCGAGCTTGGAGGACGGGTGTTACAGAGTCACACTCTTGATGTTTCAGATCTGTTACTAGTTCACAGGACTGAGAAGGGTGACAGCTGTGGATGATGCCTTCTGCCGTGCATCGGATGATCAGGGACTGATGCGCGGGTAGGTGTCACATGATCTGTGGCGCTGGGCGGGAGTGGAGACGCGACCGTGGAGCTGTTCCTCCGTGACGTGGCGACGATCCCCGAGCAGTACTTCGCGTTGCGCCACGGCGAGATTCTGCGCGACGGGCTCGGCGCTGTGCACCTCGTGGCGACGCTGTTCGTCGACACCCCTAGAGGGGATGGCCGAGATCAGCTTGAAGCCCCTGGTGTCGCCTCCAATGTCGTGAAATGGAACCCGCGGCTGGCGGATGATCTCGAGACGTTCGCGGAAATCGAAGCAGCAGATCTGGACGAGCGCGTGGTGGATGCTGTGCGAGAACGTGGCCTCGCCGACCGAACGCAGCGCATCGCCCGAGATCTCGCGCGCACAGGACCCGTCCTCCGCTCCCGGGCCGATGCCGAAGCTCTTGCTCCTGGGGAGCTCGCTACGCGTATCGCGTGCGGAGAGCATGGCGACGCGCGGGTCGCCGAGATCGTTGAGATCCTGATCGGCGGCTCCGCATATATGCCAGGCCCTGCTCCTGAAGCCTTCGCCAGGCGTGCGGTCGTATCGTCCTCGGTGAGTACTCGACATCTGATCGAGGCGGCGTTCGCGGAGGAGCCTCGGGGGTCGGACGTCATGGTCTACGAGCTGGGGATCGTCCTGTGGGAGCTGGCCAAAGGGGCTGAGTCGGCATGAGCGACGAGGATGTCGGAGCAGATGGGTGACGGGACCGAGGTATCGCGCCGTGGTCCGCCGTTATCGAATCGTTCTTTACGCCCGCCTGATCCGGTCTTGAGAGGTCTGCCCCGTCTCTTACGCTTCGCCTGAAACGCTGGCAAGAGTGTCGGCGCTGAGCGGACCGGCGGAAAGCCGGCCAGAACGGAGCGTCAACGGTGGTCGATGTGAAGCGCGGAGCGATGCGGGCATGGGGTGCGATGCTCGCGATCGCCGTGGTCGTCGGAGCGGGTATGGCGGCGCAGGCGCCGGCCCTCGCCGAAGGCCGCGAGGTGGGGGGCTCGGGCTCGCAGTACTACCTCAACGACTCGTGGTCCTCGACGGCGAACCATGAGTTCAACTACGGCAAGACGAGTGACCGCGTCTACACCGGCGACTGGAACGGCGACGGCAAGGACTCCCTCGCCGTGCGCCGCGGCAGCACCTATTACTTCGCCAATTCCCTGGGCGGCAGCGCGAGCACCGTCGTGAACTACGGGAAGTCGACGGACACCGTGCTCGTCGGCGACTGGGACGGCGACGGCAAGGACACCCTCGCCGTGCGGCGCGGGCAGACGTACTACATCTCGAACAAGCTCGCCGGCGGCAGCGCGAGCACTGTCCTGAACTACGGCCGGGCGACGGACACAGTCCTGGTCGGCGACTGGGACGGCGACGGCAAGGACACCCTCGCCGTGCGCCGCGGGCAGACCTACTACTTCTCCAACTCGCTCACCGGCGGCAAGGCCAGCTCCGTCATCAACTACGGCAAGGCGAGCGACAAGGTCCTCGTGGGCGACTGGAACGCCGACCGCAAGGACACGCTCGCGGTGCGCCGCGGCAACGTCTACTACATCTCCAACAAGCTCTCCGGCGGCTCCGCGTCGATCGTCCAGGCCTACGGCCGCACCTCGGACACGACCCTCGTGGGCGACTGGAACGGTGACCGCAAGGACACGCTCGGCGTGCGCCGCGGCGCTGCGGCGAGCACCCCGGCCCCCAGCAAGCCGGCCCCCAGCAAGCCGGCGCCGAGCAAGCCGAGTCCGACGCCGAGCAAGCCGACCAGCACGAAGCCGTCGGGCAAGAACTGCCCCTCGTCGGCGCCGATCAAGGGCAACAACAGCAGCTCGGGCGAGAAGATCTACCACGTGCCCAGCGGCGCGTTCTACGCCCGCACCACCCCGGAGAAGTGTTTCTCCACGGAGTCGGCGGCGAAGGCCGCGGGCTACCGCGCCTCGAAGCGCTGAGGCGCGTGCCCCCCGGGGAAGTGATGCTCTCGGGGCTGCGGAGATGATCCGCGCTGAGGCGGCCGGCTGACGCCGGGCGCCTCAGCCCTCCCCGCGCGGCGCCGACCGTCGGGTCGGACGTCATCCTCCAGGGACCTGCTGGTCAGCTCGCGATTCGCCGTTACCGAACCGTGCTCCGCAATCGCCCATTCCGGACTCGCCTGACTCGCTCCTCCTCGTACGCTTCGCCTGGAACGTCGGCACTGGAGCCGGCGCGGAGCGGACCGGCGTAGCGCCGGCCAGATCGGAGTGTCAGCAGTGGGCACAGTGAAGCGCGGAGCGGTGCGGGCGTGGGGTGCGCTGCTCGCCACCGCAGCGGTGGTCGGCACGGGCATGGCGGTGCAGGCGCCGGCGCTCGCGGACGGCCGCGAGGTGGGTGGCTCGGGCTCGGCGTACTTCCTCAACGACTCGTGGTCCTCGACGGCGAACCACGACTTCAACTACGGCAAGACGAGCGACCGCGTCTACTCCGGCGACTGGAACGGCGACGGCAAGGACTCCCTCGCCGTGCGGCGCGGGCAGACGTACTACTTCTCCAACTCGCTCGGCGGCAGCGCGAGCACCGTCGTCAACTACGGCAAGGCGAGCGACACCGTGCTCGTGGGGGACTGGAACGGCGACGGGAAGGACACGCTCGCGGTGCGCCGCGGGCAGACGTACTACGTCACCAACAGCCTCTCCGGCGGCAAGGCCAGCAACGTCTTCAACTACGGTCGCGCCGGGGACACCGTCCTCGTGGGCGACTGGAACGGCGACGGGAAGGACACGCTCGCGGTGCGCCGCGGGCAGACGTACTACTTCTCCAACTCGCTCACCGGCGGCAAGGCCAGCTCCGTCATCAACTACGGCAAGGCGAGCGACAAGGTCCTCGTGGGCGACTGGAACGCCGACGCCAAGGACACGCTCGCGGTGCGCCGCGGCAACATCTACTACATCTCCAACCGCCTCAGCGGCGGCGCCGCCGCGATCGTCCAGGCCTACGGCCGCGCCACCGACACCACTCTCGCCGGTGACTGGAACGGCGACCGCAAGGACACGCTCGGCGTGCGGCGCGTCGCGGAGGCCTCGGGGCCGACGGCCGCGCAGCGCACCGCGATCGCCGCCGCCCGCGACTACCTCGCCGACGGCTACTACTCCCGCAGCGGCCTGATCAGCGAGCTCGAGTACGCCGGGACCAAGGCAGCCGACGCCGAGTACGCCGTCGACCACCTCGCGAGCAAGGGCGAGGTCGACTGGGACGAGCAGGCGCTGGAGACCGCTTACTTCTACCTCGAGGGCATGGCGTTCTCGCGGGACATGCTCCGCGACTTCCTCCGGCAGGACGGCTTCACCGTCTCCCAGGCAGAGTCCGCGCTGACCTACCTCGAGGACAGCGGCGAGATCGACTGGCGTGAGGAGGCCGTCGCGGCCGCGCACGAGTACTACGACGAGGACCCGAGCTGGACCCGCGACGAGCTCGTGGCCCAGCTCGTGGACGAGGGCTTCCCCGTCGACGACGCGAACTACGCGGCGGATCAGCTGGGGCTCTGAAGCGAGTTCCGGAAGGCGGGGCGAGGGGCGGTCGGCGCGCAGCCGGCCGCCCCTCGCCGCTGCGGATGGTTTGTCTTCTCTGGCCGTTACAGTCTGGTCGGACGCGCCGAAACCAGCGCGCGGAACTGCAGGAGAGAGAAGGAACTGTCGATGGACGCATCGGTAGCATCGATCACATCGTGGAACTTCGTCGCGGAGTGCCCGATCCCGGAGGACGTCACCGAGCTGCTCGTGCCCGGGGAGCAGGCCGTGGCGGCCTACAAGACCTTCCGTGATTCGGCGATCTTCACCACGCAGCGCCTGATCGTCCGCGATGCGCAGGGCATCCGAGGGAAGAAGGTCGGGATCTACTCCCTCCCGTACTCGGCGATCAACATGTGGTCCTCGGAGAACGCCGGGACGCTGGACCTGAGCGCCGAGATCGAGCTGTGGACCCGCGCCGGGAAGATCAAGATCTCCGTGGGCAAGCAGATCGACGTCCGCCGCCTCGACCACCTCATCGCGAACGCCGTCCTGCGTTCCGCATGAGCCACTCCTCTGCCCTCCGCTTCTGGGACGGGCCGAGGCCTCGACGTGGTGCAATCGCGGGGAACCACGGCGAACGAGAATGATGATCGCGAGCACAGCCGGATGCCCCGGTGATCCCGGCGCAGAAAGAGGAGATCTGATGAGCGTGACCTGGGGGATCCACAACGACCGGATCCCGGCCGCGGAGCTCGTCGCTGGAGGGTTCGTCTCGATGGGCTGGGACGAGATGGACGACCTGCAAGGCATTGGTAATGACCAGTCGGCGATCAAGTCGGCGCTCGCAGCGTGCCACCCCGAAGCGAATGCGGGGTCCATCGCGGCCTGGGCGGGGAACCTGCGCAGGTTCGCCTTCGAAGTGGCTGACGGGGACCTCGTGGTCGCCCCGAGTAGGCAGTCGTCGGTCTTCAACATCGGTCGTGTAGCAGGACCATACGAGTACCACGGTGACGTGCCAGAGCACCGTCACCGTCGGCCTGTCGAATGGCTCGTCCGTGATGCACCGAAGGACGCATTCTCGCAGGCGGCATTGAATGAGCTCGGATCCATCAGGACCCTGTTCAGGGTCAGAAAGAACGTGCAGGAGTTCCAGGACGCGGTGGAGTTCGGGGTTCCCGATGTCGCACGGGACTCGTCTACCAAGACGCGGCCGACCAATGAGCTCGTCCGCTACGGCCTGCTGCAGAGAACGGTGCTCGAGGTGCTCCGGGATCGTGGCGTCACGCGCCGCCGCGAGATCCTCGAGGAAGTGCCGAAGCGGATCCAGCTCACCGGCGCCGAGCTGAAGACGACGGGCAACGGCCGGAGCCGGTACGAGAGTGCCATCGTGTGGGGATCCGTCGACATGATCGCAGCGGGGTGGCTCGAGAAGCTGCCCGATGGCTGGAGCCTGACGGACACGGGGCGACAGGTCCTCGAGGAGACGCCGAGCACCGTGGACCTCTCGGAGCTCTCCCGGGCCGCTTACCAGCAGGCTCGTACCGCCAAGCGTGCCCGCACGGGGAGATTCACCACCGACCGGTATCCCCTGATCGACGAAGCCGTGAAGCTGATCGGCGAGGGGGAGTGGGTCACCTACAGCGATATCGCCACGGTCACCGGATCGAACCCCTCCGCCGTCAGCGAGTACGTCCACCAGGAGGCCCTGGGCCTGGAGGGCCACCATCGCGTCGTGCCCGCCGGCCGCGCGCCGAACCGCGACGACCTGCGCGAGGCTCTCGCGGCCGAGGGCGTGCAGTTCGATGACCATGGTCTCCCCGATCCCCAGAAGCAGGTCCGGCTCGAGGATTTGCGGGAGGAGATGGACCAGCGAGGCCTCCTCCCCACGGTGCCGCGTCGGGCATGGATGGTGCGCGGTAGCAGCGGGACCGGTCGCGACCTCGTGTCGGATTGGCTGGCGAGCGGCACCATCACTCTGGCGGCCACCAGCCTCCGAGCGGTGGCGCCTGGCATCGGCCGGGACCAGCTGAAGCAGTTCGTGGATGAGGACTATGCCCACGCCTCCTACGACCTCCGTGGAGAGAAGGTCGATGACTTCCACGCCTTCCTCACCCGCATGCAGGAGGGCCATCTGGTCGTGGCCGTCGACAGCAACCGGCTCTACATCGGCACGCTCACCGAACGCGTGGAGCAGCAGCCGGCGGCCGCCAGCGGTACCGTCCTGACGCGGGGTGTCTCCTGGGCGGACGCCGACGGCGTCGATCTCGGTGACATCCCTCCCGGGCTCCGTGCCCGGCTCAAGATCCAGCGGGACGTCGTCGATCTGACGCAGCAGCTCGAGACCCTCGAAGCGCTACTCGACGCCGAGGAGTCACAGCGCCCTGCCCCTGAGATCACGGAGCTCGAGCTGCCGGGAGCCACCCCGGAACTCGCACGCGCGCTGCACGTGCCGCAGGACTGGCTCCAGGAATGCGTCGACCTGCTCTCGGACAGGCCGCAGATGATCTTCTACGGGCCGCCCGGCACGGGGAAGACCTACCTCGCGCAGGCCATCGGCAAGCATCTCGCCGGGGACAACGTGCGTCTCGTGCAGTTCCACCCCGCGTACTCCTACGAGGACTTCTTCGAGGGGTACCGGCCGCAGCCCGACGGTGGATTCGCCCTCAAGCCGGGACCGCTGCGCAAGATCGTCTCCCAGGCCAAGGAGAACCCGAACGATCCGTACGTGCTGATCATCGACGAGATCAACCGCGGCAACCTCGCGAAGGTGTTCGGGGAGCTCTACTTCCTCCTCGAGTACCGCACGGAGAACGTCGAGCTGCTCTACGCCGACGAGGAGTTCAACCTGCCGGAGAACGTCTTCATCATCGGCACGATGAACACCGCTGATCGCTCCATCGCACTCGTGGACGCCGCGATGAGGCGACGCTTCTCCTTCCTTCCCCTGCACCCGTCCGAAACGCCGACCAGCGGGATCCTGCGCTCCTGGCTCGCCGCGACGGGCAGGCCCGGGCGCGTCGCAGATCTCCTCGACGAGCTGAACCGCAGGATCGAGGACCCGGACTTCAAGATCGGACCGTCCTACCTCATGCGGGATGCGGTGCACCGGGACGACGGCCTCGCGAGGGCATGGCGGACCACGATCCTGCCCCTGCTCGAAGAGCACCATTTCGGAGAGCTCGACGCCGCGTCCGTCGCAGCCCGCTACGGGCTCCCCGCGGTCGCCGGCGCAGTGGACGCGGTGGTGGAGCCGGTCGATGCGTCGCCTGGAACTGACTGAGGGCGCCCCCGCGCACGGCATCGAGCTCACGGAGGCCGAAGCGCGGGCGGTCGCCCTCTCCGAGATCGCCGAGCTGAACCGCGCCCCGGGGGAGACCGGGTGGCAGGTCGCTCCAGGCCGGAAGATCGGTGTCGTCCAGGTGGACGACCTCCAGATCAGCGTCACCCCGAAGATCCCCGTGGAGCGTCTGATCTTCCTCATGGGGTACGCGACCGCGCCTGCCTACTGGCGCGAGCACTCGGTTCAGCTCGACCCCGAGGAGAGCCTCCCCGAGGCGCTCGCGCATGCGTTCACCCGCCTGGCGCAGAGGGCGACGGAACAAGGCCTGCTCCAGGGCTACAGGACCGTGGACGACTCCCTGCAGGTACTTCGAGGGCGCATCCGCGTCTCCGAGCAGATCGGTCGCCGTCACGGCGCCGGGCTGCCGCTCGAGGTCACCTACGACGATTTCACCGTCGACGTCACCGAGAACCAGATCCTCCTCGCCGCCGTCACGAAGCTCCTCCGCATCCCCGGTCTGGACGCTCGCCGTCGCCCACCGCTCCAGCGCCTCCGCCTCCAGCTCGCCGGAGTCGCCGAGCTGCGCCGCGGGGAGGTGCTCCCTCGTTGGACCCCCTCGCGGTTGAACTCGCGATATGTCCCCGCGCTCCGCCTCGCCGAACGCATCCTCGCCGGGGAGTCCTTCGAGCAGCGGCGAGGAGAGCTGCACGTGAGCGGGTTCGTCCTCGACATGTGGAAGATCTACGAGGATTTCGTCGGCGTCGCCCTCCGTGAAGCACTGGCCTCGCGAGGGTCCGCCTCACTGCAGCATCGGATGCACCTCGACATCGCCCGGCGGGTCGACCTCCGACCCGACTTCCTCTGGACCTCGCACGAGGGACAGCAGATCGTCGTCGACGCCAAGTACAAGTCGGAGAAGCCCGCCGGGTACCCCCAGGCCGATCTCTACCAGCTCCTCGCGTACTGCACGGTGCTGGGCCTGCGCGAAGGCCACCTCGTCTATGCCAAGGGCAACGAGGTCGAGGTCGTGCACGAGATCCGGGGAGCGGACGTCGCGATCCACTGCCACACGCTGGACCTGGACCAGCCGCCGCACGCCCTCCTCGACCAGATCGCGTCGCTCGCCGCACGCCTCGCTGACTGAATGGCCGACGCCGGCCTTGGCCCGCGAAGAGCCCTCCGCTTCTTGACCTACCCGGTCATGACTCCGCGGCCACGGCCAGCACAGCGTCCCGCAGCCGCGTGTCGTCGGGGGAAAGCCCGGCCAGAGTCTCCGCCAGGCTCACCTCGGTCTGGATGATCGACTTGATGCCATCACCTTCGAGCCTGGCGTGCGTGACGAAGAGCTTGGAGTAGTCGGGCAGGCCGAGGGGGTCGGGCACCCGCTCCTGTTCCACGACGGCCGTCGGCCCGAACTCCAGGAAGATCGTGGGGTGGGTATCGGCCCGCTGCAGCTCGACACACCATTCCCACTTCCCCACGAAACGTGTGACGACACGCTCCACCGGGCCCTCGCCGATCCGAGCATTGACCTGTTCCATGAGCACCGCGCGCGCGTAGGTGCGCAAGGCCCCCTTCACATCGGCGAGGAGCTTCCGACTGTCCTCCAGCTGGCGGCGCGCGTGCTCGGCGACGAGGTCCGCGAACTCCTGTGAGGCGAGGTCTCGAGGGCGGTGGCCGTACCGGGCGGATTCGCCCGTCTCGCACATCGTCGTCAGGAAGGCGATCGTGTCCTCGGTGTTCACTGCAGCTGGTCCCTCCACGAAGTGCTCGAGCATCTGCCGGATGAAGAAGTCTTGGTCGGGGTGCCCTCTGCGCCAGGCAGGCATCCGATCGACGTGCGCCTGCAGATCGCTCAGCACCTCGCCGTAGGTGAGCACGACGGCGTTCTCCCAGCCGTCACGCAGGAGCTGCGTCTCGCGGCGTTGGCACAGCAGCACCACGGCCGCCGGCCGTTCGCCGCTCATACCGAGGGCGAGGTATCGGGCGAAGGAGTGACCGTGCCCGTCGGAGGTCCCGAAGTTCTCGATCACGATGGCGCCGTCCGGTCGGGAGAGGACGATGTCCGCGATGTCGTCGCCTATCGGGGACGGCAGCCCGTCGACTCCCGGAGACGCGACCTCCTGCGCCACTCGGTACCCGCTCGCCGGCAGGAGCCGCTCCGAGTTCAGCCCCGCGTTGACGTGTTCGAGCACGATCTTCTGGAAGGTGTCCCCGAGCTCATGACTTGCGTCTGGTTCCAGGAGCCAGGCGAAGACGTTGGAGAGCTGCTTCTCGTGCGTGCCGTGGTGCATCACCCGGAAAAGGTTGAACTGCTCGGCGAGGCTCCGCGACATCGAGGGCAGCAGCTTCCGGACGATGTCGCTCACGGTGTCGGGGCCGGCGGTCATGAGGTGATGTTATGCGGGGCAAGGGATGCGGCGCTGTCGTGCCGGTCCAACACGTAGACGGCCTTGAGCCCGTCCCCGTCCCCGCGGCCGGGGCTCGCGCCGAGCCGGAAGTGGGGACCGCTGGAAGGGGCCGTCCTTCAACACATGAACCCATGCCGGCCCAGGTGCCGCAGGGACGTACACAGGCGTCCACAATCCGATGACGGCGACGAAGACCGCTCATTAGGGTGGGGTGCATGAGCAAAGCACCCTCGATGTGTGGCCGGGCCCGCAGGCAGCTTCACCGCACCGCGCTGACGCTCGGCATCATCTTCCTCGTCGTCGCCGTCATCCTCTGCGCTCTGCCGCTCATCTTCGCGAACACCGCCAGCGGAGCGCTCACCGGCCTGGGAATGGTTGTCTTCGCGACCTCAGGGCTGTGGATCATCGGTCTGGTCCTGCTGATCGTCGGCGTGCTCGGTGAGCTCAAGGCGCGCCGCATCAACCGTGACGACTGGGCGACGGCGGTCTCGCTTGCCGCGCACGCGGATCAGCTGCTCGCACAGCCGCGCGCCAGCGCGTACTCCTCCGGGGCCGTGATCGAGCTCGACCCGCGGCGCGTGCTCGAGGTGGAGCGGCACTTCGATGAGAAGACCGCGGGCGAGGCGCGGGGCACGCTCATGCACCAGTTCAGCATGTTCGGCCAGTCGTTCGGCATCGGCTACGCCGCCGGCAACCGCACCTCCATCGGCGCGGCCGTGCACTCCGGCGCGATCAGCGGGATGTCCGACGTCCACCTCTCGCTGGACTCGACGACCCGGCACGACCTCATGGGCGACGCCCTGTTCGCTCTCTTCGAGACCGTGGACCGGAGCGGCTCCGCCGACACGCTCCGCGTCACGGCGCTGTCCAACGGCGCCGTGCACGAGTGGATCCATGCGCTCGTGACCCAGACGGCCCAGCGCTTCGGCATGGACACGCACTCCGGGGTGACGATCCAGTCCTACGCGGGGCCTCTCGCCTCCCACTTCGGTCCGGCCGACGTCTCCTACCTCTCGGACCGGCTCCACCTCGCCCTCGCGCAGGACAAGCGCGGCGAGCAGGCGCCGAGCATCCAGGTCGACGGGGTGCCCTCCGGTCGAGGCGCGATCGTCGCGACCAGCGCGCGGATCGGCGGGGCCGACGACCTGCGGATCTTCCCCACGGCCTTCCCGGCCATGTGGGGCCAGACCGTGGGCGGGGCGCTCGCCGCCGCCGTCCCGCCCAAGGAGATCGCCGGCTGAGTCAGTCGATCGGGCGGTGTCTCCGCGGAGGCGCCGCCCTCACGCCCGGTACCGCCCGGGCCGGTGGTTCAGCGCGAGCACCACGTTGAGCACCACGCCGCCCAGCGCCGAGAGCAGCACGCGGGGAACGTCGAGCACGAGCAGGGACAGCAGGATCACGGCGACGTCCATGGCCATCTGCACGTAGCCGGCGCGCAGCCCGGCCCGTTCCTGCAGGATCAGCGCGAGGATGTTGAAGCCGCCGAGGCTCGCGCCGTGCCGGAAGATGATGAGCAGACCGACGCCCACCAGCAGGTTCCCGCCGATCACGGCGTAGAGCAGCGGCACCTGCTCGAGCGGTAGGAAGCGCGGGTGGATGAGGCTGAACACGGAGATCAGCCCCACGCAGATCACCGTCTTCACCGTGAACACCCCGCCCTTCTTCCACAGCGCGAGCGCGAAGAACGGCAGGTTCACCAGCGCGAACAGCACCGAGAACGGCGTGGACAGCGCGTGCGTGAGCAGCAGCGCGAGGCCTGCGGTGCCGCCCGTGACCGCGCCCGCGGTCTGCAGCAGGTACAGGCCCAGCGAGGCGAGGAAGGTGCCGGTGAGCACGCCGAGCACGTCCTCGGTGGGGCGGTGCGGGATGACGGCGTCGATCGGCGGGGTGGTGGCGGCGGAGGAGTCGACGGGCGCGGAGTCCGCCGACGGGTGGGACGCAGAGGGCATGCCAGCACTGTAGGACCGGCGCCCCCGCCGTCGGCCCCGGATCGATCGAGGTGACGGCACCGTGACCGACGGGTCAGCCCGTCACCTGCGGCCGCACCGCGTCCTCGGTCGGCCCGAGCACGGGCCGCGCGCCCGTGCTGGTCGATGGAGCCTCGAGCCGCCTCGAGCCGCTGGTCGTGGGAGACCGGTATGACCGCAGCCTCGTGGTGCGTGGACGCCTGTTCGGGGCGAGGACCTGCCTGCGATCGGCGAGCCCATGGATCGCGTCGCGCCGTGGCGGGCCGAGCGGCTGGAGGCGAAGGATGACTTCCTCATCACCGACGGGGGCGCCGACGGGCTTCAACCTCAAGGACCCCGGCCACGGCGTCGCCTCCTACCGCCGTGGCTCCGCCGTGTACCGCCTGGGACCCGCGGCCTTCGAGCGGATCGACATCTCGCGGGTGCGGATCGTGCACCTCTCCGGCGTCGCCCTCGCGCTCTCCGCGAGCTCGTGCACGCCGCGATCCGTGCCGCCCACGCACCACAGGGCGATCGTGAGCTTCGACGTGAACCACCGGCCCGTCCACTGGTCCGGGCGCGAGGAGGCCGTGGCCACGATCCTCGCCGCAGCCGGGCAGGCGGACACCGTCCTCACAGGTCGCGACGAGGCCCGGGGACTCTGGCGCACCACCACCGCGGACGACGTGCAGGCGCTGCTCCCTCGCGGCCCACCTCGTCGTCAAGGACGCCGAGGTGGAGGCCGTGGAGTTCGCGGCCGACGGGGGCGCTGCCGATGAGCGCACCGCCGTGCGCGCCCCGCGGATCGAGGTCGTCGAGGCGGTGCCCGCCCGGCCGCCTTCCGCCGAAAGGGCATCCGCCGGTGCCGGCCCTGCACCTGTATTGATGGTGTGCTCGCGGAGCTCGGCGCCGCGGTCGGGCGCACCGGCGCGCGTGACGGGGCGGAAGCCCTTGCGATGGCCGAGCGCGTGATGCGCAGGCCGCACCCTCACCCTGCGCGGCGTAGCCACCGGGTGCGAGCGAGCCCGTGGCCACGATCGCGGCCAGCGCGCCTTCCTCCGGGAGAGCGGAGGAACCGGTCGCCGTCGGCGACGTCGTGGAGCTGGGCCTCTCGCATGCGTGCACGGCCTTCGGGAAGTGGCGGTTCGTGACGGTCGTCGATGACGGCGGCACGGCCGTCGAGGCTCTGGTCCGGGCATGGCGCCGTGGTCGGTGTCGTCACCTGTTCCTGTCGAAGGCGTGCGGTCCCGGCCCCAGTAGGTGCTCCTCGCCGTCCCAGCGCAGTCGGCAGCGCGTGCCCTCCGGCACGCTCACCCGCACGGCGCGGCCGGCGGCTTCCCCGCTGACGTCGATCTCGATGAGCCCGGCGATCGTCGGCACCGAGGCGCCGAGGTGCCCGATCTGCTCGGGGACCTGCGGCGCCACCGCGAACTCCGTGTAGCCGGGCGCGAGCGGGCGCAGGCCCAGCAGGTCCTCGACGACGAGGAACAGCGGGGAGGCGCCCCACGGGTGCGCGCAGGAGACGTTGGGCTTCACCTGCTCGTTCCAGGCCTCCATCGTCGCGCCCGCACCCGCCTCGATCATGCCGAGCCAGGAGCGGTCCCCGGCCCCGACGAGCAGGTCGAACGCGACGTCGGCGCGGCCGCCGAGCAGCAGCGCCCGCAGCAGGAACGGCGCCGCGTAGACGCTGACGGGCATGCCGAGCGGGGCCAGGTGCTCGGCGATCCGGGCAGTGCGGGCGGCATCCGCGACGCCGAGGGCCGAGGCGAAGGCGCCGGCGTGCGCGGCGGCGTGGGGGAGCGGGGCGCCGTCAGCGTCGAGCCCGTCGATGAAGGTGCCGGCCTCCTCGTCCCACAGCAGCGCGTTCATCGTCTCCCGCAGGCGGCGCGCGTGCTCCGCGTGCACGGGCGCATCCGGGTGGCCCAGCTGCTCGTCGATCCGCGCCATGGCCGAGAACGCCCCGTGCGCGACGGCGTTGACGGCCGTGTTCACGGGGCCGAACAGGTAGCCGTCCCGCTCCGACGGCGGCCAGTCCACGATGTCGTGGTCGGCCACGCTGGCGGACCCGTCGCTGCCGTGGAGCTTGCGGATCAGGCCCGTCGCCGGGTCGATCCAGTCCGTGGGCAGCAGGGCGGCGAGCTGGTCGCGCCGGGCGGCGAGGGCGCCGAGGTCACCGCCGCGCTCGGCGTGCTCCGCGGCGAGGAGCACCAGGTAGAACGGCCATTCGGTGGGCCAGGTGCGCCGCTGCAGCAGATAGTCCAGCGAGTAGCCGGCGAGCTCCTGCTCCGCGCTGAGCGCCGCGTTCGCCTTCGCCTGCAGGTAGGCATCCGCCTCGTAGGGCTCCCGCTCGCGGCTCCAGGAGTCCACGAGCAGCGGGCCGTTGGTCTGCACCATTGTGTGCTCGCACAGGTCCAGCACCTTCCGCAGCCGCGCATCGTTGGTGCGGAACCGGGTGCGCTCGCCGAGCGGATGCACGTGCCCGAGCGCCCGCACCGACTCCGCCGCCTCGGGCGGGAGGCCGTCGATCTCGAGGTACCGGAACACCCGCAGTCCCCACGTGCGGATCTGCGGCTCGTGCCCGTCGAGATCCCAGCGGTCCTCGTAATGGTTGCCGGTCGCCATGTGCGCGCGCACCCGGCCGTGCTCGTCGAGCAGCTCGCCGAAGCGGAGCGTCAGCTGCGCGGGCCTGCCGAGGCCCGGCAGGGACAGCCCGCCCACGTACGTCCCGCCGAAGTCGAAGCGCAGTGTCCCCGGGCCGACGGCGGCGATGTCCACCGGTGCGGCCTCGCAGGTCCTGACCGCCGCGGTGGGGTCCGGCGCGAGCGTCGTGAAGGGTTCCTTGGTGGTCGCCGCAGACCAGGCGCTGTCGTCGAAGCCGGGCTGATCGAAGCCCCACGGGTAGTCGCGGCCCACCAGATGCTCCTGCGGGGCGACGAAGTAGTGCGTGCCGATGCTGCCCGACGGACGGTACGCCCGGTCCCCGGCGAGGCCCGTCCACGGGGCCGACGGTGCCGCGACCTCCTCCGAGCCGTCGCGGTACCGGATCCGCAGCGCCACCTGGACCCGGCGGTCCTCCGGCGTCCACGCCACGACGCCGATCGCGTTGGCGCCCTCGACGAGGAGCGGCGTCGCGTCCCAGCTCGAGTACCGGTGCTCGTCAGCGATCGCGCGGACCGGGCCCTGACCCAGCTCAGCGCCGTTCATGCTCGCCCGGGCCACGAACTGCCGGCCCGGCTCCGGGGAGGACGCGGCCAGGTGCAGCGTCGCCTCCGCCACCGGACGGTCGATGTGGACCTCGCAGCGCAGGAACGCCCAGTCCGGCTCGGGGTCACCCTCGGCGACAGGTGCCGCCCAGATCGCAGGGCTGTGGCGCCAGAGGGCCGGGGTGCTCATGCTCGCGTGCTCCTTCGTCGCCGGCGGGCTCGTCATCGGGCGTGCCCCTGCGGCGAGCCTATGCGGCTCGGTCTACGTGCCGTCGAGGAGCGCCAGGGCCTGGGCTCAGCGAGGTATCGGAGTCAGACATTCCGGTGCGTGGCCTCGGGGTCCTGCGGTCCGTCGGTTGCGGAGGACCGCTCAGGCTTCCATGGGTCCTCGTTCTCGTCCGGAGCCTTGTCGCCGTCGACGAGTCGGGACTCAAGGGACTTGGAGTACACCTCGATCGGCTCGGACTCGACCTCGATCGTGCCCTCGATGGGTTGCCACTCGCCTCCGTTGACGGAGAACTCTCCGGTGAAAGTGGTGGTGAGGGTTACGTCGTACCAGCCCTCGTAGGCGTAGGTGGAGCTGATCTCCTCCGAGGGGTATGGCTTGCCCGGCTTCTCGGTGTCGATCGTGTTCCCGTCGCCGAGGTCCCAGTGGTAGCTCTGCGCGGTGGCGCGGACCGAGACCGGGGTATCGAGCAGGGCGGTGTCGAGGACCTGCGGCTCGGACTCCGCGTGCAGCACGTTGGGCATGCCGGCGGGCAGCCAGCCGTCGCTCGGACCGGCGTGAGCCACCGCAGGCTCGACGGGCAGCTTCGCAAAGTCCTCGCGGTTCACCGTGATGACGATGGGGGCTGCGGCGGGTTGTGCTGTGTTCGAGCCGACCTGCCCGCGCGCCTGGCACCCGTATCCGAGGAACTGGCGGTTGCCCGTCGCTCTCTCGACTCTTTCTCGAGCGACCGTCACCATGTCGGTTCCGGAGGTGCCTTGGTTAGCCCGCGCAGGATCTGCGACGAAATCGCCCGATGCGGTTGAGTAGTTCGTCCCACCCTGACACTGGCCAGAGGGAATGGAACAGTTCTGTCTGCCTCCGCCGAGGTCAGTGCAGTTGTACCCACCGCCGCCTTCTACTGCCTTTGAGGTGAAGTAGAAAGGGGGAGGCGTTTCGCTAGAGTGATCCGTACTGGCGGTGTGGTTCGAACCGCCACTTCCTGCTTCGCGTAAGCCATCAACGATGTCCTGGAGAGACTTTGATGACTTCCCGGCGTAACCATCTCCATCATTGTAGCCCTTCGGGCCGCCGGCGGTTAGAACCGTTGCCGCGAGAAGTATGGCTAGGAGTTTTGGCCAGACTCCAACTCTCGGGGACGCTTTTCTGCTTGGCTCATACATGCTCGCCACTAAGTGCCATTCCATCGATGACCCAATGATCATCGATCCATCGAGTCCCCCCTACTGCGGCGTAGGCGGTGAGCGGCTCCTTAGACCTGGATCCAGCATTGTCAACGTCAGGCTCGGTGTGTTCTGAGGCAGTGAATCCGTATGTGACCTCAATTGACTGGTCGTCTTGCTTTGCGGATTCAAGCCGAAGCTGCTCTAGGTCGGTTTGTGACCAGAAATTACCGTGGGCGCGTAGCTCTTCGACGTCGTCGATCAGGTCCTGGCAGGATTCGCAGCTGTCACTTGTCATGCTCTTCAGCGTGGTGGCGTCGCCTGTTTGGAATCCCCAGAACGCCGTGTCGAAGTAGTACTTGAACGCCTGTTCCGCGCCCTCGTCCGTGTGCTCATCCATCCCCGGGTAGTCGGCCGGGTCCGGGGCGGGGATGTCAGGCGCGGCCTCGGTGGTGCCGCCGTCGTCGGAGGCTCCACCTGTGCTGCCGCCGGCCCCGCCCCCGTCGGAGGCGCCGCCGTCGTCGCTGGCGCCGGTGGCGATGGTGGAGGGCGGGTCCGTGATGGTGCCGCCGGTGTCGTCGCCGCAGGCGGCGAGCCCGAGGACGAGCGCGGCGGCCGCGGAGGCGGTGAGGAGGCGGCGGGTCATGCGGGGCCTTTCGACGTGCAGCAGATTCCGCCCACCCAAGCAGACGGGCTCGCGCGGCGCCACGGACTCGGCGGGATTGTGGACAGCCGCGCCCAGGTTCGGTGCCCGGCGCGTCCGCTGCCCCGGCCCTGGGACGTCGCTCCGATCCCTCACCTGACCTGCTTACTCTGGCCTCATGATCGGCCTGCTCTGCCTCGACCTCGGCACCTCCTCGGCGAAGGCGGCGCTGATCGACCTGGACGGGCGCACCCTCGCCGCAGGCAGCGCCTCCTACGCCACCACGACCCTGCCGGGCGGCGGTGCGGAGCAGGACCCGGAGGACTGGCTCCGCGCGGCCCGCACCGCGATCGGGCAGGCCACCACCGCCGGCATCGAGGTCGCAGCCCTGTGCCTCACAGGCCAGATGCAGGACCTCATCCTCGAGGGCGAGCACGGCGCCCTGCGCCCCGCCGTGCTCTACACGGACCAGCGCGCCGCCCGCCATGCCCAGCAGCTCCGCGCCGCCCTCGCCCAGGAGGGCACGTACTGGGACGCCGCCACCGGGAATCGTCAGGACCCCAGCAGCTGCGCGGCCATGTTCCGCCGCCTCGCCCACGCGGAGCCGGAGGCCACCGCCCGCGCGCACGGGCTGACCTTCGGGCCCGCCGGCCACCTCGCTGCTCGCCTCGGCGCGGGCTTCTGGTGCGACCTGACGACCGCGTCGACCACGGGCCTGCTCGATGCGACCACGAGGGACTGGCATCCCGGCGTGGCGCGCGCGGCAGGCCTGGACCCGGCACTGCTGCCGCGCCTCACGCGCGGGCACGGCCAGGTGGTGGGCCGCACCGATGCCCGTGCCGGTGACCTGCTGGGGCTCGAGGCGGGCGTGCCGATCGTGCTCGCCCCCGGGGACGCGGGCGCCGCCGCCCTCGGCGTCACCGGAACCGCCACGGGCAAGGACCACGCGTCGCTCGGCACGAGCGGCTGGATCGCGAGCATCCGCCCGCGCGACACCGCCTCGGACCCCGCGCAGTTCACCCCTGCCTCGCACCGCCTCGCCCTCGGGGAGGACGAGCTGCTGATCTCCGCCGTGCTCGCCGGCGGGGCGGCCGCCGCCTGGGCGCGGGACGCGTACCTGGCCGGCATGGACGCACACGCCGCCGACGCACTCCTCGCCGAGCGCGAGCGGATCCACGGCCGCGGGCCGACGGGCCTGCTGGTCCTGCCCTCCCTCGGCGGGGAGCGGTTCCCGGTACGGGACGACGCCCTGCGCGGCGCCGTGCTGGGCCTCCACGCCGGCACCGGACCCGCGGAGCTCTACGCAGGCACGCTCGAGGGCGTCACCCTCGCCCTGTCCCATGCGCTGGATCCCGCGAGCGGGGGCGAGGAGCTCACGGTCGTCGGCGGGGGAGCGGCCTCCGCGCCGTGGAGACGGATCCTCGCGGACGTCACCGGCCGCCCCGTCCGCTCGCTCTCCGCCCCGGGGGCCGACGCGACGCTGCTGGGCACCGCGATCGCGGGCGCCGAGGCGCTGGGACTGGATCACGACATCGCCCCGCTCGCAGAGCGCGACGGCGAGCTCACCGTCCCGGATCCGGCCGCGGCGCAGGCCTACGCGGCGCTGCGACCCGCGCACCGGGCGCTGTACGACGCGGCCGCGCGGATCGGGGATCTCGCCGCCCGATCCTGACGGCGGCGATCAGCCGTCCCGGCATGCGCAGACCCTGCGCGTCATCCCCGCGGCAGGGTCCACGTCGGGGAGGCCCCTCGTTCAGCCGCTCCCCAGACTCGGTCGCTACCTTCGCTCCCGCAGAGGGAGTACTTCACCTCGGCGCGCTCGTCAGTACGGCCTGCTCCTGCGGGCCCGGGCCGTCGGCCCCGGGATCTCGGGGCGAAGGAGACTTTGGCACCCGTCCTTCGACCCCCGGTCCCTGGAGGCCCCTGTGGAGATCACTCCTCTCGTCTGGGCGATCACGATCGCCGTCACCGTCGCGTTCTTCGCGTTCGAGTTCCTCGTGCACGTGCGCACGCCCCATGAGCCCAGCATCGGCGAATCGGCCCGCTGGTCCGCGTTCTACATCGGCCTCGCGCTGCTGTTCGGCGTGGGCATCGGCCTCGTCTCCGGCTGGCAGTTCGGCGGCGAGTACTTCGCCGGCTACCTCACGGAGAAGGCGCTCAGCGTCGACAACCTCTTCGTCTTCCTCATCCTCATGACCGGCTTCGCCGTGCCCCGCATCTATCAGCAGAAGGTGCTGATGATCGGCATCGTCATCGCGCTGGTCATGCGCGGCGCGTTCATCGCCGTGGGTGCGACCCTCATCAGCAACTTCTCGTGGATCTTCTACCTCTTCGGCGCGCTGCTGCTCGTCCTCGCCTGGCGGCAGGCCTTCGGTGACCACGACGGGGATCCGGCCGACGGCCGCTTCATGCGCCTGGTCAAGCGGGTCCTGCCCGTCACGGACGAGTACCACGGCGACCGCCTGAGCGTCCGCAAGGACGGCCGGCGCTTCGCGACCCCGATGCTGCTCGCGATCATCGCGATCGGCTTCATCGACCTGGTCTTCGCGGTCGACTCGATCCCCGCGATCTACGGCCTCACCGACCAGGCCTACATCGTCTTCACCGCGAACGCCTTCGCGCTCATGGGCCTGCGCCAGCTGTACTTCCTGCTCGGCGGGCTGCTGCAGCGCCTGGTCTACCTCGCCCAGGGCCTCGCCGTGATCCTCGCGTTCATCGGCGTGAAGCTTGTGTTCCACGCCCTGCACGTCAACGAGCTGCCCTTCGTCAACGGCGGCGAGCCGCTGCTGTGGGTGCCGGAGATCCCGATCTGGTTCTCGCTGCTGTTCATCGGCGCCACGATCGCGGTCGCGACGGTCGCGAGCCTGCGGGCCACGCGGAAGCGACCGGAGGAGGTCACGGCCGACGCGCCCTGACCCGCCGCCGCCCGCCCGAGGTCAGGCGGCCGGCGGGCCGTCTGTGCGCAGCACCGTCACCGGTCCCTCGTCCGGCCCGGGCGGCTCGAAGTTCTCGTGGTACTGCTCGGCGAGGCCGGGCGGGAGCGCGAAGTCGTCCGCATGGGCGCCCGCGCGCTCGCGGAGCCGGGCGAGCGCCGTGCAGCGGTCGGTGACGACGTGGAGGATCTCGACCGTGGCGCCGGTGGGGGCGAGCAGCGCCCGCCACTCCTCCCGCATCGCCCGCGACCAGAAGGAGAGGTCCACGACCACGTCGCGCCCCGCCGCGACCGCCTCGAGCAGACGTCGCTGCAGGTCCGCGACGATCTCCTGGCTCACGTCATCGGGCAGCGGCATGCGGCGCAGTCCCCGCCCCCAGGCCTCCACGTCCACGGACAGCCGCAGCATGCCGCGGGCCTCGAGGTCCCGGGCCGCGGTGGACTTCCCGGCGCCCGCCGCGCCGCACATCAGCACCACATGGCTCATCGGGCCAGGATAGGAGCCGGGGACCTGGGACACTGGGTGTCCCGATGGGACGGTCCCGTCGCGAGGACGCTCCCCGTCGGGGACGCCCTCGCAGATTCCCAGGAGCTCTCGATGACGATGGTCCGCTGGACCGAGCACGGCACGGAGCGCACCGCGCGCTGGCACTCCGAGAACGGTGCGCCCGCCCCGAAGCGCCTCACCGTCGTGGACGACGCGATCACCGCGAACGCGGCCCTGCGCCGGCTGCGCGCGGGGGAGGGGCTGCTGTGGCGGGGCGACTTCCCTGGTGCCCGGCAGCTGCTGAAGGCCGTGGGCCGGCGCATGGACCACGGCACGGTCCCCGCGCACATCGACCTCGCGAGCCGGTTCCGCGCCCACCGCGAGGACCGGGCGCAGCGCTCGCTCGTGCTCTCCGGGCTCGTGGTGCTCCTGGACGAGGAGCTGCGACTGGACCTGCGCCGCGCCCCGGACACCGCGGAGGCCTGCCGCGAGGCCTACGGGGACCTCGGCGAGCCGAGCCTCGTCGCGCTCAACGAGCTGCAGGGGGTGCTGAGCGCCTGGCAGTGGCATGTCCAGGGCGTGCCGGTCCCCGCGCTGGGCGCCCGCGTGCACCCCCGGCACGGCGTGTTCTCCCCCTCCCGCTCGGAGTACGTGGACCTCGTGGCCCGCGCCCCGCTGCCGCGGGAGGGGGACCTGACCGCCTTCGACCTCGGCACCGGGACCGGCGTGCTCGCCGCGGTGCTCGCCCGCCGGGGCGCCGTCCGCGTGGTCGCGACGGACATCAACCCGCGCGCCGTGGAGTGCGCGAAGGAGAACGTCGAGCACCTCGAGCTCACGGACCGGGTCGAGGTGCTCGAGGCGGATCTCTTCCCCGAGGGGCGGGCGGATCTCGTGGTCTGCAACCCGCCGTGGCTGCCGGGGGAGCCGACCTCCCCGCTCGAGCTGGGCATCTACGACGCCGACTCCGCGATGCTGGGGCGCTTCCTCTCCGGGCTCGGCGACCACCTGAGCCCCGGCGGCGAGGGCTGGCTCGTGCTCTCCGACCTCGCCGAGCACCTGCACCTGCGCGGCCGCGGCGCGCTCGAGCAGATGATCGCCCGGGCGGGTCTGCAGGTCGTGGGCCGGGAGGAGACGGCGCCGCGGCACCCGCGCTCGCAGGACGAGCTGGACCCGCTGCACGCCGCCCGCTCGCGCGAGGTCACCTCGCTGTGGAGGCTCCGCCCCGCCGCCTGATCCGCGGGCCCATGCTCAGCCGCGGTGCCGGTGCCACCACAGCGCCGCCTGCACCCGCGAGTCGAGGCCCAGCTTCCGCATCGCGTGGGTGAGGTGGGACTTCACCGTCGTGATCTCGACGAACAGCTCCTCCGCGATCTGCTGGTTGCTGAGCCCGCGGGCGACGGCCCCGAGCACCTCCTCCTCGCGCGGCGTGAACTGCGGCGGCGGTCCTGCGAGCGCGGGGGCGCCGACGGCGGCCTGCGCGGGGCCCGCGGTCGGCTCGCGCAGCGCGGCGACGACGGCGCGGGTCGCGGCGGGGGAGAGCACCGCGTCGCCCCGGTGCACGGCGCGCACGGCGGCGAGGATCGCGGCGGGCTCCTCCGACTTCACGAGGTAGCCATCGGCCCCGGCGGCGAGCGCGCCGAGCACGAACTCGTCGAGGTCGAACCCGGAGATCACCAGCACGCTCGCCCCGGTCTCCCGCAGCTGCGGGGTCACCTCGATGCCCGTCGCGCCCGGCATCCGCACGTCGGTGAGCACCACGTCGGGCCGCTGCGCGCGGGCGGCCGCGAGGGCGGCGGGACCGTCGGCCGCCTCCGCCACGACCGTGATGTCCGGGGCGCTCGAGAGCAGCGCGACGAGGCCGGAGCGCACGGCCGGATGGTCCTCCGCGACGACGACGCGGATCGGGCCGGCCGCATCGGACACAGGGCGGGGATCGGGCGGGGGGACGGTGCTCATGCGGGGATCCTTCCGGTCGCGGGGAGCCGGGCGCGGACGCTCCAGCGGGTGGGGGCCGACGGGTCCGGCGCGCTGTGGGCCTCGCCGCCCACGGCCCCGGCGCGCGCGGTGATCGCGCCGCGGCCCACGCCATCGGCCCGGGGCGGGGGCGCTCCCGGCGGGATCGCGTTGTCGAGGGCGAGCAGCAGGTCGTCCCCGTCGAGGGTGACGGTGAGGGAGGCCGGTGCGGCCCCGTGCCGCACCGCGTTCGTGACCGCCTCCGCGCCGATCCGCAGCAGCGCGGCCTGCGCGGCGGGCTCGATCCCCGAGGACCCGGGCCCGGCAGGGGCCCCCGGTGCGGCGGCGTCGAGCGCCGGGTCGATCCGGACCTCTGCCCCGGGCAGCCCGCCGCGCAGGCGCTCGCCGAGGGAGCCCCAGGAGAGGGTCGCGGTGGGGGCGGCGCCCTCCTCCGCGGTGAGCACGCCGATCATCGAGCGCAGGTCCCGCAGGGCCGCGCGGGAGGAGTCCCGGGCGGTGCGCAGCGAGCGCTCGCGCGAGGCCGCGTCCGGGAGGTCCGCGGCGAGGGAGGTGTGCAGGGAGACGGCGCTGAGGTGACCGGCGATGACGTCGTGCAGGTCGTGGGCGATGCGACGGCGCTCGGACTCCACGGCGAGGGAGGCGCGCTCGGCGGCGAGCTCGCGCTCGAGGGAGGCGACGGACTCCGCGGTGGCGCGCGCCTCGCGGTGATGGCGCACCTCCCACCCCCACAGCAGCGGCACGAGCACCACCATGGAGAGCACGATCGCGACCCCCAGCAGCGCCTCGAGGTCCCGCACGAGCAGCCCCGCCGCGAGGATCAGCACCCCGCCCACGGCGGCCGCGGCGAGCGTCGTGAGGTGGGCGAGGCGCAGCCGGCCGTGGACGACGGGGCACCACAGCGCCTCGAAGAGCAGCACGTACGCGGACATCTGCCCGCCGCCCAGGAGCTCGGCGACCACGAGCGGCGCGCCCACGGCGAGCGTCACCGCCGGCGTACGCCGCCGCCACAGGGTGCTCGCGGCCGCGACGAGCATGAGCGGCAGCGAGACGCCGAGCGACCAGGGATCGTCGGGCCGCAGGAACGGCTGGTTGACCAGGCCCATCGCCGCGAGCGCGAGCACGGCGACGGTGTAGCCGGCCGCCGCGCGCACGTCGAGCGGCGCGCGCGGTGCCGGGACCGGGTCGCGATCCGCGTCGGGGGAGGAGGGCACGTGTCAAGCCTACGGTCGCGGGGCCGTCGTGAGCAGGGCCACGGCGCTCATCGGCACCTTCGGAGGAGGACCGTCCGCCTCGGCCCGCGCGAGCATCGGGGCATGGACCTCACCTCGGAGACGCTCACCCCGCTGGCCCTCGTGGGGCTCGCGCTGCTGGACGGCACCTCGATCGGCACGCTCGTCGTCCCGCTGATCCTGCTGGTCTCCGGGACCGGCGGTGCTCGGCGCGTGGTGCGCGGGACCCTGCTCTACCTCGGCGTCATCGGCGTCTTCTACCTCGTGCTCGGCGTGGCCCTGCTCGCGGGTCTGCTCCCGCTCGCCCAGGCGCTGCGCGGCCTGCTCGCGGGGACCGTGGGCACGGTGCTGATCGCCGTGGTCGGCGCGGCGCTGCTGTGGGCGTCCTTCCGCACGGACCCCAAGGCTGTGCGCCGCCGCGGCGGGGACCCGGAGGCCTCGGCCCGGAGGTGGACCGAGCGGGCGGGGCGCGCGCTCGGCAGCCCGCGGGCGCTTGTGGGCCTCGCCCTGCTCGCGGGGACGATCGAGGCCGCGTCGATGCTCCCGTACCTCGCGGCGATGGGGATCCTCGCGGAGCAGGAGGTGGGCCTCGGCGTGGGCGCCCTCGTGCTCACCGGGTACTGCCTGCTGATGATCGCCCCGGCGCTCGTGCTGTGCGGGATCCGCCTGCTGCTCGGCTCCCGCGCGGATCGCACCCTGGACCGCGTGCACACGTGGGCGGTGGGCAGCTCCGCGAGCGCGCTCTCCTGGGCGCTCGGCATCATCGGCGTGATCCTGCTGCTGCAGACGGTGGGTCCGATCATCGGGGCCCTCGCCCGGTGATCCCAGCATCGGAGGTCACGATGCGGAGAAGGCCCGGGGCAGGAGCGTGGGGCGCCGTTAGCATCGAGGGTGGGCGCCGGCTGCGGCGGCTTCGGGGGCGACGCCGGGGGTGGGCGAGCATGAGCACGGGGACAGGCTCCGGACGATCGGCGCGGGGGCGCGGCCGCACGACCACCTTGGCGGATGTCGCCCGACGGGCGGGGGTCTCGATCGCCACGGCGTCGTTCGTGCTGTCCGGGCGCGGGGGACTGCGCTCCGCCGGCTCCCCGCGCACGAAGGAGCGGGTGCGCGCCGCCGCGGAGGAGCTCGGCTACGTCCCCAACCGCCACGCGCAGGCGATGCGCACGGGCCGCGGCGGCGGGATCGTGCTCGCGCTGAGCGCCCTCGGGGACCCGTGGGGCGTGAGCCTCACCCGGCAGGTGCGGGCCACCGCGCTCCCGCACGACCTCTCCACCCTCGTCCTCGCGGACGAGCGCTGGTTCGAGTACCTCCAGGGCGCCTCCGCGGACGCCGCGCTCATCACGAGCATCGACCTCACGCCGGACGGCCCCTCGCTCACGCGCCGCCTCGCGGCGGGGACGCAGACCGGCATCGTCGCCTTCACCGCGCAGATGGAGCCGGAGGGGTTCGACGTCATCGCCTCGACCCCCTTCGCGGCGATGCGGGAGGCCTATGCCCTCCTGCGGTCCCGGCACCCGGTGGTGCACCTGCTCGCGCCGCACCCGGTGCCGGTGGGGGACGAGCCGCCCCGACCGCGCCTGGGCTCCTTCCTCGACGCGGCGCGCGAGCACGGCGACGGGCCGCCCGAGCGGCTCGTGCGCACCACGGAGGCGGGCGACCGCGCCACGTACCTCTCCGCGCTCGACTGGCTCGCCGGCCCGGACCGGCCCGCGGCGGTGATCTGCTACACCGGCTACCAGGCGATCGCCCTGCAGCGCGCGGCGGACAGGGTCGGCCTGCGCACCCCCGAGGACCTCGAGATCATCTCGATCGGGGACGTGCCGGAGGAGTCGCTGTACTTCGGCGCGATCAGCTACTTCGGCGTCCAGGACGTCTTCTCCCGGATCGCGGAGGTCGTCGTGGACCGCGCCCGCGACCGCACGGACCGCCCGGGGACCCTCCACACCTTCGACTGGGAGCTCTTCCCCGGGAGCACCAGCCGCGACGGCGCCGGCATCGCCGACGGGGACGCCGACGCCGCGGCCCCCTCCTGACCTGCGGCCTAGGCTGAGGCCATGAGCGCCACCACCTGGTCCCTGCCCGGACTCCACCTGACCGACCTCACCCTCCCCGTCCCGCTGGACCATGCGGACCCGGCCTCGCCGCGCATCGAGCTCTTCGCCCGCATCGTCACCGCCCCCGGCGGGGAGGACCTGCCCTACCTCGTCTACCTCCAGGGCGGCCCCGGCTCGGAGGCCCCGCGCCCGCTCGACGCCTCGACCCCGCCCTGGCTGCCCCGCGCGCTGCGCGAGTTCCGCGTGGTGATGCTGGACCAGCGCGGCACCGGCCGCTCCACCCCGGTGGGCCTCGACTCGCCGCTGCCGGAGGGGGCGGCCGACGGCGCCGCGACCCTGCGCGAGGCGAGCCCGCAGCAGCAGGCGGAGTACCTCACCCACTTCCGGGCCGACGCGATCGCCCGGGACGCGGAGCTTCTGCGCGAGCACCTGGGCGCGGAGCGCTGGAGCCTGCTCGGGCAGTCCTTCGGCGGTTTCACGGCGCTGCGCTACCTGAGCGCGCACGCGAGCTCCGTGGAGACGGCGCTGTTCACGGGCGGGCTGCCGAGCGTGGGCCCGGACATGGAGGCCGCCTACCGCCTCACCTGGGAGGGCATGGCGGTGCGCTCCGAGCGCTACTGGGACCGCTTCCCGGGGGACCGGGACCGCTTCCGCGCGCTCGCGGACCGCGCCGCCGCGGGCACCCTGCGGATCCCCGGCGGGACCGTGGGCGTGGAGCGGCTGCGCCGGCTCGGGCACCTGCTGGGCGCCTCCTCCGGCCAGGAGAGGCTGCACCTGCTGCTGGACCTGGACCCGGACTCGCCGGCCTTCGCGCACGACCTCGCCGCGGCGCTGCCCTTCGGCGGGCGGAACCCGCTGTACGCCGTGATCCACGAGTCCTGCTGGGCCGACGGCACCGCGACCGCGTGGACGGCGGAGCGCACCATGCCCGCGCCGGTGCGGGAGGACCCGACGCTGCTCGCGGGGGAGCACATGCACCACGAGGCGATCACCGAGGATCCCGAGCTCGCGCCCTTCGCGGAGGCGGCCGAGATCCTCGCCGCGCACGCGTGGCCGCGGCTGTACGACGAGCAGGCCCTGCGCGCGGCCGAGGTCCCGGCCGCCGCGGCCGTCTACTTCGAGGACGCCTACGTGCCGCGCGATCTCTCGCTCGCGACGGCGGCCCTGCTGCCGCGGATGCGGACCTGGGTGACCAGCGAGTTCGAGCACAACGGCCTGCGCGCGAGCGGCGAGGGCGTGCTCGACCATCTCCTCGACCTCGCGGCAGGACGCCGCGCCGCCTGACTCGGGCCCCTCCCGCCGCCGCACGGCGTCGCCCCTCCCGGGGCGGCGCCGTGTCTCGTCGACCCCTCGGGGCGCCGTGAGCTCCGTCACTCCGCACTGCGCCGTCGCAGGTCATGGAGGGTTCGTCGGGAGCCCTGCGACAGAAAACCAACCACTGGTCGGTTCGGGATCGACAAATTAGTGATGCGGCACTAATAATCTCCTCCAGGTCGCAGTGAGCGGCTTGCAACGACGCATGTGCGCCACGTGACGAAGGAGTCCTCTCGTGACCTCTCATGACCCCGGCATCGGGTTCGCCCCTGATCCGACGATCGACCTCCAGGGCAGCCCCAACCGCATCGGTCCCAAGCTCCCGATCCCGCACCTCGGCATCGAGCCCGACAAGGTCAAGCCCTGGTGGTTCGTGCTCGGCATCGTGCTGGGGCAGATGGGCATCTTCGTCGGGCTCATGGGACCGGCGACGGTCTCCATCGCCTACAAGGCGCAGACCCTCACCGATGATCCCGCCCAGCAGGCGACGATCACCGCCTTCGCGATCGCACCGGGCGCACTCGCCGCCGTCATCTTCAATGCCGTCGGCGGGCGCATCTCCGACCGCACCACGGGCCGCTTCGGTCGTCGCCGTCCCTGGATCATCGCCGGCATCCTCGGCATGACGCTGAGCCTCCTGCTGATCGCCGTCGCTCCGGGCGCGCCGCTCATGGCGATCGGCTGGTTCCTCGCCCAGGCCACGGCGAACATGGCCTTCGCGGCCTTCACCGCGTCCCTCTCGGATCAGCTGCCCAAGCGGCAGTACGGCAAGGTCTCGGGCTTCGTGAACATCGCCGCGAACGTCGCCGTCATGGTGGCGACGTGGATGGTCCCCGTGTTCAAGGACAACATGGTCATGCTGTTCATGGTGCCGGCGCTGCTCGGCCTCGTGATGGTCGCGGTCTACGCCTTCATGCTCCCGGAACCGGTGCTCACGCAGAACCGGCATCCCTTCAACCTCGTGCAGCTGATCACCACCTTCTGGCGCAACCCGATCCGCTACCCGGACTTCGCCCTCGCCTGGGGTGGTCGGTTCATGATCATCCTGGCCAGCTATATGTTCACGACGTTCCGTCTGCAGTACATGACGAACCATCTGGGGCTCGAGGCCGGCTCGGCCACGACCGCCGTGGCCACAGGCGTCACGATCTACACGGTCGCCGCGATGGTGGCGAGCCTTGGTGGCGGTTGGCTCTCGGACAAGATCGGTCGACGCAAGTCCCTCGTGGCCGTCTCGATCCTCGTGTTCGGCATCGGCACGTACATGCTCCTGCATGCCGATACCGTCTCTGCCTTCTACGTGGTCGAGGCGATCATGGGTCTCGCCTACGGTGTCTACGGCGCGGTGGACCTCGCGCTCGTGCTCGAGGTGCTCCCGAATCGCGAGGAGGTCGGCAAGGATCTCGGCGTCTTCAACATCGCCAACGCCCTGCCGCAGTCTCTCGCTCCTGCCTTCGGCGGCTTCCTGCTCGCGAACCTGGGCAACGGCACGAACTTCACCGCGCTCTTGGTCGCCGCATTGATCGCCTCCGTGATCGGCGCCGTGCTCACGATGTTCATCCGCTCCGTGAAATAGTGAGCCCGTACCAATGAACCGGTGCCGGAGCGGCCTCGCCGCTCCGGCACCGGCGTCCCCGGGGGGTCGATGGCGATCCCTCCCGTGCCGAAGGGTCTCCCATGACTGCTGTCCCGCAACGAGGCAGGACCGCCCGCCGTCGCCCCGGTCGTCCCCGGGGCCAGGACTCCGCCGTGATCAGGGAGAGCGCGCTGCGCGCCGCCGTCGATCTGATCGCGCGCCAGGGCTTCGCGGCGACCTCCATGTCCCAGGTCGCGGAGGCCGCAGGGATCTCCCCCTCGGGCCTCGCCCACCACTTCCCCTCGAAGAAGGCGCTCCTCGGCGCCGTGCTCGCCTACCGCGACGTCATGGACAACGAGGGCGGCCTGCGGCTCGACGACGAAGCGTGGACGTGCTTCGACCAGCTGGTCGACGTTGCCGCCGTGAACTCCACGAGGCACCAGCTCGTTCTCCTCTACACGACGATGGTGGGGGAGGCCGTCACCGAGGACCACCCCGCGCACCCCTGGATGGCGGGCCACTTCCGGGACGTGCTCGCCTCCCTCTCCGCGTGCCTGATCCGGGACCAGGAGCTCGGCCGTGTACGTGCCGACGCCCCCGTCGGCACGATCGCGCGTCAGATGGTCGCGCTGATGGACGGTCTCCAGGTGCAGTGGCTGCTCGACGACTCCGTCGACATGGTCGCGATCCTCCGGCAGTACGTGGACGACCTCAAGGCGACCTGGGGCACCACCCCGAGCGCCTGACGTCCGGAAGGAACTTCCACAGCGACGGCCGGCGGCCGGAACGCGGCGCGCGCCTGCGGTGTCACGGTGACCCTTGTCCGTCGGCGCCGCGCTTGCTAGCGTGACCATCCATCCCGCACATGATCGGCGATGGCGCCGGTCATGCAGGGTTCCCGGTGGTCGGGCAGGCGAGACGGCCGTCGGGGTTCCCGTTCCCCGAGGTTCTCCAGGAGTCCCCGTGGCATCACGCAGTATGGAAGAAAGTTCCGCATCCACCGCGTCCCGCCCCGGTCGTCGCCGGGTCCTCACAAGCCTCTCCGCGCTGCCGGCCGGCGCCGTGCTCGCGACCGCAGGAGGGGCCGCCGCCGCGCCCGCGAAGGGGAAGGGCAAGCGCCGGTTCCGGCTCGGCGTCGAGAACCTCCTCGAGAGCGATCAGCTCTCTCTGCTGAAGGGCGCGAAGGTCGGCCTGGTCACGAACCCCACCGGCACGGACTCCACGCTCACCTCCACGATCGACCTGCTCGTGGACGCGCAGGATGAGGGTGGCTTCGAGCTTGTCGCGCTCTTCGGCCCCGAGCACGGCGTGCGCGGGGCCGAGCCCGCCGGCGGCAGCGTCGAGGACTACGTCGACGAGCGCACAGGCCTGCCCGTGCGCTCCCTCTACGGCGCCACGCAGAAGCCCACACCGGAGATGCTCGCCGATCTCGACGTGCTCGTCTTCGACATCCAGGACATCGGCGCCCGCTTCTACACCTACATCTGGACCCTCTACTACCTGCTCGAGGCCGCCGGCGAGAACGACAGGCGGGTGGTGGTGCTGGACCGGCCGAACCCGCTCGGCACCGACGTCGAGGGCTTCCTGCTGGACCCCGCCCTCTCGAGCTTCGTGGGGCTGAAGGAGATCCCGCAGCGCCACGGTCTCACCGTCGGCGAGCTCGCCACCTACTTCGCGCAGGAGTTCCTGGACGGCGCCGTGCAGCTCGACGTGGTCCCCATGGCCGGCTACGACCCGGTGGATCCCGCCGCCGCGGCGGCGCGGCTGCCCTGGGTGCTGCCCTCGCCGAACGTGCCCACCCGGGAGACGGCGATCGTCTACGCCGGCACCGGCCTCATCGAGGCGATCAACGTCTCCGAGGGCCGCGGCACGACGACCCCCTTCCTCTGGTTCGGCGCGCCGTTCCTCACCGAGGAGCTCGTGGACGCGGTGATCGCCGCGCTCGACGCGGCGGAGCTCCCGGGGGTGCGCTTCCGGCCCATGTTCGCGACGCCGACGACCTCGAAGCACGCCGGCGAGTTCTGCGGCGGCGTGCAGATCCACCTCGTGGACGAGGAGGCCTACGAGCCGGTGCGCACCGGCATCCATGTGCTCTCCGCCCTGCTGCGCGAGGTCGAGGAAGTCGACTGGCGCGAGGGCGAGAAGTGCCGCACCGAGGCGGACGTCTGCTGGATCGACAAGCTCTCCGGCACCACCCGCACCCGGCTCATGCTCGACGCGGGCGAGGACCCGGAGTCGATCGTCCGCGCCTGGCGCGAGGACGTGCGCTCCTTCGAGCGCGCCTCCCGCCGTCACCGCCTCTACTGAGCAGCCCTGTCCCCGCATCTCCCTCCCCACCCCAGGAGTCCCCATGACCAGCTCCCCTCAGCTCACCCGTCGCGGCCTCGGCGCCGCGGCCGTGCTCGGCGCCGCCGCCGTGCCCCTCGCCTCCGTCGCGCCCGCCGTCGCCGCGCCCGCGAAGGGCGGCCACCACGGAGGCGACCTCGACACCCAGGTCGAGGAGCGGCTCGCCGCGATGAGCACCGAGCAGAAGATCGGCCAGCTCTTCATCGCCGTCGGCTACGGCGCGACGGTGGACGAGGCGCGCGAGGAGAACACGACGAGCGCGGGCGTCGCCACCACGGCGGAGATCATCTCCACCCACCACGTCGGCGGGCTCATCGCCTTCGCGTGGTCCGGGAACGTCGACTCGATCGAGGCGGCCGCGGGGTGGACCGCCGGGGCGCAGCGCGCCGCGGCGGAGGCCGGGGAGGTGCCGCTCATGATCGGCATCGACGAGGAGCGCGGCGTGGTCAAGCGCCTGCCCGCCCCCGCGACCGCCCTGCCCGGCGCGATGGCGCTCGGCGCGAGCCGTTCCGAGGTGCATGCCCGCAAGGCCGCCCGCATCACGGCCGACGAGCTCGCCGCCGTCGGCTTCACCCAGAACTACGCCCCCCTCTGCGACGTCAACGTCAACGCGCAGAATCCCGTGATCGGCGTGCGCTCCGTGGGCGCGGATCCGGGGCTCGTCGCGGATCTCGCGAGCGCCCAGCTGCGCGAGGCGCAGAAGCGCGGCATCTCCGCGACCGTGAAGCACTTCCCCGGCCACGGGGACACCGCGACCGACTCGCACGTGGGTCTGCCCGTCATCGACCACAGCCGCGAGGAGCTCGACGAGATCGACCTCCCGCCCTTCCGCCGCGCGGTCGAGGACGGCGTCGACGCGATCATGACCGCGCACATCGTGGTCCCCGCGCTCGACGACTCCGGTGTCCCCGCGACCCTCTCCCATCCGATCCTCACGGGCGTGCTGCGCGAGGAGATCGGCTTCGAGGGCGTCATCGTCACCGACTCCCTCGCCATGGAGGGCGTGCGCACGATGTTCGGCGACGACCGCGTGCCCGTCGAGGCGATCCTCGCGGGTGCGGACCAGATGCTCATGCCGCCGGATCTCGCCGTCGCGATCGGCGGGGTGCGCGCCGCGGTCGAGTCGGGGGAGATCACCGCGGAGCGTCTGGACGACTCCGTGCGCCGCATCCTGCGCCAGAAGGCCCGGCGCGGTCTGCTCGACGGCGCCCCCGAGGTGGACCCGGGGCGGGCGGAGCGGAAGCTCGGCGGCCGCGACGCGCTGCGCGCCGCGGAGAGGATCGCCGGGGACGCCGCGACCCTGCTCGTGGAGGGCTCGGCGCTCCCGCTGCGTCGCGGCGCGCGCGTCGTCGTGCTCGGCGCGGGCAGCGCGGCCGTGCAGGACGCCCTCGTCGCCGCGCTCGAGGACCGGGGGCTCGAGGCCTCCCGCGGCGCCGCGGCCGACGCCGCCGGGGCGGACCTCGCCGTGGCGCTGACCTCCTCGAGCTCCTTCGTCACGCCGGCCGCGCAGGTCACGACCGTGAAGGAGGCCGCGGCGACCGGCACACCGGTGCTCCACGCCGCCCTGCGGAACCCCTACGACGTGGTGCACGTGGGGGAGGTGGACACCTCGATCGCCCTGTACTCCGACGCCCTGTGCTCCCTGCGCGCGCTCGCGGGGATCGTCGTCGGCCGGGTGAGCCCGGCGGGTCGCCTCCCCGTCGCGATCCCGACGGCGGACGGCACGGGGGAGGCCTTCGCGTACGGGGCCGGTCTGGGCTGACCGGTCCCGCGAGGAGCGGGTGGGGGGACCATCGCGCCGAGCGGGTCGGGGGACCTGCCCGGCGCGGCGGCGGCGCGCACCCGCCCGTGCCGCGGCAGGTTCTCGCCCTGCGCTGCCGAGGGCGGCGCGACGACGCCGCTGCGGCCCCGGCTCATCGAGCGGGAGTCCACGGCAGGGCCCCGTCGGTGACGAGCCGCATGCCCGTGTCCCC
This sequence comes from Brachybacterium sp. SGAir0954, assembly GCF_005490785.1. Classification (GTDB taxonomy): domain Bacteria; phylum Actinomycetota; class Actinomycetes; order Actinomycetales; family Dermabacteraceae; genus Brachybacterium; species Brachybacterium rhamnosum. Next base: position 98,397 of record NZ_CP027295.1, on the reverse strand, counting down.
GCGGGTCGCGGAGGCCTCCCGGGTGGCCCGCGCGGCGATGCCGCAGCCGGTCTCGGAGTCCTCCCGGCCCAGGTAGGAGCCCCCGCGCACCACGCGCGCCCCCGTCGCGGCATCCGCTGCGCACCACTCCCAGACGTTCCCGGTCACCTCGTACAGGCCCAGGTCGTTCGGCGGGAAGGAGCGCACGGGAGCGGTGCCGCGGTAGCCGTCCTCCGCGGTGTCCCGCAGCGGGAAGGAGCCCTGCCACAGGTTCGCCATGTGCTCCCCGTCGGGCACGAGCTCGTCGCCCCAGGGGTAGCGGGTCCCCTCGAGGCCGCCGCGTGCGGCGCGCTCCCACTCCTCCTCAGTGGGCAGGCGCATCCCGCACCAGGCGGCGAAGGCCTCGGCGTCCGCCGCGGCGAGGTGGACGACGGGATGATCCGCGCGGTCGCTGCGGCCGGCGTCGGCGTGCGTCCCGGCGGCGACGTCGGACCCGGGGCCCTCCGGGTGCGCCCAGTCCGCCCCCTCGACGAGCCGCCACCACGGGGCGCCGGGCACGGTGGGGGAGGCGCGGCGCAGGTCGGGGCGCAGCAGCCCGGAGAAGACGGCGGAGGCGCCGGCCCGCTCCGCGACGCTCACGTAGCCGGTCTCCCGGGCGAAGGTCGCGAACTCGGCGACGCTCACGCAGGCCTCGTCGACCCGCAGCCCCTCGAGCTGCTCGGGGTCCACGGGCACGGCGGCGAGGCCGCGGGAGCTGACCTGCCCCACGGGCAGGATCAGGGGAGGGGCGGCGAGCGTCATGACCTCACGGTAGGTCGCTCCGAGAAACCTCCCGGGGGTCTCGCAGGGACGAGACCGTTGGTCACGAACAGGTCACGGCGCTCCTGGGTGGGGGGCCAGGACCCCGCTCCTCCCTACGTTCCAGGAGTCCCCGGCGGAGGTCTGCCCTCCGTCCACCCCCGTGAGGAGCCGTCATGAGTCTCGACACCCGGGCCCCGTCCCCGCAGAGCACACCCTCCGCCTCCTCCGCCACGGCGGACGCCTCCGCCGCGACCGCGGAGAGCCTCGAGGACTACACCCTCCGCTTCGCCCCGCGCTCCTACCGGCGCTGGAGGCCCGCCGTCGTCGCGACGAGCGCGCTGGGCGGCATCGCCTACCTCGCGGACTTCTCCATCGGCGCGAACATCGGCCTCACCCACGGCACGGTCAACGGACTGCTCGGCATCCTCGTCGCCGCGCTCATCATCTTCCTCAGCGGCTTCCCGCTCGCCTACTACGCGGCCCGCTACAACCTCGACCTCGACCTCATCACCCGCGGCAGCGGCTTCGGCTACTACGGCTCGGTGATCACGAACGTCATCTTCGCGTCGTTCACCTTCATCTTCTTCGCGCTCGAGGGCTCGATCATGGCGCAGGGCCTCTACCTGGGCCTCGGGATCCCCCGCTGGATCGGCTACCTGATCTCGACGCTGCTGATCTTCCCGCTGGTCATCTACGGCATGAAGGTGCTCGCGAAGCTCCAGGTCGCGACCACCCCGGTGTGGCTGATCCTCATGGTCATCCCCGTCGCCTACCTCGTCATCTCCCACCCGGACTCCGTGCAGACCTTCCTGACCTGGACCGGCGAGTCCGGCGAGGGCGTGAACTTCGCGTCCGCGATGCTCGCCGCGGGCGTGTGCCTCTCGCTCATCGCGCAGATCGCCGAGCAGATCGACTACCTGCGCTTCATGCCGCCCCGCACCGCGCAGAACCGCCGCTCGTGGTGGGCGGCGACGATCCTGGGCGGCCCGGGCTGGGTGCTCTTCGGCGCGACCAAGCAGATCCTCGGCATGTTCCTCGCCGTCTACCTCGTGGCGAACGTGCCCGGTGCGCGCGAGTTCGCCAACGAGCCGGTCCAGCAGTTCCTCGCGACCTACGAGCAGCTCATGCCGGCCTGGCTCGCGATGACCCTCGCCGTGGTGCTCGTGGTCATCTCGCAGGTGAAGATCAACGTCACCAACGCCTACTCCGGCTCGCTCGCCTGGACGAACTCCTTCACGCGGCTCACCAAGCGCTACCCGGGCCGCCTCGTGTTCCTCGGCGTGAACCTCGCGATCGCGCTCGTGCTCATGGAGGCGAACATGTTCGACTTCCTCAACGGCATCCTGTCCTTCTACGCGAACCTCGCCATGAGCTGGATCTGCGTCGTCGCGGCGGACATCGTCCTGAACAAGCACGTGCTGCGCCTGTCCCCGAAGGTGCCGGAGTTCCGTCGCGGCATGCTCTACGACTGGAACCCGGTGGGCATCGTGTCCCTCGTGCTCTCCGGCGGCATCTCGATCGCGATCTTCTTCGGGGCCTTCGGCGCCGCGGTCCAGCCCTTCTCCCCGCTCTTCGCGGTGGGCATCGCCGTGGTCGCCACGCCGCTCATGGCGATCGCGACCCGGGGCCGCTTCTACCTGCGCCGCACGGACGACGGCATCGACCTGCCGATGTTCGACGCCGACGGCAACCCCTCCGGCGAGACGCTCACCTGCGCCGTCACCGGCCTCGACTTCGAGCGCCCGGACATGATCGCCTCCGCCGTGCCCGGCCCCGAAGGTGAGAAGCTCTACCTCAGCTCGCTCGCCCTCACGACGGACCGCACCGGCGAGCACGTCCTGCCGAAGGAGTGAGTCCGTGCGCTTCACCCCCGCCGATTCCGAGAAGCTGCTGCTGGCGACGGCGGGGATGGTCGCGCGCGACCGCCTCGCCCGCGGCGTGCTGCTGAACCACCCCGAGGCGGTGGCGCTGCTGTCGACCTGGGTGATCGAACGGGCCCGCGAGGGCGCGGCGGTGGAGGAGCTCATGGTCTCCGGCCGCGAGGTGCTCTCCCGCGACCAGGTCATGGACGGCGTCGCGGAGATGCTCGCGGACGTCCAGGTCGAGGCGACCTTCCCCGACGGCCGCAAGCTCGTCACCCTCCACCACCCGATCGCCTGAGGAGCGCCATGAGCGAGAGCGAACTCGTCGGGCCGACGGGCCCGGGCGCGATCCGGGTGCGGCCCGGCACGCGCGAGCTGAACCGTCGCGCGGACCCGTCGGACGTCTGCGAGATCGTCCTGGAGAACACGGGGGACCGGCCCGTCCAGATCGGCTCCCACCTCCACCTGGCGGACGTCAACGGCGCCGTGGCCATGGACCGCGAGGCCGCGCGCGGCTTCCGCCTCGACGTGCCCGCGGGCACCTCGCTGCGCCTCGAGCCCGGCGCCTCCCGGCAGGTGGCGATCGTGCGCCTCGGCGGCCGCGGCCACGTGCCCGGCATCCAGATCCGTGACGGCGGGGCCGACGGTCAGGAGGAGCGCCGATGAGCCGCATCGACGCGGAGCGCTACGCCGCCCTCTACGGCCCCACCACCGGCGACCAGGTGCGGCTCGGGGACACGGACCTCTGGATCGAGATCGAGGAGGACCGCACCGTCGGCGGCGAGGAGGCCGTGTTCGGCGGCGGCAAGTCGATCCGCGAGTCCATGGCCCAGGGCACGACCACCCGCGCCGAGGGCGCCCTGGACACCGTCATCACCAACGCGATCGTGCTCGACCACTGGGGTGTGGTGCGGGCGGACGTCGGCCTCCGCGACGGACGGATCGTCGCGCTCGGCAAGGCGGGGAACCCGGACGTGCAGGACGGGATCCACCCGTCCCTGCACATCGGCCCCTCGACCGACGTCATCGCCGGCGAGGACCGGATCCTCACCGCGGGCGCCTTCGACACGCACGTGCACCTGCTCTCGCCGTCCCAGATCCACGAGGCGCTCGCGACCGGCATCACGACGATCGGCGGCGGCGGCACGGGCCCCTCGGAGGGCTCCCGCGCCACCACGGTCACCCCGGGCGCCTGGCACCTGGGCCGCATGCACCTGGCCCTCGACCAGCTCCCCGTGAACGTGCTGCTGCTCGGCAAGGGCAACACCGTCTCCGCCGAGGGCCTCGCGGAGCAGGCGCTCGCCGGGGCCGCCGGCTACAAGGTCCACGAGGACTGGGGAGCGACGCCCGCGGCGATCGACGCCTCCCTGCGCGCCGCGGAGGAGCACGGCCTGCAGGTGGCGCTGCACTCGGACTCGCTGAACGAGTCGGGGTTCGTGGAGTCGACGATCCGCGCGATCGGCGGCCGCACGATCCATGCCTTCCACATCGAGGGCGCGGGCGGCGGCCATGCCCCGGACATCCTCGAGATCGCCTCGCTGCCGCACGTGCTGCCCGGCTCGACGAACCCGACGCTCCCGCACACGGTGAACACGGTCGCCGAGCACCTGGACATGCTCATGGTGTGCCATCACCTCAAGCCCTCCGTCCCCGAGGACCTCGCCTTCGCCGAGTCCCGCATCCGGGCGACGACGATCGCCGCGGAGGATCTGCTCCACGACATGGGCGCCCTCTCGATCACCTCCTCCGACGCCCAGGCCATGGGCCGGATCGGCGAGGTCATCACGCGCACCTGGCAGGTCGCCCACGTGATGAAGCACCGGGTGGGGGCGCTCGGCGGCGGCCTCCCGGCGGACAACGAGCGCGCCCGCCGCTACGTCGCGAAGTACACGATCAACCCCGCGATCGCGCACGGCGTGGACGCGCACATCGGCTCCGTCGAGCCGGGGAAGCTCGCGGATCTCGTGCTCTGGGACCCGCGCTTCTTCGGCGTGCGGCCGGACCTGGTGATCAAGGGCGGGATGATCGCGTGGGCGGGCCTCGGCGACCCGAACGCCTCGATCCCCACGCCGCAGCCGGTGCTGCAGCGCCCCGCCTTCGGCGACGCGATCGGCGGGCACCTCTCCGTCTCGTTCGCGGCGCCCGCCGCGGTGGAGGACGGCCTGCGCGAGCGCCTGGGCCTCACCCGCGAGCTGCTGCCCGTCGCCTCCACGCGCGAGGTGACGAAGGCGGATCTCGTGAACAACACGGCCCTGCCCCGCATCGACGTGCGGCCGGACACCTTCGAGATCAGCATCGACGGCGAGCGGGTCGTGCCGGCCCCGGCGAGCTCCCTGCCGCTCGCGCAGCTGTACCAGATGTTCTGATGCCTGCCCCTTCCCTCGCTCCGGTGCCGGCTGCTGCGCCCGCGACGATCGCGATGCTGCTCGCGGACTCCCGCCTGCCCGCGGGCGCGCACGTCTCCTCGAACGCCCTCGAGGCGGCGCTGCGCGACGGGCTGCGCCGGGACGAGGTGGGCGCCTACCTCGCGTCCCGCCAGGTGACGGTGACCCGGGTCGAGGCGGGCACCGCCGTGCTCGCCCGCCACCTGGCCCTCACCTGCGCCCCGGAGGAGCTCGCGCCCGCGCTCGCCGCCCTCGAGGCGGAGTGGGCGGCCCGCACGCCCGGCCGCGCCCAGCGGGAGATCACGCGCGTGCTCGGCGACGGGCTGCGCCGCCTGGCCGACGTCCTCTGGCCCGGCGCGATCCCGCCCGTCGCTGCGGGAGCGCCCCCGCGGCCCCGCCCCGTCGTGCTCGGCCTCGTCGCCGCGGCCGCCGGGCTGCCCGCTCCGGAGCTCGTGCGGCTCGTCGCCTACGACGACGCGCAGACCGTCGTCGCCGCCCTCCTCAAGCTCGAGCCCGGCGACCCCCGTGCGGGCGCCGCGCTCGTGCTCGAGGCCTGCGCCGCGATGGAGCCGCTCGTCGGCCCGCTCGCGGCGCTGCAGGACCCGGTGCTCCTCCCGAGCGCCGGCGCACCCCAGACCGAGGACTGGGCAGAGGCCCAGTCCGCACTGCCCAGGAGGCTGTTCCGTGCCTGATCCCGTCACCCCCACCCGCTCGCTGCGGCTCGGCGTCGCCGGTCCCGTCGGCACCGGCAAGAGCTCGCTCATCGCGACCGTGTGCCGCGCTCTCGCCGGCGAGCTGCGCCTGGGCGTCATCACCAACGACATCTACACCGACGAGGACGCCCGCTTCCTGCGCTCCGCCGGCGTGCTCGACCCGGAGCGGATCCGCGCGGTCGAGACCGGCGCCTGCCCGCACACCGCGATCCGGGACGACGTCACCGCGAACCTCGCGGCCGTCGAGCAGCTCGAGGCGGACTTCGACCCGCTCGACGTGGTGCTCGTCGAGTCCGGCGGCGACAACCTCACCGCGACCTTCTCCCCGGCGCTCGTGGACGCGCAGCTTTTTGTGCTCGACGTCGCGGGCGGCGGCGACGTGGCCCGCAAGGGCGGCCCCGGCATCGGCCGCGCGGATCTGCTCGTCGTCAACAAGATCGACCTCGCCCCCTACGTGGGGGTCGACGTCGAGCAGATGGTCGCCGACGCCCTCGAGGCGCGCGAGGGCCGCCCCGTGCTCGCCCTCTCCCGCAGCGACGAGGCCTCGGTCCAGGAGCTGCGCGCCTGGGTGCTGTCGATGCTCGCCGCGCACCGCGGGGGCACCCACGAGCCGCAGGACCCGGGCCCGATGGCGCCGCACTTCCACGCCGACGGCGAGGAGCACACGCACGACCACGACCACGGGCACCCACACGAGCACTCCCACGCCTGATGACCCGGATCGCCGTCGAGCGGGCCGCGGGGCCGGTGCGCCTGCACCTCGCCCCGGGCCTGCTGCAGCCGCGCCTCGTCTCCCGCGGCGGGACGTCCGCCCAGGTGGCGCTCGTCGCGAGCGGGGCGACGCTGCTGGGCGGGGACGAGGTCGCCGTGGACGTCGAGGTGGGGGACGGCTGCACGCTCGGCATCGAGGACGTGGGCGGCACCGTCGCCTACGAGAGCACGGGTGCGCCCAGCCGCTTCGACGTGCGCATCCGCCTCGGGGTGGGCGCACGGCTGATCTGGCGCGCGCACCCCTTCGTCGTGACCGACGGGGCCGACGTCCGTCGGCGCACCGCGATCACCCTCGGTGAGGGCGCCGCGCTGCTGCTGCGCGAGACCCTCGTGCTGGGCCGCACGGGGGAGCGGGGCGGCCGCCTCGCGACGGCCCTCGAGGCCCGAAGCACGAGCGGCACCCCGCTGCTGATCGAGCACCTCGATCTGGACGGCGCGTCCCCGCGACCGGGTGTGCTGGGCGGGCACCGGGTGCTCGACACGGCCCTGCTGCTCGGCCGCCGCCCGCCGGAGGCGCCCGTCGACCCCGCCGACCCCGTCGGACCCCGCGTCCTGCACCTCGAGCAGCCGGGGGCGATCGGCCGCGCGCTCGGCGCGAGCGCGCACGCGACCGACGTGGCGGCGATGATGGAGTCCTGGGCGCCCGCGGTGGGCGCCGGGGAGGGCGGGGCATGACCCACGAGCACGCGCACCATCACGCGCACGAGCACGCTCCCGTCGGCCCCTCGACCCTCGAGGGCGAGCACCCGGTGCGCGCGACCGCCGCGCTGCTCTCGGGCGGGCAGGACCTCGACCGTCTCGCCGAGCGCCTCTCGGTGCTCGCCGATCCCCGTCGCCTGCGGATCCTCTTCGCCGTGCACGCGCACCCGGGGATCCGCAGCTCGGACATCGCCCGCGTGACCGACGCGCACGACTCGACGACCTCCCACGCCCTCGCCCTGCTCCGCGAGGCGGGCTGGCTGCGCACCGAGCGCCAGGGCCGGGAGGTGCGCTACCACCTCGCCGATCCGCTGGGCCATCGCATCCTCCACGAGATCGGCTCCGAGCACCTGCCCGGCGTGGAGCACCGCAGCACCTGACCCCGTCACTGCACCCCCGGGTGCCAAGGCGTGGCAACCCGTCGCAGTCCGTCCCGATACTTGCAAGGATCCACAACCATGACACGACTAGAGGCGCCACCCGCGCCTGCGGCCTCCTCGATCCTCCCGGGGGCGCGGGACCCGCTCGGCACCCGCGCCCGGGACCGCCGCGCCGCCGCCTGGATCCTCGGCCTCGGCGTCGCCACGGCCGTGAGCGTCCTCGTGTGCGCGGGCATCGGCCCCGTGCCCGTGCCGCCCCTGCGCGCCGCCGCGATCATCGCCGCGCACCTCGGGCTGCCCGTCGACCCGCAGGCCACCCTCGCGGAGGACGCGATCATCTGGGGCGTGCGCGCCCCGCGCGTGGTGCTCGGCGCGGCCGTCGGCGCGTGCCTCGCCCTGTGCGGCGCGGCCCTGCAGGCCATGGTGCGGAACCTGCTCGCCGATCCCTACGTGCTCGGCATCTCCGGCGGCGCCTCGACCGGCGCCGCGGCCGCGGTGCTGCTCGGCGCGGGGGCCGGCCTCGGCGCCGCCGCCCAGCCCGCACTCGCCTTCGCGGGCGCCCTCGCCGCCGCCCTGCTCGTGCTCGTCCTCGCCCGCTCCCACGGCGCGGTCACCTCCCTGCGGCTGCTGCTGGCCGGGGTCGCCGTCGGCTACGTGCTCACCGCGATCACGAACCTGCTCGTCTTCACGGCGGACACCGCCGAGGGCTCCCGCTCCGTCATGTTCTGGATGCTCGGCTCGCTCGCGCTGGGCCACTGGGACCTGTTCCTCGGCCTCGCCGTGCTCGCTGCCGTCGCGGGGCTGCTGATCCTCACGGCCGCGGGCCCCGTGCTCGACGCGCTCGCCGCGGGGGACGAGACGGCCTGGTCGCTCGGGATCCGCCCGGACCGCGCCCGCGTGGCCCTGCTCGTCGTCGTCTCCCTGTGCACGGGAGCCGCGGTCGCCGCCGCCGGCGCGATCGGCTTCGTGGGGCTCGTGGTCCCGCACCTCGCCCGGCGCCTCGTGGGCGGCCCGCACCGCCGCGTCGTCCCCGCCGCCGCGTTCCTCGGCGCGCTGTTCCTGCTCTCGGCGGACGCCCTCGCCCGCGTCGTCCTCGCCCCGCGCGAGCTGCCGATCGGGGTGATCACGGCGCTCGTGGGCGCCCCCTTCCTCGTGGTGCTCGTGCGCCGACTCCGGGGGGTGGCTTCGTGATGCGACGCCGCGCTGCCCTTCTCGCCCCGATCGCCGCCTGGGGCCTCGCCGCCTGCACCGCCGCGCCGGCCCCCACCTCGGGGGCCACCGCCGCCGCGAACGGCGAGGGCGGGACCGCCTACCCGCTCACCCTCGAGAACTGCAGCTCCTCCGTGACCCTGCCCGCCGCCCCCACGCGGATCGTGCTGCTCGAGACCGCCCCGGTCACCGTGCTCGACGGCCTCGGCGTGCTCGACCGCGTGATCGCGAAGGCCGGCGTGTTCCCGCCCGCCTCCTACCCCGAGACGATCCACGGGGACCTCGCGCAGCGGGTCGACGCGATCCCCGTGCTCTCCGACGACATCGACGGCGCCGGCCATCTCCAGATCAATCAGGAGAGCGTCATCGCGCAGTCCCCGGACCTCGTGCTGGGCCTCCCCGACGGCGTGACCCGCGAGGGCCTCGCCTCCGCGGGCGCGCAGGTGCTCGTCCAGACCGTCTACTGCGGCGACGCCCCCGCCGCGAGCTGGGACGATCTCGACGCCGAGATCCGCCTCCATGCCGAGGTCCTCGACCGGAAGGACGCGGGGGAGGAGCTCATCGCGACCCTCGCCTCCCGCCTCGACGCGGTGCGCGAGAAGGCCGCCGCACGTCGCGGCGGCACCTGCGCGGTGCTCTACCCGACCGTGGGCGGCGGGCCGCTGTACGCCTACGGCGCCGCCTCCATGGCCTCCCCGCAGCTCGAGGCCGTGGGCCTCGAGAACGTCTTCGCGGGCACGGCGGAGCGGGTCTTCGAGGCGAGCACCGAGGCGCTCATCGACGCGGACCCGGACCACCTCGTGATCCTCTACCAGGGCGAGGGTGACGGCTCCGACGTGATCGCCGAGGTCACGGGCACCGCCGCCCTCGGTGCGCTGCGCGCCGTGCGCGAGGGGCGGGTGCTCGCGCAGCTGTTCAACCTCACCGAGCCCGCGACCCCGCTCGTCGTCGACGGCGCCGAGCGGCTCGGCGACTGGCTCGACGGGGGCGCCTCGTGAGCGCATCCTCCACCGCACCGCCGTTGCTCGAGGCGCGCGGTGTGCATCGCTCCGTCGGCGAGCACCCCGTGCTGCGCGGGGTGGATCTGGCCGTCGGCCCCGGGGAGGTCCTCGGCCTCGTCGGCCCCAACGGGAGCGGCAAGACGACCCTGCTGCGCCTGCTCACCGCGGCGCTCCGGCCGGAGCGCGGGGAGGTGCTGCTGGGCGGGCGGCCGCTCTCCCGGATCGGCGGCCGGGAGCGGGCGCGGCGGCTCGCGATCGTGGTCCAGGAGAGCGCGGGGGAGCTGCCGATGACCGTCGCGGACCTCGTGCTCCTCGGCCGGACACCCCATCGGGGCGCCGGCCGCGGCCGGGAGGTCGCCGCCCGCGCCCTCGAGCGTGTGGGCGCCCTGCACCTCGCGGGCCGCGAGGTCGCGCAGCTCTCCGGCGGCGAGCGGCAGCGGGTGCTCATCGCCCGCGCGCTCGCCCAGGAGCCCGAGGTGCTGCTGCTCGACGAGCCCACCAACCACCTCGACGTCGGCTACCAGCACGAGGTCCTGCACGTGGTGCGCGGCCTCGGGCTCGCGACGATCGTCGTCCTCCACGACCTCAACCTCGCCGCCCGCTACTGCGACCGCGTCGCCCTCCTCCACGAGGGGCGCGTGCTCGCGAGCGGGCCGCCGTCGGCCGTCCTGCAGGGCCCGCAGCTCGAGCAGGTCTACGCCGTGGGCGCCGAGCCGCTCGCCGCCGCCGACGGCACCGTCCAGTTCCTCTTCCACCACCCGCGACCCGCCGAGGGGGCCCGATGAGCATCCAGGACCCGATCACCGCCTACTGGTCCCGCTGGGCGGGGGAGTACGACGCCCAGCAGACGGCCCGCGCCCGCGCCGAGGGCGCCGAGGACGTGTGGCGCACCGTCTGGGCGGAGGGGCTGCGCGCGGAACCGGGCGGCGCCCCGCTCGAGGTGCTCGACGTCGGCACCGGCAGCGGCAATGCCGCGATCACGATCGCCGGGCTCGGCCACCGCGTGATCGGGATCGACCTCGCCCCCGGCATGCTCGACGCGGCCCGCGCGAAGGGCTCGCCCGTGCGCTTCCTGCCCGGCGACGCCGTGGACCCGCCGCTGCCCGCGGGGAGCCTCGACGCGATCGTCTCCCGCTACGTGCTGTGGACCCTGCGCGACGCGCCCGCCGCCCTCGCCGCCTGGCACCGCCTGCTGCGCCCGGGCGGGATCGTCGTCGCGGTGGACTCCGCCTGGTTCCCCGACGGGGCCGACGTCGGCGACGGTCTCGAGGGCGCTCGCCGGGAGGACTTCCGCAGCGCCTACGCAGGCGGGGCCCTTCCCGAGCTCGCCCTCGCCCCGGGGGACCCCGAGCAGGTGATGGCCGCCTTCCGCGCCGCCGGCTTCACCGAGGTCATGGCGGATCCGCTGCCCGCGGTGCTCGAGCTCGACTGGCGCAACGGCGTCTCCCCGGGCCATCGACCGCAAATGCAGATGCGGTATCGCGCAGTGAAGGGCTGAGCAGTGAAGAGCGGAGCAGCGAAGGGCTGACGCCCGTCGGCCCTCCGGCATAGGCTTTCCCGCATGACTGCCCCCACCCGCCGCATCGGCTCACTCACCGTCTCCGCGATCGGCCTCGGCGCCATGCCGCTGTCCTTCGCCCGCACCCCCGCGGTGCCCCGCGACCAGGCGATCCGCACGGTCCACGCGGCCCTCGAGGCCGGCGTGACCCTCATCGACACGGCGGACATCTACGCCCCCAGCTGGGACACGATGGGCCACAACGAGCAGCTCGTCGCGGAGGCCCTCGCGGCCTGGGACGGCGACCGCTCCGCCCTCACCGTCGCGACGAAGGGCGGCATCACCCGCTCCGAGGGCGAGTCCTGGGGCCGCGACGGCTCCCTCGACTACCTCCGCCGGGCCGTGGAGACCTCGCTGACGAACCTCCGGGTCGACGCGATCGACCTCTACTACTGGCACCGCCCGGACCGCTCGATCCGCTACGCCGAGGGCGTCGAGACCCTCGCGACGCTCCAGCAGGAGGGGCTGATCCGCGAGATCGGCGTGTCCAACGCGAACGTCGAGGAGATCGACGTGGCGCTCGAGGTGCTCGGCGAGGGCGGTCTCGCCGCGGTCCAGAACCAGTTCTCGCCCTCCTACTTCCACACGAGCATCGAGGAGCTGCGCCACTGCGGCCAGCACGGCGCGGCCTTCGTGCCGTGGTCGCCGCTGGGCGGGATCGGCGGCGGCGCGAGCGGCGTGGGGGAGCGGTTCCCGCAGGTCGCGCGGGTCGCCGAGGCGCACGGTGTGAGCCCGCAGCAGGTCGTCATCGCCTGGGAGCTCTCGCTCGGCGACCACGTGATCCCGATCCCCGGCGCGGGCCGGCCCGAGTCGATCGTCGACTCCGCCGCCGCGATGACGCTCGAGCTCACCGAGGCCGAGCGGGAGGACCTCGGGACGATCCTCGGCTGAGGGGCCCGCGCGGGCGACGTGACCGGCAGGGCATTTCCGTTGCCGGTCCCCGGGTGCGGGCGTACCCTGGCGGGCGTCCGTGACCGGAGAGGAGTCGGCATGCATTCCGTGCCAGCAGGGAGCGAGGCGGCCCGACGGGCCTGCTCGTCGTAGCGTGGCGCGCCCCGAGCGCGCCGCCGTCGACCCCACCCTGATGCTCCTGCATGCCCAATTCCCGGCCGCCCGGAAGCGGCCTGCGAGGCATGCCCTCCGAGAGGACCCCTCATGCTGACCCTCACCGACGCCCTGATCCGCGACTCCTTCGTGAACGCCTCGAAGGGCGACGCGAAGCGCGCCACCCTGCCCGACCTCGACGCCCTCGACTTCGAGCGGCTCGACTACCTGGGGTGGCAGGACGCCAAGCGCCCCCGCCTCCACTACGTGTCCCTCGAGCTGGACGGCCAGGTCGCGACCCTGATGCTGCGCGGCGCGGAGAACGCCCCCACGAAGAAGATGCTCTGCGCCTGGTGCGAGGACATCGTCGACGGCGTGCATGCCGCGAGCTTCGTCGCCCCGCTCGGCGGCGCCTCCGGCCGGCGCGGCAACAGCGTCGGCACGTCGGTCTGCGCGGACTTCCGCTGCTCCCGCAACGTGCGCCGCGCGCCGAGCTCCTTCGAGCTGCGCACGGAGGACCCGGCGCTGCTCGCCTACCACCAGGAGCAGAAGATCGCCGGCCTGCGCGAGCGGTCCGCCGCCTTCGTGCGGGCCGTCGCGAACGGCTGATCGGCCGATCGGCCGACGGGGGGGGCCGGTGGGCAGGCTCCCGAGCGTGCCGTCCGGCACTGCCCTGACAGCCGGCGTCGCCTAACCCTCGGCACCGCTGACATCGCCGGCCTCGAGCGCCCGGCCGGGACCCGTCACGGGTTCCGCGCCGGGCGCTCGTGCGTCGTGGTCGAGCCGCGGGCAGCGGCGCCGCCCGCCGCCTCCTGCCACCCGCCACTGGCCTCCCGTCGCCTGCTGTTCGCGCGCGACCCGCTGCCGCCCGCCGTCGCTTGTCGCCGATCCCGCCGCCCCTCCGCCCAGAGTTGATCGTCCCTCCCCACGCCGAGTTATCCACAATTTCCACGGATCGGCGGTAGGTGCTGGTTTTGGGGGAGGGAGGGCGTAGAATGAAGGAGTGGCGTCGGGGGTGTCGCTGGTGGATGGTGGCGGGGATTTATCTGCTCGCCGATCCGCCGCCGATCAGTCATTCCGGTGCAGTGATGACGAGGGGAGGCGAGCGATGTCGGTGATCGATGGCGGGGTGCCCGCGCCCCTTCCCCTGCCCGGCCTGGAGAGCGTCGCAGACCCTGCCGCGGCTCTCGATCCTCACGCTGTCGACATCCCCGCCGATGCGGACGCCTCTGCGTCTGCCTCAGTCACTGCCTCGGTCGCGGCGGGCGCCTCGACTCCCGTCCTCCCACCGAAGCCGCGCGCCCTCTGCCGCGCCGTGCGCGGCCGCAGCGAGGTGACCGAGGAGAACGTCGCCATCCGCGCCGACCTCTCGGAGGATGCCGTCCGCGCGGAGGCGCTGCGACGCATCCATCGCCGGCGCCGCGGCGCCGCCGCCATGCTCTACGTCGAGGAGATGAAGGACGTCGCCCTGCTGTGGGACGAGAAGGCGGGTGACGAGGGGGACTACCTCGCCCTCGCCGCCGGGGTCGCGCTGCGCGCCCGGCTCGGCCAGGCGACCTACCAGCTCCGCCGCGCCCACATGGGCGTCACCGACCTGCCGCTCTCGCTCGAGAAGGTCGCCACCGGGGACCTCCCCACGAGGTGGTTCGACGATCTGCTCCGCGCGGTCGAGCGTCTCTCCTCTGCTCAGCGCCACCGGGTGGACGCCGAGGTCGCCGGCTGGGAGCTCGCGACGCTGTCCCCGGACCGCTTCCGCACGCTCGTGCGCCTCCTCGTGACCTGGGTGGACGAGGTCGCCGCCCTCGGCCCCACCGCGGAGGAGACGCGCGACGTCAGCCTTGACCACTCCCACGTCGACGACGGCACCACCACGCTCACCGTGACCGGCCCCGCCCCGGAGATCCTCGACCTCGCCAAGCGGCTCGACGCCGCCGCCCACGCGGTCCAGGACCAGCAGCGCCACGCGCTCGCCCGCATCGCCGCCGGCGAGACCGGCGTGGAGATCCCCTGGGACCTCCACGGCCAGGCCGCCCGCACCGGGAAGCGGCTCCCGCTCGGAGCGATCCGCTACCTGCTGCTCACGCGAGGCGAGATCGACACCCAGGGCGTGCCGGTCCACGCGGCGGGGGTGCGGCTGAACCTCGTCGTCCCCGTGCTGTCCCTGCTGGGCCGGAGCGACGCACCTGCGACGCTCGAAGGCACCATCCCGATCCCCGCCGGCATGGCCCGCGAGCTCGCGGCACAGGCACCCTCGTTCCAGCGGGTACTCACCGATCCGATCACCGGCGAGTTCCTCCCCGTCGCGTCGACCACCTACCGCCCCACCGCCGCGATGCGCGAGCACGTGCTGCTCATCGACCCCGTCTGCGCCGTGCCCGGCTGCGAGCGGCACATCGCGGAGAACGGCGAGGTCGACCATATCGAGGAATTCGATCATCTTCGTCCCGAGAATGGCGGGCCCACGATGCCGCATAATCTCCACGGATTGTGCTGGTCTCATCATGACGCGAAAACCGACAGGTATATCGACCCCGAGAGATCGGGGGACGGTAAGCGCACACGATGGAATATCGGTGGCCTCACCGCCACCGAGGTCACCACCAACCGGGACCTCGTCACGCAATCCCTCGCGGAGAGCTACTCCCGCTACTGGGACGACTACGTCCAGCGCCGTCGGGCCGCGGAGCAGCGAGCCCGCGCCCGAGCGGAGGCGAGGGCCGCAGCGGCGGCAGCAGGAACGGGAGCCGACCCGGGGACCGACGCGCCACCGGGCGACGGGGACCCGGATCACGCCCCGCCCTTCTGAACCTGTTCAGCCCAGCCGCACCCGCGCGTCCGCACGGTGCCCGGTCGCGGTGACGAGGCGGGCGTTCGCCTCGTCCGGCCCGAGCGCCCAGTCCCGCGCCGCGGCCGGCGGCTTCCCGAAGCGCTCATGGCGGGCGATCAGCCGCTCATGGCGGAGGTCCTCCGGGGTCTCCACGAACCAGCACGCATCCAGCAGCGCCCGCACCCCGGCGAACGGCCCCTCGTCGAGGAGCAGGTAGTTGCCCTCCGTGATGACGAGCGGCACCTCGGCCTCCACCGCGATCGCACCGGCGAGCGGCTGCTCGAGATCCCGCTCGAACATGGGCGCCCACACCACGTCGTCCCCGGGCATCTGGGCCCGGATCCGCTGCAGCAGCGCCGCATAGCCGCCCGCGTCGAAGGTGTCCGGCGCGCCCTTGCGGTCACGCCGGCCCAGCGCGTCGAGGGCGACGTCCGCGAGATGGAAGCCGTCCATCGGGACCACGGTGCACGAGCCCTCCGGCAGT
Organism: Brachybacterium sp. SGAir0954; assembly: GCF_005490785.1. Lineage (GTDB taxonomy): Bacteria > Actinomycetota > Actinomycetes > Actinomycetales > Dermabacteraceae > Brachybacterium > Brachybacterium rhamnosum. Next base: position 82,685 of record NZ_CP027295.1, on the reverse strand, counting down.
TCCCGCGCGAGCAGCTCCGTGAGCGTCGACTTCCCCGCCCCGGGCGCCCCGGCGACCCCGAGCAGCCGCCGGCCCCCGGCGCGGCGGGCCTCGTCGAGCAGCGTCAGTGCGGCACGGAGCACCGCCTCCTGTCCCTCCTGCACGACCGGCTCAGGCATCGACGTCCACCTCGAGCACCTCACCACGCAGCGGCAGATGGAGGAGGATCCGCGAGGGCTCCGCCCCGGCCGCTGCGAGCGCCCGCGAGTACGTCGCCAACTGCCCCAGGTAGTGCCGCTCCACGTGCCCCACCGGGTCGTCGCCCGGATAGGACTTGTGGTCCACGAGCACGATGCCGCCGCCCGGCAGCTCGAGCAGCGTGTCGATCCACCCCTCCATGACCTGCGAGTCCTCGTTCCACCAGGAGATCGGCTGCTCCGTCAGCTCCCGTGCGCCCGGGAACTCCGCCGCGAGGAACCCCGCCCACGCCTCTCCCGCCTCGACGAGAAGGTCCGGGGAGATCGCCCGGGCCACGGCCCAGCGCTCCACGAGCCGTCCCGCCGCGGCCTGCTTCTGCGCCGCGTCGAGGTGGGCGAGGGGCAGGGCGAGGTAGGCGTGGACCGCCTCGCCCACGCGCTCCCAGCGCTCCCCGCCGCCCTCGACGAGCCGGCGGCCGATGCTGCGGGGCGCGTGGACGGTGCCCGTGCCGGAGGCGACCCCGGAGGCCTGGAAGCGGGCGCCGGCCCGGGCCCGGTGTCCCGGCTCCGGCCGCAGCGGTACGTCCGTCGCCGCGAGCGTGCTGCGCCGTGCCCGGTAGGTGGGGGCATCCTCGGCGAGCACGCCCGCCGGCGTGCGGATCGTTGCGGGCAGGTCGCCCGCGCCGCGCACGCTGATCGTCTCGCCGCCCGCCTCCCAGCTCAGGAGCGGTCCGGCGCCCTCGTGCCCGGGGACCAGCGCATCGAGCACCGGGGCGTGGCCGGCGCCGCTCAGCACGGTGACGTCGGCCGAGCGCGTGAGCGCCACGTACTGCAGGCGCCCGGACTCCTCCTGCTCCGTCCGGGCCCGGCGCCGTCCATGCTCCGAGGCGGAGAGCCCCTCCTGCAGCTGCGCGTACCGGGGCAGCACGCCCGGCCAGTAGCGCGGGGAGCGGCCGTCGAGCGGGGCGGTGACCTGCAGCTGCGGCGCCGGGACGACGAAGCCGCCGTCGTGGCGGGAGCGGTCGCCCGGCGCATGGTCGAGCATGACCACCACGCGCGACCACTCGAGGCCCTTCGCGCCGTGGATCGTCCCCACCCACACGGTGTCCGGGATGCTCGAGAGGTCCGGGCCGGCGTCCGCGGCGTCGAGCGCGATCCGCAGGCCGGTGAGGGTGATCGGGGCGGAGTCCGCACGGGCCCGGTCCGCGTACTGCACGGCGACGGCGCGCAGCGCGTCGAGCGTGCGCAGCCGTTGATCGGGCGCGGACCACGACCGGATCCGCTCCGGCAGGTCGAGCGCGTCGACGACGGCGGTGATCATCTCCACCGGCGTCAGGGAGATGCAGTCCTCCCGCAGGTCGCGCAGCCCCGCGAGCACCGGGTCCTGCCACCAGCGGGCGAACACCGCGCGCCGCCCCTCGCGGTCCGGTGCGGCGGCGAGCTCCGCGAACCATCCGTCGTGCGCGGCATGGTCCGGGAGAAGGTCCACGAGCTCGGTGAGGGCGAGCGTGTCGGCGAGGTCGAGGGTCACCGCGAGCGCCGCCCGCACCAGACGGCCCTCGCGCGCGGCGAGGATCGGGGCGCCCTCGCCGGAGGCGGGCACGCCGCGCGCCGCGAGCGCCTCCGCGACCTCGGCGGCGCGCTGGTTCGAGCGCACGAGCACGGCGACGTCGCCGGGGGAGACGCCGGGCTCGGCGAGCAGGTCGAGCACGCCGTCGGCCACGGCCGTCGCATGCTGGGGGTAGGTGAGCTTCCGCGGCACCTCGGGCAGCCATGCCTCGAGCCGGCCCGGAGGGCGGCCCGCGGCGGCGCGGCGGCGCGCGGCCTCCGGCGCCGCGTCCATGACCACGCGATGCCGGGGGAGGTCCGGGAAGACCTGCGGGAACACGGCGTTCACGAGGTCCAGCACGGGCGCCTGCGAGCGCCACGAGTGCTCGAGGTCCCGCACGGTCGCCGCGCCGAGGTCCGTGCGGCCGCTCTCGATCTCCGCGATGATCCCGGTCATGAGGGCAGGGTCCGCGTCGCGGAAGCCGTAGATCGCCTGCTTGGGGTCGCCCACCCAGATCTTGTCCTCGACGAGCTCGCTCAGCGCGAGGAACAGGGCGAGCTGCACGGGGGACGTGTCCTGGAACTCGTCGACCGCGAGCAGACGGAACCGCGAGCGGATCGCCTCGCGGGCCCGCGGGGACTCACGCACGAGCGCGAGGGTGCGCACCTCCTGGTCCACGAAGTCGATGAGGCCCAGGGCGTCCTTGTGGTCGCGGTACGCCTCGAGGGACTCCGCGGCGGTCTCCATGACCAGGGCGATCACCGCCCGAACGTCCGCCTGGAGCACGGGGTTCGCGAGCAGCTCCTCATCGATCATCGTCGCCGTGCCCAGCAGGGCGAGGTCCACGTCCTTGCTGTAGACGTAACCCTTCGCCCCGGGATCCCCGGCCTTGCCGGAGCCGACGGCGGCGAGCTTCGCCCAGCGCGACCAGGGAGCCCGCGCCGGGTCCCGCAGGTCCCGGCGCATCGCCTCGAGGGTGTCGAGGTGCTTGCGCACGGTCGCCGCGGCCTTGTCGTCGCCGGCCGCCTGCGCGCGCAGGTCGGTCAGCGCGGTGTCGAGCTGCGCGGTCCATGCGGGGCGGCGGTCCTCGGGCGTGGCCGTCGGGAGGGCCGCCTCCCGGTAGTCCTGCCAGGAGGCCTCGACGCCGTCCCGCAGCGCCTGCGCGTCGATGAGGTTCGTGCGGGCGCGGGAGGCGAGGTCCCGCACGTGCGCCCGCCACGAGGGGGAGGCGGCGAAGGGCAGCTCCGGGTCCTCCTCCCCGTCGTGCTCGGTGCGCGCGAGCAGGTCGCTCGCCCGGGCCCCGGCCTGGGCGGCGGTCTCGTCGATCGCGGCGCGGAAGGCGGCCCGCTGCCGGTCCTCGTCGAGCACCTGCACGTCGGGCGAGATGCCGGCGTCGAGGGCGAACTCGCGCAGCAGCTCCCCGGAGACCGCGTTGACGGTGCTGATGAGGGCGCTGTCGATGCCGCGCGCGGCGTCGAGCTGGCCGCGCTCGAGCAGCGTGCGCCGCACACGGTCGCGCAGCTCCGCCGCGGCGCGCTTCGTGAAGGTCGTCGCGATGAGCTGCGAGGGGTCCAGCCCCTCCTCGATCCGGCTCGCGATCTCGTGGGTGAGCGTGTGGGTCTTCCCGGAGCCCGCCGAGGCGTTGATCAGGGTGAAGGAGGGGCCAGGGGTGCTCATCGTCGGTCTCCCGTCAGTCCGCAGAGCTGCGCGTACTCGCTGCCCGCGCAGTGGTCCTCGACGAGCAGACCGCCCGCCGCTCGCGCCGTCGTCCGGGCGGCCGTGACCGCCTTCGCGTGCTGCGCCCAGGTCGCGCCCGCGCCGAGACCGGCCTCCTCGATCAGCGCACGGCAGCCCGCGCGCACGGTGCCGGAGGCGACCTCGTCGAGCACCGTCGTGATGCCGGCGAGCATGCGTGACCAGGCGTCCTCGACGTCCATCGGCGTGCGGCGGCGCGGGTCGAGCGCCGGATCGGCGGAGACGAACTCGCCGCTGCGCAGCAGGAAGTAGCCGACGCCCGCGGGCTCCGTGAGCGACTGCTCCTGGGCGACCGTCCACGCGTAGGCGGCGAGCTGGATCGCCTCGCCGGTGTCGAAGAGGTCCCCGTAGCGGGTGCGGCTGCGGGACCACTTGAGGTCCAGGACGCTCGGCCGGCCCTGCGCGTCCACGGCGTCCACGTCGCGGCTGCCGACGAAGGTCACCGTGTGCGGGCCGACGGCGAGCGGGAGCATGAGCGGCAGCGAGAAGCGGGACTCGGTGCCGGTGATCCGCAGGCCCGCGTCGGCGAGACCGCGGAACAGCGCCCCGAGGGAGCGGACGGCCCGCTCGCGCACCTCGGAGCGCTCGGCGGCGCGGCCCGGGAGGTCGAGCTCGGAAGCGAGCTGCGGGACGAGCGCGTCGAAGGTCGCCCCGATCTGCTCGGGGGTCGGGTGGGTGTGCTCGTGCACGAGCGTCTCGACGACGGCGTGGACGAGCGTGCCGATCATGCGAGCACCCGTGGGCAGCGCGGCGACCTCGGCGGGGCGCACGTCGAGCGCGTACTCGAGCGCCCAGTGCTGCGGGCAGGCGAGCAGCGACGTGGCCTGCGTGTAGGACAGCCGCTCGGGCAGCAGGTGCGGGGCGGGCGCGATGCGGCGCTCGAGCGGCGGCACCGGATCGCCGAGCTCCTCGACGGGGGTGGTGACGGGGAGCGTGCGACCGGCGAGGCTCCAGGTGCGCCCGTCGATCAGCGACTCGGGGGAGAGACGCTCCGCCCCCGCGGCCGCCTCGAGGTGGGCGAGCAGGCCGCTCGGCCCCGGTGCCTCCTCCGCGAACGGCCCGGGCAGCACCGCGATCACGCGCCGGGCGCCGCGCAGCCCCGCGAGGGCGGCATCGACCTGCAGGGAAGCGACGGCGGCGGGATCGAGCACCCGCCCGCCGCCCGCCTCGAGCGCGGCCGCCTCCGCCGCGTCCCAGCGCTCCGCCGCCGGCAGCTCCTCGGCCGACGGCCCCCACCACAGCACCGTCCCGCCCGCGGCGCGCAGCTGTGCCGGACGGGTGGTCACGGCCCAGTCGGCGACCTCGCGCACCGCGCGGGGAGATGGCCCGGAGCTGCCGCAGGAGTCGATGACCTGCTGCAGGGTGCGCCGGGCGAGCGGGACCGACGGGTCGAGCATGCCGAGCACCTGCTGCAGGGTCCGCGCCTGGGTGAGCGTCGCGAGCAGCTCACCCTCACCGCGGGCCACCGCCCGCAGCCGCTCCACGAGCCAGTCCAGGCGCGAGGAGAGCAGGCCCGGGCGCAGACCCTCCGCGGGCAGCGGATCCGTGACCATGCGGTCCACGGCCCGCGCGGCCTCGACCGCCGGGGCGGGGCCGTCGGCGGCGATCTGCCCGAGCGCCTCCCGCCAGGCGGGACCGCCCACGCCGGGCTCCCGGCCCAGCGCCCGCAACAGCCGGCGGCGCGCGGCCGCGGGCACGAGGCCCACGGGCTCGGCGTCGCCGTCCGCGCCCGGCAGCACCCGCAGGTCCAGCAGCGCCGCGAGCTGGTGGACGTCGACCGGGGCCGTCGCGACGTCGAGGAAGAGGCCCAGCACCTGGTGGTGGGCGCGGTCCGTGGACGGCTCCACGTGGCCGACCGCGGGCAGGCCGCGCCGGTGCAGGGCCCGGTCGAGCACGTCGGTGCCGCGGGCGGCGAGCACCGTGAGCGGGCCGTCCTCCGGGGCGGCCGGGGCGGCGAGGTACCGCGCGGCGACGTCGGCCGCGGACCACTCGTCGAGCGCCTCGACGACCGTGAGCGCGGGCGCGCCCGCCTCCGGGGCGGGCAGCACCGGGCAGTCCACGCCGGCAGCGGTGAGCAGGGAGAACAGGTGCGGCCATCGGCCCGGAAGTCGCTCCGCCGGCTCGTGCAGCGCCACCTCCTCGATGCCGAGCGGCCAGGTCGCCGCGTCCCCCTCGAGCAGGGCGATCAGCTCGGCGAGATCATCGGCGGGGGAGGGGGCGAGGGTGCCGGCCGTGCCGACGACGACCGTCTGCTCGAGATCGCGCAGCGCCGCGAGCCGCTCCGGGAGAGGGCCCTCGACGCCCGAGGGCCGCCACCCCGTCGCGACCGCCTCGTCGCGCCAGCGCAGCAGCTGCCGCCCCGTGCTCCACGGGTCCACCGCGAAGGAGCGCGCGGGCCAGAACACGGTGGGATCGGGCAGGGAGGCGAGATGCTCCTCGACGAGCCGCACGTACTGCGCGACCCGCACCGCCGGTTCGACGGCCGGGCGGGTCAGGCCCAGACGGTTCTGCAGCAGCTGCACGAGGGACCGCGGTCCCATCCGCGCCGCGCCCCGGGCGCCCGTGCCGTCCGCCCAGGCCGTGCCGTCCAGGGACCAGCCGAACTCGATCCGCATCCCACCTGCTCCTCCGCCGTCTCCGTGCGGCGTGACCTGCCGCGGGACCCACAGTAGGGGAGGGGGCCGACGCTCAGCGGTTGAACGGGTCGTCGGGCCGGACCGACCAGCTGAAGCCGCGCTCGTACAGCGTGGATCCGGAGGGGTCCGGGGCGAGCACGAGGTCCACGTCCCCGCCGTCCACCCCGTCGCCCGTGACGTGCAGGGTGCCGCCGGGCTGCTCCTCGATCGTGAGCGTCAGCTCCTGGGGCAGGACGTCGAGGTACTCCCTCACCGGCTGCCCCTCCTCCCGCAGGTCCTGGAGCGCGAGCTCGACCGTGCCCTCACCGCTGCGACGGTAGGTGCCGGTGAGGAGCGTGCCGTCCGCGAGGCGGAGCTGCACGGGGGAGTCCTCGCCGTAGACCGTGTCGCCGAAGGCGATGCGCGCCCAGCGACGGTCCTCACCGAGCTGCGCGGCGGGCTGCGCGGTGTCCTCCTGCACGGCCCACACGCCTGCGGGCACGGAGTCGTCGCTGCTGCGCGGCGGGTACAGCTGGGTCGACCCCCAGATCACGAGCGCCGCGATCGCCACGGCGGCGATCGGACCGAGCACGTCCGTGACCCGGGCGACCGGCCGCCACGGGATGAGCGTGGGCAGCGGGCCCCGCGGGATCTCCCCGCGCCGGAAGAACGCGCTGAACAGGCGCGGCATCCACGGGACGAGCACCACGAGCGACATCACCAGGTAGATCAGCGAGGGTGTCTTCACCATGACGTCGTAGCCCAGGTTCAGGACGAGCACGAGCGCCATCGACCCCGCCCCGACCACCGCGCCGAAGGGTACCGAGCGGCGCCACAGCAGCGCGAGCCCCGCCCCGCACTCCGCGACCCCCGCGAGGAGCTGGAACAGCGGGGAGAACGCGACCATCCGCCACAGCAGGCCCATGGGGCTCATCTCGCCCTGGCTGATGAGCGCGTCCCCCGAGTCGGAGAGCCCGAACTGGCCCAGCACGAGCTTCGTGCCGCCGTAGTAGAGCAGCACGAGCGCGAGCAGCAGCCGCACGGCGCCGTGCGCCCACCAGCCCAGGGTCGCGGCGACGGTGCGCGCGACCCGCTTCTCGACGGCGTAGCCGTCCTCGGGTGCTGGTGCTGGTGCTGGTGCGGGCGCGGGGGAGGGGGAGGTGTCAGCGTCGGAGGAGGTCATGGACCCATTCCACGTCGGCGGGCCGCGCCAGGCGTCCGTCCGGGGGTGGGAGCGGACCCGACCTCCGTCGGGGCCGACGGGCCCCCGGATCCGCTATGAGTCGAGCGTGCTCCTCCGCGTGCTCGGGCCGGGCGGCGAGGTCGTGCCCGCCCAGTGCGCACCCGCCCCGCCCCAGGCGTCACCGCGCATCTGGCCCACGCAGACCAGGACGATGTGGGGGCGGGGCGGGGCGCTGACGGTCGGATCAGCCCTGCGGGTCCGCGCTGCCCGGGCGGGCCCACGGCGGGACCTGCCCGTCGGCCGCCTGCTGCGCGGCCTGCTGGGCACGGCGCTCGGCCTCGGCCTGCGCGTCGCGGGCCTGCTGGGCGCTGATGCGGCGCTGGCGCTCGGCGCGCTGGGCGTCCGCGGTGCGGCGCTGCTGGGCATCAGCCTGCTCGCCGTCCTCGTTCGCCTGGTGCGCGGCCTGCGCCTGCAGCATGGCGGAGCGGATCTCGTCGCCCATGGAGCCCACGGCGCCCGGGTTCGAGGGCAGGTACAGCACGTTCGAGCGGCCGTTGCGGGCCACGTCCTGCATGGTGTCGAAGTACTGGGTCATGAGCAGCAGCTGCTCCGCGGAGGACTCGATGCCCACCTTGCGCAGCATCTCGTACTGCTCCGCGATGCCGAGCGCGATCGCCTTGCGCTGGGCGGCGACGCCCTCACCCTGCAGGCGCTTGGACTCGGCCTCGGCCTCCGCCTGGGTGACGCGCTTGATCTTGTCCGCCTCCGCGAGGGACTGCGCGGCCACGCGGTCGCGCTGGGCGGCGTTGATCGAGTTCATCGAGTCGCGCACGCGGGCGTCCGGGGAGATGTCCTGGACGAGCGTGTTGACGATGTTGAAGCCGAACTCCTGCATGCGCACCGAGAGCGTGTTCTCGACGCTGCGGGCGATGTCGTCCTTGGACTCGAAGGCCTCGTCGAGCTCGAGGCCGGACAGCGCCGAGCGCACCGTGTCGAACACGTAGGAGCGGATCTGGTTCTCCGGGTTGGAGAGGCGGTAGTACGCGTCGACGACCTGCTCCTCCTTGATCACGTACTGCACGGCCACCGGCACGGTGACGAACACGTTGTCCTTGGTCTTGGACTCGATGTTCACCTCGAGCTGCTGGATGCGCAGGGAGATCGGCCGGGTGGTGCTGTCCACGAACGGGGCCTTGAAGTTCAGGCCCGGTCGCGCGACACGACGGAACTTGCCGAAGCGCTCGACGATGACGTTCTCTTGCGTGTGCACGGTGAACATGATCGAGGTGCGCAACCCGCCGAAGAGCAGCGCTCCGAGGATCGCAAGCACCACGACGACGACGACGAGGACGATGAGGACGGCGACGACGCCTTCCATGGGGTTCCCCTTTCCAGGAGGTGGTCGATGTGAGCCACGCTACCGAATGGTCCCTGTTCCAGGGGGCCGACGAAGGGAGGGGATCCGGGGAACGGTGAGAGTCCGCGTCAGCGGCCGAGCCGCTGCAGCTCCACCTCGATGCGGCGCGCGATCCGCGCCGGCGGCACCGGCGGGGCGTAGCGGCGCAGCACGTGACCGTCGGCGCCCACGAGGAACTTGGTGAAGTTCCAGGCGATGCGGCCGCCCAGCACGCCGGCCTTCTGAGCGCGCAGCCAGGCCCACATCTCCGGGGCGCCCGGCCCGTTGACGTCGGTCTTCGCGAACAGCGGGAAGGTCGTCTCGTAGCTCGAGGTGCACACCTGCTCGGTGTCCTCGTCGGTCCCCGGGTCCTGGTGGAACTGGTCCGACGGGAAGCCGAGCACCGTGAAGCCGCGGTCGCCGAACTGGCGCTGGAGGGACTGCAGGCCCTCGAGCTGGGGCGTGAAGGTGCACTGGGTCGCGGTGTTGACGACGAGCAGCACCTGGCCCTCGTAGTCGGAGAGGTCCTGCACGTCCCCGCGGATCGTTCGGGCGGAGAAGTCGTGGAGGGTGCGGTCCCCGCCGGGGAGGGGTGCGGAAGCGTCCGATGCGTCGAGCTTCGTCATCGACGGGCCTCCTGCCTGCTGTGGTCGCGACCACCCATCCTAGGGGCGCGGGACGCCCGGCGGGGTGGTCAGTCGTCCAGGAAGGCGTCGACCTCGGCCCGGGTGGGGGCGGACTGCGGCCCCCAGCGGGTCACCGCGATCGCCGCCGCCGCGTTCGCCCGGGTCGCCGCGGACTCCCAGTCCGCGCCGAGCGCGCGCTCGGCGAGCATCGTGCCGGTGTGCGTGTCCCCGGCGCCGTTGGTGTCCACCGCCTTCTGCGGGAAGGCGGGGATGAACGTGCCCCGGCCGTGGTGGAAGACCGTGCAGCCGCGGTCGCCGTCCCGCACCACGACGACGGTGCCCGGACCGATCCGGCGCCGCAGCGCCTCCGGGGTGTCCTCGAGGTCGTCGAGGCCCGTGATCGCCCGGGCCTCCGCCGCGTTCGAGGTCCACACGGTGGTGCGCGCGAGCACCCGGTCCTGCAGCTCCATGGGGAAGGAGGCGAAGGGCTCGCCCGGGTCCAGCACCACCTCGACCCCCTCGGGCAGGGACTCCAGGAGCGCGAGCAGCGGATCGCGCGTGGGCTCGAACAGCGAGTAGCCGGAGATGCACAGCAGGTCCCCGGGCCGCGGGTCGAGCCTCGCGAAGGACTCGGCGGTGACCTGCCGCTCCGCCCCGTAGACGGTGACGAAGGAGCGCTCCGCGGTGGGCTCGACGAGCACCACGCAATAGCCGGAGTCGTCGTCCCCCCGCGGGGAGTCCGCGAGCGTCACCCCCGCCTCGGTGAGCACCTCGCGGATGAGGTCGCCGTTGGGGCCGGTGCCGTGGGCGCCGCCGTGCACGGCCTCCGCCCCGGTGCGCGCGGCGGCCACGAGGATCGTCGCGGCCCCTCCTGCGTAGCGCTCCTCCGAGCGGGCGTTGACGTTGTCGCCGCGCACGGGCAGCGAGGGCACCTCGACCACCATGTCGACGAGCGCCTGGGAGGTGTGGAGCACGCGGGGCATGGGGCGAGTCTAGGGGCGGGGATGGTGGACGATGGAGGCATGGCCACCTCAGCTCGCCGCTCCCGCCCTCGTGCTTCCTGGATCGTCGGCGTCGCCGCCCTCGCGGTGATCGCCCTCGTCGTGGGCGGGCTGCTTGTGTGGCGGGCCCGGGCGGACGGCGGCCGGGCGGAGGCGGAGGCCTTCGCGGAGGCGCTGGACAGCGGGGACTTCTCCGGGGTCCCGCTCACCGGGAGCACCGCCGGGGAGGCGGCCGCGATCCGGGAGCACGTGACCGCGTCCGTCGTCGCCGCGACCGGCGTCGAGCCCACCGTCGCGCTCACCGATGCCGGCGAGGTGGAGGACGGCGACCGCACCGCGACGTACACCTGGACCTGGGACCTGCCCGAGCCGATGGGCACCTGGACGTACGAGACCACGGCGACCTTCTCCGGCGACGACGGCACGTGGTCCGCGACGATGCTCCCGAACGTCGTGTACCCGGGGCTCGACGACGACTCCGGCTCCCTCGACGTCGAGATCACCCGCGGCACCTCCGGCTCCGTCACCGACCGGGAGGGGAACGCCCTGGTCGCGCCCACGGACGTCATCGACGTGGGGCTCGACCTGTCCCGGATCGCCGGGAACGAGGACGCCGCCGGGACCGCGCGGGAGCTCGCGGGCCTGCTCGGCATCGACGCGGACTCCTACGAGCAGAAGGTCAAGGACGCGCAGGACGCCGGGGAGACGGCGAGCATCGTCCCCGCGCTCACGATCCGTGCCTCCGCGAAGGGCCAGTACCCGCTCGACAAGGCCGCCGCCCTCCCCGGCTACAGCGCGGTCGAGGGCACGCTCCCGCTCGCCGCGGACCGCAGCTACGCCCCCGGGGTGCTCGGCACCTTCCGCGAGGCGACCGCGACGGACGCGGAGGAGTCGGGCGGCGAGATCGTCGAGGGCGAGCTCATCTCCTCCGGTGGGGTGACGGCCGCCCGCCGCGACCAGATCGTCGGGACCGAGGGGCTGCAGATCATCGCCCGCGGGGTCAACGGCTCGAGCGAGGTCGTCGAGGAGAGCGAGCCGACCGACGGCACCGATGTCCAGATCACCCTGGATCCGGACCTCCAGGAGGCGGCGACCGCGGCCGTCGCCGGACAGGACTCGCCGAGCGCCGTCATCGCCATGAGCGCCTCGACCGGGCAGGTCCTCGCCACGGGCCTCGGCCCGAGCGGACAGTCCTACCCCGTCGGCCTCGTCGGGCAGTACGCCCCCGGCTCGACCTTCAAGATGGCGACCGCCCTCGCCCTGCTCCGCACCGGCGACACCCCGGACACGCAGGTCGACTGCCCCGCCACGGCGAGCGTCGACGGCCGCTCCTACAAGAACGCGGACTCCTTCGAGAGCTCCCTGGTGGGCTCGATGAGCCTCGCCGAGGCGATCGCCCACTCGTGCAACACGGCGATGGTGCTGCAGTCCGGGAACGTCTCCCAGGACGCCCTCGTCGACGCCGCGACCACCCTCGGCATCGGCCAGGACGCCCCCGAGGGCCTCGACGCGTTCATGGGCTCCGTGGACCCGGAGGACACCGGCTCCGAGCACACCGCGGACCTCATCGGCCAGGGCAGGGTGCTCGCCTCCCCGCTCGCCATGGCGACCGCGCTCGCGAGCATCAGCTCCGGCAGCACCGTCCACCCGCGCATCCTCATGGACGACGACGCCACGACCGACGTCCCCACCCCGCTCACCGAGCAGGAGACGAGCGACATGAGCACCATGCTCGCGCGGACCGTCACCGACGGCACGCTCACGAGCCAGCTCGGGGACCTCTCGGGCGGCGAGGTCATCGGCAAGACCGGCACCGCCGAGTGGACCGACGAGAACGGAGAGGCGAAGCTCCACTCGTGGGTCGTCGCCGCCCAGGGCGACGTCGTGGTCTGCGCCTTCGTCGAGGACGGCGGCTACGGCGCGACGACCGCCGGGCCGCTCGTGCGCCAGGTGCTCGAGGCCGCGCAGTCCGCGGGCCTCGAGTGAGCGCTCAGAGCGCCGCGGCGACCTCGACGGCCTGACGGATCGCCCGCTGCGCGTCGAGCTCGGCGGCGACGTCGGCCCCGCCGATCACGTGCACGCGCGGCAGGCGGCCGCTGCGCGCCTCGAGCAGCTCGGCGGCGAGACCGGTGACGCTCTCCTGGCCCGTGCACAGCACGACCGTGTCCACGTCGAGCACCCGCTCCTCGCCGTCCTCGAACAGGTGCAGGCCCTGCTCGTCGATCCGCTCGTAGGCGACGCCCGTGTGCTGGACGACGCCGGCGCGGCGCAGCTCGGCGCGGTGCACCCAGCCGGTCGTGCGGCCCAGGCCCGCGCCGATCTTCGTCTCCTTGCGCTGCAGCAGGTGCACCTCGCGGGCGCGGCGGCCGTCCGTCGGCGGATCCGCCGGGGCCTCGGGCGGCGTCCGACGCGCGGCGACCCCGCCGCGGTGCGCCGAGGGGTCCAGCACGCCCCAGTGCTCGCGCCAGGTCGCGGCGTCGAGCGTCGCCGAGGGGATGGGACTCGTGAGGTACTCGGCGACGTCCACGCCGATCCCGCCCGCGCCGATGATCGCGACCCGCTCCCCGGCGACCGCGCGCTCCTCGAGCAGGTCCTGGTAGGTGACGACCTGCGGTCCCGCCGCGGGCGCCTCGGCCTGCGGGGCGAAGCCGGGCAGGTCCACGAGCCGCGGCGTCACGCCCGTCGCGACGATGACGTCGTGGAACTCCTGGAGGTCCTCCGCGGAGGGCCGGGTGCCGAGGCGTATCCCCACCCCGGCCGCCGCGAGCCGCATCCGCCACGAGCGCAGCGCGAGGGCGTAGTCCTCCTTGCCGGGGATGCGGGCGGCGAGCCGCAGCTGCCCGCCGATCTCCTGCGAGGCCTCGAAGAGGGTGACGACGTGCCCGCGCTCGGCGGCCGCGAGGGCCGCCTCGAGGCCGGCCGGACCGGCGCCGACGACGGCGACCCTCCGGGCGCGGCGCTGGACCACCGGGGTGAGCACGAGCTCCGTCTCGTGGGCGGCCCGGGGGTTCACCAGGCAGCTCGCCCGCTGGTGGTCGAACACCTTGTCCAGGCAGGACTGGTTGCACGCGATGCACGCGACGATCTGCCCCGAGCGGCCCTCGGCGAGCTTGCGGGGGAGGTGCGGGTCCGCGAGCAGCGGCCGCGCCATCGAGACGAGGTCCGCGTCGCCGCGGGCGACCACGGACTCCGCGAGGTCCGGGTCGTGCAGCCGGTTCGAGGCGATGACCGGCAGGTCCACCTCACGCCGCAGCTGCGCGGTGAGCGGCACGAAGGCGCCCCGCGGCACGGAGGTGACGATCGTGGGCACGCGCGCCTCGTGCCAGCCGATCCCGCTCGAGAGCACGTCCACGCCGCGCTCCTGCAGGCCGCGGGCCAGCACGATCGTCTCGTCCCAGGTCTGCCCGCCGGGCACGAGGTCCACGAGCGAGAGGCGATAGGTGAGCAGGGCGTCCGGCCCGATCGCCTCGCGCACGGCGGCGGCGACCGCGAGCGGCAGCGCCCGCCGGCCCTCCGCGCCGCGGCCCCAGCGGTCCCGGCGGCGGTTCGTCGCCGGGGCGAGGAACTGGTTCAGCAGGTAGCCCTCGGAGCCCATGATCTCGACGCCGTCGTAGCCGGCCTCGACGGCCCGCCGGGCGGAGGTCGCGAACTGCTCGATCGTGCGGGACACGCCGCGGCGCGTGAGACGGCGCGAGCGGAAGGGGGAGAGCGGGGAGCGGCCCGCGGTCGCGGAGGCCGCGAGCGGCTGGGCGGCGTAGCGGCCCGCGTGCAGGAGCTGCAGCACGATGCGGCCGTCGGCCTCGTGGACCTCCTGCGTGATGCGGGTGTGGCGGCGCAGCAGGTGCTCGCTCGCCTGCGCGCCGTCCAGGCTCAGACGGCCCGAGCGGTTGGGGGAGAAGCCGCCGGTGACGATGAGGCCCGCGCCGCCGCGGGCGCGCTCGCCGAGGAAGGCGGCGAGGCGGCCGGCGTCCCCGGGATGATCCTCGAGCCCCGTGTGCATGGACCCCATGACGATCCTGTTGCGCAGGGTCAGGGGACCGAGGTCGAGCGGGGAGAGCAGGGTCCGGTACCGCGACGCTGCGGCAGAGGGGTGCGGGCTGGCCATGTGGAGCATTGTCGCAGGCCCGCCCGCCCCCTCGTGTCAGCCGACGCGCGCGAGGGCCAGCGCGAGGTTGTCCGGCGCCCCCGCCTCGAGGGTCTCCTCGACGATCCGCGCGGCGAGGACCTCCGGCGCATCGGCGCCGGTCAGCAGGCTCGCGAGCCGCGCCGGGTCGAGCACCGCATGGACCCCGTCGGAGAGCAGCGCCACCAGGTCCCCGGGCTCGATGCGGCGGATGAGCAGGTCGGGCGCGGTGGTCGCGCCCGCGGCGAGGGCACGGTTGAGCACCGCCCGCTGGGGGTGGCCCTCGGCCTCCTCCGCGGTGAGGCGCCCGGCGGCGACGAGCGAGCGCACCTGCGTGTGGTCCTGGGTCACCGGGTCGACCCGGTCGCCGTGCACGAGCAGCGCCCGCCCGTCGCCCGCATGGGCCACGTGCAGGCGGCCGCCCGTGAGGAGGGCCGCCGTGAGGGTCGAGCCGGACTCGTCGCCCGGGGGGACGAGCGCCTCGGCCGCCGTCCACGCCTCCTCGAGCGCGGCCGTCGGATCCGCCCCGGCGGCGAGCGCGTCGCCGACGGCGGCCTCGAGCGCCGCGAGGATCCGGGCGGAGAGCGCGTCCTCCGCGCCGAAGCCGTCGGCCACGGCGAGCAGCAGGGTGCCGGGGCCGAGCTCGGTGTGCAGGACGGCGTCCTGCTGGGCGGGCCGCACGTGCCCGCGGTGCAGGGTGGAGGCGGCGATCAGGGTGGGGTCGTCGGTCATGGCGGTCTCCTCGGGGAGCTCCCAGAGATCGCGGACGAGGAGGCCGACGGCGGCGGCGCGGGAGAGGGAGTCGGCCTGCTCCTGCCGCCACCAGGAGCGCAGCTCCCAGGCGGCGGCCGCCGGCTCGAGGTCCAGCAGCACCCCGATCCGGGCCAGGCCCATGCCCACGCCGCGCAGGGCGGCGATGCGGCGGGCCCGCGGCACCTGGTCGGCGCCGTAGGAGCGGTACCCCGAGAAGGGGTCCACCCGCCGCGGGGGCAGCAGTCCGGACTCGTCGTACAGCCGCAGCGCCTTCGCGCTCAGCCCGCTCGCGGCGGACAGCTCGCCGATGCTCAGCAGGGGCTCCTGGTCCACGCCGTCTCCTGTCGGTCGTCCTCGCCCGATCCCTCGGGCACCGGGGCGATCCCGGCACCCACGACGCTCGGGACTGCCCCCGGGGCAGAGTCAAGCAGGTCGCGGAAAATCCGTCGACGCCGCCGGTCAGGCCGTGGTCGACTGCCGTCATGCACGTGACGATCCGCCCCCTGGACCTCTCCTCCGACGCCGAGCTCATCCAGTACAACGCCCTCGACGAGGCGCTCGACCTCGACGCCTTCGGCGGCGTGCAGCCCTTCACGCTCGCGCAGCGCCGCAGCACCCTCGAGGACACCCCCTACCACCGCTCGCGCCGCTGGGTCGCGATCGCGGAGACGATCGAGGGCGGCGAGCAGCTCGTGGGCCGCGCCGGCACCTTCGAGCCGCTCCAGGACAACCTCGAGATGATCTCCGTGGGCTGCGCCGTGCACCCCGCCTTCCGCGGCCGGGGGATCGGCACCGCCCTCGTCGAGGAGGCGCTCCTGCCGGCGATCCGTGAGTCCGGCCGACCGCTCGTCGACGCCTGGGGCGAGATCGGGGCCGACGGCGACCCGGACGAGCCGTCCCTGCCCGCGAACCGCATCGCCGCCCGGCTCGGGGTGTCGCGCAGGAACATCGGCGTGTGCCGTGCGCTCACGCTGCCGCTGGATGCGGGGATGCTCGACGAGCTCCGGGCGCTGGCGGAGGAGAAGCTCGCCGACTACCGCATCGAGATCTGGGAGGACCCGGTGCCCGAGGAGCACCTCGTCTCCTACGGGGCGCTGCTGCGCCAGCTCGACCTCGACGACCCCGACGAGGACCTCGAGTACGAGGCCCCGGAGTACACGCCCGAGCGGATCCGCACGTCGGAGCGCCGCCGCGCGGAGCAGGGCATCCTCCAGTACCAGTCCGTCGCGATCGCCCCGGACGGCACCGTCGCCGGGAACTCCGTCATCCACCTCAAGCAGGGGGAGGAGGCGACCCTCGGCTGGCAGGAGAACACTCTGGTCATGCCCGATCATCGCGGGCACCGCCTGGGACTCGCGCTGAAGGTCGCCACGCACCGCGAGCTCGCCGCCCGCGCCCCGCACGTGCGGCGCCTGATCACCTTCAACTCGCACGTGAACCCGTGGATGATCGCGATCAACGAGCAGCTCGGCTACGAGGTCGCCCTCCGCGAGGTCGGGTATCAGGGGCGGGTGGAAGGATGAGGCCATGACCGACCAGCCCCGCATCGTCACCGCCTCCGCCGAGGTCGCCGCGCCCGCCGCGGTGATCTTCGAGCTCATCGCCGATCCTGCCCAGCAGCCCCGCTGGGACGGCAACGACAACCTCGGTTCCGCCGCGGAGGGCCAGCGGGTCCGCGCGGCGGGCGAGGTGTTCCGCATGACCCTCACCAAGGGCTCCGTGCGCGAGAACCATGTGACCGTCTTCGAGGAGGGCCGCTCGATCGCCTGGAGGCCCGCCCCGGAGGGCGAGCCCACCCCGGGCCACGAGTGGCGCTGGGACCTGGTGGACCTCGGCGACGGCCGCACCCGCGTCACCCACACCTACGACTGGACCGCGCTCGAGGACGAGGCGCGGATCGTCAAGGCCCGCGCCACCACGAGCGCGAACCTGCAGGCCTCCGTGGACCGCCTCGCCGCCCTCGTCGAGGGACGGTGACCCGCTGAGCGGTCTCCGGCGGGCGCTGCTCGTCACCGCCGCGACCGCCGCGGGGCTGCTCGCGCTCTCCGGCGCCGCGGCCCTGCAGGCGACCCGCGCCGTCCGCGCTGCGGCGTCGCCCGGCCCGGCGGCGCCGCGACGGGAGGTCGTCGTCGTACTCGGCTACGGCAACGCGCCCGGTGAGCTCAACGGCGTGAACCGGCGCCGGCTCGAGCGGGGGCTCCGCTCCCGCCACCCCCGCGCCGCCTCCTCGTTGCTCGTGCTCAGCGGCGGCGCCGTGCGCTCCACCGTCCCCGAGGCCGAGCTCATGGCCGCGCACCTGCGCGGACCGCTCGGCTACCGGGGCGCCCTCGCCCTCGAGACCGAGAGCCGCTCCACCGAGGACAACGTGCGCCTGTCCGTGCCCTTCTTCGAAGGCGCGGACCGCATCGTCCTCGCCTCGGACCCGCTGCACGAGCTGCGCGCTCAGGAGTTCCTGCGCCGCCTGCGCCCCGACCTTGCCGCGCACCTCGCCCCCGCGGACCGCTCCCGCCCGCTCGAGGGCTGGTGGCTGCGCCCCGCGGAGGCCGTGATCGGCATCGAGGGCTTGCGCCGCGCACGCATGCTGGGATCCTGGAGGGCATGAACCGCGAGGAGGCCAGGGCCCAGGGCGAGATCGAGCAGGCGATCGCCCGCGGCGACTTCGACGACCTCCCCGGTGCCGGCAAGCCGCTGAAGCTGCCGAGCACGCATGATCCGGACTGGTGGATCAAGCAGCGCCTCGACGAGGAGGACGTCGACCGCGACGCGCTCCTGCCCGTTGTCGTCCTGCTGCGCCGCGAGCACGAGCAGCGCGACGACACCCTCCGCGAGCTGCCCGACGAGCAGTCCGTGCGCGAGTACGCGGACGACTTCACGCGGCGTGTGCGCGAGGATCGCGCCGCGAGCCCGATGGCCCGCATGCTCGCCCCCGAGATGCCGGCCGACGCCGCCGTCGAGCGCTGGCGCGAGCTGCGCGCGGAGCGGGAGGAGCCGGTGGTTCCGGCGCCGGTCGCAGAGCCCACGGGACGGCGTCGACCGTGGTGGCGCCGCCTGCTCGGCGGGAGCTCAGGCGATCGGGCGTGACCGCTCCGCGTCGATGATCTCCCAGGTTCCCAGCCGCCGGAACCCGGCGGACTCCGCGAGGGCGATCGAGGACGTGTTCTCGACCTGGCACCGGTACTGCGGCTCGTCGCCGCGATCGAGGGCCGCGATGCTGACGCCCCGCACCGTGACGCGGCCCAGCCCCCGGCCCCGCTGCTCCGGCAGCGTGATGACGCCGAGGTCCGCGAAGCGGGTCTCCCCCCAGGGGTACATGCTCGAGGCGCTCGCGAGCCGCCCCTCCACGAGGGTGCCGACGACGAGCCAGTGATCGAGCTCGACGAACGCCTCGTCGAGATCGTCCTCCGGGGCCGCGCGGGTGAACTCCTCGAACAGCGGGGCGTCCGCGGCGGTCAGCTCGCGGGTGCGGGGATCGGGCCCTTCGGCGCGCAGCGCCGCCTGCTCCTCGAGGGGCAGGAAGAACAGCACGTCCGGGTCGTTGAGGGTGATCCCGTGCCCCTGGAGCCGGGTCCGGAGCTCCCGGGGCTCGACGTCCTCGCCGCTCTCGAGGCCGAGCTGGTCCGATCGCGCGGAGGAGAGCGAGAGCAGCGACGGGCCGTCCTCGGGATGCAGCAGCGACACCGACCTCCGCTCCGAGAGGGTGGGGTCGACGGTGACCGCCACCCGGTCCGACGCCGCGCCGCGGGAGTCCTCCGGGATCCACTGCGCGTGGACGAGGGGCGAGAACATCGCCCCCTCAGTCCATGCCCTGGGCGAGCACGTCGATGACGTGGGGCACGGCGTCCTCGTCCCCGGAGAGGTCCACCTGCTGGGCGCCGCCGGGCAGGCGGTCCAGGGCCGGCGAGCGGCCCCACAGCCACAGGTAGATCGCGAGCGCGGTGCCCTCCGCCTGCGCGAAGGGGAGGGCGTCGGGGTCGGCGTCCTCCGGGAGCGGCCGCGCGACGAGCTGGTCGAACTCCTGCCCGTCGCGGGGACGGGTCCCGGTCCAGTGCGCGATCTCGACGTCCAGCGCCTCCCCGCCCTCGGGCAGCAGGCGCAGCAGGGCGAGCGGGGAGAGCTCCGCCCACTCGGGGATCCAGTCGTGGCCCGCCGCGAACATCACCGCCACGGCGTGGTCGAGACCGTCGGTCGCGACCTCCTCCGAGATCGGGGAGAGGGTCTCGGCGCCGGCCGTCAGCTCGGCGTCGACGCGGTGCATGGTCGCCTCGTGCACCTGCATCCGCCGGGTGAAGCCCACGCTCTGATCGGCGGGGAACCACGACCATGCGGCCTGGTCGTCGGGACGCTTCTCGAGCTGGGCGAGCAGCGAGGCGGTGGCCCGGGCGCGCCGATCGACGAGGTGCTCGCGGGCGTCCTCGCCCTCGGGCCGGGGGTCCTTCATGCCGTCGGCCTTCTCGGCGTCCTCGTCGGTGCGGGCCTCTGTGGCGAGCACGGACGCCCAGAACTCGTGGACCTCGGTGACGTGCCACAGCAGGTCCAGGGCGGTCCAGTCCGGGCAGGTGGGGACGGGGGCGGCGGGGTCGGTCGCCGCGAGGACGGAGGAGGAGCGGCCGGCCTCCGCGTCGATGAGGGCGAGAGGATCGGGGAGGGCGGCGGGGGACGGTGAGGGTGTCATGGGCTGAGCCAAGCACGACAGGGAGGGCCCCACAACCGAAATGGGACGACAGGGCGGAGCGGGGCGTCGAGACTGGGGCCATGCATCTGGAGAACGTGGTCATCGACGCCGTGGAGCCGCTCGTCACCGGGCCGGCATGGGAGGAGCGGCTGGGCACCGAGCGGCTCACCACGCTGCCCGAGGGTGTCGAGACCCGGATCCATCTGCCCGGGGAGGCCTTCCTGGACCTGTGCGTGATCGCCGTGCCGGAGGCGGAGGAGGAGCCCGAGCGGCTGCACCTGGTGCTGGGCCCGGGGGAGCAGGGGCGGGAGCGGCTCGAGGAGATCCGTCTCGAGAGCGCGGACGTCCCCCGTGACCTCGCCTTCTGGACCTGGCTCTCGGCCTGGGAGCCGGAGGCTGGCGGGCTCCGCCACCCCTCCGGCGAGGGCCCGCTGCTGCGGCTCGTGCCGGAGTCCGCGCCCGCGGGGCCGCTCAAGAACCGGGCGCACCTCGACATGCGGCTCGCGCCGGGGGAGGAGCCGGACGCGGCCGCCGCGGAGCTGGTGCGCCGCGGCGGCCGCGAGGTGACGGAGGATCCCACGCTGCCGTGGCGGGTCTTCGAGGACCCCTCCGGCAACGTGCTGTGCCTGCTGCCCGCCCCCGCGCCGGGGAGCTGAGGCTCAGGCCCGGGGGCGGAGCGTGAGCAGCACGATCCCGGCGGCGGCGAGCATGAGCACGAGGCCCACGCTCGCCGTGATCGTCACGCCCGAGTCGAAGGCGTGGCGGGCGGAGTCGAGCAGCGCTTCGCCGACGCCCGCGGGGAGCTGGGCGGCGACGGAGGTCGCCCCGCCCAGGGTCTCCCCGGCGGCGGCGGACTGCGCGGCGGTGAGGCCCTCCGGCAGCTCGACGTGGGCGCGGTAGGCGGCGTTGAGGATGCTGCCGAGCACCGCGGTGCCGAGCACGGCGCCGGTCTCGTAGGCGGTCTCCGAGATCGCCGAGGCCGCGCCGGCCTTCTGCGCGGGGACCGCGGAGAGGATGAGGTCGTTGGAGATCGTCTCCGCCATGCCCACGCCCGCGCCGAGGATCATGAACGCGGCGACGAGGGCGGCGTCGGATCCGGCGCGGCCGCCGGTGAGGATCACCGCGTAGCCGACGGCGTTCAGCACGAGGCCCACCGCCATGGCGTGGGCGGGCCGCACCCGCCGCACGAGGCGCACCACGAGCAGGCCCATGAGCACGGTGAGCACGAGCCCGGGCAGGAGCAGCAGGCCGGCCTGCACCGGGGAACGGCCGGAGACCAGCTGCAGGTGCTGGGCGACGAAGTACAGGAACCCCACGAGCGAGAACACGCTGAGCAGGTTCGCGGCGATCGAGGCGCTGAAGGCGGGGACCGCGAACAGGCGCACGTCGAGCATCGGGTCGCGGCGCACCAGCTGGCGGCGCACGAAGGCGAGACCGCTCAGCAGGCCGAGGCCCGCGGCGAGCACCACGCCCACCGTCACGCCGTCGTGGGCGAAGGTCTTGATCGCCCACACGAGCGGGATCATCGTGGCCATGACCAGCACGATCGAGGCGGGATCCACGGGGCCCGGTCGCGGGTCGCGGGACTCGGGCACGAGCCTCGGGGCGAGCACGAGGAGCGGGACGAGCATCGGCAGGGCGAGCAGGAACACGGAGCCCCACCAGAAGTGCTCGAGCAGGAGGCCGCCGATGATCGGTCCCAGCGCGGAGCCGCCGGAGAAGCCGGCCGCCCAGATCGCGATCGCGAGCCGGCGCTCCTCGGCGTCCGTGAAGATGTTGCGGATCAGCGAGAGCGTCGCCGGCATGAGCATCGCGCCGAAGACGCCCATCCCGGCCCGCAGGGCGATGAGCACGCCGGCGCTCGGGGCGAAGGCCGCGACGGCGGAGACGAGCGCGAAGCCGGCCGCTCCGATGAGCAGCAGGCGGCGCCGCCCCAGGCGGTCGCCGAGGGAGCCCATGGGGACCAGCAGGCCGGCGAGCAGCAGCGGGTAGATGTCCACGATCCACAGCAGCTGCGCGCCGCTGGGCTGCAGGGCGGTGGAGAGCGCGGGCAGCGCGAAGGAGAGCACGGTGTTGTCCACCGAGATCAGCAGCACCGGGAGCACGAGCACCACGAGGGCGGCCCAGCGGCTCCGCGCGGTGGTCACGGCGGTGGTGGGGACGTGGGTCGACATGGTCTCGCCTCCTCGGAGCGGATCGGGGGTGCCGCCACGGCCGGCGACCCGCTCACGCTAAACCGTCCAGACGGTACAGTAAAGCGTGAGCGCCTATGGTGCTCGTCATGTCCGCCCGTGAAGATCTGCTCGACGCCCTCGAGGGGCTGCTCATCGACGACGGCGAGCGCGCCGCGACCCTCGACGCCGTCGCCGCCCGCGCCGGCGTCTCCAAGGGCGGCCTGCTCTACCACTTCCCGTCGAAGACCGCGCTCTTCGACGGCCTCGCCGGCCGCCTGCGCGACCTCGCCGCCGCGGACCTCGAGCTCATGGCCAGCGCGCCCGACGGCCCCTCCGCCTACTACGTGCGCTCCTCCGTCTGGGAGGACACCGCCTTCGACCGCACGCTCGTCGCGGCCTCCCGGCTCTCCTGGACCGAGGACGCCCCCGTCCGCCGCGCCTTCGCCGACGTCCGCGCGAGCTGGCTCGCCCTGATCCTCGAGGAGGTGGGCGACCCCGCCGCCGCCGAGGCGATCATGCTCATCGGTGACGGGCTGTACTACAACGCCGTGCTCGGCGGATCGAGCGTCCCCGACGGCACCGCCGCGGGCTCCCGTGATCTCGACGGCCTGCTCTCGGTCGTCGCGCGGCTGCGGGAGGGCCGCGCATGAACGACCGGTGATGCTTCGATGATCTCTCGGTGACCTGCCGGGATCGTCGGACCTGCCGACGGTCGCGGCCGCAGGATGGGGCGCATGGCCCCCTCCTCGACCACCTCCCCGCGCCGGGTCGCGATGCTCGCGGCCCTGCTCCCCGCCCTCCTCCTGCCCTCCGCCGCGCTCGCCGATCCGACTCCGCGCCCCCATGCGCTCCACGGCGAGGTGAGCATCCTTGCCCGGGGAGTGACCCACGAGCGGATCACCCTCGGCGACCCCGGGGCCCGCTACGACTGGACCCTCCAGGTGACCCTCCCCTCGGGGGAGGAGGGGGTCGCCGATTCCCCGGTCTCGAGCGCGGCGATCGCCGCCGAGGCCACCGACCGACTGCGCGGGGCCGGGCTCGACGCCCGCAGCGAGGAGGTCGGCGCCGACGAGCTCGAGGACGCCGGCGGTCCCCTCGGCGAGCGCGTCCGCGTCGGCTCCTACGCGACCGAGGCGGAGGCCTCCCGCGCCCGCGGGGCCGTGATCGAGGCCGGGTACCCGGCCTCCGTCTGGTACGAGGGCTGGGACGGCGACGCCCCGGCGCCGGAGGAGGGCGGCGGGCTCGTCGCCGTGAACGTCCTCACGGTCGACCCCGCGCGGTTCCGCGGCGAGGTCGATGCCACCTTCGGGGCGGACCTCGAGCGCACGGAGACCTGCGCGGTCTCGATCTCGACGGCATCGATCGGGTCCCCGGGCTGATCCGCAACTGCGGGGGCACCGACGACCTCCCCACGAGCGCCCCGCAGCACGACGTGACCTGCACGGACGCCGACGAGTTCGTGGCCTTCACCGAGGAGTTCGGGGCGAGCACCCCGGAGGGCGAGGGGCTCGAGGTGGTCCTCGACACCCACGGCCGCGTGCGCGACGTGCTCGAGCGCCGCGGCACCGCGCTCGGCCGCGGCGAGCGCTCCGTCCAGGCGACCGGCGCCGAGGTCGCGCGGCTGCGCGAGCTCGCCGAGGGCGCCCGCCGCCTGCACCTCACGAGCGAGCTCGCCGACCCCTCCGGGCGGCGGCTGCCGATGACGCCGAGCACGCAGGTGATCAGCGGCGGGCCGAACCTCGTCACCGACGGCTCACGCGAGGTCACCGCCGCGCGCGACGGCATGGTGCTGCCCGCGAACCCCGGCCAGTTCTACGGGTGGGTCCACCAGCGCAACCCGCGCACGATCGCGGGCGTCGACGCCCGGGGGCGGCTCGTGCTCGTCACCGTCGACGGCCGACAGACGGAGTCGGTGGGCATGAGCATCTCCGAGGCCGCGGATCTCGCGCTCGACCTCGGCCTCGTCGACGCCGTGAACCTCGACGGCGGCGGCTCCACGACGATGGTCGTGGGCGACGAGCTCGTGAGCACACCGTCCGGCGGGCAGGAGCGTGCGGTGGGCGACGCGCTCGTGATCCGCGGGCGCTGACCCGGCTCAGCGGGCCCGCGGCAGCGCCGCGGTGACCCACTCCTCGGCGTCCACGAGGCGCGGATCCGCCCCGTGGGCGCCGAGCCAGGTGCACACGTTGCGGCAGTCCCGGCGTAGGAACTCCTCGCCGTGCGGGTTCGCCACGAGGTCCAGCACCTGTGGCACGTCGATCACCACGAGGTCCTGCCCGCCGCTGCGGGGGTCCACGAGCACGTTGTAGGGGGAGAGGTCCCCGTGGACGAGGCCCAGCTCCTCGCCGAGCGTGACGACGACGCGCCGCAGCTGCGCCGCCCAGCGGTCCGCGAGGTCCGGCTCGGGTCGGGCCTCGTGCAGGCGCGCCCCGGCGGTGGGCGTGCCCGGTGTCCCTTCCGTCGCGTGCTCGGTGCCCACGAACTCCATGAGCAGCTCCGTGCCCTGCACCTGCACCGGGTACGGAACGGGCAGGCCCGCGGCGCTCAGGCGGGTGAGGACGTCGAACTCGGCGCGCGCCCAGCGGTCCGCGGCCGCCTCCCGGCCGAAGGTGGTGCCCTTGGCGATCGCGCGCGCCTCCCGCGAGTCCTTCACCCGCCGGCCCTCCGTGTACTGCGCCGTGCGATGGAAGGAGGAGTGCTTCTCGGAGCGGTAGCGCTTGGCGACGTAGAGCGCGCGCTCGCCGGGGGCGCCGGTGCGCCGGTGCTCGGGCAGGGCGCGCTCGAGCAGGAAGGCGTCGGCCTCCTTGCCGGTCTTGAGCACGCCGAGCTCGGTGTCGATCGCGCCGTCGTGCTGCACGACCCAGTCGGGGAAGGGCTGCGGGCCGCGATCCATCGTGTGGGCGGTCTGCGGCCACGTGGACCAGCGCTGGTCGGGGCCGGGCTCGTCGGGCACGGAGGGGAACTCGTCGGGATCGGCGAGGCCGGAGGAGACGAGCGAGGCGGAGTAGAAGGTGTCCCAGTCGAAGGACGAGGTCATGGGGGTGTCTCCCGGGGAGAGGGACCCGCAGGAGCTCAGCGGGTCGAGGGGTGGTGGAGGACGGCAGGGGTCAGCACGGTGACAGCCATGGGGTCCTCCTCTCCTCGGGGCGCGCCCCGCACGGGGCGGCGACTGCGCACACCGTAGCCGGCGACCGTCGGCCCCGTCGAGCGAATAATCGTTTACGGCGGGATCGGGCGGAACGGACGCGGCTCAACCGATTCAGCGGATCCCCCTTCCTCGTGGGAATTGATCGTTGGGTTCGTCGCAGCCCGACCCGCAGGAGCCACATCCCATTTCCCCTCAGGAGGAGGCGACGATGACGTCAGCCCCGCACTCCCGCTCCCTTCCCGCCCTCCGCCGCCGCCCCGGCCGACGGGCCCGGCCGCGGCGTCCGCTGGCGCAAGGACCACGTGTTCCCGAGCTTCCGCGGCGCCGGCACCGTGCGCGTCGCGGACCTCCGCGAGCTCGACGGCTTCGACCGTCTGCTGCTCATCACCCTCCAGGGCCTCGCCAACCGCGAGAAGCCCCAGCTGTACCTCATCGCCGACCCGGTCGACGAGACCTGGGTCGAGGACCTCGGCGTGCGCACCCTGCGCGAGAAGGACCCGCTCGATCTCGTGGACCGCTACCGCGAGCGGATCGGCGGCGCCGTCGTCCACGACATCGACGTCCCCCACACCATCAACCTCGCGACCACCATCGCAGGCCTCCAGGGCCTCGTCGTCGCCACCGCCGAGCAGGCGGAGACCCACGGGATCGAGATCGTCGAGAACCTCCGCGGCCGCTTCGAGGACGATCCCGCCGCGATCCACGACTGGGCCATGGCCCACCTCTGGGAGCAGTGCACCCACAAGATCCTCGTCGGCCTGCCGCCCACCCACACCGTCGCGGTCGAGGGCGCCCGGTGGACCGAGCTGCTGCGGGAGACCGAGCGCGTCACCGACTCCTCCAACCTCGACACCTACACCCTGGACCTCACCGGACACGGCGGCGAGGGGGCCTGTTCCTCAAGGTCGGCGACTCGTTCTCCGACGACGGCTGGGGCGGCGCCGTGCACCACGTCGAGATCACCGCCGACGGCGAGGTCCTCGCCTCCTTCGTCCCCGGCACCGCCGAGGAGGAGCCCTCGAAGCCCTCGCAGCGCCGGCCCGAGGACCGCGTTCTACGTCACCCTCACCGTGGGCGAGGGGGACAACATCCAGTACTGCCAGCGGCACATGCGCGAGCTGTGGGACGACCCGAACCGTGGCCAGGTGCCCCTGAACTGGACCGTCACCCCGCTCCTCGAGGACATCGGCCCCGCGATCCTCCACCACTTCCAGCGCACCGCCACCGAGGACGACCTGCTCGTGTGCGGGCCCTCCGGCGCCGGCTACACCTACGGCGACTCCTGGCCGCAGGACGAGCTCGGTGTCTTCACCCGGCTCTCCGGCCTGTACCAGGAGCGCACCGGCCTCGACGTCGTCTACGCGTACTCGACGCCCGAGCCCGGCGAGGCGCCGCTCGTGCTGCCGGACCGGGTCCTCGAGGCCTACGCCCGGGACGTGCCCCTGCGCGGCATCATGCAGACCGACGAGGCCGGGACGATCTCCGAGCCCGACGCCGCCGTGCCGCTGATCGGCATGTTCTACCCGCCCGGCGGCGTCGACGTGTTCCGCGCGGCGCTGCGGAAGAAGATCGAGGAGCACGGCGGGACCGGGCCGCTGTTCATCGCGGGGCTCATCAACGCCTGGAGCTGGACGCCCAGCCACGTGCTCGAGCTCGTCTCCGACCTGCCGGGCGAGGTCGAGGTCGTCCTCGCCGAGAGTTCTTCGATCTGTTCTCCCGCACGGCATGATGCCCGGGTGACCACTCCTGACACCGCCCCCGCGCAGCTGCTCGCCCTCTACGACGCGCAGCTGCGCGAGGGCACCGAGGTGCTCGGCGCCGGGTGGTCCGCGCGGCTCGGTCCGCTCACCCTCGCCGTGCATCCCGGCGGCGGAGGCTTCGTCACCTACCGCACGCTCGCGGGGGAGGCGGACCTCCCCGCCCTCGTCGGCGCCGCCGTCGAGAGGCTGCGGGAGGCCGGCGCCGGCGAGATCGAGTGGAAGACCCGCGGGCACGACCACGTCCCCGGCCTCGAGGAGGCCCTCGCCGGCCACGGCTTCGCGGCGGAGGAGACCGAGGCGATCATGATCGGCCCGCTCACCGGACTCACCGGCGAGGTCCCGCTCGCTCCGGGCTCCCGCGTGCGGCGCGTGCTCGCGGCGGAGGACGTGCGCGCCGTGAGCGCCATGACCGACCGCGCCTTCGGCCAGCAGGTCGACCCCGCCCGGGCCGACGCCCTCGTCGGGGCCGTCGCGGCCGGGGACGGCACGCAGCTCTGGGTCGCCGAGGTCGACGGCGAGATGGTCTCCGCCGGGCGGCTCGTCACCGTGCCCGGCACGGACTTCGTGGGCCTCTGGGGCGGCGCGACCCTGCCCGCGTTCCGTGGCCGCGGCCTCTACCGCGCGCTCACCGCCGCCCGCGCCCGCGCCGCCCTCGCGCAGGGCTTCCGCTTCGCCCACAGCGACTCGACGCCCTTCTCCCAGCCCATCCTCGAGCGCTCCGGCCTCGCGCGAGTCTCCACCACCACGCCCTGGGTGCGCGCGAGGAGTCGCGATACCTTCACGGAGTGAGCTCTCCCGACCGCCATCGCCGTCTCCTCGCCGTCCTGTTCGGGGGGATGGGCGTCCTCCACTTCGCCGCGCCGTCCGTGTTCGACCAGATCGTGCCCCGTGCGCTGCCCGGCCGCGCGCGGTCCTACACCCTCGCCTCGGGCGGTGCCGAGCTCGTCGTCGCAGGGCTGCTCATGTCGCCCCGGACCCGGGGCTGGGGCAGTGTGGCGGCGGTGGCCCTGCTGGTCGCCGTGTTCCCGGCGAACGTCCAGATGGCGCTGGACTCCCGTGACGCCTCTCCGCTGCGTCGCGCGGTCGCCCTGGGTCGACTGCCGCTCCAGGGGGTTCTCATCGCCCAGGCTGTGGGAGCCGGGAGACGCTGATCGGCCGGCGACCTCCGACCCTCAGCGGGAGAAGGCGAGGCCTCCGGCGACGAGGGTCGCGAGCGGGCGCACCGCGCGGAGCCGCGCCGCCGCCTCGCGGGCGGCGGTGTCCACGAGGAGACCATCGGCCCCGAGGGGCACGTCACCGAAGGGATCCTCCGCGAGCAGCACGAGGTCCGCGGGGCCGCCCACGGCGAGGGAGCGGATCCCGTCGGTCGAGGCGGCGAGCGCCTCGCGCGGCTGCAGCTGCTGGGCGGGGAACCAGCCGGGCCGGTGATCGGCGCTGCGGTGCACCGCCGCGGCCATCGCGAGCCACGGGTCCACCGGCGCGACCGGCGAGTCCGAGCCCAGCAGCAGCTCCACCCCCGCCTCCGCCAGGTCGCGGAAGCGGTAGGCGAGGTGCGCGGCGCCCGGCAGGAACTCCTCGGTGGGGTCACGGTCGTCCAGCAGGTGAGCGGGCTGCACCGAGGCGCGCACCCCGAGCGCCGCCATCCGGGCCACGTCCTCCTCCGCGAGCAGCTGCGCATGCTCGATCCGGCCCGTGACGCCCGCACCCGCGAAGGCGTCGAGCACCACGCCCACCGCCGCGTCGCCGATCGCGTGGACCGCCGGCTCGAGACCGAGGGCCGCCGCACGGCCCAGCAGGGCGGGCAGCTCGTGGGCGTAGTCGCTGAGCACACCGACCGGACCTCCGGGATGGCGGCAGTAGGCGGAGCGGGAGCCCAGGGAGCCGTCCGCGATGACCTTGAGCGGGCCCATCGTCACGAGACCGTCGGCCGTGAGCGGCGTGCCCGTCGGCCCCGGCACCGTGGCGAGCCCCGAGGCGTAGGTCGCCGCGCGCACCCGCATGCGCGCCCCGCGCCCCTGCCACAGCCGCCAGTTCTCCGCCCACTCCATGTCCGTGAGCCCCACGAGCCCGCAGGCCAGCGCGTCCTCCTGCAGGCGGACGATGCCCGCGGCGAGGCCGGCGGCGACGCCGGGCAGGTCGTCGAGGTGCGGAACCGCGTCGAACCACTCGTCCTCCGCGACGATCCCCGTGCGCGGCGGCAGGCCCAGGCCCCGGAGCGCGGCGGAGCTCATCCAGGCGTGGTGCGCGTCCCCGCCGATCAGCACGATCGGCACTCCGCTCCCCTCGTCACCGCCGATCGCGTCGAGCGCGGCGACCGTCGGCTCCCCGGTGAGGTCCACGAGCCGGTGCCCGAAGCCCACGAGCGCGGAGCGGTCGTGCGGCTCCCGCGCCGCGAGCGCCTCCTGTGCCAGTCGCACGACCTCCTCCGCGGAGCTCGCGGCGGAGGTGTCGAGCCGGGCGTAGCCCTGCGCCGTCTGCCCCGCGTGCACGTGGTGGTCCCACAGGCCGGGGATCGCGATCGCGCCGCCCGCATCGAGGATCTCCTCGCCCTCCCGCGGCAGGTCGGGGCCGATCGCGGCGATCAGGCCGTCACGCAGCAGCAGGTCCACGGGGGAGGAGGCGCCGAGCAGGCGCACGTCACGCACGAGCACCCCGGCAGGGTACCCATGACAGCCGTCATGGGCAGGTCGTGACGGCGGCCGATGGGCCCGCCCCGCCTCCCCGGCGGAGGGTGGAGCCATGAACGACACGACCCCCGCCCTCGCTCTCACCGGGCTCACGAAGAGCTTCGGCGAGCTCACCGCCGTGGACCACGTGGACCTCACCGTCCCCCGCGGCCAGATGCTCGCCCTGCTGGGCCCCAACGGCGCCGGCAAGTCCACCACCACCGAGATGATCCTCGGCCTCGCCACCCCGGACTCCGGCACCGTCGAGGTGTGCGGCACCGCCCCCGTGACCGCCGCCCAGGAGGGACGCGTCGGCGCGATGCTCCAGAACGGCACGCTGCTCGAGGACGTGCCCGTGCGGTTGCTGCTCTCGCTCGTCGCCGGGGTCTGCGCGCATCCGCTCCCGCTCGACGACGTCATCGAGCGGGCCGACGTCTCCGGCCTGCTCCTCAGGAGCACCTCCCGCCTCTCCGGCGGCGAGGCCCAGCGCGTCCGCTTCGCCCTCGCCCTCCTGCCGGACCCGGAGGTGATCCTGCTGGACGAGCCGACGGTCGCGATGGACGTCGAGACCCGCCGCCGCTTCTGGGAGCGCATGCGCCACGTCGCCGCGGAGGGCCGCACCGTCGTCTTCGCGACCCACTACCTCGAGGAGGCGGACCAGGAGGCCGGCCGCGTCGTCGTCATGGACCGCGGCCGCATCGTCGCCGACGGCACCGGCGCCCAGATCAAGGAGCGGATCGGCGGGCGGGTCCTCACCCTCGCCCTCCGCGGCGGCGCGACCGACGCCGCCCCGCTCGCGGCCCTGCCCGGCGTGAGCGCCGTCGACCTGCTCGAGGACGGCCGGCTGCGCCTCGCGACCACCGACTCCGACGCGACCCTCGCGGCCCTGTTCGCGCCCGGGGGCCTCGGCGCGACCGGCGCGGCGCGCGACATCGCCGTGACGACCCCGAGCCTCGAGGACGCGTTCCTCCAGCTCACCACTCACTGACCAGCCCGCATCCCGACACCCAGGAGCCCGTCATGACCGCCGTCCCCGCCGCCGCGGAGCCCGTTCCCGTCTCGCACACCCTCGCCGGGCCGCGCACCGTCCCGCAGCTCGTGCGCACCGCCCGCTACGCCGTCGCCACGACCCGCACCACCCTGCGCAACGGCATGTTCGTGTTCTTCACGATCGCCCTGCCCGTGCTGCTGTTCCTCATGTTCAACCAGATCTACGGCACCCAGGCCTCCGGGGAGGCCGGGCAGAGCGTCGGCACCTTCATCATGGTGAACATGGCCGCGTACGGCGGCCTCGGCGCCGCGATCAACGCGGGCGCGATCATCCAGACCGAGCGCAGCAACGGCTGGCTGCGCCAGCTCATGGTCGCCGGGCTCATGCCCCGCAGCTTCGTCGCCGGGAAGCTCGTCGCCGCGATGGTCGTCGTGCTGCCCGCCCTGTTCGGCGTGTTCCTCGCGGGCATCCTGCTCGCCGGGATCAACCTCAGCGCCCTCGAGCTCACGCGCTCCCTGCTCACCCTCTGGGTCGGCATGGTCCCGCTGGTCCTGCTGGGCCTCGCCGTGGGGCTCGCGCTCAAGCCGAGCGCCGTCGGCCCCGTCACCACGATCGGCATGATGATGCTGGCCCTCGTGGGCGGCCTCTGGTTTCCCTTCGAGATGTTCCCCGACTGGCTGCAGAGCGTCTCGCTGTACACGCCCACCTACTGGCTCGGCCGGCTCGGCGCCTGCGGGATCATCGGAGAGGACCTGCCCGTGCGCGGCGTCGTGACGCTCGCCGCGTGGGCGGTCGGCCTCGCGCTGGTCTGCGCGCTGCTGCTGCGCCGCGCCGCCCGCGGCGCCTCCCGACGCTGACGCCCCGCCACCGCGGCGGAGCAGGAGAGGGGAGACTGGGGCCATGACCACCGAGACCGCGCGCCGGCGACGACGACGGTCCCGCACGGCCGGCGCCGTCGGGCTCGAGTTCCCGCGCACGCCGCGCGGCGTCCACCAGGCGGCGCGGGCCTCCGGGGCCCTCGCCTACAACGCGCCCTCGCTGCTCTTCCTGCTCTACGTGCTGATCCCCGCGTGGACCGAGCTGTCGCCCGTGCGGGCCGTGGTCGTCACCGCGCTGTGCCTCCTCTACGCGCTGCTGTTCGCGTACACGGCGGGGATGCGCGCCTACCCGGTGCGGGACCGCCTCGTCTGGCTCGGCGCGAGCTGGGTCGTGCTGGGCCTGCTGGGTCTCCTGATCCACGGCGAGATCCTCTACATGATCATGTTCGTGCAGGTCATGCACGGGATCCTGCTGCCGATCAGGGTGGCGAGGTTCGTGGTGCCGGGCCTCGCCGCGGTCGCGGTGCCGATCGCCGTCGTCCTTGAGCAGCCGATCGCGATCATCCTCGCGCTCGTGGGCGTCGTGCTCTCCCTCGGCGTCGCCGAGGGGATCGAGCGCTCGATCCTGCAGGAGAAGCTCGACGCGGCGGAGCGGCGCAGCGCCGTCCTCGCCGTCGCCGCGGAGCGCGAGCGGATCGGCCGCGACCTCCACGACATCCTCGGCCACTCCCTCACCACCATCACGGTCTCCGCGCAGCTCGCCCAGCGGCTCCTGGACGCGGACCCCGCCGCGGCGAAGGCGCAGCTCGCCGAGATCGAGAGGATCTCCCGGCAGTCCCTCGCGGACGTCCGCACCACGGCGAGCGGCATGCAGCAGGTGCGCGCCGCGAGCGAGATCGCCTCCTCCCGCAGCGTGCTCGAGGCGGCGGGCGTGAGGCCGGAGGTGCCCCCGGCCCTGCCCGCACTGCCGGACGACCGCGCCGAGCTGTTCGGCTACGTCATCCGCGAGGGCGTCACGAACGTGGTGCGCCACGCCCGCGCGTCCCGCTGCATGATCCGTCTCGAGGAGGACCTCGTGCAGGTCGCCGACGACGGCGCCGGCATCCCCGAGGGTCGCGCCCGCAGCGGCCTCGCGGGCCTCGCGCGCCGCGTCGAGGAGCACGGCGGCACCCTCGACGTGGACTCCGACGACACCGGCACGCGGCTCACCGCGCGCCTCCCGCGCCTCACCGAAGGAGTCCCCGCATGACCGCCCCGCTCCACGTCGCGCTCGCCGACGACCAGGCCATCCTCCGCAGCGGCCTCGCCGCGCTGCTCCGCCTCGAGAGCGACCTCGAGGTCATCGGCGAGGCGGCGACCTGCGCGGAGACCCTCGACCTCGTCGAGGAGGCCCGGCCGGACGTCCTGCTCCTGGACGTGCAGATGCCTGCCGGCACCCGGGCGGGCGGCGAGCCCGGCCCGGCCGACGGCCTCGAGGTCGCCGAGCGCCTGCACGCCTCCGGCTCGCCGACCCGCGTGATCGTGCTGACGACCTTCGGCCGCGCCGGCTACCTGCGCCGGACCCTCGAGGCCGGCGCAGGCGGCTTCATGGTCAAGGACGCCCCCGTCGAGCGGCTCGTCGACGCGGTGCGGCGCGTGCACCAGGGCCTGCGCGTCGTGGACCCCGAGCTCGCCGCACAGTCCCTCGCCGCCGGCCCGAACCCGCTCTCCGCGAAGGAGACCGAGGTGCTGCGCGCCGCCGCGCTCGGCGGGACCACCGGTGACATCGCGGCGCGCGTGTTCCTCTCCGAGGGGACCGTGCGCAACCACCTCTCCTCCGTGATCGGCAAGCTCGGCGTCACCAACCGCGCCGAGGCGGTGCGCTCCGCCACGGACAACGGCTGGCTCTGACGCCCGGCACCGGGGCCGCGTAGGCTTCTGCGGTGCGTGCGATCGAGGACATCCTGGTGGGGCTGATCCATGTCAGCGTCCCCGTCTTCGCGATCGCCTCGATGCTGTCGATGGGGCTGCGCACACCGCTGCGATCCTTCGGCGCCCAGCTCCGGGACCGCCGCACCGTGCTCGCGGTGCTCGGCGCGAACTTCGTCGTCGTCCCCGCCGTGGGCACGCTCGTGCTGTGGCTGCTGAGCGGGATCCTGCCCGCGCAGACGGGGGAGGGCTTCGTCATCGCCCTGTGCGCCGCCGGCGCCCCCTTCGTGCTGCAGCTCGGGGCGATGGCCCGCATCCCCTACGGCGAGACCGCGGGGCCGATGACGGTGCTGCTGCTCGGGTCGATCGTCTTCATGCCGATCGTCGTGCCCTTCCTCCTGCAGGACGTCGAGGTCGACGGCTGGGCGGTCGCACGGCTGCTGCTCGGCACGATGCTCTCGCCGATGATCGCGGGGATCGTGCTCGCCGCTGTGTTCCCGCGGCGCGCGGACCGGATGGCCCGCGTGGCCGGCGCCGCGGCGGCGGTCTCCGCGGTGCTCATGTTCCTCTCGGGCTTCGGCGCGAACTCGGGCGTCGTCATCGAGCTCATGCTCTCGCCCGCGCTGCTCGTCGCCGCCGGGCTCGTGGCCATGGCCTTCGTCGCCGGCCGCGCCGCGGGGGACCTCGCCGGCCCCACGCTCACCGTGCCCGATGGCCCCGCGATCCTCTCGAGCCAGCGCAACATCGCCGCCGCGCTGCTCGTCGCCCGCGGGGACGGCATCGACCCGTCGGTGGTCGTCGCGATCCTCGTGCTGAGCGCCGTGGGCTTCGTCCTGCTCGTGCCCTACGCCCTGGTCACCGGGACGGTGCGACGCCGCCGCGACGGGGAGAGGATCACCGTCGGCGTGCTGCTGGGGATCGTCGGCCCCCGCTCGGACTGACCGCCCCCGCCCGCTCACCCTGCGGTCGAGCGACGTCTGCTTCCCCTGTCGGGAAGCAGGCGTCGCTCGAGTGTCCGCGTCCCCGCGCCGTGCCCCGTTAGCCTCGGTGCATGCCGTCGCTGTCCGTGCTCGTGATCCTCGAGGGCATCTTCACGCAGGCCACCTACGGCCCCATGATGCAGGGCCTGCTCGCCGGCCACGACGGCCCCGCGCTCGTCTACTACCTCGACGTGAGCCTGCCCGAGACCCTCCGACGCCATGCGACCAAGCCCATCGCCGGGCACGTCGACGGGCCGACGGTCGCCTCCTGGTACGAGCCCCACGACCTGCTCGGTGCGCCCGGCGAGGTGGTGCTCGGCGAGGAGCTCTCGGAGCACGCCATGGTCGAGCGGCTGCTGGCGGACCTCGCCGCGCTCTGAGCCGTTCCGCGCTCGGTGAACGGGAGGGCCCGGCCGCGTCGCGGGTCGGTCCCAGCGCCTAGCCTGGGACCGTGTCGTCCCTCCTCCGCATCGTGCGGTTCACGCGCTCCCTCACCCCCCTCTACCTGACGATCATCGCGGCCTCGGTGCTCACCGCCGTCGCGAACCTCGCCGTCCCCTTCATCATCGGCCGCGCCACGGACACCGTCGCGGGCGCCGTCGGCGGCGACCTCGCCACCGGTGACGCCGTGCGCACCGTGCTCTGGCTCGCCGGGGCGCTGCTCGCCGTCGAGCTCGCCACGACCGTCGTCTCCAACGTCGGCGGCTGGTTCGGCGACGTCATGGCGAACCGCCTGCGCACGATCCTCTCGGTCCGCTACTACGACAAGCTGCTGCATCTGCCGCAGCGCTGGTTCGACACGGAGCTGACGGGCACGATCGTCGCCCGTCTGAACCGCTCCATCGCGGAGATCTCGCAGTTCGCGAAGACGATGTCGAACTCGTTCGCGACCATGCTCATCACGACCGCGGCCGTGCTCGGCATCAGCGCCTTCTACTTCTGGCCGCTCGCGGTGCTGCTGATCATCGTGTTCCCGATCTACGTCTGGCTCACCTCGCTCACCTCGGTGAAGTGGCAGAGGCTCGAGGGCGAGAAGAACACCGAGATCGACATCGCCTCGGGGCGCTTCGCCGAGGTGATCGGCCAGATCCGGGTCGTGAAGTCCTTCGTGCGCGAGCGCGGTGAGCTCGGCGATTTCTCGCGCCGCTTCCGCTCCACGGACGCCACCACCCGCGCCCAGTCGACGCACTGGCACTCGATGGACGTGCTGCGCCGCGCGGTCCTCAACATCATCTTCTTCGCGGTGTACGCGATCATCTTCACCCGCACCGTGCAGGGCCACTTCACGCTCGGCGAGATGGTGCTGCTGATCCAGCTCATGAGCATGGCCCGCCAGCCGGTCGAGTCGATGAGCTGGGTCATCGACGCCTCGCAGCGCGCGATCGCCGGCTCGAAGGACTACTTCCGCGTCATGGCGACCCCGGTCGACGCCCGCACCGCGGCGATGCTCGCCGCCCAGGAGGACGCCGACAGCTCCGACGGCTCCGGCGGGGCCGGGGCCGAGGAGCCGCGGCGCGCTCCCGGCTCCGCGGCCGTCGGCACCCTCGACTCGGTGCCCGGTGCTCCCGTCATCGCCTTCCGCGGCGTCGACTTCGCCTACGAGGACGGCGAGGACGTGCTGCACGGGATCGACTTCGCGGTGGACCGCGGGGAGAAGGTCGCGCTCGTGGGGGAGTCCGGCGGCGGCAAGTCCACGATCGTCAACCTGCTGCTCGGGCTCTACGAGCCGCGCGAGGGCCGGGTCGAGGTGGGCGGCCTGGACACGGAGCAGCTGCCGCTGGACGCCCTGCGCTCGCGGATCGGCGTCGTCTTCCAGGACGCCTCGCTGTTCTCCGGCACGATCGCGGAGAACATCGCCTACGGCCGCCCGGGGGCGAGCCAGGAGGAGGTGGCGGACGCCGCGCGCCGCGCGAACGCGGACGCCTTCATCCGCCGCTTCCCCGGCGGCTACGAGCAGCTGATCGGCGAGCGGGGGCTCAAGCTCTCGGGCGGTCAGCGCCAGCGCATCGCCGTGGCCCGCGCGATCCTCAAGGACGCGCCGGTGCTCGTGCTCGACGAGGCGACCTCGGCGCTCGACACGAAGGCGGAGCGGCAGGTCCAGCGGGGCCTGGACGAGCTGATGGAGGGGCGCACCTCGCTGATCATCGCGCACCGCCTCTCGACGATCGCCGCGGTGGACCGCATCATCACGCTCGAGGACGGCCGGATCGACGAGATCGGCACCCCGGCGGAGCTCGCGGCCTCGGGCGGCATCTACGCACAGCTGCTCGCGCTGCAGGACTCGGGGCAGACCAAGCGCCTGGCGAAGTTCGGCATCACCGGCTGACGGGCGCGGCGAGCATCCGGGCGAGGCGGGCCGCCTCGGGGGTGCTCACGAGGATCTCGTCCACGCCGGTCACGTCCCGGTCCACGGCGAGGCGCAGCAGCGGCATGCCGCGGCGCATCGCGACGAGCCGGCGGGTGCCGTCCGGGTGGCGGAAGGTGCCGAGCTTGCGGAACCCGGAGACCACGAGCCCGCTGCGGATCCCGAGCACCTCGTGGGTCCACCCCTCCTCGGCGCGGACGCCGCGCACCGCGGTGAGCGGCACCGCCATCCGCGACCGGCCGGTCATCATCGCCTCCCATCCGGGGAACTCGATGGTGAGCTGGGTGCTCTCGAGCCTGGTGTGCGTCATCGTCCTCACCGCTCCTTCTCGTGACCCGTCCCGATAGACTGGTCTCATAACGAGAACGTTATCAGTGTGAGAATGATTGGGGAAGGCATGCCCTCGGATCCCTCCGCCCTCGACCTCGTCCTGCACCCCGTGCGCTCGCGGATCGTCCAGCAGCTCGGCGGCCGCACGCGCACCACCGCCCAGCTCCGCGAGGCGCTGCCCGACGTCACCCAGGCGACCCTCTACCGCCACGTCACCGCGCTCCTCGACGCGGGCGTCGTCACCGTGGTCGAGGAGCGGCGCGTGCGCGGCGCGACCGAGCGCACCCTCGCCCTCGGCGACGCCCTCGCCCACGTGGACCAGGAGGGCCTGCGGGCCATGAGCACCGCCCAGCTCGCCTCCGCCCTGCGCGTCTTCCTCGCCGACCTCGCGGCCGACGCGGACCGCGCCCTCGCGGCCGACGCCCCCGCCCTGCGCGAGCTCTGGGGCTTCGGCCGCGGGCCGATCCACGTCGACGCCGACGACCTCGCCGCGATCCAGGAGGGCTTCGCCGCGCTCCTCGCCCCGTACCTCGAGGACGGCGGCGAGGGGAAGCACCGCGTGAGCCTCGCGACCGTGCTGCTGCCCGAGCCCCCCGAGCCCCCGTCGGCCGCGAGCACTCAGGACTGAACCCCGGGCCCGCCGGGAGCTCGGGCCCAGCTGCTGTCCTGCTGATGTCCAGGGCCCGCCGCTACGATGGTGCGCGTCACATGACGGGGGATATCGAAGGAGACACCATGGGCTTCATCCAGGCATTCAAGGGCGCTCTCGGCGGCATGCTCGCGGACCAGTGGAAGGACTTCCTGACGGTCCCCGACGGCCTCCCGCCGACGGCGGCGCTGTTCGCCGCGGTGCCGCGGGGGACGAACGCGGGGCGCGGCTCGAACACCCGCGGCAGCGAGAACGTCATCACCAACGGCTCGAAGATCGTGGTCCCGCAGGGCTACGGCCTGATCACCGTGATCGACGGCCGCGCGACGGCGCTCATCACCGAGGCCGGCGGCTACGAGTTCTCCGACTCCTCACCGGACGCCCAGTCCGTGTTCGCGGGGGAGGGCTTCCTCGCCTCGACGATCGGCATGTCCTGGGAGCGGTTCAAGTTCGGCGGCCGCCCCACCTCCCAGCAGCTCGCGTTCTACGTGAACCTCAAGGAGATCCCGGACAACCGCTTCGGCACGCAGTCGGAGATCTACTGGGACGACGCGTACCTCAACGCCCAGGTGGGCGCCGTGACCCGCGGCTCGTACACGCTGCGGATCGTGGACCCGCTGCTGTTCGTGCACAACTTCCTGCCCGCGACGTACCTCTCCGCGAACGCCCCGGTCTTCGACTTCGGCGACGTGGACAACCCCGCGGGCGGCCAGCTCTTCCAGGAGGTCGTCGGCTCGCTCGCCGCCGCCTTCTCGAAGTACACGAACGATCCCGACAAGGGCAACCGGATCACGAAGATCCAGGGTGACTCCGTGGGCTTCGCGCAGTCGCTCTCCGCCGCCGTCGAGGAGAACTACCGCTGGTCCACCGATCGCGGCCTCGCGATCGTGAAGACCGCGATCGTCTCCATCGAGTACGACCAGCGCACCCGCGAGCTGCTCACCGAGGTGCAGAAGGCCGATGCGCTCTCCGGCGCCCGCTCGCAGTCCTACCTCAACCAGTCCGTCGCGCGCGGCGTGCAGGCCGCGGGGGAGAACGGCGGCGGCGCGGGCCTGGCCATGTTCGGCGCCGGCGCGGGCGCCGCGGGCGGCCTCGTGAACCCCGTCCAGCAGACCGGCGTCCCGCAGCAGCAGCCTCAGCAGCAGACGGCCCCCCAGCAGCAGGCGCCCGCCCAGGGCCGCGGTGACGACCCGGTCGCGAAGCTCGCCCAGTACAAGCAGATGCTCGACCAGGGGCTCATCTCCGAGGCCGATTACGAGGCGGCGAAGAAGAACGCCCTGGGTCTGTGACCGGAGGCCGCTGAACCGTCATGTCCGTGCCCCCGCAGCAGCCGCCCTGGCAGCAGCCGTCGGGCCCCACCCAGGGGCCCGGCGGCCCGCCCGCCCCGCAGCGGCAGCCCACCCCGCCGCAGGGGGAGCGGTCGCCTGCGCCCCCGCAGCAGGCCGCCCCTCCGCAGCAGCCCGCCGACCCGCAGGTCCCGACGGGACCGCCGGCAGGCGGCGACCGCGTCGTCGACACGAGCTCCTCCGTGGGCGACGGCCTGCACAAGTGCCCGCGCTGCGGCAGCGCGGAGATCCGCTACTCGATCCCCGCCCGCGCG
This sequence comes from Brachybacterium sp. SGAir0954, assembly GCF_005490785.1. GTDB lineage: Bacteria > Actinomycetota > Actinomycetes > Actinomycetales > Dermabacteraceae > Brachybacterium > Brachybacterium rhamnosum. The sequence continues at coordinate 43,447 of NZ_CP027295.1, read as the reverse complement.
CTCGAGTGCGCGTACTGCCGCCACCACTGGAACGAGGAGGTCGCGGAGCAGAAGTTCGGCCTGGACTCCTCGATCGCGGAGCTGCAGGGCCACACCCTCGCCTCCGGCACGGCCGACGTCCGTGAGGACCTCACCACCGTCACCCTGAAGTGCCAGGGCTGCGGCGCCGAGGTCGTCATCAACATCGCCGAGCAGATGCAGTCCCGCTGCCACTGGTGCCGGCAGACCCTCTCCGTCAACAGCCAGATCCCCGGCGGGGCCGTGCCCGACGCCGTGCTGCCCTTCCTCCTCACCCGGGAGGAGGCCGTCGAGCGGATCTCCGCCTTCGTCGACAAGCGCCGCTCCTTCGCGAGCCCCCGCTTCAAGCGCGAGTTCGTGCCCGAGAACGTCATGGGCGTCTACATCCCCTACATGGTGGTCGACGGCAACATGCACGCCGAGCTGCGCGGCACGGGCGAGGTCACGACCCGCTCGTACACGGTGCGCCGCAAGGTGGGGGACAACTACGTCACCGAGCAGTACTACGACGCGGACGTCTACCAGGTCCAGCGCGGCTTCGACCTGCTCGTCAACGACCTCGCCGTCGAGTCCGCCCGCCGCTTCCAGGCGGAGGACGCCTCCCAGGCGACGAACAACGTCCTCAATGCTGTCCAGCCGTACGACACGGCGAACGCCGTCGTCTACAACTCGAGCTACCTCACCGGCTTCACCTCCGAGCGCCGTGACCTCAACGTCCGCGACCTCGACCAGGACGTCGAGGAGGACTTCCTCGCGATCGCCCGCTCCAAGGTGCAGCCCACCGTCGCGAACTTCGACCGCGGGGTGCGCTGGGAGCAGGAGGGCGTCGCCGTGCGCGGCACCCGCTGGGTGTCCGTGTACGTGCCGGTGTGGCTGTACAGCTACGCGGACAGCGCCAAGGGCGACGGCTCCCTGATCCACTACATCGCCGTCAACGGCCGCAACGGCAACACGATGGGCTCCGTGCCCGTCTCCCACCCGCTGATCTTCGCGCTCTCGTGCGTCCTCGGGACGCTCGCCGCCGTGATCGGCGGGGCGATCGGCCTGGCTTGGTTCCTCAGCTGAGCTCGCACCGGAAGGACAGGACCCCATGAACGACCTGCTGCTCGCCCTCACCGGCGATCCCGGCGTCACCACGCTGCTGGCCGGGAACTCCTCCGGGGACGGCTCCGCCGGGATCCTCTTCCCCTTCCTCGCGGGGCCCGCCGTCTTCATCGCGGTGTACCTCGGGATCTATCGCTTCTACCGCAACACCGACAAGCGCCACGAGTTCGAGCGCAAGACGGAGGTCTCGGTCGGCAACCTCAGGAGCGCCGATCGTCGCGTGGGCTCGAACAACCGCCAGCGCTCGCGCCGGATGAACGGCTCCAACGAGGACGACCACCTCGTGCGGGTGCAGCGGATCCAGGTGCGATGACCACCCCGCGCGGGGCCGGTGCGGGCGAGGCCGACGCGATCGTCGTCGGCGCCGGGCTCGCCGGCCTCGTCGCGGCGTGCGAGATCGCCCGGGGCGGGCGGAGCGTGCTGCTGCTCGAGCGGGAGGGCGAGCAGGACCTCGGCGGGCAGGCCTGGTGGAGCTTCGGCGGGCTGTTCATGATCGACACCCCCGAGCAGCGCCGCCTCGGCATCCGCGACAGCCTCGACCTCGCCCGGCAGGACTGGCTCGGCACCGCCGCCTTCGACTCCCCCGAGGACCACTGGCCCCGCCGCTGGGCGGAGGCCTACCTGCAGTTCGCGGCGGGGGAGAAGCGCTCCTGGCTGCATGCCCTGGGGCATCGCAGCTTCCCCGTCGTGGGCTGGGCGGAGCGCGGCGACGGCCGCGCCGAGGGGCACGGGAACTCGGTGCCCCGCTTCCACGTCACCTGGGGCACCGGTCCCGGCGTCGTCGAGCCTTTCGCCCGCCGCCTCGCCGAGCTCCGTGCGAGCGGGCAGGTGCGTCTGCTCACCCGGCGCGCGGTCACCGAGGTGCTCGTCGAGGGCGGTCGCGCCGTCGGCGTGCGCGGAGACGTGCTCGCCGAGGACCCCGCGCCGCGCGGCAGCGGATCGAGCCGCGAGGTCGTGGGGGAGTTCGAGCTCCGCGCGCCCGCGGTGCTCGTCGCGACCGGCGGGATCGGCGGGAACGCGGAGCTCGTGCGGGAGCGCTGGCCCGAGGAGCTCGGCACCATGCCGCACGACATCGTCCACGGGGTGCCGGAGAGCGTGGACGGCAGCGGCATGATCGCCGCCCACGCCGCGGGCGGCAGCTGGATCCACCAGCGGCGCATGTGGCACTACACCGAGGGCGTGAGGAACTGGGACCCGGTGTGGCGCGGGCACGGCATCCGCATCCTCCCCGGCCCCTCCTCGCTCTGGGTGGACGCCCGCGGGCAGCGACTGCCCGCCCCGGCCTTCCCCGGCTTCGACACCATGTCGACGCTGCGCCACCTGCGCACCACCGGCCACGACCACTCGTGGTTCGTGCTCACCCCCGCGATCATCGCGAAGGAGTTCGCGCTCTCCGGCAGCGAGCAGAACCCCGATCTCACGGGCCGCGACTGGCGGCAGGTCCTCGCCCGGGTGCGCCCCGGGGCGCCCGGGCCCGTGCAGGCCTTCCTCGACCACGGCGAGGACTTCCTGCAGGCGGGGAGCGTCCCCGAGCTCACCGCTGCGATGAACGCGCTCGTGGGGGAGGAGCTCGTGGACGCCGTCGCGCTCGAGCGGACGATCCGCGCCCGCGATGCCGAGGTCGTCAACGCCTTCGGCAAGGACGCGCAGATCACCGCGCTGCGCGGCGCCCGTCGCTACCTCGGGGACCGGCTGATCCGCACGGCCGCCCCGCACCGCCTGCTGGATCCGGCGGCGGGCGGGCTCATCGCGGTGCGCCTGCACGTGCTGCTGCGCAAGACCCTCGGCGGGCTCGAGACGGACCTCGGCGGGCGCGTGCAGCGGGCGGACGGCACCGGCACCCTGCCCGGGCTGTACGCGGCGGGGGAGGCGAGCGGCTTCGGCGGCGGCGGCATGCACGGCCACAGCGCCCTCGAGGGGACCTTCCTCGGCGGCTGCCTGTTCTCCGGCCGGGAGGCCGGCCGCGGGATCGTGGCGGACCTCCGATGAGCGCGGGCCCCGGGCACGGCACCGGCCGCGCGCTGCTGATCACCGGCGCGGTGGGCGTCGGCAAGACGACCACGGCCGACGCGGTGGGCGACGAGCTCGAGGAGCGCGGGATCCCCGGGGCGGTCCTCGACGTTGACGCCCTGCGCCGCGCCTGGCCCGCCCCGCCCGGCGACCGCTTCCACGCGGCCCTCACCCTGCGCGCCCTCACGGCGCTCTCCGCGATCCACCTCGAGGCCGGGGCGCAGGTGCTCGTCGCGGCCGAGGTCATCGAGGAGCGCTCCGCCCGCGACGCCTACGAGCAGGCCATGGGCCTCCCGCTCACCGTGGTGCGGATCCGCACGCCGCGGGAGCTGGTGCGGGAGCGGCTCCGCGAGCGCCACGCTCTGGATCCCGAGGGCCTCGCCTGGCACCGTGACCGCTTCGACGAGCTCACCGCGATCCTCGACGCCGCCGCCGTGGAGGACGTGTCCGTGGAGCAGGTCGGCTCCCCGCGCGAGACGGCCCGCGCGGTGCTCGCCGCGGCGGGCCTCTGAGCGGGAGCGACCGGTCTCAGTCCGCGGTGCCGCGTGCCCCCGGCAGGAGCACCGTCGAGAAGTCGTGGTCGCCGTGTCCCGCGGCGATCTCCGCGTCGAGGGAGGCGAGAGCCCCGCGCAGGGCAGGGAGGTCCGCGCCGGGGCGGCAGCCCTCGGCCCCGTCGGACGCGGAGGCGACCGTGTCGATCATGAGCCGGGCGTCCTTCGCGATCGCATCGGCCGTGAAGTCACCGCCCTCCGTGCCGCGCTCGCCGCGCACGAAGGAGCCCTTCATGCCGGCGATGAAGGCGAGGCCCGTCGAGCCGAGCATGTCGAGGGTCTCCTCGTCGCTGACCCCGGCGGCCGCGCCCAGGGCGAGCGCCTCCCGCAGGCCCTGCGCGCTCACCGCGAGGGCGAGGTTCGCGAGCAGCTTCCCGGTCGCCGCGGCCCGAGCGGAGGCCACGCCCCGCAGCCGCTCCGGATCCGCCCACGGCGCCACCAGACCGAGCACCTGCTCGCGCAGGGCGTCGTCCGGCGTGCCCACGTAGACGCCGAGCGCACCGGCACGGGCCGGGCCGAGCGTGCCGACCACGGGCACGGCGACGTAGGTGGGGACCGCGGCCGCGAAGTCGTCGGCATCGGCGGGGGAGACGGTCGTCGTGTCCACCCACGGCACGCCCGCGGGGACCAGCCCGGGCGCGAGCACCGTCTCGCGCACCGCGTCGGGTCCGAAGAGCGAGGTGACGATCAGCTCGGCGCCGTCCACGGCCTCCGCCGCCGTCGGCGCCACCCGTGCTCCCGCCTCCGCGAGCGGGGCGGTGCGGGCGGCGGTGCGGTTCCACACCGTCAGCTCGTGCTCGGTCAACAGGTGACGGGCCAGCTCGGTGCCCATCCGTCCGGTTCCCAGGAAGGCGATCCTCATGCCGCCAGTCTCGCACCGTGACCGTTCCCGGCGACGGCCGGTCCGGCGCTCGGGAGGCGCAGCGGACATTCTCGGAGTGTTCACCCACGACGCCCGGCCCGGCTGGCGAGCCGCACCGGGAGCCGTGCATGATGGAGACCATGACCTCGAAGATCACCCGTCGTGGAGCTCTCGCCGCCGCAGCCGCCGCCGGGCTGGGGGTGCCCGTCGCGGGCACCGCGGCCCGCGCCGCCCAGCCGGCCCTCGGGCGTCGCGGCGAGGGGGTGCGGATCGCGACCTACAACGCCTCGCTGAACCGCGCCACCGCCGGGCAGCTCCTGAAGGACCTCGAGTCCGGGACCGACGCGCAGATCCGGGCCGTCGCCCAGGTCATCCAGATGAACAACCCCGACGTGCTGCTCGTCAACGAGTTCGACCACGACGAGGACGGCCGCGGCGCGGACCTCTTCCGCAGCAACTACCTCGAGGTCAGCCAGAACGGCTGCACCCCCGTGCACTACCCCTACGTGTACTCCGCACCGGTGAACACCGGTGTGCCCAGCGGCCTCGACCTCGACCGCGACGGCACCGTGGGCGGCGCGAACGACGCCTGGGGCTACGGCGAGTTCCCCGGCCAGTACGGGATGCTGCTGCTCTCGCGCTTCCCGATCCTCACCGAGCAGGTGCGCACCTTCCAGAACCTCCTGTGGAAGGACATGCCCAGCAACCTCCTCCCCACCGAGTTCTACGGCGAGGAGATCTCCGCGCAGCTGCGGCTCAGCTCAAAGTCCCACTGGGACGTGCCCGTGCAGATCGGCACCTCGACGCTCCACGTGCTGTGCGCCCACCCCACCCCGCCCAGCTTCGACGGGCCGGAGAAGCGCAACCGGCGGCGCAACAACGACGAGATCCGGCTGTGGGCGGACTACCTCCGCGCCGGGAAGGTCTCCCGCTGGATCGTCGACGACGCCGGGGTCGCCGGGGGCCTCGACACGAGCGCCTCCTTCGTGATCCTCGGCGACCACAACTCCGACCCGCTCGACGGCGACTCCTGGCCCGGCGCGATCGACCAGCTGCTCAAGCACCCGCGGATCCAGGACCCCCGCCCCACGAGCACCGGCGCGGTCGAGGCCGCGACGGAGCAGGGCGGCGTGAACCTCGAGCACGGGACCGACCCGAGGTACGACACCGCGGACTTCGCCGAGAACCCGCGCCCCGGGAACCTCCGCGTGGACTACGTGCTCCCCTCGAAGAACCTCAAGGTCACCGACGCCCGCGTCTTCTGGCCGAAGAAGGGCGAGGCCGGCAGCGAGCTCACCGGCGAGCATCCCTTCCCGACCTCCGACCACCGCCTCGTGCGGGTGGACCTCCGGATCACCGGCCGCTGAGCCGGCTGCCCGGCCGAGGGGGAGCGGGCGCTAGGGTCGGGCCATGACTGACGCGCTGCCCCCGGTCCTCGACGTCCCCGCCCTCCACGAGCTGCTCGCGCAGGAGGGGGCGGCGGTGCGCCTGCTCGACGTGCGCTGGGCGCTCGACGGCTCCAAGGGCCACCACTCCTACCTCGAGGGGCACCTGCCGGGCGCGGTCTACGTCGACCTCACCACCCAGCTCGCCGCCCCCGCGGATCCCGCCGCCGGCCGGCACCCCCTGCCCTCGCCGGAGGCGTTCGCGGCGACCCTCCGCGGCCTCGGGATCGACGAGGGCACCCGGGTGGTCGCCTACGACGACACCGACCGCTCGCCCTCGGCCCGCCTCGTGTGGATGCTCCGCGCGATCGGTCAGGACGCCTCGCTCCTGGACGGCGGCCTCGCCGCCTGGGACGGCCCGCTCGAGCGGGAGGACGTGCGGCCGGAGCCCGGTGACGTCGGCCCCCGGGAGTGGCCCGCGGCCGCGATCGCCGGGATCGACGAGGTCGCCGCGGCGGAGGGCCCCGTGCTCGACGCCCGCGCCGCCGAGCGCTACCGCGGTGAGGTGGAGCCCGTGGACCCGCGCGCCGGCCACGTGCCCGGCGCGCTGAACCTCCCCTACGCCGGGAACCTCGACGAGCAGGGCCGCTTCCTGTCCCCGGAGGCGCTGCGCGAGCGCTTCACCGGCGCGGGCCTCGACCCCGAGCAGGAGGTGCTCGTCTACTGCGGCTCCGGCGTCACCGCGACCCACGACGTGCTCGCCCTGCAGCGTGCGGGGTTCTCCCGCGTGCGCCTGTTCCCGGGCTCGTGGTCGCAGTGGAGCAGCGACCCGCAGCGCCCGGTCGCCACCGGCCCCACGCCCTGAGCACGACCCGCTGAGCCCGGCCCCCGCGCGCCGGGATCAGCCGCGGGCGACCTCGCGGATCGCCCTCACGATCCGCTCGTGCCGGCGCCGCTGCTCGTGCTCGCCGCCCGGGGCGACGTCCTGGCCCAGCACGGCGGCCCAGATCGGCACCATCTCCTCGCGGTAGGAGTGCCCGTGCCCACCCTGGGCGCGGACCGAGAGCGGCATGTCCAGGGCGACCTGCCAGAAGGTGATCCACGGGGACCAGCGCATCGCCGGCGTGACGTCGTGCCCCACGCGCTCGCGCAGCCAGTCCGGCTCCTCCCACAGCAGGGACGGCCGCCACCAGGCGACCGGGTCGGAGGGGTGCTGGGCGTAGACCACGCGCGGGGACCGCCACGGCTCGTACAGCCCGCCCCAGTAGTTGCGGTGCAGGTCCCGGGGCCGGGTCACGACCCGCACGTGCCGGCCCTGGTCGATGATCGGCGCGATCGCGGGGGAGCCCGGCCGGGAGCGGGCCACGACCTGCTGCCACAGCGGCGTGAAGGACGGGGTGCCCGTCCAGACGGCGCCGTCGACCTTCGCGAGCAGGTCCGGGAGGTCCCGGAACGCGGCCTGCCCGCCGAACGAGCCGAGCGACTCCCCGGCGACGAACAGCCGGGGCCGGCTGGCCGGCTCCATCGCGTCCAGCCGCCGCCGCACGGCCTGGAAGAGCAGGCGCCCGGCCTGCTTGGGACTGCGCCGGTCCACGACGTAGCTCAGGCCCGAGGTGTAGACGGAGTACTGCATCGACGCGGTCGCGCAGTCCCCGGCGGTGAGGAACTCGATCGCGGAGAGCGACCACTCCTGCAGCCAGCCGGTCCCGGTGCCCGTGAACAGCACGAGCACCTCGCGGTCCCAGGCGCCCGTGCGGTCCAGCTCCGCGAGCACCGCCTGCACCGTCTCCTCCATCGTGCGGGAGGTCGACTTCCCGGCGTACACGCGGATCGGGTCCATGGCGCGCGCGCCGATCGCCGCGGAGATCGCCTCGGGGCTCGCGCCGCCCGAGACGATCTTGCGGCCGGGGGCCCCGAGCGAGGGCCACGACTCGTGGGAGGCGGGGCTGCCGGAGCGGGCGGGGGAGTCCGGGCGCGGCACGTTCGGGGAGATGAGCCGGTTCGCGGCCTCCGCCTGCTCGATCATCTGCTCGAGCACGCGGCCGCGGATCAGGCGGTCCACGGCGACGGCGACCGTCGCAAGGGTCAGCACGAGGGACACCACGCCCAGCAGGCGGGTGGGCAGGTACGGGCGCAGCAGGGCGCGGTAGAGATCCGCGGTCGCCCCGATCGCGCGCACCGCCGCGAGCACGCCGAGCGAGGCGCCGAGTCCCGCGGCCGTCCCCACGAGGTGCGTGGCGAGGTTCTGGGGACGCTGCTGGACCAGATGGCTGATCTCGCGCTGGCGCAGCACTCCCCGCACCCACGAGTAGGCGGAGATCCCGACCAGCGCGGACGCGCCGAGCAGGCGGGCGCGGCGGCGGTGGTCCTCGGCGATCCCGACCTCGAGGCCCAGCGCCGCGGCGCCGCGGCGCACGAGCCGCTCGGCGAGCACACCGGTCGTGTAGCCGTAGGACTGCGACAGCCCGATGTTCACCGCCCACATCCACCACGTGCGCGGCAGCATCGACGGGGTGGTGGCGACCCAGCCCGCGGCCGCGGCGCCCAGGAAGCCGCCGCTCGAGAGCGGCCGGGTGACCTCCGCACGGCGCACCCCGCGGCGGGTCGCGCGGGTCACCGAGCGGAGCGTGCGGGCGGTGCGGGTGAGCAGGTGGGCGAGGCGGGGAGCGGAGGGGCCAGGGCCTGGTCGCATGGTTCGAGGCTAGTCCACGGGCCCCCGTCGGACCCCCTGCGAAGGTCCATCCCCGTAGGCTGGGACGATGAAGATCCTGCTCCCGGACACCATGCCCCTGGACCCTGCGCTGCCCGAGGGCTGGGAGGCGGTCGAGGTCGACGCGCGCGCCCCGATCCCCGCCGCTCACCACGACGCCGAGGCGATCGTCCTGTGGGGGCCCAGCCGCTCCCACCTCGAGTCCGCCGCGCGGGACCTCACCGGCGTGCGCCTCGTGCAGTCGCTCTCCGCCGGGGTCGAGAACATCGTCGCCGCGGGCTTCCGCGACGGGGCCGTCGTCACGACCGGGGCCGGCCTGCACTCGCTCACCGTCGCCGAGCACACCGTGGGCCTCGTCCTCGCCCTGCTGCGCAGCCTCCCCGCCTCCCTCGCCGCGCAGTCGCGCCACGAGTGGGACCGCTCGATCGGCGGCCTGCAGCCGCTCAACCCGCCCGAGCGTCTCAACAGCCTCGTCGGCGCCGAGGTGCTCATCTGGGGGTTCGGCCAGATCGGGCAGACGGTCGCCCCGGTGCTCGCCGGGCTCGGCGCGCACGTGCGCGGCGTCGCCCGCAGCGCGGGGGAGCGGTCGGGCTTCGAGGTGATCGCGGAGGCCGACGTCGCCGCCGCGCTGCCCGCGACCGACGTCCTCATCGACATCCTCCCCGCGACCGGGAGCACCGCCCACGCGATCGACGCGGCCGTCCTGGACGCCCTCCCGGACCGCGCCGTCGTGGTGAACGTGGGCCGCGGCGCGACCGTGGACCAGGCGGCGCTGCGGGAGGCGCTCGTCGCCGGCACGATCGGCGGCGCCGCGCTCGACGTCACCGACCCCGAGCCGCTCCCGCAGGACGACCCGCTGTGGGACGCGCCGCGGCTGATCATCACCCCGCACTCCGCGGGCGGGAAGCCCGTGGGCGCGGACGATCGGATCGCCGAGAACCTCCGTCGGCTCGACGCGGGGGAGGAGCTGCTGCACCCCGCGGGCTGAGTCCCCTCAGCCGCGGGCGAGCCGCGCGGCGAGCTCCTGGACCGCGAGCGCGGAGGTCCGCGCGACCTCGTCGAGCTCGAGGTGGAACTGCTGGCCGGCGGCGGGACCGCACAGGTCGGAGACGGCGCGCAGCGCCGCGAAGGGCACCCCGAGCGCCTCGGCCGTGCGGGCGGAGGCCGTCGTCTCCATGTCCGCGCTGAGCGCCTCGGGGAAGCGCTCGCGCATGGGGGCGGCGAGCGGGGCCGTGACGAAGGCGTCCCCCGCGAGCATGAGCCCGCGGCGCACCCCCGCGCCCTCGTCGACCGCCCGTGCGGAGGCCTCCGCGAGATCCGCGATCGCGGCCTCGGCGACATGGCGCTCGGGCCCGCCCGGCACCTGCCCCGGCGCGTAGCCGAAGGCCGTGGCGTCCGCGATCGACCAGGTGAAGGCGTCGCCCACGATCAGGGTGCCCACCTCGACATCGGCGGCGAGACCGCCGCACGAGCCGGCCGCGACCGCCGCCCGCGGGCGCAGCGAGAGGATCGCCCAGGTCGCCGCCGCGGTCGAGGCCGCGACGCCGATCCCCGTGGTGACCACGGCGGTGTCCTGGCCGCCGAGGGCCCCGCGCACGGCCGCGACCCCGGCGAGCGGGACCGCGAGCGGCTCGGCGTCCGCCATGAGCGCGGTGATCGCGGCCGCCTCCTCGGGCATGGCCGCGAGGACCAGCAGCGGTCCGGCGGGACGGGCGGGGGCATCGGGGCCGACGGGCACGTCGGAGGCATGGGTCATGACCGTGAATCTATCGTGCAGGCGGGTTCGTTAGGCTGGGGGCGACCGTCGGCGAGGCGACCTGCGGGTCGCGGGCAGGAGGCAGCAATGGGACGCATCGGGGACGTCGTGCTCCAGGGGGCGCGCACCGTGCGCCGGATCCCGATCCCCTCGGCGGTGTCGCTGCCCGCCCTGCGCGAGGCGCGCCGTGCGCGCCCGCAGGCCGGGGTGCTCAAGCGGCACGGCGTCGAGGTCGAGATGATCGGCCGCACCCGCTGCGTCTGGCTCGACGAGCACCGCGCCGACCAGGGCGTCATCGTGCACCTCCACGGGGGCGCCTACGTCTCCGGCCCCTTCGCCTCGGACTGGGCGTGGCTGTCGCGGCAGGCGGAGGCGCAGGGCTGCGCCGCGCTCATGGTCGACTACCGCACGGCCCCCGACCACCAGCACCCCATCGCGATCGAGGACACCGAGTCGGTGCTCGCCGCGCTCGCCGCCGCGGGCCGTCTCGAGGCGCCCTGGGTGCTCACGGGCCAGCACTCCGGCGGCGGCGTCGCCCTCACCGTCGCGCGGCGCCTGATCGAGCGCGAGGACGTGCCGTCCCCCGGCGGGGTCGTCGTCATGTCGCCGTGGCTGGACCTCGAGCTCGCGAACGCGGGCATCTCGGAGACGGGCGAGTCGGATCCCGTGCACGAGCGCCGGGCGCTGCGCGACGCCGCCCGCGCCTACGCCGGCCGCACGCCGCTGGACGACCCGGAGCTCTCCCCGATCAACGCGGGCCATCGCGGCCTGCCGCCGGTGCACCTCGGCGTCGGGATGAAGGACCTGTTCCTCTCCGACGTCCGCGTGCTCCGCCTCCAGCTCGAGGAGGAGGGCGTCGAGGTCGCCCTGCGCGAGGTGAGCGGCCGCCTGGGCCTGCAGCTGTGGCAGCGGCGCGGCGAGGACGTGGACCGCCTGCACCGTGAGCAGTCCGAGGCGATCGGGCGCGCGCTGGGCCGCTGAGGCCGGGCGTCCCGCCCGGAGCGGGAGTGCGCTCTAGCTCTCGACGATGACGAGGGCGGCGCCGGACTGCGCGGGCGTCCAGCGGCGCGAGGGCAGCAGCTGCACGATCCCGGCGACGAGCAGTCCGTGGCCCGCGATGTACGTCGCCATGACCCACACGTCGCTCATGGGGATCGCGGCGCCCGGGAGGAACCAGTCCATCGCGAGCACCGAGCTCGAGACGAGGAACAGCGTCCCGCCGACCCAGGTCAGCGGGTTCCCGCCGGCCGCGATGAAGGCGGTCACGCCGAGGCCCACCGCATAGGCCGCGACGAGCGGGAGCTGGCTGCCCGCGCCGTCCGCGCACGCGACGAAGAGCCCGATGACGACCGCCCCGTAGGGGATCGCGAGCGCGAGGCGCATGGGGTCGCGGCTGTGCGCCCACTGCGGGGCCAGGGCCGCCGCGTAGAGCAGCAGCGCCACGAGGAAGGCCACGGGGGCGATGAGGTGGCTCGGGTCCGGGACCAGCTGGCCGAGCGAGTCCCCGGCCCAGGCGGCGACGAGGCCGCCGAGGGTGAGGACGGTCGTGCGCTGCATCCGCGGCGCGGCGGTGAGCACGGCGGCGATGAGCAGCGGAGCCAGCAGCGGCTGGGTGAGCCGGCGCAGCGTCTCGGCCTCCGCCGCGACGGCGAGCACGTGGATCACCCCGATCAGGGCATAGCTCCCCCAGATCGCGACATGAGCTCGTCGACACAGGGGCACGGCTCCAGGCTATGGAGGTTTCCGCCGCCGTGGCCAGCGGGAATGCAGGGTGCGCGGGGCACGGCTTGGTAACGGCCGGGCACGGTCGGGTAACGGTCGCGTCACCCGAGGCCGTGCCCGGCGCCGTCACATCTGCTGCGGGGCGGTCACGCCGAGCGCGTCCAGACCCTCCACGAGCACCCGCTCGGTGAGACGCGCGAGGGCGAGGCGCCCGGCGCGGACGCCCTCGTCGCTCTCCTTGAGGATGGGGGAGGCGTCGTAGAAGGCGGTGAACGCCTGCGCGAGCGAGAAGAGGTACGCGGCGAGGCGGTGCGGCTCGTAGGCGGCCCCCACCTGGGCGAGGACCGGGCCGTACTGCAGCAGCTGCAGCGCGAGCGCCCGCTCCGCGGCGTTCTCCACGAGCGGCACGGCGGCGGCCGTCACGCCCTGCGCCTCGGCGCGGCGCCCGATCGAGCGGATGCGCGCCACCGCGTACTGCAGGTACGGGGCGGTGTTGCCGGTGAGGGCGAGCATCCGGTCCAGGTCGAAGGTGTAGTCGGAGTCGTGCGCGGTGGAGAGGTCCGCGTACTTCACGCCGCCGATCCCGATCGCCCGGGCGATCTGCGCGCGCTCGTCCTCGGGGAGGTCGGGGCGCAGCTCGTCGATGACGGTGCGGGCCTTCGCGACGGCCTCTTCGAGCAGGGCCGCGAGGCGCAGCGAGGCGCCCGAGCGGGTGCGGAGGATCTTGCCGTCCTCGCCCAGCACGGAACCGATCTTCACGTGCGTGGCCTCGACGTCCTCGGGCAGCCAGCCGGCCTCGCGGGCGGTCTCGGCGACCATCGAAAGGTGCAGCTCCTGCGAGGTGCCCACGACGTAGGCGATGCGGTCCGCGCCGAGCTCCCGCACGCGGCGGCGCACGGCGGCGAGGTCCGTCGTCGCATAGCCGTAGCCGCCGTCGGACTTGCGGACGATCAGCGGCAGCGGCTGCTCGTCGCGGCCGGTGAACCCCTGCGGGAAGACGCACAGGGCGCCGTCGGAGATCCGCGCGAGGCCGGCCGCCTCGAGCTCCGCGCACACGGTCTCGAGGTCCGCGTTGTAGGTGGACTCCCCGGCGAGGTCGTCGTCGGTGAGGGTCACGTCGAGCAGGTCGTAGATCCGGTGGAAGTACTCCTTGGACATGCCCACGAGGTCCGTCCAGATCCGCAGCGACTCCGCGTCCCCGGACTGCAGGGTCGCGACGCGCGCGCGGGCCCGCGCGGCGAAGCCCGTCGCCTCCGGGTCCGCGTCGAACTTCGCGCGGGCGGCCTGGTAGAAGGCGTTGGGGTCGGTCGTCAGCAGGCCCGCCTCGTCGCTGTCCTCGCCCACGTCGAGGAGGTGCTCGATGAGCATGCCGAAGGGGGTGCCCCAGTCGCCGATGTGGTTCTGGCGCACGACCGTGTGGCCCAGCTTCTCCAGGGTGCGGGCGATCGCGTCCCCCACGACCGTGGTGCGCAGGTGGCCCACGTGCATCTCCTTGGCGACGTTCGGCGCCGAGTAGTCGATGACGACGGTGTCCACGTGCTCAGGGACGGGGACTCCGAGCGCCTCGTCCTCGGCGAGCTCCGCGGCCTGCGCGGCGACCCAGTCGGTGCGCAGGCGGATGTTGAGGAAGCCCGGTCCGGCGATCTCCGGCGTCTCCGCCACGTCCTCGAGGTCCACGGCGGCGAGGATCTCCGCGGCGATGTCGCGGGGCTTGCGTCCCAGGCGCTTGGCCAGGCCCATCGCGGCATTGCACTGGAAGTCCGCGAACTGGGAGGGACGGATGATCGGATCGGCGTCCGCGTACTCCGGCCCGAAGGCGGCGACGAAGGCGGACTGGAAGCGCTCGGTCAGCGCGATCTCGGGAGCAGGCATGGGATCCAGCGTACTGGGGAGCGGACACGGGGGCCCTCCCCCTGTCGGCCCGGCCACACCGCCCCTACCGTGGAGGCCATGCGCTCCCTCATCACCCTGGTCCTGAACATCATCTGGCTGCTGACCGCCGGCTGGTCCCTGTTCCTCGCCTACGTCGTCGCCGGCCTCCTCGCGTGCCTGCTCGTCGTGACGATCCCCTTCGGCCTCGCCTCCTTCCGCATCGCCGGTTTCGTGATCTGGCCCTTCGGTCGGGAGGTCGTGGACACCGGCCGGGCGGGCGCCGCGAGCGCGATCGGCAACGTGATCTGGTTCCTCGTGGCCGGGTGGTGGCTGGCCCTCGGGCACGTGGTCACCGCCGTCGCCCAGGCCGTGACGATCATCGGACTGCCCCTCGCGTGGGCGAACGTGAAGCTGATCCCCGTGACCTGCTTCCCCTTCGGCAAGGACGTCGTGGACTCCTCGTCGCTGCGCGCGCAGATGTTCCCGACCGCCCGCTGACCTGCCTCCCACGCGGCGCGCCGTCGCCTCCGAGCGGGCCGACGCTTCGTAGAATCGCCCCGGAGGAGTGCGCATCGGCGCACACCGGCTCGCAGGACGAGGAGACGCAGGGACGATGGCAGGGACGAGGACAGGCGATCCACGCCGCGGGGACAGCCCGGACGACGCGGACTGGATCTTCGCCTCCTCCGATCCGCGCACGCTCCCCACGGAGCGCCTGCCCTCGCGCTCGGAGTTCGACCGCTACGCCGCGCCCCTGCTCGCCCGCCGCGAGGAGCCCGCGCTGCCGCCGGGGGAGGGCGAGACCGCGGACCTCTCCGAGATCGACGCCGCCGCCCTCCGCGCCGCGGGCAAGCCCCGTCGGCCCCGCCCGGCCGTGGGCCGCGGCGACGAGCCCGACGCCGCCACCGGCGTGATCCCGGCCGTCGACGGCGAGGACGGGGACGCCGCCGAGGCGCCGCGGCGCAGCTACGCGCGCTCCGGCACGACCCCGAACGCGGAGGACGACGGCCGCGCCCAGCTCTCCACCATCACCATCCCCGCACGCTTCCAGGACCTCGGCATCTTCGACGCCCTCCGGGACGTGCTCGCGCTGATCTGCCTGCTCGCGGCGCTCACCACGAGCTTCACCCTGGGCGCGCTGCCGGTCGTGGACCTCGTGGGCCGGATCGCGCTCGGCATCGCCCTCGTGGCCCTCGTCGCCGTGCACCTGCTGCGCTGGATCCCGGCCACCCCGAACCTGCGCCTCGTGCGCGCCGTGCGGATCATCGGGCTCCTGCCCGCCCTGCTCACCGCGATCGGCACGATCGTCGCGGACCTCGTGCTCTCCGTGCCCGTGCTCTTCGCCTCGCTGCCCGACGGCCCCCCGGTGGGCCTCGGCGTGGGCGTCTCGCTGCTGCTGCTCGGATCGGTCGTCGGCATCGAGCCGCGCGCGCACGAGGGCTACGTGCCCCAGCAGCGGGCCCGCGCCTGGTCCCGCCGTCTGCTCGGGGGCGTCGCCGGCGCGGCGGCCCTCGCGCTGGTCGTGGCGCTCGTGATGATCGTGGGCCGCGTGTTCACGACCGGCTGGCAGTACTCGCTCAACACCTTCGGCAGCACCGTGATCTCCGTGGTGCTGCTGGGCATCGTGCTCGGCTCGGCGCTGCGGCCGGACCTCCTGGGCCGCGACCGCTCCTGGTTCGTGTTCTCGACCGGGGCCGTGGGCGGGCTCGTGGTCCTCGCGCTCGCGGACAACACCGTGCGCCTGCAGTTCGCGGCGCCTGCGAGCTTCGCGACGGGCTACGTCTACCTGCCGTTCCTGTTCGCGGCGTTCGGCCTGATGATCTCCCGCTCGTTCGTGCGCTCGATGCCGGTCTCCTTCCGCCGCGCGGACTGGCTCGTGTACACGGTGCGGGCGATGGAGTTCAGCGCCCTCCTGCACGCCGCGGCGGTGCTGTGGCACCTGCTCGCCGCGATCACCGGGACCGCCGGGATCACCCTGGGCGGCCCTGTGCTGCACCTCGTCGACGCCGCCGTCTGCGCGTGCTTCGTCGCGGTGTCGCTCTTCGCCCGGAAGGCGCTGCTCGAGCGGCCCGCGGCCCTCGCCCGCGCGACGGGCGTCGTGGCGAGCGTGGTGCTCGTGGTCGTCGGCTTCCTCGACATCATCGTCAACTCGATCGCGATCGGCGCCGGTGCGGGCCTGACCACCGGCGGCACCGCGCTCGCGGTCGGTGTGGCCGCGGCGCTCATGCTCACGGTGCCCGCCCCTGTGCGCGACGAGTTCGGCGCCCCGGACCTCTCCCGGATGTTCGCGGACTTCCGCGCCCACGGCTCCGGCCGCGAGTCGCTCCTGGCGCGCGTCCCGGACGTCACCGAGGAGCGCTCGCGCAAGAAGAGCTTCCCCGGCTCCTGACCCTCCGCCCGGGGTCCTGCCGCCGGCGGGACCTGCCGGCGGCCCCGTATCCCCCTCCCGCTCCTCCCCTCAAGGACGCCCCATGTTCCGCTGGACCCTGCACGGTGACGGCCGCACCGTCGCCCCCACCGCGATCGTCCGCCCGGAGGAGCGCCTCGCCTGGCCGCTCACCGTCGGCATCGGCGCGCAGCACGTGGTCGCCATGTTCGGCGCGACCTTCCTGGTGCCGGTGATCACGGGCTTCCCGCCCTCGACCACGCTGCTGTTCTCCGGCCTCGGCACCCTGCTGTTCCTGCTGCTCACCCGGAACCGGGTGCCCAGCTACCTGGGCTCCTCCTTCGCCTTCATCGCCCCGATCACCGCCTCCACGCAGGCGGACTCGATGGGCGCGGCGCTCGGCGGCGTGCTCGTCACCGGCCTGCTGCTCGCGGCGCTCGGCCTGGTGGTGCAGAAGGTCGGCACCGGCTGGATCTCCCGGCTCATGCCGCCGGTGGTGATGGGCTCGATCGTCGCGCTGATCGGGCTGAACCTGGTGCCCTCGAGCTACGAGAACAACTTCTCGAAGGCCCCCGTCACCGCGGCGCTCACCCTGGTCGCGATCATCCTCTGCACGGCCCTGTTCAAGGGGCTGCTGGGGCGCATCAGCGTGCTGATCGGCGTGATCGTCGGGTACGTCATCGCGGTGCTGCGGGGCGAGGTGGACTTCTCCCCGGTGCGGGACGCCGACTGGCTGGGCCTGCCCGAGTTCCACCACCCCACCTTCGACCTCACGCTGCTGCCGATCTTCCTGCCGGTGATCGTGGTGCTGCTCGCGGAGAACGTGGGCCACGTGACGAGCGTCGGCCTCATGACGGGGAGGAACCTCGACCACATGGTGGGGCGGACCCTCACGGCCGACGGCCTCGCGACCGCGCTCTCGGCGACCTTCGGCGGCTCGCCCACGACCACCTACGGCGAGAACATCGGCGTCATGAGCGCGACCCGCGTGTACTCCACCGCGGCCTACTGGGTCGCGGGCGTCGTGGCGATCCTGCTCTCCCTCTCGCCCAAGGTCGGGGCGGTCATCAACACGATCCCGGCCGGTGTGCTGGGCGGCGTCACCTTCGTTCTCTACGGCCTCATCGCGATCGTCGGCTTCCGCATGTGGGTCGACGGCAGGGTCGACTTCTCGCGCCCCAAGAACCAGATCACCGCGGGCGTCTCGCTCACCATCGCGATCGCGGACCTCCACTGGCAGCTCGGCGGCTTCGCCTTCACCGGGATCGCCCTGGGCACTCTCGCGGCGCTCGCGATCTACCACGGCATGAGCGGCCTGGGCCGCCTCACGGGGACCGACGCCCCGGCCGGGGACGCGGCCGCGGAGCCCGTCGCGGCGGGTCCCGCGACGTCGCAGAGCTGACCGGGCGGCGCCCGGGAATCCTCTGGCGTCGCGGCCCGGCGCCGGGGGAGGATCGGGGGCATGACCACCCACGAGCCCGCCTCCTACGACCCCGCCTCCGGTGACCCCGTCCTCACCGGCATCGCCGACACCCGGGACGGCGGCCCGAAGCTCGGCGGGGAGCGTGAGCTCCTGGACTCCTGGCTCGAGGAGTACCGCCTGACCGCACTGCTGAAGGTCCAGGACCTCACCCCTGCGCAGCTCGCGGAGCGCTCGTGCCCGCCCTCGACGCTGAGCCTGCTGGGCGTGCTGCGCCATCTCACCGAGGTCGAGGCGTACTGGCTGCGGGAGGTGCTCCACGACCTCGACGTCCCGGACCGCTACTCGACGCCCGAGCGGCCCGACGGCGATCTCGAGGGCGCCGCGGGCGGCACCGCGGCGGCGGATGTCGAGGCCTACCGCGAGGAGGTCGCGCTGGCCCGGGAGTCGGCAGCGGCCTGGACGGATCTCGATGCTCCGGTGCGCGGGCTGCGGAAGGGCGAGCAGCTGAACCTGCGCTGGATCCTCACGCATCTCATCGAGGAGTACGCCCGGCACCTGGGGCACATGGACCTGCTGCGGGAGCGGGTGGACGGGGCGACCGGCTACTGAGGCCCTGTCGCCGAGCGTCGTTGCCGAATTGACGCATGGACCCGCTTTCGTAATGAGGTGAGGCGAGGCTAAGCTCGCTCGCGTGCCCCAGTCCGCCGCCCCCGCCCCGACCGTCCCCGCCCCGGCGCTGATCGGCGAGGAGCTCGTGCTCCGCTACGGCCGCACGCCCGTCGTCCACGGGGTCGACGTCGCGCTCCGGCCCGGCACGGTCACCGCCCTCCTGGGCCCCAACGGCAGCGGGAAGTCCACCGTGCTGCGCGCGCTCGCCCGGCTCCACCCGCTGAGCGGCGGCGAGGTGCGCCTGCAGGACCAGGCCGACGGTGGCCCCCGCGAGCGCTCCACCGCGCTGCTGTCCCCGATGGAGCTCGCCCGCGCGATGACCCTGTTCACCCAGACCCGCTCGAGCCCGCAGGGGCTCGCGGTGCGCGAGGTCGTGGCCTTCGGCCGCCATCCCCACCGCCGACGCTTCGCCGGGCTCTCCCCGGCCGACCGCGCCGCGATCGACCACGCCATGGCGCTCACCGGGATCACCGCCCTCGCGGACCGCGGCGTCGGCGAGCTCTCCGGCGGCGAGATGCAGCGCGTCTGGCTCGCCTCCTGCCTCGCCCAGGACACCGGCATCGTGCTGCTCGACGAGCCCACGAACCACCTGGACCTGCGCTACCAGATCGAGACGCTCGACCTCGTGCGGGACCTCGCCGAGCTCCACGGCACCGCCGTGGGGATCGTGCTCCACGACCTCGACCACGCCGCCCGCATCGCCGACCAGGTGCTCCTCCTGTGCCGCGGCGAGGTCCACGCCGCGGGCGGCGCCGCGGAGGTGCTCACCTCCGAGCACCTCACCGCGGTCTACGAGATCCCCGTCGATGTGGTGCAGGAGCCCGGGACCGGGCGCCTGCGCATCGACGCCCGCGGCCGGCACGCCCGCCGCGAGCAGCCGGGACGGGACGCCGCGCACACCGGCGACCGCTCCGGCGACCCCGCGCTCAGCGCCGCGGCAGCCCGCGCCTGAGCACCCCGCGCCGAGGACCCCTCCGCGCGCCACCCCACCCTGACCCGAGGACCCAGATGACCCCCATGCCCCGGCGCCTCGTCGCCGCGCTCGCGAGCTCCGCCGCCGCCCTCACCCTCGCCGCCTGCGGCACCACCGAGGTCGCCGATCCCGCCACCGGCTCCGGCTCGGACGACGGCGGCGCGGCCGCCGCGATCTCCGAGAGCTGCGCCGCCGACTCGACCGCCACGAGCACCGACCCCGTCACCCTCACCGACGGCGTGGGCCGCACCGTGGAGCTCGAGAAGCCCGCCCGGAAGGTCGCCGTCCTCGAGTGGCAGCAGACCGAGGACCTCCTCAGCCTGTGCGTCCCGCCGGTCGCCGTCGCCGACGTCGAGGGCTTCACCACCTGGGACACCGCGGAGACCCTGCCCGAGGGCACGACGGACGTCGGCACCCGCGGCGAGCCCAACCTCGACGCCCTCGCCGGTGCGGACCCCGACCTCATCATCGTCGAGGTCTCCTCCGCGGACGAAGAGGTCATCGCCCAGCTCGAGACGCTCGGCGTGCCGGTCCTCGCGACCGTCGGCGCCGATGCCGCGGACCCGGTCGGCCACATGAAGGAGCTCTTCACGCTGATCGGGGACGCGACCGGCCGCTCCGAGCGCGCCGACGTCGTGCTCGGCGAGTTCGACGAGCACGTCGCCGCCGCGAAGGAGGAGGTCGCCTCCGCGGACCTCCCGACCACCGACTTCGTCTACTTCGACGGCTGGGTCGACGGCGGCACCGTCTCGATCCGCCCGTTCGGCAAGGGCGCCCTGTTCAGCGCCCTCGGCGAGGAGCTCGGGCTCACCGCCGCCTGGACCGGCGAGACCGACCCGCAGTACGGCCTTGGCCAGACCGACATCGAGGGCCTGACCACGGTGGGTGAGGCGAACCTCTTCTACACCGGCACCGACGACCCGGCCGGCGACTACGTCGCCGAGCTCGAGAAGAACGAGCTCTACGCGAAGCTGCCCGCCGTGACCGAGAACCGCGCCCACGCGTTCCCCACCGGCATCTGGACCTTCGGCGGCCCGCGCTCCGCGGAGCAGGCGATCGACGCCTACGTCGACGCCATCGCCGGCTGATGCCGCGCACGGCGAGCGCACCGACAGCGACCGGGGGCCGCCCGGCCCCCGCGGGCGGGTGGCCCGCCGACGGCGCCCCGACCCCCGGCGCGATGCCGGGGCGGACCGGCGTCGCCGGCCTCGCGGGAGGGGTCCTGACCCTCGCGCTGCTCGCGCTCGCCGTCGCGGCCGTCGGCCTGTGGCACCTCACCCAGGGGACCTCCGGCATCGGGGTCGGGGACCTGCTGCGCCACCTGCTCGGCGCGGACCGCCCCGGCACCGGGCCCGCGATCGGGGAGATCCTCACCGCCTCCCGCGTGCCCCGGCTGCTCGCGGGCGTCGTCGTCGGCATCGCCCTCGGCGTCGCCGGCGCGCTCCTGCAGTCCGTCTCCCGCAACGCCCTCGCCTCCCCGGACACCCTCGCGGTGACCGCTGGCTCCTACTTCGCGATCTGCCTCGTCGCCGCGCTCGGGCTCTCGGTCCCGCTGTGGGCCTCGGGCGGGGTCGCCTTCGTGGGCGGCCTGCTCGCCGCGGGCGCCGTGCTCGCCCTCGCCGGCGGCGCCGGCACCTCGACCACGCGCCTCGTGCTCGCGGGATCCGCCGTCGCCATGGCGCTCCAGGCGGGCACCTCGATGCTGCTGATCCTCTTCGAGCAGGAGACGACGGGGCTGTACGCGTGGGGCAGCGGCTCCCTCTCCCAGCTGAACCTCGACGCCTCCCTGCGCGCCCTGCCGGTGATCGCGCTCGTGCTCGCGATCGCGCTCCTGCTCTCCCGCCGCCTCGACGTGCTCGGCGCGGGGGACGACACGGCCGCGACGCTCGGCGTCCCGGTGCGGCGCACCCGCGTGCTCGCCGTGCTCGCCGCGGTCGTGCTCACCGCGACCGCGGTGACCGTCGCGGGGCCGCTCGCCTTCGTGGGGCTCGGCGCCCCCGTGCTCGCCCGGCTCGCCGCCTCGCGGGTGCCCGCCCTGCACCGCCATCTGCTGCTGGTCCCCGCGGCGGGCCTGATCGGCGCGCTCGTCGTGCTGCTCGCCGACGCGACGGTCCGTGCGGCGCTCGGCGCGACCGCCGCGGCGAGCATCCCCACGGGGGTGCCGACGGCGCTGCTGGGCGCCGTGGTGATCGTGGTCCTCGCCCGCCGGATGCGGGACGCGGGCCCCGCCCGCCGGCCCCCGGAGGCACGGACGGGCCTGCGCTCCTCCCGGAGATTCTGGATCGTGGGCGGTGTGCTGCTGGTGCTGCTGATCGCCGTCGCTATCGGCGGGCTGCTCGGCGGGAGCCTCCTGCTGCGCACGGGGGACCTGCTGCTGTGGATCCGCGGCGACGCCCCCACCCTCGTCTCCCGCGCGCTCGGGGAGCGCCTGCCGCGGATGTCCGCCGCCGTGCTCGCGGGCGGCGCGCTCGCCCTCGCCGGCGGGATCGTCCAGTCCACCGTCCGCAACCCGCTCGCGGAGCCCGGCCTGCTGGGCATCACCGCGGGCGCCGGCCTCGGCGCGGCGCTCGTCGTGACGACGATCGGCGGCGGCCGGCCCGCGATGGTCGCGCTCGCCGTGGTCATGGGCCTCGCGACCTTCGCCCTCACCGCCCTCCTCGCCCGGCAGGGCACGGGACTCGCGCCCGAGCGCTTCGTGCTGATCGGGATCGGCGTGGGCTACGGGATGACGGCGCTGACGACCTTCGTGCTGCTGCGCTCGAACCCCTTCGACACCCCGCGCGTGCTCACCTGGCTCTCCGGCACCACCTACGGCCGCTCCCTCGCGGACGTCGTCCCGGTGCTCGTCGTGCTCGTGCTCGCCCTGCCCGTCGTGCTCGCGCTGCACCGGGAGCTGGACCTGCTGACGATCGACGAGGACACCCCGCAGATCCTCGGCGTGCCCCGCGAGCGGGCGCGCCTCGTGGTGCTCGCGCTCGCCGCGGTGCTCGCCGCGATCAGCGTGGTCGCGGTCGGCGTGGTCGGCTTCGTGGGCCTCGTCGCCCCGCACCTCGCCCGTGCCCTCGTGGGCGGCCGGCACCTGCGCATGCTCCCCGTCGCGATGCTGCTGGGCGGGGTGCTCGTGGGCGTCGCGGACCTCCTGGGCCGCATGCTCATCGCCCCGGCGCAGGTGCCCGCGGGACTGCTCGTCGCCGTGATCGGCGCGCCCTACTTCCTCTGGCTGCTCTGGCGGTCCCGGGCCTGAGTTGTCGGGGCGAGCGCCGCGACGTCGGAGGCGCCGGCGTCACGGGACCGGCGCGAGCACGTCCACGAGCGAGAAGAGATCCTTCGGGTCGTCGGGATCGGCCACGAGGTCCACGGAGGCCTCCAGGTCCGTGCCCGCGGTCGCGTCGCGTGCGCAGCGCAGGGCGGAGAAGTCCGAGATGGCGAAGCCCACCGAGTCGAGCACCGTGATCTCCTCCGCGTCGCGGCGTCCCGGCGCGGCGCCCGTGAGCACCTCCCACAGCTCGGTCACGGGGAAGTCCGGCGCCAGCTGCTGGATCTCGCCCTCGATGCGGGTCTGCGGGGTGAACTCGACGACCACGCGGGCCCGCTCGAGGAGCGCGGCCTCGAGCTCGGTCTTGCCGGGGCAGTCGCCGCCGATCGCGTTGACGTGCACGCCGGGCCGCACCTGGTCCGCCCGCAGCACCGTCGCCCGGGTCTTGTCCGCGGTGCAGGTGGTGATGACGTCCGCCCCGTCGACCGCCTCGTCCACCGTTCCGGCGTCGTGGATCCGGAAGCCGAGCGGCTCGAGGTTCCGGCGCAGCTTGGCCATGGCCGCCGGGTCGACGTCGACCACGCGCAGCTCCTCGATCCCCAGCAGTCCGCGCATCGCGAGGGCCTGGAACTCGGACTGCGAGCCGGCGCCCACGAGGGCGAGCACGCGGGAGTCCGGGCGGGCCAGGTACCGGGCCGCGAGGGCGGAGAGCGCGGCCGTGCGCAGCGCCGTCAGCAGCGTCATCTCCGCGAGGAACACGGGATAGCCGTTGTCGACGTCGGCCAGGGCGCCGAACGCGGTGACGGTCTGGAAGCCGCGGGCGGGGTTCGAGGGGTGGCCGTTGACGTACTTGAAGGAGTACGTCTCGCCGTCGGAGGTGGGCATGAGCTCGATGACGCCGAGCGGCGTGTGGCTCGCGATGCGCGGGATCTTCTCGAAGCTCTCCCAGCGCCGGTAGTCCGCCTCGAGGTACTGCGCCATGCGGGTGAGGATCCGCTCCGCGCCGTCGCGCCGGATCCATCGCGCCGCACCCGTCACGTCGAGCAGCTGGGTCATCGTCCTCACCTCCGGGGCGGGCCGGTCGGGGGCCGGCAGGGAGTCCTGGCCGTCATCGTAGGACCCCGCACCGGCCGCCGCCGCGGGAACGCACGGACGGGCCCGGCCGCCCCGAGGGAGCGACCGGGCCCGTCCGTGGGGAAGGTCCGGCGGGGAGGTCAGTACTCGATGACCACGCGGCCGTCGATCTTGCCCTCCTTCATCTCGCCGAGGATCTGGTTGATGTCCTCGAGGGGGCGCTTGGTGAAGGTCGGGTGGATCTTCCCGGCCGCGTAGAACTCGATCGCCTCCGCGAGGTCCTGACGGGTGCCGACGATCGAGCCGCGGATCGTGAGGCCCTTGAGCACGATGTCGAAGATCGGGGCGGGGAAGTCGCCCGGGGGCAGGCCGTTGAAGACGATCGTCCCGCCGCGGCGGGTCATGCCGATCGCCTGGCCGAACGCCTTGGGGTGCACGGCCGTGACGAGCACGCCGTGGCTGCCGCCCACCTTCTCCTGGATGACGGCGACCGGGTCCTCGCTCGACGCGTCGACGACGATCTCCGCGCCGTGCTTCGTGGCGAGGTCGAGCTTCTCCTGGGCGATGTCCACTGCGATCACGCGCATGCCCATCGCGACCGCGTACTGCACGGCGATGTGGCCGAGGCCGCCGATCCCGGAGATGACGACCCACTCGCCGGGGCGTACCTCGGTGCGCTTGAGGCCCTTGTAGACGGTGACGCCGGCGCACAGCACGGGGGCGATCTCGTAGGGGTCCGCGCCCTCGGGGATGCGGGCCGCGAACTTGGTGTCCACGAGCATGTACTGGCCGAAGGAGCCGTCGACGCTGTAGCCGCCGTTCTCCTGCTGCTCGCACAGCGTCTCCCAGCCGGTGCGGCAGTACTGGCAGTCGCCGCAGGCGCTCCACAGCCAGGCGTTGCCGATCGTGTCGCCGACCTCGACGTCCTCGACGCCCTCGCCGATCTTCTCGACGACGCCCACGCCCTCGTGGCCGGGGACGAAGGGCGGGGAGGGCTTCACGGGCCAGTCGCCCTCGGCGGCGTGGAGGTCGGTGTGGCACACGCCGGAGGCGATGAGCTTGACGAGGGCCTGGCCGCGGCCGGGCTCGGGGAGGGTGTAGTCCTCGACGGTGAGCTCGCTGCCGAACTCGTGGACGACGGCGGCGGTCATGGTGCTGGTCATCGTTCTCTCTCCTTGATCGGCCCGTCATCGGGCGCGGGGTGAGGGCGGGACGTCGGCAGGGTGCCGGCGGACCGTTCGTGCTGTCTTCGGTCGGACTCCGCGACGGTGGTCGCCGCGGTGCTGCCGACGGGGGCGGGGCGGGCGCCGGGCGGCGCGGCTCGGCCGCCCCCGTCGGGGCTCGGGGTCGGCTCAGAAGAAGCCGAGCTTCTGCTCCGAGTAGGAGACGAGGAGGTTCTTCGTCTGCTGGTAGTGGTCGAGCATCATGAGGTGGTTCTCGCGGCCGATGCCGGAGGACTTGTACCCGCCGAACGCGGCGTGCGCGGGATAGGAGTGGTAGTTGTTCACCCACACGCGGCCGGCCTGGATGGCCCGCCCGGCGCGGTAGATGGTGTTCTGCTGCCGGCTCCACACGCCCGACCCGAGCCCGTAGAGGGTGTCGTTGGCGATCGAGATCGCCTCGTCGTAGTCGGAGAAGCGGGTCAGGGCGAGGACAGGACCGAAGATCTCCTCCTGGAAGATCCGCATCGAGTTGTCCCCCTCGAACACGGTGGGGGTCACGTAGTAGCCGCCGGAGAGGTCGCCGCCGAGGTCGGCGCGCTCGCCGCCGGTGAGCAGCTTCGCGCCCTCCTGGGTGCCGATGTCGATGTAGGACAGGATCTTCTCGAGCTGGTCGTTGCTCGCCTGCGCGCCGATCATCGTGTCGGTGTCCAGCGGGTCGCCCTGCTTGGTGGCCTTCACCCGCTCGAGGCCGTCGGCCACGAAGGAGTCGAAGATGCTGTCCGGGACGAGGGCGCGCGAGGGGCAGGTGCAGACCTCGCCCTGGTTCAGGGAGAACATCGCGAAGCCCTCGAGGGCCTTGTCGTAGTAGGAGTCCTTCTGCGCGGCGACGTCCTCGAAGAAGAGGTTCGGGCTCTTGCCGCCCAGCTCGAGGGTCACCGGGATGAGGTTCTGGCTCGCGTACTGCATGATCAGGCGGCCGGTCGTGGTCTCACCGGTGAAGGCGATCTTCGCGATGCGCTTGTTCGAGGCGAGCGGCTTGCCGGCCTCGACGCCGAACCCGTTGACGATGTTGACGACGCCCTCGGGGAGCAGGTCGCCGATGAGCTCGAAGAGCACGAGGATCGAGGCGGGGGTCTGCTCGGCGGGCTTGAGCACCACGCAGTTGCCGGCCGCGAGGGCGGGGGCGAGCTTCCAGACGGCCATGAGGATCGGGAAGTTCCACGGGATGATCTGGCCGACCACGCCGAGCGGCTCGTGGAAGTGGTAGGCGACCGTGTCCTCGTCGATCTGGGAGAGCGCGCCCTCCTGGGCGCGGATCGCGCCGGCGAAGTAGCGGAAGTGGTCGATCGCGAGCGGGATGTCCGCGTTGAGGGTCTCCCGCACGGGCTTGCCGTTGTCCCAGGTCTCGGCGACGGCGATGTGCTCGAGGTTCTCCTCGATGCGGTCGGCGATCCTGTTGAGGATCACCGCGCGCTCGGCGGGGGAGGTCGTGTTCCAGGTGGGGGCCGCGGCGTGGGCGGCGTCGAGCGCCAGCTCCACGTCCTCCGCGGTCGAGCGGGCGACCTCGGTGAAGACCTCGCCGGTGACCGGCGTGGGGTTCTGGAAGTACTCGCCCTTGGTGGGCGGCACCCACTGGCCCCCGATGTAGTTCTCGTAGCGGGAGCGGAAGGAGACCTTCGCTCCCTCGGTGCCGGGGCGTGCATAGACGGTCATGAGGTTCCCTTCGTCGCGAACGTAACTGCCGTCCGTTCCGTCGCCGGGGACCGATCGGGGTCCGACGGCGGCGTCGGAGTAGGTCGACTGTAATCCGGGTCACGTTGCGGCGACGTTGCGCGGCCGCTGCGGTGCTCAGAGGCCGGTGCCGCGCAGCTCCTCGAGCCGCACCACGGCCTCCGCGCGCTCGGGGGCGTCCGGCGGGGCGAGGGACAGCACCGCCATGAGCACGTCCTCGCCCTCCCGGGCCTCGGGGAGCTGCGAGTACCTCCACAGCTGGTCCCAGCTGCCGTTGTCCATGAGCAGCTGGTGCACGAGCGCGGCCGTGCGCTCCCGCAGGTCACGGATCGCGGGGGCGTCGGAGGAGGGCAGCAGCGCGCCGCGGTAGCTCGCGAGCACCTGGTCCACGTCACCGCGGGTGATCGCCTCCCGCGCCTCGTGGAGGTCGCTCGTGATCCCGCCCGTGAGGCGGTAGGGCCGAGAGGCGAGGCCGGGCCGGGAGGCCTCGGGGCCGGGCAGCGCGGCGAGCACCTTGCGCAGGCGCACGAGCTCCGCGCGCACGGTCCCCTCGGCAGCGCCGGAGTCGTGGACGTCCTGGGCGATCTCCCCGCCGCTCAGGCCGTCGCCGGCCCGGTGCAGGAGCGTGAGCAGCTCCGCGTGCCTTCCGCTCAGCTCCACCTGCTCCCCGCCGACGACGAGCAGGGGCGTGCGCCGGCCGAGCACGAGCAGCCGCGCGGCGGGGGACGCCTCAGCAGCGGGCCGGGCCGAGACGATCGGGAAGGACCGGGGGGAGGAGGCCGTCGGCACGGTGGAGTCGGAGCCGGAGCCGCCTCGGCCGGCGGACTCCTCGGCGAGCAAGGAGCGCAGCTCCTCCTCCGCGGCGCGGGCGGCGGAGGCGAGCAGGGGCAGCACGAGCGGGGCGACGGCGTCCTCGCCGCCGGTGACGTCGATGACCCCGAGGGTCTGCCGGGTGAGCGGATGGAGGACGGGCACCGCGGAGCAGCTCCAGGGGTGGACCGCCTCGACGAAGTGTTCCGCGCCCACGACCTGCGCGGCCGCGCTCGTGGAGAGGGCGAGGGCGGGGGCGGAGGTGCCCATCGCCCGCTCGGACCAGTCCACGCCGGGGGCGAAGCCCATCCGCTCGGCCCGGGAGAGCATCGACCGCTGGCCCTCGACCCACAGCAGGCGGCCGCCCGCGTCGCCGAGGGCGACCACGAGCCCGGCGGAGACCGCGGGGTCGATGAGCCGGTCGCGCAGCAGCGGCAGCACGCGGGCGAAGAGGTGCTCGCGCCGCAGCTCCTCGAGATCGTCGTCCACGACCGCCGGGTCGACGGCCGCGGCGCCGCGGGCGGCGAGGCTCGCGATCGAGCGCACCCAGCTCTCGAGCACGGGCGCGCGGACGGCGCCGAGAGTGCCCCGTGCGGGATCGAGCGCGGAGCGCAGGTCCTCGTGGGCGCGCAGCACCTGCTGCTGGTAGGCGCGCTCGGTGGGCGGGACCGGGGAGGCGGTCATCGCGCTCCTCGGTCGCCGATGCCGCCGTGGTCGCGGCGGTCTGACCCGCGCGCGCAGGCGCCCGCGAGCCGTGCTCGGTCGGTCACGATCCACCTCGTCGTCCGTCGTGCCGGGAATGGTCCGACGGTACCCGCGGCGACGGGGGAGGGCAACGGTGCCCGGCACCGACGGGGAGGCGGGGGAGAGGACGCGCGAGGGGCGAGGCCCCGCGCGCGGTGATCATGCGGTGACCTCCGCGAGCAGCTCGAGCACGTGGCGGTACTCCTGCCCGGTCGCGGCGTGCATGCCCAGCTCGCAGGTACGGTTCGCGCTCACGTACGCCGCGGTGGGGCGGGCGGCGACCTCGGCGGCCTCCGCGGCGGTCGCGGAGGCGGTGAGCTCGGGGTGCAGCATGCCGCGGTCCCCGGCGTAGGCGCAGCATCCCCAGGCGACGGGCACGACGACCTCCTCCGCCGCCGCCTCGGCGAGGGCGACGAGGTCCTCGGTCGCGCCGAGCGCGGTCGTGGAGCACGTGGGGTGCACGGTCACCGAGGGCACGCGCCGTCTGACCTCGAGGAGGGGGAGGAGGTGACGGCGGGCGAAGGTCACGGCGTCGATCACCTCGACGTCCACGCCCTCGCGGTGCAGGCTCTCGAGGGCGCCGAGCACGCCCTCGGTGCAGCTCGCGGCGTCGACGACGACCGGCAGCGCTCCGTCCTGCGTCGCCGAGCGCAGGCTGCGGCGCAGGTGCTCGTGCATGCGCTCCTTCGCCGCGGTCATGCCCTTCGAGGAGAACGGCGTCCCGCAGCACAGGGAGGCGGCGTCGTCGGGGACGGCGAGGCGCACCCCGGCCCGCTCGGCGAGCACCGCGAGCGCCCCGGGGGCCCCGGCGCCGGCCGTGCCCCCGGTGCTCCCGGAGCCGAACATCGTGTGGACGCACGCGGGGAGGTGCACGGCCGCGGTCACGGCGGAGGCCCGGCCCCGACCGCCGGCCTGGCGCACGGCCCCGCCGCGGCGGGGGAGCTCCGCCGTGTAGGCGGGCACGCGGTCCGCGCCGAGCAGCGCCCGCGCCGCCCCGGTGGCCGCGGCGGGGAGGGCACGGGGCAGCGCTCCGGCCGCACCCATCGCGAGGGAGGCTCCGCGCGTGACCGTGTCCCAGCTCCCGGCCGCGGCGGCCCAGGCCGCGCCCTCGAGCGGGCCGGCCTCCTCGGCGCGCAGGCGTCGTACGAGGTCCCCGGTGTTGATGCCCACGGGGCAGGCGCTCTGGCACATGCCGTCCGCCGCGCAGGTCGCGAGGCCCTCGTACGGGTAGGCCTCGCGGATCGCACGGGCGGTGCCCTCGTCCCCGGAGCGCTCCGCGGCGCGCAGGTCGCGGCGCAGCACGATCCGCTGCCGCGGTGTGAGGGTGAGGTCGCGGCTGGGGCACACGGGCTCGCAGTACCCGCACTCCACGCAGCGGTCCACCTCCTCCTCGACCTCGACCACGGGCTTGAGATCACGCATGTGGGCCCGGGGGTCGTCGGTGAGCACCACGCCGGGGTTGAGGATCCCCTCCGGGTCCACGAGCGCCTTGATCTCCCGCATCACGGCGTGCAGCGCGGGGCCGTACTGCCGCTCCACGAAGGGCGCCATCACGCGTCCCGTGCCGTGCTCGGCCTTGAGGTTCCCGCCGTGGTCCAGCACCAGCTCGACCATGTCCTCGGTGAAGGCCTCGAGCCGGTCCCCGCGGTCCAGGTGCTCGTCGAGCAGGAAGTGGATGTTGCCGTCCTTCGCGTGGCCGAAGATCACCGCGCCGTCGTAGCCGTGGCGGGTGAAGAGATCCTGCAGTCCCGCGCAGGTCGCCTCCAGGGCCGGCACCGGCACCGCGACGTCCTCGAGCAGGGCGGTGGAGCCGGCGGGCCGGGCCCCGGCGACCGCCGCGTACAGCCCCTTGCGGGCCGTCCAGAGGGCGGAGCGGCGGCCCGGATCGATGGTCATGGCGAAGCCGGCGGCGGGGTCGAGAACGCGAGCGAGCTGCTCCGCCCTGCCCACACGGTCCTGGAGCTCCGCGGGGTCGTCGGCGCGCTGCTCGAGCAGCAGCGCCGCATGACCGCGCACGTCGAGCGCGGTGATCTCCTGCGGGGCACCCGGGAGGGCGCGGGCGACCTCGAGCGAGCGCGCGTCGAGCAGCTCGACGGTCGCGAAGCCCTGCTCGGTGAGGGCGGGCAGCGCGGCCGTCGCGCGGCGCAGGTCCGGCAGCACGAGCAGCCCGGTCGCGGTGTGCGCGGGCACGGCGACCGTCCGGAAGACCGCCGAGGAGACGAAGGCGAGGGTCCCCTCGGAGCCGATGACGAGGTGGGCGAGCATCTGGGCGGGCTCGTCGAAGTCGAGCAGCGCGTTGATCCCGTAGCCCATCGTGTTCTTCAGGGCGAAGCGCTCGCGGATCACGCGCACCGCCTCCGGATCCGCCCGCACGCGCGCCGCGAGCGCGTCGAGGCCCGCGTGGAGGGCGGGCTCCGCCTCGCGCAGGAGGGCGTCGGCGCGGGGGTCGGAGGTGTCCAGCACCGTGCCGGAGGGGAGCACGCAGCGCAGCGACTCGAGGGTGCGGTACGTGTTCTCCGTGATGCCGGCGGCCATGCCGGAGGAGTTGTTCGCGATGATCCCGCCGATCGTGCACGCCGCCTCCGAGGCCGGGTCCGGCCCCAGGCGCCGTCCGTGCGGGGCGAGGCGCGCATTGACCTCGCGCAGCGTCGCACCCGGTCCCACCCGCACCCGGGCGCCGCCCTCGAACACCTCGACCCCGCGGAATCCGCGGCGCACGTCGGCGAGCACCGAGGAGGTCTGCGCCTGCCCGGAGAGGCTCGTCCCGCCGGAGCGGAAGGTCACCGGGCGCTGCTCCTGCACCATCCGTGCGAGCAGCGCCGCGACCTCCGCCTCGTCCCGGGGCACCGCGACCGCCGCGGGCAGCAGCAGGTAGTGGGAGGCGTCGTGGGAGAGCGCATGGCGGGTGACGGGCGAGGTGTCCAGCGACGGTGCGGGGCTCATGCGCCCACGCTATCCCCGCACGGCCCGCCCCTCCGGCGCGGGGGACCGGTACGGTCGGGGCGTGACCAGCGCACTGAGCACCTACCTCGACCGCCTGACCACCGAGCTCTCCGCGGCCGCGTGCACGGAGACCGACGACGCCGCCCCGCAGGACGCGGTGCTGCTGGACCGCGGCATCATCGGCTCCGCGGAGGTGGCCGGTGAGATCCCCGAGCTGTCCCGCCTCTCCGGCGCCCGGGAGGACCACGTCGGCGTCGCCCTGTGCGGGATCGACGGGGAGATCCTCGGCGCCGGGAACGGCCGCGAGCACGCCTTTCCCGTGCAGTCGATCTCGAAGGCGTTCGCCTACGGCGCCGCGATCGACCTCCACGGCATGGAGCACGTGGACTCCGTCGTGGACGAGGAGCCCACGGGGGAGGAGTTCAACGCCCTCAGCCTGGACCCGCACACCAAGAAGCCCAAGAACCCGCTCGTGAACATCGGCGCGATCCGCACCCACGCGATGCTCGGCGCCGAGCAGTCCGAGCGCACCCAGCGCCTGCGCGCCGTGCTCGACGCCGCGGCCGGGCGCCCGCTCGAGCTGCACCGTGAGACCTTCGAGGAGGAGCTCGGCACCGCGGACCGCAACCTCGCGCTCGCCTACATGCTGCGCGCCGCGGGTTCGATGGAGGAGGACGCCGCGGAGGTCGTGGGCGGCTACGTCGAGGGCTGCGCCGTGCTCACCACCGTCACGGACCTCGCGGTGATGGCCGCGACCCTCGCCTCCGGCGGCACCAACCCGCTCACGGGGGAGCGCGTCTTCTCCCGCGTCGCGGCGCGGCAGGTGCTCTCCGTGATGATGACCTGCGGCATGTACGACAACGCGGGGGACTGGGTGAGCGACGTCGGCCTGCCCGCGAAGTCCGGGGTGGGCGGCGGGATCATCGCGGCGCTGCCCTCCCGCTTCGGCGTCGCGAGCTACGCCCCGCAGCTGGACCTCCACGGGAACTCGGTGCGCGGCACCCTCTTCTTCGAGCGGTTCAGCGCGGACTTCGCCCTGCACCTCCTGGACGGCGTGCCCCCGTGGGACCTCCACGAGCGCGCCGAGGAGCTGATCCGGGAGAGGCACGTCGAGCACGGGGACGATCGCTAGACTCCCGTCCATGAGTTCTGCCGCGAGCAACGACCTGGTCCGACGTCCCTTCGAGGGGCTGCCGAACGAGCGGGACCTGGTGGCCATGCGCCAGCTGGTCCCCGCCGCGACCGCCCCGGCGCGCACCACCGCCGAGCACGGGGACGTCCCCGTCGTGCTCGCGACGATCCTGCCGATGGCCTGGCCCGCGGTGCGCCGCTCCGACGGCTCCGTCATCGTCGGCGTCCAGGCGAGCTACCCGGGAGGGGACCTCTCCCGCGGGATCGGGCAGGCGCTCGCCTCCGCGCTCGCGTCCGAGCCCGGCACCCCCGTCACCGCCGTCGAGGTCACGGCGGAGTCCCCGCGGCTGCAGGACCTGCTGGACCCCGCCTCGATCGGCGAGCTGGCCGTGCACGACACCTTCGACTTCTGGCTGGACCCGGGTGCCGAGCGCACCGCGGAGATCGAGCACTCCCTGCAGCACGCGAACGAGTCGATCATGGCGACCGCCGCGGTGGACGGCCTCCCGTCCGCGTTCTGGGTGGACGCCGGGGCGAAGGAGCACCTCCGCTGGGTGCTCGATGCGGACGAGGACCGCGTCATCGACGCCGTCACCCGCCTGCACGCGCGGCGCGAGTCCGCGATCGGCGAGGGCACGAAGTACGTGGGCTCCTTCCGCGCGGAGGGCATGACGATCCCTGTCTGGGACCTGCCCAAGGGCTACGGGGCCGCCGGCGTCGCCTCGGAGGCGGAGGCCTTCCGCTCCCGCTTCGAGGAGGCGCTCGCGAGCACGGACCCGCTCACGCCCGCCGAGCGGCGCGCCCGCGGCGGCATCGTCGCGCGGCAGGTGACCCTGCGATGAGCACCGCGGGGCCGCTCGCGGCGAACCGTCCTGAGCGGGTCGCCGTGGTGATCCCCGCCAAGAACGAGGCGGAGCGGATCGAGGCGACGATCGACGCGGCGCGCACGCTCGTGGGCGTGGACCTCGTGGTCGTCGTCGACGACGGCTCCACCGACTCGACCGCCGCGATCGCCATGGGCGCGGGCGCGGTCGTCGTCCGCCACCGGGTGAACCGGGGCAAGGCCGCCGCGATGGGGACGGGCGCTCAGCTCGTGGCCCTGCGGGAGGCGGCCGCGACGGCCGACGGCGGTGCGGACTTCACCGAGGAGATCCACGCCGAGCCCCGGGTCGCCGGCCACACGGGCCCGCTGCCGGTCATCGTCGACCATGAGGCCGACGACGCGCCCGTGCAGCGGGCACTGCTCTTCCTCGACGCGGACATGGGGGCCTCCGCCTCCGCCGCGCAGCCCCTCGTGGACGCCGTGCTCGTGACGGGGGTCGACATGGCGATCGCGCTGCTGCCCCCGCAGGTGGGCGCCTCCGGCATGGGGATCGTGGTGCGCACGAGCCGCAACGGGATCCGCCGGGCC
Source organism: Brachybacterium sp. SGAir0954 (assembly GCF_005490785.1). GTDB lineage: Bacteria > Actinomycetota > Actinomycetes > Actinomycetales > Dermabacteraceae > Brachybacterium > Brachybacterium rhamnosum. Next base: position 9,743 of record NZ_CP027295.1, on the reverse strand, counting down.
ACCGGATGGGAGCCGCAGCAGCCGCTCTCGGGCACCCGCTGCATCACCCGCGAGGCGTGGGAGGCCGTGCAGCCGCTCGCCGGCGGGTGGGGTGTGGAGACCGGGCTCAGCATCGACGCGGTCACCGCGGGGTTCTGGGTGAAGGAGATCCCCTGCGACCTCCACCATCGGGCGACCGGCAAGGATCTGCGCGGGCAGCTGCATCGCGCCGCCCAGCTCCGGGACGTGGTGCGCGCCCTCGCCGCGCGTCGGCGCCTGTCCCCGGAGATCTCGGGGGAGGAGGCCGACGGCGCCGTCGTCGAGGACGGCACCTCTCCCGAGCCGTCCGCGGTCGAGGCTCGTGCCGTCACCGCGCAGGACGACCCCGAGGGGTCCGTGGCGCCCCTCGGACCAACGGCACCCGGCACGGTCATGACGGAGGACGCCGAGGCCCCGAGCTCTCTCGCCCCTCCCGCCGCGTCACGCCCCGGGCCCCGCGCCGTCGAGACGGTCATGGGTGAGCACACCGGCGCGTCCGGCGTGGCCGACGGCGAGGAGGCCGACGCGCTCGGAAAGGGCGAGGACGAGCGGACCGACGCGCGCGCCGATCAGGCAGCAGCGATCGCCGAGGAGGGGGAGGAGCAGCCCCCGGCGCCAACTCACTCCCTGGACGCGGATCCCGACACCGCTGAGGTCACCGCATCCGAGCCTGCACCTGCACCTGCGGCCGCTGATGCCCTCGCACCCGCTGCTCTCCCTGCCCCGGGCCCGGCACCGTCCTCCTCGAGCCCGAGCGCCACCGCCGCGGCCGGCGCCGGCCGGCGCGCGGGGACGACGGGCGGGACCGCCTGGGTGCGCCCCACCGTTCTCAGGGAGCGCCTCGCCGCGCTCCCGGTGGACGGCGAGTTCTCGGAGGGCGACGTGATCCGCCTGGAGGACACGGACATCGAGGCGCTGGACCGCGCGCTGAGGGGTCTCCCTGTCGAGGGGCTCTTCGACACCGACGACATCGCCTATCTGGCGGGGGTGGATCTCGACGCTCTGGCCACCCGGCTGCACGCCGCCCCGGTGACCGGGCCGTTCGCGCCGATCCACGCGGTGATCATCGCGTCCCACCTGGGATCGCCGGAGCCCCGGATCCCCGAGGCGCTGCGCGACTCCCTCGCGGCGGACGAGTACACCTCCCTCGTGGTCCATGAGGCGGTGGACGCCCAGAACAGCGCCCCGTCCGAGGGCGGGGACCGAGATCGCCCGTCCCGCTGAGCGATTCGAGGGCTGGATCCGCCTCTGACCTGCGGTGATGTAGCTCGGGGCGGGAAAGTGGCCGAGGCCACTCCGAAAAGGGGCCTCTCGAGTTGACCGGGCCCGGGGATCCACGTAATGTTCTTCCTCGTGCCCGGGAGATCGGGACAGCGGGAAGGCCAGCAGTGGCGGAACGCGAAATCGACTCCCACCAGGCTCTTCGGATAACTTCAGAACTGATGAGGCGCGGTTCACACCGCACCGAATTGACATGGAGAACCGGATCCCCTAAGTTATAGGGGTTGCCTCGGAGTGAGGAACTCGGAAGGGTTCTGATACTGAGTGCGCGTGTTGCTTGATATCTCAATAGCGTGTCTATTTGTTGATGCCAATATTTGATTGGCAGAATATACGGATGATTAGCAGTTAAATGCTGGTTGTTTGTTTTTTTGTCAGGTTTATAGTTTTTCATGTTTTTCATGGAGAGTTTGATCCTGGCTCAGGACGAACGCTGGCGGCGTGCTTAACACATGCAAGTCGAACGATGACGACCGAGCTTGCTCGGTCTGATTAGTGGCGAACGGGTGAGTAACACGTGAGCAACCTGCCCTTCACTCTGGGATAACCTCGGGAAATCGGGGCTAATACCGGATATGAGCTCCTGTCGCATGGCGGGTGTTGGAAAGTTTTTCGGTGAAGGATGGGCTCGCGGCCTATCAGTTTGTTGGTGAGGTAGTGGCTCACCAAGGCGATGACGGGTAGCCGGCCTGAGAGGGCGACCGGCCACACTGGGACTGAGACACGGCCCAGACTCCTACGGGAGGCAGCAGTGGGGAATATTGCACAATGGGCGAAAGCCTGATGCAGCGACGCCGCGTGAGGGATGACGGCCTTCGGGTTGTAAACCTCTTTCAGCAGGGAAGAAGCGAAAGTGACGGTACCTGCAGAAGAAGCGCCGGCTAACTACGTGCCAGCAGCCGCGGTAATACGTAGGGCGCAAGCGTTGTCCGGAATTATTGGGCGTAAAGAGCTTGTAGGTGGCTTGTCGCGTCTGCCGTGAAAACCCGAGGCTCAACCTCGGGCGTGCGGTGGGTACGGGCAGGCTAGAGTGTGGTAGGGGAGACTGGAACTCCTGGTGTAGCGGTGAAATGCGCAGATATCAGGAAGAACACCGATGGCGAAGGCAGGTCTCTGGGCCATTACTGACACTGAGAAGCGAAAGCATGGGGAGCGAACAGGATTAGATACCCTGGTAGTCCATGCCGTAAACGTTGGGCACTAGATGTGGGGAACATTCCACGTTTTCCGCGTCGTAGCTAACGCATTAAGTGCCCCGCCTGGGGAGTACGGCCGCAAGGCTAAAACTCAAAGGAATTGACGGGGGCCCGCACAAGCGGCGGAGCATGCGGATTAATTCGATGCAACGCGAAGAACCTTACCAAGGCTTGACATGCACCGGACGACTCCAGAGATGGGGTTTTCTTCGGACTGGTGCACAGGTGGTGCATGGTTGTCGTCAGCTCGTGTCGTGAGATGTTGGGTTAAGTCCCGCAACGAGCGCAACCCTCGTTCCATGTTGCCAGCGCGTAATGGCGGGGACTCATGGGAGACTGCCGGGGTCAACTCGGAGGAAGGTGGGGACGACGTCAAATCATCATGCCCCTTATGTCTTGGGCTTCACGCATGCTACAATGGCCGGTACAAAGGGTTGCGAAACTGTGAGGTGGAGCGAATCCCAAAAAGCCGGTCTCAGTTCGGATTGGGGTCTGCAACTCGACCCCATGAAGTCGGAGTCGCTAGTAATCGCAGATCAGCAACGCTGCGGTGAATACGTTCCCGGGCCTTGTACACACCGCCCGTCAAGTCACGAAAGTCGGTAACACCCGAAGCCAGTGGCCCATCCTCGTGAGGGAGCTGTCGAAGGTGGGATCGGTGATTGGGACTAAGTCGTAACAAGGTAGCCGTACCGGAAGGTGCGGCTGGATCACCTCCTTTCTAAGGAGCTACACCAATGATTGGTGGCTGTCTGCTCACCCGCGTGTGGTGAGGATGGTTGCTCAAGGGTGGAACATCAACGAAGAGGCACTTCGCCGGCGGTGACCGGCTCCAGTACGACCTGCTCTCGAGTGGGTGTGGAACGAGCGGTGGTCATGGTGGGTTCGAGGTGGAGGCACGCTATTGAGTTGTGAGGCTGCACGCAGCCCTGTCACTGGTCTTCGGGTTGGTGCGGGGTGTGTGGCTGGTCCTCCCCTGCATGGTCGGCGCGGTTGCGTTGGTGGTGTGGGTGTGGGGTTGCTTCTTGAGAACTACATAGTGGACGCGAGCATCTTGTAAGCAATTTTAGTGTCTTTGTGTTGCCAAGTCTTAAAGGGCACACGGTGAATGCCTTGGCAAGAGGAGCCGATGAAGGACGTGGGAGTCTGCGAAAAGCCTCGGGAAGGTGACAACCGACCTGTGATCCGAGGATGTCCGAATGGGGAAACCCACCAGGGGTCATGCCCTGGTACCCGCCACTGAATGTATAGGTGGTGTGGAGGGAACGCGGGGAAGTGAAACATCTCAGTACCCGCAGGAAGAGAAAACAAATAGTGATTCCGTGAGTAGTGGCGAGCGAAAGCGGATGAGGCTAAACCGAGCCTGTGTGATACCCGGCAGGGGTTGCAGGTTGGGGGTTGTGGGACGTGCTGGACTGTTCTGCCGGACGGTCGACGTGAATGTGTGATGGTAGTCGAAGTCGTGTTGAGTGCGACGGCGTAGAGGGTGTGACCCCCGTAGACGAAACTGTTGCATGGCGTTGAGTGCTGTTCCCGAGTAGCACCGGACCCGTGAAATCCGGTGTGAATCTGCCAGGACCACCTGGTAAGCCTGAATACTACCTCTTGACCGATAGCGGACAAGTACCGTGAGGGAAAGGTGAAAAGTACCCCGGGAGGGGAGTGAAATAGTACCTGAAACCGTGTGCTTACAATCCGTCGGAGCCTTACGGGGTGACGGCGTGCCTTTTGAAGAATGAGCCTGCGAGTTAGTGGTCGGTGGCGAGGTTAACCCGTGTGGGGTAGCCGTAGCGAAAGCGAGTCTGAACGGGGCGTTCAGTCGCCGGCTCTAGACCCGAAGCGAAGTGATCTATCCATGGGCAGTGTGAAGCGCGGGTAAGACCGCGTGGAGGCGCGAACCCACTTCAGTTGAAAATGGAGGGGATGACCTGTGGATAGGGGTGAAAGGCCAATCAAACTTCGTGATAGCTGGTTCTCCCCGAAATGCATTTAGGTGCAGCGTTGCGTGTTTCGTGCCGGAGGTAGAGCACTGGATAGGCGATGGGCCCCACCGGGTTACTGACCTTAGCCAAACTCCGAATGCCGGTACGTGAGAGCGCAGCAGTGAGACTGTGGGGGATAAGCTTCATAGTCGAGAGGGAAACAGCCCAGAACATCAGCTAAGGCCCCTAAGCGTGTGCTAAGTGGAAAAGGATGTGAAGTTGCTGAGACAACCAGGAGGTTGGCTTAGAAGCAGCCACCCTTGAAAGAGTGCGTAATAGCTCACTGGTCAAGTGATTTTGCGCCGACAATGTAGCGGGGCTCAAGTACACCGCCGAAGCTGTGTCATTCCGGTTCTGCCGGGATGGGTAGGGGAGCGTCGAGCAGCCAGCGAAGCCGCGGGGGAACCCAGTGGTGGAGGCTGTTCGAGTGAGAATGCAGGCATGAGTAGCGAAAGACGGGTGAGAAACCCGTCCGCCGATTGATCAAGGGTTCCAGGGCTAGGTTAATCCGCCCTGGGTTAGTCGGGACCTAAGGCGAGGCCGACAGGCGTAGTCGATGGACATCGGGTTGATATTCCCGAACCGATCGTAGGAGGACCCATACCGAGGCAGTCGATGCTAACCACCCGATCAGTCCTCTTGCCCTTCGGGGTGAGGGATGCTGTGAGGCTGGGAACCAAGGTTGTAGTAGGTCAGCGCGAGGGATGACGCAGAGAGGTAGCTTCCGCGGACTTAATGGAATAGTCCGTCTAAGCGTGCAGCCCGACCCCGGGTAATGCTGGGGTCATCAAGGGTGAGACGTGATGGGGATCCCGTATGGGCGTAGGTGAGTGATCCTGTACTGCCAAGAAAAGTTCCGGCGTGACGAATACGGTCGCCCGTACCCTAAACCGACTCAGGTGATCAGGTAGAGAATACCAAGGCGTTCGAGAGAATCGTGGTTAAGGAACTCGGCAAAATGCCCCCGTAACCTCGGGAGAAGGGGGGCCTGAAGGGTGAGAGCCCTGAGGGCCGCAGAGACCAGGGAGAAGCGACTGTTTACTAAAAACACAGGTCCGTGCGAAGTCGTAAGACGCTGTATACGGACTGACGCCTGCCCGGTGCTGGAAGGTTAAGAGGACCGGTTAGCTCTTTGGAGCGAAGCTGAGAATTTAAGCCCCAGTAAACGGCGGTGGTAACTATAACCATCCTAAGGTAGCGAAATTCCTTGTCGGGTAAGTTCCGACCTGCACGAATGGCGTAACGACTTCTCCACTGTCTCAACCGCGAACTCGGCGAAATTGCATTACGAGTAAAGATGCTCGTTACGCGCAGCAGGACGGAAAGACCCCGGGACCTTTACTATAGTTTGGTATTGGTGTTCGGAACGGCTTGTGTAGGATAGGTGGGAGACTGGGAAGCATTCACGCTAGTGAGTGTGGAGTCGTTGTTGAAATACCACTCTGGTCGTTCTGGATTCCTAACCTCGGTCCGTGATCCGGATCAGGGACAGTGCCTGATGGGTAGTTTAACTGGGGCGGTTGCCTCCCAAAAAGTAACGGAGGCGCTCAAAGGTTCCCTCAGCCTGGTTGGCAATCAGGTGTTGAGTGTAAGTGCACAAGGGAGCTTGACTGCGAGACAGACATGTCGGGCAGGTGCGAAAGCAGGAACTAGTGATCCGGCACCTCATTGTGGAATGGGTGTCGCTCAACGGATAAAAGGTACCCCGGGGATAACAGGCTGATCTTGCCCAAGAGCTCATATCGACGGCATGGTTTGGCACCTCGATGTCGGCTCGTCGCATCCTGGGGCTGGAGTTGGTCCCAAGGGTTAGGCTGTTCGCCTATTAAAGCGGTACGCGAGCTGGGTTTAGAACGTCGTGAGACAGTTCGGTCCCTATCCGCTGCGCGCGTTGGATATTTGAGAAGACCTGTCCCTAGTACGAGAGGACCGGGATGGACTGACCTCTGGTGTGCCAGTTGTTCTGCCAAGAGCATGGCTGGTTGGCTACGTCGGGAAGGGATAACCGCTGAAAGCATCTAAGCGGGAAGCCTGCTTCAAGATGAGATATCCGTGCCCCTTGTGGGTGAGAGGCCCCCAGTAGATGACTGGGTTGATAGGCCAGATGTGGAAGCACAGCAATGTGTGGAGCTGACTGGTACTAATGGCCGATGACTTATCAACATCAAAGTTTTTGTTTGCTGGTGTTCGCGTCCACTGTGTGGTTCTGGAGAAGCAACTCCTGCCACTGCGTCCCCTGGTCGGGGGTGTGGTTGGTCAGGGCTGGTTGGTCTCGCCGTGTTACGGCGGTCATAGCATCGAGGAAACGCCCGGTTCCATTCCGAACCCGGAAGCTAAGCTCGATTGCGCCGATGGTACTGCACTCGGGAGGGTGTGGGAGAGTAGGTCGCCGCCGGACATCTTCATCGGGAAGGGTGGAGGACGTCGCTGGGGTGCTCGTGAGAGTGTCTCGCCGTTCTCTGCCCTTCCCTTTTTTCATGTCCAGTTTCCGGGCCGGCTCAGACGCCCGCGCGTGGTGAGCCCACCGGACGTCCACGAGCACGGCGACAGTCACCATCGCCATCAGCTGCACGTTGCCGTTCGCGTCCCCATCGACAGCGCGCTGAGGCGCGCGAGCCCATCGCATCGAAGCACGCGGGTCCCATCCCCGTCCCGGGGCCCGTACAGGGCTCGGAGGCCAGGGCGCTGAGAGGTGCGGCTCGACGGGGAGAGAGCGGGCCGAGGCCATCGCTCCCTGAGGATCCCCGGAGACGGCGGCCCGCTGACGCACCGGCTCAACTGCTCTCTCGTCCTCCGGCACATGGCCTCGCCGCGTCATGGGCCTGAGGACGTGTCTGCTCCCTGGCACGTGGATTCCGTGGCTGTTCGGCTCGCTGCTGTCTCGTGCCCTTCCCACGTCGTCCCCCGGCGGGAGAAGGGGACGAGAGCGTGAGAGGCAGCGGGGCGGGGGACTGGGGCGGGCGCAGCGTCTGATGACGCATCAGGTGCGACAGCGGTCTCGGATTCGTGTTGGAGCGTTGTCCAGGGCTGGTCAGCGCTGGGGGTGAGGCGCTCCTGATGGGAGGCTCAGGCGGCCCGCCGCACGCGGGGCGGCCCCACGCATCGCCACCGGCATAGGATCCGCCGTGTGTGGCTCCTCTCAGCGTCCCTCGGTGCTCAGGCGGACGTTCGTGCTGTCATCGGCTCCCGTGCCGGTGGCATGGGCCGTCGGCTCGTCGCCGGGTGAGGGGAGCGCCGGAGGGAGCAGCACGAGTGCGATCCCGAACATCGCCGCGACGAGCACCGGACCGGTGTCGTTCACCGCATAGCCCAGCCATCCGCCAGCGACCACCGCGATCATCGTGTGCAGGGCGTAGGGGTGCTCCTCGTACAGCGCTGCGAGTCTGGTGAGCCGAGCACGGCGGGGCATGAGCGCGGCCACCGAGCAGGCGAGCGCGAGGATCAGGAGCACCGTGAGCGCGGGATAGCCGAGCGTCATGCCCACGTTCTGCGCGAGCTTGCGGACCACGACCGCCACGAGCTCGCCCGAGAGCAGCTCGTTGATGAAGCGCCCCAGATGCGTGCGGTCCTCGGGCGGCCGCAGCCAGTCCAGGAAGGAGACCCCGAGCACGAGCACCGCGCCGCCGGCGAGCAGCGAGACCACGTGCCACGGGCGGAGCCGGATCCCCGAGACGAGCAGCGCGAGCAGGCCGAACGTCGGAACCGTCGCGAGCATCGACCCGAAGTCCGCACCCATCGACGGCGTCACGCACACCACCGCGACCGCGACACCCACGCCGAGCGTCCACAGCACCCGTGCTCGCGCCGTGCGGAGCAGCGTGAACAGGCACAGCAGGGCGATCAGCGACGCCGCGAGGACGATCCCGAACAGGTGGTTGGACAGCCCGTAGAAGCGGCCGCCGGAGATCGGCTGCGCGCCCAGCGGGGAGCCCAGCTGCAGCCGGGAGCCCGTCGCGGACTCCAGCAGGACGATGCCGCCCACGAGCGCCGCGCTCACCGCGACCGAGCCGCGGGGGACCCGCCGCCAGGGACCCGCGAGCACCACGAGCGCGAGCAGCGCGGAGCCCGCCCAGACGACGCCCGTGAGCGCGAGCGCCGGATGCTCCGCGCGCCACCAGGGCACGAGCGAGGCCATGAGGCCCACCGGCAGGGCGAGCGGGGCGATCGTCGTCAGAGCCCGGCCGAGGGCTTGCAGCCGCGGGCGACGGCCGAGGGCCGGGACGAGCAGCAGGACCAGCCCCATGACCCCGAGGGCGAGCCAGGAGCCCAGCGCCGGGATCGTCGCGTCGTCCACCTCGAGGGCGGCGAGCGAGCGGTCCTTGACGAGCTGCTGCGGGTCTGCGCTCTCCGTCCCCCGCAGGGGCTGGCCGTTGAGGAGACCCTCGGAGCTCGCCCCGTAGGACGCGAGGATCGTGGGCGCGACGTCCGTCAGCATGACCACGCCCGGCTGCTTCGTCGCCCCCGAGGTGAGGGCGCGGCCCGGGAGCGCGGAGTCCATCGCGACCTGCAGCCCCGCCGAGCGGGAGGCCATCGCCCCGGTGCGCTCCGAGGCGTCCGGATCCGCCGGGTCGATCGCCGCGACGGAGAGGGTGAGCGTGCGCGGCAGCGAGTCCGCGTCGCAGCCCCCGGCGGCGTCGATCACCTCGCCCGCCCGCGCGTCCAGGGCGGTGAGGGCGTCGGCACGCTCCGGGTCGGAGCGGTCCGGCAGACCGCCGAGGTCCACGAGGACGATCCCGTCCTCCGCGCCGAGGCCCTCGGAGATCTCGTCGGCGGCGCCGTCGGGCAGGGTCGCCGCGGTGGAGACCGCCGGGTCCGCGGGCTCGTCGGAGCCGGCGTCGTCCGGCCCGCCGCCTCCGTCGACCTCCGTCACGGGCACCCCGAGCTGCTCCCACTGGTCGACGGCCGGGTCCGGGATGCCGGCGGTGCGGGGGGCGTCCGCCGCGAGGCCGCGGTAGCCCGAGCGGATCGTCTCCATGCCCTGGCGCATCGTGGAGACCACGGAGACCGAGGTCGTGTTCATGGCGCCGAGGCCCGAGCGGTCCGCGAGGCACTGCAGGTGCGGCGTGAGCTCGGGGGTGACGTCCCGCCAGTCCAGGCCCGCCGTCGCGATGACCAGGCGGACGGGCTCGTCCGCCGTGATCGCGCCCTCCCCGTCCGCGCCCGCGGCCCGCGCCGACGGGGCGCCCGCGAGGACCAGCGTCGCCGCGCAGAACAGGGCGAGGAGCAGGGCCGGGAGCGCGGTGACGGGGCGGGGGAGGGACGGCAT